>OZ241331.1:0-1930000 GCA_965200005.1 Acidimicrobiales bacterium
TCTCGGGTTTTGTAGTCAGAGGTGACGAAGGCTTTAGCGTCACAGTTGTCGACTATGTAGGCAATCTCTGAGGCAGTGAGGCGGCTCGAGATCGGTGTGTAGATCAGCCCGGCATAGTTGGCTCCCCAGGCCAAGGGCAAGAAGTCAAGACGGTTCTCAAGGCAGAACGCAACATGGTCGCCTGGATTCAGTCCCGCAGAGCGGAACACATGTGACACACGGTTTGCCTGCTCATCGAGCTGGGCGTAGCTGAGAGTCTCGTTGCTGCCGGCCATGACGATGGCGGCTTGATCCCCTCGGGTGGAGGCATGAAATCCTGGGTACATCGGCTAGCACCGTAGCCGTTTGCCGAACGCCGATCCGCAGCTCCTGAGTCCCGTGATGCGGCTAGCAGGTATAGCCGCCGTCCACGGCGAGATGCTGCCCCGAGATGTAGCGGGCACGATCGGATGCCAGGAAGCACACTGCTTCAGCGATGTCGCTTGCGGTGCCGAAGATACGTAGCGGGATGTTGTTGCGTGCGGCCGCGAGGGCTCGTTCGTCTAGTTGGCCCGATGCCATTAGCTCTTGTGCCATGCCGTCGGTGAGCATTCCGGGGCCGACGCTGTTGGCTCGCACACCAAAGCGTCCTTCTTCTGCTGCGAGACCCCGAACGGCAGCGACTACCGCTGCTTTGGGCAGAGTGCTAAGGCCATCTCGCACCGGGAAACGACCCAGAGCCGCTGTTGTGACAGCCACGATGTTGCCGCGGGTCTTGCGCAGGTGTGTTAGAGACGCGTGAGCCACCGAGAAGAAGCCCGATGCATCAGCATCGATCTGAGCTCGCACCAGCGAGGGGGCCGTACGGCTCAGATGCAACTGAGGCACGATCGGGCCGGCCGCGTACACCAACGTATGGATGCCCGAAGCAGCGTCTGCCAACTCTTGAACCGCCGATGCTGTCAACTCGTCATCGGTGAGATCCGCACGCGCCGACCAGCAGCGGCGTCCCAGTTCTTCGACAGCCGATGCAGTAGCGGCAGCAGCCTCAACTCCAGATCGGTACGTGATAGCAATGTCGCTCCCACGCGCCGCAAACTCAGCAGCAATCACCGAGCCAAGGCCACCACTGCCACCAACCACCAGCGCAGCCCCAACACGCCCCAGAAAATCCCCACCAAGATCAAGCCCACTCATAGCGCCACGATATTGCGACGCCATCAACTCTCCGTCTCCACAAACCGCTCGCGCGGCGTCAACGACTATTGCGAATAAATGCAACGTTCGTGGGTTTAGGCTCGAAAATCGTTCTGTACCTACGAATGTGACGATTCTCGGCGATTCGCTCAAGCTCCAAAAATAGGCTCTGAACATGGCTTTTGTGCTTGTTAAGACACGGATTGTCACTTCGTAATCGAAATCGTCGTTGCAATTAGCTATTGCAATTGCCGCTCCCGTTTGCAAACCTTCATATGCCTATGTCCAATCTGTCGAACTCTCCCCTGGCATCTATGGATCCCCCCTTCCAGCTGACCCGCAGTGGCGAGCGGATCCTCATTAGCCAAGATGAGTTCCGCTCCCTCTACCCCCACGAGGGTCACCACGTCGAGTGGAAGAGCGGCACCTCACGCAAGAAGATCCAGGAAGCAATCGTCGCATTTTCGAATGCGTCTGGAGGTGTCATCGTCATCGGAGTCGATGACACCGGCACGTTGCAAGGCAAACCGCTCGACGTGAACGCTGAACAGACTCTGTGGGAGATCGTCCAATACGTCGAATCCCCTGGGCCCGTGCGGATAGGTGCGCTCGCTGTCGAGTCGATGGAACTCACAATCATCGAGGTTGAGCGTCGCGACCAGGGCGTCGCTCAAACCTCCAACGGCCAGTTGTTGATCCGCCGAGGAAAGCAGAATCTGCCTCTGCGGGGCGAGGAGTTGTTCGACCTGATGGACAGGCGACGAGCCCACCGCTACGAGGAACGGCTATCCGACTGGACGCTTGAGCAAGCCGACTCGGAACTGCTGTTGGAACTCTGCCAAGCGCTGGGGATCACGACCCAAGGTGAGAGCTATCCCATCATTCCACCTAAGGGCCCTGTCGGTTCGCAGGTCGGCACAGATCAGCGCATGTCTGAGGCTCTTGCCGGCCGATCGCTCGCACGCCTAGAGCGAGGGCGCACAGTGCTAACCGTGGTTGGTGCATTGTTTCTGATACCTGGTGCTGCCCGATCACTCGGAATGTGTCACATCGAAGCATTCCGTTTCCCGGCCGTGCCGCTGAGCGTTCCACATGGTGACAACGATGACAATGATGACCTCTACGACCTTCGGGTGAGGCTTGAGGGCACGCCGGCGCAACAGATCCGCGCCGCTCATGACTGGATCGTTGGTCAAGTCGGATTCGACCTGGTTGTGGAGGGAGTTCAAGCTCACGAGGTTGAGCGCTTACCAGGAGATGCCGTACGCGAGATTGTGGCCAACGCGGTTGCGCACCGTGACTACCAGCTCAGTGGCTCAGCCATCGAGGTTCGGCTACGGCCAGGGAACCTGGAGGTGACGTCACCCGGAACGCTCCCGTACCCGGTCACCCTTGATGACCTTGCTAGTCAGCACTCTGCACGAAATCCCGCACTGATCAGCGTGCTGCGCGCATTTGACCTAGCCGAACAGGCTGGCCGGGGTGTTCGCTCGGTTCGCCGCTGGATGGCACTGAATCTGTTCGATGACCCGCGCTGGTCGGACCAGCCAGACGGATCCGTTCGGGTGGAACTGCCGATGACCGGTCCCGCGACTCCCCGCGAACGGGTCTGGATTTACGAACTCGAGAGCACCTTCGGCACACCACTTGACGAAGTCGATCGCCGACTACTCGTCGAAACGCTTCACGAAGGCACACTTCAGAGCCCAGCTGCAGCCAGAATCGCAGGGTGCAGCAGGGATTCAGCACGTGCGAGCCTGGAGAAATTGAGCGAGACCGGTCTCGTTGAGCGAAGCGGAAATGGCCGGGGCAGGAACTACCGCATCGCCACCGAAGCGCTCTCTCGCTCCCTTTCGCCTACTAGCTCGCTGACCGAATCTGAGATGGCAGATCGGGTGTTGGAGATGGCGAGACGAGTACCGGTTTCTAACGCAATGGTGCGTGAGAGCCTTGATCTGCCACGCCACCGGGCACTCAGGCTGCTAGCAGAACTCGTTGATGCGGGCCGGCTGATACGGGTCGGTGCAGGGCGTGCGACGCGCTACAAGATTGGCACTTAAGGCGCCTCGGGAGTGTGCTGCTAGAGGTCGATTACGACGACATGTCGGGCGGCGCCACAATTGCGAATAAATGCAACGTTCGTGGGTTTGAGCTCGAAAATCGTTCTGTACCTACGAATGTGACGATTCTCGGCGATTTCGCTCAAGCCCCAAAAACAGGCTCAGAACAGGGCTTTTGTGCTTACACGACACGAAGTGTCATTTCGTAATCGAAATCGTCGTTGCAATTAGCTACTGCAATTGCCGCTCCCGTTTGCAAATCTCAGACACTGCTATTGGGTGGCGTGCAACAGGTGTGTGAGATCGCGAACTGGTAGCTGCGTGAGCGATCGCACTACTACGGGAATGCCAGGGTCGAGGGTGCCCCCGGCAAGGAGTTCAAACTTGGCATCGATCTCGTCGGGGCTCAGCGGATCAAACATCGAACCGCGCTGGCCATATACCTCGCGTTCCAACTCCGAGCCGTCCTTCAGCAAGATCCGCACGTGGGCTCCCTGCTTGCGGGCGTAAGTGGCGTCATAGATCGGCTCCGCCTCAAGGGTTACTTGCTGCTGTAATGCCGCGATAGTCGGATCGCTGATTCGCTCGGAGTCGAAAGTGGCGGGATCGGCAGGATCAGCGACAAGAGCCGCCGCCAAGTTGAACGGGGCCGAATACTGCGCTGCCATCACCGATGTCGTGCCATCCATGTCGTTTAGCTCAACGACCTTGGTGGTGGTGCGAACAGCGAGGCGTTCCACATCCGCAGCCACCACGCCATGTGCCGTTACAAGTTCGCAGGCGGCCTGAACCATCGGATGCAGATCACTACACGACGGGTAGGGCTTAATCGTCACCTCATCAATCAACCAGCGCTGTCCGAGTTGATCCACGAGAAGCTCAGGCTGAGGATCGCGAGTAAAGATCCGACAGAAGCCGAACCTCCCTGCTAGGCCGTCATGGGCACCTTCAAATCCCTGGGCCGCAAGCGCAGCGGCCGTTATGCCACCCTCAGCGGCGCGCCCGGCATGGATGCGCTTGGCCATCCCACCCGATGATGCGAACTCTGTTGTGCCAGACGCCAGCGATGCCGCGATCCCGAAGGCGTGATTGAGTCTTGAGGCATCAAAGCCATGAAGGTGTGCCGCAGCAGCTGCTGCCCCGAAAACGCCCGACATTGACGTCGGGTGGAACCCAGCGAGCATGTGAGACACAGGCCCGACAGCAATCCCGGCTCGCGACATTGCCTCGTAACCGACGACCACCGCCTCAAGGAACTCAAGCCCCGATGCACCCAGTTTCTCTGCAACCGCGAGGGCCGCGGGCACCACAACCGCGCCGGGGTGGTTGACGGCCTCTTCATGGCAGTCGTCAATCTCAAAGGCGTGAGCCGCGGTGCCGTTAGCAAATGCTGCCATGGGCGCCGACGCCGTCTTGTTCCAGCCAACCACGGTGCAATCGCCGCCCCTGCCTGTGTCGAAGGCATGACGTGCCGCCGCAACAGACCAATCGAGGCGGGCGCCGTAGGCGATAGCACCGAGCGTGTCGATCACACAGTTAGCGGCAACATCGAGGTGGCGTTGTGCTACACGGCCCCGAAGTCCGCTCAGGAAGTCTGCTAGCTCAAACGACAGTGAGGGTTCAGCCATCAACCGCCAAGCATGCCAATGTCAGATCTTGAAGATGCCCGACTGTGTTTTCGCTATGCACATCACATACACCGCTCGGGTGCTCAATCAATGGGCCCGGCTGATAGCCACGACTGGAGAGGCCGCGCTGCACCGACTCGACTATCACGAAATCCTCGGTAGCGGTGTAGTTCCAGTCGGCGTCGACGTGTTGCGCTCCGGCTTCGTCGGGTTCGGGAGTATCGAACCACCACTCCCGGATCAACAGCGTGCGGTCAACAGCAAGAGGTACCCACCTAAATGTGTTCAACACTCGCCCGGGATAGCACTGGATCGATGACAACGGCCAGGTGTAAAACGAGCCATAACCAGAGTCGAGATTTACGGTCGCGGTGCTCCCGCCGTTGCTTGCAGGGTTACTGGCGTGGCGAGCCCTTGAAGTTGATGACGAAGCAGTGTGGCGGATTACGTTGCCACTAGATGCGATCTGGTAACTCCCGGGTGAGACAACCCCCTGTGTGAAGTACTTGTGAACGTTTGGGCAGTGGTAACACTCGTTGTAGTTCTCGACTACTACCTTCCAGTTGGCCTTCAGTTCATGAGTCCGGCGTGCCGAAAGCACACGCTGGGAAGCATCGGGAGCGAGTGTCAGCAACTCTTGCTCCACTCCCGGGGTTGTCTCTGCCAATGAAGGGGCTTGTGGATCAAGGTTGACGAACATGAAGCCGGCTTGAAAGTCCAGCCTGACGTGGGGAACGCAGATCTCGCCAACATTTTCGCCTCGGGCGTGTAACAGCTTCCCGTCAAGTCCATAAGTCCACGCGTGATAAGGACAGGTGATGCTTGACAACTGGGCAGAGTCATCAGTGAGCAGCTCATGTCCGCGGTGCTGACACACGTTGTACATGGCAGTAAGGCGGCTGCCGTCGTTGGTGATCAGCACGCTCTCATCACCGACAGTGGCTTTGATCACCGAACCAGATTGCTCAAGTTGTGATCTGTGACCGACCATGATCCAACTGCGGACAAAGATGCGTTCCATCTCAAGGTCAAAGACCGCCGGGTCGGTGTAATAGTTGGCTGCAAGGCCCTTTCGACGGTCTATACCCTCAGTGCTCGTAACTGACATGTGCGGTGCCTCCTCTCACTGGCCGCTGGCTGCCATGGGATGAAGATGAAGATGCGGTGACGCAGTGCTGATCATGGTGCCACCTTGAGAGCCTCAACCAGCCGATCCATATGTTCTGGCAAGTTTGCATCGCAGCGCAAGAAGCGACGTTTTAGACCACGAAACGAGACCGATCCGTCTTTGACGATCACGCCCTGTTGCAACAGGTGTTCAAACACCCGGGTTGAGTCGGTATCCGGGTCGACGATTCTGACCAGAAAGAAGTTGGATCTGCTGCCTGCGATCATCTCAAAGCGATCAAGTTCCTCAAAGCGCTCCTGAGCATGGGCTCTGCCTTTCGCAATAGTGGCGACTGTGTCACCGATGTGTGAAGTGTCATCCAGTGCTGCCGCTGCTCCAGTCATCTGTAGCACACCCATATTCCAGGTTGGTTTCACCGCGAGGCAAGCATCAATCAATGGGCGAGGCCCCACACCAAACCCGACACGGAGCCCGGCGAGCCCGAAAGCCTTGGAAAAGGTACGCAGCACCACCAGATTCGGGTATTCATCCACAAGATGGATGTAACCGTGTGTGCCCGAATAGTGAACATAAGCCTCATCAAGCACCACGACCGCCTCCGGGGCTGCCTCAATAATGGCACGAATGCTCGTCTCATCAAGCCAGGTACCTGACGGGCTATGTGGGTTAGTCACGAACACGATCCGGGTTTGTTTGTCGATGGCTGCAATGTAAGTGTCGACATCTAGTGACATTGACTGTGGATCAGTTGCCTCGTGTATCAGAGCGGCAACACGACCTTCGGCTTCTGCAAACAAGTGGTAGATCGGGAAGCAGGGTCCAGGCATCTGGATGCGCCCTCCGGGTTCGCAGCATGCCCGGATTAGCCATGAGATGATCTCGGTCTCTCCAGCGCCACACATGATGCGATCTGGCTCGAAGCCGTAGGTCTCGCCAATCTTGTTGCGGAGAGATTCAGCGGTCCACGACGGGTACAGATGCAGATCGCCGAGGCTCTCCTGGATGGCACTCACAGCGAGGGGCGACGCTCCCAAAGGATTCTCTGCCGAACCCAACTTGGAGATCTCAGTTGGGTGGATGCCATAGCGCTGCATCACAGAGTCGGCGCTCAACCCAGGAACATAGAACTCGGGCGCTTCCAAACCGGGATGCGAGAAGCGCACAGTGGACTGCATCACAACCTCCTGTGGTCGTGTCCCGGCCCAAGATTGTGCCCGGGTGTTGGGTGCCTATTCTGCCCTCTCGCGGCGGCTAAGTTCCGCCACGCATGAATGACACCAACATGACCGTTTCGGGCGCCCAGAAACAAAATGCCAGACAACGTCAACCCGACCCCCAGACACGCTTAGCCGGACAAAATCCAGGCGGACTCGTTGACAGTGCTCGTGTGGTCATCATTGGCGGCGGCATTTGCGGTGCGAGTGCCCTATACCACCTAGCACTGGAGGGTTGGACCGATTGCGTGCTGGTGGAGAAGGCCGAACTCACGTCGGGTTCAACCTGGCATGCTGCCGGTCAGGTAACCCATTCGGTGTCGAGCTATGTGCTTGCTGACTTCCGTCGTTACGCCTGTGAGCTTTACGCCTCGCTAGAAGCTTCAACCGGTGTCTCAACGTCATGGCATCGCAGCGGAAGCCTTCGGATTGCATACAACACCGAGGAAGTTGCCTGGCTGCGAGCGCAGATCGGCACGGCCGATTACGTCGGCAATGCGATGGAGTGGGTAACGCCATCGCGCATTGCTGAACTGCACCCCTTCTACAACATTGACGGGATGCTCGGCGCGGTACACACGCCCGACGATGGTCACGCCGACCCCGCAGGTGCAGCCCACGCTCTAGTGCGCGCAGCCCGCGATCTTGGTTCACAGATCAGCAGGCGCAACCGGGTTGTTGGCATCTCGCGCCGCCGAGATGGCAGCTTCAACGTCGACACAGAACGCGGCCGCATTCACGCCGAACACGTAGTGAATGCTGGGGGATGCTACGCGCAAAGAGTTGCACGCATGGTTGGACTAGACGTGCCCCTAGCGAACGTGTTGCACACCTATCTGGTGACCGAGGAAGTCCCCGAATTCGCGGCGCGTGATGAGGAATTGCCCGTGGTGCGAGACGACTACGTTTCGGGCTACCTGCGCCAGGAGCAAACGTCGGGCTTAATCGGGATTTACGAACAGCACGGTGCGGTCGACGTTTGGCATGAAGGGAAAGGGCCGGACTGGTCACTTGAGAGCCCACTGTTCGGAGCCGACTACGCCCGGGTCGGGTTCTGGTTGGAGCGCGCCTTTGAGCGGATGCCCGTGCTGGAACCGAGGGGGATCAAGCGAGTCATCTGTGGTGCGATCTCCTACCCGCCTGACGGCGAGCCTCTCCTGGGTCTTTCGGGCATTCCAAACTTCTGGCAGATCATGGGAGTGCAGGTCGGCATTGCAGACGGACCCGGACTCGGCCGTGAACTAGCGCGCTGGATGGTTCACGGATCTACCGGAGTGAGTGTGCGCGCCTATGACGCCCGCCGCTTTGGCTACATCGACCCTGCAGATCTCTCCACCTACGGGCGCATAAAGGGCATCGAAGACCACGAATACCGTCACCAGACGCCGCTGCCAAGCCTTGAAAGACCTGCTGGACGTCCATACCTGACAACGCCGCTTTTTGCCCGATATGACGCCAAAGGTGCGGTGTTCACGCAGATTTATGGATGGGAGCGTCCCAAATGGTTCCCTGCTGTGGCTGGACTACCGCAAAAGGACATCGTGTCGTTTCATCACACAGATTGGTTTGATGTGGTGGCTAAAGAGTGCCAAGCCGTGCGTGAGCGAGTGGCCATTCTTGATGGCACTGCCTTTGCGAAGTTCGATTTGATCGGACCAGATGCAGTCGCGGTTCTTGATCAACTCAGCACTAACACGGTGCCAACTCTGGGCCGCATCGGCCTTAGCTACCTGCTGACTCCCCAAGGTCGTGTTGAGGGTGAATTCACAGTGACACGGCTGGGAGCGGACCATCTATATCTGGTGTCGGCAGCAGTTGGTGAAGGCAAGGATCGTGAGTTCTTCGAAACTCACTGGCCTGCCGGTGCTCGTGCGGACTTAATCACTCGATCAACCGACTTCGGTGTGTTGAACGTAACTGGACCACGCACTCGTGACCTGCTAGAGAAAGTCACCGAGGCGAAACTCGACAACCACAACTTCAGATGGCTCAGGGCACGCACAATCAGGATCGCTGGTGTGGAGGGTGTGCGAGCACTACGCGTCGGTTTTACGGGCGAACTCGGGTGGGAACTACACATCCCGATCGACGAGATCGGAACTGTCTATGACGCACTCTGGGATGCGGGAGAAGAGTTCGGTATCGCCGATGCTGGCAACTACGCACTCGACTCGCTTCGCATGGAGAAGAGCTACCTGACGAGTCGCGAACTTACTCATGACATCAACCCAGATGAGGCGGGACTACACCGTTTCGTCAAGGTTGACAAGTGCGATTTCATTGGACGCCAAGCACTGCTTCAACGACGTGTACAGGCCTCTTCGGGAGCCGAGCCTTACCGCTGGAAGCTCGCATATCTGGCCGTTGACACTGACAACGCCGAAGTTCATTCCGCCGACGGTGTCTACGCAGAAAGCAAAGCGATCGGGTTGGTCACATCGGGCGCTTACGGGTTTCATACTCAACAGGGGCTTGCATTCGCTTACCTCTCGCCCGAACACGCCACACCGGATTCCTCTCTTAGTGTGCGTGTCGCCGGTGAGATGCGGCCTGCAAGAGTGCTGACTCAGGCGCTTCATGACCCCGCCAACACCCGACTGCGCTCCTAGCCATCTCTGCTCAAGAGCCTCAATGAGGCACCAGACTGATCATGGCGCCGTAGCGAATGATTCGGAACACTTCCACGGAGGGCAACAGCGATGATTACCGAGACAAAGTTCCAGCCGATTCTGGCGCTTTGGGCCGTGCCGCGCTCCACGTCAACAGCATTTGAGCGGATGATGTCACAGCGAGGTGATCACATTTGCGTCCATGAGCCGTTTGGTGAGGTGTGGTATTCGATCGGCAACAAGACTCAACCACCCGCTTCACATGTGCAGTTCCGACCCGGGCTCACTTACGACTCGGTCTGGGGTTCGCTGGTATCAAAGGCTTATGAAGGCGCCGTGTTCATCAAGGACTTTCCGCACTATGTAACTGGTCTTCACGACTATGTGGTGCCCGGTGCAGGCTCGGATGGGAGTGACATTTCGTTTCTTGATGCTTTCAATCACACGTTCTTGATCCGAGATCCTGCTAAAGCACTAACGTCGCTCTACGGTCAATGGTCAGACTTTTCGATCGCCGAGACCGGCTTCGCTGAACAGCGTCAGCTATTTGACCTGTTGACCGAGCGTCTAGGGGCGCCACCGCCCGTGATTGACTCTGATGATCTACTTGATGACCCCGCAACAATCACCAAGAAGTGGTGTGAAGCAGTTGGAATAGACTTCAAACCAGATGCATTGCAATGGGGCCAAGACAACCAAACTCGTTACACATGGTATGAGAGCGGCACCTGGCATAACAAACTGGCTGAATCAACCTCTCTCAAGCGCCAGAAGCGCAACTATGTCTCGATAGACCACAACGCCTTGTTGCGAGAGTCCTACAAGATCTGCCTTCCCAACTACGAAGTGTTGTATAGGCATCGCCTACGGATCAACTGATGTCCGCAACCGCTCAAACCATGCGTGCTGCGGTGCTGACCGGCATCGGCGGCCCAGAAATGATCGAGTTACGTGACGACGTGCCTGTGCCATCCCCGGGCTATGGCGATGTGCTAATCCGGGTTGCCGCTTGCGGCATGAATAACACCGACATCAACACCCGGGTCGGCTGGTACAGCCGGTCGGTTACGTCAGGCACTTCGGGGGACGGCTTTGCTGAGGCTGATGCGGACGATTCGGCTTGGGGCCGTAGCGGCCTGACGTTTCCCAGAATTCAGGGCGCCGACATCGCCGGCATCGTGAGCGGCGTTGGGCCTGGCGTGAGCACAGAACTTGTCGGCTCCAGAGTGCTCGTTGATCCTTGGATCAGAGATCGGCGACGTTCAGCAGATCGCCATCTTGCTGGCTACCTCGGCAGCGAGCGTGATGGAGGATTCGCACAGTTCTGCTCGGTGCCAGCCGAGAACGTCTACCCGGTGACTTGCGGACTCGGCTTCGCAGAACTGGCTACTTTTGCTTGCTCATGGTCGACGGCAGAGCACATGCTGGCCCGCAGCGGGTTATGGCGAGGCGAATCAATCGCAGTGCCGGGAGCGTCTGGAGGAGTTGGCAGCGCGCTCGTGTCACTCGCCAAGCTGCGAGGTGCGCGTGTTGTTGCCATAGCAAGTGCCGCCAAACTCGACCGTGTCAAAAGCCTTGGTGCAGACGAGGCTGTGGCTCGCGAGTCAGACAATGTTGTCGCCGCAGCCGTCGCTGCCAACGGCGGCAGCTTTAGTGTGGTGGCCGACATCGTCGGCGGAGACTCGTTTCCCGACTGGCTAGAGGCCCTGCAAAGGGGCGGACGCTACGTCACTTCGGGTGCGATCGCCGGCCCGATGGTGCAACTCGACCTGCGCACCCTGTACCTAAACGACCTTGAGTTTCACGGTGCCACGGTCTACAAGCCCCAGATCTTTGCTGACCTCGTCGGCTACATCGAGCGCAACGAGATCAAGCCAGCACTTGGAGGTACGTTCCCGCTTGCTGAGATTCACGCCGCCCAGAAAGCGTTTGCTGCCAAGAACCATGTGGGCAGCCTGGTTTTGATCGTCGACCCCGACCTATCGGCAAACGTCTGACGGTTAAGCGCCCTCCTTAACCGTGACGTGCTGAGAGGACAATAGCTAGCGCTAGACGCTCACATCACGCGTCGCATAGCTTCGCGTGCTCGCTGCTCAGCTACGCGACGACGCCCGACGATCGGTGTCGTCGGAGCGAATCCAGCGTCGGCGCGCTCGGATTCACTCTCTCCACCCCAGAATCCGAGTTCACGGTTCTGGCGCGCATAGTCGCGACACGTCGCCAATACGCAACACTCCTCACAGATAGCCCTAGCTCGTGCTTCGCGCCGAACGCGGGCCTCGGGTCGCTCTGCAAAGGGAGCGAAGAAGAGTTCACCCGAACCGGTGCAGCGCCCGTATTGCATCCAGGACGTTGAACTGGTCGGGACTATGGAGGAGAGTCTTGCCTCAAGCATCGGTATACAATCTAGACGCTGTATACAATCTGGCGCAAGGCGGACGGTCTGATTGTCAGACACTTACACGGCGGGGGCCTCTCCTAGTTCGTTCAGCCTTAATCAGTCTTCGTTAGTCCTTAGCAGTGCCGGCGACTACGCCAGCAGCGTGAAGCCTGCCAATCTCACGTGTCGAAAGGCCCAGCCAGTCCGACAACACCTCGTCGGTGTGCTCCCCGAGCAGCGGTGCACGGCGATCTACCACTTCCTGACTTGGCGAGGTTGCCGCTAACTCACCTGCTACCGCCGTGGCACCGACAGTCGCTCTGGTTGTCGAGGCAGTTGTCGTCGCTACCGGCATGAAGTTGATCGGCGAACCCGGAGCCAGGTACGCGCCTATCCCTGGCTGCTGCACTTCTGCAAAGAGCCCGGCCTTGCTTGACACGCGCGGATCGTTGGCTACAAGTTCCGCGAAGCTCTGATACGGGCCCCAACACACTCCGTGCGCGTCAAGATCCTGTCTTGCCAACGCCATTGAGCGTGTGCCCGCCCATGCCTCCATCTCTGCCCTAATCTCATGTCTGGCCCGGTAACGGTCGCCCTCGTCTGAGAAGTCCAAGCCCCGGCGCTCGGCTATCGAATCCACGGCTTGAGCGGTGCCCGTGGCTTCGAGTAACGATGACCATTGCTTGGGGCTGATCGCAACCACATAGAGATGTGCCCCGTCGGCCGTTTGTAACTCTGCGCCGAAAGCACCGTATAGATCGTTGCCACAGCGCGGCCGATCTGCGCCGTTGATCTGAACCTCAGCTACATATCCCAGAGCAGCCGTCGCGGCCAACGCCACGTCGCTTAATGCCAGACCTATCACGGAGCCCTCGCCAGTTAGCAAACGGCGACGTTCCGCCGCCAAGATCGCCACAGCAGCGCTCTGTCCACACAACAGATCCCAGGCCGGGATCACACCGTTGATCGGCCCTGCGCTCCCGGCCGGGCCCGTAACCAGCGGGAAACCCATAGCTGCATTCACGGTGTAGTCCACTGCGGTGGTGCCGTCGCGGTTACCCGTGATCGCCACCATCACCAAGTCCTCGCGGCGCTGCATCAAGGCGTCTGGTGCCATCCATCCCCGAGCCGGAAAGTTCGTCAGAAACGTCCCGGCCACCTCGATCAACGCATTGAGCAACTCTCGTGCCTGCGGATCACGCAGATTGACCGCGAGCGACTTCTTCTGCTTGTTGAGACCAGCCCAATACAGCGAGCGACCCTCAGCGGTGAGAGGCCAGCGACGGTGGTCAATGCCACCACCGATCGGGTCGAACCGCACCACCTCGGCCCCCAGCTGTGCCAAGGTCATGCCCCCCGAAGGCGCGGCTACAAAAGCCGACCCCTCGACAACCCGCATGCCCGCCAGCGGCGCTGCTGATGCCACGACAGTCAACTCCTAGTCACCCAATCATTGGCGCTATTGCGGGCGCGTTGTGTTCGCCGAGGTCCGGGGGTGAGTGGGCTGTTAGGAGCGTGACTTGATGTCGGCTAAGACAGCGGCTGCATGTTCTGCTAGGTCGTGGCCGTCCTTTTCGACGTTGTAGGCAACAGCGATCTTGCCGTCGGGGTCGATCAGGTAGGTGACCCGCCGGGGAACTCCCCACTCAGCGAACGGCTCCCCTTCGGCACGTTCTGCGTCGTAGCTGCGACCGATACTGCGATCGGTGTCGCTGATCAACACGTACGGGAAGCCTTCGGCATTAGCGAACTTCAGTTGATCTTCAACGGTGTCAAAGGAAGCACCGATGATCACAGCATCTGCTGCCTGGAGTTCTGAGGTTCTGTCACGGAACCCCTTGCCCTGAATCGTTCAACCGGCTGTTGAGGCCTTCGGGAACCACCACAATGCAACCCAACTCCCCCGGTAATCGGAGAGCCGGACGGTGTTGCCGTGCTGGTCAGGTGCCTCAAAGTCCGGAGCTGCAATTCCCGTGTCAAGCATGGCCGAACGCTACCCCTGTGTCGCTGGGTGTGCCGCGGAGGGTGCCAGCCCCCGGTCAATAAGAGTCACATGAGGCGAGCAAAGACCCGCAGTCGGTAGTCGGTGACTGGTTAGCGTTTGCACACTCATGTCATCAAGGGCTGAACCGACAACCCGCGCAGAAGCATTCGTCACAAAACTGCGTGAACAACACGGGTCGGCGGCTGTGATCAGCGATGCCGATGCCGCCTCGTACCTGACGAGTTGGAGAGGCCTCTTCGGTGGAGATGCGTTGTGCGTAGTCAGACCCGCATCGACAACTCAGACCGCTCAGATGGTGCGAGCATGCGCAGACGAAGGCCTGGCAATCGTGCCTCAAGGCGGGAACACAGGTCTCTCAGGTGGTTCCGTTCCCGCAAATCGTGGTCGAACTGCAGTCGCATCCGGCAGCCGAGCCGGAGATACGCACAAAGCCCGCGTGGTGCTGCTTTCCATGACTCGCATGAACCGCGTCACCTCGGTTGATCCGCACCGCTGGACGCTCACAGCCGAGGCAGGAGCCACAATCGAATCGGTTCAGCAATCCGCTCGCGACCATGGCCTGTTGTTTGCCCCTGATTGGGGCGCACGCGGCACGGCCACGGTAGGTGGTGCCATCTCCACCGACGCTGGCGGCAACAACGTGCTGCGTTACGGCAACATGCGTGAACAGGTGCTTGGCGTCGAGGCCGTGCTCGCCGACGGTCGCACCTTCAACGCCTTGCGAGCCCTGCGCAAGGACTCCTCCGGCTATGACCTCAAGCACCTCTTCATCGGCGCCGAGGGCACCCTCGGCGTAGTTACACGTGCCGTGTTACGCCTGCACCCGCCCACGCCGCATGTCCAGAGTGCGCTGGCAGCGATAAGCGGACTTGATTGCCTCATGGAGCTACTGGAGTTGGCATCCACTTGTTGTGGTGGCACCTTGTCCGCCTTTGAGTTGATCCCACTGGTCGGCCTCGACAAGGTCTGTGACAAGTTCGCCATCCCCCGCCCTCTTGCCAGTCGTGCCAGCTTCTTCGTGCTAATGAGGCTGGCTTCAACTGATCCAGTCTCCGATCTGCTGGGTTCGCTTCTGACGAGCGCAAGCCGTCGAGGACTTGTGGACGACGCTGTCGTAGCGGTCACAGAAGACCAGGAACGCCGACTCTGGACTATCCGAGACGAACTGCCGGCGATGGGGCTGTGGCCTCAACAGAAGTACGGACTCAAGCTCGACACCGCCGTACCCATTGACCGATTTGGCGAGTATCACGAAGAGGTCCGACGTATCGCCGCAGAGTTAGCACCAGGCGCTCTGGCTTACGGGTTCGGCCATGTCGGCGACGGGAATCTGCACATGATGGTTCTGCCCACATCCGATGACCAGGTGCAACCGTTCCTAGCGGTGCGCTCAGAGCTGCGACACCGCATCGATCAGGCAACCTTCGCGTTTGGAGGCACCCTCAGCGCCGAGCACGGGGTAGGTCAGCTATTGAGAGACCGGGTAGAAGGTCAGAAATCTAGGGTCGAGTGGGATCTGATGTGGTCAATCAAGAAGGCTCTTGACCCTCAAGGGATCATGAACCCAGACAAGCTGCTCCCCCAAGCCCGGCCTGCGGCTAACCCAACCAGTTGAGGGCTTGAATCTCGGTGTAAGCCTCGATTCCCCAGCGACCACGATCCCGGCCGATTCCCGACATCTTGAAGCCGCCAAACGGTGCAGAGAGGTGCGGTTGCACCGTGTTCAGCGCCACATTGCCGGACTCAAGGCGCGATCCGATCTCATATGCCCGCCCCGTGTCACCGGCATACACATAGGAGAACAGCCCGAACGGCGAGTCGTTGGCAATGGCTACGGCCTCGTCATCACCATCATGAGCCAACACGACCACTACCGGCCCGAACGCCTCGTTTCGCACGACCGCCATGTCAGGTGTTACATCCACCAGCAGGGTTGGCGCCACAAAGGCGCCTGGCAGGTCAGGGCGTTCGCCACCGCAAACCACAGTTGCGCCGTCGGCGACACCGGATGCAACGAACGCCTCAACCCGGTCGCGGTGAGCCTCAGTAATGACAGGCCCAACGATCGTGTCGCCATCACGCCCATCGCCAACCTTCATGAACCCCGCAAACATCTTGAGCGTGTCGACGGTCTTCTCAAAGATGCTGCGATGACAGATCACGCGGGTGGGCGCGGTGCAAATCTGGCCAGAGTGAAACCCGAAGGTCGTTGCGATGCCCATGCAGGCCGCGTTCACGTCAGCGTCTTCGGTCATCACCAGAGCACCCTTGCCACCAAGCTCCATCAGCACGCGTTTCATGGTCGCTGCACCGTCGGCGTAGATGCGGCTGCCGACCTCGGTCGAACCCGTAAACGAGACCATGTTCACTTCGCTCGAGGCGACCAGGACTGCGGGAACTTCAGGGCCAGACGAGGTGACGATGTTGACCACGCCGTTGCCTAGCCCTGCTTCGATCACGGCCTCCCCAAGCAACAACACCCCGAGCGGATCCTGAGGAGCCGGCTTGATCACGACTGTGTTGCCACCGGCAAGCGCAGGTGCCATCTTGCCGGCGACGTTCACCAGCGGCATGTTGTATGGAGTAATGCAGGCAACCACCCCCACCGGGTGGTATTTCACAGTTGCCGACAGCAAACCAGCGGGGCCGAGCGCTCCTTTGGCCACGGCCAGCGGGGCTACAGGCGTCTCAAGATCAAACGGTTTGGAGTAGTAGCGGAAGCGATCCACTACGGGGCCCCCGCACTGCAACGTGTTGTTGATGGAGGTGACCGAACCCGTCTCGGCTTGAACGGTCGCTCGCCATGATCGTGCCCTCCGGGTGATCGCATCAGCGAGGCGAGCCAGGTGCTCACAACGTTGCTCGGCGCTCAAGGCCCGCCAGGCAGGCAGCGCGTCTCGGGCTGCACGGGCCGCGTCAAGGGCCTGTTCGGCGGTGGCCTCAGGAGCATTACCCACTAGCGAGCCATCGTTGGGGTTGATGATCGGATACGTCCCGCCAGCACCCTCAACCCAACTCCCACCAATCAGGAGCCGCCACTTCCGCTCGACATCAATAGTTCCTGGATGCGTAGAAGTCACAGGCTGAGCCTACGTAACGACCACCACCGCACGCCCCCTACAGACCCGCTCTCAGAGACCCGCTCTAGCCGCAGTTCGATCGGACACTGGCGCATTAGCTTTCCGACTCAATGAAGCTAGACGTTGCGCTGCACTCGCCGTTCGAAGGGGCACCAGCAGAGGCACACCAACTAACAGCGGCCGGGTTCAACGGGCTTTTCACTTTTGAAGGCCGCACCGATCCGTTCCTGCCACTCGCATGCACCGCTGCTCGAGCCGAGATCATGGGTAGCGAACGCACTGCTGAAACCTCAAACGATCTTCTGCTCTACACCAACATTGCCGTAGCCCTACCACGCAGCCCCTTGCAACTCGCACAAGTTGCTTTTGACATTCAAAGGGCTACCAACGGCCGTTTTGCGTTGGGACTTGGCAGCCAGATCCGCCCACACATCGAGCGGCGGTTCTCGGCTACATGGGGCAACCCTGTAGAGCGGATGACCGAACTGGTGGATGCAACCCGATCAATAATGAGGCGCTGGCAACATCGTCAACCGATCAACTACAAGGGCAAGTACTACACGCACACACTTGACGCACCTCTGCTGACACCAGCACCGTTAGTTGATTGCACACCGCCACCTGTGTGGCTCGCTGCAGTCCGGCCGCGCATGACTCAAGCCGCCGCCACGGTGGCTGACGGGATCATCACACACCCGTTCGCTTCAGCACATCACCTTCGAACAGTTGCGAAGCCACAGGTTGACGATGTGCTCTCCGCACGCGAACCAGTTGATGCCTTCACCTTTGTAGCCGGTGTGATGGTTGCGATGTGGCGTGAGGGATCGGAGCGACAAGGGGCGATGGACGGCTTGAGGGCGCAACTTGGCTTCTATGGTTCAACGCCCGCTTACCGGGTGGTGCTCGACAGCCATGGCTGGGGTGACCTGCAGCCCGAACTGCGCCGCCTTACGCGCACAGGTCGCTGGGCTGACCTTGGATCGGTGTTCAGTGATAGCCAAGCTCAAGAGATTGCAGTGACAGGAACACCCGCAGAAGTAGCCCACGAGTTGTCGAGACGGTACTGCGGCCTGGCCGATCGCCTTAGCTTGCAAGTTTGTGCCGGCACCAAACCTGGGCACCGGCTAGCCCTTGCCCAAGCCTTTCGGGACATCAACAGGGATCGAAGAGCCGGTACCTAGAACGGTGAGTCGTCAGATCGAAGGTCGCTTGCGCCAGGAATTCACAACTACAACAGGGAAGGCCGAGCGTGTCTGATCGGGGCAACAAGTCGAGCAAGCGGTCGTTGTATGGCATGCTCGGTTCGACGACCTGCTCGGTGACCGGCAACGCCATGGTTGTGGTGCTGATTCCCTGGTTAGTGCTGCGAGAGACCGGCAGCGCCGCCTACGCAGGTTTCGTCAACTCAGCAGCGCTCATAGCAGCGATCTTCGCTTTGTTGTTTGGTGCTGCCATCCTGGATCGCTGGAATCGCCGCAATCTCAGTGTTGGTGCCGATTTGCTGAGCGCCGCAGCCGTTGCGGCAATCCCGGTTGTCGACTACTTCGACGGGCTCTCGTTACCGGTCATCGTTGTGTTGGTGATGATCGGTGCGGTGTTTGATGTCCCAGGACGAGCCGCCCGCGAAGCGATCCGTCCCGACATCGCGAAGCACAGCGGAGTCAGCCTCGAGCGCACCAACGCACTCGGTGAAGCCTGCGATGGCATCGGCGCCATCGCCGGTCCGGCGAGCACCGGTGTGGCAGTCGCCGTCATTGGCTTGTCGTCATCGTTCTGGCTTGCAGCAGCAGTTCTTGGGGCTGCTGGGCTGGTGCTACTGGTGGTACCGCGAGCAGCAACTCAACACGCAGCCGCGGACTCGCAGCGAAGCGGTGAGTCGTACCTGCACTCGGCTAGTGGAGGGTTCAAGGTTGTTTGGCGCGACCCGGTGTTGCGCACCACTGCAACGTGTGGGGTGTTGTATGGACTGTTCCTTTCGCCGATCGTGTTGGTACTCACGGCAGCATTCGAAGCAGACGGGAGAGCTACTGCTCTCGGTGGCCTGTTAGCCACCTACTCGATTGGCAGCATCAGTGGATCACTGGCATACGCCGCATGGGGTCAACGGCTATCGAGACGTTTCACGTTGGCGGCTGGACTTGCCGGCACGACGGTTGGAATCGCAGCTATGGCAGCGTTGCTCGGCTCTTATTCGTTCTTGGTGGTCGCAGGTATCGCAACGGGATTGTTTGCGGGCCCTCTCGGGCCTGTGTTCGCGGTGATCATCCAGCAACGAACCGCCAACGAGTTCCGGGGCCGGGTGCTAGCGGCAATCGGGACTTTGGAGCTGTCGGCTGCCCCGCTGGCAATGAGTGTTGCCGGGATTGTGATCGAACAGACCTCACCGTCCACAACGCTGTACCTCGTTGCAGCCGGATCCGTTATCGCAACGCTCTACACGATGTTGGCACCGGGACTTCGCAAGATTGAAGCTTTAGACCTCGTACCCGCTGAGTGAAGGCTTGATCAGCGTTCTGCTTTCGCGGCATCGCCGACGTTTGCAAATGACAGATTTCGCGACCCCCGAACCTAGCTATCAAGCATGTTGCACTGTCCATAGAGCGTCCGCTCCGCAACTTCTTTAATGGTGCAAAACTGTTCATCGACTATCGCATTGGCACGCGGGTCGCCGTTCACAGTTGAAGCGTTTGGTTCAGCCCAACCATCAAAACGATCGGTGAGGATCAACCAATCGGCCGAAGCGATGCCATCGGCAAGCATGCTGCCCGTTCGGTTGGCGAGACCGGGGTTCATCTGCAGGTAGTACGAAGCAGGCACATAGTCGGGCATCAAGAAGTAGAGGTAGGTCTCGGAGTAGTTGGTGCGTGACAAGTCTTCGGGTCCAACAAAAACCGTGTCGCCGGGTTCGGCATGAAGATCGAGAGCGTCCAGGATCGAATTGATGCCGTCTCTAACCTGTTCATCACCAACTGGCAATACTCGACCGTGCGCCTCAACCTGCACCGTGTCTGGAGGACTCCACAGGGCTCGTGCCGCGGCGCGCCCCACAAAATGAGGCGCTGCTAGCAATGTCAGACATAACAGTCCCGCGGGGATGAGTCCCGAAATGTGGCGCCACCGCAGCTTGTGAGCAATAGCCACGGCGAGCGCAGGCAGCACCAGCATCCCAACGAAAGCCACATGGTTAGGGCCCGGGCGCTGCAGCATCTGTGGCAACGCCGCAACTACAAATAGCACGAACGCCAATAAGCGCCGGTCACAGCTTCGCCAGGCGAGCCACACCGCTGCTACCGAACCAACCAAAACGATCCAGAACAGCACCGCCAACTGTGCGGGCAGGTCAAGCAACGGCAGCGTCTCGGGGCCTCGCAAGTAGTGATCGAGACGGGCAAAGAACTCTGCAACTTCGGTCGTGCTAGGTGGAAGCGGCAGGCTGCGACCAGCACGCAACCGGATCACCGGATCAACGAACATGGCCTCAAACAATCGGATCGGCCCGACCCGGATCAGATGCACAAGGTAAGTGGCAACCCCGAAACTTAAGCTAGCCACAAAGGGGCGCCAGTGCTGGCGGCACGACCACAACACCACGCCGATACCTGCAGCTAACGCAACGATCAGATCGGCACGAAACAGCAGGGCAATACCGGCAAACAGACCAGAACCGACCCACCGCCATTGCCTCGCCAACCAAAGCCCAGACCTAGCCGTCTCGGGCCCACGATCTGAGTTGAGCGCCAGTGCCAGGCTCGCCGTGGCGAAGGCAATCCCGCCGATCCATGAGTACGCGATCAACCCGAACGGAGCGATGATCAGCCACGCCAGCAGGGTCGCTCCTGTCGCTAGACCCCAACCCCAGCGGTGCGTGATCCGGAGCAAAGATCCCAACAACAGCAACCGGTACGCCAAACCAACCACACGCTCAACCACGACCGATTCGCCAAGTAAGCCAAAGGCACCAGCAACGAACCAGACATCGGCTGGGCCATAGAGATGCTCGAAGTCTGCATGCGGGCTCTTGCCTGCGAGCACCGCCTCGGCGCCCGCAAGCAGTGCACCTTCTTCCATGGTCGCTGCGCTGTAGGAGAACATGGGCGACACCGGCCATGCCACTGCCACCACGATCAGAGCTCCGCACGCAATCGCGCGATAACTCAACCAACCCACACTCTTCACCGCAAGAATGCAAGCTACATGGGCAATACTACGTAACGAACTGCGAGACTCGCCTGCGAAACCTGAGGAGTAACTCATGCCCGAAGCCGTCATCGTCGCCACCGCCCGGACCCCGATTGGGCGGGCCGTCAAGGGTTCACTAATTCATGAGAGGCCTGACGACATGTCGGCGTTCATCATCCGTGACGTGCTCGACAAAGTACCCGGACTCGGCAGCGATGATGTTGAGGATGTGATGTGGGGGATCGGCCAACCCGGTGGCGAGGGTGGCTACAACATCGCCCGAGTCGCTTCGATACTTGCCGGTGTGAACGCCCCTGGCGTGACCGTCAATCGTTACTGCTCGTCGTCGCTGCAGACGATTCGCATGGCCGCTCATGCCATCAAGGCCGGTGAAGGTGATTGTTTCGTGGCCGGGGGTGTTGAGACAGTGTCGCGCTACGTAAACGGAAGCGCCGACACCGGCCCACACAACGATGACTTCGCTACTGCAGAGAGCCGCACGGTGCAGCGCATCGCAGAAGGCTCAGATACCTGGGCCCCGCCTGAGGGTCTGCCCGACATTTACATTGCGATGGGTCAGACTGCCGAAAACGTCGCGCAATACAAGGGCGTGTCCCGGCAGGCTCAAGATGAGTGGGGTGTCACGTCGCAAAACCGGGCAGAGGCAGCTCGCAAGCGTGGCTTTTTCGAGCGTGAGATCACTCCTTACCCACTCGCAGGCGACCGTGAGTTGCGTGACGATGACGGCATCCGTGAGGGCACCACGCTTGAAGGTGTCTCAAAGTTGCGTCCAGTGTTTCGTCCCGACGGCACGGTGACCGCAGGCAATTGCTGCCCTCTCAATGACGGAGCGGCTGCTGTTGTGGTGATGTCGGACTCTAAAGCAGCAGCTGTTGGCTCGAAGCCGCTAGCTCGCATCGTGTCTTCGGGCGTATCGGCACTGAATCCCGAGATCATGGGTCTCGGGCCGGTCGATGCCTGCCGCCAGGCACTCCAGCGAGCAGGCATGACTATCGCAGACATTGATCACGTGGAGATCAACGAAGCTTTCGCAGCCCAGGTGCTGCCCTCAGCCGACGAACTTGGCATCGACTACGACAAGTTGAATCCCAACGGCGGTTCAATTGCGCTCGGCCACCCCTTCGGGATGACCGGCTCACGCATCATGTGTACGTTGCTCAACGGCCTCGAAGACGCCGACAACACGATCGGTCTCGAGTCAATGTGCGTCGGCGGCGGCCAAGGCATGGCCATGATCGTGGAACGCCTCAACTGACCACCGGCCCCAGCCTTACAAAGCCCTGACGGCCAACTCTGGCTTGAGGACTTCGGTACGGCTAACAGCCTGAGGGTTAGCCTTGGCCGCCGGAGGTTTCTTTTACTGAGGCTTTTCCGGCGGAGATCCAGGGCATCATTGCTCGCAGTTCTTTGCCTACAACCTCAACTGGGTGTTCATGACCGGCGGCTTCTAGACGCAAGAAGTTAGCCCGGCCGCCGCGGCCTTCTGCTACCCATTCACGGGCGAACGAACCGTCTTGGACTTCACTGAGTATCTGACGCATCTCCGCGCGTACAGCGTCATCGATGATGCGCGGTCCGCGAGTCAAGTCACCGTATTCGGCGGTGTCGGAGACCGAGTAACGCATCCCGGCAATGCCCTCTTCATACATCAGGTCAACGATCAGCTTGAGCTCGTGGAGACACTCAAAATAGGCAATCTCAGGCTGATAACCCGCCTCAATTAGCGTCTCAAATCCCGCTTGAACGAGGGCGGTTGTTCCCCCACAAAGCACTGCCTGCTCACCAAAGAGATCGGTCTCAGTCTCCTCAGTGAATGTGGTCTCAATCACCCCAGCACGAGCACCACCAATCGCGTCCGCATACGCCAAAGCAAGCGGAAGCGCCGAGCCTGAGGCGTCCTGTTCGACAGCCACTAGGCACGGCACCCCGCCCCCCTCCACATAGGTTCGTCTTACGAGATGTCCGGGCCCCTTGGGCGCAACCATGCACACGTCCACCGACGGATCCGGTTGGACCAACCCGAATCGGATATTGAACCCGTGAGCAAAAAACAGCGCTTCGCCTGCTGAGAGGTTCGGCTCAACGTGATCCTTGTAGATGCCTTCCATCTCGGTATCTGGCAACAGCATCACCGTGACATCGGACTCGGCTACGGCATCGGCCATTGACGAAACAGCTAGGCCAGCCTCACGTGCCTTGGCCTTCGAGGATGAGCCGTCACGCAGCCCGACACGCACATCGATGCCGGACTCTTTGAGATTGAGGGCATGGGCGTGACCCTGTGAGCCGTACCCGAGCACGGCTACCTTTCGCTGATCGATGTGTGAGCGATCAACGTCCCGCTCGTAATAGATATTGGCCACGAAGCACGTTCCTTTCTTGTGCCTAAGTAGGCGGATTCAGATCTGTTGTACCTTGCTATCGGCGTGTGCGTTTGTTGCGTACTGGTTGGAGCATCCCGACTTCACTTCACCCAATCAAAGCGAATCGTCTGAACGGCAGTTACTAACCGGTTGACAGCGAGCGCAAAGCGACCCGCCCAGTCCTCTGCAACATGACGATCCCAAAAGAGCGCAACTTCTTCTCGAAGTCATCGAGCCGGCTCGGTCGAGCTGCTAGCGAAAGCATCATCTGATGCCCGTTCGCATCCAAAACGTACGCCCGGTAGTCATCGACTAACTCGAGCAACTCATGACGGCAAGCACCAGAAGCTTCCACAGTTACCAGCATCAGTTCACGCTCGACAGACTCTGCAGGATCCAACTCACTGATCTTCACAACGTTGATCAACTTGTCGAGTTGCTTAACCACCTGTTCAAGTGGAGCGGACGCAACATCGACCGTGAATGTGATCCGACTGAAGCGCTCGTCGGTGGTTGGCGCGACAGCTAGTGACTCGATATTGAAGCCTCGGCGAGCAAAGAGTCCAGCAACCCGCGCCAGCACACCCGGCTTGTTCTCCACTGTCGTAACGAGCGTATGAAACCGGTGAGTCACCGCGCCACCACTAACCGCATCCTCTGCCGTAAAGGTCATCGCTGCGACGGGTCAACGACGATTTCAGAGTTACTACGACCCGCCGGCACCATCGGGTAAACATTCTCTTCAGCAGCGCTGCGGAACTCAACCACAACCGGGCGATCATTGATCTCGTTTGCTTTAGCGATCACAGGTGCTACCTCTTCGGGAGACTCAACCCGCATACCGACACATCCCATTGCCTCAGCCCACATCACATAGTTAGGCACCTCATGGGAGAGATACACCTCGCTGTAACGCTCCTCATAAAACATTTCCTGCCACTGGCGCACCATGCCGAGATACGCATTATTGAATAGGGCCACCTTGATTGGTATGCGTTCCGTCGAGGCTGTCACAAGCTCCTGTGCTGTCATCTGGAAGCAACCATCACCATCAACTGCCCAAACCATGCGATCTGGCATTCCAACCTTGGCACCAATTGCTGCAGGAATCGAAAAGCCCATCGTGCCCAGGCCACCTGAATTGATCCACGTATAGGGATGCTCAAAGTTGAGATACTGGCTCGCCCACATCTGATGCTGACCCACACCAGAGGTGACGATTGAGTCAGACGGGATCGAATCCCGCAACATTTCAAGCACATATTGAGGCTTGATGAACTCACCGGGCTCTGACTGCTCATAGGTCAGCGGGTACCGCTCCTGCCAGCCACTGATCTGTGACCTCCAAGGTTGGCGATCCGGCTGAGCATCTTGGCCACCACAATCACGCACAGCGTCATTAAGTGCTTCAATCACGAGCCTGCAATCACCACGAATGCCAATATCAGCAGCCCGCACTTTGCCAATCTCAGCGTCGTCAATGTCAACGTGAATGACCTTGGCATCGGGAGCAAAACCATCAACACGACCCGTTACGCGATCATCAAAACGCGCACCCAGAGCAATCAACAAATCAGACTGCTGCATGGCGGTGACCGCGGTGTAATTGCCATGCATGCCAGGCATCCCCAAGCACAACTCGTGACTGTCGGGAAAACAACCACGAGCCATAAGTGTCGTAACAACAGGCACATCAGTCATCTCAGCTAGCTCACGCAACTGATCAGCGGCTCGCGCCTTGAGAATACCCCCACCCGCATAAATCACGGGGCGCCGCGCTGCACATATGAGGCGAGCAGCTGCCTTGATCGCAGCAAGATCGCCATGGCCGGCCGGCCGATAGCCGGGCAGATCCATTACCTCATCGGTCGGCTCGTACCACTCCATAGCTGAGCGGGGGTTGTTCGGATCGACGATGTCTTTGGGGATGTCCACTAGCACCGGGCCGGGCCGCCCAGTAGTTGCAATATGGAAGGCCTCGTGAACGATGCGGGGGATGTCTTGAGCCTCGGTCACCAGGAAGTTGTGCTTAGTGACTGCCATCGTGATACCGGTCGTGTCGCACTCCTGGAAGGCGTCCGTGCCGATAGCCGCGTAGGGCACTTGACCCGAGATGCACACAACAGGCACCGAGTCCATGTATGCATCACAAAGTGCCGTAACTGCGTTGGTCGCACCCGGGCCTGAGGTGATCATCATCACGCCCGGGCGACCCGTTGCATGTGCGTATCCCTCGGCCATGTGGCCAGCGCCCTGCTCGTGGCGCACCAGGATGTGGCGGATTGTCGACTCGATGATCGGGTCATACACGGGCAGGATCGCCCCGCCCGGAAGCCCGAACACTACATCTACACCCTCACGCTCCAGGGTCTTGACGAGTGCCTGTCCGCCGTTGAGTTGCATGAGCGGTCTCCCGGAGGGTTGTGGTGGCTGGTGGGCGAACTCCGACCGTACGCGAAACGACCCCCCTATCGGGAGGCCTGCGCACGATCGGATTAGGTGCGAACGCGCGCTATCCGACGAGTACTTCCACGAGTCTGGCAGCGTAGTTCACGTCGGCGATTATGGCGCAAACAAAGCGCTTCGGCAACCAGTCGCGTTTCACGGCTCGAGCACCTGCAACAAGGCGGGGCCAAGCACCTCGCTAGCGAGCAGTTCGGCACGATCGAAGTCGACATGCATGCCGTCGGAACGTCCGTAGCGGCCCTCGTATCCGGAGTCGTCTAGGTGCGACGCAAAGTCGATCAAAGCAACGTTGGGGTTGCCAGATTGAGATTGCTCCTGATCGACGAGTTCTTGTATCAGCGTGTTGTAGGCCATGGCACGCTCAGCGGCGATTGGTTCGCCTTGACCGTAGAAGGCAAGCAGGGGCGCCGCCGCAGTGAATACGACCGTTGCGTTGAGACTCGCGGCTCGATCAATGAGTGAGCGGTAGGAGTCTGTGATGTCGGCGTAGAGATCATCGTCGAGCAACGAAGCCCATGACCCGTCAGGGCGTCGATGTTCGAACTGCACCGAACCGTGATCTACGACGAGTATCGCGGCCGATCCTTCGAAGATGACATCGTCACGGCAGGCATGGTCGTGGATCATCCACGATCCCCGGTCTTCGTTGGGTGTGGCGCTTACGATCCGCCAACTGCGAGCGGGTGTCATGGCGGGCGAGCATCCAACTCTGGTGTGATCCACCACTGCCATTACTTGGTTCGTATCAGCCCAGCGGCGCAGTCCATCAGCGATGTGAACACCAGTTGAGTCACCGAGAACGGTCACAATTGGCACAGCTGTGACCACTGGGGCCTCAGTTGTAGCGTTCGTCGAGGTGGCAGGCGAAGTGTTGTTGACACCGCCTGTCTGAGGCGCCGCAACTGCGGGATCGGTGTCAACTCGAGGCGATGTCTCTTCACGGCCAGTTGACGAACGACCTGCTGGCTCCTCAACGACGACGCTGCCCAAGGCGTCGCTCCCAGCTGCCTCCAACTCGTTGGCCTTTGATCCTTCGGTCAAGGCGTGAGCGCTCTCGGGAGTGACATCGTGTTCCCCCGACGAAGCGGCTCGGCTGTCAGAGTCCGCACCGCTAGTAGCACCTTCAACTTCGGAATCGATCGTGGTGTTCGCGTCATCGAAGCCCGCGCCGGCTACCTGAGGTGTTTCCGGAACGGCCTCAACGGTTGATGACAACGAGTCAAACAAATCAGAGGAGCGAGGTGGTGAACTCAACGCAAGTGTCGGGTCACCCGCATCGAGTTGTGCCGTCGTAGAGGCTGAACCTGCATCGGAGGCGGCGATTGCCCACTCAGGCAGCTGTGCCGCCCCTTGACGTTGTTCGCCGACGCCTCGAGCCGGCGACGATCCGGCTACAACAGCGACACAAACAACAGCAACGATCGGCGCTGCTGTTAGCAGCAACTTGATGTCACCCGCTCCACTGCGTACACGTATCGGCATCTCGATCAGGTGATACGAAGCCTCGGCCGCGGCAAGCGTGACGGCGATCACCAATGGGGCGCTCCAGTCGGTTAGCTCGGCTAGCGGCCAGTGGAACAGGTAGATGGCATAAGAGCGCGTACCCAGCCAGCACAAGACCCTTGTCGACAGCAGACTCGACACGACTCCGGGCCGCACCGCGGCAGCGATCAAGACGACCCAGCACAGAGCCATGACCTGAGGTCCGCCACGGAAGACCAGCGGATCTGCAGGGCCAAGGCTCATCAATGCCACGACCACGATCACTGTCGAAACCCCCGTGGCAAGCCGTAGCCGATCGATGTGCTACGTCCCGCCGCCGAACCACGATCACATAGCGGGGAAGTGCCCGCGAAACGACCGAACACAGTGCTGCGACGTGCTCCGATCACCAATAAGGCACCAGCAGCAATCTCAAGGGCTCGGGTTGGTGTGGCGACATAGGCGTCGGGCGAACCCCACCACAGCACAATCCCTGCAACTCCAACCAAAACCATCGCTGTGACAACGGCGACCGGACGTCGCGTGAACGCCACTGCTGCAGGCACTACCAGGTAAAACTGCTCTTCGATCGCGAGCGACCAGAAGTGAGCCAACGGTTCGGGACTGGCATCAAAGATGGCGGCGTATCCACCCGAGTCGGCAGCGCTGCGCCAGTTGAACACATTGAGCACAGCAGCCAAAGCGTCCAAGCCGATCTCGCGCATTGCATGATCGTCAAGCGCTGCTGTCATTGCCAGCACCAACACGATCGTGGCCAGTGCCGCAGGCATCAGCCGACGGACTCGTCGTGCCATGAAGCGCGCCAGATGCAAGCGGCCGGAGGTGGTTATCTCCCTGTCGACAAGCCCAACCACGAGATAACCCGACAGCGTGAAGAACAGGCTCACACCAAGCCAGCCGCCCGGCAGCAGGTCAGGCCAGAGATGAAAGCAGACAACCCAGACAACAGCCAGGCCTCGAACCCCATCAAGACCGAGATGTCGCTTCGTGTTTAGGGCCGGTGCCGATGCCACTCGCGGCTGTTGGTCCATCGGGCGCAAGTTACTTGCGCCCTGTGCGGGGTTTAAGGCAGAGCACTCCCGGTTAGTTCGAGAGCTGCCATCGCCCTATCTCTGAAGTCGCTCTTGGGGCGCCGAACTGTGATGGTGCAAAGCCGGAACAGGCACACCGCTTCCCGCATCGCCAGATCTTGCTCATCCCATCCGAAGCGTTCAAGCGCAAGACGCTTGAACGCCTCATAACACTTGTCATGAGTGCCAGATTTGGTGCGTCCGTTATGTGACGCCCAACGAAGATGAGCGAGGAAGTTGCCGACATCAAGAAGTGGGTCGCCTGGCCCCGCTTCCTCATAGTCAACGAGAGCAACTCTGCCATCGGGCATGAGAATCATCTGATCGTCATAGAAGTCATTGTGAGCTACATCAGTAGGCCTCCATGACTTAACGAAGCGGTCTAACTTGCCCGTTATCTGATCAACACCGGCGATGGCCTCGTTGTCGTTGCGTAAGGCATGACGAAGCATGCGGTCTGCTCTGCGGTAGAAGCCACCCAGTTTGAAGGCACGTGTTTTGCAGGACTCCAGAGGCAGCGACCAGAGGCTCTCTAGACCGTCAAGAAGCGTGACCAGATCGGGGGTTTGACCTTCTCGCAGCGCCTCTCGCATGTTGATTCCCGGTATCTCCGGCATCCATATGGCGCCGCCCTTCTCCCACACTCCAACGATTGGAGGACACACGAAGGCGGACTGCTCTACGATCTTCGCGGCCTCGACGATGGTCGACAGCGAGCCAGAGCGAACAACCCGCACGTAGAAGTTTGCTTTTCCGGCGCGATGACGGAGAACCGCTCGATTGCCCGGTCGGTACCGGACCGTTTCCACCGCCATCTTGCGTCTGGGAACCGGCAAGACATGCTGTTCAACCAAGCGGAGTGCTCCTTCTGGAGCTGCCGCAGTCTTGAGCCCCGCAAGGTAGGGATCATCAGGAAACTGGATTAGTTCCATTCGATCATTGCGATGCAACCTGACCGTGAACATCTCTTCTGGGATGTATCGATTCCGCCAAGTCGCCTTGTATGAAACTGTTGCGACACGACCAGGAGTGTGACTGAAGTAACGCACCCGTATCTGGCTGAGATCTACATCAAAACGTCGGATGCGGTCGCGCCATGCACTCCAAACCCACTCTGAGTTAAACAGCTTCGAAAGCCTGGGCAGTTCGGGATCTCTTGGGAACTTAATGTCGGGAACTAAGGGCACCGGTGGTGCCGTCCGAGTCCGGCGGCGGCGTCGTGCTCTATTTGAAGATGAACTGGGACTGCGAGCCGCTACGTCCTCACCTAGATCGCCTAAGCCACTATCGCTTGCGTCATCACTCTCGGTACCATCATTATCAGTCAGAGTCGGCGTATCAAACCCATCCGAATCCGTACCATCATTATCAGTCGGAGTGAGGGTCGGAGTGGGAGTAAGTGTCAGATCACTGACTGGTTCGACAACAGGATCGGGCTCGGGATCAGGCCCCGGATCTACATCATCCTCTTCCGGTGCGTCTGCCAATTCATCCCGGAGTGTCGCTGCTGGTGGAAGAGTCGCGGTCAAGTTAGACGAACTTGACTCATCATTGTTTGATTCAACAGGATCAGGCTCGGGATCGTCGTCCTCGTCCTCGTCCTCAGGCTCTTCGACGTAATCGTCCCGCACAACCGCAACCGGTTGTGCTACCCCGCTTGAACTCTCAGACTCAGCAGGGTTGGAATTCGAATGTGTCTCCTCGCTAGGCCCCACATCGGGTTTCGGTTCAGGCGCAGGATTGGGCTCATCATCCTCATCTTCATCCTCAAGTTCCGCAACGTGATCATCGCGGACAACCGCAAGTTGCGGATCTTCAACTTCTATCTGAGATGATCGAGTGGAGTCATTCTCTGGCGTGGTAGCCGTAGTTCCACCGTTGCTCGGCAGATCATTGCTGGCAAGGGAAGCAGCGTCAAGAGCGACAGCTCCAATGACACTTGTTTCATCTGAGGCATCAGAACCTGTTAAGTCGACGTTGCGCAAGACCATCGCAACCGCCACAACCAACGCCGTAATGGCGACAATCCGAGTGACTGATCGCATCAGTAAGCGAGATTAGCACTCACAACTGACGAGTGCTCTCGGCGCAAGAATTCCCGACATCACCAGAGGTAACTGCACTTTGAAGGTAACTTGCGGTGCGATGATGTCTGAGGAGTCGCTTGCTAACGCTGAGGACAATATCGTGCGTTGGTTTGCCGTGCAGTTTGGCGACGAGGTTGTTGAGTTGTCACGCCAACGTCGCTGGCGTCCGGTCTGGTTTGTAAGCGTTGAGCGGGACGGCTTCGTCCACGAATTGGTGGTTCGAGGCGACCGCACCGACATGCCGCTGATCTTTCCGCTTCAGCACGAGATGATCTTCCAGCAACTCCTAGACGACCATGGAATTCCCGTAGCCAAGGTGCGGGGTTGGATTGACGAACCGACGGCGTTCGTCATTGACCGAGTCGCAGGTGAGGAACACTTCGGGCGAACTAACGACGCCGACAGGCGTGCAGCTGTTGATGACTACCTGGCGATCCTCGCTCGCATGCATGCCTTGCCCCTCCAGCCCTTTGTTGATGCCGGAATAACTCGGGCAGCCGGTCCAGGCGATGCCGGGCTCGTGGGACTCCGGCGCTACGAGCAGCACTTTCGCTCACTGAAGGCGCATCCCGAACCATTCCTTGAATTCTGTCTCAGCTGGCTGTTCCGCAACCCAGTCAACAGCTGCGGCCGCGAGGCTCCAGTTGTGTGGGATTCAGGACAGTTCCACCACAAGGCCGGGCGCATCCTGGCGTTGATGGACTTGGAGTTGGGCCATCTCGGTGATCCGATGATGGATCTCGCAGCCTGGCGAATGCGTGACACCATCGTCGGTTACGGCGACATGGGAAAGCTCTATGAGCGGTACGAAGAACTCAGAGGCGAGCCGGTCGACCATGCGGCGATCCGCTGGCATCACATGGCTTTCACGCTTGCCAACATGCTGGCTTACAGCCATGCACTGCGCGAGCCATCCCAGTCTTCTGACTTGATGACGAACCTGCAATGGTGCTGTGAGACCAACTTGTTTGCGACCGAAGCCTGGGCCGAACATCTCGGTATTGAATTGCCGACTGTTGCAATGCCCGAGCCACGATTCTCAACTGCTGACGTTTGTCACATGCACATGGTGCGAGCGTTGCGCGCCATCAAGACAGATGATGCCTTCCTGCAACACCACCTGCGCACCCTGTTCCGTCTCGCTAGACACCTTCAGCGCCGAGACGAGATAGCCGATGCATTAGAAACTGCCGATCTCGATGATCTCGAAGAACTGTTAGGAGCACGCCCGCACAACTGGCGTGAAGGCGAAGCGAAATTAGAGGCCTGCGTGCTTGCCGACCGCACTAGTACGCACGACAAAGCTCTGGTACGCCTGTTTCACAAGCGCAACCTCAGAGCACACATGCTCCTCGGCCCACCAGGCTCAGCCATGACCCACCACCACACCATCCAACCCTTCTAGATCACACCGCGGTGCCGTTGATTGGCGATTAGATCATGTAGTAACGCTCGGCGTTCTTTCGGAAGAGGGCGTCACGCTCGTCATCGGAGAACCCGGCCGTGATCTCCTGATAGGCATCAACCATTGTGCGATACGAGCTATAGAGGCTGTCGACCGGCCAATTTGAGCCGAACATGCAACGCTGCACACCAAAGACCTCAATCACCGCCAGCACCCAATCTCGGATACTTGCAATAGTCCAATTGTGGTCGGTCATGCCTAGACCGGAGATCTTGCAAACCACATTCGGAGCACCTGCCAGCGTCTTCAAACCTGACTTCCACGCCTCAAAGTAGTCCTTCGAGCGCTCCATCGGCATCCCGCAATGGCCCAGGATGAACTGCAAATCCCCGAACCTCTCTGCGGCCCGGCGGGCGCCCTGCATGCCCTCCCACGTGGAGTTCAGGTCATACACGAACCCAAGCTCACAAAGCGCTTCAAGGCCACGACAGAACTGCGGAGTTAGCAGATCGTCGCCTTGCACAAAGTTTCGAACCCCACGCATGTTGGCGTGCTCACCGTGGCGCTCAAGTTCTTCACGGGCCCTATCTGAAGCCAGGTCAGTCTTGGCGATAATGGCGTGCGGGTATCCGTGCTCGTCTGCGATCTGTTGCAGCCAGGCCGTCTCCCACACCTGGTCAGATCCTCCGTATTCGGCCTGAACGTGTACCGACTTGATGACATTGCAGTCACCAAAGTCATCAAGCAAATCCTCGATCAGATAAGAACGACGTATCGCCGAATAGTCCCCGACCACAGCGGTTTCCTCGGGATCTTCGTGTTCTAACCACCGGTAGCACCCCCGGCTCATGTCCCAAAGATGATGGTGCGAGTCAACGAACGGCTGGCTCATAACGCTCTCCTTGCCGGTCACCGGATGTCGAAAGCTGCTTGATGGCAATTTGATAGCAGCTAGTCGGGTACGTCGTGGCGTCGACCGCTGCGAGCCGACAGGTATGCAGCTTCGAGCAGATGCACAACAGCGGCACCGAGTTGGGCGGGTGAGCGATTCTTGTCCCGTCCCAAAGTGATGTCAACCAGGTTGTTCACCGGAGCATCCTCGGGGTATGAGGATGTGTAAGCACGCCCAACTGCTGGCTTCATCTCCGACGGATTTCGCACTATCGAACCATCCGCTCGGTACATACCCAAATCGGATGCGGCGAGATCAAAGAGAATGTGCCCTTCGGTGCCGTAGAGCCGATACTCAATCAGCTCTTCTTGTGTACGCACTGTCGATCCAGTCGAGCCGATGGTGCCGATACAGCCTCCTTTGAAGCGAATTGCTATCGCATCCACCAGATCAACCCGTAGATCCTTGTTCTCCATGAAAGCAAACACATCTTGGGGAACAAGGCCGGTCATGAATAATAACAGCGCAGCCGAGTGTGTGATCTGCACAATGGCTTGGCCTCCACCCGCCTGCGCTGGATCGCCATAGGTATCGGTTCCGGTCGGAGTAATTGTGAATCCGACTGCGTCAGCGACCCTGTCAACATCGCCGCGAAACAAGTCCCACACGATTGATGCGAACAGCGTGTGGACATACAGCAACTCGCCGATCTCACCGTCGCTGATCCAGTCCCTCACGGTCAACACTTGCGCGTTGTAGTGCCAGGGATAGCCGATAACGATTTCAAGATTGCGCGCAGATGACTCCTGAAGCAGGCGGTCAGCATGCCGAGACTCCACCACCATGGGCTTCTCTAGCATCAGGTGGACTCCGGCTTCAAGAGCGTCCATCGCCACCCGGTAATGCGCTGTGTGCGGCACGGCAATGACGACACCGTCGAGCGTCTCATTGTCGAGCATCTCACGGTGACTCAGGTATGTCCGCTGCGGCGAAAACACTTCAGCCGCCCGCTCACGTTTTTCGGTGACCGGGTCAGCGATTGCGACCAATTCCGCGTCCGGGTTTGCGACGATGGCGGGCATATGGGCTCGTGTCGCCCACCAACCCGCTCCTATCACTCCGATCTTCGCTACCACAACATCCCCGTGTCCGCTGATACCGACAGTACCCGGCGGCAAATGTTGAGTGAGACTCGGACGATTAGATCTGACATTCGGGTGCTGCGGGTCGACCTATCGTGTCACCTGGGATTCCCATACGATTTCGTGTCGGCGTCCCAAAATACGTAGTCAATGTCACCACCATCAAGACAATTGGGACAACGAGGACAACCATGACGTGGTCACTAGCCGGTGAAGATGTAGCAGGATTTCGACGTGATGGGTACCTGCTGCTGGAGCGAGTACTCGACACCAACGACCTGAGACTGCTCGACATCGCCGTGAGTGAAGTCATCGAGACTGCGCTGTGTAGCGAACGTCCTACCGATTTGATTGAGTTCGAGCCGTCCACCAAGAGCGGGGCTCGGGCGTGTGCGTCGAATCCTGAACCCATACGAGCGTCACGAGGCTTTCCGTGCCACAGCTCACGATCCACGAATTGTTGACCGGGTTGAGTCGCTCTTCGGGTCCGATCTTGACTTGCAGCACAGCAAACTCAACATGAAGCCCGCTCAGGTTGGATCACCGGTCAAGTGGCACCAGGACTTAGCGTACTATCCCCACACCAACGACAACGTGCTTGCTGTTCTTATCTATATTGACGACGCCAGCGAAGCAAACGGCTGTGTTCAGGTTCTACCCAGACTCCATCACTCCTATCTCAACCACATCCGCCCTACCGGAGACTTCGCCGGCAGGATTGTTGAGCGGATCTCCGCCGAACCTCGTCAGCTTGCAGCGCCGGCAGGCAGCATGATCTTCCTGCACGGTCTGACGCCGCACTCTTCCCTGCCGAACCTGTCGTTTAGAGACCGGCGAACGCTGATATTTGCCTACCGTGCAGGTGACGCTTACCCGCTGTTCTATGGTGCGGTGACCGCCGAAGACGAGGCAATACGCAGACCCATCCGGGGTCGTCGCGCACTACACGCTCGCTTCGGCGGTCCGCCACCAATCGTGCCTGAGATCAACGGGACCAGTTCGCTCTACGACATCCAGGCCGACCTGCCGCAAACCCAAACCCGGACTTGACGACAGGAGACAGGATGACCTGTGAAGCCTTATGAACGCTGTTCGCTCTGGACGCTATGAAGGCAACTCGCCGACGAATGTTCCGTCGGGCTCGTAGAAATCGGCCACATTGTCACGGTCGAGGTACACGTGACTGATGTGAATCTCTTGAGGAACGGCCTTGCCTTCAAGGATGTCGATCAGAGCCGCGACTGCAAAGTTGCCGTAGAACTCCGGGAAGTAGGCCGTGGTTCCCAGGAACTTCGTCTGCTCGACCGGCCCCTCATAAATCCGCTCGATGGCGTTCAATTCGCCGCCCTGACCGGAGGCGATCCCATCGCGACCTGCTTGCTCTAGGGCTCGGGACATCGGCACAGTGACCACGTCATCAAGCGACGCCACCAGTGGATGCAGGGCATCAGGATTACCCGTGAGCCAGTCAAGCGTCGCCTGGAGTCCCTGCTCGGTGCTGCCATCCACCGGTATGCGTACGACGCGCTCAGCGGGGACATCACAGATCGCCTGGATGCCTTGCTGGAACCCGACAAGACGCAAGTCAGGCGCCTCACCAGCTGTGAGGTTCTCACCTAGCAGGATCCAGACATCCTCACAATTCCAGGTCGACTGCGCATACAAACCTGCGTTGATCCCACTGATTGCACCCGAAGTGAAATTGTCTGCTCCAAAGAAAATGGCGTTGGGGTGATAAACGTCCATGTTTATTACCGGAACACGAGCCTCGTTGTAAAGGGCCATTGAGGCCTCAGCGGCCGAGGACTGCCAGTTCGGGAAGATGGCGCCATCAGGATTGAGTTGAAGCACTGTCTCGGTACAGGCCAGCGCCTTAGCAGGGTCAAACTCAATGTCGCAGTTGCCGACGACTGATGCACCGGCCGCTTCGGCAGTGTCAATCGTGGAGTTCTCAAGCAGGGTCGAAAACTCGAGCGCTGCCCACGGGTTCGACCATCCGATCTGCCAGTCTTGTGAGGCCGTGCGTGGGGAGGCGTCAAACGGCGGCGCCGGCGAATCACCCTCCTGCTCAAACAGACCAGTGTCGAAGTTGTACTTCCACAAGAAGACCTCGCTCGGAGGTAGCGCACCCAGAATGCCGCCCTTGGGTCCAGGAAGGCCGTACTCAACCCCGTCGACTTCCAGTGTGAAACTAGCCTCAGCGGGTGCAGCATCCGCGGCGACGTCAGTTGCTTCTGCTGCTTCTTCAACAGTGCTGTCATCACCGCTGCAAGCACCAGCGAGAATCGCTAATGCTGCAAGAATCACAGCTATGCGCGAGCGATTTGAGTTGAGTCTCATCGGGCCTCCATTGCCACTTGCTTTCTGCCGCAACATTACCGAGCGGCCTGTGAGGCAACCTTATGCTTCCCGGGTTTTTGTCTCCCAAGCGGGCGCAAGCACCCAACGTGCCTCCGCTTAATGTGCATCGGCTTATTGGGAATTCCACCTGAGTGTCTTTGGTCATGCTTGGCATGCTTCGCGGCATGACTGACAACGTCACACCAAAGGGTTTTGCGCCTCAGTAACGCGCCGTGACATGATTCCAACGCGGAGGAGGCTGCATGATCCTTGAGATCAACGACATCCAAAAGGCATTCGGCCCTGTTGAGGTTCTCAAGGGCATCTCCCTGTCGGTGGGTCAGAGCCAGTGCTACGGCTTGGTGGGCGACAACGGCGCAGGCAAGTCGACCATGCTCAAGATTCTCAGCGGAGTGCATAGGCCAGACGCCGGCGAGATCCGACTTGAGAGTCGCCGTGTGGACTTTCACTCTGAAATCGATGCGCGGCTCGCCGGTGTTGAGATGATCTTCCAAGACCTGGCGCTGTGCGAGGATCTAGACGCCGCCGCGAACATCTTTCTGGGGCGCGAACGCAAGAGAAAGCGCGGGCGGTGGTACTCGTTCCTTGATCACAAGCGCATGCGCCGCGACGCTGCAGAGGTGCTGGAGTCACTTGGCAGTGTGATGCCAACCGACCGGCAGGTGTCAACCTTGTCGGGTGGTGAACGTCAGTTAGTAGCAGTGGCCCGGGCACTCGAGTTCCAGCCAAAGTTGCTGTTGATGGACGAGCCGACTGCCGCACTGTCTGTAGACAAAGTGGGAGTGTTGTTGGCTCTCATTGAACGCTTGAAGGAGCGAGGCGTTGCCATGATCCTGGTGAGTCACCGCTTCACTGATCTGATCCAGGTGTGTGACAACGTCGGCGTGCTATTGCACGGCCGGATTGTCGACGAGTTCGGTGTGCAAGGTCGATCTGTGGATGCGCTGACCACACGCATGGTGCGTCAGATGAGCGGCATCAAGTGAGCGCTGTGAAGTGGGTGGAGTCACAGCAAGCGAACGCCGGCTCACCCTGGTGTAGATGACGGCAATGATGCGCCGCGCTGTTCTAACCCTCAAGGATTGGGCTAATCGGACAGTTCAAGATGTCGGCTCGGGCCTGTTGATCGCGTTCGTCATCGAAGTCGCGATCTTCTGGTATCTGTCGCCCAACTTCTTTACATTTCGCAACCTGACCGACGGGATCGGCCGGGGCATGGTCGTGATCGGCATTATGGCAATCGGTGAGACGATCGTCATTATCTCCGGAGGATTCGACTTATCAGTCGGATCGGTGTCCGCTGCATGCGCCATCACTGCCGCTGCGCTGTCCAACTCCGGTGCGCCGTTCTTGATAGCAGTACTGGGTGCTATGGCACTGGGATTAGCGGTCGGAACGTTTAATGGCGCAGTCACCGGCTACGGGCGGATCAACCCGCTAATCACAACACTAGGCACGCTCTCTGTGGTGAGGGGATTTGCTCACCTTGTCACAGGCGGCCGCGAGAAAATCCTTGATGACCGTTTCTTTCTCGACATGGGAATCAACACATTTCTGGGCATTCCCAACATCGTTTGGATACTAATTGCCTGCTTTGCAGTGCTGGGATTCATCATTCCGCGCTACCGATTTGGCCGTTACATGTACGCCATCGGGTCAAACGACCGCGCAGCCCGGCTAGCCGGAGTGAGAGTCAATCGTTGGAGGCTGGTCTTCTTTGGTGTGTCAGGGATGCTGGCTGGCCTAGCAGGGGTTGTTACATCGTTTCGCCTTGGAACTGCAGCCCCAAACTTCAATACCGGCTCGGAGTTGGCGGTAATCACTGCTGTGATCCTCGGCGGTGCCAGCTTGCAGGGCGGTCGGGGCCGTTTGCTGGGAACCCTCGTGGGGCTGCTGATCATTCAGGTGCTGCGAAATGGGCTCGTGCTGCTGAGTGTTAGATCATTCTGGCAGCAGATCGCAATCGGATCATCACTAATCGCAGCGGTTCTCTATGATGAGTGGCGGCGAACCGGTCTGCGCAGGGGATGAGCAAGGAGGCACTTGATGTCACGACGTTTGTGTCATGTATTCCGGGTGCGCGACCCCGACAAGTACGCCTCCGGGCATGCCACTGTGTGGCCTGAGATTGATGAGCTCTTGAGAACAGCTGGATTCAAGAATTACGACATCTATCTCTACGGCGACCTAGCTATCTCGTTCATTGATGTTGAGGACTATGCGGAAGCTACCGCTCGCTATAACGCCAGTACGGATGCGGTCCGCTGGGAAGACCACTGGGGGGATCAACTTATCGTCGAAGAGTTAGAGGAAGGCACAGACTGGCCCATGCCACTGCGTCACGTGTGGAGTCTGAACCCTGCTGAGCCCAGTTGAATCCAACTGAATCCTGAGCCCAGTTGAACTCGCTAGCCGCAGACTTGTCTCTGGTTAATCAGACGCTACGACCATGCCACGCCGAAGGTCTTGCCTGCATGACGCTCGAGTTGATCTATCAGAAAGTCGATGTGACTCAGTGTTGCTGGGCTCGGTGTGCGTGAGAGTGAGCGAACCTGAGATGAGTGCAAGAGTCCGCGCCGTTTGAGTGTTCGCTTTTCGATTTGCAAGAACAACTCAAAGTCTTGTAGCGCGAAGTTGATGTAGGGCAGCAGCACGCCAAAGAGGTCGTGCGCTTTCTCCCACTGTTGCGACTTGGCGGCATCGAATACACAGTCGAGCAGATCGGCGATAGCCGCTCCGGGCATGATCCCGTCAATGCCGGCGGAGATGCCCTCAAGCATGTAGAGCCCGCCCCACCCTTCAAGGATGCTGACCTGACCTGCAGTCGCTGAACGGATAGCGATGAGCTTGTCAAGCATCATCGGGTCTTCGAGTTTGACGAACCTGAAGTTGTCACTGCGCTCGCACAGTTCGCTGATTAACTCGACGCTGATGGTCGGCCCGCCCGGGTTGAAGTCCTGAACCAGGATCGAAAGCGATGTTGCAGCCGTAACTCGTTCGCAGTAGTCGATGATGTCGGCCTCGGATGCACCAAACTGCCTGGGAATGGCGAAGGAGACGACATCGGCACCTAGGCTCGTGTAACGACGCACCAACTCGGATGCGACACGTGCCGAGCTGTGGTTTGCCTGGGCGATGACGGGAACCCGACCGTCGCTGACCTCCACAGCGACCGACACGACCGTGTCACGCTCGACTTCGTCAAGTTTGTAGAACTCGCTGCCGTAGGCAGGTAGGCACAATCCTGCCAGTGGCATGGATACGATCCAATCGACGATCCTCGCCAGCGACTCGATGTCGATCGATTCATCTCGACGAAACGGTGTCGGAACTACAGGCACAACCCCGCGCAGAGAAACCGTGCCAGTCACTGACTGCTCACTAACTGGCCTGGATTCAAACACCCGAGACAGTCACATCAAGTGAGCGGGTCGAAACCGGGTAACTGGAGCGCACAACCCAACCCGGGGACATCGCCTAGCTTGACTTCCCCGGCGATCGGGATGGCTGATCCGTCGAAGTGGGGCTTCTCATCCACGTCTTCCCATACAGGAACTGGGAAGTACTCGACCATTCGCACGGCTTGGGTGCTGGTCGCTAGGTGCAACGTCGGCAGCCCGTAGGCGTGGGTGTAAACCGGTAGTCCCGCTGCCTGAGCCAGAGCGCACACTTTGATGGCTTCGCTGAATCCACCCACACGACCGATGTCGAACTGGATGATGTCAAGCGCACCAGCTTCGATGATCTGCGTGAACCCGTAGCGCGTGGTCTCGTGCTCGCCGGCCGCGATCGGCACCGGCGACTCTCGCCGCAGAATCGCATACTCGCTGATTTGATCAGGAAGCAACGGCTCCTCGACCCACTTCATGTCGAAGGGAGCCAGGGCACGACACATGCGCAGCGCGTACTCCAAGTCCCATCCCATGTACGCGTCAGCCATGATTTCGATGTCGTCGCCCACAGCCGAGCGCAACATCCGCACCAGGTCGACGTTTCGGTGCATGCCCGCGCGCCATCGGCCGGGCCATTCAGGAAGCGCATCTTCATCGCCTTGAAGCCGCGATTTCATACTCCTGGGCCTCTGCGGTGAACTCCTCTTCGTTAGTGAAGTGAAGGTGGCTTGCATAGATGGGCACTGCCTCACGTGCCCGGCCGCCGAGCAATTCGAACACGGGCTGACCGAAATGTTTGCCGGCTAAGTCCCAGAGGGCTATGTCGATTGCACTGATGGCAAACAGTGCCGGACCCTTGCGACCATAGGGCATGGTGCTGCGAAACATCTGATCCCAGAGTCGGCTGCGCTCCAGCGGGTTCTTGCCAACGAGAATCTTGGCGAGGTGCCGCTCAATAATGGCACTCGACGCCCCCGCATAGTCCTCACACCAGCCGGTGCCTACAAGCCCTTCGCCTGTTTCAATCTCAACGACACACATGGCGTCGGAGGGAAACCAACTCGACAGTGGATGGCGGTACTCGGAGTATCGCGACATCAGCGTTACGAGTCGTAACTCGTCCTGGCGTTCAGCAAAGTCGCCCCAGAACGACATGTCAACGTGCGTAACCCGAACCCGCGCAATCCTCATGACCGAGCCCCCACCATGCGTCTCACAGCCACGTTCCCTAAACCGTGCGTACTACCCTGCTTACCGTACGACTGCTGACCACACCACTCGCCTGATCTCGACAACTCCACGATGACACGTGACCGAGTCCGGTACACGTCACCTTGAAGTCGTCTGACCTACCACGTTTAGTGCTGTGTACCGGGCGATGACGTCAAAGTCTCTGTCACGGTGCAGCACCGGCGCACCGAGGCAGAAGCATCCTTACTAAAAACACTGGTTTTTGGTGAGTCTCCCTTCAAAAAACCATAGTTTTTTTGCTAGGTTCATGCGTATCGGCGCGAGTCGAGGCCTCGGTCTCGTCAACGAAACAAACTCGACCATTGAGGAAGTGCATGCACGATGAGACGCGGCGAAATCCAGCAGCAGGTAGCAGTCTCAAACTTATGGCGAGTCCGCCCTAACGATTGGCACCACGAAGACCCTGACCTGCGTGACGCCTCCAAAGCACCGTTTGAATACTCCGCCGGAGTGCTGTCGGATTTGTGCCGTGGCGGCCTGTATGTGCTGCTTGGGCCCAGGCGTGTGGGCAAATCCGTTGAGATGAAGCTCACGATTCAACGCCTACTCAAAGAAGGTGCTGACCCTCGCTGTGTGGTGCATTTGGCGGTCGATGGCTGGACCGCTCGAGATCTTGATCGCGGAGTCAATGCCGTCTACTCCCTGACGCCGTCCAACAGCCACATCACCTGGTTTGTGGATGAGATCACCTCAATAAAGGATGGCTGGCCGGCTCGTATCAAATGGCTAAGGGACAATCACCCTCGCTTCCGAGATGACACAGTGGTGCTAACTGGGTCGTCTTCTTCGAATCTGAATGAGTCACTTAGCGCTCTTGCGGGGCGGCGCGGTCCGACAAGCGTTCCTGACCGGGTCTTGTTGCCGTTCGGATTCAGAACGTTTGCCGACCTAATTCACGGAGAGGCGCCACTCACGTCGGTCGAGCGAATCAACCTGTCGCGCGTCACGTCACACGAACTTCAGGACGCGGTACTCGCTGTATCGGGCTGGATGCACACCCTTATCAGCGCGTGGGATCTGTATCTGCATGTTGGCGGTTTCCCACAAGCGGTAACTGAGTTCTTGGACACTCGACTGCCAGATACCAACCTGCCGCGGACTCTGCGACGGATTATTGGTGCCGATGCGTTCGCTCGGGCTCGAATCTCAGAGTTACAAACCGATGTACTACTTCGATTGTTGCAGCAGCGAATCGGGGCTCCGATCAATAGATCTCGACTTGCACGTGAGATAGACGTCTCGCCTGACACAGCTCGCAGACATTTGGATCGCTTGCGAGACTCCTTTATCACGTGGCCCATGCATCAAGCAACCGTCGGACGAGAAGGAACGCTGAGACCACAACCTCGATCTCAGTCAAAGGTCTATTTCACAGACCCCGCATACTTCCGGTTCGGAACTCCGCACGCTGCTCTCGATATGACCAAGGCGACAGAGCAACAACTCGGTGTAGCGCTAAGTCGGAGTTTTGAGCACCATGAAGGCGGGCGTTACCTGATGTTTGATCGGTTGATGTTCGGTCGGACTGCGTCGGGTGCTGAGATTGACTTTGTCGGGCCGGGTCTTGGTGACTGGGTTGTTGAGTCGAAGTTCAGCGAAAACGTCCGGCTCGGGCGCGTCGGTCAGACCATTCGCTCAACCACAAGACCGGGCATAGTCGTAACAACAGACATGATCGATCTCTCCAACCCCGACCTGCTAGCGATACCCGCAGGAGTGTTCGCTTACCTAATCGACAACTAGGTAGCGCCGCGCCAGACACGGCACCCGAGCACACCAATGACCAACGGAAACACGATGTCTACGGCTGCCCAAATTGGGCTCGGGGCGCCACCAACCGCCAGCAACAGGAACCAGTTATGCAGGAACATTATGACGATTGCTGCGACCACAAAGAACGTAACGTTCGCTTCGATGTAATCCCGGGTAACGCCGCCTTCAGACCGGCGATGTCCCTCCGGGACACCGAGCAGAGTCACATCCGCACTCGCTCAACACTCGTGCTAATAGCTCAGCGACACTTCCGCCACTCTTTGCAATGCACTAGTTCTCCGCGAGGAACCGAGGACGAGTCGGAGGTTCGTGCTCATAGAAGCGCTCACCTCCCTGGATGGGCAGAGCTGGGGAGTCATCGCCAAAGAGCGTCCTCACGCCCTTCGACTTCTCTTCGATTTGTCTACGTGTCAGTCGCGCTTCGTGTCGCATTGCGGGAAACTCCTCTGCGGCAACCTTGTAGATGTGGCTCATGATCGAAGTCCCTGCGGGATGGTCAGTCGCAAAGATCATGAAGTAGATGCGTGTTCCTTGCTCGTTACGGATCTCAATTGGGTGGGTCCAGTTGTAGCCGAGGACCGCTTCGAGCCGCCATCTCATCAGATTGACGTACTCGTCCTGAGCAACACTCGGCTTAATCTCATCATCAAGTCGGGCGCCATAGATGTGGCGCCATTGAGACGTCCCGAACATCTCGTCAATGCTGTGCGCATCCTTCGGTCTCACGACTCGGCCATCCACAGGGAGAAGACGAGTAAACATGGGAGCGGCAAAGAGTACGAACAGTTCCGTCTTGTAGTCGGAGTGTCTCCGGAACTTTGCAAGCATCTCCAGGGTTGACCACTTGGCCTCCGTAGCGTTCGGATCGACGAACGCAAACGTCGGTGCTCGACTCAAATGTCGAAGTTCCCATAGAGCTTGAGGAAGCAACTCGTTGCAATCACCTCCGTACACCCTTAGGTCTCGCCCTGGGAAGGCCTCTGTTAGCTCGGTCGACAGTTGGGCAGCCTTGTCTTCTCTTTCAAATAGGCAAACGGTCGTAAACGGCGGATCGTCGGTAGCCAAGGCAACCCACGCTGAACTATGGATGCTCTCTCCTGTCAGACGATCCTCATTGTCCAAGCCACCAGCAAACAGGTCAACATAGATGCGCGTCGGGGAACACTTAGAGGCGGTTGTGAAGGCATCAAGGTAACGCCGCAGGATTTCAAGCTTGCCTCTTGTCCAGAATCCCCATGTCCGGGCCATCGGCTACCTTCCTCCAACCGGCATGGGCATGGCGTCGTGGGTGATGCCGTCAAGTTCTCTGCCGCCTGCTTTGGGGGTTCTTCCTCCCCATTGTTTGAAGAAGAACGGGACTCCAGCAGTGTCACACTGGTCACGCAGGCTTCGGACCCATTGAGCACGCATGGGCCGAGCTCTGTAGCCGCTCTCACCCCCGGCAATCAGCCAGTTGATTGACGTCAAGTCGAGATCATCCAACGGGCCCAGGAGAGGTTCGGCACTTACAAATCTCACTGCGGCCTTGACTGACCGCACGTGATCTAGCCGGAAGGCGTAGCGCTGGTTCTCGACGCTGACGCCCATCCAGACGTTCGATGGCCACTCAAGGCAATCCGCCAGAGCCGCGAGCCGCTTGGAGCGCTTGGTCAGCAACTGATATGTGTGCTGAGGCGTTTCCGACATAACAGCGAACACACGACGGATGAAGTCCAGGGGCACTTTCGGGTGGAAGAGATCACTCATTGAGTTGACAAAGATGAGCCTTGGCGCTTTCCACCGGTAGGGCGCATCGAGAGTGTCCTCATGAAGGGTCAGGGCAAAGCCAGGGCCGCTGGTGCGCGGGTCTCCGTCGTTCAGATACTTGGGCTGATGCATCGCCCGCAGCCGCTTCGCCATCGCGAGGGCATAGCAATTGTCGCATCCAGGCGACGTCCTGTCACAACCTGTAGTGGGGTTCCACGTAACTTCGGTCCACTCGATTGCAGAGCGGCTAGCCATGGTGCGACTCTCGTGAAGCTCTCATGCTCGCCAATGTAGGCAGACTGTGTGACATGGTGTTGTATTCCGTCAGCCAACGCCTGGCGGTTGAGTCTTAGTTCGAAGTGGATGCTGACGGTTACCGGTCGCCACTCCTTGTTCGCGGAATCTGGGCTTGTCATAGGGGTTAGCTAGCTTGAAGGGCTGTGACTACAGGGACGCCGACGGCGGCAATTGATCGGATTGTTGCTGGGTCGCAGGTTGTTGTTCGTGATGAGGAATGGCTGGTAGAGGCAACGCAGCAGACGCCGAGTGATGGGCTCAAGGTCTCGTGTGTGGGGCGTACCAGCTTCGTGCGGGATCATCACGCGACATTCCTGACCGAACTTGATGAGGTCATCCCGCTCGACCCGGCACAGACGACACTCTGCACAGATGACACACCCGGGTTCCGGCGCAGCCGCCTCATCATTGAGGCGATCATTCGCAAGACACCCGTGGCGGCAACCGACTCGGGGCTAGCAGTCTCGCAACATCAACTACTCAACAACCTGCAATACCAGCGGCGAGCCGCAAGTAAGGCACTTGAAGGGTTACGTCCCCGGCTGCTGATCGCTGACTCAGTCGGCCTCGGCAAGACTCTCGAAGTTGGCATGATCTTGTCAGAACTCATCCGGCGAGGCCGCGGCGAGAAGATCCTCGTGGTCACACCTCGCCACATTCTGGAGCAGTTCCAGCACGAGCTGTGGACTCGCTTCGCAATTCCGCTGATCAGGCTGGACTCCCAGGGAATCCAGCGGATCAAGCAACGCATCCCGGGAAACCGCAACCCGTTCACCACCTTCAAGCGGGCAATCATCTCGATCGACACACTCAAGAACCCGGGCCGGTACCGACATCACCTCGAAGGCATGCACTGGGACGCCGTCGTGATTGACGAATGCCACAACCTGGTCAACCGGGGATCACTGAACAACGCCCTTGCTCGAGTGCTCGCACCACGAACCGACGCCCTGCTGCTCACCTCGGCCACCCCTCACAACGGCGATCCCAAGTCGTTTGCCGAGTTGATCCGCCTGCTTGACCCGACCGCAGTAGTTGATGCCGAGAACTTGAAGCACAGTGACATTGAGCACCTATACGTGCGCCGCCACAAGTCTCACAGTGAGGTCAAGCCTGAATTGGGCCAAGACTGGGCATCGCGTGATGAACCGAAGGCCGTGTATGTCAAGCCGACCGCTGCGGAAACGACGTTATTTGACGAGCTTGCAGACGTCTGGTTGCGGCCAGGGCCAGGACGCAGCGCTCCGGTAAGTGGCAAGGGCAGTGCCCTGTTCCCGTGGACGTTGCTCAAGGCCGCGCTCTCATCACATCGTGCTCTGCGCGAGACCGTGAGAAACAGGATCAAAGGGCTTCAACCGAAACTGGATTCGACACCCGCTCTGATGAGCTCGGGTGCGAGTAGCAGGACAACGATGAAGTCCAGAGTCACGATTCAGGTAGCAGCACTCGAGTCCCTTGCTGATTACTGCGACAAAATCGAGGAGAGTGGCCAGCAGTCCAAGCTCGAACAACTCGTAGAAGAACTGCAACAGATCGGTGTTGGGCCACGATCGGCGACTCGAGTTGTTGTGTTCTCAGGGCGGATCGCCACGCTCGACTGGCTATACGACACACTGCCCAAGCGGCTGGGGCTGAAGCCCGAGAAGCAGGTAAAGGTGCTCCACGGTGGCCTCACCGATGTGCGCCAAATGGACGTGATCAACGAGTTCGGCTTGAAGAAGAGCCCGCTTCGCCTGCTGCTAACGGGTGACATGGCGTCTGAGGGAGTCAACCTTCACCGGCAGTGTCATCATCTGATCCACTTCGATTTGACATGGTCACTGATCACAATCGAGCAACGCAACGGCCGTATAGACCGTTACGGGCAGACCAAGTCGCCTGACATCCGAGCGCTGTTGTTTGAGCCCGACAACGCCGACCTTGTCGGTGATCTCCGAATCCTCAAGAAACTCCTTGAGCGTGAACACTTTGCGCACAAGGCCTTCGGTGACTCCGCCGGTCTGCTCGGACTTCACGCGCCAAAGAAAGAAGACGAGAAGCTCACCAAAGACGTCGCTCAAGGCGTCGATGTAGACGCCATCGTGCCGGAACAACCCCGACAGAGCTTTGACCTCCTCAATCTGCTCCTGGGAGGCACGGGACTGAGTGATGCTGTGTTGAGCGAGCCACCATCGCTGTTCAACTCCACACATGAGTTCGTGCGTGAGGCACTGCAATTGGCATACGGCGATCAGTTGCAGGGATTAGAGCCCGGGTTCGATCATGCGGACCCGACCTACTGGTCGATCAAGCCGCCTGATGACTTACAGCGCCGGCTTCGTGATCTCCCTCAGAGCTACCTCACTGAACAGAAGATCGTCGAGCGGCTAAAGGTGACAAGCAACCACGACGTGGCGGTGCGAAAGTTGGACGAGGCTCGAAACTCAACCGACTCCAAGTGGCCCGCCATTGGCTACTTGTCGCCGTTGCATCCGACTGTTGAGTGGGCGGTCGATCGCGTGCTGATCGATGTCAATCGCAACGAGGCTCCACTCATTGCGGGGAGTGTCTCCGAACCAATCGTTTTGATTCAAGGTCTCTACAGCAACAACGCTGGACGACCTCAGATCGTGGAGTGGCTTGCTATCAACCCGAGAACGGGCACTGCTGATGACATGTTTGAGGTGCTAAAGCGAGCAGGGGTTGGCCCAAACATGACCAATCCAGGAAACATCAAAGTGCCCCCTGATGCCCAGCAACTAATACAGCAAGCGGTCAAGCACGCAATGGACGAACTCCCCCGCCGTCGCGAGAAACACGATGAAGAAGTGGCCCGCTTGCTCCGTGATCCGCAACGACGCTTGGAGAAGTGGAAGCAAAACGAAATGGCTCGAACGGCAACTTCCCCGTCGAGTGGTGCTGACCCACAAGTAAGTAACTCGGCTGACTCATTGCGGAGGCACCGCGAGACACCGCATGAGCTCCGTCGACGCAAGGAGTTTGAGGACACTCGCAGGCGAGTCGAACGTGACATCGCGAGTCTGAAGACCCGACCGAACCCTCTGGTTCGGGTTGTGGCGGTGCTGGTACCGAACCATCACGGTCGCAGTTGGCAAGCCGACGCCCGCAAAGCATCGTGGGGAGCAATGACATGAGCTTCGAGTCGATTGTCAATCGCAACGAGTTCTTCTCCGATCACTACCTGGCTTCGGTAATCGCTGCCGATCTCAAGGGACTGTCAACACGCTGGAAGGAGGAAAAGAAACACAACAAACAGAGTGTCCGAGACCGGGTGTGCAGCATGTCGAGCGGGTACTTCAAGGCTCGGGGCCCTGCGTCGGAGGCATTCAAGAACTTCCTGGACACCGAGTCAACGGATTCGGGCTCTTCCAAGTCCAAGACTCGAAACCGGAAGCCAAATCGCAGGCAGGTTGCTGCTGCACATGCAATCAACGACGTGGTGCTTGAAACGCTGGGATTTGCACCGCACCGCGAACAGATCAAACTGTCCACGAGTGCCGAACACGCTGTGACCGTTCCGATCGCTCACTGCACCAACACTCCGAGTGGGCGGCTACTTGTGGCTGTTGAGTGTGGCTTCACATCGGAGGTGGACCAGCTGCTCGCATCTCAACTGCTTGAACCCGTCTACCGTTCCGTCGACAAGAGACGTGTCTGGGCTGCAGTCGACGCCGTGGGTGAGGTGTTTAGTGCTGTAGATCCACCTCGCTACGTGTTGGTTGTTGGTGGTGGCGCGCTGCTACTAGCTGAGCGACAGAAGTGGGCTGAGGGCCGATACTTAGCACTTGACCTCGATGGTGCTCTTGAACGGCGTGATGTCAAGGTCAAAGGCGAACTTGAGATGATCGCATCTCTGTTCACGAGTGATGCCCTGGTGCCGAGCGACGGCCGCAGCGTCTTTGAAGACTTGATAGAGCGCTCACACAAGCACGCGGTCGGAGTGTCGAGTGAGCTGCCTGACGGCCTACGTGAGAGTGTTGAGATACTGGCAAACGAAGTCATCGAACAACTCGACGATAAGGCCAGAAAACAACATAAGGCACTCTTCAGCCGCTCCGATATTGATGCCAAGGATTTAATGAGACAGTGCCTTCGCTATCTCTACCGGTTAGTGGTGCTTCTGTATGCGGAGTCTCGTCCAGAACTGGGGATAGTGCCGAGCAGCGACGATGTATACGTCTCCGGTTACAGCCTCGAACGATTGAGAGAACTAGTTGTCGATGACATTCCGCCTGACTCTCTTGAAGGCTGCCACTTGCACACGTCTTTGGAAGCTCTCTTCCATCTCGTGAACAATGGCTGGCACGCACGAGAAAGCCAACAACAGCTGTTTGTGCAGACAAGTCCCGATCAAGCAGCCGCCAACAGTGCTGAGGCCTCCACAGAGTTATACGTGCAGATGCCAGGTGTGGAAGCAAGCCTGTTCGATCCATCCCAGACAAAGTGGCTGAACAGCAGCAGTGTGACCCTTCGAAATGAGGCCTTACACAGAGTCCTAAAGCTCCTGATGCTGGCACAGGGCAAGAAAGGTGGTCGTGGCAAGCGGCGCGGGTCATCAGACAGTGCGGGGTTCATCTCGTATGCCCAGCTTGGGATAAACCAGCTAGGGGCTGTGTATGAGGGTTTGATGGCCTACTCAGGGTTCTTTGCTGAGAAAGACCTGTACGAAGTAGCCAAAGGCGGAGATCCCAAAGACGGTGTATGGGTATTGCCGATCGAAGATGCCGACGAGTATCCCGACAATGTGTTTGTCAAAACCCGTGACGAGACGACGGGCCAAGAGCACCGAATACTTCACCCGAAGAACAGCTTCGTCTACCGGTTATCTGGTCGAGACCGACAACGCAGTGCCAGCTACTACACGCCCGAAGTCCTAACGCAATTCGTAGTCAGTCAGACCCTAGACGAGTTGTTTAATGGGTCCATACAGGCGACAGGCGACAGGCGACAGGCGACAGGCGACAGGCGACAGGCGACAGGCGACAGGCGACAGGCGAATTTTATCACACACTGCCGCGTCAGTGTTGGATCTCACTATCTGCGAACCGGCCTTGGGATCGGGAGCGTTTGCCAACGAGACAATCAACCAACTTGCAGCAGAATACCTGCGTCGTCGCCTGGATGAACTAGGTGAGTCTTTAGACCCAGAGCGATACCGCCTAGAGCTACAGAAAGTCAAGGCGCACTTCGCCTTGAACCAGACATACGGAGTCGATCTAAACGCAACTGCTGTTGAACTTGCAGAAGTAAGCCTCTGGCTAAATTGCATGTACCCCGGGCTCAAGGCACCCTGGTTCGGGTTGCGTCTCCGCCGAGGAAACAGCTTGATGGGATGCCGCCGCGCCACCTGGCGCGCAAGTGAACTGAACGATCGGCCGTGGGCGAAGACCAAAGTCGACGACCTGCAGCCACCCACAGATCGGCCGCTGTCTGAGTCACTGGATGAAGACGAGATCCACCACTTCCTGCTTCCCGGTCACGGCTGGGCCGCAGTTGCCAACAACAAGTTCGCCAAGCAACTGATGCCTGAGAAGGCCAAAGAGTTGCGCACCTGGCGAACACAGATGCTGAAGTCACCAAAGCCAAGCGATGCCCGCCGCTTGTGCGACCTAGCTGCGGGGATTGAGACGCTCTGGGGTGCCGCAACTGCACGGCTCGAAGAGATACAACGAGCCACCAAACGCCATCTGGATCTCTACGGCGGACCGGCTGAGTTAGCAAACCAGACGATGAGTCCCGAAGCTGCCACCAGGCATCTAGAAGATCGCGACACGCCTCTCGGCCGGTTGAGAACTCTGATGGATGCCTGGGTCGGCTTGTGGCTCTGGCCACTTGACTCCACCTCTGCGGGCGGGAAGTCAGATGACACCCACGTTGACTCGTCAGTGCTGACCAGCAGGATCAAGTTGCCTACCTGGAGTGAGTGGCTGCAGGTAGCAGAACTGCTTGTTCAACCACACAAGAGCCAGGGCCTGCTAGGTCAACTTGAGTTGTTCAGTGATGCCGAAGCGCTCGGTAGCGCAGAACAAGCCTGGCAGAGTGACATCGACACAATTGCTGACGTCCGTAACCGCTTCCCGTGGCTTGACATAGCCGTAAGCGCGGCAGAAAGCGAGGGGGCATTCCACTGGCAGTTGGAGTTCGCACCTGCATTCAACCAAGGTGGATTCAACATTCAAGTCGGCAACCCACCCTGGGTGAGACTGGATTGGAAAGACGACCTAGTCCTAGCCGAATACGACCCATGGTGGGGCATCACGGACCTCAAGAAGGAGCCCAACAATCTCAAAGGCGCGCGTCGAAACTCGGTTCTCGTAAGTGCAGACAACTTGTCGAAGTATCAGTATGAATTATCCGGAGAGGCAGGAGTCAGTGAGATTGTCGGCTCAGGAGCGTTGTTTCCCGTGCTTGGCAGCATCCGCACGAACCTCTACATGGTGTTTCTTGACACAACATGGCGACACTTAGACATAGACTTGGCTGTGATTGGACTGTTACATCCGGTTACACACTTCACTGATCCAAAGGCAGGCCGACTCCGGAGTGTCACGTATCGGCACTTGCGACGGCACTTTCACTTTTTGAATCGAATGAAGTACTTTGATGTGGATAGCAATGTAGAGTACTCGGCAAATGTCTACTCAGCCGTCAACACCACGACTAACTTTGTGCAGGTGTCATATATTATACATCCGAAGACGGCAGAAAACTCACTGTCTCACAACGGAGACGGCGAGGTACCTGGAATTAGACTGCCATCCGGTGGTTGGGACACCCGTCCACATCGGTCTCGCAATGTCGTGGTAGATGATGGCACACTCAACGTATGGTCTCAGCTACGTGAGACCTGCACAACTCCGACAACTGAGTCTAAATTGCTTCGATCAGCTACTGAGACAGAAATGAAGGCTCTAGCGTCTCTAGCTCAATATCCCGTCAGGATTGCGAACAGACAGTTTTATTCTACGAACGGCTGGAATGAGACAGCAGCGAGGGACAAGGGAATCATAAGCTGGAACACAAGCCTCCCAGACTCGTGGACTGAAGTCATCTTGCAGGGCCCTCACATCTCGACCGCGACACCTCTAGCCAAGCAGCCAAATGAGCACTGCCGCAGCAATGCAGACTGGAGCCCGTGGGAGATCGAAACAATTCCGGATGAAGTGATCCCTCGTACAAACTACCTACGGACGTGTGACGTTGCCAGCTTCTTGAATGGTACCTCCAGTTGGAGAGGAAAGTCCAGCAATCGTCAATGGCGTTTGGCATGTCGAAAGATGGTAAATCCCAATGCGGAGAAGACCTTACAGTCATGTATCCTGCATCCTGGACCGTCCCATGTCCATGCAATTGTAACGCTCGGATTCACGACGCTCTCTGACCTAACAATTGCGGCTGGTACATGGGCATCTTTGCCAATTGACGCCTTAGCCAAGGCTGCTGGTGTAATCAATGTTCAAAAGTATTTCTTTGAGAGACTGCCTGTTGCTGACAACTCGTCCCTATTGCCTCCGTTGGCGTTGAGGACGTTGCGGTTGAACTGTCTCATTCGACCGTATAGCCCGCTTTGGGAGGAATTGTATGATCCGATTTGGCGAGATGATCGCTGGACTGTGCCAGCGTTTAAACGCATAGGGATCGGTGATGTTGAGCCACACTGGTCGATGAGAACACCGTTGCGGCGTGACTATGAGCGACGGCTTGCATTGGTGGAGATCGACGCTCTGGTTGCGTTGATGCTTGGACTAACTGCTGAGCAATTGTGTGCAATGTACAGAGCCTGGTTCGGTGTGCTTCGCAAGTACGAGTACCGAATGGCCTTTGACTCTGAGGGGCGCAAGATTTGCGGTCATCATCAATCGGCGGGTTTCCGACAAGCCGAACTACAGAAGGCAGCCAAGCGACGCGAACTGCCTCCCAGCTGGAAGAACATCTGGAAGCTCTACGAGCGGTTTGAGGCTGACCCGGACTCGGTCGATTGGGAAGGTCAGTACACGCCGCCGTTTACACGTGTCGACCGTGAGATCGAGATGACACGTGCCTACAACGAGTTCGCTCGCCGGCTTAAACAAGGTGAGTACGGACCTCCTTCACCCGAGGCATCACGATGATCCCTTCGCTCGCCGCCAGCCGAGTACGGCAGGCACTGCTTGAGTACTTGGCCACCAGCTTCGCGCTTACCGATGACGCAGCCCGCCGTGCGTTGATCGAGTTCCTTGACAGTGACGAGGGGATCTTCCGTGGCCCCTACGTCCAGGTCAAGACGCCATTCCAGAGCGTGTCTGCCGATTGGCAGTCGCCACTTGGCTGGCTTCCAGAGAACTTCCGTCCATACATCCATCAAGCGAAGGCATTCCGGAGACTCTCGACAGCAGGCCGCAGTTCACCGGAGCCCACAATCGTCACTACCGGCACCGGATCGGGTAAGACAGAGTGCTTCCTGTATCCGATTCTTGACCATTGCGCCAGGGCTCGTGAACGCCAGCAACAGGGCGTCAGGGCGCTACTGATCTACCCCATGAATGCTCTGGTCGACGACCAGGCCAAACGCCTCGCAGAGCTAATCAACACCGAGCCTCAACTAACGGGCATCACCGCCGGCATATACATCGGTGCCGAGGGCAGGCACTCAAAGATGGGGCCTGACCATCTGATCGACAGTCGCCATGCGTTGCGCAAACACCCACCCGACATCTTGTTGACCAACTACAAGATGCTCGACTTCCTACTGCTGCGTCCCGAAGACCGGACCCTGTGGTCAACCGGCGGGCCTGAAGAACTGCAGTACGTGGTGCTCGACGAAGTTCACACTTACGACGGAGCCCAGGGATCCGACGTTGCCATGCTGTTGCGCCGTCTCGGCAAGACTCTCGGTGCCGACCCCGAAGGCCCTGCGCTTGGAGCAGCAGTTCCCGTGGCAACCTCGGCCACGATTGCCAGTGGCGAGAGCTCAAAGGCTGACCTCTGCCAGTTCGCTTCTAAACTCTTCGGCACGCGCATCGGCCCGGAAGCCGTCGTCGGCGAGACACTCTTGGCGACGGCCGAAGCATGCAAACCTCCCAACTTTCTGCTGCCAATCCCAGACCCCTTCGACCTCGAAGGGGTCTGTGACAGCGATGACCCTGATGCGTCCAATGCCTTAGCCGCCGCGTTCTGCCGACCTGTAGGCGGTGAAACAGACGACGTTCCTCTCACTCCGACCGAGTTAGGGGAACGACTGCTTGAACATCCGTTAACACGAGCAGTGCTTGACGCTGCTGGCGAGCGGGCCAGAGAGTGGTCGGACTTGGTAAACGAAGTGAACTTGCGCGCCCCAGGCTGGGGATTCGCTCACATGCAACGTCCCGATCTCGTGGACGAAGCCCTTGCCAAGTTCCTGCGACTTCTGTCGGTCGGGCGTCGAGACAGGGGCGACGGATCAGAGACACCCCTGTTCTCGATTCAGGCTCATGTGTGGATCCGAGAGATCCGCCGGGTGTTACGGGCCGTCCACCACGAGCCCTCGTTTCGTTGGGCGGACAGCGAGCCTCCGAATGCATCTGGCTTGCCGACCAAATCCGTCGAGGCAGCACTCGGTCATGCCGCTGCAGATCCCCAGGCGGCTCAGCACTGGCTACCAGCTGTCTACTGCCGGCGGTGCGGAGCATCAGGTTGGATGGCGCTGTATAGCGAGGTATCAGGAAGCTTCAGCGACTCAGTCGACAAGATCTACCGGGCGGCCGTCGATCAGAATCCCAATCTGCGAACCCTGATCCCGCTGCCGTCTGATGCCCCCGCCGAGACGGCTGTACCCGTCAGCGACGACTTCCAATGGCTTGACCCTCTGAAGTTGAGCACTGTGCAACCCGACAGCGACATTGAGCGCGCTCACTGCCTGGCAGTACATCCACCGCTGTCAGAAGAGGCCGCCCAGAGGTCGCAGTGCCCGGCTTGCGATGAACGTAACGCGATCAGCTTCCTCGGTCTGCGGGTGCCGTCGCTTGCCTCAGTCACCCTGTCGACGTTGCTTGGTTCGGATCTCAGCGACCAGAAACAGGGTCAGCAGAAGCTGATCTGCTTCAACGACTCAGTCCAGGACGCCGCGCATCAATCCTCGTTCTACGGCGCACGTACCTACCGCTTCAAGCTCCGGTCGCTGATGTCGCAAGAACTTATCGACGCACCAACCAGGGTCACGCTCGCCGACATGGGCGACCGACTACTCGCCAACGCCGATCATGCCCGTGATCTCTATGCACTCATTCCGCCCGATCTCTCGGAGCACCCGGAGATCACGCCGATCGCCGCGGGCGACGCGCCGTCCCGACAAGGACGTTTGCTGCTCGCACGGCGGCTGGCGTTCGAAGCTCAGCTCGAGTTCGGGCTACGGGCTCGTGTCGGCCGCACCCTGGAACTTGTAGGCGCAGCAACAGCGTCAGTTGAGCCCAGAGACATACCGGGCATGACCGCAGGCGCGAGCCTGCTCGCAGAAGAGATCGAACACCGATTCGGGAAGCGGCTCTTTGCCCTGGGCCCGTCGGCTACGGATTACGAATCGCTCGACCACCGACCGCCAGGTGATCCGGTCGATGACGACGGCGGGATCCATCCCCTAGAGCGAGCAGGAATCATGACGTACCTGCGTGGACTGCTTGAGCGGCTGCGCTTGCGGGGTGCGATCTGCCATCCGTTCCTTGAGCCCTACATTCGATATAGCGGTCAGCAGTGGCATATCTGGGGTGACCGACCCGAAGGACTGCCAGCGTTCCCGCCTGGCGTGAGCCGGCCCACGTTCGCAATCACCTCTCCGAGCCGAGACCTCGACTCTCTCGCGGTGCCCAGGCGAGGGACACCACCGACTTGGTTCGTGGACTGGGCTAGACGCAGTCTTGCCCTTCCCTCACCCGCTGCAGCGGCCGCCATCAATCAAGTCGCATTCGGGTTACTCGCGAGCGAAACCAAGGCGGTCACCCATAGAAGCGCGATCAGCAGCGCCCATGTGTACGGGCTCAACCCCGAGGCCGTCGAGTTGTTGGATGTGACTGAGGGCAGTGCCTCATTGCTGGCTTGCGAGACATGTGGTCACCGTCACACCGCAGCACCCCACCATGTCCACCGATGGGTGGAGATGCCTTGCCTGCGCTATCGATGCAGAGGTCGCTTGCAAGTGCTGCAACCTGCGGGCTCCCGCCCCGGCGGCGACGAGAACTACTACCGCAACCTTTACCGATCCAATAGCGCTCCCCGAATCGTCACCCATGAGCACACGGGACTTCTGTCGAGACGGGAGCGTGAAGACCTGGAGGCTGCCTTCAAGTCCGGCAACCGTCCCGATTCTCCAAACGTGCTCACCGCTACACCCACGCTGGAACTCGGCATCGACATCGGTGACGTGTCGGCCGTGATGCTCAGTGCTGTGCCACCCAAAGCAGCGAACTACATCCAACGCAGCGGTCGAGCCGGTCGAGCCACCGGCAACTCGGTGATCGTGACGATGGCGAAGACCGGCTCCCACGACCTCTACTACCTCGAACAGCCCGAGGCGATGGTCAACGGCGACGTACGAGCACCTAGTTGCTTCCTAGATGCAACCGAGACCTTGAAGCGGCAGTTCCACGCCTACCTGCTCGACCGTGTGGCTGACGGCTCGCTCTCCGCTCATCCGCTCCCCCGGCAAATGGGCCGTGTCATGACTCGTCATCTGAGCGGCACCGGCACCCTGGCACAACTGGCGCAGGCTTCGATGCGAGACCCCGCTCATGTCGAGTCGTTTCTGAAGATGTTCGGAGGCGACCTGCACGAGCGCTCTCGGCGACGTCTGAGGGATTACGCCAACGCGGGTATCGAGTCAGCCCTCAAGACCGCAGCCGAGACATGGCACCGTGAGACCCGAGAACTCAAGAGGCGTCGAGATCGGTTGAGCCGAGCGATCAAGCGGCTCGAAGCGCAAGCATCATTGGGTCCCGACGAAGCCGATGTCCTCGATGACCTGCGAGGTCAGCGAGCCATCGCCATCAGGCAACTCAACAAGCGAAGGGACGATTACGCACTGTCCGGGTTGGAACGCCTCGGTGTGCTTCCCAACTACACGCTGACTGACGACGCTGCGGAATTGCAAGCATCAACGTGGTCTCAGCCAAGCGGTGCCACCCGACCCGAGAGCGATGCCACGCGACCCGAGATACGCAACGAGGAGTTTCCACGCCCCGCCGTGTATGCCGTAACGGAGTTCGCACCAGGCAACACGTTCTACGCCAAGGGGCACCGTCACCGCATCGACGCCCTAGACGTCGGCAGTTCCGATGAGCCCACCTACAGATGGTGGCGACTGTGCGGTTCCTGTGGTCACGCAGCACTCGACGACGCACATGACAGCGTTGACTCACAACTCATTGTTCCGTCAAATTGTCCGAGGTGTGACTCGCCAGGATGGGATGGCGTCTCCAGAAAGCACCGGCTGTTGAAGATGGAGACCGCGTTCGCATCGTCGCCAGCGGATGCCTCACGGATTTACGACGAGAGCGACGAGCGTCACCAAGCCCGCTACCAACGAGTAACGAGCGTCGACGTTGACATGGCTCAGGTTGGCAAGGCCTGGCGGATCACCAGCAGGCCGTTTGGTGCCGAGTTCAGCCGCAACACCAAAGTCCGGTTCCTCAACGTCGGAAGACTCCAGCACATTGGACGCAAGACCTTGATCCACGGCGAGGAGTTGGTCACCGACGGATTCAAGGTGTGCAGGCATTGCGGTGTGGAGCGAGACTCCCGCAGGCAACAGGTCCGGCGCGCCGACAGAGAGGATGTCCGTCGCATTCACCGTGGCTGGTGCAAAGTGCGAACCCGGTTTGCGCGGGAACGTTGGACCAAGGTGTTGCTGTACCACGAGTTGGTGACCGACGCCTTGCGGGTGCTCCTACCGATCTCAGCGTTCCAACCGGACACTCGCCTAGCGACGATGAAGGCGGTCGTGAAGTTGGGCCTGCGCCAGGCCTTTGGCGGCAACCCTGATCACCTGCGTGTCGTGACATCGGACTTCCCGAACCCACGAGGCGGCCGCTTCCGCTTCCTGGTGATTTATGACACGGTGCCAGGAGGAACGGGATACCTAGAGCGGCTCGTTGCCCCGCATCAGATGCGCAGGATCCTCCATGGTGCCCGCCGGCAAGTGATGACGTGCAGGTGTCGGATCCAGGGTCGGCGAGCGTGCCATCGATGCTTGCTAGGTGTCGCCGATCGCCTTCAGTACGAAAAGGTCTCGGGTGACCTAGCGATCGAACTACTTGACGAGGTCTTGGGTGATTGGCCAGACGCAGTTCCCAGAAGCGAGGTCGATTCTCTGTCGTCGCTCGTCGATGTGGACATATCAGAAGTTGAGCAATCTGAACTTGAGTCGATGCTCATCACCGCACTTCAGAAGTGGGCCGGCTCCACCGACGGGGCATCGATGCGCGCCGGCGCGAAGAATGACGACCGGAGGACTTGGGTCATCAGTCTTGCGGGCGGCAGCGGTAAGGCGCGCTACCGCATGACGGAGCAACTGAGTCTTGGCACTACGCCTTCGACGACCCCCGACTTTGTGCTGCACAGCGAGAGTGACCCGCAGCAACCGCCCGTGGCCGTCTACCTCGATGGGGCTCGATACCACGCCTCCGCAACCCACCTAAACGTCGCAGAGGACGCTGCCAAGCGCAGCGGAGTGCGTGCAGAAGGCAACTGGGTCTGGAACCTCACCTGGGACGACGTCGAGAAGTTCTATGACGCAACCACCTCAGAGCTCCCAAACAAACCCAAGACACACCCCATCCTCAGTGGTCGCGCCCAAAGTGTTGCCAGGGATGTACATGCACAGCGAGCCAGCGCGAGTGATCCGCATGGCTTCAACTGGATCGACGTCGACAAGGTCAACTCCAACGCTGTTGTGCAACTGCTTGAGTACCTGCGCCGTCCCAACGAGGTCGCGTGGAGTGAGTTGGCATGCTCAGCAGTCGCAGGCCTTGCCAGCGACGGAGACCAGTGTCACTTGCAGCCGCGGGAGGTGCGACCGGCAATTGAAGCGACATTGCGAAACAAACCGCTCGCAATGTCACCGCTAGCACCTGTCGATCGGCTACCGAATGACGATCTCGTGTTCACGGCAGTGTGGCACAGCCAACGCACTCCAACAATCAGCGCCTTCATTGCAACAACCTCGGATGCGAGACTGGGTGAGACTTGGACAGTCGTGGTCACGCTGGGGGATTCAGTTCCCGATGTCGAACGTGATGGGTTTCTCGACCGGTGGAAGTCATGGCTGCGGTGGTCGAACTTGCTTCAGTTCCTGGGCAAACCCCACGAGCAACGTTGCGCAGTGTTGACTACCACTTCGCAGGCTGCCGATTTCGACCTTGGCAACCTGTGGATCGTGCCGTCATGAGGCGTACTGAGGCCTTGTGCCTTGACCGCTCTGAACGCGACGATAGTTAGACTGCGCCCGCCGGCTACTGATTGCTACCGACTGCAGAGCGACCGGACCGGTCACCTGAACCGGCCTGACGCCGTGTTAACTCGATTCGTTAATGATCTCCACGAGCCATGGCGCTACTTCGGTCATGCCTTGGTCTGAGAGGTGTACGCCGTCGTGGCGGATTGCTAGCTCACGCTCGCTGCCGACCTCGCCGACGAACTCGGGATAGTCGATGAACACGATCCGTCGATCGGTCAACTCGGCGGCACCGTCGGCGACCAACATGTTCAGCCGGTCGATGCGCTCGGCGTGGTCATCGAACGCCGGCAGCCGGTTCAGTTCTGCTCCACGGAGCCAGTAGAGAGTTGCCCCACTGCGTGTGAGAAGCTCGGACGCTGCCTTGTACTCACTGCGGATGTATTCGTCGTAAACGGGATCTGAGATCGCAGCCCAGTCGTCAATCACCCCCGGAACAATGCGATCCAGCACATCCCAGGGCGAGATGTGAGCGATCACTACTTGCGGAGCGAAGACCTCCACTGCGGTAGGCCACGACACCACATCGTCTCGCGCCACCTCGTCAAAGGAAACGGGCTCAGCCCAGTTGCTACAGACATCACCGACCGGGCCGAACTCTCCCTCAGGCAAACGCTTGAGCCCATAGCGGCCAACAGTGCAACCAAGGTGACTGTCATCAAACACAACGATCTCACCCGGGTTCTGTTGCGCCCAGGCTCGCAACGATGTGGCCACTTGAGCCGACACCGAGTCACCAACTACAAGCACCCGCAACGGCGAAGGCTCCACAACTGCTCCTTCACCCTCATCCGTACCTGGTTCAACCAAGACAGTCGACTCGCCCGAATCCGTGGAACCCGTCGAAGCAGTGCTTTCTTCGTTACTCCCCGATCCCGCCGATTGGCTTGATACTGATCCGGTCGCGTCCTCGGAGGTAGCCGCTGGGCCGGTCGCGTCTTGAGATTCCTCCCAGTCATTGGTGGATTGAGTTCCGTTGCCCGACAGACCGGATTGTGTGCCATCTAGGTCACCTTCAACCGATGACTGTCCCGGTGTCTCCGATGACTCGTCTGCCTCCGTAGCGCGGGAGCTAGTCGTGCCGTTGGCAGTACCTCCTAGGCCTCTTTGGCCGTTGTCAGCCACACCGTCACCCGATTCGCCGGAAGTGCGACCGCTTCCAGTCGTTGAGGCTCCGTCTGTTGAAGAATCGCCACCCAGTTCCCCCGTTGAGCCGCGCTCAAGGGATGCCTCACTCTCACCCGAGGATTCAACCTCCGTCTCACTCGTGACAGGAGCAGCCATCGGCACGAGCACTTGCTCGACTCGAACTGGACGGGTCGAGTTCACCAGAAGCAACCCGGCAAGAATCAGTGCCGTAGCGCTCAACGACGCCACAACTCCCCATGCAAGAGTCACCGGACGACGCCATGCAGGCCACGGCCAGCGTCGTTCGATCACCGGACGCTCGATCAGGTGGAAACTCGCTGCCGCCACAGCAAACGTCAGCACCAGATGCACCATCAACAAGCTGTAGCCATCAATGGTGCTGCGACCGAACAGCGAGCCGGCTCGTTGCGGCGTGACCAGCAGGTAGATCGGCCAGTGATACAGGTACAGCCCATACGAGATGCGTCCCGTCCAACGGATCGGTGCCCAAGCAAAGAACCGGTATGCCGGGCTCCATGCCGCTGGCTGGATCATGCCGTAGATGATCACCGCACTCACAGCCGCCACTAGCAGGAACCCGCCTCGCTCGAACATCCAATGGTCTCGATGCGAAACGTTGCTGATCATCCACAGATACACGGCCAAGGCGGGGTAGGTCATCAAGTGAACAACACGACCTGCAGTGGCGTTGCCCGCCGACCCAACGATCCGAAAGAGTGCCGCCAGAGCGATCCCCACGAACAGTGCCTGAGCCCTCGTGTCAGTCCCGAAGTAAGCTCGCGACGGGTCAATCCCAGGCGTGTGCAGATGCGCCATCCACATCGCAGAAGCCGCCGCTCCCACAACCGCAATCGCGAACATCACAGCGTGACGACCCCTGCGCAGCCACTTGCAGCAAGCAATCACGAACAGTGGCGCGAACAAATAGAACTGCTCTTCGATTGCGAACGACCACACATGTTTGAGCGGCGACGGGTTCTCGAACTGCTCGAAATACGAGGCTCCCACAAAGATCTCATGCCAGTTGGCGCTGTACGTGAGCGCCGAGACGATCGCACCCGTCCAGCGAGGCACCAGATCGGGATCCCCCGCCAAAACCAGATACAACGTCACCGCCGACAGCGCCAGCAGCAGAGCTGGCAGCAGGCGTCTGACCCTGCGACCCGCGTAAGCGGCAAGGTCGATGCGGGACTTGCTGTCCCACTCTCGCAATGCGATCGAGACGATCAGAAAGCTCGACAGCACAAAGAACAGGTCGAGCGACAGGATGCCTCCCGGCAAGATGTCGGGGCCTCCCCTAACGCTCTCGGGCCGGGCGTGGTACAGCAGCGGCCCGAGAACCACGAACACCCCGCGCAGCCCATCAAGAGCAGGCATGTATGGCAGACGACGCGACCTGGCTCGCTGCGGCGGCTGCGCGGACAATGACTCCAGGGCCTTTGGGGATCCTGCAGCGGTGTCAGACATCGGAGAGTTCTGGCATCTTCAAACCGTCAGGCGACCCTAGCCCTAGCCTCACCCGCCATGTTGCGTCGCCGGGCTCGAAGATGACTTTGCGTCGAACCCGCATACACCCGGGCGACCACCCGAGCGCACCATGAAGCTGCACTGGAGCAGCGACGATCGTGAGATCTGGAGGCTGGCATGGCCTGCCCTCGGAGCGCTCGTGGCCGAGCCGCTGTACGTGCTTGCAGACACGGCGATTGTGGGCCGGATCGGCACCCCGCAACTGGCCGGGCTCGCAGTTGCCTCCTCGATCCTGTTGAGCGCTCATGCCATGTTCATCTTCCTGGCATATGGCACCACCGCAGCGGTTGCACGCCTGATCGGCGCGGGTGAGCACCGTCGTGGGGCGCATCAAGCAGTGCAGAGCCTGTGGCTAGCCGTAGCTGCAGGTGTGGTGCTGGCAGTGATTGGTCAACTGCTCGCACCCGTGCTTGTCGACGCTTTGGGGGGCGACGATCCCGAGGTTCAACACAACGCCCTCATCTACCTGCGAATCTCGCTCATAGGGCTACCGGCGATGCTGGTGATGCTGGCCGGGGTCGGTTACCTGCGTGGCGTGCAGGACACAAAGCGGCCCTTAGTTGTGGCGCTCGCGTCAGCGGTCGGCAATCTCGTGCTTGAGGTGGTGCTCGTCTTCGGGCTGGGCTATGGCATCGGCGCTTCGGCATTGTCCACAGTCGTAGCCCAGAGCGCAGCCGCAGGCATCTACATCTGGTGGATCAAGAGCGCGGTAGCGCGCTACGGAGTGAACCTGAGACCCAACCCGGCGGCCATCAGGCGACTCGCCATAGCTGGATTCGACCTGCTGATCCGCACCACGGCACTGCGCGCCAGCCTCACTGTCACAGTCGCAGTAGCAGCTCGCATCGGCACCGATGACCTCGCAGCACACCAGATCGTCTTTGAGATCTGGACAGTGCTTGCGCTTGTCCTTGACGCTGTCGCAATTGCGGGGCAAGCCCTGATTGGCCTAGCTCTTGGTGCTGGGCAATCGGAGCGAGCCCGCAAGCTTGGACGCCGCATGATCGGTTGGGGAGCAGCATCTGGTGTGGTGCTTGGTGTGTTGGTACTGGTGAACTCGGCGTGGCTGCCACGATTGTTCACCGGCGACACTGCCGTAACCGCACTCGCAACGTTCCTGCTGTTGCACGTCGGGCTCTCCCAACCAGCGGCGGGTGTCGTGTTCGCTCTCGACGGTGTGCTGATCGGTGCCGGAGACTTACGCTTCCTGGCTGTGTCGATGGTCGCCGCGGGAGTGGTGCTCGTGGGTGGCGGCCTGCTGGTCGTCGCCGTCGGTGCTGGCATCGGCTGGCTGTGGGCTGCGCTTCATTGCTGGATCGCAGCACGCATGGCGATGATGCTCGCCCGCTTCGCCAGCACCCGGTGGCAGGTGACCGGTGCCCACCGCTAACCGCCAGGCCCCACACGGAAATCTGTGTGACTATGCGTCCCTGGGACACACTTTCGGACAGATTTCGTTGTCGTTGAGCGTCTCGTGATGCGGCGGCTCGGCGTACTTGTGGCGTGCAGCCTGCTGCTGGTGATTACCGGATGCTCCGGAGGCAGCGCCACTCGACCAAGCAGTCAAAGTCACGCAATGTCGGAGAGTCAGGGCTCATATCCCAACCGCACGGTTGTGGTCGGCTTCTATGCGCACTTCGCGCCAGTCAGCAGTTCAGCCGAGGTCAATCCCGCCAGCGTCAACTTCAATGTCCACGTTGGCTACGAAGCCGATTTGCTGAGCGCCATGGAAGCGATGGACAGCCTGGGCCTTGCCTTCGTGCGTGAGGGGATTGACGCTTGGGACGAAATCTGGCTGAAGCCCGCAACACCTGAGTTCGATCTGGTGGGTGGAGGCATCACAATTCTTGAGGACCGCACTCGTGACCGTGCAGGCAACAAAGTGGTTGAGTTCACCGAGCCTCATGTCGACTTCCGCCAGACGTTGCTTGTGCGGGCTGCAGATGCGGGACGCATCACCGATCACGACTCGCTCCTTGGCAGTGACATCATCGGGGCACTTCACGACACCACCGGCGAGGCTCGCCTGCTGCAACTGATCGGCGTGGCTGATGGCGCCGGTGGATTGAAGGCAGGCACCAAGATTCACACTCCAGGCGGCGTAGTGGTGGTGCCCTCAGATGCCGCGTTGACGATCTCGGCTTCGGCCGTTTCTGCTGAGTTGCTTGACCGGGAACGTCTGCTACCTGCCGACCTTGGCACGCCAGAGGTGATGTTCTTTGGCGATACACCCTCAATACCCCGAGGCGACGAAGCGTCAGTCCTCGCGAGTCTGCGGGAAGGCGCCATTGACGGGTTTGCACGTGGCGCACTGGGCAACGCTCTGGCTGCGGAGCAGTCCGGTGGTGAGTTCGTGGTGACTGCATATGACGACTTCGTCGAGCAAGGTGCCTTCGTGGTGGACTCATTTGACACCGACCTGATCGAGCGGATCAACACCGCTGTGTTATGGCTCACCGACAGCGGCAACATCGGCTTCAGCCACTGGCTGGCCGACCCGGCCGTGTTCATGAACCGCGCCGACCAGTGGAACTCCCGCTAACCCGATATTTGTGTGAATTTGTGTCTCAGGGACACACTTCACGCCGATTTCGTCTGCAGCTAGCCGGTTGTGTCCTTGACGCGTTGGCTGAGTAGGCGGTTGACGGCGGCACCGTCGGCACGGCCGCGGGTGGCTCGCATCACCTGACCGATGAAGAAGCCCGAGAGCTTCTTGCGGTCGTTGCCTTCACCCGCACAGAAGCGCTGCCACTCGGCCGGATGCGCTGCGATCAGGTCATCGACGGTCGCCGCAAGGTCATCGCGTGCCATCGCCTTGAAGCCGAGTCGGCGTGCAACATCTGCTGGTGCCTCCCCGGTGACCGCCATCTCAGCCAGAACCTGTTTGGTCTGAGTTGCGCTGAGACGCCCGCCTGTCTCCATGGCCATCAACGCCACGAGCCGTTCAGCTGTGATGTTCGAAGTGTCCGCAGCTAACAGATCGTTGCAGACACGCTTGGCAGCCAGGGCAGGGTCGGCACCCCCGGCGATGCTGTCGAGCACCAAAGTGTCATGGCCTCGCTCCACAAGCAGCGCCGCTATCTCGTCGCCTATCGCACCCTTGCCCGCTCGAACGAGATCCGCACGTCTCGCTGCCGGTAGGGCCGGTAGCGAGACATCAATTCCGGCGATCAACTCGGGAGTCGGTTCAAGCGGTGCCAGATCTGGATCCTGGAAGTATCGGTAGTCCTCAGCGTCTTCTTTGGAACGACCGGGTGTGGTTCGACCGGTTGCTTCGTCCCAGTGCCGGGTCTCCTGACGTGGCCTTGAACCGCTTGACCACAAGTCCACGTGACGGCGGGCCTCATAGTTGATCGCACGACCCAGCGAGCGCAACGAAGACAGGTTCTTGATCTCACAGCGGGCTCTCAACTCGCTATCACCCGCTGGTCGCACTGAGACGTTGGCGTCGACCCGCATAGAGCCCTCTTCCATGCGTGCATCCGAAACCCCGGTGGCCAGCAAGATGTGGCGCAGTTCACGGACATAGGCCCGTGCCGACTCGACGCTACGAATGTCGGGATGGCTCACGATCTCCACTAGAGGCACACCTGCGCGGTTGTAATCCACCAGGGCATAGGCGGCGTCGTGGATGCGGCCCGAACCACCGACATGCACCGTCTTGCCCGTGTCCTCTTCGATGTGAGCACGCTCGATGCGGATCTCGGTGCCGCCAGGCAACTCCAGGTGACCCGAGACATTGGTGGGTAGGTCGTATTGGGAGATCTGGTAGTCCTTGGGCATGTCGGGGTAGAAGTAGTTCTTGCGTGCAAACACTGCTCGTCGCACATCACACCCGAGCGCCCGACCCAGGCGCATCGCGAAGTTGACGGCTGCTTCGTTGACGACCGGCAACGCACCCGGCAACCCAAGACACACCGGACAGACGTTGGTGTTGGGATCGGCACCGAAACGGTTCGCGCACCCACAAAACAGCTTCGTACGAGTCGCTAGCTCGACATGTACCTCAAGGCCTACGACCATCTTCCAGCCCTCGGCCAGGATCTGAGGTTGTGCTCCCGCTGTCATGTTGTGGACCGCTTCACAGGCTCGTGTTGTGGAACCACAACCCGGGAGACGGATGCTGGTGATGTGGTGCCGGCAGCCTGTTCGAGCACTCGGGCGCAGCGCATCAAGGTGGGCTCTGATAGTGCAGGGCCCATCACCTGCACACCGACAGGTAGTCCATCTTTGCCCGTTCCGAAGGGCACCGAAACGGCCGGATGACCCGTCAGGTTCGAAGGGATAGTGCAGACATCGTTTAGGTACATCAACAGCGGGTCGGCTGTCTTGGCGCCTAACTCGAATGCCGTGGTCGGCGCCGAGGGACAGATTAAGAGGTCAACGTCAGCATAGGTAGCAGCGAACTCTTGCAACATCAGGGTTCGCACCTTCTGTGCCTTGCCGTAGTAGGCGTCGTAATAGCCCGCCGAGAGAGCGTAGGTACCAAGCATGATGCGACGCTTCACCTCGGGCCCGAAACCGGCACTGCGGGTCGCAACGTTCATGTCCGCAGCGGTGTCGCCGTCAACCCTTAGCCCGTAGCGCACCCCATCGAAGCGAGCCAGGTTCGATGAAGCCTCCGCTGGAGCGATCAGGTAATAGGCAGACAAGCCAAAGACAGCAGAGGGAACCGAGACCATCTCCACTTCGGCCCCGGCAGCTTCGAGCACCTGAACAGCTTCGAACACGCGGTCCGAGACGTCGGCCGCCACGCCCTCCACGACAGCCGCACTGGTATCACCATCCGCAGGCGGTGCGATGTTGCCACCGACCCCCGAGGCATCTGCCCGCTCACCACAGAGTTCTGCAACCACACCAATCCGCAGGCCGTCCACGCCGTCTTCAAGCGATGCGAGGACGGGCTCAACTGGCTGCGGGATTGAGGTTGAGTCGAGCGGGTCGTGACCTGCGATCGTCTCATAGCAAAGTGCTGCATCCGCAACAGTTGCGGTGAGAGGCCCTATCTGATCTAGGGATGAAGCGAACGCCACAAGCCCGTAGCGCGACACCCTTCCGTAGGTGGGCTTGAGACCGATCACACCGCACAAAGCAGCGGGTTGGCGGATTGATCCACCCGTATCGGAGCCGAGAGCAACCGGGGCGAAACCCGCAGCAACGGCCGCTGCTGAACCACCACTGGAACCTCCCGGCACCCGATCTGTGTCATACGGGTTGCGGGTCGGCCCGAACGCTGAGTTCTCGGTCGATGATCCCATGGCGAACTCATCAAGGTTCGTCTTACCGACTATGACCGCTCCCGCATCCCGCAGGCGTTGCACCACCGTGGCGTCGTAGGGCGGCCGCCAGTCCTCAAGCATCCGTGACGAACATGTCGTCGGGATACCACGAGTACACATGTTGTCTTTAAGGGCGACCGGCACCCCGGCAAGCGGCCCGACATCATCACCACGCTCTACTGCGCGATCGATGCGGGCCGCCGACTCGTACGCCTGCCGCTCAAGCACCATGTTGAACGCGTGTATGCACCATTCATACTGTTTGATCTGAGCGAAGTGCTCGTCCAGCACATCCGTAGCGGAACGCTCACCGGCAGCTACCGCCGCAGCGATCTCTACCGCCGTCATGGTGCGTCTTTCAAGATCGGTGGCACCCGGAACTGATGTTCAGCAACAGCAGGCGCCTGAGCGAGCACCTCGTCACGATCGAGCGACGGCCGTAACTCGTCGGGTCGCAATACGTTGGTGGTCGGCAGCGGGTGCGAAGTCGGCTCGATACCGGAAGCGTCGAGGGCCTCAACATCGGCGGCATGATCCAACACCGCCGAGAGCTGCTCTGCTATCTCATCAAGCTCTGAATCGCTAAAGCTCAGGCGTGCAAGCCTGGCGACATGGGCTGCTTGCTGCCTGCTGATCCGCCTAGGCACCCCGGCAGGATACGCCCGCGGCTACAGCGCAAGCCGCTAGCCCGAGCTGTCGTCAGACTCCTCTGCGGTAGTGCCTTCGCCGTCCTCGGCCTCTTCATCTTCTGGCAGCGGTTCGGGCCCTAAAGATACGACAACATCGACGGGTGTGTTAACTGCAACGCTCGTGCCGCTCGGTGGGCGGAAGCCGATCACCTCGCCCTCGGGAACCTGGTCGCTGAACTCGGCAACCTCTCTCGGATCGAGACGGGCGCCGAACAACGCATCGACAGCCGCTAGTGGAGTGCGCTCGGCGGGCACGGCGGGTACCTGGCGGTCTGGCGGCCCTTGTGAGACGAGCAACCCAACCTCGGATCCCGCCGCTAGTTCGTAGACCCCATCGCTGATGTCAAGCCCAACTACAAGGCCTTCCGGGAGGGACTCACTGGCAACAGCAGTGGTGGTCGACATGACCAAGCCTCGTTCCCCAAGCGACGATGACGCTTCCGTCACCGTGTAGCCGTAGACATCAAAGTCGAGGGGCACAAGCGGTTCACCCAGAGACACAAACACCCTGAGCGTCTCGCCTTCGCCCAACTCCGCACCTGCGGCCGGGGTTGTGGCCACAACTTCGCCACGCTGCGTTTCTTCCTGACGCACTAGGACTTCGGAGATCGCCCACCCGTGCGGGTCAGCGGCCGCTGTTGCCTCGGTCGTGGTGCCACCAACAAGCTCGGGCACAACCGGAGCATCAGTTTGGCTGTTCAACCAAGCCCATGCGCCCCCGGCTGCACCACCGAGCACCACAACCACAGCGAGTAGCAACCCGGGCCAGCGTCGCTTCGGCACGTCATCAAGTGGGGCGTGGGAGCGTTGAGCGGCGAGTTGCCCCGGTGCGCTTGCAGGCGAGACCAGGCTGAAGTCCCGGGCGGAGGCACTGAAGTGATCACTGGTCGCTAGGGGAATCTCGTCGGGGCGCGGCAGCAGGCGTGCTGCGCTCAGCAGCTCATCAATGAAGCCGGATGCATCGAGTGCTTCGCTTCCTGCTGGTGGTGAGGTTGCACGCAACAGACCATTGGCCATCGGGCCGAGCAGCAGGAAGCCCGGAGATGTCGCATCGACCATCTCAGCAGGCGGGATGCGGGTGCCCATGACAGCTTCGACCACGATCATGGCGAGGTCATGCACATCGGCTGCTTGATCGGCCGCCAGCCTCTGGGCAGCGGCTTCTGTGGCTTCGGCGGCTTGAGCGGCTTGCGCGCCCTGGTCTGTGCCCGGCGGGGTTTTCTCTGATGCGCCGGACTCAAGGGGAGCCCACTCTTCGAGTTCCCAAGCCTCGGTGTCCAACGACTCGCTGTCACCCGCCCAGCTACCTTCGGTCTCACCAGAGCCTTGATCGCCCGTGGCACCGCTCTGCTTTCCCGATACGGAGCTGCCCGATCCCGCTCCGGCTCCGGCTGCGGCGTCGAGTGACCGTCCGCTTTGTTTGGCATCAGCGGGTTCGCCGGCACTTTCGACGTGATCTGCGGAGTCGGTCATAGACATCGCCCCGGCGACACCGATGTCCGCGACAAAGACCCGAGCTCTCGAGTCGAACAGGATGCTCCTGGTGGTCAGCCCCCGGTACGCACTGCCGGATCGGTGAATGTTCACGAGCGCCCGGGCTACCTCAAGCCCTATCGACAGAGCTTGAGAAGCACTTAGCCGCCGACCCGCTGCCAAGATGTCGGCGAGGCTGCCTCCCTCAAGATGCTCGGAGACCACATAGGGAACTGGGTCGGTTCCCCAGTCATAGATCGGCAGCACCCGGGGGAAGCGCAGCCCTTCCGCCACCTTCATCTCACGGGCGAAGCGTCGCTTGAATTGGTCGCTCGAAACCAGTTCGCCACCAAGAACCTTCAGTGCAACCCGGCGGCGCAACGTCAGGTCATCAGCGATGTAGACGCGGCTGTGGGTTCCCTCGCCCACAAGCTCGATCACCTCATAGCGATCCTTGAAGCGGTGTGCCGACGGGTCGCCTAGCATCATGTTCGCACGGTATCGGCCGCTACCGTGCCCTCTGGTGACGGGCCGATCGTGATCCGACGCAGATGACCAACCGAACCCGGGCGATGGTCGCGGGCCTCGTCATCTTTGGCGCTGCCGCGCTTGTGATCGCAGCCCTTGTGGGCGGCAACGGCACGCCACCGAGCGAGACCGAGGCGTCCATCGCGGTTGATCGGTTGATCCCCGCACCGGGTGACGAGGTGTTGCAGCAGCAACGAGTTGGCGTGGTGCTCAATCCTCGCTACCGGTTGACCTCGCTCGTGATCTATCCCAACGATCGTTACACCGGCGGCGTGAATGTGTCCGCTCAAGTTCAAGAGGTCGAGGGGTTGAACCTATTCGAATACGCCCCGGGGGAAGGCCGCCTGGTCGAGTCGCTATCGGCAGACACCAATTGCGCACGAGCGACCTACGTACTGATCTCTCGGCCTGAAGACTCCGACAACATCAATTGGTGCTTCGAAGTCGCCTAGACATTCGAGGTCGCCTAGACATCGCGTTTTGTTGCGAGCGTTAGGGCATTTCGCGCGTTAGGGCATTTCGCCGGTCTGTAGCAGTGTGTTGAAGGCTGCTTCGTTGAGCACCGGCACGCCGAGGCCTTCGGCCTTGCGCACCTTTGAGGCTCCAGCTTTAGCTCCCGTGACAAGCGCCGTAGTGCGGCCCGACACACCGGCAGGCGACTTTCCACCACGAGCGAGAATCGCCTGTTTGACGCCGTTGCGGGAGTAGCCATCCAAGGTTCCCGTCACCACGATGACCATCTTCGACAGCGTTTGCGGGATGGACTCGGCAGCAGGCGAGTCATCGAGTCGTTGTCGCAGGTTGACACCGGCTTGGCGCAACCGATCGATCAATTCAAGGTTGCGAGGCTCGCTAAACCACGCCTTTAGGGATGCCGCGATGACCGGACCAAAGCCCTCGACTGAGGCGATCTGTTCCTGGCTGGCAGCAATCACGGCATCAATTTCACCGAATGCCGTGGCCAGCGTCGCAGCGTTGACACGACCGATCTCGGAAATCCTCAGACCAAACAGCAACCGCTCCAGTGGCTGGCTTTTACTGTTCTCGATTGAGCGTCGCAGGTTGTCGACGGACAGCTCACCGAAGCCTTCCATACCACCGATGGCGTCGAAGTCCAGCGAGTACAGCCCGGCGATGTCGCTGAGCAATCTAGCCGAAACGAAGCGGTCGATGTTGCGCTCACCAAGCGACTCAATGTCCATGGCATTGCGGCTGACGTAATGCTCTATGCGGCCCCGTACCTGCCGCTCGCAGCTGTAGTTGACGCAAAACGTCGCCGACATACCTTCGCGGCGCTCAAGCGGCTCCCCACACACGGGGCAGGTGCGAGGGAACACCCACGGCTCCAGCCCCTGCCGACGTTTCGACAGCACCGGACCGACAACCTCGGGAATCACCTCACCGGCCCGGCGAACCGTCACGATGTCTCCAACTCGGACATCCTTGACGGCCACCTGATCTTCGTTGTGCAGCGTGGCTGTGGTGACGTTTACCCCGCCCACAAACACTTCCTGGAGGCGCGCGAACGGGGTTGCTTGCCCCGATGGACCTATTGACACTTCGATGTCAAGCAGCTTGGTGGTGCGCTCCTCTGGTGGGAACTTGTAGGCGATCGCCCACCTAGGTGCCTTGGCATCGACACCAAGCAACTCGTGGGCTCCCAGGTCATCCACCTTGATGACCATCCCGTCGAACTCGTAGTCGAGGTCGTGACGGCGCTTCTCGAATTGTTGGACAAAGTCCTCGACGCTGCCTAAGTCTGGAAACGTCTGGGTGTGGCCGTTGACGGGCAAGCCGAGCGATGCCAGCCATTGCAGCGTCTCCGAGTGTGAAGTGAAAGAAGGGCCGCCCTCAATGCGGGCGAGTTGGTAGCACCAGAACGACAGGTTCCGTCCCGCTGTGACCCTGGCGTCTTTCTGGCGGAGCGATCCTGCGGCAGCATTGCGAGGATTCACGTATTCCCGCTCGTCGCTGCGCACTCGAGCGGCATTGAGCTGCCTGAAATTGGAGAGCCGGAAGTGGACCTCTCCGCGTACTTCAAGCAGGCTCGGAGCGTCACCGGTGAGGCGCGCCGGGATGTCGGCGATAGTGCGCACCGAGTGCGTTACGTCTTCACCGACCCGACCGTCGCCCCGGGTAGCGCCCCGTACGAGCACGCCGTTCTCATATCGCAGTGAAATAGCCAGGCCGTCGAACTTCAATTCCACCACGTAACCGGAGACGTTGGCTGGTTCCTGATCGTCCTTATCGTTCTGTTTGCCCTGCTCGTCTTGCTTGTCCTGCTGGTCAGCCTCGTCGCTGGTTGAGGGAACCGACGACGCCTTCAGGCCCCGGAGGACTCGCTGATGCCAGGCCCGCAGTTCCCCAAGGTCGAATGCGTTGTGAAGCGACATCATCGGCGGTGAATGCTCGACCGGAGAGAACGCCCGATCCGGGGGCGCACCGACACGCTGGGTCGGCGAATCGGGATGGATCAACTCGGGATGCTTGGCCTCGAGCGCCTCTAGTTCGGCCAGAAGCTTGTCGTAGTCGCCGTCGCTGATCTCGGGTTTGCCGGCGTAGTACAGGGCCGAGTGGTGGTTTAGCTCTGCCTGCAATCGACGAGTCCGTGCCGCAGAGTCGGCCGTGGCCGACACCGTTGCTTTCAGTTCCGGTGCTGTGTCAGTCTGTAGTTCAGATTCATCGCTGCCAACGGCAACCATCACCGCGAGGCTATATCGCCCATATGACTGCCCTGCCACCAGCCCGCCGGAACTAGCCCCCGATGCGGCTGCGAGCGACATGGTTACGGCTGCATCGAATTATTGCCATCGCCCTGTCGGCCGTGATTATGGCGTCCTGCGCGGTGGCACACTTTGGTTTGTGTGGGTGATCACGTGAAGAAGCCCTTTGGCGCGATTGTGAGTTTGCGGGGGGTGGCTGTGATTGCTTCTGGCGTTGGCGTCGTTACAGCGCCGGCCAACGGGACGCTCCCCGAGGTGCTGTATCCCGACTCAAGCATGGGCGGTGCGTTGATTGAATTTGGTCTGTGGGCGTTCGCTGTGGTGCTGGCAGGGACCTTGCTGCTACCGGGGCCGCGGGCGCTGACGATCGTGCGGATCTTGGCTCCGGCCGTTGCAGTTACACACGTCTGGGCTGCGGTGTCCGGCGCGTCCGTCAACGCGGCGGTGGTGCTGTCGGTCGTTGCTTCGATGGTCGCAGTAGTCCTGGTCTTGCTGCCTGCCTACGGAGAGGCTCACGTCGACGCCGCCAGTTATGGCACCGAGAAGCGCTTCCTGTTACGACCACCCGCGCCGGTGATGATCGCGCTGGTCGTCCCCTTGTGGGCAGTGTCAATAGTTGGTGTCGCTACTGGGCCGCTGCTGCTCGTTCACAGCAACTGGGTGGCGGGCGTCCTCGTGAGCGTTGCCGGGCTTCCTGCTGCAGCACTTGCTGCGCACACTCTGTTTCGATTGGCTAGACGCTGGTTGGTCTTCGTCCCCAACGGCGTCGTGGTTCACGACTACCTCGCCGTTGCGGAACCCCTCCCGTTGGGGCGCCGAGCCATCAGATCGATCGGGCCTGCGCCTGCGATCTCAACCGCAACCGACTTGACCGTTCAAGCTCTGGGACTCGCGCTTCAGTTGCGTCTACGTGAACCTGTCACCGCAAGTGTGCGAGCAGGTCGCAAGCAAACAAACAACCAGTCAATGGCGGCACTGCTGGTGTCACCAAGCCGCCCCGCAGCTGTGATGTCAACCGCAAGACATCGCGGCATCAAGATCGCCTAGATGTCCAACCCGATGGCCAACCCGGACGCACCGACGGCCCAGCGGCCTTACAGCTTTGCGGGCAAGCGGGCGCTGGTGACTGGTGGCGGCGCCGGGATCGGGTTGGCAGTCGCATCAGCATTAGACAGTGCGGGCGCAACGGTGCGCACGATCGACATCGATGCCAGCACTGATCCTTCGTTTGTCGGCGACACGAGCGACGACGAAGTTCTGAGCCAACTGTTCAGTTGGCTTGATCGGGCACTCGGTGGACTTGACATCATCGTCAACAACGTCGGCATCGCAGGAGCCTGTGGTGCAGTCGAGGACATTGATCCCTCAGACTTTGACGAGTGCGTCCGTGTCAACTTAGGTTCGACGTTTCGTGTGACGCACCACGGCGTACCGCGACTGCGTGCTGCAGGCGGAGGCTCAATCGTCAACATTTCCTCATCAGCCGGACACTTGCCGTACCCGCTGAGGTCGCCTTATGTGGCTTCAAAGTGGGCTGTTGAAGGGCTCACCAAGAGTTGGGCTATGGAACTGGGACGCTTCGGTATCCGGGTCAACGCTGTGGCGCCTGGCCCGGTTACCAACGAGCGGATGGACAGGGTCATAAACACCGAAGCCGCAACTGCTGGTGTGGACTCCGCCACGATCCGTCACGGCTATCTCGATCAGACCTCAATGCGAACGTTTGTCACAGTTGACGACATCGCAGCCGCCGTTGTCTTCTTATGTTCCGATGCGGCGCGCTACATCAACGGTGAAGTCCTAAGCGTCGACGGCCACACAGAGACACTCCGAACCACCTGGCCTGACAACATCCGCGCTTGAACTCCGATGGATCAGCCTCGGGCGGCTATGCCGCCTCCGATGACTGTGTCGCCGTCGTAGGCAACAACGCTTTGGCCGGGTGCTACTGCTCGATGAGGCTTGTCCCAGCAGATCCTTGTCCAGCTATCGCCTTCACGTTCAAGCGTGGCTGGCTCGGTAGCTCCGTGCGCAGAAATCTGAACATCAACTGGCGTAGTCACCGAATCGCCAACCCAACTCCAGCTTGCGAGCGGCGTGTACCGGCGTGACAGATGCTCACGCTCGCCTACCGTCACCTTTGCTGCAGTTGCATCGACATCAACCACATACATCGGCGGGCCCCCGCCTTGGAGACCGAGCCCTCGACGTTGACCGATCGTCACCATCTCCAAGGCCTCGACTCGCCCCACCTGTCGACCCGCTGTGTCTACCACCGCAGCCGACCGCAGCGGGATGCGATCCCCCAGGAACGCTGATCGCCCTGCCGCTGCCGTGATGAAGCAAACATCTTGGCTATCGGGCTTGGTGGCAGTCACTAGGCCACGCTGCAGCGCCTCTTCGCGAACCGTGTCCTTCGTCATCTCACCGACCGGCAACAGCAGCCGCTTAAGCACAGCCTCCGTGAGCATGTGCAACACATATGACTGATCTTTGCGAGCATCGGCTCCACGGGCAATCCTCAGACCATATGGGGTGCGTACCACCCGGGCGTGGTGGCCGGTTGCAACCATGTCGAATCCGAGCGCCTCGGCGCGGTGCAGTAGACGGCTGAACTTCAGGTGACGATTGCACTCGACGCAGGGGTTCGGGGTGCGTCCCGCAGCATGATCGGCCACATACGGCTCAACGACATGGCGATCGAAGTCGTCACCAAAGTTGAACACGTGATGATCGATACCGAGGCGATCTGCAACCCAACGAGCGTCATCAACATCTGAAACCGAACAGCAACCCGTATCGCTAGGGCCGCCCCACAACTTCATGGTGACACCCGACACGTCATGGCCCGCGTCGCGCAACAAGGCAGCCGCGACCGAGGAGTCGACACCCCCAGACATAGCCACCAGCACCCTGCACGGCTCGACCGGTTGTGGCAGCGACTCAGCCCCGCCCGCTGCCGTCTTGCCAAGCCCCATCATCCGCCCCCGAAACGATCGAGACGCCGCACCGAACGATCGATCACATCAACCGCCTGCTCGACATCGGACTCCACCGTGTTATGACCCATCGAGAGTCGCAGCGACCCAAGCGCAACGTCTCGAGGGATGCCCATCGCGGCAAGCACATGTGAAGGGTTCTGAGCTCCGCTTGAACAAGAGGATGCCGCAGACGCGCGTATCCCCTCGCTGTCAATCAAGAACAGCAGGGCTTCGCTCTGGATGCCCTCAATGCAGACGTTGGCGATGCCGGCAGCGATATGGCTGCGATCGTCGTCATCGCGTGCAGCAGAGACCACCACCCGGTCACCCAGGCATCCAATGAGACCATCGATCAAGCCATCCCGCAGCACACGGAGCCGGGCAATCATCTCGGCACGGCCTTCGACTGTCTCGCTGAGCGCCTCAGCAAACGAGACCGCTCCCGCTACATCTGGTGTACCGGCACGCCGACCTCGCTCCTGACCCCCGCCAACGATCAGCGGATCGAGTTCCACACCGTTGCGCACCACCAGAGCTCCCGTGCCGACCGGGGAACCAAGCTTGTGCCCGGTCACCGAGATCAGGTCGTAGTCGGCAGCGTCGACCGCCAGGTCGATCCAATTCGCCGCTTGCACGGCGTCGGTGTGCAGCAAGGCTTCGGGCGCAGCGTCACGAACCACGGATGCAACCTTGGCTAGCGGAGTGATCGATCCTGTTTCGTTGTTGACACCGATCACCGAGACGATTGCCACCTCGTTGGATCTCTTTGCGAGTAGGTCAGACAATCCTTCAAGGTCGATGAGACCCCGCTTGTCAACACCAACCAGCAAGCCCCCGGATCGCTCTACGGGATCCTCGACAGCGTGATGCTCAACCTCGCTGCATACTGCCAGCGGGCGGCTGGGGCGAGCACCGAGGGCGCCCCGTATCGCCATGTTGTCGGCCTCGCTCCCCCCGGATGTGAACACGATGTCACCGGGGGTGGCGCCGAGCGCTACCGCGACCCGCTCACGGGCCCGATCAAGGGCTTGACGTGCTTGCCGCGCGCTGCGATGCGAGCCAGTCGGGTTGGCGTGATGGCGCGACGCTGCATCAAGCCATGCTTGCAACGCTGCAGGCCTCAACGGCGTCGAGGCCGCGTGATCGAGGTAAACCTCCGCCACGCTCACCGCGACAGCCTAAAGCTCAGTGCTTCGCAGGCAGCCTCGGAGCCGACAGGCATCCTCGCAGCCAGCAGGCGGGCTTCGGTCTGGCTTGGTGTTGCGACTAGTTGTTGCAGCGTTTGATCGCCCAGTAGTTGCCCGCCCTGTGGTTGCCAGCCCAGCGGTTGCCCGCCTCGCGCCTACTCAGATTCCGGCAGCAAGTAGTGATCCTGAAACGAGAGCCACACTAAACGAACATGCGAACACCAACGTCCTCCATATGGGCGCTCCACGTCGTTCGAACGCCAACATCATCGAGCCCATCACTAAGCCGGCTGCCAGGCCACCAAAGTGACCGCCAATGGAGATGCCAGGTATTGCCAGCGTCAACGCCAGGTTCAAGAACAGCAGCGCGCCCAGGCGAGACCGCAACGGCTTCGAACCGATGGCGCGTTGCACTAGCAACATCGCACCCATGAGTCCATAGACGGCCCCCGAAGCTCCTACCGTCGCCTGGTTCGGTGCCGTCAACCAGCTGCTGAGGACACCGCCCGACGCCGAGTCCACCGCCGATCGCACAGCGTCGGCCGACAACAGCAATACGCCAAAAGCACCGCCAAACATCGACACGAGATACAGGGCCAGGAACCGGGCACGTCCGAAGGCGGCCTCAAGCAGTTCGCCGAGAAGCCACAGGGCGTACATGTTGAAGGCGAGATGCAGCATCCCGTCGTGAAGGAACGCTGAGGTGATGATGCGGTAGTACTCGCCAGCGTCAACTCCGATGTAATGCCAGCCGTCGCTCTGTAGTTCGCCTGCCCGGGCGAACAGGCCGCCGTCAACCAACAGCTCGCGACTTATCCGAGTCACGCCTTCAAGTGAGCCGGTCATGGCCACCGAATAAACGAAGACAAGCCCATTCAGGGCTAGCAACACCCTGGTGACCATGGCGGGGCCGGTCGAGTGCCTAGATCCCGATGTTGAGCGACGTGGCGCTATCGGCAGCTTTGGGCGGTAGCGGGAGGTGCATTCGGGGCAGTGAAAGCCAACCGAGGCCTGGAACATGCACTCGGGACAGATCGGGCGGTCGCAGCGCTGGCAGGTCACACCACCGCGCCGATCGGGATGCTTGTAGCAAAGTCGCTCTCGGGGCGAATCAACTATCTCAGGCGTTTCAGCCACAACCCCGCACGGTACCGGCCGCACCGGTGACGGCCACTAGCATCGCTCGCAGTGGCCACCGAAGCTCAGCCTCACACGGCCACTGCGAGGACAGCGACCCCATCGCCGGTTGAGCGGGGCATCGTGCCAATTGAGCATCACTCGCTTTTGTCGGATCGTTTCACGGCTGCGGTCGTTACGCCAGAGGGACGAATTGTCTGGCATTGCGTGCCCCGGATCGACTCGTTCCCGCTGTTTGCTGAACTCGTGGGCGGGCCAGGAACCGGCTACTGGGACATCACGCCACTAGCGGGTGACGGTGTGCCGTCTCAGCGCTACGTGGGTCACTCACTGGTGCTTGAGACTTCATGGACGAACGCCAGCGTCAACGTAAAGGTCACCGACTTTCTTGACTGCTCTCACCTGGTTGCCGGATCGAGTGGTGCGAGGTTGCAGCGTCCTGTCGCAAGCCGGCTAGTTCGAGTCGTGTCGGGCACAGCGTCGGTGCGGGTTGAGTTCGCGCCACGGCTTGGCATCACCGGTACGCGGCTGCGCCGTGATCGCAGCTCCCTACGATGCGAAACCTCGAGCATCAAGGACGTAAGTCTGTGGCCCCGGGTTGAGTTACGAAGCCCCGACCTTGGCTGGCACCTCACATCTGATGGTTCTAACGACACAGCATTCGCAGAAGTGGAGTTGAAATCACAGCCCCTAGCGCTTGAACTGATCTGCTACAACGAGTCCTCCAATGCGATCCCAGCATCTAGGTCGCGAGCAGAATCGCGGCCGATGCAGCCAACATGGGGTTCGGATGCACCACCGCAACTCAACGCGGCGCAGCGGCACTCCATGACGCAGTCGCACTGGGAGCACTGGGCTTCACAACTGAAACTCCCGCCGCTTCACACCGAGATGGTGCGCAGATCGGCGCTAACGCTCAAGGCGCTGTGTCACGAGCCGACGGGCGCGATTGTTGCCGCTCCCACGACCAGCCTTCCCGAGTGCATCGGCGGGATCCGCAACTGGGACTACCGCTTTTGCTGGATCCGAGACGCTTCGATGACTGCGATCGCCTTGATCCGCCTCGGATCCCTTGGGGAGGCCGTGGCGCTGCTCGACTGGCTGGTGCGGCTGGTGGATCGCAAGCAGGCCCGTCTTGATCAACTCAAGCCCCTCTATGCCGTCGACGGCGAGGCGCTACCTGCAGAGACCGAGATTGCAGGCTTTGTGGGGTACCGGGGCAGCCGGCCGGTTCGCATCGGCAACTCAGCGGAAGATCAACTTCAGACCGATGCTCTGGGCTGGGTGATGGAGTTGATCTGGTGGCTCGACCGCGCCGGGGGAAAGCTCACTCGACACCACGCCAAGCTCGTGCAACACATCGTCGAGGCTGTGCGCAATAACTGGCAGCAGCCCGATCAGGGCATGTGGGAGATCCGGGCACCTGCACGTCACCACGTCCACTCGAAGGTCATGTGTTGGCTGGCCGTGCATCGAGCCATGTCGCTAGCTCCGAAGCTCTGGGGTCACCGGATCCCAGATTGGGCTCGGCTACGTGACGAGATTGCCGCTGAAGTGCTTGAGTTGGGATGGAACCCGCGCATTGAAGCGTTCAGCGTCGCCTACGACAGCAATGAGTTAGACGCTTCCGTGCTGATGATTGCGCGCTGCGGGATGCTTGCGTCTGACGATCCCCGACTTCACAAGACAATCAACTCCATTGAAGCTGAACTGCGTGACGGGGTTGCGCTTTATCGCTACCGATGCGATGACGGGTTAGTTGGCGCCGAGGGAGGGTTCCTGTTGATGACGTCGTGGCTGATTGACGCCAGGATCGCTATCGGTCAAGTAGAGGAAGCGGCTCGCCTGCTTGACGATTTGATCGCGCTAGCCGGGCCGACCCAGTTGATGTCTGAGGAATACGATCCGAGCGAGGGGGTGGCGCTAGGAAACTTTCCTCAGGCGTATACGCACATAGGGGTGATCGAGAACGCTGTGAACCTCGCCGCGGCCCAGGCTTCGTTGAATCGAGATTAGAGGGAGACGAGGGTCTCGTTCATCTCGGCCACGCCTAAGGCGTTGACCTCAACAACCTCAGTAACTCCGGGAACGCGGTCACGCATGATCCGCTCGATCCCCGCCTTGAGCGTCTGCGTGGAGGCAGGGCAGGTCACACACGCACCGTGTAGCTCAACGGTGACAACCCCGCTGCGTTCATCAACGTCGATCAGGTCGATGTCACCCTCGTCGGCCACGATCGCAGGCCTGATGATCTCAATGATCCTCTCCACCTGCGTACGCACAGCCCCTATTGTCGCACCAATGGGCGACAACTACGACCCTCGGTGCCAGCTCCAGTCCGTTGTCGATTAATTCGATCGAGTCTCACTACACCGCTTCAGCTAGCGGCTCGAACACTCTTAGGCTCATTGCGTGACCCGCTACCTGCTGGCGCATCAGGGTGGATGGGATGAAGCGCTGCTGGTGGTTGCTCCTGTGCTGGTGTTTGCTGGGATTGTCTGGCAGGCCCGCCGTCACGCCATCCGCGGCGCTGCCGATGATGGCTCGGGCGAGGACACACCCGACGACAACTTGAACTCGTCAGACTCTCGTCAGATTGAAGAGTGAACAGACTGTTAGCAGCGGTAAACGTCGGCTCCTAGTGACGCGAGCTTGCCTGCCAGGTCCTCGTACCCTCGATCAATGTGATTGGTGGCGCTGACAGTGGTAGTGCCCTTAGCACCCAACCCCGCGACGACAAGAGCAGCACCGGCACGGATGTCATGAGCTCGCACGGGAGCGCCCGACAAACGGTCAACTCCGTGAACTACAGCGTGATGTCCAACCGTTCGGATGTCGGCACCCATGCGTCGCAACTCGTCCACATAACGGAACCGTCCCGCAAAGACGTTCTCGGTGACGATCCCGACACCAGCTGCCGAGGCGAGCAACACAACAAGGAAGGGCTTGTAGTCGGTCGACACCCCCGGGTATGGCAGCGTCGAGCAGTCCACACACTCAAGCCGACCCGTAACGATGGCCCTTACTCCACCGTTGATCGGCGTAATCGTGACCCCCATGCGTCGCAGCGTGCGGAACAGCAGGTTCATGTGATCCGACCGGGCACCTTCGATGACGATCTCACCCCTGCACACCCCAAGCGCAGCCAAATACGTCGCCGCCACAATGCGATCGGCCACAACGGTGTGATCCGTGGATTGCAGCGAATCCGTAGATCCATCGCTTTGTATGACAATTGTGGAGGTACCCGCCCCGACGATGCTGGCACCCATTTGTGTGAGGAATTGACACAGATCGACGATCTCGGGTTCACGGGCAGCGTTGTCAATTACCGTCTCGCCCTTGGCAGCGACCGCGGCCATCAGCAGGTTCTCGGTAGCGCCAACGCTGGGATATTCGAGGGTGAGCCGCGAACCCAGCAGCATCTCAGCTCGTGCTTCAACGTTGCCATGCACCATGTCGACGGTGGCGCCGAGCGACATCAGACCATGAAGATGAATATCGATCGGGCGAGGTCCGAAATCGTCGCCTCCCGGCAATGCGACGCTTGCCTCGCCGCAGCGTGCCAGCATCGGGCCGAGCACGACCACCGAAGCCCGGAAGCGTTCGACGATCTCATAGGGCGCTACCGGTTCGATTTGTGCGGGCACATCAATGCACAGCACCGAGGGATCCGCCGGATCCCAGCAGACCTGGCAGCCCATAACTCGCAGCAGGTCACCCATCAGGGCAACGTCAACGATGCGAGGCACCCCCTTAAGCCGGTAGGAGCCTTCGGCGAGCAAGGTGGCAGCCATCAGCTTGAGAGCCGAGTTCTTGGCACCCGGAAGCGTGACTGTCCCTTCAAGCGGGGGGCTGGATCGAACAACAATCCGATCCAATGACTCACCTGTCACGTCAGCAGGGTATTGCACCAGCGTTCCCGAACCGTGCATTTCCACAGCGGATCAGTCTCGCTGACTGAGTCGGACATTTTGGTGACGACGTGACAGTTATTCGCACCGTGGTGCGTGGAACCCGCAGCGAGATCCATGCAGAGTTGACACGCCGACGCGAACTCCGGTGCGACATCGTGGCAGAGCGAGCCATCGCCGATGATCGATTTGCTGCCTCCGGAGGGCCCTTCCGTGACTACGAACGGAAGCTCCGGGTGAGAGAGGACGGCAGCGAGTGGTCGTTGACTGAGACGATCCGCTACCGGCTGGCGGTGCCGGTGTGGGCCTGGCTGTTCTATGTGCCGGTGCGTCGGGCCCTGGCTAGGCGCCGCAGTTCGCACAGCTACTGGTGGGCTCCACCCGATCGGCTTGATGCTCGCACGTCGACCGTGCTGGGCTTGCTCTGCACCATGCAGGTTGTTGATGGCTACCTCGGCACGGTTCTTACCCAGACACTCACGTTCGCCGCCGATGAGTTCGGCCACGGCAACACAGCCCAGGGTGTGGTGCTTGCCGTGGTGCGGGTTGGTGTGTTGATTGCGCTCGTGTCGGTAGCGATGGCCGATCGTTACGGTCGCCGACGCCTGATCGTGGCCTCAGGGCTCGGTAGTTGCATCGCTACTGCATTGGGCGCGCTGTCCCCTGAACTCTGGTTCCTGGGTGGCAGCCAACTGATTGCTCGAGGCTTGTCGACGGCGCTGGGCGTGTTGATCGTGATCGTGGCGGCCGAGGAGATGCCTGCACGCTCGCGCGCCTGGGCACTGTCGGTTCTGGCGCTATGTGCAGGTCTTGGAGCCGGCATGGCCGTCTGGGTGCTCCCGGCGGCCGATCTTCACGTGTCTGCCTGGAGGCTTGTCTATCTCGTGCCGCTGCTGGGTGTGCTGGCCATCACTTGGGCGGGGCGACGACTTCCAGAGAGTCGACGTTTTGTGGCACTAGCCACAGCCCACGCATCGTCAGCCTCGGAGGATGCGGACACGAGTGTTGATCGCTTTGTAGAAGCGAAACGGCCGGTCGACGACGCCGAGGTCGCTGCTCGTCGGCGGCGACGGTTGAGGTTGCTGGCCACCTCTGCGTTTCTGATTGCGCTGTTTGCGGCACCGGCATCGGGGCTTCAAAACGACTTTCTTAAGGACGAGCGTGGCTTCTCCGCCGGTGCCATCTCACTGTTCACACTCACTACGAGCACACCCGCCGGTATCGGCATTCTTGTGGGGGGTTATCTCGCCGACCGCAAAGGCCGCCGTCCCGTGGGTGCGACCGGCCTGGCGCTCGGAGCCGTAGCTGCTGCAACTGCTTTCTTCACCGACGGTGCGGCTCTATGGCTACTGACACTGACCGGCGTATTGGTCGGGGCTATGACGGTGCCCGCACTGGGGGTTTACGGCCCTGAGCTATTCGGCACCCAGGGTCGGGGGCGTGCCAATGGGTTGATCACAACAATCGGAGTCACGGGCAGCGCTACCGGTCTGTTCGTGGCCGGCTGGTTGTCAGACACTTTGAGTGGCCGGCTCGGGCCTGCACTGGCGTTGCTCGCTTTGGGGCCTCTAGTGGTGGCCGTGCTTGTGCTAGTGAAGTTCCCCGAGACAGCTGGAGTCAAGCTCGAAGACCTCAACCCCGAAGACCGCTAGTCGCCGCTCAGCCCCTCGTGCCGCTATGCATCGTGTCCATGGTTCACGACCGCGACGCTGATTGGCTCCTTGTAAAAGCGTTCGGCGCGTGTGACCTGTGACCACTGAAGCGCGTCAGCTATTGCCGTGACAAACGATCAAGTTCATCCTCGGCGACTTCGATGGCATCGGTAGCGAAACGGGGATGGAACAGCGTGTACAGCAGCAGTGCCAACGCAACGATGCCCGCCGGCACCACGGCATCGCCTCGACCGGTGTAGGTCGGGTACAGCACGAGTCCTGACAGCAGCGCCGTCCACAACCACAGCACCGTCACGGCACGCCGATGACCATGGCCGAGACGCATCAGACGGTGATGCAGATGTTCCCTGTCCGCTACTGCAAGACCCTGGCGGCGGATGGCTCGTCTGACAATTGCAAATGCCATGTCGAAGATCGGTACTCCGAGGATTACTAGCGGAATGAACAGCGGTGCGTAGAAGAAGAATGCCTGACCGCTGAACTCCACAGTGGAGTTCCCGCCCACGCTCATGGTTGCAGCGGCCATGAGGAGGCCGAGCAGCAACGCGCCCCCGTCCCCCATGAAGACTCGGGCCGGATACAGGTTGTGTGGCAGGAACCCAATGCAGAGTCCCAGGGTGATGGCTGCCCAGATGGCACCAGGGTTGGAGTGCTCGATCACTCCTTCATCAGCGAGACGCAGCGCGTATAGGAGGAAGGTGCCCGATGCGATCGCCACGATTCCTGCGGCTAGGCCATCAAGACCGTCGATCAGGTTGATGGCATTGGCGAGCCCCACGACCCACAGGATCGTGACGAGCCGCGACCAGTCATCGGAGAGCAACACCAGATCCCAGAAGGGCACACGGAAGACGGAGATCGACACGCCGCTGACGTATAGGAACACGGCCGAGGCGACCATGCCGGTCACTTTTGCGGGGGCTGATAGACCCTTCACGTCATCTGCGAATCCCACGGCGAAGATCAGAGCTGAAGCGGCGACTACCCCAACGATGGCGAGAGGGTTGTCGACAATCGCGGAGGCGGCGTCAAACTCCAGCCCCAGACCTGCCGAAACGGCCGCGGCCACTACGACTGTTGTGACGACCGCAGCGATCATGGCCGCTCCGCCCGCTACGGGCGTTGACCCGGTGTGGATGTGGTGAGCGCTGGGCTCTTTGCCTGCGCCGAGGCGGACTGCGAGTGTGGTGGTCAGCGGGATCAGTAGGAACGTTGTTGCTGCGGCAATGACCGCGACAGCTACGAACGGCAGCAGCGGCTCCACAACTGCTGTCTATAGCGACGAGACCCGGCGGGTTCGACCGAGTCCTACACCGTCGTTGGCCGGACGCGCCAAAAGATTCAGGCGGCGAGTTCGGGATATGGCGGCTTCGTTGCGCACAGCGCCTCGGCTTCTGCTCTCACGCCAGCTACGGCTCGGTCATCACCACGCTCACGTAGAGCACGCGCTATGAGGTCAGCGATCACAACCATGTCGGTGGTGTCCATGCCCTGCGTCGTTACGGCAGGCGTGCCGATGCGAACACCGGATGTCACGAATGGCGATCGTGGATCATCGGGGACGGTGTTCTTGTTGAGGCTGATGCCAGCATCATCGAGCACTGCTTGGGCTTCTTTGCCGGTGAGATCGGCGTCAAAAGTGCGCAGGTCAACCAGCATCAGGTGATTGTCGGTGCCACCCGACACGAGCCGGAAGCCGTGCCCGGCTAGGGCCGCGGCGAGCGCCTGTGAGTTCTCGACAATACGTGTTGCGTAATCTGCAAACTCCTCTGTTGAAGCCTCAGCGAATGCCACGGCTTTGCCCGCTATGGCATGGTCGAGCGGGCCCCCCTGGAGGCCTGGGAACATAGCTTTGTCGACCGCTTTCGCGTATTCGCTGCGGCACACGATCGCCCCGCCTCGGGGGCCCCGCAGCGTCTTGTGAGTTGTGAAGGTGACGATGTCGCAGTGCGGCGTCGGATTGGGATGCACGCCTCCTGCGATGAGCCCCGCTATGTGTGCTGCGTCAAACATCAACATGGCCCCGCACTCGTCGGCTATCGCACGCAACGGTTCGGGTGGGATTTCCCGGGGGTAAGCGGTGGCTCCTGCAACGATCAGCTTGGGTCGTTCGGCCAGGGCGATGTCACGCAGCTGGTCAAGGTCGATCCGCTCGTCACTGGCGGTAACGCCATAGGACACGAACCGGTATTGCAAGCCCGAAAAGTTCACGGGCGAGCCGTGCGTGAGGTGTCCGCCATGGTCGAGACTCATCCCAAGCACGGTGTCGCCCGGCTTGATCACAGCCTGGTAGGCGCCCATGTTGGCTATGGCGCCTGCGTGTGGTTGCACATTGGCGTGATCGGCCCCGAAGATCGAGCAGGCTCCCTGACGGGCAAGGTCTTCGACCTGGTCAGCCACCATGTTGCCGCCGTAGTAGCGCCGACCGGGGTAGCCCTCGCTGTATTTGTTGGTGAACACCGACCCAGTTGCGGCCATCACGGCCGGACTAGCGAAGTTCTCCGAGGCGATCAACTGGATCGTGCTGTTCTGGCGCCGGATCTCAGCCTCAATCAGCTGCGAAACTGCGCCATCAGTTGCGGGCCATGGCATCGTGGGACCCTCGATTCTCTAACCAGTGGCAACACGCTGCGCCACACCTTCGAATCAGCGAACCGTAGCGCCTGGTTATGGGGCTAGGGCTGTTATTGGTATTATGCAGACTCCGTCTGGGCGTTCGAAGCAATAGCTGGTGGCAGTGATCACAATGAGACGCTCTGGGTGACCGCAACGGGTGAAATTAAGAGTGTTGCACAGTCTCTGAAGCGTTGCTGCTGCTTGGTTTATTGCGGCTGGTCCGCCGAGTTTGACTTCTACCGGTGCCCAACGGCCATCAGGGTGCGTTAGGATGACGTCGACTTCTAGGTTGTAACTGTCTCGATAGTGCGAGAGTGACCAACCAGCCGACTGCGCATAGACTTGCAAGTCACGGATCACCATCGACTCGAATAGCCGGCCGGCAAAAGGTAGATCCTTCATCAAACCACCAACGCCGACCCGAAGCGCCGCGGCTGTAAGTGAAGGATCGACGAGATGCATCTTTGGAGACCGTCGCACCTGGGCACGTGACGCAACATGGGGACGCCATGCCGGTATCTCCTCGAACACAAACAGCCGCTCCAAAGCAGCCAGATAGCTCGCGACGGTACGGCGCTCAAGAGGTCGTTCGCCACCGGGAGACGTGTCGGCAGCGAGCGTCGTGTGTTTGACCTCAGTCGCAACGTTTCGTGCTAGTGACATGACGAGCCGTCGTACGCGCACAGGGTCACGCTCGACGCCATCAACTCTTGCGATGTCGGTACGGCAGATCTCGGTTAGGTACGCCGCAGCTGCTCGTGACGCCACGGCGGGTTTGGACTCATGAAAGCGAGGCCAACCACCACGGCAGGCGATCGCCAGAACATCATGCAGGGCCAAGCCATCGTTGCCGCTCACTTGAAGCCGCGTGCCATCCAGGAGTTGACGCAGCGAGACTCTTCGGTCGGAGTCCCCACTCTCATACAGACTCATTGGCCGCATGCGAACTCGCATGATCCGACCGGCCCCCGAGTGTCTGGTGATGTCATCGGGAGGGCTAGCGGAACCGGTCAGGATGAACTGACCCGCCCGACCCCGGTCATCACAAGCACGGCGCATCGGGTTCCACACCTCAGGCGCCAACTGCCACTCATCAAGCAGCCTCGGTGTATCACCTTCCAGCAGAGAAGTAGCGGGCATGCCGGCCGCCAGCGCGCCGCTCGCATGCTCGTCGAGATACTCGGCACTACCCGCGAAGCGGCGCGAAGTCCACGTCTTGCCTACCGCTCGTGGCCCCTCTACGACAACTGCAGGCATCGTGTTGAGCGCCTGACGCACCTCGTCGTCAACCACGCGAGGCACATAGCCTTGGGGTGCAATTGAGCGTGCCATCTGGACACCTCCCCTGTGCGACCCGACAGTTTCTGGCTCGAACATACATCGATATTCTGGCAGTTGAAATGCCCATAAAGTGGCAGTCGGAATGCCTACAAGATGGCGGTTGTAATGCCCACAAAGTGGCAGTTAGATGGCGGGTTTGCGGGGTCGGTTAGGTTCGGCGTCGTGAGCGCTACGCGAACGCTTGAGCGTTATGTGCCGACTATGCAGGACGCTCAGAATGCTGCTGCTGCGGTCGCTGAGTGTGGGGCGTCGCGAGTGCTGGTGTTCGGGTCGGTTGCTCGGGACGAATCGAAGTCCGATAGCGATATTGATCTTGTAGCGATCTTCGACGACCTTGCCGATTACAGCGCGCGCAGGCGTCTCCGGGGAGAGTTAGCAAGCGCGGCACGGCGTGCCGTCAAGTCCGTCCCGAATGTTGACGTGTTCGTGACGGATCGTCCCGAGTGGCGCATACGCACGGGGCAGGTTTCAGCATCCTTTGAGGCGAACATTGCTCGAGACGCTGTAGAACTCTTTGACCGTGCTCCGGTATGTGAGGTTCGTTGGGGGAAGGACATTGGCTTGCCTGCTACCAACGAACATGAGGCTCTGCAGCGCCTCCAGGAGATGAGCGAAGCCTTGGGGAACATGACATCAACCTTGTTCCCGGACGAGATGGAACTGACGTCAACGCAGGCGCGGCGGCGCGACGTCCTGCGACCTCGCCGTCTACGTCGTGTGGCGTCGTACGCATCGGTGAGCATTGAAACGGCCCTGAAGTCTCTGGCGGCTTTCTCGGGTGTCCGCCCACCACGTAGCCACGACATCTGGAAGCTCTTGTCACTTACCGGCGAATACTCGGATCTGGTCGCGATGATTCTGTCGGAGTTACGAGACAACTCTCTGCGGCTCGACATGCCGTCCTTCGATGACATCGGAATGTGGCAACAGGCGGGTACCTATCTCGCCGATTGGACCGAGGTTGACCTTGAGTACCTGAGCGAACACGTTCCCAAACTGGTGCAAGCGTGTTGCCACATCGCTGACCTGACGTTTTATGTCGTGGCGGACGACCACAAGTCTGATCCTCGGGTTCTGTCAACCTACGTAGAGATACGTGAAGCCAAGCGTAGAGTCGCCTCTGGTGACTTCGTCACCGGCAAGTTGCACCCCGCGCGTAAACGGGGAGTACTTGCCTGGCTCGGAGGCCTTCGTAGGAGACGGCGGCCGAGTCGTTCAGAATTTGACGGGCAACTGCAACTTCCCGTCTTTCCGGAGCCTGTGGAGTGCGAGGGTGTCACGGCTAGCGGCGCCAGCTGCACACGGCCCGTCAAGTTCGTGCCATGTCCAAATCATCCGGGCAGTCCCGGTAGCCAGACGGTGATGCGGCGACAGCAGCCGTGGGTAACCGCCAGCTAGTTGGCCAATGCGCGGAACGAAACGTTCCCTAGACCAGCCAGTCGCGGTATCTCGATCGCTCGTCAGCGCACTCTCGTGGCACTAACCGGTCACGGATGTCGTGGCGGGGACGGGTCAAGCTCGCCGACCGTGATCGTCTCGGAGTGAGTGGTAGGTGTGCTAGAGGGCGTCTAGTTTGGCGGCTCTTCGGGCGTGACGACCACCTTCGAAGCGGGTCTTGAGCCAGGCGTCAACCACTGAACGAGCTGTCTCAGAGCCAATTAGACGTTCACCGATACACAAGACGTTGGCGTCGTTGTGGGCCCGCGCCAGTTGTGCCGTCGTCACGTCATGCACAACCGCAGCACGTACACCCTGGATCTTGTTGGCTGCCATGGCAATACCGATGCCGCTGCCGCACACGCACAAGCCGAGTTCAGCAGCCCCAGCCGAAACCTCTCGGCCTACCGCAGCACCAAAGTCGGGATAGTCAACACTGTCGGCACTATTGGTGCCACAGTCAACTATCTCGTGACCCTGCGATCGCAGATGTTCCGCTAGCAAGTCCTTGAGCACGTAGCCCGCGTGATCTGCACCAACCGCTATGCGCACAGCCGCAAATGATATTGGACGATGCCGTTTCCTATCTGCTCCGGTTGGCAACCGTGACGATCTGATTGAGGCTCACCGGCCCCTCGCGCAACACCTTCGGCGAGGCGCCCGTCATGTCGACCACCGTGGATGACGATCCCGGGCGAGCACCCGCATCCACCACAAGAGGTACGTCGGGAAACTGTTCAGCTACACCGTGAGCTGTGGCTGGCGTTGGGGCGCCGTGGATATTGGCGCTGGTCACAGCCAGGGCGCCTGCAGCTGCCATCTCGATAATGATTGCCTCATCTGGAACCCGCACGCCGAGAGTGTCACGGGTACCAAGATGAGCTGGTGCAGCCGGCAGGCGGGGCGCCACAATCGTGAGCGGCCCGGGCCAGAAGATCTGGGCTAGCCGACGCGCCTCAGGCGTGAGGCTTATCAGAGACTCGGCGGCTTCAACATCCGACACGAGCACCGCAATAGTTCGCTCCAGCGGACGCCGCTTGAGTTCAAAGAGCCTCCGCACCGACGCCTCATCATTAGCAAAGGCAGCCAAGCCATACACAGTGTCGGTCGGCACCCCAACGGGTTCACCCGCCGCCAGATGAATCAGAGCCGCCGCAGCAGCCGTGCGACACTCCGAGCGGTTGCGCGCCGGCATAACCCGCTGATCACGGATCGCAGTCACCCCACTTACCTCAGTTCCTTGAAACTCCCAGTCCTCAACCACCAGATCAAACTCCCTCGAGAACGGTCTACATACGGCGCAAGATGTCCACGCTCACGGTCGACGGCCAACAACTACCCGCTCAAGCCCGGCAAGATCACGATCGACACGCACATCACGAAAGCCGGTGTCCAGGGCTAAGGCCGAGCACCGCTGTGCTCGCTGTGAAGCAGTCTCAAGCACTAGGAAGCCTTCGGGTCGAAGCCATTCGTAGGCACCCGAGATCACAACCTGTGTGGCCTCGTCACCTTCCGGGCCTGACCACAGTGCCACAGGAGGTTCCCAGTCGGCGATGACCGCTGGCAACTCCTCGGACGTGGCGATGTAGGGCGGGTTCGAGATCACCACATCAACCGCTCCTCGTAACGCGCCGGGCAATGCCGCAAACCAATCGCCCTCGTGCAGTGTGATCCGAGCGGCGGCTCGACCGAGACCGGCGAGATTCGCACGAGCCACACTCAAAGCCTCAGTCGAAATGTCGGTCGCATAGACCCTGGCGCTCGGGCACTCCTGAGCGACCGAGAGCGCAATTGCACCCGAGCCCGTGCCCAGGTCAACCACCACGACTTGGTCATCAGCGACACCGATGTTGCCTCCCCGGTTCGGTGGAGCTGCTGCAGGCTCAGTAACCACAGACGCGCCGGCGACAACCCCGAGGAACGCGCCGCCTTCATCCACTGCAGCGCAGCGTCGTTGCCGGGTCAACTCTTCAACAATCGCGATGGCTCGTCCTGTTACAACCTCGGTTTCGGGGCGGGGGATCAACACCCGCTGGTCGACCATCAAGTCAAGGTTCCTGAAGCCCCACGCGCCAACCACATATTGCAGCGGCTCACCTTCAAGGCGGCGTTTCAACATCGTCTGAAACGAAGTAGCAGTTCGCACGGTCGCGAACTCTCGAAGCACCCGATCTATCTCTGCCGGCTCGGTGCCCGTAGCAGCTTCAAGGATTCGACGTGTGTCCATAGCGGGCGAGCCAAACCCCGCAGCCGCCAGTTCTGCGCGAGCCTCACGCATGAATTCACTCCATCGCACGCCGTCGCCCGCAACACGACAGTCGCCGGCAGAGGCAGAAGCCGCCTCAGATGTCGACACAGGCGCTGCGGGTTATCCGTCTCGGGCTGCTAGCAGAGTCCGCTGCTCGTCTTGAACCAACGCATCACTGATCTGGTCGAGTTCACCAGCGAGCACCCGGTCGAGCTTGTAGAGCGTCAATCCGATGCGGTGATCGGTGACACGGTTCTCCTTCATGTTATAGGTGCGGATTTTCTCGGACCGGTCGCCGCCGCCCACCTGATCTCGCCGCATCGCCGATTGCTCGGCCGCCGCCCGCTGCTGCTCGGCCTGCAGCAACCTTGAACGCAGCACCCTCATCGCCTTCAGCCGGTTCTGCAACTGGCTCTTCTCATCCTGCATCGACACAACTAGGCCCGTTGGCAGATGTGTGATCCGCACTGCCGAGTCGGTCGTGTTAACTGACTGCCCTCCGGGCCCCGACGATCGATACACATCGACCTGCAGATCGGCATCATCGATCCGCACATCCACTTCTTTGGCTTCCGGGAGCACCGACACTGTTGCCGAAGACGTGTGTACACGGCCTTGCGACTCAGTGACCGGCACCCGCTGCACCCGATGTGTGCCGGCTTCGTGCTTCATCCGAGTCCAAGCCTGGCTACCTGAGATCAACCCGCTGACCTCGCTATATCCGCCGAGATCAGATGGTGAGGCCGCCAATGGCTCCAGTCGCCAGCCACGGCGACGAGCAAACGCCAGGTACATGTCATACAGGTCACGGGCAAACAGATTCGCTTCTTCACCCCCCGCAGCGCCACGAATCTCAACGATCACGTTTCGCCCCTCGTTCGGGTCGGGAGGCAGCAGCAGCATCCGCAGCTCGCCTTCGGCTTGAGCCACGACAGTTGCTAGTTCGTCGATCAACTCCCTCAGTTCGGCACGGTCAGCCGCTCCAGCAACGGAGTGCATCTGCTGGGCATCGTCTAGGTCTTCTCGAGCCGACCTGAGTCTGTTTCCGACGGACAGGATCTCGCTGAGCTGCTTGTAACGACGCCCCAACTCGGCTAGCTGGCGGGGGTCGGACTGAACGACGGGATCGCCGAGCCGGATCTCGACATCCCGTAATTCATGCTCGAGGCCCTCGATCCGCTGCAGCACGGAAGCGAGGTTACCGGCTTGTGGAGACCTCTTTGAGGGTGGTTTCGGGCCGGAACCAGCGCCATCTCACCGGCGCGTAGAGGCACCGCTGGGAACTAGAGACTTGACAAGAAATCCGCTGTCGTCTTGATGATCTCGGGATCGGATTTGGGCTTGGGATCGTGACGTTCACCTGCCAACCAGTGGACGCTGACTTTGCCCGGGATGCGGGCAATGTGGGGAGCGAACTCCGCAGGTGAGCCAAAGGGGTCACGGTCGCCACTCACGAACAACACTGGGACATCGATCTGATCGAGATGAGCAACGCGCAATTTGTCGGGCTTTTTGGGTGGATGCAGCGGGTAGCTCAGCAGTACAAGCGCAGTCGCCGGGAGCCCCTCTGCTACGGCCATCGAACACATCCGGCCACCCATCGAGCGGCCTCCAAGCACCAGGCGCGCCGTCGTAGTGCCGAGTTCGGCTGCGAAGGATTCTGCTTCTTTGCGGATCTCGGCGATGAGCTTTGGCGCCCGGTCAGGGAACCTGCGACCCTGCGTCCGGTACACAAACTCCATGCGCCGCACAGGGATGTCGAGTGCCGCCTCCAGGGCCACAAGCGTGCGGTGGCCGGCACCACCACCAGCACCATGGGTCAGCAACAACCCGTCAACAGTCATGGTCACCATCTCCTTGGGTCGGTTAGGCGCCCGAGGCTGCTCGGGCTCCCTGAGTCGATTGAGTCCCACAGCGTGCGTGGATTCCCTGGGATCCCCGAGATCCCGGGTAGGTCGACGCCACCGTTGGGGCTGCAAACGTGTCGGCTGCTTGGATCCTTGGGTTCCCTGAGATCTCGGCGCCCGATGCGAATGCGAGTCGCCGACATTGGCAGTTGCGAGGTCATGCCAGCAACCGGCGTGCGATTAGCTTGAGGCACAGCGTCTCATCGGCACCCTCGAAGATCGACAGCACCCGCGCATCCACAAAGAGCCGGCTGATCTCGTACTCCTCCGCGTAGCCGTAACCGCCATGGATTTGCATCGCTTCACGGGTGACCCACTCGGCGGCTTTGCACATGAAGGCTTTTGCCATGGCAGCTTGCAACGCACCACTCCTCGAGCCGAGCCGGCGTGCAACCCTGTACACGTACTGTCGACCCACTGCAACCAGGGAAGCCATCGTGGCGAGCTTGACCCGGGTGAGTTGAAAGTCGCTCAGGGGCTTGCGGAAGACTCGCCGCTCGCGCGCGTACGCAGCGGCTAACTCGTAGGAACGTTGCATTAACCCGAGTGCTCGGGCCGCGGTCTGTAGCCGGCCATTCTCAAAGCCCGCCATCTGCAAGTAGAAGCCACGACCAACGCCGGCGGCACCGCCGATCAGGTTGTCGGCGGGGACAAACCAGTCGCTGAGGCTGACTTCATAGCTATGCATTCCCCGGTAGCCGAGGGTGGCGATGGCACGTCCTTCAAGGGTGCCGCCCGAGGCCCGATGGCAGAACTCGTGACCCTTGTCGCTGGGCTTCTCAACGATCAGAATGCTCAAACCCCGGTGGCCGACCGCGGTGTCGGGGTTGGTTCTTGCGAGCACCATCAGTGCCGATGCTTTGCCAGCGAACGTACACCAGGTTTTGGTTCCGTTCAGGATGTAGCCGCCCTCGACTTCGGTTGCGCTGACCTTGATGCCGGCAACATCGGAGCCGTGATCGGGTTCGGTGACTGCGACCCCGCACAGCGTCTCACCGGTGGCGATCCGTGGAAGCCAGCGTCGCTTCTGTGCTTCTGTTCCGCCACTTTCGAGGGCTCGTGCCAGAATCTCGGGGCGTGTGATTAAGGAGCCTCCCGCGCCGAGCGACGCTCGCGAGAGCTCCTCGGTAGCGATGACCATTGCCACTAAGTCATCGGGAGTGCCTTGAGCGAACCCTCCGTAGGCCTCCGGTATCGACAGACCAAAGCAACCCAGAGCAGCAGCACCATCGATGATCTCTGAGGGAATGTCGAGGTCTTGGCGGTGGATCCGCTCGGCATAAGGTGCGATGCGCTCATCAGCGAATCGCCGGAACGTGTCTGCAACCAGTCGCAGGTCTTCGCCCAGGTGTCTCGGCCCGTTTTGATCTGCGACTTCTGCTACGAAGTCTCCCGAGGTAGCGGCCGTAGCGAACTGTCGTGCTGGTTCTAGGGCTTTCGGTTCGACCCCCCATCGTGGAGCGCACGCCCACACCGTGGCACCCAGTTGAGACACCGTGCGACCGATGAACACCATGGCCAATTGATGCTCAACCTCACCAAGGGCTGCGTAGTCAAGACCCACCTCACAGATCGCGACGCCTGCAGCAGCATGCGAGAGTTCGTACAGCCCGACCTGGTCATCGTGAGCGGCCTGACCCTGTGACTTGTAGTGCTCGACCGCTGTCGCGATTACCTCAGAGGCACACCTGACTGCCGACCGAGCCTCCTCCAAAGTCACCCCAGCCGCCATCGCCACGAAACCTACCCGAGCCGTGTTGCCCACTAGCTACACGGTCCTGCTCCTGCCCAGACACCCCCACCGCGCGTGTGCGAAACAGCAAGTCTCAACAGCCGTCTCGGCCAGATGTGCTTGATGTGGTGTCATACGCCTCTGAAATGATCTCGGTATGTTGATTGACGAGATCAAACGGACCGATGCAGCAATAGACGAGATGCTGGCGTGCCTCGATACCGCATCATTAGCAGAGTTACGAGCCAGCCTCCAAATGGCAAGATCCATTCGCGCCCAACTTGATGCCATCGACGCCCTGGTTGCTCACCTGGTTGCTCAACGGCTCGCTACGGCCCAGAGTCAGGATGGCGGCGACCCTGGCCGGTCGCCCCGGAGCCGTGAATGGCCTCGACGCACAAACGGGTAGCGGACTACGGGAGATGCCCCAACTGATCGAAGCACCTGGTAACTCCACCACAACGTGGTCACCGACGAAGACGAACAAGTCGTAGGCATGTTCAGACCGGCGTAACTTTCACGCGCCTAAACGCCCCAGACGCCAACCGGTCAGGAATCAAGTGGCGCCAGTACGTCACGGTGTTCGGGCGTGTATCCGAGTTCGCATAGCGCTATGTCCCAATCGGTGGTGCTCCCCCTGGAGGATTAGGTCTCGTGCGACACGTTCCCGCCATGCCTTAGTAGCGGAATCGGCGCGTGTTCCGATTGGTTCGATGTCGGCGGTGGCGAGTGCCCGTCCGGGCATGCCCGCGGCGAGTCGGCGGTGGTAGTTAGGGGCGCGCACATCGCCGATGTTTAATGTGATGTCATAGCTGTGTGACATCATTCAGACATGCTCTCAGAGACTCAGCGGATCGACGGCGGTGCCGACACTGCAGCCCTCGAAGAACTTCGCAACCATCTAGATGACACGAAGTCAGTGCTTGACATATTGGATGTGCTCCGCGCCCATGTTGATCAAGTCGTTGCTTCCATGGAGCAGCACGGTGATGCCGGCCTAGCTATTGAGACGAACTGGACTCCCGTGCCCAGAGTCACAAAGTCACGCCACAACCCGCAAGCAAACAAGTGAAATTGGCCGACTGCGACTCAGTCCGACTCCAAAGCTCTGGTGCGGCACACTCCGAGCCGAACACACCGTGCGACCTACCCGGATGGCACCATCCTTGAAGGTCGCTTCCCGATGTACAACGGCGGCACCACGATCGAGGTATGGCGGCTACCCGACAAGTTGGGCGCGGGGATCGTGATCCGGGATCGTCACGAAGGGATCACCGGACACCGGCTGGTACACACCCGCAACGATGCTGTCATGTTCATCGCCGAGCAGCTCGGCGGTGGACACCGGGAAAGCATGATCGAGGTCACCCAAGATTGCAAACGTCAGCTAACCCGGATCAAGGGTTTGTTGCGCAGCAAGTTCGGGTTGCCGTTCCTACGGGAAACCGGCAACGGTTTCAAGGTCGTGTCGTGAAGCGTCTAATCACCACCCAGCGGGTTGGTGACCTGCACACCATCGAGGTCTACCGATCCCCCTACAGCGGCTATGAAGTCATCATCACCGGGGATCGCACCGGTTTGAAGTCTATCACGTTGTCGAGGTGGAAGACATGCAAGACTTGATCCAAGACGTATGCCAAGAGCCTCGTTTCGTGTTGCGTTGCTTTGGTGGGTGCGGGCAACCCGTCACCGAGTTGTGCCTATGCGAATACCAAGCAAAGGCGGTGGTCTAGATGATCGAACCGTACGCGTGCATCTATTGCGCCCATCGACGCGAAACACCGGAACCCGGCGGCGAGATAGGCACCTTTTGGTGTGCAGCGTTCCCGAAGGGAATCCCCGGTGACGTGTTCTACGGTCGGGTCGATCACCGCGAACCCGTCGAAGGTGACAACGGGATTCGCTTCAAGCCTCGTGATCCCTACAGCGCGGCTGAGCGTTACGCACGCTTCATCGAGCTAACCACCGAACCACCAAGAGGTGAATAAACGCAAGCGCCGCAGGCGCATGACCAAGAAACGGGAAGCGATGACGCTTCCCCTAATCCCGCTAATCGGTGTCGAAGCCGACATGTGGACGCACGCTGTGGCACGCTGGGCAGACGCTGGGTACGACATACGATTGTTCCCGCACGTGTACCCAGACGACGCAACGCAACGCAGCTACGATCTGTACGACGCATGGTGCAATATGGGCTATGAAGACCACAGCGAATATTGGCCGTTACGTGATCTGACCGGGAAGCTGCATCATGGTGTCGACACGCACGGCAAACCTGCCGTGTCCAAACGTGGTGCTGATGGTTACGTACCAACCACTAGATCGGGTGCGTGGGGTGTTGGTGGTGAACTCGACCGCGAACTAGCCGAGCGTGGAACGCTCGGTGTTCGCTATCCACCAAAGACCGCTAAGCCCGGACAACCAAGACCAGCCCGATGACCCGCGCCGAGCGTGTCGAGCGTGCGATCAAGCAAGCCCGCAAGTTGCGGCACCTAGCCAGTGCCGAAGCGAACCATTACGTGCTGATGAACATGCATCGAACCCGCACAACCCGTGTGCCAAGTGGCAGGTGACGCGTGGGTTGGCGGATCGCTACGCCCAAGATTCAAAGTGAAACTGCAACGCGAGTTGCGCAACGCCGGAGACGACCTGCACAACATAACTCTCGCTCGTGCGGGTAATCCTGGGCTTCGAGAACCTACGAGCGATTCCCTTGCGACCGATGAGACGCTCTGCATGGCACGACCGCAAGATCGCGGCCGTTGAGTCGATGAGTCCACTACGCACAAACTTCGACGTGCCGATTGGTGTTAGCCGTGTAATCACCGCGATCGGTACCGACTGGTACTGCGTTTACCTAGAATCTCAGTGTGTGACGTGTGTTCTTGTTGAAGGCATGGTATAGTGAACGTATGTTCGTTTTGGCACAGGAGGTTCTCGGTCGGATCGGGTTGATCTTGGCGTCCGTTGATCGGGCCAGCGTCTTGGAAGTGCATCCGGTGCTGGTTCTTAACAAGGCGTTAATTGCTCAGGTTGACTTGGTTGAGACGACTGTTGCCGCGGCGGCAACAGCGACGAGGTGTCTTGATGATGGCGGCATTGACGCGTCGCGAAAGGATGCGGGTTTGACCCACTTTGAGGCGTTGTGGCGATTCAAGACCGCTGACGTTCAGGGTCAGGGAGTCAATGCATGTTTCGATTGATGTCATACCCTTGTGGGATAATTTAGTCATGGTGCTTGGAAGACGATCCGGCGAATGGATGCGGATGCCAGCGAGTTGCTGGCAGGCGTCAACGCGGCACCCATCGCAGACCTGCGGTCGAGCTTGGGGGAAGCGAAGTCTGTGCGAGCGAAGCTCGAAGCGTTCTTAGCTCAGGCTGCCCATCTGATCGCAGTCGTGGAACGGCACGGTGACAACGGTGCGGGTGTGCTCGTCGAAGAGGCAGGCAGTCTCGCGACGGGAAGCGCGTAGTCACACTCGAAACTGCTAAGCAACTGCGAGAGATGCCCCGGTTGCGTGACGCGGTGAAGTCTGGTCAGGTCAGTTTCAGGAACGCCACCCGGCTCGCGAGTGCGGCCAGCAACACGAGTGCTGATGCGGTTGACTCCGACTCGGAGTTGTTGACCAAAGCCTCGTCGTTGACCGAAGACCAGTTTGCTCGGACTGCGCGGCGTTGGAGCCGGGATCACCAGAGTGATCAGGGCGAGGCTCAGCACGAAAGATTGCGCAAGCGCAGGAGTCTGAGAGTCGTTAATGGTGACGACGGCATGAAGCACCTACACGGGAGCTTTGATCCCGTGACCGGTACTCGCATTGCTAATCGAATACGCCACTTCGCCAAGGACCTGTACGACAACGACAAGAAGAGTGCCGCAACTGGCAGTGTTCGTGAGCGTCGAACCTTCGATCAATGCATGGCCGACGCCCTAGACGCCCTAACCGGGGGATCTGGTTCAGCTAGCAGCGACGCTTGCACGTCAACACGTCCGCGGCCTGCTGAGATCACCGTTGTGGCGCATCTCAACGAGTCATCGGGGCGTTTGGTTGCGGAGGTCACCGGTGGTGAACCCTTACCGCCGAGCATCTTGGATGAGTTGATGTGCAATTCGACACTGACCGGTGTCTTGTTTAGCTCAAAGGGTGTGCCGCTGTGGCAGGGATACACCAAACGCAGCGCCACACCCGCTCAACTCAAAGCACTCACCGCACGCGACCTGGGATGCATCGGCTGCGGAGCCAGCCCAGCAATCTGTCAAGCCCATCACGTCATGCCATGGTCCAAAGGCGGCAGCACCGACATCACCAACATGGTTCTCGTCTGCTGGAGTTGCCACAACAAAATCCACCATCACAACTGGCAAATCACCCGCAGACACGGCAAACCAGCCCTAATCCCACCAAACGGACCGAACCACGGGCCCGCCCGAGCCGAACCCCCACCAACCCAAACACCCCGCCACACGCAAAGCACTGGGCCACCGCCCCATCACGCCCGAGCACGACACCATCAGAACGCCCAACTGGGGGCCAAGGCCCGAAGAGGTGCCCGGACCGAGCAGCGCCTTTATTCCTCCGGTGCCGACCCTGGAGAAGGTGATGAGGTAGGTGCTCGGCGCAACGAACGACACGCTCACGTGGCCACGAGATCTCCGAGTATGAGGACGAACGGACAACATCCCAAACGCGGCGAGCACACACTCGAGGAGCCAGGACGCCAACCACAACTCAACCTATGACAGCACGATCTCGTCAGGACTGTCACCTGCACTCCGGACAAGGCACAATCACTTACAGGGCGAGTCACCCCGTCGCGACAGCCGCATGGACTGCTTGTCCCGCAGGGTCAAGGGTTTCGACCCGGTCAGTAGTTTTGCATCACTCGGTTGACCTCACCACAAGACCGACACCCGTGACCGCCGCCCGGCATTACGTGGATGCGATCAAGGAGTGTCAGTGCATGCCCAGCATGACCGCGACACAGGCATGGCTCAAACAGGGATGCTTCAGACGCAACGCTTTCGCACGAAGCGCCGGATGGTTTCCGCAACATCGCAACCGGATCAAGGGGGGCCGAGGTATCGGGTCGGTACCCAGAGCACATGACCACAACGCGCATCGTGACCCGCCGGTGACACTGCAGGGCCTGAATCGCGGAACGCCGCGAAATCGCCGTGAGCTAGGTGCGGAGAAAGCGGCTTCGACTGCCGGGAAGCGCGCGCGTGAAACGATGTCACGGGTGAGGCGTTGGGGTGGGTGTGGTTAGTGTCGCCGGAGATGTTGATGATTGAGGATCGGGGCTTTGGTGAGTTAACTGCGCGGCAGTGGCACGACATTGCCAGGCTGCGGGTTGAAGTCTTTGTTGTGGAGCAGGAGTGCGCCTATCCCGACTTCGATGGTCGCGATACCGAAGCATCGACTCGGCACTATTGGATCGCTGGGCGTGATGTCGGCGAGCCGGAGTTGGAGATTGCCTGCTACGCGCGGGCTCTGGCTGACATCGGTGGAGGCAGCCGGATCGGCCGCATCGTGACTCATCCGGCGGCCCGAAGCCGGGGCTTAGCGGGATTTATCATCAAGCACTTCCTTGCCACTACAACCGGACCTTGGAGCCTTGATGCTCAAGCTCGCTTGGAGGGTTGGTACGCCAGTTTCGGGTTCAGAGCAAGCGGCCCACAGTTCGACGACTGGGGCATGCCACACATTCCCATGCGCCTCAACCCGAGGACCGACCCTCAGTCGCAAGTGGCAGACCGTGCCGCGAAGGCTGAGTCGCGGAGGAGGTAGCAATGACGAGTCGCTCTGAAATCGAGTGGACCGAGATCGCTCGGTGGAGAATATCTCGCCTCATATTTGTCAATTCAATGAGCGATCAGTTTCACCCAGCCGTCCCACTGGAGTTCATACGCCGTGTCTTTGGCGTGATGGAAGGTACTCCCCAGCACACGTATCAAGTCCTGACGAAGCGATTAGAGCGGTTGGCATCGGTCGCTGAGCGCCTCAAACTGGCCTCCCGAAGTCTGGATGGGTATGAGTAGTGGTGGAACTCCTAACGCCGGTGGTCGCCAACTTGACGGCGTCACGCACGCTCTTCCAGCGAGCATCGGAGCCTGACACGTGGCTCGCTCCTGCGGTTACTGGACACGGGGCAAACTCCAGTGGGCTGGGATATTCCTGGGTGGTTTGTGATGAGTGACGGTGCTGCTGGGGCTGTTGGGGGGCGGTTGTTTGGGATTGTTTGTGAGTACAGCGACATCGCGCAAAGTGGGCGTAGTGGGCATCACCGGTCAGGTACTGCGTCGGGACGTGCTACTGAGCAGTGGTTTGCTGAGTTGTTTAGTGACCTGGGGGAAGTGTCGACCCAACAGGTTGAGATTGAGCGATACGACGTTGACAGCAGGTTGACTGCTGATGGGCAAGCAGTTGAGCACCTGGTGTTGTACTACGAGTTCACGGGCGATATCGACTCGACCAACGTCGCTTTGCGTTTGTTTGACACGCAGTACGGCGGGTATCCCGATGTTGCCGACGGGCTAATCACAGAGACTGCGCAGGCTGGCTACGAGGCACTCGTCATCGCGACCAAACACCCTCACGGCGAACTTGTCGCTATCAATCGCGAGCTTCAGGGCCACTCTCAGAGTCACCGCTCTGGGTTGCCTACCGTGCTTGTGGCAGGTCGAGAGTACGAGAGGCTCAGGCACTCACGCCTGCGGCTCCAACTCAGCGCTCGTACATCTCCTGCGGTGACTCAGAACATCTCGATCAGTAATGCGGGCTGCAATACGTCGCATGGCCCGCGTCTGATCCTGACAACACCGATTCATGGTTGGTTCACTTGCGCAGGCGAGCGAGGCACGGGAATTGCCGTGCTGCGGCGCCTTGCTGAGTTACTGGCGAGATACCCGATCACCGTGTTGGGCACCGGTGGACATGAGCTTGGCTATATCGGCGCGTACAGGTGGGTCGACAACTACATGCATCTCAAGAACATGCATCTCGAAGCTGAGGCCGATCTATCCGAACCAATTGCGTGCATCTCGCATCTCGGTGCCTCGATTGCCGTTGAGGCACGTCCAAGTGCAGGGATGCCGCGGAGTCTCATTGGCACACGCGTCGCTATGACCAACCTGGATACCAATACTGCACAACCAATCGCGGCCGCACTTGAGTCAGCAGAGCTGCCACTTCGCTGCAACGTTGCGTCATGGATGGGTGAGGGCGAAGCATTCGAGCAACTCGGTGTTCCGATGCTCTCAACTACCGGAGCCGGTATCGACTTCCATACACCATCGGATACACCCGATCGGGTCACATCACCCGCTGCGCTGGCGAGAGTTGCTGGCTCAATCCATGGTGCAGTCCGCGAACTAATCCGTGCTGCCTCGTCCAGTTCATCAACTCAACGCCGCTGATGCTGTACACACTTCACCCACAAAATGCTCGATCTCTCAAGCTGCCGATGTTCGACTTTCCAAGTCATTCCGGACCGTGCGGACCATTCCACGCTTACGAGTTGATGTACAGGTCAGAACGCCTAGCCAGGCGATCGCCTTCGTATGCCCTGTGCTTCTCCCTTGCGTTTCCACCGGCTGGATGGCGGAACGCGAATGGTTGGGAAGGTCGGGATGCTCGACCTTGCGATCGCCGACCGATCTCTTTGCGCTCTTGCCGCCTGGATGGCGGCGAGTGCACATTCGCGATGCTCAAGCCCACAGGTTACGGACCATCAGATCCAGGCGTCTCTTCCGATCCCCTTGCTTGGGATCCGCTGTTTGCAATTGGGAAGCCTGTGTTACGCGAGCCGCTTGACAACTCGGTAAGGGTGTTGGCCGAGGCTTTATCAAGTTGCCGCTTCTGGATGGTTCGCAGTGCTGACAGATCGAGACCGCAACTGCACTCGCGGCAGTCTGGTAACCGTCGTTCGCGGCGCGGAGTCGTCTGACAGATCAGCTCGACGGACAGACGCACATGCTCACGGACAAAGCGACCGAAAAGGGAAGACCAAATCACATGAGGGAAGTTACATGAAGATCACGCGTGTTTCTGCGGCGCTAGGGGCGGAGATTAGTGGGGTTGATCTGCGTGATCCCGAGCTGGATTTTGGGCCGATTTATGAGGCGTTTCTTGAGCATCAGGTGATCTTCTTTCGGGAAGTCAATCTGACTAGCGAAGAGCAGCTTGCTCTCGGCCGCAGGTTCGGGACACCAAGCGTTTACCCGGTTGCACGGGTGCTAGGTGCGACAGAACCAACCATGACTGTCATTGAAGATGGCGCCAACAGTCCGAACAGGGCCGACTGCTGGCACACCGATGTCACCTGGAGCGCTACCCCACCGAAAGCCGCGCTGCTCCACATGGAGTTAGTCCCAGAAGTGGGTGGCGACACGCTCTGGGCCTCGGCGACCCGGGCCTACGAGATCCTTAGCCCGCCGGTGCAAAGGTTCCTTGCGTCCCTGACGGTGATTCACTCCAACAAGGGCTTCGTGGAGCGCGTCGCTCAGAAGGGTGGCCCCAAATCTGAGTTCATTGTCGAAGCGATCAAGCGTGACTATGGCCCGGTTGAGCATCCGCTTGTGCGAACACATCCCGAGACTCACAAGCGGGCGCTTCTGTATGCCGAGCGTTTTGTCGGCCACATCAAGTCACTGAGCGATGCCGAGAACGCCATGGTGCTCGACTTCTTGCGTCAACACGTCAACGATCCCGCCCTGCATTGTCGCTGGCGGTGGCGCAACGGTGATCTTGCAATCTGGGACGAACGCTCCACACTGCATCGCGCCGCAGCGGATCATTTCCCGCAGCGGCGCATCATTCGCCGCCTCGAAATTGATGGGGATCGGCCCTACTTCGACCCCGACGCCACACCGTCAACCCGGCGAGACGTGCCAGCAACGGTTGGCTAGCGGACCTCCACACAACCGGACCAACGGGAGCAGTGCCGATTCGTAGCTTGCGATGGCGGTGGCTGCTGCCTCGCTCAATCTCTAAAGCAGGTAGGTGTCTCTAGAGATTCTCGGTGAGGAAGCGGATCAGGTTGTCGCCCATGACGGCGGCGGCTGTGGCATCACCTAAGCGGGCGGCCAACTCTGCGCCCACTGCGGGATAGTCGCTTGCGCAGCGAAGCTCGGGAATGACGGGGATCTCGTCCACAAGCACACCCTCCATGATCGGGTTGATAATGCGCAACAGATCATCAATGAAGTCCGCTCCGAGCCCAACCCGATCGACACCAACGAGCGACACGACGTGTTCAATGTGATCCACAAAACGCGGTATCGACGGGTTATCCCCCAAGAATGCGCCGAACGCGTTCAAACAGACCACTCCACCCGTCGCTGCCAACTTAACGACCTGAGAATCCGTCAGGTTGCGAGGATGCCCGCACAAACTGCGACACGATGAGTGAGTCGCCATCACCGGCTTGCTCACAATCGACAGCACATCGCGGATACCAGCGTCAGCCAGGTGACTGACATCCACGATGATCCCGCAGCGCTCCATCTCAGCGATGGCGCGCCGACCCAGGGTTGTGAGGCCGCCACCGGTGGCTCGTTCACCGACACCATCGGCCATCATCGTGCGCCGATTCCAGGTCAGCGAAGCGATCCGCACCCCCAGGCGAGCAAAGCCGTCGATCAAACCGAGGTTGGAGCCGAATGGCTCGCCGCCCTCGAGCGCCAGCACCAGAGCGATCCGCCCAGAGTCGATGACAGAGCGAATCTCAGCACCCGACTCGGCAATCGCAACGTCACCTGAGTGCACCTCGGCCATCCAGCGGGCCGTCTCCAGCACAACCATCGCCCGGCGCAGGGCGTCACCGCCCACGAACTCGTCCTCGATGTAGACCGGCAACACCTGCAGGATCACGTTGCCATCACGCAGCTGCGGCAACCAAAAGTCACCGAACGGATCGGCAACACCCCGCCGTCGCTGATGCTCAACCGCAAGCAGCAGATCGTTATGAGCGTCAGCTACGCCGAAGTTAGCCATGCAAACCGCCCGGCATCACTGCACCCAACCGTCGTTGAGCCCAAACAAGAAGAACTAAGCGAGCGGACCGGCCGCCTTGACCTGCACCCGGCATCCGTTGCCTGGCACATATGTCATCGGGACCTCCACTACCGAGATAATGCGCACCTCGCCCGGATCGGCGCCAGAAGCGATCGCCGCTTCCCGAGCCTCTCCTCGAGCAGTTTCGAGACACTCTTCACGACTCGAAGAGTCGTACCTATACACCCGGTCAACGGTGCCGGAGGCCTCAGCAATTGCCGCACCATAGGCATTGGCAACCGCGTGATGATTGGGTCGGATCACCTCAAGGGTTCCCGCGACCTCATCGGGAACAAGATGGGCGCCGCCACCCACTGCCAGCAACGGCAGCGGCTCGCGGCTCGCCTTCATCCGATCACAACAAGTCGCCACCTGCTCATCAACCCACGCCAGCGCCTGCTGAACCACCCCAGCATCAAGATCCGCAACCTTTGCCGCTTCACCGAAACCATCAAGGCGACCACCGGCAACCGACACGTCAGACAGGGTCAGCGTGTCGCCGCCACACACCAAGGTCTCCTGGGTCACTCGGTAACCGACCGAGTCGGGGCCCACAGCTACGCCATCATCAGATGGCCTCACGATGGTGCCGCCACCAAGACCGATCGAGATCAGATCCGGCATGCGGAAGTTGGTGCGAGCACCGCCAACATGAACCGCGGAGGCGGACTCCCGAGGGAACCCATCCACCAGGATCCCAATGTCAGTCGAGGTGCCACCGACATCAACCACAATCGCATCGGAAAGACCGGCAAGCCAGCAAGCGCCTCGCATCGAGTTGGTCGGGCCCGAACCCAGAGACAGCACCGGCATCTCAAGGGCCTGGCGCGCGGTCATGAGAGTGCCATCATTCTGGGTGATGTAAGGCGCAGCATCCAGACTGTTCTCGGCGAGCGCATTGGTCAATCCATCAACAACAGCGCTCGCCACTCCCAGCAACGCGGCGTTCAACATGGTGGCGTTCTCACGCTCAAGCAGCCCGAGCGTGCCCACCCGATGGCTCAACGACACGGGCATATCACCAAGTTCGGCCCCAATGATCTCCGCCGCCCGCAACTCATGATCAAAGTTGGCAGGACTGAACGCGCATGAAACTGCTATCGCATCAACCAAACCGCCGACCTCGCCACAGAACCGCCGGATCGCATCCTCACCTAACTCGGCAATGACCCTGCCGTCGTACTCATAGCCACCCTCCACGATCGACTGCGCAGCAATCACCGAATCACGCAGTTCATCGGGCCAATCCGCCCCGGGAGCAACCGCCAGCGACGACGGTGCAGCAAGCCTCAATACACCCACCTTGCCCAGGTCACGGCGCTGGATGATGGCGTTAGCCGAGTGAGTCGTGCCCAGCATCGCCTGGCGGATCTCGCTGCGATCAACCTCTCCAACAACGGCAGCAATCGCGGCCACGATGCCATCCATCGGATCGACCGTGGTTGGCGCCTTATGCAGCGCCAGTACTACACCTTCTTCATCGACGAGGACTGCGTCAGTGTTGGTACCGCCTACATCTACACCAAGCCTCAACATCAGCTTCCCAACCTCCTGTATTCGAAGTCGAACCCGAACGCTTTCGGGCCGACCACATCGAGCATTCCGTCCTGATGCCATTCGGGTGCACAGGGCATCGCAACCACATTGACCCGCTGCCCATATCCAAGTGACTCTGTTGTAATTGGCGTGGCCGTCTCGGCGTCAAGAATGCAAACCAGATCAGGCACCATCACTACTGGTTCACCGTCTTCGAATGCCACAAGAAACTCGTTTTGGATCTCCACAGTCATCATGCGATCCGAACCATCACGTGACTCAATGGTCACAGTTCCCTTAGAGAAGCCCTCTGTCGTGCGACGTTCCACATCAACGATCGTTCCATTGAAGATCAGAGTTCCCTCGGAAGCTTCAAGCAACTGCTCGAACGCGCCCGGGTCGCCCCGCTGAACAGCCGAAAGGCGCGAGCCGAGTTCGATGCAGTAACCGAGCGACCCTGCAATGGCGTGACGCTCCACATCAGCCACAGTCATCGAATAACTTGAGAATGCATTCGCCAGAGTCAAAGACATAACCGCGCCACGCACTAATGTTTCACCCAACTGATTCGTGTTGGTTTCAAACACACAAAGATTGCCCTTCTCGTCGGCAACCGTCATTGGTGACGCCTTGATCCCAGCCAAAGTGAACACTGTCATCTCGATTTGAGGGAAAGCCCGGCGCATGCCGTCCGCATCGACAACCGGCAGACCCATCTCGACCGCAACCGAGAGAGGAAACAAAGTGTTGCAGCCTCCCACCTCTATAGGCATTATGGCCACCGGATCACGGCCGAGATACGAGGCCAGAGCCTTAATGGCGCTCACAAACTCATACCCCGCGGGGATCTTCTCAAGCAGCACTGTAGGTGCGCCAACCACTGCAACTGTCATGACCAGACCGTTATCAGGCAACTCGTCGGTGTCGACAATCTCCACAGGGCCGTACGTCTGTATCGCCTGGCGCAACATCAGCCGACCGACATAGGGATCCCCGCCACCACCGGTGCCGAGCAGTGTGGCACCATTTGCGAGATCGTCTACCTGATCAAGCGTGAGATGTCTCATGTTTCTATGTCCTCCTGCCGCAAGTCTTGTCGCTACTTCTAGTCATGTTCTCCTGCTTCTAGTCCAGGTGTCGGCCGACACTGCTGCCACGATCAGACCTCCATGAATCAGTCTTTGAATGATCGGATCGACCTGTAACAGGTTGAACCCGTTAGTGATCAACGCAATAAAGAAGGCACCAAAGACAGTGCGCCAGACAGCGCCATCACCCCCAGCAATAGAGGTTCCACCAACGATCACGGCCGTCAGAACACCGAACACGAAGCTGAAATCATCCGATGGCTGCACCGACAGTGTCCGAGAGGCAAGCAACGCTCCTGCCAATCCCGTTGCGGCACCCGCAAATACAAACGTCAACATTGTGATGACTTCGGTGCGGATACCGGCTAGACGAGCTGCTTCTGGATTCCCGCCTGTTGCGAACACGTGACGACCGAACTTCGTCTTTGACAACACAAACCAGAACATCGCTACCACTACGATCGCAACCCAGGTTGCCCGAGTGATGCCAAACCAGCGGCCCCGGGCGAGCTGGGAGAAGTCCAGATCGCGTATGCGAATGATGCTGCGATCACTCAACAAAAAGCCCACGCCATAGAACACAAAAGACGCGGCGAGCGTTGCGATGAAGGAGTTAATGCGGATCCACGCAACGATTGAGCCGTTAATCAAACCGAAGACGGCACCAATAGCGATACCCGCGAGCACCCCCAACACAGCAGAGTTGGTCTCATTGACAGTTAGAGCGGTGGCAATGCTCGCGTTGATGAAACTCGCGGAGATTGAAATGTCGAAGTTGCCGCCGATCAGCGTGATCGTCACTGCCGATCCGGCTATCAGCAACAGTGACTGCTGGTCGAGAATGTTGCGCAGGTTTGCGGCTGACAGGAAATTGTCTGTCGTAATCGCTAGCAGCAGGAACAGAGCCAGAGTGACCCAAACGATCCCGTAATCGGCTAGCAGACGTCGCCGCGAACTTGCCGGTGCCATAGCCACACTCATGCGACCACTCCAGAAGCACCAAACGCCAAGTCCATGACCTGGGTCTCCGTGGCCTCGCCGCCCATCAGTTCACCGACGATCTGCCCGCCTCGCATCACCAGGATCCGATGTGCCAACCCAAGCACCTCTTCCAGTTCAGACGACACCACCAGTACCGCCATACCAGCGGCGGCTAACCCGACTAGCAACTCGTAGATGCCACGTTTGGCACCCACATCAACCCCCCGAGTGGGCTCGTCGGCAATGAATAGCCGGGGCTGGGAGACCAGCCAGCGACCAAACAGTGCCTTTTGCTGGTTGCCTCCCGAGAGTTCTTTCATCTTGGACTCGATAGTGGCACCTGTAAGCCCGACGGCATCAGCTACACCTTCAGCCGCCTCGCTCTCTTTGCGGGCCCTCACAACTCCACCCCAGCGCACGAATCGCGATAGGTGCGCCAACGTGATGTTGACCCTGACTGGGAGCAAGCCCAAAGTGCCTTGCGTAGCCCGGGACTCGGGCACCATCGCCACGCCCGAGTTGATAGCGGCTCGAGGACTACGAGGTTGATACGGCTCACCGGCCAACTCCATGGTTCCTGAACTATGGCGCTCAGCTCCAAACACGGCTCTAACAACATCGGTGCGCCCCGATCCCACCAGACCTGCCAGGGCAACGATCTCACCGGCACGGACCGAGAGGTTGACGCCTTCAAAAGCAGGGGGCCTGCTCAACTCTCGCACCTCAAGCACCGGCTCGGCTCCCGATGCGGGAAGTTGACGTGGCGGGAACACAGCATCGAGGCTGCGACCAACGATGCCCTCGATGAGACTCTCCTTTGTCTCAGCACTCGCCGGGCTGGTGCGGATGATCCTGCCATCGCGCATGATCGTGACCTGATCCGCGATCGCCAGTACCTCTTCAAGGAAGTGCGAAACGTACAAAACGGTCACACCACGCCGGGTCAGCTTCCGGACAGTGTCCTGCAGCCCACGAGCCTCTTCTGAAGACAGCCGAGCAGTCGGTTCGTCCATGACGATAAGCGTCGCCTGGCAAGCCAGCGACCGCAGGATCTCGACCTTTTGCTGCTCGGCCACCGACAGGCTGGCTACTGGCTGATCGGGAGGCACCTCGATCCCGTACTCGTCGACCAACTCTGCGAAGCGGGCCCGCGCCGCAGCCAAGTCAATGACAGGCCCCTTGACGAACTCACGACCCAAGAAGATGTTGTCGATCGCTGAGCGTTGCGGTACCAGCGAGAGTTCCTGTGCGACCATCGTGATCCCGAGCGCCAGGGCCTCACGAGGCGAACGCAACGTCACTTCGGTGTCGTTGACGAGCACCCGTCCAGAGTCGGCACTGACAACGCCTGCGATGACCTTGCCGAGCGTGGATTTGCCGGCACCGTTCTCTCCGACGAGTGCATGCACGACACCACGCTCAACAACAACGTCGACGTTGTCTAGGGCAACTGTTGCACCAAACCGTTTGACGATGCCCCTCACCCGCAGGTGAGGGGCATCCAATTTGTCAGGCGTTTGGCCGGGCGTTTGAGTTATCCCTCCCACTCAGCGGGGAAGTCAGCAATGTTGTCTTGGGTCATGAGTCCCCGATGGGGAACGTTAAGCGAGGTATCGACACCACCCATGTGACTGCCAGCGAGTGCCTCAACCATCGCCTCCATCGCAAGACGACCCTCGGTATAGGGCGCACCATAAAGGCCTCCCCACCAGCGACCGTCAGTGATGGCAGAAATTGCGTAACTGCTCCCACCAAATCCAATGACCTTGACACCTTCGCGACCCGCATCAGCGAGCGCGATCTCAACTCCTTGCATGGACTGGTCGGCGCCAAGCACCACGTCAATCTCATCTTGGGCAACGAGAATGTCCTGCATTGCGGCCAGACCGGTTTCGGGCCCCAGATACAAGCCCTCGGCATCGGCCACGACGTTCACGCTTGAACCGGCTACAACCTCATCCCAGCCAGCGCGGATGGCCTCATCGAGCGGAACGCCACGGATCCCGTAGAAATAGACAATATTGCAAGGATCTAGGCCTTCACAGGCTTGAAGTGTTAGTTCGCCGATGCGTGTTCCACGGTGATAAGGAGGCTCAAACACGGCCGCTGCCATTCCATCGACCTGCGGATCTGCGGTTATGAGATCTTCGCCAACCACCTGATTGAGAGCCACTACTTCAATGCCGGCGTCAAGGGCATCAAGAATGTCGGGTATTGCTGCCGCACCGGTAAGTGATACGAGAACGATGCCCTGATATTGCCCTGATGTAATGGCGTCTTGGAACTGTGTCTGCTGCAACGCCGGGTCGAACTGAGCATCAAACTCAACGATTTCAATGTTGTGCTCGCCTGCAACCTGCTCCATGGCTGTCCGCGACGCCAGCAACCAGGTGTTAGCTGAACTCGCCGACAGGTATGCAACCTGTGCGGGCTCCATCATCTCGGGTTCCGGCTCTTCTGCAGGCATTTCCTCTTCTGCAGGCTCCTCTTCGGCCATCGGCTCGTCCTCAGCCATCGGCTCGTCCTCGGTGGCCATCGGAGCTTCTTCTTCCATTGGCTCGTCTTCGGTGACCGCCGGAGCCTCGGTCTCAGTTGACGCTTCCGTAGCCGGTGCGGCGTCATCCGCCGAATCGGAGTCGTCGTCACCACAAGCAACAGCCGTTAGCGCCAACACCGCAAGTACGGCAAGCAGGCGCAAGCCGGTTCGTCTCAACATGATCCCTCCAGGTTTTGTTGTGGCCGGGCGTTATCCACCGGATTTGGTGGTCAACATCTGTCTGCGGATGCTAGCCGACCCCCCCCCCTGGGCAATCTGTAAAAATCTGAAGTGATGGCCGAGGTGCCGATGCCAGACATAGACGTCAGACCGCTGCGTGACGATGTCGTGCTGCATCAGGACACCGACAGTTGCGAGGCGTTCAGCGTCGACTTCGGAGGCCTGATACGCAAGATTCCACGCGCGGTCGTGAGGCCCCGGTCATCCGAAGATGTACGTAAGACCCTGGAATTCGCCAATCGCACACGCTGTCCAGTAGTCGCACGCGGTGCAGGCCACTCCCAAGCCGGACAATCACTCACCGATGGCGGGATCGTGTTGGACATGACCGGACTCGACCGCATTGGCGAGATCCGCGACGGCTCAATCAGCGTTCAAGCGGGAGTTACTTGGCGTGAACTCGTCCACCATGTCCAACCCCGCGGCTACATCCCGCCGGTTCTGACAACCAATCTTGACGTGACAGTAGGCGGCACTCTGTCAACGGCAGGCTTCGGCACCAGTTCGCACCTCCACGGAGCGCAGACCGACAACGTGGATCAACTTGTTGTCGTGACCGGAGACGCCCAACAACTGCGTTGCTCCCGAACAGAGAACCCGCAACTATTCGACTGCGTGCGCGCCGGTCTGGGTCAGTTCGCAGTGATCACCGAGGCGCGCCTTCGATTGCGCCGCACACTGCCCGACACGCTCACGTTTCACTTGGGCTACGACGACATTGATGCACTCTTGTGTGACCTGCAGCAAGCAATGTCTTTCGACTGCTTCGAGAGCATCTCCTCCGTAGGTTTCCCTAGCGGGCCTGTCCCGATGGGACTTGCACTCCTGTTCGCTCGCAGATCGCCGTTCGCCAAGACACGATTCGTCACCAGCTTTACGGCCGAGTTCAACAATGAACGCAACGACGCCGAGTGCCACGCCCGCGAAGCGATCGCTGAACTACAGCACGGCCGACCTCTGGATGTGGAAGCGGGTTCGGCCCAGAGTGTTCCCTACGGTTCGAGTCAGCCCGGATCCGCTAACCACCCGGACTGGAGTTTGGCCCATCCCTGGATTGAGGCGATCCTGCCGTGGCGCAACGCAGGACGCTGCGTGACAAGGGTTCTCGCCGACCTCCCGCCGACATTGCCATACAACACGGGCGTGCTCTTGTGGTCGGCACCCCGTGACCGATTCCACACCCCGATGCTCATGCTCCCCAATAGTGAGCTGCTATTGGGGTTTGCCCTACTGCCCGCCGTGGAACCCGGGCGCCTATCTCAGTTGTTGCCGGGTTTGAAAGCAGCCCGCAAACAGTTGACGGCCGTGGGAGGCAAGCACTACCTGTCGGGTTGGATCGATTACAACCCCAGGCAGTGGCGCGAGCACTTTGGTGACCTATGGCCGCAGGTAGTGGAATGGAAAGCGATGTTCGACCCAGGTGGAATACTCAACCCAGGTCTCGTTCCGTTGTCGGCCGAGCCGAGTCGTTGACCCACAGCTAATCCCACCCAACTAGTCCCACGCAACGAAGAAGCTGCTCGGAACGAAAAGCCCCTAAAGAGCCGAGAGACGAAGACAAAGAACAAGGACAAAAGGACAAAGAACAAGGACAAGGACGAAGACGGAATGGAAAGAGCGTTGCGGAATGCTGCTCACTCTGTGATTGAACGCGGATTTGACTTCTTGGACTCCGATGTGCCCGCGGACGGTGCCTGGCCCTGCTGGATGTATGACGACGTTGACCTCTCCAGTACCCGCTGGCGCGAGTCACCGCCCTTCGCTGCAGGGATCGGGGTGCTTGCGCTCAACAACTGCGACCATGCGGCAACCCAGCCGCTGATCGACCGGACACGCCGCTTCCTTCTGAGCTGCATGCAACTCCCCGGCGTCTGGAGTTACGCACCGGTCATACCTGCGGACGCTGACTGCACCGCAATCTGCTCGCTGGCGGTCGGCCCGCATCCCTGGCTCCGCATGGGCAGACTATGGGGCCGCAACCTTGAAGTGATCCTGTCCCAGCGCGATGACGAGGGCAAGTTCCGAACGTGGATTCCCGGTCGTCGCTGGCGACCCGGACTTGTCAACGATGTCGATGCTGTAGTCAACGCGAATGTGCTTGCATATGTCGGACAACAAGCAGAGACTCGCGCAGCGCGGCGCTGGATCGAAACGGTGGTCGCAGACCAGCGAGAGGCTGAAGACTCGCCGAATTACATCGAACCCCTAGACCTCCACTTCGCGATCGCGCGAGCGAGTTCCAATCACAAGGCGATGTTCAGCGACCTTCGCCCGACCCTGGTGAGCCGCCTCAACAAACACTTGAGTGAACGTTTGGATGCACACGCAGGCATCCGTGACCCAATGCGCACCGCGCAGGCGTTGTCGGCGCTTGACATGCTCAACTGCGACGTTGACGAAGCGACAACCCAAGCAGTGGTGGCGAGTCTGATCAAGGCCCAGCGTGGGGACGGGAGTTGGGAGCCGTGCCTTGCATGGAAGGATCCGCATGGGTTAGCCGTCTGGGGAGCCAACCAAGACCCACCAAAGACGCAGACACGAACGCAGCGCGGGTTCGGATCTGAAGCGATCACGACCGCGTTTTGTATCGAAGCAATTTCGCGGTCTCTGCGACACCTGCGGCCATAGACGGAGGAAGATGTCGTGTTATTCAGGACACCATTTCGAGAGAAGGCATTAGCCCAGCGTGCCCGGCAGGAGACAGTTGACACGAGGCTGCAAGTAACGGCTCCTCACGAGTGGCTGCTGGTGTCGGCATTGGGTGTCGCACTGATCGCACTGCTGATAGCCGCCCTGGTTGGCCGCGCCGAGCGCAGCTACACCCTGGATGCAGTACTCGTGGATCCCGGGCAGCGGATTGATGTGTTGGCGGGCACATCGGGCGTGGTCGTCGAAGTATTCGCCGAGGTCACAGACACTGTCGTTGCGGGTCATCCGATTGCGCGTGTGCGCACAATCGAGGCCTTCATGATGCAAGACAGCTCCATGATGCAAGACATCACAAGCTTCCATGACGGAGAGATCGTGACGCTCGAGCTAACGGTGGGACAGCAAATCGTGGCTGGTGACCTTGCAGCACGGATTCGCGTTCCGGCCACTGGCCCGATGGAGGCTGTGGCGTTGCTCACCGGTGACGAGGCTGCACGCTTTGCGCCTGGCATGGACGCGCAGATGCATCTAGGCGGACTGAGCGCGAGTCCAACCGCCGTCGTGGATGCACGAGTGAAGGAGTTGTCGTCGCGCGTCGTGCCGCCACAGTGGTTGTTGGACTTGGGGCTTGAGCAGCCACTTGAGCATCCCGAGAGCGTCCATCTGCTGCGAGCAACGCTGGAGGCACCAACGCTGGAGCGATCCGAGTCGCAACCCATCATCGACGGGTCACGCGGCACCTTGCGAATCGTCGTGGGCAATCACTCGATCGCATCACTGATATTCGGGAGCGGCGGTGACTGATGGGACCAGCAACACTGATGGGCCTAACAACTAGACGCAAACACAGGCGGCGGGTCCGCACGCCTTCGCTGCTGCAACACGACCAGACCGAATGCGGTGCGGTCAGCCTCGGCATCCTGCTGGCGTATTTTGGCCGCTGGGTGCCGATCGAGGAGTTGCGCACCGCCTGCGCGGTGACCCGCGACGGCAGCACGGGCGCCGACATCTGGCGCGCTGCCAAGAAGTTCGGCCTCGACGTCAAGGCCTGGCGAAGAGAGCCCGACGAACTCAAGGAGATGCGCAAACCACTCATACTGTTCTGGGAGTTCAGCCACTTCCTGGTCTTTAAGGGTTACTCGCGCGGCCGTTACTACCTGAACGACCCCGCCAGCGGGCGCAGGACCGTTGACTCCGAAGAGTTTGACGGTGCTTTTACCGGCGTCGTCTTGGAACTCAAACCGGGCGAACACTTCAAACAAGGTGGGCGGCGCCCAGGCATTGTGCGCCGGCTCTGGCCATGGTTAAGCGCTGGCAAGGTGTCGCTTGCGTTTGCTTTCACATGCGGTCTACTGCTGTCGCTGGTGACGTTGACCCTGCCCCTGCTCCTCAACGTCTTTGTCGACTATGTGCTGACCGGTCGTGAGCCATCCTGGGCGGCAACACTTGTCGTCGGTGCAGCGGCCGCAGGAGGGCTCGTCTACCTGCTCACCTGGCTGCGCGAGCGCTGCCTACGACTGCTCTCAGTGCAGCTTTCGATCTCACGCTCGGATCGCTTCATCTGGCACCTCTTCAGCCTGCGGACGGACTTCTTCGCGCACCGCTTCGCCGGCGATCTGACCGCACGGATGCAATCCATTGACGAGGTTGCCACCGTGGCGACCGTCCAGTTCGTGGGTGTCGTCATTGAAATGGCCACAAGTGGATTGTTGGTGGTGGTGATGTTTGTCTACGACCCGCTGCTCGCAGCCGTGATGGTATGCCTCGGTGTGGGGTCCGCCATCCTCACAAAGATTCTGACCAACGTGAGGGTCGACGAGAATCACCGGCTGCAGCACGAGGCTGGCCAGCTGCGCGGAACCGGGATGCATGGATTGCGCACCATCGACACGCTCCAAGCTGCATCGGGCGAGAACGACTTCTACGTCCACCTCACCGGTTATCAGGCACGAGAGCTAATCGCTCGACAACGCTTCGCGGAACTCGGTCACATGATCGCAGCACTGCCTTCGGCGGTCTTGATTTTCGGCAGTGCCGCAGTGATCGGTTTGGGCGGGATGCGTGTGATGTCAGGCAGTATGACAATTGGCGCGCTAATGGGGTTTTACGTATTGTCAGTCAATTTCCTGATGCCGATTGGTCGATTCGTGCAGTTCGCCGACCTGTTCCAGGTGCTTGATGGTCACCTGCAGCGTCTTGACGACGTCTTTGACACACCTGCAGAAGTGGACTTGAAGCGCCGTACCCACACCTCAGAAGAGAGGTCGCCAGCGTTTGCGAGGACTCTTCGCCTGAAAGGGCAGGTGGAACTGCGGAACGTCACGTTTGGTTACAAGACCACCGAAAAGCCGCTGCTGAAAGACGTGAACCTCGTCATTGAACCCGGTCAGCGAGTGGCCATCATCGGACCGAGCGGTTCCGGAAAGTCCACACTGGCGTATCTTGCGGCTGGACTTCAGCAGCCCTGGTCGGGTGAGATCCTGTTCGACGGTCAGCCTCTTGGCGAGGTGCCGCGCGACATATTGACGGACTCGGTGTCAATGGTTGATCAGCACGTCTTCCTCTTTGAAGGATCGGTCCGCGACAACCTGACAATCTGGGATTCCGCAACGCCAGAGCACGCACTGGTGGCCGCAGCGAAAGACGCCGACATCCACGAAGACATCGTCGCCCGGCCCCAAGGCTATGACGCTCGCGTACTAGAGGGTGGGCGCAACTTCAGCGGCGGCCAGCAACAGCGTCTCGAGATCGCACGGGCTCTGGTGTCGAATCCAACGGTCCTGATCCTCGACGAGGCGACTAGCGCGCTCGATCCCGTCACAGAACTAAGCATCGATCGTGCGTTGCGCCGCCGCAGTATCTCGTGTCTGATCATCGGCCATCGCCTCAGCACCATTCGAGATAGTGATCTGATCGTCGTGTTTGACCGCGGCCGCGAAGTGCAGCGCGGTACCCATCAGCAGATGATGGCAGACGCAGACGGCCTCTACCGCCAGCTCATGGAAGCCGAGTAGCGATGGCGGAACAAATGGAACACGCGGAACACCTGGAGCAAGCGGAACACGTCGTTGACTTCATTCGCGCCCACGGTACGCCATTCGCCGGAGGTGCTAACCGCCCGATCCGCTTGAACGATCCCGATTCGGTGTGGTTCATCTCCCGCGGTTCGGTCGATGTATTTGCTGCGCATGAATCCGACGGTGGCGTGCTCGTTGAGTTCAACCACCTGTTGCGGGCAACGAGTGGGCGTCTGCTGTTTCAGGCGAACACGGGCACAAGCGTGTTGGTCGCCAAGGGGTTGCCCGATTCCGAGTTGCTGTGTGTGCCCCGAGACGTTCTCGTGGCGGCCGAGAGTGGCAGCCTTGTCGCTGATCAGGTGGCTGCCTGGGTTGCTGACATCTCTGCCTCAATAGCTCAAGAGGTCACACATCAACCGCCGATAGATCGCTTCGTAGGCGCTGGCGATACGACTGACTTAAATGCTGGCGAGGTTGTTTCTACAAAGCGTGACGTCGTGTGGCTCTCGAGCGCTGATGCCGACCTAGCGTTTCTGAGCACCGAGTACGGCGACCCTTCCGGCCCCGGCTTCATACCGGTGGCCCCCGGTGCATGGGTCAGCGCGTCGGGCTCAACCCAAACTCAGGGCGTATCATCTCACCAACTGCATCAGCAGGGGCTGCTTCTGGGGGCGTTGGCCGAGTTCCACCAGTTGTCCCTCGGTGCAGACGACCTCAACCGTCGCCTGCTGATGGTAGATGCGCTCAACGTACGAGCGGCTCAAGCGCGGCATCGCCAAGAAAGCGAAGAGGCTGCGCGGCAAAGCCTCCAGGCAGTTGTCAACACGTCCCGCGCGCAGTCGGGCAGCCGTGGCACCGAGTTGCTAGCGGCGTTGGCCTTGATCGGTCACCACGAAGGCATCCGTTTCCGGGAACCACCCAAGCCGCCAGGCACCCCGAGTGACAACATCGAAACGAGCCAAGACCTCGATCGCGTTCTCACCGCATCGGGAGTACGCCGGCGTGATGTTGCTCTGGGAGCAGCGGATCGGTGGTGGCGCGGCGACAGCGGCGCCATGCTGGCATTCCAGCGTTCTAACGGTGAGCCGGTCGCGTTGATTCCGGGCCGGTTCGGACGATACCGCATGGTCGACCCCGCATCGGGACACGCTACGCGGGTCAACGCAACGCGGGCTGCGAAGCTGCAACCGATCGGGATGTACTTCTACCAATCGCTGCCCCATGACGGGGTATCTAGCGCCCGAGACTTAACACGTGTCGCGTTTCGCCGCTGGAAGGGTGACATGGGACGGCTGGCGACGGCCGGACTGCTAGCTGGTCTGGCAACGCTGGCACCCGCCATAGCTCTCGGTGTCTTCGCCACCGAGGTTGCGCCCTCGGGACGCCATGCAACGCTGTGGTGGCTAACTGTTGGAATGTTGTTGCTGGCGTTGACCGTCGGTCTACTCCAAGTAGTTGAAGGAACGGCGTTGATGCGTCTCGAAGGCCGCGCGGCGGCACGAGTCACGGCCGCGCTGTGGGATCGGTTACTTAACTTGCCATCCGGCTTCTTCCGGAATTACACGGCTGGTGACCTAGCGACACGCGCTATGGCGCTCCAAGACTTGCGTGATCGCCTGTCGGGTGTGGTCATGAGCGCACTATTGTCGACCGTCTTCCTACTACCGACATTTGTTCTGCTGTTCCTTTATGACTCCGCAATGGGCTGGCTAGGGCTGGTTGGTGGTCTGCTGGCGCTGACCGTCACCATGACGCTCGGCTGGCGTCAAGTACGTCATCAGCGGCGACTACTAGCAGCAGCACGTTCGTTGACCGGCGCGATGCTGCAGTTGGTCGGTGCGGTGCGAAAGCTGCGGGTTACGGGCAAGGAGTGGACGGCTTTTACGCGATGGGCGCGGGACTATCGCGTTCAGAAGCACAGCGAGATGAAGGTCGGCGCCCTCAATGAGCATCTCGTAGCGTTCACCACGGCAGCGCCTCTGTTAGCGGCGGCGGCGTTGTTTGCCGTGGCGAGTGCGCAGGGATCTGACTCGGTGTCGGCGGGTGCCTTTATCGCCGTATTTGCCGCGTACCTCCTGTTGATGACATCGATCGCAGCTCTCGGCAGTTCGATGACTGCCGTAGCGGCCATCGTCCCGGCCGGAGAACAGGTCGCACCGATTCTCAAGGAGTCGCCCTAAAGTGCCGTCGTAGACGCCCCGACACCGGAACTGCGTGGTGAGGTGCGGCTCGACAACGTTAGCTTTCGCTACACTGAAGACAGCCCGCTCGTATTGCGCGGCGTCTCTATACACGTGCAGCCCGGTGAGTTCGTGGCGTTGGTGGGTGGAACCGGTGCAGGCAAGAGCACCGTGCTGCGCGTCTTGCTCGGCCTAGAGAAGGTCTCGTCCGGTGAGGTGTACTACGACCGCCACAATCTCGACCGAATCAACCGGCGGGCCGTGCGACAACAGGTGGGCGTGGTGATGCAGAACGGTTCGCTAGAGCCGCGAACGATTTGCGACAACATCATTGGAATCGCCTCGGACCTGACGCTGGATGATGCTTGGCGCGCGGCCCGCCTTGCCGCCGTCGACCGCGACATCGCAGCGATGCCGATGGGTATGCATACGGTCGTCACCGAGAGTCTGGCGGTCTTTTCCGGTGGTCAGATCCAGCGCATCATGCTGGCTGGCGCGCTGGTGCGCAACCCGCGCGTTCTGCTGCTCGATGAGGCGACCAGTTTCCTTGACAACAACATCCAGGCTGAAGTCATGGAGCGGATCGAGCAACTCGCTGTCACCCGCATCGCCGTCGCCCACCGGCTGTCCACCATCCGCAAGGCCGACCGCATCTACGTGCTTGAGGCGGGGCGAGTCGTGCAACAGGGGACCTTTGACGAACTAATGGAGGAACCAGGTGCCTTCCGGGAGCTAGCACTCCGCCAGATTGCTTAACCCCTCTGCAGTCGTCCCAAAGTACTAGTCCTAAAGGCGGCCAACGATCACAGCCACGTAAGCCTTGGCAGCCTTGGCACCGATGCGGCTGGGCTCTACGACGATCTTGAAGTGGTTGATCATTTGGTACACGAGGTAGATGCCGCCATGGCCGATCAGCCGCTCCGAGCCTGGTAACGACCTCAGGGCTTGGGCTTTTGCGGGCACACACCATGCCCTCTCTTCCAGCCGATCGATCAGCGGTCCCCAACCTGCGGGCCCGAAGCGAAAGCCGACCAACGGACGCAGCAACTCCAAACCCAACCGCTCCGAGATGCCGGCGGTGGTCACGTCAAGGCTCAGCGCCAGAATGGATTGGGTTAGGCCACTCGTTTCCTCGATCGCCGACATGACCGCGGCCACAGAGCCTGGCCAGCACAATTGCTTTAGCAGGCTGGGAACGTTAAGGGAGTCGACGCCATGGACAACGAGGCGCACGGCTCGCTGTGGTCGTCCTGGCAACATGCCCGCTTGAGCGACAAAGCCACCATCAGGCAGCGCCTTGTACACCCGCTTGACCTCTCGCAACTCCTCCGCGTCAACGTCGTAGGCGGCGGCGGACGTTAGCTCGCCGACGGTAGCAGACGGGTCGTCGTGGATCTTCGGACGCGACGGCGCCTCCGGAGGAGACGCGGGACACAAGAAAATACCAGGGGGTGCTGACTCGGAGGGGAGCACATCCGGCACGTCATACTCGGGGACGACATCTCCCTCCCTGCTTGCGAGAAACGAGTTGGGGTCTTCGCCATTGCGCGCAAGGCAGGCACCAAGAGCCGCAGCGGCGGATCCAGGCGGTGCCGCTGCGGAGCGGCCGATGTAATGCGTGGCTAAGACGGAACCACGCACAGGGCAAACACAAAAGTCAGCCCTCGCAAAATCGTTGCTTAGGTCAAACTCAAAACCGAACCGCTGATCAATTACAGCAAGCGGCAGCCGGTCGGCCATCGTTTGAAGACGAACCCATCCGCCGCCACTCAAGAGGGCGGACGGGAACATCCGCTTCAATCCTCCGAGAAAGCTCCCGAAGGAGGGGCGTTGGTCTAATCCGGTGCGAGCGTCCTGAGTGTCGTCAGCCAAGTGCCAGTCACCGACATGCGTACGATGCTGGCACCGTCAAGCGAACTGCCCTCAGGCAGTTACCGCCCTCGGGCAACGACGGTTAGGTGCTCAGATCAGCGACTACCAGGGAACGCCGGCGAAGCCACCAGCGACAGCAGCCAGATCGTCTTCATTCAGAGATGTCGAAGGCGGAATCACCAGATTCGCAGTCATGGCAGAGTCTTCATGCACAACGACCTTGAAGCCATCGGGAATCGACACTCCCAGTTCGCTCTCAACAACCGAATTCGGATCAGACAGCAACCGAGACCGGAACTCCTCATTTGTTCGCCGCCTCACTCTGCAGATAACTCGTGAACTCTTCAACCGTCTGGAACTCTGCCATTGTCATCCTCTCTTCAAGGTCCGACGGCTCACAGCCTAATCCAACCGAAGTTCTCACGTCTCGCGCAAATAGTCTCCTCAAGTGAATCAACCATGTGCAGAATAAGGTGAACCCATGTAGAATAGAGTTAACTTCGTAATCTCCACATAACCTCAACGTGACTCTCGTTTGACACTCACGTGCAAGCGTGTTTGATCGCCCGCCGTGACGATGTCTTGTCGTGGCAGGTTTCTGGCAGTATGAAGACTGCTGACGAACACGTAGTGCGTGAGCCGACAACCAAGGAGAGTTCGATATGGGTGAGATGGTCACTTTCGCGGCGAATGGCACGACCGCTCGGGGTTACGTTGCCGCTGCAACGTCCGGCGCCGGGCCTGGAGTGATTGTGCTTCAGGAGTGGTGGGGTCTGGTACCTCAGATCAAGGCGGTTTGTGACCTGCTCGCGGCCGAGGGTTTCACAGCACTGGCACCCGATCTGTATCAGGGTGAGATGGCTGAGCACACCGAAATGGACAAGGCGGGACATTTGATGACCACACTGCCGCCTGAGCGAGCTGCCCGTGACATGTCAGCCGCGATTGACTACCTGCTGGGTCACGATGCTTGCTCATCGCAGTCGGTTGGAGTGACCGGCTTTTGCATGGGTGGACTGTTGACACTTCGGATCGCTGCAATCGCTGGCGAACGGGTATCGGCCGCAGCACCGTTCTATGGAGCACCGCTGGGTGATGACTCGCTTGATTGGAGCAATCTGAGTGCCAAAGTTGAAGGCCACTTCGCTGCGAGCGATGACTTCTTCCCGCCCAAAGCGTGTGAAGCGCTAGCGGCGCAACTCCGGGATCTTGGCAAAGACGTTGAGTTCAATGTTTATGCAGGCACGGGTCATGGGTTCGGTAATTGGGAGAACCCGCTCGGCACTTACAACGAAGACGCCTGGAACACAGCCTGGGGTCGCGCCCTAAATCTCTTGCGCAACAACGTCAGCTAGACACCAACTTCTGTGGGGCTGCCTTAGGCCAGTTCCCGCCCTCAGGTGACTTTTTGCTTGGGGGCGCTAGGAGAGTTGGGGGCTTAGGGCGGAACTGAGATCTAGAAGACTTCGGGAACGAAGGTCTGGTCTGTGATCGGGGGACGAACGTAGCCAACGCCGCTTTGACGTTCGGGGAGTTCGACTTCATCCCATGGCACCGTCTCATATGGAATCATTGACAGTAGATGAGAGATGCAGTTAAGCCTTGCTGATCGCTTGGAGTCGGCGTTTACCACATACCACGGGGCTTGTTTGATGTCGGTGTGGGCAAACAGCGTGTCTTTAGCCTTGGAGAACTCGACCCAGCGGGCACGACCTTCAAGATCCATCGGTGACAACTTCCAACGTTTGACCGGATCGGTGATACGACTCTGGAAGCGTCGCTCCTGCTCGGCGTCACTTACCGAGAACCAGTACTTGATCAAGATGATTCCCGAACGCACCAGCATGCGTTCAAACTCGGGACAAGATCGCAAGAATTCTCGATACTCATGAGGAGTACAGAAGCCCATCACCGGCTCAACAAGACCGCGGTTATACCAGCTGCGATCAAACAACACCATCTCACCGGCGGCAGGTAACTCCTCGACGTATCGCTGGAACCACCACTGTGTCTTCTGACGATCGCTCGGGGTACCCAGTGCCACTACCCGCACGATGCGAGGGTTGAGCCGCTCAATAATGCGCTTGATGACACCACCCTTGCCAGCCGCGTCACGCCCCTCAAAGATCACCACAACCTTGAGGCCTGAGTGCTTTATCCATCGCTGTAATCGCACCAGTTCCTCTTGCAGGCGCGCCAGTTCAGTGTTGTAGATCTTTTTCTTCAGCTTTGGGACCTTGGGAACCGTGTCGCCCGCTTCGAAGATGTCGAAGTTCATGTCCTCACCCACGAGGATCAAGAGTAATTCGCTCCGGCGAATCATTCCAGTGGCATACGCAATGGCACACCAAGAGTTGCTAGCCGGGAGCCATTAGATTGCCCGCAACGTCATCAAAGCGTCTTGACGCCTGATGCATGTACGCCATCTTGAAGGGTTCCCCGGTCGCAGCAATGAGCCTCCGTCAAACCAGCAACACGCCTAGGCCTGCAACGAGTTCACCTAGCTCAGCGGTAACGATGTCGGGAGTGCCTGTGGATGCTGTCTATGGCGACGGACCGTTTCCCGGCGAGTTCCCCTATACCCGTGGGTTGTATTCGGGCATGTACCGCAACCGTCTATGGACGATGCGGATGTTTGCGGGCTTTGGAACAGCGGTCGATACCAACGGCCGGTTCAAAGAGATCCTGCGCAACGGCGGAACTGGGCTGTCGACAGCGTTCGACATGCCGACACTGATGGGACGTGACTCCGACGACGAGATCTGGTCGGCGGGTGAAGTAGGTCGAGCGGGTGTTGCAATCGACACGCTCGCAGACATGGCAGATCTATTCGCTGACATCAATCTTGGCGGCGTATCGACTTCGATGACCATCAACGGGCCCGCAATAGTGGCCCTGGCGCAATACATCGCAGTTGCTGACAACACCGGAGTAAGCCGTTGTCAACTGTCGGGCACTATCCAGAACGACATTCTCAAGGAATACCAAGCCCAGAAGGAGTACATCTTTCCACCCCGACCCTCTGTGCGCATCGTCACGGACATGTTGCGTTTCACAACCGCGCAGATGCCGCGGTGGCATGCCGTGTCAATCTCGGGATATCACATACGTGAAGCAGGCTCGACTGCTGCTCAAGAACTTGGCTTCACACTTGCTAACGGCTTCGCTTATGTCGAAGCAGCCCGGGCGGCGGGCTTAGATGTAGATGAGTTCGCGCCCCGGCTGAGTTTCTTCTTCAACAGTCACAGCGACTTCTTTGAGGAAATCGGCAAGTTCCGGGCTGCTCGACGTATCTGGTCAACCTGGATGAAAGAACGCTACGGAGCCAAGAGTGAGCGAAGCATGATGTGCCGCTTTCACTCGCAAACTGCCGGAGTGTCACTCACGGCTCAACAGCCTGAGATCAACATTGCACGGGTTGCGCTACAAGCTCTCGCGGCCGTTCTTGGTGGCACTCAATCCCTACACACCGACTCCTACGACGAAGCTCTTGCCCTTCCAACCGAAGAGGCTGCACGCATTGCCTTGCGAACTCAACAGATCATTGCGCATGAAACAGGCGTCGCGAACGTCGCCGATCCTCTAGGCGGTTCGCCCTATGTCGAGTGGATGACTGATGAGATGGAGCGCCAAGCGACTGACATTCTTGAGCATCTTCTTGATGTTGGAGGTGGCTCAATCCTTGAAGGTGTCTATGCGGGGATCGAAGATGGTTATTTCGTTGGTGGCATCGCTGACTCCGCTTACCGCTTTGAGCGGGAGGTGAACAACGGCAGCCGCATCATCGTTGGCGTCAACGCGTTCGCTGAGGGCGATGACGGCGACCCGAACCTGTTGCGTATCGAACAAGACACCGAAGATCTGCAACTCAAACGGCTAGCCGCAACCAAACTTGCCCGCAACCAAGAGGCGGTTGACACAACACTCGCATCGGTTAGAGCCGCCGCGAGCGATCCCAGCGTGAACCTGATGCCACCAGTGATTGAAGCAGTAAAGGCTTACGCCACCGAGGGTGAAATCTGTGACACGCTCGCCGGCGTTTTTGGCCGTTACGTCGAACATGCAATCATCTGACGATTCACCCGCAGCGGCGCTCTCGTGCACAATCCGCCTACTGACGTTGATGCCGTGAACGATCAAGACTTGTCACCTCACGACGTCCCGATCCGTGTGGTGCTCGCAAAGCTCGGGCTTGATGGTCATGACCGTGGCCTTAAGGTCGTGGCGCGGATGCTGCGCGACGCTGGGATGGAGGTGATCTACCTCGGTTTGCGTCAGACAACTGCCACCGTCGTGGCTGCTGCAGAACAAGAAGACGCTGATGTGATCGGTCTGTCAATGCACAACGCGGGCCACCTCGCGCTTGCGCCCCGGATCGTTGAGGCTCTGGTCGATGCTGGGCTTGACACTCCGGTCGTGATCGGGGGGATCGTGCCCGAGACCGATGTGGCGACGCTTACCGAGATGGGGATCCGGGCGGTGCTCCACCCTGGCGCTTCTGCTCAAGAAGTTGTAAGAGCCGTGAGCGGCTGCGTGAGATAACCAACTCCTGCTAGTTGGCTTCGTTGGCATGATCGCTGATCTGCTTGAGCGTGCCCAAGGTGGCAACCGGCAGGCGCTGGGACGACTGCTGAGCATTGTCGAGCGAGGCGGCAGCCACGCCATCGCGCTAGACGAACTACTTACGGCAACCTCAGGTCCTCCCGCGCAGCCACTCGTCGGCACTAACAACACCGGCAGCGGAGGGCTCAAGGAGACCACATCTCGGCGCGGGCAGTCATTTGATGTGGCGATCATCGGCGTGACCGGAGCGCCCGGCACAGGCAAGTCGACCCTCGTCGGCCAACTCGTAGCGCTGCTCTGCGATGTAGGGACGCGTCCGGGCGTTCTTGCCGTCGATCCTTCATCACCGTTGACTGGTGGTGCCATCCTCGGCGACCGCGTGCGTATGCAAGCCGAGGCAACACGAGGAGCGTTCATCCGCTCAATGGCAACCCGAGGTCATGCTGGTGGTCTCGCTCTGGCAGTTCCCGGTGCCTTAAGGCTCTTCGCGAGCTGTGGCTTCGCCCCGCTGATCGTCGAGACGGTCGGTGTAGGTCAGGTAGAAGTTGATGTGGCTGGCACTGCCGACACCACCGTTGTCGTGGTTGCGCCGGGGATGGGCGATGCGGTGCAAGCGAACAAGGCGGGCTTGCTTGAGATGGCCGACGTGTTGGTCGTGAACAAAGCGGACCGCCCTGGAGCCACCGATGCTCGCAGAGACCTAGAACTGATGCTTGACCTAGGTCACATAACGGGTGTCTCAAGCGCCTGGCGACCCGAGATCGTGATGACAACTGCCACCTCGGGTGAAGGAACAGACGCCGTGCTGCGAGCCATCGACGCTCATCGCAGCCACCTTCAGGACTGCGGACTTCTAGATGAGCGCAGAGAGCAGAGGATCCGTGCCGAGGTAGCCAAACGCGTCACCCGCCAACTAGACGCTGCGGCAAGAACGTTGCTTGACAGCGACCCTCTTGAACTCTCCGAAGCGTGCCAAGGCCGCCGAACACCGGCAAGCGCAGCAGCCGCAATCTCTGAACGGCTGCTGCTAGCGAGTGAAGCGCCTGGTTAAGTGGCCTTAAGCCTCGGCGTCTTCAGACTGCTCTTCAGGCTCCTCGACCTCCTCGGCTTCCTCAGCTTCCTCCTCTTCCACTTCAGCAGGCTCTTCTTCAAGTGCCTCATCGAACGCCTCGGGAGCGAGTTGGTCGAACATCTCAAACAACTCGCTCAGGCCAGACTCACCGTCGCCCAGACCGAACAACAACCCAAAGAGCATCTCGCCCAGCGCGTCTCCGTCCGACAGGCCCGAGAAGTCTTCGAGATCAACACAAGTGACTGGATTGTCGCCGAAACAGAATTCGCCCGAACTGCTGAACCCGTCAAGCCCGTCGAATGACCCGTCGAGATCGTCCGTTTCGTGCATCTCGTCCATGTCGTCCGTGTCCTCAGACATGTCATCAGAGTCATCGAACATGTCGTGGAACCACATGCCATCGGAGTCCTTAAAGCTCTCCAGCATGTCTCGGATGCCCGGACCGGTAAGTGTGCAGAAGCTCCTGCCGTCCTCGTCGCGGGTGCAGTAGACACTATTCTCCATTAGGTAGTCACTGTCGTCCTCACCAAAATGCCACATTCCAAACGGCATGCCGGGGTTACCCGAGTCATTCCAATGTGGGAACATGTCACCACCACCAAATGGAGTCCCTTGCCGACCCTTATGGAACCTGCGCAAGAAGTCACCGAAGTTGCGGCCTCCATCTGATCTATCGGGCGCCCAGCCGTGCTCTTCAGCCCAATCGTGCCAGCCACCCCAGTCGCCTTTCTGCGCTCCAGCCGTCCTTACTCCAGCGTTCTTTGAGCCAGTGCTCCTTGTCTCGCCATTCGTCGTGATTGTCGCCGTGGCCGGTGCCTCGGTCGCTGTGCTTATGGTGCTTATGGCCGTGGTGCTCGTGCTTGTGGCGTCTTGACTCCGACTTGCGCTCACGGTCGTAGCCGTCATGGGAGTCGTAATCTCCCATTCCGTGTTCCCGAGCGAGTTCCTCCGTCTGTCTTGGGTCGATACTTGGGTCGATATAAGACGGAATTAATCGCCCTTCTGTGTGAACTTCATGGTGGTGGTGATGGTCGCGCCCGTTCCTGATCGACGCGATTGTCAGGGCGACCCCTGCCACGAGGATCGCCAACGCCACCACGGAGCCGGCTATCAGCCCAACTCGCTTTAGCCGGCTACGCCTTGGCTTCGCACCGCCAGCGTCTTCCGTCATGGCTTCAGAACCTGGGTCAGGTGGCGGTGCATCGCCATCCGATCCCGAATCACCGAGCATCTCTGCGGCAGCGGCCTCATCTGCTTCCTCTGTTTGCTCAGGCGGCGACTCACCGCTGCCCGCGGGCTCGTCGCTGGCTACTTCGGCGCCAGCCGACTTAACAGGCTCGCTCGTCGAAGCCTCGTTCCCGCTGACCTCAGCCTCAGCATCGTTGTCGCCCGAATTACCGCCGGCAGTATCACCGCCAGCCTCGGAGGGAGTCTCATCTGCTGACTGAGCGTCAGTTTCATCGGTTGTGGTGTCGTCCCTTGAAGGACCCTGTTCAGACATGACGAAACTCTACGCATCTCCCAGGTTAGGTGATGGTAAGAAACTGCCGTTAACTATGCAACCCGCAGAGATCTAGAAGAATAGAAAAACCACCGTGAGATACGCCCAGACTTGCTAGATCAACTGTCGCAACGTGGCCGAGAGACGACTTGCGAGGTCGCGAATCTCACTTGCGTCGCTTGTCTCGACTACTAGCAACGACTCGAGATCGCCCGCCGTATTGCGAAGATCACGCCAGTTAGGTGCAGCAAAGCCAAACGGCGTACGCACGTTTTCAATGCGACTTGTGGCCGTAATCGTGGCGTGAACGCCTGCGGGATCTCGGGGATCTCGCTTCAGCCGGTCACACGCCACGAACAGATCGCTCAGCAAAGAGTTGACTTCTAGACCATCAAGCTCGACAAAGTCTGCTTCTTCGACTCGTGCAAGCAGATCGTCAATCACAAGATCGACCCGTTCCTCGTCACTCTCACGTACCCACAGATCCCAACCCGCGGCCGCGTCTTGCTCGCGCTCCGCGTCCTGGTCGCCCTCGGTGGGCGGACGCGCCGACCCGGCTGCTTGGTCGTCTTGGTCGCCTTGGTCTTCTTCCTCTCCTTCCTCGTTCTCCTGGTCGGGCGTCGACTCCTCAAGCAGATGCGGCACCCGAGCTTGCACTAGCCGGTCGATGAGTTCATGTCGCAACTGTTGAGTCCAGTCACCGATCTCAAAGGCGGTCAGATCATCTTCAGGGCCGATCGGGCGGTTTGTTGCCTCCTGAGCCTTTTCGGTTTCTTGCACCTCATCGATGAGCGTGTCAACCTGGTTCTCGAGCGACTCATGCACCATCAGCGTCGTGCCCTGCCACGAATGCACCACCTGATCAACGGTGAGGAGTTGTCGCAGCATCACCCGGCTCTCAAGCGCCCACTCATGCAAGTCATAGGCCAGCCACTCCTTGTGCTCCTCACGGTCCTCGTGATCCCCGTCCTCGTGATCCCCGTCCTCGTGATCCCCGTCCTCGTGATCGTGACCGGGTTCTCTCGCCACCGTGCTAATGGCCGAGCCACCTCTTGATTCGACGTCCGCATGTTCGGCTGCATCGGGAGTAGCGGAATCGTCGGTGCGGCTGGACTTGCTCTCGTCGTTGCCTCGGTTATCTCGCTTGAAGCGACGCAAGAAGCCTGATCGTTTAGCTGCCATCTGCTCATCCTGCCATCTAGGGGTGGCGATGCGATACGTTCGCGGGCATGGCCCGAAGGAGTCACCCCAAGCCAGATCGGAACCTCGCACTTGAGCTGGTGCGCATCACCGAGGCGGCGGCGATAGCGGCCTCCCGCTGGATGGGGCGGGGGGACAAAGACGGCGCTGATGGGGCGGCTGTGGATGCGATGCGTCGTGTGCTCAACGACATCACCATGAACGGTGTCGTGATCATCGGCGAGGGCGAAAAGGACGATGCGCCGATGCTCTTCAACGGTGAGCGGGTCGGTAACGGCCAGCATCCCCAAACCGACGTTGCAGTTGACCCGATCGACGGGACAACGCTGACCTCCCTAGGGCGAGCAAATGCCTTGTCGGTGATCGCAGTGGCCAACCGGGGCACGATGTTTGACCCGGGGCCTTGCGTATATATGGAAAAGATCGCCACCGGACGTGAAGCCGCTGACGTTATCGACATCACCAAGTCACCCACCGAGAATCTCGAAGCGGTGGCTGAGGCTAAAGGCGAGTCCGTGCAGGCGCTCACCGCTGTGATCCTTGACCGCGACCGCCACGACGATCTCATCTCCGAGGTGCGAGAGGCGGGTGCTCGCATCCGTTTGATCCCTGACGGAGATGTGGCCGGGGCGATCTCAACGGCCTGGCCTAACACTGGTGCAGATGTCTTGTTCGGGATCGGCGGCACACCCGAGGGTGTCATCACCGCTGCTGCTATCAAGTGCATGGGCGGCGCCTTGCAGGGGCGCCTCTGGCCTCGCAACGAGCACGAACGCAAGTTGATGGACAAACTCGGTTACGAGTTGGGCCGGGTGCTAGACCAGGATGACCTCGTCAATACCGACAACTGCTTCTTCGCGGCAACTGGCGTGACCGACGGCGACCTGCTGCGAGGCGTTCACTATGACGCTCGCTTCTGTCATACCCAGTCGCTAGTGATGCGAAGTCTCTCAGGGACAGTGCGGTTAATTGGCGGGCGCCACCAGTTGCAGAAGGCTCACGCCCTCTAACGACCTCGTCGACTAGCGGCTGCTATTCGTTAACCAAGGCGCCCACCGCTCGCGAAGTGGGCCAAGAAGTGAGTTAGCTAGCGGCGACTCTCAGTCGGAGTTGAGCACGCTCTAGCGCGCCCGCCGCGATCTGATCATCAGGATTAGATGCCAGTGCAGCCTCGGCACGCTGTTGTGCCTCAGATGCACGCTCCACATCGATTTCGTGTGATTCCTCTGACATATCAGAGAGGATCGTCACCTGATTGTGGTTCACTTCAACGAAGCCTCGATGCACAGCGAACCGGTCACGTCCACCATCGGGGCGAACCACATCGACCGACCAGGGAGCCAGCACTCCCAGAAATGCCACGTGCCCGGGTTGAAATGCGATGTCGCCCTCTTCCATGGTGCGCACAATCACCATCTCGGCTGTGCCGCTGTAGGTCACTGCCTCAGGCGAGACCAGCTCCACAGCAAGAGGTTCAGCCATCGCTAACCCTTACCAGAGGAGTTGCACCGTCAAGCGGCGCGCCCATGCCCCCATGCATGTGAGCCAACTTAGGCACCAAGCTCTGCAGCCTTGCGCTCAACATCGGAGGCGCCGCCCACCATGTAGAACGCTTGCTCGGGAAGGTGATCAAGTTCACCATCAACGAGCGCCTCAAACGACTCGATCGTCTCAGACACCGGAGTGAAGATCCCGTCCTGGCCGGTGAAGTTCTTGGCCACAAAGAACGGCTGTGACAGGAATCGCTGAACCTTGCGAGCCCGGTCAACAGTGACCCGATCTTCTTCAGAGAGCTCATCAAGACCCAAGATGGCAATGATGTCTTGCAGTTCCTTGTAGCGCTGCAAAACTTCCTGTACCCGCCGTGCGACGCTGTAGTGACGCTCGCCAACCACTAGCGGATCAAGAATTGTGGAGGTAGAAGCAAGCGGGTCAACTGCCGGGTAAATGCCTAGAGCAGCGATGTCACGGCTCAGCTCACTCGTCCCATCGAAGTGTGTGAATGAGGTGAAAGGTGCGGGATCGGTGTAGTCGTCAGCAGGCACATACACAGCCTGAAGTGACGTGATTGAGCGACCCCGTGTTGAGGTGATGCGCTCCTGGAGTTCACCCATCTCATCTGCAAGTGTGGGCTGGTAACCCACAGCAGAAGGCATCCGGCCAAGCAAAGTCGACACCTCAGAACCGGCCTGCACAAACCGGAAGATGTTGTCAATAAACAACAACACATCCTGGTTTTGAACATCACGGAAGTACTCGGCGACCGTCACACCGGCAAGGGCAACCCGAAGACGCACACCAGGGGGTTCATCCATCTGACCGAACACGAGTGCGGCTTTGTCAAGCACACGAGTCTTACCGTCACCCATAACGGTTTCGGCCATCTCCAAGAACAGATCAGTGCCCTCACGGGTGCGTTCACCAACACCGGCAAACACCGAGACACCGCCATGATTGGTGGCAACCCGGGTAATCATCTCGGTAATTAGCACCGTCTTGCCAACACCGGCACCGCCGAACAAACCAATCTTGCCGCCCTGCTTGTAGGGCGTTAGCAAGTCGATCACCTTGACACCAGTCTCAAACATCTGTGCTGATGCTTCGAGGGTGTCAAAGGCAGGTGCGGGGCGGTGAATATCCCAGTGTTCAGGTGTGTCATGGCCAGGCTCATCAAGACACTCACCCAGCACGTTCCAAACATGGCCGAGCGTGCCGTCACCAACCGGCATGCTGATACCACGACCCAGGTTGCGTACCTCTGTGCCCCTGATGAGACCATCCGTCGGCTTGAGTGCGATAGCCCGGACTCGGTTGTTACCGATCTGCTGACCGACCTCAGCAAAGATGGTCACCTTCTCGCCATCAACGGTGACATCAAATGAGAGTTCGGTGTTTATCTCGGGTAGGTGCCCGGGAGGGAACTCGGCGTCTACAACCGGCCCATAGATGCCAACGATGCGGCCAGTACGGAGGTCAGTCCCGCCAGCAGTAGTTGGGGAGTCTGTCATTGTCATAGCTAGCTATATTCCTGATTCCTGTTTGTGAGTAGCGTCTACGCCCGCACCGACGGCTAGCGGTTACCCGCTGGCACCGGCTCGCTTGCAGCAGCCTCAACTTCTGCAAGAGCGGACGTGATGGCGGTTCCGATATCAATGTCATCGCCGCTGCCGAGCGCCTCGGCTCCACCGACGATTTCCATGATCTCGGTAGTGACGGCGTCCTGGCGTGCCCGGTTCATAACCCGAGACAGGTTGATGATCAACTCTTCAGCGTTGTCTGTGGCAGCCTTCATGGCTCGCTGACGGTTGGCGTGCTCAGACGCTGCAGCATCAAGCAGCGCCCCGTAGAGGCGAGCTTCGGCATAGCGCGGTAACAGTGCCGAAAGCACGCCTTCGGCTGAGGGTTCGAACTCGAAGTTCACCGAGCGAACGCCTGTGCCCGAGCCTTCCTCGGCCACCGTGCGGGTGTCGGCAAGGGGCAAGAAACGCCGGGTTACCACACGCTGGGTGCCCATGGACACGAATTCGGTGTAAATGAGTTCAACCTGCTGCACTTCGTCCGACTCGAACGCGCCAACAACCTCTTCGGCTACTTGGCGCGCATTGTCATATGTCGGACTATCGCTGAAGCCCACAAATTGATGATTGATGCGGTAGCCACGGAAACGGAAGTAGCTCACCGGCTTGCGTCCAACGCAGAACAGCGAATAGCCCTTGCCTTCGCTGCCGTGAGCCATTAGTTGGCGTTCGGCGGTGCGAATCACCGAAGAGTTGTAGGCACCGGCAAGGCCCCGGTCACCGGCAACGACAATCAGCCCAACCTTGCGCACCTCGGTGGCCTCACGCAACAGTGGGTGATCGGTCTCGGCACCACCGGCAGTCAGGTCTTCGATGACACTGGTGATCAAACGAGCATAAGGCCTAGCCGAGTCGGCTCGCTGCATCGCCTTGACCACCCGAGTGGCTGCGATGAGTTCCATGGCTCGGGTGATCTTTTTGGTGGATTGGATGCTGCCGATCCGTCGGCGAAGCTCGCGCTCCTTTGCTCCTGGCACCGTTTAAGCCTCAGTCCTTGTTCCCTACCGGAGTTTCCTAAGCCCTCAGCCCTTAGCCCTCGGCCCGGGTGATGTCCTCTTCGGGCAGGGTCGTGTCGGTGTCGACCAGGTTCGACTGCTCGTCACCTTGAGCTTCAGCATCTGGTTCATCCGCCATACGCTCAGCCGTTGCTTCGAACTGGTCTGCGAACGCCTTGATGCGGGCTTCAAAATCATCAACATCTGCAATCGCGCCCGTGGAGCGGATCTCAGCGAGAGTGCCGGACTCACGAGTACGGAACCACTCAAGTAGCTCCGACTCGAAACGTCCGACATCGCTCACGGGCAACGAGTCGAGATAGCCACGTGTACCGGCGAAGATCGACACAATCTGTTCCTCCACCGGAACAGGACTGTTGACACCCTGCTTGAGCAACTCGGTAAGGCGATAGCCACGTTCAAGCTGTGCCTTAGACACCGCGTCGAGATCCGAACCGAAAGCTGCAAAGGCTTCGAGCTCGCGGAACTGCTGCAGGTCACCCTTGAGCGTGCCGACCGCGGTTTTCATCGCTTTGACCTGCGCCGCACCACCAACACGACTCACCGAGATACCCACATCAACAGCCGGACGGATCCCAGATTTGAAAAGGTCATCCTGCAAGAAGATCTGGCCATCGGTGATCGAGATCACGTTGGTGGGGATATAGGCCGAGACGTCACCAGCTTTGGTCTCTATCACTGGCAAGGCGGTCATCGACCCTGCGCCAAGTTCGTCGCTGAGCTTGGCAGCACGCTCAAGCAAGCGGCTGTGCAGGTAGAAGACATCGCCGGGAAAGGCCTCACGACCGGGCGGGCGCCGCAGCAGCAACGAAACCTGGCGGTAAGCCTCGGCCTGCTTCGAGAGATCGTCATACACGATCAGGGCGTGCTGGCCGTTTTCCATCCAGTGCTGACCCATGGCGCAGCCGGCATATGGAGCGAGGAACTTGTATGGGGCCGGGTCAGATGCCGGTGCCACCACCACAACGGTGTATTCCATGGCGCCTAGCTCGGCGAGCGTGGCAACAGATTGGGCCACCGTTGAGGCCTTCTGGCCCACGGCGACATAGATGCAGTTGACGTTGTGGCCACGCTGATTAAGGATCGTGTCGAGGGCGATCGTGGTTTTGCCGGTCTTGCGGTCGCCGATGATCAACTCTCGCTGGCCACGCCCGATGGGGATGAGCGAGTCGATCGACTTGATGCCGGTCTGCATCGGCTCGTGGACCGGTTGACGCCCGGTGATGCCCGGCGCCTGAATCTCCATGCGCCGCGGGATCGGGTTAGATAGCGGTCCTTTACCGTCGACGGGCTCTCCGAGCGGGTTGACAACTCGTCCGAGCAGTCCGTCGCCGACCGGGATCGACAAGATGTCGCCGGTGGCTTGGACGGCTTGGCCTTCCTCGATTCCCTCGACGTCGCCTAGCACCACGGCACCGATGGCTGTTTCATCGAGGTTGAGGGCGAGGCCCACAGCGCCATTGGCAAATCGGAGCATCTCGTTCACAGCAGCATCGGGCAGCCCCGAGACTTTGGCAATCCCATCGCCAACCTCGAGCACCCGACCAACCGTGGTCTGCTCAAGCGAGGGGACGAAACCAGCCAGGTTTTGGCGGATCGCTGCTGCAATATCTGCAGTGTCGATCGTCAGTTGTGCGGTGTCTGTCATTTCAGGTCGCTCAATCTCCCGTCTGAGTGGACGTCCGCTTTAGCGGATTCCAGATCGCATCTGCTGGAGCCGGGTGCGGACGCTGCCGTCGATCACGTCATCACCGATCTCGGTGATCACGCCGCCAACCACTCCAGGGTCGATGCTCACCCGGAGTTCCACGTCAAATCCTGATGATGCTTTGATTGCTTCGGCAAGTCTGCGTTGCTGGTCGCCGTTGAGTTCCACGGCGCTGCGCACCCGCGCTACTCGCCTGTTGCGGCCGGCAGCTGCCTGGTCGGCGAGTGAGTTAATGATGTCAATAAGGTCGGCGCCCCGACCGGCAGCCACCACCATTGACACCAGCGCCGAGGTTTCGGGGCGTGCCCGGCCGCCGAGCAGATCCTCGACGATGCCAATGCGACGCTCAACGTCGACATCGGAATCAGCGAGAGCGCCACGCAACTCGTCGCTGCTAGCAAGGGCATCTGCGAAGCGTGCAAGCTCCTGCTCTACTTCGCCCTGGGCTCCTTCGGCCCTTGCTACTGCGAGCATTGCGGTGGCGTAGCCCTCGTTGCGCATCAACTTCTAGCTTCCGTCGCTGGTGGCGCCAGCGCCGGCAACCTCATCGATGTAGCTGTCAATGAGAGCCCGGTGTACCTCTGCATCGAGGCTTGCGCTTACCACTCGTTCGGCTGCGCCGACTGCGATGGTTGCCACATCAGAGCGCAAATCTTCGATGGCCTGGCGGCGGCTTGCTTCGATGTCAGCAGCCGCCCTGGCACGTTGTTCGGCGATCTCGGCCTCGGCACGGGCTTGCAGTTCCTGTCCCAAGCGATCCGCAGATACCCGGGCATCATCGATGATCGCCGCGGCCGTAGCTTTGGCATCAGCGAGTTGGGCCTCGTATTCGGCCTTGGTGCGCTGCGCTTGCGTCTTGGCTGCGTCAGCAGCATCAAGATCGGCACGGATCTTCTCGGACCGTGCATCCATCGCTCGCTTGATCCCAGGCATGCCATAGCGCCACATGAATGCGAACAAGATCAAGAATGCTGCGCCACCCCAGATGATCTCGTCAACCTCGGGGAATATCGGGCTAGGTGCCTCTAGGCAACTCTCAAGGTCCGCCTCGACCTCCTCAGCGGCATGGGGTGACTCCTTGACCGCCTTGATGCTGCCGTACTCGACCGAGGCCTCGTAGGCCTTCTCTAGTGCGCAGCCACCGATTGTTTCGCCTGCTGCCCAAGCTGTTGCCGCTGACGCAAGCGAAGCCGCTACAGCAAGCACCACGGCAATGACAACTAGTCGGGTTGCGCGATGGCTCCCTTGTTGGTCTCGCCTAAGCGAGCGCCGCATGATCGTGGGTTTCATTGTCGGCGTCGGTCCTACGGGAGCAGCAGGATGAAGACCACGAACCCGATCAGGGCTAGCGCCTCGGTGAAAGCGATCCCGAGGAACATCGTGGTTCGAACCATGCCTGCAGACTCGGGCTGGCGAGCCATTGCCGAGATGGCGTTACCGACAACGAGGCCGATGCCGACGCCTGGGCCGATCGCCGCTAGGCCATAACCGAGGCCAGCGCCAATCGCCTTAAGGCCATCAAGGAACTCGCCTGCTGCGGTTTGTGCGAGGATGTCAAGCACTTACTTCTCTCCTGTGTTTGGGTCGGGACTCTGGTCTAGAAACTGCAATCGGGTGCGGATGCTGTTTGCTGTCTGCTGTCTGCTGTGTGGGTGATTGCTGCGTGTTCGTCGTGTTCGTCGCTAGCTGATCAGTGTTCGGGGTGCATCGAACCAGCGATGTAAACGGCGGTAAGGATGGTGAAGATAAAGGCCTGAAGCACAGAAACAAGAATCTCAAAAGCTGTCATGGCGATGAGCATTGCAAACGGCAAGGCCGCGGTCACAAAGAAGAAGTCCCAAAGCGTTGCTGAGAGTATTGCAAAGGTCACGAGCAGCAAGTGGCCGGCAACCATGTTGGCCCAGAGCCGGATTGCCAGCGAGAAGGGACGCACCACAAACGTCGACACCAACTCGATCGGGGTGACGATCACATAGAGGATTTTCGGGACTCCAGGCGGGAACAGCGAGTTCTTTAGGTAGCCGAAGAATCCCTGGTGCTTGACACCGAGCACGTTGTAGATGACCCAGACCAGAACAGCCATCGTGATCGGGATGGCCATGCGACTGTTGGCCGGGAACTGGATGAAGGGGATGACTTCGGTGATGTTCGAGAACAAGATAAAGAAGAACATCGAGGTCAAGAACGGCATGAACTTGCGCCCGTCGGGGCCGATGGTCTGCATCACCACCGAGTTCTCAATGAAGTTCACACCAGACTCGGCTACGTGCTGAACTCCAGCAGGCACTAGCGAGGCTCGGGTGCGACCAGCCAAGCCAAACAACACCATCGTCGCAACAGTTGCGGCGACATAGATAAGGACAGTCTTGTTGACAGCTAGGGGTGTCCCGTCAAACAAGATCGTCGGCCAGTCAAATAGGTGATTGACGGGCGGGAACTCCAGCGCCAGGACGCTCATGGGGTGCGCTCCAACTCCGTGGTCTGCATAGGACTAGGCACTTTGTGCCGTGGCGTGCCAAACGCAGCACCCGGCTTCAGGCCCGGGAAAGCTGCTGAGGCCGAGATGTGGCGAGACTCCACAATCAAAAGGCCGATGTGTGCGACAAGCAGGCTCACTGCAAATGGCAGTACGTCGAACCATTCGTGATTGCGGATCGGCAACACGGTTGCGGTAACGATCACGAGATGTAGGACGTATCCGCCCATGACTATGCCCATCATCGCGGCGCCACCGATGCGGGCACCCCAGCCAATGGCAGCAGCGCCTAGCACCAGATTGATCAGCACTAGCGCGAGCGCCAGCGATGCCGACGCCACACCCGACCAGCCAGAAACCAGCGCTCCAAACGCAATCAACGGCACTGCGAACAACAGCGAACGCCGCAGCATGTCTGCAACGATCTGTCGCTCGGGTGCCACATCGTCTGTCTCAGCGATCTCAGCGACGTCGGCGGTCTGGGCCGAGTCGAGCGGTTGGCTACTGTGCCGGCGGATCTTCACGACTTGCTGCCCACAGTCTCGCTAATGCCGTAGCGTTCGCGACGCTCCTCAAGTGCTTCGTCCATTACCTGTGAGTAGTCACGAGCGAAGCGCCACACCTGATAGCTGAACACGACCAGCACGACTGGAAGTGTCACTGCCGGGAACGTTCCAAGTTGACCATCGAGATACCAGGCACCCAGGCCAAATACTGCGGGAGTGGCAATCATCTCGAAGGCCTTGGCCAGAGCGTCGCCTGCACCCGCGCGCATCTCGCGAGGTTGGGTACGAACCACTCTTTCGCTCCGTCCGGCTTAGCTGGCTCTTAGCGACGGCGGCGACGCTTGCCGTAGCGACGCTCGAATCGTTCCACACGACCGGCGGTGTCAACGATCTTCATCGTGCCGGTAAAGAACGGGTGGCTCGCGCTTGAGATCTCCACCTTGGCTAGCGGGTAGGTGTTCCCGTCCTCCCAGACAACCGTCTCTCGGGTCGAAACTGTGGAGCGAGTAAGGAAGGAGACACCGGCTGACTGGTCAGAGAATACGACCAGCCTGTAGTCGGGGTGGATGTCGGTCTTCATCGGGCGTCAAGTCTGTTGGCGCTATCGCCAAGTGACAACCTTGCAGCGAGCCTGTTCGTCATCGAATTGGGTGCGATCGGGGTGCGATCTTGTTGGCTAGCCAACTAGCTGAGAGTTCGTGGCGGAGCGTGCTAGCCGTTCCCGGGCAGCCTCTAGGGTCGCGACCGTTGCGCCGGGGCCTTCTCCGCCCTGGTTGATGCAGCTCTGTCGCAACTCGTTGAGGGCCTGGACGCGCCGTTCGTCGAGGAACCTGTGTTCGTCATAGGAATGTGAGGCAGCGATGTCGATGGCGGGAATCAGACCGAGTTGTTTAGCCCAGCGATCGAGGCTGATTTCGGCGTTTGCGGTTCCCTCAAACTCTCCGTAGACGGCCCGCTGCACTGCATCTGACCTGCCCGACCTCACAATTGCGATCATCGTGAGTGATCCGCCGCCGACGACGTTGCGTGCTGCGCTAAAGAGCTTCTTGGGCATCTGGACCGCACCGCTTTCGACGTTGCCGGTGAAGGCGCGGCCTGCGTTAGAGAGCGCCGCGTTGTAGGCACGGGCCAGCGAGGTAATGCCATCAAGCACGACCGCTACATCACGGCCTGACTCGACAAGCCGCTTGGCCCGCTCGATAGTCATCTCGGCGGTGTGGGTGTGGTCTTCTGGGGATTGATCAAACGTTGTGGCCGCTACTTCACCGTGACGCACGAGTCGTCCGAACTCAGTGGCATCTTCGGGTCGCTGGTTAATCATCAGACCCATTACGTAGATGTCAGGTTCGTTGGCTTCGATCCCAGCAATGACCTCGGCTAGCAACTCTGAGGCGCCGGCATGAAGCGGAGCTTTCACGAGCACTCGCTGGCCGACGCCGATAGGTGCAACGAGGTCGATCATCCGTGCCGTGAGCGCGTCGGGATTGTCGGGTTGTTCGAGGCAGAGTTGACGCGCCGCGTGGATAGGCGTCATCTGCTCGAACAGCGGGCGTTCGGTTAGCTCGGCTGGGCCTTCATTGATTGAATCCAGCCGCAACAGGGCTGGGTTCTTTTCGGTTCGGTTCGCTGGTCTTGAGGTGCCAGTGAGGTGGTCGCCTCGACGCAATCCGTACTGACGGATGGTCTTGACGGGCACGTATGCGTCATTGCGGTCGGGTAGGCAACCGTTAACTCGCAAGAACCCGTACCCCTCGTCTCGCAAGTCGAGACGACCCGAGACAGGAACCGAGTCGCCGTCCCAGTTGTCGGGCTTGTCCCCGTCACGGTCACGGGTGCGGCGACGCTTGCGCCGGTTACCCGGTTCAACGCTCGTGCTTGTCCTTGTTTGCTCGACGTTCGCCGACTTCGCGACGGTCGACCTTGCGGGTGGTGGCCCTGGCCGTACGCCTCTTCTCGGGTTATTCGTCTGACCATTAGTGCCACGGGCCGCTTGGGCATTTGCGCGAGCTTGTGGCCCAGTGGTTCTGCGCCGCTCTATATCGAAGCGCGCGGGGCGCCTCGGGGCCCGCTCGGCGGCGCTCGGCGGGCCTTGGGGCGGACCTCCGTTGGATGGTTGAGTTGGCTTTGGTCCACCGGATGTGAGGTCAATGATCAACTGAATGATCTCGTCCTTGCGCGCACGGCTGGGCGGCTTCGCGCCAAGTGCGTTAGCAATCTGGTTGAGTTCGCTGCGATCTTTGCGTTGCAGCGTCGAGCGGCGCATGGCAGTCGCTTCCACGGATGAATTCCCCGGGTTTGTCCGAAACACGATCCCAGCTAGGCGGGGCAAATCGCAGTCAGCTAGGAGACGCCGTAACTCTCCTTAGAGAGCCTCTGCGAGAACCGGCGTGAGTCGAAGGTTACGCTCGCCTGCTAGGTGGGCGCAACCCGACGCCTGGGCCTTGCTGGTTGACTTGTTGCACGTCGGATGCCTAAACGGTGTCTTAGTTGCGGCACTTTGACCGAATGAAGTCCTTTATCTCCTTAAGGCTGTTGGGTAGCTCGGCACAGCGTTCGGGTCGATCCCACACCGCAGCTAACGACTCCGGGACCGGTGGATCGTCGCCAATGGCACGTCTCACCGCCTCCGGGAACTTTGCGGGGTGTGCCGTAGCGAGGGTGACGGTTGTCTCGCCCGGCTCCCGGCAGCGCTGCGCGACGCCTACCCCAACAGCGGTGTGTGGGTCAATGATGATGCCGGTTGCAGCGTGAACACGACCCATTACTTCGACGGTTTGGGCGTCATTTAGCCGGTCACCAGTGAATTGTGAAAGGAGGCGCAGGTGCTGATCTGGCTTGAGCGAGGCGCTCTGGCGGCTTCGAAATCGAGCTAGCAGATCGGCTGTCGCGGCGCCGTCACCTTCGTTGAACTCAAACAGCAGCCGCTCAAGATTGGACGAGATTTGAATGTCCATACTTGGTGACAGTGTTGCGACTACCTGATAGGCTGTGAGATCACCTGTTTCAATAAGTCTGATCAATATATCATTTGTATTAGATGCAATGAGCAGACGTTTAATGTCTAGGCCCATGCGTCGGGCGTAGTGTCCCGAGAGCACGTTGCCGAAGTTGCCAGTTGGCACACAAAACGTGATGGGTTGATCGGTGCCTAGCTGCTGTGACGCCCACACGTAGTAGACGATCTGAGCCATAACTCTTGCCCAGTTGATGGAGTTGAGCGCCGAGAGTTGCATGTCACGGCGGAACGTCTCGTCAGCAAACATTGCCTTGACAAGGTCCTGGCAGTCATCGAAAGTGCCATCGACTGCCACGGCATGCACGTTGGGAGCGTCCAGCGTGGTCATCTGGCGTCGCTGCACTTCGCTGGTGCGCCCACTTGGGTGCAACACGACGATGTCGATGCGGTCGCGCCCCGCCACAGCTTCCATAGCCGCCGACCCGGTGTCACCGGAGGTGGCGACAATGATCGTGGCCCGCTCGCCTCGACGCTGCAGTTCAAAGTCGATCAGCCGTGCCACAACCTGCAGTGCTACGTCTTTGAACGCAAAAGTCGGTCCGTGAAACAACTCAAGCAGCCAGTGATCCTTTTCTAGTTGCACCAGAGGACAGATGTCTGGATGGGTGAAGCTGCTGTACGCGTCGGCAACGATGTCGTTGAGCACTTCCGCACCAATGGCATCGCCGATGAAGGGAGCCATCATCTTGGTGGCGACGCTGGCGTAGTCGCCTGGCGGAGCGCCTCCAGGTTCGTCTGACTCTTCTGGTCGAGCCATCTGAGGCAATGCGGGCATTTCCACGGGTACGAAGAGGCCGCCATCGGGTGCCAGTCCTTGCAGCAACACGTCGCTGAAGTTGGCGCCACCGGATGCGGCGGAGCTTGCAGGATCGGATCTAGTACTCACGTAACGCATGGTCAGGCGCTTCCCCCGAGTCACCGATCACGCGCATGACAGTGCCGAGCTTGTGAACCGGAGCCAAGTCTTTGAGATCACGCAACGTCGCCTGCAGGTCACGCTCTAGGCAGTTGTGAGTTATAAACACGAGCCGGGCATCACTGGCTAAGCCGTGCTGTTCCATCGACTGGATGGACACACCATGACGGCCGAATCCGCCAGCCACACTGGCGAGCACTCCTGGTTCGTCAGCTACTTCGAGACTTATGTAGTAGGCACACGAGAGGTCGTCGATTGAGCGGATGCGAGCACGAACCAGTCGTCCGATCCTCCCCGAAGCACCCGAACTGAGATTGACTGCGGCGTCGACTACGTCTCCCAGCACGGCACTTGCCGAGGGACGGCCACCTGCTCCCCGCCCATAAAACATGAGCTCACCGACCGCACCTCCCTGCACGAACACAGCGTTGAAGCTGTCACGCACAGCTGCGAGTGGATGCTGGAGCGGCACCATCGCCGGGTGAACCCGCACCGCGACTTCGGGTCGCTCGTGGTTGCTCGCTGGGCCCGTAGCAGTGTCTGGCGGCTGGTTGCTTGAAGCGGCGGTGCTGCGAGTGCCGTTGACGCGCTCTGCGACCGCCACTGCCTTTACGGCGTAGCCGAGCCGGCGAGCAATCTCAATGTCGTCGCTTGTGACCGCTGAGATGCCTTCGTGATAGACATCGCCGGCCACTACCACCGCTCCGAATGCGACCGTGGCGATGATCGCAGCTTTCGCACCGGCGTCGTGTCCCTCCACATCGGCAGTGGGATCACGTTCTGCGTAGCCCAGGCTCTGTGCTTCAGATAGTGCCTCCGCGTAGCTAGCTCCACGCTCGCTCATCTGCGTGAGGATGTAGTTGGTGGTGCCGTTAACGATGCCCATCACGCTTTGCACCGGTTCACCAACAAGGGACTCCCGCAGCGGACGCATCAGGGGAATACCGCCGCCAACCGCAGCTTCGAACAGCAGATCGACACCCGCATCGTCCGCCGTAGCGAACAGTTCTGCGCCGTGGTTAGCGAGCAGTTCCTTGTTGGCTGTGACGACTGGTTTACGGGCATCAAGGGCGTCGCGCACGAGGGTACGAGCAGGCTCAATACCTCCCATTACCTCGACAACAATGTCAGTGTCGGGGTGCGCCACGACAGCCGCCGCGTCCGTGGAGAACATCGACGGGTCGATACTTAGACCACGGTCTTTAGCAGTTGAGTGGACTGCGATGCGGTTGATCTGCACGTCGATTCCGGTGCGAGCCGCAATCGTGTCACGTTGCTCATCAAGCAGACGCACCAGCGCAGCTCCAACATTTCCACAGCCAAGAAGGCCGATTCTCAGTTGCACACCCCTGACGCTACCGGCGATGCTGCCAGAGATACGGAACCCTGAGAAGCACTTCAGCTCATAACGCGTTTCGATATAGGAGCTTTATATTCAATCAATGCTCCACGAGGCGCGTTATGAGGGCAAGGTGTTTGTCAAGCACGTGCTGTCACGCGGTGGAGCACAGCGTGAATTGGACTACTTGACCGCGGTACAAGGTGCAGGAGTGGTGCCACTGGCACAGTCAAGTCACTCGGATGCGATTGTCCTGGGCCGTGCGGCCTGTTCTTTGGCCGATGTGTTGGCCGAGTCGGGGCCGCTGCCACTACATCAAGTGGAGCAGGTCGGCGCTGCAGTCGCTCAGGCGTTGGCACGGGTTCACGAATCCGGGTTGGTGCATGGGTGACATCAAACCGGCCAACTTGCTGCTGAGCATCGACGGTGAACTCTGGCTGGCCGACTTTGACGCCGCAGCCCCCGCAGATGACACGCTGCTGGAACGCTCAAGCTTGCGCTCTGGGTTCAACCCGGCTGCTCACATAGCGACCGACATCGTTGCACTGGCCGTGACTCTCGTTGAGTTGTCGACAGGTGTGGTGATCGATGCCGGTGTCAAGTGGCGAGACGGTGACCTGCGCAACCTCGGCTGCCCACCAACCCTCGCGTCGGTTACGTCGCTAATGCTGAGCAAACCACGACGCCGTCAAGAGCGCAGCCAATGTGGCAGAACTCTTCGCTTCTGATCCCTCAGCGTGTCTGCCACGACCGGCACGCAACCTCCGCTTCCAGGACTCCACCCCGACCATCGACCTCGCACCCGAACTCCGGGCACTTTCAACACCGGATGCTGGTCGCAATCCTGCACCAGGTGGGATGCACTCGAGACCTCTCCAAGGTCAATCAGTTCCGGGTTCGGGTGCCGTGCGTATCCGGCAACCCCACCGCGAGCCCGCTGGGCGATCCCTCGGGCAAGAGGGGTCGAACCCGGCAGCCGGCAAGGCACCGCCGCACCACTCGACAGCCTCAACGGCTCAGTCTCGCGATGCAGCGAGCAAGAGTTCGCTTCCGCAGCGCATGCGGGAGTGGTTCGCTACGAGGATGCTCCCACCCACGGCCTGATGTGCGAGCGCCTCGGCGCACCACTCAACGGCTCGCCGTGTAGAGGCATGCCGCCGTATGCAGCCGAGCACTTCACAGACCTGAGATCGCACCACGACTTCTGTGTCGCTACCGATTTCGTGGGTGCGTCCCTACGCAGTCACCTTGAGGACTGAACGACTCTCAGCGGATCAGCACTTCTAGCGATGTCGCAGCCGGGAGTCTTCAGCGGCCTCTAGGGCCAACGAATCTTCAGCAGCCTCCAGAGCCATCTACGAAGCGTCCAGGTTTAAGGCGCCCGATGAGCGTCCGGGTACACGTCGCAGGCGAGCAAGTCGTCGTATGTCTCTCGACGGATCACAACACGTGCTCCGCCACCAGAAACAAACACGGCTGCTGGACGCAGCACTTTGTTGTAGTTGGATCCCATCGAATGCCCATAGGCACCTGTCACAGGCGTCGCCAGAATGTCGCCAACCGCGATGTCTGCAGGCACGAACGCATCTCTCACCAGCAAGTCACCGGACTCACAGTGTTTGCCGACAACGCTCACAGCGAGTTCCCTGGGAGCATCGACCGCTCGCGGCAAGAACGCCTCATAGCCGCTGCCATACAACACCGGCCGAGGGTTGTCGCTCATGCCACCGTCTACGGCCACATAGGTGCGGATCCCGTCAATGTGTTTGATCGTGCCGACCTCATAGATGGTCACTGCAGCAGCCGCAACAATTGAGCGACCCGGTTCAGCGGAAATGCGAGCCTTGACTCCCGAGGCCACACAGGCTGCCCTCACCGCCTGTCCCCACTCGCTAATCGTGGGAGCCGTCTCACCACCGACATAGGCAACCCCGAGCCCTCCCCCAAAGGACAGCTCCGCAACGTCATATGGCGATGCGGCTTCGGCGATCACACCCACGGCCTTGACAAATGACGAAGCATCGAAGACCTGGCTGCCGATGTGTGAGTGAACACCCATCACTTCAACCGCTGGCGATGACCGCGCTCGCTTCATTGCCCGACCTGCATCACCCGTTGAGACCGGGAAGCCGAATTTGGAGTCGTCGGCGCCAGTCACGAGGTAGGTGTGCGTATGTGCCTTCACGCCGGGCGTAAAGCGCAACAGAATCCGGGGCCGGATGCCAGTCTGAGAGTACAGCAACTCGAGGCGATCAAGCTCGTCGAAGCTGTCCACCACGATGCGTCCAACACCGGCTTGCACGGCCTGGCGTAGTTCGGCAAGTGACTTGTTGTTGCCGTGCAACACCAGGCGGTGCGCGGGCACGCCTGCTGAGAGTGCAACATGTAGTTCGCCCCCGGTGGCGACATCGATGCACATCCCTTCGCTGTGGGCGAGTTGCGCCATGGAACGGCACAAGAAGGCCTTGGAGGCATAGGCCACATCTCCACCAAAGGAAGCCACAGCCTCCCGACAGCGGCTGCGCAAGTGCTGCTCGTCGTAGACGAACAACGGCGTGCCGTAGGTGTTGGCCAACTCCACTAAGTCGCATCCACCAATACTGAGGCGACCCTGTGACACCCGATGGTTGTCGGGCAGTAGGTACCTCGGGAGCGGCTCGGCCATCACCTAGAGCCGTTCGGGTGCCGAAACCCCCAGGATCCCTAGAGCCACAGCGAGACCCACCCGTGTGCCCTCAACCAACCACAGGCGTGCCTGTTGCAACTGCGGATCGATGTCATCTCGCAGGATGGCACAGTCGTGCCAAAACCCGTGGAAGGCCGCTGCAAGGTTGCGTGCCCAGGCCGTTATCTGATGCGGCGCACGAGCGCGAGTCGCTCCCAACACAGTGTCAGGCAATAACTCGAGCGCCCGCAAGATCTCGGACTCACGCCGGTGGGTCAGCAGCGACAGGTCAACGTCGCTCAACTCGACCCGCTCGATTCCCTTCGCTTGAGCGCGGCGACCCAGCGAGTGGATCCTCGCATAGGCGTATTGAAGGTAATAGACGGGGTTCTCCGATGACTGTGCCGAAACCAAGTCGATGTCAATTGTCTGAGTTGTGTCGATCGACTGCAGCAAGTACACGAGCCGCGTTACGTCGGCCCCGACATCCTCAAGCAGTTCTGAAACGAGCACGAGGTCGCCGGAGCGTTTAGACAGGCTTACCTCAACGCCGCCTCGCAGCACCGTGACATCCTGGCCGACGAGCACCTCGTAATTGTCGGTGTTGTGACCGAGTGCCTTCAGGGCGGCCCGCATCCGCGCCACATAGTCATGGTGATCAGACCCAAGAACATCAATGACGAGGTCGGCACGCTCGCACTTCTCGTGGTGATAGGCGATGTCGGGCAGGAAGTAGGTGGGCTCGCCGTTGCTCTTGATCAGAACCCTGTCAGCGCTTTTGCCATAGTCGCTAGCGCGAAGCCACACGGCTTCGTCATGCTCATATACGGCTCCACGACCTCGCAACTCGGCGAGGACATCGTCCATGGCTCCCCGAGCAACCATCTCGGCCTCGCTCGTAAGCAGATCGAACGTAACGTTCATTGCCGCAAGCGTTGTGTCCTGGTCGCGGCGAGCATGTTGCACGCCCCACTCACGCACAGTCGCTCCGGCAGGCATCTCCTCGGCCCACTCAATGACGTAGTCGCCCTTGTATCCGTTCTTCGGTGGCTCCTCACCACGGCTACGAGCTGCTAGTGACTCAGCGAAGAGGTCAATCTGGTTGCCCCGGTCATTGATATAGAACTCACGCAGCACCTGATAGCCGCAATGCTGTAACAGGCGGCACAGCGAGTCGCCGTATGCAGCCCAACGTCCGTGCCCAGCATGTAGAGGCCCGGTCGGGTTCGCCGAGACAAACTCGACGCTTGCGAGTCGGCCTGCTCCGATGTCGCTGCGGGCGTAGCCGGACTCTTTGGCAGTGAGTGCCTCGCGCAACACGTCGTAGAGCCAGCTCGGGTTGAGGTGAAAGTTGAGGAATCCAGGTCCGGCAGCTTCAACAGCCTCAACGTGACGGGGTGGGTTTGCCGTTAGATGCTCGGCTAGCTCCTCGGCCAGCTTGCGGGGTGGACGTCTTGCGTGGCGCGCCATGACGAGTGCCACGTTCGAGGCCCAGTCACCATGAGAACGATCTCGGGGCCGCTCCAGGGAGATGCGGCCCCGAGGAGCATCAACACCAGCGGCCACCAATGCTTGGGCAAGCCCGTGACGCAGGCCCTCACGTACGTCTGGCATCCAGCGAGCCTAACCACGACCCCAGGTCCCACTCCCTTGCGTGACAGGTGGCCGCACACACACCAACGACCGGCCGGCCGGTCTGGATCTTCGAGTCGAATTGCCGCTACGCAGCCATCTGCTGGCCAATAGTCCGGGAAGTCTGTGCTGGAGAGTTGCGCGCTGTTGCGCATGGGCCTAGCATCCAGGTTCCGTCACTTCATGATGTTTCAATCATCGCCATCAATTCCAAGCATGTTTTGAGTGACACATGCGTTGCAGTACAGCTATGTCAAGTGCTGCAAATACCATTGAAAGGAAGTATCTTCATGAACGTGACCCTGCCGCAAAAAGTCGTCGGCATCCTCGGCACCGGCTGCGTAACGGTGCTTGGGTACTACCTGCGAGGCTTACGGACTTCGGTCAAGGAGGTCAGCGGCAGGGTCGATCAGTGGGGCGAGCGGATTGACGGCATCCTGAACATCCTGACCGAGACCCGGTTGGAAGTTGCCAAGAGCATCAAAAGTATCGAAAACGACGTGAGCATGGCTCACGCAGACTCGCAGGCGAAGTTTGCCGAAGCAGTCCAGACATCAGACGATCGAACCCTGAAGACAATCGAGCGATCGGAGCGACTAATGACAACGAACATCACCAATGCGATCGCCGCCTCGGAGAATGGCCTGAAGGCTCAATTGGCTGAGCACTCCGCTGAACTCCACAAGAGCATCACCGAGGCAACGGACGGCGCACGAGAAGAGTTTTCGGAAGCACTGAAGGACACGCGTACCGAACTGACCAAGGCCATTAACAGCTCAGAAACAAGAGTCACCAACGCCCTCACCGAACTCACAGACGCCATCAACGCATCCGAAGCCAGAAGCGTCGAAGCGCTCACAAACACGCGCACCGAGTTCGGCAAAGCGCTCGATGCGGCCGAGACGCGGCTCATGGAACACACCGGTCAAGCCATCGAAGCGTCTGAAGCACGCATGACCGCTCACACGACAGCACAGATCATGGCTTCCGAGGAACGCATGGCCAACGCCCTCAAGGACACCAAAACCGAAGTACGTGCAGACATCAACGGTCTAAAGGCCGGTGTAGGCAAAGTCATCAGGGACACTCGCACCGAGTTCAACGAGGCGCTCACGAAGACCGGTACTCGACTGGAAGGTGCCATCAAGGACGCGCAGATTGAGTTCGGAGAAGCGCTGAAGGAGGCGAAGTCCGAGTCCGCTCAAGCGATCCGGGAGTCCGAGGCACGACTGACTTCGGTGCTAGCCCATCAAGGGACGCAACTTGCGCAGATCGCTCACCTCGTCACCCGTGTCGCAGTGTTGGAGACGACCACCTCTGCCTCCCGGTGACTTCAGCTGTTCGGCGGCGGGCGTAATCGCCCGACGTATGCCGATGTAGCATGCGGGTTAGGCCCCCGTAGCTCAGGGGATAGAGCAACGGCCTCCGGAGCCGTGAGCGCAGGTTCGAATCCTGTCGGGGGTACATGACGACCACTGGTACCGCGGCAGCGCGGCCCAAGAAGGCACGTTGGCGGTATCAGTGGAAGGAATTACACGATGAGGTGATCACCTCTGGGCTTTGCACGGGCTGTGCGGGCTGTGTGATCGCCTGCCCGCACCACGTAATCGGTTACACACACGAACCGGGCGCCTACCGACCCTTCCACCTTGAAGAGGAACTTGGCGCAGACGATTGTGTTCATGGTGTGAAGGGATGCACGTCCTGCACCAGAGCTTGTCCGAGGTTCCGCATGTGGGAGCCAGAAGCCGATCGCCACCTATTTGGCCGTGAGCGTGAGGCCGATGAGGTCTCAGGGATTTACTCCGACATTTTGTTGACACGCGCCAGCGACGACTTCGTGTATGAGGTCGGCCAGGATGGCGGGCTGGTATCAGCGATCCTGATCTGGTGCCTTGAGAACGACATAATCGACGGCGCGCTCACTAGCGGTGTTGAGGCGCTCCCCAACGGCGAACCGGGTTGGAAAGCGTTCCCGATGGTGGCCACGAACCGAGACGAGGTCTTGCGAGGTGCTGGGAGCCGCTACACCTATTCGGCCAACCCGATCGCCTACGAGGACGCTCGCGAGCGGGGCTTGTCACGCCTCGCCCTGGTGGGTATGAGCTGTCAGACCTCGGTGGGGCCGGTGATGTGGCATCGCAAGGTCGGCAAGGTCGGTAAACCGATCAAGCTGAACATCGGTCTGCTGTGCTCAAAGTCGTTCGATGATGCCCTCTTCGATGAGCTCTTTGAGGTGAAGTACCGCCTCCCCAAAGAGCGGATCGCGAAGATGAATATCAAGGGCGTCTTCCAGATCTGGACTAAGGACGGCGGCTACTACGAGATCAACCTCAAGGAGTGTCATGCTTGGACTCGCGACGGTTGCAACATGTGTCCCGACTTTGCAGCCGAACACGCAGACATCTCCACAGGCGGCATCGGTGATCTCACCGATTGGACATTGACGATCGTGCGCACCGAGCTTGGCCGGGCAGTGATTGATGCGATGGTGCGAGACGGAGTGATCCAGACCCGACCCGGCGATGACGATCCGGGTGCTATCGCTTTGATGCATCGACTGTCTGCAAAGAGCCGCAAGCGGTGGCCGAAGTGGGCCGACAGCGCGGCTCTACTGTCACCCCCGGCGCGGGCAAGCTAACTGCCCGCTGCTTCGCAGAACTTGGATTAGAACGACCAGGACTAGGACTAGGAGGAACCACGAGTAATGGACATTGAGTTCTGGATCGACCCCATTTGACCGTGGTGTTGGGTGACGGCCCGTTGGGTCGTTGATGAGGTACAACCAGCTAGGGATTTGAACATCACCTGGCAGCCGATCAGCTTGCTATTCAAGAACAACCCGACACCGGGATCCGATTACTTCATGGGTGCAGACTTCACCCACAAGCTGATGCGTGTGATGGAATCGCTGCGCTCTGCCGAGGGTGACGACTCTGTTTTTGACTACTACTGGGAGTGCGGCAGGCGGATTCACCACGACGGCGATCGAGGATTCAGTGCCACCGACGTGCTAGACGCAGTCGGCCAGGACACATCACATGCCGAGGCGTATTTTGATGACTCCTGGGACGCCGAGATCCGTTCTCGCATGGATACTGGCCTTGCCCTGGTGGGTCATGACGTCGGTACTCCGATCATCTCTTTCGACGACAGCGACGGCGTCACCCAGGGCATCTTCGGGCCAGTCATCACCCGGGTTCCTTCGTCGGAGGACTCATTGGCGCTTTGGGATGCGATGATCACAATGACCAGCATTTCCGGCTTCTGGGAACTGAAGCGCACCCGCACCGAACGCCCCGAATTCGGCGCCCGCCCCTAAGCACTTGAACCCGCCGGAGGGCCGGGCAACTCAGCCGACTCAGATCCTGGATCCGATTGAGCAGCCTGTACTGAACACTCCGTATCAGGAGCCTCAGTGGCACTGGCGGCTGAGCGAAGACAACCGTGCAATGGCAGAGGTACAGCAAGGTCGGCGCGAAAGCATTGGCATGCTGCCGGTTCCGAAGAGTCAGTCATCACAGACGGCTCTGGAGCTTGATGACACGAAGCTGAACAAGACAGTCAACGACATCCGTGACGCAGTTAGTGCGTGGCGACGGAATGGCTATCGGCGTGCCACCAAAGCGTCTCGTGACTTGCTTCATTACTGGCGGTCTGACGAGAACGTTCCCCGGTTGTTCTTTGCCCAGGTTGAAGCACTCGAGACTTTGATCTGGCTCACTGAAGTTGTCCGCTCTGACCACCAGCTTCGTGAAGCGGTGGAGTCCAGCAGCGCGGACCACAACGACGGGATCATCCGTTACGCAATCAAGATGGCGACTGGTACTGGCAAGACGGTCGTGATGGGCATGGTCATCGCCTGGCACGCCGTGAATGCGGCCTTGCACAAACGAAGTGACGACCGCTACCTCACCAAGTGGGTTGCTATTGCCCCTGGGATCACGGTGCGCGATCGCCTTCAGGTGCTCGTGCCGTCCAGTTCCGACAACATCTACGACGAGATGGGCCTCGTTCCTAGACGAAAGCGTCGCTGTCTCGACCGCGTGAGGGTGCATGTCGTCAACTTCCAGGCGTTTCAACGGCGTGACCGGCTATTGGAAGCCACTGGCGATGCCCGCAAGTTGTTACGCGGCGCGCAGCGCCGAGATCTTGAATCGCCCACTGCGATGATTGATCGCGTATTGCGTGGCCTGTATTACCGACAGTCGGGGCTACAGAGAGAGCGATTTCAGCCTCGTAGGAGCAGAAGGCGTCGCAAACGTGACCGTGTCGGCGTTCTCAATGACGAGGCATCACTGTTACCTACCCGAGAAGGACAAGCGCACCGGTTCCGAGAAGGGTGATGACCAATCCGCGGCACTCTGGTTCAACGCCCTACGAGCGCTACGCGATGCCGGGTTGCTCGCCAGCCGAGCCGTTTACGACTTCTCGGCCACGCCGATGTTCATCGACACCACCCGGCGTCGCACCTCAACGACATTCCCGTGGGTCGTATCGGACTTCCCGCTCATGGACGCCATCGAGGCTGGCCTTGTCAAGATCCCCAGAGTCCCGGTAGAAGACGACGCTTCTCACGCCGGTGAAGTCACCTGGCGCTACCTCTACAAGAACACAACTCCCAAGACGGTCAAGCCTGACCTCGTTCCGGCGCCACTTAGCAGCGCACTTCAAGCGCTCTACGGGCATTACGAGGGTGTCCTTGAGGTGTGGCAACGCAGCGGCATGCAGACGCCTCCAGTGTTCATCGTGGTTGCCAATAGCATTGGCAATGCTGAGGCGCTATATCACCACATAGCTGGCTGGTCGGAGCCCGGGCCGCGAGGCAAGAGAGTGTTTCGCACCGGTGCATGTCAGAACTTCTCAAACATCGAGCACGACGGTTCGGGTTACAAGAGTGAGCTACGCACATTGCTCGTCCACTCCAAGATCGACACCGACGACAACATCGGTTCTGGCAGCAAGTTGGGCAAGGCAATCGACGAGCAGGCCGCTCTGTTAAGTGCTTCGGTCGCTCAACCTCCAACGAATGCCGAGGGCCGCAAGCAACTACTTCGTGAGGCGCTCAACACGGTTGGACGTATAGGCGGTCTCGGTGAGCAAATCCGTTGCGTGGTGTCGGTGTCGATGCTCACCGAAGGATGGGACACGCGCAATGTCACGCACGTGCTCGGCTTTCGGGCCTTCACAACACAACTGCTATGTGAGCAGGTCACCGGCCGTGCCCTGCGTAGATCCAGCTACGACAACTTCGACGAAGACGGTCGGCTAAGGCCTGAGTTTGCCGATGTTCTCGGCGTGCCGTTCGACTTCATGCCAGCTCGCGGCAAACCACACTCGCCAGACCCCCAGAACCGCTACACGGTAAAGAGCCTGCCCGGCAGGAGCCGGCTCCGGGTCGACTTCCCGTGCATCGAGAGTTACGTGCGGGAGCCTCCTAAAGGGCGGTTGACGCTTGATGTCGATCGAGTCACGGCCTTCGAGGTTTCGCCGCAGGGTCCAACAATTGTCGTTCAGTCCGGGATCGCCGGGCAGACCGAACTAATCGGAGTTGAACCTCAAGAGAGCCGCGAGCAGACGCTAGTGATGCGCCTAGCTGGTGATGCCCTGCGCACACTCAAACAGCATCTCGCCGAGAGTGGCCAAGTCGTCCGCACTCATGAACTGTTCTCGGACATGGTTACGGCCGCTACCCAGTGGTTGGCACACCCACTCGTTGAGTGCAATGACATCAATTGGCTCAGCAACCCGCAAATTTGCCAGCTTGCGGCGCAAGAGCTCGCAGCGGCATGCAACTACAGCATTGAGGACAGTTCCTTGAGGCAGACACAGATCATCGGCGTTTTTGCACGACCATCCGTTCGTAGCACCGATTCGGTGAAGTTCGAGACCAGCTTGCCCGACAAGCACGACACCACTACCTCAGAACTGAACATCGCTGCCTGTCACTCGGACTGGGAGCGCCAAGTGGCGGCAGAGATCGACCGTCATCCTCAAGTCCAGGCATGGGCTCGCAACTTCAGGTTGGATTGGACGGTCCCCTACAACCTTGATCACGTCTGGCACCGTTACACGCCCGACTTTGTGGTCCGTCTCGGAGGAGACCGCGAGGAGATCTCGGCGCGACATCTGATCGTTGAGGTCAAGGGCCAGCCCGACCGGAGTTCCTACGCCAAAGAGCGCTACGTCCGGAACTACTGGATCCCCGCAGTGGCTAACGCGCCCGAACTTCCGCGATGGCTACGCCGTTGGCACTTCGTGGAACTGAGTGATGATGCGAACTTCGGCTACGACCTTGATATCGCGATCGATGAGGCCCTGGCTCAACCAGATGCCGCTCGACACAGGACGCCCGTACCGCGGCTGACCGAACGAGAGACGTTGAAGCGGGTCATTCGACAAGCACCACGCAAATCTCTTAAGCAAACGAGCGAGATGGCTAAGAACCGTGGCTAATCGGAAGGCCAGCAAACCGGTGCCGGTTGAGCATTACAAGCACGGCTCAGCGAGCCGCTCGAATCTTCCGACGGAACAGACCGAACCACTAATGAAACACGGCCAGAAAGCACCGCTCCGACACGTTCCACGACGGCGCGGCCGCGACGAGGAGCCCGTGCTTGCATGGGACCGAGGCGACGAGCCATCGGACTACGCCGCACACCCGCTCTACATTCGCGAGAAGATCCACCCGGGAGCGTTCATCGAGTCGTTGCGCAAAGGCAACGACAGTCGACAGGCCAGCTTGTTTGAGGACTTCAACGGGTACAGGTCACCGGACGCCGCCTACGAGTGGTACAAGCACACGGGCAACTGGCAGAACCGGATTATCCATGGCGAGTCCGCCCATGTGATGGCATCGCTTGCCGAGCAGGAGAATCTTGCCGGTCAGGTTCAGATGATCTTCTTTGACCCGCCGTACGGCATTGGATTCAAGTCGAACTTCCAGGTGTCAACTCGCAACCGTGAGACACCCACCGGTCGCAAGGGCCTGCCAGCAGACACCCGAACCATCAGAGCGTTCCGTGACACCTACAAGCGCGGCATCCACTCCTACTTGGATCAGGTTCTCCAGAAGTTGGTGCTCTGCCGGGAGTTGCTAGCCGAAAGTGGATCCCTCTTCATGCAGATCGGAGACGAAAACGTCCACCGCGCGGCCATCTTGCTAGACGAGGTGTTCGGAGCCGAGAACCGAGTAGCCACAATCCCCTTCCCCACAGCGGGATCGTCATCAGCCAAAACTTTGCCGAGCGTCGCTGACTTCTTGCTGTGGTATGCGAAACACCCGTCACAGATCAAGTACCGTCAGATCTATGAGTTGAGGGACACAGCGGAGACAATTCGAAAGGTGACCTACGCAGGGGCCGTTGAGTTCGCAGATGGTACCTCACGGGCTCTGACAACTCAAGAGAGGCAAGGTGATTGGCGTGACCTGCCACAAGGATCCCGGCTCTTTCGAATGACATCCCCAACTTCTCAAGGTCACTCGTCTACCGGTCGTTCCGATCCGTGGTATTGGAGTGAGAAGCGTCGTTCTATTGGGTGCCCTTCCGGACGGCAATGGAGCGTAAGCAGCGAAGGTCTGGACCGGATGGCCCAAGCCAACAGGCTGTACCAAGCAGATCCAAATGGTGCGCTGCATTGGAAGTGGTACTTCGACGAGATGCCCGGCCTCCAGGTGAACAACATTTGGCACCGACCGTGGTCGTCTTCCGATAAGCAGTACGTAGTTCAGACAGCGAACAGGGTGATTGAACGCTGCGTCCTGATGTCGACAGATCCTGGGGACTTAGTGTTTGACCCGACTTGTGGTGGTGGCACTACTGCGCTTGTGGCCGAGACGTGGGGTCGACGCTGGATCACCTGCGATACGTCACCTGTTGCGACTGCCATCGCTCGTCAGAGGCTCGCAACGGCAACTCACACGTATTGGTTGCTAAACGACTCAGCTGACGGCGCGAAGAGAGAAGCCGAAGTGTCGGGTGAGTCCGTTGTTGATCCCCCAGAGAGGGGTTGGGGAAGTGACCCAATTCAAGGCTTCGTGTACGAGCGTGTCCCTACTGTCAGTCCCAAGATTCTCGCATACGACTTGAAGCCTCCACCAACAATGCTGGTCGATCGACCATATGCAAAACGTGGTGTTGTGCGGGTGTCATCACCGTTCACGGTGGAGAGTTCGTCGCCGCACTCCTACGTCCCACTTGAAGGACCCGACGCGGCGAGCGCCATACCGCTCGCACATGGCGAGTTTGTTGATCGAGTGATCGAGGAGTTGCTCCGGTCGCCGATCCGTGGCGGCCGCACGACAGCAGACATAAATATCAGTGACATTGAAGCTTGGGCGGGACGAGATCACATCATCTCGCACCGAGCCGTTTACACAATTGGTTCTGGTTCAACTGAGTACAACGCAGCCGTACAGATCATCTCTGAAGACGCCACGGTGAGCCCCGAGATGCTGCGAGCCGCCAGCTTGGAAGCGGCAGCATCACCGCACAACTGCAAGCTGCTAGTCATCATCGCCTACGACTTCGATCCAGCATGTGACACAAGCCTTGGTCGCATTGAGACTGCCCTAGTGCGGATGCACCGTGATCTCCAAATCGGCGACCTCAAACCCAAGAAGGATCACCACGCATTCGTGATGATCGGCCAGCCCGATCTAGAGATTCATGACGAGAGAGAGAACTTGATCTCGGTGGAGCTACTGGGATACGACACCTACAACCCGGCCACGGGCACAGTTGATGTGGGGTTGGCTAAAGATGTCTCGTGCTGGATGATCGACACCAACCATGACGAATACAGTTTCTTCGCTCGTGCCATCCACTTCCCTGGAGCCGGCAACGACAAGCAAGTGAAACGTCTCAAGAAACAGCTAGGCACGACCCTAGACACCCTGAAGTGGAACCGAAGCTTGTCAACCCGCTCAGCACCATTCCCAAGACCAGAGACCGGCAAGATCGCAGTCAAAATCATCACCACAACCGGCATAGAAATGTCAGTAACCCGCTCAATCCGAACTCCCTAGCTCCACCTCAACCAGCCAAGGAGTTTGCGACACAAAGTCGCACCCCACACGGGGCATGCGACCGCTGACGTCGAGGCGGTTTGAGGGTCGCTGAGCAGCAAGATTAGGCGCTCCTGTAAACACATCGAGCGGATACAGCGTCACAGCTAGCCACGATGCAAAGGCTGGTCTGAGGTGATGGCCGGGGGGTGGCTTGCACTTACGTCAAGCAATCTCAAATGCATTGGACTACGTTCGATTGCTGCAGGCCCTGTAGATGAGGCCTAGGGGAGAAGACTCCTGCGGCGGCCTGCGGAGGGGATTGAACGTGACCGTTAACGAACTCTGGGGACGGCGAGGTTTCGCTACTCGCTTTGGGGTTGGCTTGCTTGTAGTGCTCATGGCAATGGTCATCGTGACTCCGTCACGAGCGGAGGCTCAGGGACCGTTTGAGGATGTAACGGGTGGAGTTCACGCCCCCGCCATTGAGGCGCTCACTTACGCGGGGATCATCGCAGGCACCGAGTGCAGCAATGACAAGTTCTGTCCCGACGAACCGTTTGAGCGTTGGACAATGGCCGTTTGGATGGTGCGGGCTCTGGGCGAGCAGTCATCCACCACACCCGTTCAGTACCGCGACGTCTCAAATCGCTCCTGGTGGGCTCCATATGTCCAGCGACTGAGTGAACTAGGCATCACCAAAGGCTGCACCGACACGCGCTACTGCCCTCATGACACAGTCACGCGCGCCCAGATGGCCACCTTTTTGGTCCGAGCGTTTGATCCAGATCCGGCTGGCGGGGTGGCTACTTCACCGATGTCCACGAACTGAACTTCCATGGTAATGACATCATTGCCCTAGCCGAATCCCGAATCACAGCTGGTTGTGACTCCAACAGATACTGTCCGTCGCAACCGACAACACGAGCACAAATGGCCAGCTTCACTGCTCGCGCCACGGGCCTTATTTCCCTGCCCCGACAACCATTCGTCACACTTCCCGGCAAGGGCATCACCGTCACAGCAGGCCGCCCCGATTGGGCACCGGGCCACTTCAGGTACAGGTGTACAAGCAACTGCTTGAGGAGTTGGGCTATAGCGTCACCGATCCTGCCGACATGGAGCTAAGCGCCGGTGACGGCTTCATCGCAATGGCACAGGGGGAGTTGGATTACTGGACGAACAGTTGGTATCCGGTCCACTACGGGTGGCATGACCAGCGGCTTCCCGACGGTTCTTTGGTTGGTGACCACTTGACTATTGTTGGTGAAGAGATGGTCCTAGGCGGATTGCAGGGCCTCGTTATAACGAAGTCGTTCGCGGATGAGTTCGGCGTCTACACCATGGATGCACTTAATAGCAACGAAGCGGCACTTGCTGCTTTTGATGCTACGGACTCAAATCCAGGCAACGGTATTGCCGACATCTTTGGCTGTTCCGAAGATTGGAAGTGTGACAACATCATCGAGAACATGATCGCGTTCAGCGGATGGAACAACATCTCGCAGATCAAGAGTGACTACGTATCGATGTATCAAGCAGCCGTGAACGACGCATCAGACGGAATACCCATGGTCTTGTTCACCTGGACGCCATCGCGCTACATCACACACTTGCGGCCTGGTGACAATGTCTATTGGATGGGCGTGAACGAGATTCTTGACGGCTCCAATCCCGCAAACCAGGAGTACGGAGAAGAGCACAGCCAGAGAGGGCAAGACGGTGAGGGCGGATTTGCTCCTGTCTCCACTCTTCACTGTCCGTCTGCTCGTGATGAGCCCTCTGGGCTGTGCAAGATTGGGTGGCTAGCCAACAACATATTGGTCACCGCAAACAACGAATTCTTGGCTCAGAATCCGGCCGCGAGAGCATTGCTTGAGGCAGTGAAGTTGACGGTCCTAGAAGTCTCCATCGCCGCTACGGCGCAACAGGACGAGGGTACTTCCCCGGTCTACCTCGTTTCGGATTGGATCGCCAACAACCGCGCCAAGGTGAGTCGATGGCTCGCAACAGCATTGAGCGCGTCATAGCCGTCGGAACAGCAACAAGACCAACCTGACGGGGCGTGCCTATCTCGGCGCCAATCCAGCTTTCTTTCTTTTGGCGCCCAATCGATACATCTGTTTGCATCTGTTTTGGGAGAGGACGCGAGAGGGCGGGGCCTCACAGGCCCCGCCCCATGCTCGGATCTAAGTTGGGAGCCTGGCAACTGAGGCCAGGCCCGACTAGGACTGGCTAGCTAGCCTGCTGCCATTCCCGCTGCGACCCACTCATCGGCAAGATCGCGATTGTCGGCTATCCATTGAGTAGCCAGATCAGTGGGGCTCTCGCCCTCACCCATCGCAACGTTTGCGAGTGACACATCGATCACAGACAGCCTTACGGCCTCAAAGAGTGCACCTGCAGCCGGATTTGCCGCGAGGAAGTCGTTGTTCGCCGTCACGAGAATGTCGGCAGCGACCCAACCAATCTTGCACCTTCCGCTCTCCTGATCAGCAGCAGATGGACACTGATCTGCTCCGATTGACGCAAAGCCACCTGTGCCATCAGTACCGCGCTGGCTGTGTTCCTCACCGCCATCCTGGTTCGCCGGATTCGAGTCATCAAGGATGTCGTCCACACCCATCCAATAGACATTGTCACCGGGGCGCAATTGAGTGATGTAAGCCGTTGGCGTCCACGTGTAGATCACCATCGGGACACCCTCATTGACGTTGTCAACGGCCTGCGCAAACATGGCGTCATAGCCAGCTTTAGTCTGCGCGAGGTTGTCCCAGCCGCTGAACGCGATCTGGTTCTCGATGATGTTGTCACATGTCCAATCTTCGGGACAGCCAAAGATGTCGGCAATACCGTTGCCTGGATTTGAGTCCGTAGCATCAAAAGCAGCAAGTGCCGCTTCGTTGCTGTTAAGTGCGTCCATGGTGTAAACGCCAAACTCGTCGGCAAATGACTTAGTCACTAGGAATCCCTGCAACCCGCCAGCAATCATCTCTTCACCGATAATGGTCACATGATCACCAACTAGCGAACCATCAGGCAACTCTCCAGCTAGCCAGGCCAGGTGACCCGGATACCAACTGTTCGGCCAGTAGTCCATCTCGCCCTGAGCCATAGCGATATAACCGTTATTTGGGCCCAATTCAATTTCAGCTGGATCCGAAACAGAGTAACCCAACTCTTCGAGGAGTTGCTTATAGAGCTCTGCCTGGAAGTAGCCCGACGACCAATTGGCACGCCCAGCCAGGACGTTGACACCCTCACCCGGGAGAGCCATCATCTCCTCTTCATGCATGTCGTCTTCGTCTTCATGCATGTCGTCTTCGGGAGCCATCTCCTCTTCATGCATGTCGTCTTCGTCTTCATGCATGTCGTCTTCGGGAGCCATCTCCTCTTCATGCATGTCGTCTTCGTCTTCATGCATGCCTTCGTCCATGCCCTCGTCGTCGGCAGGCATATCTGTCTCGGCAGCGCTTGACTCGGCTGGTTCAACCGCTGTTTCTTCCTCGTCATCGCCGCACGATGCAGCAACGAGGGCGAAGGCTGCAAGCAGCGCGAGCCACACGCTCACCTGTCTTTTCTTCATTTGTTCCCTCCTAGGGATTCGCTATTGCCATTTCAACCGGGCTTGGCTGCCCGGCGGCGCGAAACAGGTTAGCGCCCGTTCGCTACTCGCCGCTTATGAGAGTGACATCAGCCCACGCCAGGGCGGGGCATGAACTTTTCTTTCTCAATTTCAATCTCCAAAGCTGCACTTGCAGGCTCGTCCTGATTCGTCTGAGAGTGAGAGGACAAGTCGTCATAGGACTTATCTCGCTCAAACTCGGCGAGCGTTGACCTGCTTGAGGCCAAGATTGTCCCACCTGCTGCGAGCACGAATACAACGCCAACACCGACGACATAATTGGGGTGAGCGACGCGAACGGTTGCCGCGATCCATCCGATCGGGACCATCGCAATTGCTAGACCCACGCCACCTACGAGCGTGCTCCACCGATATCGGAGACTCTCGCCAATGCCGAATACTCCGATAGCCGGGAGTGCAAGCCCTAGCGCAATGACACCACCGATAAGCGTCCAAACTGCCAGGCCGGTACCCTTTTGACTAAAGCCATCCGTAACTACGTCGATCCGCGAAACTTCGGCCCATTTGGCAGACCAGTCTGCAGCCAAGACCCCTTCCTCGGCCTTTGCCTCTATAGCTGCGGAACGCAACTCCTGAGCGCTAGCCAAGTCACCGGCTTCCTCCGCCTCATCGGCCGCAGCGTCAAACTCTCGAGCCAGTTCAGCCTTGGCCGCTGCTTCCGCCTCTATTTCTGCGAGTGCCGCCTCTATCTCGGGGGTGAACACTGTGCCAGCACGGTTGTCGAAGCTCCAGCCCGAGAACCCGCCGATGACTAGCAGTAAGAGCGCGAACACACAACCGACCATCCGGCCCCAACCGATTCGAGATGTCAAGGGTCGGCGAGCGGACATCGGCGCCTTCCACAACCAGGCCACGGAACCCGCGGCGGCGATCACACCGCCAAGCACTGCTATCACGGCACCGATACCCACCGAGTGACGCACAACATCGTCGGGCGGACTAGCAAGCAGGAAGGCAAGTCCCGAACCGAGAGATGCCATCGATAGAAGGACCGTACCGTGTACCGAGAACCACGTGGATCCTTCACCAGGACGCCACAAGGTCTTGCCTGCCGCAACAATTACAACCGCGGCCGTTATGGCCATGAATATCCCGAACCACGACCCGCCGGACGCAGAAACACCATTGAAGCTGGCCGACGCTAGATCAAGATCTGAGCTTCGAGAGTACGACGAGATTCGGCCGGAGTGTTGACTCCACGGCAACAGCAGCGATACCAGCATCAACAAGCCGCCGATACCTACAGCAAGCACCGACCGACGCTCGGCTGCTGAAGCAGCGACAAAAGGCTCATCAGGCACTTCTGGTGTTGCGGCGAGCTTGGCTACCTTGTCATCAGCAGCAGCCTGTGCCTCTTCCAATAGCTTCTCGGGTGTCCGTCGATTAGCCCATGCCTTTCCGATTCGTGAGAACAGATTTGAGGAGTCGGCGTCAGTCTGACTAATGCGATCCAAGACAACGGCAACAAGGAAGAATGCCAGTCCCCCTGATCCGCCAAGGGCGATGTCCTGATTCTGAATGCCCTGATAGAGCAGTCGGCCTAGGCCCCCTGCTCCCATAATGGCGGCAATACCCAGCATCGAGATGGAGAGCAAGAGCGTCTGATTGAGGCCGGTCATTATGGCCGGGCGAGCGAGTGGAAGCTGCACATCAAACAGCACCCGCCTCTCGGGGGCTCCGTAAGCTCGGGCCGCTTCTACCACGTCCTCGGGCACTTGCCGTATACCGAGGTTCGTAAGTCGAATTAGTGGGGGAAGCGCAAAGGTCATCGTCACCATGGTTGCCGACACGAAGCCGATTCCGAAGAAGAAGATGAACGGAAGCATGTAAACGAACGAGTGGACGACCTGCATTGCATCCAGCACTGGTCGGACTACTTGCCATGCACCATCCACACGCCCACACAGGACTCCTATCGGGATACCAACGATGACACAGAGCAACACCGCTACGCCGATGAATCCGATGGTTAGAACAGTCTCTTTCCAGTAGTCCTCGCCAAGCAATGCACAAATGAGCAGACCCACGAAGGACAAGACACCCACCTGCAGATTTCGCAGTGCCCAACCCAGAAAGAACACTGCAATACAAACAGTCAACCACGACATGCCCGCAAGCCAGTCGTCGACAATAAGTTCCAAGAGTCTTGCGAACGGCCACTTTATTACTTCAAGTGTCTCTTTGAGATTGTTTTCAACCCAATAGACCGTCTGCTCAACCCAGCTTCCGACAGGGATTTGCCAAAGGTCCAGAACGGTATTCTGACGTATCTGGGCGATGAGGCCCGAACTGCACTCGATCAGTTCACCGTCAGCGTCAACCGTTGCGTTGAGACACTCGAATGTGTCGCCGTTTTCGTCGGTGAACGTCGTCGTGCCGGAACTGACTATCTCTGTGGGGCGACTCCGATACCACCACATCGCAACCAGCGCTATGAGGCCACCGCCAGCCAGGTTGTACCGACGAGAACGAATCCCACCGACTATCAGCGCAAGAGGAATCACGATCATGGCAATGATCACGAGCCACTCGATGCCGACTCGGAGCCAATCAACCAGTCGGTCGCCGGCTTCGGGGGCGGTTACTGCGTCTACGAATTGGTCGACAAAGTGGCCTTGGTACTCTTCGCCGTTCGCTTGAGCGAAGATTGCTGTAAGTCCAGTTGAAGTGCTCACATGAACACCTCCCGCTCGAAGCCGTCTATGAGTTGTTCGACTCTGCCCATCTCTTCCATGATCAGGCGGGGATCAAGGTTGCCAACGAGCTTTCCATCGTCGTCGACTACCGCTATTGACAAGCCGCGACCAGCCCTCGCATATACCTCGTTGAGCGTGTCGTCGGGGTTGCACTTGTCGAAGTCTGTGCGGAGGGCGGGTTCAAGATCGTCTGACCCCATCGATTGGACACGCAGGCCATCGGGAGCCGTCAACAAAGCAGACGGGCGACCAGCTTCGTCGCAACAGAACTTGCCCATCACGTCATCCATCTGCGTGAGCGCAGCCGACAGCGAAGTGTTGCGAGCGATCGGCGCCGGCTCTGCCATCACTTCATGCACCTTGATGACACGGCCCTGATCAACATCCTGCACGAATTCAGCCACATATCCGGTCGCTGGCTCCGTGAGAATCTCCTCGGGAGTGCCAATCTGAACCACCGCGCCATCTTTCATGATGCAAACACGGTCACCGATGCGCAGTGCCTCGTTCAGGTCGTGGGTAATGAACAAAATTGTCTTGTGAACCCTTGACTGGATTTCCATCAATTCATCTTGCATCTGGCGTCGAATCAGAGGATCAAGAGCCGAAAATGCTTCATCCATTAACAAGATGTCTGGATCGGAAGCAAGCGCTCGAGCGAGACCAACTCGCTGTTGCATTCCACCAGAGAGTTGCGCGGGACGGTGATCAGCAAACGGCGCCAATCCAACAAGCGCAAGAGCTCGCATAGATGCCTGGTTACGCTCATCACGATTGACCTTCTGAACCTTCAAGCCATAGCCAACATTGTCAATCACGCTGCGATGCGGGAACAGAGCGAAATGCTGGAAGACCATTCCCATCTTCTCGCGCCGGTAAGCCTGCAGTTTCGACCCATCAAGCTTCTGCACATCAACGTCATCAACCCAGACTTCACCGTGAGTCACGTCGTAAAGCTTGTTGACCATACGTATTGCGGTTGATTTGCCAGAACCCGAGAGTCCCATCACAACGAAGATCTCGCCGCGCTCAACCTCAAAGTTCACCTGCGTGATGCCGACAACGTGTCCGGTAAGGCGCTGAACCTCTTTCTTGGGAACTCCGGCCCGTGCCAACTCAAATGCCCTACCGCGAGGCTGCGGTCCAAAGATCTTGTAGACGTCTCGGAACGTGATGATCGTGTCACCCATGTTGCTGCTTCCGTTTGGCGATGTGGCCCGACGAGTTACCCTAGCCTGTTGATGCCCAAGGCCTCAGCAAGCCCCAAACACAGCCGTCGCAAGCGAGTTGCGACAAATCGCTCAGCGACCCGCCGCCAACGACCGTCAGCATTTGACAGACCGCTGGTGATTGATGAAGAGACGGCTGCCGCCTTAACTCTGTACAACACGTACCTCGTTGCCGACCGTGAGCAGAGGGCTCACGAGCAAGCCATCCGCAAAGCTGAAAGAGTCAAGAGCGAGGCTGCGGCAACGGTTCGCAAGCTAAACAATCGCAAGACTTCCTCGGCTGATTTGACCGCGGCGGAGACTAAGTATCGCGAAGCCGTCGAGGCACTAAATCAACTGCGCGGGGATGGCGGCTCTGGTGCCAAGACCAAGAAAGGCAAGAAGAGAACGTAGCGACTGATCTCAACCGCTGCCACGTGTTCTTCGTGTTCTCGGCTCACATGCCAAAGGCTGCAGCGGCGTGAAGGGCCGCGTTTAGTCACCGCAACCGCGGCACCCTTCGCTAATGAGGGTGGAGTCCTCCGTCGGCAACAATGACCTGACCAGTGATGAAACTGCCAGCGTCACTAGCCAGAAGCAAAGCGGCACCGACCATCTCATCGGGATGAGCAATCCGTTGCAGCAGGGTTGCTCTACCCATTGACTCTGCTGCGTCTGGACCCTGATTGCGAACCATTGCGGTATCCACAGGACCAGGTGCTAGTGCGTTTACCCGGATGCCGTGAGGCGCTAGCTCTCCAGCTGCTGCCCTCGTGTATGACAGCAATGCAGCCTTCATGGCACCATAGATCGAGAAGCCACGAGAGAACATAAACGCACCAACGCTGATTACGTTGATAATCGAAGCGTGACTACTTGCCTTTAGTTGTGGCAGGCAGGTCTGTGTCAGCAGCGCCGGCCCTCGCAAGTTCACCTCAAACGACTTTTGCCAGGCCGCCTCAGTCTGGGCTCCAATTGGTTGAGCCAGAGCATTAGCGGCATTGTTGACAACAATGTCAACCGCACCAAACCGCTGCATGGTTCGTTCAACCAGCGATTCAACAGAAGAAGAATCCCCCATGTGAGTCGCTACACCTAAGGCGCCAAACCCCTCATCGGTGAGGCGGCGTTCAGCCGCGGCACACGCTTGCGCCTTTCGAGACGCAACGACAACCGAAGCCCCTGCACATGCAAACCCCTCTGCAATGGAGAGACCGATCCCGCGGGTGCCGCCTGTGACAATGGCGACTCGCCCATTCAGGCTGAATAGCTCTTGAAATGCGTTTCGATTCACACTTGATCTTCGCAGATGGTAACCGCGAGTGCCAGCACTTATGTGTGAGTTCGAGACGTAGCTCTACTTGACCTTCTTGCGCATGGCGTCGGCGTTCTTGAGGATGCTGCCATCGGCCGTCAGGATGCCGACCTTGGAACCAATAGAGAGCGGGTTCGCTCCGAATAGGTCCTGGCGGTTGATCGCAACCCAGCGATAGCCCTTGATCTTCTTGGCCCTCTTAAACGCTGGCTTAAGGTCGCGAATCGTTGCTGCAACAACAATTGAGCCTCTCTCAAACACGAGATCGGCAACTCCGGAAGTGTCCGGTGAAGCATTCACGGACGACGATACGGCTGCGACTAAGGCGTCGTGATCCAAGCGAGCCACTTCACTCCTCCATTGTCAGGATTTCTACAACAGCATCCAGAGCAGCCCCGGCTTCGGCGCCCTCAGCAACAATGCTGGCGCGGTCACCAGTAGATGCGCCGAGCACGAGCAGGCCCATGATGCTGGCTGCGTTAGCCGACTCTTGACCAACCGTTATCTGAACACTGGCATCAAAGGACTTCATTTTCTCGACCAGCAACGCTGCAGGTCGAGCATGAAGTCCATAGCCGTTAGTTATGACGACTTCTCGTTGCATCACCTAGCTCCGCTTTCAGTCGTCTGATGGCATGACGCTGAGCCGGTCATAGACATACCCAACGTCATATCCAGACGGGGTTGATTGGAAGACAGGCCAGAAACAGTGCAAAGACAACATCGCTTTGGCCCGATGCGAGAGCTCTACCGAGGGCACTAGATCTCACAATCCGCGACGTTTCTGAGAGTGGTAAGGCGAAGATGCGCTCACGCAGTCCTACTGGGACGCGCACAGCCGACTGCTCACAAGCCACTAGATCGTCGGCAAATTGCTCCCGCAATACCTCTTCGGGAATGGCTTCTAGGATTAACTGCACAATCACCTGCCGGATGCGTCTCTCAGAGCCGGCAACTGAGATGCCCTGACCCGGACGCCGAACAAGCGGCAGCCCGTTGCGCTCAAGCCACGGTTCACATGCTTGAAGATCACGACGGGCTGAGGTCTTTGAAACCCCGATCTCGTGGCGCAACTCGTCTAACGAAACCACCTTCGGCGCTGACCACAGCAAAGCAGCAAGCAGGATGCGTCCCCGCTCCTTGGGTGTGTAGACCCGCGGCACACCCGAGAGCGATACCAGATCGTCAGCAATCTGAGTGCGGGTCTCGTTGGTTGCTTCAACCACAAGACCCAGGCCCCGGCGCCGGACCAGTTCGGCACCACAAGAGCGCAGATAACGCTCAACATGATCGAGCCGGTAGCGCACCACACGCTGACTAAGGCCAAGATCGGCGGCAACCGCTGCTGTGCTGCGAGGTTTCTCCTGCGCTAGTAGCCAGCGGGTGATGCGAACAACCCGGGTGTCGAACAGAGTGGTCACTTATTCCTTCCCAACCACACCGTCGACTAGCTGGCGCACTTCGGCAGCTGTTGGGGCGCCAAGCGCTGCTTCGACCATTGAGAGTGCAGCGGCCTCGTTGATCGAAGCCACAACCGACTTGATGGGGTTCACACTGCTCGCACTCACCGAGAGCGCGTCGACACCCATGGCTGTAAGCACGACAGCACCTAGCGGATCAGCCGCCGCGAGGCCACACACCGAAGCGGTAATCCCATGCCGCTGCGCCGCTTCCACCGTCAGCTTGCAAAGCGCGAGCACAGCTGGATGCAGCGGATCCTGGAAACTGTCGAGCTGCCCGTTGGTGCGGTCTGCAGCCAAGGTGTATTGCGTGAGGTCGTTGGTGCCGATCGAGAAGAAGTCGACATGTTGTGCCACCGAGTCGGCGATCAACGCGACCGAGGGAACCTCGACCATCGCACCAATTGGAGGCACCGAGTGAGGCACACCCTCGGCTTTGAGCTGCTCGACAATCTCATTGATCCGCCGACGGATCTCGATGACCTCTTCAACGGCTGAGATCATCGGCAGCATTACCCAAACTTGGCCCGACACCGCAGCCCGCAACATTGCCCGGATCTGGCTCTCAAATAGCTCGTCGCACTGGCCGTAGAGGCGAGCACCCCGCACACCTAGGAACGGGTTTTCCTCCTCCGACACGTCGAGATACGGCGCGGGCTTATCGCCTCCAATGTCGAAGGTGCGGATAACAACCGGGTCGCCGAACGATGAGGCCGCAAACGAGTAGAAATCGAATTGCTCGTCCTCGGTAGGTGCGTCGGCTCTGTCCAGAAACAAGAACTCTGTGCGGATGAGGCCGATGCCTTCTGCAGCGACCTCGACCGCTTGCTCAATGTCCTCGCGGGATCCAACGTTTGCGGACACCTTGATCTTGCGTTCCCCCAACGAGACGCTGACTCCCCGGAATCGCTCAGCGGCCAGGGCTTCGGCCTCGGCTCGCTCGCGGCGTTCAACGAAGTCCGCAGTGGTGCTCTCGGATGGGCGGATCGCCACATCACCAGTGCCGCCGTCGAGAGCAACAATGTCTTCCGTACGGGTACTCGCAACGACTCCCTTGGCGCCTACTACGGCAGCGACACCGAGCGACCGGGCAATGATGGCGACGTGGCTGGTGGGGCCTCCCGCCTCCGTGATGAAACCAAGCACGAGTGCGGGATCAAGTTCGGCAGCATCAGCGGCGGTAATCGTCTCTGCAACCAGCACCGAAGGGACTTCAAGCCCACTCAGACTTCCTGCATCAACCCCTGCGAGGTGCTTGCGTACCCGATCGGTCACCTCGACGACATCTGATGCTCGGGCCACAATGTATGGGTCGTCAATGGCGGCGAAGAAGCTCGATATCTGCTCGCTGGCCTGATCGAGAGCGGCCTCGAGGCTCTCGCCTGCACCAAGCGCTGCGAGTACCGCGTCTGAGAGCATTGGATCTTGAGCCATCAGCGCCTGGGCGTCGAGAACGTCAGACGCTTCTATGCGCCCCGCGTTGCGGGCATTGTCAGACAGCGACCGCAGTTGTTCGCTGACGTTTGCCATGGCAGCCGAGAAGGCCGCGGCTGGGTCATCAACATCTGCGACGACGACGCTTGAGTCATCAATGACAAGGCTAGGGCCGATTGCCACACCCCCAGAAGCGGGAGTGCCAGAGACCAGCAGCTCGGAAGCATTTGAGTCGAGAGTCATTGTTCGTCTAACTGTGAGTAAAGGACGTCATAGAGGTAAGCACCTGACACCATCGTGATGCTTGAAGTCACCAGCAGTGCAACGAGAGTCAGCGCGATCGTGAAGCTATTTACGCCGCCGCCGTAACCGAGTGGGAGCGCCGCGACAAAGTTAAACACACAAAAGAGAGTGGGGATAGCAAACAAAGCGATGCGGCGTTTGTGGCCTAGGCGGACGCTAGTACCAAGTGCTCGCAGCCCGCCCCGTGCCGTGCGATCAGCGACTACGTACCCATAAAAGCCATAGAAGAGAAAGGCGAGCAGCGAAGGGATTCCCCAGAGATAACGGAGACCAAGGAAGAACGCCGCCCAGAACCAGAACGCACACACGAACTGGGCAACAAAGAGTGTGACATCGCGAAACGGTGCTGTGATATCTATCAGTTCATCACGAGAAGCATCAATGGCGTATGAGAACTAGGGAAGCGCAGCCGTACCAGCCAAAACAAGTCCTACCAGGTCAATGGCAAGTGACTGTACGAAATTGTCCGTATTGGCAGCAGCGAAACGAAAGAGGCCGTATACGAAGAAGGTGAACGCACCCGCCGCCGTTAACGGGAAGAATCCACGCTTGTAACCGGCCAATCCTTGAGAGAAAAGCACTCCGATACGTACCGGAAAGCCTTTGTGCCTTTCGGGTTGCGCGCTGAGATTAGGTCTCGGACTCACATTAGACTCCCCAGAGCAGCATCAAACTGCAGTTGCGATGTGATCATCACAGCGCCACGGTCATTGTCTGTCACAGGGCGGCCAACGGTTTCAGGTGAACTGATCGCTGCTCTCGCCCAAGCCAACCCCTCTGCTAGAGCTTCGCTTGCTCTACCTCCGGCAGCCACGAATCCGGCCAGCAGAGCGTCGCCTGCTCCTGTGGTGTTGCGTGCAGGGGTTACACCAACAGTTCCGTAGCAGACATCGTCAGCTACAAGTACTGCCCCGGCACGGCCAAGGCTCACTAACACCGATGCCCAGCCAGATGCTCGTAGACACTCGGCCGCCCTAATCACATCACCCATGGTGTCAAGCGGGCCGTTAGTAATGCCAGCCAACTCGGCAAGGTTCGGCTTGACGGCTGCGCAGCAGACGCCTCTCATCGCAGCTAGTGCTTCGCCACTTGTATCGACTACTAGACGCTCAACTGACGTTGGCATTGATGCAGCCAGACGCACGTAAAGGTCGGTCGGAGCTCCTGGAGGCAGGCTGCCGCTTGCGACCAACCAGCGAGAGCCTTCCGAAGTCTCAACTGCTTGTGATACGAGTTGGTCGCACTCATCGTCTGTGAGGGTGGGGCCTGATGTGTTGATTTTCGTGGTTGTGCCATCGGGTTCAATGACAGTCACGTTTGTGCGGATCTTACTTCCTATAGGAACCGCTCTAACTGTGCCTCCGTCTCGCGAAATCGCTGCGGAGAAGTCTTCGGTGTCAGTGATCCCAGCAGGCAATACAGCGTTCGTGCGGTAGCCATTGACACCTAATGCGCGGGTGACGTTAATCCCCTTGCCGGCGCACTCAAAAGTCGATCCAACCGCTCGTGTAACCCTGCCATGCTTCAAGTGTTTGACCTTGAGCGTCAGGGTCAAAGCTGGGGTTAGGCGTGAGCGTTGTGATCACGTGTCGCTTATCGTCTCAGCGCCGCCGCCGTAATTCTCGATCAGGACTCTTTCGGCTTCGGTTGTCCACTGTTGACTCTCACCTAGTGCCTCACCGACATCGGGGAGTTGTGCTGCTAGTTCGTCTAAGCCCATCAAAGGAACGTCAGTGACTTGAGGGAAGATAACAATCTTTCCCGCGAAGCGTCCCTCAAGCATGGCTTGCACACCATCACGGCCAGCATTTATTCCACCGATCGCGGCAACATTGAGAGCAGGAGCCAGGCTGCCCTCTGCAGCCTGGCGTAGCACAAGTGCTTGATCTGCAATTGTTGAACCAGAAGTTCCTGTGTATTGAGCGTTGCCGAGATACACATGACTCATCTCAAGTGGGCCCATCGTGCCGTTCGCAACACCAGCAAAGAACACCAGCATTCCATCAGTTCGCAGCAAACGAGCAGCGCCTGCCATTACTGACGCCACTGGAACCGTCACAATCACATCATCAGCACGAGCTCTCTGTCCGCCTCTTTGGCAAGCGAACCGAGCGCGGCTTCAAGGGCATCAAGACGGCCACTATCGGGGTCGATGCCGATGATTGCTGACGGGCCATCAGTCTTCTGGATTGCACGCTGTATGTGCATCTGTCCCATGGGCCCGCCCGCACCAACAAAAACAGCAACACCTCCGGGGCGGAGTTCGCAGCGGTTGCGAGACTCGCCATACGCCGCGCCAACATCGGGGCCACGCGTGCCGACATAAGCGGTGTAGTCGTAGTGAATCCGGCCGAAGTCAATCTCGGCCAGACCGTCTAGGGGACGTTCACCGACCAGGTTTAGCGTGCCTCGAAATGCAATCTGTGGAGCCGCGGCGCTGAGTCGGGCAGCGGAATGTGGATCAAGGATGATGATGTCGTCGAAGCCTTGACCTCGTGTGTATTGCTCCGACAACGGGCCATAGCCGGACGGCGTCACACCATCGGCTTCCTCAACGACAGTGCCCGGCCCGCACGCTGATTGCACGGTCGCCTGGATAGAGCGCGACAGATCTGTCGTCACCGCCAGCGCAGCGTTGCGAAGCACATCGCCGAAGTCATAGTCACGCTCATCGGCGCGGTGACCAAGGATCCAAACCTTGCCGCCTTCCAAAGGCCAAAGGCGTCGACGCTGTGTGTAAGCGGCCTCAACACAGGCCCATGGCTCCGACAAGGCGGCAGCTGCGTAACCGACCCCGTCGTCAACCCCAATGACATAAGCACCGTGGTCGGCGTCAAGAACCTCAGGGCCGATCAGATGATGCTGGATCAGGCCACCCGGAATTGTGTAGCCATATGACGTAGCATGGCCGTCTACGTAAATGTCAGGCTGAATGGCGAGGCGGTCACCTGGGTGATACGTCGACTCAAGGTCTTCGCCAACATCAATGACGGTTACCGCTGCTTCGTGGCCAAGCCGAATCGGGTCAACCGCAAGGTCACGGCCATAGAGCTTGGGATGATCGCCACCAAGTCGGATCAGCTTCACATCAGAGAAACACAGCCCGACGGCATCAATCCGAACCAGCATCTGATCGGCTGCCGGAGCAGGCACGTCGGTAGCTTCAGGACATCCATCGCGTCCAATGCCTTCAATGCCCTTGCCGTAGGTGTTCCAAGCGAGGTTCGGCTCTGCAAGCGGTGTTTCTCCTCGGCGGTAACGAGAAAACAGTGAATCACCGGTCGATGCCAACAGCCGACCCTCCTTACGGGAGACAAGATTTCACACTCCCGCAACAGTCACTGTTGGCCCAAAGACAAAGTCACCACAACTCACAGATTGGCCAAAGCCCAGCTAAGACAATCTGGACACGAACTCCAGGCTTGTCTCAACTGCAGCGACTGCAGGCAGTTTAGGTCGCTACCGACCGCAAATCTAGGTTGAGCATCCGGACAAGTCAGGGCCCACGTAGCAGCAAGGTCGCCGCCGGGAAGTTGCCGGATGGTTGCCGGTAGCCTCCGCGAGTGATGACGGGCGCTGACGATGGGCCTTATCCGAAGGTAACCAAACCCGACTTTGCTGCCATTGAGCAAAAGGTGCTGAAGAGTTGGCATAACAACCAAACGTTCGAGAAGTCAGTGGATGCACGACCCCACGAACGCGACTGGGTCTTTTATGACGGTCCGCCGTTCGCCAATGGCTTACCTCATCACGGTCACTTGCTTACCGGCTATGTCAAAGATGTTGTCCCGAGATATCAGACCATGCGTGGAAACCGTGTTGAGCGCCGCTTTGGGTGGGACTGTCACGGGTTACCGGCGGAGATGGAGACTGAGCGCGAACTTGGCGTCTCAGGCCGGGCGGCGATTGAGCAATATGGCATCGCCAACTTCAATGCGCACTGCCGAGAATCCGTATTGCGCTACACACGTGAGTGGGAAGAAACTGTCACTCGCCAAGCCCGCTGGGTGGACTTCCGCAACGACTACAAGACCATGGATCTGCCCTACATGGAGTCGGTCATGTGGGCGTTCGCGGAGTTGTATCGCAAAGGTCTGATCTATGAGGCATACCGGGTTATGCCTTATTCGTGGGGTGCGGAGACACCGCTCTCAAACTTTGAAATCCGCCTCGACGACGCCACACGTCCACGCCAAGACCCCGCGATCACCGTCGCCTTTGATCTTGATCCACAGCCCGGCGATCCGGGGCCCATGAAACTGCTCGCCTGGACAACCACACCTTGGACGCTTCCTTCGAACCTGGCTGTCGCAGTCGGCCCAGACATTGACCTTGCCGTGATGGAAGAAGACGGTGAGTATTTCGTTCTCGCCGAGGCCACAGTCGGCAAGTACGAGAACCAACTTGCAAACGCTCGTCGTTGGGGCACTGTCGCGGGATCCCAGCTAGTTGGCCGCACCTATAGGCCTCTGTTTGACTACTTCGCTCATCGCAGCGATGCGTTTCGGGTGCTCGGGGCTGATTTCGTTGACACCTCCGAGGGAACTGGCATCGTTCATATGGCACCTGGGTTCGGTGCCGAAGACCAGGAGGTGTGTGAAGCAAACGGCATAGCTATCGCAGATGCCGTGCCGGTAGATGACCGGGGACGCTTCACCAAACCTGTTGCCAACTGGGCTGGCCTCAACGTCTTCGATGCCAACCCGCACATCATCCGGCACCTCAAGGCTCAGGGTCGGGTGATCCGCCACGACAGCTACGAGCACAACTATCCGTTCTGCTGGCGCACCGACACGCCGATCATCTACAAGGCGATCAACAGTTGGTACGTGGAAGTCACCGCTATTCGCGACCGGCTCCTGGAACTCAATGCTGAGATCAACTGGGTGCCGTCCCATGTGCGTGACGGCCGGTTCGGGATGTGGCTTGAGGGTGCCCGGGACTGGTCGATTAGCCGCAACCGCTTCTGGGGATCGCCCATTCCCGTGTGGCGCAGCGATGACCCGGCTTACCCCCGAATCGATGTATACGGCTCGATAGACGAGCTAGAGCGTGACTTTGGGGTGCGGCCGACCGACCTGCACCGGCCTTATATTGACGAACTCACACGGCCCAACCCGGATGATCCGACGGGCCGCTCGATGATGCGGCGGGTGCCCGAGGTGCTTGACTGCTGGTTCGAGTCGGGTTCGATGCCTTACGCCCAGGTTCACTATCCCTTCGAGAACCGCGACTGGTTCGAGAGCCACTTTCCCGCGGACTTCATCGTCGAGTACATCAACCAGACTCGGGGTTGGTTCTACACCCTTCACGTTCTCGCGGGGGCGTTATTTGACCGGCCTGCATTCTCGAACGTGATCTGTCACGGCATCCTGCTCGCGGCTGACGGCAACAAGCTCTCGAAGAAACTGCGCAACTACACCGAGCCCACTGAGGTATTCAACAATCAGGGCGCCGATGCCATGCGCTGGTATCTGAACGCTGCAAACGTCCTGCGTGGCGGGGATTTGAGGGTCAGCGACGAGGGCATTGACGAGGTGACCCGCCAGATCCTGCTACCGATCTGGAATGCGTACTCCTTCTTCACGCTATATGCGAACGCCGAGGGCTACCGGGCGCAGGCGCGCACAGTCAGCGCTGACGTGTTGGATCGCTATGTGCTGGCACGTACACGGACGCTGGTTGAGGCCACGACCGACAGGATGGAGCACTACGACCTTCCTGGGGCGGCCGCCGAGATCGCCTTGTTCATTGATGCGTTGAACAACTGGTACATCAGACGGTCACGTGACCGCTTCTGGAACGCTGGTGGAGGTGCCACCGACAAGGCTGCCTTCGACACCTTGTTTGTGGTGCTGACCACGCTGACGAGAGTGGCGGCACCGTTCTTGCCGATGATTAGCGAGGAGATTCATGGCGGTCTGACGGGTGGCGCCTCGGTTCATCTCGCTGATTGGCCCGACCCGGATGCCGAGGGGCTGCCTCGCGATGATCAACTCGTGGCTCGCATGGAGCGTTTGCGTAGCGCAGTTACGGCTGGCTTGCGGGTGCGTGAGGACGCCGGATTGCGGGTCCGACTGCCTCTGGCGAAGGCGATCGTTGCTGGCGCGGGTGCGGAGGATCTTGCCTCGTTGGCGGATCTGCTGGCGGAAGAGATCAATGTGAAGTCGGTGGAGTTAGCAGATGACCTCAGCTCGCACGCTTCGATGGTGTTGCGACCCAAGGGCGGGGTTCTTGGCCCACGGATGGGGCGGTCGGTGCAAGATGTGTTCCGGGCTGTGCGAACCGGTGATTGGCGATTGAACGATGACGGCACCGCAACGGCGTGTGGTCATGTGATCGATGCCGACAGCTTCGATCTGTCGGTTGAGGTGTCGGGTGATGGTGCCGCGGCGAGCCTGCCGACGGCTGATGCTGTCGTGGTGCTGGACACAACTGTCACTGCAGCGCTTGAGGCTGAGGGTTGGGCTCGTGACGTAGTGCGCGCGATTCAAGACTGCCGGCGCAAGGACGGCTTTGTCGTCACCGATCGGATCAAGGTCATCGTGGAGCACTCATCGGTTGAGCACGCTGCAGCCATAGCCGCATGGTGTGACTACATCTCGGAACAGGTACTAGCCGTCGAGATAACAGTCGGCCTGCAAGGCGAGATCAACGTGCCGACCGGCTACAACTCCCACAAGTTCAAACTCGACAGCCACGCAACGAGCTGCCACCTATCCCCCCGCCAACACCTAATCTCAAGTTCCACTGAGTCGCCGTCGCCCTACACGTAGCGACTATGCCCCCAGCACTCAAGACTGCCGCCGCACGCGGCTAGACAAGCAAGCTGCCACGTCAGAAATCTGGCTCAATCCCAGCAAACCCAGCACGAACCAGCAAACCCAGCAACTACTGTGGATTGGGTGGTTGGCAGTAATCCTTTCACACCGACTTTTGGGCATCTGCCACAGGTGCTTGCCGGTCGCGAGCGGCAACTAGCTGAAGTCCTCGGCGCAATTCAGAGCCCTGTCGGCCATCCCGCCTTGACGACCCTAGTAATGGGTGAGCGAGGCATGGGCAAGACAGTCCTACTGCGTGAGATCGAGGACCGCGCGAGGTCTATCGGTTGGCTGGTGGCGTTTGAGACGGTCGGGAAGCAGTTTCTTGCTCCCCTGACCGTGCAAGTCCGGCGCCTGTGGCAAGCGCTGGTTGAACCCAAGCCTCGTCGTAAGCGGCTGACTTCACCAAGTGCTGGAAGCATCACGGCTACATGGTCGACGGACAATCCGGATGACCTGCCTGTCCCAGCACTCGAGGAAGAAGCACTGCAGGTCGTGACTCTACGGCAACTCCTCCGGGAGGCTGCCGAGGCGCTTCTGCAGCAAGGCACGGGCATTGTGATCATGTTGGATGAGTTGCACAACGCAGACGTGGATCAGTTGCGTCGATTTGGTGCGGTTATCCAGGAGGTCACAAGGGGTGAGCGGCTACCAGTCGGTTTCTTGGGTGCCGCTCTACCAAAGCTTGGTGACACGCTGCAACACCCTGAAGCACCCACCTTCCTGCAAAGGTGCTGGCCGATAACGCTGAGTGCCTTGGACGTTGTGGCAACCACAAGCCTGCTTGCAGACACAGCCCATGCAGGCGGTGCCGCGTTTGAACCAGAAGCCCTTGAGTTCGCGACTGCCGAGAGTCACGGCCATCCGTACCTGGCACAACTCATTGGCTATGTGAGTTGGAGCCGGATTGGCTGCGACTCGCGCATCACGCTCAGCAACATTGAAGCGAGCGTCTCTGAGGCTCAACGTCTTGCATTACGCAACAATGCGATCCCGCTCTGGAGACGGTTGAGCCACTCAGAACGGGCACTGCTATGGGCGATGTGTGACGACCAATCCGCTAGCAGAGTCGGTGATCTAGCGAAACGACTAGGCAAGACGAGTAGTCAGACGAGCGCCATCAAGTCTCGGCTTGTCTCGAAAGGGATGTTGCGGTCATCGGCTCGTGGTATTGCCGAGTTTGCACACCCGGGCATGCGTGACTGGCTGCTCTCTGAGGAGAACCACTAGACATTTGCTGTCGCGCCTAGTCTTTCTGCTTTGGGTCAGCAGCAATGGGTTTGTTTGCCGCATCGATCTCGTTCTCAACCAGGAATTCCACGTCCCTCAGCGCGCCCACGGCACTAACTGACGAATAGTTCAATGCTTGCAAACGGCGCTGTGCGGCCTCTTGTTGGCGAGTGTGGGCGTCAGGTTTGCCTGGCCTCTTGGGAGCAACGATGTCTACGACGGTCTTGACGATCCTGTCTAAAGATCTCAGCACTCTTGGCATAGTGAATCTACCTTCACATGTTTCGCCACAAGCGTAATCCACCTCTTTTGCGTGCCTTGAATCTTGGGGGGATTGAGTGTTGGGTGCCTCGAAGTGTGAGCCTGCACACCCGATTGCCAGCCGCGTCTGTTTGCTCGGTGCGTTGTTGCTCTCAACGGGAGAAACGAAGGCGTAGATTTCGAGGTGCTCACAAGGCGCGTGTCAGATTGGAGGAGAGGCATGACTGCAGTTGATCCCATACCTGGAGACCGTCCTTACATTGTCAGTTACTTGACGATTAAGGGTGCAGCCGAGGCCATCGAGTTCTACAAGAAGGCCTTTGACGCCGTTGAACACTCGCGCATGCCACACCCCGATGGTCGGCTCGTGCACGCTGAGTTGTCGATCGGTGGATCGCTGGTGTACCTCTCCGATGACTTTCCTGAAATGACCGGCCAGGAGTCTTCACCAGCAGCACTCGGTTCGACCACGGTGACAATGCATCGCTATGTGGAGGACTGCGACGCTGCGATCGCTCAAGCTTTGGCTGCGGGTGCCGAGGTCATCATGCCTGCAACCGACATGTTCTGGGGCGATCGCTTCGGTGTCGTCCAGGATCCCTTCGGACATCAGTGGTCAATCGCTACCCATGTCCGCGATGTCTCGCCCGAGGAGATGGCATCCGGCCTCGCAACCTAATCCCGCAGCCACCTCGGGAGTCCTAGCAGAAATCTCCCCTACGCCAAAGCGCCTATCCCCCCGGATTAGTCGTTGTCTAAGCGTCGGCCATCTTCTACGAGATTGATCTCCCAAACGACCTGTGCGAGCCTGTCCCCTGCTGCAATCGTGGAATACTGCAGCGGATTGTCGTCTGTAATACAGCTAGGCACCGGCGACAACATTGTCCAATGTGTGGGATGGGCAAATTGCACCACTGAATAGCGGTCAATTGCTTGACTCGTGTCCGCCATAACACGATGGATTCCTGCAGGGATCATGCCGTTGGTCAGATGCTCAAGCATCATCCCAGTGTTGATAATGGCGCTACCCGCTGGCGGGAGAGCGTCCACCCAGCCCGATTCTGTGCGCACCTGAAGACCTGGAGCGGTAGCGCGTGGCAGCATCGTGATGAGGTTGATGTCACCGTGTTCGCCTGCCCACATGTATTCATCGCCCGGCGCAAGATGCATCGCCGGGTAGTGGAGTGCCCGGGTGAGCGTGGGCGAATACTGCAGCATCGAATCGAAGAAATGCTCATGCACGCCGATGCCAGCGCCGATCACACGCAACACTCGACGCTGAACATCGAGCACCCCTGCGTGGAACCGCAACAGCAACTCTGTGATCCCTGGCAGATCCTCCTCGGGTAGCACGGGCGGGCCGTAACGGGTCGGGAAGCGCTTACGAAGTGGATGCCCCTTTGGTGCCGCAGCACCCCAGTTGAGCATCTCCTTGAAGTCGGGCACCTCAGAGGATGCGGCTGTCTCCGTCATCAGCGGCGTGTAGCCACGCTCGCCGTTGGCGCCTGGCACGATTGTCCGCCGCTTACGTGACTCGGGAAGCGAGAAGAACGCCTCTAGTTGTGCGTAAGCGTCATCAATGAGGCCCTCGCCGAGATCGTGAGCCACATACACGAAGCCTGTCGTGAGGCTTCGCAAGACTCCGTCAATGACCGCTATACGTTGAGCCCGGTCGCCACGCTCGAACGCAGCAAGATCCACATCTAGGATTTCCACGCTGCGTCAACTTAGTCGCCGATGCGAGCATTTCCGAAGCCTGTGACTGCGGCTGCCGCATGAAGGTCTGGAGCGCACTCTTGAGCCTCGCTCGTCGCCTCGAGACAGCTCTTGGCCACCCGCTGGAGGCACGAAACCGCAGGTCAGGCTAGTGCGGTGCGACCATGGCTTGCATTCATCTGACAGGCGTGTAGTTTCAGCAATGTAATTTGACCGGTCGGGCGGGTGACCGGTACTTGCTTCGCAGAGTCACCCTGCCCTGTAAATATACGGAGAGACAAGGAGATGCGCCGAAGTGACGATGCTCCAGGAATCGTTGACCAACGTCGCCGAGGCAACCATGCGGCCCTCCATGAGGGTGCGCAAACGAAACGGAGATCTCGAACCCGTTGATGTCAACAAAATCGTCAACAGTGTCGCTCGGGCCGCTGAAGGACTTGGGGGGCTTGACCCCCTCACGGTAAGCACTCGAACCATCTCGGCGCTTGCCGATGGCGCAACAACCCGCGAACTTGACGAACTCAGCATCCGCACTGCCGCTGGACTCATCACCGAAGAGCCAAATTACTCAAAGCTCGCTGCTCGCATGCTGTCGACCTACATCGACAAAGAGGTTCGCGGCCAGAACATCCCCTGGTTCTCGGAGTCAATCGAAGCCGGGTGGCGTAACGGGTTGATTGCCGACAGCACGGTCGAGTTCGTTCGTGCCAATGCGCCCACTTTTAATGCAGCGATCGACCCGAGACGTGACCGCAACTTTGAGTTCTTCGGCTTGCGCACTGTCTATGACCGCTACTTGCTGCGACATCCCGAGACGCGATTGGTGATTGAGACGCCGCAATATTTCATGTTGAGGGTTGCCTGTGGACTGAGTCTTGATGCCGACGAGGCAATCAATTTCTACGACCTGATGTCGTCGCTCGCCTATCTGCCGTCGAGTCCCACGCTGTTTAACTCGGGCACTACACACCCGCAGATGTCGAGTTGCTACCTGCTTGATTCGCCCGATGATTCGCTTGAAGGGATTTACGAGCGTTACACCGATATCGCCCGGCTCTCGAAATACGCCGGCGGGATCGGAGTGGCATGGCATCGCATCCGCGCTACTGGATCATTGATACGAGGCACTAACGGCCTCTCCAACGGGATAGTCCCTTGGCTCAAGACACTTGACTCCTCTGTGGCGGCTGTCAATCAGGGGGGCCGGCGCAAGGGAGCCGCATGCGTGTATCTCGAGTGTTGGCATGCCGACATTGAGCAGTTCCTTGAGTTGCGTGACAACACCGGTGATCACGCTCGCCGCACTCATAACATCAACATTTCCAACTGGGTTCCTGACTTGTTTATGGAACGGGTCGAAAAAGACTGGAAGTGGAGCCTTTTTGATCCCAAAGAGGTGCCTGAACTCTGTGATCTATTTGGCCAGCAGTTCAGGCGCGTTTATGAGAAGGCCGAGGCAGAGAAGCGTTACGTTCGCCAATTGCCTGCACGCCAGCTTTATACGCGGATGATGCGCACGCTTGCCGAGACTGGCAACGGCTGGATGACGTTTAAGGACACCTCCAACCTCAAGTGCAACCAGACAGGTCAGCCCGGCAACGTCGTTCATCTCTCGAACCTATGCACGGAGATTGTGGAGGTCACGAGCTCCGATGAGACAGCCGTGTGCAATCTTGGGTCGCTTAACGTGGGCAAGTTTGTTCGTGAAGGGCTTGGCGGTTCACGAATTTCTGGCCGTGATCCGGCCGAACTGATTGACTTTGAGCATCTCGGGCAGGTTGTTCGCCAGGTTGTGAGCCTGCTTGATCGGGTGATCGACATCAACTTCTATCCACTCAACCGAGCACAGTCTTCAAACCACAGGTGGCGACCTGTCGGGCTTGGGATGATGGGCCTCCAGGACGTGTTCTTTAAGTTGCGGCTTCCGTTTGACTCGCCGCAGGCCCGTCAATTGAGTAGGCGCATTTCAGAGGAGATCTACTTCAACGCACTCTGGGCATCAAGCGAACTCGCGGAGAGATTCGGAGCCCACCCGGCTTTTGAGGAGACTCGCGCTGCTACAGGCTCGCTTCAACCTGATCTGTGGGGTGTACAGACATCGGATCCGCAGCGCTGGGAACCGCTACGACAGCGCGTCGCTAAGCACGGGTTGCGCAACTCGCTGCTGATCGCAATTGCTCCTACTGCCACCATTGCCGCAATCGCAGGGTGTTATGAGTGCATTGAGCCTCAAGTTTCAAATCTGTTTAAACGCGAGACACTTTCGGGTGAATTTCTCCAGATCAACCGCTACTTGGTGTCTGAGCTGCAAGCACTCGGGCTCTGGGATACCCAGATGATTTCTGACATCAAGCGTGCCGAGGGTTCTGTCCGCAACGTGGATCGTGTCCCCGTTGACCTACAGACGATCTATCGCACCGCCTGGGAGATCCCGCAGCGGTCACTCCTAGAGATGGCCGCAGAGCGTGGCGCTTTCATCGACCAGAGCCAGTCTCTCAACCTCTTCATGGAGTCCCCCACAATCGGGAAACTCTCCTCCATGTACATGTACGCCTGGAAACAGGGACTCAAGACGACCTATTACTTGCGGTCACGTCCCGCAACCCGCATCAGTCAAGCCACATCCAATGGCTCACCGCAGGTCGTTATTGACAAAGAAGCGCTGCTATGTGCGCTTGAGAACCCGCAGAACTGTGAGGCCTGCGACTGATGGCCATCACCGACTTTGACTACGACTTCGACAATCTCCCGGACCGGGGAGCGGAACTAACTCCACCCGCCGGCATCACACCAAAAACAACAGGTGCCGCCGCACCCCGGTCCGGGCTAGACCTCTCAGCTTCCAACATTCTTGATCCTGGATTTGACCTGACGCTGAGACCCATGCGGTACCCGCAATTCTTTGACATGTACCGCAACGCCATAAAAAACACCTGGACAGTAGACGAGATCGACTTTTCAGATGACATCGTCGACCTCGAGCGTCGGCTGATGCCAGCAGAGAAACACCTAGTGCGCCGTCTAGTGGCTTTCTTTGCGACGGGTGACTCGATAGTGGCCAACAACTTGGTGTTGAACCTCTACCGCCACATCAACTCGCCCGAAGCTCGCATGTATCTGTCGCGCCAGCTGTACGAAGAAGCACTGCACGTGCAGTTCTACCTCAGCCTGCTTGACTGCTACATCCCAGATCACCGGGAGCGTGCCGCCGCGTTCGCGGCAGTCGAGAACATCCCATCGATTAGGGCCAAAGCGGAGTTTTGCTTTCGCTGGATGAACGTGGTGGGCGATGAGCCCTTGAGCAGCGTGAAAGATCGCAAACGCTTCTTGATGAACTTGATCTGCTTCGCAGCCTGCATTGAAGGGCTCTTTTTCTTCGCTGCGTTCGCTTACGTGTATTTCCTGCGCTCAAAAGGCCTGCTCAACGGGCTAGCGGCTGGCACGAACTGGGTGTTTCGTGACGAATCCATGCACATGAATTTCGCCTTTGAAGTGATCCGCACGGTTCGAAGCGAAGAGCCCCACCTGTTCGATGCCGAACTGGAGTCCCAGATAAGCGACATGCTTGCTGAGGCTGTGGATGCGGAGCATCAGTTTGCTCAAGACCTGCTGGGCGAGGGTGTACCGGGAATGTCAGTAGCCGACACACGCCTGTACCTGGAGTTCACAGCCGACCAGCGGTTAGTGCAGTTGGGGTTGCCTAGGCGGTTCGGCTCAAAGAATCCATTTAGTTTCATTCAATTACAAGACGTACAGGAGCTTTCGAACTTCTTTGAACGCACTGTGTCGGCCTACCAGGTGGGCGTGATCGGAGAAGTCTCCTTCGACGAGGATTTCTAGGAACCCACGTCATCACTAGCGAATAGAGTCTCGGATAAGTCCGGTTGGGTGAACGAACACCCGCCCGAGTTCTGGTCAACCCGTCAGATCTGGAGGTCTCCCCACAATGTTGCGATTCGTTGAGGAGATATTGCTGCTGTTGCTGCGAGACGATGGTGGCAAGTTCATCCATGTGCCGAGCTGGTCACTCGATCGGGCCATGGCTGCGGGTGTGCTGATGGATCTCGCCCTTGAGAATCGCATCGACACCGACCTGACGAACCTGATGCTCATTGACGACACACCCACTGGCGATGAACTGCTTGATCCTGTTCTGGCAGAGATTGCGGCGGGTGAACAGCACGATGCCCGGTACTGGGTCGAACAGATCGCGGTACGAGCCGAGGAAATCCACGAGACCGCGCTGAATCGTTTGGTTGATGGTGGAATCCTTGAGCGACAAGAAGACCGCTTGTTGTGGGTATTCCGCTCGAGGCGCTATCCGCTAGTGGATGGTAAAGCTGAACGGGAAGTAAAGCTTCGGATCATGGGGGTGCTGTTCTCAGATGACATCCCCGACCCGCGTGACATTGTGCTAATTGCCTTAGCCGATGCTTGCGGGATCTTCCGGGTAATGCTGTCTAAGCGTGAACTTGATCAGGCGGCTGATCGGATCGCTCAGGTGCGCAAGCTTGACCTGATCGGTCAGGCGATGTCTCAAGCAATCCTTGACATGGAGATGTGGCTAGCAGCGAGCCGCATCGAAGGACGAATGTTCTAGCTCAATCCGCTGCACTGTCTGTCTGCCTGCTTCACAGAGTCGGTGCAGACAGGCAGATAGTCGGCATTGCGGATTGTGGGGTGAAACGTTCACTTCGTAGTTCCGTTGGCGACAATCAGAGTCTTTAGGTCGCTGTGGAAGTCAAGAGCGTAATCGCCACCTTCACGCCCTAAACCTGAGATGCCACAGCCACCAAATGGGGCTGCTAGGTCGCGTATTAGAAAGCTGTTTGTCCACACGATTCCGGCCCGGATGGCACTTCCTACGCGCTCTGCCCTTGCCGAAGAGCCTGTGTAGACGATCGCCGAGAGCCCGTAATCCAACGAGTTTGCGAGTTCGATGGCTTCATGTTCAGTGTCGAATGTCTGGATCGTCAATACAGGCCCAAATACCTCTCTCTGGACTATCTCGGAGTCGTTTGATGCTGGGGCGATCAGCGTTAATTCGTAATGCAGCGATCCATTGACTCGCTTGCCGCCCCACAGGATTGCGTCACCGGCTGCACGAGCACGATCAACGAAGGCTTCGATCCGCGAAAGGTGTTCGGGGTGCGCCACCGGGGCGATCGTTGTTGAGTCCTCACGGCTGTCTCCTAGGACATGAGCGTTGGTGTAATGCCGCAGCGCATCGAGAAACTCGTCGTAGATGGTTGTGTTGACCAGGAGACGGGTGCCTGCGAGGCAAACCTGACCCGAGTCCTCATACTGCGCTGCAGCCTGACGAGCTGCCGCGCCGATGTCGGCGTCATCGAAGACAACCAGCGGGCCTTTTCCGCCTAGTTCGGCGGTAAACGGGACGATGTTGGCTGCGGCTGCCGCGCCGATAATTCGAGCAGTCTCGGGAGAACCGGTGAAGCTGATACGACGGACTCGTGGATCCGAGACCAAAGCCGCTCCGGCCTCGCTGCCGATTCCTTGAACCAGATTGAACACACCGTCGGGGAGGCCAGCCTCGCAAGTGGCGTCAGCCAGCAACGAAGCAGACAGAGGCGACCACTCAGCAGGCTTGAGGACGACACTGTTGCCGGCAGCAAGTGCTGGGGCCACCTTCCAGGTTGCGAGCATGAACGGCGCGTTCCAGGGGATGATCACTACGGCCGGGCCTGCCGGCATGCGCTTGATCGTGTGATGCATGCCCCTTGCTCGCCATTTCGGTTCCACATGTTGGTCGATGAGATCGGCGTAGAAGCGGAAGTTGATGGCACCTCTTGCGACCAGTCGCTCACGCATTGAGCGGTGCAAGAAGCCCATATCAAGGGTCTCAACATCAGCGATCTGGTCGTTGTGCGCTTCGATCCAGTCTGCTACTCGCCGCATCGCTGCTGCTCGTTGACTTGCGGGAGTCGTGGCCCAGGACTTGAAGCCCTCAATGGCAGCGGTTACTGCCCGTTCTGCTGTTGCTGTGTCTGCACGAGAGACATCGGCGAGTTTGATGCTCCAGTCAAGGGGCGACCGGCACTCGAACGTCTTTGGAGAACAAATCCTGTTTCCACCAATCAAGTGATCGACGCTTACATCGACTCCGCCAACCTGAACTCGCTTCGAGGACTGCATCCTGCTTGTCTAGCTGACTGATCCGCCTAAGTTGACTGATGCACGTGACTCGGCTGATGTTTCCTCGCCATGGCGCAAGCGGCTCCAATTAGCAAGGAAGTCACACACGCTCGTTCCTTGTGCACGTGGGGATCTGCGCACGGATTGTCAACTTCGCCGGGGTCACGGCATACGGTTGTCGATGTGACAGGTTTGACGCCTAGCGAGGCAGGCTGATTGACAGACCCACAGAGTCCAAGGATGCTTGATGCTGAGCGGCGGATCTCGGATCGTTTAGGCGATCGTCAACTCGATTTTGACTCGATGCTGGCAATCTCCAACATTTATCGTGCTGCCACAGCGGTACGTCGGGGAGCTGAAAGAGGCGTGCTCGCTGACTTTGGCCTCACCTGGGGAGGGTTCACGACGCTCTGGGTGCTCTGGGTTTGGGGGCCAATGCAATCAGCTGAGTTGGCGCTGGAGTGTGACCTGTCGAAAGGCACCCTAACCGGTGTCGTTTCGACACTGGAGCGGCGTGGGTTGGTGATGCGTGAACGCATGGCATCGGATCGTCGGCGTGTCACCGTGTCTCTTACGCCTGAAGGGCTCGACACGATTGAGAAGTTGTACCCCAGATTCAACCGCTATGAGGGGCAACGCGTTGCGGATCTTTCCGCCGCCGAGAAGCGGCAGTTGGCGCAACTGCTACGCCGGGTAATTCGCTCGGAGGGCACTTAGGTCAGTCTTCAAGCAGGTCGAAGGGGCCTAGTGTCAGCGCGCCACCGTCAACCGTTAGGCGGGTGCCGTTGACGAAACCGCCAGCCGGTGCAACCAAGTAATGCACAAGCGCCGCTACTTCATCTGCGTGGCCTGGCCTGCCTGCAATGTTTGGTGAAAGTGCGGCATCAGCGAGTCTTTGGACGACTGAGGCTGCCATCGGAGTATCGACTAGTCCTGGGTCGATCTGGTTGACCCGGATGCCATCGTTTCTCCACTCTTTAGCGAGCGCAACTGTCACAGCACCAAGAGCGGCTTTGGTGGCTCCGTAGATGGTTGCTCCGGCGGCTGGTCGAACCGCGTCGATAGAACCAATCATTACGACACAACCGTTAGTGCTTTGGGTTAGGTGCGGATGAGCAAGTTGGCATAGACGGATCGGTGCCCAGACGTTGAGCGCCACCATCGAGTTGAAGTAGTCGTAATCCATTTCACTGATGTAACGCTACTCTGCCTTGCCGGCGTTGTTGATGACGATGTCAAGCCCACCGAGTGTTTCGACAGTTCTTCGAATCACATCATTTGGGCTGGTGGGGATTGCGAGATCGGCCTGTAGGGGGATTAGCTCGCCACGTTTTGTGGTCGTTCGTGGAACCTGACCCGAACGTGACACTCCAACCACTCGTGCTCCCGCTTCGGCAAGTCGAATAGAGATCGCTGCACCAATTCCAGCAGATGCTCCTGTAACAAGAGCCCGCCGACCACTCAGATCAAACGCCGAATCCATCACCCCAAAACGCTACGGCGTTCGGGGTCAAGATCTTCTTGAAGTCGAGACGTAGGACTCAATTGGTTTGTCCAATGTCCCCAATTCGAGCTTGATGTAATCTGCGGTACCACTCATGGATTACGCAGATTCGATTGACCAACTGTTGCATGAGAGTCTCGCTCAGCACGAACTTCCCGCTGTGGGTGCAGCATTGGTGGAGGTCAACGGTCGGACAGTTGCGCGGGTCGCTGGGGTGCTTAAGCGGGGCACCTCGCCGCAGGTGTCGTTGTCAGACAAGTGGCACATCGGATCTTGCACCAAGTCGCTCACCGCAGTGTTGTGGGCGCGACTCGTTGAGTTGGGCCTCACTGATTGGGATATCACACTCGCAGATGTCTTCTCGGATTTGGGATCTGTGCATGCGCGGTGGCAAGAATTCACGGTGCGCGACGCTTTGCTGCATCGTGCAGGCATCGGCGGGATAGACGACCGAAGCCACCAGGCGGCTTTCGAAGATAGGCGACCTCTGACTGAGCAGCGCACCGACGCGGCGATCGGCGTCGTAAGTGAGCCACCAGGCGATCGAAGGTTCGAATACTCCAATCTGAGTTACATAGTTGTTGGTGCGGCAATCGACCGTGTAGCAGCGATGAGCTACGAAGAAGCAATGCGGGTTCATGTGCTGGAACCCATGGGTGTTGACTCGGTTGGTTACGGAGCCCCATCAAGACTCTTCGGCCATGCTCAGGGGCAGGCACTCCAAGTAGACAACCCGGCGCTGTATTCGTCGGCGGGCACGATGCATATCACGCTTGAGGACTGGGCCAGACTGCAGCGCATCTTCTTGGTAGGTGACAGACAGAACCTGCTCAGTGAAGCGTCAATCGACGAGATTCTGCGGCCTCAACTAGACGGTATCAATGTGGTAATCGGCTGGGTAGATCTCAGCCCTGACCGAGAAGTCTCCTACAGCGTGCAAGGCTCCAACACCCTGTGGGCCGCGACGGCTTCTCTCAACATAGACCGCACCCGAGCCGCTGTAGCCGTATCAAACGACGGGAGCGAGGCAGCGCTCTCCGCCACCTTCGATCTCACCAGAGAAATCCTGAAACTCCGGGAATATCCATATCGATATCGCGCCTGGCACCACTTGTGGCGTTTACTCAGCAGCGATAAGCGCCAACCCGCGTATGCCTTTGACTTCCGCTCTTGATGCCACAGTCGTTACCGCGACTTAGTACTGCCACTTAGCCCGCTCCCGGACTGCATTCACTTCGTAGCGCAATCACGGAAACAGGATCAACGGCATCCTCAATGGCGAGCCTCAGGCTCCTCTGGTTGCGGGCCCGCCCAACTGCGTGCATGCAGTAGTCGTAAGGTGCTGGCCCTTTCGGCTAGCGCCTCTCGGCACGCTTGTCGCAAACACGTAGGAGGGCCACCTTGCAGGCCACCAACACCGAGGCTCCCAGCACCACGAACAACGGTGGCCAGCCTGCGCGCCCGACAACAGGCTGTCAATGTGAGCGAAGAGTTCGCATCTTCCGATCCACAATCGAGATGTTTCGGTGTGTGAGGTGTGGTTTCGTGTCAGAGGCAGTATAGTGAACATATGTTCGCTCTAGCACAGGAGGCACTCGATCGGCTCCGGTTGATCCTGGCGTCCGTTGATCGGGTGAGTGTGTCGGAGATGCACTCCACGTTGGGGCTCACCAAGGCGATTCGTACTCAGGTTGATCTGATCGAGACGACACTTGCGGCTGAGGTGGCTGCGAATGGGCGTCATGGTGATGGTGGCATTGAGGTGCTGCGACAGGCTTCGGGGTTGACTCGCTCTGAGGCAGTTCGGCGAGTGAAGACCGCTAAGGAGTTGGAGTCGTTGCCCGCTGCTCGTGAGGCGGTTGCAAGTGGCAGATTGAGTCTGAGGAATGCTCACGTGCTGGTGGATGCTGCGCGAAAGACGGCGGCCCGCTCCGTTGATGCTGATGATGCTCTGTTGCAGAACGCACAAGAGATGCCTGCCGACGAATTCGCGCGTCACTCGAAAGCATGGGTGGCACGGCGTCAAGACCCTTCGGATCTAGAAACACAACATCGACGCAATTACAAGAACCGTCATCTGCGCTTCTGGAACGATCGTGACGGTGCTATCAACATGCGCGGATCCTTCGACGCGGAGATGGGCACGCGCATCCGGGGTCACATACAGCATTTCTCCGAAGCACTCCGCCTCAATGACCGACGAGGCCTACGAAAGAACCGCAAGCATCCACAACGTAGCGAAGCCCAACGCAACGCCGACGCCCTAGACCGCATCCTCAATGCCAGCATCCACAACGCCAACACCCTCAAGTCACAACGCCGCGCGGTTGCGCAGACTGACAGTACTCAAGCCAACCCCCGTAGCCCAAATGCGAGTCGCACCTCCACGTCTAACGGCGCTCCGTCTGACGACGCTCACAAGGTGCGTTCTGGGGGCACCGGTGTCAGTGACCCACTCAGCGGTCGCGGCGTATCGCACAGCGACGCTGCCGTAGTGGACACGTCAGGCTCTGACGTGTCCACTACACCTCCCTAAGCCGTGGGATTACGCAGAGTGACACCGATGAAGCGGGTGCCGCAGATCCCGACAATGTGAGCGGAGCCCGGAAACGTGGGGTTGCGTCGCGCAACAGTTCAGCAGCAGGCTGCGCAGGCTCCGATGTTGCTGACGTATCAACGGGACTCGAACTTTCGCTGAGTGATGCTGCTGAAGTGAACGCCGCTGGTTCGTATGGGCATAGTGGACACCGGTCCGGTACGTCGGTTGCGCCCTCCGGCAGCGGTCACTGCGCGTCGACTGCTGTCGGTGACGCTTCTGAGGTCGACCATCAGGTGGGAGTGATGCACTCTGGCAAAGGCGGAAATATCAAGACTGGCGCTGAGATCATCGTGCGCGCCGATCTTGCAGCGTTGACTGGTCAACCGGGTGGACTCGCAGAACTCGTAGGCGCGGGACCGATCCCACAGTCTGTGCTTGAGCGCTTCACTTGCAATGCAAGCATCAGCGCGATTCTGTTTGCTGGTGAGCTCAAGCCGCTGTATGAAGCACGCACTCAGCGGTCACCCAGTGTGGCCCAACGTCGAGCACTCATCGTACGTGATGGAGCATGCGTCGGCTGTGGAGCGGATCCCAGTGACTGCGAAGCACACCACATCGTTCCATGGCGGCAATGCAAGCGAACCCAAATCGACAACTTGGTACTCGTCTGCTGGGGGTGCCACGACCGCATTCACAAGCACAACTGGCAAGTAACCCGCAACGACAACCGGTACAAGCTCAGACCACCCACACGAACACGACCTCAACGAAGCGCAACACGCCACCCCGCCTCATCGCACCGCCTCAACTCCACACGGGACACGCCTCCGCTCCCGACACGGGACAGGCACGCCGTCGAGGTCGAGCTGATCAACTCTCCAGACGCGAAACGTTCGGCTGAACAGCCATACGTTCCTCAGGTTCCACGCTCGGTTGAGGGCGCTTTCCAAGTCGGAATCGCTAGACATCTGCGACGCCCAACAAACGGGTGAGAGTGAACAGGCAAGCTCAAGAGCCACCGGACAGCGTCACGACTCCCCGACGACAGACCCGCAACATGACACCGCAGATTTAGGCGGCGCGAGGACCCCGGAACAGCGTCAAGGCCCTCGCAAGCCGGCACGCCGCGACATCCAACCCCAACTGTGCTGAGCCAGACAGCGCCTCTTGCCGCGATGATGCCGCTTGGAGGCTTCGTGACGGTCGGACTCGTCGACCAGCGGCGCATCGGCCTCTACGGCCCAATGTCGGTCACGACAACCAAAGAGTGGCACTTCACTGGTGATCTCATTGACGTTTGCAACGATCGCATCTCTCATCAACTCGGCCGCAGCGGCTCGCGAGGTGAGCGTGGGTTGTTGAGACTGAAACCAAGATCATCAAGACCGAGCTTCAAGCTCAACGACATTCGACAGTTGGCCAACATCTGTGAATGGACATACTTGTTGATCGGGCGTAGGGGTCCGGAGCAGCGTCGCTGCATGCGCAGAAGAACCACTGGGTGCCAAAGGACTAGGTGTTCGTACGGTCGGCGGGCAAGTTGGACACGGATCTCAGCACGACTCCCGAACCCCGGCGTCCACTGATGGGACACGGATGTTTGGCTGTACTTCCGGCGACACGAAAGATAGGACACGGATCACACATCGCAGCACGACTTCACACGACCCGGCGTCGGATAGCGGGACAACGGATGCCAGCACGACTCCCACACTCGGAGTCCACTCATGGAACACAGATGACAGGTCGACTCCCGGACGGGCGGCGGGCAAGTAGGGCACGGGTGTCGGATCGACTTCCTGTGACACGAACTGGCGGGCTGCGACACGAGATCGGCCCGGCTTCGGGGGATGCGGCAGATGGGACACGGATGTTTGGCTGTACTTCCGGCGACACGACAGATAGGACACCAGACCGGTGGGCTTCGGGGCTGGGACTTCACACGACACAACCGGTGCTACACGAGACCGGCTCGACTTTCGGACCCGGGTCGGCTGGTGGGGGCACATGTGTTGGCTGGACTTCATGCAACACGACTGATGGGCACGGGGGTTGGATCGACTTTCGGACGGGTGTCGACTGGACTGCCGTACCGGGGTCGACTGATGGGACACAGACCTCAGCACGACTCCCGCACCCAGGTCGACAGATGGAACACAGACCTCAGCACGACTCCCGCACCCAGGTCGACAGATGGAACACAGACCTCAGCTCGACTCCCGGACCCGGGTCGGCTGGGTGGGACACGGATGTCGGCTCGACTCCCCGAAACCGGGGGTTTGGCTGATCGGACACGAGATCGCGACACGGTAGGTGGGACAAGATGTCCGCTGCACGTCACGCAACACCTTCGGCTCGACTCCCAGATCCGGAGTCCACTCATGGAACGCAGATGCCAGCTCGAATTCCGGACGGGCGGCGGGCACATAGGGCACGGGTGCTGGGACACGGATCCCGGCTCGACTTCGGGGGATGCGGCAGATGGGGCACGGGGGTTGGCTCGATTGGGCGTGGGTTGTTGGTGGGCTACTGCGGCTTTGGGTGGTGCACGAGCCCGGGAGGGCCTGCGGAGGGGTTGATCGTTTGGGAGCGAACTAATATTGTTGGCGTGGTGAGTTTGCGGGGGTTTATGTATCCGCGTACGCCGGAGGGTGTGGCGAGCATTTTGGCTTCGCCGCCTTGGCACTACTCGGGTGACATGCTCACTGTCGAATATCGCACTGATCCGCAGCGGGTGGCGGCGCTGCTTCCCGCGCCTTTGGAGTCGGTTCCAGATGATCCCGGTGCGGTGGCGTTGATCTGGGCTGACTGGCAGAGCTGTAGCGACAGCGGTGAAGAATTGCTTGACCCGGTACGAGCTCAATACAAAGAGGTCTTCCTGGTGGTGCGCTGCCAGTACCGCGGCGAGACCTATAGCCGCGCCGCTTACATCTGGGTCGACAAAGACTTCGCCATGGCTCGAGGGCACTTTCAGGGCTACCCCAAAAAACTCGCGGACATTGCCATGACGAGGCCAATAACGGTTGGCCGGGCTGGACCACGGCTTGCTCCTGGTGGACGCTTCGGGGCGACGCTGAGCACTTGGGGTCGGCGGCTTGCCGAAGCTCGCTTCACTATCACCGACACAAGTGACACGGTCGGGTTTGTCAACTCTCACCCAATGCTTCACAGCCGCCAGATGCCCGCCATCGAAGCAGACGGCGAGGACTCACTCGACGAACTCGTAACCATGCGGGGCTATGACGTTGAAATCGGAGCAACCTTTACCGGAGAAGCCGAGCTTGACGTGTTTGAGAGTCCTACTGAAGAGTTGCACCTGCTTGAACCCGCAGAGGTGATTGGTGCCTACTACCGTCAGATCGGCCTGTCGATGGCACGCGGCACCACGCTCTGGGCAGCACACAACCCGAAGGCGAACAAGTGACCCGAGCAAACATCACCTTCGTGGACGACTACCTCGACGATCACGGCTCGCCAGACGCTGATCTGTCCTCGCATGACTCATTCACATCAGGTGTGCCACACGCCACCTTTAGCCGCCTGCGACGTGACGATCCGGTTCACTGGACACCGGAGCCTGACGCAACAGGGTTCTGGTCGGTAACGCGATACGCCGATTGCCTCAGAGTCAGCCGGGACACCAAGACTTTCACTTCGTCACTGGGCATCCGCCTCGAGGAGATGGACGCCGAACAGCTCGAGGCGCGGCGCACCATGATGGAACTCGACCCGCCCGAGCACACCCGGCTCAGGCGGCTAGTCAATCGTGGGTTCACGCGTCGAACTGTTGAATCTTTCGAAGCAGCAATCCGCAGGCTTGCATCTGAGGTGCTCGACGAAGCCCTCGAAGCCAGTTCCTCGTTTGACTTCGTGACCGAAGTCGCTGCCAAGTTGCCGATGCGGATGCTGGGACGCCTGCTGGGGACTAGCGACGCAGATGGTCACCAGCTCGTGGAGTGGGGGGACGCGTTCCTAGGCAACAGCGACCCAGAGTTCACCACCCATGTCGTCGACACTGCAGACACCGAAGAGTTCAGGCTGATGCCGTTCCGTAGTCCGGCAGCCGCAGCAGTCTTTCGCTACGCCGAACAACAAGCAGAGATCCGCCGCCGCTGCCCCCACGATGATGTGATCGCCAAGCTGCTAGCTCCGACACGCAACGGCGAACCTCTCAGCGACCTTGAGTTCAAGAACTTCTTCACGTTGCTGATCGCAGCTGGCAACGACACAACCCGCTACACCATGACCCACGGGCTAGGCACCCTGATGCGTCACCCCCAACTGTGGGAGACCTGGCGACGTGACCCTGAGCTAACCCTCACGGCCGTTGAGGAGATCTTGCGCACCAGCGCTGTGACGATGCACTTCCGGCGTACTGCCACCCGCTATGTCAACCTTGGGGGCAAGCAGATCCAGGCCGGTGACAAGGTCGTGATCTGGTTCTGCTCAGCCAATCACGACGAGGCAGGGTTTCCGAACCCATGGCGCTTCGACCTGGCACGGGATCCCAACGACCACATGGCCTTCGGGCGCAACGGCCCGCACCTATGTCTGGGCGCTTGGCTGGCTCGCATGGAGGTGCGCCTGGTGTTTGAAGAGCTGATGAAGCGCGTCGACCGCCTTGAGCTAGCCGGTGAGCCGAGCTATCTGCGCTCCAACTTCATCGCAGGTATCAAGCACCTACCGGTCACGGTCATAGCGTGAATCGAGGACCGGGAGAGATCGTCGGCGCGGCACTCGTCTCTCATGTCCCCACGCTGGTGCTACCCGAGGCGACACGACGAGAGCTCAACAACGGTGAAGACACAACCCTGTTCGCGGGATTGCATGAACTTCGCGCCAAGCGACTAGCAACCGTGGGAGCCGACACCGTCGTCGTAGTGGACACCCACTGGTTCACGACCATCGAACATGTGATTGCAGCCCACTCGAGGCGTTGCGGCCGGTTCACCTCAGATGAACTGCCCCGAGGCATGCAGGGAGTTGCTTATGACATGCCGGGTGATCCTGAGTTAGCTCACGCTTTCGCTGCGCTCGCCGACGACCGCGACGACACTTGGGTGACCGCTACCAATGACCCGCACCTGCCGGTTCACTACCCAACCATCAACCTGCTCGGGTTCCTGCAAGGAGACGAACGCTGGGTCTCGATGGGGGTCTGCCAGACCGCGCAACCCGAAGACTTCATGCTTGCAGGTGAACTGCTGGCACAGGCCGTTGGCCAGATTGACCGCAGAGTTGTGATTCTTGCCAGTGGCGGCTTGAGCCACCGGTTCTGGCCGCTACGGGAGTTCCGCAGCCATGAAGCCGCCGACCCCGATCTGCACATCCGCACCCCTGAAGCAGCGGCGGCAGACCGGCAGGTGCTGGAGTGGATGGCTACCGGCAACCATCGCGCGATCATCGACTTTGTGCCCGAGTACTCCAAGCACGCACCCGAGGGGTATTTCGGGCATTACCTCACGATGATCGGCGCTCTTGGCGCAAGGAACTGCACCGCTCGGGGTGTTCAGTTCGGAGAGTACGAGGCCGTAGCGGGCACAGGCCAGGCCCACGTATGGTTCGACATCAACACGGCCCCACCAACATGAGCAAATTACTGGTTCTGGCGCACGAGCCGCTCGGAGGCGGCGCACTGCTCAACAACTTGTTCGCCGAGCGTGGCTTTGATGTGCATGAACACGTCGTGACCGCTGATGTCGACAGGCCCAACGACGCGGCACCGTTTCCCGACCCGAAAGAGTTTGATGTGATCGTGCCGATGGGCTCGATCCGCTCTCTCACCAACACAAGTGAGATCAGCAACTGGATCTTCGAAGAGCTTGATCTGGTACGTGGCGCGCACCACCGCGGCACTCCCCTGCTCGGCGTGTGCTTTGGGGGCCAGATGCTCGCAGCAGCGCTAGGTGGGACGGTTGAGCAAGCACCGGTTGCTGAGATTGGTTGGTATGAGGTCCGGTCACCGAGCAACGGCTCGGGCCGCTCGCATCACGGTTTGGATCCCGGGCCGTGGTTCCAGTGGCATCACGACCGTTTCGAGCCACCCGATGATGCCGAGGTGCTAGCGGTAAGCGACAACTGTGTGCAGTTGTTCCGGAGCCGTCGCAGCTTAGGGATGCAGTTTCATCCCGAAGTCACCCACGCGCACCTCAATGGCTTCCTGTCTGATGCCACTGATGAGTACCTACATGAAAACGGCGTTGATCGAACGCAAATGCTCGCGGAGATGAAACAACATGAGCACCGCAATGCCAAACAATGCGAGCAACTAGTCGACTGGTTCCTAGACGAAGTAGCAGGGATCTAGTCGCGCACCATACGAATAAGACCACATAGGAGCCTTAGATGAGTGCTGCCATCCTTACGGCGGAGCGCAGGGAACTCGTTGAACGCATGGCGGCTCTGGGGCCGACCTTTGCACAACGCAGCGAGGCACATGACCGGTCTGCAACATTCCCGAGCCGCAACTGGGAAGACTTGCGTGATGCCGGATTTCTGGCGTTGTGTGTGCCAGTTGCCGATGGCGGCCTCGGTGCTGACTTTGTTGGTTATGCGCTAGTTGCGGAAGAACTAGGACGCCACTGCGCTGCAACCGCACTCACGTTCAACATGCATACCGCTACCACGATCCTGGTGGGTCAGATAGCTGACGACCTTGATCTGAGTGCTTCTGAGAGAGTTCTGCTTGAGCGGCGCCGCGCCCGGTTGCGTCAAGGAATTGTTGAGCACGCCACGATCCACAGTCAGCCCTTCTCTGAAGGCCGTGCCGCTGGTGCCGTGGCGGGTTATGCCACCCAGGCAGTGCCATTTGGTGAATCCGGGGGCGAGGGCCCCGAGGGTTACCGTGTTAGCGGTCGCAAGATCTTCGCATCGCTGTCAGGTGCGGCCGACCTTCACAACATCTTGTGCCTGGCTCCCGGTGATCCTCGGATCCGGTTCATGGGGGTGCCCGCGGATGCCGAGGGCGTCAACATTGTTGGTGAATGGGATCCCCTCGGTATGAGAGGTACCGACTCACGCAGCCTGGTGTTTGACAATGCCATCGTCCCTGCCGAAAACGAATGGCTACCGGCAGGTGCATTTGACCAGGCGGCCCAGCGGTGGCCGTATTTCTATATGACGCTGTCGTTTGCCTATCTGGGGTTGATGCGGGGGATCCTTGACTCAACCGGCGCTTACCTGCGTGGGGATACGGGGCACTCCGGTGCATCCGCACGGCGTGATCATCCGATCAAACAGCAGGGCTGGGCGCAGATGAATCTGATCTATGCCCGGGCGCAGTCGCTTACGTACCGGGTGTTGGAGGAGTGCGGGGTGGATCCCAGCGGCGAGCAACTCCGTAGGGCATGGTCGGCCGTGGTTACCGTCATGGAAGGCGCGCCTTCGCTGGCGTCGCTCGGATTGCAGGTCTGTGGCGGGCGCGCCATGTTGCGGCCGTCGTATCTCGAGCAGGCATATCGTGATGCGCGTTGTGGTGCGGTCATGTTGCCGTGGAGCGTTGAGGTGTGTCTCGAGCGGCTCGGCCGCGGCGGCTTGTATCCGGAATCCGACGAAGCACCAGCGTAGGGAGGTATCGCCATGAAGCAGAAGCAGTGGGATCGGCTGCGGTTGCTGTGGCCCGACCATCTAGGGCTCGCCCGAGGCAAGTACCTTCCTGCCCGGCTTGCCCACAAGGGCACAAGTCACTGCGTGACCTCGTTTGCGCTCGGTTATGACCGCAGCATGGTGCCAGCGCCTGGTGCCTACCTGCTCGAGGGGCTGCCGGACTTGCAGGTGTCCTTTCGGGAGTCCGATGTTCGTCAGGGCTGGGATGATGAGGCAACCAACGTGGCGGTTGGTGATGTCTTCTTCGAAGGCGAGCCGCATCCCGTATCGTCTCGACATGCACTGCATCGAGCCATAGCCGAATGGGAGTCGCTTGGCTACACACCCAAAGTTGGCATCGAACTTGAGGCCTATGTGTTCTCGGGAGGTTTGGAAAACCCGACCCCGTATGTGACCCCATCGTCGATGGTGTATGGCACCGGTGTTGGATCTGACCCTGCTGGTGTGATCACACAGATCGTGCGCCGAGCTGAAGAGTCGGGCATCCCGATGGAGTCGGTAAATGCCGAGTTTGACGAGGGTCAGTTCGAGCTAACCCTCGAGTATCGCGACGCTATGGCAGCTGCCGACGATGCGTTCTTGTTCCGGATTCTTGCTCGCGAGATCGTTCAGACGGCACGAGACCGATTTGGCAATCCGGTCAACCTTGACATCACGTTTCTCGGTAAGCCATTTGTTGACATATCAGGCAGCGGTATTCATGTGAACTTCTCGCTGCGGGATTCTGAGGACTCGAATGCTGTGCTTGATGTTTCGGCGCCCCACAGCATCTCCGAGCTCGGTCGTGGGTGTTTGGGTGGCTTGATCGAGCATCATCGTGGGATGACGGCACTGTGTGCGCCGACTGTGAACGCTTACCGGCGTTTGGGTCCAGCGCAACTCAATGGCTATTGGGCCAACTGGGGTGTAGAGCATCGCTGTGCCGGGAACCGGGTGCCGCGCACTACCGGTGAAGCGATGCGTATCGAGAGCCGAATCGGTGACGGTGCAGCCAACATCCACACCTTGGTCGCGACTGTGTTACAAGCAGCCCGCATTGGCTTTGTTGGTGGGCTTGACTGTGGCGAACCGCTAACTGGTGATGGATTCGAGGAAGTCGACACCGATGTTCACTCCGCACACAGCCTCTCTGAAGCTCTTGATGACCTAGAGGCAGACGAGGTGTTGCGTGAAGCAGTCGGCACCACATTGTGCGAGAACTTCATAGTAAACAAGCGCGCCGAGTGGGACCGCTACGTCGCCGCACTCGAATCCGAGGAACCCGGAGAGTCCCCAACAGCCACCGACGACAATTCCAATATCACCCCCTGGGAACTAAACGAGTACCTCCCGTACCACTAGTACATCCGCTCGCATACCTTGGTTGAGTTGCTACTCTCCTCAACATGAACCATCAATATGTGACAGAAATCATGTCTGACTCAGGTACGCCAGAGCATGCTCACCGGTTGAGGGCCGATCAGGTGCGAATGGCTGAACGCTGGGCCGAGATGGCAGCTCGGCAAGCGACCGTTCAACGCTTTGACGAAACGGGCGAGAGCTTCGCGACAGTCCCCGGTATCCAGGGTGCCTGGGGCTTAGGGAGTTCGCCCGCCGAATCGCTTACGGATCTACAGTCTGTGCTCGTCGGCTGGGTACTGCTGAAACTTGACGACGGTGACGACGACATTCCGGCAATGGAGGGTTGTGAACTTCGCTCTCGCTCATGACTTCTCGGCTCACACCGGTGAAGCGACGAGTTCTGATACAGAGACTTCGTCGTCTCGGGTGGACGGGGCCTCGCTCCGCCACCCACCATCAATACATGGTGAAAGGAAAACTGAAGCTTAGGATACCCAACCTGCACACCCAGGAGGTCAGCGTGCCGCTAACCCGTGGTCTGTTGCGGCAGGGTGGTGTCAGCAGGACGGAGTGGCTACGCGCCGCTAAGCGATAGGTAGCCGTGTTCGGAATCGACATCCAGCGATTCTCCGACCGACAGTTCGCGAGACTTGCTGCGAGCTTTATCGACGTCAGATGCAATGGGTTCGGTTGTCACCATTGTCTGTCGTTTGGGGGAGTAATCGGTAGCTGAACGCCTTTAGTCGTCTGCTGTTAGGAAGTGGCGGATCAGGGTGTTTACCTGTTCGGGTGACTCTGAGGCACTTAGATGGCCAATCCCGGGCAACACCACGAGTTCGGAGCGGGCCAGACCATCAACTAGGCGTTGGGAGTAGGAGACCGGCGTTTCGGCGTCTAGTTCACCTGCGATAACAAGACTCGGAGCATCAACCTCGCTAAGTCGATCTAGCAGATTGTGCGACGGCAGGCACATGATGCTTGCCTTCAACCCCGAAGAGTTGATCCGCGCAAAGGCAGCGACCCGCATCGCCAGCATCTCAGAGCCAAGCCCCGGGCCCGCAGTCGCGGTCAACACGTCTTCGGCGAAATCTGACGGCTCCAACCCGGCGTCAAGGGGCTCAAGACGTGCACGACGCCAATCATCAGCCCTGGTTCCATCAAGCCCAAATGCGGGGCTGGTGTTCAACAGCACCAGACGGCTGAGCCGATCCGGGTGCCGCAACGCCGTGTGCAAGGCGTGCATCCCGCCAAAGGATTCACCCACAAGATGCGCACGATCGAGCTCAGCGTGATCCAACAGTCGCATTACCGCATCAGCCAGAACACCGAAACTGAGCGGCTCAATAGGTGCCGAAGCACCGTACCCAGGCATGTCCCAGGCGATGCAACGAAAGTGCTCACCGAGGCTCGCTAGCTGCGGTTCCCATGCTGTTCGCGAGCCCCCAAGACCATGCAGGAACACGATCGGCTCGCCCTCACCACACTCTCGCCAACTGATCGGGCCGTCCACATCGGTGGCTGAGGGTGCGCGAGCGGTCACAGTCATCGGCAAAAACGTACACTTGTGTCGTGCGTGTCCAGCCGCTTATTGGGATTTCCGGGCGAACCAGGACAGCGCGCGACGTGCGCATCAACACCGATTCAATGGGCGACCTGCAAGTCGACCTGTACTTTTGCGATTACGCGCGTGGTGTTCTCGCCGCAGGAGGGCTGCCGGTGTATCTGCCGTTCATCGCAGATCCGGCGGATTACGCGGCACGCCTGGACGGGTTGTTGCTCACCGGTGGAACCGACATCGATCCCATGCATTACGGCCAGGCACCCCATCCCTCGCTGCTCAAACCAGAGCCCGAGCGGGACACCTTTGAGTTGGAGCTGCTTGACGGGGCTGTCACCCACGAGATACCGGTGCTTGGCATCTGTCGCGGCGTCCAGATGATCAACGTGCATGGTGGCGGCACCCTCAACCAGCATGTTACGCCTCACACCGGAGCGGGCAAGCCAACCAACGGCGTGTCTCATCGGGTTGACCTGACTCCTGGCTCGCTCGCTGAGTCCCTCTACGGGCCCTCGCTACAGGTCAACTCGCTGCATCACCAGACCATCGCCGATATTGCTGCCGGCTTTGACGCGACAGGGGTCAGTTGCGATGGCGAGATCGAGGTGATCGAATCCCACGATCGGCCATGGCTCGGTGTGCAATGGCACCCCGAGATGCTGGACTCCCGAGACGACGACCCGGTGTTTGACTGGCTGGTTACTAGCGCTTCAGGCTGAAGCCGCCACCCGCTGATGTCTTTGGCCGCTTTGGCTGGCGTGCCGTGGGTCACGTTCTACCTGCCCGCCATAGCCGACGGTGCCCGAGGCACCCGCCGCTGAACCAAGCCGCTGAATGGCAACCGTGTGATACGAAGCCGATGGCGTGTACTTGACAGGCAAGCGCTTCACGCCGCCAATGAAGTTCGAGCGAAGGAAGTCCGGCTGACCATCTAGAGCGATGTCAGGCATACGGCGAGCTAGCTCGCGGAATGTCAAGCGGATTTCCATCCTGGCAAGGCTTGCACCTAGACAGAAGTGCGGCCCCCCGCCCCCAAAACCAACATGGTCATTGGGCTTGCGAGTGATGTCGAAACGCCACGGATCAACAAATGCACGGGGATCTCGGTTAGCGGCAACATGCCACATGATCACCTTGTCACCAGCATTGATCTTCACACCACCGATCTCGTAATCGGCAATCGCCTGCCGCCGGAAGTGCATCACGGGTGTTGCCCACCGAACGATCTCTTCGACTGCTGTGTCCATGTGGCGATCAGGATCAGATACGAACTTCTGCCACTGATCTTGAAACTCGAAGAACGCAATCATTCCCCGGGTGATCGAGTTGCGGGTCGTCTCATTACCTGCCACGCATAGCAACAAAAAGAACATGTCAAACTCAAGCTCGGACAGTTTCTCACCATCAATGTCTGCAGACAGCAGCGTGGTGACTATGTCATCAGCCGGCCAGTTACGGCGCTCAGCTTGCAGCTGGTGGGAGTATCCGAACAACTCTGCCGCGGCCTGAACAACATCACCTTGAGACTTCACGACCTCAGGATCGTCGGTTCCAACGAAAGTGTTGCTCCAATCAAACACCTTGGCGCGATCCGAAACCGGGATACCCATCATTTCCGCTATCGCCTGTAATGGCAGTTCTGCTGAAATGTCACGCACAAAGTCGCAGCGACCCTTCTCCACTACCCGATCAAGGATCATGTCAGTACGGTTCTGCAGGTAATCCTCAAGCAGCCCGATCATGCGGGGTGTGAATCCTCGGTTAACGAGTTTGCGGTAACGCGTATGACGTGGCGGATCCATGTTGATCAACATGTGATCACGAGAGAAGTTGTCAAGTTCGTCGGAGTGATCGGGGTCTTTCATCTGGATGCCGCTGTGATTCGACGAGAACACATCTGTGCGCCGGTTCACCTCTTTAAGGTGAGCCTGACGGGTGATCGACCAGTAACCCTGCCCGAACTCGCCCTCGTCAATCCAGTGAATGCCAGGATCGGTATCACGAAGCAGAGCTAGTGCCTCGTGATGGCGCTGGCTCTGGAACATGTCAAAGTCCCAGAGATCAAGACCTGACAGATCCACTTCCGAGAAGCTGTCTTCAGCAGCCGTGGTGCGCTGGCCGTTGGTGCCGGCTTCTGCATCAGCAAACGGGCAACCGGACTCAGATGATGCGTCCATGTTGCGCATGTTGCGGCACCTCCGGTCTGTGGATCTGAGATCCTCGCGACTTTATCTTGCTGGAAAGATAACTTCGATGGTGGCCCTATGCAAGCGGCCCCATCCAAGCGAAAGCCATTCAACTGATGTTGCTGCTGGGAACGATGGCCTTTGCTACGGATGCCTCAACCACAGGCACCTCATCTTGCTTCAGCGAGCGCATCCAGCGCTTGCGAGCCAATGCTTTGTCAATGTAGGGAGCGAGGTCGGCTTGCTTGGCTGCCTCCCGCTGCTGTCGGCGTGCAACGAACTCAGGCAAGACCTGATCGCCGAAGAGTCGCAAACTGTCACAGATGTCGCGGTGGCGGTTCTTGCCACCCTGTTGCAAAAAGATCACATGATCAATCCCGGAGTACTCGGCCTGGCGCAACCAGCGAGCCGCATCAGCCGGTGTGCCGATCGTGTCGCAGCGCTCGTCACCTTCTTCGAGCGCAACCTCAATGGCGTCATCTAGTGCTGAGCCACGCTGGGCCTCGTAGCGCTCCCAGATGTTGGTGAAGCCAGGCACTGTGTCGCTAACCACAAGCTGCCGAAGGGCGTATGCAAAGAAGTGGAACCCATCAAAGCCCCTCCGGATCGCCTCGACTCGATCCTCGTGCAGCGAGAATCCAGTAACAACCGCGATGTTGGCGTTAACCGAGTGACCGATCGGCACGCATTCGTCGCTGCGGATGATGTCGTAATAGACGCTCGCCCAGTGGCGTGCTTCTGCGGGATCAACAAACGCAAACGCCAGTGCACCTAGACCCAACCGTGCTGCCAACTCGATGGTGCTGCGGTTAGTGCAAGCAATCCACATCGGAGGGTGCGGCTTCTGGGACGGTTTAGGGATCACGTTGCGACACGGCATCGAGAAGTACTCGCCCTCATACCCCGGATACGGCGACATCGTCATCATGTTGGCGATCTGTTCGGCCGCTTCGAGGCTCATGGCACGCTTTTGTTTGGCGCCGATACCAAACCCGCCCAACTCGAGGCGGGTAGCTCCCTCGCCGACTCCGAACTCGACCCGCCCACCCGAGATGACATCTAGCATCGCGACACACTCAGCCGTGCGCGCCGGGTGGTTGTAGCGAGGCGGGGCCTGTCGGATGCCGTGACCTAAGCGGATCCGCCGGGTGCGAGCGGCACAAGCTGCCAGGAACACCTCGGGTGCCGAACAGTGTGAATACTCCTCTAAGAAGTGGTGTTCCACTGCCCACGCGACATCAATACCTATCTCATCGGCAACCTCAACCTGCTCGAGGGCCTCGGCGATCAGCCGCTCCTCGGAATCGTCAGACCAAGGCCGTGGCATCTGCAACTCATAGAAAACACCGAACCGCACGTTTAGAACTCGCGCCTAGTACTCGGGCCTAGAACTCGAACCCGGCAAGGCCGAAGTACCCGCTAGCGGCGGTCTTGTCACTTCGGTAGCGAGGCCACTGTCTGGCATTGTGTGGGGCTTGCGGGTCATCACCAAGCACTGTCACGCGGTGCAACACACGGGTGCCATCAGTCTCGTCAATGTCATCCACAATTGAATGCAGCGTCACCCGTTCATCCCACAATGCGACATCACCGGGAGACCAGCGCCAGCGGCAACTAAACCGCACTTGCTCTTGCCAGCGATACAAGAACCCGAGCAGTGCCTGGCTCTCAGGACGTGACAGCTGCGGGATGCGCCGACCGTGCTGCTTGTTGACATACAGACTGCGCCGGCCCGTGGAGGCATCCACACGCACAACTGGATGCTCAGCCACAAGCGAACCCTGCTTTCCGTCGTCATGGATGCAAGTCAGGTTTGACAGAAAGTCCTGCATCGGAACGGATAGGGAGTCGAACACCTCATAGCAGTTGATCCACATCGTGTCTCCGCCCGCCACAGGACAGCGAACCATGTGAAGCAAGGCTGCTATCGGCGGATGCTTGCTGTAAGTCACATCGGTGTGCCAGATGTCTGCCTTGGGAGTGGCCGAGGTGCCAAGGACGCAAACCTCAGGCGTAGCTTCATCGACCTTTGCGATATATGGATGCACCTCAAGGTCGCCAAAGACTGCGCCAATGTCTCTCAGTTGACTTACAGACGGGTGAAGGCCCGGCAGGAACAACACGAGATGCTGAGCCAGGTGATGACGCAACTCAGCGGCTAATGCTTGGTCGATGCGAGCCGGATTGAGGCCAGTGACCTCGGCACCGAGGGCTCCAGCAACCGGGGTCACGGTGAGTGATCCGGTGTTTTGAGGCGGCGCCAGAGTTGCTGCAGCAGAGGTCATGAGGGGCAGCGTACATAGTGGCTCGACAGAGCTTGACGCTTGAACTCGGCGCCGGAACACTACGGTCCAGGCAAATCCAGCGCATGTTTGCCTGTGCGGGAGGGAAGCGACATGTCCAGTCGCAGTCGTTCGAGTCGCAACCGTTCGAGTCGAAACGGTTCGAGCCCGGTGAGCCGCAGCCTGGAAGCGCTGCTAGCGCAACGGTGCTACATAGTAGCTGACGGGGCCATGGGTACCCAGCTGTTCTCGGCTGGGTTGAGCGCGGGTGAGATGCCCGAACTCTGGAACGTCACCCACTCAGAGCAAGTGTTTGCCATACACGACGCTTATGCGCGCGCGGGTGCCGATGTGTTGCTCACCAACAGCTTCGGCGGGAACCGGTTCCGGCTCGCGCTACATGGACTGCAAGAACGAGTCCATGAACTGAACCGTGCGGCGGCTAGCAATGCGCGGCGCGCAGCCGATGCCGAGACCGGGCGCTCAGGACAGACGGTGCTTGTGGCCGGTTCGATGGGGCCAACTGGTGAGCTGCTCGAACCGCTAGGAGCTATGTCAGCTGAGGATTGTGAGGCTGCGTTTGCTGCCCAGGCACGCGCTCTCGCTGCGGGTGGTGCGGACTTGTTGTGGATCGAGACCATGAGTGACCTCTCGGAGCTTGAGGCCGCGGTGAGTGGGGCACGCTCGGCGTGTGACCTAGAGGTTGCGGCGACCATGAGCTTCGACACCGCTGGGCACACGATGATGGGCGTATCGGGGGCTGAGATGGCTCGGCGTTTGCTGTCGCTCAAGCTCGCGGCAGCGGGAGCGAACTGTGGCAACAACATCGCCGATACCGAAGCAGCCGTCGCCGCAATCGCTGGTGCTTCGCCTGGAACGCCTGTCATCTCCAAGCCCAACGCTGGAGTGCCTGTGTGGCATGGCGACAAGCTGAGCTACGACGGCACCCCTGAAGTTCTCGCTGCTCATGCTTTCCGGGCTCGTGCAGCCGGTGTTTCCATCATCGGCAGTTGCTGTGGTAGCACTCCCCAACACACCGCCAAGATCGTGGCTGTGCTAGCGGGTCATGAGCCGCCACCCGCTATCGACTTGCTAGAAGCACCGAGAACGGAGCCCGCGCCGTCGCCATCATCAGCATCGTCGACATCGTCGACATCAGGCCAACGCACGCGGGGCCGGTCAAGGCGCCGCCGTTCCTGTCGACGCAGGTGATGCTGTCGCGTATTGTCAAATTGTCAGTGGCGGAACTGACGCTCGCCGGTGAACAACATAGCGAGGCTGCGCTCGTTGGCGGCGGCGATCACTGAAGCATCGTTGACCGATCCTCCCGGTTGCACAATGACTGCCACACCAGCATCGGCGGCAGCATGGATGCCATCAGCGAAGGGATAGAAGGCATCGCTTGCGCAGGCGCCACCCGCAGCCCGGCCCGCAGCTTTGATGGCAGCTAGCTCGCCTGCCTCGACCCGGTTCTGTTGCCCTGCTCCGATCCCCCAAGCAACCCCGTCACGAGCCACGACCACGGCATTGGAGCTGACGTGAGCACAAACTCGCCAGGCGAACTCAGCGTCAGCGCGCTCGCTGGTGTTGGGGACACGCTCGGTGACGACTGTCCAGTTCTGGGGCTCCGAGTCGAATCGGTGAGGTTCCTGCACCAGAAAGTCTCGCCGCCAGCGGCCCAGGCCCCGCAACTCGCAGCGGCTCACAAGCGAAGTGGCACTCTCGGTTGAGGGCATCTCACGGGACTCACGGGAAACTTCAAGCAGTCGAGTCCTTGACTGCTTCGCTCTGAGGCGTTCTACAACGCCTGGGTCGTAGCCAGCAGCGATAATGACATCAGCCTGGGGTGCCTGGACCATCGCGTCCGCTGTTGCATTGTCGATTACCTGACTGGTTGCAACCACTCCGCCGAACGCACTGCGAGCGTCGCACTCAACGGCAAGCGTGTATGCAGTAGCCAGGTCGTTTGCTCGTGCCGCCCCGCACGGGTTGGCATGCTTGATGACAACCGCGGCAGCCCCGGGGCCTAGGTCATGCACAAGCTGCCACGCGGCTGCAGCATCGAACACGTTGAGATAGCTGAGCTGTGATCCACCGTGCTGTTTGACACCGTCAAGAAACGAACTTGAGCCACGAACGCGGTAACGGGCAGCTTGCTGATGTGGGTTCTCGCCGTAGCGCAGCGGATCGACACGCTCAAGATCCAAGCTGATCGTCTCGGGAAGCTGGTCCCCTGTGTCAGACGCTTCTGTCAGGACGGCGTGGCCAGAGTCTGGTTCATCTGAAGATTCATCTGACGAATCGAACCAATCGAGGATTGCCGCGTCGTGGGCGCGAGTATGAGCAAAGGCTTTGCGCGCTAGGCGACGCCTGGTCTGACCCGATAACCAGCCAGATCTGCGCAGCTCATCCAGCACATCGCTGTAATCACCAGGGTCGGCTACGACTCCAACATGCGCATGGTTCTTGGCAGCACCACGCAACATCGTCGGACCGCCGATGTCGATGGTTTCAACACCTGGAGACTTCCCAAACGGATACAAATTCACGACCACTAGGTCGATTAGTCCGATGCCGTGACTCTCAAGATCGACTCGATGCCCAGGATTGTCACGATCAGCGAGGATCCCACCGTGAATCCGGGGATGAAGCGTGACAACACGGTGATCACAGATGGCTGGCAAGCCCGTGTAGTCCGCAGTGTCTGTTACCTGTAGTCCCGCAGCACAGAGGTGCCTAGCTGTGCCTCCGCTTGCTAGTAGCTCCCAGCCCAGCTCCGCGAGTCCCGATGCGAACTCAATAATCCCAGACTTATCCCAGACCGACAGCAGGGCACGCCGCGACCGGCTCATCACTCGAACCTTTGCAATGTGTCGGCAACTACAGCGAGGCGACCACCTCAACCATCAACTCGCCTGCTTCTGTTGGGTTTTGACCAACACGCACACCTGCGGCGGCCAGCGCCTCCATCTTTGCGGCCGCAGTGCCCTTGCCACCGGAGACGATCGCTCCAGCGTGGCCCATCTTCTTGCCCGGCGGTGCCGTCACCCCGGCTACATAAGCCACAACTGGTTTGGTCATGTGTGCTGCGATGAACTCGGCGGCTTCTTCCTCGGCTGACCCGCCGATCTCACCGATCATCATCACAGCAGAAGTTTCTGGGTCGGCCTCAAAAGCTTCCAGACAGTCGATGAAGCTGGTGCCAGGGACAGGATCGCCGCCGATCCCCACACAGGTCGTTACACCAATCCCCTGCTGCTTAAGCTCATACAGCGCCTGGTAGGTGAGCGTGCCCGAGCGGCTAACGATCCCCACCGGCCCTCCAGCTTTAGCAATGTGGCCTGCAGTAATACCGATGTTGCACTTACCGGGGCTGATCAAGCCGGGACAGTTGGGCCCAAGCAGGCGCACGCTCCGATGATCACGGCGCAGCTTGTTGAACAGATACGCCTCGTCGTGTGCCGGCACGCCTTCGGTTATCACAACCACAAGCTCAAGTTCAGCAGCAGCAGCCTCCAACACGGCGGGCTTGACACCCGGAGCGGGAATGAACACGCAACTAACCGTTGCTCCAGTTGCGTCGACTGCCTCAGCGACGGTGGCGAACACCGGGATGCCTGCTACATCGGTTCCGGCCTTGCGAGGATTAGTTCCGGCCACCACCTGCGTGCCGTAATCCCGGTTCAACAGGCCGTAGTAGCGACCCTGTGACCCGGTTAGGCCCTGATAGATGACCTTGGTGGTTTCGTCAACGAAGATGCTCATTGTCTCAGCCTCCGATCACTCGGCTCACTCGCCGGAGCCGGCAAGGGCCACAACTCGGCGGGCGGCGTCAAGCATCGTGGGCTCCATCATCAGTGCATCACCGAGGTGAGGCGCCAACATCTCACGCCCTTCCGTGGCATTCGTCCCATCAAGGCGGATCACGATCGGCGACTCGATCTCAACCCGGCGAAGAGCCTCAATGATCCCGTTCGCAACCTCCTCACCTCGGGTGATACCACCAAAGATGTTGATAAAGACTGCCCTAACGGCGGGATCGTTGTTGATGACCTCAAGAGCGCCTGCCATGACCGAAGCATTGGCTCCACCCCCGATGTCAAGGAAGTTGGCCGCGCTTCCGCCCACTTGATTTACAACGTCCACGGTGCTCATCGCTAGTCCTGCACCATTGGCGATCACACCGACCGAGCCGTCCAGGCCGACATATTGCAGGCCCTTGGAGTGTGCCGCTGTCTCCCGGTCATCGCGAGGCTGGGTCTCGTCGTAGCTGCGGTATTCGGGATGCCGGAAAGAACTGTTCGAGTCGAGTGACACTTTGGCATCAAGCAGCACCACATCGCCGTCGGTGGTGGTAATCAGCGGGTTGACCTCCACGAGGTCTGCGTCAGCGTCGACATAGGTGTAATAGAGCCGCATCAGCACGTCGCCAACGGCTTCGGCCACCGACTCCGGTATACGTGCCGCAGCGACCCAATCGCTACACACCTGATGTGTCAGACCATCAACAGGATCAATGTGAATACGCGCAATCGCATCAGGATCACGCTCTGCAACCGTCTCAATCTCAACGCCACCCTCAATCGAGAGCATCCCCAAGTGCTGTCGGTGTGAACGGTCAAGCGTGAAGCTGGCGTAATACTCGTCTGCAATGTTGGATGCTTGCTCAACCCAGAGCCGGCGAACCACGTGCCCAGAAATGTCAAGTCCGAGGATGTTGGATGCATGCTCGGAAACGGACTCGAGATCCGCAGCGAACTTCACACCCCCGGCTTTGCCCCGCCCACCGGTGTGTACCTGGGCCTTCACGACGACAGGCAGCCCGAGCCGCTTGGCCGCTTCGACCGCTTCTTGTGCTGAAAAAGCCAACTCACCCTGTGGCACCGGCATGCCATAGTGGGCAAACAGTTCCTTGCCTTGGTATTCGAACAGATCCACGGGAGGCGATACTAGGCGCCGATGAGACTTGCGGGTCGCCGCCACTACGGCGCATGAGTTCGAAGAGGCATCGGTAGTCATGCCCGTTAAACGCCGCTCAAGGCCTACTGCGCGATCGATGCTGCTAGTTGGTGCTGCAGCAATCGTTATGGTACTAGCCATCGCAGCTGCCGTGATCTTGCTGGCTCGCACCTCTGGCACCGTTGAGGTGATCATCGGTGACACCGACTTTCGTGACATGGACACCGACCGGATCAGCGCCGAGATCGCCGATCGGGGCCCGATCCTGTTCGGTGATGTCGCAGGTGGCGAACTCGACATCATCTTGCAGCACCTAGGCGATGACCCCGAGCGGGGATGGCTTGCTTTTGAGGCACGCAGGCCGGGTCAGCATCGTGACTGCTACTTCCAGTGGCAAGCATCTTCGGAGACGTTTGTGAACAGTTGCGACACCGCTGACACCGTTGATGCTGTAGGTAGCGGGTTGCGCCACTTTGATGTCGAAGTGGTGGAGGGTGACGTACGAGTAGACATCTCGGAGCGCTGAGACGTACAGCTGGAGCGCCCGTCCAGGGCGAATTCGCTAGCCGAGATTCGATAGACACTTGAGATGGAGGAGGCAGCCAAAGATGGCCACCGCAACGACTGACCGGATCTACTTGCGGGACTCGTATTGCCGCAGCTTTGACGCCGTCGTGACGGACGTTTCAGGTGATCGCAAGGTTGCGCTCGATACCACGGCCTTCTATGCCACTGGTGGAGGCCAGCCTCACGACACTGGAACTCTCAGTTGGGATACCGGATCGGCGGAGGTCATCAACGTCCGAGGTCATGGCACCGTGTGGCACACGCTTGATGGTGCCGCTCCGACTGTTGGCACCCAGGTGCGTGGGGAGATCGACTGGGCCCGGCGCCATGCCTTGATGCGCACCCACACGGCACTTCACATCTTGTGTGGCGTGATCTACAACGAGTGGGGCGTTGCGGTTACGGGTGGCAACATGAAACCGCTCGCGGCACGCATGGACTTTGAATTCAGCCCGCTTCCGGAGGGCTTCACTGCCCGGGTGTCTCAGATGGTAAACGCCGAGATTGCTGCTGATCGCCCGATTGAGGTGTCGTTCTGGCCACGCAGCGAAGCTCTACAAGATGCCGATCTGATTCGCACAAAGGTCAACCTGATACCCGAGTCGGTTACCGAGATACGGGTGATCGACATCGTGGGGCTCGACCGACAGGCGGATGGAGGAACGCACGTTGCGTCGACCGGCGAGGTTGGGCATTTCGAAGTGCTAAAGACTCAGTCGAAGGGCAAGGCCAACAAGCGGATCCGCATCGCCGTCCACGACACTCCAACCGCCTAGTCCCGACCCCGCAGGCCTTGCACCCCCGTCAGATTCTCTCGTTCGGCGTATTGCGACTGCCGTAGGTTACGGCATAACATGAGCTTTATGGAGATAGCTCTAATTTCTGTTATAGGCGCGGCACTGTTCGGGCTTGCTGGGATTGTCGTGAAGGAACTGTTCAAGCGGATCGACAAGTTGGATAAGGGCCAGGACGAATTGAAGGAGAAGATCACGAACGTCGAGAAAGAAGCCCGCGCAGATCGCGAAAGACTCCACAATACGGCCATGGAGAAGATCGCGTCTGTTGAGAGCGACGCGCGGGAGCATCGCGAGAAACTCCACGCCGAGGCGGTGGCGGAAATCAAAGATCTACGTCAAGCGGATGCGGAACTCGATCGGCGAACGAGTGTGCTCGAAACCAGAGTCGACCACCTTGAGAACGACGCCGCCTGACGTGCATAGTCGACACCAGGGGGGGGGGGGGGGGGGAGAAGAGCGTGCGGTCAGATTCGTTCCAGGGGTGCCCAGGACAGCAGCAAGCGTTTCTCGCCGACTCGCGAGAACATCACCGATACTTCTGCTTCTGATCCGGATCCTGAGAGGTCAACAACGATCCCCTCACCCCATCTTGCGTGACGCACATCGTCACCGACTGACAGGCTCAAGCTGGACTTTTGGCGAGCAGGCGTGCGACCCTTGCGACCCGATTCGATAGCACGCTCGACGATCTCGTCACGTGTGTTGAAGCGAGACCGGAAACCGTTGGGCCTTGAGCGTCGCCGGCGGTAGCGGCTACCCAACGCACGAACGCCGTTCTTCGACTGCAACAAGTCAGTGGGGATCTCGGCAAGGAACCGGCTCGGTGGGTTGTACTGGCGCGAGCCGAAGAGCAACCTGCTCCAGGCATGAGTCAGAGTCAAACGCCGCATGGCACGTGTGATCCCGACGTAGGCGATGCGGCGCTCCTCTTCGAGTTCCTGCGGTTCCGAAAGGGCACGAACGTGGGGGAACACACCGTCTTCAAGTCCAACGATGTAGACATCGGGGTATTCGAGACCCTTTGCTGCATGCAAGGTCATGAGTGTTACCGCAGACGAGGAGTCCTCTAGGTCATCGGTATCGGCAATCAAAGAGACCTCTTCTAGGAACTCATCAAGGGTCTCGTGATCCCCTGCTGAACCCACGAGCTCAGCCAGGTTCTCGAGCCGTCCGTCAGCTTCAACGGAGTTCTTGTCTCGCAGCGCGTCGAGGTAGCCCGAGCGCTCAAGCAGTTCCTGCAACATGGCGCCAGGTGATGCTCCCAATACCGTGACATCTTCGATGAGTTTCAGGAACTCTGAGATACCACCGAGGGCTCGGCCCTTCACTCCGGCTTTGCGAGCATGCGACATCGCCTCGAAGAAGGTCAGGCCCTGAGCGGCCGCATATGCATCGATCCGACCGACCGAGGCAACACCAACTCCTCGTTTCGGTGTTCCCAGCGCTCGCTTGAGCGAAACCTCATCATCGGGATTCGCTACAACTTTGATGTAAGCAAGTGCGTCACGAATCTCAAGACGCTCATAGAACCGAGTACCGCCAACGAGCCTGTATGGCACTCCAGCAGCAACCAATTGCTGTTCAAGGGCACGTGACTGGGCGTTTGCCCGGTACAAGACCGCCGTCTCGTCCCAGCGCATCTGCTCGCTCTGGCGGCGCTCCACTATCGCGGACACCACAAAGCGAGCCTCATCATCCTCGTCTTCAGCCCGATAGCTCACGATCGGGTCGCCCGTACCCACATCAGTCCACAGGTCTTTGGGCTTGCGTCCCGGATTGTTTGCGATGACAGCGTTAGCCGCGTCGAGAATGTTCTGGGTGCTCCGGTAGTTCCGCTCAAGCAACACGATGCGCACATCTTCGAACGCCCGTTCGAACTCAACGATGTTGCGAATATCGGCGCCGCGAAATGCGTAAATCGACTGATCAGCGTCGCCGACGACTGTCACCTGCCGACTCTCAGCGCCAAGGCTGATGACGAGCTGGTTCTGGACCGGATTGGTGTCTTGGTACTCGTCCACCAAGATGTGCCCAAAGCGTGCCCGCCAGCGATCAAGCACATCGGGGTGGTCTTGAAACAGCTGAACAGTTCGCTGCAATAGGTCGTCAAAGTCCATCGCAGCCGCGGCCCGTAACCGCTGCTGATACAGCTTGAACACGCTGGCGATCCGGCGTTCCGCAACGGTTGACGCCAGTTCGTCGAACTCAGAAGCGGTGATGTTGTCGTTCTTGGCGGCAGAGATCCTGGCATGAACCGAGCGAACCGGGAAGCGCTTGTGGTCAATGTTGAGATCACGCAACACATAGCGGCACAGCCTGATCGAGTCAGCCTGGTCGTAGATGGTGAACCGACGCGGAAAGTCGATGCGTTCGCAGTCACGCCGCAAGATCTGTACGCATGCCTTGTGAAATGTGGACACCCACATGCTCTCGGCCACCGGGCCCACAAGGCTGCCAACCCGCTCTCGCATCTCGTTCGCAGCCTTATTTGTGAAGGTGATCGCGAGAATCTCAAACGGTGACACATCGTGATGTTCGATCAGGTGTGCAATGCGATGCGTGAGCACCCGCGTCTTGCCTGAACCTGCTCCCGCCACCACGAGCAGCGGGCCCGCTGTGTGGGTGACAGCGTCAAATTGGGACGGGTTAAGACCCGCCAGAATCGTGGACTCCGTCACCGGCGCAACGATAGTGGCGGCCTATGACGCCTCCCGCGCACCCACCCAACGATCAGCCAAGCAACCAGCCGACGACTTGTGAGCCAGCCAACCACTAGCGGGAGTTTGCGAGACTTGGCGGCGGTAGTTTTGATGTGTGGAGGTCGCCGATTCTGTTTTAGACCTCGTTGGGAATACGCCTCTTGTTCGCCTTGAGCGTGCTGTGCCTGACGCCGCCTGCCAGGTACTTGCCAAACTTGAGATGTTTAATCCTGGTGGCAGCGTGAAGGATCGTTCCGCTATCTCCATGATTGAAGCCGCCGAGCGAGAGGGCCTGCTGAAGCCCGGTGGCACGATCGTGGAACCCACTTCGGGCAACACGGGAGTCGGCCTTGCGATGGTGGCGGCCCGCCGCGGCTACCGGTGCATTCTGGTGATGACCGACAAGGTAAGCCCCGAGAAGGTGCAACTACAGAGTGCCTATGGAGCAGAAGTTGTGGTGTGTCCTGTTGCAGTTGCTCCCGAGGATCCACAGTCGTATTACTCGACTGCTGCCCGGATCATGGCTGAGACGCCCGGCGCGTACCAGCCCAACCAGTACTACAACCAGTTCAACCCGCTAGCGCACGAGTACACGACAGGCCCCGAACTGTGGCGCCAAACCCAGGGGCGCATTACCCACTTTGTTGCGGGTGCTGGCACGGGAGGCACGCTCACCGGAGTTGGACGCTTCCTCAAGCAGAAGAACCCGGCTGTGCAGATGGTGGCGGCTGATCCCGAAGGCTCGCTATACAGCGGTGGTTCGGGGCGGCCGTATCTCGTTGAGGGCATTGGTGAGGACTTCTGGCCCGAAACGTTTGACGCTTCGGTGGTTGACCGGGTTATCGAAGTGTCAGACCAAGCTTCATTTGAGACCGCGCGCATGGTTACGCACCGTGAAGGGCTGCTCATAGGCGGCTCAGGTGGCACCGCCGTGTATGCCGCCAACAAGGTCGCCAGAGAATGCGGGCCCGACGATGTTGTGGTTGTGCTGGTGCCCGACTCGGGTCGTGGCTACCTTTCACGAGTCTTTGATGACGCCTGGATGGCGTCATACGGTTTCCTTATCGGTGACCGTCCCTGCGTGAAAGACGTTCTGGATGCCAAACAAGTTGAGTTGCCGCCTCTTGTTTATGTTCACCCTGACGATCCTGTTCGCCTGGCCGTGACCCGGATGCGAGACAACGGGCTCAGCCAACTTCCCGTAGCCAAGGGCGAGATGCCGCTTTCCGCAGCTGAGGTCATGGGTTCGGTGCATGAGCTCCAGTTGATGGCCCTGGCATTTGACGGTGACCTGCTGGCCAGCCCGGTCGAGAACGTGATGAGTCGCCCGCTTGAGCAGATCGGCATCGGCGAGCCGCTAGCACTTGCAGTGGCGAAGCTTGAACGCTCGCCCGCGCTACTGGTGCTTGATGGTGGTCGACCCCGCACGGTCGTTTCGAGCACCGACATCCTCAGCTACCTGTCGTCACAGTCACAAGCGGAGAGTCCTGCTGTGGGCGATAACTCAGACCGGAGCGCACATTCAAGCAACGGGGCACCGCAGCGTCGCCGCGCTGTGCCAAGTTAGCGATGGAGCCACGATCCACCAGGTTGGGATTCGAAACCAAGGCAATACATGCCGGCCAGCAACCCGACTCCTCAACCGGTGCCATAACGGTCCCGATCCATCTCGCCACGACCTTCGTGCAGACCCGGCCCGGCGAGCACAGTGGTTTTGAGTACTCCAGGACTTCCAACCCAACCCGGTTAGCGCTGGAGCAGTGTGTGGCCGAACTTGAGGGTGCCCGTGCAGGTTTTGCCTTTGCGAGCGGCATGGCTGCCGAGAATGCTCTCGTGGCGCTGCTGCGGCCCGGCGATCATGTGGTGCTGTCAAACGATGCCTACGGCGGCACGTTCCGCTTGATCGCACGTATCTACGGCGAGCGAGGCATCGACTGGACTGCTGCTGATCTCACCAATCCCACGGCGCTGCAGCAGGCATTGCGTGCGGAGACACGCCAGGTGTGGATCGAATCGCCGACCAACCCCGCCTTGAGCATCGTCGACATCGCAGCAGCCTCAGAGCTGGCTCATGAGGTGGGTGCCTTGGTGGTAGTGGACAACACGTTCGCAACGCCCTACCTGCAAACCCCGCTCGCTCTGGGTGCCGACATCGTGGTTCACTCCAGCACCAAATACCTCGGGGGGCATTCCGATGTGGTTGGCGGGTTTGTGGCCGTTAACGACACTGACCTGGCCGAGCAGCTGGCATTCGTGCAGAACGCTGCTGGGGGTGTGCCAAGCCCATTCGATTGCTACCTGCTGCTGCGAGGCATCAAGACACTGGCCGTGCGAATGGATAGGCACTGCTACAACGCTCAAGGTGTAGCCGAGTTCCTTGATGACCATGACGGGGTAGCGCAAGTGCTGTATCCGGGGCTTGAGACCCATCCCGGGCACGCCATTGCAGCACGGCAGATGAGCGGTGCTGGCGGGATCGTGTCATGCATCCTCAAGGGCGGCGCCAAGGCAGCAATTGACACTGTCAGCCGCACGAAAGTATTCAGCTTGGCTGAATCGCTCGGAGCAGTTGAGTCGCTCATCGAGCAACCCTCATCCATGACACACCTATCAGTCGTGGATTCGCCTCTAGCCGTGGATCCGGGATTGATCCGGCTCTCGGTCGGCATCGAAACACTTGATGACCTACTTGTCGACCTTGAGTCGGCACTAGCGCTATGAGCGCCCGACCGTTTCGTTTCGCGTTCAGCCTGGACGGCTTGCAATCACGTGAAGAGATCGAACGGCGAGTGCGCTGGGCCGAGCAAGTCGGCTACTCAGCCGTTGCCATGACCGATCACTTCGACGATCGTCACGGCCCAATCGTGGCCCTAACTACTGCGGCACTGGCCACCTCAACGCTGCGCATCGGGACGCTGGTGCTCGCCAACGATTATCGCCATCCCGTGGTGCTTGCCAAAGAGCTCGCCTCGCTCGACCTGATCTCGTGTGGACGACTAGAAGTCGGGGTCGGCGCCGGTTGGAAGACTTCGGATTACCAGCAGTCGGGGCTACCTATGGACACCCCTGGCGTGCGCATCGAACGCCTCGAAGAAGCTGTGACGGTGTTGCAGCATTGCTTTGACGAGGGTCCTTTCGACTTTGCAGGCAAGCACTATCAAATCAACCAACTGGATTCGCTCCCGAAGCCACACCAGAAGCCTCATCCGCCGATTCTCTTGGCTGGTGGTGCTCCAAAGATGCTGGCTCTAGCTGGGCGCCGCGCTGACATCGTCGGGATCAACCCAAGCTTGCGATCTGGGGCCATCGACGCGACTGCGGGAGCGACTGCAACCCCTGAAGCCACCGACGCAAAAGTGGAGGTTGTACGCAAGGCCGCCGGGGCTCGCTTCAACAACATCGAACTACAGACCAGGGTTCACCTTGCCGTGGTTACCGATGATCGCGAAGGGCTTGCTGAGGCTGCCGCGCCTGCCTTCGGGATCACCCCCGCTCAAGCTCTCGAGTCGCCGCATGCGTTGCTGGGCACGATCTCCAAATGCGTCTCAGCAATCCGGCAGTGGCGGGAACGCTGGGGAATCTCCTATGTCACCTTCACCGGTGACAGCGCCGAGGCGATGGCACCAGTAGTGCAGGAGCTAGCCGGAACCTAAGGCCCCTATTCCCACTCAATGGTGCCGGGCGGTTTGGAGGTGATGTCGTAGGCCACCCGGTTCACTCCAGGCACTTCGGCTACGATTCGGCGGCTTATTGCGTCTAACACTTCATGTGGCAACCGAGCCCAATCCGCGGTCATGGCATCTGAGCTGGTAACTGCTCGGATGATCACTGGCTGCCCGTAGGTTCGCCTGTCACCCATCACACCCACCGAGCGCATGTCTGCCAATACTGCAAACGACTGCCAAATCTGGCGCTCTAGGCCCGCCGCAGCCAACTCTTGGAGCACGATGTCATCCGCGACCCGCAAGGTTGCCGCGGCTTGTCGTGTGACCTCACCAATGATCCGCACGGCAAGCCCCGGCCCGGGAAACGGCTGGCGGAACACGATCTCTTCGGGCAACCCAAGCTCTAGGCCAACGTTTCGAACCTCGTCCTTGAACAGTGATCGCAGGGGCTCAACCAGCTCGAAGTCCAGATCATCAGGCAGCCCGCCGACGTTGTGATGGCTCTTGATGGTCGCCGAGTGTGTGGTTGCACCCGACTCGATGACATCGGGGTACAGGGTGCCCTGAACTAGGAACCCGCACCCGCCGACCTGCTCGCGGGCACGCTCGAAGGCTCTGATGAACTGCTCCCCCACAACCCGTCGCTTGGCCTCAGGATCGGTAACACCACGCAACGCAACAAAGAACTCGCTTGCAGCGTCGATGCGAACCAGGTCAACGCCGAAGTGCTGCGAGAAGGCCTCTTCTACGGAGTCGGCCTCGCCGCTACGCAACAGACCGGTGTCCACGAGTACACACGTGAGCCGCTCACCAATCGCTCGAGAGACCAGAGCCGCTGCCACGGCGGAGTCCACACCACCCGAGAGTCCACAGATGGCGCGGCCGTCGCCTACCTGATCCCGGATCGAGTTGATAGAAGATTCGATAATCGACGCCATCGACCAGTCAGCAGCCACGTTACATGCCACCGACAGGAAGCGATCAATCATCGCTTTGCCATGTTGGGTGTGTTCCACCTCCGGGTGGAATTGCACCCCAAACAGACCCCGCTGTTGATCCTCAAATGCTGCCACTGGTGAGTTCGCTGTGGAGGCAGTAACGGTGGCTTCGCTGGGTGGCGACACGATCACGTCCGCATGGCTCATCCACACTCGCTGCTGTTGAGGCAAACCTGCGAGCAGGACACCGTCAGTCCCAGTAGCAGCCACATGCAGGTCGGCGCGCCCGTATTCGCCGTGGTGGTTCCGTCGGACCTCGCCGCCAAGTTGTGCGGTTAGCAGTTGCGCGCCATAGCAGACACCGAGGATCGGAACGCCTAATTCATACAGATCGGGATGCAAGGTTGGTGCCCCAGCAACGTGAACCGATGCGGGGCCACCGCTGAGGATTAAGCCAACCGGTCGGCGTGACACCACCTCGGCCGCTGTGAGCGACGGCGAGACGATCTCGCTATAGACGCCACACTCCCGTGCCCGGCGAGCTAGGAGTTGCGAATACTGCGCGCCGAAGTCGACAACAAGAACGGTTTCGGGGGTGCGGGCGCCGGTTGCCGCCGCCGCGTTCAAGGTGAGACTATGGCCAGCTCGGCTCGCTGGAAGTCTTTGAGATCGGTGTAGCCGCACTTGGCCAGCGAGGCCCGCAATGCTCCCATCATGTTGGTGGTGCCCTCAGGGTTCAGCGCCGGGCCGTGCAGGATCTCCGCAAGCGTGCCGAGCTGTGGAACTTCGGTGATGCGACCCCGCGGTAGGGTTGGATTCACAGTCGAAAGATCCCAATGCCAACCAGGGCTGGGCGAATCTGTCGCCGCAGCAAGCGCCGAACCAACAATCACGGCATCGGCACCACAGACGATGGCACGGGCTATGTCTCCAGAGGTTCGCATAGCTCCATCAGCAATCACGTGGCAGTAGACACCGGTCTCATCGAGGTGGCGCATGCGTGCTGCACGCGCATCCGCTATGGCGGTCGCTCTGGGTACATCAAGGCCTAGCACCTGAGGAGTGGTTCCCACAAAGCCCGATCCGGTTCCAACGATCACCCCGGCCGCACCCGTGCGCATGAGGTGAAGGGCAGCCCGATAGCTCATGCAACCGCCCACTATCACGGGTGTTTGCATGTAGCGAATGAACGTCTTGAGGTTGAGCGGGTCGCGTGTTGTCGAGACATGCTCGGCAGAGACAATGGTTCCCGAGATGACCAGCAGGTCGATCTCGGCTGCGATGGCGTAAGGAGCTAGCTCGACCGCACTTGTCGGACGCACACGGCCTGCCGCGTAAAACCCGGCAGCGGAGATCTCAGCAATGCGCTTGCCCACTAACTCAGGCTGTACCGGGCGCGCATACAACTCTCGTAACCGGGCCAACGCCGACTCTGCGGGCAGCAGGGAGAGCTCGGCAAGGTCGTCGGCTGGATTCTCCCACCGGGTCCAGAGACCCTCAAGGTCGAGAATGCCGATACCACCAAGTTCGGCGATGCTCAGCGCTGTTGCTGGGCTGGTGACGCTGTCGGTCGACGCAGCGATCACCGGAATATCGAAGCGGTAAGCATCGATCTGCCAGGAGATGTCCACATCTGCGGGATCACGGGTACGCCGGCTAGGGATGATCGCGATGTCTTCTAGGCCGTATGCACGCCGGGCTGACTTCCCGAAGCCAATGTCGAGTTCAGCCATCACCGAACCTCGGCGGGTCGACAAGCCGCGGGCCGAGATGCGATTGCCGCGGGCACTCCGAGAGCCTAACGGCCGACGATCTGTGACTCAGCCCAATCGGGGTCGGTCAACCACTAACCACTAGTGCCGGTGCCGTTAACGGCGATCATCAGCAGTCGCCTGAGCACCGCTGCAGTTGCACCCCAAACGGTGTCACCGTGCAACTCGAAGAAGGTCATGGCACGTTCGGTTGACGGGTCGGAGTCGAAGCACCAGATCTCCTCACGCCATGTGCGCGGTCGCGTCAACTCCGATACACGAACATGCAGGACCTTCTCGACTTCGGCCGGCTCGGGAACCAGGCGCGGACGCCTTGCGGTCGTCGCTACAAAGGGGTACACAAGCGAACCCGAACTGATCGTGACGAAGCTGTCGAGCCGCCCGACCAGACTCACGACATCCGGGTCGAGGGCAACCTCCTCGGTCGCTTCCCGCAACGCCGTCGCCCACAGATCAACATCGCAGGGCTCGGAACGGCCACCAGGAAAGCAAACCTCGCTGGCGTGGTGGCGAAGGTGCGCAGACCGGCGGGTTAGCACAACCCAAGGCTCACCTGCATGCTCATACAGCAGCACAAGCACCGCGGAGGGGACTGCACCTGGTCGGGGCTTCACTCGCCCGGCAAGGTGCCCGGGTGGTGTCGCTCGAACGGCTTCAACAATCTGACTCAAGCTCAGATGACGTCGCCGATTGCCCCAAGGTGCTAGCCCACCAAGGCGCACCACTCGTGGCCTCGGTATTACCTGGCGTCCACCACGGCCTCCAGGTACTGAACAGGACTGAGAGTCAGCCAACTCAACTGCTGCTACTGCTGCACTCAGAACGACTCACCAGACGGATCTGAGCCCCCGACAGCGAACACAGCGCAAGGCTAACTGCGAGCAACAACAGCGCGAAAACGGGGCTATAGCACCAGGTACTGGCCAAAGTGCTGGCTAACGCTAGACCGACGCGAAGGGAGCCCGGGACTACTCCCAGGCTCCCTTCGAGAGTTCGCGAGAAGTTCGCGGAAAGCGAAGCGGCTTACATCATGCCGCCCATGCCTCCCATTCCGCCCATGCCGCCGCCGGGAGGAGCAGCAGGAGCTGGTGGTGCCTCTTCGGGCTGGTCAGCGACTAGCACCTCGGTGGTCAGCATTAGCGCAGCAATAGAAGCTGCATTCTGAAGGGCCGCTCGGGTCACCTTCACCGGGTCGATCACTCCGTCGCCGATCAGATCAACGATCTCGCCAGAAACGGCGTTGAAACCCTGGGAGCCACTCGTTGCGGCGACTTCACGGACCACGATGGCACCCTCATGGCCAGCGTTTTCTGCAATCAAGCGAGCCGGTGCCTCAAGGGCGCCGCCCACGATGCGAGCACCTGTGGCTTCATCGCCGCTCAAGCCAGCTACAACAGCGCTGACCGCGTCACGGCAGCGAAGCAGCGCGGTGCCACCGCCAGCCACGATGCCTTCATCGATGGCTGCACGGGTTGCGGAGATTGCGTCTTCGATGCGGTGCTTGGTCTCCTTGAGTTCAACCTCGGTAGCGGCACCAACCTGAACTACAGCGACGCCACCAGCGAGTTTGGCCAACCGCTCTTGGAGCTTTTCACGATCCCAATCCGAGTCGGTGTTGTCGATCTCAGCCTTGATCTGGCTGACACGACCTTCGACATCGGACTCCGAGCCTGCGCCCTGCACGATCGTGGTGTCGTCCTTAGTGATGACAACCTTGCGAGCCGAACCCAGCAGCGACAAGTCCACCGTGTCGAGCTTGAGCCCAACCTCTTCAGCCACAACCTGACCACCGGTGAGGATGGCCATGTCTTGCAGCATCGCCTTGCGACGCTCGCCGAAACCAGGGGCCTTCACGGCAGCAGAGTTGAACGTGCCACGGATCTTGTTGACCACCAGCGTTGCGAGAGCTTCTCCCTCGACGTCTTCAGCGATCACCAGTAGCGGCTTGCCGGTCTTCATGACCTTCTCAAGCACCGGCACCAGATCCGAGACTGCGGTGATTTTGCCCTGGTTCAGCAGAATGTACGGGTTCTCGAGCACCGACTCCTGACGCTCAGGATCGGTCACGAAGTACGGCGACAGGTAGCCCTTGTCGAATTGCATGCCCTCGACAAAGTCAAGGTCCATGCCGAAGGTGTTGCTCTCTTCGACGGTGATGACGCCATCCTTGCCAACCTTGTCGAACGCTTCGGCAAGGGTCTCACCAACAGCAGCATCAGCAGCAGAGATTGAGGCAACCGACTGGACCTTTTCCTTGTCGGTGGAGACGGGAACTGACTGCTCAGCAAGTGCACCAACAGCAGCGGACACGGCAGCTTCGATGCCACGCTTGAGCGACATCGGGTTTGCGCCCGCAGCTACGTTGCGCAGACCTTCACGAACAAGCGCCTGAGCGAGCACCGTGGCTGTGGTGGTGCCGTCGCCAGCGATGTCGTTGGTCTTGGTAGCGACTTCCTTGACAAGCTGAGCGCCCATGTTCTCGAACTGGTCGTCGAGTTCAACCTCACGGGCAATTGATACGCCGTCGTTGGTGATGGTCGGGGCGCCGAACTTCTTGTCGAGCACCACGTTGCGGCCCTTAGGGCCCAGCGTCACCTTTACGGCGTCGGCGAGCTTGTTTACGCCCGCCTCGAGGCCGCGGCGGGCCTCATCGTCAAACTTGAGGATCTTTGGCATCGGTTGCCTCAGATGAGCTTCGCGAGCACGTCGCGAGCGTTGAGAATCAGCAGATCTTCGCCGTCAACAGTGATTTCGGTACCGCCGTACTTGGAGTAAACAACGGTGTCGCCGACAGCAACATCGACGGGGATGAGATCGCCGGTGTCATCGGACCGGCGACCAGGGCCAACCGCCAGGACATCTCCCTGCTGGGGCTTTTCCTTGGCGGTGTCTGGGATGACGAGACCGCTAGCGGTGGTCTCCTCGGCGTCTCCGGGCCGCACTACGATGCGATCCTCGAGTGGCTGCAAGTTCATTTGTCCTCCCGGACTCCTTGTTGTGTTGAGTTGGTTTGGAACGTTCTGGCCGGAGTCCTGCAGGCTCCGGTGGGTGTCTCGGGCGTTAGCACTCTCCCGTGACGAGTGCTAACGATACGCGTAGCTAGGTAAGGCGACAACACCTCAAAGGCACCGATTTCGGTTGCTGGCTCGGTCGTCGACTGTGCGGTGAGCGGCGGCTGGGGGAGCTCTGAAGGGTGTTTCGGTTGGTATCTAGAACCTGGATCTACAAGCTGAGCGATGGGTTTGCGCCGCAGCTTTGTGAAGAGGGGCCGTCGGCTTGTAGTCGCCACCAACCGGCGGCCGCAACCATGGCAGCGTTGTCGGTACACATTGCCAGAGTCGGCAGGTAACAGCCAAGATTCTGTTTAGCACACGCATCCGCTGTCATCTCGCGCAGACGGCTGTTGGCCGCTACGCCACCGGCTAGGCAGATCCCGCGTGCACCAAGTGCCTCAACGGCACGCAGCGCCTTTGAGACCAGCACATCGGCAACTGCCTCTTGAAATGACGCAGCGATATCAGCGTGGTCGGCATCTTGGTTACGGCGCAGGTAGTTGATAACGGATGTCTTGAGACCCGAGAACGAGAAGTTCCAGCCGTCGTACAACATCGGTCTCGGGAAGCGGATGCTCTCGGAGTCTCCCTGGCGACTCAAGCGATCAACGGCGGGGCCGCCGGGATACCCCAGCCCTAGTTGACGTGCAACCTTATCGAACGCCTCACCCGCAGCATCATCAACGGTGATGCCGATTACATCAAATTGCAGGCGATCATACATCATGACCAGCATCGTGTGGCCACCCGAAACAAGCACCACAACGACCGGGAACTTCACCTCGGGCTCTTCTAGGAAGACAGCGTGAAGGTGTGCCTCGAGGTGGTTGACAGCCACGAACGGAACATCCCAGACCAACGCCAGAGCCTTCGCTGCACAGACTCCAACGAGCAGCGCACCGACAAGTCCCGGGCCCGTGGTCGCTGCTACGGCTGAAACCTCTGAGTCCTTGATGCCGGAATCTTGGAGAGCCTGTGACATAACCGGGACGATTCGCTCAACGTGAGCGCGGCCGGCGACTTCGGGAACGACACCGCCATAAAGCGCATGCAGGTCCACCTGGCTAGACACGATTGACGACCGCACCTTGCTGCCGCCAGTTACCACGGCCGCTGCCGTCTCGTCACAAGAAGTCTCGATGCCCAAGATGTGTTCGTTGCCGGTGAGGGGCGACTCAAGAGCGGGCTGTGCTAGCAGGGTCATGAGGTCAATGCCATCTTGAGGGGCCCAGGCCGGACACCGTGATGACGTTTATGTGGCTCATGTCGCTTGTGGAGCGGCTTGGGTCAAAGGTCGTGCATCTGGGCTGCGCAGGTAGCAGGGACGCACTTCTTCGGGTCTCAGCAGCCTCTGAGGATCTGCGATGTGACGGCGTGCCAGCAATCCAAGCGCCTCAGCACACGGGTAGGCATCGCCCTTGCCTGCGAACCACACATGTTCAAGGGAACCAAACAGCGACCGATAAGCGACGGCTCCGTCACCGGCGATGATTGTTGGTTCACTGCTGCCCGCAACGAGTGCGGCCACGGTCTCGGGCTTGTCAACAGCGGGTTCACGGACGCAGCGCAGCACAAAGCCATCGCCACGGTATTGCGCATGGAAGACCTCACCGCGGCGAGCATCTAGCACGGCGGTGATCCTACGATTGCAGTGGCGCAGCTTGTAACTCAAGATCTCAAGGCTGTTGAGCGCCACGACCGGAACGCCCAGTGCGTGAGCGATGGTTATCGCAGTGGTGACGCCTACCCGCAGTCCGGTGTAGAGGCCCGGGCCGACGTCCACAGCTACTGCGGTGACTTGACGCAGCGACTTGCCCGCTGCGTGACATACAGCCTGGATCTGCCAACTCAGCAGTTCGGCATGCTGGCGTCGCCGGACAGCCTGGACGGTGGCCTTAGCGCCATCATCGCTCGTGAGCGAGCAGCCAACCCGTCCGGTCGCTGACTCGATGCCGAGAATCAACATCGTCACTGCCCGAGAGCCGCTACCAACACGGCTGCGCGTTGATCCCAACAGTTGCCATGTGCGGAGAACTCGAACACGCGGTCGTCGTCACCTTGCCCGAAGGTGATCCGCACCACCAGACGCTGAGCAGGCAACACCGAGGCGATCGTCTCACCCCATTCGACGAGAGTGACACCATCTTCGAGAAGTTCCTCAAGTGCAAGATCTTGAACCTCGTCGAGACTCTCAAACCGGTACACATCGAGATGGTTGATGACCATGGTTCCCACATAGCGGTTGGCAAGAGTGAACGTGGGACTCGTAACAGGCGATTTCACTCCGAGAGCAGCCGCGAACCCTTGCACGAAGGCGGTCTTTCCTGCGCCAAGGTCACCACTAAGAATCACCACATCACCGACTGTTGTGACGGCTGTGATGCTGCCACCCAAGGCGCGAGTCTCAGCGGTACTGCGGGTGTTACAGGTGAGCATTGATGTTCAATATCCGGCCGCGATTGCGACCGCGTCAGCTACCGCTGCCACAGTCATAAGCCTCACCTCATCCACATCGGCTTGGGTCTCACCAGTGGCTGCGACTACAACCGCGTCACCATCGAAGCGGGTGTGAGCCGGAACTAGGGCACGAGCCAGCCCATCGTGGCCTCCCTGAGCTACCCAATGGCAGTCGAGTTTGGTCAGCGCTGCGTTGGTCACGATGGCACAAAGTGTGGTGTTTGCCATCGGGCTACCCGCTTGTGGCCATCCATCAAAGGTGCCCGCTGTCAGATCGCGGATTGTGGCTTCGCTTTCCGGCCCGGTGCTGCCCGCAGCGTTTAGAGCAACGACGGCGGTTACCACAATGTCGTTGTGACCTACGGTTGATACGCCTAGGCCACCCTGGCGCGCATGTGACGCTCCGAGCCATTTGGAAGTGGTTGCTCCGGTGCCCGCCCCAACTGCGCCGACCTCGCTGGAAGGGCTGCGGTTGAGTGCCGCTCGCCGCCCCTCGTTGGGCCCGGGACGCACGAAGGCTGATCCCACGCCAAGGTCATAGAGCGCCATAGCCACAACGATGGGAACCCGGCCAAAAGGTGTGGGAAAGCCCCTGCCCTCGGACTCGAGCACATCCATCACACCGTCGGCTGCAGCTAGGCCGAAGGCCGAGCCTCCGGTGAGCACGATCGCGTCGACGTGTTCGACGAGGCGTCCCGATGCAAGCAATTCGAACTCACGGGTGGCTGGAGCGCCACCGCGCACCTCGGCCGATGCCACAGTTCCCTCAGGTAACACGATCACTGTGCAGCCGGTCTGGGCATCGAGGTCGGTCCAGTGACCGATCCCCACGCCTTCGACCCCAATGCTGACAGGCATTCGAGCGAAGCTATAGCGTTATGCGCGCAACACGTGCCGAGATCCCCGTCAATATCTCATAGGGGATGGTTGAGAGCCGATCGGCTATCTCAGTTGCGGTGATCTTGTGGGTGTGTTGACGACCGATCAGCACCACGTCGTCGCCGGTAACCACGTCGTCAGCAATCCGTTGATCTAAGGCAATCATGGTCTGATCCATAGTTACCGCGCCGATGATGGGACAGCGGTAGCCGCGCACCAGCACCTGTATGCCCGCGCTGGCGCTGTCACGGCGGATCCCATCCGCGTACCCGATCGCAACTGTGGCAACCCTTGTCGGTTCGCTAGCGAACCACGACCGGCCATACGACACGCTCTCGCCGGGCTCAACGGTTCGCACCGCCGTCACGGTGGACCTCAACGACAGTGCCGGCTCAAGTTCTACGAGACACTCAAGGTCGGTCGACGGTGCAACTCCGTAGCACGCGATGCCCGTGCGAACCAGATCCAGTCTCGAACCCGGATGCGCGATCAAGCCCGCAGAATTGGCTGCGTGAAGCATCGGCACCTCAAGGCCGGTTCGATGTATCTGCCTTAGTGACTGCTCGAATCTCTGCAGTTGCTCGGCTGTGAAGCGATCATCAGGGTGGTCTGCAACTGCAAAGTGTGTCCAGACCGCTTCGAGAGCCAACAACGGCGCGGCTCTTCGCAACGCTTCGAAGACGGCCGCCAACTCGGTGCTAGTGGCACCCATGCGGTGCATACCCGTGTCAATCTTGAGATGCACCCGGATCGGCGCGCCTACCTCGGCACGCTTTGCCTCGGCATGCAGTGCCTCGATGCCACGCACCGAGGCAACAGTGAGACGTGTTCCACCCGCGCCGGCTGCCAAGGCGTTGGCTGCTTGTGCTGGTGCGATCTCGGAGAGGACCAGCACCTTGACTGGTGAACTCGCCGGAGTCGTCTCGTTGCTGGCTTCGGCCATCGCTGGTCGTTCGGAGCGTCTAGTGGAGAGCTTGAGCAGGGGTTCCAGCTCTGCTGCCTCGACAAGCGATGACACTGCCAGCCAGGAAGCCCCTCCCTGAATGGCTGCTCTTGATGCCTCAAGGGATCCGTGGCCATACCCGTTTGCCTTGACAACTGCACAAAGTTGCGAGGTGCCCGCGAGCGCCTTAAGGCGTTGGACATTGCGAGTGATCGCTCCTGTGTCCACATAGGCAGCAGTCGGAACAGCCACCGTCACGCCGCCCAACGCCACACCCAACGTGGCGACCTCGCCAAGCCATGAGTTAGCGCACTCACAAACACGAGAGGCGGTTCATACCTGCGGGAACAGCAGGGGGGTTCATGCCTGAGGAGGGAAGGTTCATACCTGAGGGAAACAGCAGGAGGTTAGGTGGCAGTGCTGAGTGCGCCAATCAGGTCGCTCGCAACCAGACGCGGTGCGGGCACCGCAGACGCGGCACGTCCGTGCAAGTGCGCTGCCGCAGCGACGCAAGCGAGCACATTAGAAGTACCAAAGGCTGCAAGTCGGCCTGCGATCATCCCGGTGAGCACATCACCGGTTCCGGCCGTGGCGAGGCGGGCATCGCCACTTGTGACAATCCGGGTGCGACCCTGGGGGTCAGCTACCACCGTCGGGCCTCCCTTCAGCAACACAACCGCGTTGTAGGCGGCAGCGGCTGATCGCGCTGCTGCGATCCGATCTGCTCCCGGTCGAGCACCCATCAACGCTTCAAACTCGGCGTCATGTGGGGTCAGGACAAGCGGTATCGAGCCGGCCCGTTTGCGGTGCTCCAGGATGGAAGACACTTCGGGGCTTCCCAGGAGACGCAACCCGTCGGCGTCGATTACCGCTGGCAGGCCTAGCGCTAGCGCCTCTGCTACGCGTGACGCTGCGCCAGAGCCAGTGCCGAGTCCGGGGCCAATCGCACTGACCACAAAGCGTTCGGGGGGCACCTTCAGCGGCCAGGCCGCCACGACCTCGGTCGGGATCTCGGCGGCGGCTTCGGGGGGTGAGCTGAGATGCACGATGCGAGCACCAGTGCGTATCGCCGCTGCGCAAGCGAGCGCGGCAGCACCACCCATCCCTGCTGAACCTGCAACGACCAGCGCGGCTGCATGCCACTTGTGGGTGCGCGATGTGCCAGCGGGCAAAGGATCTATGTCGTCGTCAACCATCACGCTGCAGTTCTCGCCGTCAGTAGGACTAACAGCGAGTCCGATGTCGGCAACTTCAACATCGCCCGCATACCCCGGGCCCGCACCTAGAACAAGACCAGGCTTGAGCGCTGCAAACGTCACCGTCCGAGTCGCTTGCCACACGGGGCCACCCAAGACCTCTCCGGTTAGCCCTGCGATGCCACTGGGGATGTCCACGGCCAGCACCGGTGTGGTGGGGCTTTGGCGTCTCGGAGGGACGTACGGCCGGGACAACCCGGTACCAAAAGCCGCATCAATATAGAGATCAGCGGCCGGCAAGACTTCAGGCGCGCAGCTGCCCACGGCATCAAAGACAATCGCCCTAGCACCGGCACGCGCGAGGCGCCGCGCCGCTGCCTTCCCGTCTGCGCCGTTGTTTCCCGGGCCACACAGCACAACCACTGTGCGGCCATAGCAACCGGCCATGATCTGTGTCGCGGCACGTGCCACGCCAGCTCCGGCGCGCTCAATCAGTACGTCAACCGGTTCAGGTGCAGACGCATCGATCTCAGCCATTCGCGAGGGGGTGACCATAGGGATCATGTCAGCGCCAATTCAACCACCTATCCCGTAGCTGATCCCACTAGGCGCCCAGCGCGATCACGGTCGCCTGAGCGAGCGAGTCGGTGTGTGACAGGCTCACCAGCCACCGAACTACTCCGTGTGCGGCCGCCGTCTGGTGTGCTTCACCGTGGAAGCGCAAGCTGGGGCGACCAGTGTCGTCTCGCACCACCTCGATCTCGATCATGCGCATGCCGCCGAGACCAAGCCCCAGAGCCTTTAGTGCTGCCTCCTTTGCTGCGAAACGCGCCGCAAGGCGGGCGGCTGGATCAACAGCCCGCTGCGAGTACTCAAGCTCATCAGCAGTAAAGAGACGCTTCAAGATCGAAGGTCGCCGCTCAAGCACACGACGGAACCGTTCAACATCGACGAGATCGGTGCCAACCCCCAACACTGAATCAGCAGTCGTATCCAGCATCAGACACTCCGCACGATTAACAAGCCGTCACGCATAGCTCAGACGGCGGCGGGTGCAGAGCAGCGGCGAGCTAGAGCGCTTCAGCCGATGATCTCCAGCGGATGGCGAGGTCCAACACCGGTTGCGTCAAGATGTCAACAACATCGACACTCGCCAGCAGAGTCTCATCAAAGTCGGGCTCAGTCTCGGTCACGGCATCTCGCAACTGCCGGTAGCGGTTCCGGTAACCGCGCAATACACCCGAAGCAACCTGGGCCCCGAGGTGTTCAGCGAACCGCACATGCAAGAGCGTGATTCCAACAGTCGCTCCCGCAGCCACTTCCGGCACGATCACAACGGTGCGGCCGTCATAGAGGCCCCTTGAGACCAGCACCGTTCGCTCCGTCGCAACCCGTCGCTTCGTTCCTGTCAGAGCGGGCGAAGTGATCGTGCGTGACACAAGATCTGTAGCGATGCCACTTTGACCCGTCACCGCAACCGACTCGAAACCCTCCACGTGGTAGCGGGTATGACCCAAAACTTCCATCACCGCGGGTGCGAGGGCGACCAGCGTACGCAGGGTCGAGTAAGCAAGATGATCCCGGGGAGCACCGGCTGCGAGAACGGCTTGCGTCAGCGGTGTGTCAAGCAACGCCTGATCCGAGCGTGAGATCCCAACGGTCACCGTCTTGGCCTGGTGACGGATGGCATCGATGGGCCTGGTCAGCTCATCAATGGCCCGACTTAGGGCCGAACTCAGATCGGCGAGCAAGGTCGCGGGGCTACCCACACTGCCCCGCTCAACCTCATAACTATCGAGCGGTGCCAGGCCGGTGGCATATGGCAACAAACTGGTCAAGCGCACAGCAGTGGACGCCTCAAGGGTGCCGTCATAGTCCTGTTGCCGCAGCCGCTCAAGGAACTCGCTGCTGGCAGCACGAACCGCGGGCCGGGCCTCGACAAGCACAGTCTCTGCGGTAGCCCCCGGAGAGGCTGCAGCAGTCTCGATAGCAGCTCGCGCCGAACGCAGAGGCAGCGCAGAAGCGTCGATCGCGAGAGCGGCCTCGTAACCGAACAGGTGGCCGACCATGGTCGCTGGCAGGAAGGCTAGGCGTGGGTCACCCGCAGGTACCCGGAGCACGTCGGCTGCAGCGTCAAAACGAGTTTCGCCCTCGCTAACGATCACCACAGCGCAGGCACGATGCGCCGAGAAGATGGCGATTTCCTTGGCCACATCGTCAGCCACGGAGCCTGACAATCCGGCGGCGCACACCAGGATCAGGGGTTCAGCCGAAAGGTCGATGTGCTTTTTGTCTTCGGTGGTGTCGCTAGAGATCGACTTGTAGCACAGCTCCGAAAGCTTGATCCGCAACTCGCTGGCGGCGATGCGGTTCATGCCGTTACCGACCACTGCCCAATAGCGGCGGCTCAACACGTGGCGGCGAGCCGCCTCACCGATGCTGTGTTGGGTGGCGAGCACCTTCTCCAAAACCGAGGGCAGTTGCCGCAGTGACTCCAGCAAGTCAGCGTAACCGGCTAGGCGCCCGCCGCCTGATGCCTCCTGCGTGACAGCGATCGCAAGCAAGCAACCGGCTGCAATCTGAGAGTAGAAGGCCTTGGTGGAGGCGACACTCATCTCCACATCTCGACCGTCGGCGGTATAGAAGACGCCATCAGCACGCTCTACCAGGTCGCTGTAACGGCGATTGACAATGGCGACTACCTGGGCACCGCGAGCTCGCGCCAGATCGACGGTGCGGTTGGTGTCGGTGGTCGTGCCCGACTGGGAAACGGCGACGACAAGCGTGTCGGACATGTCGGGGCGCAGGTGAAACGCGGAGAGTTCGGTTGCTGGCATGGCGACGCTGCGAAGCGATCGATCTGCGCCGGAGTCTTGCAACAGCAACTGCAGGAAAGCTGCAAAGCTCTGGGCTGCGATAGCCGCAGTTCCCTGTCCGATGGCGATGACCCGGCTCAGTGCGCCACTCCTGAGGCCGACCCGTACCGCATGGGGCATGGTCTCGGGGCCGATGTTGAGCTCTGGGGAACCCGAGGTGTCAACGATCCTGCCTCGCAACGTCTTGCGGAACGACGCCGGAGCTTGGCCAATCTCTTTGAGCAGGTAATGGGGATGATCGGCCCGATCGATGTCACGGGTCGTGATGGACGCGGTTAGAACCTCCGCATCTGAGACCAGCAGCGGCGTGCCGTCATACGCAGATCGGTGTAGGCCTGCCAGCGTCCCGGCACCTTCGGCGTTGAGTGTGATGATCTGGCCGCGACCGTTCGGGTTAGCGCTGTGGGCAGTCTCCCCATCCATGCGCAGGTAGTTCGGAGTCTCTTCCACAACCCCATACGGTTCGCTTGCAACCACAAAGGCATCCTCGGCAAACCCCACATAGAGCGACTGCCCGCTGCCCCGCAGAGCCAGGCGTAGCTGTTCGGGGAATTGCGTCGTACACGCTGCGATAGCCACAGAGCCCTCACAACTCGACACTGCCCGCCTGAAGGACTCCTCCATCGATAGTCCTGACGACACGCCCATGCTCGTCAACACCGGAACTGTCTTGGAGTCAGTCGTTATCAGGGGATGCACCTGCGCGCTGGCCTCTTCAAGCAAGTCGGCGTAATTGTCAACATCGCCGTTAAGAGCTGCCACCACATAAGGACCCGCGCTGTTCGCTAGATCGCTGTTGAGCGGATGAGTGTTTGCCTCTGAGATGATCCCAACTGACGCCCAGCGCGTGTGTCCCAGAACCACAGTGCTGGCCGCCGCAGAGTTCACCGCAGCCGCGAGCAAGCGGTCGCTGGCAATTGCATCACGCAGCGCAGCGGTGTTGTCACCGAGTTCGCCGATCTCTCGTGCGGTCTTGTAGACGATGCTTAAGACACCATCGGCGAGCCGCACCGATCCCGACCCAAACGTTGGGTCTTGGCTGCGGTTCGCTAGATCGGCCAGAACGCTGGGATCATCGAGATCGAGGCCATGGTTGCGGATCAACAGGTGCAGACCTGCCGAGTCACGTCCCCGAACCTCAAGGCGATCAACTGCAGACAGCGCCTGATGTACAGATAGGTAGGCCTCCATGGCGGACTCGGTCACCCGAGTTCCCAAGCCCACCGACGAAAGAATCTCCGCTACTGCGCTGCTGGCTCGCAGGCGGTCACGTTCAAGCGACCAGACACCGTCGCGGACGGCCAGGAGGGCCTGGTTGAGCCGCTCAAGCCTGGCGCCGTCAATGCGTGTGTCGGTGTCGAGACGGCGCTCAATCTCCGAGACCGAAGTGCCTAATGTGGCGCTAGCACGCTGCAGCGCCGTGGTAGTGCTGCAGGACTGCAACATCAGTGCCAGACCAGGAACCCCACTCAGCAAGCGGTTGGTTTCACTGAGGTTGGTAGCCACGTCAGCTAGTCGCCGACTCAGCCCGTCGTGCTCTAAGCGATGGCTGGTTGCTTCCCGCAGGGCCGCCTCGGCCGCCTCAACGAGCGCTTCAACAGTTCTGGGTGCGGGTGCTTCACGAGTGCTGCGCCGACGCAAGATGGCGACGATTCCACACACTATGAGATCGCCTCCCGCACGATGTCGCACAGCCGCACGGCTTCGGTGCGAGCCGTCAAGTCGGAGTCTGCTTCGACCATGACCCGCACTACCGGTTCAGTTCCAGAGGCACGCAACAATACGCGCCCCATACCCGCAAGCCGATCCTGAGCCTCGGTGCTGATGGTGGCGAGAAGGCTGCGAACCTCCTCGACAGATCGTCGCCTCGGGTTTGCGACGTTTAGAAGCACCTGGGGAACCTTCGTCATGGCTGTCGCTGTGAGGTCAGCAAGGTTGCTGCCCGTGCGTTTGACAGTATCAAGCAACTGCACCGCGGTTAGGACACCGTCGCCGGTGGTAGCGAGTTCACGAAATATGACATGACCAGACTGCTCTCCGCCCAGCGCGAGCCCATGCTGCTGGAGTGCCGCGAGAACGTAACGGTCACCGACATTGGTGTCGATGACACCGATTCCATTAGCAGCCATAGCTCGCCGGAACCCAAGATTCGACATGGCAGTGACGACCACGGTGGCGCCTGCTAGTTCCCCACGACGCTGACGGTCGATGGCACACACGGCCAGGATCTCATCGCCATCAACGAGCGATCCACGATGGTCAACGGCCAATACACGATCGGCGTCGCCATCAAAAGCCACCCCTGCATCTGCTTGGGATTCCAGCACTGCAGCTTGCAGACCCTCGGGATGTAGGGAGCCGCAACGGTGATTGATGTTGCGGCCGTCAGGCTCGGCGTGAATGGCGATTACTCGGGCTCCGAGCCTTCGCAAACACTCCGGCCCGCCGATGTGAGCAGCACCGTTGGCGGAGTCCACGACGATCCGTAAACCGCGGAGGTCTCGTCCCTCGATGCTGGCAACGACAGCGGAGATGTGTCGCTCCAGCGCCTCTCCTGTCGGGGTGATGTCGTCGACCATCCCAAGATCCCGTGGTGGCTCGGAAGCAGCAATTTGCGCCGAAGCGGGAGCGCGTTGATCAGCTAACCGCTCTTCAATCTCGGTCTGAGCGGCGTCGTCGAGCTTGAGCCCCCCCGGAGCGAAGAACTTGACACCGTTGTCGTACCACGGGTTGTGCGACGCTGACACCATCGCCGCGGCCTGATGCTCATCTGCGCTCCAGCGTGCGACGGCTGGCGTGGGCAACACTCCAAGCGGGATCGGTCGCGATCCGCTGGCACTAACACCGCGACTAAGGGCAGCCACCAGCGAAGGCCCAGACTCTCGCGGGTCATGGCCGATTCCGAAGCTGGCAGTGCCGAACACGTCAGCAACGATCTGACCAAGCCGCTCAATCTGGGACTCTGTTAGTTCGCTGCGCGTGTCACCGCGAACGCCGTCGGTTCCAAACGAGAGCATTAGCCCCACAGGTAGACGAGCATCACCCCAAAGTGGCCGAGCGCAAGCTCACGCTCGGCCGAGGGATACCACCCGTTAGCGCTTGCTGTACTGGGGAGCTTTGCGGGCCTTCTTGAGGCCGTACTTCTTGGATTCTTTTTTGCGTGGATCCCGGGTCAGGTAGCCACCAGTCTTGAGAGTGTCACGTAGCTCAGGTTCAACCTCAACGAGCCCACGTGAGATGCCCAGTCGAAGAGCTCCCGCCTGGCCGCTGCTGCCACCGCCATGAATGGTGGCATCAACGTCATAGCGACCTTGTGCCGCGGTGACATTGAGAGGCTCAAGGATCTGCATCCGGTGGGTGCGCGACGGGAAGTAGTCCTCCATCGTGCGCTTGTTGACGGTGACGTTTCCCGAACCGGTGCGGAGCCGGACCCGGGCCACGGATCGCTTACGGCGACCGGTTGCTTGCACAAGTGGAGTAGTCATCTGTCAATCACCTCATCTGGCCCGAGCATGATCAATAGCGTACGGTTGCGGTTTCTGGGCCTTATGTGGATGCACCGGCCCGGCGTACACCTTGAGCTTGCGGATCTGTGAGCGACCCAGCCGGGTCTTTGGAAGCATGCCGCGAATGGTGTCACGGATCGCTTGGTCGGGCTGCTGGGCGAGCTTTTCGCCATACGACTGGCTGCGCAATCCACCGGGATAACCGGAGTGGCGATACACCTGCTTGGATGCAGCCTTGTTGGCAGTAAGCACCACCTTGCTGGCATTGACGACTATGACGTGATCGCCCGTATCGAGATGCGGTGTGAAGGTTGGCTTGTGCTTGCCTCGCAGCAGCCTCGCAACTTCAGTGGCGAGGCGGCCGAGCACCATGCCCTGGGCATCCACAACATGCCATTGCCGCTCAATCTCGGAGGCCTTGGGGCTATATGTCGCCACGTCACTCTCCCTGTCGACTCTGGCGCGTTCCGTTGCCTACCAATCAGCAGGCACACTCGGTCCGGCCATTGCGAACCGACCGACCCACAAGGCTAAGCCCCGCAACCCAAAAAACAATCACATGCAGAGGTTGGACCGCTGTTGACAAGCCGTCCGCAAGCTCCTGCTGAGCACATGACGGATGGCGTACCGATCAGTTCATACGCAGAGACTTGACAGCTACGTTGATATTTGCGCAAGTTACTTGCGAGAATACGCGTATGACAGAGTCAACAACCATGTCTAACACTTCGGCGCTCATTACGTTCAGTGCCAAAAACGTCCGCTCGTTTCGCGAAACTGCAGAGCTATCGATGCTCGCCACGGGCGTGGCCGAGAAGCCCTACGTGCGTTCACTTCGGTGGCGCGCAGGCGGAAGACCGATTAAGGCGCTAGCAGTTGCTGGAGTCTTCGGTGCAAACGCCTCGGGCAAGAGCAACCTGCTAGGTGCCCTCTCCGACTTGAGAGCACTGGTCTTGAACCCCTTCAGCATTACGAACGGCAGCCCAACCCGGCGCATGGCGCGCAACTACTTCTTACTCGACAATGCACTCAAGTCGGAGCCTTCTTCCTTTGATGTCCAGATCATCCTGAACGGCACCATGCATGAGTACGGGGTCACTTTCGACGATGAGCGGGTACTTGAGGAGTGGGCTTATTGGTACCCGAAGGGCCGTGCTGCCCGCGTGTTTCATCGTGAAGGTCAGAAGGTTCTTGCGGGCTCGGTAGAACGCTCCAAGACCCGAACCATCGCAGAGCTTCTGCGACCGGACGTGCTGTTCTTATCGATAGCAGCGTTCTTGGGCCACCAAGCATTACTCCCTCTCTTTGAGTGGTTTCGCCGGAATCTCAAGCTCGTTGATCAAGGCTCACTGCCGCTGCGTCAGGTGCTAACGGCCCACATGCTTAATGACGACGAGTTGAGAAGGCGTGTCATTGGGCTCTTGCGTGCCGCCGACCTAGGCGTTGTCGGTGCCGGGCGGCATCAAGTATCACCTGAGATGCAGAAACGAATACAGAAAGCTCTTCACATCATCAAAACACACGAATTTGAGTTTAAAGCTGCGGATTTGCCTGAATTTGAGGATCTTGGAGTTAGTCTTCTACACCGCGGCGCCGATGGCAGGCCCGTGGAACTCAACCCCGAGGTTGAGTCACTTGGCACCCGTGTGTGGTTCGGCCTTATTGGCCCACTGATACTCGCGATGCGAACCGGAGATGTGTTGTTAGTAGACGAACTAGACGCCAGCCTGCACCCCGAAATTTTGAGGGAAGTAGTTCGACTATTTCAGGAACAAGAGACCAACCCGAACTGCGCTCAATTGATCTTCAACGCGCATGACACGAACCTGCTCGGTGACACCGTCGGCCCGCGGATCCTCGGTCGTGACCAGATCTGGTTTACGGACAAGTTGATCGGTGGGAATACGGTCCTGCGTCCACTCACCGATGAAGATCCACGTAAGCACGAAGCCATCGCGAAGCGGTACATGGAGGGCAGATACGGAGCTGTACCGATCATCTCTGAAGGCCCGTTCGACCTCGCGGTGACCCCAGAGCAGCCACTTCCCACTGCCTCAACGACCGAGTCCGGGATGACGATGACCGAGGAGCGGTTGAGTCGCGTTGGTGCCTCGACCTAGGGATCGGCATGAGCGCAGCACGCGGGTCGGCCGTACACGCGAGATTCTTGTGTTCACAGAGGGGCTAAAGACCGAACCTGACTACCTGATGGCGTGGAGACACTTGCACCGCTCATCAGTGCATGTCACTGTCAGCAAGCATCATGGCGCGCCCAAGACTCTGGTTGACCTTGCAGCGGATGACATGAAGAGAGAACGCTACGAACTCAAGCGTGGTCGCGGTTGCCGATACGACGAGATTTGGTGCATGTTTGATGTCAATAGCCATCCGAACCTGTTGGATGCCTATCAGAAGGCGCTCGCGAATGGCATCCGGCTCGCGGTGTCGAATCCGTGCATCGAACTGTGGTTCGCGCTTCACTTTGAGGACCAGACCGCGTATCTCAGCAGATACGACGCCCAACGGAAGTCGCGTCATCACTTGCAGTGCGACAAGAATCTGACAGAGGATGCGAGAGAGCTGCTAGTCAACAACTACGAGATTGCAAAACAGCGGGCTAAGCGCTTGGAGACACTCCACAAGAGTGCTGGACGCGCATCGGGCGCTAACCCGAGTTAGGGGTATGGAGGCTGATCGACTCAATCTCGCGCTAGCTCACGTGCCAACACCGTAGAGGCGTGTGCGTCAGTCGTTCCGGTATTCCACACTGCGTCTGGAGCCGGGACGGCTGGAAAACCCCACTGGTCAGGTGGTGTAGTGGGTCGACCAGAGGGTCAGGCCTTGGGGGGGTGCTGGGCTGGGAGTGGTTGAGCGGTCTCTTGCCGCCATGACACGTGCCACATCGGTGACTGGGCGAGTTCGGTGTCCTATTGCCACGAGTAATGCGACCACGGAACGGACCATCTGGTGACAGAAGGAGCGGCCCTCGATCTCGAACACGAGTGACTGCCGCTCGCGCCACCAAGCCACCCGATGCACCGTACGGAGGAGCGATTGACTTGGACGTGACCGGTTGCGCCGACAAAACGACGAGAAGTCATGCACACCGACCAGCAACTCTGCAGCATCTCTCATCGCCTCAACGTCAAGTGGCGCTTCGACGTGCCAGCTAAAGCGCGCTGCTAGAGGATCGGGCACAACCGAGTTGAGCACCCGGTACCGATAGACGCGTGCAGTGCAGTCGTGGCGTGCATCAAAGTCGTCAGCGACGATCTGCGCCGAAGATACGGCGATGTCGGGGCGACACATGCGATTCAACGAACGCACCATGCGAGCCGGCTTCACCCGGGCAGCGTCGGCATCAAACGAGACGACCTGACCACGGGCATGCACGCCCCGGTCGGTTCGCCCAGCACAAGTCAACTTGACACGATGCTGCATCAACCTGGCGAGTGCCTCACTGAGCACTTCTTCAACGGTGCGGACACCCTGATTCCGAGCAAACCCGTAGAACCCGGTGCCGTCGTAGGCGACGGTCAGCTTGACCCGTACGCGATCAGCCGGTACGGGTCGTTGGAGCTTTAGTTGCCGGTGTGCCTCCCCTGAAACCACCGGAGGGGGCTCAGCACGTTGAGATCAGGCGACGATCAAACGATGAGCGTGTCAGACCGACTCTCAGACCAACTCGATGCGGGCCATCGGAGCGTTGTCGCCGTGACGGGGGCCAAGCTTGATGATCCGGGTGTAGCCACCTGGTCGGTCTTCGTAGCGGGGCCCGATCTCGTCAAACAGCTTCGAGGCCATCTCACGATCGCCAAGAAACTTGACGACCAGGCGATGATTGTGAACACCGCCACGCCGGGCCTTGGTGATCATCTTCTCAGCAATCGGGCGCATGGCTTTGGCCTTCGCCTCGGTTGTGGTGATGGCCTCAGCAGCGATCAGCGACGCCACCAGATTGGCCATCATCAGCTTCTGATGCTGGCTACTACCGCCAAAGCGGCGGCCTTTGCGAGGACGTGCGGGCATCTCAGTTGCCACCCTTGAGAGCCAGGCCACGCTCATCGAGCCGAGCAACAACCTCATCCAGACTCTTCTCGCCGAAGTTGTTGATGGCGAGCAGATCTTCTCTCGTGCGTTCTAGCAGATCGTTGAGGGTGATCACTTGGGCACGCTTTAGGCAGTTGCGGGGCCGCTCGGTGAGATCCAGATCATCGATCGTCATCTCAGCTTCGGTATCAGCAGTCGACGCCGAACCTGCATCTGCGAGTTGAAGCCCCTCGGCTGTGTCGCTCATCGCCTCGACAACCTCGAGCAGCGTGCGCAGAGTTGAACCTGCCGATGCCAGGGCATCAACGGGTGAAACCGAGCCATCGGTCTCAATGTCCATCACCAGGCGGTCATAGTCAGTGGACTGCTCAACACGGGTCGCATCAACACTGAACGCCACCCGGCGCACCGGCGAATAGATCGAGTCCACCGGTATCACACCGATAGCAGCGGCGTCATCCTTGTTGTCATCAGCTGAGGTGTAACCACGGCCACGCGCAACGGTGATGTCCAACGCCAGACGCCCCACCGCCGAGACGGTTGCTATCGGAAGCTCCGGGTTGAGGATGTCTACATCAGGGTGCTGCAAGATGTCGCCAGCATTGACATCAGCAGGCCCTCTCATATCAAGACGCAAGGTCACGGGGCCTTCGGAATGCACGATCAGCACCAGGTCTTTGAGATTCAAAATGATGTCGGTGATGTCTTCGGTGACGCCTGGAATCGTGGCGAATTCGTGGACAGCAGCATCGAAGCGGACCTGGGTCACAGCCGCACCGGGGATCGACGACAGCAGCGTGCGCCGCAGTGAATTGCCGACCGTGTGGCCGAATCCTGGCTCTAGGGGGCCGACCGCGATGCGTTGGCGATGCTGGTCGCGAGACCTCAGCATTTCGACGCTCGGTCGATGCATTGCAAGCATGGGAACTCCTCGAATTGGTGGGGGAAGGAGCCCGCCGCTACTTGGAGTACAGCTCAACGATGAGCTGCTCGCGGACAGGCACGTCAATCTGCTCACGAATGGGCAGTTCTCGAACTGTCGCCTCGTAAGCGTCGCTACCGCGATCGATCCATGCGGGTGGCTCACGATCCAAGACGTCTACGTTCCACTGGATCGTGGCCGAGTTGCGGATCTTGGGCCGCAGTGAGACAAGGTCGCCCTTGCGGAGCCTGTAACTCGGGATCGTTACGCGCTTGGAGTTGACATCAAGATGGCCGTGGTTTACGAGTTGGCGCGCCTGGGGACGGGTTGCACCCCAGCCCATGCGGTACACGAAGTTGTCTAGGCGCAACTCCAGGTAACTCAGCATGTTCTCGCCGGTCACACCCTTGCGGCGCGACGCCTCCTTGAACAGGTTGCGGAACTGACGCTCCGTCAGGCCATATGTGTGGCGAGCCTTTTGCTTTTCCTGCATCTGGATCAGGAACTCTGAGGCATTACCCCGGCGCCGTCTGCGGCCGTGGTCACCGGGTGGGTAGGGCCTGCGATCTAGCGCAACTGCTTCGCCTTTTGTCCCCCAGATGTTGGTGTTTAGGCGCCGGGAGACTCGCGCCCGAGGACCGGTATATCGCGACACGTCAGACCCTTCTGCGCTTGGGTGGGCGGCAACCGTTGTGAGGAACCGGTGTGACATCTGTGATGCCTGTCACGTCGATGCCGATGTTTTGCAGGGAACGGATCGCTGTTTCACGCCCCGAACCTGGCCCCTTCACCTGCACATCAACCCTGCGCAGACCATGCTCCATAGCCTTGCGAGCTGCCTGCTCGGCGGCCATCTGCGCTGCGAACGGCGTGGATTTGCGGGAACCCTTGAAGCCAACGTTTCCCGCGGATGCCCACGAGATGACCTTGCCTTGCAGGTCGGTGATAGTGATGATGGTGTTATTGAACGAACTCTTGATATGAGCAATTCCGTGTACGACGTTTTTGCGTTCGCGCTTTCGTACACGCTTACGATCCTTAGAGGGCCTGGCCATTTACGTTCCTAGTGCTCCTGCTTCCTCTGGCGCTTACTTGCGCGCCTTCTTCTTGCCGGCAACTGTCCGCTTGGGGCCTTTGCGCGTCCTAGCGTTGGTATGAGTGCGCTGGCCACGCACCGGCAACCCTCGGCGGTGCCGCAGGCCCTGGTAGCAGCCGATCTCCATCTTTCGTTTAATGTCTTGGGAGATCTCGCGCCTGAGATCGCCCTCTACACGCAGGTTTGCGTCGATGTAACTGCGCAGCCTGGCCACCTCATCATCGGTCAGGCTGTGGACGCGTGTGTCGGGATTGACACCGGTTGCAGCACAAACCTCCTGGGAGATGCTGCGCCCAATCCCATAGATATACGTCAAAGAAATCTCAACCCGCTTCTGGCGCGGGATGTCTACACCAGAGATGCGTGCCATCTCAGCTAGCCCTTTGCGTCATGTTTGCAATACCTCTTGGGACTGGAGACTGGAGTTCGAGAGACGGGACGCAGGTCGCAACGGGCACTTATCCCTGCCTCTGCTTATGGCGAGGGTTTTCGCAGATCACCATCACCCGACGCCGGCGACGGATGATCTTGCATCGGTCGCACAGCTTCTTGACGCTCGGTCTGACCTTCATCTGTCCCCCGCCCAACGGCAGCAAAATGCCGCAGCATTGAGAGCCCCGTGTTGGCTAGGGACTGTCGTGCTGCGGCTACTACCGCCGCTTACTTGTAGCGATAAGTGATCCGGCCCCGCTGAAGGTCGTACGGCGTCAGTTCCACCTGGACACGATCTCCGGGAAGGATCCGGATGTAATGCATCCTCATCTTGCCCGAAATGTGAGCCAGCACTGAGTGGCCATTGTCGAACTCGACTCGGAACATCGCGTTTGGAAGGGACTCCTTGACGGTTCCCTCCAAAACGATGGCGTCCTCTTTGGGCTTCGGCAGTGTGCGTCCTCCTGTCGGAAATTCCTCGGCAAGTACGCTTTCGTACCCTCCGTGGGCCGTCGGTCAACGCTACCTGTGGACAGCAGAGCATCCAACCCACACAACGCTTGCTGGCTGCGCGGATAGGGGTGTTAACCATCAGTGTCGCCACGAACCCGAGCGACAGCATCCACAACCCCTGCGAATACCTCATCGGGGGTCCCGGCACCATCAACGCTCACAAGCAAGCCGCGCGTGTCAAACCAGTCAAGCAACGGCGCGGTCTGTTGTTCGTAGAGTGCGAGCCGACGGGCGATGGCCTCGGGTGTGTCATCTGCGCGACCTCGGGCCAGCATCCGGGCCGTGACTACCTCGTTGGGAACATCAATATTGATAGCCGCGTCGAGGGGCTGACCTAGGTTCTGCAGCATTTCCTCAAGGGCGGCCGCCTGATCAGCAGTTCGGGGGAACCCGTCCAACAACACACCTCGGGCGGCGATGTCGTTAGCGCCAAGTCGCTCCCGAACGATGGCATTGATGATGTCGTCTCCTACTAAAGCACCAGAGTTCATGATTGCTTTGGCTTGGCGACCCAGCTCAGTGCCAGCGGCCACCGCCGCTCGCAGCATGTCGCCCGTCGAGAGGTGGACACACCCGTAGGCGTCAACTAGGCGCGCCGATTGTGTGCCCTTGCCTGATCCTTGTCGTCCAAGGATCACCATCCGCAGCGGATGATCGCTCACTTAAGGAAGCCCTCGTAGTTGCGCATCATCAACTGGCTGTCAATCTGCTTCATGGTTTCGAGAGCGACGCCAGTTGCGATCAACAAAGAGATGCCACCGAACGCAAAGCCGCCAGCGGCACCGCCCTGGCCGGGACCGACATCAGTGCCGATAGTCAATGCCACGAGAATTGAGGGAACAAGCGCCACGAGAGCGATAAATAGCGAGCCCGGCAGGGTGATACGTGACAGGATCCGGGCCAGATACCGCTCTGTCTGGCGGCCGGGACGGATTCCTGGAATGAACCCGCCTTGTTTGCGGATCGTGTCGGCCTGCTTCACGGGATCAAAGGTGATTGCCGTATAGAAGTAAGCGAAGCCGATGATCATCAACCCGAAGAAGAACAGATACACGGGGCTAGTCGGCAAGGTCAGGTGATTATCAACGAACGACTGGATGCTGCCACCGATACCTCCGTCGGGCATAGCGGCACCGATGAGAGTCGGGAGATAGAGAACAGAGCTCGCGAAGATGATCGGGATTACACCCGACTGGTTCACCTTCAAAGGAATGTAGGTGCTCTGGCCGCCGTACATGCGCCGACCCACCACTCGCTTAGCAAACTGCACCGGGATCCGACGCTGGCCCTGTTCAACAAAGACAATGCACACCAGCAGGATCAGAGCCACGATCACGAACCCCACTAAGGCTCCCGGACCGTTGTTGGCATTTACGGCCGTGAGCTGAGCCGGCAGCGAAGAGATCACGCTGGTGAAAATGAGCAGCGACATGCCGTTACCGATACCGCGCTGGGTGATCAACTCACCCATCCACATAAGCAGCGCGGTTCCGGTCGTGAGCGTCAGCACCACAACAAAGACAGTCCACGGTGTGAAGTTCGGCAGCAGGTCAATGCCACCGACCAAAGCGCCATTGTGGAACAAGAAAGCGAAGCTCGTCGACTGGATCACAGCGATGCCGATCGTCAAGTAGCGAGTCCATTGTGTGATCTTGCGCTGACCTAGAGCGCCCTGCTGTTGCCACTGCTCAATCCGGGGAATCACCACACCGAGAATCTGCATGATGATGGATGCAGTGATATAGGGCATTATCCCCAGAGCGAAGATCGCAAACTGAGTTAGGGCACCGCCAGAGAACAACTGCACGAAACCCAGGATCCCGCCTGATGCGTTCGCTTGATCGCGCAACAACTGAACCGCGTCGATGTCTACCCCGGGGGCTGGGACAAACGCCCCGAGGCGGTACAGCGCCAAGATGAACAGAGTGAACAGGATCTTGTTTCGCAGATCAGGGATCCGGAACATGTTGAATACTCGGTTCAGCATTGCCGTCTCCTATCGTCTCCGAGCCCTACCGGTGGGCTCAGTGCTGCGCAGACACCGTTGTTGTAGCAGCCGACAGCAACACAAACTGGTTGTTCGGTCGGCTGCTGACATGTTTAGCGGTTCGTGTGTTGGTTATAGCTTCCGTGAGCCGGTCTGCGATCGCCCCACGGCTTGTCAAGAATCTCAATGCTCCCACCAGCCGCCGTGATCGCCTCAGCAGCGCTCGCTGACACCCCATGAGCTCGCACGCTCACGGCACGAGTCAACTCGCCCCGGCCCAATACCTTTATGAGCGCTTTTTTGCCCACGAGCCCACGCTCGCGCAGAGTCTCGGGGGAGATCTCGGCTAGCCCCGACTGCTCAATGGTGTCGAGGTTGACCGGCTGGTACTCAACCCGGAACGGGTTCGTAAAGCCACGCCACTTCGGGACTCGCCGCAGCATTGGCATCTGGCCACCCTCGAAACCGATTGGCACCTTGCTGCGTGCCTTCTGGCCCTTCATGCCACGACCCGCGGTCTTGCCACCACGGCCGCCAATACCTCTTGCGACCCGCTTTGGTCGTTTGCGCGCCCCCGGGCTTGGCCGGAGTTCGTGCAGTTTCGTCATCTAGCCGTCAACCTCCTCAACAGACACCAGGTGCGGCACCCGATGGATCATGCCCCTGATGTCTCGGTGGTCGGGCAGAACGTTGCTACGGCCGATCCGACCCAAGCCCAACGCACGAAGTGTGCCCCTCTGCTTGGGCTTTGAACCGATCGCGGAGCGGATCTGAGTTACACGAAGCGCCACTGTCTTGCTCCTGTTTACTTCTGCGAAGCGGCGGCAGCCCGCTCGGCCTTAGTTTCCTGATACGCAGCCCAGATTGCAGCTGGCACGCAATCGGCTGGATCAAGGCCACGCAAGCGAGCCACTTCATCAGGTCGCCTCAGCGACTTGAGTCCGTTGATGGTAGCTCTCGCGACATTGATGTGATTGGCAGAACCCAGCGACTTGCACAACACGTCGTGGATGCCCGCCTCTTCAAGGATGGAGCGCGCCGCACCACCCGCGATTACACCCGTTCCAGGTGCCGCAGGCTTTAGCAACACTCGACCCGCGCCGTTCACACCGATCACTGGATGCATGATCGTGCTTCCAGCCATCGCTACTTCAAAGACGCTGCGACGTGCTTCCTCGGTGCCCTTCTGAATTGCCAGCGGCACCTCCTTGGCCTTGCCGTAGCCCAACCCGACACGGCCAGCACCGTCACCGATCACCACCAACGCCGTAAAGGAAAATCGCCGACCACCGGTGACGACCTTGGCGACCCGGTTGATGTTGATAACGCGGGACTCTCGGAGTCCGCCACTGCCGCCACGATCTCTAGCCATCTAGAACTCCAGCCCTTGCTTGCGGGCTGCGTCAGCCAGAGCAGCAACCCTGCCGTGATAACGGAAACCGCCCCGATCGAACACCGCCGTGGATATACCCAAAGCCAAGCCCCGTTCGGCGATCAAAGTACCTACCGATTGCGCCGCGGAGATGTTGCCTCCAGGAGCACCCCGAAGACCTGCTTCCATGGTCGACGCGGATGCGAGCGTGGCGCCTGCTGTGTCGTCGATCAACTGCGCCGAGATATGGCGGCTAGAGCGAAAGACTGACAGGCGTGGGCGCTCAGCAGTGCCGCTCACCTTCTTGCGGACGCGCCGATGCCGACGGATCCGGCTCTGCCGGCGCCTGATGGATTGATTAACCATTGCTGCGTTGCCCTGTCGTCTCGGAGATGTGCGTTGTCGCACCAAACACGATGTGACTCAACATCACTACTTGGCCGCCTTTCCGGCCTTGCGCTTGACCCGCTCGTTGGCGTATCGGATGCCCTTGCCCTTGTAAGGCTCGGGCTTGCGCCACTGGCGGATGTCCGCCGCGACCTGGCCGACCAGTTGCTTGTCGATGCCACGCACCACAATCTGGGTGCGCTGAGGCGAAACCTCGAACTCAATCCCCTCCGGTGCCTTCACCGTGACGGGATGGCTGTAACCCAGGGCGAGATCAAGCGACGTAGGGGTGGATTGGTTGACCCGGTACCCCACGCCCTGGATGCGCAACTCCTTGCTAAAGCCTGCGCTGACACCCGTGATCATGTTGGCGATCAGGGTGCGGCTCAGGCCATGCAAAGACTTGCTCGACTTGGTGTCATCGGGTCGCTGCACGTGCAACTTGCCGTCTACTGCTTGCACGGTGATCGCTCCAGGCAATTTACGGCTCAGCGTGCCCTTGGCACCTGTGACGGTCACGGTGTTGCCGTCAATGGCTACGTTCACTTCGGCAGGAACGGGAATTGGGGTCTTGCCGACTCGGCTCACCTCGCGCTCCTCACCACACGTAGCAGAGGATCTCGCCGCCCATGCGGTTCCTCCTCGCTTCCCGGTCACTCATCAAGCCCTTGCTCGTGGACACCACCGCCACACCGAGACCACCCTGCACCCGGGGAATCTCGTTGCGCTTGCGATAGATGCGCAGGCCCGGTTTGGAGATCCGCCTGAGACCATTGATCACGCGATCACGCTCGGGGGAGTACTTCATCTCGATCGTGAGGATCTTGCCGGGACGGGGCTTGTTGTCACGCTCGGAGTAGGCAGCGATGTATCCCTCACGCCGTAGCACCTCAGCAAGGGCGCGCTTGCTCTTCGAAGAAGGCATCGACACCTCGTCGTGCATCGCTACGTTGGCGTTGCGGATGCGGGTGAGCATGTCGGCGATCGGGTCGGTCATGGTCATCGAACTATCACCTCACCAACTCGCCTTCTTCAGCCCGGGAAGCTCGCCGGCGTGAGCGAGATCGCGCAGGCAGATGCGACATAGCGCGAACTTGCGATACACCGAGCGGGGCCGGCCGCAGCGGCGACACCGCGTGTAGGCGCGCACCTTGAACTTAGGGGTGCGACGCTGCTTCTCCTTTAAGGCCTTCTTTGCCATACGTTACTCCTTGACGCCGGTGTGAGGCGTCATGTTTTCCAACTACTGGCCGTCTCGACGGAAGGGGAAACCAAACGCCTCTAGCAGCGCCCGCCCTTCAGCGTTCGAAGAGGCCGTCGTTACGATCGTGATGTCCATTCCCCTTGTTGTATCGACAGTGTCATAGTCGATCTCAGGGAAAATCAGCTGTTCGGTAATGCCGAATGTGTAGTTACCGCGCCCGTCAAAGGATTTGGGGGACAGCCCTCTGAAGTCACGGATACGCGGGATCGCCAGCGAGATGAGCCGATCCAGGAACTCATACATGCGATCGCCCCGCAACGTGACCTTGCAACCAATCGCCATGCCGGTGCGCAGCTTGAAACTCGCCAGCGACCGCTTAGCGCGAGTGATGACAGGCTTCTGGCCCGAGATCACCGCTAGGTCAGCCTGGGCGCCCTCGAGCAACCGTGCCTGGGTCACGGCATCACCGACACCCATGTTGAGCACGATCTTTTGGAGCTTGGGGACCATCATCACATTCGGCAGCGACAAGCTCTTGGCCAGCGCTGACTTGTGCTTGCTGTCGTAGTCAGCACGCAAGCGAGGACGGTAAGTAGCGGTAACACTCACAGGTCGGCTCCAGTTCGGCGGCAGATCCGCACCTTGGCACCGTCGGGGGTGAACCTATAACCCACTCTCGTCGGCTTGCCGTCGGTCGGGCTTACCACTGCCACATTCGAGGCGTCGATAGGCATCGTCTTGTCGATGATCCCGCCTTGCTGGATGTTGCGGGTGGGAGCCTGGTGACGCTTCCTTACGTTGACCCCATCGACGATGACCTTTCCCTTTGCGGGAAGGACACGTTCAACGTTGCCCTCAAGACCAGCTTCTTGACCACTCAGTACCACAACGCGGTCGCCTCTAATGATCTTCATGCGACGGCGCTGACGGCGCGACGCGCGCTTGCGTGAACGGCGAGCCATCTACAGAACCTCCGGTGCTAGCGACACGATGCGCATGAACCTGCGATCACGCAGTTCACGCCCTACCGGGCCAAAGATGCGGGTGCCACGGGGCTGACCCTGGTCATTGAGTAGCACTGCAGCGTTCTCGTCGAAGCGGATGTAGCTACCGTCGACGCGACGCTTCTCTTTGCGGGTGCGCACTACTACGCAGCGCACAACATCGCCCTTGCGCACACCAGCGCCAGGCATGGCGTCTTTAACTGTCGCTACGAATACATCGCCAACCGAGGCGTAACGACGCTTAGAGCCACCAAGCACCTTGATGCACAGGACTTCTTTGGCCCCAGAGTTGTCAGCGATCCGCAGCCGTGTCTCTTGCTGGATCATGTCGAATTCCTCGCCGAGGCTTGCGTACCACCAATCACTTGGCACGCTCCACGATCTCAAGGATCCGCCAGCGCTTCGTCTTGGAGAGGGGTCGGGTTTCGGCGACTCGCACCCGGTCACCAAGGTTGAGCTCGTTGCTGGGGTCATGCACCGCTAGGCGGGTGTGGCGCTGCACCGTCTTGGAGTAACGCCGGTGACGGACACGGTCGACAGAGTCAACTATCGCGGTCTTGTCCATGCGGTTAGAGACCACAACACCTTCACGAACCTTGCGGCGGTTCAGGCGCCCGTTCGAGCTAGTCACTATTGCCATCTCCCCCCTGCCATTTCGGCTTCTGCCGCGGCTATCTCACGCGCACGCAACTCGGTGAGTACCCGTGCGATGTCCTTGCGCACCTGCCTGATGCGGGCAGGGTTGTCTAGCTGGCCAGTTGCGAACTGGAAACGCAGGTTGAACAGTTCCTCTTTGTTCTCGGCAAGCCGCTCAATGAGGTCGGTGTCACCTAGTTGGTTGAGTGCCTTAGCGCGCGCCACTAGATGGCCTCCTCACGGGCAACGAAGCGTGCCTTCATGGGCAGCTTCTGGATCGCTCGGGAAATGGCGCCACGGGCAATGTGCTCGTCGTGATACGACAGCTCAAACAAGATCCTGCCTGGCTTCACTACAGCCACCCAGTGATCTGGATTGCCCTTGCCCTTGCCCATGCGGGTCTCTGCGGGCTTCTTGGTAACCGGCTTGTCTGGGAACACGTTGATCCAGACCTTGCCGCCTCTTTTGATGTGGCGGGTCATGGCAACACGGGCTGCTTCAATCTGGCGGGAGGTAACCCAGCCAGGCTCAAGCGCCTGTATTCCGTAATCGCCGTGATGAACATCCGTGCGGCCCTTGGCGACACCCTTCATGCGGCCGCGATGATGCTTGCGGTGGCGGACTTTGCGGGGCATCAACATCGCGATTGCCCTCCTCGCGCCTGGTCGGCTTCAGATGCGCTAGTCATCGCTGGGCCTGAAGTGGGGGGTCTCGTGATGCTCACGAGTCGAGGCCTCAATGGCTGCTTCCTCGTCGAGCAGTTTCTCGAACTCGGGATCGCCCTCTGCGATTAGCGGCTTGGGTTCTTCAAGAGCCGCGTCTTCACCAAAGTCACGCCGACGTGCAGCAGAAGACGACACGATCTTGCGAGGCCGGGCACCGGGACCTGACGTCCGGCCGGCGGCCATGGCAGCTTCCTTGGAAGCTTTGTCGACGGACTGTGTCTTGTAGGGGAGGATGTCACCCTTGTACAGCCACACCTTCACACCGATGCGGCCATAAGTGGTACGTGCCTCACGAAACCCGTAGTCGACATCGGCTCGCAAGGTGTGAAGCGGCACACGGCCTTCCCGGTACCACTCGGTGCGTGCCATCTCAGAACCTCCAAGGCGACCCGAGCACTGCACCCGAATGCCTAGGGCGCCGGCACGCTGTGCGTTCTGTACGGCTCGCTTCATGGCCCGGCGGAATGCCACCCGGCCACTGAGCTGATCTGCCACTCCTTGAGCGATGAGTGCTGCGTCAAGCTCGGGTTGTTTGATCTCCTGAATGTTGAGTTGCACTCGAGGGTTACCGCTGATCTTGGTGAGACCGGCGCGCAACCTGTCGGCCTCCGATCCACGGCGCCCTATAACAATGCCGGGGCGCGCGGTGTGAACATCAACACGGAGACGATCTCGCGTCCGCTCAACCTCAACCCTGCTAATGGCTGCGTGAGGAAGTTCTGTCATCAAGTAATCGCGGATCTGCCAGTCTTCAATGACGTTGTCCGCATACTCCTTGCGGTCGGCAAACCAGCGGCTCTTCCAATCGGTGGTAACGCCGAGGCGGAATCCGTAGGGGTTGACTTTCTGGCCCATCAGTTACGTGCCTCGGTTTCGTCGGATCGGTTGCCTGAGTCGCCCGCCATGGCTCCTTCTGCTGCTCGAAGGGCGTCGGCCGCTCGTGTGCCCACATCGCCGCCGGCGCCGGCAGCGACAGCCCGCGACCTAGCGACCCGGCGACGGCGAGCCTCAGCAGAACCAACAGCTCCACGAGAGCCACCGGAGCGCAGCCTCTGCAATGTGGTCGGGTCGAAGCGGCGAACAATCACGGTGATATGACAGCTCCGCTTGCGGATGCGGGTTGCCCGGCCACGCGCACGCGATCGGAAGCGTCGCAGGGTGGGCCCTTCGTCGGCGAAACAGGCTGCTACGTATAGCTCATCGGAGTCGAGCCCCTCGTTGTGCTCGGCGTTTGCGATGGCCGACTCAAGCACTTTGCTGACGGGATGTGCCGCGTCGCGCTCGCTGAACGCCAATACCTCCCGGGCATGGTCGCAACTCTTGCCCCGGATCTGGTTAAGGACCTCGCGAACCTTGTAGGCCGAACCGCGAACGCCTCGGGCACGAGCTTGGGCACCTGGGCCGTCGATGAGCGCTACAGATGCCATCAGCGACGTGCCCCTCGCTCCTGGCCGGCGTGAAACCGGAAAGTGCGGGTGGGTGCAAACTCGCCGAGCTTGTGACCCACCATCGATTCAGTGATGTAAACCGGCACATGCTTGCGGCCGTCATGCACAGCAATGGTGTGACCGACCATGTCGGGGATGATGGTCGAACGGCGCGACCAGGTCTTTACGACACGCTTCTCGTTGCGTGCGTTGAGATCATCAATCTTTTTGAGCAGGTGGTCGTCTACGAAGGGACCCTTCTTGAGGCTTCGGGGCATCGCCTACCTCCGAGCGCCACGCCTGCGGCGACGGCGCACAATCATCTTGTCGGATTCGTTGCGGCGGGCTCGGGTGCGACCCTCGGGCTTGCCCCAGGGCGACACTGGATGGCGGCCGCCTGATGACTTGCCCTCACCACCACCAAGGGGATGGTCAACGGGGTTCATAGCAACACCTCGAGTCTGGGGGCGCACACCCTTCCAGCGGTTTCGCCCCGCCTTGCCGAGCTTGGTCAGCTCGTGTTCGGAGTTGCCAACCTCACCCACAGTGGCCCGGCAGTCAATCGGGACACGGCGCATCTCGGTGCTCGGCAAACGCAAGGTGGCGAAGTCGCCCTCTTTAGCGACGAGCTGTACACGGGCACCTGCGCTGCGGCCTATCCGGCCACCAGCACCCTGTCGCATCTCGACGTTATGCACGACTGTGCCGACCGGAATGAACCGCAGAGGCATGGCATTGCCTGCCCGGATCTCGGCATCTCGCCCGGACATGATCTTGTCGCCGACGGCTAGTCCCTTAGGGGCGAGGATGTAGCGCTTCTCGCCGTCGTGATAGTGCAGCAGAGCGATCCGGCAGGTGCGGTTGGGGTCGTACTCGATGCTCGCCACGGTTGCAGGGACGCCATCTTTGTTGCGTTTGAAATCGATGAGGCGGTAGCGCTGCTTATGTCCACCGCCACGATGTCTAGATGTCTTGCGACCAGCATTGTTACGGCCGCCGGTGCTTGACTGCTTCACGAGCAGTCGCCGCTCCGGGGTCGAGCGGGTGATCTCTGAGAAGTCTGACGCCGTCTGGAAACGGCGGCCGGGACTAGAAGGGTTGCGTTTGCGGATCGCCATAATCAGGCCTCGAACAGTTCGATTGAGTCACCCGGCGCCAGCGTGACCAGCGCACGCTTCGTGTGGGGACGGCGTCCAACGGTGTTAGTGCGGCGGTTCCGTCGCAGCTTGCCCTTGCGCCACAAAGTGTTCACCTTGACTACTGAAACGTCGAAGATGGCCTCGACCGCAGCGCGAATCTCAGGCTTCGTGGCTTGTGGAGCGACGACGAAGGTGTAGACATCTTCTTCTAGGAGGCTGTAGCTCTTTTCGGAGACGACTGGCCGCAAGATCACGTCTCGGTGGTCACGCATTCTGGGCCTCCCCGTTACTTGAGCCACTGTCACCGGCGCTGCTGCTGTCAAATGTGCTGGCTGTGCTGTCTGCGCCAGCAGCACTTGCATCACTCACGGGAAGCGATTCACGAGTGAACACAATCGTGTCACTGACGAGCACATCGTGAGTGTTGAGCTGTCGTGCGTTGAGGCAATGTGTGGATGCCAGGTTGCGGAAGCTCTTGTGGGCAGCGATGTCACCGTCGGCAAGCACCACCAGCACCTTGCCCGAAGCGCCGATTGAGTCGAGTGCAGCGGCTGCCTCGCGTGTTTTGGGCTCAGCGAAACTCCAGGCGTCTACTACAATCACATCACCGCTACGGGCTCTATCTGAGAGTGCCGACGTAAGCGCCAGGCGCTTCATCTTTTTGGGTGTCTTCTGGCGGTAGCTGCGTGGCTTGGGGCCGTGGGCAATGCCGCCTCCTCGCCACTGAGGCGAGCGTCTTGAACCGTGACGAGCTCGACCCGTTCCCTTCTGGCGCCAGGGCTTGGCTCCGCCGCCGCGTACCTCGGCTCGACCTTTGGTGTTGTGGGTGCCAGCACGCCGGGCTGCGAGTTGCGCCGTCACAACCTGATGCATCACAGCCGCGTTCGGTTCGATGTCAAAGATTGAGGGGTCAAGTGAGACTTCACCAACTGGCTGTCCCGCCTGCGTTACTACCTTTAGCGAGCCCACGGCCTAACCACCCTTGATTGCGTTGCGCACTACGACGGTGGCACCTTTGGCACCCGGCACGGAGCCCCTGACGAGCAACACCTCGGCATCAGCATCTGCGCTCACAACCTCAAGGTTGTGGGTTGTGACCCTCTGAGCGCCGGCTCGGCCAGGAAGCTTCTTGCCCTTAAACACACGTGAAGGCGTGGCACACTGTCCGATGGCGCCGGGCTTGCGATGCACCTTGTGGGCACCATGACCAGCGGGCTGGCCCTTGAAGCCGTGACGTTTCATGACGCCACTAAAGCCCTTGCCCTTAGAAACTGCGGTGACATCCACGCGCTCTCCAGATCCAAGCAGATCAACAGCGATCCGCTGTCCGACCGAGTACTCGCTCACATCATCAAGTCGCAACTCAACGATCTTGCGACCCGGCTCAACCCCAGCTCGCTCAAAGTGTCCTGCTTGTGGACGGTTGAGTCGACCAGGGTCGATCGTTCCGTACGTGACTTGTATGGCGCTGTAGCCGTCACGCTTGTTGGTCTTGATCTGGACAACCCGGCATGGCACGACGCGCAAGACGGTTACCCCTATAGCCCTGTTGTTGTCGTCCCACACCTGAGTCATACCGACTTTGGTGCCCACGATCGCCTTGGTGGCCATGGCAGCTTCCTGACATCTGAGGCGCGAACTCTGCTTCACGCGAACGCTCCGCTCGGGCAAGCCCGGCGGAGCGATGATTCGGTTTTGCCACGTGGTTCCCCTCAGCTAACTCTGGGCTCGGCAGCGGCTCTGCCCATTGAACTAATCTGTTGGGCCTACGAGGACATCGATTCGTGTGCGCCAGAAATCCAGCGCGGCAAGCGAGACTACCTGAGTCCCTCGCGTTCACCAACCCTTTATGCCGCCGGGCGCCCAGAGTCAACATTCTTGAACTATCTGAGCTATCCATTGGATGACGCAGACCATCTAGCTCCACTACTGTGAACACTCGTGAATGACACCGCTGCAATGCCAACCTGGGTCAAGCGCGCCCTCCTCGGGTTCTGGATCGGAGCACTTGCGCTCTGGTACGTGATCGGGGCAGTCCGATCGCTCGGAAATCTCCTGCTGGTGCTGCTCGTATCGGTATTTGTGGCCTTTGCCATAGAACCAGCGGTGAACCGCTTCGAGCAGTACGGCATGCGGCGTGGTCTTGCTACGGGACTCACGTTCGTGCTCGTGCTCGTCATGTTCACCACGTTCTTTGCCCTTGTCGGCACGGCGCTGGCCACGCAAGTCAGCGAACTCGTAGAGAAGGCCCCCGGCTATATCGCCGACATTGAGAGTTGGATCAATAGCACCTTCAACACCAGTGTGAGCTTCCAGCAACTCCAGGAAGAGTTCCTGGAAGGCGGCGGCCTCCAAGATCTTGCCGGGCGCTTCGCTGACGATCTCGTCAACCTTGGTGCCAGCATCGTCAGCCTGCTGTTTGACGTGTTCACCGGCGCACTCTTCACGTTCTTCCTCGCTGCCGAAGGACCCAAGCTGCGCCGTGCAATCGTGAGGGCATTCAGCAAGAAGCACTCAGATGTGATCATCAACATCTGGGAGGTGGCAATGTCCAAGACCGCCGGTTACATCTACTCCCGCTTGCTGCTCGCAGCCCTGTCAGCCCTAGTGCATTGGCTGTTCTTCTGGCTGCTCGGTGTGCCATCGCCGGTTGCGCTCGCACTTTGGGTTGGCGTGATCTCGCAGTTCATTCCCGCTATCGGTACCTACATCGCAGGCGTGCTACCCGTGGTCGTTGCCATAGTGCATGAGCCCATAACCGGCTTGTGGGTGCTGCTTGTCATCTTGGTGTATCAGCAGATCGAGAACTACGTCCTCTCACCGCGAATCACCGCACAGACGATGGAGATCCACGTGGCCATCGCGTTCGGCTCGGTAATCGCCGGAAACGCGTTGCTCGGAATCATCGGTGCACTGCTCGCCCTGCCAGCTGCAGCCACAATCCAGGGGCTGCTCTCAAGTTGGGTCGACCAGAGGGCCGAACGCAGGACGGCCGCAGAGGCCGCAGAAGCGCAGCTAGAAGGAGGCTGAGCTTCGCTTCAGGGCTTGAAAGCGTAAGGCCCTAGAGGTTGATCCTCTAGGGCCCGCTAGATCTCTAGGCCTGCTGGACCTTTAGTTCGATATCGACGCCGGCGGGCACTTCGAGGCGCTGAAGCGTGTCGACTGTCTTCTTGGACGGTTCCAAGATGTCGAGCAGTCGCTTGTGGATATGCATCTCGAAGTGTTCGCGAGAGTCCTTGTCTTTAAAGGGTGATCGGACCACCGTAAACCGGTGCTTCTCAGTAGGCAGCGGCACTGGCCCGCTGAACTTGGCCTGAGTCCGCTTGACCGTCTCGACAATCTTCTTTGTCGACTGGTCGAGAATCTCGTGATCGTAAGCCTTGAGCCGTATCCGGACCCGGTGCTTGGCTGCCATGACGCTAACTCAGCAATCCGGTAGCAACTGAACTGAAACTGAAGGACGATCCGATCACGGCTACCTACTTGACGATCTTGGTAACCGAGCCGGCGCCTACCGTTCTACCGCCCTCACGGATTGCAAAGCGGAGACCCTCATCCATGGCGATCGGGCTGATCAACCCGACCTGCATAGCGGTGTTGTCGCCGGGCATGCACATCTCAACGCCATCAGGCAACGTGATCGTGCCGGTTACGTCAGTCGTGCGGAAGTAGAACTGTGGTCGGTAGTTCGTGAAGAACGGCTTGTGCCGCCCGCCCTCAGACTTGCTCAACACGTAAACCTGAGCCTCAAACTCGGTGTGAGGCGTGATGCTCTTGGGCGAAGCAAGTACCTGACCACGCTGGACTTCCTTCTTGTCGATACCACGCAGCAAGGCGCCAATGTTGTCGCCAGCTTCACCCCGGTCAAGGATCTTGCGGAACATCTCAACACCGGTGCAAACGGTCTCCTTGGTGGGACGAAGGCCCACGATCTCGACCTTGTTGCCGGTGTTCACAACACCCTGCTCGACACGACCGGTCACAACCGTGCCACGACCCGTGATCGAGAACACGTCCTCAATCGGCATCAAGAACGGCTTGTCAACGTCACGCGCAGGCGTCGGGATAAAACTGTCGACAGCCTCCATCAACTCCAGGATCCCATCAGCAGCTTCCGGGTCGCCCTCAAGTGCCTTCAGGGCTGAAACACCGATTACGGGGGTGTCATCGCCCGGGAAGTCGTATTCGTCAAGCAGCTCACGTACCTCAAGATCAACCAACTCAAGGAGTTCTTCGTCATCGACCATGTCGACCTTGTTGAGCGCAACAACGATGCTTGGCACACCAACCTGGCGAGCCAGCAATACGTGCTCACGGGTCTGTGGCATGGGGCCATCGGCCGCAGAGACGACCAGGATCGCGCCGTCAACCTGGGCGGCCCCGGTGATCATGTTCTTGATGTAGTCAGCGTGACCCGGCATGTCGACGTGTGCGTAGTGCCGGTTGTCGGTCTCGTATTCGACGTGTGCGACGTTGATCGTGATGCCACGCTCACGCTCCTCGGGAGCATTATCGATCTTGTCGAACTCGGTGAAGCTTGTGCCCGCGATCCGATCCGAAAGAACCTTGGTGATAGCAGCTGTCAGCGTGGTCTTGCCGTGATCGATGTGACCCATAGTGCCGACATTGACATGGGGCTTGGTTCGCTGAAACTTCTCCTTGGCCATGGCGATACCTCTTCGTTGTTGGTGGGGGGACGCGTCCGACTCATTCCCCGCGGACGCGGGCGACTATCTCTGACTGCACGCTTGCAGGAGTGGGCTGGTACGAGTCGAAGTGCATCGTGTACGTCGCTCGCCCCTGCGTGCGTGATCGAAGATCGGTACTGTATCCGAACATCTCTGCTAGTGGCACCTGCGCACTCAAGATCTGATTGCTGCCGCGGCGTTCGCTGCCTCGCACCTGAGCGCGGCGTGAGCTCAGGTCGCCGACAACGTCACCGACATAGTCATCGGGCGTCACGACCTCGACCGACATGACCGGCTCAAGCAGCACCGGTCGAGCGCGCGGCGCAGCCTCACGGAACCAGCCGTTGGCTGCAACCTTGAATGCCATCTCAGAAGAGTCCACATCGTGCGTCTTGCCGTCGGTGAGCGTCACGGTGATGCCGACGGTTGGGAACCCGGCAAGCACGCCGTTGCTCATCGCATCTCGAATCCCGTCATCGACCGGTTTGATGAACTCACGGGGGATAGCACCCGAACGGATGCGGCTTACGAACTCGTACTCGCTCTCGGAATTGGGTTCAAGGCTTGCAGTGATAACTGCGAACTGGCCCGAGCCGCCCGTCTGCTTTCTGTGAACAAAGGTGTGATTGAGTACCGGCCTCGAGAGCGTCTCGCGGTAGGCGACCTGTGGCTTGCCAACATTTGCGCCCACCTTGAATTCACGCAGCATCCGATCGACAAGCACCTCGAGGTGCAACTCGCCCATGCCGGCGATGATCGTCTGGGCCGTTTCAGCATCGGTTCGAACCTGGAAGGTCGGATCTTCTTCCGATAAGGCGATTAGAGCTCGTGACATCTTGTCTTGATCTGCCTTGGACCTCGGTTCGACCGCTACGTCGATTACCGGGTCGGGGAAGTCGAGACTCTCGAGCGCGACTGGAGCCGCTGGGCTACACAGCGTGTCACCGGTGCGGGAGTTCTTAAGCCCGATGACCGCAGCAATGTCACCGGCGGACGCACGCTTGAGATCGACGCGCTCGTTGGCATGCATCTCGAGGATCCGCCCGATCCGCTCACGACGCCCGGTGCGGCTATTGAGCACCTGTGAACCCTTGTCAAGCGAACCGCTGTAGACCCGCACGTAGGTGAGCTTGCCCACATGAGGATCGGTCATGATCTTGAAGACCAGAGCGCTCAGCGGCTCAGACTCCTGGGGCTTGCGAGTGACAATCGCACCCGAAGACGGGCTGGTGCCGGTGGTCGCCGGGATGTCAAGTGGCGAGGGCAGGTAATCGACCACGGCATCTAGGAGCGCCTGCACGCCTTTGTTCTTGAATGCCGAACCGTTCAGCACGGGGACAAGATCACCCGCAATCGTCGCCGCCCGCAATACTGCGATGATCTGCTCCGCAGGGATCTCTTGTTCCTCAATGAACTTCTCGAGCAAGTCGTCGTCGAAGTCTGAGAGTGTGTCAAGCAACTCGTGGCGATACAGCTCTGCATCGTCGGCTAGGTCGTCGGGGATGTCAATGTCACGCCACTTCGCGCCTAGGTCAGCACTCGACCAGACACGGGCACGCATCCGCACCAGGTCGACGATGCCGCGGTAGTCAGCCTCCTCACCTATAGGGAGTTGCACAACAACGGCATTGGTGGTGAGGCGCTCTCGAATGGTGTCGAGCACATGGTAGAAGTCGGCGCCGGTGCGGTCCATCTTGTTGACAAAACAGATCCGCGGCACTCCGTAACGATCCGCTTGACGCCAGACAGTTTCGGTTTGAGGCTCAACGCCAGCAACGCCATCAAACACAGCTACAGCGCCATCAAGCACCCGCAGGGAACGCTCAACTTCCATGGTGAAGTCGACGTGACCAGGTGTATCAATGATGTTGATGCGGTGGTCGCTCCACAGGCAGTGAGTGGCGGCGGAGGTGATCGTTATGCCGCGCTCTTGCTCCTGCGCCATCCAATCCATGGTTGCGGCGCCGTCGTGAACCTCACCGATCTTGTAGTTGCGGCCGGTGTAGTACAAGATGCGTTCGGTCGTCGTGGTCTTGCCCGCGTCGATGTGGGCCATGATGCCGATATTTCGAGTTCTCTCTAGCGGGTGACGCCTGGGAGACATGCTGCGTTTCCTTAGGTCCTTATGAGTCGACGTGTCTGGGCGAACGGGCCGGGGTGGCGGTTGGCGGGACGAAGCGGGCGGGACACACCACGACCGGGCCTCGAGGCCCGGTCGTAATCGGATTTGGGGCTCGCAGGCCCCGCTGGATGGCTACCAGCGGTAGTGAGCGAACGCCTTGTTGGACTCGGCCATCTTCTGAAGATCTTCGCGGCGCTTGATGGACGCACCGATGCCGTTGCCGGCGTCCATCAACTCTTTGGCGAGGCGCTCCGACATCGTGCGTTCGCGGCGGTTACGGGAGTACGACACGATCCAGCGGATCGCAAGCGTTGTCGCCCGGCGGGGTCTGACCTCAACAGGCACCTGATATGTGGCACCGCCAACGCGCCGACTGCGTACCTCAAGTTGGGGGCGCACGTTGTCTATCGCCCGCTGCAGTGTCGCTACCGGCTCAGACCCTGTCCTGGATTCGATGATGCCAAGTGCGTCATACACGATGCGCTCGGCAAGCGATCGCTTGCCACGCTGCAGCACCTTGTTGATGACCTGGGTGACGAGCCGCGACCGGTAGATCGGATCAGGCTGGAGTTCACGCCGTACAGAGGGACCTTTGCGTGCCATGTCAGTTCTCCCGCTTCACGCCGTAGCGGCTACGAGCCTTGCGACGCTCACGAACACCCGCAGTGTCGAGGGTTCCACGCACCACCTTGTACCGCACACCTGGAAGGTCACGCACCCTGCCACCTCGCACCAGCACGATCGAGTGCTCCTGCAGATTGTGCCCCTCACCAGGGATGTAAGCGGTGATCTCTACGCCAGTGGTCAGGCGAACACGGGCCACCTTCCGCAGAGCCGAATTGGGCTTTTTGGGGGTGGCGGTGTACACACGGGTGCAGACACCGCGTCGCTGCGGTGCGCCCCGCAAGGCTGGCGTCGACTCCTTGCGACGTTTCGTTTGACGGCCCTTGCGGACCAGCTGCTGGATGGTTGGCACTGCAGAATGTCCTTGAAGTCAGTCGGTCAAGTCTCGTTTAGCGGATGGTTGGGCGATGGCCGGGGTCGGCATGTCTTGACGACAGCTGACTCACAAGAGGCGGAGCGAGTGTACGGCTAGCCGTGCCCAACCCGTCACCCTGCTCCACGGAATGCTCTGGTCTCGGTGCCGATATAGCCGAGCGTGCCCGGTTCGCCCATGGTTGTGCTGCGCTGTGCTAACCACTCGGCAAGATCGGGATTTTCTTCATCGGCGCTGTAGTACTCCATCTGCTTGTAATCAGGTGCGTGGGTCTTGAAGCCCTCGCGGTAACGGACTGCGCCGGTACCTGCGGGGATCAACTTGCCGATGATGATGTTCTCCTTAAGCCCTACCAGCGTGTCGAGTTTGGACTCGATGGCCGCCTCGGTAAGCACCCGGGTGGTCTCCTGGAACGAGGCTGCCGACAACCACGAATCAGTCGCTAGCGAAGCCTTGGTGATGCCCATTACCTCACGCCGTCCCGAAGCCGGGCGGCCACCAGCACGCACAATCTCACGGTTGGTGCGCTCGAAGGAAGCCTTGTCAACTCGCTCATCAGGCAGGAAGTTGGTATCTCCGGGCTCGCCGATGGCAACCCGTTTGGTCATCTGCCGCACGATCAACTCAATGTGTTTGTCGTGAATCGAAACGCCCTGTTCGCGATAGACCTTCTGGACTTCCGAGACCAGATAGCGCTGTGTCGCGTCGATGCCTCGGATCTCTAGGAGTTCCTTGGGGTCACGCGGGCCTTCGACTAGAGCATCACCAGGCTCAACCTCGTCACCGTCTACGACCTCGAGGCGGTACTCGCTGCCGATCTTGCAATCGTGTTCGGTGCCGTCGCTCTCGACGATCATGACGGTGCGCTCGCCGTTTTCTTCATAGAAGATCCGCACCGTGCCTGCGTGGCGGGCCAGCATTGCCTTGCCTTTGGGCGTGCGGGCTTCAAAGAGCTCAACCACTCTGGGGAGACCGCCTGCAATGTCTTGGGCGCCGGCGACACCGCCAGTATGGAAAGTACGCATCGTCAGCTGCGTACCAGGCTCACCAATCGACTGTGCCGCGATCACACCCACGGCTTCGCCTTGCTCGATCATCTTTCCGGTCGCTAGCGACATGCCATAAGAGGCGGCCGTGATTCCCGAAGACGAATCGTCGCTCAGCGGTGACAGCACCCGCACGCGGTTGATGGTCGGGTCGTCACGCAGGGCCGCAAGTTCACGGTCGCCGACCATCTCACCCTTCTGGATGATCTCGCCGGTTGCGAGCGTCACGTCGTCTGCCAGCACCCGGCCAAACAGTCGGGTCTCGAGATAGGTGCGTTTGTTTGGTGTGTCGGGGATTACCTCATCGAGCCAGACGCCCTTAACCCAGTCGCGCCCCTCGAAAGGACTCTCGCCGTTGATGATCACTTCTTGGGCCACATCAACGAGTCGCCGAGTGAGATAACCGGAGTCCGCAGTACGAAGCGCCGTATCCACGAGCCCCTTGCGGGCGCCGGGCGTGGCGATGAAGTACTCAAGAACCTTCAAACCCTCACGGAAGTTGCTCTTGATGGGGCGTGGGATCATGTCACCACGGGGGTTGGCTACCAGCCCGCGGATACCAGCAATCTGGCGAATCTGCATCATGTTCCCACGTGCACCCGAGCTGACCATCATGTTGATGGGATTGAAGGCATCGGCCAACAGTCCCTCTTTCATGCGGTCTGTGATCTCCTGGACCGCCTCTGACCAGACTTCCACTTCTAGTTGACGGCGCTCGCCATCGGTGATGATGCCCCGGCGGAACTGCCGCTCGATCTTGTCTGCCTGGCGCTCGTATCGGTCGAGGATCTTGGTCTTGAGCTTGGGGGTCCGAACATCGTCGATCGAGATGGTCAGCCCTGCCCGGGTTGCGTACTCGAAGCACAAGTCCTTGAGTGCATCAAGTGACTTGGCCACCTCAGCAGTAGTGAAGCCGCGCGCCAGGGTGTCAACGAGTCTGCCCATACCCTTCTGGTCGATATCGGTGTTGACGTATTCGAAGCCATCGGGCAGGGCATCGTTGAAGAACACCCGCCCCGGCGTGGTCGGCGCATAGACGGCGGCGGAACCGTTCGCAGGTGCGACCAGAAGCTCGGGCGCGCCCCGGAAAAAGATCGGCGTGTGCAGGCCAACCGCACCTTGCTCAACAGCGAAGCGCACTTCGTCCACTGAGCGGAACGAGCGAGTTGGCTCCTCGCCGTCTTCCACGCCCATAGTCAGATAGTGCGAGCCGATGATCATGTCGAGGCTCGGCGACACGAGTGGCCGTCCGTGAGCGGGGCTCAAGACATTGTTGGCCGACAGCATCAAGACCCGCGCCTCTGCTTGGGCTTCAGCCGACAGCGGCAAGTGAACCGCCATCTGATCGCCATCAAAGTCAGCGTTGAAGGCAGCGCATACGAGCGGGTGGATCTGGATCGCCTTGCCCTCAACGAGCACAGGCTCAAAGGCTTGAATCCCGAGCCGGTGCAAGGTGGGGGCACGATTTAGCAGTACCGGATGCTCACGGATGACCTCTTCGAGGACATCCCACACGTGGCGGCGGCGGCGCTCAACCATGCGCTTGGCTGACTTGATGTTCGGGGCCAGCTCGCCATCTACGAGCCGCTTCATCACGAAAGGCTTGAACAACTCAAGCGCCATGATCTTGGGCAAGCCGCACTGGTGGAACCGCAGCGTGGGGCCGACCACGATCACCGAGCGGCCCGAGTAGTCGACACGCTTGCCGAGCAGGTTCTGGCGGAAGCGACCCTGCTTGCCCTTGAGCATGTCCGAGAGTGACTTGAGCGCCCGGTTGCCAGGCCCAGTGACGGGCCGGCCACGACGTCCATTGTCAAACAACGCGTCCACGGCCTCTTGCAGCATGCGCTTTTCGTTGTTGACAATGATGTCAGGCGCAGCGAGATCTAGCAGCCGCTTGAGACGGTTGTTGCGATTGATGACACGGCGATACAGGTCATTGAGATCCGACGTAGCAAAACGGCCACCATCCAGTTGCACCATGGGCCGCAACTCCGGCGGGATCACAGGCACAACATCGAGGATCATGGCGCGGGGATCGTTGATACGCCTGCCGTAAGCGTCGCGGCGGTTGAAGGCTGCAAGAATTCGCAGCCGCTTGATCGCCTTCTGCTTGCGCTGAACCGACAGCGGACGCTGCCCCTCGGGTGGGTTGATCTGGTTGCGCAGGATCTTCTCTTCGGCGTCAAAGTCCAGCACCCGGATCAGGCGAGCAATGGCATCGGCACCCTGGCCACCGTCGAAATACTCGCCCCAGCGATCGACCAACTCGCGCCACAGGTTCTCATCGTCGATGATCTGTCGGCTGAAGAGGCCAACAAAGACCTCCCAGGCCCGCTCGAGTATCTCGCGCTCCTCGGCGAACTCTTCCTCGATTTCCTCTAGGTCACGATCGGCGCGCCGGTTCAAGGCGTTCATCTCAGCCGCCTTGGCGTTTCTTGCTTCTGCGGCAATTAGGTCGTTCTCAAGACGTTCCTGGCGGGTTGCGAGCTCAAGTTGGCGGTCGCCCTCGACGGCTTGAAGCTCGCGGCGAACCTCTGCTTCGAGTTCGGGAAGATCAGCGTGGCGCCGCTCTTCGTCGACCGTTACTACCAGGTTCGCACCGAAGTAGATGACCTTCTCGAGCTGCTTGGCCTTGAGTTCCTCCTTGGGCAGCGTGCCCATGAGCAGGTAGGCAAGCCAGGAGCGAGTGCCTCGCAGGTACCAGATGTGAACCACCGGTGCTGCCAACTCGATGTGGCCCATGCGCTCACGGCGAACCTTTGAGCGGGTTACCTCGACATTGCAGCGCTCACAGATGATCCCCTTGAAGCGAACCCTCTTGTATTTGCCACACGAGCATTCCCAGTCACGGGTCGGGCCAAAGATCTTCTCGCAGAAGAGCCCGTCCTTTTCGGGTTTGAGCGTCCGGTAGTTAATGGTCTCGGGCTTTTTGACCTCGCCATTCGACCAGGTGCGGATGGAATCGGCGCTGGCAAGTCCGATCTTGAGATCACTGAATTCGTTGACATCAAGCATGTTGGCTTCCCTGTGAGTATCCGATATGTCGCTTCGTGCGGGCTGCCGCTTAGCGGCGACCCGCCGCGGCGGCGCGTGCTAGATCGTCCTCGTCGCTGCCACGTTCGGGGCGCTGCAGGTCGATCCCGAGCGCCTCCACCGAGCGGAGGCTCTCCTCGTCAAGTTCTCGCATCTCGATGTGTTCACCCTTTGCGGAAAGGACCTCGACATTGATGCACAGTGACTGCATCTCTTTGATGAGCACCTTGAAGCTCTCCGGAATACCCGGATCCGGGACGTTCTGGCCCTTGACGATCGCCTCGTAAGTCTTGGCACGTCCCAAAACGTCGTCGGACTTAACAGTGAGGAGTTCCTGCAGGCAGAAGGCCGAGCCATAAGCCTCGAGCGCCCAAACCTCCATCTCGCCAAATCTTTGACCACCGAACTGAGCCTTGCCGCCTAGCGGCTGCTGGGTGATCATCGAATAGGGCCCGGTTGAGCGGGCGTGAATCTTGTCATCGACGAGATGCGCCAGCTTGAGCATGTACACGTAGCCGGTCATGATCTCGTCGTCATAGGGCTCACCGGTACGCCCGTTGTAGAGAGTTTGCTTGCCGTTGGGGCGGATCAGGCGCTTGCGGTCACGGCTCTCGGGGTTGAGGTTCTTCAGAATCTCAACAATCGTCGGCTTGCCTTGAGCCAGGTCACGCTCATCCCAGGTGGCACCATCAAAAACCGGCGTGGCGATCAGAGTTGAAGCAGGCGTGACCGGCATGGTCTTTCGTTCGGTGCCCCGCAGTGGCTTCTCGCCCACCTTCTCCTTGCGGGTCTTCCAGCCATAGCGAGCGCAGTAACCGAGGTGGGCCTCGAGCACCTGGCCAACGTTCATGCGGGAAGGTACACCCAGGGGATTCAAGACGATGTCGACGGGCGTGCCATCTGCTGTGAAGGGCATGTCCTCAGCGGGCAGGATCGTAGAGATCACGCCCTTGTTGCCATGACGGCCGGCGAGCTTGTCACCCACGCTGATCTTGCGGTTTTGCGCCACATAGACGCGCACCAACTGGTTGACCCCCGGCGGCAGTTCACCAGCCTCGGGATCCTCACGGTTGAACTCTTTGACGTCGATGACCTTGCCGTTCTCGCCGTGAGGCACCTTCAGGGACGTGTCGCGCACCTCACGGGCCTTCTCGCCAAAGATGGCGCGCAACAGACGTTCTTCGGGGGTGAGTTCGGTCTCGCCCTTGGGCGTTACCTTGCCGACCAGAACATCACCGGGCCCGACCTCGGCCCCAACCCGGATAATTCCTCGGTGATCAAGATCAGCGAGCACATCATCTGGAAGATTCGGGATGTCTCTTGTGATCTCTTCGGCGCCAAGTTTGGTGTCTCGGGCATCGATCTCATGCTCATGAATGTGAATCGAGGTGAGCACGTCATCACGCACGAGGCGCTCGGAGAGGATTATGGCGTCCTCAAAGTTGTAGCCCTCCCAGGGCATGAAGGCCACAAGCAGGTTCTTGCCCAGAGCGAGTTCGCCATTGTCAGTTGAGGGGCCGTCCGCGAGAACCTGACCGTCATAAACCTGGTCACCACGACGCACTAGTGGCTTTTGGGTGATGCAGGTGTCCTGGTTGGAGCGTTCGAACTTGCGCAGAGCGACGTAGTTCGGGCCAAGAACGTGGTCGGGCCCCGGCTCGAGGTAATGCACCACGATGTGATTGGAGTCCACCTCGGTGACGACACCATGACCGGTCGCCATCACCATGTCGGCCGCATCCCGGGCAGCACGACCCTCCACACCAGTGCCAATAAAGGGCGCCTCGGGTCGCACGAGAGGCACGGCCTGGCGCTGCATGTTGGCGCCCATCAGGGCACGGTTGGCGTCATCGTGCTCGAGGAACGGGATCAGAGCGGTAGCGACAGACACAATCTGCTTGGGCGAGATGTCCATCAACTGCACTTCGGTTGGAGGCACGAAAGTGATCTCGGTGGTGGCTCCGAAGAAGACCTCCTGCTCAAGCTGCAGCCTCAAGTCCTGGAGCGAGGCAGCCTGAGGAGAGCGTCGAGCGAGGACACGCGGGTTTAAGAAGTTGCCTTCGGAGTCGATCGGCGCATTGGCCTGCGCGATCACGTACTCCTCTTCTTCGTCGGCTGAGAGGTAGATGATCTCGGTGGTCGCGCGACCGTCTTCCACTACCCGGTAGGGCGACTCGATGAAGCCAAACGAGTTGATCCTCGCATACGAAGCGAGGGCACCAATTAGGCCAATGTTGGGGCCTTCGGGTGTTTCGATGGGACACATACGCCCGTAATGGGAGAAGTGAACGTCACGTACCTCGAAGCCAGCGCGCTCACGGCTCAAACCGCCAGGCCCGAGAGCCGAGAGGCGACGCCGGTGGGTCAAACCCGACAGCGAGTTGACCTGATCCATGAACTGCGACAGCTGCGAGGTTCCAAAGAACTCTTTGATGGCAGCAACCACAGGCCGAATATTGATGAGCGTCTGGGGCGTGATCGCTTCCACATCTTGGGTGGTCATCCGCTCACGAACCTGGCGCTCCATGCGGGAAAGGCCGATGCGCACCTGGTTCTGGATTAGCTCACCGACGCTGCGGATCCGCCGGTTGGCGAAGTGATCCTGGTCATCCAGGCGATAGCCGGGTTCACCTTTCGCGAGATTGAGCAGGTAAGTCGCCGTAGCGAGCATCTCGCAGGGACTCAGCAGCTTCTGGTTGGGGTCGGGCCTATCAATCTCAAGCCCGAATGTCTCCTCGATGAAGTCGAACTCGGGCCCGAGCTTGCGGTTGAGCTTGTGTCGACCGACTCGTGACAGGTCGTATCGCCGGCCGCTGAAGAAAGCGTTCTCAAAATACGAACGGGCCGCTTCGGGAGTTGCTGGATCGCCCGGTCGCACCCGCTTGTAAATCTCAAGGAGGGAGTCTTCTCGGGTCGGAGCTAGGTGACCCTGCTTTTCCCACTGTTCTTCGAGGTAGTCAAAATGTTCCACGAATCGCTCGAGGAATCCCGGGTGGTTCTCCTCGTCATATCCCAGGGCTCGCAGCAATGTGAAGATTGGAAGACGACGCTTGCGAGCGACACGAACTCCCGCCGTGATCTCCTTGCGAGGCTTTTGTTCGACGTCAAACTCGATCCACTCGCCTCGATACGGGTGGATGGTGCCGGTGACCAGCTGGTATTTCGCCAGGTTCCTGAGCCGGTAGCGCTCACCAGGTTGGAAGATCACACCAGGTGAACGCACCAGCTGAGACACGACCACACGCTCGGTGCCATTGACGATGAAGGTGCCCTTGTCGGTCATCATGGGGAAGTCACCCATGAAGACGATCTGCTCCTTGATCTCGCCTGTGTCGGAGTTAAGGAACCGTGCCCGCACAAAGATCGGTGCGGAGTAGGTCATGTCCTTCTCTTTGCACTCGTTCACCGTGAATTTCGGCGGCGGGTGCAGATCTTCGTCATCAGGGTCGAACTCGAGTTCCAGCTCAAGCCGCCCGCTGTAGTCAGAGATGGGCGACATAACCCTGTAGGTCTGCCTTAAACCCGTACTGAGCAGCCAATCAAAGCTCTCGCGCTGGATCGCGATCAGGTCGGGAAGTGGGAGGATCTCCTCAAGGCTGCCGAATGAGTAGCGTTCGCGTGAAGCGGCGCGTGCAGTCACGTATTACTCCCGAGGGCGTTAAGGTCCGGTTTCACGTGGTGGCGCGGGCGCGCGAAATGAGTCGGGAAATAGCCACGGGAACAGCCTCCCAGCGCGCACGGACGACCACGGTGGCGGGAAGGCTAACGCACCACCTTCGCCGTGACAACTTACAGTAGCGCGCCAATTGGAGCCGTGCCGCCTCGTTGCGGCAAGCGCCCCGATAGATAGCAGCGCTAGGCCTACCGCGTCAAGTACCCGCGAGGCGTGTGCGCGCGGCCGCCAGTTGAGCGGCGTCAACTCCTGCCGCGGTGAGGTATGTGGCGGCGTCGGTCCAGGTCTCGTGCAGCCACTCAAGAGTGGCTGCCATCACCTCGGCGCGAGGGGTCCACAGCGCAGAGAAATCTGCCGGATCAAGCCCGAGATCGCGGATCATGGGGCGCAGTGCACCCTCGGCGGTTTGGTCATGGGCTCGGCTAGTTCGCCGCTGCGCAGACAGGGCGTAGTCGGCGCAGATGTGGTCTGGATCGACCCCGGCAAGGTCAAGCAGCAACATCGCCGCCAATCCAGTGCGATCCTTGCCGGCGGTGCAATGCACGATGATGGGATGGCCCAGTGTGACCTGCTTGACGATCTGCGCAAAAGATGGGCCGAAACGCTCGAGCATGCGAACGTAGCCTCTCACCAAGTCGGCGGGTCTGTAGCGCCGTATTTCGCCCTCAACTATGCGGTCTCGGATCGTGCGATAGGGATCCTTGCGATCGGTAGACATCGGGAGCCGCACATAGGTCGCTCCAGGAACCGACCGGTTCGGTGACCGCTCAGCCTCGCCGTCAGAGCGGAGATCAAAGATGTAGCGGATCCCCGCTGCCTGCAGGCGTGAGACATCAGAGTCGGTCAAACTCGAGAGTCGATCGGAGCGGTAAACCACACCAAAGCGGGTAGTGCCACGGCCAGAGATCGGCAGTCCACCGAGGTCACGAACATTGCCGGGACCCTCAAGTTCGACCTTCCGGGTGATACCCGGAGTGGCTACTCCCGAATCGCCTGGCTCCGGCCGCGTGATACGCACCGGGCTAAGCGATCCGGGGGCTAGAGCCGAGAAGATTAGACGAGTTCCACCTCTGCGCCGACCGCTTCGAGGGCGGCTTTCGCCTTCTCCGCTTCGATCTTGGAAGCGCCTTCGAGGACGGCCCGAGGTGCGTTGTCAACAACAGCTTTGGCTTCCTTGAGCCCCAGTGATGTCAGGCTGCGCACCTCTTTGATTACCTGGATCTTGCGGTCGCCGATGCCCGTGAGCATCACGTTGAAGGAGTCCTTCTCCTCCTCTGGCTCAGCAGCTTCTGCGGCTGCTGCAACCGGGGCGACCATTGGCGCTGCTGCCGACACGCCGAAGCGCTCTTCAAATTCCTTGAGCAACTCACTCAACTCAAGGACTGTCATCTGTGCGATCGAGTCAAGGATCGCTGCCCGGGTAGCCATTGTCAGGCCTCCTGTCTTGCTGGGATGGCTAGTCGTTGTCGCCGGAATCGGCTTCGAGGGATTCGATGAGCGCACTGAGCCCGAATGCGAAGTTGCGCGGTAGCGCTTCAAGCAGGCCACAGAATTGCGACATCGGCGCCTGCAACGCACCAGCCACCTGCGCCAGCATCACCTCACGCGAAGGCAGGTCTGCGAGCGCAGCAAGCTGTTCGGCATCAAGCAACGTGCGCCCGAGGACGCCACCTTTGAGCACCAGAGCTTTGTTGGCTCTCGAGAAGTCCTTGAGTGCCTTAGCGACCGCGGCCGCGTCGCCGCTAGTGCCATCGGGTTGTTCTCCCACGAAAGCGATTGCCGTGGGACCGGTGAGCAGTCCGCCTAGATCGAGTCCCAAGCTTTCGGCGGCAAGACGCACCATCGTGTTCTTGTAGATCTTGTACTCGCCACCGACCGGGTCCAACGAGCGGCGCAGTGCCGCCATGGAGCCGACATTCAAACCTCGGTACTCGGTAAGCAGAGCGGCGTCCGCTGAAGCGAGCCGCTCCTTTACCTCAGCCACGACGGCTGCCTTCTCGAGCCTGGATGCTGCCATGTTTGCCTTCCTCGTCCGGCGGGCCGTCGACCCATTGGTGCTCTCTATGAGCGCACCGGATGTCTCAGGTGAGCGTGATCTGTATTCCGGGCGCCGAGTCTAAGGACACAACCGACCGTGCCAACACCCCCGGCGCTAGGACGCTGCTATTTGGTCGTTGGTCGTTAGTCGTTGGTCGTTAGTCGCTAGTCGGCGGCACCAACCCCGGCAGGGTCAACTCGCACGCCGGGCCCCATCGAAGAACTCAGCACAACCTTCTTGACGTACTTGCCCTTTGCTGCGGCTGGTTTGACCCGCTGCAACTCTGCAACTACCGCACGCAAGTTGCGCAGCAGATCGCTGTCGTCAAAGGAGACCCGGCCAATGGGGACATGCACGTTGGCGTATCGGTCGGTGCGATACTCAACCTTGCCGGCCTTGAACTCACCAATAGTGCGGGCCACGTCTCTAGTCACGGTGCCGCTCTTGGGGTTGGGCATTAGGCCTCGGGGCCCAAGAATCCGACCGAGCTTGCCAACAACTCGCATCATGTCGGGCGTCGCTATGGCGACATCGAAGTCGGTCATCCCGCCTGTGACCATCTCGGCGAGGTCTTCTGCCCCGACAAGATCGGCACCAGCGTCACGAGCGATCATTGCCATCTCGCCCTGAGCGAACACGACGACTCGCACGTCTTTGCCCGTGCCCGCAGGCAACGAGATCGTGCCACGCAGCATCTGATCGGCCTTGCGTGGATCCACACCAAGCCTCACTACAACGTCAACGCTTTCGTTGAAGCGCCGCCGTGCCAGGCTCTTCACGAGACCCACAGCATCAGTATCGCTGTGATCGTGGAGACGATCGAAACTCTTTAGCGCATCTAGATGCTTCTTGCCCTTGGCCATAGCCCCTCCTAAACCCGCTGCCGCCGCTGCCGCTGCTACTTGATTGGTCGATTAGTTGATCGGATCAGGCAACGGATATGCCCATTGAGCGGGCTGTGCCTTCGATTTGCGCCTTGGCAGCAACCAACGTCGTCGCATTCAAGTCCGGCATCTTCTTTTCGGCGATCTCGGTCAACTGATCTTCGGTAATGGTTCCTGCAGGCTCTCGGCCGGGAGCTGTTGACGCCTTGTCAAGCCCAGCAGCAAGCCGGATCAGATACGAAGTGGGAGGCGTCTTGGTGATGAACGAGAACGTCCTGTCCTCATAAATCGTTATCTCGGCCGGAATTATCTGGCCACGCTGATCCTCGGTGCGCTTGTTGTAGTCACGGCAAAAATCCATGATGGCCACGCCGTGAGGGCCGAGAGCGGTGCCCACCGGGGGAGCCGGCGTCGCCTGACCGCCGGGGATCTGAATCTTTACTACAGCAGCGACCGACTTTCGGGCCATGTGGACTCTCCCAGAGTTGGTACGAACGTGGCAGTGTGGCGGCAGTCGCAGCCGTCACCAACCTGCGGCCACAAATGCCAAGAAACGAGAGCTAGAGGCGAGCTACCTGGGCGAACTCAAGCTCAACGGGAGTCTCCCGCCCGAAGATGTTCACAAGAACCTTGACCTTGAGTTGGTCTTCGTTGATCTCGATGATCTCGCCAGAGAAGTCAGCAAAGGGGCCGTCTTTGACACGGACTGTCTCGCCGATGTCGTACTCGAACATCGGCTTGGCGCGGGTGGCTGACTGTTGCGATCTCTCCATGCCCAGGAACGATTCAACGTCACGCCGACGCAACGGTGTGGGCCGACCGCCCTGATTCACGAAGCCGGTCACATTGGGGGTGTCGCGGATTACTGGCCACACTTCATCGTCAAGGTCGCATCGCACGAAGACGTAACCGGGGAATAGCCGCTTCGAGGAAATTACCTTCTTGCCGTTCTTGAACTCCGGCACGTCTCGAAGCGGGATTACGACCTCGTGGATGCGCCCCTCCATGTTCATCGAAGTGGTGCGGGCTTCGAGGTTCTTCTTGACCTTTTTCTCGTAACCCGACTGTGTGTGTACAACAAACCAGCGGCCGGGCTTGTCATAAGGGCTCACGACCTTGGCTTTGGCTTCTTCAGCGAATAGCTCTTCTTCGGTAATGAACTCGCTTTGTGCGGTCACTCTTGCCATCTCTTGAACCCTTAGGAGTCGAACAGCTCGAGTATGAACGTCGAGAACACCCAGTCGAGCCCGTAAATCATTGCCGTGAGCACTACCACAGTGACAAGAACAACGATCGAGTAATTGACGGTTTCTGCCCGGCTCGGCCAGGCAACTTTGCGAAGCTCGCCACGCACCTCACGCAGGAACTGAACGGGTGGGGTGCGTTCCTGTGGAGAGGTAGACGGACGGCTACGGCTGCGGATTGGAGAGCCTTCAGCGTCGATCTCTCCCTGCCTCTGAAGCATCCGCTTCTGCTGGCGGTTCATTGCCATCTTCGGATGTCACCTCTGAAAACTGGGAACTGGACTGACGGTCGGCGCAACGTCGCGGGTCGCAGGGGCGGAGGGACTCGAACCCCCAACCGCCGGTTTTGGAGACCGGTGCTCTGCCAATTGAGCCACGCCCCTTAGCAGCCCGGATACGCTACCGCGCAGTGGAGACCGCGCCTACAGATTAGTTGGCTAGGCGGCGACCCTAGGGCGGCGGCTGCGTGCTGCAAGTGTCACTATCCCGGCGACTGCTGCCAGCCCTGCGACAAGACCTCCCGCTTTGATCACGGCCACCGACACTAGGCGTCGCTGTGGCTGGCTCTCATGGCTGGCTAGGTAGGCCAGTACTTGTGTTTCTATGCGAGACCCATCACCCACAGGTGCTTCACGCAGTTGGTGTAGTGCCTTCATAAGCCGTTGGTAGCGCAACTGTTCGGCTCGACAACGTAGGCAAGTCCCAAGGTGTTCCTGCTTGGTGGAGTCGAGGGCCCGGCCGCCGCGCGCGGCTGCGGCTAGTGCCTCGCTGACATCGGTGCAGTCACGGCGACGCTGCTCAACTAGAGGTTGCACCGATGACGCCAGCCGTAGATGACTTCGGTCACGCTTAGCGGCCATTGCCGGTGCCTTCTCCTGGGAGGGGCATCACATGCTCGCGGAGGCGCTTGCGCGCCCTGTGCAAGCGCACCTTTGCCGCGGTGACCGAGATTCCGAGTTCGCTGGCGATTGCCTTGTGCGTGAGGTCATACATGTCACGCAACACCAGCACCGCGCGCAAGCGGGGCGGTAGATCCGCGATGGCAGCATCAAGGGTGGCGCGCAGCTCCGAATAGTCGCTCTGTAGGACTGGGTCGTTGTCAGGATGGGTGTCGACAACAGCTTCATCTGAAGCAAGTTCGTCGTAACGATGACGCTGGCGGCGCTTCAGTTGTGTCGCTGAGCAGTTCGCGACGATGCGATACAGCCAGGTGCTGAACTGCGCCTCACCACGGAAGCGGCCTACTCCTCGATATGCCCTGAGGTATGCCTCTTGCACCACGTCGCCTGCGTCCTCGCTGTTGCCTGTGAGCCGGAAGGCGAGCGCATACGCATCGGAGTGGGTGATGCGAACAAGCTGGTTGAAGGCCTCTCGGTCACCAGCTTGGGCTCGCTCTACTAGCTCTGACGTGTCCGTCACATGTTGAGACTCCCTGCGAGCACGACCGTTACGCGTCGTTGAGTGCAGGGCCCGGTGGCGTGCCGCTTCAGGCATCCGAAATCCCGAGGTTCACAGCGGTTGTTCTATCACTCGCAGGCAGTTCGCTGCGGATCCGGCGGATTTGGCAGATTTGGCGGATCTGGCAGACTTTGGCGATTGGGCGGATTTGGTAGCGACGGACAGATTCGAACTGTCGACCTCTCGATTATGAGTCGAGCGCTCTCACCTACTGAGCTACGTCGCCATGTGGTGAGCTCCCTGTCAGAATCGAACTGACGACCTTCTCCTTACCATGGAGACGCTCTACCGTCTGAGCTAAGGGAGCATGCCGACACGGTTGCGCGGAGATGCAATGATGCCAGACATCTCATGCGTTACCAACCACCAAAGGTGACGAGGCCACGAGTCGGCGCCGGGCTAACGAGGATCGAAGCATGCCAGCGCCTTTGAAGAGAGCGAGACACGCCGGCGGTTAGCTGCGAGATCGTTGCGGTCTAGCCCGTTAGTCAAATACGAGAACGAGATGCCGCTCGCTGGATCCGCCCAACCAATCTGACACTTGGTGCCGCCATGTCCGAACGCGCCAGGCGATGCACCATGACCATGGCCACGCAAGCTTGCCTTCCCATCATCACCCGCGATCACGAAGGCGTGTGAGCGGTTTGAGGGCACACCGAACCAGTCAGCGGCACGCTGGCGTACAACCATCGCATCGGCCCGCACTTCTGGATGCAACAGGCCACCGGTGTTGTGCAACACCGCCTGATACCAGAGCGCGATATCGGTGGCGGTGGCAAATCCACCTCCTGCAGGCACTGCTATTGCTCGCATCCATGGCTCGTTGAACGCCATCAACATCTCCTCGGTGATGCCGGCGTCGGGAACCGTCTCAAGCCCGATTGCGGCAAACTCGGCAGCGCTAATGGGAGTGCCGATCAAGCTGAGCTCGGCGATGTTTCCCTCGTTTGCTGGATCGGAGCCTGCTGTAAGCCACGACCCGCGGCCCACGGGTTTGAGTACCGCATCGGCAATAGCGTCGGCGTAGTAGCGCCCGGTTATCTCCTCAATGATGTCTGCAATCACCCAGTGAGCGCTGGCAGGGTGATATTCGTACCTTGAACCCGGCGGCCAATCGGTTTGCCACTTGGCATAGGCCTCCAGTCTTGACAGCCGGTTTGACATGTCGTTAACTGCGTGACCCGCATAAGGAAACCCACCGGCGTGCAACAGGACCTGCGAGACTGTGATGTCTTGCTTGTCGTTGCCTGCGAACGTCGGCAAGATGTCTGACACTGGCGCGTCAACATCAAAGTGTCCCTCTGCAGCGAGTTGTAAGGCAGTTAGGGACACAGTCGGTTTGACGGCCGAGAACATGGCGAAGAGGGTGTCGTTCTCACACTCGCCTAAGGATTCAGCAACAACGATTTCGCTCTTATAGGCAAGCGTGAACTGGCCGGCTGGTAGCAGCCCTGAATCAACATCGCGGCGTGCGCGATCAAGCAGGCTCGACACTCCCCTGCGATCAATACGAGGCATTGCGCCGCAACAGTAGCTGAACCTACCTGAGTACAGGCTTGATGGCTGTGAGACTTCGGTGCCCGATCACGCCTTGCCAGACGCCCAAACAGTAAGCCGCGTCGTCGACAAACCTCAGCGCAACAAACGCCGCTGGCGATTTGTCGCTCGTGGGCGCGTCGGCTTGATTGCTTCGACCCCGCGTCGTCCAGGCGTCCTGCACACAAGGTGCGACGATGCCGGCAAGTACAACTGGGCGGAGTCTGCGCGATCTGATCGCGATGACCAAAGCCAGGGGCAGCCACGCCCTTCTCATTGCCCTCGCCAGACTAAGCGCGGCCTTCAAGTGACGCCTCAACGACATCTGTGTGGCGAGCAGGGCTAGGCGGGCACGGTCCTGCGATTGCGGGTGCGAGCGCCATAGCCGGTAGGCGGCGGCTGAAGTTGTCGTCGCGGCGATGCTGAGCCCTGACAGCGGCCGACCTAATGCAGCCGCAACCCAAGCGGCTGACGTTGCACTTGTTGTGCGTCCGGGTGCAACAACGGAACCGTGACGCTCACCAAGCGCAGCCGCAGACGTGCCGTAGTGTCGGCGCTGCTGGAGCCATGCACCCCAACTTGTTCGAGGACGGTGCCAGGCCTGCACTTCAGGCTCGTAGCGGATCGTGTGGCCCTCGGCACACAGACGCCAGATGAAGTCAACATCCTCGCCCCAGCGCAACGACTCATCAAAGCCACCGACACTGCGAACCGTCTCGGTGCGAACCGCCAGCACTGTCGCCGGTACGTAACGCATCCGGCACCTCGGCCCTACCGGTGATCGGTGCTCCCCCATGTCCAGGCAAGAGAACACTTGCTCGTAGCGAGCTAGCAGACTGTCGCCCGGGAGGCTCTTGATCCTCGGTGCCACGCCCTGCACCTGCGGGTCGCAGAAGTGTGCGAGCAGCTTCACCAGAGCAGCCGGCTCAATGACGGCATCAGAGTCGACAAAGACAGCAAGGGGCGTCCTGACCGCGGCAAGTCCGACATTTCGAGCAGCCGCAGGTCCACGGTTGTGGGGGCACCCGACGAAGCGGGCTCCGTAACGTTCAGCAAGTTCCTCTATCGCCTCTGGCTCTCTCGAGGCGTCGTCAACCACAACGGTCTCAAACGAAGCGCCAAGGGTGGACAGCAAGGCTTCGAGGCCTTGCGGGTCGTCGAAGACTGGGACTACCACGGTTGCGTCCAGTCCCGGTTGCGGCATCGTGTCGATTACGGGGTGAAACATGGACGCCTCAAGCAACCGCTTTGCCAGAACTCGCTCGCGGTCTGCCGTGCCGACTTTGCCTCCGTTGAGCCAAGCCTCAACACATGATGCACCCGGTCGACTCAACCGCATTACCCGGGTTGGCCAACCCCCGATGAGTGTCCGGGCGCCGCCGATGCAGCGCAGAGAAGGATCAGCGACTAATCCGATGCCAACCGGGTAATCGGGTGGCATCGCCGCGTTGGCCTCGCTTCTAGTTGACGGCCTTGTCCATGCCCTCCCAGTAGGGAGCGCGTAGCTTGAACTTCTGGAGCTTGCCGGTAGCGGTGCGAGCTAGCTCATCTCGCATCTCGACCGATGTCGGACACTTGTAATGAGCGATGCGGTCACGGCAATAGGCGATCAATTCTTCAGGTGTTACTGATGAACCCGGCGCCACCACTACCAATGCCTTGACCGTCTCGCCCCACTTCTCGTGAGGAACGCCGATCACCGCCACCTCTGCCACAGCGGGATGCGAGAAGAGAGCGTCTTCCACCTCGATCGATGACACGTTCTCGCCACCAGAGATGATCACATCCTTTTTGCGGTCGGTGATCATGTAATAGCCGTCGTCATCGTCGACATAGCCACCATCGCCGGTGTAGAACCAGCCGTCGACGATCGCTTCAGCCGTTGCTTCGGGCTGTTCCCAGTAGCCCTCGAGCACATGATTGGTCCGCGCAAGGAATTCACCCGAGTCACTCACCTGCATCCGCACACCAAGCGCCGGTGCACCCTGACGTGAGAGCTTGCGTGCCCGTTCTGCCGGAGTGAGATGATCCCATTCGGCACGGCAGCGATTCATTGTTAGCAGCGGCGCTGTCTCGGTGAGGCCATAGATCTGGATGAACTCCCACCCGAGTTCGGTCTCTACGCGCTCGATCGTGCGAGTCGGTGGGGGCGCGCCCGCCACCACAATACGGGTTCTTCCCTCACCCGGAATCGGGCCTTCCCACTCCGCTGCACCATCCAAGATGGCCGCTACGACCGCTGGAGCGCCACACATGATCGTTATGTCGTGTGATTCGACCCGCCGCAGAATCTCAGTGCCGTCAACCTTGCGCAGCACGATCTGCTTGGCACCCATACCAACCATCGCATAGGGCATGCCCCAGCCGTTGCAGTGAAACATCGGCAGCGTGTGCAGGTAGGTGTCACGATCGCTCACCGTCGATTGCCATCCAAACATCGCCGCGTTCAACCAGAGACTGCGGTGCGTTTGCTGCACACCCTTGGGCCTCGCGGTGGTGCCTGACGTGTAGTTGATAACGGCCGTCTCGTCTTCGTTGGGTTCCCAGTGCCGAGGCTGTTGACCAAACCGGAATAGCGCCTCATCGGATTCGGTGCCCAGCACGAACTTGTGACGGCACTTGACTGGTCCAAGCATCTCGGCGAGTTCCGGATCGACCAGCAGCACATCTGCGCCACAGTGGTCGATTATGTAGGACACCTCATCGAGGCTCAACCGGAAGTTGACCGGTACAAAGATTCGACCATTACCACTCACGCCCCAGAAGCAACTCAGCAACCGTCCTGCGTTGTGAGAGACCATGGCAACACGACCACCCATCGGCACGCCCAGATCATCAAGACCGGCACCGGTCGCGTCAGCGATCTCGGCGAGGCGTGAGAACGTGACCTCACCAAGACTCGGGGCGGGCTGGTCGGGCTCATCTACAAATGCAACTCGATCGGGGTAAACGACGAGTGCTCGATTGAGATGGTCACGGACTGTGAGGGGAACCTTCATGGTCCAATGATGGCAGCAATAGCGCCCGGTATCGAACGCACACCGGCAATCGGTGCGACACGAGCCCTAGCCGCCGAAGCAAAGGCCGCCGCGTCATCAAAGTCGTCGGCAGGCCCGAGAACGCACAGTTCGTCAAGCTGTTGCGCCGCCGCTACCGGATCTGAGCCGGCCGTAGCCCTGCAGTCCGAGAGCAGCAAAGCGATCTTGCGTTGGGCGGTGCAACGGTGCAGTTGCTCGGCGGATGCTTCGAGTGCTGCCGCTAGGTCGGTGGTGCCGTAGCCACGCAAACGCAATACATCAGCGACAACCGCATCAGCAGATCGCTGACTGCGGGCCGACTTGAGCGACACCACCCGGTCTCCGAAAGCGAGCACCGACCACTGCTGGGGTGCCCGCAATGCACATGCAGCGGCGGCGACGGCAGCTACGGCGAGGCGGGGGCCCACCATCGATCCCGAACGGTCAATCGCTATCGAGATGGCCGTCTCGGGCTGCTGCCAGTGCTGTACGCGCAACTCATCAAGACCTGGCGGCCTGCCATTAGCGGATGCTTCAACCAGAGCTTCGAGGCTGGCGTCAAGGTCTAGATCGCCTTCGTATCGATCCGCGGATGCGGTGGCGATTCGGCCTACACCCGCCGCCGATGATGGCCCCGAGCGTGCCAGCGCGAGTGCTAGCCGACCTGCTATGCGGGTTGCCAGCAGAGCCATCTTGTGATCCGAAGCGGCAGCCATGTGCGAGAGCAAAGCCAACGTTGCATCGGGGTCTTCCGCAGCACGAGCAGAAACTGCTGCCGAGTCAATCGTGCCGGTGGCTGGGCTGATCAAGCCAAAGTCGGGTTGACCTTCGTAATGGCCGCGAGGTGTGGTTCGGGATCGCTCAGCAGTTAAGGCCTCATGGGCCCGCGACCCCTCCAATGCTCCCTCACGAGGCTTGCTGCCCCTTGCCTTGGGACCCCTGCTGGGGCCGGTGCTTTTGGGGGTGGCTGTGGCTCGGGGCCGTTGCGCTCTCGACTCTTGCGCTCGGCCGCAAGCACCGCCTGCCACAATTCTGAGATCACATCTTCGGGACTTTTGTCAGTGCCTTCATAGAGGCGGATCCGGCCACTCAGCGCGGTCAGTGCAGCATCAAGGCCCACGCCGGGGTCGTCTGCGGGACATCGGCGCAACGCGGCTAGGCGCTCTGCGAGGTCGCACATGTCGATAGCTCCACGCACCGATGAACCCATGCGAACGTCGACATGTGTGCGGGTTGCTCTAGTGACGGCAACGGATCGGCCGAGGTTCTTGCCTATGGCCCCGGCCTCAGGCTGCTGCACCCGCAACTCGACGATGCGACGCTCGTCGGCCTCGCTCTGATAACCCATGGCGACACGACACAAGCGGTCATAGACAGCAGCGGACACCCGAGCAGTGCCGACATTGTCGAACGGGTTCATGGCAGCGACGAGCCGAAAGCTGGCTGCCGCGGCGACCCTTCCGACCCGTGGCAGGTTTAGCTCACCTTCTGACATCACACCGATGAGCATGTTGACCGTCTCAGATGGAACCCGATTTAGTTCCTCGACATACAGCAGCGAGCCGTTGCGCATCGCCTCCACAAGCGGGCCCGCAACGAACGCCTCTGCGCGATAACCCCCGGCCAGAACCTGAGCCGGGTCGAACTGGCCAGCAAGCCGCGCTGGTGTCAGCTCGGCACTGCCCTCCACGACGACCATGGACGTGTCAAGGGCCGCAGCGAGCGCCCGCAGCAGGGTGGTCTTGCCCGTTCCCGGGGGACCTTCAAGCAACACATGACGGCCCGCATGCACAGCGGCAACCACCAACTCAACCTCGCGCCTGCGGCCCACGAGAGCGGCGTCAACCGCATCTGCGGCCGCCGCAAGCCGCTCAGCGCCTGAGTCGGTGTGAGTGTCGGTGTCGGCGTCAATGGCAGTGTGAGTGTCGGTGTCAGTCAAAGACGATGACACCTCGAACGTTGGCACCATTGAGAAGGTCGCGATACCCGTCGTTGACTTCATCCAGCGTGTAGGTGCGAGTCGCTAAACCGTCAAGGTCAAGTTGGCCCGCCGAGTACAGCGACAGCAGTTTGGGGATCTCCGAGCGAGGGCTGCCTGAGCCAAATAGTGAGCCAAGCAGTTGCTTGTTCATCATCGCAAACTCAAAGAGGTTGAGTTGAACGTCCATCTGGGCCAGCGGTGCGACGGCCGTTACCACTACGGATCCGCCCTTGCGCACCAGGAACTGCGCCGGGGCGATGAGGTCGCCTGTCATGGTTGAGGGTGTGAGGATCAAACTGTCGGCCATTACCCCGGCGGTGATCCGTCCGATGATTTCGCCTGCTGCTTCCATCGACTCGGCGGTGTGGGTTGCCCCGAAACCCCCGGCGGCCTCCCGCTTGAACTCCACCGGATCGACGGCAACGATGTTGGCTGCACCTGCCAGCCTGGCGGCCTGTAGAGCGGCACTGCCGAGGCCGCCGCAGCCGACAACTACGACTGTGTCGCCTGGTTGCGCATTTGCTCGGTTGACAACTGAGCCGTAACCGGTGGTGACGCCGCAGCTCACCATGGCTGCCACCGATGGGGGGATGTCTGGGTCGACCTTGATGGCGGAGTCAACGCTGATGGTCATGTATTCGGCGAAAGTGCCGAGTTTGAGCATCGGGGTGAGTTCGTTGCCGCTGGCATCTCTGTGTCTGTAGCCACCTGCGGGAGGCATCATCCCGGGTTCCATCAGGTGGGCACCCAGGTCGCAGAGATTCTGAGCACCGCTGGCACACCAGCGGCAGCGGCCACATGAGGGGATGAACGAGCACGCGATGTGATCATCCACGGCTAGCTCGGTAACGCCTTCGCCGACTTCGACGACGACCCCTGCTCCCTCATGGCCGCCCACGACCGGTAACGGCAGCGGCATCGTGCCGTCGCGTCCGTGCTCGTCGGAGTGACACAACCCTGCGGCGGTGGTCTTGACCAGCACCTCGTGCGGGCCGGGTCCGTCAATGTTGATGTCTTCGACGCTCCAGTCGCCATTGACCTCTCGCAATACGGCTGCTCTGATCTTCATATTGCCCACCTTCGATCGGGACGGCTTGGTTGAGCGATTAGCGCAAGTGCAGGCTAGTTCTGATCCCCAACAAGGTTTGCCCTCCCAGGCATGTTGCAGGTTCAGCGAATCGCATGAAAGTGGTTAGTTGGTGGCGGTCATGCCTCCGTCGGCTGCTAGGACTGCGCCGGTGATGGCTGCTGATTCGGGGGAGCAAAGCCAACGGATTAGGGCTGCGACTTCGCTCGGTTCAATGAGACGTCCAAGAGATGGCTGGTGCCTTACAAAGGCCTCTGGGGAGTCGAGACCGTAGATCGCGGCTGAGGCGTTAAGGATTGCTCCACGGGTTGAGCCGGGCGAAACAACGTTGGCAGTGGCGTCGTGTCCGGCGAGGTCGGCCGCGAGTGAGCGCACCAGTCCCACGACCGCGTGTTTGGCTGCTGCGTACGCACCTAGCCGTGGCAGTCCAAGTGTCGCCGCAGCTGATGCCAGCGCCACGAAACGTCTAGGCCCCGGTGAATTCAAGATGTGGGGCAGCGAGGCTCTGATGGTGTTGAACACTCCTGTGAGATTGGTCTCTATTAGTGAGTGCCACTCGGATGTCTCAACCTGCCACAGGGGTGGGCCACCCGCGATCACTCCGGCTGCGGCGACCACTGCGTCGAGGCGTCCATGCTCGGCTGCGATCTGGTTGAACAAGTCGCTGAGTTCAACCTGATCACGGACATCGCCAACCACCGCTTGGGAACTAGGTGACGCTCGCCGCATTGTGTCTTGCAGTTCGGAGCGGGTGGGTCGCGGGTACCCCACATCCGCACCGGTTTCACAGGCGTCGATGCCCACCACACGCCAACCGTGGTGTGCCAGGGCTGTTACACACGCAGCTCCGATGCCCCGGGCAGCACCCGTAACCACGACCACGCCTTCTCGCATTCTTGGCGCAGTCTTGCAGTTCACCACCGACGCCGGGTTGCTGGGGTGTGGGCAGTCCACACCCTGTCGCGTGGGTGACGTAGCTTTGCACGCTATGCGAGACCGCTTCGTTGAGGATGAACGATGAACATGGGACCACTTGAGGGCATTCGGGTAGTCGACTTCACGCAGGTAATTGCCGGGCCGACTGCAACCATGCTGCTCGCAGACCTAGGCGCTGATGTGATCAAGATCGAACCACCGGGCTTTGGCGACCTCTCACGGCTGGCACAGTTCGCCAAGGGCGGCATCAATAGCAGTTACGCGAATTGCAATCGTGGCAAGCGTGGCATCCAGCTTGATGTTGCTTCAGATGAGGGGCGGGAACTGGCGCTACGGATGTTCGAGACTGCCGATGTTGCTGTGCAGAACTTGCGACCGGGGGTGATGGACAAACTTGGACTTGGTTACGCCGATGCCAGTGCCCGCAACCCCGAGATCATCTACTGCTCGATGTCTGGCTATGGGCCGACGGGCCCGTATGCGGATCGGGCTGTGTATGACCCGATCATCCAGGCGATGACGGGTTATGTGGCGCTGCAGGTGAATCCTGAAGTCCCGATCCCTGATCTTGTTCGTAACGGTGTGATCGACAAAGCGTCCGGGTGGATGGCAGCTCTGGCGATCTCATCTGCGCTGTTCGCCCGAGAGCGTGGTGCCTCAGGACAGCACATTGAGCTAGCGATGCTCGACACCGCCGTTCAGTTTTTGTGGCCAGACGGTGGCATGGCCGACACCCTGCTTGACCCGGATGCAGGCAGCGGCAGACGCCTCTCGACGATCTATCGTCTGACACCTTGCGCCGACGGGCATCTCGTCTACTTCGTGGTAAACGACAAACAATTTCACGGCCTCTACCGGGCGCTGGGACGCGACGAATGGGTTGAGGATCCAAGGTGGTGTACTCACGAGGCGCGCCACGGACGCTTCGAAGAACTCGGCAGCCTGCTAGAGGCCGAGTTTGGTAAGTGGAAGGTGGCCGACCTCGTCCCTCGGATGCATGCGAACTCTGTTCCCTGCGGCGAGGTGACGGCTGTTGAAGAACTACACGAAGACCCGCAGATCATTCACAACAACACGTTCGTGGACTGGACACACCCGAGTGCGGGACTGATCCGCCAACCCCGTCTTGCGCCCCGGTTCTCAAAGACGAATCCAGAGTTCCGCAGGCTTGTGCCCCTCCTAAGTGAGCATTCCGATGAGATCCTGGCTGAACTAGGAGTTGACGCCGAGCAGATCTCTCGCTTGCACGAAGCTCAAGTAGTCGGCTAGCAGTTAGGCGAGCACGGGTTGGCTGGGGCGCTTCGGTTTCACCAGCAACTTGACCCGCGAGCGATGTGAGTGGTCGCTGCTCGGCGCGGGCACAACTGTTGCTTTGTCGAGCAGCGCCTCGCCATGACCGTTTACGCACTCGGGGTCGGGGCCATCAAGTGGCATTCCCGTGAAGAACTTGGCTGCCATGCAGCCTCCCCGGCATGCATCGAACTGCCCACAGGAGGCACAAGCCCCCGCCGATGACGGCGACCGCAACTCCCTGAACAGTGCCGAATGCCGCCACACCGAAGTGAAGCCCCCCGGATCGCGCACCGATCCGGCCCGGAACTCGTCGTGCATCACGAACGGGCAAGCATAGACATCCCCGATCGGGTCGATCAGGCACACGACCCGACCCGCGCCACACAGGTTGAGTCCCGGAAGCGGCTCGCCTAGAGCGGACAGGTGAAAGAACGAGTCACCAGTCAGCACCTCGGGTCGTGCGATGAGCCACTCATACAGATGTCGTTGTTGTTGCGCGCTCGGCCTCAACTCATGCCAGGTTTGCGCGCCACGCCCTGCGGGACGAAGCCTCGTGAGGCGCAACTGAGCGTCATAGTGAGCCGCAATTGCCTCAAGCTCATCTAGACGGTCAACGTTGTAGCGGGTCGCAACGACGCTGATCTTGAAGCCGCGAAGCCCGGCCGCACGTAGGTGTTCCATTGCTCTGGTGGCCATCTCAAATGACCCTTCACCGCGAACTCTGTCGTTGCTGACAGGGTCTGGCCCGTCGATGGAAATCTGAGTGTCGACATAGTCGTATTGACGCAACTCTCGGGCTGTTGCGGCATCAATGCGGGAGCCATTAGTGGAGAACTTGACCCCTACACCACGCTGCGTGGCGTAACTCAACAGCCGCCAGAAGTCGCTGCGAATGGTTGGTTCTCCGCCGCCGATATTGACATAGAAAACCTTGAGAGCTTGCAACTCATCGATCAGAGCCTCAGCCTCGGTAGTTGAGAGTTCTGCTGGGTCACGCCTACCTGATGATGACAAGCAGTGAACGCATTGCAGGTTGCAGGCATAGGTCAACTCCCAGGTGAGACAGATCGGTGCGAGCAGGCCCCGCTCAAGTAATGGAACCATGGTGGTCATCTCGGTCTGGCTCCTCTGGCTTCGGTGTGCACGTCGATTGCCTCCAGGAATCCCGAGGCTGTGAGCATTGACAACGCCTCTAGGAATGCAGGCCTCCGCCGCTTATCAATTGCACAGCTCTCCAGGGCACTTGACACGTTGGGGAATCTGCCGAGCTGTTTCACCAGATCAACAAGGTCATGAGACTTCAAGAAGTTCAGGCGACGGGTGCCGTAGTGATAGGCAAGAGCACCAAAGGGTTCTGGCCTAAGAGCCACACCATCAGCAAGCCGGTAGGCACGGCTTGGGTCAAACTGCTCAGCCAAAGCTGGATGGGGCGTCGTGGACACGAGTCTGCGAGTTTGTGCTGCGTGTCATTGGCGAAGACTGCGCTTTAGTAAACCCCGCACATGCCATCAATGGAGATCTCCTCAACTAGCAACTCTTCGATGATGTAGTCGTCGAGGGCGTCAGTTGTGCTTTGAGTTGTCACTCCAGCGTCTGCATGCGGCCGGGGCTTGACAGCCAGACCAGGGCCGGTTGTGTTTGGCGATACGGCTTGAGGCAATGTTGGTTGTGGGCGTGTCATGGTCACTCCTTGTTCGTGTCACAGAGTCGGCGTGCACTGCCCACAGTATTCGCCGCTTGCATTGAAGTGGCGCGGCTCGCTCTAGGTCGTGTTGTATTCGTTCGCAGGTTGACGGAGAATCGCATGGCCGAGACACCGAAACAGCAGAGAAGGAGATCCCACGGATGAAGGTGCTGCACAATGCTCGACTAGTAGATGACAGCCTCGTTGACATCCACATCGACACCAGGTCGGGCACGATCTCTGCAGTTGAACCTGTCGTGGACGCCGACATTGCTGGCCGCAACTTGACAGTTGAGGGCAGTGAAGACTTGCGCGGCTGGCTTGTGTTGCCGGCAATGGCAGAACCTCACGCCCACCTCGACAAGGCGCTTACGGCTGACGAGGTGCCTAACCCGAAGGGCGATTTGCGTGGAGCGATCGATGCATGGGAGGTCGCCGCGCAGGCTGGACAGTTCTCACACGAGTACACCGTTGAGCGAGCAACCAGAGCACTGGAGCTGCTGTTGGTTCACGGTGTGACTGCCGTGAGGTCTCATGTGAACGTGACACCATCGACGGGCGCTTCCAATGTCTCCGCGCTGCGTGAGGCCGCCGACTCGCTCGCAGGGTTGATGGATGTGGAGATCGTGGCGCTCACCGGAACGCCGATGGTTGGCCCGGGTAGCCGCGAACACGTGAGGGTGCTACACGATGCGGTAGACGCAGGCGTGGATCTCATTGGTGGCTGCCCAAATCACCAGCCCGACCCTGGCCAACACATCTCTAACGTGTTGTCGCTGGCAAGCTCGACGAAGCTCAACATTGATCTGCACACCGACGAGACTCTTGATCCCTCAGTGCTGACGTTGCGAGAGCTTGCACGTCAAGTCGACGAAAGCGGCTTTGAGGGCACTGTGACAGCCAGCCACTGCGTAAGCCTTGGCATGCAACCGCCCGATGTGCAGACTGCCGTTGCTACGGAGGTTGCCTCGGCTGGCATTGCTGTGATCCCTCTGCCACAGACGAACCTGTTCTTGCAGGGCCGCGACGATCCGGTTGCGACACCGCGAGGGCTTACTGCCGTTGACACTCTGGTTGGCGCTGGCGTGCTGGTTGCTGCGGGGGCAGACAACGTGCAGGATCCGTTCAATCTCGTTGGGCGCAGCGATCCGCTGGAGACGGCGGCTCTGATGGTGATGGCGGGACATCGACTGCCCGCCGACGCATTTGAGATGGTGTCGAACAACGCGCGTGCGGTGATGAGCCTGCCAGCGGTCAACTTTGAACCGGGCGATCCGGCTGACTTTCTGGCTATCGACGCTCCGACGCTTCGAGGGGCCATTGCTGATGCACCGATGTCTCGACGGGTCTTTAGGCGGGGCCGCCTTGTGGCTGCTGCCGATCAGCAAGCCCGGGTGCTTCGGTGATCGTCTAGGTTGAGCGGCGTTCCATGAGTTCACCAACCCGAGAGGCCCCACGCACAAGTACTGACGTCGCAGCACTGACGCCACCCGTGATCGACGTCTCCGTTCTGCGAGAGTCACACGCCAGCACTGCTACAACCAAAGCAATTGCCGCAGAGATCGAAGCTGTGTGTTCTGAGGTCGGGCTATTCGTCGCTTTGGGTCATGGTGTTGAACGTGAACTCGAGACTGCATTTGAGGCTGCCCAGCGCTTCTTCGGCATGCAGCCCGCCATTAAGGATCAAGTTCCGAGAGTCAACCGCTACGGATACGTGCCAGACCGCATCGAGGCCCGCCAACCGCATCATCCTTCCTATTCGGGTCGTTCGAGTCTTGCGGCTGAGTATCTCGACATTGGGTTAGCCGATGAGGTTGATATCGACGCAATTGAGGCACTTGGATGTCATGGCTTCTCGTCTGCCATTGACAGCTACCGCAACGCCGCTCTAGGTACTGCACACGGCGTGCTCGAAGCCCTTTCAGTAACACTTGGAGTGCCCGGTTACTTCTCTAAGCACATGCGCCAGCCTCAATGCCGGATGCGTTTGTTGCACTATCCAGTGCCGGGGCCAGAGTTCGGCGACGACCTTGTGCCGGTGTTTAGCACTCCCCACACTGACTACGGCGTAATCACACTGCTTGCTACCGATGGTGTCTCCGGTCTTGAGGTGTTGTCTGAAGGCCAATGGAGGCCAGTGATTGTTGATCCGGGCGCGATAATCGTGCAACTCGGTGACATGCTCGCACGCTGGACTAATGACCGGTTCCGCTCTACTCCACACAGAGTGGTTGGTTCATCTGGTATGGAGCGCTACTCAATCCCGTTCTTTGTGAACCCCGATCCCGACACTGTCGTAGCGACAATTCCCAGCTGCGTGAACAACGATCAGCCTGCTCGCTATGAGCCGGTTACAGCAGGCAATTTTCTGCGTCAACGCATTGATGGCGATAGCGAGCCCTACTTAGACACCTAACCCGACAACTAGTTTCTGGCTTTTTGAGAGCCTTCGAGACATCTAGCAAAAGGGGACTTACCTAACCCGTCTACGGACGCGCCACCGGGGGGCTGGCAACCGAATTGCCAAGCCCCCCGTGTGTAGGCGTGAACCTATGTCAACTTCGACTAGAAGCCGATGCTTGTGTCGATGAATTCGTTGGTGAATAGTTGATCTGCGGTTAGGTCAGGATTGAGATCCATACCAGCGGCACGCATATCATCGAGCACCTTCCCGATACGGTCACCTTCCATATTCCCGACTGTGTCATCAGGACCATTACCAACCAGGCCAAAGTCAATCTGAGCCTGCACCGAGAAGTCTGCTAGATCAGGCGGATACACCCAGAAGTCCTGATACTTCTCAACAGCATCAACGATGATCGCATTCGCCCTATCCGGCGAAGCGATAAACGACACCACCGCCTGCTGAATAATCGGCACCAACCGCTCAAGACAAGGACTCAACTCCTCCAACTCAGCGGGGCGAACACCAATCGTCTGAGAATAAATCGGGAAACCAGCATCATGAAGCAACTGGAACGCCACAGGACGACCCCACTCCTCATGCACATGCTCATAAGTAAACACCTCAGAAGACGCAAAACCCTGCTGAGCTATAGCGCCACCCTCAGAAATAAACCGAGCCGGCGAACCGTCATAAGACGGGTCGACTTGGTCAGCATCCCAGATTCCCTGAGCGACGAACACATCTGGGAAAGTGCCACCACCAAACACATTGATAGTCACACCCAAATCACCCAAATCAGCAAGCCCCTCAACATCGGGATACGACTCAGGATCCCACATCACCATCTGCGGATTCCGCTCCAGGGGCGCAACCACCGAAACCAACGGCGCAACATCCCAATGATTCACCTGCTGATCCGTAGACGCATACCCAAGATGAATCGAACCATCCGCAGCCATGTGCTGAGACACCGGCGAGAACCCAATAGCAGGCCCACCAGTACGAACCTCCCACTCAATACCCAAATCAGTGCCACCAAGCACCATCGAGCCACGAACCACCTTGTTGTCAACATCAACCGAGTAGTCATCACCCAACAACTCATACATAGCACCATGCTCAGACTCCGGGAACCAATCCGTCTGAACAACCATCGGAGACGGACACACACCGGAGAGATCCATTGGCATCTCGGCTGCCATCTCCATGTCTGCGTCTATATCAGCGAAGGGCAACCCGATGCTTGTGTCGATGAATTCGTTGGTGAATAGTTGATCTGCGGTTAGGTCAGGATTGAGATCCATACCAGCGGCACGCATATCATCGAGCACCTTCCCGATACGGTCACCTTCCATATTCCCGACTGTGTCATCAGGACCATTACCAACCAGGCCAAAGTCAATCTGAGCCTGCACCGAGAAGTCTGCTAGATCAGGCGGATACACCCAGAAGTCCTGATACTTCTCAACAGCATCAACGATGATCGCATTCGCCCTATCCGGCGAAGCGATAAACGACACCACCGCCTGCTGAATAATCGGCACCAACCGCTCAAGACAAGGACTCAACTCCTCCAACTCAGCGGGGCGAACACCAATCGTCTGAGAATAAATCGGGAAACCAGCATCATGAAGCAACTGGAACGCCACAGGACGACCCCACTCCTCATGCACATGCTCATAAGTAAACACCTCAGAAGACGCAAAACCCTGCTGAGCTATAGCGCCACCCTCAGAAATAAACCGAGCCGGCGAACCGTCATAAGACGGGTCGACTTGGTCAGCATCCCAGATTCCCTGAGCGACGAACACATCTGGGAAAGTGCCACCACCAAACACATTGATAGTCACACCCAAATCACCCAAATCAGCAAGCCCCTCAACATCGGGATACGACTCAGGATCCCACATCACCATCTGCGGATTCCGCTCCAGGGGCGCAACCACCGAAACCAACGGCGCAACATCCCAATGATTCACCTGCTGATCCGTAGACGCATACCCAAGATGAATCGAACCATCCGCAGCCATGTGCTGAGACACCGGCGAGAACCCAATAGCAGGCCCACCAGTACGAACCTCCCACTCAATACCCAAATCAGTGCCACCAAGCACCATCGAGCCACGAACCACCTTGTTGTCAACATCAACCGAGTAGTCATCACCCAACAACTCATACATAGCACCATGCTCAGACTCCGGGAACCAATCCGTCTGAACAACCATCGGAGACGGACACACACCCGCTAGTTCGCCTTCGACTACCTCTGGAGCCGCGGCCTCTTCGGGGGCGTCGTCTTCAGGTTCTGCGTCGACTTCTGGTGCTTCCTCGGTGGTGCCGGCGTCGGTTTCACTACCTGCCGACTCCGACGGGGCAGCCTCAGTCGTGTCGTCATCACCGCAGGCTGCTGCCACAAGCCCGAACGCGAGCAGCACGGCTGCGATGCGAAATAATGATCTTTTACGCAATTTTCCTCCTCCAGGAAAGTCGAACGATGGTTTGGTGGGGCAAGGCACCCCAAACGACACTATCTGAACACACACGCCCAAGTGAATACGAGGACGGGCTTGCGACCTCGCGGATTGCTAGTTGCTAGATCAACTACGTGACTCTGACTGGTTACGCCACCCGGATCTCACTCGCGCGGCGTGTCGAGGGCAAACTGCCTTGGCTAGTTGAGAATCTCGGTCTCGTGCCACTTGCCGATTACGAGCTTCTGGATCCATCCGAATGTCCAGAACACGGCGACACCGAGCGCTGAAGACATGATCACCGCAGCGATCAGCTCTTCGCCTTGTAGCTGGCTTGCAAAGCGACGCAGCAACTGACCGATTCCGGCTTCACCTCGACCAAAGAAGAAGTCGCCGACGATGGCGCCGATGACGGAGAGTCCCGCTGAGATTCGCAATCCAGCAAAAACTGCAGGCAGTGCCGCTGGAAACATCAATTTGCGGAGTCGAGTCAGTCTGCCGGCGTGATGAAGTGTGAACAGGTCGTGCATGCCCCGCTCGGCCGATTGAAGCCCGAACAGTGTGTTCATGATGATCGGGAACAGTGAGATGATAATGCACACGATCACACGAGAAGTGCCACCAGTTCCCCACCAGAACGAGATCAGAGGCACTATGGCAAGGATCGGTATGGCTTGCAGAGTGACAGCAAACGGGAAGACTGCTCGCTCTACCATCTTGGCTTGGCTCATGATTGTGGCGAGAAACAGCCCGATTGCGATGGCGATCACAAGCCCGATCAGCGCAACTTGAGTGCTATTCCAGAGTGCCTTAAGAATCCGCGAAAAGTTCTCCCAATCAAAGAACCCGACCTCAAGCACTTTGTGTGGCGGCTTCAGCAAGAACCTTCTCTGAGGATCAAGAACAACATATGAAATGTAGTACCAGATGCTCAAGAAAACGATACCCAACACGATCGGTGGGAGCATGGCACGAAGCAGGGTGCCGTATCGGGAGACCGTTAGCGGAACACCCGGCTGACGACCGGAGTCATAGACGCCCTCGGGTAGACGCCCCGATGACTCGGGCGCGCCCTGTCCAGTGGCCACGGGTGCGGGTTGTGTTCCTTTTAGGTCAGGAGCGGTGGTCGTCATTAGGAGTTATCCCTCAAGCAGTGTGACACTTCGCCACTCAGGACGGCGAATTCTGGATCGAACCGCAGGTCGGACTCCCGCGGGTAACTAAAGGGGATATCGAAACTGGCCACAATCGTGCCCGGCCGGGCTGACATCACCAGCACTCGTGAACTCATGAACACAGCCTCGCGGATCGAGTGAGTGATGAATAACCCGGCGAAGCCTTCGGAGCAGAAGAGTCTCTGGGTTTCCTCATTGAGGTGCTCACGAGTGATCTCGTCGACAGCGCCGAACGGCTCGTCGAATAGGAATAGTGGCGGCTTCAGCGTGAGAGTGCGGGCCAGCGATGTCCGCATCTTCATGCCGCCCGATAGCGACTTGGGAAAGTGGTCCTCAAAACCATTGAGTCCGACGAGATCAATTGCTGCAAGAGCGAGATTACGACGCTCCGCAGCGTCAACTCCGTGCAACTCTGTAAAGAGCTCAACGTTGCGGCGCACTGTTCGCCAGGGCAATAACGTGGCATCCTGGAACACGTAACCAAGCCGGTCCCGATCCACCGTGACAGACCCGGCAGTTGGCTTGAGCAGGCCCGCAGCAATACGCAACAAGGTGGACTTACCACAACCGGAGGGCCCCACAACTGTGACGAATTCACCCTTGTTTACCGAAAAGTTAACGTCACGCAGTGCTTCGGTGCCATCGGGAAAAATCATGCCGATGTGACTGAATGCGAGAGCATCCGCGGTTACTAGCGTCAACGGCTCTGACTCCGTCTCACGGCACCTCCCGGAGTGGATAACGGCGGCATCCTACAGTGTGGTACCTAATGGCTGACCAACCGAAGCCTCTACGCGATGGTTGAGCTTGAACCGAATCTCGATCCGAAGGGTTTGTGACGATGCGCGTGCTTCTAGTGGATGCATTTCAACCCGATGATCCGGATCGCCGGGCCGCCGCCGCGGCAGTTGAGACGTTGCAGGCTGCGGGTCACTTAATCGACCGGCTCGATGTTCATGACTTTGAAGCCGTGATGTCTGCGTCGGAGCGTCGTGCTTACCACAGCGACAATCCGATCGTCTCCGATGATGTTGCCGATTCTGCCGAGCGAGTCCGTCAAGCCGAAGCGCTGCTGTTTTGCTACCCGAGTCTGGCATTCGCGGTGCCTGCCGTATTGAAGGGTTGGCTCGAGAGGGTGATGGTTCCCGGCGTGGCCTTTGTGTTTGACGACAAACACCGGGTGAGCCCCGGGATGCCCAACGTAAAGCGTGTCGGAGCTATCACTACAAGTACTCACAGTCGGATCCGTCGGATCAGGGCAAGAGATGCGGGCAAGCGCACAACTGCTCGCACACTGCGCCTGAGTTGCCACAAAAGATGCCGCACAACCTTTCTGACTCTCAAATCTCCGACCGATGCGGTGACAACGGCGCAGCATGTAGCCAAAGCACTGCGTCGGTGGCGTTAGCGCTAGCGGTTAGCGACCCTCAGGCACGCCGAGGCAGATCCGACTGGGCTAAGTCGGTCGCAACTGGCCGTGACTAATTCGTTAGATACTGGGCAAAACCTCTTCGGCGATGCGGTGAAGGTGTTCGTCTAGTCCTGCGTAACTGTCGCCTGGCATTGCGGGGAACAACAGCAGGTTCTCAAGTCCGATTTGATCGTTGTAGAACTGGATTGTCTCTACAACCTGTTCGGCCGTTCCGACCACACATGTCTTCTGCGCGATCGAGTCCTCAAGTGTCGGGATCAACCCCGCTGGTACTGGACGGCCATCAGCACCCATATATCCCTTACTCCACCCATATGGGCCGAGAAACTTCCAGAATTCGTCGTGTCCGTTGCGCATCGACGAGAGCGCTTTCTCGTAAGTGTCATCTACCCGTATGTTGAGCACGAGTGTGCGCTTCTCTCCCGGTTCGAGAGCACGGCCGTGCTCAGCCTCATAGATCTCCGCAAATCGCTCCCAGCGCATCTTCACATACGAGTGGTGGTTATTCCAAAAGACACCACCCCAACCCGACCGCGGTACCTGCTCAAGCGTGGGTGGCGACGTGATTGCCTGCCAGATCTCATATGGGTAAAGCGGCCTGGGTACAAGCGTTAGTTCACTTACGAAACCTCCACGATCGGGGATTCCCGGAGGTGGGAAGTCATAAACGTCGCCGTGGAAGCTGAAGGTTTCGTTGTCAAAGGCCATGCGGATGACTTGCATCGCTTCGTCAAACTGCTTGCGATTCCATTCATCGGCGGCTAACGCTTCAGGGTTATCGAAACTGCCGATCTTTGTTCCCAGGGTTTCTGCCTCCCGAGGCACAGTTCCACGGCCCACACCGAGTATCCCACGGCCTCCTGAAATGTTGTGAAGAGTGGCAAAGTCTTCTGCCAGTTTTAGGGGATGCCATTGAGGGACAATATTGAACGCCATACCGATACGTATGTTTTCAGTGCGCTCTGCGATGATCGTGCCTACGAGAATGCCGTTAGGCACGACCTCATAACCTTCGTGCTGGAAATGATGCTCGGTCAGCCAGAAGGAATCGAAACCGAGGCGATCACAGGTCACGCCAGCATCGATTATCTGTTCTGTTGCCCGCCACATCTCCTTCTGGGTGAATCGGCGGTCGGTTGGAATGGGCGGGCCAGCTCCGGCGTCTAACATCTCGACCCCGCCGAACAAGAACACTCCGACTCGCATCACAGCCAACTGTAGCTAGCTACATCTCATCACTTAGGAGTCGGCCGTAGCAGACTCGCAGCGAGCAAAGACACGCCACTCGTCGCCTTCATGTGGCTTTATTGACTTGCGTCGACCCCTAGCAGTCGCGCACAACACGGAATGCACGGGCAGTTGGCTGGATACACCAATCACCCATGGCATCATCAACTGCTGTGATCTCGTCTCGGGGCACCGCTTCCCATGACTGCATCGAGTCCCAACGGATCACCGCATGCACTCGACCCGGATCTGTGTCTTCCACCCACATCTCTTTGCTAATAAAGCCAGCTTGACGCTCGAGATAGCGGCTCCAGTGACTTTCTTCGTGCTCTAGCCACTCGTCACGAATGTCGGGGCTCACATCGAATGTTAGGAACTCAATTACCACCCGCTTCAGGCTAGAAGCCTCAACTGCCTAGGGTGAGAGCCGCCATGAGATCCAACAGCACTTAGGGCGAAAGGGTGGGAGGCAAGACAATGACTAACGATGTCTGCGATCTACGCAGCTACATCGCTGTGGCCGAGGCTGCGTCGATGCTTAACCGCATTCAAACTCCGGTGAGCCTCACACATGAACTCGCTGATGTGGCTGCCTCACTTGAGCGCTCTGGAGCAGGCCCAGCCTTGTTTGAAGAGCCGAAAGACTCTCCCTGGCCGATCTTTTCCGGTGCAGTTTCTAGTAGACGTACCGCCGCTGTGGCACTGGGTTGCGAACCCGACGAGGTCGTCGATCAGATGGGTCACGCGCTTGAACCGTCCAACGCTGTCACGCCGGCTCGTGTGGCGACCGCGGCCTGGCACGACAACTGCGTTACCGGCAGCGATGTCGATCTTTTTGAGTTGCCGATACCGACTCACTCTCGAGGTGACGGCGGGGCGTTCATCACCGGCGCAGTCAGCGTTACCAAAGACCCGGTCGGCGGGCGTGGCAATCTGTCCTACAACCGGATGCTGCGAATGAGCCGTAACGAACTGGGTTTCAATCTCAACGAGTGGCGTGATGTGGGTACGTTTATGCGAAGCCGTGAAGACGCCAATGCTCCCTTTGATGTGGCTCTCGCAATTGGTCTTGATCCTGCGGTGATGATTGCTGCGGGCGTACGCACCACGCTCGACGAATTTTGCATTGCCGGGGCCTTGAGGGGAAGGCCAGTGGAGGTGTGTCGCGGCGTAACGGTGGATGTGGATGTGCCTGCTCACGCGGAGTTAGTAATCGAGGGAAAGATACGTCCTACTCAGCGAGCCGATGAGGGCCCCCTCGCAGAGTTCCACGGGTATCACGGTGAGATGTGGCATAGCCCCACAGTTGAGGTGACAGCTATCTCATGGCGAGATAACCCCATCTACCAAACGATCATTCCTGGCTGGTATGAGCATGTCTTCATCGGCAATGTGTTGCCACGAGAGCCGCTGTTGCGACGATTTGTGCGTCACATTGATCCAGGTGCCGAAGTGCATATCCCGCCATACGGCAACGGGTTCTGTGCAGTGATTCAGATCGACCGGGATAACCCGGGCACACCTAAGAACCTGGCAATGGCGGCCATGGCTGCGCACATAAACGTTCGCAACGTGATTGTGGTCGATCGCGACGTTGATATCTCCCAGCCATCCGAGTTGTTATGGGCAATTACGAACCGTGTTCATTGGCTAGATGACGTGTTTACGGTGGCCGACTCTCAAGGCCATGAGATGGATCCCACCGCCGATAGCCGTGGCGTAGGTACCAAGGTTGGGATTGACGCTACGTATAAGCGTGAACGGCGTGAGTATGGCGAACGGGTGAGGTACCCAGCGGTTGATCTCTCTAGGTACCTGTAGTGAGTAAACCTCGCCGTGTTGTGATCGCCATTAGCGGTGCCACGGGTGCGTTGTGTGGGGTGCGAGCTCTGGAGTTGCTCAAGGCAGTCCCCGGGGTTGAGACGCATCTTGTGATCACTGGCCCCGGACGTCAGACCCTCGCTTATGAGACTGACATCACCGCTAGTGAAGTGGAAGCGCTCGCCGATGTTGTACATGGTTCACGTGACATCGCCGCGCCGATCTCGTCTGGCTCGTTTACAACCACGGGAATGATGATCGCACCTTGTTCAATCAAGATGCTCTCAGCAGTTGCTAACTCTTACGGTGTCGACCTCGTAAGCCGGGCAGCTGATGTGACCTTAAAGGAGCGGCGCCCGCTGGTATTGATGGTTCGAGAAACTCCGCTTCATCTCGGGCACCTCAGGCTGATGGTGCAAGCGGCTGAGATTGGTGCAGTGATTTACCCGCCGGTTCCCGCGTTCTATACCCGGCCGGCTTCGATTGATGAGATGGTGACACATACTGCAGCTCGAGCCCTCGAACACCTTGGCATTACCTTTGAGGGCATTCCCCGATGGGGTGAATAAGGCCAAAGCCTCGGTCGTGCATTTGCTCTTGTGGATCGAGCTCAGCGCAGCGCGCGTAGTGCAGCGTTGGCAGTATTGCCACCAGCTGCACCCCAGATCCCAGCCCCAGGGAAAGTGCCAGCACCCGACAGAAAGAGTCCCCGCATCGGACCCCGGTGCCTACTGAGTTCGGGTCGCCGCCCGAACAGAGAAGCCAACGGGGATGCCCCATATGAAGGTGTGTAACCCCGGTTTAAGAAGAGTTCACGCTCGTAGCGCTCCGGGGTCATTGTCCGGTAGCGGTTGATATGATCCAGATACCCCGGTTGCAGCAAACTCGACCAGACTTCAAGCCAGCGCCACGGCTCGCTTGGGTTGTCCCAGCCACCCTCGATGTCATAGGGCGTGAACAGAACTTCAAAGCTGAGGACGTGGTGGCCATCGTCGCTTCGCATGGCCCCATCAAGCGCCGAGGGAATGTTGACCATCAAGGTGGGCTGCTGAGCGACACGTCCGAGGTCTCTCAGCCGGTGTGATTCCAGGATCTCGTCAATGGAGGGTGAGATCACAAAGGTCGACTCATTGGGTTCACGGCCTTCGAACAGGTCAGCGAGAGCGGATTCTTCGAGCGCCTGATATTGCGGCAGGGCGGTAATGACCGCATCGATCTTTGACTGGTAGCCGTCCCCTTGTGGGACAGACGCCTGGCTGCTCACGAAACGCCGTGCCGCTCGCTGGCGAGCGGGCGTGAGCCAGTGAGCAACAAGTGCAGGATCGCACGCCACGATCACAGCCGAGGCGCTGACCTCGGCACCATCGCCGAGTCGCACGCCTCGCACTTGTGCCGCATCCCACAGCAGGCCATCGACCGCGGTACCACACATGAGTCGTCCCCCGTAGGACTCGAAGGCCGTGGCAAGGGCATCCGTTAGTGCTCCGCTGCCACCGACAGGGCGTCCCGTCTTGATGAGGTGTCGCATCGCATATGCCGTGCCGGCGAGTCCGGTTCCAGGACGATCTGGTCGCACACCCCAAACGGTGGGGCCGTTCGACACTGCGGGCGCAACTAGGGCTTCATCATCGAAATAGTGGCGCAGCACGTCAAGGGCACTGGCGCGGCTCCAGCGCAACAGCCGCATAGCCCCCTTGCCTCTCCGGGCTGCTAGCCGCGCCAGCATCTTGGGAGTAGTGGCAGCACCCTTACCGATCTCAAGTGTCAGCTCCGCGACTGGCAGGGCGTCTTGCAGGTAGCGACGGTAATTGGCAGCTTCGGCCGGGCGATGGCGGCCGATGGACTCGACCGTTACCTCAATGTCGTTTGACATCAACCACGGAGCCGAATCCTCATATCCCAGGTAAACGGTGGCAGGATCCGCCTCGACGTAGCGCAAGCCGTGAGTTGTGAGATCCAGATCCTCGATGAAAGGCATCGCCCGCACCAGGGTGTGATCGCAGCTACAGATGTTGAAGCGAGCCCCGAGATCCTGAACTGTGGAGGCGCAACCGCCGACCGACTCCCGCGCCTCCACCAGCAGCGTCTTCACACCGGCTCGTGCAAGGTATGCCCCACACACGAGGCCGTTGTGGCCCGCGCCAACGACTATCGCATCAAAGTCTGAGCTGTCGGTTGTTGTGCGAATGTCCGACTTATTTGCCGATTTCATGACTGAGCATCGGAGCGCTCCCTGATGACTCCAACAAGAGCCGGATCCGCCGCGATAGCCACAGCTTGAGTGCCTCGCTCTCCGAGTTCGCCGAGAAGTTCTTCAACCTGGGAGTCATCAGGGTCGGCGCCACTCACGGCGACCACAAAGTGAGCATTGTCGGGAACGTTCTTGCGCATCCCAACAGGGCTCACCAGAGCATTCGCAGCCCTGGCTGGTGTGAAGCGGTCATAGGGCGAGCAGCGAGCTGCGGCTGCGACCCGCAGTGGTCGGTGCAGGCTGTCGGCGATTACGTAGCCGAGAGCGTTAGCACCAATGCATGCCACTACGTGTGTCGAGGCGGCCGGAATCGGGGGCTCCCAGGGAGCGGGCGCAGTGAAGGGTCGCCGCCTAGCTCCATCAGCTTCGACAATGATGTGGTCGGCTATTCCACGCCGGTGCCACTTGTCGATGGCTTCGGTCTCGTAACCGATTGCCTTGCGATGATCAGCCGACTTCCACACCAGCACCGCACCAGCTTTGTCCAGCGAGGCCCGAAGTTCGGCATCGGAGGGATAGGTGAGCGTGCTGAATCCCTCGGTTCGTGCACTCCCCATGCGGGTAGTGGTGGTGAGAATGGTGGGCGCTGGCAGTTGTCGGCCGAGTGCAAACAACAGCGTGGTCTTGCCGCCGCCGCCGACAATCGCTACGAGGGCACCCTTAGTGATTCCTAGGGCTTGAGCTGCGCGCGCCAGTTCTATGGCACGCATGGTGGGCGACGCCGCAGGTTCAGCCTGCTGGGGCGTCTCCGTGGTTGGTAGCTAGACCTCGCGGATCTTGCGGGCGAGCACCACCGCCAGTGCCACCAGTGCACCCAATATGACGAGCCGCTTGAAGAACTTCACGGTGGCGATGGTAGTCCGGCGACAGGCCGCAACCACACCACAGCGATACCGTTGGTGCCGGAGGTGTCTGAGTGCCTGGTGGGCTCCCCCGCCTTCAAAGCGGGAGGGACGGGCGATCCCCGTCCGGCGGGTTCGATTCCCGTCCACCTCCGCCACCCCACAACTCTGTCGACTTGGGTTGCAATCATGGTGCTGGGCGGCGATGCGGCTAGCGATCCTGATACCAACCACGCCCAAACTGCGTCGACCAGCACTCGGCGACTCTCGTGCTTACACCCGTTCACCCATTCGATCAATCAGGAGAACCAACACCAATGAGTGAGGAACCCGTAGTTGAGCCATCCAGCAGCGACGAACTGTGGGAACGCGGAGCCGAGATGATCAAGGCTGTGTATGCGGGCAACGTGACCCAGTTGCCTAAAGGCACGATGCCGTTCTTTGATGTCATGCTCGAGACACTGTTTGCGCAAGTGTGGACTCGCCCCGAACTTTCTGTGCGAGACCGTCGACTGCTGGTCATGGGCGTAATCGCTGCGTTCGGTCAGGTTGATACCTGGAAACTGCAGGTGGCATCCGCTCTAGCAAACGGTGAACTAACACCAACCGAAGTGCGCGAGACCCTCGTAACCCTGGCCCCCTACGCCGGCTACCCAAACGTCGCCGCCCTCACCGGCCCCACCGAACAAACCATCGCCCAAGCATCAGAGGGTTGAGCAGACAACCACAACTCTCCTACGCCTACACTCCGCAAGAGATAGCGAAGATTAACAGAAAGTGGCGAAAGAATATGACTGATATCGACTATACGAACTTCCGAAAGTCGCTCAAGAATCTTGAGGTTCAGCACGAGAACATGCTGAACTTGCCAGGTGACGTTCCGGAGTACATGCGGGAAGGCATGATCGAGTCGGTGATAAAGCGATTTGAAATCTGTTATGAGACGCTTTGGAAGGTCTTGAGGCGCTACCTGATCGACGAACTAGGACTTGCCAATGTGCCCGGAAGCCCCAGACCGATCCTGCGCATGGCTGCCGAAAATCTTCTCCTGACCTCCGGGAGCGAACAGTGGATGCGCTACGTGGATGCACGTATAGACACGACTCACAGATATTCGGGAGAGCAGGCTGCTCAAGCCGTAGGGTTGGTGCGACAGTTCATCCGCGACGCCATCAGTCTCCATACAGCGATGACCGGAGAACCATGGGATTAGGCGCTTCTATCGAACCTGAGACCGGATCACCGGAAGATTGTCGAGCAGATTCTCGCTGAACATGTGCCGGATTGCGAAGTTCGCGCCTTCGGGTCCCGCGTCACCTGGACTGCCGGTATCCACTCCGATCTTGACCTTGCCGTCATCGGCAACACGCGGCTCCCGTTCGGCACGCTGGCGCGTCTCAAGGAGGCGTTCGACGAGTCCCGCCTGCCGATGCGCGTGGATGTACTTGACTTCCATGCTGTTCCCGACCACTTTCACCGCAACATCGACGAGAACTATGCAACCATGCAGACCAGGAAAGCTAGTAGCGAGAACCGAGTCGGTTAGCTGATGGGTTCATCTCGGAACCCATCAATTGGTCAGTGATTAGACGTTGAGGAGGTCGCGGGCTCCAGTGTCGCTTGAGGGGTGACGGAGTTTTGACATCGCCCGGGCTTCAATCTGACGGATCCGTTCACGGGTGAGATTGAAGTGTTCCCCCACCTCTTCGAGGGTGCGAGACTCGCCCCTGTCTAGACCGAAACGCAGCCTGAGGATGTCACGCTCCCGCTTGTCGAGAGGCGACAGCAGGCGCATGATCTCATCGGGCAGCATTGTGGTTGCGGCAACGTCGAAGGGTTGGTCGACTGTGACGTCCTCGACCACGTCACCAAGCTCAGCTTCGCCGTCCTGACGCAACGGCTCCGATAGCGAAAATGGCTCATACTGGAAGCGCAACGCCTCAGCGATCTTCTCCTCCGGCATCTCCACTTCGGCGGCAAGCTCACACAACTTTGGCTTACGACCGTGCTTGAGCTCGAGACGAGTACGCGCCTTCTGCAAGCGGGCAAGGGTGTCGCCGGCATGAACCGGAAGCCGGATGGTGCGCCCAGTGTTGGCAATGCCACGAGTAATGGCCTGGCGGATCCACCAAGTGGCGTACGTGGAGAACTTGAAGCCTTTACGCCAGTCGAACTTCTCGACTGCGTGCATTAGGCCAAGGTTGCCTTCCTGGATCAAATCCAGCAGTGGCAGACCCGATGCCTGATACTTCTTGGCAATCGACACCACAAGACGCAGGTTGGACTGGACAAACGTCCTCTCGGCCTCTTCGCCTTTGCGCGCAGACCTGCGCAACTCCCGCGCCTTAGCGTCGTTGAGCGACCCAGGAGCGGCTGCTTCAAGGGTGTTGCGGGCTTCGACACCCTTCTCGATCTTTTGGGCGAGTATCTGCTCTTTCCGCTTGTTCAGCAGTTGGTGCCGACCAATTTCGGTGAGGTAGATCCGAACTAGATCCTCATCATTGTCGTCTGAACGATGTCTGATCCTGGCCCTCGCCACGACCCCCCCCCCTTCACGCAACAGACAGTGGTTGCGACCACCGTCGGCGTGTCGCGAACAGTGCTAGAACGATAACGACGTATCGCCCAACGGCAACCCGCGAGTCTCTCTGCAATTTGACGGGCACTTGCTCAACGGCAGCCGAGCCGCAATCACCAACCGGGCGACAAGAGGTGTGCGGGCACTAATCCGCCGGTGTCGTCAAGGTTCTTAGCGACCCGCCGTGTGGCGTTGCTCGCTTGGCTGGGGTTCACGTTGATCCCCGCTGGCTTGGCGAGCCGTCGCAGGTCACGCGCTAGGTGATCGACAGCGGCCGCCAGTGGCGCGTCACAATGGGGCGCCGCGTGGGCACGAACCGCCTCACACACAGACACGAGTTGCGGAATCAATACCCCCTGCGTCACGGCAAGCCTGTTGCTATTGCCCTCGGTTCCTGCGATGTCATGCAGTACATCCCCGTGGCCTGCACTAGCCGGTCTCGGTTCACGGTATGGCTCCATCAATACCGAGTCAGGTTGATGACTTGCCAGACCAGAGGCATGGCCGTGCAGGCAACGACTCACTACCGCTAACCAGACCGCCGACTCGGGCTCCGCTGTGTCGGCAGCTTCGACGCTCCAATCGGCAAGGAGTTGTGCGAGATGGTCGCTCACCCATCGCAGGGTCGACACAAGTTGCGCGGTCGCAACGACGGTGTAACCAACCGGCTCAGCTAGGTCACGGGTATTCGAGTCAGACATCTTCGGATCTATAGCGGTTAATGATAGGGATGCGCCGGTCGCGCCCGAAAGCCTGGTTGGTGAGCCTCGGCCCGAGTGGACTCTGGCGTCGCTTGTACTCGGCAATGTCAACTAGCCGGCAGACCCGAGCAACAACCTCAGGTGGGGCAATGGCTTCGCGTTGTATGTCGGTGACGCTGCAACGTGACTCCACGTAGAGACGAAGTATGGGATCGAGTGTCTCGTAAGGAGGCAGCGACTGATCATCACGCTGACCGGGTGCGAGTTCGGCCGAGGGTGCCTTGTTCAATACATTCGCGGGGATCAGATCATGGCCCGCCTGTTCATTGCGCCAACGACACAGGTCATAGACATCGAGTTTCCACAGGTCACAGATCACAGCAAAGGCGCCCGCTGTGTCTCCATAAAGCGTCGAGTAGCCAACTGCAAGTTCACTCTTGTTGCCGGTGGTGAGTACCAGCCAACCATTCTCGTTTGCAATGGCCATAAGAGTGAACCCGCGGATCCGAGCCTGAAGGTTCTGCTCAGTCAGGCTTCCCGGTGTCACCTCAGATCCATCAAGCGCACTGGCGAGTATCCCGGTAGCCGCCGAATGCACAGGATCTATCTCAACTATTCGAGAGTCAATGCCGAGATTGGCCGCTAGTTGGCGGGCATCTGCTACGGAGTGTTCGCTCGAGTAGCGCGATGGCATCAACACGCCACAAACGTGTTCTGGCCCTAATGCCGCTGCTGCAATTGTTGCTACAAGTGATGAGTCAATGCCACCTGAGAGCCCAATACAGACATCGCTGAAGCCACTCTTGTGGACATAGTCGCGTGTGGCGAGCACGAGTGCATTCCAGCGCTGCCCATTCAGTGTCAACGGTGCCGCTATGTGAGCGACCCGCTTGTCGTTCCGTCGCTTTGCGGTGGTTATGGCGACCGGGTCGACGGGCGTGACCTGATCAACCAAACCGGCGTTGACATCACCGTGACCAGGCTGCGAAGAAGTCAAGTCAACATCAACAATCTCAACCGCTTCAGAGAATGCGGCACAGCGAGCGAGCAACGAACCCCCGGCCCCGATAACGAAGGAACCGCCGTCAAACACCAACTCATCTTGTCCCCCGACAAGATTGACATAAGCGATTGGAATGCCTGACTCGAGTACACGTTGCTGTACGACTTCTTCACGAGTCGTTTGCTTGTCTTCTCGAAACGGCGAGCCGTTGACATTGAGAATCAAACGAGCCCCGGCACGAGCCAGATCAGCAACCGGGCCGCCTTGCACCCAAACGTCTTCACAGATCGTTACACCGACCGAGAGGCCACCAATCTCAAACATCGGTGGAATACCGACACCGGGCTCGAAGTGACGCAACTCGTCAAACACGTCATAGTTGGGCAATTGACGTTTGTGATAGATGCCATATACCCGGCCACCTGCACAGACTGCTACGGCGTTGTGGGCCCGACCGGAGCCCGAGCCACCTTCGCCCCCAGCAACATTGGCGTTGCTGGGAGGCCTGTCGGCGACCGACCTTGCCGCAGTCACCGTCCCATCAACAAAGCCAACAACTGCGACGCAGTCACCAGTTCGGGCCGCGAACCGCTGCAAAGCCAGCTTGCTTGACGACACAAACCCTGGCCGCAGCACCAAGTCCTCGGGCGGGTAGCCAGTGAGGGTCAACTCTGGCATCACCGCAACATCAGCGCCCGCGGCCTCAGCTTTGGCGAGCGCTTCTAGGGCTAGGTCTAGGTTTCCCTCAAGGTCACCCACCGTCGAGTTGATCTGACAAATCGCAAGCCGTAACCAGTTCTCGTCAGATGAAGGCGACGCGTCAGCGTCACAGGGGCCATGCAACGTGGTCGTGGTGTCGGCGCCCCGATGACGCTTTGGTCGCTTCGATCAGGTTCAGGCGTAGCCGACGAGCGCCTCACAGATCGTCCTGGTGATGAGCGCCGTCACCCTGTAGGGATCTGCGTTTGCGTTGGGACGCCGGTCTTCGATGTAGCCCTTGCCTTCACGAGCGACCTGCCAGGGAATACGAACCGAAGCGCCCCTGTCCGATACGCCGTAGGAATACTGGTCGTAGCGCTGCGTCTCGTGATGACCGGTTAGGCGGAACTCAATACCTGCGCCGTACCCAACCAGATGCTCCTCGGGCTTGCCCGCCGCACCAAGAGACTCACAAGCAGCGATGATCGGCTCGTAGCTCTCACGCATTGACTTAGTCGAGAAGTTTGAATGCATGCCTGCGCCGTTCCAGTCACCCAGCATCGGCTTCGGCTCGATAGTCACTTCAATGTTGTGCTTTTCTGCGATGCGGAACAGCAGGTAGCGGGCAACCCAGACGTGATCGGCAACGGTCACTGTGTCGAGTGGGCCAATCTGGAACTCCCACTGACCGGGCATCACCTCAGCGTTGGTGCCGGCAATTGTCAGACCGGCCTCAATGCACGCCGTCGTGTGCTCTTCGATTAGCTCACGGCCAGAGATGCGGCTAGCCCCAACGCCGCAGTAATAGGGGCCTTGTGGTGGCGGGAAGCCAGCCTTGGGGAAACCAGCGGGCCAGCGGGTAACCGGGTCAAGCAGCGTGTATTCCTGCTCAAGGCCAAAGATCGGCAGTTGATCCTTGTACTTGTCATACACGGCGACACATTCGGCACGATGATTTGTGGGGTGCGGCGACAGGTCGCTCGTTAGCAGCGTGTCACACAGAACCAAGATGTTGTCGCCACGCCGCACTGGGTCGGGGCAAGTAAACACGGGCCGGAGCACGACATCGGAGTCATCGCCGTGTGCCTGGTTGGTGCTTGAGCCGTCAAATCCCCAGATCGGGGGTGCTTCATCGTCGTTGACGACCTTGGTTTTGGATCGGATGGCGGCCGTCGGCTCGGTTCCGTCGATCCAGAGATACTCGGCTCTGTAGGTCACGTCTTTCTCCTCGTGTGCTCGGTGTCGGAAGTGTACGCCAGCAATACCAACGACATCAGACCGTTCCGTCCTCTGCTATGTCGGACGATTGTTGGTCCACCAACCATCAAGCAGCGCCAGCAAATCGTCTCTGGGGATAACACCGTGAGCCCGCTGATGCTCTAGCAGCCACTTCAGGGCTCTCCCGACGTGTGGTCCCGGGCCGATACCGAGGTGCTCCATCACCTCATTGCCGTTGAGCCCGGGGCGCTCGGCGTCACGCCGTGCCTGCTCTGCAAGTTCGGCTATGCGGCGCTCAAGGTCATCGATCTGACGGTGGAGTTCGGCCTCTTTGCGGCGGCTGCGAGTGGTGCAATCCGAACGCACCAACTGGTTGAGCCGACCCAAAAGCGGCCCAGCATCTCTCGCATAACGGCGAACCGCAGAGTCGCTCCATCCGGTGGAGTAACCCTTGAAGCGTCCCGAGAGCCGCACGAGTTCGCTGACATCGGTCACGAATGGCTCGTCAAAATCCAGCGCCTTAAGGCGGACACGTGTCATCTTGGCACCAACGGCTTCGTGATGGCGAAACGTCACCTCTCCGTCGTGGTAGCGACGGGTTAAGGGCTTGCCTATGTCGTGAAATAGGGCGGCCATACGTACAAGCAAGTCGTCGGGAGCTTTGGCAACGACCGCAACAGTGTGTGCCAGGACATCTTTGTGGCGATGGATGGGATCTTGCTCCATACGTAACGCTGGCAACTCGGGGACTATGTCCTTCATGTGACCAGCGTCGAGAGCAGCCCAGAGCCTTGATGCCGGATCGCTGCCGCTCACCATCCAGCAAAGCTCGTCTCGAGGAGTTGCCTGAGGCGTCACCGGCGCCTGCGCACGGCGTTGCCGACGAGTGCGGGCGGAGTTCACCGGAGAGATCCTATGTTTGCTTACACAAGTACAAGTGCTCTCGGATGGTTCGGCTACCAAATAAGCGGCGTAAGATTCCTGACCCGCATGAGGTGACGCACCACACATATTTGCGACGGCTCGTGTGGCCCGAGGGGAAAGTGGCCGGCTCCACGTTTGCCTAGAGCCGACACTGTAGGGTAGCGGTGGCCCGAAAGGAGTCGAGATGCGAACACTGAGGCTTGCGGCAGCCTTACTGGCTCTAGCGCTTTTTGCCTTCGCGTGCGGCGGCGATGACGAAGAACAGGCTGACGACGAAGTCGATTCTGAAGAAACAGAAAGCCCCACGACATCAAGTACAACTGCTGTGACACAAGCGGTGGAGACGACAGCGCCGACTACCACGCTCACGCTTCCGCCATCAACCACGGCATTTGACGCGGTCGAGGAAGAAGACACGCTTGTCGTTGTGGTTGAGACTCCAAGTGAACTCGTCGAACCGCCGACTCCCCCCGGCAATCCGCGCTGTGCCGCAGGCAACAACGAGGGCGAACTCTTGGTTGAGTTTGACGCCCTGGACGCAACCCAGGTGTCGAAGATTCGCGTCTACGCCAGCACTTCGGGCCAGCGACCCATTTTGTTGAATGGCGAGTTCTCTATGTCAGAGGTTGATACTTCGCGCGGTGGCCGCTGGGCCGTGCCTGCTAGGAGTTTGGCGGCAGGCGTGCTGCTTGACCTGGCGGTGACATCGTTCAATCAGGCCGGCCAGGAGTCGGGTTGGTACATCACTACGGGCATCTACAACGGACCGGGTCAGCCGTGCTCGCAAGGGGGTGCTTCGGCCACCACCTTGCCGCCGACAACCTGCAGCGTTGGCTGCGATGAAGAAGAGGGCGGCAACGGCTAAGGCACCTCAACACACTCGCAATTGGCCTGCAATCAGGCCGGTTTGAGCGACCGTACCTTGACTGCTGAGGTTGAGGTTCTAGACACACCGTGACATCAACCGAGGCGCGCAACAAAGGAATCGTCTCGCGTTTCTGGGATGCTCTGTATTCACACGACTGGGATGCGATTGCAAGCTTCTTCGGTGAAGCTGCGAATTACGTCGATACAGGCACCGGAGAGTCTGGCGGCGGTGCGCACGGGCCTGCTCAGATCGTGGCGCGATTGCGGCTTGGGCTCGAGCCAGTTCAAGCACACACGCACGAGCCCGGCCTAGTGGTCGCAGAAGGCTCAGTAGTCGTAACTGAGCACCTTGAGGTGTGGCACTTCCACACCGGCGAAGTAATACGGCACCCGTTCACTTCGGTGATGGAACTAGATGCTGACGGACTGATCACTCGCTGGTGGGACTACTCGAACCTGTCGAACCTGATTGATAATGCCCCTCGGTGGTGGCTTGAGCACATAGCAAGCGGTTGGCGAGCATCACTGGACAGTTAGTGCTGCCGCCAGCGAGCTGCGCTGCGATTGTGAAGCACGATGACATCTTCTGACAAAGCTGTGGCGGCTTGGCGAGACTTCTGCGAGCGGGTAGCCGAAGTTGGGGCTGCTGCTCTTGGCGACCCGGTGGCTGCTACTGCGCGTGATCATGCTGAGGGTCTGAGATGGCTATCGCGCCAGCTTGTGTTTGCGCTTCAGTATTCGTTTGAGTTCAGCGACAGCGACTTCCCGGCCCTCTACCGGTTCAACGATGATGTCACGAAGTGGGGTGGCCCGAATGCAGACAACCACTACCTGCGTTGCGCTATTGATCCTGGAGGCACCTACCGGTTAACCGCCGACGTAGAGGGCTGCCGTGATGCGATCTTCTCGCTTGGTGACGGCGACATGCACGATGGCCGTTACGGGATCTTTAGCGAGTGTGCTCTGGGTGACCTTGAAGTGATCGATGGTCGTCTTGAGTTGATCATCGGCCCTTCGGAGCCGCGCACCGGCCCGAAGAATTGGTTGCCCACCAATCCCGATGTCTGTTACCTGATGATCCGGGTTTATGTCTCGGATTGGTTGAAGGACACGATTGGGTGCTTCTACATAGAGCGTCTTGATCGTTCGGTTGACCGACCCCGACAGCTGACCTTGCAACGAGCAAGCGGCTTCGTTTCTGAAGCAGCCCGCTGGCTTGAAGCTGCAGTGCCCTATTGGATGCACTTCTTGCCGAGGCGGCGTGCCAACGGTGCGGACAACGTGTTGATCCCGCCACGGCGAGCACCCGGAGGCGCCGACAACATTGCCTATGGCGGCGGGTACTGGAACCTCGACACCTCGCAATGCTGGCTGATCACATTCGAACCGCCAACAGGTGGGCATTGGTCGATCCAGACCTGTACGTGGCCGTGGTTTGAGTCTGGCGATCTTGCTCATGCACAGACGAGCCTGAACGAGACCCAGGCACACGCTGATCCTGATGGGCGGGTACGGGTGGTAATCAGCCATGTGGATCCTGTTGCTCCCAACTGGATCGACACAGAGGGTCGCAGAGTTGGCATGTGCCTCTACCGCTGGATTGAAGCCACCGAGTTGACGGCCGCTCAAGCTGAGATTGTCGAGCTGGAAGAGCTGCGCAACTTCCTACCCGCAGATCACCCCGTGGTCACGCCGGCCGAGCGGCGTAACCAACTTGATACGCGCCGCCGAGGCATTCACCGCCGCTTCCGCCACTAGCAGCAACCAACCTGACAATTGTCGGGTACCGCCAAACTGCTCGATGCGAGCCGAACCTCGGGCTCTTCGCGCTTTTCGAACTCTTCAGAGTTGCACACTGTTGTGTCGATTCGTCAACCGTCGTACCCGGCTCTGTTCACGAAGCCGCACATGCCGCGTTTCGCTTGACCGAGGCGTGTGGGTTAGGTTCTTGCGCCAGAGAGCGGGAGGTTTCTTGAGGCTGCATCACGTTTGGGGTACTGATCGATGAGAGTTGAGGTCGAAGTCAGCAGATGCATCGGCAGCGGCGCCTGTGAGATGATCGCCCCGGAGGTCTTCGAGATCCGTGACGACATGGTGTGTCACTTGTTGGTCGACGAACTGAGCGCCGACCTCCTCGATGACGCCGAGATGGCCGTCGAAGCTTGCCCCACCAACGCTCTCAGGCTGGTGTAGAGCACCTATGGACACTGCGGCTGACGCGGTGCGGGTGCTAAGCGGTGACGGCGCTCCAGAACTACAGATCATCGCTTCGGCCGGCAAAGCCCGGGCCGTTGTCTGGCCCGGAGTTGGTGCAATCCACCGCTCGATGCATCTCATCGAGTTACGCCCGAACGGCTACACAACACCGCTGTGTCACCCGTCTGATGCGGTGTATCACCTGTGTGAGGGAAGCGCCAGCGTCGCCGACATCAACGGCGGCGACACCTATGAACTCACGGTGGGTGCCATGATCCACATTGACGCCGCAACGAGTTACCGCATCAACGCCGGAACTGAGGGAGCAGTGATCATCGGCGGGCCGTGCCCACCAGATCCAGCACTCTACGAACACCTGGAGGACTGAGTGGCCATACGAGTGTTCCACCGTGACGAGCCCAGCCTGATGCTGCCGATCATCTCCTCGGATGCGCGGCTCGTGGTCTGGCCGGGAGTCGGTGCCGAGGTAGCGAACATGAATTATGTGGTGCTGGAACCTGGCGAGCAGAACGTGCCACACATACATAGCGAGTCCGAGGACACTATCTTTTGCTTGCACGGCCGTGGCACTATCGAAGATCTGACAAATGGCACGCGACTGCCCTTCGAAGCAGGTCAGGCAATTCACGTACCGGCAGGTGTCGAACACGCTGTGATGGCCGATCGGGGCGAACAGATCGTCAGCATTGGTGGGCCCTGCCCGCCGGACAGACATCTTCTGCGACTAGTCGGAGTCGAGTAGACGCTCCCCTGGCGCCATCTAGAGACTTGACACGAGTTAGCGCCATCGCGTGAAACCCGCCGCCTTCAAGTACTTCGCTCCTCGCTCGACCGGCGAAGCGCTGACGATCCTGCGTGAGCACCAGGACGAGGCCAAGGTGCTAGCTGGCGGGCAGAGCCTGGTTCCGGCGATGAATTTCCGGCTCGCCCGGCCCTCGGTGATCGTCGACATCGCGCATCTCGATGACCTAGAGATGATTGACGCTTCACGGCCCGACGAGGTCCGAATCGGAGCCCGGGTGCGCCACCGTGACCTTGAACGAAACAACATCCCGGGGCCGCTAGGACGCTTGCTGAGCGGCACCGCTCGACTGGTCGGCCACTATCCGATACGGGTCAAGGGCACCTTTGGTGGCAGCTTGGCCCACGCCGATCCAGCAGCAGAGTGGTGCGCGCTTGCGAGGGCACTTGATGCCACAATGCATTGCCGCAGCCTCGGTGGCACCCGCAGCATCAGGGCCAACGACTTCTTCGACTCGATGGCTTTCACGACGTTGCTTGAGCCTGACGAGTTGCTTGAGCAGATCAGCTTGCCCCGGCTCGGAGATCGCACTGGTGTGGGTGTGTCGGAGTTCGCTCGCCGCTGGGGTGACTTCGCCATTGTGCTAGCAATCGCGGTCGTCGAGTTCAACGACACTTGTGTTGCGAGGGCACGCATCGCTCTGGGTGGAGTCGCTGGCACACCTCTACGTGCAGTCGAAGCCGAAGCCGTACTGAATAATCGGCATGATCGGCCACTAACCGCCACGGCAATCAACGAGGCCGCAGATGTGGCGGCCGCAGAGGTTGACCCGATTAGCGACATCCACGGCTCCGGGGAATACCGGCGTGACCTGGTGCGAGCCATGGTGAGACGGGCATTACGACAGGCTTCACAGCACGGCTCCTGAACGCCTGAGATGACTTCTGCATCCCCAGCTAACAGTGACTGAACGTTGCCGGCAATGAGCTGGACTGGGCGCCGGTTGCGCCGCTTCGAAGACCCAGCATTGCTGCAGGGTCTAAGCCACTTCGTGGCTGATGTTGCCGACCGCGACCCTCGGGCGCTTCACGGTGCCTTCGTGCGCAGCACAGCGCCTGCAGGCAAGATCCGCTCGATCGAGTCTCCCGCTGGAGCCACCGTGTTGACCGCTGAGAGTCTCGGTCCGATGCGTGAAATCTGCGCCCGGCTTGACCGCCCCGACTTCATCGCTCTCGAGACGCCCGTTCTCTCATCCGAGGTGGTGCGACACCCCGGCGAACCGATCGCGCTCGTTGTCGCAGGATCGCGTGCCGAAGCCGAAGACATAGCCGAGGAAGTAATTGTCGACATCGAACCCAGCGATCCAGTCTTAGATGTCCACCAAGCCATGCAGGCAACCTCACCCACTGTGCATGCCGGCTTGAGCATGCCGTTGGGCAACAACGTCGTGCTGGACGCACGGCTTGAAACATCTGACTTTGACGCAGCGGTAGCTCGTGCAAACGAAGTTGTCGCCCTCGACATTCGCTCGCATCGCCAGAACGCTCTACCGCTCGAGGCGCGTGGCGCGGTGGCGTCTCATGACCTTGCTAGCGGTCGCACCACACTCACTGCGTCAAACCAGATGCCACACATGCTGCGCACCGCTCTCGCGGACATCTTGGATGTTCCCGAGTCGCAACTGCGAGTGGTCACACCCGAAGTAGGTGGTGCGTTCGGCCAGAAGATGTGTGTGCCCCGCGAGTATGTGGCCCTCGTGGCTGCGGCCCGCTTGCTCGGCACGACGATCGCCTGGATCGAAGACAGGCTCGAGAACCTGCTGGCTTCCTGGCACAGCCGCGACCATCGCTACCGGATACGAGGTGCTTTCTCAGCGGATGGCAAGTTGCTGGCACTTGACGGTGACCTGTTGTGCAACATCGGCGCCTACAGCAACTACCCCGTGACGTTCGGGGTTGAGCCCCTAATGGCGCTCGCCGAACTCCCGGGGCCTTACATGCTCACCAACTACCGGGTGCGTGCTCGGGCCATCACAACCAACATGTGCCCCATAGCGCCGTACCGGGGAGTGTCACGACCAGTGCTGACTCTGGCAATGGAACGGCTCATGGACAGCGCTGCCCGCAAGCTCGGCATTGACCCGGTTGCGATACGCAACATCAACCTCGTGCATGAGTTCCCCTATTCGATGCCCACCGGACTGCGTATTGACGAAGGTTCCTATACCGAGACGCTCAAGGCGGCAGTGCAGGCCATCTCGCTTGAGGACTTTCGTGAGCGCAAGGAGCACGCAGCCCGACAGGGGCGATACCTGGGTGTCGGATTCTCGGTCTTTGGCGAGCGAACCGGCTACGGAACTCCCGCTTTTGCGGCACGATCCATGGAGATCACTCCTGGATACGAGACTGTGAGGCTAGAGATGGATCCCTCAGGTGGCGTAATCGCTCGGATAGGAGCCTCACCGCACGGTCAAGGACTGGCCACCGCTCTAGCACAACTCTTGGCCGATGAACTCGGCATCAAGGCCGATCAAGTATCGATAAGCCACGGCGACACAGACACCACGCCCTATGGCTGGGGCACCTTTGCGAGCCGCTCAATGGTCATCGCAGGTGGCGCGGCCACGCTTGCGGCACGCGAGCTCGCCGATCAGCTGCGGCAGATCGCAGCGCACGAACTAGAAGCCGATCCGGCCGACATCAAGCTTGAAGAAGGTGCGGCCGCTGTTGCCGGAACCCGTATCGGTGTGCCGATCTCAGACATCGCACGCACGGCTCACCACTCGAGCCATCGGCTGCCCGATGGAGTGGGTCCCGGGCTAGCGGTAAGCGCCACGTATGACCCGGCAGGGACGTTTTCTAATGCTTGTCACGCAGCGGTCGTTGAAGTTGACATCGAGACTGGTCATGTGCGCCTTGAGCGCTTCGTTGTGGTCGCTGACGCAGGATTAGAAGTAAACCCGATGCTGGTTGAAGGCCAGATTCATGGTGGAGTCACTCAGGGAATTGCCAATGCGTTATATGAAGAGTTGGTGACAGACGAGCATGGAAATCTGATGACAGCATCGCTAATGGACTTCGCCGTTCCGACGGCATGTGAGATACCTGACCTCGAAGTCACCCATCTTCAGACAATTACAGATGCATCTATCTCTGGTGCTAAGGGCGTCGGTGAAGGTGGGGCGATCGGTGCTCCCGCGGCTGTTCTCAACGCGATTTCAGACGCGCTGTCACCGCTAGGCATCGAGGTGAACGAGATGCCTGCAACACCGAGTCGCATCCGAAAACTGATTCGAGACAGAGAGTCTCAGGTCGGCGGTGGCGTTACAACTCGTGCTCGAGCGGGAGCAGTCACATGAGTCCTTCACACCACCAGTTCACTCTCACAGTCAACGATGAGACATTCAACGTGTCGGTTGAGGCACGCAAGACATTGGCTGACACCCTGCGGGAAGACTGTGGATTAACAGGAACGCATCTGGGTTGTGAGCACGGTGTGTGTGGTGCTTGCACGGTGTTGTTAAACAACGAACCGGTGCGATCATGTTTGATGTTCGCAGTGCAATGCTCCGGTGACACTATTCGTACAGTCGAGGGACTCGCAGACAACGGCGAACTCAACTCTTTGCAGGCTGCGTTCTGGGAGCATCACGGTCTGCAATGTGGATTTTGCACACCCGGTTTTTTGATGCTCGCGACTGGAGTACTCGAGTCAAATCCTCACATCGGTGACGACGAACTTGGAGAAGTGCTTGGCTCAAATCTGTGCCGATGTACGGGGTATCAGAACATCATCACTGCTGTTCAAGCGGCCCGAGACCAGGCGCTTTCATCATCCTCTGACAGGGTCTGACTTCTGGTGATCGGCGCGTCGATACCGCGCCTTGAAGACCCGCCTTTGCTGCGTGGCGAGGCCACATTTGTTGATGACATCAACCTGCCCCGTCAACTTGTGATGCGAGTCGTGCGTTCGCAGTGGGCGCACGGACTCATTGAAGACATCGATACTTCTGAGGCTTGTGAGATGCCGGGGGTTGCGGCTGTCTGGACGGGCGCCGATGTGAGCGACATTGCACTGATTGACTTCCGTCAGGTCGGCGCGGCCGAGATGGAGCCATATCGACAGCCGATCCTTGCTCAGAACCGGGTGCGTTACGTGGGTGAACCAGTGGCGGTGGTGTTCGCTCGTGACGCTTATGTGGCTGAAGACGCCGCTGAGGCAGTTGTGGTTGATGTCGACCCACTTGAGCCGGTGATCGACGCTTCCGCACCTCCTGGGAGCTTCGATGCCGACTACAACACTGAAGCGTTCGTCGTCCGTGAACAAACTGGCAATGTCGAGGCTGCTCTTTCGGCCGCTGAGTACATCGTTGAGGCCGATCTGAGTGTGGGCCGACACAGTGGAGTGCCACTTGAGTGCCGAGGAGCCGTGGCGCAGTATCGGCGTGACACCGGAGTGCTTGAGTTTCTTGGGGCAGCGAAGGTGCCCTACCAAAACCGAGATGCTCTAGCTCGCATGCTCGGATTACCGCCTTCTCGAGTTGTGCTCAAGGAGGGCCACGTTGGGGGCGGGTTCGGAATCCGGGGTGAGCTGTATCCCGAGGACGTGTTGGTAGCGCTTGCAGCGCTGCGACTACAGCGGCCCATCAAATGGGTGGAAGATCGCCATGAACACCTGGTTTCAGCCAATCACTCACGTGATCAACGCCACAAGATACGCGCTGGTGTCGACGCCCGAGGAGTGATCGACGCCCTTGATGTCAAGTTTGTAAGTGATCAGGGCGCTTACGTGCGCACTCACGGCGCGACAGTGGCGACGCTTGCGGCGGCGCTTCTACCCGGCCCATACCGGATACCGAACTACAGAGTCGAGGGCAAGGTCCGGCTCACCAACAAGACCCCAGCTGGTACGTATCGAGCTCCCGGGCGATACGAGAGCACATTCGTACGTGAACGGGTCTTGGATCTGATCGCAGCAAGGTTAGGACTCGACCGTGCCGAGGTTCGTCGTCGCAACTTGATCGGTGTTGACGAGATGCCTTTTGAGCGCGGCATTCAGGCACTCGGCACTCCTGTCACTTACGACTCCGGTGACTACGAGCGGATGCTCGACCGGGTGTTCAAGCATCTCAAGTACGAGTCGCTCTCTCGCCGACTAACCAAGCGTCGTCAACGTGGTGAGCTTGTGGGGCTAGGACTCGGATTCTTCGTAGAAAAGTCTGGACTAGGGCCATTTGCTGGAAGCCAGATTGATGTTGACACTTCGGGGTGGGTCACGGTTACCACAGGCGAAGCCTCGGTTGGGCAGGGCTTCGAGACGGTGATGGCGCAGATCTGTGCAGATGTTCTCGATGTCGATGTCGATCGGATCTCGGTGATCCACGGGCAGACCGACAAGTTCGGCTACGGCATGGGAGCATTTGCGAGCCGAGCGACCGTGATGGCCGGTGCGGCTACCCAGATGGCAAGCCTCACGCTCAAGCAGCGATGTATCGATGTTGCGGCCTCGCTACTTGAGGCGAACCCCGATGATCTGGAACTCGTGGGGGGTGCAGTTCAAGTCAAAGGATCGCCGGCTCAGGCACTTCCGCTTGGAACGATTGCGGCCGCTCTGTCGCCGGGAGCAACGTTGGCTGGTGATCGGCCAGGGTTGAACGCTCAGCACTGGTTCAACACAACCCACATGAACTATCCGTATGGACTGCATGCAGCCGTAGCACAGATCGACGGCGCTACCGGCAACATCGCCATTGAGCGCTATGTGATCGCCTATGACGTAGGTCGCGCCATCAACCCGATGCTGATCGAAGGCCAGATCTGCGGCGGAGCTGCTCAGGGTCTTGGGGGCGCCGTCTTTGAGGACTTCACCTACGACGAGTCGGGACAGCCTCTCGCGACATCGTTCATGGACTACCTGCTGCCTACAGCGGTGGAGATGCCCGTGATCGAGATCCTGCTCTCTGAGGATGCTCCGAGCCCACTCAACCCGCTCGGAATCAAGGGTGCTGGCGAAGGCGGCACCACCGCTGTAGGTGCAACGCTGGCCTCTGCGGTCGATAACGCCTTGGGCCAGCCTGGAGCCATTAGGACACTGCCCATGACCCCCGAAGAGATCCGTGGTCTTTGCCGGAACCACCGACACACCAGGTTCAGTCGCCACTCCTAAACCCGTCTGGCACAACTAGGGGCGGGCCTCTGCCGTGTGCTGACTAGGGTTCCCGGAATTACTCGGCTACTTGGAGTACAAGGACTTCAATGACAAACTTCATTTCCGTTGCAATCCCGTATGTCAACTCGGATCCACATCTCGGATACGTGTTTGAACTAGTCGAAACGGACATCTTTGCGCGGGCTATGCGAATGTCAGGCAAGACAGTGAAGTTTGTTGGAGGCACTGACGAATACTCACTCAAGAATGTTCTTGCGGCTGAGCAGTCTGGCACTCCAATCGAGCAGTTCATTGAGCAAAAGGCGGCCCGATTCCAGCAACTTAGCACACCATTGGATCTCTCCTTTGATGACTATGTTCGGACTAGTACCGACTCTCGGCATCGACCAGCCGTTGAAGCGCTGTGGAAACTCTGTGATGCCGCTGGCGATCTCTACAAGAAAGAGTACTCGGGCCGGTATTGCGCTGGTTGTGAACGCTACTACGCAGCTGAGGAGTTACTGCCTGATGGTACGTGTGCAGAGCACAACGCACCGGTTGAGCTAATCTCGGAGACGAACTGGTTCTTTCGGCTCTCCAGGTATCAGCAGTTACTGATCGACCTGATTGAGGGTGGACAGGTGGCTGTGGAGCCTCAGACGTTCTGTAACGAGGTGCTGTCGTTCCTCAAGAGTAGCCTCGAAGATCTGAGTTTGTCTCGATCTGCGCAACGTGCCCACGGATGGGGAATCCCAGTTCCAGGTGATCCTGAGCAGGTCATCTACGTGTGGTTTGACGCACTGACGAACTACATCTCATCGTTGGGGTTTGTGGGTGATCAAGCGAAGCAGCCTGACTTCGAGACGTTTTGGACTGAGGCCGACTCGCGTACTCACTGTGTTGGTAAAGGGATTACACGGTTTCATGCTGTCTACTGGCCCGCATTTCTGATGTCGGCTGGTCAACTTCCACCTTCTCGAATCCAGGTACACGCGTATCTGACCTCCAACGGACAGAAGCTGTCAAAGTCAGCGGGTAATGCCGTCGATCCGTTGTCCGTGGTGGATCAGTACGGGATCGACGCGCTCCGATGGTGGTTTGCTCGTGAGGTTTCACCGATAGCCGATACAGACTGCACGGTCAACCGCATGATTGAGCGTGCCAACATTGAACTCGCCAACGGAATCGGCAATGCTGTTAACCGCATTGCGACGCTAGCAACCCGCTATCTTAACGGCCGACTGCAAATTGACTCTTCAAACTGCATAACCGGCTGCGAGAATCTCTCACAGCAGGTGCTTTCTGATCTGTGCGACTATGACCGCAGGGCAGCGACAGATCGAATTGTCACCGCGATTGCAGCGCTCAACACCTATCTGGCATCAGAAGCACCATGGTTGTTGGCAAGACAGAGCGAGTGGGAGAGCTTTACAGATGTGCTCTCACGATCAACAAGCACCGCAATCCAAATCGGCCAAGCCTTAGAACCCATAGTCCCCCGGCTATCCAAGCGCATCCGCCACAGCCTCACACCAGTCGACGGTCAAATCCCACCCCCAAAACCAACCTTCCCCAGACTGAAACCCTGAGGTCGTTACTTGGCGCGGGAGACTAGGCGGTGGTGGTGGATTGGGTTAGGTTTCGGAGGAGTCTGCGGTAGGTGATCGAGCCGGAGTCTGCGAGTTTGAGGTGTAGTTCTTCTCGGGGATCTAGAGGTAACTCTGCAGGGTCTTGAGCCTCTACGACGATGCGGTCTTGTTCCATTACGTCGTGAAAGCCAGCTGCGAACTCGCTGTCGGGTGTGTCGAAAGAGTGGTTGCGGGATAGGTAAACAAAGATCAGTGTTTCGGCTCGATCAGTGGGCGAAGCCACGAATGTAATTGTGGTTACATCACCTGCTTTGGAGTCGCCCTGTTCCGACCAGGTGATCCCACCTTGTGTCGATACCACGGACTTTCTGTCGTGCAATGTGTAGGGCAAATGCAGCGTGTAATCCCGCAACAGAACCGAGTCATCGTAGGCGTAAGTCATGCCATCATCGGTAACAGTCACGTCAAACGGCTTGATGAATGGACCGTCCGCTAACTCTGTGAATCCCTCGTGAACGAAGTTGAAATGGGCGAAGTCAATTGCATTCTCAAGCATCCGTCCCGCAGATGACTGCCAGCGCCATGTGCTCACCAAAAATACGTGCCAGTCAGGACTATTCCAGTCATCATCGGGCCAAGGCGGCAGGTCAACAACCGGCTTGGAGGGAGCTACCCACACCGCGTTGTATGCCTCACAGACGTTGTACTTGTGCACGCTGGCACGGCTTGGGATTGCTGCACCTTGTCCCAATGCCGGGATGTGTGCCACCTTGCCACTGCGGTCGTATTGCCAGCCGTGGTACGGGCACATCAGCAGCCCATCACGGATACATCCACCCGACAGCGCCACACCACGATGCACGCACTTGTCACGCAGCGCTACCAGCCCATCGGCATCTCGGTACAGCACGATGTTCTCACCCAGAAGCCGTACCTGTTGAGGCTCTCCGGTGACGTCCATGGCGACTGCCACCGGATGCCAGTAGCTCCTCAACGCCTGATCCAGCATCGAGGTGTGACCGGTCATGGCAGCTTGGACATGTCGACGATCGCTGCGACCGGCCCACCACCCGCAGGTCCCTGCTGCAGAGCAGCGACCGAGCAGTACACGGCCGGGTCACCGATGGCCGCCGCAGCGACTGCACCTACTGCGCCTTTGGTGTGATGCGTGTGATGGATGTCGGAGTCGTTGATCGACACCAGCCGACGCCCGCGGAGGCGACCCGAAGGATCTGTCTCGCATTTGATAAAGCAGTTGACGAGGGCATCACCGAGGTCACTGGGGTGTGGCCGCTCGGGCAGTTTCAGGCCCGCTGAGCGGATGGCGTCGTAGATCCCATCAAAGTCAAGGGCATCACGCATCACTGAATGGCCGATCCGGAAGTCGCCACCGGCACCTGCGCGGTTACCGACAACCACGATCTGGGCCTCGTCAAGTTCCACACCGGAAGAGCAAGACGCCACAGACGAGTAGAGGTCAAGATCGGATGCAATCTGATCTGCTCGGGGTAGATCGAACTCCCCTACGGCGTAGCCGATGCCTAGAGCAGCAGTGGCGTTCGAGACAGCCATTGACTCCATGGTGTCGGTGAGCGCCACCGTCTGGTTGCGGTTACGGGCATCCTCGATGCGCTCACGCGTGAGCAGCGGAGTCTTGGATTGCACAAAGTGGACATCAGCCGGATCGCCAATCCCCGCACTATCCATGGCCGCCCGAACACCTTCGGCGACCTTTTCGACCATCGGCAAGCGCCCGATCTCCTCCGGGCGGATCGGCTCAGACATCGCCACACCCACCGCTAAGCGCTTCGCAGTACCAGTAGCGCCTTGAGCGTCAGCATCATCGGCCACCTGCGCAAACACATTCATGTGCGGTGCAATAACGCCATCCGTGCCTCCCGACCACACGATCGGTGTGTTGTCGATCTCCTCCGTTGACCGAGTGCCGTGCTCTCTGAGAAAGTCACGCAGCACTCGGTCTGCAAGGATCCGTGAGAAGTCGTTGACCCCGCCGTTGCCCTCGGTCTTGCCAATCACCCCGATGATGTCATCAGCACTGAATGAACCACTGTTGATCTCGGCGAGCAAGCCGTCGGTATCGGTCACAAACTCGAATGGAATCTTGCGTACAACTACCGGCATCTCTAGTTGGTCTCCTTAGTTGATGTGGGGGAGGATCGCTTGACGTGAGCCAAGACGCTCTTGATTCGCTCGCTTCGAATGTCCTAATTCTGCCGGTTGTCTACTCCGAAGAACAAAGACTGCAGGGCCGAGTCTTCTAAGACTTCACGGCTCGACACTGGTGAATCCAGCACGCCCGCTTGCATCACATAGACACGATCACAGTGAGGCAGACACACCAGCGGGCTCTCCTCAATCACCCACAGCAGTGTCGTGCCTGAATCGCGGATCCGCAGGATGTCGTTGATCCGTTCTCGCACGATTGAGGGCGCGAGACCTGTCGTTGGTTCATCAAGTGCTAGGAACCGCGGTCTAGTAATCATCGCGCTCGCGAGAGCCAGCATCTGACGCTCACCGCCCGACAATGTGCTGGCACTCTGGCTCATCCGCTCCCGCAAAGCGGGATAGGCCTCAGCAGTGTTAGCGAGCCTGCGTTTCATTACCGACGTGCTGGCGTTACGCAATCCAAGTGCCAGATTGTCTCGCACACTGAGGTCGGGGAAGGTGTTGTTCTCCTGGGGGACATACCCCATACCTAGATCAGCGAGGCTATGAGTTGGGTGGCGGTTCAAATCCGCCCCCTCAAACCGCATTGAACCAGCTTGTGTGTCAAGCAAGCGGAAGATCGTCTTGAGCAACGTCGACTTGCCAGCTCCGTTAGGGCCGACCACGGCCACAATCTCACCAGCATTTACAGACAAGTCAACACCGTGAAGTACCGGAAAGCCTCCGTAGCCGGCATGTAGGCCCTCGACCTCAAGTAGTGGTTCGCTCACCGTTCACCACCCGAGTCGGCGTTGTTGCTCTTGTCGCTGCGGTCTTCGTCTGTACCGAGATAGACCCGCATCACATCTGGGTTTGAAGCAATCTCATCTGGGGTACCCGATGCCAACAAGGCTCCCCGATCAAGCACATGCACAGAGTCGGCGATTTGCATCAGAAACGAGAGGTTGTGATCAATAATCAAGCTGGGAAGTCCGCGCTCGTCACAGAACCGTCGCACCAACTGCGATAGGCGGCCGATGTTTGCCGGAGCCACGGCAGCAGCGGGTTCGTCAAGCAACAACATCTTCGGTTCAGCCATTAACGAACGTGCAAACTCCAGCAGTTTGCGATCACCTGCCGACAACTCATCAGTTCGGACATCAAGCAACTCAAACAGGCCTAGTTCCGCGGTGACCTCTTCGGCACGTGCCTCCCCAGACCGCTCCCGATGGCGCTGACGGCCGAAGAAGCCAAGCGCACGAAGGGGAGTCTCGTGGCGTGGCGATGTTGCCGCTGCCATAAGGCTCTCACGCACGGTAAGTGTCGGGAAACCCACCGGTGTCTGAAACGTCCGTATTAGGCCCAATTCGGCCACACGCCAGGGCGGCAGGCCGTCGATACGCCGACCTGCAAAGCTGATCGAACCCTCATCGGGTGGGTCAACGCCGGTGATCGCATTAAACAGCGTGGTCTTGCCAGCCCCGTTGGGGCCGATGAGTGCAGTTACCTGACCTCCAGGGATCACCGCCGAAACATCGTCAACAGCGACGACACCACCAAAGCTCTTGCTGACACCTTCAAGTACGAGTTCCACGACCGGTTACACCTGCGCAGTTTCGGCGGGCGTCTGAGGCTCACGCTCACCAGATGTCTGACCTCTCGCATTGCGCGAACCAAACGAGTCACGCTCTGCAAACAGTCCTTCGGGACGGAACCGCAACACGAGCACCAGCAACAAGCCCACCAAGAATGGCTCAATCGCCACGAGGATGTTGATGTAGGCAGGATCGACCTCAATCAGGCCCACTGCCTCGGTGAAGATGATCAACACCAGGGCTCCCACCAAGCCGCCACGGATACTGCCTAAACCTCCGATTACCAGCGCCGTCCAAACCGTGAACGTGATGCCTGGAACAAAGAGTTGCGGCGAGATCGCCCTTATGTAAAACAAGTACAGCGGGGCTGTGGCACCGACAAGAACGCCGGCTAGCACAAACGTCTTGATCCGCATCAAATTGACCCGCTTGCCAAGCGCTAATGCCACAGCTTCGTTGTCACGAGCCGCTCGTAACGCTCGACCAAAAGCCGACAAACCGATCTGGCGTGTAATCAGGTACATCACTGCTGCCCCCACAGCAGCCAACACAAGCAGTACGTAGTTGTAATCACGCCCGGTGATGATCGTGTCAAAGGGACGATCAAGGTTGGACACACCAACAGCGCCGCGGGTTAGATCAGCTTGAATCACCACGAGTTGGCGGATTATCTCAGCGAAAGCCAGCGTCGTTATCAAGAAATATTCGCGCCGCAGCCGCAGCGCAGGTGTTCCTATCAACAACGCCACTAGTCCCGTAAATGCAGCTGCAAGTGGCCAGGCAAGCCACATCGGCAACCCGAAAGCGAATCTCATTCCTAGATCCGGGTCATCAACTGTGAAGATCACGTAGCTGTAGCTGCCTGCTGCAAGCAACCCGGCGACGCCCAGATCCCACATTCCGCCCCAGCCAGACTCAACGTTGAGCGCCATAGCCAAGCTGGAGTAAATCAACGCCAAGGTCAGCACTCCGACCCAGAAAATGGGATTGGTCATGCGGCTACCGCATCTTTGCGGCGCTGGATTGACAGGATCCCCTCAGGCCGAAGCACGAGCACCGCTACCAGCACACCGAAGGCGACAACCGGCCGGTAGGCGGTCGGGATTATCAGTGCAGACACGTCCATGGTAATGCCGAGCAGCAGCCCAGCAAGGATCACGCCTGTGATGCTGCGCAGTCCACCGAGCACAGCAGCGGCCAACACGATCAAGATGTTGTGCCAGCCGATCTCGGTGTTTACCGCACCAAGCACGCCGAGCATTACTCCCGCCATTGCCGCAAACGCCGAACTGATGAACCAGATCATGTTCGAGACAGCGCGCACCGGCACTCCGCGAACACGAGCTAGGTCATCGTTGCTAGCCACAGCACGTATAGCACGCCCGAGTCCGGTGGCATTCAAGAACACCTGCAGCGCTGCAATGCTGGCAAACGCTAAACCGATGATGACGATCTCGTTGGTGGCGATGCTGACTCCTCCGATGCGGTGCAACCCACCCGACACGTCTGGATAGAAGCGAGACTGCGTTCCGAACACAGCAAGAATCACGGCATAAAGCATCAGCGCCAGACCTATTGATGTGAACAGCAACACAGTGCCGCCCAGGTGCTTAACGGGCCGGAAGAACACAGCCGAGAGCGCTACACCGACTGCACCAAGCCCAACAACAGTTATCGCGCCGGCAACGAAGATGTTGAGTCCGTAACTATCGACTAACACGACACCAACAAAAGCACCGAGCGCCATCATCTGCGCGTGAGCAATGTTCAAGAAGTTCTCGGTCTGTCGCACTAAGGCGAACCCGAGGGTTGCCACAGCCAGGATGCTGCCGGTGACAATCCCGAAGACAACGTTTTGCACTAACGAACTCCCTGCCCAGCGTTCAAGCGGCCGACCCGGGTGGTGTCCCCGGGCCGGCCGTCAAATTCTCCCGAAAGGGTTTGAGCCTTTTGGTTGAGGTCTACGTGCCTACTAAGGCTTCTCTAGCGCAGCGTCAAGTTCGATGTGTTCTCGCACTACCCAGCTGGCACCGTCAACGCTGAGCACAGCCATCACCGGCGACTCTAGGTTGCCAACACTATTGAGGTTCATGTTTGAAGTAGTGCCGTGGTAATCGATGTCGTTGCCGGCAGCCAACTCTTCCATGCCTTGTGCGAACGAGAACACCTCAACGCCGGGAGGGTTCGTGATTTCTGGGATTGCGGCTGCGACTGCCGCACCGTCAGTGGTACCGGCCTTTTGCATGGCTAGACCCAAGATGATGTATTGGTCGTACTGCCAGGCGTCATAGAAGCCAATCTCAGGTGGATCACCGATCTTTTCCTCAAACCTGGGCCCGTACGCGTCCCAGGCGGGATTGTCCACGGTGTCATACGCAGTCGCACCAACAACCGCATTGGCGCCATCAACACCGCCAACGATCTCAGCAATCTGAGGACTCAGCAGGTCGGTTGTGAGGATCAGCGGCACATCGGTGTAGCCACGACGCTGCCATTCGTTCAGGATTGGCACACCGGTTTCGAAGCCCGCTGCGATGTACACCGCGTCCGGGCCAGACTCAAACGCTTGAGCTACCTGAGCCGAGTAGGTGGCCTCTCCTGCATTGAATCGCACATCCTCGGTAACGGTGCCGCCGATCTGTTCGGTGAACACACTCTTGAAGACATCGGCCGGGCTGATCGTGCCCTCGCTTAGCTCTACGAGCATGGCAACGCTGTTGAATCCCTCGTCGCGCGCTACCTGCGCGCCGACAATGCCGTTATCTGTGTCAGACGGAATGATGCGGAACACAAAGTCGCCGCCAGTGTTATCAAGTTCGGTAGTTCCGCATGTGCTGCAAATGGTAGGAATCTCTAGCTCATGCACGGTTTCGAAGATGGCAAGCATGCCGTCGGACTCGATCCCGCCTAGTGCATGGATCCCGTCAACCTCGGTTAGCTCAGCGAACCCGGAGACGGCGCCTTCAGGTGTCGAGCCGTTATCTTCAACCACTAGTTCAACCTCACGACCCAACACACCGCCGGCCGCGTTGAGTTCTTCAACTGCAACCTCAGCAGCAGCGAGTGCCCATCCACCCCAAGGCCCGTAGTCGCCGGACTGCCCGTTAAGGAATCCGTACTTGATGGGGCCTTCGTCGGCGCTGTCATCACCGCTGCAGGCCGCAGCCACTAGCCCCAGTGCAAACAGCGCTACAAGGAATCGCTTCACGTTTGTCTCCTTCCGGTACGCCCGCCGACAGGGCGGAAGACATGATTGGCTCATCATGTTGTCATGGATCGAGCAGAGGGGCGAAGCGGGCGGAACGCTTCTGTTGGTTTTGTTGGCACCCGAGTGCTGACGTAGTGTCACTGCTGCCACAGGTTCGGGTCGAATAAGAGATCAAGGGGGAGCAAGTGAGCAACGCTCTTCGCAAATACTGGCATCCGGTTTGTGCCGTGGAAGATGTCAATAATGGCCCGATCAAGACGACCTTGCTTGATGAAGACCTAGTTGTGTTCAGTTCTCACGGCGAGATTCATGCTCTACAAGACCTTTGCATTCATCGGGGAACCCGCCTGTCGATGGGCTCACTTGATGACGCCGGTTGCATCGTATGCCCCTACCACGGGTGGACGTTTAACACTGCAGGTGAGTGCGTTTACATACCGTCCCAGCTTCGTGACCGCCAACGGATCCCTTCACGGGCTCGCGTACCGGCATATTGCACTTCGATCCACTACGGCCTGGTGTATGTCGCACTGGAGGAACCCGTTGCGCCGGTTCCCGAGTTCCCAGAATACGACGATGCCGACTTCCACATGATCAGACCCGGTGAGTGGACTTGGAAGGCAAGTGCGGCTCGCTTCGTTGAGAACGCAATTGACACGTCGCATCTACCGATCGTGCATCCGGGTCTGCTGGCGGATCCCGGCGCAACAGTCATCGCTCCCTTTGAGATGGAAGAGACGGATCGTGGCTATGCCTTCTCGGCAAAACGCCATGATGTAGACGAGGCAATGTTTGGTGATGCTGACGAGTTAGTCACCCAGAAGACATGGGTGGAGATCCCGTTCAGTTGGCGTCTTCTCATTACCGCTGAGTCACAATCCACGGTTGTGTTCATTGCTAACCAGCCAATCTCGCTAAACAAGGTGCGCTTCTGGGAATATGTGGGTATCAAAGGACGCCGAGACCAGACTGATGCTGAAGTTGCGGCATTCCATCAGAAAGTCATCGAGCAAGACAGACACATTGTCGAGAATCAGCGCCCCGAGATCCTGCCGCTCGACATCACCGCCGAGATGCACCTGAAAGTGGCTGATGAGCCCGCTCTGCAGTACCGGCGCCGCCTTGCCGCAGTTGCAGGCGCTGACTTCGCGTAGGTGGCGCGGTCTGGTAGCTGAGCCACTCGTAGGGACTAAAGGAATCATCAGATGACAGCAACAATGAGATTGGAATGGCCGGCGGATGACTTCAGCCGGATTCCGTTTGCCGCCTACCTCGACGACGACATCTACGTAGAGGAGCAGGAGCGAATATTTCGTGGTCGTGTTTGGTCGTATCTTGCGCTAGAAGTCGAGATACCCAATCCGGGCGACTTCATCACGACATATGTGGGCGACACGCCTGTCCTTGTGAATCGTCAGCGCGATGGCAAGGTGTCGGCATTCGTAAATCGATGCATGCACCGCGGGTCGATGCTGAAGCGCGAGTGTCGTGGCAACTCGATGATGCACACCTGCCTCTATCACCAGTGGGCTTATGACCTGACAGGCCAGTTGCGAGCCGTGCCTTTCGCTAAGGGTCATATGGGTCGCGGCGGATTGCCGCCCGACTTTGACATGAAGTCAGTGAAACTCACGTCCCTTAACGTCCAGAGTTACAAGGGTGTGTTGTTTGGCACGTTTGCTAACGATGCTGAGCCGCTTGCTGACTATCTCGGACACAACGTTCGTGCCGAACTCGATCGTGTGTTCTGCCGACCTATCACACTGCTGGGGTATCAACGGCAGCGCATTTTCGGAAACTGGAAGCTCTACAACGACAATGTGCGCGATCCCAATCACGGGGCTTTGCTGCACATGTTTCACGCCACGTTCGGGCTGTACCGGCCTACGCAGCGTGGCGGGGTAAAGATGGATGACAAGGGGCGTCACAACATCAGCTACTCGATGATGGGTACGAGTGATGATGACGCCGATGCGAAGGCGTTTGCTTCCACCAAGAAGGTGTTCGACAAGGGGTTCCGTCTGAACGATCCGTCGATGCTTCAGTACAAGAAGGAATATCCCGATGATGTCTCGCTGACGATCCTGTCGGTGTTCCCGAACATGGTGATGCAACAGATCACAAACAGTCTTTGCACACGCCAGATACAGACTCGAGGTCCCGGCGAGCTAGAGCTGTATTGGACCTACTTTGGCTACTCCGATGATGACGAGGAGATGACGAGACATCGCCTCAACCAGGCGAATCTTGTTGGGCCTGGAGGCTTGATCTCGATGGAAGACGGTGAAGCCGTTGAGATGGTGCATCGTGCTGTCAAGCGAGAACAAGACGAGCACGCCACTGTCGAGATTGGCGGCAAGGGCGAGATCGCCGATCATGACTATCTGGTGACAGAGATCCCGATCCGAGGCTTCTGGTCGTATTACTACGAGTTGATGGGGATCGAACCGTCCTCGCTGCAGGCAGCCTGATCTCTATGGGTGGGCTGTTACAGCGCAACGCTGTCGCTGATCTGTTAGCCGAATACGTTCATCTGATTGATGAAGACCGTCTCGAGGAGTGGGTCGAACTCTTCACCGAAGACTGCACGTACAAGATCTTGTCGAGGGAGAACGTCGACTCCGGCTATCCCCTCGAGTTGATGTCCTGTCTGAACAAGAACATGTTGCGCGACCGTGTGGTGTCTTTGCGAGAAGCAAACTTGTTCAATCTTCACACCGATAAGCATGTACTCGGCGCCGTGAGATTCATCGGCAACAGTCATGACATCTGGTCAGTTCAGGCAAACTTCTCGCTGTATCAGACAACACTCGAGGGACACAGCAGCCTCTTCGCCGTAGGCACCTACCACGATAAAGTTGTGATCGAAGCAGAAGGCGCCAAGTTCCAAGAAAAGATAGTTGTAAACGACACTTTCGACATAGCCCGAATGCTCTCCACCCCCATCTAGAAGCCAAGAACCGATTCAGTTTGTGCTCCAACCGCGTTAAGGGAGTGGGGCTACCTTGCCAGGATTTTTACCAAGATGCGCTAGATTCCATGCATTCTGGAGTTCCTTCTGGTGGAGTACTATCCATTTACGGACCAGACGTCTCTGCCGGGGTGGAAGGTTACCTTCCATAACCTTGGCAGTGTTGATGTCAATTTGAGCCTTGAAACTGCCGTATTCGACGTGAAGGTGAGGTGGCGGGTGATCTCGAAACCGCATCAAGATCAGAATCCCATAGAACCGGCACAACTCCGGCATGAATCGATCTCTATTCGGGCTCGGCCCAGGGAACGATTTGAGTTATTGGAATTCCGGTCATTCGGCTGTAGAGGACATCGGGGTCTAGATCAATGTCGTACGGCCAGATGATCTCTCCGCTTCTACCGACGCGTACATCATCAAAGACTCTACCCTCGTCCCAGTCCCACACGTGGAACACACCGCTTCGGGCCATGTCCGAAAGATCAACCTCACCCTCTTCGCCATCCCCAAATCGCAACCAGATGCGATAGCGGCCTCGCGACTCGACTCTCTCAGGGAGAGGTCTTTCGTTGACTTCATACGACCCCGAGTCCTCATCTGGCACTACTTCATCGAGTGGCCGCCCGGTCATTCGGCTGTATAGCGCATCTGTATCGAGATCAATTCCGTCGGGCCAACTAATGAACCCTGCTGGATGCAGATACACCTGATCAAAGACGACGCCACCATCCTTGTCCCATGACAGGAACGGACCCTCTCCAGCCATGTCAGAGAGGTCAACCTCACCTTCTTCGCCGTCCTCGTAGGCAAGCCAGATGCGATAGCGGCCGCGTGACTTGACAGACACAGGGAGGTTCCACTCAGAACTCACAGCAGTCACTGCACTTGCAACCTGACTCATGGTTCGAACGCTAGTCCAAGAGTTGCCGTGATTGGCAGAGTGTTGCCACCCAACGGCAGGGTTTGCTAGGTGCTATTCCTGCCAGCGGGTGTAGCGGGGGTCGTTTTCGAAGAAGGCTCGATACATGCCGTCGAAGGCGAGCCACTGTAAGTCGATGCTGCGACGCACAGCGTTCCAGACACGAGTTCGGGTGTAATCGTCATTGGCGTAACGGCGCACGATCGCTGGGCCGATATCGCCGTGATCTTCCTCAATCTCTGAGGCGTGGATCTCCCAGTACTGCAAACCCTCAGAGCCTCGGGTGTATCCATAGTCGTTGATAAATGACTCGATGAGCATGTCGTTACGTTTCGCCGACGCTCCCTCAATGAACGCAATGCCAGCTATGGCTGCGATCCAATCGCCCTTAAAGGCATTGAAGTAACGCCACTGCTCGAAGGCTGCCGTCTCCGGTATCGCTTCGGTCGCGCGCATGTCCTCAACCGACAGACCGAGCGTCGCACACCAGTTGAAATAGATCTGCAAGTGATGACCGGTGCCGGAGTGACTACCAGTGGCTTCTTCCATCAACACATCATCAAACCAGAGATGCTCAATGTCGGGATCACCCTCGGGCGCGAGCGCATACACCGCGCAGTGCGGTCTTGGATTTGGTTTGGGTCCGACAAAGAAGAACTGTCTCGCAAAGCCTCGCAACGACTTGCGAGAAGCGTCACCCTTACAGATTGCACTAACTAGTGGGTGAAACTTGATGTGTTCAGTTTCAACCATCTCGTCAATTCGCGTTAGCAGATTCTCGGTCTCATTTGACATCAACGGCACGTTAGCCATACGCACCACCGGCATCGCTGTCGGGACCAAGGCTGTGCCAGGAGTTCCGACCCGAGCAGGCACGCTCCGACACCCGGAGGGACTGCGTAGCCGGAAGCGACGGCCGCTCATTTTGTACAACCTCGCATGTGATTGCGAGCCACAGATACCAACAGGTGACGGCTCAGACCCGAGGGTGATATAGCGTAGATTCTGAGATCGTCAAGAAAAGAACATTCAGCGAGTTCCGAATGGGATCAGAGCAAAGGCAAGAGTCCATGCCAACTCGAAGCAGTCACGTTGACACCTACGTTCTAGACCGGTTGCCGGCCCGTGAGCTGTGGCCTGAGATCATCCTGGACGATCCCAGGTTCGCCGTTCCATCGTCACTCAACGCGGCTAGCGCCTTGCTCGACACGGCCATCGAACGTGGCTGGGGACCGCGGCCGTGTGTGGGGCTCGGCTCGGAGATGTGGTCCTACCAAGACATCTTTGACTGGTCTAATCGCATTGCTGCCGTGTTAACAGACGACTACGGCGTGGTGCCCGGCAACCGGGTGTTACTGCGAGCCCCGAATGCTCCCTGGACGGTGGCGGCTTGGTTCGCAGTGCTCAAGGCCGGAGCAGTAGCCGTGACCACGATGCCTCAGTTGCGTAAGCCAGAGCTCACCAAGATCTACGCCAAGTGCCGACCGTCGGTGACACTGTGCGAGAGCGGCATGGAAGGTCCTGTCCTCGCAACATCAGAGGCACCCGTTGCCTTGTGGGGAGCCGGTGGCGACTTGACCGATGCAGCGAAACGCCAGTCCGGTGACTTTCCCACCGTCCAGACGGCGGCCGACGATCCAGCACTGCTCGGTTTCACCTCGAGCACCACTGGCGAACCCAAAGCTGCGGTGCACTTCCACCGTGACTTGCTCGCAATTGATACCGCGTTCGCGCCCGTGCTCAACGCCCAAGAACAAGACATCTTTGTGGGTACGCCTCCCCTGGCGTTCACATTCGGTCTTGGTGGGCTTGTCGTATTCCCAATGCGAGTTGGCGCCGCCACATGGTTTTGTGAACAACCAGGACCTGCGGCACTGGCCGATCTGATCGAACGCCGACAAGCAACAGTTTGCTTCACATCTCCTACCGCCTACCGAGCCATGCTGCGCCTTGAGCCTCGACCAGACTTGACATCGTTGCGTCGAGCGGTATCTGCTGGTGAGACCCTCCCGCGGGCAACCTTTGAGTCGATGCAGCAACACACCGGTGTCACCCTGATCAACGGTGTGGGTACCACAGAGTTGTTGCACATCTTTTTGTCGGCTGGTGTCGGCGACATCCGACCGGGGGCGACCGGCAAGCCGCTGCCAGGCTGGCATGCCGCCATCCTTGATGATTCGGGAGACGAGTTGAACGACGGTGAGATCGGGCATCTTGCAGTCAAGGGGCCGATCGGTTGTCGTTACCTTGATGATGAACGCCAGAGCGACTACGTGCAAGATGGTTGGAACATCACCGGCGACGCCTTCATGCGAGACAAAGATGGTTACTACTGGTATCAAGCCCGAACCGACGACATGATCGTTAGTTCGGGCTACAACATCGCAGCGCCCGAAGTGGAAGAAGCCCTCCTAAGCCATCCGTTAGTGGCCGAAGCCGCGGTGGTCGGTGACCCCGATGAGGAGCGCGGCGAAGTGTTGCATGCCTTTGTTCACCTCACCACAGCTGAGACTGATTCGACCAGCACCACAGCTACGAGCGGATCTCAAAGCAGTGATGTCGGCGAGGGAGACTCCCTAGTTCAGGAGCTACAGGATCACGTCAAGAACACGATTGCGCCCTACAAGTATCCGCGGCGCATCACGTTTTGCTCCGAGCCACTCCCCAAGACTGCTACCGGAAAGCTAAGCCGCCGGAAGTTGCGTGCAAGAACATAGAGCGGGCACGCGCCACAAAGACCGAATCCTTGACATCTACGGGTTATTTGCGCGCGAATACGGTGGCTGGGTCGCGGTGGCCTCGCTCATCAGACTGCTAGCAGAGTTGGGTGCGGATGCTCAGGCGGTTCGCTCAGCTGCATCACGAATGAAGCGATCGGGACTGCTCGAATCCGAACGAGTCGACGGCCGAGCTGGTTACACGCTCAGCGCAACAAGTCGACTGATCCTCGCCGAAGGCGACAGCAGGATCTTTGACGTTGATCTACGAGGACGCTCGACCACCTGGGTGATGGTGCTGTTTTCTGTTCCGGAGGCGGAGAGGGCCAAGCGGTACCAAATACGGTCTCGGCTGTCCCGATTGGGGTTTGCCCCAGGGCCTTCTTCATCGATGATCGCACCCGGTGGTCGCCTTGGTGAGGCTCGCCGGATCCTTGAGCTCGCCGAAGTGCTGCACTACACCACGTTCTTTGAGGGCAACTTCCATCCCGGTAGTGACGAAGCTGATGTTGCGGCTCAGGCGTGGGATCTTGCCGGCATTAACGCTCTATATGCGAAGTATCTGGCCGGCTATCGGGATCTGGCTAGCAACTGGATGACCTCATCGGGTTCTGATCGCGACGCATTTGTAAACCACATGAACAACGTGAGCGACTGGCGACCCCTGGCCTACGCAGATCCGGGTCTACCCGAGTCAGTTACCCCAAACGATTGGCTCGGCCCGGAGGCACGGGAGTTGTTTGTGCGCCTCAACAGGCAGTTGCGGCCCGGCGCTCATCGCTATTACCGAGAGTTGACCAACGACTTGCTCTAACGCAGGTCTCGTTCGATCAGAGCATCAGCCACCTGTTCACGTCGCCTGCTTGTGCGCCCCGCCCAATACTGTTCGGGCCACGGCTGGTCACTCTGAGCAAGATCAATTGCCGCATTAAGCGTCCAGTATGGATCCACTAGATGTGCGCGTGCCATCAGGCACAGATCGGCACGACCCGCTAGCAGCACAGTGTTGATGTCGTCAATGCTTGATACCGCTCCCACCGCCATGGTGGGAATCTCAACCGTGTTGCGGATCGCTTCAGCGAACGGGGTCTGATAGAGGCGCCCGTAGGCCGGTTGCTGCTCAGGGTGAACCTGGCCGGTTGAAACATCAATGATGTCAACATCAAGCTCCTTGAGCATCCATGAGAGCTCGATCGCTTGTTGTTGATCAAAGCCGTCCGGCATCCAGTCAGTTGCAGAGATCCGCACCGACAGGGGCAGGTCATCTGGCCAGTTGGCGCGCACCGCTTCGATGACCTGCAAAGGGAACCTGGCCCGGTTCTCAAGGCAGCCGCCAAAGTCGTCCTCTCGACGGTTGGTGATCGGCGAAAGAAAAGACGACAGCAGGTAACCGTGAGCAGCGTGCACCTCAAGTAGGTCGAATCCTGCAACCACCGCTCGTCGAGCCGCAGCCACAAAGTCCGACTTCACGTCGTCCATTTGGGCTGCGTTCATGGCTTCGGGGATCTGACTTTCGTGGCGGTACCGCAGCGGAGATGGGGAGATCAGCGGCCAGTTGCCTTCATCAAGTGGTAGGTCTTCGCCTTCCCAGGGAACCTTCGTTGAGCCCTTGCGACCCGCGTGTCCGACCTGCAAGCCGATCTTGGCGGCAGTACGGGAATGAACGAAGTCGGTGATCCTCAACCAGGCCCTGCTTTGCTCGTCGTTCCAGATGCCAGTGCATCCGGGAGTGATGCGTGCCTCGGGGGATGTGCATGTCATCTCTGTCATCACCAGGGAAGCGCCACCGATAGCTCGGCTACCAAGATGCACAAGATGCCAATCATCTGGTACACCGTTGACCGCGCTGTACTGAGCCATTGGCGAAACCCCAACGCGGTTGTGAAACCTCACTGACCGCAGTTCGTATGGGTAGAAAATCGGTGCAGTGTTCGAACTCTTGGTGCTCGAACTTGAAGTGTGCGAGCTTGAAGTGTTCGAGCTTGAAATTGCAGGCTGCTGAGACTTGGGGCGTGACGCCAGAACCAGTCTCGTACGGTCGCCATGTAGTCAGCGTCACGCTCGGTCAGGTTGTCGTAAGTCACACGCATCGAACGCGTAAAGAGCGAGAAAGCGAACTGCTCAAACGGCAGCCGGCAGTGTCTGTTCACCTGCTGGAACCAGTGTTCGCTAGTGGACGCGGCCCGTTGCAAGCTCTCAACTGCTGGGCGCCGTTCCGCTTCGAACGCTTCAAGGGCTTCTGAGAGCGACCCCCTGTGCTTCTGGCCGCCGCCCTGCAGACACCGCTTTCGGCTGTGACTATCTATGGCATCGGCGAGGGCTATGGCGTCTTCGAGTGCGAGTTTGGTGCCGCTCCCCACGGAGAAGTGAGCAGTGTGGGCCGCGACCCCGATCACCACGATGTTGTCGACCACCCAACTCTCACAAGTCACCCTCGGGAAGCTGAGCCAACGCGAGTTGTTGCCAATGAGCCCATGACCGCCAAGGTGGTCTGCGAAAGCGTCTTCACACCAGTGCAACGCATGCTCATCGGACTCACCAGTGGTCAGTTCTGCGTCATGACCGCCGAGTTGCAACCGTTGCCACGTGACGTCTGCCATCTCGACGATGAACGTGGATCGGGTCTCGTCGTAGGGATAGATGTGAGCCTGCACTACGCCGTGTGGCGTATCTTTAAAGATGAACGCAAAGCGATCAAACGGCGCCTCAGTGGCCGTCCATATGTAGCGCGCAGAACCGTGGTTGATCTGAGGTCGCAACACGTCTTGGTGGAGCGACCGCACAGAGCTATTGACACCATCGCTGGCAACGATGAGATCTGCCCCGTCGCGCACATCATCGACACTTACCTCCGTAGCGAACTTCACCTTGACGCCGAGACCCAACGCACGCTCGGTGAGGATGTCGAGCAGGCGCACTCGAGAAATAGCTGCGAAACCATGCCCGTCAGAGGTGACGCTGCGCCCCCGGTAGTACACGTCCATGGCGCTCCAATGTCGGAACTCTGCCTCTATGGCTGCGACACTTTCCGGGTCGGCCTCAGCGATGTTGACCATCGTCTCATCCGAAAACACCACACCGAAGCCGAAGGTGTCGCCTCGACGATTGCGTTCATACACGGTGATCTGTGACAACGGGAATCGCTGTTTCATCAGGATGCTAAAGAACAGCCCGCCAGGCCCCCCGCCAATACAATTGATCTTCACTCGACGCCTCACCGATATCGTTGGAATTGTGATCGCAAGAATACCGATACATCAATAGGGCTACAGTTAGTTCATGACAGGGTCGGTTCAATTCGACAAGCCCCTGGCGGCACCACTGCGTGCGGTTGTCACCGGAGGCAGCCGAGGCATTGGTCGCGCCATTAGTGCACGGCTCGGAGAGGCAGGTTGTGAGGTCGTCGCTCTGTCACGAGTCCGCCCGCAGGCTGGGTCACCTAAGGGTGCAAATTGGATGCGCTGTGATGTGACTAGTGAGACCGAGGTTCAACAGGTCTTTGCCAAACTTGACCCAATTGACATCTTGATCAACAACGCCGGTATTGCCGCATCCAACCCACTGCGACGGATCACCGTGACTGAATGGAATCGGATCTTCGCAGTAAACACGACAGGAACATTTCTCTGTACACGAGCCGCAGTCGAACCGATGATCAATCGTGGTTTCGGGCGAATCGTCACTATCGCCTCAACAGCAGCGCTAACCGGAGCTCCATACATTGCTGCCTATGCGGCTTCAAAACACGCCGTGTTGGGGTTGATGCGATCTGTTGCTGCTGAAGTCGAAGGCACGGGAGTAACGGTGAACACCGTGTGTCCGACCTATGTTGACTCCGACATGACCAATGCCACGATCGCCAACATTGCTGGGGTGACTGGGCTGAGCCTTACCGAAGCGAAGTCACGCCTTGCTGAGACCACACCCCATGGTCGCATCATTGATGCATATGAGGTGGCCGACGCTGTACACGCACTTGTAGTTGGCAACACCCATGGTGACGAGGTTGTACTAGACGGGCGGCCCACGTAGTGCAACGCGAGTGGCCCTACTTCGACTTTGAAGTCGACAGTGGTGTCGCGACGATTACTTTGAATCGACCTCAAAGGCTCAATGCACTGACGTTTGACACTTATGCGGATCTACGTGACTTGTTCCGCGAGGCTCCCCTGAGGGGTGACCTCGGAGCCATCATCGTGCGCGGGCAAGGCAGAGGCTTCTGCTCAGGTGGTGATGTCGATGAGATCATCGGCGAGTTGCTCAATTTTGATGCTAAACGGCTGATGTAGTTCACCCGAATGACGGGTGCCGTCATCCAGAACATGCGTGAGTGCCCAATACCAATCATCGCGGCGATCAACGGCGTTGCAGCGGGAGCCGGTGCCGTGATTGCTCTTGCCTCTGACTTTCGGCTGTGTGCGCCAGAAGCCAGCTTCAGGTTCTTGTTCACTCAGGTAGGGCTATCGGGAGCAGACATGGGGGCTGCGTACCTGCTACCGCGGCTGATTGGTGTCGGTCGAGCCACCGAGATCTTGATGTTCGGTGAGCCGATCGTGGCATCCGAAGCTGTGGCAATCGGACTGGGCAACCGCGTGGTTGAATCGCAGGAGTGCCTGATGACCGAAGCCTTCGCGCTGGCCCAGCGAATCGCCAACGGGCCGCGGCTTGCCTATCAAACCACGAAGATGCTCATCGGACGTGAAGCCGACATGAGTTTCGCAGCGGCTTTAGAACTCGAAACGATGAGCCAAGCACTGCTGATGACAACCCATGATCACTCCGAGTTCCACCGGGCGTTCACAGCAGGAGAGAAGCCAATGTGGAGGGGTCGATGACAGCGCCGCACAACATAAGTAATGCTGAACTCACTGCCACTCACCAGTTCATAAACCCCTCGGCATTAGCACCCGCTCGAGGGTTTTCTCACGTAGTGATACCTAGCTCGGGCCGAACTGTTTACCTTGCAGGCCAGATTGCAACAGACTCCGATGGCAAGGTGATCGGAGACAACTTTGCAGAACAGTACGACTTAGCGCTGGCGAATGTTGCGACTTGTGTGCGTGCCGCAGGCAGTGAACCGAGACACATCGTCTCAATGGTCATTTACACCACAGAGATGCAGCAATACCGAGACTCAATGTCTGATGTCGGCGCGGCCCACCGCAAACACATGGGATACCACTTTCCAGCAATGGCACTGCTCGGTGTCAGCTCTCTGGTTGAACCGAAAGCCGTTGTAGAGATCATCGCCACCGCAGTCATTCCCGACCAGCAGACCTAGCGCCCTCGCCAGACCTAGCGCCCTCGACACGCAGCCGGGGCGAGTTCAACTGCAAGTGAGGGTCTGTGGCTGAGTCCGCTGGCTAGTTGCGCAACTCCACACCGGCAGGGACTCGTTCGCTCAGGTTTCCGTCGAAGAAGCTTGTGACAATCCGGTTGAATGCGTTTGGCCGCTCGTAGTAAGGCGCATGCGCGCAATCATCCATGATGGCTAGCTGGGAGCCATCAAGCAGCGCTAAGGCTGCTTCGCCCATAGACACTGGGAATCCCACATCCTGACGACCCCAAACCAGCAGCACTCTCAGATCTGGGCAAAGTCCCGAGAGTCGCTCGCCGACCACATGATCGTCAATTTGGTTCGTGAAGTAATCGGCAATGAGGTCGAACGACTCGCTCGCTCCCGGCGAGTTGTTAATTCGCAACTCTTCAGCGTGAAGTGCCTCGGTCACGTGGCGGTCATCGTGGAACACTGTGTGCAACTTGCGCGTAATCGTTTCAGGAGATGCATCACTTACAAGACCAGCAGTTCGCTGTCTGGCAGCCTCTCCCATCGGGGCCATGCCGAGAGTGCCAACAAGAGTCACCGTCTTGACCCGGTTGGGAGTCTCGCAAGCAGCTGTGGCGACAATGTGGCCCCCAAGCGAGGTGCCGACAAGGTGACAAGATTGAACACCCAACTGGTCTAGGACACTGCGAGCAAAACGCGCGTAGTTCGGCACCGAGTAATCAAACTTTGTGCCCTTCTCGGCAAGACCATGGCCGGGAAGGTCGACGGCATAAACGTGATAGCCGGCTGCGGCTAGAGGCTCAAGATTGCGTCTCCAGCGGTCTGCGCGGGCACCGACACCGTGAATCAACAGAATCGCACTGTCACCCTCGCCTGCTTCAAGCACCCGCGTAACCACACCACCTGCACCAAGCGGATACTGAATCACCACTTAACCCTCCCCGTCACCACAACCTCCCGAAACACTAAAGCCGAAGCCCACACCCGGACGAACTGACCCAGATCAGAGTGCTCCACTAAGGTGTTGGCCTCTACGGTGTATGCAAAAGTGCATGCGGTGCGTTAGCGTTCCCACATGCGTACAACAAGCGTTCGAATTGATGTTGACACCCATCAAGCAATCAAGGAGCTTGCCGAGTGGTTAGGTACCTCGGTGGGCAAGACAGTGGCGATCGCGGTAAGGCGTTTGCGTCAAGATCAAATCGGCAGACAGCTTCGCACGCCTCTCACCGACGACGAGTTGGCCTGGCTTGATGCTGACTTCGGGTGATGTCATCGACTTGGACTTTGGACTGCCTTCGGGATCCGAGGCTGGCTTTAGTCGTCCCGCTGTCGTATTGACGGCTCAACGAATACTTGACGCCAGTCCTACTGTCATTCACGTAGTGCCATTGACGTCAACACTCCGTGACTTCGCACACGAGCTACCGATTGACCCCGATCTCGGCAACGGCCTCAGTCGCCGGTCGGCAGCTCAGTGTCAGCACATCCGATCCGTCGCAGTCACGCGGGTCACTAGACGACGAGGTCACGTCGGTCCGGTTGCACTCTCGCAGATGCGAGACATGCTCAGCATCATTCTCGGCCTCCGATGGTGAGCGTGTGGAGTTAAACAATCGAGTTTCAACTCGAGGTGGTGGTTAGTTCGTTTAGTTCTCCTAGGAGGTCGCGGTCGCCGTTGGTGTCGAAGTCTCTGGGGTCGGAGTGTGAACCCATCCCGCCATTGAACACCACGTCATAAGTGATCTCTGAGGGACATATGTGTTGCGCCCGGTCGTAGGGTCGGCGCTGAGCTAGCACCTCATCATCAAACACCTGAATCTCACCACGACAGATCACAGTTTCGATGCGTTGCTTGTCTTGCAGCACCCGAATGTCGGCAAGCGGATCACCGTTAACAACGATGATGTCTGCGCCTTTGCCTGGCTGCAGTGAACCCACATCGTGATCGTCAGCCAGCACGATCGCACAATCATGAGTTGCAGCTTTGATCGCCTCGAGTGCGCTCATTCCCGCATAGCGCATCAACAATTCAAGTTCACGAGCATGCCAATCGCCATAGGGCGTGGCTGCAAACCCTGTATCGGTTCCTGAGATGATCGTTACGCCCGCCTCGCGCGCCTTGTTGAGACACTCAGCCGTCTTGTCGAGCAACCGCGTGTAAGCACTACGCATTCCGGCCGGTACACCCGCAGCCTCGCCGTATTCTCCAAGATTTCCAAGCAACAGCAGTGCAGGCGCTAGCGGAATCTGCGACTCTGCGAGCCGCTCAATTGTGTCGTCAGTCATGCTATTGCCATGCATGATCCAGTCGAGTTCGGCCGCGACGGCAGAGTCAATATTGTTGGAGCCTCGAGCATGCATAGTGATGCGCTTGTTGAGTCGGTGCGCAGCATCTGACATCGCCTTGATCTCGTCACCGGAGAATGCCTCATAGTCGCCTAACGGACTATCTCCGATCTTGATGAGATCGACACCATTCTTTACTTGGTGACGCACCTCGGTGACCATCTCATCGGCAGTGTTGACAACCTTGCCGATACTTGACTCAGGTACGCCCACCGACGATGGGTACCAGTCGCTGATGCCATTGAATGTTGAAAGGAACCGTCCTGCGGTTGTCATGCGGGGCCCCTGCACAAGACCCTCTTTGATGCCCTCTCGAATCCCGACACCTATGAAATAACTGCCTCCCGGATCAGAGATGCCAGTCACGCCAGCGCGCAGAACCTTGGCAACGTTCCAGGCCGATCGAAGAGTGCGCAGTTCGTGACTCGTGTAGAGATCTTGTTCCTCTTGCATGCGTGCCTCACCAAAAGAGGTGTGACAGTGAGCGTCGATCAACCCCGGCATAACTGTCTTACCGGTTGCGTCTATGCGGGTTACATCGTCACCACAAGGGATCGCAACATCAGAGGCACCACTACCCACAGCTTCAATTGACCCATCTCGCGCCACCACAGTGCAGTCATCAACCGCAGCCGTACCCGTGCCATCAATAACCGTCCCACCCGAGATAACAATCCACGACGCCATGGCTTCCTCCTGTAGTGCTGCTGAGCTCTCGGCTGGACGTGACTCGACCGGGTTGTGATCGACAGAACATCCGGCCTTACTGACCGGCGACTTCGAAGTTACCGCAGCACTCCTGCGTGAGCCGATTCGAAGCCGACTGCCACAGTTAGCTTTGCCCACGTGACGACTTCCAAGCCTGGCAATCCCGACTCATCACACACAGAAACTGCGGCACGACGGTGGGCACGCCAAATGCGACGGTGGGCGATCCCTGATGAGATCCTGGCGAACGCTCCGCAGCGGCCTTATGTGTTTAATCCGATGATGTTCGCGGCACCTGAGCCTGGATCGGCCGCGCTGACGCTGTCCAACCAAAGGGCACTCGAGGCATTACATCCGAATCCGGGAAGTGTCACTGATGTCGGCTGTGGGGGTGGCAGGGCGGTCTTCGCTATCGCTGATCATGCCACCGAGATCATCGGTACCGACCGCCAGGCCGACATGCTGAAGCTCTTTGAGGCCACTGCCATTGAACGTGGGATCACGGCCACGACCTACGTCGGCTCGTGGCCCGAAGTTGCTGAGATGGTTCCCATCGCAGACGTAGTTATATGTCACAACGTGTTGTACAACGTCATTGACGTTGAATCTTTCGTTGCTGCTCTCGACTCGCATGCGCGTCGCAGAGTCGTCATCGAGATAACACCGAAGCACCCTCAAGATCGGCGTCGTGAACTCTGGCGTCACTTCTGGGGTCTGGAGCGACCCTATGAGCCCACCGCTGCAACTGCGGCGGAGGCCGTCACCCAGGCGGGATACGAACCAGTCGTTGAGAAGTGGAAGATGCCGGAAGGCGACTGGCCAGATGATCGCCGGATTCTCGAAGCACGCTATTGGTGTCGTCAACTGTGTCTGCCGCCCGAACGCGAGGGAGAAGTGGCAACGCTTATGGCCAAGCATCCGTTCCCACGTGAGCGCGTGACCATTTGGTGGGACACTCGCTAGACAGTCTTACAATTTACTCAGACTTATTGAATTGCAAGATTAGTGAGATTCAGGGAGAGTGTCAGACCTCTTTGACGGTTGTTAGCGCGTAATCAATAAGTGTGCCGTTGAGTTGCACACCGTGAGCTTTCTCGGCGTGTTCAGCGACTGCTGCAAGCAGGTCTTCGGCACTGTCTGCCACAGCAACGGTCTTGCAATCGGTGACACCGACGCGGCTACAAGCAAACTCCAAAGCCATGAATCCAAAAGCTCCTAACTTGCTCTGCGTTGCTCAGTCAGGCTTGCAGCGACACCGTCAAGTGTGTCGGCCACAGCTTCAAGATCAGTCTTGATCGGAGTGAGCAATTCACCAAGCGGTGCCGTGCGATGAGCAATAGCCCTAACCCCGAAAGTGGTCTTGCCAAGATTGTCGTTGACCGAACGCAACACGATCACGACCCGTATCAGGTAGTAAGCGAGCGCAACGGCGACGATTAGCGCTATCACGATTGTCACTATTGCTGCAGCAGGCATTGCGCCATCCCTCAGTTCTCACGACTCACGGCCATGCGGGCGCCCACGTCAATCTCACGTCGCTCACAACCGTCGTTAACAAACATCAAGGCATCATCCAGTAGCGCAACAGTTGTGGCTAGACACGTCACAGAAGTGGTCCCGCCGCTGTGACATATCGCACCGCAAGTGACTTAGCAGCAGACACCAGGTCTCGTGTCTCAGCTACTGCCGGCACGGGTTCAAGGTTCTTGGTCAGTGCTACGCCATGTTCAAGGATGTCACCTGCGTAACGCTGGATCTCGCTAGCTGGTCGCATCACCCGGTTGGCAAGCAGCAACACAGCAGGCACCACCGCGACGAGCAACAAGACGTTACCTACCCACCAGAGCCACATAGCCGCTCCCTCATGCGCTGTACCGATTCAGCGCAACCGGATAATAGTCGCGCCTAAGTGCAATTCGCATCTAGTTCGGTTAGTCCGGTTAGTTCGCCTACAGGCCGAGTGCGTCAACGAGTCGTGACAACTCCTCCACAGCGGATGAACTGGGGTCGTAATCAAGCGGTGACACACCCAAACGATCAGCACCATCAACACTGGCGTCGCTGGGAACCTTCAACAGGACACGACGCCCGAAGACTTCACTGATGCGTGTCAGATCGCTGTTGTCTTCGACCTTGTTTGCAACCACCACGACCTGACCCTGGCTCTGCTCGTCTGCGACTGCTACCGCTCGCCGAGCCACGTCAATTGACCGCAGGGTCGGCTCGACCACAACCACAGTCGCATCCACCGACGACTCAGGCATCCGCGTGAGGGTTCCTATTCCGGCTTCAAGATCAGCCACAACTACTGTGTTGCCGTCATTGACAGAGCTGAGCAACTGCTCAGCCGACAGTCCACATCAAGGTCAACCGGGTTCTGGGTTTTCGATGCGGGTGACCACCGAAAGACGCACGCCATCGGGTGCGTCAGCGCCGTAGCGATCAAGGATGTCGTCCCAGGTGGGTGCATGTTCTGAGCGGCCTTCGTCGACACGCTCTCGCAAGGTGGTTAACCGCTCGGTTTCGGTGTCACCGACCCCTAGCGAGAGTCCCAGATTCGGGTTCGTGTCACAGTCGAGTGCCACGACACGGCGTCCGCTTCGGCCGAGTGAGCGAGCCAGCACTGCCGCTGTTGTCGTCTTGCCTGAACCGCCCTTACCGACGACAGCGATCTTCATGGAGCTACCTCCCGTGGATACTGGCGGCACTCACGCTATGTGGCGTCAGCGCAGCAACAAGGTCAATCAGATGTCCTACGGCGGTCGCAAACCCCCCGGTTGGGTTGGCATCGAGGGGCGCTGAGCCGATCCGGTCGCCTTGATCTGTAGCCCTGTCGTACGGGATTGTCGTTGAGACTTCAGTGCCCAAACGCTCGCTCACCAGGTCGGTGTCGGCTTCGTGTTGAGCCTTGTTGACAACGACCAACAGGTTTGTCGGAGCCCAGCGGGCGTCCGAGATTCGCAACAACCGGATCGCGGTGTGCAACGACTTGATAGTCGGCTCCACAACCACGCACACGGTGTCGGCGTATTTGGCCCAACCGAACATTGCCTGACGGGTGCCACCCGGTAGATCACCGATGAGATTGAACCTGTCGGGCTCAAGCTCAGCGACTACCTGGCTCCAGGCGTGCTGGGCTCGCTGCAATCTGAAGATGGGGCCCCACAGGTTCCCGAAGTGCAGGTAGCGCACACCGTCAGGGCACTGCTGTGCATACCGTTCGATCACGGTGTCGGCATCAAGATCGTCGCGCAGCACCCACCTGGGCCCGCTCGCCGGCCCCGCAACTACGACATCGTCGGGGATGGGTTGATCCTCGGGCGCCACCCCAAGCGAGTAGGCCAGACCAGGCATTGGGTCGGAGTCGACAGCCAAAACAGGCCCGCCGCGCTTGGCAAGCAAGCGAGCGAAGGTTCCGGCAATGCTTGACTTACCTGCACCACCCTTGCCGACAAACGCAACACGGATCATCGCCACCCGGGTGACGTTAACGCACGCCAGTCAAACAACTCCGTCTGTTGGGTTGTGTTCTGATCACCTCGAGTGCACCCATGAATTTGCTCATGTCACCGCTGTGAATTATGGTCACCCGCACGTGAAGCAACCACGTGAGCCAGCGTCGAAACCAGCTCGTTTGCTCGTGTCTTGATGCGGTCTCTCACTAATCCTCGAAGGGACATTGATGTTAAGAAGTACTTTCTTCCCGCTCTACTAGCAATCTTCGCACTAATCGCTACTTCTTGTAGCGACTCAAGCGAGACCGATTCAACTGCGACCGGGGACGCAGCGATGGAAGCCGAGGACTCAGCTGACGACTCAATGGACGCATCAAGTTCAACCGACACTGAGCCAGCAGCCACCGAAGAAGAAACAGAAGACACCGGGGACGCAGCGATGGAAGCCGAGGACTCAGCTGACGACTCAATGGACGCATCAAGTTCAACCGACACTGAGCCAGCAGCCACCGAAGAAGAAACAGAAGACACCGGGGACGCAGCGATGGAAGCCGAGGACTCAGCTGACGACTCAATGGACGCATCAAGTTCAACCGACACTGAGCCCCGAAGAAGAAACAGAAGACACCGGGGACGCAGCGATGGAAGCCGAGGACTCAGCAACCGCATCAAGTTCAACCGACACTGCAGCCACCAGAAACAGAAGACACCCGCAGCGATGGAAGCCGAGGACTCAGCTGACGACTCAATGCATCAAGTTCAACCGACACTGCAACGCAGCGATGGAAGCCGAGGACTCAGCTGACGACTCAATGGACGCATCAAGTTCAACCGACACTGAGCCAGCAGCCACCGAAGAAGAAACAGAAGACACCGGGGACGCAGCGATGGAAGCCGAGGTTGACGACTCAATGGACGCATCAACAACCGACACTGAGCCAGCAGCCACCGAAGAAGAAACAGAAGACACCGGGGACGCAGGATGGAAGCCGAGGACTCAGCTGACGACTCAATGGACCATCGAGTTCAACCGATACTGAGCCAGCCACCGAAGAAGCGGCTCCTGATATTGCAACCGTTTGTCCTAGCCCACTTGTTGTGCAAACAGACTGGTTCCCATCACCCGAACATGGCTACTTGTAATTGGTGACAGGGGCACACTGGACGCCGAGAACGGCGTGTACCGAGGTCCGCTACTTGATACTGGCATCGATCTTGAGCTTCGAGCCGGTGGGCCATACTTGGGCTTTGAGCCTGGTACCACCACGATGGCAGTCGACACTGGAATCCACCTGGCGTACGTGAGTACCGATGAGCAGGTCTCGGCATGGGAGTCAGTCCCTACGGTCGCCGTTGTCGCACCGCTTGAGACGAACCCGCAGATTCTGATGTGGGATCCTGAGACTTACCAGTTCGACAGTTTCGAAGACATTGGTGCTTCGGGTGCCACAGTCAACTACTTCGCTGGCGGGGTTTACATCGATTACATGGTGCAGGCTGGAATCCTCACAGCAGACCAGGTGGATCCGTCTTATGACGGTGCACCCGCCCGCTTTATTGCCGAAAACGGAGCCATTGTTCAGCAGGGTTTCGCTACCAGCGAACCATGGATGTACGAACACTTCTTTGAGGAGTGGGCGAGACCGGTTGACTTCTTGCTAGTCCATGACTCAGGCTTTGAGATCTATTCGCAGCCTCTTGCTGTACGCCAGCAGGCACTAGCCGAACTCGCGCCTTGCCTTGAACTAGTGGTTCCGATCTTCCAGCAGGCCGTGGTGGATCACTGGACTAACCCAGCGCCAACCGACCAGGTGATCATTGACATAGTCAACGATCTCGAGAGCTTCTGGGTGCTGCAACCCGGTCAGATGGAGTACTCCTCTCAGGCTGCTCTTGACCTGGGCAATGTGGGCAATGGGCCAGACAGCACTGTCGGGAACTTTGATGACGAACGCATGGCGAATGTGGTGGCACTTCTCAAGGATGTGCTTGAAGGGATTCCGGACGAGCTCCAGGCTGAAGACATCTACACCAACGAGTTCATTGACTCCTCAATCGGGTTCCCCTAGTTCTAGGGGCGTCGTTGATTCCACGGGTCACTTTGGGCAGCGTGGCAGCATCGGCAGTTTGACTTCTCGAGCGAGTATCACCGCCTGACAATGACGATCAGGCGGTGACTTGTCAGAGCTAGATAGCGACTCGTCAGGGCTACCCATGTATCCGGTCGCATCCGAGGCCGACTTACCCGCGCGCCATGTGTTCTTCGGGAGGTTGTGGGGACAGGAACTCGCCATCTGGCGAGCAGACGATGGTCATGTCAATGTCTGGGAGAATCGCTGCGTTCACCGCGGTGTGCGACTAACCACAGGCATGAACGACGGATCCGAGTTGGTCTGCCAATACCACGGCTGGCGCTACCTCAACCGGAGTGCCGCTTGTAGTTACATTCCGGCTCACCCGGCAGAGACACCGGCTAGCGCATTGTGCATAAAACGCTATGCCTGTGCTCATGCTTACGGCTTGATCTGGACCGGTCATCCAGCCGACTCGCCTCCCGTTGTGGCCGAACTTGACGATGGATTCACGGTGTTACGGGCAGTGCCGATTAACTCCCCGGCTACCCAGGTACAAGAGCAGCTAATTCAACACTCCAGAGAAGTCTGGGGAGCCACAGTTGCATCGCCAGTCTCCTCACTTGCGCTGAAGTCTCAAGCATCTCAAGTAGTCGTCACCCATCAAGATTCGCATGCTCGTGCGGTGGTGTATTTCATACAACCGACTGGCATCGATCGCTGCATCGTGAGACCCGTCATGGCAACAGTTGGCGCGCAACCAGCAGGGATAAGTGTTTTACGTCGACACTCACGGCTACTGGAGCGATTTCGCAAGACGGTAGAAGCAGAGTCAGGTGAAGTCGCGCCAAGGGTGCATCAGACAGCATCAGCAAGAGGCGATGTGCTTACGCCTCTTCCGGTGGCTAGAGCGAGTGCGGGCACTCCAGGCAGGTCTCCCGTTCAGACACTGCTTGTGCGACGCAAGCGGCAGACCGCCGAAGACATTGCAGCGTTTGAGTTGACACCGACGAAGGGTCAGCTGATCCCGTTCCTCCCAGGTGCCCACATTGACATCCACCTTGATGTAGGTCTGGTGCGTCAGTATTCGATCATTAACGGACCTCAACACAGCGACTGCTACCGCATTGGTGTGAAGCGTGAGTTGGACTCAAGGGGAGGTTCGCGCTACCTCCATGACAGAGTCCGGGAGGGCGATCACCTGCGAGTGTCTGCGCCTCGCTACAACTTCCCTCTACGACGCGACGCCCACACGACACTGTTGATTGCCGGTGGAATCGGCTCACACCGCTGCTTTCAATGGCGCAAACACTCGCCCTACAGCAACTGAGGTTCCAACTTCACTACTTCATGAGAAACAGCCAGGCTCGCGGCGTTTCCTGAGTTGCTCGACTTGGTTGACTCAAGCCTCACCGAACACATCGGGTTGTCGGTCTCGCAGACACGGAAGCGACTCCACAACATCATCTGTGAGTACCGCACGGATTGGCATCTCTATCTGTGTGGCCCGGCACCGATGATGGAGACCGCACGCAACATTGCTGCTGAGCGTGGCTGGCCCGATGAAGCAGTTCGCTTTGAGTACTTCGCAAACAACTCGAAGGTTGACGACTCCGAGGCCTTTGAAGTGCATCTGGCCAAGTCCGGTAAACGCCTGAGTGTCCCGGAAGGACATTCGCTGCTGCAAGCATTGCGTCAGGCGGGCGTGAACATTGAGTCGTCATGTGAGCAAGGAGCCTGCGGTACCTGCGTAGTAGAGGTTCTTGAAGGCAAGCCGCTACACCAAGACGTGTACTTGAGCAAGCAAGCACGGGCAACTGGAGACCGAATGATGTCGTGCATCTCCCGCGCACGTTCGCCCTCTCTAGTGCTCAACCTTTAGCGATGATCAAGCTCTACGACTATGTGCTGTCAGTCAACTGCTACAAAGCGCGCCTGCTGTTAAGCATGCTTGATCTCAAGTACGAGATTGTCAATGTCGACTTTTCCCCGCCCGAGAACACAAGAGTGTTGAGTTCCGCAAGATGAATCCGCTAGGGCACATCCCGGTGCTTGATGACAGCGGCTATGTGCTTCGAGATGCGCACGCAATCCTCATCTATCTTGCTGCTCGCTATGACCATTCAGGGACGTGGTACCCGCGCGAAGACCCCGAACTTCTTGGAGAAGTGAGTTCGTGGCTGCAGTTTGCTGAAGGCACAACGAACACTGCTTCGGCTGCACGACTTCACGTGGCGTTTGACTACGAGTTTGATCTTCCTGATTGCCAAGCAGGAGCGCATCGACTATTCCGGGTTCTTGATGAACATCTGTGGTTACAGGAACAACAGCAGCGATGCTGGATTGCCTCAGCGGACCGTCCCACAATTGCTGATCTTGCGATCTTTCCTGATGTCGTGCTATCCGAAGAGGGAGGCATCTCGCGTGAGGACTATCCGGCTCTACGACGCTGGACTGAGCGTGTACAGCGCATCGAGGGCTTCATTGATATGCCCGGGATCTTTCCAGTGAGCCGTGGATTGCATGCCAACGTTGGCTTGCTTAACGACGCATCGGGGGTGAGTTCATGATCGCAGACATCGCCGATCGTTGTTTCGGGAGCCATTCGACCAGCACAAGCCACACACGCAAAGCAAGCCCGGTTCCGAACCAGATCGCGCTTAATCAGTGGTACCCGGTGGTTGCTTTGCCTGAGATCGTGGATGACCTCGAGTCACTCACTTACCTACTTGGCGAGGTGGTTACCTATAGGCGTAACAGCCGAGGGCTCGCCGAAGCCTCGCGACTTGACGGTTCAGTGCTACCCGTTCGCTGTGACTTCGGTTACCTGTGGACGAGCCTTGGAGATCCACCAATGGGTGTCTTTGACGAGCCGGCAAGTGCAGATGCGGATCGAAGGTCAAGCAACTCCTGCACACTCGGCATCTACACGTCTGCCCCAAGAGCGGTTGAGAACTTCATCGATATGGGTCATCTGCCATTGATTCACGCGGGGTTGCTTGGTGAGATGCCCTATTCGGAGATCGTCGACTACAACCTCACGGTGTCCAAAGACGAAGTGCTCGCAACACAATGTTTGATTTACCAGCCGAAGGAATCTGCAGCTGCCACCTCGGGCGTGCTGGTGGATTACACATTTCGAGTGCCTCATCCCACGTGCGCGCTCCTATACAAGACCAGCCCTGTCGATGATCAGCGTCCCGACATTGCCGGTCTCTTTTGTCAGCCCATGCAGTCCGATGTCATCCGAGTGCATCTGTGGGATGCGCGCCTCGACAAGACAAACAGTGACGGTCAGATCCGGCGCTTCGGACACACGATCATCGCTCAGGACCGTCCAGTACTCGAAAACCAGATGCCAAGGGAACTGCCCATTTCACGAACCCAGGAAATCCCGGTGCGTTCAGACAAGACAGGCACCGCGTATCGCAAGTGGCTCTACGACATGGGTTGGACCTACGGCGTGATTCGTACTTGACTTAGAAACGCGTGCGTAGCAAGCAACAAGGTCGAAAGTCATAACGGATTGGAAGGGGTCTCATCGTGCTAACGAAATCACGAGTGCCTGTAGTTGACCTGACAGGGGCATTCGAGTCTGGTCCGTCCCGTGATCGTGCTGTCGATCAGATTCGACGAGCGTGCGAAGACGTCGGATTCTTGGTGATCACCGGACACGGCATCCCCGATGACGCAATTCGACTCATCGAAGCCAAGTCTCGAGGCTTCATGGAGTTGCCCTTTGAAGTCAAGGATCGCTACACCGATCGTGCTGGCACATACCGCGGCTATACGCCTGCCAAGGCCTCGTCTATCGGGTTATCGCATAGTGATGAGTCGCTGCCGGAACTCTGCGAGTTGTTTACCGTCAACCGTTTCGATGACCGAGAAGCAGCCTTGCGAGCCGGGCTTAAGGAGGGTCGTGAGTCTTTCTTTGCGCCGAACATCTGGCCAGATCATCCAGAAGGCTTCAAGGAAGTATTCGAGCACTATTACGTCTTGATGGAGGACTTAGCGACCCGTTTGATGCAGTTGATGGCTTTGGCGTTAGAGCTTGATGAACACTGGTTTGATGACAAGATCACAGACCACATCACCAACCTGACGGTCAACTACTACGCCGAACTCACAGACTCGGTCCCGACGGGGGTGTTCCGAAAGGGTGCTCACTCGGATTGGGGAAGTCTCACAATCCTGCATCACGACGGAGCGCCAGGTTTGCAGATCAAGTCACCAGATGGTGAATGGGAGGACGTTCCCCTAGTGGAGGGCTCTTTCGTTGTGAACCTTGGTGATCTCATGGCGATGTGGACTAACGATCGTTGGGTTTCGACGCTTCATCGTGTTGTGGCACCCGAACCCAATACCGGTGATCGCATGTCGATTGCGTTCTTTCATCAGCCGGCTTACGACGCCCACATCGAATGCATCCCTACCTGTACTTCTGCCAACGAACCACCCCAGCACGAACCCACAACCTCGGGTGAGTGGATCCTGTCAATGTTGCAGAAGACGATCTATTAGATCGTTGCTCAACAGAAAACAAAGGGCAACCTATACTCGTGATGTCAAACGGGCGGGCTTAATCGTTTAACAAGCATGCTGCCCACCGGCCTGGTGCAATCTCCTTTAGTTGAGGTTCCTGCACCGAGCACTTTTGCATCGCATCTGGACAACGCGGTGCAAAGCTGCAACCCGGAGCCTCGGCTGTGGCACTTGCGGCTTCGCCACGCAACACAATGCGCCGACTGGCTACGCCGGGATGTGTTATAGGTGCCGCTGAAAGCAGGGCACGGGTGTAAGGATGTCGGGGACTCGCAAATAAGTCTTCTGTCGGAGCCGACTCGACGATGCGGCCCAGGTACATGACAGCCACACGATCCGAAACATGGCGCACTAACGGCAGGTCATGAGTGATGAACAGATACGAAAGGTCACGCTCAGCCTGCAGGTCAAGCAGCAAGTTGACTATCTGAGCCTGGATTGAAACATCAAGAGCCGAAGTTGGTTCGTCACAAACAACAAGCCGCGGTTCCAACACCAGAGCCCGCGCGATCCCAACCCGCTGTAGATGACCGCCCGACAACTCGTGTGGGAGGCTGCGAGCCTGGGAGGCACCAAGCCCGACCCTCTGTAGAGCCGTCATTGCCACTAGGCGAGATTCACGCCGTGTAGCCAGTCCCTGCACTTGCAGCGCCTCGGCGACACTGTCAAGGGCACTCTTTCGAGGATCAAGCGCGGAGACTGGATCTTGGAAGACGATCTGCATGTCTCGTCGCAAGGCCTTCAGGCTTCGTCGATCAGCCGCCAGCACGTCCTGGCCATCGAAGCTGACCTGACCTGTGGTGGGGCGGATGAGCCTCAACACACTAAGAGCGACAGTCGACTTGCCTCCGCCCGACTCGCCAACAAGCCCGAGGGTCTCCCCACGGCGGATCTCGAAGCTCACGCCATCAACGGCACGCAACACACGAGGAGCGCCCCGCACGCCAGTTCGCCGTGCACCCCGGATCCGGTAGTGCTTCTTGAGGTTGACGACATCAAGCAGCACGGGACTGTCACCGGCGGCGACTTCGGTAGGCGAGTCGACCCCAGTAGCGGATGGTGTCGCAGTTCTACTCATGGCTATTCATGCAGCCAGCACCTCACCGCATGATCTGCTCGCGGGTAAGTAACGGGCGGCAGGCGAGATTCGCATTCGACCAGTCCACTGAGTTCACGCTGGGCACAACGCGGCACAAAGCTACATCCCACCGGAAGCTCTAGGGCTACAGGCACGCCTCCTGGGATCACCTGAAGTCGACGCTTCGATTCGCCGGGACCCGAAGTGTCAGCACCGGGACGTGAACCCATCAGTCCCACGGTGTAGGGATGTAGCGGTCTGTCGAATAACTCCGACGCGTCGCACTGTTCAACTATGCGGCCCGCATACATCACGGCAACCCGGTCGGCTATCTCGGCTACAACCCCGAGGTCGTGAGTGATAAGGATCACAGCCATACCTACGGACGCTTGCAACTCACGCAACAGATCCAGCACCTGCGCCTGAACGGTGACATCTAGCGCGGTCGTTGGCTCGTCCGCGATCAAAAGGTCGGGTTCACCCGCTAGGGCAATCGCAATCATCACTCTCTGGGCCATGCCACCCGAGAGTTGGTGCGGGTACTCACGCACCCGGCGTGCAGGATCCGCTATCTGTACTTGAGCTAGCAGGTCGATGCTGCGTTGCCGCCGCTGCGCACGGCTCATGTTTGGTGCGTTCCGCAGCGCCTGCCAGAGGTGGCGCCCGATTGACATGACCGGATCTAGGGAGGCTGCGGGTTGCTGGAAGATCATCGCAATGCGACGCCCACGAATGCCGTTAAGTAGCCGTTCGGGTGCTCCGACAAGTTCGGTTCCCTCCAGGCGGATTGAACCATCAACTACCCGCCCGCCCGTCTCGAGCAGCCCAGCGATCGAGAGCGCCGTCACTGACTTGCCGCAACCAGACTCACCCACGAGTCCGAGAACCTCACCACGGTCAATCTCGAAGTCGATGCCATCAACCGCCTTGATCACGCCTGCGCTAGTTGTGAAGTGGGTGCGTAGGCCGGCCACCCGTAACAGCGGCTCGCGTCCGCTTGCATCAGCCAAGGCGTTACCAGACTCGGACGCGGACTCAGACTTAGCTTCGGGCCGGGTGCCGGTCACGTCTCAGCACTTCCCGTGCGGGCCTTTGGATTCCAGAAGTCGTTGAGTGCGTCTCCCAGCAAGTTGACACCCAGCACTGCCACGGCAACCGCCATACCCGGAAAGACCGACATCCACCAGGCACGCCTCACGAACGACTGAGCGTTGTTGAGCATGTAACCCCAGCTGATTACGTTGGGATCGCCGAGACCCAAAAAGCTGAGACTCGCTTCGATCAGGATCGCCCCGCCGACCTGCAGAGATGCCAATGCCACAACCGGAGCAATCGTGTTGGGCAACACATGCACTCTGAGGATGCGAAGTTGTGAGGATCCCAGCGCTTCAGAGGCCGTCACATAGTCGAGTTCCTTGACTGCGAGCACTCCCGAACGTGCCACGCGAGCAGTCAACTCCCACGACGTGAGGGCCAGCACGATGACCACGTTCGTCAGCCCGGGCCCGAATAGTGCAACCACGGTGAGAGCCAGAAAGAACCTCGGCAGAACCTGTGAGAGTTCGGTGAGGCGCATGAGCACGTCGTCCACGGCACGTCCAAAGAACCCTGCAACTGCACCCACGAGGGTGCCAATCACCAGCGATGCACCAGCAACGGCGACACCTACGAACAGGCTGGTGCGAGCACCGTGAACCACACCAGCAAACACGTCACGACCGAGGTCGTCGGTGCCAAGCCAGTGCTGCTTAGACGGAGGCTCGAACGGCATGCCAACGAACCTGAACGGATCACCCGGTGAGATGACACCAGCCAACGCGGCCACCCCAACGAAGGTTGCAGTAAGGACGAGGCCAACGACGGCAATGGGGCTCGCGGCGAGCCGCCTCCACGATCCGGCCATGGAGGAGCGACCGCCGAGAACTGCGGTGGGTAGCGGGTTAGGTGCCATGCCGAACCCGGGGGTCGAGCAGTGAGTAAGCCAGGTCGGTGATCAGGTTCATCACGATGATCGTCACCGACAGCATCAGCAACATCGCGGTGATGATCGCGTAGTCCCGGCTCAAGATGGCGCTGAGCAACATCCGACCGAGTCCGGGCCACGCAAAGACGGTCTCAACGAGCACTGAGCCCGCAAACATGTAGCCGATCTGGCTGCCAATCACTGTCACCACCGGAAGCAGGGCATTGGGCAGAGCGTGGCGTACCAGCGCGGAACGTCGTGACTGTCCTCGTGCGCGTGCTGCGCGTATGTATAGGGCGTCGAGGTTCTCGACTACGGCGGCGCGCGTCACGCGCATGATCCGAGGCACGTACACCGTCACGAGCGCCACCACCGGAAGCACCATGTGATGAGCAACATCAAGCACAGCTCGCAAGCCTTCGTAGCCCGCGCGTGCATCGTTGCGACCCTGCACGGGAAACCAGTCGAAGCGCAGAGCGAACAGCAACAGCAACACCTGCGACAACCAGAACACCGGTATGGTGTGGCCGAGCAGTGTGATGGTGCGGGTTGCGTTGTCGAGAATCGTGTCCTTGCGGGCAGCTGCTGCTGTGCCTGCGACGATCCCGATGAATACTGCGATCAATAGCGCTGGCACCATCAACAGCAACGTCGCCGGCAATTGTTCGACGATTACATCAACGGCGGACCGGTTCTGCCTGTAGGAGTATCCAAGGTCACCCTGCGCCAGACGACTCAGGTACACAAGAAGCTGCTCGCCTAGAGGCCGGTCAAGACCGAATCGCTCGCGCATCATGGCGTAGTACTCGGCGTCACCATCCTCGCCTGCGAGCGCCACGATCGGATCGCCCGGTGCTACATGGATCAGTATCCAGGTCAGCACCGAAGCACCGAGTACTAGCGGCACGGCTTGCAGCAACCGCCGCAGCGTGTAGCGAAGCACCTTTACGCTTTCGACTCTCTCGTCAGACCGGGTTCTGCCGGGAGATCCGGATGATCTAGCGGCCCAGCAGCAACATCACTGCGCTGCCGGGCCGCCGTGTGTGAATTGCGTTACTGGTCGATCGAGGCGGCTTCGGCTACGTGACCAGAGTTGGCTGCGAGGCCACCAACACCGGCACGTGATCCGGCCGTGAACTGGGTCTCCACTAGCCACAGGTAGGGCAACTCAGCTGTCAAGATCTGCTGGATCTCGCTGTAAAGCTCGCCACGTTGTGACACGTCAGGGGTGCTTGCTGCAGCATGGAACAACTCGTCGATGTCAGCATTCACATACCCGGCGCCGTTCGAGAACGGGATGTCACCGATGTTGGTCGAGATGTACATACGGCTCACACCGATTGATGGATCGGTGTTGTTGCAGTAGCTGATGATGTTGGTGTCGAAGTCACGTTCACCAAAGACTTTGGGCAAGAAGGCACTGCGATCTAGAGGCGTTACCTGAACATCAATGCCCACCTCGGCGAGATTCTGGCGGATGACTTCGCCGTATTTCGGAAACACGCCGAAGCTAAACAGCAACAGATCGATCTCAAATCGTGTTCCGTCACTGCTGTATCCGGCTTCATCCAGTAGCTGGTTTGCAAGTTCAATGTCATAGGGATAATTCGTGACATCGCTGGTGTAGGCGAACTCCATTTGACTGTTGATCGGGCCGGTGGCGACGCGACCCTGACCGAAGATCACCTGGGCAACCAACTGGTCGCGATTCACGGCATGAGCGATCGCTTGACGCACGCGGACGTCACTGAAGACATCCCTATCAAGGTTAAACGTCAACGTCGGGATGCAGAATCCACCACCAGGGCCACTATTGACACTGTGCAGCACGATCGAGTCGTCCGCGCTGAGCCGCTCAACCTCTGCACCAGGAACACGCCAGATGTAGTCAACTTCTCCTTCTTCAAGCGCCAACAACTGGGTATTGGCATCAGGAATCACCCGGAAGACAACCCGATCAAGATAGGGCAGTCCCTCCTTGAAATAGTCATCGTTTCGCACCATCGTGATCTGGTTGTCAATCTCGTAGGACTCAAGCACGAACGGGCCAGTTCCTACCGGTGTGAGGTTTGCCGCGGCTGTCTGGATGTCTTCAACACCGGCATAGATGTGCATCGGCAAGATTGGTGCCTCGGTTGAGTTGAGTCGCTGCAATAGAGCCGCGTACGGCTGAGCGAACCTGAACACGACCGTGTGGTCGTCGGGCGTGTCAATTGACTCGAGAATGCCACCTAGACCGGATTTGGTTCGAGAGTGGAAGTTCAACAAGATCTCTTCGAATGTGAACTTGACATCCGCTGAGGTCATGGCGGTGCCGTCATGCCAGCGCACTCCATCTGCGAGGTGGAATGTGTAGGTGGTGCTGTCTTCGCTGACTTCCCAACTCTCAGCTAGATCGGGGTGAGGGTTGGCGTTGTCATCGACTTCAACGAGGCCGTTGAATAGCGAACCAGTAACGGCGTGAACGTTGAATCCCGTTGTGATTCCCGGATTGAAGTGACCAGGATCGTCTGAGAGGGCCACGACCAGTGTCCCACCTCGGGGCGGGCCTTCAGGTTCGGTTGCCGCCGTGGTTTCTTCCTCAGTCGCCTCAGACTCCTCAGGTTCGGCCTCCATGCCATCGGAAGGCTCCTCAGCTTGAGACTGTTCCATCTCAGGCTCAGCAGTTGGGTCGGTGGTTTCGGCGTCGGGCTCTGCCGAAGCACTTGAAGAGTCGTCGGATGTTGATGATGAAGCGTCGGCGACCGCTTCATCACTCGCAGTTACAGCAGAGTCCTCCGTTGTGGAGTCGTCGTCACCGCATGACACCGCCAATAGCGTCAACATGGCAGCTATGGCCGTACATCGAAATAACGGTTGCATTCATTTACCTCCAAAAGGTCTCAAGCAACCTACACCGGGGGGAGCGCAGTCCCCGAGACGGTAGACAAACGACGCGCTTTCGTACAAGTATAGTATATGTAAATTGCATATATTATAGGTAAGGCATTTGACCTTTTTGGCTCCGGCACGCGACTCTGGCAGCACCGAGATTGACGCCCTGACTTAGCTATCCGTTAGGCCAACACGGCGTGCGGATCCCTTCGGTCAATCGAACTTCAGATGGTGGTACAGATAAGTCCGACATGGTAAGTAGGCGGCATCTAGCAGTGACAGGGACGGTTCAGGGTGTGGGATTCCGACCGTTCTTGCACCGCTTAGCGCGGCGCTTGTCATTAACCGGAGTCGCCGGAAACGACACGTCCGGCGTGTGGTGCGAGATTCAGGGTGCCGAAGCCAATCTCGACGAGTTCCAACGGCACGTCTTGAGGGCCGCGCCCCCGCTAGCTCGGGTCGACAGTGTGACTTCTACTCGGATTGCTGCTCTTGTGAACGAGAGGACCTTTGAGATCAAGCCAAGCCGGAGTGATCCCGCGCTCACCTCGGCTGTCACGCCGCCAGATGCAGCCATTTGCTCGCCCTGCCAACGAGAGATTTCCGACCCCGCTCGGCGGCGGTTCGGGTATGCATTCACCTGCTGCACTGACTGCGGGCCACGGTTCACGGTGGTCGAGGCCTTGCCATACGACCGTGAACGCACCTCCATGGCGGAGTTTGAACTGTGCGAAGCCTGCGACCGTGAGTACCGAGATCCCAGCGATCGGCGTCATCACGCACAGGCGTTGTGTTGCCCGGATTGCGGACCGGAGTTGTGGGTGAAGCCCAACGTTTCTGTGTGTTCTTCGCAGCCTCGAGTTCATGGTGATGGTGATGAGATTGCGCAAGCAGCCGAGTTGCTTCGTTCAGGGAACATTGTCGCGATCAAGGGTGTCGGTGGGTACCAGTTGGCTTGCCGAGCAGATGACGCTTCGGTAGTCCAACGTCTGCGGATCGGTAAGGATCGCCCGCACAAGCCCTTTGCGCTGCTGGTTGCCGCGCTGGAGGCTGCCCGCGAGGTCGTGCAGCTCAACGACCTAGCAGCCGAGCACCTAGCTGGCTTTGAAACGCCGATCATGCTGGCGCAGCGCCATGCGGATTCGTCCGTAGCGCCAAACGTTGCTCCCGACACGGCGCTGCTCGGTGTGATGCTGCCTGCTTCGCCGCTTCACTCGTTGCTAGCCAAGGCTGCGGGCGTGCCGCTCGTGTGTACCAGCGGCAACCGACGAGGCGAACCGATCACCACCGCCAATGATGCTGCGATCGTCCAACTCGGTGACGTGTCGGACGCCGTACTTGGACACAACCGCAGGATTGTTCGGCGAGCGGACGACTCGGTAGGCAGGGTTGTTGCTGGCGACTTTCAGTTGCTGCGAAGAGCTCGAGGTTTTGCGCCAACGCCGGTGCCGCTTGCTGGCGATGGTGCTGTCGTGTTGGGAGTGGGCGCTGAACTAAAGAACACGGTCTGTGTTTCGCTGGGCTCTCAGGCACACATTTCGGTACACATTGGTGACCTGACGAATCCTCAGATATTAGATGCGTTTGAGGTGGCCGTTGCCGAACTGCTGGAGTTGAGTGGCGATCAACCGCAGCTGGTGGCCCATGACCTACACCCCGAGTACCTCTCGACCAAGTTCGCTACGAGTTGTGACCTAGCTCCAACTCTTGGAGTGCAGCATCACCACGCTCACCTCGCCTCTTGCGTTGCTGATGCTGGGTATGGGGGCCGGGTGATAGGTGCCATATTTGACGGGATCGGTTGGGGCACCGACGGAACCGTCTGGGGTGGCGAGTTTCTCGTCGGCAGTGCGTCCGGTTACGAGCGAGCGGCGCACCTTCGACCAGTGCCGATGCCCGGGGGTGCTGCAGCGGTGCGTCAACCATGGAGGATGGCTCTGGCCCATCTCGACTCAGCCAGCCTTGCGAATACTGGTGTGATGGCTCGGCTAACTAAACGCGGTGATCACGCTGACCAAGTTGATCCTGTCTTGGAACTATGCCGAAGCGATCGGACGTTGCGAACGAGCTCGATGGGGCGACTCTTCGATGCGGTGGCAGCGCTGTGTGGGCTCGGCGACGACATCACGTATGAGGGGCAGGCTGCGATCCGTCTTGAGGACGCGGCCGGGCCGGACGTTCGCAACTACCCAGTAGAGCTTTCCGGTAGCAAACCGGTCGTGATCGAGACCGCACCACTCTTCGAGGCAGTAGTGAGTGATCTGGCTTCGGGAGAAAGTGTGGCTCATGTTTCTGGGGCGTTTCACCGCTGGGTTTGTGACCTGATGATCAAAGTGAGTCGGCGCCTCCGTGACCTGACCGGACTAGAGGCCGTGGCGCTTTCGGGTGGGGTCTTTCAGAATGCCAGGCTCATGGAACTCACCGTCGGTGACCTTCAAGCAGCAGGCTTCAAGGTGATCCGTCACCGGCATGTTCCCCCAAATGACGGCGGCATCTCCCTAGGCCAGGTAGCCGTCGGTCGGGCTCACCTTCGGGCCGACAGCTAGCGTTTGGCCTTAAGCACGCGCCCCAACCAAACCCGGGTAGTCAACGCAACGGTTCGACCCGTAGTGAAGTCCCGCTTGAACTGAGCACCGCGGGCCAAACAGAAGACAAGGAGTTGCGAAGTGAAGATTGGAGTTGTTGGCAAGGGTGGAGTGGGCAAGACAACTCTGAGTGCGCTGTTAGCGCGAACCCTGACACTCAGGGGTCGGAGTGTTCTGGCAGTGGACACCGACTCCAACCCCAACCTTGGGCTGTCGCTTGGACTCAGCGGCGATGAGACCGAAGCGCTGCCCGTTGTGCCTCGCTCGATTGTTGTCGGACATCGGGGTGACCTGACCGTCGGTGAGTTAATGTCTGACTATTCGGCTCAAACGCCCACAGGGGTCTCGGTGATGTCAGCGCTGCGGGTGACCGAGGCAGCCGCTGGATGCACGTGTGGGGGTCATGCCACGGTGCGCAGCCTGCTCGGCGAGGCAATCGAGACTGAAGTAGACGACACCATCGTGGACATGGAGGCTGGCATCGAGCATCTGAGTCGCTCGGGGGGAACTCTTGCTCATGCCGATGTTCTCGTGTTGGTGATGGAGCCAAGTGTCAAAGCGGTAATCACAGCACGCCGCACGATCGCACTAGCACGCGATCTGGGCATCAATTCCTTTGTGGGAGTAGCGAACAAACTCCGAGCCGGCGAGCACTCGCTGATGACTCAGTTGTGCGAGCGACACAACGTGCCCCTTGATGTGACGATCCCCGCCAGCACAGCCCTAGCAGCAGCCGACCGCCAAGGAATCCCACTCTCACGGTCGGCGGCCCCCAAAGTCTGGTCAGCCATCGACTCCCTAACCGAATGTCTTCTCGATCACTCTCCCCAACTCATCGCCCATTGAGTCGCCGCTCGGTTAGCGTTCCCATATGACCAGAGCACTTACCGCAGCAGAGCGATACTTTGAGCGTCGTTTAAAAGATCCCGAGTATCGGCAGGCATTTCTGGCCTCTCGCCAACAGACCTTACAATTCAACCGGATTGTCAGCGCCTTGCGCGACTGCCAGCAGGATCGAAATTGGACGGATACCGAGTTAGCTGACCGAGCCGAAGTGCCTCCCGAGGACGTGACCGACCTGTTCACCATGAAGAGACCCGATCCCCGGTTCTCCACAGTGGTCGCACTTGCGTTTGCTCTCCACCTTGAGGTCGTCGTACATACATCACTCAATGATGAAGACTCTGACCTCGCCGACCACGTTCCATCAACGAACAACGTGCTTGAAACGGTGAACACTCACCGAGCCCGACCGCAAGCCATTGCTAGCTTGCCCTTCGTGGTCGCACCGCGCACCGGAGCAGAACGCTACTTTGCGCAGCTGCTCAAAGATCCAGAATACGCCCGTGCCGTTGAGGAAGAATGGCAGCGAACCTCACAGTTTGACCAGGCGATACGAACGTTGCAGCAGAGCCAGCAGGATCGAAACTGGACGGATGCAAAACTGGCTGAAGAGGCTGAACTTCCTCCCGAGGATGTCACCGATTTGTTCACCATGAAGAGACCTGATCCGCCGCTGTCCACAGTGGTCGCCCTGGCATTCGCACTGGATTATCGCGTCACGCTTGTGCCGTCAGAACGTCACCAACACGCTTCGGATGCCAACCAAGAGGCACTCGTCGCCTAGACCAAAGTTGCAGCCTTGGACGCGGCCGCTAGGTGAACTTTCGCCTTCTCAAGAACTCTTGCCGATAACGCGTTGAGCCTCAAATTGCTCCAAATATGGCAAGACTCTACAAACTTCTCAAGCGAGATCAGCCTCCGGATCCGGTGATCAGGGGTTGTGGCGGTGGCGGTGGTGTAGGTCGGGGACGTGGGGATGGCTGTGAACTACACGGCGGTGATTGTGCATGTGTGAGTGGCGGCCTGCATCGGAGCCGTTGTGAGAGTGTGCGTGGTGTTCGTCGTCGTGAGTGTGTTCATGGTCGTGTTCCATCTCCTCATGAGAGTGTTCATGACTGTGAGCAGACTCGATCGAGACTGCGACCCCAGTAGCTGCGATCGCTACGGCGATGATCTGAGCGATCGTGACCGGCTCACCGAGCACGACCCAAGCGATCAATGCACCTATGAATGGCGCAGCCGCAAAGATGACTTGGCCCCGAGCAGCACCAAGATCGCGGGCACCCTTCACCCACAAGACGATCGATGCGCCATATCCCCACGCACCGATTACCAGCGCACTCAGTACCTGACCAATGCTTATGTCGGTAACACCGCCCGCGGCCATGAGGCCCAAAGCCAGGTTTGCAGTGCCTGCAACGAAGCCTTTGAGAAGGACGACATGCTCGGGGCTCAGCTGATCAATCTTGGCTGTAACACCATTGTCAATGCCCCATGCGCAGCAGGCCGCCGCAATCAGCAACGCGCCGAAACTGAGTGTCGCTCCGGGTTGCCAGGTCAGAATCACACCCGCTCCGGTTACAAGTGCAGCCCCCAAGACAACGCGCCGGCCGAGGTATTCCTTAAAGATCGTCGCCGCCAGCAGAACGGTCGCAGCCAACTCAAGGTTCAACAAGATTGAAGCAGTAGCCGCGGGGGCTCGAGCCAAGCCTTCAACGAGCAACGCAGGGCCAACCGCGCCACCCGCTATCACGGCTACCAGTGCAGGTCTCCAGTCACGCTTGAGTACCACCAAAGTTGGGGGTGAGCGAACCACCGACGGGATGACTGCAAGACCTGCACCCACATACAACAGCCCGGCCAGCACCAGCGACGGGGCATCACCCGCGAGCTCAGAAGCCGCAGGCGCAGAAGCACCAAAGAGCACCGCAGCTAGCAAGCACCGCAGCACTCCAGCCCTAACAGCCATCTCCGCTCCCCCAACGATGTCGATCCGAAAGGCGTGATGCACGATTGCCGACTCGCACATCAACAACGTTGCCAACGAGTCCGCCGGAACAAAATCCAAGCGGTGTGCCCGACTGGGAGTTCGCTTCAGCGGAGCCGTTCGACCAAGGGGCGGACACAACTCCCATGTTGCTAGATGACTGCACCACTTCGCACCATCCAGCCAAGCCAATCCCTTAAGCAGTTGTCGGCCAATAGCCCATCACAAGGCGTCCAATCCGAAGCGTAGAAAGCGTCCAATCCGAAGCACAGGAACCGTCCAATCCAAAGCGTAGAAGCGCGAGGATTTGCAGCGTAGGAAGTCGTGGATTTGCAGCGTAGAGAGCTGAGAATATGTAGTGTATAGGGGTGTGGAATTGCAGCGTAGAGCACCGCGCACCTCTAAGGCTGGAACTTGAGAACGGTTAGCTCAGGTCCGCTATGAGGTTCAGACCGCAAACGGAATACCAGCACCGTGTCGTAGATGACCAACTCGAGAAGTTACTGTCGATCCTGCCCGCAATCAGCATCGAAGGTCCCCGAGCCGTCGGCAAAACCTGGACTGGGTCGAGGTGGGCTCGCACGACCTACGACCTCGATGATCCTGAGACACTTGCGCTCGTCGAAGCCGATCCGTCCAAGTTGGTGCGCGGCGAGCCACCGGTATTCATCGACGAGTGGCAGCGCTACCCGCCATCGTGGGACCTGGTACGCCGCGCTGTTGATCGAGGCGCACCACCTGGCAGCTTTCTCCTCGCTGGATCGACGGCACCCGAGACACCTCCCACACACTCAGGAGCAGGTCGCATCGTGACACTACGAATGCGGCCCATGAGCTTGGCCGAGCGCGGTGTCGGCAAACCAACGGTGAGCATCGGAGCGTTGCTGCAGGGTGACCGTCCCCCCATCGACGGCGAGACAGACGAGGGGCTCGAGGACTATGTCGACGAGATCATGTCTGGAGGCTTCCCCGGACTTCGCCGACTTAGCGCGGCCGGCCTGCGCTTTTCACTCGACGGATATCTGGATCGGGCTGTCGAACATGACCTAGCGCTAATGGGCTATCGGGTGCGACGCCCCGGCATTCTGCGTCGCTGGCTCTCTGCCTACGCGGCCGCGACGGCTACAACCGCCAAATACGAGACCATCAGAGATGCCGCCACCGGTGGGGAGGCCGACAAACCCGCCAGAACCACGACTGCGGCGTACCGCGACCTGCTCGAAGCGATGTGGCTGGTCGATCCGCTTCCGGCTTGGTGGCCGGTGGGTCGCCCTCTCGGACGTCTTAAGCGAGGACCGAAGCATCACCTCGCCGATCCGGCATTTGCGGCACGGTTGATGGGTGCGACTGGTGCGAGACTGCTGTCCCCTGATAAGCGTCTATCCCGGCTTGCCGGTTCGGGGCCACTGCTCGGAGCGTTGTTCGAGTCGCTGGTAACGCTCAACGTCCGGGTGTATGCCCAGGCCGCCAGAGCCAATGTGAGTCATCTCCGAAGTTGGGGAGACCGGCAAGAGGTCGATCTGATTGTGGAGAAGGAAGGACAGGTTGTTGCCATTGAAGTGAAGTTGTCAGCCGTAGCCAAGCAAGCCGACACCAGTCACCTCCGCTGGCTTAGACATCAACTCGGCGACAACCTCGCCGATGCCGTAATCGTGACAACAGGTCGGTACGCCTACCGCGACCGAGATGGAATAGCAGTAGTACCCGCCGCCCTCCTCGGCCCGTAGAAGGCAACTCATTTAGGTGATGAGTTTGTAGAGGGTGTTGTGTTTGGATGCCATGGTCGACTCGATTGAGTCAGCTAGTGCAGGGTCATGGATGACTAGGCCGAGTTCGATGTTTCGATGTTCGGCACTAAAGGAGAAGTTGGCACTGGTAATGAGAGTCATGGCGTGGTCGATCACGACGAACTTTGCGTGGCTGCGCACCTGAGTCCCGTCCGGTAAGTGCGTCGAGCAATACACATTGACGTGACCCAGGTTGGCCCTTACCGCTTCTTCATCTGCGACGCTTCCATCCGCGTAGACGGTGACAACGACACCCGGCCGCTCACCGGCTTCGGCGAGAACAGTCCACATCTTGGACGTTGTCTCGAAGTTGTAGGTGGCACAGGTCACGGACAGGCGAGCCTGCTGGATCAGCCGGTAGAACTCGCCGGTCAAGCGGCCCGACGTTGCTTCGTTGCCAGGCATTGTCCACACAGGAGTGAGTTCGAGACGTGACGACTTCGCACCAGCGATCGATTGCATCACCGCAGCGGACACCGAAACATTGTAACGCCCAAGGGAAGCAGACGCCATTAGTCGCTTGGCTTCGAGCCGGCGTGCCGCGCTGATCTCTCGGAGTGCAGCCGAGGTGTGGTCGCCACTTTGCAGTCGCACCGCAAGCGCGGTTGCCTCCCTGGCAGTCAGGAATCGCGTTAGCGCCTCAAAGGCATCACCAGACATCAACATCGCCGAAGAAGCCAAGATCCGATTCACCGCTCGACGTCGGCAGGTTCAACACCATGCGGCGATCAAGGAACCGGTTAGCTCGCTCACACGAGGTCTCCGAGGCAAAGCTGCAGCAATGGCATGCAGCGCCATGAAGGAAGTCCTCGGGGTCACTCGGAACACGCATTGCGCAGACCGGATCGGACGAACAACGCGCCGCGCGCCGAAGGGCACCATCGACAAGCTGTTGGAGCTCTTTTGGCTCAGAGAGAGCAACGAGCCCACCCAGCGTCCCTTCGCTATCGGACGCGGTCGTGCAGATCAGCAGGCCTGCAGCAGCGTCGCGCTCAGAAGTCTCACGCCAGCCGTAGATCCGCTCCGTGAGACTGGCAGCGCCGTATCCACAGAACATGGCCATCTCACGAATCAGCAAGTGCGCGAGTGTGTGCAACAGCCAGTAGCGGGGGGCGGGTAGACGCTCGTCAGGGTCGACTTCCTCGGCAGTGTCGGAGAAGCGGCGACTGAAGTTGCGATGGTGTGCCTGGCGATGCTTGTTCCACAACTGTGACTGAAGCACCTCGTGTTCCCAATGCTCTACCGCATCGAGGTCAAGTTGCAGGAAGATCCCTTCACCTCGGTCTTCGGTAGCGGGCACCCACTTGGATCGGCCGTCGCGCGTCAACTTCACCAAGCGGCTGCCGAGGTCGCCCGCTCGGTTCATGTCATCAAGGCGAGTGAACCCCAGCACGGCATTGACCTTCTTCATCTTGTTGACAGCCACAACGCGGGTGATCTCACGACGGAGTTGCGTTGACCACAGTCGTTCGGTGACCATCAGGTCACTTGTGTTCTCTTGCTGAGGAAACCGCGATGGCTTCTGCAAGTAATCCCACTCTGGGACGAGCAGCTCAACAGGATCCCACTGCTCGCGACGCCTCTGGCGCTCCTCATCCGACTCGGCCGGTGCAAGCACCTGTGACACAGCGCTAATCAAATCGGCGTCACGCAGGGCAGCGACATCAATGCCCTTCGCCTTTGCAAGTATTCGAATTACCGCTGGGTTGTCCTCGACCTCCGCGAGCTCCTCGGCTTCGAATCCAGTGCGGAGAGCCTCAATGAGCAGTGCCTTCTCATCAGCGCTGGTACGTGGCATGACAATGATCGACTGCGTGGAAGAGAACCACACATTGGACGCTCCCATCATGATCAAAGCCGGCTGCGCATCACATGAAGCGTCAAAAGCGTTCAGATGCGGATGCCGACCTCGACAAGCTTGAGGCAACTTTGACCGACCTGCTCGACCTTGAGCCTCAGCCATGCCGCGCCTCGCACCGCAGGCGGAACACGTAATGATCGAACCGACACCCTTTCCGACATTGGCATCCTTCATCTTGATGTCGGGCTGGGCAGCCTTAGAGCAACGCTTGCCGCGGTGAACCCAGAGGGTGTACGGAAACTCGTCAAGGTGTCCGTTCGCGCATGTCAGCAGATGCTGGGCCGGAACTGCCGGGCTAAAGCGCTGCGTCTTTCGGCTACGTCCCCGTTTGTGGCCGGGGCAGTTCTCGTGAGTGAAGCGCGCAAGATCAGGGCGGTAAGGATGCTCGTTCTTGTACCTGAACCTCGAGAGTGGCCCGAGGTAGTTGCACCCGGTACAGCGGAGCCACTGCGGAAAGACTCGTGCCGGGACACCTAGGTCTGTTCCCTCGGCCCCACCCCAACCGAGTTTTGGCTGCCATGGGTAGGGCCGCAGTTGAGCGACCTGCGGCCCTAAGTGAAGGCGCACGACATCAAGCAGGCGAGGCTCATCAATCGTCGGGATCGTGGCGCGACGCTTCCAGATTCGGTTCCAATCGTCAAGACCTGCCGGCATAACCGAGAAGTTCGGAAGATCCAGAATTGCGCCAGACCCGTACGTATAGAGCAAAGTAGACGGCCGTGCGGATCCAACCTTGGCCCGGCTCTTGACGGTGGTGTCTTCCGCATCTCCGAGAGGATCGAGTCGTTGGCTCGGATCGTGCAACATCGCCGCATCTCGCTCCGTGGCAGTTGCCTCGACCGCTGACATCAAGATTCGTCCTTGGATGGGAGGCTCCACTCGGGAGCGTCTTCGGGGTCTAGCGTGACCAGCCGGCCCGGAAGCGGGCTGACGAGAACGTTGATCTCTGGTTGCACTTCACGCATCGAGTTGGCAATCACGAACGGTGCTTGTTGAGAGTCACCTGCGGCGGCCTTGGCACTCTCGGGGCTGGTAATCAGCGGCAGAAACTCATTGCCCTTGCCAGTGCGTTCATAGACAAGCTCTTGGTGGCGTTGCTGTGCGTACCTGTCACGCTGGTCCCAGCGGTCAATGCGATTGGCCAAAAGGTGCGCAGCCCGCTGGCTTGCATGTGATTCACTTTGCGTAGCTGCGTCTATACGGGCCTTCACCCGCTCAACTAATGCTTCAACATCCGACCTAAGATCCCTGATTCGCCAAGCATGGCGCTCAGGCGACAGACCCCCGGGATGGCTGGCCTGTGCTACGCGCGCCGCACTTACGAGCACGCTGTCGATGCCTCTATCAAGTGATGTCGCCGAGTAGGGAGTGACGGATAGTGACTCAACCTGTGAGTAGAAGGTCTCGTGGTAGTGCCGGAACTGCTCGAAGTGAGCTAGATCACGAGGACGTGCCCAGTTGCCGAGTGCAACAACGAGTCCCGGTCGGTTCGTGGCATCTCGACCGATCCGCGAGGAGGCCTGAATGTACTCAGCCGTGTTCTTGGGCTGACCCACAACCAGCATCAACCCGAGACGCTGCACGTCTACGCCCACCTGCAACATAGAAGTCGCAAGCATCACGTCATAGGGCGGATCTGTTCGCCTTGCCAGCGTCTTGCGAGAGTTGAAGTCATCGATCCTGCGGCGGTTCGCCGCGGTGGTGTCCCACTTGGGATCAAACTCAGTTCCGAGTTGAGACAGCGCCTTGCTGACCTCCGAGGACGCGACACGCGATGTCAACTCGCCGAGATTGAGCCGTCCAAAGTTGGTGCCAAGGCGAGAAGGGAACCCCGAACTCTGACGGGGACGCTTCACCCGAGTTTGCACGTCATCGGCCACGTACCGTGCCATGCCAGCCAGTTCCCGAATGGTGTTGAAGTAGCCAACGAGCGTCATATAGGGGTCGGCAGCTACATCGGCGCGGTCAAACAACAGTTGTCCGGCCAACAGCAGAACTTCGGCGATGCGGATCTCTGAACTGGCTAGGCGCACACCTTGGGCACTAACCCCGATGTAGCGGCGTCCGGGATTGTCCCGGTCGATGGGAAGCTCCTGCGAGAAGTAGGTGTCAGCCACATCAAGCACCTGCGACGGGAAGATGTCGACCCCTCGACCATAAAGGCCTCGCACCTGCTCGTAAGCGTTCCGGACTGTGGCTGTCGATGCCACGAGCAGCGGTCTCACGGGCTGACCATCGGGTTTCTGCCACGACGAGAGTACCTCAACTGCTACTTCGAATAGCCCTACCGACGTTCCAAGCGCGCCCGTGATTAGGTGCAGCTCGTCTTGGATGATGAGATCCGGCGGCCGCAGCCGTTGTACCGGTCGCACCGCGGCACTTGGATAGCCGCCTGAGGCCCTGTGATCAGTTTTGATTGCGCAGGGCTCGTAGTCGGGATGCACATAGCCGTGTCGCCCGCAGTAATTTCGCACGTAGCCGAACAGTGATGCGGCTTGACCTTCCCGAGCCAGCCGAGCGAACTTGTCAACTGTGGCGATCACAAATGTGGGCGCGAGTCGGTAGATCTCCTCGTCGACCGTTAGCACCGGCAAGCCCTCAGGGACGCCTCCGCCTTTGGAGAACGGGCACCGCGCTAGTTCGTCGCCGCAGTACACCAGCAGCCGCCTCAGCGTGGGCTCAGCCGTGATGTTTGCAGCCTTGATCTCGGTCCCACACCACGGACAGCGTTGAAGTTGCAGAGCAGTTGGCCGGTAAGCGCCGTGCTGTTTGGCACTTGCGACCTGCTCTCTGGCCTCTTCAAAGCGCTTCGGGCTCACGGCCGTACCTACCCAGAGCCCGATGCGGAACGGTTCGGTGCCCCAAGTGGGTTCATCCCGGCGTCGCCGCAGTTCGGCAGCGCAAACCAGGGCAGCGGCGCGTTGAAATTGCTGCGCTGTGAGCAGTCGCAGCGTGTAGCGCATCAACACGCCAACTCCACTGCGGCCATCAAGAGGGCCGTCAGCCGACTCAACGACTCCTTGGTGCCTTCGGATCGCAAACGTGAATGCAGCTAGACCCAGGTAGGCCTCTGTCTTGCCACCGCCCGTTGGGAAGAACAAGAGTTCGACGCGCGAGCTGTGTGTGACGCTGCGTCGCGGTGTCGTCGACTCAGTCAAGGCACGCAACTGCATGAGAATGAATGCAAGCTGGAAGGGTCGCCATGAGGCGACCGCTTGACCCTTGGCATGCACCAACTGGCGGGCGTCGTCAGCACTGAGCGATGAGTCAGCGGAGCGTTCGGTCACAATCTCTGAGGCGTATTGCTGATCCCGCATCACGCTATTCATGAAGCGAAAGCATCGAAGTGCCTCCGCGTTTGTCGTCAGGAACTCAAGCCCATCAAGCAGCCGCTGGTGAGCGATCCTTGCCTCCGAAATGGCTCCCTCGGCGGTTCCGGCCAGGTGCTCCGGGAGTTTCGGCGCCGCCTCGTCTTGTTCGTCAAGCCACTTGCCATATCCGGAAATCAATGGCTCAAGACCGCTACGAAGCTCATCTGGTGTCGCAGTTGAGAGAGCATCCATCGATAGCAATGCACCGGTTATCGATCGTGCCCGCGTTTGTGGTATCTCCGCCACAGGGAGCCAGGTCGTGGAGACCTCGGTGGCGCGACGAGCGCCTTCCCTGACAACCCAATCAACTGAGCAGGTACGGCCGATCGCGTACTCCAGACGGTTCCGGTATTGCAGCTGTAGTCGGCTGAGTTCGTCGTCCTCTTCTCGCCTGTCTTGCTTGAGTGCGTCGCGCACCGGCAAGAACACTTCGTCCCCACCGGCATCGACTCGCAGTTTGGTTTGGAACATCCACATGCTGACCGGGATCGGCCGGGGAGTCACACGGTCATTGCACAGAGCGATCTCGATTAGTATTCGCCCAAACTGCGTATCGTCATATCGATCGACTCGGAGGCAGACATCGCCTTGCAACGAGATGGTCTTGGTGTTCCCAGGTCTTAGTTCAGCTAGACGTATCGAGCACTTCTCCTCAACCGGCGTGCGTCGGTAATGACGGATCGGTATTTCCGATTTGGTGAATCTGCCCGTTGCGAACGACTGGTATGTCCCCCATGACGCCGTGACCGTGAAGCCCTCGAGATCACTCGGCACCTGAAAGCGCAGACCCATCGATGCGGGAATGAGCAACCCGTGTTGGGGTGCCCGGTCTTCGGCATCGTCGTCCTGGGCGTCCGCTCCGGGCTCATCAGCTGCTGAAGCAGTGAGACCCGAGGCGTGCTGAACTTCATCACCAGACTCGTCAACCTCAATCAGGTCGCCCCCGTTCTGAGTCGTCCTCGACCTCCACATCGAAATCTGACGGCTTCGAGCTCAGTTTGACCGGAGCAATGTGCCCGACGAGATAGAGGGACTTCGGGCTCAATGGCAGTTCCTCCTCGGGCCCGTCAATTGGCCCCAGGAGTTCACGCTCAAGAATGTCAACAAGATTCTCACGAACCGCATACGACGAGCCGTCTAGTTCGTGGCTCAGTTTGTAGGTGTTACGTGGTCCCGATGTCTGTGCTGTTCTGCTCATGAGAACAACCCGCTTGTGCCATGCGACCGAGACTTTGGGGGTCGCTTGTTGGAAGTCGGCTTGACTGCGACCGCTTTCTCAAGTGCTGCGCGCCGGTGATTCTCTTCAAGAAGCCGATCAAGTATCTCAATCCGCGCCTCAGCACTGACAGTCCAGCGCCGCATGCTCCTGTAGGTGCGAAACCCATGATCAAGCGGCACATCCGACCAGCCATAAGCATCCATGACCCGCCATATCCAACTCAACATGAATGTCTCGCATGCGACCAACATCAGAGTCAGAGCCGACTTCAGGATCATTAACGAGGTTGTAGAGCTTCGTCAACCCCAGATCACGCCGCAACATAATCTCACGCCGCTCTGTATCAAGAGTCTGCCCTATCCACTCCAGCCACTCCGTAGCTCCCGGTCGCGGAAAAGTCTCAAAGACACTCGAGGGCGTGTAGCGAATACCAGCACCGAGTGTTGAAGCATATTGGACGACCCACACATGATGCGTTGACGATGACAGGATCGCCAGATCTGAATGGAGGCTGGTAGCAAACACAACAACTGAGTGGCTGAACACGTGCTCAGTCGAAATCTGTGTCGGCATCAATGTATTGCTCGTTAACGCAATAGCGAGCGAAACGTCAAGTTCGGAAGTTGCCCGTCGTCGGGCTATACCATCTCGTTCGTAACGCCACCAACGCTGCCGGACCTTTGGTTTATTCACAAGCAACTCTCGATGAAGACGAACTCGTTCTTCAATCCAATGGATCGGCTCAATATAAGTACGGGCCTCAGCAAGTTCCATACCGAAGAAGTCAATTGCGAACTCCTTAGCGGCATGATCAGAACTCCTGTTGATGTCTTTCCCATTTAAGAACGGGAATAGCACTCTTCTGTTTCTCGGGTCTGACTCGATCATCTGTGATGCGACGTGACGTGGAACCCGAAAGCCTGTTCCGTTCATGTATACACCAATGAAAGCCCGGCGTGCGTTCTCAGCTAATGCGAACGGTAGTCCCATTTCTCCTGATTGCGGCTCGAGCAATGAGGAGATGCATGAGGTCATCACTCCATCGCAATCTCTTACTGCTTTGCCGGAGATGGTGGCTCCTGTGCCCCACACCGCCGAGAACTGTAGATTCGCTGATGCTGCAGGCCAGGAGCGGCTTTGGTTTGCCCGGACAATTTGGAACCCACGATTGAGCATCTGATCAAGCCCGACTTGTCGCGTAGCTCCCTGCGCGACCGTGTTTGTCGCGATTAGGCCCAGCACTCCATTCCTTCCCAGGAGCGAGGCTGCTCGAAGAAAAAAGAAGGCAACCAGATCAGCACTTCCCCGGACACCGTTGGCGATCACGCTCATTAACCACTCGCGCACCTCTTTGCCCGTGGCCGGTGAGACCTTCTTGCCGCCTAAGAATGGCGGGTTCCCTACTACTGCATCAAAGCCGCCTCGGTCGACAATGACATCTGGTGCCTCAAGCACCCAATGCAGCGGTACCCATCGCTTGTAGTAAGTCTCAACAGTAGGTGTGAGACCTTGTTTGATGAAGTTATCTAGCTTAGTACGACCTGTGGTATCGTTGTAAGGTGTTCTGTGTTCTGTGATCTGTGTTCTGTATTCTGTGTTCTGTGATCTCATGCCATCCTTAATCAACTGCCGGAGTGTCATGTAACGCTCGTCAAGCTTCTTCGTTGGCTTCCCTCCGAGCGGGAGACCGGCAGCAATGACACCGTCGGCAATCGTGCGAAGGGTTGCTGTGACTTCGTGCAACTCCTTGAGTTGGCGGTTCTTTGCGGAACTGTTTCGTGCTGGATCACTCTCACTGATCTCGGTAGCCAACCGGCTCCGAAGTCTTGATGCCTTACGGATAATCGGCCCGATCTTGACATCAAAGAGCGGGAACGGCCGACCGGGTGGTGCTCGATCCGGATAGATGTGCAGCTTTCGCAACTGGTCGAGGCTCGTGAGTCCCAGAAGTGAGTTACCTACAAACACCTTGTCGTCTACAAACGAGAACGGTAGGTCTCGATCAAGCGACACAAGCCACAGCGACAACTTGCACATCTCTACAGCCATCGCATTGATGTCGGCTCCATAGAGACAGCTAGCGACGACTTCCCGGATCGCACGAAGCTCTAATCCTCGAGTCTGAGTGTTGGCTGAGCCTTCCCGGATCCACGCCTCGACGACACGTTGCCCGAGATAACGAGCAGCGGCAACAAGGAAGGCACCGGAGCCGCACGCAATGTCTGCGACTCTCAAATCCAAGATTTCGTCCGACGACTTCAACTCCCACGTGGAGTTATCGGCCGTCTGATATGGGCCCGGCGCGTAACACAGCGGCTCAAGGGCGTGCAGCACTACCTCTTCCGCTAGCGACTTTGGGGTGTAGTGGCTCCTGCATTGCGTCGGGACGGAGTCTCGCTTACAAGCAGGTCGCCCTCTACGACTATGAGAGGACGGTCCCGCAGGTCGTTGCGAATCAGTCCGAGCCATGGACGCAGCCGCTCCCTCAGGTCCTCGTCGTCGCCAACAACTTGAGCCATAGCGCTCACAGCAGCCAGATCGCGTGTGCCGTGCGCTTTGGCTAGAGCCGCGACAGTTAGAGGTTTCGCCGCCGGTTGATTTACCTTGACCCAGGCGATTATTGCTTTGGCGACCTGCTTGAGGTTGTCTCGGTCAGCGTCGAGTGTCTCCAGGGCCGATAGCGGCATCTCTGGCTCCGCGCCCTCCTTGCCGATCAGTCCGACAAAGGGCTCCTCAACACGCTTGCAGGTGTACCCAAGGAGACCCTCGTAGATGTAACCGACCTGCTCCACATCAACATCGCGAAACGAGATACGGCGGGCCTCGCCCTTTACCGTGGCGATCTGCAGCGAACGCAGTATGTGCAGCATTACACGGTCAGAGACCGTGACCGCAAGAGCCCCCCGTTCGCTGACATCAGTAAGGAACGACGCGCGAGACGGATCGAACAGTGAGCCGCCATAGGCGGGCATACGCAAACCCTCAAACGTTGAACCACCGAAGAGGGCGGTGCTGGTAGCGAGCAGCCGGTGCCAGGTCATCGAAGTTGCATCCAGAGCCTGCTCCGACTCTGCCTGCTCACGCTCTTCGAGGCGATTCAACTCGCCCGAGATGCCGTATCCCTGCTCAAAAAGGTCACCCGACGGCAACAGATCGCGTTCTTCGGCAAATAGCAGGAACACGGTGCGCATCATCACGGTTACAGCCGCTTCGTAAATTTCATGGCCGTCTGCTGGCAACGGATCCGGCTGTCCCCTTCGCCTGGCTTCCGCGGCTGATTCCGAGAACGATTGGATCAGAAGTTCCACTGCACGGCGAAGCTGAACGCCAAGCGCTTCGGTAATCTCTTCGGCCGCTGCCACCGACTCGGCAAACAACACGGGAAGGCGTTCACTTGGATCGCCACCGATCAAGTACAGGCGACCAAGCAGCGTGAAGAATGCGTCCCGAACTTGGGGCTCTTCGGTCCAGGTGAGCGCGTCAACCACTCCCGAAGCCGTCATCCGGTCCTCGCCCGCACACACCAGACCCCACCAGCGTCCGTCGGTCACCACACCAATGTCGACATCGTTCTTGCGAAGCAGGTGATCGAGGCGGTCAACCGGTGTAGCAGCCCAGAGGTCTCTCGGTGTCTGTCGCAAGGACTCCGTAGCGTCGACGACATGCACGAGCGCGGCAGGGCCGTCGGCCCCAACCAACGCTGCCTGAGCGCTAATTCGGACGGCCCGGTTCGGCGACTGGGCATCGACAACCCCGGCCACTGGGCCCCATCGCAACGAGTCGGCCCACCCGATGACATCTCGGAGCACCGTCTCGACCCACTTGTCACGCTGGGTGCGAAAGGCACCTTGGGCTGTCTCGCTCTCGGGTTTGCGATCCAGTTTCTCCCAGGCAGCCTCAAAGTCCCGGCGAGCGTCGTTCAGCGTTTCAATGCGTTCCCGGTAGTCGGAACGGAAGTTCGGCATCCCGTTTGGCCAGACCCGTTTCAACGGAGCGATCGCCAGGAACGGCCCTTCGATATCGACTAGTTCGAGCCACCGACGGTGCATCTCAGCCGAGTTCGCGGTCGTGGGACGTCGGCGTGTGCTAGTTCGACGTGGCATCAGTTTGCCCACGCCTGAGCATCAGTGGGCGTCAACGCAAACACCAGCGCCGCCGCAGATGTGTGAGGCTTGACCTCGGCGTAACGATCTGCGATGGCCGCAAGTTCACGCGTCTCCTCCTCGTCTAGTTGCTCAAGTCGGCCGTGCATCGATTCGATGTCCCTGCGGCGTTGACGATGCTGGTCCGCTGCGTCAATCGAGAAGAGGGTCGTCTCGGCGTCGAGTAGGTCTCGAGTCAACTGCTCGATCGACTCCTCCAAGTTGAGCCGGAAGTGTTTGAAGACTCCACGAGCCCGTTCAGCGTCAGAACGCTTGCGGTCTTCAAGTTCCTGAAGCACCTTGCTGTGGCGTCGCTCAGCGCGCCGCTCCATTGACGTCTCTACTTGTGATCGCAGCGCCGAACCAGGCTGGTTCCACATATTGCAGAGCTGGTCGATCAGTGCTTGATCGGCAAGCTGGAGCCGGGGAGCATCAAGGGCACGATCCAAGGCGGCTTCCGCTTTGGCTTCGGCCATGACTCTTGTGCCCCGACCTCCGAGACGCACCCCGGCAAGGAAGATCTCCTCGTGTAGCCGGATAGCACCACGACCCACAAGCGCCATACGGGTTACAGCAGCAACAAATGACTCCGGAAGGCCCTCGACAACGACGGCAGTCAGCCGGTTCAGCGGGGATGCCGAACTCCACAAGAAACTGCGCAGCATGCGCTGCGATCTCTGCACAATCGGATGACCGAGGTGTGCATACACCACATCGCTACGTCCGTGGGCAACAGCTGGATCGAACGTGATTGGACGGGGGATCTCCAGTTGAAGTCTTGTGGCGAGACCCTTGAGTGTGTCCTGCCACCTCCCCGACCAAGGTCGGACGCCAAAGATCTTGACCGCCTCGCCCTCACCATGGACATCATCTGCGTCATACTCCGTTGCGATCAGCGGTAACTGGTGATCAAGGTGAAGAGCAGTGTCAACTACTCGTCGCAGATTGAAAGGATCGAGATGCATTTGTCTGCGTGAAGCGTCAAAGCCCTGTTCAAGTCGTGTTAGCTGAGCGTTTAGCTTGATACCACCTGCAAGGGCATCATTGATCACCTCGTTCGGATCGACCCTGCGCGCTTTGCGTGTCGCGTTCGTGTGTGATCCGAAGTGACGCTGGATCTCCTCGCCAAGCACCTGATTGGCAGATCCGAGATCTTGTTCAACGTTGGCAACCTTCCGAGCGATACGCGCCATGAAGTCGGCATCGGCCGTGTATGTCGACGCGGTGTGAGTCGGAGCGAAGTGAAAGACCTGCGGCTCCCGAGTCTGCCCATAGCGATCAATACGACCGATGCGTTGCTCTAAGCGAGAAGGGTTGAACGGGATGTCGAAATTGACGAGCCGGCAGCAGTGCGTTTGTAGATCAATGCCTTCGCCGGCAGCGTCGGTAGCGAGCAACACCCGCACTGGCTCCTTGGCTGGATCTTCAGTGAAACGCGCACGGATCAACTCGCGAGTTTCGGGGTCAGTTGAACCCTGGATGACAGCAAGGACACCTGCGTAACCCTGTTGCCTCAACACCCGTTCAAGCCATTCAACGGTGTGCGCGTATTCGGTGAACACCACGACTCGCTCGTTCGAGCAGTCCGAGCCCTCGGAACGACAGACGCCATCAAGAAACTCAATCAGCTTGTCGAGCCGGGAGTCTGGGCTACTCTCATAGTCTAGCCCCCAATTGGCCAGCGTCCCGAGTTCACCTGACTTGGCACCCCGAAGCGGGTTCGACTTCTTCGAGTCACGAAGCCGTTGAGATTCGAACTGCTCCCACAGTCCTTCCTCGTCATCAGCCTGCCTTTCACCAAACAACTCGTCGTAGCTGTTGTCGGTCAGGCCGCGCCCATCTCGGGCACTGCGGTAGTGGCGGAGCGTCATGCCGAAGGCATACGGACTCGACAAAAAGCGCTTCTTGAGAAGCATCGTGACAATGTCACCGCTTGCCTTGTTGTCGTTCAGTTTGGCGCTGTCAGTCACGATCCGATTGAGCAGCTTGAACATGGCTTGCTCGTCGTCCCGCGGTGTGAACCGGAGTGTTTGAACCTTGCGGCTCTTGAATCCCCTGGCGCCCAGTTCTCGCTTGAGGCGCCGAACGGTCACGTCCTTAAGTGCTCGGGAGTCAAGCTGAGCACCCCGCTTGAAACGCTGCGAGTCAATCATCTCAAGCAGTGCTGTGAACGATTCGGGATGACCATTGTGAGGTGTTGCAGACAGGAACAGCCGATGTTCACATCTGTCGGCGAGCCGACGAACTGCGACGGTGCGCTGGGTGTCGACTGCGTAGCCGCGCCCACGAGATGTTGCAGCCGGGCTTGACGGTGCTACATGGTGTGCTTCGTCAACTATGAGGATGTCAAACGCGAACTGCTTGGCCGACTTGGGGTTGTCTGTCTGTGAGTAGACAGATCGCATCAGACGTTGCGCTCGAGCCTGTGGCAGCCACGCCATCGACACGATCACACGCGGATACATCAAAAATGGGTTGGCGTGGAGTCCATGGCTGCGGCGTACCTTGGCCATCAGTTCGCTGTTGACGATCGTGAACTCAAGACCGAACTTCTCTCGCATCTCGTCTTGCCACTTGAGCGACAGGCTCGGCGGACAGACCACAATTGCGGTCCGGGCACGATGGCGAAGCAACAACTCCTGGATGACCAAACCTGCTTCGATGGTCTTACCAAGCCCAACATCGTCGGCCAGCAGCAAGTTTGTTCGGGGAGCCTGAAGCGCTCGCCGCAACGGTTCAAGTTGGTAGGCCTCAATGTTGATGCCCGACCAGAACGGTGCCTGGTAGCGCTTCGGATCGACGAACGCGGCTAAGTGATTTGGGTCATCAAAGGTATTGGGGTTGATTTGCTCTGGCAAGCCTTGGGCTGGGGTGACTGTGTGCCCAACCTCAAGCTCCCATATAACAGCTAGCTGCTCGCTGAGTCGGCCCTCCTCAAGTGACTGCAAGTCGACCACATGCGAGAGGCCTGGCGACCGCTCGTCCGCCGAGCTGCGAGGGAGTCCCTGGCACCGGACGTTGGATACTGCCCATGTTGAGCCTCGAACCTCGACGACCTGGCCGGGTTCGGGCACTTCCGGCCGCCTCGCTACGGCGAGCGCGCTAGACATCTCGGCTCTGTCCTGTTGAGTGTGGCCAAGACTCGGGTTCGCAAAGAACTGAGTACCAAGTTGCTGGTATGCAAGACACAGCAACCTTTTCTAGCTCATACTCACTCAAGCAAGCAGACGTCACCGGCACCCGTAAGTGGACCCGAGTACGCCAAGCGGCGTTAACAGATGCGGGGGAGGGGGTCGCCTACGAGCATGTCGACTATGCGAGTGCCGCCGAAGCCGGTGCGGATCGTGACCAATCCTTGATGTTGATCGGTGATCTTGCCGATTATGCAGGCATCGACGCCTTCGGGATGCTGACGGAGGGCTTGGACAGCTCGGGTCGCTGAGACGGCGGGGACTACGGCAAGCATCTTGCCCTCGTTGGCTATGTAGAGCGGGTCGAGGCCTAGTAACTCACAGGCGCCGGCGACCTCGGGCCACACCGGTAGTGAAGCCTCATCAAGTTGCACGCCCAACCCGCAGGCCATGGCTAACTCGTTGCAAGCAGAAGCGACACCTCCACGGGTCGGGTCACGCAGCCATCGGGTATCCGGAACAGCGTCAAGCAGATCGGCGACCATCCGGTGCAGTGCCGCGGTGTCGGAGCCGACATCTGCATGCAAAGCCAGATCGCCCCGAGCCACCATCACGGCCACACCGTGATCGCCAAGCGTTCCCGACACGATCACTGCATCGCCGGGCTTGACAGCAGACGCGGCCAACGAGACTGCACGATCCACGCGACCAAACCCGGTCGTGTTGATGTAGCAGCCATCGGCGGCACCCCGTTCCACAACCTTGGTGTCACCCGTAACGACGGGGACTCCGGCGCTCGCCGCGGCCGCCGCAACATCCGCAACAATCAGGCGCAGTTCATCAACCGACAACCCCTCTTCAAGCACTAGTGACAGTGTGATCGCTAAGGGCTCGGCACCCATTGCAGCTAAATCGTTCAACGTGCCGTTCACGGCCAGATCGCCTATCGAGCCGCCCAGGAACCGTCTCGGAGTAACCACAAACGAATCAGTTGTCACCACCAGGCGGGATCTGGCAGCAATGTCGGGTTCCAGATCCAGCACCGCGCCATCATCAAGACCATCAAGCACGGCGTTCGACAGAGCGGGACGGATGATGGATTCGATCAGCGAAAGGCTTGCACGACCACCCGCGCCATGGGCCATAGTGATGGTCTCATCACGGAACCGGGGCGCACGCCGTCGCCAACTCTCTATTCGCTCAAGCACCTCCTGGCGCGCCCGCAGGTCATCGTCAGTCGCCATCAGCTAGCAGTCCCCTTTCGGACTCCACAGAAGTCTGACCGGCCACGCCCGTCGGGCGGCCACTCCTTCAATGACCAAGCGAAAGGTAATGCCGGTAGCGAGCGATCAACCGGCGGTGACTGGAATGCGCTGATAGCTCGAGTAGCGGCCGTAGTTGTAATAGGCAGCACATGCACCCTCTGATGACACCATGCAAGTGCCGATGGGTGTTTCAGGCGTACACGCAGTTCCGAAGACCTTGCACTCCCACGGACGCAAAGCTCCCTTTAGCACCTCACCGCACTGACACGCCTTGGGATCAGCCACCCGCACGCCGGGCACCTCGAAACGTCTTTCGGCATCCCAGCGAGCGAACTTCGGAGCAAGCGCAAGCGCACTTTGTGCGATAAAGCCAAGCCCCCGCCACTCGAAGTGCGACCGCAGAACAAACACCTCACGTAGTAGCGCCAACGCCCGACGATTGCCACTCGCTGACACAACTCGCCGGTACTGATTCTCAACTGTGCAGCGGCCCTCGTCGAGCTGCTGCAACAGCATCAACACTGCTTGCAAGATGTCAACCGGTTCAAACCCAGCCGTCACTAACGGCTTTCGATACTGCTGTGAAACGAATCGATACGCGTGCGTACCAATCACAGTCGACACATGCCCCGGGCCGATGAAGCCGTCCAGATCCATCCCTGGAGAATCCAAGATCGCCTTGACTGGCGGCACGATAGTCACGTGATTACAGAAGACACTGAAGTTCAAAACGGCGCGCTCACAAGCCTGAATGAGCGTGACGGCGGTCGAGGGAGCAGTCGTCTCAAAGCCCACTGCAACAAATATGACTTCGCGCGGAGCGAGCTTCTCGGCTAACGCCAGTGCATCAAGCGGCGAATACACCACTCGAACGTCCGCGCCTCGGGCTTTAGCTTCAAGCAAGTTTGATTTCTTGCCAGGCACCCGCAGCATGTCGCCGAAGCAACACAGCGTCACATCATTATTGAGTGCTAGCGAGATTGCGTCATCGACACGCCCCATCGGGATGACACAAACCGGGCATCCTGGGCCATGTACCAACTCAATGCTCTGAGGCAGCAGGCCTTCAATGCCGTGGCGATAGATGGAGTGCGTATGACCCCCGCAAACCTCCATGAACTTGCGGAACGGTTGCTTGGCAGCTAAGTCGTCAATCTGCGCCAGCAACATCTTGGCTGCTTCGGGGTCGCGGAACTCATCTACGTACCTCAACTCACCACCCCCTCAACTACGTGATCCGGCCAGGGGCCGTGCCGCCTCACGTTGACCCGCTCGCAAAGGCTGCTCATCAGCGCGGCTTGAGCCTCCTGGATGCGATGAACCGACTGCGACTGAACCACGATCGTGTGCGACACACTCGGATGATCAACAAACGTTCCCCCGCCATAACCGCTGAGCCCAATTGTGGTCACTCCCATGGCATCGGCACGATCAAAGGCTGCAAGCAGATTTGGTGATGCGCCACTGGTGCTACACCCGACGAGCACATCGCCAGGCCTAGCAAACGCATCAATCTGGCGGGCAAAGATCCGCTGTGCTCCAAGGTCATTCGCTAGGGCTGTGCACACGGCGTAGTCACAACACAGCGCCTGGGCCAAGACACCCTGGCCGGAAAGTTTGCGTGCCAGTCTGGCCGCATCGGTTGCGCTGCCTCCGTTACCCATTGTTAGCACGGTGCCATTTGACAAAGCGGCGTCGGCAATCACTGCCGCTATGGCATCAAGGGTCTCGTCATTGTCGGCGAGTGAGCGAGCTGTGAGTGAAGCTGACTCGGCCCGCTTTGTCCTCGCAGACTTCCGTAGCGACTCACGCAAGGAAGATTCGTCCTGCTCACTGGCATCTAGGAACGGATACAAGAAGCCAGTCGAGTCACCACCATCAACTCCGTCGCCACCCACCAGACCAGGATGTTCGAGCGCCACTTGCACCAGTTCCCACAACAGGTGATACGTCAGCACCACTTCTGCATCGGTGACCTGAGTTGTGGGGATTAGCAAGTCCGCGTTCACGAATCGGTCAGCGGTGGCATCACCAGCAGTATCGGATATCAGCAACAGAGGCTCACGACTTCGTACGGGCTCGACGATCTCACCTTGAGATATCACTCTGGCAAATGCGCTGAAATCCACAGCGGTGGCGGGCAGTGGGCGCGTGCCCGCTATCACAGGATGCACACACTCGACAGCAACGTGGTGAGCGTGATCAGGAGCGTGAACTGCAGTTACCCACAAGCTTCGACCCTCGGTGAAAGCGCGGGCAAGCCACATCGCGCCCGCTACGGGATCATTGACACAGTCGATGGCCAGACCAGCCGCCGGACTCATGGCAGCTTCGTGCCGAGGGCCTCGACCTCTTCGTCATAAACTGATCCCAACTCACGCATGAAAGCCAGCGTCTCGGCGGCTTCGGCAGCGTCAATGCGAGCCATCGCGAAACCCACATGCAACAACACCCAATCGCCAGCGTTGAGCGGCTCGTCGTCCACCATGATGGTGTTGACCTCGCGGCGCACACCCTCTACATCGACGGTGGCTGTGTGAGGACCTGATGGCTCCAACTCCACGACCTGTGCCGGGATTCCCACACACATCAGCGCGCAACCTCGCTTGAAACAACCAGTGATGCTGTGGGCCTTGAAGATCGCGATTCGTGACACCGGGACTCGTCACTGAACCGCCGATACCGCCGATGTGCAAGTGAGTCGCTGGGATCTCTTCCCAGAAGTGTCGTGACGATCGAGTCGACCGCGAACACCACCGGATCGTTTGGTGCGAAGTCAATCAGCGGAAGCGATGCAGCGTCAGCATCAAGCACTGCATCTGACCATTCGACCGAGCCAATCAGTTCAAGGTCGTGGCGGCTGCAATATGCCTTGATCGCGGCGATGTCATCGGGTCGCCGACATTTATTTGCCACCACCGCGACGCGCTCAATCGTGGTCTCAGAAGCGAGCCTTGCCTGTAACCGCACCGCTTCTAATGACCGGTAATAGGGCTCCGCTACCAACAACAAAAAATCGCAATGGCGAGCCGTGCCACGGCTCAGATGCTCGGGCGACGCCTCCAAGTCAAGCAACGTGACGGTTGCTTGTCCCTCAACCGCTTGTGTCCGCGCTGTGGATGAACCATTTGAATCAGCACGGGTATCACGAGCTGACGAGCGTGGAAGCGCCTGGGTTTGGGATGAGGCGCCGTTCAAGTTCGCGAGGTCGGCAAGTAGGGCGCTAACAGTGGCGTGAGCCGAACATAGACATCCTTCGTCGGCATGCTGAGGCATACCCATGCGCAACAGCTTGACGCCGTCAGGCCCCGGAACCGAGTGGCGCAACAACACCTCATGGACTGACTCGGTGAGTCGTGGCCCGTCGAAACGCCTCGACACCAGCGATGTCGGTAGCGCAGTTACCGGCGCCTCGCCAGCCAAACCCAAGGCAGCATGAAGATTCGGGTTGCTGTCACCGTCAATGGCGACTACACGCATACCGGCTCGAGCCAGCAACCGGGCTGCCGTCGCGCAGATCGTCGTTTTTCCGGCGCCGCCCTTTCCAGCGATTGCGATGCGCATTAGCACCAGTTGTCGGCCGCAGCCAACGAATCGAGGGCTCGTCCAAGCCCGTCGCGAACCATTTCTAGTTCACGTGCCGCGGCGTAGGCAGCAGAGCGTCCCTCGTCAGTAAGCGCGTACTGGCGGCGATCTGGGCCGCTATCTGATGGAACCCATTGCGAGACAACTAGTCCTCGGTGTTGCATTTGACGCATTGCGCGGTAGATCGCGGCGAGGTCGGTCGCAACACCCAAGAACCGCACCGTCTCGTACAACTCGTAGCCGTAGCTATTGCCGTCCCGGCGTAGACACAACAGTAGGAATGCCTTCAGAAACCGGCGCGGTAACTCCCTAGAGGCAGACGATCCGGCCCGCTGAGTGTGCCCTGACACACTCACGCCGCGAGTTCGGGGGCTCGTGGCAACCGCTTCACGAATCACCAGTGTGGCCGTGACGGTCGCCGGAGCGATGGTGATGCGGATCGTGGGCACCGACATCGTGGCCCCCATGCCTACCTCCATGCCCGTGACCCTCGTGGTCGAAGCGGTGAGCCAAACACGCCTCCGCTTCCGCAACCGAAGCATGGCACCAGCAGTCGTCGCTGCATTCACCGTGAGCGGGCTTGGTTAGGTCGGCGAATGCATCATGGAACTCGCGGGCTCCTCGCTCAAGTCCAAACTCCGACAGTGCAAACCACTCACCGTCACGCACGAGGTATCCCTCATCAACCAGCCGATCTAGATACGTCATACCAATCGCCGCATCTACACCCAAGAAACGTTCGATCAATCCCGGATCGACAACGTCACCAAAACCTTCGCCGCGCAACCAGTACATGACTTGCAGGATCTCGCTGCGCCAGTAGAGGGCGGCTAGCGCATCCGATTTGGGGGCTGCCGCCGACGTACTCACGAACCTGAGCCGAGTCGCTCCGCCTTGGACGACACTCCCTCAAGCGCACCCGCAATGGTGGTGAGTTGCTCGTTGACACGAGTGACTGAGGGCCCCACCGACGAGCATTGGGTTTCGATTGCTCGCACCCCGAATGTGACCTTGCCCAAGAGTTGTGAGATCCGGCTTAGGGAACGAGAAATCACGACAAGGTACGTCGCCAGCGCTCCAACAAATATCAGGATCTCAACGACGGTCAGAATGATTAGCAGGGTGCGCATCACGATCCTCCCTCGGCTGAGGCTGGCGCACCGTTGGTTGCGGCAAGTGCATCGTCCAAGAATGCATCGTGACGCAGTGCCTCTTCGGTGAGATCGTCAAGGCGGACGGTGGTCTGATGCAGCATCCAGGTGGTAGCGGTGTTGCGGGCCACCTGCTTGCCGGTCTCCCAAATCTGTGATGCGCCTGCTTCAATCCGTCGCACCTTCATATAGAAGATCTGCAGCAACAGAACAGCCACCAGCGCGACAACTAGGCCCAAACCCAGAGTCAGCCACCATGCTGCGTTGGTACTCATCGCTACTCCTTCACGCCGTTCGCACCGGTGTGGCTCAACTCGCTCAACTCTTCGAAGCCAGGTGTTCACGCACTGCGGCGGCACCATCCGTGATGCGTTCAATTGCGTTGTTCACGTCATTGACTGCCCAAAGCGGTGCGGTGTTGTCCCGCGATTCCTCTAGTGCGGCAAGGATCGACTCCGCCTTTACAGCTGCACGGTGAGCACCGCGAATCATCAACAGCAACAACACAACCACGAGCACGACGACCAGACCGCCAACGAGGTAGCCGATGACCCATCCTGTTGACACGAGGCCTCCCGTAAACAGTCCCGATTGCGCCGCAGCTTAGTCAACGCCTGCCGCTAGATGCGATCTGCACCTAGTGATACCATCGCTGTGTTCGCACTTGCAAGCGGCGTCCGGTGGCTCAGAGAGGATCGCTCGTGACCCAATACACCAAGGTCGTGCCCGGCTCGACTCACGGCGAGTTGGAAGCGAAGCCACTGATCACCGATCCCGACGATCCGTTCGCCCCTGTGGCGTTGCGGAGCAGGCGCCGCCCGAAACGTTCGGAGTTGGTCTCCCAGGGCCCTCTTGAAAAAGCATACCTTTTCTGGATCGTCGGTGCGAGCTGTGACGGCTGCACCATTGCCATCTCGGGTGCGACACATCCCCGGGTTGAGGATCTGCTCAATGGCCGGGTGCCTGGACTGCCCCGTATCGAGCTCATCCACAGTGTGTTGTCGGTGGAGTCCGGCCCGGAATGGACGGAGAACCTGCGCCTCGCTGCTGAAGGAAAGCTCGACGCTCCCTATCTCATCGCCTGGGAGGGGTCGATCATGGATGAGACGGTCTCGGGCGAGTACGGCTACTGGATGGGCCTCGGCGAAGATCGTGAAGACGGCCGACAGATCACCAGCCTTGAGTGGCTGGATCGCATGGCTCCTGGTGCCGCAGCTGTGCTTTCGATCGGCACGTGTGCCTGTTGGGGTGGGATCCCGGCGGCTGCTGGCAACCCCACCAATGCCATGGGTGTGATGGATCACCTGGGCAAGGATTACCGCTCTGCGCTCGGGTTACCGGTGGTAAACATCCCGGGCTGCTCGCCGATCGGTGACAACATCACCGAGACCGCCGCCGCGGCGTTGCTGTTCCTTAACGGCCTGGCTCCGCTTCCCGAGTTCGACGAACTTGGCCGCCCCGCCTGGTTGTTCACGGAGACGGTTCACCGGCATTGTCCACGTGCGGGTTACTACGAAGAAGGCGTTTTCGCTCACTCCTATGGCGACAAGGAGTGCCTCGTTGAGTTGGGATGCTGGGGTCCGGTCGTCCAGTGCAACATAGCGGAGCGTGGCATTGTTGACGGCCACGGCGGATGCATGAACATGGGCGGCATCTGCATCGGCTGCACCATGCCGGGCTTTCCCGACAAATTCTCGCCAATTTATGAGCGGCCTCCGGGCGCGTTGCTGTCGACCAATACCAATCGTGTCATGGGAGGATTCGTCAGACGATTGCGCTACCTGTCGCAGCGAGACAAGATGCGTTCGTCGCGCTGGCATGACAGCCGAGATCTTCCCAGCGGCTGGAGCCGGTATAAGACCCAACCGGTCGGCGCGGAGCGTCTAGTGCATCGGCTCTACTCCCGCAAGCAACACTCTCACGAAGGCGGCCGCTGAGCGCTATGTGCTTTAAGAACCTCCCCATTACGTTCGACGATGCCGGTAAGGCACGCCTGATCGACGGCATCGCTGACCCTTACGCCGTTGCGGTAGCTCAACCTCGCGACTATGTGCGCGATGCTGCGACTCGGCGCAGTGCTGGTGCGCTTGCGGCCCCGCCCCGGCTACGGGAGTGGAGCATTGATCCTGTAACTCGTGTCGCTGGAGCGCTAGCGGTTCACACAGTGTTGGATCTCGAAACCCGCACGGCTGTTGAGGCTCATTCGATGGCGATGCTCTTTCGCGGATATGAGATCATCCTGCAGGGTCGTGACCCCCGGGATGCGATTGATATCTCCTCACGAGCATGCGGTGTGTGTGGCGGCGTTCATGCGTCGGTGTCATCGCTGGCAATCGAGATGGCATTTGGAATTCAGCCACCTCCGCTCGGTGTTTGTGTGCGCAATCTCGGTGAGGTTGCAGAGATGTTTTATGATCATCCTCTGCACCTTGGTCTCCTAGCTGGGCCTGACTATTCGACCGCGATCGTGTCGGTTACCAATCCAGAATTAGTGAAACTGGCGGCGGAGACCTTGGCCCCTCATGCGAGTGTGCATGGGTATCTGACAATGAAAGACCTGATGGATGGTCTCAACCCGCTAGAGGGCTCCATATACCTGGAAGCACTCGAGTACACTCGCATTGCCCGCAAGATGTGTACTCTCATGTACGGAAAGTATCCACATCCGTCTACTTTGGTACCTGGTGGTGTTTCGACAACTGTAAGCACCACGACATTCAATGAGTACTACGCAAACCTCGGTAAGATCTTCGACTATGCCAAACGGTTAGCCGGGATCTGGGATGATCTCTGTGACTTCTTCCTCGCAGCCGATCCCGGATACTCCGATGTTGGGTTGCGTCCGTCAAGTCTGATCCAGACGGGCATCTGGGACGATCCAGAGGTCTACGACGCTACCTACGCAAACATTGATGCATGGGGGCAGGCTAGGTATTCCGCGCCAGGAATCATCAAGGACGGCGAACTCGTAACCACCAAGCTCACCGAGATCAACATGGGTATTGAGGAGTTTGTTGAGCACTCCTATTACGACGACTGGACAAACGGAAATGGTCACCCCCGGTTCCCAACTGATGCGCTAGGTAACCCGCTGTCGCCATATCATGCATGGAACAAGGAGACGATTCCTCGCCCAGAAGGCAAGAACTTCAAAGAGAAGTACTCATGGGCGACAGCTCCTCGCTGGGATCGCATCACTATGGAAACTGGTGTGTATGGGCGGATGTGGACAACCGCATTGGCACAACAGTTGCCAGACAATCCATATATCGAGGCAACCGGTGACGGTTTGCGGATGCTGCTTCCGGCACATGATCTCCCCGAGACGGAGCTGTTCTGGAAGGTCCCCGAGAAGCTGAACGCGTTTGAACGCAACCGCGGCCGTGCTTACGGTGTGGCTTTTACTGCGGCTATCGGGATGATATGTTTGATGCAGGCATTTGAGTATTGGCGTAAGGGCGAGACGCGAGTTTCGACATCGTTTAAGGTGCCCAAAGACGAGCGAGTCTCAGTGGGAGTGTGGGAAGCCGGTCGCGGATACCTGACTCACCATATGCATATGGACAAGGGTCGCCTGCTGAATTACCAGATCAATACCCCCTCAACCTGGAATGCATCGCCTCGTGATCCATTCGATAATCCGGGCCCCTATGAGCAGGCAATTGTGGGCACACCGATACTTGAGAGCGTCGCGAATGACGACATCAAAGGCATCGACATTTTGAGAGCGATCCGTAGCTTTGATCCTTGTATGCCCTGCACGACTCACATGGACACCGGGCGCGGTGTCATCACTCGCGAGGTCAACTCGTGTGGTTGTACTCTGGAGTGATTGGCAGCACACTCGGGCCGGTCATAGGGCCGGATTCACAGATTCCGGATTCACGAATTGAAGCGCAACTTGCGTCGGTAACTGAGCGCGACGAGGTGCTTGACACATTGCTCGGGCCGGGAGCGCAGGTTCGGCCTGGGCGCGGCGAGGCCGCGGCCGGATGTGTGTTGATCGGCGGGATTGGCCTGCCATGGCTTCGTGATCTTGACTTCGGCACCAACTGGCTGGCTCGTGCGGCAACACTGAGGTGGCCTGCCGGTGCTGTGCTTGAAGACCTTTCGTATGCAGCGCACCGGGTTATGCACCGTCTCGAAGAGTTGCAGCCCGGCCGGGTGATCCTCATCGGTTGCATGCCCCGGCGGGTTGATCCTGCCGGGACTATCCGTCGTTATCGCCTGTGCGATCAGCCCGAGCCCGACCCCGAAGAGGTGCATGAACGCCTGGCCGAAGCAGTGGGTGGGGTCGTTGATCTCGATCACACGATTGCGGTTTGTCGGCATTGGCATGCCCTACCCGATGACACTGTTGTGATCGAGGTTGAACCTGCAGAGAGTCACTTCGGTTGGGGCTTCTCGGATGCCGTCGAGGCTGCCGTGCTAGACGTTCTAGAGATCGTGCGTAGTGAAGTCGCTTGATGTAGCCGCCGTTGGCTAGGAGATGTGAGTAACACCGACGAGTTTGCTGAGGGTTTTGCGCAAGCGGATTCGAAACCGCCCGGAGAACTGGCCTATCGCGAGATCCTGGATCGAGTGTCGCTGCTGGCCACGCGCTTACTTGATCACTCCAATCCTCAGGTAGCCACTGACATTGAAGAGATCCTGGATTGGCTTGACGTTTATCACCGCGAGGGTCTCGGTCGACTAGTTGACATGGTCCGACAGTGGCGCGGCGAACTGTTCCTGGAACAAGCGGCTTTGGATCCAGTTGTCGGTGAACTACTGAGTACGTACAGCCTTGGCGTTGATGTTGACGCGGCCGCGTCACAGCGGGTCATCCAGTTGGCCCTTGATGAGGTGCGTCCCTATATCCATTCTCACGGTGGCGAAGTCGAGGTGATATCCGTTAGTGATGGCGTGGTTCAGTTGCGGATGCATGGCACGTGTGACGGCTGTACGGCGGCAATTGACACGATCACGGAACGCATTGAGGTGGCATTGCGGGAACACTGGATTGACTTCCGCCGAGTCGAAGTCGAGGAACCAACTGCTGCGCCGCACCCGCCACCCACCAAAGCCGGCAGCGTTGTAACGGGCCTTGACATCAGCCGTCGGCTTCCATGATTGCCGAGGCACACGAAGGCAAGCCCGGCGCGCCAGGTGATGTTGGCGAGTCCTCCAGACTTGAGCCTGGCTCGGATCTGGACATCGATCTTGACAACAGCTTGGACACCCACGTTGACAATCTGTGCTTCACTGCACGCGCACTGGCTCAAACACACCCGATGAAGGAGGCATCTCACCGCTATCGCCAGAGTTGCATTGAGCAGGAACGTCAACGTCAACCAGTGTCAGAGCCCGCCGACTGGGCAGGCACTGCGCTGATGGTCGGTTACTGCCTGCGACGAGCCGAGGAGAAAGCGGCTGCAGTTTCGCCCCGAGAGCCGGCGGGTCGTATCGAAACAACACAGATTGACATGATTAGTTCATCCCTGGGAACCGATAACGCCCACCATGTGGTCTTGCTGCCCGTCGATGTCGTCACCGCTGCGCTTGACAAGATCATTACCACCGAGATTGATAAGCGTTACGAGCACATGCACGAGCAACTCGACACCGACGCTTGGCGGGAACTTGAGGACTACATCACCTGGTGGGTGCTGCACGGTTACGGCTTACGAGCCGCTGAGTCGGCGCCGCCCTAAGCGCCGTGCGTGTGCTCGTGGTTGGCGTTGGCAACGTGTTGCATGGCGACGACGGGTTCGGCGTTGAGGTCACTCGACGCCTAAGCGACGACCGCCTGCCTAAGGGGGTGCGAGTCACCGAAACAGGCATTGGCGGCATCCATCTAGTGCATGAGCTAATGGCCGGATACGACGGTTTGGTGGTGGTCGACACGGTTGACCACCGACGTCCGCCGGGGACTGTCATGGTGATAGACGCCGAGGTCATCGATGTTTCGGTACTAGATGTGGATGAGCGTCATGATCTGCTTGCTGACATGCATCTTGCGACACCCGAGCGAGCTTTGATGGTCGCCCGGGCCGCAGGTGTGTTGCCCGAGCGCACCGTGATCGTTGGTTGCCAGCCCGAGGATGTGGAGACGCTAGGGATCGGGCTCACAGCGCCAGTTGCTGCGGCGGTTCCCATGGCAGTTGCTGAAGTCAAGCGAGCCGTTGCAACACTGCTCGACGAGCGTCAGGCCAGCACGCTGTGAGTATCGGCGACCTACAGGCTGCCGTTGATAACACATCCATCCGCGAGACCCCTGATGACTGGGCACTTGCCGCCTACCGCCTGGCCGTGGCGCGATCGGAGGCGGCAACCCGGCCCGAAGATGTTCGCTCCGCACTCGAACTGCTTGAGAAGGCGGCTCAAATCCTCACAGCTGATCGTGCGCCAGTCGAGCACGCCCGCATACTGACGGCTGTCGGGAGTTGCCAGCGAGCAGTGGGACGGCCGGCCCGAGCCTTACGACTCTTTGAAGATGCAGCACGACTGCTAGCAGGTCGGGTCTCGCTCACTGAGCAGGGCGCCGCTCTCGTGAACGTGGGTCTCGCTCAACACGAAACCGGGAATCCCGGAGCCGCTATCGAAGCACTGGATCAAGCGATCGACCTGCTCAAGGGAACCGGTCGAGACATGTTCCCTCCTCCCACTGGGTTTGACGCGCCTCATGTTCGAGGTGTCGCAACTGGTGGCAGTGATCCCCACCGAGGCAGTTCGGGGGGCGCCGGTCCTGGCGGTCATGACGATGATGACGATGAGCGGGGTCGCCTGCTTGGCGCGGCTCTAATCAACCGCGCTCAGGCCCTCCAAGCCCTGGGTACCGATGCCGATATTGCGAGAGCCATAGATGACTACCAGGGCGCTCTGGACGCACTGGTTCCCGGATCGCTTCAGAGTGCAATGGCGAACCATGGTCTAGGTGCTGCTGTTCTGGAACTCAGCCGGCGAGGCGCTGCAGGCTGGCCTGTCGGCAGGGCGATTGAAGCATTCGAACGTTCCTTGCAGGTTCTCAGCCACGCAAACTTCCCGTTTCATCACGCTGTCGCAAGGCACTCGCTCGGGCTCGCGTATGAGATGCGGGGTGCAGACGGCGATCTGGCTCGAGCGGTCAACAGCTTGCAGGCATCTGTGTCGATGTTTGATCCCCGGCTTCACAGCGTTCACTGGCGAACAGCCCATGCCGCCTTGTCAAGGGTTGAGGCGGCGCTGCGACGCCAATCACCTAACCGAGACCGTCATCATCATGTGGCAACACTGCTTACAAGTACCAGTGACTCCGAGCGTGAGTACATGCTAAGAGATCGGCTGCTGCGTGCCTCGGCTCTGCCAGCTGCTGCTTTGCGAGCCGACCTCGACACGCTGATCTCGTCGCTTGCTGCCTTGAACATTGAGGACTATTCGGTGGTGCTGCACTCGTTGATCGGTGTGTTGATGGAGTTGCCTGAGACCGTCGTGGAGGCGGCGTGTTTGGTTTTCTGTGATGTTCATCGCAGAAGAGACTCACGAGAGGCGCTAGATGCCGCCCTTGATGACGTGATCACCGCCAGGCTCTTCGGCCCACAACGTGTCAGGACACGTGACCTGCTAGAGGCGGGTGGTTGGGTACGGCCGTGACTGGTTGGGGGCGGCCATGACGTCGGAGTCACGCAGGATGCAGGAGGTTGCGGTCCGTCAGCAGGCTCAGCGGTTCGTGCGTGCAATCGTTTGGGGCGAACACACTGTGATCTGGCAACTCTTGAGCGCCCGGGGACGTCAAGCGGCGCTCTCGATAGCGGTGCGAAACGGTCTAGATCGAGTCGTCGCCACCCGCATTCAAGACGATCTAACGAACCCGATCGAGAAGGATCGTTTCCTGCAGCAACTTGTGGGTGGGTTGCGCCGCGATCTCCGCAGTGTCGAGCTAACCGAGCTAGCCATCGGTGAGTGCCAGGTCAACGACAACGGTTCCGCAACCGCGGCGTTGTTGTCGCCCTCCACGATCCCAGGCACACCCCCCTGGCCCGCCGGCCAGCTAACTCTCAGTAACACCGGCGGCCTGTGGCAAGTCGACCACCTAGACCCCCGCCTCATCACCCCATGACCCCACCAACCCGTCGGGTTGAGGTGGCGATTGCGGCGGATGTGTCGCTGCAACAGTGGGCGCGACAAACGAATGCTCCCGAGGGTGCTGCGGTGGTGGCACATCATGAGATTGCAGCGCGCCGGCGTCGAGGTCTTGAGTGGCGAGTTGAAGATGCCGTGGCGGTGAGCGTGCTGGCCCGACCGTCCATGCTTGATCCAGCAAGTAGCGATGTCGTCTGGGCGGCTGCAAGCCAGGCAGCAGCTCGGGCAACTGAGGATCAATTCGGTTGCAAGTGCTCGTGTTTGTGGCCCGACCAGGTGCTCTGCGACGATGCTGAGGCGTCGACTTCCAGTGACGCGTCAGGTTTTGAAGTTTCGGTCACGACGACGTGCGCATTGGGCCCCGGCCGCATTGATTTCGCATTGCTCACAGTGCGTGCCGGACCGGTTCGCGACACCAACGCGAGAGCGCTCTATGTGGATCATCTGATCCAAAGGCTGCGCCAGAGTGCCGCCGACCTTGTCGAGCCTGAGTCAGTTATCGGGGACTACCAGTCTCGCTGCGTCACCCTCAGCAAGCCAGTAGAACTTCGACTGCTACCGCACGGCACCATGCGCGGAATAGCTACGAGCATTGACCGTGGCCGACTCGTAGTTACCTCCCCCACGGGCCTTCAAGAAAAGATCAACGTCGCCAACATCAACACCGTCACTCTGCTCCCCCACACCTGACCGCTCCCGCCCCGCCTGTTCATATCCCACACTCTCGGTATTCCGGAGATGCGACTCCCTCGCAAGTCAGTCAACTAGGGCGCTGACTCCGTGGCGTGCGCGCGTCTCGGTCTGAGCAGTAACCCATTGAGAACCAACGGAAGCACACACCACTGAGGTCGCACCGAGTACCCACCCGGAGATTTCAACACCGCCATTAAAGCTGCCTGACTGTGCCATTCGGAGCGACAAGACAGCGGACATAGATATGGACACTGACTTGGACAAGTCTCACCTTGTTAGTAGCTTGAGAGCATGTACTCCTATCGCGAGAGTCATCCATGGATCACCTTCTCGGCGACCGATCTCAATCGACTCGACCCCCGAACGTGGATGCTCCTGGGCGAGGCCCGAGCAGCCTGTCAGCAACTCGCGGCCGCCCCGTTACCTACTCAAATTGCCAGCGACCTTTACCGAGTAGCCCTCGTGCGGGGTGCCCGGGCCACTACTGCTATCGAGGGAAACACTCTCACCGAAGAGCAAGTACGAGGAATCCTTGATGAAACGTTCACTGCGCCACCTTCGCGCGCCTACCAAGAAGTTGAGGTGCGCAACGTGTTTGAAGCACTTGAAGAGATCGCCAATGACGTCACGTCAGGAGTTGAGCGCAGGATCACACGTCAACTGATCTGTGACTACAACCAATTGCTCCTAACGGGAACGGATCACAAACCCGAGGTCGTACCCGGTGAACTTCGCCAACACAGCGTTGTTGTCGGCAACTACCGAGGTGCCCCAGCCGCCGACTGCGATTACCTGATTGAACGCCTAGCCGAGTGGTTAGAGGGCGATACGTTCCGCGCCGAGTCACCCGACGTCGCGTTTGCGTTGACGATTTCACGTGCAATCTACGCTCACCTATACATCGCCTGGATTCATCCGTTCGCTGACGGCAATGGTCGCACGGCACGCTTAATTGAGTTTTTGATCCTCGCCCGCAGCCGACTCGTCACACTGCCGGCCGCTCATCTGCTCTCAAATCACTACAACCTGACGCGGGACCGCTACTACCGAGAACTTGAGACGGCAAGCCGCAACGAAGACGCTCTTGGATTTGTGACGTACGCGATTGAAGGTCTGGTTGATGGCCTTCGGGAACAGCTTGAGTGGGTTCGCTCAGTCCAACTTGGTTACGCCTGGGTCAACCACGTTCGTGAACAGATGAACAGGTTCCCGCCTGGACCTGCTCGTGACCGGCAGCAATCACTCGTCCTAGCCATGCAGTACGGAGTGGAATACACCAATGGCGAGTTAGGGCTCATTAGCGCGGAACTAGCCGCCGCATACGCCACCATGAGCGTCCGTACGCTCAGTCGAGACCTCAACCGCCTCCGTGACGCCGGACTCGTCAGGACCCGCGCCAAAAAGTGGATAGCTCGACACGATGTCGTTAGTTCCTTCCTGCCACCGGCCGTCCCCGCCAAGAGCCAAGACGGAGCCATCTAGCTGAAGCCCCACGCGTGGCTTTCCAAGCGCCGCCAAACCGTCGGCAAGAAACTTTTGCGCCTTCAAGCGCCGACCACCCGGGTCAGACACTTCGATGACGACGTGAAGGCCCGATCGTCAACGTCAGTTGCGCATCTGGGCGCGAGCTATTGCTAGTTGTTTGAGAGTGAGTCGTAGGTGGCTGTTTCGATGTCTTCGAACAACTGGTACGAGCGTCGATCTGCGAACGGAAGTTGCTGGCTGATGTAGGCACCTGCGACACCGTTGGCCATGTCAATCCAGTAGAAGGAATTGGCCAAACCGGCCCACATCAATCCACCAGCAGGTCGTCCCGTCGGCAGCGGCTCCTCGTTGATCTGGAATGTCAATCCCCACGACTTCTCGACTCCCGGGAAGAACTCGGCATCGTTAGTTAGATGCGCCATCACGGTGTTCAACTTCACAACTCGCAAGTCACCAATGTTGTTGACAATCATCTGGCCAACAGTGTCGGGTTGAAGCACACGCACACCGTTGCGTTCGCCATGTCCGAGGATCATCTGCAAGAACCGGCAATAGTCCGTGACGGTGCCATGCATTCCGCCGCCGCCCATCTCGAACTGTGGATTTGGGGGTGCGGGCAACTCGATAGCGACAAGTGAACCATCAGGCATCCGAGCATGGATCGCAGCGCGGCGCGTCTCCATTTCGGCGGTGGGGCTAAAGGAAGTTGACTCCATACCCAACGGCCCCGTGATGTTCTCTTCGACATACTGGCCGAGCTGCTGCCCCGAGACCTTCTCAACCATGAGACCCACATAATCGATGTTGACCCCATACATCCAGCCCTCACCAGGGTCAAACAAAGCCGGAACGCTCAGGGACGACATCTCGCGGGTCGTGATCGATGCGGCACCGGTGGCCTCCTGGAATTGCACAACCTCGGGACTCCAGAACTCATAGCCAAAGCCAGCGGTGTGCGTTAGTAGATGTCGCAGCGTGACCGGTTTGCGTGCTGCCCGAGACACTGGTTGCCCATCATCATCGAAGCCCTTAAGTACGCCTAGTTCGCCCACTTCGGCCAGCACCTCAGAGGCCGGATCGTCCAGCGCCAGCGAACCCTGCTCTACAAGTTGCATCGCTGCAGTTCCCGTGATCGCCTTTGTCATCGAAGCGATCCAGCAGAGGGAGTCGAGCGTCATCGGACCCATTCCCGCGTCGGAATCAGCCGACCGCTCACCCGCCGCCGCTTCAGCGAGCACGCCATCAGCATCAACGACCTGTGCAACGGCACCAACCACATCGCCGTCGCTCACGCCTCGCTCAAGAATCGATGCAACCTTGTCCTGAAGACTCATCAAGCTTTCCTCCATGTCGTCCGTCTGCTGCCCATCCAGGCAAGCCCGACCCAGACACAGATCAAGCTAGTACGCCGAGCTCATCTCCGCCCTCGCATTGCGGTCCCCACGCATCCTCAACGGCCAACCCCAAAGCGACGCAGATCCACTATGCGCGCCCGCCTCCGTCTTGTGGTGCTTGGCCACATGACTAAGTCGGTTGGGGTTAGGAGGTTTGTTTTTGGGGGGATGGGTTGGGGGGTTTTGGGCGGCGGACGTTTGCTACTGTGCCGGCTACTGATCTCAGGGGCATGGTTGAGATTTCGAAGACTGCGCCTACTAGTTGGGCTGGGGCACGTGCAGCTTCCTTGAGTCCGTGACCTAGTAGTGAGCCTGCACTTCGGCCTGAAGCTCGTCTCGTCCAGCCAAGAGACACAAATACACCCATTGATAGTGCTGCGATGAACACCATCAACCCGACTACCAGTAACCAGCCGTTCGGGTGTTCTATCAATGGAAGTTCGCCAAAGTTCATACCGAAGATCCCAGCGATCAGTGACAGTGGCAACATGATTGCGGCATACACGGTTAACACCTTGGTCACCTCTGTTGCCTTGTGAGCCTCGGCACCGTGATACGCGTCAAGCGTTTCTGCGAGTGCTGTACGGGCCGCATCAACACCTTGAGAAGCACGAGACGCAATGTCAAACACATCAGAAAAACGACGCCGACCCGACTCGGTCACAAGCAGTGACGTAGATCGTCTCAACACATCAAACACTTCACGCTGCGGATGAACAGCCCGCCGAACACAAGCAAGATCGGCTCGCACCACCGAGATCTCAGCTAGCAGATTGGGATCAGCCCGCAGCGCATGCTGGATTAACTACTCGTTGCGGTCATCAAACACATCCAACACCGACAGAAGCCTGCGAGTTGCCACATCCGCTAACCGCGCTAGCAATTCATCGGGCCCACCGCTTGTGAGTTCTGGCCGCTCCTGCACACCCTGCCACAGCACATCAATCGAGGGAGAGCGCTGCGAACGAACCGTTACAAGCAACGCCTCGGTGATGAAACAGTCAATCTCATATGTCTCAATACGCTCCTCACCAAGGGCATGCAAAACCACAAGCATCGAGGTACCAAAGTCATCGACCTTGGGGAGATCTATGTCTTCGACGGCGTCACGCACCGCCAGTGCATCCAACCCCAGTTGCTCAGCCAGATTGACTACCTCATCGTTGTCGCCATCTCGGCTGGAAGTGATGTCGATCCACGTCCACCCGGCTGCAGTAGAGGTGGCTAACGGCTCTACCTCGCGAGACCTCGCGAGCTCGTGTCCCTTCACTCATCTGTAGTGCCCGGATCAACATTCCGTTGATGTTCGCGCATTCGGCCCCCGCTTGTGCAGCGCAACCCATAATCGGCGAGCGCACCTAGATTGGCTCGGGTGACGAATGCTGTTCTGGACTCGGCGCGCGCCCTCGGCCCTCAGATCCGCAGACGATCAGCCGAGATCGAACAACTGGGTACGTTGCCGCTTGATCTTGTTGATCTGATACGACCGACCGGAGCGTTCCGCCTATGTGTTCCCGTCGAACTGGGAGGGCCGGGCGTGACCGCGTGGGAGAGCCTCGAGGTGGTAGACGAGTACGCTTACCAGGACGGTTCGGTGGGGTGGTGCGTGGCCATCGCATCCACCACATCGCTGCTGTCCTCATACCTCGCCGACCCCTACGCAGCAGAAATCTTCGGTAATCCCTCAGCCATCGCTGGCGGTTTCGCCGCTCCCGTCGGCCGGGCGCGAACGACCGAAGGCGGGTTGGTGGTGTCAGGTCAATGGCAGTGGGGATCCGGCACGAAACACTGCACGGCAATCGGCGGAGGCTGTCTCGTCGTTGACACCGAGGGCAGACCGGCGCCACGAGCAGACGGTCTTGCCGTTCCACTCGTGTTCTTTGACCCATCCGACGTTGAGTTCATCGAGACATGGAACGTGACGGGGCTCGCTGGCACTGGTTCGGTGGACTACACAGTCACTAACGTGTTTGTGCCCGAGGGTCGCTGGGTGCAGATCGGGCGAGACAAACCAGTGCGGGACAATGCCTGGTCACGCTTCTCGTTCTATGGACTTCTCGCAGCCGGTGTAGCTACGGCCGCTATGGGGATCGCCCGGCGCAGTATCGACGAGTTCGTGGAGTTGGCCGCCAACAAGAAACCCCAAGGCAGCAGCCGGAAACTGTCCGAGCGCGCTCCGATCTGGGCTGAGGTTGCTGGTGCTGAAGCTCAACTACTCGCCGCCCGGGCCCTGCTGAGTGAAGTTGTCGAGCACACTTGGCAAACGGCTACACGAGGAGAACCTTCAACGGTTGAACAGAAGCGCCTGCTGCGACTTGCTGCCACCAACTGCACCCAGACCGCCGCCGAGGTTGCGGCTGCGATGTTTCGAGCGGCGGGTGGCGCTTCGGTGTACAAGACGAGTGCGATCCAACGTTGCATGCGAGACACCACAGTTGCAGCCCAGCATGCGATGGTGGCGCCACGCACGCTTGAAGTTGTAGGACGAATGCGCCTCGGGCTCGAAACCAAGACAACAACCCTGTGATCCAGCGCCGACCAGCCTTACGACCGATGCCGACGATGATGCCAATAGGAGTTACCGATGGATCTTCATGAAGCCCTGATGACCACCCGCGCCATGAGACGGTTCTCCGACGAGCCCGTGAGCGACGAAGTGATCGAGCGGGTTCTAGCGGCCGCTGTGCAAGCACCTAGCGGAGGCAACTTCCAGCCCTACCAGATCCTGGTGGTGACCGATCCCGAACTCAAGGATCAGATCGCGGCGATCTATCTGCGAGCTCACTTGCGGTACCTGCCGGTCGTGCAGGCACGAACCCCTCCGTTTACGGACGCTGCCGCCCAGCGTCGCCATGATCGCAACTATGCGGCCGTCGATGATCTCGCCCACAACCTCGGATCGGTCCCTGCGATGGTGCTGGTACTCGTGCCCCAGGTGCCGTGGTCGCTTGAAGACGATGAAGGCACGATTGATGTAGGCCCTATCTATGCCTCGGTTTACCCAGCAATCCAGAACCTGATTCTTGCGGCCCGCAACGAGGGCCTCGGCACCGTCCTTACGACTCTGCTGCGTGTCTACTGGGCCGACGTGCGGGCGCTCTGTGACATTCCAGACCGCTACGAGCTAGCCGCAATGCTGCCTCTCGGTGTACCCACCGGCAACTGGGGTGTCGCGCACCGCCGCCCAGCCACACATCTAACCAACTGGAACCGCTTCGGCTCCCGCCACCTGTAGGTGGACTGAACTGTCTCCGCAGCGCCATCTAGCCCAGTTCCTCAACAGCCAATGGCGTAGTTGACTGCTGCGCAGACGCGAGCCATTGTGTCCGCCGAAACCCTCCCGAGGTAGCGACTCAGCGACGTGCGCGAGACGGTGTATAGCCCGTCACAATTGATGACTGACTCGCGGTTAACGCCAGCGGCTAGACGATCGAATCTGACCTCAGTCTCTAGCTGACGCACCGTCGTGGTGATCGCAGCCACCGTCACAAACGCCCTAGACCCGATTACGTGCGAGCGCGTTAGCACCAATACTGGGCGTCGCTTTTCGCCTGCGTGCCCTATCCAAACCTCACCGCGCTTCACTCTTCATCCCAAGAGTCTGAGGGCCAAGCCTGGACTTCATCCCAAAACGAGTCGGGCTCTTCCGGATGACGAAGATAAGCCTCACGATCTCGCTGTTCCATTTTCTTTCTGATGGCGCGCTCAACGCCCTTGCGGGCCGCTGCGGAGAGATTGACATCAAGACGCCGAGCCTGGGCCGCTATGGCATCGTCGAGAGTAAATGTTGTGCGTATGCTTGCCATCCTTCGATGCTAGCACTATGCGCTAGCACAACAGTCGATTGCGATTTGAGTCCAAGCCTCGTACTTGTCTCAGTCACGACTAATTCAAAATTGAATTTTGAATCTGTCACTCAACTAGGGTGTGATGCGTGATCAGGCGTGATCTGACCGACGCTCTCGTTGAGGCTGCTGGGTCGTTTCCGGCTGTCACGCTCACTGGGCCTCGCCAGAGCGGAAAGACCACGTTGTGTCGCTCAGTGTTCTCGCACCTCGGGTATGCGTCACTAGAAGAGTCCGATGTGCGTGAGTTTGCGGCTACCGACCCTCGCGGCTTTCTCGCTCAGTTCACCGATGGTGCGGTAATCGACGAAGTGCAACGGTTGCCGGAAATCCTGTCGTACCTACAAGGTGCAATCGACTCCGACCCGCGTCCAGGACGCTGGATCCTCACCGGCTCTCAGAATCTGGCACTGCTGGAGTCAGTAACGCAGTCCCTCGCGGGACGCACTGCCGTGATGAACCTGCTGCCGCTAGCAAGAAGTGAGATACTGCGCTTCGAGCGTGCTCCTGAAGCACTAGAGGAAGTGCTGCTTACTGGTGGATATCCAGCGATCTTCGACCGGCAGGTTGACCCGGCACAGTGGCTGAGCGGATACACCGCCGCGTATGTTGAGCGGGATGTCCGCACAATTGTCGGCGTGCGAGACCTCAGTTCATTCCAGCGATTCGTGCAATTGTGCGCAGGGCGAACGGCCGGGTTGTTGAACTACTCGTCTCTTGCCAATGACTGCGGTATCTCCCAACCAACAGCAAAGGCTTGGCTCAGTGTGCTTGAAGCCAGCTTCGTAGTGTTCCTGCTGCCGTCATACCACACAAGCATGCGCAGGCGACTCACAAAGATGCCGAAGTTGCACTTCTACGACACAGGTCTGGCTTGCTGGCTACTCGGGATCCGTACTCCACAACAGTTGAGGTCACACCCCTTGCGGGGAGCGATCTTTGAAACGTGGATGGTTTCGGAGGTGCTAAAACACAGGATGAACCGGGCCTTGACACTCGCCTTGTTTCACTATCGGGAGCGCTCGGGTGCTCAACTTGACCTTCTCTTGGAGGGTGCTTCAAGACTGGTGTGCTTCGATGCAAAGTCGACATCTACACCGTCAAGCCATCTGTTTCGCGGAGTCAAGACAGCCAGTTCACACCTGAGCAAAGTTCGGGAGAAGATCCTAAGCGTGGTTGTATACGGCGGTGAAACACACCAGACACGTCTCGAAGGCGATCTTGTTCCATGGAACGAACTTCACGAGTCGCGAACCCTGAGTCTGTTGTGTTGAGTGTGTTGAGATGTCACTTTGCCGGCTTCGCAACAAGGCCAAGACGATCTTTGGGGTCACGTGATGGTTGAGGTCGGCATGAGTACCCCGTGGGGATTGTGGGAAATGCCGAGACGGCAGCAACGATCACTGCTTACTCACATTGCTGACAGCGGCATCGATCATCTCTTCACGGCAGATCATGTGAGCTTTCGCGATGGCAGTGGGATGGACGGATTGGTTGCACTTGCAGCAATGAGTGGAATCGAACCCCGGCTCGGGTTGCATCTCGGCGTGTACCTGCTGGCACTGCGACACCCGATGATCGCGGCACGCCAGATCGCAACTCTGGCCGAGGCGGCACCTGGACGGCTCGTGATGGGGGTTGGTGTAGGCGGCGAAGACCGCCACGAGGTCACGGTTTGTGAGATCGACCCGAGCACCAGAGGCCGCCGCACCGATGCGGCCCTGCGCCTCGTTCGCGCCCTGCTCAAAGGGGAAACAGTCGACGGCGATGGCGAGTTCTTCAAGTTCAAGCGAGCACGGATCAAGCCCGTCCCGGATCCACCTGTGCCGTTCTTGGTGGGCGGACGGAGCCGCGCCGCGCTGAGGCGAGCGGGACTACTAGGCGACGGCTGGCTCGCAGCGTGGTGTACGCCGCGCCGGTTCAGCGAAGGCGTTGCAACGGTGGAAGCGGCCGGGCCGCAGCCACCAAATGGCTGGCAGCACGGCTTGCAGCTATGGATCGGCGCAGGCGCAAGCCGTGATGAGGGGCGCTTGTGTGTGTCGCGCACGATGGAGCGCTTCTACCAGATGAGCTTCAAGCCCTTCGAGCGCTACACGCCATGCGGCACCCCCGATGAGATCGCCGACTTCCTGCATCCCTACGTTGAAGCCGGTGCCACAATCCTCAACCTCACGGTCTGCGGCGCAGACCGACGCACCGAGATCGAGACCGCGGCTGCAGTGAAGCAGATCCTCAATGCATAGGCGACCTCCCGTCCATCGCTCGGTCGCGAGGTGTCGCTAAGGCGTCCCACCCAAGCCGCCTAAGCGCAGGACATACGTAGCCTCGCCGTCGTGCAGTTGCAGTGGCACAGCGACGACCAAACGATCAGCGTTCCGATGCTCGATCGAGACCCGGCCGATGATCTGATCGACATGGATGCGGTGCAGCACTACCGGCTCGGCCGGGTGCGCCAGCAAATGAACCGCTACGGAATCGACGCTTGCGTTTTGGTTGACCCGGTCAACATTCGCTACGCAACATGCAGGTGTTCACGTCACGCAACCCAGCCCGGTACCTGTTCGTGCCTCTTGACGGGCCGGTGATTCTCTATGAATTCGCCGGTTGTGAACACCTCGCACAACATCTTGACACCATCGACGAGATCCGTCCTGCGACTACAGCCAGTTTCGTCGCTGCCGGTGACGATCTTGAAGCACGCGAACGTCTCTGGGCGTCGGAGGTAACGGCGATCATCCGACAGCATTGCGGCAACAGCGCTCGGGTCGGTCTTGAGCGCTTCAACGCCGGTGCCGCCTTTGCTCTGGCAAGTAAGGGCTTTGAGATCGTCGATGCTCAGCGTCCCGTTGAACGAGCACGCGCAATCAAGTCAGACGAGGAAGTCAAATGCATCAGGACTTCCATCAGAGCCACCGAGTTTGCCGTTGGCCAGTTGCGTGACGCTCTACGTCCGGGACTAACCGAACAGCAGTTGTGGAGCATCTTCCAGCAGGCAGTCGTCGCGCAAGGAGGTGACTATGTGGAGACCCGGTTGCTTAACTCAGGTGAGCGAACGAACCCCTGGTTCCAGGAGGCCGGGCAACGCATCATCTGCCCGAACGAGCTAGTCGCCCTTGACACCGATGTTGTTGGCTGTTTCGGGTACTACGCGGACTTCTCACGCACATTCCACTCCGGGCCCAACCAGCCGACACCGCACCAACGAGAGTCGTACGGCGTCGCCCTTGAGCAGGTGCATCACAACATGTCGATCATCCGCTGCAGCATGACGTTCAAGAAGTACGCCCAGAAGGCTTGGGACATCCCACAACGTTTTGAAGCGCACAGGTATTACCTGTCGGCACACGGTGTGGGCATGACGGGCGAGTACCCCTACCTGTATCACCATCGTGACTTTGAAGCGTCCGGATACGACGGTGTGATTGAGGCGAACATGACGCTTTGTGTCGAGAGCTTCATCGGCGAGGAAGGTCACGGCGAGGGCGTCAAGCTAGAGCAGCAGTGCCTCGTCACCGAGCAAGGCCTTGAGGTTCTCTCCGTATTCCCGTTTGACGAGTCGCTACTCGCTGGCGGATAGGGCGGATTGGGCGGTTAGTAAGCCGCCATGGGATGCATTCGCATCCATTGTTCCGACCGACGACTACGACAACACGTGATCCAAACCGGGCTACACGCAAGGCAGTTGCCTAGTTGCCTAGTTGCCTGCCAGTGCCAGGCGTGCCGCCGCCATATCAGCCAATGCGAACCCTGCGGATTTGAACAGCGTGATCTCGGATTGCGAGCCACGGCCCACGTGTCTCCCAGTCGCCAGGGCTCGTAAGTCTGCAACTATCTGATCCCGAGAGATCGCCCCTGCCTCAAGCGGTTGAGCTAGGTCGCCTGCTTGTGTCGCACCCTCAACGGTGTCGACGAACACCCGCGCACGCTGCACCGCCACGTCATCTGACTCGCGCATGTCAGGACGGAAACTCCCGACCAGGTCAACGTGCGTTCCCGGCTCCAATAGTTCGCCCCGGATGAGGGGCTCGGTAGCGCCAGTAACGCACGAGATGATGTCCGCCTGACGCACTGCAGCATCGAGGTCGTCAACCTGGCGCGCAGGCAAGCCTTCCGCTGCCAACACTTGAGCCACGGCACTTGCAGCAGGTGGTCGCCGACCCCAGATGGCGATTTCGGTCAGCGACCGGGTCTCGCTGTGTGCTCTTGCCATGTTGGGCGATAGAGCCCCGGTGCCAACTACCAGCAACTTGCGTGCGTCGGGACGCGCCAGCTGGCTAGCGGCCAGCGCCGAGATCGCAGCCGTACGCCGAGCCGTCAACTCATCACCGTCAAGCACAGCGATCGGCACACCGCTACGACCGTCAAAGGCGAGATAGGTGGAGTTAACCGTTGATATGTCTGTGCCAGCGTTGGAGCCAAAGTACGTGACGCTCTTGACCCCGATCAACTCGCCGCTGATCCATGCTGGCATCAACAGCAGCGAACCAATGCCACCACCGGGAGTCGGAACGGGATGGATGTGACGTTGCGGAGCCTCAGCGCTTTCTGTGGCGAGGATCTCGGCGATGGCCTCCATCAGGGCCGGCCAGGGCGTGGCCTCTCGCACGGCCGTCTCGTCAAGAGTGCGGATCATGTCTGTGCATCGTCGAGGTGGCGCTCATCTAGCGTGAGTGACCGGCGGAGAGGAGCAGGCATGGCACATGAATCGCTCGCAGGCAAGGTGGTGCTCGTTACTGGTGCCGGTCGCGGGATCGGGCGTGCCATCGCCGAGCGCTTCGCTGCATCTGGCTCCGTTGTGGCAGTCAATGACATTGATGAGAGTCCCGCGCTTGAGGTTGTCGCCGCCATTAACGATCGGGGCGGATCGGCCATCAGTGCGATTGCTGACGTGTCAAACAGTGAACAGGTGAACGCCGCTGTCTCAGCGATCATGGCCGAGTTCGGGCGGATTGATGTTGTCGTCAACAATGCTGGGATCGTCAGCCCGATGCTGCACTTCTTTGAAGCTGACGAGTCGTGGTGGCGGCGCATTATTGATGTCAATCTCACAGGCCACTTTCTGGTGTCGCAACCTGCGGCGAGGATCATGGCTCGCCAGGGCGGCGGTTGCATCATCAACATGAGTTCGGGCGGAGCCACACGTGCGCATCGGGCCTTCAGTGCTTATGACGCCAGCAAGGGTGGAATCGAAGGCGTGACCCGAGCTATGGCCCTTGATCTCGGCCTATACAACATCAGAGTTAACGCTTTGGTTCCTGGATCAATCGACACAACGGGCATGACTCTTGAACAGCGCGCATACCGGGGCGAGAACATACCTCTTGGACGCATTGGCGAACCTTACGACATGACTGGAGCGGCGCTGTTTCTCGCTTCTGATGATGCTGAGTACATCACTGGCAGCGTGATCCGTGTTGATGGCGGGATGCTGGCACAGCAACGTTCAGCAACAGTCGACATCATGTTGCCCGATGACTTCCCTGACTTGGAAGACATATAGACGCAACGCGACAAACGGGGTGCTAGATGACAGCATCGTTTGATGTCGTGATTGTGGGAGGTGCCATGATGGGCACCTCCGCAGCATGGTTCCTCAGTGATTGTGACGGCTTTGACGGATCGGTGCTGGTCCTTGAGAAGGATCCGACCTACACGTATAGTTCAACAGCTCGCACCAACAGTTGCATGCGCCAGCAATTCTCCACTGAAGTGAACATCAAGATCTCCCAATTCGGTGCCGATTACGTCAGGAACTTCAGACAGTTCATGGGTGGCGACGACGACATTCCACGAGTTGACGTTGATCACTTCGGTTACATGTACCTCGCAAGTGATGAGCAATTCGCCACACGGTTGCACCACAACCAACAAATCCAGGCTGCCGCAGGTGCAGGAACCAGGATCATGTCTGCCGAGCAGATCATCGAGGAATACCCCTTCTACAACGTCAGCGACATCATCTGTGGCAGTCACAATCCCATTGACGAAGGGTTCTTTGACTCACCGACCATATTTGAGTGGTGGCGACGCAAGGCACGCCACAATGGTGTTCAGTACATGACCGGTGAGGTCGTTGCTATCAACCGGAACTCGGCGAGCAACCCAAACAGAGTTACTTCGGTGACTCTGGCAAGTGGTCAAGAGTTCACCTGCGGCACGCTAATAAACGCCACCGGACCTGCGGCAGATGTGACAGCACGAATGGTGGGTTCGCGGGTGCCGGTAGAGCCTCGCAAGCGCTACACATTTGTCTTTGACGCTGCAGAACAGTTGCCGAGACGGCTGCCCCTAACGATTGATCCAAGCGGTGTGCATGTGCGCAGTGACGGTCGGTGCTACATGACTGGGTGTGCTCCCGACGTTGACCCGCCGGTCGCCTTTGATGACTTCACCGTTGATCCAAACATCTTTGAAGACAAGATCTGGCCTGTGCTAGTGCATCGAATACCGGCATTTGAGCGGATCAAAGTCATCCGTAGTTGGGCAGGTCACTATGCCTACAACACACTTGATCACAACGCCATCGTTGGTGCCCATCATGAACTAAACAACTTCATATTCATGAATGGCTTTTCGGGCCACGGGATGCAGCAGTCACCGGCAATGGGCCGAGGTGTTGCAGAGTTAATCGCTTACGGTGAGTACCGATCTCTTGATCTGTCGCCACTCGGATACGAACGCATAGCCCTCGGTGAGCCCTTCGTGGAGACCGCTGTCATTTAGAACCATCTAAAACAACCGGGCAAGTGGCAGCCAGCCGCAACGGACCGGCTGCCACCAAGTTGCTTACTGCGTTGAAACCGGGATCAAGTTCCGATGTTAGTTCTCCGCTAAGCGATTAGGCCTCAGTCTGATGGCTCAAGTACGAGCGCTCCGCGAGACCGTGCCACTCGGCAATACTGTCCCGGAACTGGCGCCACGGGCCGAGAATCTCCGCGAACCGATCATCTTCAGAAGCGACCGTGTCTAGGACGTTCTCAGTCTCTGCCTTGAACGCAGCCATGATCTCGGGAGAGAACTCACGGATCTGTGCGAAACCCTTAATTGTTTGCAGATCACGCTGGTTCAACACATCATATGTTGCCATCGTGTTCATGTTCGTGGCCGCAGCAGCGACCTCAATTGCCGCTTGATACTCAGGAGGAAGCTCGTTCCACGCGTCTAGATGGAACTGCACTTCAACTGCCGTGCCCGGCTCCCACCATCCCGGGTGGTAGTAATAGAGATCACCCTGGAACTCGTTAAGTCCGAGAATCAGGTCGTCTGTCGGGCCCACAAACTCGGCGCCATCAATTGCACCGGTCTGGATTGCCTGCAGGATCTCACCTCCAGCGAGAGTTACCTGCTCACCACCGAGATTCTCTAGCACGCGTCCCGCAATGCCGGGAATGCGCATCTTGAGCCCGTTAATGTCATCAACGCTGTTGATCTCTTTGTTGAACCAGCCGCCCATTTGACAACCGGTACCACCGGCTGGGAACGCGATGATTCCATGCTCTTCGGCATAGAAGTTGTTTAGTAGCTCGCTGCCACCACCCTGATAGAGCCAGGCATTCTGCTGACGCTGGGTAAGACCGAACGGGACAGCTGTTCCGAACTGCTGCACCGGCGACAGACCTACGTAGTAATAGGAAGCTGTGTGTCCCGACTCAACGCCTTTGTCACGCACAGTTGGCAGCACTTCAAGCCCGCCAACGATCTCGCCCGCCGGACGGGCATTGATGCGGAAACGCCCACCGGTAAGTTGGCTGACCTTCTCAGCAAAGAACTGTGCCGAACCGAACAGCGTTACTAGAGCAGTCGGCCAGCTTGTGGCCATCTCCCACTCAACCTCAGGGCCGCCCTGGGTAACAGCAACCGTGTCAGTGACAGCGGGAGCAGCCTCTTCTTCGGGTGCCTCAGTCTCAGGGGCGACCGCGTCGTCGTCAGTGGTTGCTGCAGGTGTTTCGTCGCTGTCTTCGCTTCCACACGCAGCTAATACCGAAGCTGCCGCTGCAAAGCCAGCAACACCAAGACCACCCTTGATGAAGCCACGCCGACCTAGCCCAGTATCGGGCTGAGCAGTAACTTGCTCGGTGGCATCCGGAGCCTGAAGCTCCATGCCCTTCTCGTCATTCATGTATTACCTCCAGTTTGGACCGGCGTTAACGCTCGTGTCAGCGCTGACACTAACGCAAATTGCCGTGGTGTTACGACGAATTGGACAGAGCGAGAGCGTGTGACATCAACCGAAGCGGAACAACTCGATTGATGCGTATGTGATCTGCGGGAAGACCGCCAGGATCACAAGGGCCAGAGCTTGCAGTCCCATGAATGGGAACGCGCCCTTGTGGATGTCGGCTGTCCGCACTTCTGGTGGCGCCACGCTCTGCAAGTAAAACAGCGAGAAACCAACCGGCGGCGAGATAAACGCCATGTTCAGGTTGACTGCCATCAGCACCGCAAACCAGACCTTCTCATCAGCGGTGAAGCCAAGCAGTTCCATGGCTGGCACGAAGATCGGCACCACGATAAACGTGATCTCAAGAAACTCCAGGTTTATCCCGAGCAGGAATACCGCAATCATGGCAATGATCACGAATCCCCATTTGCCACCACCGATTGATGTCAGCCACTGCGAGGTTTGATCAGAACCGCCTAATTGGAAGAACATCGCTGAAAAGAAAGTTGAGCAGAACAACAACGTCATCACGAGAACGACCACATTGGTGGTGGATCGGGCCGCGTCACGTATCGCTTTGGCACCGAGCCGCCAGCGACGAGACACGTGTGTAGCACCGTCACGTTCCAGCAGGTGATCAAACAGCCAGTTGAGAAGCGTCAACAGCAGCGCCCCAAACACACCAACCGCGCCTGACTCCGAGGGAGTTGCGATCCCTTGAAAGATTGAGACGAGCACTCCAAGAATCAACACCAGCATCGGCACGATCGCGATCAACAACTCTGCGGCCAGCATCCGGGTTCCGGCCAGTACCGCAAGCGAAATAACGAAAGTCGCTGAGCCAGCTATGAGAGACGCGGATGGGCTGGCGAGCAGCATCACCAGCCCCACCATGAAACCGAGCAGCACGGCAATGATCAGCTTGGTGCGAAGAGAAGGGTTGCCTTCAAGTGTCCGTTCGTCGGGTGGCATGGCCGGGCCGACTGAGGGCTTAAGCCATGAGATTCCGAGTACATACAAGACATAGAGGCTGCTGAGCAACAGACCCGGCAACAGAGCTCCGGCAAACAATCCGAGGATGCCGACACCTAACTGCTGGGCAAGAAGGATCAAGACAATGCTCGGCGGTAACAACTGAGCGAGCGTGCCCGAGGCAATAATGGCACCCGTTGAGAGCTTACTGTCATAGCCGAGACGCACCATCGCAGGTAGTGACAGCAGACCCATCACGATCACGGTTGCGGCGACAACACCTGTAGCGGCCGCAAGCAACGTGCCTACAACCACGACTGCTGCAGCTACGCCGCCCCGGACGCGACCCATGAGCATGCCGAAAGCGTTGAGCAGCCGTTCGGCCATTCCGGAGCGCTCCAAAATCGCTCCCATCAGCACAAACAGCGGCACCGCTAACAAAGTTGGATCACTTATGGCCTTATACCAGCGACCCGGCAATGTGTTGAGAGTGTCGGGATCAAACACTCCTAGAAGGTCACCCGCGAACGCAAAGGCCAGTGCTGTGCTTGCGAACGAAAACGCCACGTTGTATCCGGTCAGGATCATCGCCATGAAGACGGCAAACATCGCCAGAGCCATGAAGACTCCGGCATCCATTCCCAAGATTGTCTCGATTGCCAGAATCACGGAGTCACCACTATTCGATCCTCTGTGGCGCTTCGCCGGCCGTGGTGATCTTGCCGTAGTCCTCGCGGCCTATTAGCACAAATCCTGTCTTGATGAGTTCAGCTATCACTTGCAATGCAAACAGTATGAAACCTATGAGAAGCATCGCCTTAATCGGCCCAACCGGCAAGCCTCCAGCGTCAACCGCTTCTTCCCAGGTCTCCCACACTCTCCAACCACTTGGCCACTCGCCGCTGTATTTCCGTCCTAACGATGAGGAGACGTAACCCTGCAAGATGCGGATGCTCATTACCGTGAATGGCAACAACAGAACAGCATGAATCACAAAGTCGAGCCCCGCCTTTGTTCGATCTGAGAACCTTGTCCACCAGAAATCAATACGAGGATTGACACCATCACGAACACCGGCATTAATGCCCAGCAGGAACAGCAGAGCAAATGACTGCCAGGCCATACTTACAACCTCGCCAAAGAGGATATCAGCCTCGACATATTCGGTGGTGTAACGAGTCACCACGTTAAAGAACTGCAACCCGAACACCAGCCATGCAAGTATCCAGGCAATCCGACACGTGACCGAGGAGATCGACTCAATAGCGACGCGGATCCTATTGAGTGTTGTGTGTGCCGCCGACAGCGCAACTACGGCGATAAGTAGCACCCAGTGCCACCCCTCAAAGTTGCCGATCAGGTAGCGAGTATCGGTGAACACGTGCGCCGCAGCAGCTATCAATAGTGTGCCAACGGCAAGCCAGCCCATCGGATGCATTTGAGGTAATGCCCGCAGCCCAACCCGCAATCGAGCCGCAGGTGAGGCCACAGATGAGATTGAGGTTGTCGCAGAATTGGCGGGCACTAACTGCACAATCTAGTGACTACCGCCAGATTACGCAGAAGATTGCAGTTTCGGTGCGTTCACACTGGTGGGTTTGGCTTATGGGCCTGCAGTTAGCCCGACCGATGGCAGGTGCGTGTATCGGGCAGTCGCGGTAGTGCCTGTTTGGAGAGGCTGGGCGTCGGTTGGTGCTCCGGCAAGCACGAACCAGCCTGCGCGAAGTTTGCGGCCACGAGTAGCTAGGTGATTGGCCAGCATCGCTACACAGCCGGCGGGATCACCAAGTAGGGCGTCACCTCGAGCGGTGCCCGTTACCTCACCGCTCACCTCAAACTCACAGCCCAAGGACGCTAGATCAATGTCACGTGGCGGAACCCCGTCCGAGATGTCGCCGAGTGCAACACGAGCAGCTGACGTGTTGTCCGCTATCACATCTGGCAGCGTGAACGAGAAGGCTTCGTAGCGCGAGTCGATCACTTCGATACCGCCGATGACACATGCGCTGGCTTCTAACACATCGCTGGCCGTAACGCCCGGGCCGTGCAAGTCCTCTGCAAGGACGAAGACAATCTCAGGTTCGCAACGAGGATGGATTAGCTCGCTCATCCGAACCACACCGCCGCTCGCGACCGTCGAGTCAAGCACCCATCCATAGACCGGCTCCGTTACCCCCATCTGCTGCTGCTTGGCCGCTGATGTCAGACCCAGTTTCGCGCCTGCGATCTTTTCGCCCCGACTTAAGCGCATCGCCAGCGTACTCTCTTGAATTGCGTAGGCATCTTCGCTGCTGAGATCACCGATCTGGCTGGTTATCGAAGCCAGTTCACGCCGCTCATCCATACCAGCTAGCAGGTAGCGAGCCCAGCCTTCAATGTCAACTGTCATGCATGCCTCTCATGCATGCCGCTGCTGATATGACTGTGACGCTGCGGGAGGTCAGGTCGCCGCAAGGCGCTCCCGCTCGGCTTCGGCCTCAAGATGCAGACGTTTGAGATCGTCCGCGATTGGGCTATAGCGCATCGAACCGTCATTGATCCAGTCGATAGCGAACCCGGCGCCACGCCCGAACTTTGAACGCTCGAGCGGCAACTTGATCACATCATGAGTGTCACGTACAACCGCAACGGGGTCTTGTCCTTGCCGGACTGTCTCAATCGCTTCTCGGAACATGCGACGGCAGGCAATCACACCAACATCGCTGCGAGTGATCTTCTCAGACACTCGGTCGGCTACCTCGCCTTGTGTGACCCAGGCCATGATGTCTTGACCCTCGATGTAATCGACAATGTGTCTTCCATTAGCGTCAAGCCACTCAATTTCGTAATCGACACACTCTGGATCAGCATCCATCGTTGCGCCTTCGGGAGCATGGACCGTGTAGAACATCACGTGAGTGTGAGTGTCATCTACAGGCACACGGATCTGCATCTGGAAGACACCGTTGCCACCCACCCACATCTTGTATGGGAACACAAGCGGATGACCGATCTTCCAGTCGTCGCTGTTCTCATCTTGACCCACTAGCAAGCGACGCTTGATTATCCCGTGCTCAAAGGGATCAAAGGCCACGCGCTCGTGTTTGTTCATGGTGAAAGACTCGGGCATTGGAGTGCCCTGCTGAGCAGCAATGAACTCGAAATAGTTGCCATGCAGGGCTTCGACATGGTAGGGATCAACCGCATTTTCCATGATCTGAAGCCAGTTGCAAGGCAGCACGGCGTGGCCGATGTCTCGCACACCCTCCATTACGTAGGCCTCATAGCGCGGCAATTCAGGAGCCGGATCATCACCGATGTAGGCCCAGACCAAACCTCCAAGTTCCTGCGCTCGGCCTGCACGAACACCGCAGCCAGCCAGGAACCGTGGAGAGGCATCAGGTTCAGCAAGAATGTCAACACACGTGCCGTCAGTATCGAACTTCCAGCCGTGATACCCACATCGCAGCCCATCTTGCTCGACAATGCCATATACCAGTGAAGCTCCACGGTGAGGGCAACGGACATCGGTAATGCCGTATTTGCCCTCTCCTGTCTTGAAGACAGCCCATTCCTCGCCAAGCAGGCGCGCTTGTTTGACGGGAAACTCATCGAGTTCACGTGCGAAGGCAACCGGATACCAGTAGTGCCGCAATACGTCACCCATCGGCGTTCCGGGGCCTACTTGTGTTAATTCACGGTTCTGTTCTGCGGTAAGCATGATCCGATCCAGTCCTATACGTAATGCACTTAGGGTTTGATGTTCGCGGGTGTGCCGAAGGCGACCTCGCTAATCGACCAGAGTGACAGTCCCTGCCGACCCGTCTACTCGGATGCGATCACCGGTGTTGAGACGACTCGTAGCGAAACCCGTGCCAGTCACAGCAGGCACTCCGTGCTCACGGCACACGATTGCTGCGTGACTCATCATCCCGCCAATATCGGTCACACATGCCTGAATTTTGGGGAACACCGGAGCCCAACTAGGTGCAGTAATCGGAGCAACAAGAATCTCGCCGTCTTCGAGATCACCAACATCGTCGGGGCTAAACACCAGCCGAGCCTTGCCTTCAACCATGCCTGGCGAGGCTGCCATGCCGGTCGCTGCATGTTCAGAGTCATCATCAGACCCGAGCCAGTTCGCAACTGACTCACTCGTGATACCCCACAACATGATCGTGAACGGTTCGGTGATCACCTCAGGAGGCTCACCGAGCGCTTTGGGGGGCTGCCACTGCGACAGACGCTCATGAATTTCACGGCGGCGCTGGATCTTCGGTCCCCAGTGATGTGCCGATGCGGTAGGTGAGTTAACCGCCCAGTTCGAGTAGTAATCCCACAAAACCTCGTTCACCTCATCACGACGCAAAAACAAGATGTCGTCATCAGCACTCATCAGACCAGCCGACGCGAGCACAGCACCTAGCTCTTTGACCTTGCGCCAGACCACAGACATCGTCCAGTGCTCAATGTAGAAGTTGTGGTTCTCCACGTACGGGAATACGACTCGTGCAAGACCAAGCTTGCCGTCAAATGCCGCACGGTCTTCATCGCTAGCGAGCAAGTCCCGGTATTCGCTGACGATGCGGTCGCGTTCGGCACGAATGGCGTCTACCGGTCGGGAGATGTCTTCTCCAGCCTCGAGACGAGCGATGTAATCCTTGATGAACACATAGGCAATCTCTGGGTGATCACGCCAGATCTTGTCGTAGTTGTAGAACCCGTTGCCGGAAGTGAAGTTGAACCACGGGTCAGACACCTCATCCCAGGATGCCTGCCAACGCTCACCTTCATCTGAGTCAAGAGAGGCATTGTCGGGGTCATCAAAGGCACGTGCTATCCCGAGATCAATTGCTAGCTGTGCGAGACGCTTGAGTTCCTCGTTGGGGCGGAACAAGTCAACGTCTACGCCGGCGACCATCTTCGCGATACCGAGGTCGGGAATCGACGGGAATGCTTCCTTACAGAACCCGAAGAAGTCGAGATAGGCGGCGTATCCGAGATTCAAGAACTCAAAGTGATATTGCCATGCAAGAAGGATCAGATCCTTGAAGCGATTGTACTCAGATTGCAGCTTGTAACCAGTTCCTGATCCGACACCATCAGTAATTCTTGACAGTTCTTCCATCTCCGGAAGAGGACTGAAGTCGAGAGATTCGATCTGCGCAATGGTGTCTTTGACCTTCGTGAGCCACCTGTCATAGAGGTCGTTCCAGTTACCGAAGTAGAAGCCGGCGCGCTCCATGAATTGCGGTACCCGTGGTCCGATCTTTTCTGGGTCAACGCCCACGGGCGAGAGGTAGGCATAGCCATACAGCACCCGGAAGTCCACACCGTCGGCTGGAGGTATGCGGTAGTGGCGGCTGTTCATCTGGCTTAGTGAAGCTAGAGCAATCTCGAAGAACGTCGAGTCCCATGGGGTCATTGCCTGGCCCCAGTGCATCGAGTCCCAGAACCAGAATCGGTTCTCTTCATAGTCCCGGCGCGCCTCGCCAAAGCTCACCGAGTACGGGTAGAGCTCTTCCCAGCCCTCTACCCCTTCTGGTGCTTCAATCTCGAAGGGACTCGGGAACCTTCGCTCACTCATGTGGCGTTCCTCCTGCTGTATTGGTCTGTTTGTTTGCGAATTACTTGCGTTCTTGTGACTGCTGTGTCGTAGCGCTCTTGTTGCGAGATGCAAGCGGCGAGATCAAGGTTGAAACAATCGATGCCATCGGGTCATAACGGCCGGCCGACACGCTCTTGGGTGCCTGTTGTGACCACACCGTCTCGGGTCTGCTTTGGAGCATCACCACGTTGTCAGGGGATGAGAGATGGCGGTCTATTGCCCACTCAACATCTTGGGGGCATCCGTAATGTCTCTCGGATCTGCGGGCGAGGATGGCTATTCGAATGAGGTCGTCATCATTTACCGACGGCGCGTTACGCCTCGATGCCGGCACTTCAATCTTCTCTACAAACCCTTGGCCTGCAACCCGGTATTCGACGTGTTTATCGGCGATCTTGCGGCTAATCACAGTACGCAGCACCTTGTCGACCAGGAAGTGATCCGGGTTGACCTCACCGGCGACAATAGCCTCACCGAGTCCCCACGAAGCGTCGATGGCAATCTGTGAACGGTCACCGTTCGTGGGGTTAAGGGTGAAAGCCACACCCGATGCAGTGGGGTCAACCATCTTTTGCACGCCAACCGACATTGCAATTGGTTGATGTAGGTATCCCATCGAGTGCCGGTATGCGATGGCGCGATCTGTGAACAGCGAAGACCAGCAACGACGCACGTGTGAGATCACTGCAGGCGCGCCCGTGACCCACAAGTACGAGTCTTGCTGACCGGCAAAAGAAGCATCAGGTAGGTCTTCTGCAGTAGCAGATGACCGCACCGCAACTGCAACATCGTCAATCTCGCAGTGTCGGCATAACGCCTCGTAGGCGGCAGCCACATCCGCTGCCACTTGGTCGGGCACCGGCACCGCCTCAATCCGGGCGCGAATCTGTGTGGACACCTTCCGATTGGAAGCCGCATCGTCGTGGTCAATGCCACGCAGCAGAGCGTTAATGTCGTCAACAAGGCTCCGGTCTTGCCAGATCAGCCCATATGCGTTTGTGGTGACCGCAAAGCCTGGGGGCACCGGCAACCCCGCCGCTGTCATCTCACCAAGCGAAGTGTTCTTGCCGCCAACCACCGACTTCTGCTCGGCCGTGTAGCGGTCGAACCACACGATGTGGCTGTTCATCGCAGCCTCAACCTTCCTCGGCGTGAAGTTGCGCACCGAGGGCAACAGTTCTGCCCAATCGATGATGGGACACGCTTCACACACCGATCCGCTACCTCGCCGATCATGATCCGCTGAATCCGGGCCATCCCTCGTTGGGTGACCAGGTCGGCAGCCGTCCCACATCGGGAACATGCACCTCTTGAACACGGTTTCGATACGTAACAAGTGCGTATCGCCCGCTCGCCGCGGCGCGTCGGGGAAGCACTGCGCCGCGGGCGAGCGGGGCGGCGCCATCGTCACCGTCATGCTGGGGGGTGATGGCACCGAGAGGGTCCGGGTCGGTTTCGGGTTGGCGGTCGGGGAAGCCAAGCAGTTTCACTCGGACATGCTCGACGTTGTAAGGCTCTCCCGGGTCGTAGCCGAGAGCAGACACCGCGAACGCCCGGATACAGCCAGAATGGGTCGAGACGGAAAGCCTCGCACCCGGAAACTGCTCCGACAGGCGTTCGATCCCCATCCAGAAGCGCCTCACCGTCATCGAAGGGGGCTCGAAGTGCAGCAGCGGTGTTGTTAGCCAGTGCCCTATGGGATCACCGCCGCCCTCCTGAGTACGCCAGAAGCGGTCCATCTCGACCAGCCAGGTTGGCCTGTCACCAGCGGCCGATCTTTCGTGAGCCTCAAGCAAAGAGTGGTACTGGCGGAAGGCGGCCGTCACATCGGTGATGCCGGCGGGTGCCGCGAAGCCGAAGTTGCGGAACTCTTCCATCGCTTCGGGCTTAACAATCCGTACTTCCTTTTCGTACTGGTTCAGCCCGTCGGCGAGGCCACGATGGATCTGCTCGGCGGTTTGGCGCGCACGGTTCGTGGGTGCGTGACGCAGAACAACTGTCTCGCCTGCTGAGATGCGGCGAGCCATCGTGCGGCCATAGGTGTGTGCCTGCCAAGCACCCTGCGGAGTAAGACCAGAGTCGGTTGAATAACCCTGCGTTTCTCCGTGTCGGATCAGGAAGACATCGTTGAGCAGTCGCCGTGCAGCAGTAGCTGGCGGCGAGATCTCTTTGTTGCGGTTGTCCTCGGTTAGTACTTGCTGAAGAGTGAGATCACCACGTTTCCAAAGCGGCCCTGCTCCCGGAGTTCGGCTCGTGAACTGATTGATTGTCCGACCAGCAGCTCGCTGCCTAAATCGTTTGAGGTAGAGCGGCTCATCACCGTTTTGTGTTGTCGCCGTAGGTTCATTTCCGTCTCGGGTGCCCGTGATGTCATCAACGGTCTGGGCGTGTTGTTGCTGTTGCTGGCGGGCTCGGAAACGGGCGAGGTAAAGCGGGGCATCGAAACGCTCAAGCGACTCAGAACCCGGTGATGAAGTCATGAGTGAACCATCATGAAGTTCTGGTTAACTTGACCTGCGTAGCTGAAAATTGCGCGTCCCATCTCGACCTCTGTCCAGGTGGTTGGCTCGTCATCGGGATCAAACCAATAGCCGCCGGTGTAGATCTCATTGCGGTTCCCGGCAGGATCAAAGAAGTAGAGACCGCAACCGCGTGTTGCGCCATGACGGGTCGGCCCCGCGTCGATTGTCACGCCGTGAAAGGCACAAGTGTCTGCGCCACGCCGCAATTCGTTCCAGTCATCTACCCAGTAGGCGACATGGTGAAAGCCACCGTCGGGGCCGGTGAGGAAAGCGATGTCGTGAGGTGAGTGGCTCCGCTCCAGGAAGGTACAGAGTTGATGACCATCGTCCGCGAGGATCTGTTCGGTGAGACGGAACTCAAGCACATCTGTGTAGAACCGGGTGGCGGTGTCAACGTCTTCACATAGCAAGAAGACGTGATCAATGCGTGGCGGATGCATCCCGACCAGGTCTTCGGGTGCTGGCGGAGGGTTCAACAGTGGTAACCCGTTGCCGACTTGCAGCATTGCCCACTCAAGGTCAACGACATGACCGCCGGGAGCCTCAAAACGGACTACCTCACCGGAACCCTCAGCTAACTCACCAGCTCCGTGCCATTCATAGGCAACTCCAGCGGAATCCAAGCGTCCAGCAAGGCGGACTAGCTCTTCACGACGGGTGACCTTAAAGCCGATGCTGTTGAGTCCATATGTCGGCTCTTCGGTGAGGATCAAGGAGTGGTGCTGTAGTTCATCCCAACCCTTGAGGAAGGCTCTGTCTGTGGTGCGGCCGGTCACGACCAACCCCATCACTTCTGCGTAATACGCCAATGCCAACTCGAGGTCTGGCACCCTCACATCAACATGCGACAAGCGCAGCACTCCAGACATTTACGTATGCACCGTGGCGAACCGTTGATTTAGAACGCCCTCGTAATAGAACACTGCACGACCCGTGTTCTCGTTAGTCCAGGTGATTGTCGGGAAGTCGGGATCGGGCCGGTAGCCACCAGTAAAGACTTCGTTACGGGTACCCATCGGATCAAAGAAATAGATCGTGTTGCCTCGAGTTAACCCATGGCGCGTCGGGCCTACATCAATAGTCACGCCGTTGTAGGCAAGTATGTCAGCCGCTCGCCGTATGTGATCCCAGTCATCAAGCCAGAAGGCAAAGTGATGTAGCGCGCCGTTAGGACCTTGCACAAAGGCAATGTCATGGGGTTTGGCTGATCGCTCAAGGAAGGCAATCACTTGATGGCCCTGGCCGTTGAGCAACTGTTCAGTAAGGCGGAAGTCCAACACATCACAGAAGAAGCGGGCAACCTCTGCTACTTCCTCGGCATGTACCAGCATGTGGTCAATGCGAGGCGGAGCGATTCCCGTGAGCCCGACCGGCATGGGAGGAGGGTTCAGCAATGGCATCCGCCCACCGACTTTGGTGACTTCTCGCACAAGCTCCATCTCGTGACCCGAAGACAACTCAAAGCGGATCGACTCGCCCTGACCTATTTCTTCATGTGCTGAAATGCGCTGAACTGGACGGCCTTCAGCCTCTATGCGTGTCTCGAATTCAGCAAGGTCGTCGTCATGTTCCACCTTGAAGGCGAAACGATCAATGCCAACCCGCGGGTCATGGCGAACACTGAGACAGTGATGGTCACGCTCGTCCCAGCACTTGAAGAAGATGCGTTCGTCGGTGCGATCACTGACATCTAGACCCATCACCTGCGTGTAATAGGCAGCCGCGAGTTCAAGATCGGGCGCTGTGATATCCACATGGCTGAGGCGCAAGATGCCCATAACTGGCTAGACCATAGTTCACTCAGCCTTGGTGTTCCAGCAAGAGGGACAGACTTCCCGTATAGAGGGACAGACTGTATTGAAGCTGCTATGGTGCTGCCGGTGTCTTCGAATCACCTGACCTCGGTCGGTAATGCAGTGAAGGTTCTGCGGTCGTTCACTGCCTCTTCGCCTACCTGGGGAGTTACGGAGTTGGCACGCAAAACCGGACAGTCCAAGTCAAGCGTTCATCGGATTCTCAACACTCTCTCAATCGAAGGACTCCTTGAGCAAGACCCGTTCTCTGGGCGTTACCGGCTAGGTCTTGCCATGGTTGAACTAGCTGCTGCTGTCCCGACACACCGTGATCTACACGAGGTTGTGCTTTCACCGATGACGGCGCTGCGCAACTGGACTGGTGAAACAGTGCAGGTAGGTGTACTTGACGGTCGCCAAGTTGTTTATGTTGAACGTCTTGACAGTCCACACCTGCTGCGGTTGTTCACTGAGTTGGGGCGCCGCACCGACGCACACTGCACGAGCACCGGCAAAGTGCTACTAGCGTTCTCGCCTCCGAAAGTCGTGGATAGGACGCTTAAGGGATGGGAGCTGGTTCGTCGCACTCCGCACACGATCTGTTCGGTCGCCCAGTTGCGCAGAGAGTTGGACGAGATCCGGCGTCTCGGTTATGCGCGCAATCGCCATGAGTCAGAGGTCGGCGTGGTGTCAATAGCGGCGCCAATACGTGACCGCAGCGGCAAGGTGGCGGCCGCGATAAGTGTGGCAGGCCCTTCCGAGCGGATGGATCCAAGAGACGACGAAGTCACCACAGCAGTCATTGATGCCGCGCTAACGGTGTCGCGCCACCTAGCACGCCTAAGCGCCAGTGACACCTGAGAATGCCTGACACTTGAATGCCCCGAAGTTGAGTTGGTTATGAACGTGAGCTTGTGATGAGCACTCGGCCTTATGAAGTGTTGCTGCTTGACTTTGGAGGAGTCTGCTTACTCAATCCGGTGGAGTTGCACTGTCGCGCCGAGCGTGTATTGGGTCTAGACGAAGGCACTCTTGATTGGCTGGGGCCCGTAGCGCCTGAAACTGACCCGCTCTGGAGACAGATGATCTCCGGAAATGGGGTAACGGAGCGGGACTACTGGGTGATACGAGCCAAGGAGTTGAGTGACCTATCTGGTCGCAAAGTCACATTGCGCGACTACATGACTCTGTTGTTTGATCCACCAACGCCCGAGGTGGTGCGTGCTGAGGCTGTTGACACGGTTGAACTGGCGAAGGAAGCCGGGTATGGCGTGTCTGTACTCACAAACGACATGCGAGCTTTCCATGGCCGTGAATGGGAGCACCGAGTCGACTTTCTGAAGTTGGTTGATCACATTGTCGATTGCTCCGACACGGGCATCTTCAAACCCGATCGCCGTGCCTTCGAGCGAGCAGTGAAGATCATCGGAGTGCCGTCATCTCAAATGTTGTTTGTCGATGATCAGCCCATCAACGTAGAAGCCGCCCGTGAAGCGGGAATGCAAGCCCTCTGGTTCGATATTTCCCAAGCTGAAGAATCCTGGAACGAAGTAGCAACCCTTCTCAACCTCTAACTCGTGAACAGCAATCCACGGTCACCTCGGGGTGCGGTTGGGTTAGCGAAGTGTCAGGGTTGCGAAGTTGGTGTAGGTGCCGGGCGGGTGGCTTCGCACTAGAGCGATCTCGTTGGCGACAAACGATGCGTGGAAGTCGAATTTGCACTTTGGCATGGAACCGCGGCCACGGCGCGCGACTGTTAGATGACCTCGAAACCCCGTGCCTCTCGGTGGTGTTCCGAGTTGGCGTGTTCCTGAGATGACCGCTACAGCGATGTGATCAACACCAGACACCGGCAAAACCAACACGTTTCGCCCCAATCGTGTGACGCTTGGTCCGACCGTGACCCGTAACGGAGCAAACTTGTGCTCCGACATCATGGCCTCCAAAGTGTTGAGGGCTTCTTCCTCATCGCAGAGCCCCAAAAACCGCAACGTCACATGCAATCGAGCCGCAGCCGTCCAGCGCAAGCCTCGGTGTTTGAGCCGTTCGATCCTCGCTAGTTCGTGCACCATGTCAGTTGGTGGCCACAACGCCACAAACAGCCTCGCTTCAGACATTGACTTGAACTACTTGACGCAGAAGCGGTGAGGGACTGGGGCTACCGCTCAGGTGCCTTCTAACACGACAGGCTCGATGCCCATCGAGCGATACGTCGCCATTGGGAAGTACTCAATCCCAAGGGAACGAAACTTCGGAGCCGCATAGTCACCACGGTCAACCAACGTCGTAGCGGCCACAGTCTCAGCACCAGTGCGAGCGATCACATCTAGCGCCTTAAAGATCGAACCGCCTGTCGTTATCACATCATCCACCAGCAACACATTCTCACCAGGGCCAATCTGAGCACCTTCTACCCAACGGTTCGTTCCTCGCCGCTTGGCTTCCTTCCTGATGAAGAACCAGCGAGAATCACTAACGGCTGCAATTCCAACGGCTAGCGGGTCCGCACCCATAGTCAGGCCGCCTACCGCATCAAAGCAACACCCGGCAGCCTCAACTGCCTCAACCATCGCCTCACAAGCAACCCGCAAGTCGCTCCACGCAGCGAGCGCTTCCTTGCCGTCAATGAAGTCCGACGACAGCGCCCCTGAAGCAAGCCGTACAGGCTGCGGCAACCGCCGATGCCCCTTCTCCTTAAGGATCACAAGCAGCTCTTCACGAAGCTCCGACACTCGCACCTCCCGCCTGACAACCTCTCTGCACTTCTGAGTTGTGACCAGGCACTGTCTTGCTACCGCTCGGAACGCGGGCACGCTACTCGTTCGGGCCCAGGGATAGGCCGATGTGGTACCGGCGGTCTGAATGCACGGCGGTCATGGGGTCTTCGCCGTCTCGCCAGTAGCCGATCACATGCTGGGACGGAGGTAGATTTTGCCGCACTTCTTGGATAGTCCTGCCTCGAACGCCTGCTGTGCATCCGACATCGCCACATCGTGGGTTACCAGAGTGTCAATCCCTACTTGCACCTGAGGATCACACAACATCCGCACCAACCCATCACGATCACGGAACCTGACATCATGACCGGCTGTCCAGGTGAGGTGACGATCCATCATGGTGTTGAGAATTGAGACCGAGTAGTTGTCACTTCCCAGGAATCCCAGGGAGAACAGTGAGCCGTAACGACGCAATCCGGCGAAACAGCGATCGAGATAGTACGGCGCGCCCGAACACTCAAACGCAGCATCTGCGCCCTTCCGCCGGCCAGTGACTGCATGTATCTGTGACAGCCAGTCGGGATCTTCAGGATTTACAACCAGATCTACGCCAAGCTCACGACACAGATTCATGCGAAACTCGTTACGCCCCAAAGCTATGACAGTTGCGCCCCGGTACTTGGCATTCACAATGGCGCCCAGGCCAATGAAACCAATTCCACCAACGAGAACGATGTCACCAGCCCGAACGTTGAGATGCTCAGCGGCGGTGTAGGTACATCCGAGAGTGCAGTTGCCAGCCGCCGCATGTTTGAAGCGCAGGCCATCGGGAATCTTCATAATCATGTGCTCGGGTGCAATGCGATACTGAGCCATCGCGAAGCCACCTGACTCGCTGCCGTTTACGTTCTCGATTCCTAGCGGTCCAGCGGTCACGTCTTGAGGAGCCATACCGTTGTCATAATCCTCATACGGGAGGCCGAGGCAATGCGTCGGCGACAACCCCTGAGTACACACGAAGCACTCCTGGCAACTGTTTCCCTGAAAGATCAGCACACGATCACCGACCGAGAACCGGGAACCGACAGTCGTCTCGATGATGGTCCCGACTCCCTCGTGGCCCAGCTGCTCGGGACCGTCGTGCCACTCAAACTGGTGATCGCGGTAGATTCTTGCTTCGTTGCAAACTGGAGCGATCGCCACCTCAACGAGCACAAACCCAGGCGTAATCACCGGATATGGCTTCCGCTTGAGACCGGTAGTACGCGGCGCTGGAATTGTGAGCACAGTGTTTGTGCGAGTCACGGGCGACTCCTCTGGGTGTTGGCACGAAGTAGCGAACTTGCCCTACTCGAAGTTTGCTCGCCGCTGAGTCATCGCGCCATCTTGCCGACACCGCGCGCACCGGGTAGCGTGCGCGCGTCATCTGATGTTCTTTCCCGTCGAACCGCGATGATTCGCGAAGTAACACTTCAGGGCACACCTAGGCAGAGAGGTCAAGCCCACGGAGAAGAACTCCGTGACCTGATCGCTGAGACAGTCGATGCTTGGTTCAATCACCTGTCGGACCGCATCGATCCCCGCAACTTCGTTCACCAGATATTTCACGAGACAGGATTTGTTGACGCGGCTCGCACTCACACTCCCCAGTCTTTTCCAGGAAGTGCAAGGAATCGCGCAGGCGTCAAATCAGCTAGTTGAGACGATCTTCGCCTGGCAACTGATCGACGAATGCTGGTGGTATCTCGACGAATTGACAGCTAAAGGCGCCGAAGACGAGAGAGGTCACTCCCACCAAGCCTGTTCTGCGATGACCTGCAACGACGGCATAAGTGGGATAACAGCACAAACCCAGGACTTGTACCGTCACTTCGACGGCACGCAGGTGTTACTTCGTTACTTCGATCCTGACGGGCTTGAGATACTGGCTCCTTCTTCGGCGGGAATGCTCGCATACAACGGCGTGAACTCAGCTGGGTTGGCGGTTTGTATTACCACAGTCAGCCAACTCGCGCATCAAAGTCACGGCGTCGGTTCGGGTTTGATGGTGGCTGCATTGTTGCGTTGCCGCTCAATCGACGAGGCACTTTGGTGGCTGCGCAGTGTGCCAATTGCCAGTGGCAACAGTTGGACGCTCGGTACCCGTAATCGTTCAGTGGTGGCGGAAGTCTCAGCAACAGATGTTGCCGTGGTGAGTGACGGCCGTCGTGGCGTCCATACAAATCATCCACTCGTGCTTGCGCCAGTACGGAGCCCGGAGCCATTCCAGGACTCCGTGGACAGGTTGCATCAATTAGACACCGCTGTGCACTCGGGGGCAACGGTCAACGACATGGTCAACATGTATTCGAGCAAGCCGATCTGTCGATCACGAAGTGGTTCAGATCCGGCCATCAGTGTTGCCACAATGATTTTTGAACTAAGTAACACATTGCACTGTCATCTCGCGCCCGGCCCGCTTGACAGCGACAAGCTCGTTACCTACACACTCTCCACGAACTCTGATCAGAACAACTAGAGCAGGAAGCTTCCAACAGCTCGCGAAGTCGAGCGGCTCTTCATCCATCAATCACGAGTTACTCCAAGGTGATCATCCGGCAATAAAAGCGGTGGCTTGTGCCGATTTGAGTGCGAGACTCCACGAATGATCATCGTGCAAGGTGTATTCCAGGTTGCGGCCAACGAGCGGGATCGCTTTCTCGCCGAGTCGTTGGAACTGCAGAAGATCAGCCGCGCGGAGACGGGCTGCATTGAGTACGTGTTCGCGGCTGACCCCCTTGATGGCGAACGGGTTGTACTCTCGGAACGATGGGCGACTCAAGCCGACCTTGACGCTCACATCAAGGGCCTGATCGAGCGCAGGGCAACCAGTGGGAACGCCTCCGAAGCCGTCACCCCGCTGAGTCGGGACGTCAAGTTCTTCGATGCGACAGAAACTCAACTGCGCTAACCAACAGCTCCAGCCTGCATCATGGCTCAAGCAGATGCATTACATGTATTCATAGTTGTGTGACAGGTTATGCATCGCTAATGTTCAGCCATGGAACCTGAGACCGTAGTAACCGTCCTGGCCATCGCCTTATCGGTGATCGGGATCATCTGGAACCAACAACGGACCACCGACAAGTTGCGGAAAGACTTCAACGCATCCCACGAAAAGCTGCGAGACGAACTCACCGCATCCGACAAAGAGATGCGGAAAGACTTCACGCGTGCCCATGAAAAGCTGCGAGACGAACTCCGTGCATCGTTGATCGGTCTATGGCGGGCGGTCCGTCGCAATGGGGAGCGCTTAGCTGCAATCGAAGCAATGTTGGGGATCGGCATGCACCGACAGGGCTACGCGAGGGGTTCCGACCAACAGTTCGCTAGTGCAAGACTCGTACACCAGCCAGATGCTGACACGTCGGCTGTCGAGGCCGGAGTTCAGACCACCGACTAACTCGCACCCCTACCTCGGGATGGCCGCCCTATAAAGCCCGTGTCCGCAGTTCCAAACCGGGTTGTCAGCTGAATGTGACCCCGAAGGTGCCCAGGTCTTTGAAGTCGAAGAGAAACCTGTCGCCTGGTCTGATGTCAATGGGTCGAGTGAACGACCCAGCCAGGATGGTTTGACCCGCCTTTAGGGTCAGTCCCTGTTCGCTATAGCGCTGCGCTAGCCACACAATGCCGAGAGCTGGATGACCCAGAACTCCTGCGGCTACCCCCGTCTCTTCGATCACACCGTTTCGATAGCCGAGCCCTGCGACCCAGCGAAGATCAACCTCCCGAGGCCCGATGCGGCGGCCACCGCAGATGAGGCCCGCATCGGCGGCGTTGTCGGCGATCGTGTCAACAACAGTGCGTGTGCGGCCGGTTTGTGGATCGGTGCGGAACGTCCGAGCAGCGATGATCTCCACGGCTGGGCTGACGTATTGTGTCGCGTCCAGCACATCGTCGACACTCAGATCGGAGCCAGCAAGATCATCCGACAGCACAAACGCAAGCTCGATCTCGACCTTTGGGTCACAGAATCGGGATGCCTCAAGTATGCAACCAGGTTCAAACACCATGTCTTGAGTCAAGAAGCCCGAGTCGGGGGTTTCGATGTTCATTGCAGCCTGCATTGCACGTGAAGTGAGACCGATCTTGTGGCCCACAAGTTGTTCACCTCGAGCGAGCTTGCGTGACAGCCAAGCCGCCTGCACCCGGTAGGCGTCGTCCATCGTCATCGCCGGATACACCGATGTCGTCTGACGAATCTGGGTGGCGCTGATCTCAGCCTCGTCCAACAATTGAGCTTCGGACACAACTTCCGATTCGCTCAACACGGCCTGAACCCCCAAATTGCGAAGGCTCGGAATCTCAACGATCCCGAGCCCTCAAACTTGGTGGCGGGGGTAGGAATTGAACCTACGACCTTCGGGTTATGAGCCCGACGAGCTACCAGACTGCTCCACCCCGCAGGGCGAGTTTAGCGAGCCAACCGAGCAGGTCACAACAACGCAGGACTAGGTCGATTGCTCCGAATGGACGAGATCTCCGGCATGCGTGACAGCTACTTGGGGGGCAGGCGGATCCCTGCGTCGACCCGGATCGTCTCGCCGTTCAAATAGTCGTTGGTGAGACATTGCATCACCATCGACGCCAGTTCCGCTGCAGTGCCCAGACGCTTAGGGAACAGCACTCCAGCCGCTAGGCGTGCCTTGAACTGCTCAGCTGCTTCACCCGACCCGTAAATCGGCGTGTTGATCAGTCCGGGTGCAATGGTGTTCACCCGCACACCCAGCGGCACCAGGTCACGAGCTACCGGCAGCGTCATGCCGACTACACCACCTTTGGAGGCCGAGTAAGCGTTCTGGCCGGTCTGGCCATCGAACGCCGCAACAGAAGCCATGTTCACAATCGCGCCCCGCTGCCCGTCGGAGTCCACCGGCTCGACCTGTGCCATCGCCGCCGCAGCCAGCCGGATGCAGTTGAAAGTGCCCGTGAGGTTCACGGCCACTACCCGCTCGAAGCGTTCGAGGGGCATCGGATTGCCGAGACGATCTACTGTGCGAACGGCCGACGCTATACCAGCGGAATTCACCAGAACTCGCAGTGGACCCATCTCAGAAGCAGCATCAACGGCAGCCTGTACACCGACAGGATCGACCACGTCAGCCTCGACGAACAGTCCACCGACCTCCGTGGCGACGGCTGCACCTTTAGCAGCGTTGATGTCGAGAATCACACAGCGTGCACCCACAGCGGCAAGTTGTTCGGCACAAGCTTGGCCTATCCCGGATGCTCCACCTGTCACGATCGCTGCCGCGCCTGCTAGTTGCACGATTGAGCCTCCCGGCTGACGGTTGGATGTGAGGCGAGGAGGCCCCAACTACGTCACCCGAGACTAGGCGTTGGCGCGCGATGGCTCGTCTTGCCCACCCACTTAGCAACACCCACGGAATCGCTAGCGGCGAAACGACTAACTTCGGAATGTGAGTTGGTGGCTCTGGGTTCTCATCGCAATCGTCGTACTACTCGTCGCAACAACGCTGTACGACATCACACAGAAGCGACATGCGGTGTTGCGCAACTTCCCCGTGATCGGTCACTTGCGCTACCTGCTCGAGTCGTTCGGCCCGGAACTTCGCCAGTACATCGTCAGCGACAACGACGAGGAACGGCCGTTCAATCGCAACCAGCGGCGCTGGGTTTATGCGACGGCGAAGAAGGAGAACCCCTACTTCGGCTTTGGTTCCGACAACCGCCAGGACGCCGAGGGCTACGTGTTCTTCAGGCACTCGCCATTCCCGGTTAGCTCTGATGCTCCCAGAGGTGAACTGCCGGCTGCCAAGGTGTTGGGTGACTGGCGTGATCGCCCCCTGGCTTTCCGACCAGAGTCGACAGTGAACATCTCGGCCATGTCATATGGTTCGCTGTCGGGCGCCGCAGTCGAGGCCCTCAACCGCGGCGCCGAGATCGCAGGTTGCATGCACAACACCGGCGAGGGAGGCATCAGCGAGCATCACCGTCATGGAGGAGGGCTGATGTTCCAGCTTGGCACTGGCTACTTTGGTGCTCGAGCACCTGACGGCCGGTTCTGTATGGAGACCTTCCTGGCGAGCGTCGAATCCGCTCGGGTTAAGGCGATCGAGTTGAAGCTAAGCCAGGGTGCCAAACCAGGACTTGGCGGGGTGCTGCCGGCTGCCAAGGTGACACCCGAAATCGCAGCCGCCCGGGGGGTACCGGTCGGTGTCACTGTGCATAGCCCCAACCGCCACCCAGAGTTCGATGATGTTGCCGGGCTCGTCGGGTTTGTAGAGCGGATTGCGAATGCGTGTGGGTTGCCTGTTGGGATTAAGTCAGCTGTGGGCGACCGCCGCTTCTGGCAGGAACTAGCCGAGCACATGGCGGCATCGAGTAAAGGCCCCGACTTTGTGACGATCGACGGCGGTGAGGGCGGCACCGGAGCAGGGCCATTGACGTTCACTGACCATGTTGCGCTGCCGTTTCGTGTCGGGTTTGCCGAGGTTTACCAGAGCTTCGCAGCGGTTGGGTTGCACGACAAGATTGTGTTCGCGGGATCGGGCAAGCTCGGGTTTGCTTCCGATGCCATGGTTGCGATGGCAATGGGTGTCGACCTGATCAACGTCGGGCGTGAGGCGATGATGGCTCTCGGGTGCATCCAGGCGCAGCGGTGCCATAGCGGCCATTGCCCGACCGGAGTGGCGACACAGAGCAAGTGGCTGATGCGTGGCCTCGACCCACAGAGCAAGTCAGCAAGGGTTGCGAACTATGTGACTGGGTTGCGCCACGAGCTAAGGACTCTGGCCGAGGCGATGGGGTCAAGTCACCCTTCGCGTGTCGATCCGACCCTCGTGGAAATGCGCGTCAGACGAGGCGAACTAAAGCCGGTTCTTGATGCGCTCGGCTACTCGCCTGTTGCTGTGGCCGCGCGACGCCACGCAGCCACAGCCAGCCTCGCCGCTTAGCCCGAAGAACTCGCCAGTTCTCGGAGCAGTTGATCGAGGATCTCGTCTTGGCGGCTTCGCAGCGCCTCCAACTCGGCAATGAGTGCCTGAGCTTCTGCACTGGTCAACGGCCCTACCGATGCACTCGGGGTGTCGCTGTCATCAGTCGGCTCGTCAGCCTCCGATGTTGTCTCGGTCGCACTCGTAACGTCCGTTGACGGTGCTGGAGCATCACCATCGGTCGCCACTGGTGGCAACACCACACCCGTGAAGTCCTCGCCCGGGTAGAGCTTGCTGAGAGCCTCGCCCAGTGTCTTGCCTAGCGCCGTGCGGTTACCGACCGCTGCGATCACACCAGCAAGCAACGGGATCTGAGTTCCTTGTGCCCGCACATACATCGGCCGCACATACAGCACCCCCTCACCAACTGGCAGCAGCAGCATGTCCCCGAAGTCGACCAGCGAACCCTGATCGTTCAGGAGCGTCAACTCTCGACTGATGTCCGGGTTGGTCGAGATGTTTGAAGCAACAATCGCCGGGCCCGGTGCCAATAGGTTCGACATCTCATAAGAGACGAGTCGGGACGTGCCGTCCTCCCGAGTCTCACCAACCATGAATCCGGTCAACTCTTTGCGGCTGTCATCATCAGAGATAGGCACGAACGAACGCAGGGCCACGAACGACGGCGACTCCTCACCGGGAAGTTGAACCAGGAGGTAATAGGCCGGCACACGCCGCTCACGGCGGGTCAGCAAGCCGCTCTCACCGACCACCGACTCGGCCGTCCCACCCGCAAGAACGCTGCGGCCTGGGTCTTGTGCAACAGCCCAACGCTCGGTGCCGATAATCAAGGCTTCGGGGTCAGAGATCTGATACGAGGCCCACATGTTGGTCTGCACTGTGAACAGATCGGTCGGGAACCGCAGATGCGAGCGCAGGTCTTCTGGCATCTCAGAAAAGTCGGTGAACAGATCCGGGAAAGCAGACTTCCAGGCTTCAACTATCGGATCACCGGTCGGCATGACATACAACGCCACGTCACCGTCATAAGCATCGACAACAACCTTTACGGAGTTGCGGATGTAATTCGCACCTGCAACTGCAAGGTCTGAAGTCGAGTCCAACCCGCTCGTGTCAGCACGCTGCGCGTACGGGTAACGACCAGAAGTGGTGTATGCATCAATCACATAATGAATGCGGCCGTCGAAGACAACGGGATAAACGTCAGAATCGAGCTCAAGGAATGGCGCAACACTGGCGACACGCTCGCGAACGTCACGCACATAAATGATGCCCGTTTCCGAGTCGACGAAGTTCGAGATCAGCGGATCTAGCTGACCGAAGCGCAATGCGAATGCGACACGGCGCGTGAACGATCCCATTCCCACGTCACCATCACCGGTGTAACGGAAACTTACGTCTTGACCGTTCCCGTCCACGTAGTCAACCTCATCACGGGTCGCACCAACTAGCGCGTATCCGGTAAGCGATTCGCCCACATAGATCTGAGGCTCTTCTAGTTCGAGATCAAGACTTGGGTCAATATCAACGGGTAGTCCACCGGCAACAAACTGGGGGCTGCCCCGCACGTCAGTGACGTTGGCGCGTGCAATTGCCAGGCCATAACCGTGAGTGATCGCCACGTGCTGGCGTTCCCAGGAACCCAACTCGCTGAGATTCAGTTCTCTGGCGGCAAGCACCACCTGAGTGAGTTCTCCATCGACCTCGTAGCGGTCGACATCTAGTACCGAAGAGAACCGGTAAAAGTCACGTTCACCCTGGTCTTTGTCGAACGTGTCGGTGAGAGTGAACGGATCAAGTATGCGTGTATTGCGGACAGTCTGACCAGCGGCGCGTAACTCGTCGGCCGCGACGTTCTCCTTATAGTCAAAGACCTCTAATGCCACGTCTTGGTCGGGTTGAAGTGCATACGCAGATCGGGTAGCTGCAATGTTGAAATCGGTGTAGTGAGCTTCACGTGCTGTGGTGTTGGGATCAACCTGGAAACGCTGCACGAACGATGGGTAGAGATTCCCCATAACCAGTGTGGTAAACGCCCAAAGGCCCACTGCCAACACCGGCAGAATCCAGCCACGGCGCCACAAGTTGACGATCAGCAACACCGCCGCAAACAAGGAGATCAACAGCAACAAGTTCAGAGCCGGCAGCTTGGCCTTGACATCGGTGTAGAGCGCACCATCTACAACACCGCGATCAGACACGGTGAGCTCATAGCGCGACAACCAATAGTCAGCTGCTTTTACGACCGCCAGAATTGCAAGAATCGCCGAGAGGTGCACCTTGACAGCTGGCAAGACCCGCTCATTACCGGGTGTCTGAAGCCGGATGCCACCGTTGATGTAGTGGAACATCGCGACCACTACCAAAACGATCACGAAAGCAGCAAATAGCCAACCAACTAGGAAGGTCCAAAACGGCAACCTGAAGACATAGAACCCGATGTCAACATCAAAGAGCTGGTCGGTAATGCCGAAATCTCGGCGGTTCACAAAAAGCAGCCACTGTTCCCACTGACTGGTAACGCCCGAAGCAGCCAGTAAGGACAGCACGGCCGATAGCGCCACTCGCACCAGCCCGGGGCGCGCCGAGATCACCTGCTGAACCCGGCTCAACATCTCTTCTTCGGGCCCGGGCGGGCGCACCTTCGGTGCCAGTCGGTTAGCGATGAGCAGGTTGGCGAACATCAAGATGAAGAACGCCGCCGCGAAGATGACAAACAGGGCGATCTTTGCAATCAAAACCCGAGCCCAGACATCGGTCCGGTTAAGTGAGTCGAACCAGAGATAGTCGGTGTAGAAGCGGGCAATACCTCTAAGCGAGAGACCCAACACCACCAGGCCTGCAACAACAAGCAGGCCTACGATTCGGACTTTGCGACCGCCCAAACGGCCACGTCCTGGGGTTGATCTGGGATTTATAGGGCGCACCACGGGTACGCTATCTGCTTGAGACGACCTTACGCGAGCGCCGCCGTGCGCTCAGCTGACGACAGATCGTCAGGATGCAGTCGCTACTAAACGCCCTGTTCTGTGACTGCCGAATCCACCTGTGGCAACGCCAGGTTGGTCACGTCGCCGCCCACTTCTCCCAGCGCCTCCAGGGCGTCGTTGAGCGACCTCACAGCAACCACTGACATGTCGTAGTCGGGGGTCGGTATTTGGGACTCCACAGGCACCAGGAACAACTCAGCACCCGCGTCAGCTGCCGTAGCCACCTTCTGTGCTACCCCGCCGACCCCGCCAACCGTGCCGTCGATACCTATCGAACCGGTCACAGCCACCCGGCGTCCCCCGGTCAACTCACCGGGGGTCAGCAAGTCGATGATCGCCAGCGAGAACGCCAGACCGGCTGAAGGACCGCCCACAGATCCCGATGAGATCCCTATTTCAAATGGCAACGGATGGAAGTGAACGTGTTCATAGACCTCGCTGATGCCTATGAAGCCGCCCGCACGACCCTCGGGATGCACGCCAAGCGTCAATTCAACATCACGCAACTCGCCAGTCTCGAAGTGCTCAACGGTGATCATCGCGGGCGTTCCCGGGGGCCGCACCTGCAGTAGTTCAAGGAGCGACCCCAGCGTCGTCACCGGCTCGCTATCGATCGCAACGATTACCTCGTCGCTGCGCAATAGTCCGTGCGCAGGGGCGCCCACAACAGTTTCGCCAAATGCCACCCCAGCAACGTCGACTGCATTAACTCCGAGGTATTCCAGGGCAGCGATCACCGCCGAATCCTTCGACAATTCCATCAATTGCCTATTGCGTTCACGTTGCTCGGAGTTGCTGCGAGTCCCATAAACCGACTCTCGGGTACGTAGTTCGATGGAGGGCTCGAAGGATGACTCAATCCACTCGATGACCGTGACGGAGTCATCGATTGCCACCGTCGTCAACAGGATCTCACCTTCAGGTTCAAAGACCGTGAGTCCATCGACGCTCATCCGACCGCTGGTTGTTACGGCGTGACCGGGTCGGAACGCCACCGCATCGTCGTCCACGACTGAATCCCAGGGCAGCACACGACCCACCCACTGCGCCGGCACAAAGAACAACGACGTAACGAGGCCCGCCGACAGCAGTGCTGCTACGAAGACCCGGCGCAGCCAGGGTCGCCGAGGTTGGCGCCAGGTCCGCCACAAGCGCCGTAACAGGCGTAGCACTCTCGCTTTCGCTTTGGACAGGCGACGGTCTGGGGGGCCTGGCGAGGGCGGGGCTAGGTTGTCGGTCAACCCGATCGTTGGCTGGCACGCCGCTGCGCCCACGCCAGCCCTGCTCCCAGCACCGCTTCAAGGTACCGCCATGGCAACACCGCCTGCCACAGGCGACACAGCTCCCGAAGGCAACCCGGTCAGACCTTCGCTGCGACGCGACGATCCGGCAATAGCTGAACGTCTGACTGCGAGTGCAACACGGCACGAAGACCCGGCAATGGCCGATGAGGCGGTCACAGACGAGTCACCCAACCTTGACCCTGAGGCAACCAGTCTTGACTCGCTTGACGCACCCACTTCGGAGCAACCGGAAAAATCAACCACTCGACCGGCAGTTGAGGCTCTGCGACGTTGGGTGGGCGTAGCGGGATCGCTCGCGGCCGGGCTGCTGAGACGGTTAACCCGCCGCTCCGGTAGCGACGAACCAACCCGCCTGATTGACGTTCTACGCCTCCTCGGATTAGCGCGCCGAGCCGTCCCTAAGCCCGTCGTCGGGCCGAAGGCTTATGTGCAGTGGTGGCAGCGACTACTAGCTCTGGTTGCCCTCGCAGCACTGGTAACCGGGCTGGGTTTCGCCTTCACCGCAGCGATTGGCCTGATCGTGGTGGTAGCAGGCTTCCTACTCGAACAAGCCATCGTCTAGCCACAGAGCCGTCGCTCAGCTGACGAGTCGCGGCCCGGCTAGTGCGGTGACGCGCCTAGCCGTAGTCCTCTCCGAAGATGGTCACATCAAGGCCGACCTGTTCAAGGCACTTGCCAGCACCTCGCACCACCGCTTCAAGGGGTGCATCAACTCGACGAACCCGCAGCCCCATCTCCCGGGACAGCCGAACATCCATGCCCCGCAGCAGCCCACCGCCACCAACCAGATAGACGCCCCTGGCGATCAGATCCTGCGCTAGCTCTGGCGGCGAGCGCGACAGGCAACTGACGACCGAGTCGACCATGGCCGTCACCGGTTCTTCAATCGCCCGACGTATCTCCGCAGGAGTTACGACTGTTGTTTTGGGCATACCCGACATGAGCTCACGCCCGCGGATTTCGGCTGCGACCTCGTTGCGGGTCGGGGCTGCAGAACCAGTAAGGATCTTGGTCTGCTCTGCGGTTGGCTCACCGATGGCGATTCCATACTCGCGCCGCATGTAGGCCTGGATCGTGTCATCGATGTCAAAAGAACCGATCCGCACAGCTTCGAGCGCAACGATGCCACCGAGACTCAAGAGCGCCGTCTGGGTTGTTCCGCCACCGATGTCAACCACCATCGACCCGACAGGCTCATGGATCGGTAACCCGGCACCGATAGCCGCGGCGAGCGGCTGATCGATTAGGCGCACCTCGATCGCACCGGCGCGGCGTGCAGCTTCCATGACGGCTCGCCGCTCCACCGGCGTGATTGCCGATGGCACACACACCAGCACACGTGCGCGGTTGATCCTGCTCACGCCCACCTGGCGCAGCAGGATCCGGATCATGTCCTGGGTTGTCTCGAAGTCGGTTATTGCCCCTTTGCGCAACGGTCGGCGGGCGACGATGTAGCCGGGTGTGCGCCCGAGCATCCGCCTGGCGCGGTGACCGACTGCCAGCAACTCCTGCGTTGTGGTGTTGACCGCCACAACCGACGGCTCGTTGAGCACAACACCCTGACCTCGTGCGTAAACGAGTGTGTTGGCGGTTCCTAGATCAATGGCTAGGTCTCTGGGCAACCCTCATTACTCCTTGGGAGCCGCTCGTTGCGGCTCCCGATCCCCCGAGGCTGGTGGGGGCACGAGACCGCTTCTGACAGCTTCTGGATCGGGCTGGTGCGCGCTCGGCGTTGAGGCGTCGTCGCTGATAGGCGTCAAGCCAGAGATTCCACTTGACGGCCCCACCCGGGTACCTGGAGTGGGCGCCAGCGCATTGAGACGCTCGCTGAAGGTGGGCTCGCGGCGACGGAACAGCTTCGGCAAGCCCCACAGCAGCAGCGACACGACCGCCGCGGTCCCTAGAGCAGCCACCAGCAGAAGGATGGCATCCTTCATGGCTGCACCACGCTCGGGGCACCGGTCTCAATAGTCGGGGAATCGGTGTCAAGACTCGGGGAATCGGGCCCAAGACTCGGGGCATCGGTCTCAAGAGTCGCAATGTGTTGGGCTTCGAGGCCCCAACTCTGGCCACCCTGCCAGCGCTCCCGCTTCCAGATCGGGATCGTGAACTTGAGCGTGTCAATGCCATGGCGTGCCGCTTCGAAAGCAGCTGCTCGATGCGGTGACGAGACCGCCACGACAACCGCAGCTTCACACAACGCCACAGGACCGACCCGGTGCAGCATTGCAATCCTTCCCAAGTCGTCCCAGCGGTTGCGCATCTGTAGCGCAAGTGCCCGTAGGCGGGGCTCGACCTGCTCCTCGTAGGCCTCATACTCGAGGAGGTCAACCCCTGGTCGGCCTTTAGCGTGGTCTCGAGCCGTACCGCTGAATTGCACGACCGCGCCACAGCTGGGCAACACGACCCACTCAGCCACGGCCGTCCCGGGCAAGGGGTCAGATGACAGACCTAGCCAGTCGTCTCCAGAGGAGGGCGGTATCAACACTGGCGCACATCGTAGACGGGGGTCGCTGAGGCATCGCGATGCGGAGACCTTCGGGCGAGGCTGATTCGGACTGGTGACACCTTGGGTCTCGTGCCATCTCGCGGAACGTGCCAAACGTCTGGCGGGTTCACGAAGGGCTGCGGCGCCGGCGCTTGCGGATCCTTCGCAGAACCGACACCAGCACGGCCAGAGTCGAGATCAGCGTTGCTGCCGCCGCCACAAGTGCAATCTCCTGGCGCCGGCGGGCCGGCAGCGACTCGATGAGCAGCGGGGCATGGGACTGCACCCAGGCTTCCTCATTGCTGTGGGCGGCTCGCCACCCGAGCAGGCGCAGCCGGTCGTTGGCCACAACCCAGGGGTGCTCGGTAAAGGTCACGACAGCCGGGGGAACAGGCGTAAGGCCCGCACGATGAACTAGCGATGCCAGACGCCGAACAAGATCGGATGGCAGCCGTAGCCGGGGCTTGGGGCCCTCAAGCTCAGCCATAGTTTCAGGAGAGATCCAGCCGTTCGGGGCAACATTTAGTACCCCGTCGAAGCGTTCAACAACAGCAGCAACAATTGCAGTCGCAAGATCGTCGACATGTAGGTATTGCACCGGAGCATCGCTGTCCGCTGCGACTCCCGTGCGAGCCGACCGCAACGCCGCAGCAAAGTGACCCAAGCGCTTGTTGGCAACGACCGAGGTGGGGCGCAACACGGTTACATGACGTTCAGCTCCTAGGCCCCATTGCTGTGCTAAGCGTTCGAGTTCAAGCCGCTCGTTCGCCCAGTCAAAGTCATCGTTGGGGCGTGGTGGAGCATCCTCTGTCAAGGGCACTGGGTTGTCCGGGTGCGCACCGTAGACGGCCGCGGACGAGAGCACTACGACATGATCAACGTCCAACCTGCCCGCCGCATCAAGCACACGTCGCAAGATCGCTAAGTCGTTTCCGCCGTCGCCGCCGGTCGCGCTCGAGTCTGTGGCTGTGACGCTCGCAACCGTCGCAAGATGCACAATCGTCGAAGCGCCAGCAAGCAGCCCCGCTAGGTCTGAGACACCAAGATCGCAGTGTCTCACCACCACCGATCGATAGCCATTGACGTTCAGTTCCCGCCTGTCGATGGCCACGATCTCGGTATCTGGCGCATCGTCAGCAAGCCGAGAGACAACGCTTCGCCCAACCAAACCTGCGGCGCCGGTAACCACGACACGACGCACACCGCTGCTATGCACGGGTGGCCGGTCAAACAAGCAGGCTTGCACTGCCCTACGATGCCCGATATGGGCGACAAAACCCCATCATCCGACGATCCCGACGGGGTTGAGGAACTCTTCCGCTCACTCGGCGATCTTGAAGGCTTCGGCGACTCAGATGCCTTCTCCGCTGCTCCAGACAAAGACAAGCCGTCTGATGCAGGTGGACGCGCCCCTGAGTCGCCAGCGCGCAAGCGACGTCAAGACTCCGGTCGTACGGATGATTCGGCGGGATCTGGAGGCTTCGGTGGGTTCGGGGGCCTGGGTGGCTTTGGGGGCATTCCTTTCTTTGGTGACCTACTGAAGATGCTGCAGCAAGCCCCGGGAGGCGGGACGCGCCAGGCCCGCGAGGTTGCTCAAAGTGTCGCCAACGGCGGCGAGTCCGAGCCGAACATCGATCCTGGCCAGCGCATCGCTCTAGAACAACTGGTTCGTGTGGCCGAGCTGAGGGTTGTGGATGCAACTGGCCTTGAGCCTGCTGGTGGCTCACCATTGCGGGTTAAAGTAGCGAACCGCTCCCAGTGGGCCAACCGCACGATGAGTGACTACGCACCGATAATCGATGCGCTTGCCAGCGCTGCCGCCTCGGGTCGCAGCGATCAGGGCTCTGGCTCGGAGATATCACTCGATGCAATGCTGTCAAGTTTGACACAAGTGATCGGCCCGATGATGTTGTCTGTCGGCGCTGGAACGATGGTGGGGCGTCTTGCCCAGCGAGCGCTAGGCGGCTATCTGCTACCAATCCCACGAGCCGCCAGTTCGCCGTTGCTGGTCAACCTGCCAAACGTCGAACGTTTCGGCCGTGAGTGGTCGCTGGATCAAAATGATCTACGTCTGTGGGTTTGCCTTCAGGAAGCGACCTACCACTGCGTCTTCGCGGTACCCCACGTGCGCGAGCGTGTGACCGGACTGCTGACACGCCACGCAGAGGCATTTGAACCAAACCCGAGAGGGCTAGACGAGTTGTTTGGAGATGTCGATCCAGGTGCGGGACTCGAAGGTCTCGCGGCGCTGTCGGCCAAGCTTGAGAATCCCGAGTCATTGCTAGGCATGCTCAGTTCGCCCGCCCAAAGTGCGATCCGTCCAGAGCTAACGGCCATCTTCGCCGCAGTCACGGGCTTTGTTGACCACACCATGGATCGCATTGGCGGCGAGTTGATCGGCTCCTACAGCAGGCTGACCGAGGCACTGCGGCGCCACCGTCTTGATGCGAGCACCTCAGAGAGCTTCATCGAGCAGATGCTTGGTCTAGAACTCGACCGGCAACAGTTTGCGCGCGGTACCGCGTTTGCTAACGGGGTTGTGGAGCGTTCCGGTGAGGCTGGTCTGCAACGCCTATTTGAGCGTCCCGGGAACTTGCCGACGCCTAACGAAGTGGACGCTCCAGGATTGTGGCTCGCCCGCATCGAGTTGACTGCCTAGGTCACGAACCCACCGAGACGGCGCCGGCTCGCCTATCGCCCGCCGCGGCCGTGCGTAGTTGAGCGTCTGCGGCTGATCACAAAGGTGACAAGCGCAAAGCAGACAGTTCCCGCCACCAGCAGCGAGCCGGCACGAGCAGGGGTGGGCAACACCACCGGTACAAACGCCCCAACAACCCAAGCGATCTGGAATCGAGCCTCAAATCGCGAGAACGAGCGCCCGTGATTGGCATCAGGAGCGTCCCGCTGCACTAGCGCGTCAAACGCGATCTTGCCACCCGAGGCGCTAATCGCGACTCCCGCCGCGAGGATCGTGGTCCCTTCGAGACCACCAGTCAGGCTTGACAACAGCGACGCAAAAGCACAGGTGGACAGGGCGCCGAGGACGATCATCTCCTCGGGCACTCGCCTTCGCAGTTCCGGAGCAATCCTCACACCCGCAAACGCGGCAAGAGCGGCGAATGTCACCACTATCGCGAAATGCCAGGCAGGTGCCCCAGGATCACCGATGATGTCCATTCCCCGCTGGCTGGCGACCGCACCACCGAGGGCAGCACCGGATTCGCTGACGTCGAGGCCTTCCTCGCCGCCACGCAACTCAAACGCCAGCAGAAACGTCACGAATCCCACGGCACCCCGAAGCACTGCGATTACTGACGCTGCGGCCAAGATCGTTGCCGACCGCAGCGCGGTGCGCTCGGTCGGAGTGACCGGTGCGCCTGCTACGGCGACGGGTGGCAACTGGAACGTAAGCAACGAGGCGTAGGCATACCCGACCATGGCAGCACCAGCAGCCCACGCAGGGCTGCCGATGAACGCTAACCCTGCCCCAATCCCGGCTCCGATGAGGCTCATCACGGCGCTGATCACTGCCAACCTGCTATTGGCACGCACCAGACTCTGATCTGAAACCACCAGTCGAGGCACGAGTGCGCTCTTGGTTACCGAATAGGTCTTTTGCAAGACCAACAATACGAAGGCTTCCGGGAACAACCAGAGCGTGTCGATGTGTCGGACAATTAGCAGCGCGACCACAAGCCGACCAAAGTTGGTGACTGCCATCATCGCCCGCCGACCTCCGGGCATCTTGTCGATCACGGGTCCTAGCAGTGGTGTCACCACAGCAAATGGCGCCATGGTCAACGCCAAATAAAGCACCAGTCGCTGACGTGCCGCATGGGGGCTGATCGAAAAGAAGATCGATCCGGCAAGCGCTACGGCGATGATCGCATCGGTTGCCACAGAGGCAGCGTGAACCCTCGCCAGCCGCTGGAACGAACTTAGAACCGTCACCTAGATGAGGTTACGCACCCGCTCGACTCGGCCTGCCCTTGCCCTCGCCAACTCTTGCAAGCTCCGGTGGGTGTCAGCTTCCATGTTGCGCTGGTGGCGCGTCCAGACACCGTCACCATCTAGATCCCACGCCAGGCACTCATCGTCAAGACACACCTCAGCCACTTGAACCAGCCGCTCGACTATCCGCTCATCTTCGACTCGAACTAGAGCCTCCACACGCCTATCAAGGTTGCGAGGCAACAAGTCAGCCGAGCCAATGTAAGTGGCAGGCACACCGCTGCCGGCTCCGTTTGCAAAGTGGTAAATGCGAGAGTGTTCTAGGAAACGACCAAGGACTGAACGCACCCGGATCCGCTCGGACAGCCCCGGCACACCAGGACGCAGACAGCAAATACCCCGGACAACTAAATCGATCTCCACACCGGCCTGTGACGCCGCATATAGCTGGTTGATAACGGTCTCATCAGCGAGGCCATTCACTTTGATAATGATGTGTCTGCGGTGGTCGGCTTCCATCTCTTGTTGAATGAGATGCGACAGACGTAGACGGAACTGGTCCGGGGCTGTAATGAGTCTCGTGTAGCTAACGTCATAGCCATAGCCCGTCAGTTGGTTAAAGAATGTGGCAAGGTCGGCACCAACCTCATCATCGGCAGTTAATAACCCGAAGTCCTCGTATAGCCGAGCTGTACGGTGGTTGTAATTACCGGTACCGATGTGGCAGTAACGCTGTATGCCATCGGGCTCCGAACGCACAATCATTGCAGTCTTGGCGTGGATCTTGAGCCCCACAATCCCATATGCAACGTGGGCTCCAGCTTGTTCAAGTCGTTTTGCCCAACTGATATTTGCAGCCTCATCAAAGCGAGCCTTTAGCTCGATTAGCACAGCCACTTGCTTACCCTGTTCGCACGCCGAGACGAGCGCATCAACAATAGGACTGTCCCCAGCAGTGCGATACAGCGTCAGCTTGATGGCTAACACATGAGGGTCAGCTGCAGCTTGATGCACAAGCTCGCCAACCGACCTACTAAACGATGAGTAAGGGTGATGAACCAACACATCACCCTGCCGCAACACCCGGAACAGGTTGTTCGGGAGGTCGCCATAGGCAAGTTCAGGCTCGCGAATACCTCGCCAACGTGGCCATCTCAACTCAGAACGTGGCAGGTCAGCAATTTCGGATAGACCACCGAGATCCACGGGCCCGGAACTACGGAACACTTCATCTGGGTGAAGGTCGAGTTCACGCAACAACAATTTGAGCACTTCTGTGGAAATGGTGTCGGTCACTTCTAAGCGAACTACACCCTGGAAGCGCCGCCTTCGCAATTCCATTTCAACTGCTGTCAGCAGATCCTCGGCACCCTCATCATTAAGCGTTAAGTCGGCGTTACGGGTTACGCGGAAGGCATGGTGTTCTAGCACCTCCATGCCCGGAAAGAGCCTGTCGAGGTGTGCTGCAATGAGGTCTTCAAGAGCCAGCAACCGTACGACAGGGGCATCAAGGGCCCCTATCGCTACCCACCGCTCCAGAGTGTTGGGCACCTTGACACGAGCAAAGCGAAACTCCCCGTTGCGAGGATCACGCATCAACACAGCCAGGTTGAGTGAGAGATCAGAAATGAAAGGGAACGGGTGACCTGGATCGACCGCTAGAGGAGTGAGCACAGGGAACACCTGGCTCTCAAAGTGTTCCTTGAGACTCGCACGTTCAGTGTTGTCAAGATCTTGCCAGGAAAGCAGGAATATCCCTTCAAGCTCAAGGTCGGGCTTGATGTGATTCTTGAAGAGACTCTGTTGTTTACGGCACAAAATGGCGCTTACCCGGCGCACCTCTGCAAGGTGCCCAGGCGGTGTGTGGCCATCGAAAGACAATTCTGTGAGACCCGCTGCGACCCGTTCTGCCAGTCCCGCAACACGCACCTGAAAGAACTCGTCAAGGTTCGTGGAGAAGATGCTTAAGAACCTGACTCGCTCAAGCAGTGGCACGTCATCTGAACTTGCGAGGCTCAGCACCCGGTTGTTGAAAGCAAGCCAGGACAACTCCCGGCTGACGTAATTTGTGAGTGGCTTACCCCAGTCGCCAACGCGCTGCATTACAAAGCTCGCGCGACCGGCATCAGCGGAGTGTCAGGGCCTCCCCCGGGTGGAGGGAGTCTCTTCTTCGGGGTAGCCGAGATCCCAGTTCACGACTATTCGCTCACGTTCAGCGTCCCGGTTTACCCGCTCACGGTTACGCCGAAACTGGGGATCATGTGGTGGGAGCAGCAACAACCGTGCATGCACTCGATCACTAAACGACGCCATGAATTCGGGCTCTCCGAAGATCGCCCGCACTTCCCAGTGGGGTGCAACAGCACCGAGATACACGATGGTTGCCTCACCTAAAGGCGGGGCATCCGCGTCAACAAGACCAGTGTCATACATTTTTGTGGCGCTGTCTCCGGCTCGTGGCTAGCGGCTAGTGAGCGCCGTTCTTGCGCGCTACGTCAGCGACTCGCCCGCCTCCAGAGCTTCTCGCGTTACCTGAATCGCCATCGTCTGACGCTTCATCAACGAGTCCCTCCTTGAACTCGCGCTGTGCTTGTCCCAGCGATCGCGCCAGCTTTGGCAGCTTGGTGCTACCAAACACAAGCAACACAAGGACAAGGACAATCACTAGCTCAGGCCCGCTAACCGGTCCAATAAGGCCTATCAGTCCCATAACTGCGGAGCGTACCTTATGTGCTCACTGGTCGCGTGACCGTGCGAAGTTCCGTGCCGTTGATGCAAGCTTGAACGCTACGAGGCACTCCCTTGCGAAGGATCGCAGCGGTTACATCGTTAGGCAGAGGCAGCAGCTGCGGCAGCGGCGCGTTCGCGCGCCCTGATGCGACGTAGCCGCCGGCGTTCACGCTCGCTCATGCCGCCCCAAATGCCGAACTTCTCGCCGTTGGTTAGCGCGAACTCGAGGCAGTCTTCTCGGACTACGCAGCCACGACAGACCTCCTTGGCCTCACGCGTCGACGAGCCTCGCTCCGGGAAGAAGAGATCTGGATGCACCCCGAGGCAGTTCGCCTCTCGCTGCCAGGAGAGATCCTCGGCCGGGAAGATGCCGTGTAATTCCATGGAAGTGTTCCTCCGCGAAGGCAGCGTCGGGTAGTCGCGAGAGAGTCCAAGTGAACTCCACGAAATACTACCGGTGAAATTACACCATTGTCGTATGACACTTCAAATCGGCGCTACCCGCAAGAAGTGAACGACGCCGCCGCTAGCGGGAACGGAGCAGTTTGCGCTTGTGTTGCACGAAGTCAAGCAAGACGCAATCACCAAGATCCTGGGTCGTGGTGAAGAAGGCACGCCCGCCGTTCATCTCCGTCACGTGTGCGATGAAGTCCCGCAGATAGCTGGTGGCATCAAGCATGAAGGTGTTGATGCGGATGCCATCTCTGGTGCAGCGCGACACTTCCAGAAGTGTCCGACGGATCGTTTCCGGCGACGGCGGATAGCTAAAGACCGGTCGACCCGAGTCGGCGATGTGCGCGGTGGGCTCACCATCGGTAATCATGATGATCTGTTTGTTGCCTCGCTGACGGTTAAGGATCCGCCGCGAAAGCATGAGGGCGTGTTGCATGTTGGTGCCATACACATAGTCCCAGGAGACCTCGGGGAGTTTGTGGGGCTTGAACTCGCGGGCCGACTCGCTGAAAGCGACCATCCCCAGGAAGTCGTGCGGAAACTGGGTGGAGATCAGCGAGTGCAGCGCCATCGCTACCTTTTTGGCTGGAAGGAAGTTCTCCCGCATCGGCATCGACAGCGACAGGTCAAGCATCACAACCGTCGCCGAACGCACCTGATGTTCGGTGCGTTCAACCTCAAAGTCATCCGGATGCAGTCTCACGGGCACCGCCGCGCCACCTCGAGTAATGGCATTGCGCACCGTGCGAGCGATGTCAAGATTGAACGGGTCACCGAACTCGTATGGCTTCGTATCGTCGGTTCGTTCGTGACCCGAACCGGAGCGTTGCAGGGCGTGCCGACCAATCTTGTCGGCCTCCAGGTTTGAGAAGAGATCTCGCAGCGCCTCGTGGCCGATCTTGCGGATGGCACGAGGTGTGAGTTCCAGACGTCCTTCACGATTCTCGACAAGCCCCTGCTCTTCGAGCCGTTGAGCCAGATCGGCCATTTCATCAAGGCTCTGCGCCGCTTCGTCACCAAGAAGACGTCTGACAACATCCTGATCGATCTCGGCGAGCGCACCAGGGTGCGTAGTTGACTGCAGCAAGTTCTGAAGTTGATCGATCTCACCTAGTTCGGTGAGCAAGTCCACTGCATCGCCAAAATCCAGCGGGTCGATGCCTGAGAAGTCGTAGCTCCGCTGCCAGCCCGCAGAGGGGAACATCTGCTGCAAATGCTGGGATAGCTCACTCAACTGCCAGCTGAGATCTAGATCCGAGAGCATCCGATCCGATAGCGCCTGCAACTGCTCACGCTGTTCAGGTGTCATCGAGTTCAACAACGCCTGGGCCGCAGCCATCCGTCTAGCTAGAGCTTCCAACAGTTCGTCAAGCGTGCGTGGGTTCTCAGGAAAGTGATGACCGTGACGCTCCATGAAGCCTTCGAAGTCCGGCTCTTCGCCTCGGGCGCGCTGCTCAAGCATCTTGTTCAACTCAGCGAGCATGTCCTTGAGGTTGTCCATCTCGCCGGTCTCAGATGCCCGATCAACCTCGCTGCTCACGCGATTGAGGAACTGCTGCATGAGTTGTTCACGCAACCGCTGCGATAAGTCCTCGAACTTGCGGCGTGCCTCTTCGCTCTCGAACTCGTAGGTATCTAGGGCCTTGAACTGGCCTGCCAAGTCGGGGGGCATCATGTCGAGTTCGGCGTTCTTTGTGACCGCCGTCATTTTGGCTTCCTGGACTGCCCGAGCATCGTCACGAGACCGTGCCTCTTGCGCGCTTTCGGAGAGTTCGGTGAGAGCGTCACGCTCGGTCTGCACCACGTCGCGCAGAGCTTGGGCGATGTCGTCGAACATGCCTCCGAGGTCGTTGTTCTCGATCAATTCACGACGACGATCACGAAGCCGTTCAAGCATCGCCCTTAGGCCCTCCACAGAGCGCCCGTCACGATCCTGAAAGCCCTGCGCCATCAGCCTGCGCAGGGCACTGAGAAGGTCTCCGTGATAGATCAGGTCATCTGTGAGCTTGTCAAACACATCATCGGCATCAAGCCAGAGCCGGTCCTGAGTGCCGTCCCAGCGTGAGTAAGCAAAGTGAGCGGGCCGCGGCCGGGGCTTAGGCGTTCGCCCCCACTTCCACCACTTCTTGTCGTTTGTAGCCACGCCTACTCTTTATGCGTAGACACCGAAGGCACGGGTGTGGCCGGTGCTGTTGGCGGTCACGTGGCTCTGCGACGAACCGTTGTGGTCGACAGCGCTTAGGTGCCGCTGGGTGTAGCTGTCGAGTTGTTTGTCAAGGCGATCGGGAGGCCAGCGTTCAGCGAGAGCCTGCATCACCAGATCGGCCTGCGAAGGCGGGGCTAGGCCACCGATTGGAGGGTCGCGATCAAGGTTGGTGGGAAATGAGTAGCCCTCAGCGCTTGCTGCAACCACATTGGCCGCTGCGCCATGGCCCAAACCAGCATCCATCCGGGCAAGCAGCGCTGGATACAAGGCCCTGACCATGCGAGTGCGATCGACTGCCTCGGTCGCACGGCCGAACGCCGACGAGATCTGCAACAAGTTGGCTAGTCGGCGGAAGTCCGAGGTGATGTTCTCGCCAGCAGCGTGGAACAGCGCAGGGCTAAAGAAGACGGCATCGCCTTCCGACAGCGACAACTGCACGCGGTGATTGGCGAAGTACTCGATGAACTCGGGTCGCCGCCACGCCAGGTATCCCAGGGGGTACTTGTGTGAATGCGGCAAGTACATGGTGGGGCCCGTTTCGGTGCCCATCTCGCAGTGCGCAATCGCCCCTTGCAGGGTCAGCAGAGGCGAGAGCAGGTGAGCATGGCGCGGGAACTGCTCGGCTTCGTTGTCGGTGAGGAACCCCATGTGATAGTCACGGTGCGGCTGCTGGGCAGCACCACCAGGATTGACCACGTTGACCTGCTCTGTTACCTGATAGCGAGGCCCGAGCCACGCCTCACAGGCCACCGCAATCGCATCCGAGCGGTGATAGTCGATGAAAGCCTCGGGGTCTTCGACTGCCAGTTTCTCCAGAGCGTTCCATAGCCGGTCATTGGCACCGGGCTTTGCGAAGTGATCTCCTGCGGCTTCGCCCGCCTGGCGTTGCCGCTCGATCAGTCTCCAGAACACATCCGAGGCACGCCGGGTTGAACGGCGATCAACACCGCCACGCAACACGATGATTCCCGGGCCATGCGTGAGGGCCACTGCGAGTTCGTTCTTTAGCGCTTCACGCTGGGTGCTGTCTCCGGTTGGCCCAGCGGCAAGCCCCGAGGCGTCATATACGGGCACGCCGTCGGCGATGTGATCTGCGAGCGGGTATTCGCTGGCGTGTACCCGTTGCTGCACCAACTTGACGAAGTCGTTTAGGTCGCACTCATGGCGCGACGGGAACACGGGTGCGGCGCTGATGGACATACAGCGATGGTAGGCGACACCTACGACACGAGCGCGACCTAAGCCAGGAGCCGGGATCGGGGGTTAGCGTTACGCGCCCGTCGAATATGGAGGTAACCGATGCCCATCAACCCCGACGCAGTGGGGGCTTCAGGAACCGAGAGCAAGGTCACCTGGGACTCCACCGACAGCTTGTTGTATGCGCTTGGTGTTGGTGCCGGGGCGTCGGATCCGACCGGTTTCGAGCTTGAGTTCACGACCGAGAACACCAAGGGCCTCACGCAGCGTGCTTTGCCGACTCAGGTGGTCGTGCTTGGCTCCGGGGGTCGGCCTGACTTTGGCGACTTCAACCTTGCTGCGTTGCTTCACGGCGATCAACACATTGAGTTGCACCAAGACTTGCCAGCTGCAGGTTCAGCTATTGCACAGACCCGGGTGGCAGCGATCTACGACAAGATCAAGGCTGCACTCGTGGTGCTTGAGACCAACGCACGCAGCGTCTCCGGGGAGCCGATGTGGACGAGCCGTGCGGGTCTGTTCATCCTGGGTGAGGGAAGCTGGGGCGGCGGCCGCGGGCCAGCCAACACCTGGCGCCTACCAGATCGTGAGCCCGACCACATCGCCGGATTCGACACTCGCAGCGACCAAGCCCTGCTGTATCGCCTCAACGGCGACCGCAACCCGCTGCACTCCGACCCCGCATTCGCTGCAATTGCAGGCTTTGATGTGCCGATACTTCACGGCCTTTGCACGTTCGGGGTGACCGGGCGGGCGCTGCTTCACACACTCTGTGATAGCGATCCGTCACAGTTCGGCTCGATGAGTGGCCGTTTCAAGGCTCCTGTCGTGCCCGGGGAACGCCTCGACGTTCACATGTGGAACCTCGGCGACACCACGATGTTCCAGACCGTCGCTGGTGATCGTGTCGTCTTCGATGCGGGAGTCTTCACCAACCGCTGATCCGGGTTCGTCAGCCGCCACGCCCGTTAGAGCATTGGTCCGCCTACCCGCCATGCCCATTCGGTGAGTTCCAGCCACACATCTTCATCGCCGAATAGCCCGAGAGAGTTCGCCTGGGGTGCAGGCAGTTCCTCGGTTTCCGCTGAGGGTGTCGCGGCTGCTGCTGACTGGTCGGTTTGGGAGCGCGACCGGCAAGCGCCTCGATCCAGAGATGGCGCGGGATTCGCAACCGAGTTCCGTGACGATCTGGCACAGATGTCTCGACTCGGTCTCAACAGCCTGCGACTTACTGTTGAGTGGGCACGGGTAGAACCGGCTCCGGGCCGGCCCGACAGTGACGCTCTAGATCGCTACATCGACATTGCGGAGGCGGCTCGGCACCGTGGGATTGACCTGTGGATCACCCTGCATCACACGTCACTGCCGGGCTGGTACCTCGACGACGAGGGCGGCCATGCCGACAGCACCGCCCGTCAACAGTTCTGGGTACGCCACGTTGACCGGATGGCCGAAGTATTCGCCGACACCGCCACGGTTTGGTGCCCGATCGAGGATCCCATCGGCTGGGCGGTGCGAGGCTACGGATTAGGCACCCGACCCCCCGGCAGGCGCAACCGCCAAGCCATGGCCGAGGCCGCCGAAGGAGCGCTTCTCGCGCTACACGATGCTTGCCGGCTGCTGGGGTCAGGGGCACAACCCGTGATGGCAACCTTTGGTGTCCCGACGATTCATCCATCACCGATCGAGCGCGACAACTCTGAGGCAGCGATGTCTACAGCCCGCAGCTGGGACACGTTGCTGTGGGATACGTGGATACGGATGCTGCGTGACGGTGTGGTGGAGGTGCCGGGTCGCTCTCCGGTAGCAGCACCACACTTTGAGCGGGGGCCGACCTTCGTTGGCTTGAGTCACGATCATCCAGTTGGCGTCACCGAGACTGGACGATTCGCTCCATGGCCAACTACGGCAAGACGTTCACAGGCCGGATTCGCACCCGAGCCTGCCGAGTTGGGTGAGGCCATTGCCAGAGCCTTGGACTCTGTGGTTGATCGGCAGGTTGTGGTTGCTGCTCATGGTGTCGCCACGGATGATGACGACTGGCGAGACACGCTGCTTGAAGCATCAATGGCAATCGTCAATGACGCTCGCAGTGCCGGGCTTGCGGGATACTTCCACGACAGCTTCGTTGACGGCTACGAGTGGGCATTGGGCTTCAGAGCGCAGCGCGGACTGTTGGATCGTGACCGTGAGGTCAAGCCTTCGGCACAACGTCTAGTGGCTGCTATCGAACCCGTTCACTAGTAGCCGCCCACGAGCAATAGTGGTTTGAAAGCAACAGAGGAACAGAGGTTTGAATTAGCGAGATGCGAAGGTGGCTCTCGAGCCTTTGGAGTCTTTGTTCAACAATTTCGAGAGATGCAAGCCCTCGAGGATCAACTCAATCGCCGAGGCAATCATCGCCTTCGAATTTCGGGAATTTCGACCAGCCTCTTTGTCGAGCAAGATCTGCACTGCGGTCGCCAGTCCAGGCACATCGGTGAGCAGCGCCGCATACTCATCATCGTCGACATCGCTACCAACATCGACGATCAGTTCGTCGTCAAAAGCCTTGACAACCGAAAAGTAGACCTCCCGGGGAACCCGATCCCTGAACACCTCCAACACAGCCGTGTTGAGCAAACGCTCGAGAATCTCAGCGTCTCGCCCCTCTTCAAGTGTTTCAATCTCGATCTTTCCGGCGGTCGAAGAACGCATCGCATCGAGGTCAGTGATGCGTGGCACACTCGTCGTCGCTCCGCTGCACAACACACGACGCACTGCGCTCGCCACCAGAGTCTCGGTGTTGGCAATACTGACTCGCACCGAGACACCCGAGCGTTGCGAAACATGCGGGCTAGAGCGCGCCGCACGTGTCAGCGCCACCACTATCGAACTCATGAACTCCGGCACGGTTACATCGACACCGAGATCGGTGCCCGCAAAGAACGCTTCCTGCTCGACGATGCCCATCTCGATAGCAGGGTCTGTGGGGTAGTGGGTTCGCACCTGCGCCCCGAAGCGATCCTTGAGCGGCGTGATAATGCGACCCCGATTCGTGTAGTCCTCGGGATTTGCTGACGCCACAAGCACGATGTCGAGGGGCAGTCGCACCTTGTAACCACGGATCTGCACGTCCCGTTCCTCAAGGACGTTTAGCAAACCCACCTGGATGCGTTCGGCTAGGTCGGGCAATTCATTGATCGCAAAAATGCCACGGTTAGTGCGCGGCACGAGACCGTAGTGCAGCGTCAATTCATCAGACAGATAACGACCCTCGGCAACCTTGATCGGGTCGACCTCACCTATCAGATCGGCGATTGAAGAGTCCGGGGTTGCGAGCTTCTCGCCGTACCGATCGCTGCGATGCACCCATTCGATTGCTGTGTCTTCACCGTGTTCAGCCACAAGCGACTTGCCATAAGCAGAGGTCGGCGCATACGGATCATCGTTGATCTCTGACCCCGCAATGATCGGGAGCCACTCATCCAACAGCCCCACAAGGCCGCGGATCATCCGTGTCTTTGCTTGACCTCGTTCGCCCAGCATGATCATGTCGTGGCCTGCGAGCAGGGCATTTTCAATCTGTGGAACGACCGTGTCCTCGTATCCGTGAATGTCAACAAAGAGAGGCTCTCCGGCACGGATACGAGCCGCAGCGTTGCGACGCATCTCCTGGCGCACCGACACCGACTCCCAGCCACAAGCTCGCAACTCGCCCAAGGTGGAGGGCCGCTCAGACATGAGCCGCAACCCTAGCGGAGACCTCCAAGCGGCCTACGGGCTGTTCCCGGGGATGCTTATGCCGGCCGGGCCTGCTACCGGTGAGCGCTAGTTTGACACCGTGGATCTTGGTGGTGTCTGGCGCATCGCCGCAGCCACCGAAGACCGCAGGCGCAGATTCCACGAGTTTGACTTCGACGACTCGGGTTGGTTGAACTCGACCGTTCCAGGTCACTGGGCACAATCTGGCCCCGATGGTCCCAGCGAACTTGCTCACGAGGAGTCGGTGCTGTACCGGCACCACTTCGTGACGACCGGCTTCACGGATGAGATCGGTCAGGGTGGCGAGGCGGCGCCTGAGGTCGATACCTCAGATGTATTTGACGACCCGGCGTCGCAGCGCTGGTGGCTGAAACTTGAGGGGATTGCGCAGCAGGGCGATGTCTGGCTTGACGGCTCATACCTCGGACATACCGACGGGTATTTCATCCCACACGAACTTGAGGTCACGAGTCTTCTGGGCGAACGCGACGAACACCTGCTCGCAGTCGAAGCGACATGTAGGCGCTTTGGTGATCCCGACAACCGCACCACGCTGACTGGCGCGCTACAAGACCCCGAGCTGTGTGGTTCGGATGACCTGATTGTGGGCGGGATCTGGCGACCCGTGCGGCTGCGTTCAACGGGCCCAACTGCGATTGTGGATGCCCGGGTCGTTTGCAAGCAGGTGCGAATGGGCCGAACCGGCAATGCTCACGCTGCCGGTGCCAGCGATGCGAGCAATGCAGCGGCGCGGCTATCGCTTCGCGTTGTGCTCGATGTGGCTACAAGTGGTCGGGTTGAACTGAGAACCAGAGTGCATGGAACCGAGCACGTCCATGTTCACCACGCGGCTATAGGCGAGAATCGGGTTGAGTGGAGTGTCGATGTCAACGACGCACCACTGTGGTGGCCCCACGCCCTAGGCGCACAGCCTCTGTTTGACCTCTTCCTAGAAGCCATACGAGACGGCAAGATCCACGACCGTCGACGCTTTCGTATCGGTTTTCGCTCCGTCGAAATGAAGCGCTGGGTGCTGCATGTCAACGGCGAGCGCCTCTTCGTCAAAGGCGCCAACCTGTTGCCTGGTGCACAGCTTCCAGGGACTGTTTCGCCTGCTGAGGTAGCTGCGGATGTGCGTGCGGCTCGTGAGGCCGGCCTCGACATGGTGCGTCCGCTGGCTCATGTGGCGCGCCCCGAACTCTATGAAGCAGCCGATGAGCTAGGGATTCTCGTCTGGCAGGACATGCCTATCCGAGGGGTCATGAACCGCAGCATCGCCTCCGAGGCACGCCGCCAAGCACGCAAAGCGATGAGCCTGCTCGGTCATCACCCTTCAGTGGCACTCTGGTGCGCACACGACAGTCCCTTGCCCCGGGAACGGCCGCGACTCGCTGTCCAACCTTCGCCTATCAGGCTCGGCCCGTCCTGGAACTGCGATGTGTTTGATCGCAGCCTGAGCCGGTTGCTAACACGAGGTGACGGATCCCGCCCTGTCGTGGCTCACACTGCAGTGCCTCCCCGCCTGCCAACTCTGGAAGGCACCACAAGTCACCTTTGGTTTGGTTTCCGCAGCGGGCGAGCGGCCGATCTAGCTCCCGCTCTGGCAGCACTGCCGTCGATGGGACGTTTCGTGAGTGCATTTGGAACGCCTGTTGATGCCCAGCGATCCGAGGTCATCAAGACAACCATCGAGACCCTCCGTCGCTTGAAGTACCGACCAACCGGTGGATTCCTGTTGCATGCTCTCGCTGATGTTCGACGCATCGATGCCTTCGAGGCGTCCGCCGTACCCGAGACATCCGCAACATCCGCAACATCTGATGTGCATGGTGGATTCGGTGTGCTTGATGCTCACCGACGACCCAAACCAGGATGGCGAGCGTTAGCAAATGCTTGCTCACCAGTGCTGCCTGTAGCAGATCCACTACCACCAATGGTGCGCCGTGGCGAGCGTCTACAGCTTGGTGTGCATGTAATCAATGACACGCGCAAGGGTCTTGATGACCTTCGATTGCGTGCCCGAGTGATCGGCCCGGGTGACGAGGTGTGGAGCGATCAGCACTGGCAGGGTTCAGTGCCAGCGGACGACTGTGTTCTCGTCGGTCACATCGACACAAGGATCCCGCTTCGTCTCAGGCGGCCCAGGCCGCGCCCGATAGATCGCCGCTCTGTGGGTGGTGTCTTAACGCTGGAGTTGTCTTTGGAGCGACCCGCCTCCAGCAGTGAGTCTGCTACCGGCGAAGTGCCCTATGAATTAGTGACCACTAACCGCTACGAGACAAGCGTTACCTAGAACCCTTGAATGCCACTCAAATGCCACTCAACCTAGGAGCGTTCACTTCCCTGCTGTCACTTAACACTCCTAGACAACACTCCTAGATGCCTCAAATGATTGGAGCGTTCTCTTCCAGAGTCGACGGTAGGCAATCGAGAATGCATCGGTAGCAAGAGCAACCTCGCCGCCCTGATCAAGACTGAACGGCACCTGTTGAGGCTGTAAAGCCTCACAAATGATCCTGTCTTCTTCATTCACTGCGGCCTGGAAGTCCCGCCAAGGTTCCAGTGGATCATCGCCCAAGTTCGTACGTGCGCTCTGCTGGTACACCAGGCAGCTATTGGAGGACTCAGGCGCAGCTGACATCTGGATGCACTCAGTCTCACGATCGGGATATGTGATCGTGAGCATTGACGAGAACGGGAACGTGAAGTCGTATCGATAATCCGCTTCGATCTCCTCCACCGATCCATCAAGAGTATTGCGATATTGCTGATGAACCTTGAGACAGGAAGTTAAGCCCATCTCAGTGGGCGTGATGACTTGAGGTGCAACTGGACGGTCACTGGGCCCAAACGTTGCTCGATGAATGGTTGAGAAGTGGGCGATGTCATTGAAGTTCTCAGCGACCCGGCTAGCCGATGTGTCCCACCGCACCGGACCTATCTGAAACGTCTGCATGTCCGTGTTACTGAACGTGCTCCAGTCGGGCGGTTCGGCCGTAATCGGCTCATCCAGACATGTCCACACCAATCCGTCGGACTCACAACTTTGAAATGTAGTGAGATCGAGACGACGCACTAAGCGCGCATCGGGCCGGGACGGGAAAGCCACACACGCTCCACTCGCGGCAAAGCGCAAACCGTGGTAAGGACACACCAGACAGTCAGCCTCATAGAACCCTCGACTTAACGGACTCCCACGATGTGGACACTGGTTCCGCGCAACCTGGACATGCCCACCGATGCGAAAAACAACCAGAGGCTCACCTAGCAACACCACTCCAACGGGTTGCCGCTCTATGGCATCACTGCGCGCCACCGGATGCCAATACCGCCTCAGGAGACGAAGTGTCGCGTCCTCTTTCGTTTCCCTAGCCATCGACATTGGTTGAGTTAACCCGAAGCAGCAACGAGCAGCACTCGTGCATCTGACTCTGAAGCCAGGCTCCAACGAGTCTGCACCCAAGCGGAGTGAAACATCACATCCCCCTCGTTCAAAGTCACATCGGGGCGGTTCCTGAACTGCACCTTCAAGGCTCCTTCAAGCACATACAACACGATCTCGTCAGCGGACTCGAACCAATCGTCCACATCCGGGCCTGGTGCGATCCGGAAGTCACCAAGTTCGGTTATGCGTCGGCCCCGGCAGTAAGCGGTCATCGCAGTCGTGGCATTAGGCAACTCGCTGACCTCTATCTTGGTCAGCTCCGAAGCTCTGACCACTTCTACTTCGGCTGCAATCTCAGGCTCGGGCAACAGATCGGAAGGACGCACTTCCAGAGCAGCCGCTAGGCGATACAGAGTCGCAATCGCAACTGAAGACCGACCCGCCTCAAGCTGGCTCAAGAACGGCTGACTCACCTGAGCAGCAGCAGCAAGCTTGCGGCCCGAGAGTTCCCGCTGCAACCGCAACGCCCGCACACGGGCACCTATCTGTGCGCCAAGATCATCCACGAGTCACAGTTACACAGCTGCGACAATTTCGTCGACAAGTCACGTCTCGCTTAGCGCGCTTCACGAGAGTAGGGCTCACCGAGGCTCGCTGGTGCGCCAACACGCCGAGCTCTCTCTGGGCTAGCCGACACGACAATCACCACAATGAACGTGACCACAAATGGGATCATGTTCAAGAAGTCAGATGGCACGTCGACACCCGCAATTTGAAGCGTGAATCCCAGAGTGCGCAACGCCCCGAATACATACGACGCAGCCAGAGCCAGCCACGGCCGCTACAACAATGCCAGTAAATCCAAGTTCTGTAGACAGAGCCCGCAGCATCAGCAGCAGCCGGGTCTTCTCTATAGCACGCAGTGACAGGCCTGGAGTGTCTTTATCACCCCGCTGACCTCAATTGCACCAGCAAGACCTGCCAGTGCGCCAGACAATGCCAGCACCGACAGTGTCTTGGCCTTAACACTCATTCCCGCATAGCGAGCAGCTGCGGGAGAGTCACCAATAGTTCGCAGTTCGAATCCCCAGGTAGTGCCTCTCAGGCCCCACCACAGAATCACAGCTGCAGCCAGAGCTATCAGCAACCCGTAGTGGAGCCGGTTAAAGATGACAGGCAACTCAGCAGCTTCACTAATGAGCTTTCCTTGCGGGAAGTTCGAGTCGTGATTCCGCCAGAAGGTCACGGTTCCGAAGATCAGATAGTTCATGAAGTACAGGGCCACGAAGTTGAGCATCAATGTGGTAATCACTTCATTGGTGTTGAAGTAAGCCTTAGGCAGCGCTGCTACTGCAGCCCACAATGCCCCAAGTACAGCACCAGAGATCAACATGATGGACAGCATTAGCAACTTCGGTGTGCCTGTCGGTAGTGCGATCGCGAGACCGCTAGCAATGATGGCCCCCATGTACAGCTGACCCTCAGCACCAATGTTCCAGATCCGCATACGGAAGGCGACCGCTGCAGCAAGCCCGGTGAGAATGAGCGGCGTAGCTAACAGCAATGTGCGGCTGAGAGCGCGCCAACTACCAAGGCTGGAGTCAAACATTGTCCGGTACGCCTCAATCGGGCTGTTGCCTGAGATTGAGACAATCACCGCACCGACTAAGCCAGCAGCGATCAGAGACGCCGCAGGGACACCCACCCTCGCTGCGAGCACTGGCCTTGCGCGGGGGACGACCGACAGTCGCATCGCTAGTAAGGCCTCACCGAGGGGTCATGCTGGCGCAAGACTCGGGGTTGGATGGTCGGTGTCAACTGCACCTGTCATCAGCAGGCCAAGTTGTTCAATATCAAGTGTCTCACGTGTGTATGAACCCACAATGCGACCAGCTGACACAACCAGGATCAGATCAGCGAGCTCGGTGATCTCAGAGAGGTCTTCTGAGAACAGCAACACACCACGCCCTTGTTGAGTCTCAGCGCGAATGTGGCTCCGAACCGCTGCAGTCGCTGCCAGATCAAGACCACGAGTAGGTGACGCAGCCAGCAACACATCATGTGACATTGTGAGTTCACGAGCCAGGATTGCACGCTGCAGGTTCCCGCCCGACATGAGGCTCACAGCCATCGATTCACGCGCACCTCGGACATCGAATCGGTCTTCAAGTGTCGAGGCTGTCGTGTTCACGGCTCGCCACGACAGGACACCGAGGCGGCTGTGAGGGCTCTCCCGGTAGCTCTTTAGCACCAAGTTCTCTTCGAGGGTCATCCCGGCGGCGAGGCCTGTTCCCAGCCGGTCTTCGGGCACGTAAGCAAGCCCCGCATCGGAGCGCTCTCGAGCACTTGCTGTGGTCAGATCACGCCCGTTCAGCCACACCGATCCGCCACTGGTGTGCCGCAGACCAGCGATCGCTTCCTGCAATTCGCGTTGACCGTTGCCAGCAACCCCGGCCACTCCCACGATCTCGCCGCGATGCACTTCAAGGCTGGCTCCGTTAACGGCGGCAGTTCCCCGATCGCCCTTGACGACCAGATCCCTGACGGTCAACACCACTTCGGAACCTCGCCGTTGATGTGTGGGCGGCCCACCGCTATCGGGTAGATGCTGGGAGCCGATCATCATCGCAGCCAACTCGTTCGCCGTGGCCTCGGCCGTTTGAACCGTTCCAGCCTTGACCCCGTGACGCAGCACCGTGACCCGATCGGTGTGTCCCATGATCTCTTCCATCTTGTGCGAGACCAGAACGACCGAGTGACCTTGCTCAGCCATGTGGGCGATGACTTCAAAGAGCTTGTCGCACTCTTGGGGGGCAAGCACAGCAGTCGGTTCGTCAAGGATCAGGATGCGTGCGCCACGGAATAGTTGCTTGAGGATCTCGACGCGCTGCTGTTCTCCTACCGACAATTGCCAGACATATGCAGAGGGGTTGATGCTGAGCCCGTACTCGCTAGCGATGGCGCTAACATGGCTTTTGACCGCTCGCAGAGACAGCCGAAACCCCTGACCCTTGAGGCCGAGCACCAGATTCTCGGCAACCGTGAGAGATGGCACGAGCCGGAAGTGCTGGTACACCATGCCGACACCATGGCTGGCAGCGTCTTGTGGTGAACGCAGCCTGATTTGCTTGCCGTCGATTCGAATCTCACCAGCGTCGGGCCGATACAACCCAGCCAACACCGAACAAAGCGTTGACTTGCCCGCCCCGTTCTCGCCAAGTAATCCATGCACTTCGCCGGCGCGCAGGTCAAAGTTGACGTTGTCATTAGCAGCAACGCCGTAGAACGACTTTGAGAGGCCACGTACCTCAAGGATCGCTGTCATGCTGCGGTTCAAGGCCGCGACCGTATTCTGCGCTCGCCCCCGGAGCCGAACGTGGGCATCGGCCCCGGGGACGGAAGCTTTGCTAGTGCAATTGCGGGTCAGCCAATCGAGCCCTCAATCCCTTCGATGAGCCACAGGCAACAAGTTGAGCGCTCTTCCCAGGGGATTGTCCCGCCTTCAGGAACAATAACGTTACCTTCATTATCCACGAGCGGGCCAGCGAAGAAGTCAAAGGTGCCATCAATAATCTGCTGCCGACGCTCGTCAACTAGCGCCAGGATCTCATCTGTAACAGCTGACCCATAGGGGCCGTTGCCGATCATGCCGTCAGCTAGGCCACCGTAAGTGAGCGCTGGCTCCCAGGTGCCGTCAATCATCGCCTGGATCTGATCGATGTAGTAGGGGCCCCACTCAAACGAGAACGACGACAGCCAGGCATTCGGGGCTTCGTCGGAGCGATCTGACGAGTAGCCGATCACGTGAATCCCACGATCTTCAGCGACCGATGCCACGGCGGGGGAATTGAGTTCGTGTGACAGTACATCGGCGCCCGCATTCACTAGGGCCACCGCAGCCTGCTGTTCAACCGGTGGGTCGTACCAACTGTTGATATAGACGACCTTCACCACGGCATCCGGGTTGACCTCACGTATCCCGATACTGAAGGCGTTCAGTGCCCGGTTGACCTCTTCAATCGGGTATCCGGCGGGATAGCCGATGATCCCCGTCTCGGTGATGCTTCCGGCAATCAGCCCATCGAGATAACGCCCATCCTCGGTGGCTCCATCAAAGTGTCCGACATTGTCGGCTGTTTGCCATCCCGCCCAGCTCAGGAACTTTGTGTCTGGGTATCGCTCAGCTACTGCCATGACATCATCCATGAAATAGGTCGTACCAATGATCATGTCGACGCCGTCCTCGGCAAGATCTTCAAGTGCGTTCGCCGCCGCAGGGCCAGGCGAGATCTCTTCAAGAATCTGAACGTCAAGTCCCGGGAATGCCGCTTGAACCTGCTGGACACCCCGATAGTGAGTGCTATTCCAGCCGCCATCATCGATGAACAGATCAAAGATAAACGCCACCGAGAAACCGGACCCGTCAGATGCAGCAGCCGCAGGTTCTTCAGCTTCGGGCTCCTCCTCGGCCGGTTCGGGAGCCATCTCCTCGCCATCATCGGCGGTTTCGGAGGGTGCCTCATCCGCCGGTTCGGCTACGGACTCTTCCTCAACAACCTCGTCGCTTGCATCAGCCATCGGGGCTTCTTCGTCATCGCCACAGGCCGCGGCGATTAAACCAAAGAGGGCTAGCAGGGCCACTAGCCAGCGGCGGTATCTCATCGGTTGTTCCCTCCTGGGTCTCGTTGGATTCTTTGACAGGGGTATAACTGGTTCTTATCATCCAGACGACCCCACTATCAAACTGCGCAAGAGCCTAGAGCAGCCAGATTTGGCACACCTGATGCGAACAGTCCACTCGACGAGGCCAGCACCCAAATGACACAACCGCTAGCTAGAGCCACTTGTAGAGGTGCGTTTCAGGCGACGCCGTTTCACGAGAGCACCGCAGTTCGCTGCGCCTCACCCTGGTGGTATGGGTGGGGTGGATATGCCGTGCCTGATGTCTACTCCGACCCTCACAGCGAACTCGCAGCGATCAGGAGCGGTGTCTCAATGAACGAGATGTCGCCGATCCCAAAGATCGAGATTCGAGGGCCCGATGCTCACCGGTGCGTCGACTATGTGATCACTCGAGATGCATCCAAGATGCGTGTCGGTTGTGCCTGGTACACCCCCATTTGTAGTCCCGAGGGCAAGGTGGTAGCCGATGGACTTATGTGGCACTTAAGCGAAGAGCGTTTCGTGTTCTCCGGTGACAATTGTGTGACATTCCTGCGTAACCAGTGTGAACATTTGCGGGTGGAGATCAATGACATCACCGGCGACTTCGGCATCCTCGCAGTGCAGGGTCCACAGTGCCTCAATGTCATGGAATCGGTTACCGCACAAGACTGGGCGCATCTGGGCTTCTCGCGTTTTGAGTGGACGACTATCGCAGGCGTAGACGTAATGGTTGCCCGGCAGGGATTCACCGGTGAATACGGCTTTGAGGTGTGGGTTGAACCAGCTGATGGCCATCGGGTGTGGGAGGCCGCCGCTACCGCTGGTGAACCGTTCGGCATCTGTCCTGCAGGCGAGTACGCCATTGACATCGCCCGTGTTGAAGCTGGTTTGGTGCTGATCTCGGCCGACTACACGGGCGCAGGCCCCGACTCCCCGAGTGCGGACACTTCCCCGAATCCTGCAGACCATGTCACACCCTACGAACTAGGTCTTGATCACTGCGTGAAGCTTGACAAGGCTGCTGACTTCATTGGCCGTGAGGCTCTTGAGGCAGAACGAGACCACGGCCCGTTACGCCGCCTCGTCGGGCTAACACTTGATGTCGCGAGCATCGTTGACTTGTTTGTATCGGCGGGCTTGCCACCGGATGTATCGCCAAGGGTGCGTTGGGACCACCTACCGCTAAGTGTTGATGATGTGGTGGTTGGACGGGCCAGCAGTGTCACCTGGAGCCCTACGACGTCTCAACTGATCGGCTTCGGGTTGATTGATGCCTCACTGTGCGAGGCCGAAACCGAATTGAGCGTGGCGTGGGCGGACTTTTGGGGGCGACCATTAGGAACAGCTCAGGCAAATGTGTGCGAACTTCCGTTCATTCAACTAAGTAGGCAACCATGAACGCTGACATCTCAGACATCACAAGGGCGAGGATGCTGTGGCATCCGGTCGCCTGCCTATATGACGTGCCGCTGCGTCACATCTATCAGGGACAGTTACTCGGACGAGAGATGGCAATCTGGCGAGCCGACGACGGTTTCGTCAATGTTTGGGAGAACCGGTGTTTGCATCGCGGTGTCCGACTCTCTATCGGCACCAACGATGGCACAGAGTTGCGCTGCCAGTATCACGGCTGGCGATATGCCAACCGGTCAGCAGGTTGCACCTACATTCCTGCCCACCCTGCCGATGCCCCTGCGAGAACGATCTGCAACCGAACTTTCCCATCGATTGAGCGTTACGGCTTGATCTTCTCGGGAGAAGATCCGGTAGGCGAGTTGCCACCAGTCGAGGTTCTAGACGCTGGCACCCCGTTCGTGCTGCGCAACCTGCCAGTCAACGCCCCGGCCTCGCTTGTGGTTGAGCAATTGACAACTCACTGCTTCGCACCATCACAACGACTTCAGGCAAGCTCACCCCAGATGACAGTTGAAAGGACTGACGATTATGCAGTTGCATTGACTAGCACCGAGGGTTCTTACAGTTCAACAGCGGTGTTTTTTGTTCAGCCAGTCGACTCGGGCGTCTGTGTTATCCGCGGCGTTCTCGCTGATACGCCCGCTGAATCACAACAGTTGCCAGTCCTTCGACATCATGCGTTTGAGTTGAACACTCTGGTTCGACGAATCGAAGAAGAGGCGCTCAAGTCGCCAGCACCTGAGCCGATAGTGGCAACGCTTCAACAGGTTCCATTGCGGCTATCGAAGATTCCGGAAGCTCGTAGCACCGGCAGGACAGCACCTCTGCGCGTACAGGTGCAACGCAAGTGGCTAACAGCTGATGACATCGCCGGCTTTGAGTTGCACCCCGTTTCGGGTGTGCTGCCAACATTCCAACCCGGTGCGCACATCGATGTGCATCTACCGAACGGTCTGGTAAGGCAGTATTCGATCACAAACGGGCCGGCAGACACGGCGTTCTACCGCATCGGCGTGAAGCTTGAGCCTGACTCCACCGGTGGATCAGAATGCTTGCACAACACCGTGCGAGAAGGTGATGTGCTGGCCATCTCTGAACCGCGCAACAACTTCCCCCTGAGACGAGACTCACTACAGACGTTGCTCGTTGCAGGTGGGATCGGAGTGACCCCGCTACTGTCAATGGCACAGGCACTACAAAAGATGAACCTTGGGTTTGAGTTGCACTACTTCGCTCAATCTGACGGTCACCTCGCTCTCCGATCGGTGCTTGAGGGATTGGGCGACTCGGTGCGGACTTATCTGGGATTGTCTCCGCAACAGACCACGACTGAGATCCAACGGCTCGTAGCTGAACGCCCTTCCCACTGCCACCTGTATGTGTGTGGACCAGGACCGATGCTTGACGCCGTACGCCGCGAGGCTGCAGCTGCTGATTGGCCTGATGAGTGCGTCCACTTCGAGTACTTCAAGAACACGACTGAGATTGATGACTCGTCTACATTCGAAGTTGCACTTGCTCGATCGGCCCTGACCGTGACGGTTAACTCTGGAACCACCATCTTGGATGTGCTGCGTGAGAACGGTGTGGGGATGCCATCCTCGTGTGAGCAAGGAGCTTGCGGAACATGCGTCGCAACTGTGCTAGACGGCGAGCCGGATCACCAGGACGTTTACCTGAACGACTCCGACCGAAGAGCCGGCGACAAGATCATGACTTGCGTGTCAAGAGCTCACTCGCAACGGCTAGTGCTGGACTTGTAGTGATGTTCAGACCAGATGCGGATGCGATGTTGAAGGTATGGCGGAACCGATGATCAAGCTGTATGACTACGTGCTGTCTGTCAACTGCTACAAGCAGCGGCTCATGATGAGCATCCTGGATGTGGAGTACGAATCCGTGCCCATTGACTTCTTCCCGGGTTGGGAACACAAGAGCGAAGAGTTTCGCAAGATCAACCCGCTCGGCCACATTCCAGTGATCAACGACAATGGCTTCGTGTTGCGTGATGCTCACGCAATCCTGATCTATCTCGCAGCCAAGTACGACCCTACAAAGCAGTGGTACCCAGTTAACGACGCCAAGTTGCTCGGTGAAACTTCGCAGTGGTTGCTGTTTGCTGAAGGGACAACCAACACCGCCTCGGCGGCTCGACTCTGCGTCAACCTCGGATATCCGTTTGATCTAGAAGCGTGTCAGAAGGGTGCTCACAAGCTGTTTGCGGTGCTTGATGAGCACCTGTGGTTCCGGGAGCGAGAAGGACTCGACTGGGTGTGTTCTGCAACCCATCCAACTGTGGCAGACATCGCGCTGTTCCCCGATGTGATCCTCTCCGAAGAGGGAGGGATTTCGAGACTCAACTATCCGGCATTGAGGCGCTGGACTGATCGTGTCAAGCGCATTGAAGGTTTCGAGGTAATGCCCGGGATCTTCCCTACATCAAAAGCCCGATAGCTAGCTGAGCTGTTCGCCGAACGCCGATCCGCAGCTCCTGAGTCCCGTGGCGTTGCCAGAGTTCCGGGGTTGAGTGTGAGTTCAGGCCGTGCCGAACCTGACTCCAAGTCTCTTGAGCCAGCGGCGATAGGCCACACTCAATTTGTCGGCTCGCACGTGCAGTTCGGCCGTCAAGTCAAGGGGTAACAGTTTGGGCCGCTGTGACTCCACAATCGGGATGTCTTGCATCACTATCTCATCAATGTACGCCGCAAAGTCGGCATCAGCCATATCGTGGTTGTAGTTCATTGAGTTCCACATCCAACCGACGCTCTCGGTCGAGGTAGTGGGGCTGACTGTGAAGAACATGGTGTAAAGCTCAGATCCGTCACCAGTGGTGAGTCGGATGTAGGCAGTTAGTGGTCGCAACACGCGATATGTCCAATGGGCCAACTTCGGTTCACCTGAACCGTCCGGGTCGGGTGTCCAGGTGTGGAGATCTGTAGCGACGATCCCATCGCTGCAAGAACGCACCTTGTAATCGTTGATCTCAACGTGATCCTTTGAGCCGAGTATTCCCTCATGCACGAACGGCAAGTGCGAGATGTCTAGGAAGTTCTCGATGAATCGCGGTGCGCTCGCATGTATGTGGTAGGGCCCGCCAAGCACATGCCAGTACGACGGTTCATCCCACTCGCAATATGCCGGCACGTCGTGGGACGGTTCACCAAACGTGACCCAGATCAACCCGTAACGTTGCCTCGTTCGACAGCGCACCGTCTCACCGCCCGAACCGGGGGTGCGTTGAACGTTTACTTCATCGGCACTTTTGGTGACGAGCAACTGCTCGCCAAGCAAGCGCACACCAATCTCAGAGGAGTCATTCAAGTCAATGCAGGCGGCGATCACATGCCAGTCGTTGACCAGCACCGGATCATCAATCATCGATCATCGATCATGGATCATCGACCATGGAGTTTCAATGTGTTGCTGGAACCACGCCGTAGGTGACACCGAGATCGCTCAACCAACGCCGATACACAATGGCAGATCGGTCAGCCCTGATGGGTGTCTCAGCCCGAGGATCTAGGGGCAGCAATTTGGGGTGCTGGTTTTCAAGAATCGGCTTGTCCTGGGCGAATATCAGCAGTTGGTATGTCTTGATCTCGCTGTCTGAACTGTCATCGTCGATGACACCCATGTAGTTGTGTGCCCGAATGAGATCAGAGCGCATCGGTTGGATCCAGATAGCGCAAATATCTTCTAACGACGGATCCGGAAGGCTGTCGTAATAGAGCATGACGCAAAAGGGAAGCGGCACCCGGTAGCGGTAGCGCATCACCACCGGAGCGTCAAAGTTGACCCCCACTTTGGGCACAAGAAAATCGCACTTTGTGGCATGCACTTCGCCGTTGGTGACTGTGACGTCGTAGTCCACCACTTCTGTGTGGGGAAGCACACCGAGAGCACCGTCATGCACATATGGAAAGTGCGCTAAGTCAAGAAAGTTCTCGACCACACGCGGTGCAGAGGTGGCCACACCGACACTTCCCGCATTCATGTTGCGCCGTTTCGGATGGTGATACTCGGGCATCTCAAACAGATCCGCGGGCGGCTCACCCAGACTCGTCCACAGGTATCCGTACTGCGGCCTGACCGGCAATAGGCGTATGCGAGCTAGCAATCTGCTGTTGACAGGGTCACCTGCGGGCATGACAGGGTCGCTGCGCCAGACAAGGCATTCACCGTCATGCGTTCTGGTGTAACTGAGCCGTTCCTCCAGCAACATCGTCTCGTTTACAACTCCGACCTCAATCTCATCAAGAGCACTGATCACATGCCACTGATTGAGGATGACGGGGTCACTACAGACGCAGTTGTAGCTAGTGCTTATACATGCTGGGTACATGCTGGGGTTGTTGCGAGAGTCATTGGCTTGTTCGACCAGTACCAGAGCCCGTTTGCGATAACTACTGCTTATCAGTGTGTCACCGACATCCATAACCAGGCAAGTGCGCCGTCAGTTCGCTGCGTGCTCAAAGTTGCGTTTTCGTGGCGCCCCCGCGAGTACACGCAAACTATTGGTTGAGTCGGCGAGCTAGTGGTGGTGCGAACTGGGCTACGAGTCGGGCTGCTGAGATGATCCCGTGAAAGTAGAGGTGTGCCACGACCGCACCAAGTACCCGCGCAGCAGATCCTGAAGTGTCATCGAGTGGGCGGGTTGATGTGACCATCGTCTTCTTGAACGCTGCGATCAACTGCTGATCACCTATGAGCATGCCGATCTCTTGATTGCATCGCAGGCTGTGACGAGTGAAATTCGATGATCCGACCAGCAACACTGAGTCGTCAACTAGCACGAAGCGCGCGTGAAAGAAGCCCGGGTACCTGCGCAACTTCACGCCACTGCGACGCAGTCGGTTGCGCAGATACGGATCCGTTGCGCGCAGCAGTGCAAAATTGTTGTGACCTAGAGCGACAACTGTTTTGCTGGGCGCTATCGCTGTCTCAAGCAACTCCACAGTGCCGAGGTCAAGACCGTACGGCGAGGCCAGCACCACGTCGCGGGTTGCCTCCTGCACGATCTGCTTGAACACCGGCTCAATCTCGGTATTCGTGAGGATCTGACCTTTCATCGACCTGCGCTCACCGCGCTCGGTGCTTCTGAAGTCCTCCACTAACTCTTCAACCACTGACGGATCGTCAATGCAGATCATGAAGTCACGCCATCCGAAGTTGTGATCACTGATGTTGATACCGCCGAGATAGGCATGATCGTCAATCACGTAGATCTTTTTGTGGTTGCGGCTCAAGCCAAAGAGCAGCATCGGGCCAAACGGTTGAGTGAACGTGACCGTGATGCCAGCTGTTCGCAGGCGTTCAAACATTGCGCGTGTCTGTGCCGCCTCAGTGCGAACGCTAGGTCGTGTGGCACGCTGATCACTTACGTAACGCAGAGCGAAACAGTCAACAAGCAGCCTCACCTCAACACCCCGCCGAGCAGCGTCGATCAAGCGCTCGGCAATCCCCAAGCCAGAAGCATCTCCGTCAAACGTCATGACCTGGATCAACACGCGCCGTCGAGCAGCCTCAATCCCTCGAGTCAGATCATCAACAAACTCACGGTTAAGCAACAACCGCAAGCCCCCAACCCCACTCACCCACCAAAACTACCCATCTCCCGCGTCCATACATCCGGGACTGATCAGTGACGGGCGGCTCTCACACAGCCGGTAGGCCAAGCTGGGAGGAGTCATCTAGCCTGCTATCATGATGAAGTCCGACTCCCACGATCTCACACCGGAACAGGAGGCACTAGTCGAGATCGACCGGCAACTATCTGCATGTGGCTGGTTAGTGCAGGACTACAAGCACGCGACGCCACCGTTGTGGTTCTTCGGGTGGGTTGGCAGCGCAGATTGACATACTGATAGCCGTATGTATACGCCCATGATATGGTGCGCATATGCCTGTCAAGACAACCGTCATTCTCGACGACGAAGCGTTAGCAGCTCTAAATGAGCTAGTCGCAGTAGACGGCACCAAACGGCTCGCCATAAAGCGGTCACTGATAGCTGAAGCAAACCGGCGCAGAAGAAGCCGAGCGCTGCTTGACATGATCGCCTCTTGGAAAGCAGAAGAAGGTCCAATCGACCAGGCGCACATCGACTGGGCTAATACTGTCCTAGACCGGCAGGGCGTACCCAGGTGATCGTAGACGCTGGGCCTCTTATCGTAGACGCCGAGAATCTCAACTCTCGTCTTTGGGCGCTAATCGAAGCGGCAACGATTCGTGGAAGCGAACTTCACACCACGCATCCGGTTTTGGCACAAGTCTGGAGGCATCCAGCGCGTCAAGCCAACCTCAACAGAGCCTTGAAGCGCTTCGAGATTCACCCTCTTGACGAATCGCGGACAGTGGGCATGCGTCTCGGCGCAACCGGCACATCAGACGTGGTAGACGCTCACCTGGCTGTAGTGGCTGAAACGCTTGGAACGTTCATTCTCACTTCTGATCCGAACGACATGTTGCGGCTGGGCGCACGATTCGAGGTGTACAACCCATAATTTGATTTCGGGTCAGATGTCACAACGTTGTACTGAGAGGCTCGACCACGTGAAACGGCGCGCCAACCGCAGCTAATCCTCTGAATCCCCGATTCGTTGAGGCGGGTCGTTACTTGTGGGAGTGGAGCCAGGTGGTTATTTGGTTGGCTAGGTCTTTGCGGGCTTGTGGGGGGTGCAGGAAGTAGTGGTCGGCGGACATTGTGTGGGTCTGTAGTGGCGGGTTGTTTGGTCGGCGCTTGAGGGTTGCGATGATCTTGGCTGTGTCGGAACTGAAGACCCCAGTATCGGCGTCGGCGTCGATTACCAGTGCAGGCACGTTGACGTTTAGCAGGTCGTGCGGGCCGCATTGAGTGTGGCGCAAACTCCACATCGACAGCCAGGTGTAAATCGAGCTGACAACGCCTACTCCGATCGTGCTGTAGTTCGCCCATCGAGGATCACCCAGGTAACACCACGGAGTCTTGCGGTTGCTCGGGTCGATGGTGCCGTCAATCATGCGCAAATCTGCCCATAGCCGGGGCACCACGAACAGACGGTCTCGATGACCGTGCTCGGCCAACCGGTCCAGTTCGTCAAGACACCACAGTGTTATGCGCTCGTTGCGTGCCCTCTGAGCAGCCTGATAGGCCGCCACGAAGTCAGCGTCGAACGGCAAGCGGCGATCCGGGTGATAAGGATCAAGCTCGGGATCAACACTAAGCGGATCGGTCTCGTCAGTAACCGAGGGATCCATCCAGTTTGTGAGCACCTCGGCCCGACCCGGATGAGCCGCGACCGAGACATACAGATCCCCAGGCTCAAGGTCGGCTACCGGACGGGTGCGCACCCGACCAGGCAATGCCGTCAGCGACGGGGACACCGCCTGTGACTGGTACGCCGCCATGAGAGAACCACCACCGCTATTGCCGAGAAGCACGATCGTTTCGGCGCCTCGCTCCCGCAACCAGTGCACGCCGGTACCAATGTCAATGAGCGCCCTCTCAAGCAGGAAGTACGGCTCAGCACCCCGGTAGCGAGTGTTCCAACCAAGAAAACCGAACCCTCGCTTCGCAAGCGGCTCCGCCAGATAGTGCTCGCTGAAGTCGATGTTGTAGTGGGTAGCAATCAGCGCCACTCGAGGCGTTGACCCTTCGAGGTGGTGGTACAGCCCCTGGCAAGGGTGCCCTCCCGGGCCCGAGCGAGCCGATCCCGGACTAGCTAGCCCCACAAACTCCTTGACAATCCGCCCAGCTCCCACCACAGAACTTCACGCTCCTCTCAAGTGCTCTAGCCACACTCGTACACCTGCTTACACCTGCTCACACCCGCCGACACCTGTTCACACGCTGCTCATGAAACCACGGCCACTAGCGCAGCAGTAGGTTTGAAGGCATGGCACAAACGCTTGAACGACAGGGTGCCGTAACCCGCTCCGGTGGTGCCGAGCGGGTGCCGCCCCTAAGGAGGCGGCGACGAGAACTGCCGTGGCCGCTGAACATCTACCAGACTGCCGTCGGCAAGAAGTATGTGATGGCCATTACGGGCCTCGGATTGCTCGGCTTCGTAGTCGTACACATGATCGGCAACCTTCACCTCTACGAAGGCCCCACTCAAATCAATGAATACGCCGAAGCTTTGCGGGATCTCGGCGGTCACCTCGTGCCACGCACACTCATCTTGTGGGTGCTGCGAGTGGGGCTTTTGGCCATGTTCGTGCTGCACATTCACAGCGCCTGGTCTCTCAAGGAAGTAAGTAGGCGCAGCAGCCCTAAAGCGAATTGGGTTAGCGGCAACAAGAAATACGCCGGTGGGCAAGACTACGCGGCAGTCAATTTCGCAAGCCGCACAATGCGTTGGACGGGCCCCATAATCGGCTTGTATGTGCTGTTCCACCTCGCAGATCTCACCTGGGGCTGGTGGCTCGGCGACAACTACATACGCGGCGACGTATACCACAATGTCGTTGAGTCACTCTCATCAATTCCGGTTGCTCTCATCTACATCGTCGCCAACGTCGCCTTGTCGATTCACATTTACCACGGCCTGTTCTCGGGGTTTCAGTCACTCGGAGTCAACAATCCCAAGTTCAATCACTTACGCCGCGCGCTCGCCACGATCGTTGCCGGAGTGATCTGTGTCGGCAACCTCAGCTTTCCGATCATGGTGCAAGGGGGATTGATCTCATGACCACCCTGGATGCCCGGATTCCCGAAGGTTCGCTCAACGAGAAGTGGGACAATCACAAGTTCTCAATCAAGCTAGTAAACCCCGCCAACAAGCGTCGGTTCAAGATAATTGTTGTGGGCACCGGCCTAGCGGGAGCATCAGCAGCCGCTTCACTCGCCGAACTCGGCTACCGAGTCGACGCTTTCACGTTTCACGACTCGCCACGACGTGCTCACTCAATTGCCGCTCAAGGCGGCATTAATGCAGCCAAGAATTACCGCAACGATGGTGACTCAATCTTCCGCCTGTTCTACGACACGATCAAGGGCGGCGATTACCGTTCCCGGGAAGCCAACGTCTACCGGCTCGCTCAGGTGTCGCTGAACATCATTGATCAATGCGCCGCTCAAGGTGTCCCGTTCGCACGTGAATACGGCGGACTCTTAGCCAACCGGTCATTTGGAGGCGCCCAAGTAAGCCGCACTTTCTATGCCCGAGGCCAGACAGGTCAGCAATTGCTTCTAGGAGCATATCAGGCACTAGCTGCTCAGATCGCCGCAGGCGGGGTCACGCTGTACAACCGTTGCGAGATGCTTGACGTTGTTGTCAAGGATCAACAGGTTTGTGGGATCATCACACGGGACTTGCTCACTGGAGAGATACAGGCTCACAGTGGTCATGCTGTTGTGTTGGCAACCGGCGGCTACGGCAACGTCTATTACCTGTCAACAAACGCGATGAACTGCAATGTCACCGCAGCGTGGCGTGCGCATCGCCGGGGAGCGGCCTTCGCGAACCCGTGTTACACCCAGATCCACCCCACCTGTATCCCAGCAAGTGATGAGTTCCAATCGAAGCTGACACTCATGTCGGAGTCGTTGCGCAACGACGGTCGTATCTGGGTTCCGAGGGATTCGGATGACAGCCGCTCAGCAGACCAGATCGGTGAAGCCGATCGCTATTACTTCCTAGAAGAGAAGTATCCGGCGTTCGGCAATCTGGTGCCTCGAGATGTTGCTTCACGCAACGTGAAGGCTGCTGTTGATCAGGGGCTCGGAGTCGGGCCTTTGCGCAACGGGGTGTATCTAGATCTGTCTGATGTGATCGTGCGTGACGGTGTACAAGTAGTGCGTGAGAAGTACGGGAATCTCTTCGATATGTATGAACGGATTACCGGGGAAGACCCGTATCGCACTCCCATGCGTATCTATCCCGCGACCCACTACACAATGGGCGGTGTTTGGGTTGACTACAACTTGATGACCAGCTTGAAGGGCCTATATGCGCTTGGTGAGTGCAACTTCTCTGATCATGGCGCTAACCGACTCGGTGCATCAGCTCTGATGCAGGGGCTGGCGGACGGCTATTTCGTGTTGCCATACACGATCGGGGATTACCTTGCGACCCTGCTCGGAACTTCGGTTGTCCCAACCGATGATCCGGTATTCCGCAAAGCCGTGGCGGAAGTTGATGATCGCACCCGCAGTTGGCTTGCGAAACGTGGCACCAAGTCGGTCGACTACTACCACCGTGAACTCGGCAAGCTCGTTTGGGATTACTGCGGTATGGCTCGCAACCGCACCGGTCTTGAGAAGGCGCTAAGCGAGCTTCCAGCTTTGCGTGAAGAGTTCCGATCCAACGTGAAGGTTTTGGGTTCGGCCGACACGGTGAATCAGTCACTTGAACAAGTAAACCGGGTCGATGACTTCATGGAGTTGGCTGAACTGAAGGTGCGAGACGCTCTGCATCGTGAAGAGTCCTGCGGTGGACATTTCCGTGAGGAACACCAAACCTCAGAAGGCGAGGCATTACGTGATGACGACAACTTCGCATACGTCGCAGCATGGCAATGGCGGGGCAGCGATCAGCCCCAAGAACTCATCAAGGAACCCCTTGAGTTCGAGAACGTCCACCTCTCTCAGAGGAGTTACAAGTGAACGCAGGTGGCAACAGCCAAGTCGGGGGGCATGCCTCGAAGATCCGGCTCAAGCTACGAATCTGGCGCCAGAACGGACCCGACGCTCCCGGTGGGTTCCTTGATGTCGACGCGCATGACATACCTGTAGATGCATCGTTTCTTGAGATGCTCGACATTGTTAACGAACACCTCATTAACGACGACATTGAACCCGTGGTGTTTGCCCACGATTGCCGTGAAGGTATCTGTGGAACCTGTGGCGTGGTGATCAACGGGCGCGCTCACGGCCCCGCAAAGGCAACCGCAACTTGTCAGTTACATATGCGCAAGTTCAGCGACGGTGACGAGATCACAATTGAGCCGTTCCGGGCCGCCTCGTTCCCCATCATCAAAGATTTGATGGTCGACCGGCGTGCCTTCGACCGCATCATCGAATCGGGCGGATACATAACAGCACCCACTGGAACCGCTCCCGATGCCAACGAGATTCCAGTCCCGAAAGACGTTGCGGACTTTGCCATGGACGCAGCCGCATGTATCGGCTGTGGTGCATGCGTGGCGGCGTGCCCCAACTCGGCTGCACAACTCTTTACGGCTGCCAAGCTCAGCCATCTCAATGTGTTGCCTCAGGGTCAGCCAGAGCGCTGGCGTCGCGCCGAGTCAATGGTTGAAACGATGGAGATGTACTTCGGGTCATGCACCAATCACGGCGAATGTCACGAGGCGTGTCCTAAAGAGATCAGTCTCGACTTCATCGCACTGTTGAACCGTGACTACGTCAAGGCGAAGATCAAGAACCGTCGCCTCGCTTCACAGACTTAGCCTCTAGCTAACCCGGCAAACTCACCAGTTGTCTGGTTCTGGCGCGCCCTCGGTGTGACTGACACCCCTTCTCCCGGGCATCTTTCAGGCGCTCACGAAAAGCCCTCACGGCGCTCTCGAGGCGTGACGGTGGGCGTCGGTGTGGCAAGAGGCATCGCCATGGGTGCAGCAGATGTGGTTCCGGGCGTCTCGGGCGGAACGGTCGCGATTGTGCTCGGTATCTACGAGCGCTTACTCGCCGCTATCCAGTTGATGACAACCGCGGTGATGGCCCTCATACGGGGTCGCTTGAGAGACAGTCGTCTCAGGTTGGCTGAGGTGGACTGGTGGTTCTTGCTCCCACTATTTGGTGGAATCGTTGTCACCGTACTGTCTGGTGCTTCGGTGATCGAAACTCAACTTGAAGAACGACCCGAAGTCATGGCTGGATTGTTCTGTGGGTTGGTCGGGGCATCTGGAGTGTTGTCTTGCCGACTGTTTGATTGGAGCAGGCCTCACAGGATCGCCGTTATGACCCTTTCGACCGCGCTCACATTTGCGTTCCTCGGCTTCCAGTCAGCTCCAGTCGTCAACCCGTCACCACTAGTGCTCTTTGGAGCTGCTGCGGTTGCAGTGTGCGCAATGATCTTGCCCGGTGTAAGTGGTTCGTTCTTGTTGCTGATGCTCGGCATGTACGGAGCGGTGATTCAGATCATCACCGACACTCGGTACCTCGATGGCACTGTGTTCATACTGGGTGCGGCTTTGGGGCTCGGATTGTTCTCGACTCTGCTCTCAAAGCTGTTGAAGCGTGCCCGAGACACAGTTATGGCGGTGATGGTCGGGCTCATGTTCGGATCGCTGCGAGTGCTGTGGCCCTGGCCCCACGGTGTCGGTGTGATCAGCAGAGAACACGACCAGGTTGTATCCGGGATCGGGCTTGACTGGCCAGCAGCCAGCGAGTGGTTTGCGCCAACTGTCGCAGCCGCAGTTGGGGTTGTTGTCGTGGTGTGGCTGCGTCACATTGTCCAAAACGGCATGGCAATCCAGCCGGTTTCAACACCTAAGCCATGATGGTTGAAGGGTCAACGGACTCCAGTGTTTGCGGCTCACCGACACTCAGGGCGAGCAGTAGCACCTGAGCGTTGAACTCGACACAGATCGACCGATCAGCAGCCTGTTCTGGAGATTCACCAATAGCTAGCAGGCCGTGATTCTGCCAGACAACGCCATAGCTATTTCCCATTACTTCGAGCATCTCCACTGCAAACGACTCGCTACGAGTCGGCCGAAACGCCATGATGGGTACTGTGCCGTTACCCGATACAAGACCGGTGGTTGTGACCGGCACAATGTCACGTCCGAGCGCACCTAGCGCATTCACGTGCGGCGGCTCGGTGTGAAGCACTGCATCGACATCAGGGCGCTGGGCATACACGGTCAGATGGACGACACTGTCCGAGGATGGCTCACGATTGCCACCAATTCGACGACCGGAGGCATCGAGGATTACAAGGTCGTCGACTGTCATCAAGTTGTACGGGAACGATGTGGGTGTGATCACAATGTTGCCGGTGCGTGGATCACGAGCACTGAGATTGCCCTGATTAGCGGACACGAGCGAAGTGCCATCAACCCGCTTCATGGTGCTAACCAGTCGCTGTCGTAGCTCAACTGAGACCAAGTCATCAACTCTGCTCATCCGCGCCACCACCGGTCGACAGTCCCTCCAGATAACCAACGACGCTACAAGCTGCCTCGTCAACCTAACTCTGTGGTTTGGCCTCAAGGTTGGTGCTGTTGTACGTTGCCATCGTTGAGCCGATACCGCTCAAACAGGACTGACACAAACTGACACAAGGGGAAACCAGGATGCGACGGGTCGATGCGGAGGTGGTCGATGCTTACTTCGACCCGGAGCGCTGCTGCAATCAAGGAAGTCTCGTTCGCCTAGACAACGGAGAGTTGCTGCTCGGCTATAACGAGGAGCGGGGCAAGGTACATGCTGACAGCGGCCGCGCCTGCGCAATCAAGTCGTCGGACGGGGCAAAGAGTTGGGATCCTGCAACCCGTGTGATTGCCGCCCCTTATACCGACTATTCGGGTAACTGGGACTGTGCTTTTGCCCAGATCAGCGACGGAACATTGGTCATGCACACCCGTGTTTGTGGCTTCATATCGTCGCCGACAGCCGTGGCAAACCGCATTGACGAGCAAGCCATGTACAGCAGTCACTCGTCCGTTAAACGTCAGACCGGCTACGCCGTCTATAAGTCTGACGACAACGGCAGTAGCTGGTACGGCCCATTTCCTGTTAGCACATACCCGATAGCCGACTCAGGTTCCGCCCATTACCTCGCAGGCGGTACGGGTTCAGGCCACGTTGTGGAATTGCCAGATGGTGGTCTGTTGATGCCACTCGAGGGGACACTCAGCGCTGACGGCTACGAGAGCGGCGGCGGGCTGTCACGGGAGACATCCCGCTGTTTTGTCTTGCGATCTGACGACCGTGGCAGCAGCTGGGAACACTGGGGAACCATGGCTTATGACCCCGCCTCGATCATCAACTTCCAGGAACCGTCTCTGACACGCATGTCAAACGGTCGGCTGGTTTCGATGCTCCGAGTTCTGTTCCGCCCGTCCCGTTACGACTATCAATGGGTTACCCACTCCGAAGACGATGGCGTGACCTGGGCACCACCTCAGCGGACCCGTCTATGGGGGTATCCGGCAGATCTGATCCAACTCCAAGATGGCCGTGTGCTAAGCGTGTACAGCTACCGGGCTCAGCCGATGGGGATAAGGGGATGCACCTCTGAAGATGGCATCAACTGGGATCCCGGCGACGAGTTCATCATCACCGATTGCCACACTCCGACACGTGAACAGCACCGTCAGTACTGGCACATCGGGTATCCGACAGTCGTGCAGCTGGACGACGGCACGATCGTGACCGCCTACCACGAGTACACGACCGGTGACGAGCCAATCCAGTACATGAGGAGTGCCCGCTTCAGGCTCGATTGAGAGTCCAGTCCTGGCACCATCGACAAGCCCGAGGCTGCTGATCGCCGTCGACGCGTTTATCGACAAGCACATCAAGTACCTGGCTAGAGCCGTGCCAAGCTGGACAGTCTGCGATCGGCTCCCCCAGGACGCACCGGCGGCTACCTACGAACACGCCATGGCAGGTGCCGAAGCCATGATCGGGTGGCCTGAACCTGCGTTGTTGGCCAAGAGTCCCATCAAACTGCTGCTGCTACCGAGCGTCGGCTACGAAGAGTACGTCACTGAGGAGATACGAGCCCGCAATCTCACGATCTGTAATGTCGGCAGCGTTTATTCACAAGGAGTAGCCGAACATTGCGTTGCCATGATGATGGCATTGGCTCGCCGCCTTCCCGAATACACCTCTGCCAAGAGTCACCGACTGTGGCGACACCTTCACAGACATCAACGATTGTCGGGGGCAACCGTTTGTGTTGTGGGCATGGGCTCGCTGGGATCCGCGATCGCGGGGCGCTGCGCAGCGCTGGGAATGCAAGTGACTGGTGTCCGACAACACCCGCGCCGACCAAGCCCACCGGCATCAGAAGTGTTTGGGTCGGACGATCTAGCCACTGCCGTCACTGGAGCAGACTTTGTAGTTGGCGCGCTACCGGGGGGCACCAGCACGGAGAGGCTCATCAGTGCTGAGGTGTTCGCAGCGATGAAGATCGGGGCCTTCTTTTGCAATGTCGGTCGGGGCAGCTCGGTTGACGAGCATGCTCTGGTCGATCGATTGCTTGACGGATCGCTCGCCGGTGCCGGTCTTGACGTATTCGCTGAGGAACCACTGCCTCATAACAGTCCGCTGTGGGATCTTCCCACTGTGATCGTGACACCGCACATCGCCGGCTACACGTGGGACTACGCGGACGAGCTGTGCGCGGAATTCTCCGCCAACCTGACCCGATATGACAAAGGCGAACGTCTCCACAACAGAGTCGAACTCTCACGGGGCGCTCGCTGAGACATGCAACGCTCGCCTACACCCCCTGGCCTTTCGACACCCCTTGCGAGGATCAGACTCCTCGACGAGTGGGGCTGAAGTTGCAAGACCCATGAAGATCACGGGATTGGTCACGAGGGTGCTGGCCCTAGATGCGGCACCGTGGTATGGCGACAGTCCAATACCGCACAATGTGCCGCCCGTGTGGCACTTCCCGCTGAGTTGTGTCAGCACCGATGAGGGGATTGATGGCTACACGATGGGTTATGGCGCTAACGGGGAAGGAGTCGGAAGCGCGCATCAACTCCATGACGTTTACCTGAGGGCAATCCTGGGAAGAGATCCTCGCCGCACCGAAGAGTTGTGGCAGGAACTGATGAGACTCAACCGACACCTGTATCCGATGACCGATGGCTTGCTGGGGATGCTTGACGTTGCTTTCTGGGATATTCGAACCAAAGCCGCGGCACTGCCGATTGCTGAGATGTTGGGTCTGTTCCGCACCAGCATCCCCGCATATCGAACCGGATCGCACTGGAACTTGACACCTGAAGACACCTTCACCGAGGCACGTTCTGTAAAGCAACGCGGCTACCAGGGCTACAAATTGACGCTCTATGAGGGCCCCGCTGCCGACATACCGAGGCTGCGCGCTGCACGGCAATCCGTCGGTGACGACTTCCCACTAATGCTTGACGCTGTCAGCGAATACAGCTTCACGCAGGCGCGCCAAGTTGGTCAAGAACTTGACAACTTAGGGTTCCACTGGTTTGAGGAGCCGGTCCCCGATCGCAACATTGCCACACTCGGTCGGCTGTCATCACAGTTAAGAACGCCAATCCTGGCAACCGAAACAGTATCCGTGCGCGAGTTGCCCCAGTACTTAACTCCGCGAGTGATTGACCTGGCACGCGGTGATGTATTCGTCAAGGCTGGCATCACGGGACTCCGCAAGGCGCTCGCCTTGTGTGAACTCGTTGGCATGAACTTAGAGATCCACGCCCTTCACTCGCCGTTACTCGACATAGCAAACCTGCATGTGGCATGTTCCGTGCGCAACTGCGAGTTCTTCGAGTTACATCACCCGATGTTCCGATTTGCCCTCAAGGGCAACCCCTTAGACATTGACCACAACGGAGAACTGCACCTTCCGGAGGCACCCGGATTAGGCGTGCAACTCGATTGGGACTGGATCGACAACCACACAGTCCTCGAACTCTCGGGTCTTTACTCATGAGAACGAACAACGCCAACTCCCGCCCAAAGTTTGCATTGACTGCTACCGAGATTGAGCGGTTTCACAGCGATGGAGTGCTTGGCCCCTTTCGCATGGTTAGCCCCGAACACATGGCAGAGATGCGTGAACAGATCATCAGGGACATCATCATCCCGGGGAGTCATGATGACGATCCTCACTTGCACTATCACGATCGCCATCTCGATCACGCAGCGGTTTGCCGTCTATGCCGTCGACCCGAGTTAGTGGAGAGGATCGCCGCACTAATCGGTCCTGACCTGTTGATCTGGCGTAGCAACTTCCAGCTCAAGCAGCCCCTTGACGAGGCTTCTGGTGACGAGAGGCGCTATGTAGAAGTGCCATGGCATTCCGACGCCGCCTACTTTGATCTCCGACCCCCAGTGCTCGTCTCCGCCTGGATTGCCATTACTGAGGCGACCATGGCCAACGGTTGCCTCCAGGTGGTAGCGGGATCACACCTCCGCACCTATCACCACGATGTGGACGCGACTCTCACTTCATTTCATCAGTCGGTTCCGGTCAATGCAATCGACCCGGACGCGGTTCGAAGTCTTGAAATGGAGCCGGGTGAGTTTGTGCTTTTCGACGGGAACATACTGCACGGGTCCGGACCCAACCTGACTGGTCACCAACGCATTGCGCTTTCGCCACGAATCACAGTCCCGTTTGTGCGAGTGACAGGCAACCCCCTATACGCGGGTAGGGACCGTTCTCGGCACGCGCCCGATGAACCACGCGAGGTCGTGATCATGCGCGGCCACGACTACACGGGCCGCCACCATGTCGTCAAATGGCCTTGCTCTGCCGATTAGGGCACATAAGTGCAAACCGAGAGGCGATTGATCGACGAAGTCGTCCCTCAAGTTGTGGTTGTGCCAACGTCGACAACGTTTGGTGTGCCGATTGCGTGCAACATGGCGCGGGCACGGTCACGGTAGAGATCCCGGATGTCGCGAGTCGGTGGACGGCTACGACTTGACGGCAGCCCTACTAGCTCCATGCACAACTTGTCGAGGTGTCCGTCACCGCTGGTGTAGCTCTCCATCTCGGCCCACATTCGCATGAATGGCAAGACCACTTTCACCAGTTCGTGTTGTGCCTCTACGTAGCGATGATCATTAAGCATCTGCCACATTTTCACGCCCCAATCAGGCCAGAAGTTGCAGATGTGAATTTCGATACCACGAGCGCCAAGCATGTGACTGGTAGCGAAACGCAACTGGTTGTCAATGATGCAGAAGCGGTCGGAGTAGTCAGCGACCACACCTTCAAACTCCATGAAACCGCTGTCAGGCATCGACCACTTGAGCCCTACGACTGTGGGAAGTGCAGCGAGACGCTCAATCAAAGCATTGGAGATCTCGAGGCTTGTCCAATGCGTGTTGTAGACAACTAAGCCAACGTCGGAGACAGCGGTAGCAGCTTCGACATGTTCGAGAAAGTCATCGTCGGTGTGAGCGAAATAGAAAGGCGGTGAGATCTGCATGTACTCCGCACCGATCTCCGCCGCAGCACGGGCAAGCCGCACGAGTTCGTTCGTGCTAGTGGTCTGGCCGCCCATGACCACCGGTACCCGACCATCGGCCGCCTCAACAACCACAGCCGTAACCGCAACCCGCTCATCGAAGGTCATGGTCGAGAAGTCGCCGGCCGCACCGCAAGCCAACAACACCCCGTTACCGGTCGTAATCCCACCGTCGATGAGGAACCGCACATGCTGGCGGACGGCTTCAAGGTCAACCGACAGAGCGTCGTCGTCTCGAAACATAGTGGGAACGGTTACGTAGCAACCCTGCAAACGCTCACGAAGTTCATTCTTGACGGTCACCTGATCCTCCATCCGACCACCACGTCAACCAATCCCAGCTCCACCAGCCGCCGCAGTTCCCGTGACACTTGGTTGCGTCGGCCGATGTTGCAGAACTAATCGCTTTCGAGCATTGAGATGGCACAGCACGTCGTGAGTGTCACTGTCTGCGAGCCGGGGCGGATCCTCGCTCTCGCATAATCCCGCAACCCGGTGCCGACATCGGGGCTCGAAGGCACACCCTTGATCCGGTGCCGTCCCCACAGTCGATGCGTCCTCTGCTAACACGGACGCTCGGTTGCTACGACCAGGAATCGAATCCAACAACAGTGCCGTGTAGGGATGATGCGGAGGCGTGAAGATCTCCTCGACTGTGCCCGACTCCACCACGCGGCCGTGATACAGCACCACCACACGATCAGCTAGCCAGCGCACAACGGCAAGGTCGTGTGCAATGAACAGGTAAGCAACACCACTGCGGGCTTGCAGTTCGCGCAGCAACTCCAAGATGTTGTCCTGCACCGACACATCAAGAGCCGAGAGGATCTCATCGCAGAGGATCAACTTCGGTTCGGCAGCCAAGGCTTGAGCGATGGCTACCCGCTGTGCCTCACCTCCGCTGAGCTGCGGTGGGTACCGGTTGATGTAGTCGGGATCGAGATGAACGCTCGCTAGCAACTCAACCATGCGATCACGTTTGGCGGCCTTACCTAGATCGAAGAACACATCAAGTACGCGACCAAGGTTGTAGCGGATCTTGCGTCTGGGATTCAGTGACGAAGCTGGGTTCTGGAACACGTACTGGATGTGACGCAGCATCTCAGGCGTGCGTCGCTGCAGCCCGACCGTGATGTCGGCACCATCAAATCGAAGGCTGCCTCGCTGCGGTGCAATAAGTCCGGCAATTGATCGGGCGAGTGTGGTCTTTCCGCTACCACTCTCGCCGACGAGCGCGACCGTTTCACCCGAGTTGATAGTGAACGAGGCGTCACGCACCGCAGGAGACGGATCAACCACACGACTTCGCCGCAGCTGCGCCAGCCTCGCGCGCAACCGCCGCCGCTGCTGGTACGAGATCTCGACGTCTTGTACTTCCAGCAGCGCTGTCATGGCGCAGCACCTACATGAGCCGCGGCCGCATCAACAGTACCAGGATTGCTCTCAACTAGAGCATCGATGTCGCCAGCCCGCCAGCAAGCAACCTCCTGAGAGGGCCTGATTGACATCAACTCTTGGGGATCCGTGTAGCACTCAGCGAGGGCGTAGGGACATCGAGGTGCGAACCCGCAACCTTCAGGAAGTTCGTCTCGCCGCAGTAGCCCGCGCAGTTTCTGCGTCGCCGACGGCACAGCATCAACACGGGGTACAGCGGCGATGAGACCGCGCGTGTATGGATGCATAGGTCGGTTGAACAGGTCATCTGTGTGAGCAGTCTCAACCAACTGACCGGCATACATAACTGCCACCCGGTCACAGATCTGCTCGAGCACACCAAGGTTGTGACTCACATACAGAGCGCTCATGCCGCTGCTGGCTTTGATCCGGGTCAATAGGTCAAGTAGCCGTGCCTGGGTAGTCACATCAAGCGCGGTAGTCGGCTCATCCAACACGAGCAGGTCGGGGCTACAAGCAATAGCAATAGCGATCACGACTCGCTGCTGCTGCCCCCCGCTGAGTTGGTGCGGGTAACGCCGGGCGAGTCGTGAAGGCTCCGGCAACCCAACGTCAGAAAAGATCTCGACAGTGCGCTCAACAGCATCGCTACCGGAGCACACATTGTGACTCTCAAGCGTCTCCACCACCTGACGACCGACCCGCATCGACGGAGTGAGAGTGCTGGACGGATTCTGTGGAACAAGCGAAATACGCGCACCCCGAATTGGCTGCATCTGACGATCCGAGAGACCCAGCAACTGTCGCCCATCGAAATTCACTTGTCCGGCAGCGACTCGGCTACCTGCCTTGTTGTAACCGAATAGAGCTAGCGCCGTGGTGGTCTTGCCACAGCCAGATTCTCCTGCGAGACCAAGAGTTTCACCACGACCGATTTCAAATGACACGTCTTTGACAACGCTCACCCAACGGTCGTCATTGCGGTAATCAACCGTGAGTCCCCGAACCCTCACCAAAGGTTCAACCATCAACCGGAGCCTCGTCTACCAGACACACCGAGTATGTCGCTGATCTCTTCAGTCACCAAGCTCAAAGCCACCACGAGCGAAGCCAACGCCACCGCCGGTCCGAGCACCATCCACCGTGAAGAACTGAGAAACTTGCGTCCTTCGTTGATCATCAATCCCCATTCGGGTGACGGTGGTGCCGCAGCAAATCCGAGGAAGCTCAACGCACCAATAAAGAACACTGCGTAACCGGTGCGCAGCGAGAACTCCACCAACACGTTTCCCAGCACGTTCGGCAATATCTCTCGTCTTGCAATCGAAATGGACGACTCACCGCGAAGTTTCGCTTTGGTGACGAAGTCTTCTGTCACGACTCCCAATGCCGCAGCCCTAACAGTGATTGTGACCGGCCAAGTGAAGAAGAAAGCGACGGTCAGGATGATGACGAGATTGTTGGTCTCAACAGATCCAAGGATCAAGAGTGTGAGGATCAACCCGGGCAACGCCAACATGATGTCGACGCCGCGCATCCCGATCTCATCTGCCCAGCCCCGCTTGTATGCCAGCAAGATTCCGATCGTGGAACCAGCCACAATTGCGAGACTAGAAGCTGCAAGGCCTTGGATTAGCACGATCCTTTCTCCGCGCACGACACGACTGAACACATCCCGCCCGAAGTTGTCGGTGCCGAACCAGTGATCCCAAGACGGACCCATAAAAGGCTCACCGGTGAGCATCTTGTCGTGTTCAAACGGTGCCCACCACGGCCCGGTGACCGCCACAAACACGTGCAAAGCCAAAACGCCCAGGAGTAACACGAACACAGGTCGCTCACGAGCTAGCCGTGCCAGCCGACGCAGACGCGACGGCCTCAACCGACCTGAGTTGCTAGTGGGTCTAGTGGGTAACGCATCACGTGCCGCCACTTCGCTCATGAGCCCTTCAGAGGTAGCGGATGAATCCATTATCCGGTGCGCAAACGCGGGTTGAGAGCGGCGGACACTAGATCAGCACCTAGATTGCAGAGTATGTACACACTGGCGAGGATCATCGTTGAGGCCAGGATCACTGGTGTGTCAAGCAGTCGCAGCGCATCAAGCAAGAGCGTCCCGATGCCGGGATACGTGAACACAACCTCCACCAGCACCACACCTCCGACTAGCCAGACAACATTGATCACCGTGGCGCGCAAAGCCGGCCCCACAGCACTCGGCAGTGCATGCAACAGCAATACTCGCCGGCGCGGCAGACCCTTGAGAGTTGCAAACTGCACATAGTCAGAGTTCAACACTGCCAGCAAGCTGGCTTGCATCTGTCGAACCGCAAAACCAGTCATAGCGAGAGTCAGCGTCACCGATGGCAAAGTCATCATCTTGAGTTGCTCGCCAAACGACTCGGCCTGATCGACAAGCGATAGCGCAGGGAACCATTCAAGTGTCACTGCAAACAGCACAAGCAGGAAGATGGCGATCACAAAGTCAGGCACTGCACAGCCCAATATCAGCAACGTCGACAGCCCCGCAGCAAAGGCACGCTCGCGATACACCGCAGTGACAATCCCCGTGACGAGACTCAATGGCACATACATGAGCAGCGCCAGACCAGCCAACTGCAACGTATTGGTCAAACGCGGGGCGATGATGTCTGTGACACTCCGGTTGATTCGACCTGCAGGTGCCCCCTCGGTTTTGGGTCTCGCAGCCACCAGCGATTCGCCCCAATCACCTTGCACGAAGCCACCGACCCAGGTCGTATAACGCTCAAGCGCAGGAGAGTCAAGGTTCATCTGCTCACGGAAACTTGCTACTCGCTCTGGCGTGGCCTCCCGTCCAAGCATGCGAGTAGCTGCGTCACCCGGTAACAGCTCAACGGCCCAAAAGGTGATTAGCGACACCGCGAACAGCGCGACGACCGCAAGTGTCAGCCGCTGCGCCGAAACGCGGACGAAATGCACCGATGAAGTTTGTCAGGTTGCGACGGCCATGACCGCCGTCACTGAACGCCTAACGCTTAGGCGTCTGCTTTGCTTAGGCGTCTGCTTTGTCGATGGTGTAGTAGGCGCCTCGGGGCTGCCAGCCAGTCACACCGCTGCGCACTGCACTGCTGAGACCAAACATGTCGGGCACGAAGTGGCCACCTTCATCAATGATCTGTTGCTGCAGTCGTCCATAAATCTCGGTTCGCACCGCTTCATCAGTCGTTGATCGCGCGGCTGCAAGATCGGCATCAAACTGCTCACTCGCCCAGTGCGTCTCATTCCAGTCTGCATCGGACTTGTACCACAGACCTAGGCCATGATCCACAGTTCGAACGTTCCAGCCAGTCATAGCGAACGGCGCAGTGAGCCACTGATCACCCCAGTAAGTGTCTGCCGGCGTCACGTTCAACTCCAGATTGATTCCCACTTCACCAAGCTGCTGTTGCCAGACCTGAGTCCATTCAATCCAGTCCTCCATAGCCGCAAGAGTGAGCGTCAGATCAATACCATTCGGGTAGCCGGCACGGTTCAAGTGTTCCCTGGCCATATCCAGGTTGTGCTCACGTGATCCAGCAAGACCGAAGCGGATCAACGACGGCAGGGGAATGTCGTTCATCAGATGTGCCCTGCCACCATAAACGAGGTCGTTGTGCTGCTGCCGATTGGTTGCATACTTCATCGCGAGACGCAGATCGTTGTTATCAAACGGCGGCGTATCGATCTGGCAGTAAGCCACCGATGAAGAACCGATCGGGTTCGTTACGACTGAAATCTCGGGGTGTGAATCAAGATCGTCCAGCGCAGTTGATGGGGCCCGAGAGAGGATGTCAACCTGACCGCCCCTGATAGCCGCAAGCATCGCTTCCGTCTCAGGGATGGTGATCACCTCAAAGTAATCAACCTTCGGCAAGCCGGGCTGCCAGTAATTCTCGTTCCGCTCAAAGACAGTGCTGATCTCGCCTGGGATGAACTCATCAATCTTGAACGCTCCAGTACCGAGGCTCTGAGCGGCTAGATCGGCGTTAGTCGCACCTTCTGGCACGATCCTCGTGTGGGAGTTTGTGATAGCCGCAGGCCAGTCAACGTTGGGCTCGGTAAGCCGCATTACCACCGTTTGGTCATCACGAGCGAAGACTCCATCCGGCTCAAGACCAGGCAGGTTGCCCGCTCCTGGTGATGCCACATCGGGGTCAAGCAGTCGCTGATACGTGTAGACCACGTCAGCGGCAACAAAGGGTTTGCCGTCGTGGAACGTGATCCCTTCACGCAACTTGAAGACCCACTCCGTGCCGTCTGCGTTGGCTTCCCAGGACTCTGCAAGGTGCGGTGTCGGGGTGAGGTTCTCGTCGGCACGAACCAGTTGCTCGGCAACAAGAGTCTGGAACAAGCCATCAGTCGATGATGTTCGGTACGCGGGATCAAGCGTGTCAGCCGATGTTGCAGCGGCGTGATAGCCGAAGCGCAGTGTCTTGGGCTCTCTTGGCGCTTCAGTGGTGGTGGTAGTTGCAGGCGCTCCCGCTTCGGTGGTCGGTGTCGGTGCGATCATGGTCGTAGTCGCTGGAGCGATCGTTGTGGTTGATGCCGGTGCTGCCTCGGTAGTTGGAGTTGCCGCCGTTGTTGTTGTCGGAGTCGCAGAGTCACCGTCGTCGCCGCAGGCAGCGAGCAACACCGCGCCACCTGCAAGAAGATTGAACTGCCGTCGGCTCAGTTTGTGCTTGACACGTCCTTGATCTTGTTGTTCCGACATTTGTCCCTCCTGACGTTTATCGGATCGGCGGCAGATCACTCCGGGTTGAATGCCGGTCCACGCCGCTTGACAAGTTCCCCCGAACTCCGGTCATGAACCGTGAAACGCCCCGATGCACTGTTTTCCCGCTTATCGGTCATACTATGGATTCAAGGCAAGGCAGGCCAAAGCGAGCGTTCAGCCTGTCGACCCATTCGAACTGTCGGAGGAGACTGTGCAGGCCCAGGAGATCGTTGAGCGTTACACACATGATGGCTATGTGGTTGTTGACGACCTCTTCAATGACAATGATCTTGATCCAATGCGTGATTTCATCTCATGTGCTGTTGATACGTATAGTCACCAACAGTTTGCGAACGGGCGATTGAATTCTTTACATGACGATGAGCCGTTTGAACGCCGATATGCGGCCATCTGTGAAGAGTTGGAATTCTCCCCTCGAGACTGGTCATTTGGGACGTTTGGGCCCGAGTTCTACGGCTTGTATACCCACCCCGAGATCGTTCGTGTTGTGAGTCTCCTGCTGGGTGACGAGGTGACAGTGGTTTCTAGTCCGTCACTGCGTACGAAGCTTCCGGGTAGCACGATCACTGCGTTTTCCTGGCACCAAGACAGCCACTATTTCGATCAGGCGGAAGTGGGCAACGTCGTCAAACGCACGCAGAACTTGCACATGGTGAGTGTCTGGTTGCCTCTTGTTGACGCCACGGTCGATAACGGCTGTTGCTGGGTGATTCCGGGAAGTCATCGATGGGGGTTGTTGGATGCTGCGCGTGGAGATGACCGCAACGTACGTATTAGTGAGCAAGTAGAGGAGCGCGGTACGCCCGTGCCGGTTCCACTGCGGCCCGGTGGTGCGTTCTTCTTTTCAAACCTGTGTGTTCACGCAAGCACAGTTAACACAACCCAGTTCTGTCGTTGGAGTATTGACTTCCGATACATCCCGACTCCAACAAGTGCAGCTCTCGATGCCCGCCAGCGCAGTCAGGCAGAGTTCGTAGAGCGTGGTTCCCTCAACGCTGGAGACGTGCCGTTTGTGGTTCTCCCCGAGAATGAGCGACCTACGTGGGATGAGTGGCAAGCCAGCGTCCATGAGCATCGCCGTACACGTATGGCTGCATCATGACTCTCCTAGGACCAACTTCGGTGTGCTCTTGGTGAAAGTGTGTGGCTGTCAGAGCCTCAGTCGTAGAGGAGCAGGAAGCGATGTGTGACTCATCAGTAACTGAGTTGGGGTGCGGCTATTGGGCTTCTTCCGGTAGTGCCGGATCAATAGCCAACAGCAACCGGACGAGCCGCAATGACTGCTGCGTAGTGCTAGCGGAGGGGTTGGGTGGTGTTGAAGTGGTCGATGGCTTGTTGGATTATCTCGCTGGGTTCCCAGTCGTAGTAGGCGACTATCTGGTCCCGGGCTCTAGTCATGGCAACAAACAGCTTCGAGATCTGTAACTCGCGATATTCGGATGCTTCATCGGGGGTCTGTCGCCGGTGGGACTTCGGGAACTTGTTCTTTGTCAGTTGTGGCAGTATCACGACCTTGAACTCAAGGCCTTTAGCCCGGTTGTAGGTACCGACCTTCACTGCACTACTTGTCACGCCCGTGTAATTCTCTAACGATTGCGTCGCCACGCCCCGTTGTCGAAGTTTCTTCTCTATCGCGTTCACGTCCGCTCTGGAGGGGGCGAGTATTGCGATGTCACCGCTTCCGTAGGTGTCCGTTCCTTCGTTGAGTGCGTTGATTCGCTTGGCCATGTCATCGATCTGAGCGTCGAGTCCCACCGCCTTGATAAGCAACGGCACAGGGCCCTGACGATTCGCTGTGGTTGTTTCACTGGATCGTTGAAACGTCTCACCAAGGTCGTGAACTTCGACGTTGCCCGTCGCAGCTAATGCCGCAGAGACAATCTGGTTCGTGTTGCGATAGTTCTCCGTGAGCACTGTTGTGCGACCACGCACCTCAACACCCGCCTGGCGCAAAGTGAATCCGCCTGGGTAGATGCGCTGAGCACCGTCGCCGATGATCAGCAACCCGTCGGGCCGGTCATGATCGAAGTCGGGGGCGTTCACGAGCCCTCGCAACATCTGCAAGCCCGCAAGGGTCAGATCCTGGGCCTCGTCAACGATGACCGCGGAGTACCTCGGTGCGTGCAACGTTCGCACAAACTTGAGAGCCCTAGTGATGACGTCAAAGAAGTCCATGACACCGAGATGTTGCATCTCGGTGTCCCAAGCATTCATGAGGTTCCACAACTGCTCCCGCTGACGAGAACGCATCGGAACCCTCCTGCCAACACGGGAGACAGCCTGGTACTCATCAAGAGACTCAAGGGCACGACTCTTTACGACACGCTGGATCTCCTCTCGTAGGTAGAATTTGGAAAGGTTTGAGACACCGAGCGGTGTCCCCGGTACTACGACTTGGTCATACGCATTGTCGAAGGCGCGGTTGACTTCCTTAGTCACGATGCGCGGCCTAAATCCCGACTCACTGCATAGACGCCATGCCAGCTTGTCAACGTTGATGAACTCGACCTCTGAGGTGTGTGCTCCAGGCAAACGCTTCAAGAGTGCCTCAAACACGGGAGGCAGGGTCTTTATGTAGGTCGTGAACAGCACGGGCACTGCTGGCGAACTCTCAGCGCCAAACAACTGAGATTTGCGCTGTTGCCTTGCCTCGTAATTGCGTTTGGCAAGACGAGCAGCGCGATGAAGACCAACGACTGTCTTGCCAGTGCCGGCTCCACCTCGCACCCGTGCCGGGCCGTTGTAGTTGCGCTTCACGGCAGCCTGCTGGTCTGGATGCAAGAAGATCATCCAATCCTCAATTGGACGCCCAATCACATCAGCGAGGAACTCCGGTTCCACCCGCGTGAACTGCGGCGCAACCTTCGGATCCACGAGCATCTGCCCCAGCAACCGCTCCTCTTCAGTAACAGTGATCTGGCTCTCGGGGATATGCGCCGAGCTAACATCCGAGGCGTTCCCGGACGGCGAGCGATCCGCAATTGAGCTTGACTCGTCTGGATCCGTGACTGGAGGTTCAACGTCACCAGACTCGTCGGCATCGGACTCTTCAACGGTGGACTCATTCGAAGACTGTCCATCGGGACTACCGTAAGCGATGAGGTTGAAAGCAGAGTCGAAGTAACGGCCTAGCTCTATGTCCAAACGGAGCAGTTCATCTTCGGTGTTTAGCTTGCGCAAGTGCGACACAATGAAGGACGGAAACCAGACTGCCAGTTCATCGTCTTCCCATGCCATGAAGAGACGGCCGGCCTCCTCATGACGCGACTCCTCGTGGCGAAACTCGTTGTCCCGTTCCTGCTGCTCTTCGAATGGAAGTTCTTCAAGGACCACTTTGTGCTGATCGGGCTCAAGTCGTACCTGCATGCGTCGCGCTCGCTCGTAGATCTTGTGAGTTCCGTAGAGCAACAGCACGATCGTGCGATCGAAAATCTGCCAAACGACACGTCGATTAGATGATCGACCCGCTACATCCGAAGCGAATATTTGCCGACCCTTTGTCGAGTTGGCGATGTTGTGTGTTGAGAGCTTGGGACTGTGAAATGGCCGAGTCTCGATCTCAGCGACTGTTTCCCAAAGTCGCGCCGCGAATCTGGGTTCGTCAGGAAACGACTTGATGCAGTCCCTGAATGAATCTGCCCACGTGACCCTGTAAATCATGTCAATAGCTTTGAGTCAAGAGTCAAAGTCGCACCATGGAATCCACGTGGCCCATAATCTGGCACAGCACACCAAGTTAGCGGCAACAGTCAATGAAAATCGCCACGTTTGTCGGGGGCATATACTTGGTGAATCCTTCTTTGGCTTGTGTTCAGTAGTTGGTCTCGTAATTTGGTAGCAGTTGAGAATCAGTTCTGGTTTAGGTGCTCACGTAAGTCTCGAAGCGTGCTCCGAGTCGCAACATGTCGTTCGGGTCGGCGGTGAGAATGAACGTGCCCAACTTCTCGGCGACCACCGCTAAGTGTGCGTCCACTACGTCGGACGTGCCAGTTCTAGCCAAGCGTGTACCAACTGCCCGCGAATCGTCAAGAGAATGAACCTCGAAGTGTCGCAAAGCTCGAATCAGGTTGACCTGACGAGCAGGGTGTCTCCAGACCTGTGCCAACACGGGATGTGTGGTGTGTAGTTCGCCTCCGCGTTTGGCAGCCACCTTGATTAGTGCCCAGAGTCGGGAGTTCAGATTCTCGGCGTCAACTATGAAGGGTCCCGCATCCACGATCACCGGCCGATGCCTTGCCGGTCAAGGACCGCATTAGCCCAGTCAACATGCTCCGCGTCGATTGGGCCTTCATCAGCCTCCCATTCGGCGATCAAATCAAGGAGCGCGGGCTGCGGCGACGCCGCCTCACTTCAGCTAGCAACGACCGCTTAATGGCGAGTCGTTTCGTACCGTCAATGGCAACTAGCTCATCGAGGGCGGCTTGCATTTCGTCGTCAAGGGTGATGGTCGTCTTGGTAGCCATAGGTACACCCTATAGGAGCCGTAACCATACGGCTACAAGTACGTATCTACACGCCAACCGGACGTAGTGGCTAGAGGTGTTTGGCGGCCTCGGAGAGGGGGAGGAGTTGGGCGGTGGGGGTCATTAACTCGCCGTGGGTTAGGAAGAACCTGAATAGGACGGTGCCTATTCGGCGGCCTTCGGTATCGAGCCAGTTTGGGGTTCCGGGATTGGTGGCTGAGATGACGAGCGTGAAGTTGCCGTCGTCGTCTGCGGTTGCCTGGGCACGGTTCAGGGAAGTTTGCCGGTTGGCGTAATCGAGGGTTTGCATGTGACGGTTCCACAGACAGACATTGCCGAAACGACACTCAGGCCAGGCTGCCTTCACGACCAGCGCCTCATCTGCACCAACCATGAACGGCGCCATGCAATAGGCAGCATCAAAGGCTGCCAGACCGATGGTGCCTGGAGGCCCTGGCGGTGGGAACACATTGGGGACTCTCGACAGCCACGGGATCGGCCGACCTTGCTCCGACAGTGGCCGGCCAACCGTTATCCGCCGCAACAGAGTGTTCACACGGTGGATGCCCTCGGCCACGCTGCTATCGGTTGGCCGGTGCGGTGGCTCGCCCGCCCCATCAATCACATCAATCTTCATGACCGGCTGCAGCGCCGAGTCTTTGCCAGCCGACTTCGGGTTCTCGAAGTAGTGACGTGTCGTCAGTGACCCAGCGCCTTCAGGCAAGCCGATCCAGTTCCGATCACGCTGCTTGCCACCCACGAACAGCTCGAAACGGCCTTCGTCATCAATGTCAAACGAGTCATCGTTGATAATGCCAAGCACTTCGTTTTCTAGAGCGCCCCAGTCGGTGCCCGACTCGATCGTTATCGAGACATACACCGCGCCACGGGTTTCGCCACGCACCCGGTAGCTGTAATCGGCAGACACTGGCGTATCGAAATAGATCGCATCGGGATTGTCACCCATGATCTTGCGACTCGGATTGGCGATACGGCGGAAGCCCGGTGCCGCGGGATTACGCTCAAACAATCCAACAAGGCCCCACTGAAGCGTGTGCATGACTGCCCGGTAAGCGTCAACTCTGTCTTCAACGGTGTGGAAGTTCCACTCTGGGGACACCCACCGCTCATCAACATCCGCTAGCAGGTCAACAAGCTCACTAAAGGCCTGATGCGACTGCGTGTCATCCTTCACGTGCCACTCCGAAGTGTTCGATGTATGGGGCCATCTCGGCACGCAAAGACTCCGCCGTGAAGCCCCACTCTTCGGGCGTATAGCGATGCACGCCGAATTTGCCCTTGGGTTTGTGGGCAAGATAACTGAGCACCGCCGCTGCGTGATCGTCTGTGAACGGGCGGCCCATCTGCTCATACGCCCGTGACATCGTCGCCACCGGATCTCGTAGCAGTTCGGAGAAATGGATATCAACAAACCGCTCAGAGGCACAACGTTGCGGCTCCGTAGCTTTATCGAGCCGTTGAGGCCAGCCGAGAACGTCGCCAAGACAGACGCCGCTACAGCATCGACATCCACTTCATCGGTGCGCATCCACTGGATCATGGCTGAAATACTGACCGTGGATGGCATGGTCTTGACCGGGTCGCGGTGTGTCTGTATCACCCATGCGTCGGGGAAGGCAGCGAAGAGCAGCGGTAGAAGCATCAAGTGAGCGGGCGTCTTGAGAAGCCAGTTTCTGGATTTGCCGTTGGAGGAGCCGCTAGACGTGGCCCCAGCAACATGTTGCAAAACTTGCAGGAACGCACGCTCATAAGCGTAGTTGACCGCGGGATCCTGTCGCCAACCATCGAACCGAGCGATCATGGACCAGTGAAAGCCACAGAAGCTGCCCTGGGTGAGGGTCACACACTCAACGGGAAGGTCTGAGCGGAGCTCGTGCAGTGCCAGGAACTCAGGCTGCACATCAGCCCAGAACTCCTGCTCGCACTCGCTTAGAGCAAACGCATCTACCGAATCACCGTCGTTGATCCTCAGGGGGTGCAGGGCCTCGGCAGCGGTCGGTGCTCGCAGGGTCGGATCAAGGGCAAGCAACTCGAACAGGATCGAAGTACCCGACCGGGCAGGGCCAGTGACAATTACAGGCGCAACGACAGGCGACTCAAGGATGCTTGGCTCATCGTCAACTCGCCGAGTTAGACACAGCCGGGTTATCAGCGAACGCAGCAGCTCCTGTTTAGTCATGAGCCTGCCGCGCACATGCATCGAACTCACATCGATCGCTGAGACAAGAGTCCGGAAGCGCTCCTGCCAGTGCGGATCACCGAGGTCGCCGGTTGGTAATCCACCAAAGGGCCCAGCTGCGATTCGCAGCATGTCGTGTGCATCGATCGGTACGAGTGACCGGCTCGACCCCCCAATCGAGGTGGCCATTAGATTGAGCCGCCGTACCCAGTCGGGCCGCTCGAGACGCTGAGTCATCGGCGCCAGGGGCTTAGAGGTTCCACTCACGCGAGCGCCACGCTATCAACATCAAGATCGCTGACACCAGGACTTTTTTGTGAAATTCACGACGATACGGGCGAGCACCCTGTGGCCACTGGCGTCGGTCGCTCTCGGATCCGCACTCATCGGCACGATCGGTACAGCGGCAGCTATAGGGCCTGACTCGCTCACTGCCATCACGATCGGTGCCTGGCGGGCACTGATCGGCGCAGTTGGGCTAGTCGTCGTGTCGACGATCATCGGTCAAGCTCCCTGGAAGTACCCACTTCATCCACGCTGGCTCGCCCTTGCGGGAGCAGGGGTTGCCGGAAGTCAGATCTGTTTCTTTGAGGTGGTCACCCGTACGGGGGTCGCAGTCGGAACACTGGTTGCGATCGGCACAGGCCCGGTCGCAGCTGGCGTGCTTGACTGGCTCGCTTACCGCAGACGGCCTCGACCGATGTGGTTGGCTGGTGTAGCGACGGCCATCGTCGGGGTCGCACTGCTCTCGGCTGGAGCTGCACACGTAGTGGCGAGCGGACTTGTATTTGGAGTGCTAGCTGGCTGTGCCATCTCGCTGTTCGGCTTCAGCGCTCAGGGCTTGATGCGTGACCGTCCACTGCTCCCAGCAATGACAACAGTCGTTGGCTCGGGTGCCGTGTTGCTATTGCCGGTTGCCCTGACGTCGGCAGACGTGGCTCTCGGCTCCTCAGCATCGGTCGTCACCGTCGTCTATCTCGGTCTGGCAACTATGACCGGGGCGCAGACTCTCTGGGGCGCTGGACTTCAGAGACTCAGCCTCAGCGTTGTGTTGGCCGTCACGCTGCTCGAACCGGCCGTAGCCGCCACCCTGGCAGTCGTCGTGCTAGACGAACCCGTAACAGTCGGCCTTCTCGCGGGCGTCTGCCTCGTAATCGTCGGAGTCGGTGTGAGTAGCTGGAACCCAGACAGATGAGCGCCTGCTAGTCGACCGGGATCTCCGCTGGGCGGCGCTAGTCGACCGCGATCGTTACGTCTATCTCCATTACTTCGGGATCGCACCGGCCGAGTGTGACCTGTTCGTTGATGCGCATCGCCATGAGTTCCATATTGTGCAGCGCTGCTTGGAGCCACTCTCGGGTGTACCCGCCTTGCATCGGCATTGTGTGACACTCATGGATACGATCGAGGCAGTGCTCGACTGCGTCCCGGATTTCGGGTTTGCAGTGATGCAACCCGGCTGCGTAGGGCGCTCCGAACTCGCGGAACACGTCAGCAGCGATCATGTTCACAGTGAGTGGTGGCATCGCAGCCATCTAGGACACCTGCCTTTTGAGGCAATCGCTAAAGGTTGTCACACTCAATGTACCCGCCACGGCTGGCCTCCTCGCGGGCCCCTGCCGAATGGTCATCGGAGCAAGCGTTAGCTCAGCTGGCGACGGTTGACTTCTGCACGGAGCGACCCTGTCAGACTGCTTCGGATGGAGCGGCTGGGAGAGCCCTAATCTCTGTGCCCTCCAGGCGAGCGACACGCTCTCGTGTGCGAGCGAGATCTTCACCTACCTTCTCGAACTGCTGCTGGGTCTGTCGGTAGTTAGCCAACGTGATTTGCTTCAGTTCAGCAATGGCAACGCAAAGGTGCCTGAGGGTGACCCTGCTCTCCGTGGACTCATTGCGGAGTTCTGTGATGTCCTCGTGAATCTTGGCGAACTCCTGCTTGTTCTCAGCAGCAAGATCCTTGATACTGCCCGCCGTATCAGAACGCAGCCTCTCAATGTCCCCGTGCGTCTTCGCGAACTCCGCCTTCACCTCACCAAACTGCTCCTTAGTCTCGGTAGCGAGTTGATTGAGGCCGTTGGCCATGTCGCTGCGGATCTGGCTGTTGTTCTCCGATAGGCGCTGCTCAAGTTGAGTCGTCTGGTGCTCCATGAGACGAGTCACTTCCTCACGAGACTTGCGGATCTCCCGATAAAGGTACCAGAAGCCCACCAAGATAGCTGAGAACACCGCAACAGTTACTTCCACGATCGAATCATCCATGCCGGAGTTCTACCACGCTGAACGACAGGACACAACTCGATAATGCATGTCATTATCTGACATATAGGACTTGACATCCTCCGCCCACAACGGTGCATTCCTTCTTCGATCCAACGACCAGGTGCGCATGACCCACTCGAGCTCCGCGCTCGTTGTGGATGGCGTGAGATGGAACGGAGCTCTCGACTGGGTCTTCCCGGATGAGAACGCCGACCCGGCAGCGCGTACCAGTTGGGATGTCTTGAGAGACTTCGTCGACTTGTGGGCCGAGATTGCTGTGCGTCATGCGCACTGTCGAGACGTAACAGACCCCGATGGCGTCACCGCTACGGTCGCTGGAATTGACGGCCCACGGGGCTTCGGCACCTCCAACTCAGAGGCGTTGGATGATCTTCGGTCAGCGTTGACCGGCTGGGCTCTCCGCAAACTAGAAGAGGGTGACGATGCCATCCCCAGCATGGAAGGCCTTCATCTAGGCATCCCAAAGGTGACCGCAGGCTCGAGCCAATCAGCCGACGCAAGCGAGTCAAGCCGCTCCGAGCTTGGAGGGGGAAGGTGCATACCGTTGTGATTACTTAGGTGTCGTCTTGAGGTTGTGACACGTGCCATCCGAGGTTTCGTAGGGTGGAGGCTGCTGCAGAGGGGCTGCGTCGCATTGCCGCTCTCAACTGGATGTCCCGGTATCGCTGCCGCGCTGTGTTGAGGGTTTGTTGCCATGAGGGCCGGGGTTTAACGAGCCTCTCCAGGATGCAGAGGTTGCCACTTGCGGATTTGGATCGTGGCTGTTAGCGATGAATGCGTCGTAGCCGAGACCCGGCGGGCGCTTTGGCGCGGATCAGGCGTAGTTGATGACTAGCGGCGACGAATTTGTGTAAGCGGCGGCTGGGAGCCGCTCGGGGCGGGCCAGACGTGACACGTGACTCTCCTCGACTATGAGGTGAAACACGGTTCTGGACGAGTCGCTGTCGAGGGGTTCGGCCGCGACTCGTGACCGTTGGCTTGAAACGTGGCAAGCCAACTGCTGGGGGCCGGTTGGGGCCCCCACGGGGGGTTGGGCGGTGTTGTTGGGGGGCGTTAGCAGTTGGAGCTGGGGTAGATGAGGAGCTTCCATACGGCTGTGTCGGCGGGATCTCGGTAGTCGTAGGACTCCCAAGACAGCGACAGCAGTGGAAGTATGGGTAGCGGAGTGGGGGTGTTGATGTCGCCCGACTCGATGAAGTTGCTGGTCTCGATACCCGAACGGACTCGCTGGCACGCTCGCCGCTCTTCCAACGCCTTGACCATCTCCTCCTCAAACTTGGCCAACGTCACGGGTGAACCGTCGAGGAAAAACTGGTCGTTGTCGTCGTAGTTGACTAGTTGCGGTGTGGTGTCAACGGCGGATGACGACGCAAGCATGTCAACCACAATCGCTCCATCGTCGGGGTCACTGAACGACACATTCGGCTCGTTGATGTCCTGCGATGGCCTAGCCAGTTCAACCCAGTACGCCGTCGTGCTCGCAAAGAGGTCATCGTTACGGCTTGTGGTACCCCTGTCGTGCGACAGGCTCAAGGCCTCCATGCCGGCAGGACCCTTGTACTCATACGGGATCGAAGCAATGCCGTCATCACCCGTGACGCCATTACCAACTACCTCGTCCGCGTAGCCACTGGTCAACTCAACATTGGCACCAACTAGCGGATCACCGTATTGATCACGGAGTACTGCATGAACAGTATTGACCTGTGCTTCGCCACCACGCGGCGCAAGTCCGTAGCTGTCGACAACAGCATCCATGTATTGCGCTCGAGGTGTCTCGTCCGTGAACACGACGTTCGAATACCAACTGGTGATGTAACGAGAGACCCCATCCTCAGTTCTCAACTGGGTTGAGAATGCGCTAGCACCTGGAACCAGGCTGTCGTTGCCGAGGTAGTTCCGCGCCTCACGGGAGACTTCGAGCCGCACAACCATCCCGTTGCCACGGCGTCTCGGATCGGGATCGACGGTAGACACCGCAATCTCCAAACTGCCGTCTCGAGCGGCCCGCAGCACCTCGGTGGTTTCGGAGATCGGAGGCGGTATGGCGTTCTTGCCTCGGTATAGCCGCTTCGTGATGGTGTAGTCGATCGCTGAACGTCCCGGGCCGACATCCACTTCGACATCATCAGCTCGAGTGCCTCGCAACTGAAGCGTAAAGGTGACCGTGCTACCAAAGCGGGACACGACAGCACCCTCGGGGCGATCATCTGTGATCTTGGCGAAACCGATCTCCTCGACGACTAAGTTTGACAGCGTCACCTCAACGCTCTGAAGATCGGTATCCGAAAACACAGTACGACCCCGAGGACCTGTCCACGAGTACACCGTTATGCCACTACGCACATCCTGTGGACTAAGCCGATTAAGTAGGTAATCTCCGTCAGCTCCTGTCAGTGGGTCATTGCTGTCGATTGCGCAGGTCCTCGTGCCTAGCAGCCGGAACGTCTGATTGGTACACGTCCCATTGGACCGAAACGCTGTGTGCCGTGTGTCCGTTTCAACGAAAAACACATCAACCGGAGCGTTCGAGACTGGGGCGAAGTCGTCATCACGAACGGAGACCACCACGTCAGGGCCCGAGGCCTGAACTGTCACACCGGCGGGTCGCAGCGTAGAGTGTCCGAGTGCACGAATTATGAACGTAGCCATCTGGCCTCGAGTAACCGACCCACTTCCGTTGAACACTGTTCCATCCCGAACACCCTTCGTTATGCCGAGCTCATACGCCGCGCTGATCCCGTGATTCTCTGCGGTCGTGTGGGTGCGTATCGCATCTTGGAACGCATCATCCGGTGGTGATTTCATCGGACCCAGGAGGAAGACACCGTTTCGCTTCTCGACATCATCTGATGCCAAAGCAACCATGTTCGACAGGAACATCGCCATGTCAGCCCGTGTCACGGTTCCGGACGGATCAAAGGACGACTCCGACCTGGGAGTCATCACGCCGTTGCTTACGACTTGATGCACTGCATCCTGGACCTCAACACTCCAGCCTGACGTATCATCAAACGTTCTGCGTACCCCGAAGTCATCTGTAGCACGCACTGGTGCGCTGATCTCGGCAACGTTCATCGCACGTGACAAGAACACCGCCATCTGCCAGCGGGGCACGAACTGCCCAGGTGAAAACGTTGAGCCATCCCCGGTGCCAACGGTAATTCCGTAATACGCCATACAGTTGATTGACTCTTCAAAGGTGTGGCCGTCGGGCACATCTGTGAAGCCACGATCTGCAATGGCATCACCAAGGCATGCTGTGAACTCAGCTGGGAAGTCAGGCTCGGAATAGGCATCGATCGCTAGAGAAGGCTCAACGTTCGCGACGATGAGGATCGCCGCAGCGATGATGACTGTTGAGGCTGTGGCTAGGAGCTTTCGACCGAAGCCATGCTTGGTAGGTGCGCTCATGTTCACCTCCGAAATGAATTGGCTGGCCCTGTTGCCGCCGATTGTACGTGACACCTATCTGATCCTACGTTGCGAGGCGACCTGCCGTCAGCCTTAGGAACATCGTATGTACGCGACGACTCTCGACGTTACAGCCAGAACGCGTGGAAGCCCCGGCGCTCTAGCCGGGGCTTCCACTGAGTTGGGAATCAAGTAGCTAGAAGCTTCTAGCCAATCTCACTTATCTGGATTAGCTTTGCAATCAGCCTGCTGGAGCTGGAGCTGGGGTGTAGGTGAAGACCGCCACGTCCGACCGATCGTCAGCTTCATAGCTTGCCCACTCAACAGTGCCCTTCTTCATGGCGGCCAAGTCGGTCGTAATGAGCCTTTCGAAGTCATCAATTGAGATGGCATCGTCGTCACTACCATCACGGAACTGGTCGTTGCTGTCGTAGATCGCTCGGACTGGCCGCACGTTATTGTTCGCGCCCGATGTGTCCTTATTCAAGATAACTGCGTTGCGATCAGTGTCAATCGTGAGCAATCCGCCCATCTCCGAGCCGTCCATCGCATCTTCAACCCAGTAAACATGTGCCCTACCACACGGTTGGGTTCCTCCGTCAATGGGATTTTTGTCAATGTCTTGTTCACAGGGACCTGTGCCGTACTTGGCTGTCAGCATCTCCGCATGGCCCATGCCAGAACCTTCGTGGGTATATGAGATTCGCACTGTTCCGTCGCGGCCAGTGACACGCTCACGTGAAGGAACCTTGCTCTTTCCACTCTGGTTTGACGAAAGCCTGACCTCCACTCCGGACATCGCAGCGCCGTACTGATCAAGGACAGACACGGTAGCTGTGACTCCGGCCCCAGATGTCGGGCCGGGATCAGTGTGGTAGCTGCCGACATCAACTGACACGGTCGTCACGTCCGGTTCCTCATCGGAGAAGAACACCTGACCCATAATTTTGGCCTGAACATCCTCCCCCATTGTGGGTGTGATCTCATACGACACTGCTGAAGTATCAGATCCGGTAGTTGCCGGGTATGCGGAACTTGGGTTCGGGTCACTGGCCGTGAGAGGAATACTCGCTGCACCAGAAGCGTCCAGCGCCAGTTCTATGGTCTCCTGGCTGTAGACACTGTCCATCTTTGGGTCATCGCCGGCATGCAACTTGACCACAACAGACAACGACCAATCTCCGGCACCGACACCAGTAGCAGCGCCTTTCGCGTCAATTAGCTGGATATTTAGGTGAACTGTTGATCCGTACCGGGCCTTTTGGGCATCCTTGGCTAGATCAGTTGAGTCTCTCACCATCACACCTGGACTCGGTACCGCTTCCTTCGTCAGTTCCATCTCAAAGGCTGCGGTATCTGTGGAACTGAACTTTGCACCGGCAGCTCCCGACCACACCCAAACAGTGACACCGCTATCGCCGATCGTCGCAGGGCCCGACAGGCTGACATCGCCGTTAGCTCCAGTGGCTTTGTCATCCTTATCGATTTCGCATACGTTCGTCTCTAGCTCTAGCGCCATCACGTGTCCGCAGGTACCGTCATCCCTGAAGGCACGGCTCATCTGGGCGTTGTCAACCCAGAAGCCGTCAATAGCTGCGTTGGTAACGGGCGCAAGGTTGGCGTCTCGAACCGACACAACGATGTCGCTGCCATAGGCCTGAGCGGTGACACCTGCTGGGCGCAGGCCAGTGTGATCCATCGCTCGGGTGATGAATGCAGCCATCTGGCCACGTGTCACCGAACCACTTGGATCAAACGAGGTGCCGTCACCGACGCCACTGGTGATGCCGAGTTCATAGGCCACGCTGACCGCACGATCAATGTGTGCGGGATAGCCCATACGAACGTCATCAAAGGAGTCATTAGGAGCCTCGGAAGTTGTTCCGGTGCCCAGCCTGAAGAGACCGCTCCTATCTGTGCTCACCTCGGTGGAAGCCTTGTCAACGAGGGCCACCAAGGCAACTGCCATGTCGACACGAGACATTGCGTCGTCGGGATAGAAGTGGGAGTTGTCGCCTGACATGACACCGGCCTTGACGACGTTGTCAATCTCATGACCGATCCATGAAGCGACACTGCCGAGGTCACTGAAACCAGCGGCTGACATATGCATGTCGTCCATGTCGCCTGACATGTCGTCCATGCCCATTTCGTCCATCATGTCCATGTCGTATTCGGCACCGATGTCGACACCCATCAAGCGAGCGGCACGAGCCAAGAACACTGCCATCTGCCAGCGTGAGACTGTGTCGTTCGGTGAGAAGGTTGAACCGTCGCCAGTGCCCTTTGAGATTCCGTAATAGGCCAAGCAGTCGATGGCGTGTGCGAACTCGTCGCCGTCCATCACATCGCTAAAGCCCTGGCTCTCAGCGGCTGCCCCAAGACATGCCGTTGACGATGCCGGCCTGTCCGGCTTGGACTTGTCGTCGATCGCCGCCGCCGGAGACGCCCCGACAGCGAAGAGCGAGGCAATCAAGGCGCCTACGGCGAGCACAGCCCAACCTAAGCGCCGCTTCTTCACTAGTTGGGGCATCGGCCCCTCCTTTGCTTGTACCTGGGGCACAGGCCCCTCCGAATGGGGCATGCGCCCCTCCTTTCTTCTATACCTGGATTCCCACGTGTGCCAAGTTCGGCCCGATCGGAACTGCGCACAATACACGCTTGGACCGAGCGAGATCAGCCGTGAGCACGCTAGTTACGACGCTCATCTGCTAAACCCCCCTCGGACCGCGATCCTAAGCGTCGCGGAGACGCTAACACGCGGGTCGCTCCCGTCACAGGTGAGGAGTGTAGCACGCGCACTTGGGCCGACACGTTTATTCACTACGTGCGTCGGCCGCCTTGACGGCAATTTCCGTCGTCGCAAGCACGAGTGGCTGTTGCGTCTGCCATGCACTGGCGGCGTGACTATCAACAGTTTCACCACGGACGGAGAGGATAACGCAGTCATTGGGTACGACAGGGTATTGAGGTAAGGGTGAGATCTGCGTGAACTGTTGGCTGATGTTGGCTGATCTAGCCTCGTGGCTTGTGGCGGGTGACACGGTGCGGCTGGCGACTGTTGAGGACGCAGATGCCATACGGCGGATTTACAACCACGAGGTGTTGCATACGACCCATACGTTCGACATTGAGCCTCGTTCGCATGCCGATCAGGTGGCTTGGTTGCGTGAACGGGAGGGGGCGTTTGCTGTGATCGTGTCGCTGACTGGTGGGATTGTTTCGGGGTTTGCGTCTTTGAGTCCGTACCGGCCTCGGGCTGCTTATCGGACGTCGGTTGAGTCGAGCGTGTACGTGGATGCGAGCCAGCGAGGGCGTGGCCTGGGGAAGCTGCTCATGGTGGAACTGGTTTCTTTGGCTGCTGCACGGGGCTTTCATGCGATGTTTGCTCGCATTTCGGGCGGGCATGAGGCGTCGATCCGACTGCATCGAGGCGTTGGTTTTGTTGAGGTGGGCGTGGAGCGTGAGGTCGGCCGCAAGTTCGGCACGTGGCTCGACATCGTCGTGATGCAGCGCATGCTCGCCTAAGCGCTGAGTCCACCCGGCCGCCAACGAAATTTGTGGCTCTATGTGTCTCTGAGACACAAAATCACACAAATTCGGTTTCTCCGGGGCCTGGATCGGCTCAGTGGAGCATGCGGCCACGTGTCAACGACGAGGTGGCCCGGTTGAGTGGGGGCGTCAGGGTTGGTGCAATGGGGCGCGTGGGCCGGGGAGGATTCGAACCTCCGTAGGCTGAGCCGACGGGTTTACAGCCCGTTCCCTTTGGCCGCTCGGGCACCGACCCGCGTAGCCCGCAATGCTACCGGCCCCGACATCATCACCACCGCACCCCCCCGAGTTCACACTGAGGTTTGCGCTGCGGAGCGTCACGTGTCGCAGCACTTCCCCGAAATGTCGGCTTCCTACCTATGCAGCTATCCGTGTCATTCGCTCCTCGCACACGGGCCGCATTGTGACAATGGACGCAGCTCAAGGCCAGATACGGAAAGAATCCTGCTATTCAAGGGCGAGATCTTTCCGCACTTGCTACTCGCAGCCGCCCAACGGAACGATCGTGGGCTATTGAACGATCGTGGCCAGCAGCTAGACATTGGCCTTTAGCAACGGCTCTCGGAGCTGAGATCCGGGACAGTTCTGTCGGCTTTGGTGTGCGACGCTGGCGGCCCTCAGCGAGTGCCGGATGCACGGCCGCAGTTGTCCGACAAGCAGTCGTACGGTTGCTAGGCAGCGTCAAGGTCACGTATTGCCTTCATTGAATCGGCAAAGTCCGGGAGAGGTGCCCCGGAGGGCAGATAGTCGGGCATTTCGGTCTCGTATGCAACTCGTAAGGCTTCATACGCAAGCGAACCCGGGCGAAACAGGTCTGTGCTGCCATAGCCGCTAGCGGGTCGCGGCTCGTGATGACGGCCGCTCGGCACCATCATCTGTACAGCGAGTTCAGGAATGCGATTCCGTGTCTCGTCTGCGTATTTGGAACGTGCAATGGCGGCAAGGTCAAACACGTCGCGGACGCGAAATGCGAGCCGCCGGCCTCTGCTGCCTTCGACAACTGCTCGTCGATGCAGCGCGTCAAGCTTGTTTACGGCCGTTATCGGCACCACGACCACAGGCAGGCTGAATCCCCCTAGCTCTGGATGCTCTGATTGAAGCTCGGGCAGGCACCGAGCGATTATGGACTGCACCGGTCTCCACTCCGTCATGGAGCCACTCAAATCGGGGGGCTGGTTCACTCCATCGAGCTTGAACCTTCGACCATCAGGAGTCACTATCTGTGAGATACGGATGTCGCCAGACCCAGCGCTTGAACGAGTGCCTCCGACCTCTTCAGTTACCCATGTCGCGACACGTTGACGCGCTTTCTTTAGTGCCTTCCTTGATACCTGTTCGCTCGCCGCGTAGAGGAAATAGTCAACATCGGACGAGAATCGCTCTGCCAGTTGCCAAGCAGCGGTTAGCGATGTGCCTCCTGCAAACCCCCAGTGCCCAACGACGGCCCCAAGCGGAGTAGTGCCCTGGCGCTCGGCCCGCCTTACATCGGCGGGTGAGGGGCCTAGACGGATCTGGTCATCACCGGCGAGTTCGCGAGCGATGCCATATAGCCCTCGAATCAACCAATAGTCATCGTTGACAAGCTCTCGTTCGTATCCACTGCTGCTGGCGACCTCGATGAGTACTGGGTCGAAGTTGCCGGACTCGGTAAGTGGGTTCGGCCTCTGAGCTTTCACCGATCGGAAGGTCTCGCACGGAGCGCCGCACATACATCTGCTAGGCGCTCATCAAGTGGCGCTAGCGAAATGGGACCGAGCGACCGGAGTTTCTGTTCGAGATGGCGTGGCTCTTCGCGGTCGATGACAGCTTCAATTGCATCAGGGCGGAGCGTCATGTGTGTCGGCATTCTCCCTACACGTATGTCGAGACTCAAGCACATCAAGATGTACTCCCATGAAAAATCATCACTACCTAACCACTGTTTGACCGCTTCGATCAAGCTTACCTCTTCCCATGTGAGGTTCAGTCGGTGTTTGGCCGACGAGTATTCCCAACGCAAGTGTGTGATTGAGGAGTCAACGGGTTCGGTTCGCAGTGCAGTAATGCGGTACACGGCTGGAATCTGCGTTGTCCATCCGAAGGCACGTAACGCCGTTGAACCTGCCAAGCCGCCGCCGGGTCCGGCGATCCACCCAAGCGCTTGTGACAAGCAACGAGTCGAGGCTCCGATCGTGCAATAGGCATTGGGGCGTAGACGCTTCCAATAGATGCCGCTGCTGACACGCTCAAGCAACGGCTCCGAGCCACGGGAGAGCTTGTGCAACAACTCGGTTCGGGGCTCGGGCTTGCCGGGCACATCGTCAGCCCGGAACAGAGTGTCAGCCTCAAGCTGTTGCACCCAACTGCGTGCTGACGTCATGTCGGTGAAGTTAGCTGTTTGCACGCCGCGAGGCTATTGACGCGTGTTGCCGGATTAGCCGTCGATGGCGGTCGCGTTGGATCACGACAGTCAGAATGATTTGCGGCTAGATACGGAAAGATTCTTACTATTCGAGGTACGATTCTTTCCGTACTGGCTATTCGCAGCCAGGTAACGGAACGATTGTGGCTATTCGGCCTGGGTAACGCCACCCGAAAGGTAGACATGGGGCGACACGTAACAGCTAAAGGACTCATGCTCTCCGAGGGCACATTCGGAGCCAAGACATATCGCGCATATGTGCCGCATCCGCTCATGCCACACGTGCCATTCCAAGACCCAGACCCGCACGCCTCCTATAGCGCTGCTCTAGCAATCAAGAGTGTCACACTGCCCGTGTCCACCGATGCGTCGCTGTTGTGGGGGTTAGCTCAACACGAGAGCATTCAATCAAGTCGCTTAGAGCAGATTCGGGCACCAGGAGTTGCGACTGGTCACGCCGCTTGGCTAGCCCAAATGGGCATAACGCAGCTTGATCCTGACGACGCTCGCGTACTGGGAAATCTGAGAATGATGCGTCACGCGGAACGGCTCGGGAAGTCGATCCATGAAGGTGCCAGGATCACCGTAGAGGACGTCTTGACCCTTCACGAACGCCTGTTCGACAAGACTCCAGATCGTGTCTTGGGAGGTGAGCTGCGTGACTCGCCGATCTGGATCGGCCCACCCGGCACTGACATCTCCCACGCAAGCTATGTGGCTCCCCCACCTGAACTCGTGCCTGACCTGTTGGATGATCTCATCAGCTACATCAACACGGATACCGACGATCCGCCATTGCGCGCTGCCATAGTTCACGCGCAATTCGAAACGATCCACCCATTTGAAGACGGAAACGGACGCGCGGGAAGAGCTTTAATTCACGTCGTTCTCAGAGGCTCAGGTCTCGCCAAGTGCGTGCTACCGATAAGCGCGGCTCTTGCCCGTGACGTGAGCCGCTACCACCGCGCACTGAACGCCTATCGGTATGTCGGCTCACCGACCGGTCTTCAACGCGTAGATGCGTTACGACCATGGATGCGATGTTTCGCGGATGCTTGCATTAGCGCTTCCGCAGAAGGAACTCGCTTTGGTGATCGTCTTAGCGAAATCACAGACAGTTGGGAGATGCGACTACGTCCACAGCGGGGCTCGGACTTGAGTAAGGCGCTGATCCTGCTGCGACGTTTTCCTCTTGTTGACAGGGCAACACTCACACGCCAAGCCAACATTGAGCCACGTAACGCACGCATGCTGTTGAGGAAACTGAGTAGCGCAGGGGTGCTTCGCAGGCTGGGGATGGAAACACGCGGGGGCAGATTCGAAGCCCACGAAATCGTGTCCGCTTACAAAGACGCCCAGCAGGGACGGTTTGCGTTGGCCCGTAATACCGATCGTTGGGTTGCCTCAACATCTCAGACATCAACCCCTGCTGACGGTCGTTGCACTCAAGTAGGGCCGCGCTCCCACAAGCAGTGTGTGCTGCGGGGTGGGCATCGGGGGCAGCATCGGTACTCGCGTTGATGGTGGGGCGAGTTGGGGGATTTGGTGGGTAGTTTCGGGCGGACGTGCGGGGCTCTCTGAGGTGGATGGCGGATGCCGAGTTTTGACATTGTTAGCCGGCTTGACATGCAAGAGATCCGTAATGCTGTTGACCAGGCGGGTCGGGAAGTTGCGACTCGTTTTGACTTCCGTGGAACCAAATTCGTCGATCAATCTTGGCGATGGGGCGATTGTGTTGAACTCGTCGACCCGGGATCGGTTAGCGGCTGTACGTCAGGTGCTTGAGGAGAAACTGGTGCGTAGAAAGGTGTCGCTCAAGACGCTCGACTACGGCAAGGTGCAAGAGGCGGCTGGTGCCAGAGCGCGTCAGGTCGTGGCGCTGCGTGCTGGCATCTCGAGCGACAACGCTCGTGAACTGCACAAGATGATCAAGGGGCTGCGAATCAAGGGCGTGCAGTCGTCAACGCAGGGCGATCAACTGCGAGTGCAATCGAAGAAGCGTGATTCCCTACAAGCTGTGATTGCCGCGCTTAAAGAGTCGGACTACCACTTGCCGTTGGAGTACGTGAACTATCGCCGCTAGCAGCGGCCTTCGCCTACGACCAGTAGCTGGGGTTTTCTAGGCGCTTGATGCGCTCTGAGGTGGGCGGGTGCGTGCTGAACAACTTGCCAAAGCCGCCACCGCTGGAGCCTCGGGCCTGAGCCTTGAGCGGGTCGATGATGTAGTTGGACGCCTGGCTTGGGTTAACGCCGGAGGGAATCCGCTGCGAATACACCTCAAGGCGGTTCAGGGCACGGGCTAGCGGCCGACCATCGCCGATGAGCTTCGCAGCCGAAGCGTCGGCTTGGAACTCGCGACTGCGGCTGATGGCGGCCTGGATGAGCGTGGCAGCTATCGGTGCCAGGATTGCGAAGATCAGTTGGCCAAAGACGTTGCCGCCGCCCTCGTTGTCACGGCCGCCGGCGAACATCGCACCCCACATCGCCATGTTGGCAACGAATGTGACCGCCATGCCGATGGCGGCGGCGACCGAACCGATCAAGATGTCACGGTTGCGAATGTGAGCAAGTTCGTGGGCTAGCACGCCACGAATCTCGTCCCAGCCCATGGCCTGCACCAGGCCGGCTGTAATGCAGACGGCTGCGTTGTTGGGATTGCGACCGGTTGCGAAGGCATTGGGCTGCAGGTTCGGCGACATGTACAGCTTCGGCATTGGCATCTGGGCGCGAGCGCACAAGTCCTCCATGATGGCGTGGTAACGAGGCATCTCGGATCGGGAGACTGGCTTGGCTTTTGCCGATGCGATAGCCAGCTTGTGGCTGAACCAGTAGGAACCTCCGGCCATTAGGAGGCCGAGCACCAAGCCGATCACCAGGCCGCTCTGCCCGAACTGGCCCCCGATCACGACACAAAGCCCGCCTAGCAGTGCGAGCAGTGTGAAAGTCTTCGCCGCATTAAACATCTGACACCTCCGCTGTACGCATTCGCAGTGAACCTCAAAACTAGGCGCCATATAGGTAAGTGGCGCGTTAAGGCTGTCGTCGGCAGTAACGCTACTGATGCCGTCGGTGGTGGCAGATAGTTTTATGCGGTGCTGAGACGTACCAAGATCGTCGCAACCATTGGGCCTGCTAGTCACGACGACTCCACGTTGCGTGAGATGATCCGTGAGGGTCTTGATGTGGCTCGGATCAATCTGGCCCACTGCAGTCTCGAAGAGGCCATAGCGCGTTACCACCGACTCCGTGCGCTTGGCCGGGAGGCCGGGAGGCCTGTGGGGATACTGGTTGATCTGCCTGGGCCCAAGGTGCGTGCGGGTTCGTTCGGCGAGCAGGGGGCAGAACTTGCTGGCGGTTCCACGGTCGAGTTGCGGGTCGGCAACACCCGCTCCGATAGCCAAACAATTGAGGTGGACTATGACGACTTGATCACCGATCTGCAGGTTGGTGATCGGGTGATGCTCGGTGATGGTGCTTTGCGACTAGAGGTACTTGACAAGTCTGGCGACGCGCTTCGTGCAACTGTGACCCATGGCGGAAAGGTCAGCGGGCGGCCCGGGCTCCACATTTCGTCTGACCGGCTGCGCATGTCGACGCCGACCCGGGAGGACTTCCGGGCGCTCGACGCCTTTATTGAGCTTGGCGTGGACATGGTGGCTGTTTCATTTGTGAGGTCGGCGCATGACATTCGTCGTGTTGGTGCCGAGCCGCATCCTCGGGGGCCGCTGGTGATCGCCAAGATCGAGACTCAGGCTGCGATCGACAACCTGGCGGGGATTATCGAGGCGGCCGGAGCAGTGATGGTGGCTCGGGGTGATCTCGGTAACGAGTGCAGCCTTGAGGAGTTGCCCCATCTGCAGAAGCGGATTATCCAGCAGTGCATTGCTGGCGGGCGGCCTGTGATTACTGCGACGCAGATGCTTGAGTCGATGATTAGCAACCCGGCGCCTACCCGAGCTGAGGCGTCTGATGTGGCAAATGCGGTTTTTGATGGGTCGTCGGCAGTGATGTTGTCGGGCGAGACGGCCATCGGTGACGATCCGGTGAACGTAATTCGGACTATGAGCCGGATAGCGCAGAGGGCCGATGAGGAGTTTGATCACGAACTCTGGGCGGAGCGGCTTGCTGAGTTGCGCATGACGGATCGGGCTCGCAGTGCTGCCTCGGTGACGGATGCCATGACGATGGCTGCGTGGCGGGCCACCACAGAACTCGGGATCAAGACGATCTTGGCGATCTCGGGGACAGGATTTACTGTGCGTTCGATGGCGCGGTTCCGGCCGCAAGCTCAGGTGCTGGGCATGTCGCACAACCCTGCGACGGTCGGACAGTTGACGCTTAGCTGGGGCACGATGCCGCTGCTGGTTGAAGACCGGGGCTCAAATGATGAGATGGTGCGGCAAGCGGTGCGGGTGGCCCGCGAGACTGGTCGAGTGCGTCACGGTGAGCTCGTGGCAGTACTTGCAGGGTCGGACAATCGCTCACGCAGCGCCAACGTGTTACGCCTCGAACGAGTCCGCTAACCCAGACCCGCTGACGCAACTCCGTAGTCGTTGCGCTGTCAATTCGCAGATTGAATATGCATGAATTCACTCGATCTGAACTTTGAATAACTATAAGCTCAGCCAAGAGCTGTACAGGTTGAAGGGAGCGCAACTCATGACTGGAGTTGAGACAAGACCTCGCTCGTTACGAGACCCACGAGGGCCGAAGCGTGGCTTTTGGTATGGAGTCGCTCTGATCTTCGACTTCACGGGCAGCCTCAGTCGGCGCAGCCCGCAACTGCCAGATAGTGATCTGCTCGCTAGAGACGGTCAGGCAATAGCGCAGGACTATCGGCGGGCTGTACGAAAGACCGCGCCGACGCTGAACAGAGAAGCCGCAGCCGTTGGCGATGCACTTGTAGGGCCGTGGCCTTCACCCGGTGTTTTGGCTTCGCTCGCGCGAACCGAGCCGGATCTGATTGATCAACTCATCAAGAACGCAAGAGAAGAACGTGACCGCAAGCACCAACTGGATAGGCATGACGTCACGAGCGAGTGGTTGGGTCTCTGTACAGGCTTCGTCGTGGCAGTACTTGGGTTATTGGTTTCCACCTTGCTGGTGCTGGAAGGCCATGACTGGGCCGGGGTTGCGTTGGGGTCAGTTGTCCTGGTGTCTTTGGCCGCAGTTCTTGTGATCGTCGGCCATGTGACTCATCGTGATGGGGGCAAGCCGATCTAGCGAATGAGCGCGGGGGTTGATAGTTCGACTGCTAACAGTGTCAACGACACTCAGCCAGGTTAGGGGTCGTAGTAGCCGGAGTGGATGTAGAGGGCTGTTACTCCTTCTGCGCGGTACATGTCGATGACTCGCTCATCGTCGTCGATGGCTACAACGACGTCATGGCCTGCTGCTCGGAGGCGATTGAGTTCGTAGCGCTTGAAAGTGGCTGATGGCCCCTGAGAGCCGCGGCCACGGCGTGGACGCAAAATCAATAGATCGTGACGGACTTCGTTCGCCGCTAGCCAGTCTTTGGTGACGCCGGTCAAGTAGCCGGGGCGTGCTGTCAGGATTGCAACGGTGTGGTCATCGTCTACTGAGGCTGTTAGCGCTAGTCCCGAGTCGATCGGCGGATCCTGAGCGGACGCCCAGTAGAAGCCCTTCCAATCCTTGTGGGTGCCTCGCAGGAAGTGCTGACGATGTGATGCGTCCGAGATGACGCCGTCAAGGTCGAACACGACCATCGGCCCACGTTGCAAGGGTTTGGTTTCGTAGTGCCAGTTCGACGGCGTCACCTCAGGGATTGCGATCTAGTCCTCGGACTCTTCGGCGGCACGGTTGCGGATCTCGGCGACCACTCCGGGATCCGCAAGGGTGGTCGTGTCACCCAAGTCACGTCCATCGGCAACGTCACGCAGCAAGCGGCGCATGATCTTGCCTGAGCGAGTCTTGGGTAGATCTGGCACCAAGAACACTGCCTTGGGCCTTGCGATCGGGCCGAGTTTCTTAGCCACGTGCTGGCGGATCTCCTCACGCAATACGTCAGACGCAGTGGCGCTGCCGACCAGGATCACGTAACCGACAATTGCCTGACCTGTTACGTCGTCGGTCGCACCAACCACGGCGGCCTCGGCTACCGAAGCATGGTCGACGAGGGCCGACTCAACCTCGGTTGTGGAAATCCGGTGACCCGAGATGTTCATCACATCATCGACACGCCCCAGCAGCCACAAATAGCCATCGTCATCAATACGAGCACCGTCACCGGCGAAGTACCGGCCCTCATAGGTTGACCAGTAGGTGTCGTGGTAGCGCTGAGGATCGCCCCAGATGCCACGCAGCATTGACGGCCAAGGCCGGGTAATCGTCAAATACCCGCCACCGCTAGCTACGGGCGACCCTGAGTCATCCACCACTTCAGCGAAGATTCCCGGCAATGGCTGGGTCGCCGAACCGGGCTTGGTTGTGGTGACACCGGGCAGTGGCGTGATCATGTGGCCGCCAGTCTCGGTCTGCCACCAGGTATCAACGATCGGGCAGCGTCGCGTCCCGATGTGGCGGTGATACCACATCCACGCCTCAGGGTTGATCGGCTCGCCCACCGTGCCAAGCACGCGCAAACTGGAGAGATCCCTGCCTGATGGCCACTGCTCACCCCACTTCATGAAAGTACGGATGGCGGTCGGCGCGGTGTAGAGCTGCGTTACGCCGTATCGCTCGACGATGTCCCAGAGGCGATCTTTGGCCCATTCGGCACGCCTGCCCGAGCGATTCTCGGGGAGCGGCGTGTCGGGGGTGCCCTCATACATAACGGACGTGGCACCGTTGGCAAGGGGGCCATAGACGATGTAGCTGTGCCCTGTTACCCAGCCGATGTCGGCGGCGCACCAGTAGATGTCGGTGTCACTACGGAGGTCGAAGACGTACTTGTGGGTGAAGCTGACCTGGGTCAGGTAGCCGCCGGTTGTGTGCATGAGCCCTTTGGGCTTGGCGGTGGTGCCCGACGTGTACAGCAGGTAGAGCAGTTGCTCGGCGTCCATGGGCTCGGCCGGGCAATCCGGTGCGGCCTCGGCCATAAGATCATGCCACCACAGGTCACGACCCTCAACCATGACCGGGTCGGTGCCGCAGCGGTCGACGACAATCACATGCTCGACCGAGGGTGCGCCGGCGGCTAGGGCCAGATCGACGTTGGGTTTCAGGGCAGAAGGGGCGCCTCGGCGGTAACCCGCATCGGCGGTAACGACTAGGCGAGCCTCGGCGTCGGTGCAGCGATCGGTAATGGCGTCGGGTGAGAAGCCGCCGAATATCACCGAGTGGGCAACGCCTATGCGAGCGCAGGCAAGCATGGTCACGGGCAACTCAGGGATCATCGGCATGTAGACCGCTATGCGGTCGCCCTTGCGAAGCCCCAGCTGTAGCAACACGTTGGCGAATCGTTTGACGTCGTTGAGCAGTTCGGCGTAGGTGATTACCCGGGTGTCGCCAGGTTCGCCCTCCCAGTAGAAGGCCACCTTGTCTCCCCTACCGGCTTCTGCATGGCGGTCGAGGCAGTTGTGGCTGACGTTGAGGCTGCCACCGACAAACCACTGGGCGAAGGGCAGATCCCATTGCAGGGTGGTGTGAAAGTCCGTGTCCCAGTCGAGCAGCGACCGGGCTTGGCGTGCCCAGAACGCTTCGTAGTCGGCCGCTGCCTCCTCATAGAGCCCACGATCGGCGATCTGGGCGGCGGCTACGAAATCCTGAGGAGGCGGGAACCGCCGATCCTCGCTCTCATACACCTCAATCGAGCCTGCTGACATAGCGACTCTCCTGTTCGTCGTAATCTCGGTTGTTCTTGGTTTGGTTTAGTTGGTTGCGGCCGGCCTTGTTTGCCGACTGTGTTGCGCTGGCGGGTTGTGGCTGCTTGGCGGTTGCCTGACCCTCTTATCTCTCGGTTATCTCTGCCCGGCTCGCACCGTGTAGGTGTCTCGCCCCGAACGCAGGACGGTGCCGGGCTTGGTGCCGGTAGCTGCACCGTCTACAACGGTGGTGGTGCCGTTGACTATGACCCGCCGTACCCCTGTTGCCTCGCTCCAGAGGCGTTTCGCGCCGGCGGGCAGGTCATCGACCAGTTGAGGCTCGGTCGCACCAACCTCGTTCGGGTCGAAGACAACGATGTCGGCAAAGTAGCCCTCGGCTATCCGGCCCCTGTCGCGTAGTCCAAAGAGCTGCGCAGGAGCATCGGTCAGATGTTGGACGGCGTCCTCCACGGAGGTCAACTGTCGGCCGTGCAGACAATCGTCGATCCAGGCTGTCGGGTAGCAGGCACCCGCCATCCGGTCGAGATGGGCCCCTGCGTCGCTACCACCGATCATCACAGCGGGATGTTGCCAGGCGTTGGCTCGAAGCCTCCAACTCTCGGCGTCGTTATCGGTCGGAGCCGGCCACAACACGGTTCGCAGGTCGTCTTGTATGCAAATGTCAACCAGACAGAAGAAGTCACGCTGGCCACGCTCTCGAGCCATATCACCAATACGTCGGCCCTTAAAGCCTTCGTTCTGTGGCGAGTAAGTGTCACCTATTACATAGTCGGCCCAGCCGGTGAGACGGCTGAACACACCTGCTTCGGGGCGAGCGGCGTCGTTCTCAAGACCTATCAGGGTGGCTCGATCCTTAAGTTTGGCGATCCGTTCACGTACCTCCAAGCCAAAGATGTCACCCCATCCGGGCAACATGTGCAGAGCGCAGAACGTGCCGAGGCTCATGTTCATGCCGACGAGGATCGGCATCGTCAGCGCAACCACGGTGGCACCGTTGGCCGCAGCCCTCTCGCAGGCCGTGATCTGGTTGCGATAGTCGTCGGGTCGGGCCGAGTCGATCGTCAAGACGTTCCAGTTGATTGGCCGGTCGGCTTTAACCGACATCTGGGTCATCAAGTCGACCTCGGCGTCGCTGAAGCCCTTCATGCAACCGTCGGCCACCCACTCCAGAGTCGTTCCTTCGTGGCTGCCTGTCTCACGGCACAACTCGAGCACTTCGGCCTCGGATGCCCAACGACTCGGGACAGGATTGCCGTCCCAATCGTTGTGGGTATAGCTGCGACCTGTCGAGAACCCGAGGCCACCAGCCGCAAGCGACTCCGCAAGCAAGCCTCGCATCAAAGCGATCTGATCGTCGTTGGCAATGTGTCCGACAGAGTCCTCTTTCATTACTGCTCTGCGCAGAGCGCAATGTCCGACCATGAAGGCAATGTTGACTCCGACGCCGCGACTCTCAACGGCATGGAGATAGTCGGCGAAGGTGTGCCAACTCCATGGCACGCCCGTTTCGAGAGCGTCCAGGGACATGCCCTCAACCTTGACCATCATCCTCTTGAGGTACTCGGCGTCGGTGTCGCTATCGAGCGGTGCTAACGAGAAACCACAGTTACCACCCACCGCCGTCGTTACACCGAAGAGGTTCGAGGGTGTGGCCCAGGGATCCCAGAAGATCTGAGCGTCGTAGTGCGTGTGAGGATCGATGAACCCGGGGCAGACGACGAGCCCGTCTGCGTGTATCTGTTCGTGGGCCCGTGATGCGAGCGTGCCCCGCTCCGCGATGGCGGCGATGCGTTGCCCGGAGATGGCGATGTCGGCTTGCCGGGACGGTGCGCCGGTGCCGTCGATCAGAGTTCCGCCGGTGATCACCGTGTCGAACATTGGTGTACCTGCCAGTAGCGGTTCCTGCTCATTGGTAGGGAGGGTAGCTACAGTCGCCGCCATGAGGCTCCTGCGCAGTAAGTCCAAGATGCCCGACTCAGCCAGAGCGCTGCCGGGGCGTGACCGGCCGATGCCGGTGCAGACCTACGGCCATCTCGTGCTCGGCACACCGCTTGAGCCGCCATTCCCGGACGGGTGCGAGCGGGCCATGTTTGGCATGGGCTGTTTCTGGGGTGTCGAGCGGATCTTCTGGCAGATCTCGGGGGTGTATACGACTGCTGTGGGCTACTCGGGTGGCTCCACGCCCAACCCCACATACCGGGAGGTGTGTAGCGGGCTAACTGGGCACAACGAGGTTGTGCTGGTTGTGTTTAGTCCTGGTGAGGTTTCGTATGAGCGGCTGCTGAAATCGTTCTGGGAGATGCATGATCCGACCCAGGGGATGCGTCAGGGCAACGACATGGGAACGCAGTACCGCAGTGGCATCTATACGTACTCTGAAGCTCAGCGGGAGACGGCGGTTAGGTCTCGGGATCAGTACCAGGAGGCGCTTGCGAAACGGCGATACGGCAGGATCACGACCGAGATTGTTGAGGCTGGTGCGTTCTACTACGCCGAGGAGTACCACCAGCAGTACCTGGTGCGTAACCCAGGCGGCTACTGCAACCATGGTTTCTGCCAGGTGTCATACGAACCCGCCGCCGCGGCAACCGGTTAGACGCGAGCCGGGGCCGACCGTAGGCCTGTTTGGCCGGCCAGCAGATTACCCACCCGCTCCCCTGGGCTAGCGAGACTCTCGTGGCAGAGCGGATCGGGGTGAGCCGGTAAGTTCACGCCCACGAACCAGACGACCACTACTCGCGCCAGCCGTGCTAAACGCGCTCGGCGGATCGGCTCGGCGGCCATGGTCATATCCGGCTTCGGCTTCGGAAGCACCGGCGCGATCTCTCGCAGCATTGATGTTGGTGCGTGGGAGATGGCGAGTTGGCGGGGACTTGTGGGTGGCGCTGCTGTGCTCTGCTATGTCTTCGCTCGAGGGCTGCTGAAGCGACCCTCCACGACTCGGCCGACCGTCGGTGCAACTCTCGGGCCACAAGGCTTGCTGCTTGCTGCCCTGACCGCGGCCTCAATGATCCTTTACATCGACGCTTTGCAGAAGACCGAGGTGGCGAACGTCACGGTGATCACAGCAACAGTGCCGTTCATGGCGGCCGCGCTGGCATGGCTGGTGCTGCGGGAGCGTCTTCGGCGGGCGACAGTGATTGCCGCATTCGTGTCTCTTGCCGGGGTGACCCTCACGGTGATGGGCAATCTGGGGCCGGGTGACCTGGCCGGCAATGTGCGGGCATTAGCTCTGGCGTTAACCCTTGCGACCTTGATTGTCTTGATCCGACGTTTCAAGCGAGCCGACTCCGTTCTTGCAGTCGCATCGTCCGGGCCGCTGCTGTTTGCTGTCGTGCTGGTTGCCTCTGCGTTGTTCGGAGTCGCCTCGCCGCTTGACATCGACTATGCGGAGTTGCCGATGCTGTTGTTCTTTGGTCTGGTGTTTGGTGTGTCGGTTGTGTTGTGGACTGAGGGTGTGCGGCTGATCCCGGCCGCTGAAGCAGGGCTGCTGGCATCTAGCGAGACGCCGTTTTCGATCCTGTTGGCTTGGGTCGTGCTAGCGGAAGCGCCACCGCTGGTGACTGTTGTGGGAGGGATGCTCGTGCTTGGCGCTGTGCTGGCTCATGCTGGTGCCGATCTGGCATATGACAGGGTGAGTCGTCCCTGGATCAGACCGCGCAGCCGACCGCGTCTGTAACGCTCCGGCAGGTTTGTGGATGTCCCGCCTTGTTGAGAACTCAAGGGGTTCGTGCGGGACTCACCCGTCTGCACCCTGCACCGATGAGGCGGTCGATGTCACACCCTGCTGGCAATGTTTTGAGTTGTGAGTGTGTCGCGAGTTCCGTCCGTTAGCTCTTCTCGACTGCAGAGGGGCGGTAGAAGATGAGCAGTTGCGCGAGGCCGCCGCCGACGCCGACGAAGATGGCGATCCACATGCCGGCCCAGCCGTTGAGATCGTCGTTGATGTCCATGACAGCGTCAACCGAGATGTCGCCCGGGCCGGTGATGGCGCACACCAAGCTCATGGCAGCGATGAAGGCCACGTACTCCCAGCCCTCTTTGGTGATCATGAAGCCCTTGTCGCGATGCACCGTCCAGAAAGCGACGATCATCAGGGCAATCAGTCCAGCCGCAGCGAGTTGCGTCAACAGGCCGATTACGAGCAGTGCGCCGACGCCCATCTCGGTGAACGAAGCGAGTCTGGCGTGCAACCCGCCGGGACGCATCCCGATCGAGTGGAACCAGCGTGCTGTGCCAGAGAGGCCTCCGCCGGAGAAGGCCTTTTTGTAGCCATGAACGAAGATCATCAACCCAAGTGCAAGCCGCAAGATCAAGAAAGCGAGGTCGAGTTCGTCGGATCCGGAGTAAAGGTCTGCAGTCATGGGACGCGAGTGTAGGCAAGCTGATCTGTGAGCGAAAGCAGGTTTGAGGCTGGCGACATGGCCAATGTTGTGGTCGCTTCTGTGGCCAGGACGGCTGTGCGTCCAGTTGAAGCAGAGTTAGCGAAGTGGCATCCTGTGGTACTTGGGGCAGCGATTGGGCGTGAAGCTCTGGCTCGAGCGCAACTCATCGGGGCGGATCTCGACGAGGTGGTCGTGGGTTGTGCCGACCCGGTGGGTGCTTGTGGCGCCAACGTGGCTCGTGCCATTTCGCTTGCGGCGGGCTGGCCGCTGCGTGTCGGTGGACATGTCATCGACCGGGGCACCAGTAGTGGTCTTGTGGCGTTGCAGGTGGCGAAAGCGTCGATCCGGTTGGGCCAAGCGAGGACGGTGATGGTGATCGGGTTGGGGCTGTGTTCTGTGGTGCCGCCTGGAGCTGCGGCTGTTGGGCGTGGCTATGGCTCACCTTGGGTAGGGGTCGCCAAGAGGTTCGCCAAACGAGGGGGTCTGCTGCCGTTACCGCGCTTGTCTGAGAATGCTGCTCGGGCGATCGGGATTGGCCGTGAAGACTTGGAGGAAGCTGCGCGTACCTCTTGTGCTAGGCGTTCCGCGGCTGGTGTCAGCACCGCTATCACAGGTGTGGCGGCTAGGCCGGGTAGCGGGTCGCCACCCTCGGTGGTGCGAGGTGACGTTGTTCTTGAGGATTTTGTGCGTGATCTATCCGATGCCGCTGCGTTGCCACCGATGTTTGATGATGACGGTTTGCTTACGGCCGCGACGCTTGCTCCTCCGGCGGATGCCATCGCAGCAACGGTCCTGACGTCTAAGCCGTTAGCAGCGCCGCTGGGGACGGTGCTTGGAGTGGGTCGCAGTGTGGCGGATCCGTTCGACCCGAATAGTGGACTGGCCGCCGCGGTTGGTATGTCGCTAGCCCAAGCCGGGTTGTCCTTGAATGAGATCGATCGGGTTGATGTGGTTGAAAGCGATGCGGCCGCCGGGCTGTTGGCAGCACAAGCGCTAGGAATTGATGCTGATGACCTCAACCCTGCGGGTGGCGCATTAGCTACCGGCAACGCTGGCCCAGCCGAAGAGCTACGACTTCTGACCGACAGCCTTCGAGGTTTCGGCCTTGATGCCGACGGCGTGGCGAAGTTCGGCCTTGACATCCGTCCCGATGGCGACATCCGTCCCGATGGCGACATCCGTCCCGATGGCGACGACGTAGGCAATACGTGTATGGGCCAGGACACGGGCGAATCAAGCCCAGTGAGTCGTGATGACAGCGCTGGTGTCAAAACCGGACTGGTACTAGCAGTTAGCACCGGATCGACGGGATCGGCAGCAGTCATATGCTGCAAGTCGTCTTGAGCACAAACGGAAGCAAGCCCGCAAGGGGCACCCAGCGCAGACGGTTCAACGCCACAAGGGCCTTCAACATCGGGCTAGCAGTGGTTGCTATTGGTGGGGTCGTAGCTGGTGCTCTGCTCGCCGAGGTCGGCCGTACTGTGATCGCGGTCGTGGTTGCCTACATCGTGTTGCGAGTCGGTTTTGGTGTGTTGCGGGGTTTAGCTCAACCTCAGCCTGAACCGCCCGAACCTGGGACATTGCGCAAAGTCAAGATTGAGTACCGCTGCAGCATTTGCGGGGCCGAGGTGCGCATGACGGTCGCGCCCGACGAAGACCCCGATCCGCCGCGTCACTGTCAGGACGAGATGGACCTCGTCGCCCCTATCGAATGAGCTGCCCCTTAGGTATGCCGAGTTGTCCACACCTGTGGATAACTCTGGGGGAAATTACAAGCACGTCATCAAATCGGATCAGTCTGACAAATGCCCACAAGGAACAATCGGGCGTTGTCGACTGACGCGATAGCCGACGAAAGCTACCGGAACTTTGTCGCTGTCATGATCCCCGAGAGGATGAATCCGAGCCCTACCAGCAGCACGACATTTGAAGTCTCCCAGAACACTGCGACGTAGTTGACGATGATCGTCGCCATGCCCAGGCCCAGCAGGCTGAACATCAGGATTGGCACCCAGATCGGGCTGGGAGGTGCTTGATCGAACCCTGTATGGGTTGCTCGATCTGCAACGTAGTTCTGAGGTCTGGTGCCCTTGGCGGTAACACGCCCGCCAGACACCCGTCGCTTTACCGGCCGTGGCACGAACCAAAAGGATAGACGCCGCTGCGCCACCACGGCAGCACCGGCTCGGGTCGCTCACGAAACGTGTCGGCTGAGACGCGTCGCCTGAGGCGTCTCAGCCGAAGTTCTCCCAGTAGCGCGACGGAACCGGCCCAAGCTGGCTCTGATATTTGGAACCCAGGTGACCGGTGCCGTAAGGCTGCTCCGCAGGTGTGGTCATCAGATGGAAGCTGATCTGGCCGATTCGCATTCCCGGGTAAAGCGTAATTGGCAGGTTCGCGACGTTGGAGAGCTCGAGCGTCAGCTGGCCGTCAAAGCCGGCGTCGACAAATCCGGCCGTCGAATGGATCAGCAAGCCGAGTCGTCCCAGCGATGACTTGCCTTCAAGGCGTCCCACCAGATTGTCGGGCAGGGCTACCCGCTCCAGCGTGCTGCCCAGCACGAACTCGCCCGGATGCAAGATGAATGGATCGTTCTCGGCCGCTTCGGTGAGCGTGGTGAGCTCGGAGAGGTCTTGTTTCACGTCGATGAAGCCGAGTGTGTGATTGCGGAAAACACGGAAGAAGCGGGACAGGCGCAGGTCGACCGACGACGGTTGAATGCTGTGATCGCCGAGAGGTTCGATGATGACCTGGCCGGAGGTGAGGGCTTCCCGGATTGAGCGGTCCGACAGGATCACGGGGGCACGTTAGCTTTTAGCTATGGAGTCTGACGGCGCAAGAGGAGTGATGCAGGCGTGCTGATCGTCATCTCACCCGCAAAGTCGCTTGACTATGATTCGCCGCTTCCCATGAAACGGCATTCAATGCCTCGAATGCTTGATGAGGCGATGCCACTGGTGGAAGCGATGCGCCGCAAGTCGCCCGATGAACTCTCGGCGATGATGGGCATCTCTTCGAGTCTGGCGGAGCTCAACTTCGAGCGGTTTGCTGACTGGCAGACACCGTTCACGCCTCGTGATGCTCGGCCTGCGCTGCTTACGTTCAGCGGTGATGTGTATCGGGGGATGGACGCTGCGGCGACATTTGATACGCGCGACTACACGCATGCACAGAAGGTGTTGCGCATCCTTTCGGGGTTATATGGAGTACTGCGGCCGCTTGATCTGATGCAGCCTTACCGGTTAGAGATGGGATCAAAGCTCGTGACGGAGCGAGGCAACAGTCTCTATGCGTATTGGGGTGGGCGTATTACCTCTTTGCTGAATGCCGATCTTGCTGCGAGCCCCGGGCCTGCAATGGTTGTGAACCTGGCGTCTCACGAATACTTCCGTTCGGTGGACGTGAACAAGCTTGAGGGGCGCATCATCACACCCTGGTTCCTGGACAGCCGCAACGGGGCTGAACCGAAGGTGATCTCGTTCTTTGCAAAGCGTGCGAGGGGCGCGATGGCGGGGTGGATCATCCGCAACCGGGTGAAGTCGATGCGAGGCTTGCGTGGTTTCGACGGTCTCGACTACCGGTTCGATCCCTCTCGCTCTGTGCTAGCCAAGCCTGTATTCGTCCGCCACTACACAACCAGTTAGTCAGCTAGTCAAGCGGAGCTGGTTGCAGCTCGCCGTGGCTAGGTCAACCTCGTAAGTCTTCCGGCAGTTGTGGCGCGCATGTCCGCTCGGGTCGCTCTAGTGAGTTGATCGGGTGACAAGCGTGACCCTGAACACTCCGAGTCGCTAAGCAAAGTCAGGCTTGCGACTCGTCCGGCGACTCTGACTCGCCAAAGAAATCCGCGGCGCCTGCTGTCTCTTGGTCGACGGTTACGTCACGTAGGTGGGTTGCGAGAGACCACTCGTGACCGAACGGGTCCCGTACTTTGGCGAACCGGTCACCCCAGAACATCTCGGCGGGCTCCATGAGCGGCTCGGCGCCCGCTTCGACCGCTCTGACAAAGGCAGCATCACAATCAACAACGAAGCGGTGAAGCGTGACGGACGTGCCGCCAAGCCCTAGCGGTGATGTCTCTTTGCCCTCGTTCATCTCGGGAAACTCATCACCGAGGAACACGAGAGAACCGCCGACTTCGAACTCTGCATGAACGACCCGGCCGTCGGGTGCATAGGCACGACGTTGCTCAACCGCACCGAAAGCTCGCTCATAGAAGTCGAGAGCTTGTTCCGCACCCCGTACGGCGAGATATGGCACAACGTGATCGCAGTTTGGCGGGATCGGATCGACTCCAGTGTCGGTCTGGTTTTGTGAGGTCACCTGAGTGTTGCGTCTCCCTCCCCGCGCCGCTGCGCGCTCAGGGCCGCTGCGGTACGATCTGAGCCCCCGCGGATGTAGTTCAATGGTAGAACATCAGCTTCCCAAGCTGAGAATGCGAGTTCGATTCTCGTCATCCGCTCCAAGGCTCCAGCCCTCTGGGTCCGCCAAAGCTGACATAACGGGTTGAAGGCCGGGAACTTCTAGCGCGCCGCAATCCGCGCACGCTCACGAACCTTGTCACGCAGTCGGCTACGGACTTCCGAGTGGAGGTCCATGTTGACGGTCGGCCCCACTTCAAGCGATGCAGCAAGACCATATCGAACTGGCTCTTTCAACTTGCCGTCAGCACGACAGTCGACGTTGATCGACAGCTCCGAACCACTGGCAAATCCAGTTGCTTGCTTTCCTTCGAAGACCTGATGCTGAACAGTTCCCTTCTTCACAGCATTGTGGTCGGCCTCGGTCGGCTTGACACCGATGACATCCTTGGACGGCATAAACCACAAACGAGCTATTCGATATTTCTGCGAATAGACGTTCACCGGGGACAGCCAACCCAACGTGATCCTTGAGACTGACGTTCCCGGTCACCTCCAACTGCATCTAGGTCAAGTCTCGGACGACCGTCCGCGTTTCCTCCGCTGACAACGATCACGATGTTGTAGAGGTCAGCCAACCAGTCGAGAAGCCTCGCGAGCGGGCTGAGCCGACGAACGAATTGCCGTGCCGGGTCACCGAGGGCGAGACACACGATGCGCACGCTCGGTGACGCAGCCTCACCGCCGCCGGTGCGCTCAAAGACCCTGCGGAAGGCTTGATGGATGAGATCTACAAGCAACTGATCTGGCGGAGCTATCTCGTTCCGGATCAAGTCGGAGTGCGGCACAAAGATGGGACGGACGTAGATCGGCTGTGATAGAGCCACACCCGGGTTCGATAGGTCTCCGTGAGCTATCAACGAGGCCATCGCTGTTCCGTGATGCCGTTGGTCAAGCGCATACTTCGATGCGTGATCGTCAGGGTCATCGATGATCAATCGGTTGGCCAGTGCGGCGTGGTTCGACATTGGAACCCCGTCGAACAGAGCGATCCGCGGAGGACCGGAGGGGATTGCCCTATCAAACGTCAGCGCGGCCTTATGATCCGGCTCGGATGCGGAGAATGTCATGGGCCGGAAGGGGCTCACGAACATAACTCGATCCGTTGTCAGCAATTCAATAGCCTGCGGACCATCTGCAAGAACCTGCTGAACCCGAGACATCGGAATGTCGGCGAGCAGGCCGTGGTAGGCGACTTCTTGGCATTGATATGTGGCAATGACCGCCCCGCCTAAGCGTTGGATGATCGATGAAACTTCGTCTTCTGCGGCGCGTTGTTGCCGGTCGTCCCGTCGATGCCACAACTCGACTTCAACCCGGCTTGTTCTTTGCTCACCGAACTCTCGGACGTGCTCAGTCCACCGATCGAGAAGATCCGTCTCACGTACCCGATCTTCGGGGCCCCATCTTCGAACCGACCGCAGTAGTCCAAAGACATCTTTGAGCGGGCCCAATCCCCACGGCAACTTTGCCGACGGATCCTGCTGCCAAAGCTCAAACAGCCGTAAGAGCTCTGTTACGGCCCGCGCGTTCGTCATCACCATGTAGAGCGACTGGGGAACCGACTTGGCGGAACGCTCACCGTCTGAGGCATAGAAGAAGTCGTCATCCGGAACGACCTCTTCCTCTTCAAGGTCAACGAGGAAGTCCAGGCCATCTAGGAGCTTCACCGCTCTCCGGAAGCCATCTACGGTGCCTGCGAGGTCGAAGACTGCAACGAGCTCTGGGGCTGATGCGGTAGTCGTGTCACCGAGCTGCGCTCTGCCTTGTTCGAGTGCAGTACGTAGCAATCGAAACTGAGGTGTCAGACGAGCGCCCTGTCTTGACGCACTTGGACTTCGGACAGGTGGGCGGTAACCCGAAGGTGTTTTTGGGATGTCGCTCGACTGCGACGGCGGGAAAGCTAGTACCGGTCGGATGATGTTTAGGAGTGGGCTTGAGTCCGCCATTGTTCAACTCTGGAGCGAGCAAAATCTACTGCATCACCACCGGGAAGATTGAGGACGACTCGGCGTCGGATGTCGACTGCGACCTGTTCAATTTCGGCGTAGCTCGCGCCGTGGAGTTTGTCTGCCAGCGTGCGTGGCGCAAAGCCAAGGTCACCACCGAGGCGTGACTTCAGTCGCTCAAGAAACCTGGTTGCTTCGAATCTTGTTGGTGCTTGGAGATCGAGCCGCAACTGGAACCTCCGCCATGCTGCCCGATCAAGGAGTTCAGAGTGATTGGTTGAGCAAATCACGACGACATGCGCAGGCAGCCGGTCAATCTGCAAGAGCAGCGTAGACACGACCCTCTTGATCTCGCCCGTCTCGTGAACATCTGAACGCTCCTTGGCGATGACATCGAACTCATCAAAGAAGAGGACGCAACGTCTGGTTCGTGCGAACTCAAACACTGCATCAAGCCGAGACGCAGTCTCGCCCAAGAAGCTCGACACGATGCCTTCGTAGCGAACCACGTAGAAGGGCAGCATCGTCTCAGTGGCGACAGCCTCGGCAAGGGTGGTCTTGCCATTCCCTGGCGGGCCATCGAGAAGCACACGATTGCGAGGCTCAAGTCCGTAACTCCGCAGGAGATCGACGCGCCTGTGTTCTTCGATCAACTCTTCGATAGCCGTGCGGACGATGGGCTTGAGTTGCACCGACTCAAGCCGGCGCTCGGGCACTACATCGAGCACCAACCCGTTGACTGCAGAGGATGCCTCGTCGCGCGCCAGCAGATCCGGCGATCCGACTGTAGTGATGAGTTGCGCAAGCCGATCGGCGACGAGGTGGTGCTGCTTCGCTCTCTCCTCGGCAATGATCGCCTCGACAAGCGCTCGGAAACGTTGTCTGTTGCCTCTGCGTTCGGCTTCAACCAGATCAATCAACAAGTCAGCACGAGTCATTCCTATTCACCCCCTCCACCCGTTCGCCTACTGTAGAAGGCACAAAACAAGCCGACGTGGTCGACTACGACGGTTAGGTGGGGGTTTGGTTTTGGTCTAGGCGGATGACTCTTTGGTCGGTTACTACTGCTGTGATCAAGCTGGCTGGGGTTACGTCGAAGGCTGGGTTGGCGGCGTCTGTTCCTTGCGGGGTGGTGGACACGCCGCCTACTGAGACCACCTCTTCGGAGCCTCGATCTTCGATCTTGATTGAGTTGCCGTTAGGGGTGCCCTCATCGACGGTTGACTCGGGCGCTACCACTATGAAGGGCACTCCCGCATGCTGGGATCCGAGAGCTAGCGAGAACGTCCCGATCTTGTTGGCGGTGTCACCGTTGGCGGCGATGCGGTCTGCACCGGTGAGCACCACATCGGCTGCGCCCCGGGCCAGCATGAACGGCCCCGCCGAGTCGACGATCAGACGATGTGATGCGCCCATGCGGCCCAATTCCCAGGCAGTTAAGCGGGCGCCTTGAAGTAGAGGTCTGGTCTCGAGCGCCAGCGCCTCTGCGAGTTGGCCTCGCTCATGAAGCGTCTGAATGACTGCAAGCGCCGTGCCACGCTCCACGGCCGCTAGTCCACCTGTGTTACAGATCGTCATAGCCCGTACGGGTCTGTGCCCGACCAACTCAAGCACTAGGTCAGCACCCCGGGCGCCCATGTCATGAGAGGCTTGCAACTCCTCGTCACGGATCACACGAGCCTCATCGAGAACTGCCTCAAAACCATCGGGGATCTTTGCCGCGGAGCGCTCGACCATTTTGGCCAGGTTCACGGCGGTGGGTCGGGCTTGGTGTAGGGACTTGATCTCAGCTTCGAGAGCAACCGCATCGTCTCCGCAGTTGCGCAGCGCCAATGCTACGCCGAATGCTCCGGCGACCCCGATCGCAGGCGCACCTCGCACGGACAACCGCTGGATTGCGGCGACAAGGTCATCCACGGTCTCAATCTGCAGCACCCGCAACTCGCTCGGGAGCGCCGTTTGGTCGACCATCTCGATTAGGCCGTCACGGCCACCAACCCAGTCAAGAGTCCGTATCGCTGACCCGGGGCCGCTCGGTTCGTTTCGGCCGCCATCGCTCACAGGTAGGCAGGCTAGTTGAACATCCTGCGCATCCCGTCTGGGCGCTCGGGCCCCGAGTAGTACATTCGAATCTGTCAGTTGTCTCAACTGTCTCAACTGTCTCAACGGGGGAGGCGTAGTGATGGGGCAAGTCCCCGGGCTTGATCTGGTCGAAGAGTTACAGAACCGTCTTGACAATGATCCAGAACTGCGAGCTGCTTTTGAGGCGCTGACTCCTGGACGGCAACGTGGATACAACTACTACTTCTCCACGGCCAAAATGGCGAAGACTCGTGAGGCACGCATCGACAAGTATGTGGCCAAGATCCTGGATGGCAAGGGTCTGCGAGATCCAAGCGGCACCTCGAGCAAGAAGGATTGGAGCGCTAAGTCAGCGCCTGGTGGCAAACCGAGACTGCTCTCAGGCGGGAACCCTCAAATTGCCAAAGCCGATGGCGATGCTCCCGTACAGGCATATATCGCGGCGATGCCCGGTTGGAAACACGATGTGGGTCGCGAATTGGACAAACTGATCGAGAAGGCCGTGCCGGATGTACGTAAAGCTGTCAGATGGAACTCACCGTTCTATGGAGTTGAAGGCAACGGGTGGTTCGTCAGCTACCACTGCATCACAAAATACGTGAAAGTCTCGTTCTTCGCGGGCAACATGCTGGAGCCCGAGCCGCCAGTCACCTCCAGGCACGAAGAGGTGCGGTACTTCCACATCTTCAAAAACGACAAAATTGACGAGTCGCTCGTGATGAGCTGGATGAAACAGGCCGCCGCACTGCCCGGCTGGAACGGCTTCTAGGACGGTACCGGCGTCCTTAGCCACATTTTAAGGTGATTCCCGAACGGGCACATCGGGTGAATTGATGTTCCTCGAAACGGTCGTAGCTCAAATCCGTGCCTGTGGCGCGGCGCTATGGGTCAGTGGGTTTGGTTGGACATGAGTCGATCGTTTCGCACAGGACGCTAATGGAGACGTGCCCTTCGACGCATTGGTCTAACTCTGTATCGCATATCTCGTAATCGAACTCATCGACATCTGGATGTCCCGGAGCTGTGTATTCGATCTGCTGCTTGCCCTCAGTACGAACCACACGGACTGTGCCCAACTCGGGTTCAGTGGCGATCTGTAACTCTCGCTCGTAGATCTCAATATCTTCTGCGGAGCGATCATTGGCAAGCACATCCAAGATCACCGTGTCACCCAGCACAACGGTGTACTCATCATCGAGTGGAGCCATTCCTGCCCTGCTGTCAACGCGGATCACTGTCACATGAACTCTCGCTTCTTGATTTTTTGGCCCTTGGACAATTGCCGTGATTTTGTGCGTTCCTAAGCTCAGATCTGGAACATTAGCAACCATGTTCGCATTCCTACTTAAGATCCCATCAATGCTGCTACTCCAGATAACATTGCCGGGAGGAAAGTTCTGCCAAACGCCAGGTTCAATATTAAAGTAGCCGTCTACGTAGGCTGCTATCGAATAGAGCCCATCTGGCAGAATCACTCCATCTGCTAACCCACGAATTGATATTCTTGGTGGCTCCAGCGGACCAGTATAGGGATCATCCACTATCAGCGATTCGTCTCTAGTGCGGATAGCTGGATGAGATATGGAACCAAATGACAGCAACTGGTCCTTCGTTAGCGTTATGTGTCGAGCCAAATCTGTCCGATCCCAAATCTCGAAGCGCGAATATTCGGGTGGATCAGTTATTTCGACTTTCCAGGAATGCATTCGATTGTCCGGGAAACTTGGATTACACCAGACGTAGTCCCGACACATTCTGAATCTCGGTGGTCTCGCGTAGAGTTGTTTGGGGTGCTCAATACGATTAGGTCGTTCACTGTTCTCGGGGTAGGCAATATCTTTCATTGTCGTGTCCCACTCAGGATCAAATCTTACAGTTCTAAGTACGACACTGTCATCACTCAGCAGCCTCAGCTCAAGATCGCCTGTATCCGACTCAACATGTCGAGGACGAGTCGATGTTCGATTCTGATAGATATGGCTTACCGTTGCGTCTGCGTATCCAGGGAATCCATCAGACAGAACTGCATACCCCACATGGGTTACAAACCATAGTTCTTCCACAGTCACTTTTCCGAAGAACACATCAAATCGTTCGCCGGCTCGCAAGACCGGATTAACAGTGACATCATCGAGTGAAGTAGAGTCGGAAGCGTCACTCTGTTCCAACTCTTCGCTCTCTTCTTGAGAAACCTCAATAACTTCGCTGGTAGTACTACCGTCAGTTGCCGTTACCTGCGATGAACCAACAGCACCTAGTGGAAGGTCGTCACTCGACTCCCGATCATCGACACCAGTAGGCGTCGTCTCTGACTTGGGAGTGAACTCTTCGCCTGCATCACTCAGATCGACAGGAACACCCCCAGACCGGCTACAAGCAACGGCCCACAAAAGCACTGCTAGAACAACGAACCGCCCGCATCGTGAGCCGACTAGCAAGTGTCTTCCGAACCACCACACCACGTGTGTCAACCCCCGTCCGTCTCGTCGATAGATCAGTCCGGAACCAGCAATTTCAGGCTCATTTAGTCCCCGACCAACCAAGGTCGTGACAGCGAGACCGCAGCTCCATCAGGAAACCCACAGCGTAGGAGTCCAGGTTTACTAACCCCTCGGTCCTGGGCCGGGTCCAGGATTCGGCGGTGGAAACCCTACAGGACCCTCACAACTGCTCACGAACTCCGCATCGCACCTATCAAATCCGTTGCCACCGTCAACGGTGTCAGTACCGCCATCGCCAATGAGTACATCATTGTCGCTATCGCCGAATAGCTTGTCGTGACCTGAGCCACCACGGATCGTGTCCGCTCCAGCACCACCGTGAAGCGTGTCAACACCGCCATCACCATTAACGGTGTCGTCTCCGGCGCCACCGTAAATGGTGTCATCGCCGTCATTCCCATGAATGGTGTCGTTGCCGTCGCCACCGTAGATGATGTCATCGCCACCACTCCCGTAAATGACATCATTTCCGCCCAGACCACAGATGATGTCAGCTCCATTTGTGCCACGAAGACCGTCCTTCTTATCCGTGCCGATCATCGTGCATCCACTCACGGCTACAGTTACTTGACCCTCAACGCATGCATTCGTAGCGGCGTCACAGACCCGATAGGTAAAGGAGTCCTCACCCGAGAGGACAACTCCTGCTGTGTACTCAATCTGCTTCTTGCTGTTGCGTTCCACGATACGGGCAGTTCCGCGAGTCGGCGCAGAAGATATAGTCAAACTCTTGCTATAGATATTGCTGCCACGAAGTGACAGATCATTGGCAAGCACATCAAACGTGTAGCTCTTATCCATTTCAGCTGAGTAGCTGTCGTCAATTGGAATGAGCCCGGCAGCACTATCAACTCGATAGATCTTCACTGAGGAGCTGCCTTTGCGTCCGTCAGGACCTGTCGCCGTTGCTGTGATCGTGTGTACCCCGTGACTTAAGTCACTCGCCGCAATCACCAAGTCTGCGTGAGTACCCAATGATCCGTCAATGCTGCTTGACCAAGTCACATTACTTGGTTCTATGCTCTGCTTTGTCTCTTCGGCAACAGACGCCCACGCCTCGACAGTTGCCGCCACGGAGTACATACCATCCCAGACAATCATGCCTTCTTCAATGCCGCTGATCGTGACGTCCGGAAGTGTCAATACCGAAGTGTCCGCAGCCAATTCTGCTACGCTCAACTCTGCATAGTTCTTGACACGAACACTAGAGTGCTGAATCTTCTCGGATTTGAGCAAAGTCTTTCCATCCCAGATCTCAAACTGGGAGTACTCCCGAGGGTCTACAATCGCTACCAGCCAATTGTGACGCCTGTTCTCTGGACGTGTCGGGTTGCACCACGGCACATCCCGGCAGTCACTCGACGACATCGAAACAGCGATACCATCGAGTGGCATTGGTATTGTGGTGTCCCAGATAGGGCTAAATCGTTCGGAGGATATTGTTTCTCCATCTTCGGAAATCAGTCGAAGTTCAAGGTGTCCGGTGGAGTAAGTGGGGACATCTACACTTGCAGCTGTTTGATTCTGATCAAGGTAGTCCAGCGTAGCTTCCACTACTTTGCCTTGATCATCTACTACGACAGACCCATAAAACAAGTCGTATGTGCGCAATTCTCTATCATCTGATAGACCCCCGATCGGAGGCGGTGACCACTCATTGACGGAGTTTATCACCGTAAGAAAGTCCGTGTACGTAGCTGCACTCACCCATCTTCGCTGTGAGCTTCCGGTTTTGTTACAATAGCTCATTAACGCGAATACGTCATCCGGATTGACGATCGCCATCGATTCAAAATTCTGAAGAATGTCGCCCGAGAATATGCTATAGAGACCTTCATATAGCAGTCTCATGTCGATGCCCCACACCTCGGTGTCTGGGACAATGTGGCCAAGCCGATCGGTCTCAAATCCGAGATGCGCCCACTCCTTTCCTCCTATATTGCGAATGTATGGATGTGGGTCACCTGTCTCCGGTATCTCACCCTCTTCGACTGTTTCACACAACGTGTGTCCGTCATCATCCAGCGAGTGTCCCTGTCCAAGCACATGGCCAAATTCATGTGAACCTCGATTTCTAGCGTGGCCCGATTCAAACTTATAGTCAACATCACTTGTATACCAGACGGCAACAGAGGTTGGAATGGAGCTGGGGTTAGACGGACGCGTCGCCAGTCCCGCCGTGTCATCCGGTGGATTCCCTGAAAGAACGCCAAGGTAGACCTCACCCTTGCCGCTCGTGACTAGGCTTCGTAGATCCTTGAGTATTCCATGTGCATCACTTACGCTGGGCTTCTCGACATCCGTTAGACCAGTTGTATCTATGCCCTTCTCTTCAAATCCAGGATCATCTAGGGTTACCGTCACGCCTATATGTTGGGCAGGGAACATGGATCTAATGCGTGCAGCCTGCTCATCAAGTTCAGCCTCTGTCGGTGTGCTTGCACTGTTCAGCGTCTGCAGTCCTATGAGATTGATATGTGGAATGTAGGTTGTGGTGAATGCGACATTTTACGAGCACGTATTGGTGGGAACTGATGCCTCAGTACAGACTACATCCTGACCGGGAAGCCTCAACTCTAATGTGACATTGTCTCCGTGGAGGTACGCCTCCGGCAGTAGAAAGTTGATTGCAGAGTGAAACTTATGTCGTCTCGATTCTCCGTTGTGGTCTACATTAACGATCGGATCGACTGGAACAGTATTGTCGTTAAGCACTCCCTTTCCGGTATACGGTAAGACTGTCCCTACATCTTGTTGTCCAGGACGTTTGATGTATAGTTGAGCGTAAATGGTGGCCTCAGTAACGCTGCTACTCTTGGGTTCCACGAACGCGCGCACTACAGTTCGGTTTCCGGCGATTAACGGGATGGAACTAGTTTCACCAGGTACTAGACCGTCCCAGGTTTGTATGACCTGATTGACCTCTAGGGCAACCACTCGAAGTGAGGGGTTCATGTTGCCTTTGTAGAGGATGCCTGATGTTGTTGCCTTGAGTCGAGCGAGGTTGCCGCCAATACCGAGAGTGGCTTCTACTTCACCGTCAAAGACGTAGTGGTCACTGTCGTCAAAGTGTTCGATTCGGTCGCAACCGTTCGCCGTTGATCTGATCCAGTTGTTCCACTTGGTGTATGTGAGAGTGATGCCCCCACCTGCACAGTCCTTCCCCACGACTGTGATCGAATCGCCCTTGAAGTCTTCTTGCTGAAAGTGGACTCCGATGATCCTGTCGGGCTGCGACGAGGACGCTGTGGCACGGGTCAGGCCGCCCACATGATCCATCACCTTGTCGTAATCGTCAAAGCAGGTTGACGTCGTACTGGCGCTTAGCGCCGTAACGCTGTTGCTCTGTGGAAGCCTTAGAACGCAGTGCTCGGGGGAGTCATCGGGTACGGCCTCAGGAGAGGCCACGGCTGCGAACGACTCCCCGGATTCTTCATCCGCACTCGGCGCCACCGTTGGTGACAGGACTGTCGCCGTGAGGACAATTGCTACAAACCGTGTGATCACTTGATTGGTCCTGACGTGGCCAGCTTGCTCCGAGCGGGTTCTGAATATGTCAGACATTTGCGAGCTTGTCAACTGCATCGGCATGTGTCGAGCTACATTCGAGGTGAGCAGGGATCTTTTCGAAGACGCACAGGATTATGTGGAGAGTCATGACGGGCAGAGGGAGCGCCTGAGTGTGCTTCTCGTCACCGCATGATTAAGAGAACACAAGATCGCGCGGATGATGTCGCCGACTCGCATCACTGGCTACGACGCGCACCTCTGAGCCAAGACTCTCCACCAACCCCAATTTCGCAACCCCTTTGACGGATAAGGGAGCCAAGCCACTGCCTTTCTCAGTTGCGGTAGGTATCGGTGTCAGCCGATCGGTAAGTCTCGCCGCGAAGCTCGCAGACCAGAGTGGTAACTCTCGGCCATAGGGTTGTCGTGTAATGGATCGGTATCTGTGCGATGTGGTTGCGCCTATGGGTGGTGCGGCCCGGCACGGTGCCGGCTTGAAGCGGTCTGAACCGATTGTTGACGGTGTTGTTGATGTTGGGAGCGATGGGCGGATTGCTTGGTGCGGGGCTGCTTCGGAGGCACCCGATCTGACTGGTGCCGGGATCACTGAGCATCGGATTCGTGGCATTTTGATGCCTGGGTTGATCAACGCTCACTGTCACACACCGATGGTGTTGTTGCGGGGTGCTGGTGAAGGTTTACCGGTCGACCGGTGGCTGCATGAAGTGATGTGGCCTCGAGAAGCCAAACTCACACCAGACGATGTGCGTGCCGGCATGCGGCTCGGTGCCGCCGAGTTGTTATGTAATGGCATCACGACCTCGGTTGAGATGTACTTCAGCGGACAGACACTCGCCGAAGGTGCACAACAAGCGGGTTTACGATGCCTGGTGACACCCGGGGTGATCGAAGCATCTGAACTAGGTGGGCTGGGCGCCTGGCAAGATCAACTCGACGAGATGGTTGCACTACATCAACGGTGGGCTAACAGCAGCCAGATCTATGTAGGCATCGGCGCCCATGCCGCCTACTCGCTGTCACGAGAGTGTCTCGCCGGAGTAGCGGAGTGTGCAGCCGAGACAGGCATGCCCATCCACATTCACGTGGCAGAACAGGAGTGGGAGGACGCCGCGGTACGGGAGCGATCTGGTGGACTGGGCGCTCCCCGGTATCTTGAGTCGCTGGGACTGCTCGAAGGCAGGACGATCGCGGCTCACGGCGTGTGGCTCTCCGGTGACGACATTGAGTTGCTCGCCCGCAACGACACCGCCGTGGTTCACTGCCCCTGCTCAAATGCCAAACACGCATCGGGGGTTGCACCAGTTATGGACATGAGAGCCGCTGGTTTGACGGTTGCAATCGGCACCGATGGACCCGCTTCGCATCACCGGCTCGACCTCTTCGAGGAGATGCGCACCGCCATCAGGTTCGCGAGAATCCGTTCCTGCCGTGCGGAGACGCTCACCGCATCCGAGACTCTCGCTATGGCGACTGCGGAGGCTGCTACCGCAATCGGTCGAGAATCTGATCTTGGTCGACTTGCTCCGGGATATTGGGCAGACATGGTTGCCTTATCGGCTGACTCTCCTGCGCTCAATCCTGTGATCGAGGGAGAGGATGACCCGCTATCTCGCATTGTCTGGTCGGGATCAACTGAAGCTGTCTCGGCGGTTTGGGTCGCGGGACGCAAGGTGGTCGAAGCCGGTGAGGTCCTGACGGTTGACATGGCCAAGACACTCGCAGACACAACACAGCGCTCAAAGCGTTTAGCAAGCTGACCGTCTGCGCATCTCACTGCCTGGTTTGTTCGAGCCCGATCGGTGGATTGCGTGAGCGCGATCGGCTCGGAAGTGATCAAAAGTTGCGCGGATGCGAGCTAGCGAGGTCGTAGAACTTCTCGACCTTGTGCCACTTGAGGGCGAGGGTGGGATGTGGGCTCAGAGCTTTCGCGACGCCAACTCGTCGGTGATCTACTACTTGATGACACCAGGTGATTTCTCAGCGCTGCATCGCCTGAGTTCACCTGAGCTTTGGCATCACTACTGCGGCGCGCCGGTACAGATGTTGTTGCTTAAACCCTCGGGATTGGCTGAGCATCCGGTGTTGGGGCCTGATCTTGCGGCGGGTCAACGTCCAGTGGTGGTAGCCGAAACGGGAGTGTGGATGGCGGCGGAGACGACCGGCGAGTGGTCATTGGTCGGCACGACCATGGCTCCTCCGTTTGATCATCAAGGCTTTGAACTTGCCGACGCCGGTGAACTCATCTGCCAATACCCAGATGCGATTACCGACATTGAGCGCTTAACGAGAACCACCGTCAAGACGCCGTGACAAGACCGCTAGGGGCACCGAAGGAACTATTGGACTTGAGTGGTCGGGTCATCGTCGTCACTGGTGTAGGCGGCAACATTGGTACTGGCATTGCTCGGCGTCTGATAGCTGCGGGTGCGACAGTCGTCGCTCACACTCGCTCGTCGGCTGTCGACCATCTCGTTGATAGCGACGGTGATCCCGTAGAGGTTGTGACCGCTGACCTGACCCGTCCCCATGCTGCTGCACATGTCGTCGGGGCAGCGCTTGAGACCTATGGACGCGTTGATAGTCTGGTCAACAACGCTGGCATCCAGCCGGTCGTCCACTTCAGTCGAATGAGCGATGCCGAGTGGACAGAGATGATCGACACCAACCTGTCGGCTGTTCATCGCCTGACCCACACCGCTGCCGAGGCGATGGCGACCTTGGGCAACGGAGGATCAATCGTTCACATCGCCTCGATCGAGGCGCGCCATCCCACCGACTTTCATGGTCACTATGCGACTGCGAAGGCGGGGCTGGTTATGCATGCCAGAGCTGCGGCTGGTGCTTACGGGCCGCTTGGGATTCGCGTCAACAGCGTTTCACCCGGGCTGATCGATCGCGAGGGTCTGTCTGAGGACTGGCCCGAGGGTGTCGAGCGCTGGCACGCTGCCGTACCGCTCGGGCGGCTGGGAACACCTGAGGATGTCGGCGATGCTTGCGTGTTCTTGTGCTCTGACCTAGCTCGCTGGATTACCGGAGCTGACCTGGTGGTTGACGGTGGGGTGCTCACCCGCCCCACATGGTGAGACGCTGTCTTGAGGCACGAAGTGACGCCGCCGCGATCTCGCTCCGGGTGTGTTAGCTGTGCGTGCCAGCCTCAACGGTTGCTGCCTTCGGAGCACTTTGTCCCATGGCGGGTCACAACCACGATGCGATTAGATGTGCATCCAGATACCAGGATCGGGGGCGAGGATGATCGATGACTGACCTCTATGGACGGCTGAAGTCAACAGCGGCAGCACTGGCAAGTGCGACGGGGCGAGAGCGTCACGACGTGGTGGTCGTATTGGGATCGGGGCTGGGCGGCTACCCCAATCGTCTTGACGACACAGTGGCCGTTTCGTATCGCGACCTGCCGGGGTTCCCGATACCCACCGCTGTCGGGCACGCCGGTACGGCCTACTCCACGCGTCTGGGAAGCAACAATGTGTTGCTCCTGTCGGGGCGGGCGCATGCCTATGAGGGTCACGCTCCTGATGTGATCACCTTCGCGATCCGTACAGCCGTCATGGCTGGTTGCCGGGTCGTGATGCTCACGAATGCCGCAGGATGCTGCGGTGAATCGATGAAGCCTGGTGACCTCGCCTTGATTGCCGATCATGTGAACCTTGCGGGTGTCAGCGTGCTTGCTGGAGACAACGATGAGCGCCTCGGTCCTCGCTTCACGGATATGACTGACGTTTACACGCCCGCGCTTCGCCGCCTAGCTCATGAGGCAGCCGCACGGTTGGGCCAGGTGTTGCAAGAGGGTGTCTACTTCTGGTTCCACGGGCCCATGTTTGAGACGCCAGCAGAGATCCGCCTGGCCAAAGCCCTTGGCGGCTCCCTGGTGGGAATGTCAACTGCTCCTGAGGCAACAGCGGCACGTCACATGGGTGCCGATGTGCTCGGGATCTCCCTATGCACGAACTTCGCCGCAGGATTCTCTGACGCACCTCTGTCACACACCGAAGTGATAGAGACAGCCGACGCGGCAGCGGAGCGTTTCGGTGCCCTACTAGACGAGTTGTTGCCCACCCTCTAGGGCTCCAACTACTAAATTAGTAGATAATTAGTAGTCGATTAGTAGTTCAGGTAGTCGATCGGGCGGCGAGTTCTTTCAGCTTGCGACGCAAGCCTGTCACAGCAGTGAACTCGAAGTGCCGACTAACTTTTTCGCGCTTAAACAAGCCGAGAACCTCAAGCGCGAGCAGATCAGCCCTAGCCGACTGATAAACGACCCTATGCCGGTCCTGATGGCCAGCGATCGTGAACGTTGCGTCAGGGTCGCGTAGTGCTTTGCCAATGACGCCTAGTTGACGGTGGTTAAGGCTCGTGACTCCTTGCAGCAAGTCCTCGATGGCCTTGATCTCTCTGGTCTTGCGACGCAGGTACGTCTCCAGGTCATCAATAGCCCGTTCCAACGTTCGCAACTGGTGGAGTACGAAGTAGGTGACGTCTTCAGAGTCAGTCTGCGTGTACAAGTACGAGCGAACGTACTGGGCAGGCGCCTTGCGAAGTACAGCTGAGATTGAGATGTACTCGGCGAGCCAGTATCCCGATCTCAGCATCAACCAATAGAACAGCGCCCTTGCTGTTCTGCCGTTGCCATCAACAAACGGATGGTCATAGCCAATCCAGAAGTGCAGCAACACTGAGCGAATCACGGGATGTAGGAAGCCATCGCCGAGTTGCCCATTGGCGAATGCGCACAACTGCTCAAGGCGTTCGGGTAACTGCTCTGCAGGTGGTGGATGATGAAGTACTTGACCGTTTCCCCACACGACCTGAACTCGTTCTTCGCCCGCCTGCTGCAAGCGACCGACGTCAGACTCATGTCGGAGAGTGCCGGCTGTGACAACACGATGTAATTCCATGACATCTTGCGGTGTCAGAGGTTCACCGGATTGGGCCAACTCCGAGCAGTTCAACATCGCTCTGAAATTATTCAACACCATCCGTTCGGCATGACTTCGAGGTGGGCGCCGTTGCCGAAGGAGTGACTTGGCAGCCCGGCGCGTCGTTGCAGCGCCTTCAAGCAGGCTTGAGGTGATGGCTTCCTCAACTAGCGAAGCCACCAGGTAGTGGTCTTTCGATCCGACGGTGGTAATAGCCACGTCTCCAGCAAGATTGCCGCTTGCCCTCTGATCGATGCGATGTGTCGCCTCCTGGATCTGATCAACGATGGTCAGCCGGAAGTGCCTGCCGCTTGCAGCCGCGAACGGCAGAGTTCGTGCTTGTGCATCACGGGTCCAACGGGTAACGGCCCACCACTCATGAAGTGAGAGGCCATCTGGTGGTTGCCGGTACCGCATTTGATCCCAATGCAGGTAGCGACCCTTGTAATCGACAGCGCTGCCGAGCGGGATCAACTTCAGGAGCCGGTTTGGGTCATCCTTGACGGCGTCAACCAGCAGTTTCCTCCAGTCGGGAGGCTGTAGCGGCTTCTTCATCGACATCCCTACCCTGAGACTCCTGGGCTGTGGCGACCATTCGAATTACTAATCTATATGGCGATTAGTAGTTGTGCCACGTATGGGTCAGGTGGGAAGGGGTTGGGTTGGTTGGGGTTGGTTGCTAGCCAGACTGACTTTGTCTGCATGTAGCAGCGCATGCCTTCGAAGCCGACTTCGCGGCCATGACCGGACTGCTTGAACCCACCGACCGGTGACCCCCTGGTTCAGCAGGTTCTCGTTCGTACAGTTACATCGGTCAGATCAGTCGCCGACTCAATCAACGGTTCGATCAGTCGGTGGGTCTATTAGTCGAAGGTGATGACGGCTCGGCCTTCGGTGCCGGTGAGCATCGCCTCAACAGCGTCGTGTACTCGATCAATGCCGACTCGTTTGGAGATGAGTCGATCAACCGGCAAACGACCCTCAAGGTAAGCGTCACACAGGTCGATGATCGCTCCTTCGGCATCGGTCGCAGCGAAGTAGCTGCCCTTGATGGTCTTCTCCATACGTGTTAACTCCGCACTGTTGAACGATGCGGTCGCTGCTGTGTCTCCGATCCCGACGAGCACCAGGGTGCCGCCCGACCGGACGCCTTGTATCCATGCCTGCTGGAGATTGGGGTTGCCGACAGCTTCGAACACGATGTCGGCGGCAAGCCCGCCGGTCATCTCGTGAACCTGATCTATCGCCGTGTGATCTGCCACCACGAAGTCGGTAGCTCCGAGTGACATGGCCATTGCGCCCGCTGCTGGCTCTCGATCCACTGCGATGATGCGGCGGGCTCCGGCCATGGCGGCTCCCATGATGACGCTGAGCCCTACCCCACCGGCACCAACCACCACGACCCGATCGGAGTGGCTGACCTGGCCCCGGTGCAAGGCTGCGCCGACTCCGGTCGACACGGCACAGCCGACTAGTGCGGCCACCTCGTAGGGCACTGCCGGGTTGATCACGGTGCAGCACTGTTGGGCTACCACCATGTGGTCTGCCCAGGTGGACACACCCGAGTAGTGATAGATCAGTTCACCGTCACGGGAAAGTCGGCTCGTTCCGTCGAGCATGAAGCCCTCCCACAGGGGGCCGATCACCTCTCGACACAAGTGATGCTTGCCGCGACGGCAGTAGAAGCAGGTCTTGCAACTTGGTAGCCAGTTGAGGGCGACCCGATCGCCCGGTTGCACGAAGCTGACACCGGAGCCGACCGCAACGACATCGCCTGCGCCTTCGTGACCCAACACGCAGGGCAACTCGGCTCCGTGAGCACCCGTCACGACGTGTTGATCGCTGTGGCACACTCCTGCGGCTCGCATCCTCACGAGTACTTCACCCTCTTTGGGGGCGGCAAGGTCAAGCGTCTCAACTCGCAGCGGAGCACCGACCGCGTCGAGAGTCACACCGGTGATCTTCATGCGCTTGATTCTTGCCTCTGCATTGCGCCCGGTCACTAAATGGTTTGACGATAGACAGACGATATGGCTCAGTACCTGCTGTCTGTATGGCACGACGATGAGTATGAGATCGACTTCTCCTCGGAAGATGCGCAACGGCAGATCGCACAGGTTGGGAGTTTCAACGCCGACCTCGAGGCGCACGGCGTTCTGCGATTTGCGTGCGGACTTCAGCCTGCGAGTTCGGCAACCGTGGTACATGGTGGTGGCGCGGACGTGTCGGTTCGCGAAGGCCCGTACAGCGACTCGAAAGCACGGATGGGTGGATTCTGGATCATCGAAGCTGCAAGCCATGAAGAGGCGCTTGAGTGGGCAACGCAGGCTGCGCAAGCGTGTGAGGGTCCTGTTGAGTTGCGACCGTTGCAGGGTTGAGTGCTACTGGAGTTAGCAACGCCCTAGCTGGCTCGGTTGGTTCGGGCGACTAGGGCGGATTGTTGGGCTTCTGCTTCGGCGCGAATGGCTGACTCGTTGCCGGTTAGCAGGCGGCCTTCGGCGACGACTAGCTGTCCATCTACAACAACGGTGTCTACGTCACTGGCGCGATGTGCATAGACAATCTGAGAGAACACGTCGGCACCGCCGAGTGGCGAGTTGTGCAAGCCGTCACGTCGCAACACCACTACATCGGCCCGCTTGCCAACTTCGAGACTGCCGATCTCAGCAGCGAGACCCAGGGCACGAGCGCCAGCCATCGTGGCCATCTCGAAAGCAGTACGTGCGGGAACGGCTCTCGGGCCGGCAGCCGGCTTGTGAATCAAGGCAGCGAGGCGCATCTCCTCAAACGCGTCGAGGCGGTTGTTGCAGGGGGCACCATCTGCGCCGAGCGCAACGTTTAGGCCATCGTCGAGGTAGCCGGGGATCGGTGCCAGCCCCGATGCCAGCTTCAAGTTTGACGATGGACAGTGACACACGTGCGGGCGATGTCTGCGAGCGAGGTCTCGCTCCTTACCGCTAAGCCACACGGCATGTGCCATCACCAGCCGAGGCGACAGTGCGCCCCACGAGTTGAGGGCCTCAAGATCACGCCCCTCTGGCGACGCTCCAAGCAAGTCGGCTTGCACCTGGTTTTCGTTGACATGGGTGTGAAGACGCAGGTCGGCTTCATCGGCTAGGGCAACACAGCGACGCCAGGTCTCAGGCGTGGCATTGCGCGGGCCTCGCGGCGAAAGCGCAACCCGCAAGCGGCCCTCGCTGTGGTTGTGCCAAGTGTCAACGAGTCGCAGTTGTTCTGCCCAAGCAGTGTCCGGGTCGGCGACCTCCATCTCGGTGCCCGGTTCGTAGCGATCCATCAGGGCCTTGCCGATCGTGGCACGGATGCCGAGAGTCGCGGCGGCTTCGAAGGCGGCACCGGTGTGACGATCAGACTCCATAGTGAGCACCGACGTGGTGCCTCCGGTGAGCAACTCGGCCACACCGAGCATTGCCGAGGCGTGAAGTGAAGCGCGGTCATGTGCTTGCTCGAGCGGCCAGACTCGCCGACGCAACCACTCGATTACTTCCATGTCATCAGCGAGTCCCCGGAACAGTGTCTGGCACAGGTGAATGTGTGCTTGCACCAAACCGGGAATCACCAGGCAACCCGAAGCGTCAACTTCCGTGCTAGCCGAAATGCGGCCGTTCGGGGGGCAGATGGCAGCTATACGGCTGCCATCAATCACAACGTCTGCAACGACGGGCGCTGAGCCGGCATCAGCGACGACGACCCCACCACGAACAACCAGGTCAGTCACATGTCATCGCCTCGTTTGATCGTATTGGTCCGGTTCCAGATTCAGAGTGCCGCTCTTCTACTTCTTGTTTCTTCCTGTCGTGTTCATACAGCATCTCTCGTTGTGCGGGTCGACGGCGTTGAGTCACCGCGGTACCGGCTCAGTACATAATCGAGCGAACCTGCCTTAGACAGCAGGTGTCTGGATTCCGCTGTTGCTAGGTCGGCGATCTCGGCGAGATCAAGCGTCACATGACGGCGGTCATCTAGCAGCACATTGCCATCCACGATCGCGTAACGAACGTCCGAACCCGAGCACGACCAGACCAGCTGTTCGATCACGTTGCCACCGTCACCGTCGCTGACCACTGGCCATGCACGAGGTTGATCAAGGCCGACCACTACAAGATCGGCGAGCTTGCCGACTTCGATGCTGCCGATCTCATCGGCGAGTCCGAGTGCTCGAGCCCCGCCAATAGTTGCCATCTCCAGCAGGTCGATCCCGGGAATTGCTGCTGGATCACTGCTCGTGAAGCGCGCCAGCAACCCCGCCTGACGCATCTCCTCAAAGGGATCAAGGTTGTTGTTGGTCATTATCGAGTCGGTGCCGAGACCGACGGTGGCACCAGCGGCTAGCAACTCAGGGATCCGCGCGGCGCGATTGCCGAGCTTCATGTTTGATGTGGGGCAATGCGCTACACCTACACCGCTCGTCGCCACGAGTTCTAGGTCTTCGTCGTTGAGTTCAACACAGTGAGCAGCGACAACATCTGGCCCGAGGCCGATCAGGCGATCCAGCCACCCAACGGGCGTTAGCCCACCGCTGAGTTCACGAACACGAGCCGTCTCGCCCCGCGTTTCAGCAAGGTGAGTGTGGATGCCGATGCCCAACGCGTTGGCACGCTCTCGCATCGTCACAAATGTCTCGGGCAAGACCGTGTACAGCGAGTGCGGGCCGAACCATGCCCGCACCCTGGGGTGGCGGCCATGCCAGTTGTCGATGAACTCCTCGCTTGATTGCAGCGTTTCGCCTGCACCCGCAGGCATCTCCACTGTCTGGGGACTGATAGTGGCACGCAATCCCGAACCCACTGCTACATCTGCTGCTTCGGCGGGGAACCGGAAAATGTCAATGAAACTGGTGGTGCCGTTGGCGATCATCTCGGCCTGACACAACAACGACCCGGCACGCTGATGACGTGGTTCATAGGCCATGTCTTTGGGTAAGGCGAAGTCTTCGAGCCAGGTGAAGAAGTCCATGTCTTCAAACACACCTCGCTCGAGAAGTGTGTGAGTGTGAGCATTGACAAAGCCAGGGATTAGAGCGCACCCGGACGCGTCGATAACCCGGAACTCGGGGGGACGCGTCTGAAGGGTTGACCCCTCAAGTGTCTGCGGTTCAGTTGCAGTCGCTGTGTATTGGGAGCGGTGGCTGGAGTGTCTCGTTATGGCAGTGATGCGGTTGCCAGTTATCTCCACATTGCCCACGAACACTGTTCTTGAACCGTCACAAGGCACAATCGCTGCACCGGTGATCAACAACCCTGCGGTGTTATCACTCACGGCCCCTCCTGCCGTCTATAGAAACCGGAACACAGAGACCGGAGTGTCTAAGGGAAGCGGCGCTCAAACACTGGCAATACCTGCTCACCAAGTGCGGCTACCTCGGCGGCGCCTTGGGAGGTGCGGATGTTGAGGATCACCATGTCGACTCCTGCCACTGCGTACGACTCAAGCACGCTGATCATCTCTTCGGGCGTGCCAGCAACAAAGCGAGCACAAACCTCTTCGATGGTTCCGCCCCGGGTGGCCTGGAACAACTTCACAAGGCGCTCGATCTTGTCTGGGTTGCCGCTCAATTCGGAGAACACAAATGCGGTCCGCAATAGATCGCTCGGCTTGCGTCCGGCTCGCGCGAGTTGCGCATCGAGACCGTCGTTGACTTCTGGCCATTCCCAGGGTGCCCAGAACCCGTTGTACCAGTCGGCCCGGCGAGCAGTGATACGTCTCAAGCGCTCGCCGCTACCTCCGACGAGCAGAGGCACCCCGCTCGATCGCAGAGGTTTCGGGTCAAACACGGCGTCTTTGAGTTGCACAAACCGGCCCTCGTAGTTGACAGGGTTATCGCTGTTGCACAACTGTTTGAACGCATCAAGTGTCTCTTCAAGCATCACCATGCGATCACCCACCGCAGGGAAGTCAAAGCCATACATGGCGTGCTCGGCTTCGTGCCAGGAAGCACCCAAACCGAGCAGGGCACGCCCGTTGGTCACGTGATCAAGCGTTACTGCCATCTTTGCGAGCAGCAGAGGGTGCCGGTAGGTGACACCTGTCACCAGGGTGCCGACATCAAGGTGCTTAGTGGCGGCACCGAGCGCAGCCAAGGTCATCCAGCCCTCAAGTTGGGGGCCATCGGGGATACCACCGGGCAATTGCGGGCGCGCACCTGGATTGAGCGGGACGAAGTGATCGAAGGTGAACCCTGCAGCGAAACCAACGTCATCGGCGGTCTGCCAGATGTCCTTAAGTCTCGAATAGTCGGTGTGTTCGGGGGGTGTTTGGATGGCTATCTGCACTGTTCGAGCCTCCTGTGAATGCTTGAGTGCTGCGGTGAGTATCTCGGCTCAAGCGCCGAATCGTTCATTCGTCTGACACTCGCATGGACGCCGTCGCCGGGTATGGCTCTGGGAAGTGTCTGACTTGGAATCTCTTAGGGTTGGTCGTGTCTGGCTCAGTCCTTGATGTAGACACGCCCGATTGCTGCGGGTGCGACTGCACGTCCAACGAACACCAGCGTCACCAGACCCACCAGATAAGGAAGCGCCTGGAACAGTTCGACTGGTAGATCGGACTTCGACTGTGCGCGTAGTTGGTAGGCGTCGGCCATCCCGAATAGCAGACAGGCTGCGAGCACCGGCAGGGGGCGCCACTTGCCGAAGATCATTGCTGCTAGAGCCAGGAAGCCCCGGCCGTTGGTTATGCCTCGCTGGAACAAACCGTTCTGCACCAGCGACAGGTACACACCGCCCGCAGCTGCAAACACCCCGGCGAGCATTACGGCGACATAGCGGGTTCGGATGACGTCAACCCCGACGGAGGCGGCTGCCTCGGGCGATTCGCCGCATGCCCGTAAGCGCAATCCGAACGGGCTGCGCCACAACGCCACCCACACGAGCGGTGCGAGCGCAAGAGCTGCGTAATCGAACCAGCTGAGACGTGAGAAGACAGTGCCTACTAGGGGCAGATCACTGAGCAACGGCATGGCGAAAGTGTGGAAGCGATCTACGCCGGGGGTGTTGGCACGGCCGCCCTCCCAGATTGCAGGGATCAGCGCCGCGGTCACACCGAGGGCGAACAGGTTGATAGCGGTCGCTGAGACGATCTGATTCGCTCGAACCGTGATCGAGAACCAGGCGCGAACCCAGCCGACAGCCGCTCCTACAGCGAGCGCTGCAATCAGGCCAACAAGGTTGGCGCCTGTCCACCAGGTGACGGCCACGCCGGCAAACGCTCCAAAGAGCATCTTGCCTTCAAGGGCGATGTTGATGACCCCGGCCCGTTCGCTCAAGAGGCCGCCGAGTGCAGCAAAGATCAGAGGCACCGAGAGCCGGATGCCCTGGGCAACCCAGTTCATGTCGATGATCTCAAGCACGGCTGTCTCAAGCATTTCAAGCACGGCTGTCTCAAGCATCGGCGGATGGTGTGATCTCACGGCGGCGTGTCAGCAACAAACGTGCTGCGACACACGCCACTACGAGTCCTGAGATGACTGTGATCATGTCGCGGCTGATCCCAGCTTCGAGCTGTAGCTGGGTGGAACCGGCTCGTAGCAATCCAAAGAAGAAGGACGCAGCTGCAACACCAACCGGGTGCAGCATGCCGAGTAGGGCTACTGCGATGGAGTCGAACCCGTATCCGGGTGAGAATGAGTCGAGGTAGCGGCGGTGTGTGCCGAGTACTTCCACCGCTCCCGTGAGTCCTCCGAGCGAGCCCGATAGCAGCATCGCTTGCACGATCACGCGACTCTCGGAGATGCCGTTGAAGCGAGCCGCGATGGGGTTGGCGCCCACGACCCGGAAGCGGTAGCCACCGGGGGTGCGGTAGATAAAGTACCAGCACACCACGGCGACGGCGAGGGCCACGACGATGCCGAGATGAAGACGCGTTGGTGACCAGATTCGTGGCAGCTCGGCTGTAGAGGCGATCGGCTCGGTGCCGGTGGGGATCTCGCCCACGAGGGCACCACCCGGTTTCACCAGGAACTGCGAGAGGCTGAACGCCACGAAGTTCATCATGATCGTGGTGATCACCTCATGCACACCTCGCCAGGCCTTGAGGACTGCAGGAATCAGGGCCCACAACGCACCAGCGGCCGCCCCCGCGAGCATTGCCACTGCCACGTGCATCGGTGCCCACAACGACAGCTTCACCCCGACGATGCCGGCCGCTATGCCACCGGCTACGAGCTGGCCTTCGACACCGATGTTGAAGAGGCCTGCCTGGAAGGCGATCGCTACGGCGAGGCCGCCAAACAGCAGCGGCGTCATCGACACGAGCGTCTCTGCGAGGGGACGCTGCCCTCCGAGGCTGCCCTCGTACAGGGCGCGATAGGCCGTGATGGGATCGGATCCAGCGGCGATGATGAGCGGCGCAGCCAGCAACAGGGCTGCCGCGACGGTGGCAACAAAGATCGCTACTGCCCGGCCCGCTCCTCGGGCGAGTTCATTGGCGGCGATACGGCTAACGGTGCTGCCTGCGTCGTCAAGGGTGCGCTGCAACTCGACTGATACCGAGCGCCCGGGGCGTTCTTTGACTGTTGTCATGGCGCGGCTGTGGTTGGGCGTCGTGAGTCGGCGCGGCTGCCCGTCATCCAGCGGCCCAGAGTGATCACATCAACGTCAGCCGCGGTTGCTTCACCAGCGATCTGTCCGTCCGACATAACGACAACCCGATCCGAAAGTGCTAGCACCTCGGTGAGGTCAAGGCTTACAAGCAGAACTCCCACTCCGGAACTGGCCAGCTCGCGCAGAGCCTTGTGAACAAACGCCGCAGCAGCGACATCAAGGCCTCTGGTGGGTTGGGCTGCAACGAAGAGCCTCGGGGTTCGGCTTAGCTCACGCCCGACCACGAACTTCTGCTGATTGCCCCCCGAGAGACTCTTCATCGGATTGTTGACCGAGACCGCTTGAACGCCGAAGCGCTGAACGAGGCCACGAGCGAGACGGCGCATCTGGGTGATCGACAGCCACACGCTGCGCCGTGAAAGGGGCGGTCGACCCTCGAAGCCGAGCGAGGCGTTGTGTGCCAGGTCAAGGCCTTCGGTTACCGCGGCACCATGTCGATCTTCGGCGATGTGGGCTATTCCACGGTTCAAGCGGCGACGCACACTCCAGCGAGTCACGTCGATACCGGCAAGAGACACCGATCCAGCGCGGCAGCGCCGCACACCGACCACAAGTTCCACAAGTTCTGTCTGACCGTTGCCTTCAACGCCAGCAATTCCGACGATCTCGCCTGCGTTTACTTGAAGGTCGAGTGGCCCGAGGCGTCCGCCGTCGCTCGCACCCGATAGCTGCATTGCTGAGGCACCCGAAGTGTCTCGGCTTTCGGAGTGGGGGCTTCGGGACGCAACCTGCTGGCCAAGATCTTCGAGTTCGTGGCCGACCATCATGCGCGCTAACTCGGCTGCTAGCGCTTCCCGACGAGCGGGGTCGCTGCGCTCGACTCTGCTGATCTCTCTGTGTCCCTCGACTTGACCACGCCTCAGAACTGTTACCCGGTCACACACATCGATGACTTCGCTGAGCTTGTGACTGATGAATACGACGGTGCGGCCCTGATCGCGCAGCCGCCTTAGCAAGCTCACCAGCTCATCAACTTCAACAGGCGCAAGGGCCGCAGTTGGCTCGTCAAGAATCAATACCTCGGCGCCTCGATAGAGAGCCTTAAGAATCTCGACTCGCTGGCGCGCGCCAACTGCAAGATCACCAACACGACTAGTGGGATCGAGACGGAAGCCGTAACGATCCGACAATTCCGAGATCTGCTGTCCGGCACGATCTAGATCAAGCAACCCACGCCTAAGAGGTTCACTGCCAAGCACGAGATTCTCGGCAACCGTGAAATCAGCGATCAGGCTGAAGTGCTGTTGCACCATGCCGATCCCCAGCTCAAGGGCGTCACGGGCCGAGTGCAGATTCACCGGCTTGCCGTTGACTTCAACTGACCCCGCAGTGGCTCTGGTAAGACCGAACAACACCTTCATCAGGGTCGACTTGCCTGCTCCGTTCTCACCGAGCAAGCCGTGGATGCTCCCGGACTGCACCACAAAGTCAATGGAATCATTTGCGACCACGCCCGGGTAGCGCTTGGTGATGGCTGTCATGCGCACTGCCGGCTGGCGGCCGTGCGTCGCCTGGCGGCCGTGCGTCGCCGTTACATCAACTGTCTGGTTGCTGGATTCGTGCGATCGTGCCACCTCAGATGGCAGGCAAGTGCCTCCTTAAGCTCCTGACTCAACAGTCAACTCACCAGATTTGATAGCTGCTCGAGCGCTGTTGACAGCTTCCTGGATGTCAGCTGAAAGATCACCGAAGGTGTCCTCACAGACGCCCACAAAGTCGCCGTTGAGACCCAGAGTTGCGACCCCACCTGTGAACTCCATTGAAGCCACTTGCTGGGCAGCTCTAAAGACTGCGCCCGCTACATCTTTGGTGGCAGAAGTCAAGTAGTTATCGGGAGCAAGTTGGTCTTTGCAAGTGTCGGTGCCGATGACCCAGTGACCTGCGCCTCTGTCTTTGGCTTCTTCGTATGACCCAAGTCCCGAGAGTCCGGCAACTTCAAAGACGATGTCAGCACCGTCATCAAAAGCCGCCCCGCTGAGTTCCTTGCCAGTCGTTGGATCGTCAAACGCTCCGACCCATGCGACTGTCACTTCAGCAGCAGAGTTAACCGAAGCAACACCCTGCTCAAAGCCAGTAAGGAAGCGAACGACCGGGGGAATCTCGATCCCCCCAACAAAGCCGATCTTGTTTGCCTGCGTGGTCATACCAGCGATAATCCCAGCAAGGTAAGCAGCCTCATGCTCGGCATACAGAACACTTTGAACGTTCGGCATACAGAACACTTTGAACGTTCGGTAGCGGCTCACCTGGATCGAAACCTCGAGCATTGTCAGCCACCGCGTCAATCAATACAAAGTTGGCGTCTGGGTTAGCTTCTGCGACCTCTTCAATGGCGTCAGTAATCAAGAATCCCACGCCGACAGTAAGCGATGCACCAGCGTCCACTGATTGCTGCAGGTTGGGCACATATTGGGCTTGCTCGCTCGACTCAATCACATCACCAGAGCCGCCGAGTTCGTTAGCTGCTTGGGTGATGCCAGCAAAAGCAAGATCATTAAAGCCCTGATCACCCAGGCCCGCCTGATCCGTCACCATCACCCACCGATAGTCCATCATCTCATCGGGCGCGGCGGTGGTCATGGGCTCGTGGGCAGGCAGGAAGTCGTTAGTCCAAAGGTCGGCGCCGTTGACAGCTGTGCTGATAACACCGGCGTCGTACATCCGTTCGGCGACATCGTCCCATACGGCACCGTCCATTGCGCCCAAGCCAAGTTGGTCGGTCGTGTCGCTCACAACCAGACCTGACATGACGTCATAGGCCGCCTCACCCACGCTGATCTCGAAATCGGGCCAGATCTCGTTGATGTAAGCGATGACTGGTGCCGGATCATCAAGGAACGACTGGAGTCCGGCCTGTGCAGCCTCGGTGAAAGCGCGCACGACATCGGGATTCGACTCCGCATACTCATCGGAGGTGAACAGCGTCGTGGCGTAGGAGCGGAACCCAAGGCTGGTGGCGGTCAGCATTACGGGATCGGCGCCGGCGAGTCGGGCGAAGTGGGGACTGGTCGTGGCGAATGCCTGCACGCCCCATCCTTCGTTCTCACCCCAGGCAGCCAATGAGCCATCGAAGGCGATCTCCTCAACCTCAAGGTTGTTCTCGGCCTTGAGTACCTCCCAGAAGACCTGGCCGGGGAAGACCTGCACCTCGGCGAGATCATCCAGGCTGTCGGCCCCCGAGGAAGCGTGAACCATAAAGCCGATAGGCGACTGCTGGTAGGTGGCGAAGAATGTGACCAACTCGGCACCCTCGGCCGATGCCAGCACGACGTTCTCGGGGATAGCCATGCCGAACGTGACGGCGCCCGTCACAATGTCGTTGGCGGCTCGGATGCCGGGCCCGCCCGGGCGAATCTCGACATCAAGGTTGCGCTCCTCGAACAGTCCGAGCATCTCAGCGGCGTAGAGCGCAGCGTGGTCGGTCGAGGGGAACCAGTCGGTCTGCACCGACACCTCGGTCATCCCTGCCAACACGGTCGGCTCCTCTTCAGCCGGTGCGGGTGCGTCCGCATCCGCCGGCGCCTCATCGTCATCAGCCGCCGGCGCTGCGTCATCGACGGCTGTAGTGTTACTGGCGGTGTCAGCCGCAGGCGTGGCGTCGTCGTCATCGCCGCATGCGGATGCCACCAATGCGAACAGCGCCAACAGCGCAATCCAAACATGTGCTGGCTTCCGGATGCGTGCAGGCTTCTGGAAGAAACGGGTGGTCATGATGTGCTCCAGGGTGGGGACGGCGTTGAACCGAGTCCTACGCGGTCACGCTAATTCATCCGTTGAGTTGGAGCTAAATCCTGGGGGTCTTGCGCATCGAGCGCATTGCTCAGTTGTCCCCGATACTCAGGGTGTCTGCGATACTCAGGTGTCCGCGATGCGGGCAGACTCGTGCCAGTGCCTCAGCACACGGTTCCCTACCGCCGAAATACATAGGAAGAAGGTGATGCCCAGTGCTGAGGAGACTGCGATGGCCGCGAATACGAAGTCGGTCTTTAGTTGGGTGCTGCCGAACGTAATCCAGTAGCCGAGGCCGGCTTCGGAACCGCCGCGGCCGACCACGATCTCTCCGACGATGGCACCGATGACTGCGAGGCCAGCGGAGATCCGAAGCCCTGTGAACAGGTACGGAAGCGAACTCGGGATGCGGATCTTTGAGAACGTAAACCATGAGTTTCGCCGCCTGCCCCGGAGTCTGATCAGATCGACAAGGGCCGCGTCGGCTGAACGCAAACCGGCGAGGCTGTTGGCAAGGATCGGGAAGAGTGTGATGGTGAAGGCCACGAGCATCACTGACTGGCGTCCCGGCCCCCACCAGAGGACATAAAGTGGCGCAACTGCAACGGCTGGGACGGTCTGGAGCAGCACTGCCCAGGGGAAGAGTGCCCGCTCGAGCACGCGGCTAAGGCTGAGGAACAGAGCACCGCCTACCCCTACTGCTGTGGCGAAGAGGAACCCGACGACCGAGGCGTACAGCGTGTTCTTGAATCCGATCCACAAGCGGTCGGAGTCGTTGACGGTGGCGCTGAGAACACGGCCGGGCGAAGGGAAGATAAACGGCTTCGGATCCAGGACGCGGACGGCCGCCCACCACACGAAGATCACGACGGCCAAGACGATCACCTGGGGCGCCACGTTGGCGACAATTGATCGCAGCCGGTCGATCATTCGTGTGCCGGGTCGTGAGCGGCCATGATCTCACTGACTTTGCGGGCTACGACTGCGAAGTCGGTGCTGGTGCGGAGTGCCGGGGTTCGATCGTCACCGAAGGGCACATCGACGATCCCAACTATCCGTCCCGGGGCTGGACTCATCACAGCAACTCGGTCGGCAAGGAAAGCAGCCTCACCGATGGAGTGCGTAACGAACACCCCGGTTACGCCCCGATCACGCTGCAGCCGGATCAGGTCGTTGTTCAAACGATTGCGGGTGATCTCGTCGAGAGCGGCGAAGGGCTCGTCGAACAGCATCAACTGAGGGTCGGTGGCGAGGGTTCGGGCCAGGCTAACCCGCATCTTCATGCCGCCGCTGAGTTGTGCCGGGTAGCTGTCCTCAAAGTCGGCTAGTCCGACGAGTTCAATGGCCGCTCGGGCCCGCGTCCGGCGCTGAGGTTTGCGGACACGATCAACCTCGAGAAACAGTTCGACATTTCGTATGGCGGTGCGCCAGGGCAACAAATGTGCGTCCTGGAAGACGTACCCGGTCTCGGGACGACTCCCGCCAAAGTCCACGGCGCCTTCGGTTGGGGACAGTAGCCCGGCAACGATCTTGAGGAGCGTGGACTTGCCGCAGCCGGATGGGCCGACGACGGCGACCATCTCCCCAGCTTCGATCTTGAGATTGACCTTGCTCAGCGCGAGGAACCCGTTTCGGAAGCGACGGCTCACATTGTCGATGCCGACCGCAACGCCCGCTCGAGGCGTACCTCTTAACGTGGCGGTCTCACCGGGCGCGAAGTGCTCACTGGCCGCGGGCTCCGGGGCGCTCGGCTGGTTCACTACGCGCCCCAGCGGCCTCCCGCCCAGGTGACAGGGCCTCACCGGACCGGCTTCGGCGGCCAGTTCGGCCAGGATGCGGCGATATTGCAAGGTCATGCGGTCGCTTCTGGTGTGAACTTCCGTGGTTATCTCGGAAGGAAAGTCCGAAGGCATCCGCTCGAGCAGAGCCCGGTCTTCGCATTGCACGGTGCGATCCACAGCGATGATGCCTTTGGCCTTGTCGTCATCGGGATTGTCGTTGCGGGCGACGAACTGGCAGAACAACGTGCGGCGATCGTCCACAGGAGCGCACGTCTTGTAGAGCACGTGGCGCAGATCGTTCGGATACTCCAGCACACCCCGAAACACCATGGGCTGGACTAGTTCGGCGTGGGTGGTGCGGGTGATGAAATCATCGGTGATGCCGGTGTTGCGCTTTTGCTGCTCGGTAACGCGGGACTGGTAGGAGATGGTGAAGTTGAGGTTCCAGCCGTCGCGTTGCAAGGTGTAGTCCGACATTTGCGGCGCGTCGGCGTCACCGATACTGCCTCGATGCACGAACGACAGGTGACTCACATCAAGGGCGTTATCCACGACTCGGGGAGCTGAGGCGTCCCAGACCTCCATCATCTCGTGGATCAGCACATAGTCGGGGTCGTTGAGTTCTGGCAGATCCGGGATCGGAGCCCGTGGCTCGTCTGCGATGCAGATCCACACCATCTCGTAGCGCTCGTCGGCATGTACCGCCCGCAGGCGGGCCCGCCGGGGGATCGGGGTGGACGGATCGTTTTGAGGTATGCGAACGCAGCGACCGGAGGCGTCGTATTGCCAGCCGTGATAGCCACACACCAGACGGTCGCCGCTCAACCAACCCTGCGACAGACGAGCACCGCGGTGCGGGCACAAGTCGAAGGCACCGTGAACCTCACCGTCAGCGGTGCGCCACACCACGTACTCTTCGCCGAAGAGCCGAGCAGCGTGAGGCTTGCTGGTCAGTTCCGAGGAGTACACGACCGGGTACCAGAACTCTCGCAGCGCCGGAATCTCACTAACGAGCACTGCTAAGCCCTCCCCGCCTCAGATCGCTTATTCCTGAGACAGTCAGATCTTTACAGGCTCCTCCAGCGCATTGCTAGTTGTCGTACTCGGGGACGATGTGGACAGTGTTCGTGATACCTCGCGTTGAAGGCTCTCCTAACGGGCGACATTCGCAAATGGGGCCTCAGAGGGTTCGAGCCTTTGCTTCAACCCATTGCCTCGGTCGTAGGGCCATCTGCCATCATGTTGCAGGCGGCCAACCACAATGCCCGGCCCAACACCGATTCGCCGTGCGAACTCGCCAACGTCGTGAAGAGTCCGGAGCATTGCTAGTTCCGGTTCGTGCTGCCGCCCGATTAGGAGTTGGGAGGCGAATGCGTCAGCCTCTTGTTCAACTCCGCTATGTCGACCTACATCGTTGATAAACGTCTCCTTCTTCGAGTGCTTCAGGATGTGTCCGATCTCGTGGAAGAAGGTGAACCACATGACATCGCTCCACTTGTAGCGCAAGCTCAACTGCACGATTGCCTTTGTGGAAGTCAACCAACGAGCTGCACCATTGATTTGCCCCCCCTTGATTTCTGGCTCCGCCACCACTGCAACGCCAACAGAAGCACACTTGCGTTTCATACGAGGAAACCATGTCTTCGGATCTCGTTCCCGAGTCATTGCGCGCAACTCAGGCAGTAACGCAAGCAGGCCGCTCCGGTCATAGGGCTGGCATTCAATCTTCTCAGCACTGATCTCGCCGATTCTCAGCCAGGCCGCAACCGCGCCAGGGTCACTGGTGAATGCCTTGGAAGTTCGATAAGCGGTCGGCTTGTGCCACACAGTCATCCACGCACTCCTGTCGGCGACACCGAAGAAGGCATAAATCTCACGGAGCTGTTCAACCGGCGCTGAGCGCTCTTTGATCCAGCCACGCGTGACCAACTCACCGACGGGCAGTTCCTTCAACCAGCCAACCTCCTTCTCCAACCGTTTCGCCTCAGCGGCACGTGACAGATACGCGTCATAGGCGACTTGCAGGTTGTTCCACACCCGAGCTGGCGTGCCAGTTACGTGTTCTAGCCTTAGCGCCGTTCCCGGCGTGACCGCCGACGCTCCTTGGATGATCTGATTGACATGTTTGGCGGAGAGCCCTGTACGCCTTGCGAGATCAACCTGAGTCATGCCGATCTCCTCCAAGCGTTCACAAAGCGTGTCGCCCGGCGGGAATACGATCTCCGGCTCGTACCGGTACGACTTCTTCGTTTCGGTCTTCAACCCAGCCGCCACCTTTCAGTGGTAATCCACGATCTCAATCACTGTGACGCTCTCCACCCGACTCCAGTCAAGCCCTCCGTCGGAGTTAACCGGCGCTGGACTCTCCGTGGGACGAAATACCAAACGGTAAGGGTGCTCAACATCTACTGCGAGAGTCCCCTTGCGATTTTGCATTAGTTCATGGCATCGGCCGGGAAGGTTCCTCATGTCCTTAAGCGACGGAGCAGCCTGCATCTGCTGGAGTCTGAGAGAGACCTTCTTCGCCCCTGTCACTCCAAAGATGCGCCGGAGCTTTGACGCATCAGAGAGCTGCCGTTGAAGTTTCTTCGTCGCAAACAAGACTTCCACGACTTCTCAACCCATTGGCGGCTCCCCGACGAGGACATGTTAGTCCAGCACGTGAAGCCCCTCCCAGCAAGCCATCAGTTAAGGAAGTTCTTATATACTGGATACGTATATGTTAATCATGTAGACTAATCCATCCCTAAGGTAGGGGCTATGTGCGAGAGGAGAGCGGGATGAGTGCCCTCACCCAACTAGAACAGATTCGACAATCCACCACCGCCAAACCCCACGCACTTAGCGTTGCAAGAACTCGTCTGACCCAGACCCTGAGGGCTGCGGCAACCTTTCCCGGTGCTCTCCGAACGTTTCGTTCCGGCTCGCTTGCCACAGGGTTTGTCAACGACCCAGTACAGGATGGCGATGGTGGCTTAGTAATAGACCGCCGAAAGTGCCCGAACCTCGGACCCGACGGTCAAGGTGACTTACCTCAAGAAGTCGTGGCGACACTCCGCGGTCACCTTCGCCCGATCCTTACGCTCCGCTACCCAAGGCTTCGACTGGATACGAGTAAGCGTGGACTCCTAATTCGATTCAACGAACCACTTGCTTCCGGAGAGGACCCGACAGTCGACCTTGTGGTTGCGCTGAACCGAGTGCGGGACAACGCACTGTGGATCCCGAATCTCGACGAGAACCGGTGGGATCCGAGCGACCCCGAGAAGCACAAGGTACTCTTTACCTCTGGTTGGGAGACGCTGCGGCGAACCCGGCGGCACGTTGTGCGGGTTGCGAAGGCTCAAATCAAGCAGTTTTCCGCGCCGACTGTGTGCTCGTTCCACATAGCCACCTTGGCATGGGAGAGCACCGTGACGGCCGAGCCTCTCGACAGAGCCCTCTACCGCTTCTACGACTACGCAGCAACGGAACTCTCCCATCGTTTCACGGAGGACCCAGCCGGTGTCAGCGAACCAATACGAGTCTCAAACGGGGATCGCGCTGCCAGGCACTTCCGACGCATAGCCGACGCGATCGGCCGTGCAATTGATGCTGGCGAAGACGACAGGAGGGTGAGCGAGGCCCTCGGGGCCTTTGGCGTCTTCTGGAAGTTGATGCCTCAACTATCTGGTTCCAGCCCTAGCGCCATTCACCAAGCCTTCACCGCCGGAACGCCGTTAGGCGTCACAGCTTCGGGGCGACTCACGACCGAAGCGGAGAACGGGAATCCTGTTGTCAAGCCCACACGCGCCTACGGAGGTCTGAGAGTGCGGCAAGCAACCGGGCCCTGGTACGGAAGATTTAGTGACCGTCTGACGTTCGAAAGAGGCGCAAAGTCGCGTTACCCGTCACTAGTCTCGCTAACTCGTCGACGAGGCCGAGGCTGGGAGTATCGGCTTGTGGTCAATCCACCAGGCTCGGACTCCCGGCGATTGACCATCGAATTTCCACTGCAGCACCCTCGGCTACCGATCGTTCGCGCTGACGGCCCGGCATCCTCTCCGCACAGATATGAAGATGGAAGCCTTTGCATGTGGTACCCGTCAGACCCACGTGACCGTCGTTGGGTCTTCAGCGACGGTCTTGTCGCGCTGATTGGATGCGCCCAGGCACACCTCTCAAAGGAGGCCCTATGGCGAGAGTGGTGCGAATGGCCAGGTAGCGAAGTTCCACACACCACAAGCGGCGCACACTCGGCCGTGTAATGCACCCATTAGTTGCTCAAATTGCCGAGCAGTCCTCCAATCCCGACTCGGCACTGATCATTGCGACGATCGCGATGTTCGTTTCGTTGATTGGAATTTGGAACACAAACCGCGTAGCCCGCCGGGACCGTCAATTGAAACTCTTCGCTGAAGCCTACGCAGCAGTCCGCTCATATCGCGAGTTCCCGTTCGCGATACGCCGCGACGTCAGACACCGAGGCCGACCTCACCACCAGGCTCTCAAGTTGCCAACGATGGACAGCACACCGAGGCCGACCTCATATTGATTGAGGAGACGCGCAGGGTCGCTGGTGCCGAGATTTCAGCTGCTTGGGATGCGCCACCTAGAGCGCTTGGCGAGCCACCCCACGTGCGTAACGTCGATCTCCTCGAGTTGGCGTTGCCAGATTCAGCATTCTTGTTGGCCGTGCGTGATCATCTCAGCTTGTTTCCCACCAGACTCCGCAGAGCCTTTCGCCACTACAGAAGTTGACCGCGGTACCACTCTTCGCTACACCGTCTGCTCGATGAGAAGCCATCGACGATGCAGCACCGGCCTCAACAGCGTTAGTACATCGGGCAGGTCGGTTTGTTGGATACGAGGTCGCCTGTTATCTCAGCGAGATGGCGGTTTCGGAGGCTGCCGTTTACGGCCTGTAGTATTGCTGCGGGCGACCGCCGAGGATCTCTTGGCATACCCCGACTTAGTTACCCGGTTAACGTTGAGACGAGGGTTCAGACTCTGCCTTCGAGGGTGTCTGGACCGACTAAACGGAAGCACGCGCACGGCTCCACCTATTTGTTTGCTTGGGGTGGTCGAGGCAATAGGTGCTCAGCTTCATCAAGGTGCTGCTTGCAGGTGCGGTGTCGTGAGGGCGCACTTCGTGTGAAACTACCGCGTTCATCCTTGAGTGCATGGTTGTTTGTGTGCTCATTTCTCTATTCAAGAGTGTCGCAACTCAGGCACGTGAGCGGATTTCGACGGGGTAGCGTCGTTTTGTGGTCGCTAGCAGTGTGAGGCGTCGGCTCCGTGGGGGCTATGAGATTTCCGATGACGCCCAGCGTTTTGATGCTGAAGCCATGCATGACTTCCTTGAGGCCGAGGGCTATTGGGCGAAGGGGCGCAGTCGCGAGGCAACTCTGATAGGGGCTGCCCATAGTGTTGTGCTGGGCGTGTATGCACCTGATGGTGCGATGGTGGGCGGTGCTCGCCTCGTCACTGATTGGGCGACGTTTGGCTGGCTGACCGATGTGTACGTGGTTGAGGCACACCGCGGCCGTGGGCTCGGAAAGGCTCTCGTCGCGGCAGCGCGTGAGCACCCGTCGGTCGCAACAGTCAAGCGTCTGCTGCTGATCACTTCTGATGCACACGAGCTGTACCACCAGTTCGGATTCGCCCCTGTGACTCATCCAGACAGGTGGTTGGAGTTGCGAGGCTCCCAAGGCGTGGGCACGGAGGCTTCAGGGGCAGATCCTGCAGGAGCCTCTGCTGCCGCTACCGCTGACGCTGGTCAACACGATGACAGCAGCACGATGGTCGCTCGATTTGAGTCGGCTGGAAGCGTCACAACCTTGGCACCGGATCCCCGGACAGCCTCGGCCTCGCTGATCGCCGATCACCTATTGCCGATCATTGAGCGCGAAGGGCCGATCACGGTCGACCGAGCGTTCAGGCTCTATATCAAGGCGTCTGGTTCATCGAAGGTCACCAAGAAGGCCCGTGTGCCGTTGGAACAAGCGTTGTGGCGCTTGGATCTGAGGGGTCAACTGGATCGTGACGAGATTGCTCGTGGTGACGACAAGGACAAGCAGGCGGTGATTCGGTTGTCGGGCACCCCGGCGGTGATCGTGCGTGAGCTTGGGGATCGCTCGCTTTATGACGTACCGCTCAACGAGGTCGTCGAGTTGATGCGGCGAGTCCGGCGCGGGCTGCAAGGCCCTGGTGGCGGTCAACCTTTACCTCCACACGTGGCGGCGGCGGTAAGCCGTTCGGGCAGTGGAGGTTTAGGGTCTGAACAACTCAAGCGCGCCGTCCTCGCTACCTACGGCCTCACTCGCATGACCCAAGCCGCCAACCGCTATCTCTCCGAAGCTCTGCAACTCCTCGAAGACGACTAGTCCCGCGCTTGCTCTGTCGGCGACACCTGAGGTCGCCCGTGATGAAGGCGGAATAGCGGTTGCCCCAACTCAACTGCTTGCTGACATCGCTCGAGCATTACGGCATGTGTCGGCTACCTGCGTCCGTCAATTAGCTGTCCAGAGGGAATCGATTGGTTGGAGCCGCAACCGATCGCCAGCTGGCAGGTTTTGTTGGCCGGTGTGAAGTAGCAGCCCCTGTTTGAAGGTTCCGGGTGCGACGGTGTCAAGACGATCCCTGAACCAGCGCAGGCTTCGTAGCTGCTTGAGCGTAGGAGTGCTCGTGGCTTTGATCTCAATTGCGATTACGGCACCGCCAGGCTCCTCGATGACCAGATCGACTTCATAGCCCTGCCGATCTCGATAGTGATAGAGGCGCTGGTGTCCCCCGGCTGAAGTGATCTGCCGGTGGATCTCGTTGACGGTGAACGTCTCAATGAGCGAGCCCGCAGCGACAGAGGTGGGGGCTGTTAGCGATTTGGCGCTGAGTCCTAGTAGTCCTGCAGCCAGTCCGGTGTCGCAGATGTGGTTCTTGGGTCTACGGATTGTGCGAGAACTTAGGCTTCTCGACCAGACGGGCAGTCTTAGCACCAGGAACACGGTCTCCATCCACTCCATGTAGGACTGGATGGTGTGGCTGGACACTTCAAACGTTGATGCGAGCGATGAGAGATTGAGTTCGGTGCCGGTGCGCGCGCTCAAGAGTCGCAACAAGCGGGGAAGTACGTCGTGGCGGCGCAAGCTAGACAGCGCGATGATGTCTCGCTGTATCACTGTCTCTGCGTAGCTCTCGAACCATCCCGTTCGCATCCGGGGGGCAAACCTGACCGGCTCGGGATAGCCACCGCGGCAGACGAGTTCCATGTATTCGTGTCTCTGTAAGTGCGTCGATTGTGGCGCGATTGCACTTGGCTGCAACCAAGGTGGCGGCGTTGTTGCGGGTCGTCCAGCTAGTTCAGCTTGCGACAACGGTGATAGGCGCAAGATTCGGGCACGCCCTGCAAGCGATTCGCTTAGCCGGGGAACCGTGAGGAAGTTCGTAGAGCCGGTCAGCAGGAACTTTCCGGGTTTGGGATCTTCGTCAACAATCTGCTTGACAGCGCGCACCTGGCTGTCGCCACCGAGTTGTATTTCGTCGATAACGAGAGGGTGGCTTTGGTATTTGAGAAAGCTGGCTGGATCGGTCTGAGCTAACTGCCGGATTGCCGGGTCTTCAAACGTTGTGTAACTGCCGCCCAATTCACGTGCGACAAGCCGCGCAAGGGTGGACTTTCCAACTTGTCGAGCGCCGTGCAAAACGACCACCCGAAACGCGCCGAGAGCGTCCGCTATCGGGCGGTGGAGGTGCCGGCTCACCAACTCCATGACCTCGATGTTAGACGGAGTTGCAAATCCGCATGGGGTCGAACTACAAATCCGCATGGGGTCGAACTGCAAATCCGCATGGGGTCGAACTGCAAATCCGCACATCGACGAACTGCAAATCCGCTTAGCTAGGTATTGCAGACTCCGTCTGCACTACTTGCTGGGCTTCTCAGATCAAGGCTGGAGCTTGTTTCGTGTCGCGGTCAGCAGTGCCCACACTCGTTGCGGGGTAAGGGGCAGCTCCGTTGGCCAGACCCCGACTGCATGCCCGACGGCTGAAGCAACAGCAGCGGGAACTGGGTTCAGTGTTCCTTCGCCTCCACCTTTGGCGCCGTACGGGCCAACCCCGTCGCGGCGCTCAGCGACCACAGAAGTGATACGGCGAGGCTTGTCACGCAGTCGGGGCACCCTGTATTCGACCATGTTGGGATTGGTTAACTGCTCGCCGTCATAGATCAACTCTTCCCAGAGGGCGATGCCCAATCCTTGGGTCGCAGCACCAATGTCTTGACCCTTGAGCAACGCCGGGCTGATGGCATGACCGACATCACCAACGGTGACGAGATATTCGATCGTTACCTCGCCGGTGGATGCGTTGACTGCAACCTCGACGCCGACCACGCCGATCTCCCAGAACGGTGGCAGCTCCCGGGTGGTGCCGTCACGGCGCATGATGCCCACACCAACCAACTCTCCGGCATCAGCACCGAACCAATCACAGATCACTTGCGCTGGCGTGCGGGGTTGACCGCACACGTTGATCTGACCGTCTCGGATCGTCACCTGCGCCAGTTCGACCCCGGCACGCTCGGCTGCGGCGGCCCGCAACTTCTCCCAAAGATCCGCACAAGCTGCCTGCACCGAGAGCCCAACGATTGTTGTGGTGCGGCTTGCACCGGTAGTCCATTCAAAGGGCGTGAAGCGGGTGTCGCTCTGGCCAACCGCAACCGCCTCGGGAGGCATGCACATCTCTCGTGCGGCTATGGCCGCCAGGGTCGAGCGGCTGCCCTGGCCCATCTCAGTGCTGCTCACTAGCAGAGTGAGCGACCCATCTGAGTGCAGCCTCACTTGTGCGGTGGAGATCGGCGAAGCTCCGGCATCGCTGGCGGTCAGCGCCACGGCATGTCCTCGCAACACGCCAGGCTCTGGGGCTCGGGGCGGTGCCTCACTCAAGGCTTTGGCTACGGCTTGCAGATCTGCAGCTAGGTCTGCATCAAGTGGACGCTTGCCTTCGATGAGTGATTCGCCGGGGGCGACAAGGTTGCGGCGGCGCAACTCAACCGGGTCGATCCCGAGTCGGGCCGCCGCCATGTTCATGTTCAACTCTCCGGCGAGCGCTGCTTGAGGTGCGCCGAAGCCCCGGTATGAGGATGCTGGCGAGGTGTTGGTGTAGACGGCCACGCCACGCACAGCCAGGTTGGGCACCCGGTAGGGGCCGAAGCTGCGGTTGATGCTCTTGGTGAGAACTAGCGGGCTGTTGTCGGCGTACGCACCGGTGTCGAAGCAGATGTCGATGTCACGAGCGACGATTCGGGCGTTGCTGTCAAATCCTGTTCGCACGCTGACGATCGCACTGTCGGCTCGGGTGGTGTACATGGCGGCTTCGACGTCAGTGGTGACTTTCACTGGACGCCCCGTCGCCCAGGAGGCCACGGCGGCAAGAGGCTCAAGCTTGGTGTAGGACTTCGAGCCGTAGCCCCCGCCGATGTAGGGCACCTCGACTCGCACTTTGGCAAGCGGCAGCGAGAAGATCCGGGCAAGTTCTTTGCGCACCATGAGCGGATGCTGTGCCGTCGAGACAACGTGAAGACCGTCTGGCCGCCAGTCAGCTACCGAGTTGTAGGTCTCCATGGCGTAGCCGTAAACGAGCGGGAATCTGGCTGTCGTCTCCACAACAGTTGCTGCGCTTGCGAGGGCTGCAGTCGCGTCCCCACGACGCAGTTCACCTCGATGGGCCACATTGTCTGCAGATGCTGAGGGTGCGACGTCGAGGAAGCCTTTGCCTGACTTAACGTAGAATTGATCGTGAATCAAAACGTCTGACTCAAGCGCTGCAGTTGCATCTGTGAGAGTTGGAAGTTCGTCGTAGTCGATCCAGATCAGAGCGGCTGCGTCTTCGGCCTGATGTGGTGTCTCGGCGACGACCACCGCTACAGGCTCGCCGAAGTAACGCACTTTGTCGATTGCGAGGATCGGATGGTCGGGGACGATGTGACCGAACCGGCGACGCAGTCCGCCCAAATCGTCGCTTGTAAGTATCGCGATCACTCCTGGTGCGTTGCTGGCTTCGTCAGTGTCGATACCGGTGATGAGTGCGTGTGCTCGTTCGGAGCGCACGACGGCACTGTGAGCCATGTTTGGCATCGTCGTGTCAATTGCGAACCGGGCGCGACCTGTGACCTTGTCCCATGCGTCCAGCCGGGGGCGCTGTGCCTTAGTCACGAAACTCTCGCATCCAACCTTCGTGCGGTGCTCGCTTCATGTTGCGGACACGTTGCGTGCCACGAGCATGACGGCCTGCTCAATTGGTTCATAACCCGTGCAACGACACAAGTTGCCGTCCATCCACTCGGTCACCTGTTCGAGTTCTGGGCTGGGGTTTGCTTGCAGCAGTGCAACGGCCATCATGATGAAACCCGGGGTGCAATAGCCGCATTGCAAGGCGTTAGTGGCCATAAAGGCGTCTTGCACTGGATGCAGTTCGCGGCTTTTGGCAAGTCCCTCAATGGTTAGGACATCAGTGCCATCGAGATCACAGGCAAGCGTCGCACAAGAGCTAATGGGCTTGCCGTCGACGAGAACGGTGCAGGCACCGCAGACCTGCATTTCACAACTGACTTTGGTGCCGGTCAGGTTCAGGTGACTACGAATGAATTCGGCAACTGTGAGCCGAATAGGCACGAGTGTTTCAATGTGGTGACCGTTGACCCTGAGTCGCAGCCACATCGAACGCTGAGGCTCTGTCATAGCGTCATCATGTTGAAGAGGGTGCAAGAACGTCCGAAAATCAGCTTTTGGTGTGTGCTAGTGTGACTTATCGGTGTATTCGATTGATTTTGTTGTCTCACCTCGACGTTGTCACAGTTCGATTTGCAGCTTGTTACTGAGATAGTTGCGGAGCACCCAGCGCTTGTAATCAGGAGAGCCGCAGATGTCGTCACTCAGTTCGAGTTGTTCGACAAATGCGCTCAAGCTCGCCGTATCTGACGCTTCAAAGATCTGGCGGACGGGACGCTCGGTTGCCGCTCCAACTGTGACTTCCCTGGTTGTTGTCGTCACCCGCAGGGCAACTCCCAGGGTTGGACGCTCGTAACTTTGCAGTTTCCAGTAGGAGAACCCATGCGGTTCGAATCCGACCTGAATCTCGGTCAGTATTTCATCTTCGGCGAGAGTCGTCTCGAAGGCTCCCAGAATGAAGTCATCCACGGTGACAGTTCGAGCACCGCTTGACGAGGCAAGGTTCACTGTCGCATTCAAAGCCACGAGCACACAGCCCAGATCAGAACGCGGCTCAGCGAAACAGAGGTTCCCGCCGATAGTCCCCGAGGCTCGAACACGAGCGTTGCCTACCCGAGAAGCCACCTTTGCCAGGGTCGGCACATGTTCCCGGACACGTTCATCATCAGCGATCCGCTGATGCGTTACGGCCGCTCCAATCGACAGAGTTCTTGCTGTGTAGTCGATATCAATTTGGTTGAGCGAGTCAACGCGTTTGAGATCAACGATGGCGGCCGGAGCACGTAACCCCAGCGCCATCGCAGGCACTAACTCAGTACCACCCGCGTAGGGAACATGGTCGAAGTCGACAGCCGAGAAGACCACGTCGAGATCATCACTACGGATCAGTCCGACCTCGGGCAACACCACAGCAACAGTGTCTCAGCGCCCAACCCAAACCTCACAATCGCGACGGTGATCACGATCTTGGCTCGCGTCTAGTAGTAGTCAAGCTCGCGGATCAGTTCGACTGTCTCCTCGAAGTCTGGGAGTTTCGAGTTGGTAGGGACGAGACCCTCCAGTCTGTGGACATAAGCGTCGCGGAGTGCCTCGTACGCCAGAGTGCCAGGTTCAAACGCAGGAGAGTGACCGTAACCGTTCTCTGGACGCGGAGCTTTGTGTCCAAACCCAACAGTCATTGCGCCGACGAGATCAGGTACTCGCCGACGAGTCTCCTTTGCGTGGTGACTTCTGGCAATACAGGCAAGATCCAAGACATCACGAATCCGAGCCCTAAGCGCCCTCAAGTTGCCGCCCTCGGCTCGCCGGTGAAGCGCATCAAGCTTGTTCACTGCAGTGAAAGGCACGACAACGACGGGCAACTCAAAGCCTCCAATCTCGGGGTATTCGGACTCTAAGTCAGGCAAAGCGCGGCCGATGATTGAGTGGATCACTCGCCGATCCGTAAGTGTCTCCGCGGGGTCGGGCGAGTGAATGGCTGAGTCCACGTTAAGAGTGGACCCATCCGGTGCCGTGAGGGCAGTGATCTGAATAGAACCTGCTCCGCCACTCCTCCGGGTTGCGCCGATCTCTTCAGACGCCCAGCTTGTGACCAGTCGACGAACGACTCTCAGCGCGTTCTTAGAGACTGTGTTGTGGGCACGAAACAAGTTGCTATCTAAGTCTTCGCTGAACCGCTCCACGACCTGCCATGCAGCAGAGAGCGAGGTTCCTCCAGCGAACGCCCATCGGGCAACCTTTGGCATCTCCCGTCGTGTCAGGCCCTTGGCGACGGCTTTGCGATCAGGTGTTTGCCCCAGCCAGCCGTCCGAGGGCAAGTGCTTAGAGACTCCGTATAAACAACACGAGATCCAGTGGTCATGCATGATCTGATCAGGTGCATAGCCCGAGACTCGGACTGCTTCGTCAAGCACATCCCTAAGGTCGTGCGACTCCCGGAGAGGTGAGGAGTCTGGTCGGGATACTCGCATCAGAAGCCAGCCGCGCGTAACGCGCCTGCCATCTCCCGTAGCCGGACGGCAAATGGCGGGTCATCAGGATCTCTCGGCCAACCCATGCTCTCGAGTCGCCCTTCAAAGGCCGTGGGTTGTTCAAATGGGATGGCGGCTTCGAACGCATCCGCTCGCAGCGTAAGGGTGCGAGGTAGACGGAACCACGCCTCATGCGAGTAAACCGACCACAAGACGTACTCCCAAGGATAGTCGTCGTTCGGTTCCCACCACCGCACTGCCTCCAGAAGACTCACTTCTCCCCATGTCAAACCTCGGCGGTGCCGATTCGCCGCTGAGAACTCCCACTCAATATTCATGATTGAGATCTTCGGAGGTTTTGGCTTAAGGGTTGCGACCTGGCGAATGCACGGCGATTGGGTAGTCCAACCGAACTTGTTGAGGGCGATCCAGCCCGCTAACCCACCGCCATCACCAGCGGCCCAACACAAAGCTCGCAACCACTGCTTCGTGGGTGACGACTCGATGATGCCACTAGGTTTAGGGACAACTCGCTTCCAGTAGAGCCCGCGCGAGATGTGCTCAAGCATCGGCTCGTAGCCCTTGGAGAGTCGGTACAGGACCTGGTTGCGGAGGGCAGGCTCTCCGGGAGCGTCTTTCGACCAGAACAGGGTGTCGGGCGGCAACTCGTACACCCACTGTCGTGTTTCTCTAATAGCCGTCATAGCACGGACTATAGCTATTTTCGACTGAACCACAACGGCGCGCTAGGCGGCCGATGTGCATTCCCGTTCGCCTAGAGCCTCGGCACTATTGTCTTACGTTTAGAGCGACTGGGGATTGGGAATGCCGTTACTTGACACGCTGAAGAACATCCGCTCAGCGCCGGTACCCACCAACGAAGAGAACGCCAAGTTCAAGATCATCTCGCCGATACTTCACCAACTCGGGTGGGATCCTTACGGACCCGACGTCATCTTCGAACACAATGTCGGCACGAAGAGAGATGGTGGACGCGTTGACATTGCCCTGAAGGGGTCAAAGCAGCTAGTTGCCTTGATTGAAGCAAAGGCCCCCAGCGCGGATTTGGACGCGCATGTCGGGCAAGTACTCGGTTACGCCTTCCATGAAGGTGTCCATCTGTGCGTCCTCACCACCGGCGTGGAATGGTGGCTATATCTGCCGCGTGAGGGCGGCCAGCCCGAAGACAGGCGGTTCACAGTTCTTCACGTCCTGAGTGATCCGATTGAACAACTCGCAGAAGACCTGCAAACGTTCCTGAGCAATCAGACTCTAGAGGACGGCACTGCGTTGGACCAGGCCAAGCGGGTGCTCAAGGCTCAGCAAGACGCTACCCTGCTGAGCGAGAAAATCCCGCACATTTGGCGCCGGATGCTAGATGAAGCCGACGACGAACTCGTTGAAGTAGTTGGTCACAGGATCTATCGGGAAGTCAATTTGCGGCCTTCCAAAGAACAAGTCATCGCAGCACTAAGAGGTCAACCCGTCGCGCCGGAGCCACCGGAACCCGAGCCCGGCAGCAACAGTGGGGAGACTCCGGCACCAAACGGAGAATCTCCGACGCCGAACCCACCAGTCGGCACTAAGCCCACAGCAATGGTGCTGTTTGGGACGCGCTACCCCATCAACACCCATAGGGAAGGCCTGATCAGGCTCAGCAAGGTACTATACGAGCGAGATCCCGTGGCATTTGGCCGGCTGTCAGCGATAAGAGGGAAGAAGATCGCTTACGTTGCATCCAATAGCAAAGGTATGCGCGCGCCTCGTCAAATAGGTACGTACTACATTGAGGCTCATGCCTCTGCTAAGCAAATTTGGAGTCGGGCACGGCGTTTCCTCAAACACTTGGGATACAGCGATTCCGTACTTGAGGTTAAGTACGACTAGACTGTAATGCTTTATGACTGGGTGCGGGAGGCCACATCGCGTCTCTCACACTAAGTGCTACCTCGGGCCTGTTGGAGGAGTTATATCACTGCACTGAGGGCGGATTGGGCGTTGGTGCAGAATTCGTTTATGACCTTTGTGGCTTTTGAGCGGATTACTCCGGCGCCGAGGGTTGCTACTCGACCCGTTATCTCGAAGGTTCCACTTAGACGAACTCGGGTTTGATCCGGCCCTACATCGCTCAATTGCGCTACCGCATCGATCTTGATGCGCGATCGCATACGGCGATCTTCTCCACGGGCTCGGATCGATACTTCTTCGAGTTCGGCAACACTCGCCACGTCGATTCTTAAGTCGGCACGCATCACAAACGGTCCGACGCGATCCTCAAAGACACCAACAAAGCTCGCTCCCGCAATACCAGTTCCCCGGGTCGCCGGGGATGACTGTTGCACCGAACGAAGCAACGGAAGCCAAGACACCACTGTTTCGACATTCATTAGCTGTAGCCACACCTGCAAGCGTTGTGAAGGTACGACGAATTGACGTTCTATTGATTCACGCATTGAACTACCTGTCCTTCACTCACGCAACATCCGCTCGGCACCTGACACGCATTTCGAAGACACATCCGAAACTCAAGGGCGGCTAACGGATCACTTGCTGCGGAGGGCTGGGAGGACTTCACGGCCGAGTAACTCGATTGATGCGAACCAGCGATCGAAGTTCATTCGCAAGTCGAATACCAGATGCTCGACACCCACCTCTGCAAAGCGATGCACCTGGTTGACAACCTCTTCTGGCGTACCGGCAATGAGCGAACCCTCGATGTCTTCCGCGGTTGCGAAACGACCAGACGGAGGCTTCGCCCACCACTTGCCGCGCTTGTTGGCCCAGGCAAGCAGACCATCCAGATTGACACCCTCTAACGCAAGATCATGAGTAGCAGCAATCGAGGTGGGAGGGATCACTGCGATCGTTGGCATTGGTCGACCATTTGCAGCAGTCAGCTTCTGCATCGTGGCAACCCGCTCGGCAATCGTCAACAAGGTTGTGCGCCCCGGCATCCAACCATCCGCGTAAGCCGCAGCGAGGCGAGCCGAGCGTGGTGTGGCTCCGCAATACCAGAACGGCACAGGTGCAGAAGCCTTGGGTTCAATCGAGATGTTCTCGAAGGAGTAAATGTCGTCACGGTAGGTGACGCCATCGCTGCCAAGCAACCGTCGCAAAATCTCGGCATTTGATCGAACCAAGCTCACCCGGTCAATGCCAGACATATCCACCACATCAAACTCATGATCGAACGTGCCGGCCCCGAAGCCAAGAATCACACGATCACCGACCAGGTTGCACAAAGTCCCGATGCTGATTGCTAGATGCACCGGATGGCGGTATGGAATCAGAGACCCTGTCCCGAGCGTGATCCGTTCGGTAACGGTTCCAATCGCTGTGAGTGTCGTGAGAGCCTCGTAGAAGGTGATGTTGGCGGCTTCCATCTCGGCGTGAGGCTCGAACACGAGATGGTCTCGCACCCACAACGAATCGAATCCAAAGCTCTCGGCAAGCACAGCCCCATCAAGCAGAGCCCGCCGGCTCGCATGGGCACCGAAGTGCGGCATCAACAGACCGAACTTCATTTGGGAAGTATCAGCTGCTCCCCGGCCTGAGCGGGCCGCGTTTGATGCTGCGCCACCACCGCCGTTGGCATCAGTCATCAGTCATCACTCTTCCTCCTCGTTGATCGCTGGCTGAGGGGCGCTCGACTAGGAGGCACGTTGAACAGGATCACAACTGAGCGAGCCGGCCCCATACAGACTCACACACCACTAACTGCCCATCGGTCGTGCGTCACAAAGTCGGCCGTGCGAGGCGTCCCCACCCGGGCTCGCCCACCACTTTGCGATCGACATACACGTCACGGCCACGCACCAACGTGCGATGGATGCGTCCCTTCGTGACCCGACCGTCATAGGGAGTCCAGCCGCACTTCGACAGCACCGTGTCTGCGGAGTGTCGAGTTTGATCCGCAGGATCGAAGATCACTACGTCAGCGTCATAGCCGGGCCGCAGGAAGCCCTTAGAAGCCAACTTGAACTCCTCGGCAGGCTCCTCAGCGACCACCTCAGCGACACGGGTGAGCGAGATCATGCCGTCAATTGAGCAGTCCAGCAGCATCGGATACTGCTCCTGGATCCCAGGTGTGCCCGTGTGGCAGGCCCAGCAGTCCTCCCAGCCGATCTCCTTTTCGGCCCGGGTGTGGGGTGCATGATCGGAGGACAGCATGTCGATCGTGCCATCGTTGAGCGCCTCCCAGACGGCTTCGCGGTGATGGTCGGGCACCCAATATGACAGTGCATATGGACCTAGGCGTTCAATGTCGATCCAGCGTGACAGGAACAGTGCCCAGTGATTGACCTCGCAACTCACATTGACACCACGCTCTTTGGCTCGACGCACCAACTCCACAGAACCAGTCGTTTGCATATGAACAATGTGCAGTTTGGTGCCGGTCGCCTCGGCCATCTGCAAGATCACTGCGATGGCCGCATCCCAAATCAACCCGTTGTGGGTAGCAAGCGTCTGCGCGTAAGCAGCGGGGCTGCGATCACCCCTGTCCCAATGGGTCTTCTCGGTGACATCCATGATCGCCTGATCGTGAGGGTGGATCATGAACGGCAAACCGGTCGGGCCGATCGCTTCGAACATGCGCAGCAAGTGGCCATGATCGTGAATGCCAGTGCCGCTCGGATGGGGATAGTCGCGGCCCGTGTCAACCACCATGTAAATCTTGAAGGCAGCCACACCAGCGTCAGCCATGGGCTCCACTTCATGAAGCACGCTAGGAACCGGGTTGTGGTTCCAGTCGACGAGGCTCTTGGAGTCGTACAGATCAAATAGTTCCTCAAGCAACTGACGAGTCTTCGTTACCGGGTTCAGGTTGGGCATACCGAACACGGTCGTCACGCCGCCAGCAGCCGCAGCCTGTGTGCAAGTACTTATGTCTTCTTTGTGGACATAACCCGGTTCGCATGCACGAAGATGCACATGAACGTCCACCATTCCGGGCAATACCCACTTGCCGGTGGCATCTATGCGTTCCACCGTTTCGTCCAGCGGGATTGCATCTGGTGCAGAGATAGCTGCGATCTTCTCGCCAGCTATCAACAGATCGCCGTGAAGGGTGCCCGAACCAGAGACGATCGTGCCACCGGAAATGACCCGATCAATCTTCGCCAAGCCAGAACCCATCAGCCTCCCTGTCTCCCCCAGCCGCCACCACTGTCAGATAACGGATCAAACTGTATGCAATCTTCTCTCGGCCTCAAGGTCGCCAATAGGGTGCCCGTGACCGTTGAGCTCTGCGACAGGATCATGGCACGATCTTGAAGTGACCACCAAAGAGCGGACGCATGACCCGAAAGTGCTTGTGATCAAGTGTCAAGATCGTGCGTGTCCTATAGCGATGCGCCAACACCACCAGTGAGGCGTCAGTAATCCCGATGTTCATCTTCTCGTAGCGCTTCACGACTCGCCGAGCGGCCTTGACATCAGCAGCCTTCATGTGAGGCAGTTCATAGGCGCCTGCCGACAACTCGGCCAGAACCCCCAACTCAGCGGCCACTCCTACTCGGGTTGAAATTAGGTAGTCAAGCTCAGCAACCACGTAGGGCGAGACAACCATCATGGGTTCAGTTGAGAGCAACCACTTCACAACCGCATCGTGTTCAACCCCAGACTCGCTATAGAGCGCTACCAAGGCGCTCGTGTCAGCAATAATCACTGCTCGCCGAAACCGTCCAAGTAACGATCGACGTTGTTCGCCCATGCGCTGTCGCCGGGAATGAACCCATACCGGGGCTTGGGGCGTGATAACGAGTCACGAAGTGCTTGGCGAATCACCTCGGCTTCTGAACACCCACGCTGCCGTGCCATCTCGGTGACAGCCCGCTTGAGACTCTCCGGCAAGTACACGGTCGTTTTCTTCATGCCATATACGGTACCACCGCTAGCGCTCCAAGTGCCGGTTGATGAGGGCGTTAGGCATCGTCGGGGGCGCGGACTAGGAGGGTTGGGGGTTCAGGGAGCGAGCTCTCGTGGACTTGTACGGCTCCGCCGTTGAAGTGCTGGCGGTACCAGTCGACCATCTCTGGGATCACAGCGGGGCCGTACTGTCGGTAGGCTGCGTAGTGGGTGGTGTGACGTTGCATCACCAGTTTCTTGGGGGCATTAGCTCGCTCGTAGAGCTGCACCGCATGGTCGGTTGGGGTGACCGCGTCATCATCGACGGCGATGATCATCAGCGCTGCGGGTGCCACCCGGTCAACTACATCAATGGGTCGGTAGTCAAGGATCGCTTCAGCGCAGCGCAGCGGCACTGACGACGGGATCCGGTCGTCCACATCGGCCTTCACCTTGGAGGCTCGCCGCTCCGGTGTAGGCACCATGATCTCCTCGCGAGGATGCACCATCTCGCCCGATCCCGTGAGCACACGCTGACGCCGGTCAGCCTCTAGTCGATCAAGGAACTCATACCACTCATGCTCACGACGCATCCGCCGCAGCCAATCCTCACCATCGGCAACCGGCACTTGCGACACAGATACCCGCACCCGACGATCGGCCGCTGCTAGCAGCACCGCGTTACCACCGCCGGTGCCACCGCTACCAAACACACCGATGTTGTCGGCATCCACATCATCGCGAGTGCGTAGGTACGTAACGGCGTTGATCAAGTCCTCAAGTTGATGCTGCGGCAACAGAATGCCCCTGTCTCCGCCAGAGTCTCCAAAGCCCCGGTAGTCAAAGATCAGCACCATGAACCCGGACGCAGTGAGCGCTTCGTGGTAGGGCACGTAAAGTTTGGCGTCCTTGAGTCCCAGCCATCCGGGGCCTTGCACGATCGCAGGCATCCGCCCGTCAGGGTCATCGGTAGTGCGAAGCAGTCCGCTGAGACGAACACCCTCACTAAAGAACGTAACCCGACTTTCACGCATTTTGCGTTCCCTTCCATCTCTGTTATTCACTCAAGGACACGTGTGTTATCGCATCTCGGAGCGGATTGGTCAGCGACTTGGGTCACAACCGGGCCACTCCGGAACGTCATTCTGAGTTGATCGTCCCCGAACTCGGTTTCCGATATCTCTACAGCAACCACTCCGGGCATACAATTCGACCTTGCCGAGGATCTAGACGGCTCGCGAGCACAAACCGTGCGCAAGCTGAAGGCCCAGATCCGCGGTTGGGGGGTACACCCAGGATCGTGCTAGCAAAGTCTGCGCGCTGGCACCATCCAGACAGCCAAGAAGTCGGACAAATGAACAGGAGCAACCCAGATGGCCGAGCTGATAGCACCAGGCGAGTTCAGAGTCGCTTTGGAAGAGGCGTTCTCGGGCACGATGGCCAAAGACGCTTCCTTTAGCCGCGCTTGGGCCAAGGGAAAACTTCTCAAGCAGCACTTTGTGAATTGGGCGACTAATCACTATCACTACATCGGCCCGTTCGGTGACTACCTGGGCCTCATGTATGCCAACACTCCCGACTATGCACGTGATGCCAAAGACTTCCTGTTGCAGAACATGTACGAAGAGGAGTTGAGCGACGACCGTCACACTGATCTGCTGATCCGCTTCGCTGAAGCATGTGGCGGCACCCGTGCATACATGCAAGATCGCAACAACGCCATGCCCTTCACCAAGGGTCTGCAGGGCTGGATGTACTACGTGTCCGGTCGTGAAAACTTTGTGGTCTCTTCAGCAGCATTGATCGTGGGTCTTGAGTCGCAAGTGCCGTCGATTTACCGGACGCAGTACCCGACCCTCATCAATAAGTACGGCTTCTCTGAGTGGGAAGCCGAGTTCTTTGACCTGCACATTACGTCTGATGAGATTCACGGTGAGCGTGGCTATCAGATCGTGCTCAAGTACGCGGATACTCCCGAATTGCAGCAGCGCTGCTTGCACTTTGTGCGTGAGGCAGCGGACATGCGTTTCGCTTATACCAAGGCTCTGTATGAGCACTATGTCGAGCCCGACCTTGGGCCGTGGGTCGAACTGGAGCATCGCGAGCCTGCGCTCGTCGCCTGATTGGGTTGGCCCGTCATGCCATAGCTCATAGTCATGCCCCATAGCTCATAGTCATGCCCCATAGCTCATAGTCATGCCCCATAGCTCATAGTCATGCCCCATAGCTCATAGTCATGCCCCGAATTCACTTCAAGACCACAGACAACTATGTGGAGTTCGCTGATGGCGATGAGGTGAACATTCTGCGGATGTCGATCAGAGCCGATTGTGGTGTGCCCTGGAAGTGTGCGAGCGGTAACTGCGGCACCGATCGATTGCTGGTGGAAGAGGGGGCAGAGAATCTTGATCCTCCCCGGCGTCGCGAGCGGCTGCGTCTCGGTGAACTGCTTAACCAGGGGTATCGACTCGGTTGTCAGACGTATACCAGCGGTGACGTGACCGTGAGCTGGGATCCTGATCAGAAGGGCCTGGACGAGGACTCTGCTGCGGGTAAGCGCCTCAAGGCGAAGTGGCTTGGTGCTGCAGATACCGACTGAGCGATAGCGCCGATAGAGCGAGGAGCAGCAGCGGCAATGCCAGCACCAAAGGGATGGTTTGAGGTGGACGCCACCACCGATCAACTCGCCGCCCGCAAGAAACTGGTGGTGCAACTATTCCGCCACGAGATCTTGTTGCTGTGGAACGATGGCGAACCTGTGGCTCTGTCCAACATTTGCATTCACCGTGGCCGCAAGCTCAATGAGGGCGTCATGCTTGGCACCCGGCTAGTTTGCGCCGGCCACCAGTGGGCCTATGAGCTCTCAACCGGCTACTGCAAGACCCGAGATCGCTACCAGCCCCACTACTCCCTAGACATCCGAGAAGGCCAGATCTTCATCAAGCTCCCCGCCCAAAGAGGTCCCTCCCCAACCCCTTAGGGCCCCGCTCAACTAACTCGAAACGAATTCGGGTTCGCAACGGTTGCGGCGAAGATCGCAACGGCAATCGAATCGTCGGTTTCGTACCTTGCGTCTCGGCTACGGCCCTGCGACCAAGCGCTAACGTTTGCGCGGCAGCCAGAAAGGTTGGGTTGGAGGTTGGAGATGGTTGAACCGAGGCTTCGGCGGTATCGGGCTTATGCCGGGTTTGTAACTACGCCGCAGTACTTTGACGACTCGCCGCAGCAGTTTTTGCAGGTGGCTCCTAAGGGGACTGGCATCCTTCAGAGGGTCAACCACATTGAGGAATACCGCTACGAACTGGATCAACGGGCCACGCATTTTGGCGTACTAGAAGAGTCGGCAATCTGTCTTGGACGTTCCTTTTGTGAAGTGATCGGTCAGGTCGGTTCCAACTGGGTGCATTGCACCGGCACGTCCCCTACAGAGATCGAGGCGATCTGTGCTGACATCTCCGCCAAGGCCGGGGCTCCGTTCTTTATGGCCGGTCACTGTCTAGTTGAGGGTTTGCGTGAGATCGGTGCGGAGACGATCACAGTCGCCAACGGGTACTTCCGGTCGGACTGGCGTGACGGCATCAACGGATACCTAGAAGCAGCTGGGTTCCGTATCCTGTGGGCCGGCAACCTCGTCGATCAGGGGATACTGGCAGATCTCGACGAGATGCTTGAGGTTGAGGCTGCCACCTTGTGGGATTACCCGAATAACCTGATGATCTCAGCCGCTGTTGATGCTCACAGCCGGGCGCCTAAGGCAGACGCCATCGTCCAAACTGGCGCAGGGTTTCGCATGTTGCAGGTTGTCGACACGATTGAAGGCCACACCTTGACACCAGTAGTGGCATCAGATTTTGCTCTCTACTGGGCCATGCTCAAAGAGCTCGGGCTTCCAGCCGCTCCCGGCCATGGCCACCTACTCAGCACGGTCTCCTAACTAACACCACTGACGCCCGACCGACATCCGACCGAGATGATCGATCCAGGTGGTCACGCTCTTGTGTGTGGGCTGGATCACGCCACGCCTTGAGAGCGTGCGTCAGGAGGATCCACGAAACCAACAGACGTATTGGACTTAGGCGTATTCGACTAGCGGAAACGGGCGGGGTCTAGGGCGGCTTCGGTCTCAGGAGATAGAGATTGCAGGCCACCTGTATTGAGAATCTGATCAGCGGTGAGTTGGCCAAGAGCGGGTGATGTCTTGATGCCGTAACCGCCTTGGCCGGCTAGCCAAAAGAAACCCTGATGGTCGGGGTCGAACCCGACTGCTGGGATGCCATCGGGACTAGAGGTGCGCAACCCGGCCCAGGTTTGGCGCACACCACGCACTTGCAGTTCGGTGGCGTCTTGGATCTCCTGCACGCCTAGAGCGATGTCTTCGGTGAGTGGTCGAGCGTCGCAAGGCTCGCTGAGGATCTCATCGGCAGGAGACGCCAGCAGCATCGGCCCCTCGGGTTCGAAGTAGAAGCGATTCGTCACATCCCAAACCATCGGCCAATCCGTGGTGTCGATCCCCGGTGGCGGGGGGAATACGAATACTGATCGGCGCAACGGACGCAAACCCAGCGGTTCAATTCCTGCGAGTTCAGCCACAGCGTCACACCAAGCACCAGCCGCGTTGACGACAACGTCGCAATCCCAGTGCCTGTCATCTGAATGAACCCGCCAATCTGATCGGCGGCGCTTGAGCGACCTCACCCCCGAGCCCACAAACAACTTCACACCACGACGGCGCGCGCAGCGCAAGAACCCTTGCAACAAAGCATCCACATCAATGCCCATAGCGTCGGGTTCAAACAGGCCTCTCACCGCAGCATCGGGGCGCAACACGCCAACTGTCGAGCGGCATCCCTCGTAATCGAGAACGTGAGTCTCGGTGCCAAGAGCCTGCGCCTCTTCTCGCTTCTCCTCAAGAACATCCAGATCTGTGGCTCGCGCAATCCACAGCAGACCACGAGGCGATAGCAGCCCATGATCGGTGAAGCCGTCAGGGGGGTCAGCCAGAAACGGCCGGCTCACGGCGGCTAACGAGCAGATCACCGGTGCGCCTGAGGTCTCGGTGAGCAGGGCGGCAGAACGTCCGGTGGCGTGCATCCCGGGTTGCGACTCTCGCTCAACCAGCGCAACCGAGACATCCCCAGCGAGGTGATAGGCAGCCGCTGCACCTGCGATACCTGCACCAATCACGACCACATCGACATTCATCTGATCAGCTTGCCAGGAGTTACCTCAACCCCCTCCAGCAGCACCTTTGACCCAGTGAATCTCCGATTAGCCCAGAAGAACTGACGGTATACCATTTGCGCGACTAGTCGAAGGATTGGCCCTGTGCATCAAAGGGCCCGGGAGAAGCAGCGTGCGCGACGGATTGCGAGTTATTGATACCGACACCCATGTTTGGCCCTCGGTTGAGGTGTTGAAACGCTATGCCGACAGCGAACTGCTAGCCGTTTGGGACGATGAACTTGGTCGCTTCGAGCGCAAGGTCGAGTTGCCTCTTACTTATGGCGATCCCGAGGGCCCCTGGACGAATCTCAGCATCGAACCTCGCGGTTACCTCCGTGAGATCGGTGAGAAGTCACAACTAGCTGAGGAACTAGGCGCCGGTGGCCGTGCAGCCCTCGAAGGCAAGATCCGTGGCCTGGTCGTCACAGAAGACTCGCCCCGTTACGGGGTCGGCCACGACAACGCTGTGGGGCGCATCGCGGATATGGATCGCGAGGGAGTCGACGTTCACCTGCTCATCCCGGGGACGTGGCCACAGTCGGTCACCGTGTGCTCAACAGCGGTGGCGACGGGCCTGTATGAGTCCTACGCCCGATACATGAGCGATTTTTGCTCCATTGACAACGACCGCCTCAAGAGCCTGCTGCTGATCGGTGGCGACGATGTGGAGTGGTCGGTTAGCCACATCGAACGTCACGCCGATGAGCCGTCGGTGTCGGGGGCGATGCTGGCACTGGCTGAAGGCTTCCCGATTGATGATCCCGATCTGGAACCGATATGGGCTGCGATGGCAGCAGCTGACCTGCCCCTGCTGCACCACTCTTTCTTCTATGAGCCCCCGTACTTTCCCGGTTACCGGGATGTCTGGGACAACATCGTCGTGGCTCGCACGGCGGCACATCCCTGGGGTGCGCAGCTACGGCTGGCTTACCTATTACTCTCAGGTGTTTTTGACCGCCATCCGAACTTGCGGGTCGGGTTCTCTGAGACTGGCTGTGGCTGGCTTCCCGAGTGGTTGTTGCGCCTTGATGGCCAATCCCGGCATCTCAAGAGCAAGGGACCCGCACTCAAGATGTTGCCTTCGGAGTACGCCCAGGCGGGTCACGTTTACTGCGGCATTGAGCTATACGAGGGCCGCAAGATCTATGACTACGTCGACAGTGTGCTCGGCGACGGTGTGCTGATGTACCAGTCGGACTTCCCTCATGCTCAATGCCGGTTCCCTGACTCGCCGGGTGCGGCCCTGGCCTGGGGCATAACTGATGAGTCCAAGAGAGAGAAGCTGTTTGCAGGCAACGCCACTCGTTTCTTGCGACTTCAGACGTGAGCCTCAGCTGAAGATGACCCTGATCACCCGAGCTTGCTGCTCGGCCAACACCGGCACCGCACAAATGTCAGACCTCAACCAAGGACACTCCTAGATGGTCGAAAGAATCCAAACGCGCCTTCGTGAGCGGGATCGCAACACCGAAGACCGCCACCCGTATGAGGTGTTCTTCTCAACGTTCAAGGAGCGGCGCAACCTGGCCAACAACGGTCAGGTTGTGATCAAGGGCAAGGATCTGCCGTGGCAGCAATCCCGCCAGGGACGCAGCAAGTACTACCTGCACATGCAAGCCGAGAACCGATCCGTGCAGGACTGGATGGTGTTCCGCAAGGACATCCAGACCGAGTCGGGGGCCCACACCCATCAGGGAGGGCTGGTCATTTACGTCACGAGGGGTGCGGGCTACAGCGTCTTCGATGGCGTCGAATATCACTGGAAGCCGGGTGATCTGTTGATACTTCCTGTCAAGCCCGGCGGTGTGGAGCATCAACATTTCAACTACGACGACTCGCAGAGTTCGCAGTGGATCGCCTTCATCTACATCCCGTTCCTGTTCCAGACCGGATCGATGCTCGCTCAAGTGAAAGAACAGTCCAACTGGCGGGAGATGGCAGCCAAAGACAGCGATGACGATCGTGGGAGTAGTAGCGAGGAACTAGATGACGATCCGATCGTGGCCGTAACACGCATTATCGGTGAGCGAGCCGGTGATGTCTGAGGGATCTGCTGGCCAACCTAGCTCGGAGACCCAAGGGATGGCTGACGATCCCGAAGTTGCCGCGGCCGCTGAGATGGCGGCGACGTTATATGACCTGACATTTGCAGAATCTCGTGTTGAGCGTGAACGTCGGGCAAATGCCAGGAACCTGATCGGGCGCTCCGACTGTAAGCCGGAACTGAACCGTATGGGCACGATGCGCTGGTATTTGCACCCGCATCTGGAGACCCCGAGCACCCGGGCGTTGTACTTTCACGAACTTGAGATCCCACAGGGATCCTGTAGTGGCAAGCTGTACTGCCAGGGCGGGATCATCCACTTCGTGCTCTCTGGCAGCGGTCATACCGTGCTTGACGGGAGGGCTCATGAGTGGGAAGAGGGTGATGTGATCGCCATTCCCATCCGAGAAGCCGGAGTGGCCTACCAGCACTTCAACACGGGGGTTGCGGCGACTCGCATGCTGGTGTGCTGGGCGAACCTCGACTCGGCGATCAGCCCCGAGGGTGGCGTGGCAATGGAAGTGCTTGAGGCGTGTCCCGAGTGGCAGGCCCAGCACACCTGAGCAGCCGTTCATCGCCCCCGAGCGCCCGGCAGACCCCGACATCGCGGAACCTTGTACGTGACAGCCGGGTCAACACTCAAGTGACTGCAGTGGGCACCGGGCGATAACGATGGCCGGCAAGCGACACGGCACCGCGACATGCCGGGCGGCACGGCCTTCTCCGCAGGTGCCCTTGGGAGCATCACAGGTCAGCATCAACCAAGGCCATATGCAGCGTCTGGGCCTCAAGCAAGGTGAGGCCGTGGCGCTGCATAACGGTGAACACACAGCGTGGGCAACCGCTCGCATCCACAGCGGCGATCCGACACTGGTGCGTCTAGGCCGGATGTTGTGGTCACAAGTTTCTGTTCGACCCGGCGAACCCGTATCGATTGAGCCGGTAGGCAAGCTTCCGGAAGCCACCAAGGCTCGCATCACACCGCCGTACAACCTGACTTTCAGCTTGCATCAGCGGCTCTTGAGGTGTCTGCGTGATGACGCCGTGCCGCTGTATGCCGGCAACCGGGTGCTCGCTGAGGTGTATCCGGGCGGAGCGGGGATCCTGGTGCGGGTCGATCTGGCCTCACCGTCACCATCCCTTATGGGAGACGCAACTGAAGTCGAGTTGCACCGAGCCGATGTCAGCGTGTCTGAGCGGGTCATCACGCTGGCTGATGTTGGTGGATGTGATCGCATCATCAGGAGATTGCGCGAGCTAGTCGAGTTACCGCTGCTGCGCCCCGCGTTCTTTCGCCGTCTCGGGGTCAGACCACCTAAGGGTGTGCTTTTGCACGGGCCGCCGGGCACTGGCAAGACACTGATTTGTAAGGCAATTGCCTCTGAGCTCGGGGTGACGGCCTACCGGATGTCGGCAACCGAGTTGGTGGGCAGCGTCCAGGGCGAGACTGAAGCCAACCTGCGGCTGCTGTTCTCTCGAGCCCTAGCCCACGCGCCCTCGCTCGTGATGATCGACGAGTTTGACGTGATCGCCACCAACCGGGAGCGTCTGGCATCACAAAGCGATGTCCGTGCAGCCAGCCAACTACTGACCCTGATGGATGGGCTCGAAGAAGTAGACGGGCTGATCTTGATGGGAACCACCAACCGCATCCAAGCCATTGACCCTGCATTTCGCCGGCCAGGACGCTTCGAGGAAGAACTGTTTGTTGGGCCCCCAGACGAAGCCGCCCGCGCCGAGATCCTCGCAATTCACACCCGCGAGATGCCACTCACGATCGAGGCACACAACATCATTTCAAGCGTGGCCCGTGATGCGGGTGGCTTCGTAGGTGCCGACCTGATGCATCTGGCTCGCTCGGCTGGTCTCGCGGCCGCTGACCGTCTCGCCCGAGGGCGGCAGGGATTCGAGCTTGCCGACAGCCTTGATGACATCAATATCTCGGTCGAACCAGACGACCTGCGAGTTGCCCTCGCCACGGTGCGACCAAGCGTGCTGCGAGATGTTGTGACCCGCACCGAACGCATCACCTGGGATCACATCGTGGGCCTCGACGAACTAAAGGCACGGCTTCGGCGCCTGGGCCGGCGTGCCGTTGGAGCCGAACCAAAAGGGCACACGCTCAAGATTGGCGGCAAAATTGGCGGCGGTCCTGGAGACCTCAGCGACCCCGCGATGACCAGTAGGTCTGACGGATCGGCTGTCGCTCAAGGCGTGCTGCTCTATGGCCCACCCGGCTCTGGCAAGAGTGCGATCACCCATGCGCTTGCAACCGAACTCAACGTCAACTTCGTGGCGATCGAGGGCAGCAAGGTGTTCAACCAGTGGCTCGGCGAGTCCGAAGAGGCGGTACGAGCGCTGTTCCGCCGGGCCATCGAGGCCCGACCCTCGCTGATTATGCTCGACCATCTCGATGCACTGGCACCGGTTCGTGCCGGCGAAGGTGGCGAGCGCACCGACGAGCGGGTCGTGTCGGCATTGCTTGCTTCGCTCGATGATGCTCTGGCTGCTGGAGACGTGTTCGTGGTTGGTGCTTCGAACCGGCCCGAGTTAATCGACCGAGCAGTACTTAGAAGTGGACGTCTCGGGGTACACCTGGAGGTGGCCACACCGGCAGCCGACCGTCGAGCCAAGTTGATCTCTTCGCTGGCCTCCGCCCACGGCCTAGAGCTTGAGGCTGACCTTGCAGCCGAACTTGCGAGCAGCACTGAAGGCTGGAGCGCAGCAGACATCGTGATGCTCATAGGCGAAGCCGCCAGCCGGGCCGCTCTCGAAGATCGACCTGTGGTCTTCGATGACCTCGTCCGTTCACTGCCGTCGCTGACTCACCACTAGGCGTCTTCGGTGCTCCAGACCACGACGACTTCTCCTTCGTATAGCGCTGTCGTGCAACACAACCCGTGCCGCCAGCCCCCTCGGATCGCAACCGGATCGGCTGGTGTCGCCAGCGGTCACCCCCTCGCTGCACAAGCCGGAGTCGATGCTCTCCGTGCTGGCGGAACTGCCGTAGATGCGGGTCTAGCGGCCGCCTTCACGCAGTGGATTGTCAACGCTCCCCAGTCCGGCCCTGGTGGCGAGATGTTGGTGCTTGTCGCTGCCCCAGACGAGGTGTCTGTAGATGTCTTCGCCGGCTGGTCGCGCGTGCCACTGCACCTCGACGAAGTGGCCCCCGAGTGGGCACCGTCTGCGGTTAACGGCTGGCCGCCCACTAATGGCCCTCACAATGCCGTAGTTCCGGGTTCATTGCGTGGCGCCGAAGCAGCCTGGCGAGCACGCGGACGACTTGGTTGGAGCGAACTGTTCAGCCACGCCATTGCGGCTTCTCAAGGACACGAGGTCACCGCTTCAATGGCACGGTTCTACCGCCGGGTGCGTCAGCGGGGTCACGTCGAAGCCATGCGGCGTGTGATCGGATCCACAAATCCACCCAAGCCAGGCTCAACGATCCGGCTACCCGCACTCGGTGCAACCCTCAAGCGGATTTCAACCAATGGCCCCGACGATTTCTACCGGGGTGAAATTGCCCGACGCTTAGTCGCCGCTGCCAAACGCGAAGGCGCAGCACTACGACACGACGACCTTGAGTCCGTAGAAGCGGTCACCGAGAAGGCTGCACATCGCAGCCTGGGTGACATCAAGATGTGGGTGCCAGCTGATCCAAGCCAAGCACCGATCACCATGGATCTGCTTGCTGAGGTGCCCTCGCACATTGATCCCGCGTCTCGGGCGTTCGCCCGAATAGTTGCCCGCATCACCGATCAACAATTGACGAACTTCTGCAAAGATGGCCCGCGTCGGCCCGAAGGTACGGCCGTGTCCACCGCAGTGGATGCGAGCGGGGTGTCGGCGACGGTGGTTCACAGCCTTGCAGGAGTGCAGTTCGGCACTGGCTGGGTTGCGGGGGACACTGGTGTGGCGCTGTCGAACCGGGTCGGTACCGCTCTATCGGAACGAGATGACCTGCCCGGCTCCAATCCGAGTCCAGGTGCTGTCTTGCCTCACACGCTCAGCGCGGCTCACGTGCGGGGAGGTGGGCGTTGGATGACTGCGGCAACTCCCGGCGGGGACAGGCAGGTGCAGTGGCTTGCCCAGGCAGTACAGCGCTTCCGGTGCGGAGCTGATGCTGCGGAAATCGTTGCTGAGCCTCGCTGGTTTGTGTGCCCCTCAGGGGATCGCTTCGGTGTTCCCTCGGGCATCGGTGAGCCGTGGATCGCGTTTGGCGAACCTGGTGTCGAGTGGTATGACGACCCCGACATCGGCGGTTACGCGACAAGCCACATCGACAACGTGGGCGGTGGCTTGCAGATTGCGACAGGTGCGACCGGAGCGGGCGACACTCCCCAGAGAGCGCCGGTCGAACGCTTCACTCTTGCGAGCGACCCTCGATCCGGTGGGACAGCGATAGCCGTCGAGCAGAAACCATAGCGATGGCCGTCGAGCAGAAACCATAAGGAGTTTGTCGTGTATGTGAGCCTGGTGTTCAAGGACTCTGCTTGGCCTGCCGAAACGATCGCGGCGATGACAGCTTTCGCGACCGAACACCGCCAAGAGTTGCGCCAACACCAGCAGGCGTGTGAGTTCCCCGCAGAGATCTACGCCGAGATGGGCAGCCGGGGATGGGTCGGACCTTTCACGCCCACAGATGAAGGCGGCAGCGGTCTAGGTGTAGCCGAGTACTGCCTGATCGAAGAAGAGGTCGGTCGGTCGGGTCTGGTGTCGCCCCAGATTTCCATCCAAGGCCAACGTTGGCTGATCGATTGGGCAACCCCTGAACAGCGCCAGCGTTACCTTCCCGGGATCGCTCGGGGGACCATGATCTTTTCGGAGTCGATCTCGGAACCCGGTGTGGGTTCCTCAATGAAGTTGATGCGCACAACCGCTGAGCGAGACGGCAGCGACTGGATCATCAACGGCACCAAGACTCACGTCAACCTCGGTTGCGAGAGCCATATAACGCTCGTCTATGCGATAGCTCCCGAGGGGATTACCGCCTTTCTGGTTGACACCGACCTGGAGGGTGTCTCGATGCAACACACCGACCCGATCGGGTTGCGGTTGATCCCCACCGCCGATGTGATGCTCGATCACGTCCGGGTGCCGGGGTCTGCGCTGCTTGGTGAAGCCGGGCGGGGCATGGACACGTTCTTTTCGACCTTCAACATGAGCCGTCTCGGGAATGCATCTGAGTTGATCGGCTTCGGGCGGCGGGCACTAGCCGATGCCATCGCTTATGGCTCAACCCGTGAGGTGGGCAACTCGATGGTGACCGACTTTCAGGGGATCCAGTGGACGGTGGCCGATTGCTATAGCGACCTTTATGGGGCATCGCTGGCACGCGACCAGGCTGCAAACCTTCATGACGCTGGGGCAGATGTCGCTCTGGCGACGTCGCTGGCCAAGAAGATGGCGATCAGGGCGTCTGAGCACGCTGTGAACGAGTCGTTCGCGCTCACGGGAGGTCATGGCCTCTACACCAACACCGACTACGGACAGATACTTCACGACATGAAGGTGCTGCGAGTAGCGGGTGGCTCACTTGAGGTGCTGCGCAACTACGTGGCCCGCCGGATCTTGCGTGACGAGAATTACGAAGGTCTGGGTTAGCGGAAGTGCCGGCGAGACGTTGCCACGAGACTTCAAGACATTGACTGACCGAGCGCGGAACCGACTAGCAGCATGAGGAACCTCTCCGAACTGTTGTGTGACCGGGTTCAGCGACGGCCTGAAGCGCGCTTTGGGATGGCTGACACTGATACGCCAACGCTGTCGGCGGCTGTTGCGGCTGCTGGGGCTCTGGTGGATCCGATCACTGATACGGGTGCAGGGTTGGGTAAGCGGGTTGCCCTGATTGGCAACACTTCGGATGCCTACCTTGTGAGTTGGCTATCGCTCGTGCTAGCCGGGAGCGAGATTGCTCTGGTTAACCCGACTTACCCAGCGGGACTCCTCGCAGAGATGCTCAAGCAACTCTCCCCTGATGCGGTGTTGTGGGTGGGCGCTGAAGCGGAACCGGCCGTAGCCCCCCGAGCTACCCATCTTGACGCCAGCGAGGCGGATCGAGGGGCGTTAGAGATCATCGGCACGGGTGATCGAGTTGAGGTGATCCCGAAAGACAGCCTTGAGCTTGCCGGGATGCCCGGACTGAGTCGCAGACCTCTCGACGTGGCCGGGTGGATGCACACCTCGGGCACGACTGGACTCCCCAAGTTCTGCGAGCAGACCCACGAATACTTTCTGCGGCTCGGACGCTTCATTGCTGACTCGATGTGTCTGTCCGCCGCCGACGCTGTGCTCGCACCGCTGCCCATGTTCCACATCAACCCGCTTGGTTATGGGGTAGTCGGGGGGCTCACCGGTGGCAGCAACGTGCTCGGGGCAACTCGATTCTCGGCAAGTGGCTTCTGGCCGGTCGTCAAGCAAGCCGGGGTCACCGTCTTGATCTTGCATGCACCTCCTGTTGAGATTCTCAAAAAAGCAGCTACTCCAGCCGATGCTGCCGGGCACCGTGTGAGCCGGGTGTTCTTTGCCGATGCCGACTTCCTGGAGACATTTGAGATACCGCTGGGCTTCTCTGCCTACGGCTCCACAGAGGCCGGAGGGCTGTCTCACATCTGGGCGTGGCGTTGCGGGGATCGACCCGATGTGGCTGAAGGGATGTCCCGTTACGGAGGGCGCTCTCGCCACGAAGTGCAATGGATGGTTGACGCTCACTCCAGCGAGATCCTGGTGCGCGCCGAGCGTCCCGGGGTGCTGTTCTCGGGATACCGGCGAGCGAGCGGCCTGTCGCAGCCGTTTGACTCCGAAGGCTGGTTCGCCACCGGCGACCTCGGCAGGGTCGATGCCAACGGGAACCTCGTGTTCATTGAACGTCAGAGTGAGTCGATCCGGGTGAAGGGTGAGTATGTGCCGATCAGCTTTGTGGAACAACGTTTCGGTGCGATTGATGAACTCGATGATGTTGCCGTGTGGCGCCGTGCTTCGGATCTCGTGGATGATGAAGTGATCCTGTTCGTGACGTGCGCTGAGATCCCGACCATGGCGATCCGCTCGGTAAGGACACAGCTGCCGACGTTTATGCGTCCAGCCGAGGTGGCACGGGTGGCCGAGCTGCCCCGCGATGCAGGGGTCGGCAAGGTGCGTCGCCGCCTGCTTGAGGAGATCGAAGTCTTGGAGCGTGTCGATCTGCGTTCTGTTGCTGCAGGGCGTGAGCGAGCGTAACGATGGCTGTTGACGCTGATGTGGGTGACTCAGACGTGAGGGTGCTTGAGGGGATCATCGACTTTCACGTCCACTCCGCACCGAGTCTTGCTCCCCGTCACAGCCATGATCCCGAGACCCTGATTGAGGCTCGTGCCGCCGGGATCTCGCAGTTCGTTCTAAAGGCGCACGAGGGATCAACTGCGGAGCGAGCTGCGCTGCTCGGCGAGGATGCGATAGGTGGCGTGGTCTTGAACTCTCCTGTCGGTGGCGCAAATCCCGATGCGGTGGCGGTTGCGGCTGCGCTTGGCGCCCGGGTTGTGTGGCTCCCGACCATCTCTTCTCCGACCCACATCGCCGCAAACAGCAATCCTGAATTGAGCGCCCATCGGGGGATCTCTTTCCGGGAGGTTCCCGTAGTCGACGCCGCCACTCATGAGGTGCGACCCGAATGGATCGAGGTGTTTGACGAGGTCGCCCGGCACGAGATGGTGCTGGCATCAGGTCACTTGAACATGGACGAGGCGGTGATCGCGTTGCAAACGGCACGACAGCGAGGTGTTCAGCGCCTCATCGTTAACCATCCAGGTCTGCTGTTTCTGGGATGGCGTGACGATCATGCCCGCAAGTTCCAGGCTCTTGACGTCAATCTCGAGATCGGTGTCCTTGCCGACTTGCTTGCAAGCAACAGCGGCCCACGCACAGAGGATCTGCTGGAGTCGTACCCCCACGAGCTGCTCGTCTTTGGGAGCGATCTCGGCCATCGTGACTACCCGCCGATAGCGCAAGGAATACGCGACTGGGTGGAGCGACTCGATCCCATACTCGGTGACTCGGGGCTTGAACGTGCCGCCCGGCTGACAGCCTCGGAACTCCTGTCATGAGCACATCGACAACTGCATCAAGTCCGACGAGACGGCGCATCGCGTTGCTGCCTGGAGATGGCGTTGGCGCTGAGGTGCTAGAGGGCCCGACAGAGTTGCTCTCCTACATCGCGCACCGGGGTGTGATTGAGATCACCGGACCTTGGCCGGTCGGTGCATCGGCCTTCGGTCAACTCGGCACCGGCCTTCCTGAGCCAACATTGGCTGCATGTGATGAATCCGATGCCATGTTCTTTGGCGCTGCAGGCGAGCACCCAGGGGTGCCAATCGCCGACTACCGGCCCGAGCACTCGATAATCGGCCTACGTCAGCGTTACGACCTGCGAGTAAGCATCCGCAACATCGTCCGTGTTGGTGCTCTCGCCTCAGGAGCGGCATCCGCACAGCGCCACCAATCTGACAGCGACAGTCCAGACCATTCGACCGATCGCGACAATCCGCCTGCGCAGCGGCCATTGATCGTGCTGCGGAACCTGCTCGGCGGCGCTTACGGAGCAGCTTCAACCCGCACCGAGAGTGACGGTGCTCGAGACGCCCGCGATCACATCATTCTCACTCCTGCGCAGATCTCAGAGCTCGCAGTTATGGCTTGTGACATGGTTCAGGCTGGGCTCGCATCCGAGGTCATCTCGGTCGATAAAGCGAACCTCTTCGCCACGAGCCGGTTGTGGCGCCAGGTCACCTCCGAGATCGCTCATAGCCGGGGCGTGGCGCTTCGTCACAACTATGTCGATCGGATGGCCTTCGAGTTGGCTCACGACATGGTTGTGAGTGACACGGTCGTGCTTACCGAGGGCATATTCGGCGACATCCTCAGCGACCTCGCCGCAGGGCGTGCCGGCTCAATCGCTTTGTGCGGCTCGGCAAGCGTCAACCCAAGACCCGTGGCGGGCCAGCGTTGCGTCGGACTGTTCGAACCGGTTCATGGCTCGGCTCCCCGCCACTTCGGGTTGCGGCGAGTCAACCCGTCGGGTTCCTACCTCGCCCTCGTAGCACTATTGGAGTGGTTCCCCGAAACCGCCGCTCTGGCAGCACCAATCAACACTGCTCTGGCACAGGCTCTAGCAAAGGGACCGCTCACCTACGACCTTGCTCCCCAAGGCACCAAGCCCGCAAGTACGGATGAGTTTGCTGCTGCTGTCAACCGGCGCGCCCTACCCGCGCTCAGGGCACTGCTGTGATGGCTGTCCGAACGGGGGCACACAACGCACACTGCGCCCGAGGAGTAGCAAAATGAGCGCCGTCCCACATTTCAGCGAGGAACAGATTGCACGATTGTGTGACCTTGAGACAGTGACCGACTGGCTTGAGCGAGCCTGGCGAGATCTGGGCAATGGAGATGCAGCGACCACGTTGCGGGTTCGGGCCTCGGCTGATGGCTTGATGGGCAGTGCGATGGCTGCCTCGTGGCCTCGACATCAAGTCGTTGGCGGCAAGTTGTACATCACACACAAGGGTGGTTTCGCATTCCTCGTCGGTCTGTTCAGTCCCGACGCAGGGTTGGTTGCGACCTTCGATGGTGCTGGTCTCACGGCGATCCGCACCGCTGCGGCTACTGCTCTGGCGGTGCGTCACATGACTCCACCCGATGCGCAGATCGCAGCCGTGCTCGGCACGGGTCTACAAAGCCGCCCTCATGTCGCGGCCCTAGCTCAAGAACTGCCGTTGCGTGACCTTCGAGTTTGGGGGCGTGACCTGAGCAGGGCACAAGACGTAGCTGCTTGGGGGCGCGCCCGGGGAATACCAGCCCGAGCCGTAGTTGATGCCAATGACGCCATCAACGGGGCCCGCGTAGTCGCAACGGTCACATCTAGCTATGAGCCGCTCTTCGAGGGAGAACTGCTGCACCCAGCCGCGCTGGTGTGTGCCGTCGGTTCAACTAAAGCCGAACGCCGTGAGATCGATGCAGCAACTGTGCGCCGTGCCTGTTTTGTAGTCAGCGACAGTGCCGAGGGTGCCCGCGGCGAAGCAGGTGACCTGATCCAGGCTGCCGCTGAAGGAATCTTCGATTGGGAGAACCTCGCCGACCTCGCAGATGTGGTTGCTGGCACCGTTGAGCCACCACCACCGGGCAGCGGGATCGTGCTATTCGAATCCCAAGGTGTCGCCCTACAAGACGTGGTAATCGCGACGCTCGCGCACCAGCGCTCTCAGGAAACCTGACTTGGACTAGCTGCGGCCGTCGGGCGGCCCGAAGGACTGTTGGGGCACTCCGCGCATCAGTGAGAAGTGTCCCTGGACACCGCGCCACGAGTCGGCGGTCGTATCGCGAGTTAGCACGAACGAGCACCGGCCAGGGCGGTTAAAGGGCTCACCCTCTTGGGTGTATCCGGTTGATTCCCAGGTGACCATCACGGCTGCCATCAGCCGGTCACCCGAAACCCGGCAGCGCATCGCTTCGGTTAGCAGCCGAAAGCCAGTCATCGTCGGCCAGACATTGCGCCATTGCGAGTTAACGAAGTGGTTGACGCCAACAACGATGTCTGTCCAGGTGCTGAAGCTGTTCACCTCCGGGTCCATCATCGCCGCCGCTTCCTCGTAGCGAAGGTTGGCGACATGACCCGAGAACCGGTCTACCCAGGCACGCAGTGAAGCAACGTCCTCCGCTGTAGCACCCACTTTGGCGGGGTTACCCGAGGGCGGAGATGGCCGCCTCGTAGTCGGGTTCATTGGCAATCTCCCCGACCAACTCCGTGTGCAGCACGGTGCCGTCAGCGTCGATCACAACCACGGCCCTGGCGCAGAGTCCGGTGAGCGGACCCTCGGCCATGCCTACGCCGTAGTCGTCGAAGAACTCAGGATTGCGGAATGTGGAGCCCGTCACCACATTCTTGAGGCCCTCGGCGCCGCAGAAACGGCCGGCCGCGAAGGGCAGGTCGGCGGATACGCACACTACGGCTGTGTCGCCGATCTCGGAGGCGCGCTGGTTGAAAGTTCTCACGCTGGTAGCGCATGTTGGCGTGTCGACCGAGGGGAAGATGTTGAGTATCACCTTGCGTCCCGCCAGCGACTGTGACGACACGGCTCCGAGATCGCCTCCCGTGAGGTTGAACTCCGGAGCCTGGGCGCCTACCTCGGGCAGGTCGCCGGTGGTGTTGATCGGGTTACCTAGAAATGCTGTCTGACCCACTTCCGGCCTCCTACGTCTGCTCAAAGTGCCTTGCATCCGGTTCCGCAAGCACGGCCCGGGAGCGTCGGCGATGCAGGTTACTCACACGATCACACCACCATGCCACAGCCCGATATCTGACATGTTCCACGCACGAGCACGCACCAGCGTCACGCAAGCAACTGCCGACACAAACCCATCCGTCACCATCGCAGATAACGGCGGCATCATGTAAAAGTGTCCGTGACCATGCTCAACCGCCGCATCTACACCGTCGCCAACGCGGCCCGGATACTGCGAGTCACTCCAAGCACGCTTATGTGGTGGCTAGATGGACGAACGAACGGTGCCAGGGTGTACCCGCCCGTCATCCGACGCGAGCCAACCGGCGAACGAACTTTGACGTGGGCAGAGTTCGTTGAAGCTGGGCTGTTAAGGCAGTATCGCAAGAAGCTTGGTGTGCGTCTTCACGAGATCCGCGAGTTTGTGACTGTGCTCCGGCAGGAACTTGAGTTAGAGCACCCACTCGTGCACTCCAGACCATGGGTTGGCGAAGGCCGCAGGTTGGTCGTGGATCTTCAGCAAACGTGTGGTCTGAAGCCTGAACTCTGCCTGATCACTCCTGTGAGTGGCCAGTTTCTGCTGCTGCCTCCCGCGGAATCCTTTCTGCAACGTGTCGATTGGGAAGCCGACGTAGCCGCGGCTTGGAGGCCCCACGACGATGAACTCTCACCTGTGAGGTGCCGGCCTGGCCGCCGGTTCGGACGACCGATGATCAAGGGAATTAGCACCACAGCGATCGTCGAGCATGTCGATGGCGGAGAGTCCGAGAACGAAGTGGCTGACCAGTTCAACCTCTCACCCCAGGAAGTTCGTTGGGCAATGGCCTACGAGACATCCCGCACGACGCTGCGCGCCGCGTGAAGCGCGCGACGGTCCGCTTCTACTTCGACGCCGATGTTTTGGGGCTCGGCAAGCTCATCGCAAGCATCCGGCCCGATGCCACTTACCCAGGCGACCCAGGAGCTACTGTCCACAAGCGTCTAAGGCCACCGTGCATTGTCGCGTCACCAGATGTCGACGACATCGAGTGGATCCCACGTGTGTCCGCAGACCGGCTGATTGCCATCTCCCGCGATGCTCGTATAGCGACGCGAATGTCCGAGTTGGAGACGGTGGTTGAACACCGTGCGAGGCTCGTAATTCTGAGCAGTCGGGACGCCAGGACGCTGTGGACGCAACCCGAAGTCGTGATGCGCCAGTGGAGGCAAATCGAGCGACTCGTGGACAGAGAGGGCCCGTTCATCTATCGGGTGAGCCGTTTTGGGTTTGAGCGTGTTCCGCTATTGGACTAGCAGCTGGTGCTATGGCGGTGATCGGTTTGCGAGGTGAGCTGAGGCGGTATACAACGCGGTCATGACTGTTACTCGGTTTGGGTTTAATATCCCTAGCTTCACTTACCGCGGTGTTGCGGATGACCAGCTCTTTGAGACGGTTTGTGCTGCTGCGAATGCTGCCGAGAGCAGCGGCTTTGACTCGCTGTGGCTGATGGACCACTTCCATCAGATCCCACCGATGGGATCAGCCGACGAACCGATGCTTGAGCCTTACACCATGCTGGCCGCGCTAGCGCCGCGAACACGAAGCTTGCGTCTCGGCACTCTCGTTACCGGTGTGACGTACCGCAACCCGGCGCTGCTTGCTAAGACCGTGACCACACTCGATGTGATCTCGGGTGGTCGAGCCATGCTCGGGATCGGCGCCGCCTGGTTTGAAGCCGAACATGTCGCCTACGGCTACGAGTTCTTGCCGGTCGGCGAGCGCATGAAACGTCTCGAAGACACTGTGCAGATCTGTCGCGCCATGTTCGCAGGTGGCCCGGACAACTTCTCTGGGAGTCGCCACGAAATCGCCGGTGCCCTCAACCGACCACTGCCGATTACACCCGGCGGCCCGCCGATCCTCGTGGGTGGTGGCGGCGAGCAACGCACGCTCCAGATCGCCGCTCGACATGCTGATGCTTGCAACATCTTCGGTGATCCAGCCACGATCCGGCACAAACTCAATGTGCTCGAAGAACACTGCGAGCGCGCTGGCCGCGACCCTGCCGAAGTTTGCAAGACACGCTTGGGTGCTCTGGTTATGTCTGACAACTCTGCGGATGCCGCCCGTCTAGGTGCTGAGTTGCGTACCACCCGCAACATGGGCATGGAGAAGTACCGGGGCTACGCGATCGAGGGCGATCCCGATGGTGTGTGTGAGCAGGTGGCGGCTCTATTCGAAGCAGGCTTGGATGGCCTGATCTTCAACATGCACGACGCCACAGATCTCGGAGCAATCCACGAAGCTGGAGCAGTCCTAAACAGCAACTTCGCAACAGCTACCTAGTTCACAGTGCCTTGTGGCGCAAGCCTTGAGCCTTCCACGCATCAAAGAGACATCCTCAACTGCTCAGTGTTGTAGCTGTTTGGCTCTCGGATGCGGCCAGCATGCGGTTGGCTACACGCCGCAGCTAGGCACTGGCGGGGAGGACGACGGCTTCTACTACTCGGCCCGAGACTCCTGCGATTTCGGGTAACGACGGCAGCGTCTTGAGTTCGCCGCTGCGGCGCAACTCGAGAACAGCAGCGTGATACTCCTCAAGCGCTTCATATGCACCTGAGGCGTAGTAACCACGGCCATCAAGGAACGGCCCTACGGTGCGATCAACGATCGCGCTTACGTCTGAGCCCGTGATTGTCTTGTGCGTCTCAAGAGCATGAGCGACCGCTAGCACCTCTAGCCGGTTGGCCTCCAGTAGCGCCCTCACGGCCCCGTAACGATCAGCTAGGCGCTGTTCGATCTGATCACCGAGGCCCATCCGCAACAGTTCACGCTCAGGGTCTTCGTCATCGCCTCGCCGCTGGCCACCACCGATACCGAACTGTCGCTGCACAGCGTGACTCGCCAACGTGTCACCCATGCCCCAGTAGCCCGACATCATCGCCGCCAAATGCGTGGCGTTGCGCAAATCGCCGCCAACACCCGAAGAGTTGTCGTCACCGAAGAAAAGCCGCTCCCCGGCCAGCGACGCCAGCGACACCTCCAAGTCGGCCTCGTACTCAGATCGCCAGTGCGTGAAGCGGTCTTCGGGCGGGATGTGTGACACGAAACCACCGACATTTCCCCGCCGCTCAATCGTCGCTAGGTCAATCATGCGGTGACGGCTCACCCGGTGCAAGGCAACAGCGTGACAAGCCTCATGGATCGCTAGGGCATGTCGTTCGTGTTCGACATAGTCAAAGTCGTCAGCTAGCCCGTGCTCTTTGAGTTGCTTCGCTTTGATGACATCTGCCCAGTTGATGACACGGCGATCGTCACGGATGGCGTTGATCAAAGCCTCGTTCACCATGTCTTTGATGGTTGCGCCTGTGGCGTATGGCGTGATCGTGGCGAGCTTGTTGATGTCCTTGTCGGTGAGTTCGTGATCGACCTTGGCGAGGTATCCCTCGAAGGTGCGTTTACGGCCTTCCTGGGTGGGGTAACCGACCTTGTAGATGCGATCGATCCGACCCGGCCGCAACATGGCAGGGTCGAGCGCCTCAGGCAGGTTCGACGCCATCATCACCAGGATGCGGTACTTCGGTGGCGGCTTTGGTCGCATCCCGAGCATCTTGCGGATGATGCGATTGAAGAAACCTCTGGGCTTCTTTAGGCCCGACAATTCGGCGAGCAGCGCCTGCAGGGTGCCCATTCCGCCGCCACCGCCACCGCCACCCATGATGATCGACTCACGGCGAGGCCCCGCCCAGCGGCCCTCTAGTGGATGGCCGGTTTCAGGGCCTCCGTAAGCACCTAGCCGGCCCGCTGCATCAGGGCCGTCGAGGGCAATGTCATATAGGGCACGACGAGCACCTGCTGACATGTACGGGTAACTCGATCCGGCTTCTGAAGCGTCCCGCAGGAACTGCCCGAACCGAGCCGATCCAAATCCGCCGTCTCCACCAACGGCGGCACCCCGGTTTCCGAGCGCGTCGGCTTCATCAAAGAAGACGACTACTCCTCCGTAGTGCAGAGCCAACTTGCGAAGCTTGCGAAAGAGTCCCTTGACTTTGAGGATCCCCACGCCGAAGAACATGTTCATGAACGCACCTGGTTCCACAAACACGAACGGCTTGCCAGTCTCACCCGCAGCGGCCTCAGCGAGCAGCGTCTTGCCAGTTCCGGGAGGGCCGTATAGCAAGATGCCACCGGGTGCATAACCGCCTACGGCTTCGATCGATTCAGGATTCTCAAGGAAGATCAAGTTCTCGCGCACCCGCTCTTTGACAGGGTCTTGTCCCCAGACATCATCAAAACGGGTGTCAATGTCATCGGGAAAGTAAGTCTCAACGCCACCTCTTGACAGGAACCAGAACAGCAGCACGAACTGGCTGATCAGCAGCAGCGGGTAGATGATCAACCGAGCCGCCCACGGCAGCGCACTGTTGAGAAGTCCGGGGAGCCCTATTAGCGCACTGACGGGATTCTGATCGGTGAACTGCCCGATGATTACACCAAACAGCAGCAACCAGAACAAGATCCGCAGCACCCGACCGATGCGGAAACGCACCCAGGGATCGACTCTTGAGCGCCGATTCTCGAAACGGCCAAAGACCTTGAACTTCCAGAATCGGTAGTAGCCCGACCAGCGTTCGGCGATGAGGAAGTGCGTCTGGCGTAGCACCTCGAATCCCATGAGAACACCGATCCAGGCCTGGCTGGAGACCGTTTCCCAGAAGCCGTCCGCTACCGATTTGATCGGGTTGTGATTGAGCTTCTGCCACCAGAAGAAACCGAATAAAACAGTGCCGAGGATCAGATATTTGGATCGATCCCAAAAGTCGAGTGGACGGCGGGTGAGCCGCTCAGCGTCACGTGGGCGTGATGCGTTAGAACGAAGATTCAAACCCAGTGTGGGCGTCGATTCTGACTTTGCTTTGCTCTTTCGGCTCTTTCTCCGACTTCGACTCTTGAGCCGACTAAACCGGGGGCGCCACATTGTCTCTCGCTCGCCTTACACCTAGTCGCGCACTGTCACTGTGCGCATGATCTCATCAATAGAAGCTGAGTTAGCCATATAACAGCCCACACTGCAACCTAAACCCACGGTGTAGACAACGCTGTTGAGATCATCTGCCATGACGAGTTGATCTGCGATTAACTCCTGCCCAGGCCCGACTGTGTGCCGCCAAGAAATGCGATGCCCGGATACATCGCCCCTCGAGACGACGTCGTGACTCACAACCTCAATCCCCTCATTGGCTTCGCTGAAGTCATACGGGAACAGCATCAACAGGTTCAACGAGGCGCGCATCCTGCGATCCACTGGCTGCATCTCAACGAAACCAGCAACATGTTCGGTTGATTGTGTGAGCTTGGGGGCGGCGTTAAACACTGCTCGCCAGGGAACCAGGAACTCACCGGGCAACAGTTGCGGGTTTCCTTCGGGCACGATCGAGTAGTTGACACTGCCCTCGGCCACCACAGACCAGTCCTCTGGGATCTTCAAAAAGACAGTCTCATTGTCACTTTCGACGTACTGGTAACCCGAACGTCCACATGCCCCAACAAGTGTCACAACGAGCACCAGCGCGCCGATAACCATGAGAGCGCAGGCGCGGCACCGTTGTGCCGGTTCGGAAACGCCCATAGCTCTATTCAAGCAAATCTTTGCCAGCGGCTAAAGAAGAACCGCGTTCTAGCTGCTCGACCGTGAGCCGCATCTCATGATGCTTGGGGGACGATGGATTATGGAGCTAGTCGCTCAGAGACACCGCGAGCATTCAATTCGGCGGTGAGACTTGGCAGCGTGTCCTGCCACGAGCCAACTATGCCGACATCGACCTGATCGAAGATCTCGGCATCCGGATTGGAGTTAATTGCCAGGATCACACCCGCATTACGAATTCCCACGGTGTGATTGAAACGGCCACTCGAGCCAACCGCTACGAACAACTGTGGTGCTACTGCATGACCCGTAACACCGATCTGGCGGCTGCGGGGTACCCATCCTGGGTCGGTGACACGTCGTGTTGCGCCAAGAGCCGCTCCCCCGAGCGCCTCTCGCAGCTCATCAACTTGGCTGTACCCGTCCGGGTCGACACCAACACCAACCGCGACAATCGTTCGTGCCCTGCGCAGCTCACCTGAGTCATCGTCATTCTGGACAACCTCGGTGACCTGCAAACCCGACCGCTCCGGTGCCGGTAGCACCTCAGCCTCAAGCTCCGAGATCTCATCTCGAGGGGGCCGTGACGCCAGCACACCAGGGCGGATCGTTGCCATCTGAACGGGTGAACTCGTCAGAATGGGCGCCTGCATCCTGCCGCCGAATGCTGGCTTCCAGGCGACTAGTCGGCCGTCGGAGTCAACTTCGAGACCAACTGCGTCACCGGTCAAACCCCAACCACAGCGCGCTGCCACGATCGAAGCGATCGTTCTTCCCGAACGGGTGCCTTCGACCAGTAAACCCCATGGCAGCCGCTGCCCAGCCGCGGAAGCAAGAGCGCTGGCGTACTCGGACTCGGTGTTGGCGTCGGGGATCACCAGCACCCGATCGGCTCCCGCTGCCGCGAGAGCTTGTGTTCGTTCAGCACATGCCTGATTGGTGACAGCGGTGACCGATCCCGAGATCTGGGAGGCAAGTTCGGAGGCTTCACTAAGTAACTCCGTGCCGACACCGGTTGCGGTGAAGAAGCACCAGATTTCCTGCTTCGTGGCAAGCGCTTCGTCGGCTGTCCCAGCAGCTACCTGCTCAGCCACGCCGTCTCGAGCGCCCGGCGACGTATCGCTTGCGGCGAGCTGAGCGTCACCGCTGGTGTCATCGAAAGCACCCATCCGTTCGAGCAAGTCCACAGCTTCGGTAACCGAGGAAGCTCTCAATGCCCGGCGCGCAGAGCTAAACGCCCGAACCGGCCCAACCGAGGTGGGCGACCCCGCCTCGCCACGTTGTTCTGCAGGTATCTCTAGGTCATCAGCACTCACTCTAGTGATCAGCTCGGGCGCAACCTCGGCTCGCATCTCAGGCCAAGCCTTTGACGGCCGGCACAAGCGTTCAGCCGCCGATAGCACTACGGGCAGCTTGCCCTTGACGGTGCAATAGCCGTCCTCGGTCTCGAGCCGAGCCGTAAAGGCACCCTCGTCTATCTCCAGTTCTCGCACACCGGCAGCGAACGGCAAACCCAGCAAATCCGCTAGCTCTGGCGGTACCTGCCCGGTGTCCGAGTCAAGTGAATTGAGGCCCGCGAACACCAGATCGAACGGTCCGTGCTTTCGCACTGCCGCCGCAAGAGCCACGGCCGTTGCAAGCGTGTCGCTACCGGCAAGCGAAGGGTCACAAATGTGAATGCCACGATGTGCACCTGCGGCGATCATCTCCCGCAACGCATCGTCGGCCGCTGGTGGGCCCATGGTGAACACGACAACCTCGCCGCTATCACCGGCCAACTCAACTGCTTTGGAGTTAGCTCGCCGGCAGTAGGCGTTCACTTCAAGGGAGACGCCCTCACGAACGATCCTGCCACCCTCCATCCGGAACTCAGCCGGGGCGGGAATCTGTTTGACTAGTACCGCAATTCTCACAACCGCTAGGTATACCCGCGCTTAGCCCCCAGCCCGAACCCGGCAACAATCGCCCACTTGGATCACCAAGGTTCTGCCTCAATCATTGCGATCGTCGACTCGTCTGACCATCCAATCTCGCCTTCGGTTTGAGGTTGACACTTGTAACCCTCGACGATCGCTACCGCTTGTAGTTGGCGCTCATTGTCTTCGTCCTGGCGGTCGACTTGGGCGAACCTTTCATCTATTGATGTGATTCGTTGTTCCATTCACTGAGATTAACGCGCCATGCATTTAATTGTGACGTTCGTGTGTCACCTGTAGGTCATTCGTGTGTCACCTGCAGGAGCCTCAGATGTTGTGGCTAGTAGCCGATTACGGCGCCGCCGTCGACTCGTACTACCGAGCCGGTCATGAAGCTGGCTCGGGCACTGCACAGAAACGTCACTACATCGGCTAGTTCGGTTGCTTTGCCGAATCGTCCAACCGGGATCGTGGAGCGGTGTCGCTGGCGGACTGCTTCAAGCGTCGTGTCGTCCATGCGGGCACGGGCCGCCTGCGCTCTTCCGAGAGCCGCAGTATCGAACTGGCCGGGGACGACCACGTTGACAAGCACCTCGGGTGCCAGCTCAATCGCCAGCGATCGTGCCGCCGCCGCGACACCACTGCGATACACCCCCGACAGCGCTAACTCCGGCGAAGCCTCCAGCACCGAACGTGCGGTTATGTACACCAGGCGACCATTGCCACAGGCCCGCAGGTGTGGGATCGCGGCACGCGATATCTCGAGCGCAGGTCGCAGCATCAACTCGTATGCGAGGACTTCTTGCTCTGCAGAAACTTCGGTCAACCCGCCGGGATAGCCACCACCCGTGTTGACCACACAGACATCAAGACCACCAAGCGCCTCTGCTGCCTCGTTGACAATACGCCCAGGCTCGCCGCTCCTACTCAGATCACCCGTGACCGCAACTGCTCCGTCAAGTCCGGCTGCAATCTCGGCAGCAAGTTCGCTGCGGCGGCCCGAGATCGCGACACAAGCACCCTCAGCCGCCATCGTCTCAGCGATGGCACGCCCCAGGCCTGATGTCGACCCAAAGACGATCGCTCTACGGCCACGCAGTCCCAGATCCATGAGTGCCGAAGCTAGCTAGACGGGCAGCGTTGATCCGAGTCGGCTGTGATGGGCAGCGATCTGGCGGCGCCCGGTAGGGTCGGGCAGCACCACCTACAGCCGGAGGGTTTGACATGTCTTTTGAGCAGGCGGCACGTGACGCTGGGGTCAACCTGGACATGACGCTGTTCCGAGCTGGCAACTTCGATCTTGTGGCCGAGGTGCATAGCGTGTTGTTTGTCTCGGGCTCTATCGCGTTGGCGCCCGACGGTGGCGGCATCGCACATGCAGGCCGTCTCGGTGCCGACATGAACATCGAAGCTGGTCGAGCCAGTGCCCGTGGTGCCGCCGAAGCAATCCTCGCTTCGGTGCATCAGCATCTCGGCAGCCTCGACAAAGTCGCTCGCGTAATTCGCCTCACCGGTTATGTAGCAAGTGCGCCCGGGTTCGATGCTCAACCCGCAGTGATTAACGGTGCTAGCGACCTGATGATCGAAGTCTTCGGCGACGCGGGCCGTCACGCCCGATCCGCCATCGGGGTCGCAGAACTGCCACTTGGAGCTTCGGTTGAGGTGGAAGCAATCATCCAGATCGAGGACTGAATTCCTTCCACGAAGTCCGCTCGACCAAACAAATCGGCAACCCAGCCAAATTACAACTCAACGTCTTGAGCCAATAGCGTCAATGGCGTTCAGTCACGCTTGCCAATAAGAGAAACACGCACGACACGAAAGGGAGGTCATGGCAGATAACACCATGCAGATTGAGACGCTCACGCTTGCGGGCGCGAAGCTGGCGGCGGACGCAGCCCTCGCGACTGCCGAAGATGAGGGCCTAGGAGTATGCGTGGCGGTTGTGAACGCCACCGGCAACCTTGTGCTCGTAAACCGCATGGACAATGTGGTGGAGATCGCTCTTGAGAATGCCATTGCCAAGGCTGTCGCCGCCGTGACCTTCCGCCGTGACACGGGTGAACTGTCCGACTATTTCCAGAAGGACAACTCGCTGGGTCCACCGATGACTGCCCGACATCACATCCTTGCGGTGGAAGGTGGCGATCCGCTTGTTACTTCGTCTGGAACCATCGTTGGAGCTGTCGGACTCTCCGGTGCTAAGCACGCAGAAGATGTTGTGTGCTCTAAGGCGGCAGCCGCTGCCTTCTTGGCCGCCACCTGAGGCGCACCAACCAACGGCCATGTACCCCCGCTGATCGGACACCCGACGCACAAACACGTAAGCACAAGAATCGATGCCATGACAGCAGCCAGCCATCACGAAGACGAACACGATCACTCCAACCCGATCCTGAGGGACTTACCCGAGGGTTCGTTCGCGTTCCATTACACACTGCAAACGAAACCCGGGCGTGGACAAGAGTTCATTGATTCGTTCGAAGCATGGGATCACAGCGACGACAACATCGTGCATACCACGCCGGGCATTGTGCATGAGGGCTTGCTTTATCGCAGCGAAGACGACCCGGATCGCTTCTATCTGATCGGTACCTGGAACAACCGCGAGAATCACATGAATGTGGTTGCACGCCTGATTGAGATGCGGCCTGCTTGGATGGATCTGCTCACCGCTGACATCGTGCCCGAATACTGCGAGATCATCGGTTAGCCGGACGGTGACGACGGTGACGACGGTGTTGCAGGACTTCGATCTCGACCAGAGGTTCAGCCTCACCAGTGGTCGTGTGTTGCTTACGGGCGTTCAGGCACTCGTTCGCATCCCTATCGATCAGCACCGAGCCGACGCTGCCCGGGGCCTGCGCACCGCCACATTCATTTCTGGCTACCAGGGCTCGCCGCTCGGCACCGTTGACCTGACGATTGAGCGCAACCTTGAGTTGCTCACCGCCCACGACGTGGTGTGGATTCCAGGTGTCAACGAGGAACTGGCTGCAACTGCGGTCTGGGGAACTCAGGAGCCACTGCTTGGGCCATTGGCGCACCACGACGGGGTTGTCGGCATGTGGTACGGCAAAGGCCCGGGGGTCGACCGCTGCGGCGACGCCTTCAAGCACGCCAACTTCAAGGGCACCGCCCCCAACGGCGGGGTGCTCGTGCTTGCCGGCGACGATCCACTTGCCAAGTCGTCCACGCTGCCAACCCAGGTCGAACCGGCGTTCTATGACGCTCAGATGCCGATCCTTTACCCGGGCGACACACAGGATGTTCTTGACCTGGGGCTGCACGGGATCGCACTGTCTCGTTACAGCGGATTGTGGGTGGCGTTCAAGGTTGTGACCACGGTGGCCGACGGTTTCGGCACAGTTGTAGTAGCGCCCGACCGGGTGACCCCCACTATTCCCCGGCTCGAGATAGATGGCCGTCTCTGGCAACACAGCCAGCGACCTGGCCTGGTCACACCACTAAGCCTCGAACAAGAAAAAGAAATCGCCTACGAGCGGCTCGAAGCAGCCAAGGCATATGCCGCAGCTAATGGCCTAAACGAGATCAGCGGAGCCACTGCTGCGGCACGCCTCGGCATCATCGCTGCCGGACGCACCTTCACCGAGTTGCGCCAAGCCATCACAGACCTGGGTCTAGATGATGAAGCCTTACGGCGACACGGAATCCGCCTGCTGCGCCTCGGCATGGTCTGGCCCCTCGAGCCCGAGATAGTGCGCCGTTTTGCGGGCGGACTCAACGAGATCCTGGTGCTTGACGAGAAGCGTGCCTTCATTGAGTTGTTCGTGCGTGATGTTCTTTATGGGCGTGCCAGCGCTCCCCGGGTGGTGGGCAAGACCGACGACCGGGGACGCCGTCTAGTGCCCGCAGATGGCGAACTTAATGCTGATCGCATCGCCGGGATCCTTGCCGATCGGCTGCGTTCGGGTGTGCTTGGCGGCGACGTTGGAGCGCTGCCGGTAGCTGTTGAAGCGCGCCTTGCCATCATCGAAGCCGCAAACCGGGCCGACGAAGCCGAGGTCGCTCGGCTGCCCTACTGGTGTAGTGGGTGCCCGCACAGTCGCTCAACTGCTCTGCCGGAGGGCTCGATTGCGGGTGCTGGGGTGGGTTGCCATGCCATGGCACTGTGGATCGATGATCGTGCCCAGACCATCCATCAGATGGGCGGCGAGGGAGCGACCTGGATAGGGCGAGCGCCGTTCACCGATCGCTCTCACATCTTCCAAAACATCGGTGACGGCACCTTCTTTCACTCCGGCAGTCTGGCGCTCCGGGCTGCGGTAGCGGCCGGTGTAGACATCACCTACAAGATTCTTTACAACGGCGCTGTTGCCATGACTGGTGGCCAGGATGTGGCTGGCAGCATGCCGATTGGAGAGCTAACTCAGGCGCTTGCAGCCGAGGGAGCTTCCCGGATCATCGTCTGCAGCGACAACCCGGGACGGTTCGGAGACGAACTCGCCGAGGGCACCGACCTGTGGGAGCGCGATCGCCTAAAGGAAGCCCAGGTGGCCCTGCGAGACACGCGAGGGGTGACTGTCCTCGTGTACGACCAGCAGTGCGCGGCCGAGAAGCGACGTGATCGCAAACGTGGCTTGCAGCCCACGCCGACCAAACGCATCTTCATCAACGAAGCCGTTTGTGAGGGCTGCGGTGATTGTGGAGCGAAGAGCCACTGCCTGTCGGTGCAGCCGATCGAGACCGAACTCGGTACCAAAACCCGGATTCATCAATCGTCCTGCAATTTCGATTACACCTGCATAGAGGGTGATTGTCCGTCGTTTATTGAGGTAACCACGCCGCCGCGTAGTGCCAAACGGCGCAAGTCAAGGGCGTCGTCCGCCAAAACATCGGGAACCACGGCCGGATCTGAAGCTGCACTTGAACCGCCGGTGATGCCTGAGCCGGCTAGACCAACGCCAGGGGCTGCGGGCTATTCGCTGTTCATGGCCGGAGTCGGCGGGACGGGTGTCGTGACGGTGTCGCAGTTACTGGCAACGGCCGCTCTGCTTGACGACATAGCCGTAATGGGCCTTGACCAGACAGGGCTGAGCCAGAAGGGTGGCCCGGTTGTTTCGCATCTCAAGTTCTTCGATGCGACAGCCTCGGGGGCGAACCTGATCGGTGCGGGTACTGCCGATTGTTACTTGGGGTTTGACCTGCTGGTTGCCGCAGATCCCCACAACCTCGCCAAAGCTGACGCCGCTCACACCGTGGCGGTGGTGTCAACGAGCAAGCTGCCCACCGGCGACATGGTCGCTCACGTGGACGAGACGTATCCCGATGCAGACGCCTTGCTGGCAACCATTACCGCAGCGACCAGCAAAGATGTCCGCCTCGACGCTGATCGCATGGCTGATGCGCTGCTCGGTACTGCCATGCCCGCCAATGTTTTGGTGCTTGGAGCTGCCTACCAGTCAGGCGGCATCCCGGTAAGCGCCGCCGCCATTGAGCGTGCCATCGAAGTCAACGGTGTTGCGGTGGCGGCCAATATCGAAGCCTTCCGCTGGGGACGGGTCTACGCGCATGAGGGCGTCGACGGGCTGGTCGGCCTCGGCGAGAGTGTTACTCGAGCAGCCCGCGATGATGCACCAAGCGCTGCAGCAGGGCTCGGTCTTGACGCTGCATCCGAGGGTGCTCAAGCCCTGGCGAAGGCACTCGTGGAGCGGTCAGACCTAACGAGCGATGATTCATCCGAAGCGCGACAGGCACTCTCTGAGTTCACGCAACGCCGAGCGGCTGACCTGATCGACTACCAAGACGAAGCGCTGGCTTCTAGCTACATCGACTTCGTCGAGAAGGTCGCAGCCCGTGAACGACAGGTCATGGGGGGCTCAAGCGAACTCGCCACGGCGGTGGCCCGCCACCTCTACACGCTCACCGCATACAAGGACGAATACGAGGTTGCACGCCTACATCTACGACCGGGTTTGCGTGAGGCCATGGCTGAGTCAATCGGCAAGGTCACCAAGCACCGCATCCTGCTGCACCCGCCACTGCTGCGAGCACTCGGTTTGAAACGCAAGATCAGCCTCGGGCCGCTGCAAACACCAGCGCTCAAGCTCCTAAGAGCGATGCGCGGCCTGCGAGGTACCCGCCTTGACGTGTTTGGCTATTCGGCAATGCGTCGGCTCGAGCGCAAGCTCATCACCGAGTACCGCGATGTCATGGATCAAGAGCTCGACTCGCTCACCCGTGCCAGCTACTCACGAGCACTGCAGCTAGCCGCCCTGCCCGAGATGATCCGGGGATATGAGGACATCAAGCTGGCCAACATCGAGCGCTACCACGAAAAGATGAACACTTTGAGGAACGCCAGCAAGCAACGGGTCACCATCACGGCTAGACCAACCCCCTAACGGCGCGCCACAGTCTTAGCAATGGCAGCGGACTCAATGCAGGGGGCTGCTCCCATCCAAGCCCTAGCGGCTTCGATCTTCTGCCTGACTTCGGCCATCCTGCCCGGCTTCCTCACCGGCGCCCTCGGCAACGACATCAAGGCCCAGTTCGACATCGGCGACACCGGTCTTGGAGTAACGCTGGCAGTCACATATGCACTCAGCGCTGTAGCGACCGTGCATGCCGGAGAGTTCGCTGACCGCATCGGCCCGCGCCGCAGCCTCCAGATCGCCATGTCGCTAGCGCTGCTTGGGTATGCCGGCGTTGCGATAGCACCAACCTTTGTCACATTTCTCGCAGCACTGGCCCTAACGGGTGCTGGTCTGACAGTTGCAGGGCCTGCCGCCAAGGTGCTAGTCGCCCAACACATCACACCGGATCGCCAAGGCATTGCTTTCGGCATCCACATGTCTGCGATTCCCCTGGCACCGTTGCTCGCCGGGCTAACCGTGCCTCTGGTGGGTGGCACCTCGGGATGGCGCTGGGCTTTTGTGGGCGCGGCATCACTGGCCATAGTTGCGCTGGTGATGCTGCCCCCCGACCGGCTGCCGCCTGTAATGCCGATCGCAAAGTCGTCCGGGGGATCTGGGCGCTTCGGTCACGTTCAACTAGGCCCATTGTTCGTGTTCGCGGTGGCGGCGACGCTGGCCGCATCAGCCGTGATCGGAGCTGCCAGTTTCTTTGTGATCAACGGCGACGAAGCGGGCATCTCCGAGGATCTTGCAGGTTTGTTGCTGTCGGTCGCTAGCGCCGGGGTGATCATCACACGCATCACCCTCGGGGCACGAGCCGACCGGGGACGTAGCGGATCGATCGGCACCGTTGCCACGCTGCTTGCCGCTAGCGCCGCGGGTTATGCGTTGATGGCTGCCGACGAACCCTGGATGTACGCCATCGGCGGGCAATTGGCCATCATCCTCGGCTGGTCTTGGCCCGGACTCATGGTCGTGGCGCTCGTTCGGATGAACCCGCACGCCCCTGGACTGGCATCGGCGTTCACGGTGAGCGGCCTCAATGCCGGGTCGGTGATAGGCCCTGCCGCCTACGGCTTGATCAGCGACGCCGCATCGTCCTCGCTAGCCCTTGCAGTGTCGAGTGCATCAGCGTTGGGAGCGGCGAGCTTGAGCCTGCTAGCCCGGTGGATGCTGAAGGAATCCGCGACGCGGTCCTGATCAGATGCCGGATACCTACCCACGAAGAGCAAACGATTACGGTATTTGGAGCCGGGCCATCACGGGGCCCGCCGGCCCAACCGGGAGGATGCTCGGTGCTTAGATGGCTCGCGAGACGCATTGTCGCGGCAGCGCTAGTCGTCTTCGTCGTCTCATCGCTGGTTTTCGTGGTCACCCATGTGTTTACCGATCCGGCGACGGTGTCACTGCCACTTGAAGCCACACCTGAGCATCGCGCCCAACGCCGTACGGCTCTTGGTCTGGACCGACCCCTAGCAGCTCAGTACTGGGAGTTCGTTTCGGGGCTCGTCACGGGTGACCTCGGCGAGTCGTTCTGGCAGAGTCGACCCGCATCAGAGCTAGTTCTGGAACGTTTGCCGGCAACCCTCAAGCTGGTTGCGGGTGCAACAGTCGTCACCGTCCTGCTAGCGGCTCCAATGGGGATCATCGCCGCATGGTGGGAACGCCGCTTTGCTGATCACGCCGTGTTGAGCGTGTCGATGCTGTCGATCAGCGCCCCGCCCTTCTGGATCGGGTACCTGCTGATAATCGTGTTTGCAGTGCAGCTGGGATGGGTGCCAACGTTTGGATCCCGCGGATTCACGTCGCTGATACTGCCGTCGTTCGCTATAGGTCTCGCTAGTGCGGGACGGCTAGCTCAGATGACACGGCGCGGCATTGTCGAGGAGTTGCGCAAGCCTTATGCCCTCACCGCCCTGTCACGGGGCTTCTCGCGCTCGTACACGATCGTGCATCACACCTTCCGAAACGTCGGTGCTGGTTTCGTGACAATGACGGGCTGGGAACTAACGCGCATGTTCACGGGCTACACGGTCGTGATTGAGGTGGTCTTTGCCTGGCCCGGTGTGGGCCGCTTGGCCATTCATGCGATCGAGAATCGTGACCTTGTGTTAGTGCAAGCTGCTGTGGTGGTGCTCGCTGCCCTCGTCGTTGTTACGAATTTGCTGGTTGACGTTGCCCGCAGGCTCATCGACCCGAGAGTGGATCTCACATGAGTAGCCCTGCCACATCTGGGGACATGGACATGGACATGGACGTGGACGTGGCCTCCGCCGGCGACGCTGTGAGCAGCATGAGCGATGCCGGCGCCAACGGTGGCGAGCAAGACAGCCTGATGCGAGACCTGCGCCGGCATCTGCGCAAGTCCAAAGCTGGTATTGCCGGGCTCGTCATCACAACGTGCTTTGCACTGGTTGCGATCGTGGGCCCGTGGATACCTGGTCTACCGGATCCTGCCCAGCAGAGCCTGCGTGACAAGCTCACGCCGCCGGTGGGTTGGGGCGGCACCTGGTCTCATCCCCTTGGCACCGACGCCCTGGGTCGCGACATCTTGGCTCGCCTGATCGATGGTGCCCGGATCTCGCTTCTGGTTGCTCTCGCGGCGGTGGTGATTGCTGCGATCATCGGCACGACGCTGGGGCTAATCGCCGGTTACATAGGCGGCAAGATCGACACTCTCATCGTCTCGGCAGCCGATGTGCAGATGGCTTTCCCCGGCGTTCTAGCGGGCTTGATCCTTGTTGCTGCATTCGGGCCAAGCGTGTGGTTGGTGATCATCGTAATTGCGATGTCGAGTTGGATGGTGTTCACCCGTGTTGGACGGGGTCTTGTGATGACACTCAAGACATCGCTGTTTGTGGAGGCATCGGAGTTAGCAGGTGCGCCAGGCCGGCGGGTAATGATCAGACACTTGCTCCCCAACCTGGTGAGTTCGCTAATCACGTTGTGCGTGCTTGAGTTGGCTGCAGCGATCCTGTCGGAGTCGGCTTTCGCGTTCCTGGGATTTGGTGTGCAGCCACCCCGGTCGTCTTGGGGGCTGATGATCCAGCAAGGACGCAACTACATCACCGATGGATGGTGGATCGTCACATTCGCGGGTCTAGCGATCGCCATCGTGGTGCTTGGCGTGAACCTGCTGTCGTTGTGGCTCCAATCATTTAACGATGTGGCTGAGCGAGAGCAAATCATCTTGGAGAGGCCCGGCGGATGAACTCAACGGTGAGCACGCCTCCACAAGAGCCCGCGGCAAACGTCGACACAGCCGGTGAGTTGGACGAGTTTCGTGAGGGGCGACTGCTTGAGGTCAAGGATCTCACCGTCGGGTTCCCGACCCGGGACGGAACGGTGCTTGGCGTGGATCATCTGACCCTCAACGTCGGCTCGCATGAGCGTCTCGGTGTGGTTGGCGAGTCGGGATCCGGCAAGAGCGTCATGGGCCTGGCGATTCTGGGGATGGTGCAAGCTCCTGGGCGCATCATGGGTGGCTCGGTGCGGTGGCGCGGTGAGGATGTGCTTGATCCGGCTGTAGCGAACCGGGTGCGAGGCCGGGAGATCGCCATGATCTTCCAAGACCCCATGGTGTCACTGAACCCGCTCAAGACCGTGGGCGCGCAACTGCGTGAGTTGCTACGACGGCGTGTCGGCATGGAACGCGCAGGCATAAAGAAGCGCTCGTTGGAACTGCTTGACATGGTCGGGATCGCTCACCCCGCCGAGCGACTGAAGTCCTACGCCTACGAGCTCTCTGGCGGATTGCGCCAGCGGGTGATGATCGCCACAGCGCTCGCATGTGAACCAACGCTTCTAATCGCCGACGAACCCACCACCGGGCTTGATGTGACGATCCAGGATCAGATCCTCACGCTGCTCCATGACCTGTCCACACAACTGGGCGTGTCGGTGCTGATGATCACCCATGACCTCGGTGTTGTCGCACAGTTCTGTGACCGGGTGCAGGTGATGTATGCGGGACGCATAGTCGAGCGGGCTCCCATCAACGAAATGTTCGCAGATCCGCTGCATCCGTATTCCGGCGGTCTGCTGAACTCAGTTCCACGGGTCGACCAGAGCGATGTTGACATGGTCGGGATTCCCGGAGAGCCACTTGATCGTGCCCAGTTCCCGCCGGGATGTGCATTTGAGCCACGCTGCCCGGAGGCGCACGACTCGTGTCAGCAGGCTCCACCACCGCTGCTCAAGGTCGCTCACCGTCGCTGGGTTGCATGCTTCAACCGTTCACCCGGAGCGCCGGAGACATCTCGATGATCGCCCCAAGCACTCCGGCCTCGGCGACACAGGACACATGGGCGGCCGGGGACACCTCGACCAAACACTCTGAGGTGCCACTGATTGAGAGCCGCGGACTCAGCGTCCATTACACCCGCTGGGTGGGTAGCCGTCGTCGCACCGTGTACGCACTAGATGATCTAGACCTGACCGTCGCCAAAGGCGAGACGGTAGGGCTGGTCGGCGAGTCGGGTTGCGGCAAGTCAACTGCTGGGCGTGCCCTGCTTGGTGCAGTGAAGCCAGTAAAGGGGCAGGTGCTTTACCGGGGTGAGGATGTCACCGACCTGAGCAAGCGCCGCTGGCGTGCCATGCGCAAACAGGTGCAGATGATCTTCCAGGACCCCTACTCAGCGCTGAACCCCAAGCTGAAGGTGGGCGAGAGCATCGCCGAGCCGTTCCTGGTTCATACGCGGATGCGTCGCGCTGAGCTATCCGACGCGGTGGCTGAGCTTCTTGAGATGGTCGGGATGACGCCAAGCGCAGCCGACAAGTACCCGCATGCGTTTTCGGGTGGACAGCGCCAGCGGATCGTAATCGCCCGGGCTCTGGCGTTGCGACCCGGGTTTGTTGTGGCAGATGAGGCGACGGCTGCTCTCGATGTGTCGATTCAGGCGCAGATCGTCAACCTGCTGGTTGAACTCAAAGCCACTGTCGGGCTGTCGTATCTATTCATCTCGCATAATCTGGCTGTTGTACGACATATCTCTGACCGAGTTGCGATCATGTACCTCGGACATTTGATGGAGATCGGCAGCCGCCAGAACATCTACGACAACCCCACTCATCCATATTCCCAGGCGCTGCTGTCGGCTGTGCCCGTTCCGGATCCGACAGCTCGCCGCAAGCACATACCTCTCGCTGGTGATCTGCCGAGTCCTATGGATCCGCCCACCGGCTGCCGTTTCAACACTCGCTGCCCGCACGCGGTGCAACAGTGCTTTGAGGAGCGGCCGCCCTTGAAGGAGCGCTCGCCCGGTCATCTCGTTGCCTGCTGGGTGAATTGATCGATCGCTCCCTGACGCCGCGCCCCGTCACCTTCGGGTACTTATTCGCGCTGTACTTCATTCTTGGTGGCGCCGAGACAATGATCTCGCCGCTGTTCCCGCTGGTTCGCCAGGATCTCGACCTCGTCGAGTCGCATCAAGCGGCGATCCTCGCGGCCGTCGCTGGTGGGATCGCATCGTTCAACGTGATCGGCGGCGCCTCGAGCCGCTGGCTGACCAACCGTGCTCTGGTGCGTGCCACCGCAGTCAGCCTCGCTGTCGGAATGGCGCTCTCGGCTCTAGCACAAGAGTTCTGGGTGTTGCTGGTCGGCCAAGCAATGCTCGGTGTTGCGTTCGGGATCTTCTTTCCACCGGCACTAGCAAGCGTGGCCCGGCTCTATCCCGATGCGCCGGGTAAGGCCATCGCCATCTGGGGTCAGGCCTACTCGTTCGGGCTCGCCTCGGCTGCTCTTAGCGGGTTTGCGGGAAGTGCATGGCGCTGCGTGTTTGCGGCATGCACTGTGCCCTCGGTGCTGGCGATTGCCTATGTGCCACGCTGGATTGAACCAGCCGCAGATCCATCACCTGCGGGTTTGGTTGCCCAGCTTTGGGAGTACGCCCGGCGCCAGACCTACCGTCTCGCTGGCTATGCGAGCTTCGGAGGAGTGTCGATGCACTTTGTGGTGATCGGCTTCTCACCAGTGTTCTTTGTTGATCGCGGCATTGAATTGCGTCTGGTTGCAGCTCTGCTAGCTGCGGGCCGGGCACTGTCAGCGGCTGTGAAACTCGTCGGTGGTGCTCTGTATGACCGCAAGGGTGGGCCCTGGACTGCCCGCCTGATGCTGCTGATCACATCGGTTCTGGGGGTGCCCCTGCTGCTGCTGCCGGCGTCGGTGGGGGTGTGGATGCTCGTGCCGTTCGTGGGTATGGCGGTGTCGGTACTGCCAGTTGCGAACGCGATGCTGGTGGCCGCGCTGCCAGCCCAATCGGGTTGGGGAATTGGCACGTTCCGGGCTGCGCTGCTCGGTTCAGCGGCGCTACTTTCGGCGATCGTGAGCATGCTCTTGCGCTGGGGAGTGCCGTTGTCGCTGTTGATGGTGCTGGCTCTGGGGCTGCCGGCACTTGCAGCGGCCGCCACCCATCGCAGCATCTCAACCGGCAGCACTTCAACCGGTCGCTAAGCCACAGCGGCCCTGCAAGCCGCCTGTGATCAGTGTCAAGATACAGAAAGATCAACCGAGAGCATTATCTGTGCTGTTACAGCATGGAAGCTCATAGAGCTTGCGCCTGATGAATCTGCTTGACATTAAAAGGCTGAGCTCACAGATCCGTTGGAACTGAGTTTCAAGTCGTTCATCCTCCGCGAGAGGGCGCGGCTTGCGCCTTCTGAGCGTCCACCAACGATCGCCGATGCCAAAGTCGCTGCAGAGGCCCTCCTAGACGCTGGCGTGAATCAGGTGTGGCTCTATGGATCGGTGGCTCGCGGTGAAGCTCACCACAACAGCGACATTGACCTCGTGGCGGTGGTTGATGACCTCAACTACCGGCGGCGACCGCATCGCTGCATGAAGTTGGTTCGGGTTGCCGAGGACGCCTGCCACTACCGCGTCGAGATAAACCTCACAGACCATCCCGAGTGGAGAATTCAGCGTCACCGGGTCAGTTGTTCGTTCATGACTGCTATATCATGTGATCTTAAGTTATTGGCTTATTCTACAGCCCGATGTGTGTCAGTGAACTGGAACAAGCAGCAAGTGGCCCCGACATCCAACGCCGAACTCGCGATCGATCGACTCGGGAACGTGTGGACATCTCTCGCCAAGATCGACGCAAGCCTCTACCCCTCACCTTCGGCGGTGAGGTACCAAGAACTCGAAGACCCCAGCGACTACATCGTGACTCGGGGTGGTCGCCTGATAGTGATTTGCGAAGCGGCCAACATGGCCATCGAGAACACTCTCAAGGCACTGAACATTGACCATGGAGTAGATGCCAAGGAGCTCTGGACCCATGCGGTCAGCAAACTCGTCGACAATCTCACTACCGAACACATCGTGCGGGAGGTCCGGCGGATTCTGGGGTCGGAGCCAGAGTTTGTGAAGTCTGACAAATACATTGAGATGTGGCGCACGATCGGTGTCTACGGCACACGAGGAGAGGGATTGACGGTCTATGATGTCGCCACACCGGGCTTCGCTAGAGCCATCTCCAAGATCGCGTGCCGGTTGGCGACTTGCGCGCTTGAAGAGTTACCTGTGTGGATCAGCAACTCCCGTGAGGGCATCAAGCTCGGTGATCGGGCCAGCGAGATGCTCGACTACCTCAGAGTCCACAATCTGGAGACTGGCAAACCCTTCTAGCTGCGTGTGCTGAAGCGGACGTTTGCTGTTCGCTCCAGTCGCACTGTGGCGGTAGCGGACAGGCGGCAAGCAACCGCTAGGTGGGCAGCGGGCATGCAGCAAGCTTGTAGGTGTTGAGACGCTTGCGCAGCGTGTACAGCAGCAGGGCGACGGCTAGCAGCCCGATGAGTGGTTGCACCGGAGCCCACCAAGACAGCGCCCCGGACACACCAAGCAACGCCACAACTGCCTGGTTGCAGACCGGGCAGCCAACAGCGAGGAACGAAACAAATCCTCCCCAGATCGTGCTGGTCTCCTGGCGTTCGGCTGCCACAGACGTCTCAGGTGCGTTGTTTGCCTGCGGTCGGATTGCCAAGATCAACCCGATCAACCCCGAGGTAACCGTCAAGATCAAATAGTCGACCCAGGTGGCCTCCACCGGACGCCCAAAGATCGGAGTGTCAATCAAGTCGGAAGGCACGGAAATCAGCACAGCCGCTACACAGCCGAATCCAACCGCACGCGCCCAGGTGTTGCGCGGCAGCGTTAGCAGTTCTTGCAGCATCCTCAAGCCAGCAGTTGCGGGCTACTTGCGCTACTTGCGCCGGTCGATTACGCGGAACGAGTAGTCGCGCTGTTCGTCTCCCAGGGTGGCCCGCACCCGGTACCCGCCGGCCTTAGGGAAATGAACCAAGCCCGTCACCACTAACGGCGAGCGACTGTCGCTGCCAGGAACCTTGCCGGGCGGGCGGCCGACCTCCAGGTTGGCGGTGGCTTGCATCAGCTTGTGAAGGCCGTCCTCATCCTCAACACGGATAACAACCCGGTGGCGTTTGTTGGTCTCAACCCAAGGAACCAACACAGACAGGGCGATCGAGAAGTGCTGTGGCCGGGGCTTTTTGCCCTCCTGGTAGGCGCGTGTAACCGTGTCCCAGCCGGCACCGCTGAGATACAGCAGTCCATTCTGGACTTCCGCGTGATTGGCAAGGGTTAGCAGCTCAATCTCAGCCACAAGACAGCATTCTAAGACAAGCCCTTAGGCGCTGAGACCGAGACGCTTGGCTAGCCCGATGCGCTGGAGCTTGCCAGTGGCTCCTTTGGGAAGTTCATCGAGCACCAAAACACGGCGTGGAACCTTGAACGCTGCAAGCGACTGTGAAACGAAACGACGGAGATCTCGCTGGTCAATTGTGGCGCCGCCAGCGGCAACGACTGCAGCTGCGACATCCTCGCCAAGCTTGGGATGCGGCAATGCAAACGTCACAGCCTGAGCAACGTCGGGGTGACGCAGCAACGCCTCGTCAACCTCGAGCGGGGAGATCTTCTCGCCACCACGGTTGATCTGTTCCTTGAGCCTGCCCGTAAGGAACAGATAGCCCTCTGCATCCAGATAGCCCTCGTCTCCGGTACGGAACCAGCCAGCGGCTGTGAAGGCTTCCTTGTTGGCCTGAGGGTTGCTCTCATAGCCGTCGATCACGGTTGGGCCCTTGATCGAGACCTCACCACGTTCACCTGCGTCGAGTTGTGCGCCGTCGGGATCGAGCACAGCCACCTCGATACCTGCTGCTACGCCCACCGAGCGGACTTTGGCGACCCGGGGTGGCAGCGGGTTGGAGCACATCTGATGTGTGGCTTCGGTCATGCCGTAGGCCTCGATCACCGGGGCTTCAAACAGTTGGGTAAGTGACTGAAACACCGGAGCGGGAAGCGATGCGGACGATGACCGGACGAAGCGCAACCTTGCCTGCCGTGCCACGTCACGGTTCCGAGCCGAGCGGGCAATGACCATTTGATGCATCGTCGGGACTGCCGTGTAGTAGCTGGGTCGGAACTCTTGTAACTGCTTGAAGAAGGCAAATGCATCAAAGCCGTTGGTGCATACCACTGATCCGCCGACGGACAGCGGAGCAAGCAACCCTGCCAGCAAACCATGAATATGAAATAGGGGCATCACGTTGAGTGACCGGTCGGCTGCGGTGAGAGCGAGCGAGTGGGCGATGGCTCGGGCTGACAGTGCCAGGTTGCGTTGGCGCAGTGGAACGATCTTGGGTCGAGATGTTGTGCCCGAGGTGTGCAACACCAGAGCGAAGTCATCGGCCCTCGGTGTGAAGTCGTTATCGGCTGCTGGCTGGGCGGCATTGATTGGTTGGGCCTGCAACTCGACGCTGCCAGGGCCTTCACTCACCGAGCCAGCCAAGGTGACGGTAGGGATTCCCAACGCTGCCGCAGCTTCGCGTGCCGCTGTTCCAGTCCTGTCAGCACGAGCGATCATGGCTTGCGCGCCGAGGTCGTCCATATAGAACTGCAGTTCGGCGGCCCGATATTTGGGGTTCAGCGGTGCAGCGCATCCTGCGACGCTTGCCGCCAGAAACACCAGCGCCATCTCCGGCCCGTTGCCCGTCACGATGGCAATCCGGTCACGGTGGCCCAGCCCCATCTGGCGCAAGTCGGTAGCCAGCCGATCCACTTCACTTCGAAGCTGTGCGAAGGTCAGGGCAGTGCCATCAGGGGTCACCACAGCAGCATCTGTGTTCGCCCCAGCATCAAGCAAGCTACGGGCGGTGTCGGCTTGAGCTGAGGCGTCTAGGCGGGTACCACGGTCTTGGGTGCCCTTGGTGGTTTCGGTGGTTTCGACTGACAAATTTCCTCCCGTGCGGTCGCTCATGCGGTTGCCGCGATACGGCGATTGAGCATGGAGGCCAGCGCATAAACCGCGGAGATAGTGGGAGTCGGCACGCCCACCAGTTCCCCGAGTTCGACGAACACACCCACGAGCGGGTCGAGTTCCAGTTCCCGGCCCGCTTCAACATCTTGGAGCATTGACGTCTTGTGCTCACCGACTCTCTCGGCTCCCGCTATACGACGTTCAACGCTGATGCGGATGTTCACACCAAGGTGTGCTGCGATCTCGCGGGCCTCGGTCATCATGTCGGCCGCTAGTTGGCGGGTTACCGGTAGCCGGCACATCTGCGCCAGAGTCGCACCCGTGAGAGCACTCATCGGGTTGAAGGCCAGGTTGCCCCACGCCTTGACCCACAACTGCGAGCGGATGTCTCGCAGCACCCGCGACTTGAACCCACCCGAGCTAAGCGCAGCGGACAGTTCACGCACCCGGGCCGTGCGGGCACCGTCGAGTTCGCCTACAGGGAACTTGTCACCCTCGTGGTGGGTGATGACCCCAGGCGCTGTCTTCTCAGAGGCCGGGTAGGCGATACATGCAATGATCTGATCCGCGGGAATAGCGGCGGCGATTGCACCATCGGGGTCAAGCGCCTTGAGACGGTGCCCATCATGGCGGCCTCCGTGATGCTGGAAGTACCACCAGCCAATGCCGTTTTGCACCGGCACGATGACGGTTTGCTCGTCACAAAGCCGCATGACTTCGCTCGCCACGGCTGCGATCTGATGAGCCTTGAGCGCCAGAATCACCGTCTCGTGTGTGCCCAGGGATCCAAAGTCATCGGATGCTTCGAGGTTGGAAGCGACAGTACGAGATCTGTCGATCTCGATGAGTTGCAGCCCTTTGCGAAGGATCGCTTCGAGGTGGGCCCCACGAGCAATGACACTCACTTCGTGACCTGCCACAGCGAGGCGCGCAGCCATCATCCCGCCAATCGCGCCAGCGCCCACCACGCAGATTCTCATGGCCGCAAGTGTGGCAGCCAGACATGCCGAATCCGTATTTCGGGCACGGCAACCGTGCATGTGCCGTGACGCGACAAGGCGCCGGGCCCCTGGGGGTAGGGCCCGGCGCCCTGGTGGGGGCGAACTAGCTAGGCGGCGTCAGCCCTCTTGAACTTGAGGTGGCGGCCATCCTCGAGGTGACGGCGGCCATCCTTGTGGTGACGCCAGTTGCCTCTCCCGACACACTCATAGTCCGAGGTGTTGTCAGGATCTGCAGTGTCGTTAGCGACGTGCTCCGGGATGGTTTTGTCGACTAACGCCTGAGCACGTTCCGCGACCTTGGCTCGGATGTCATCCGCTGTCTCAGTGTCGATCCGACCGTTCTCGACGAAGGCGTCAAGGCGAGCTTCAAAAGCTTCGGTGATCGACTGCACGAGTGTCTCCGCGTTAACACCATTGCTTTCGGCAACTTCAGCGAGACTCTGACCGGATTCAAGGGCCTCACGCAGCGTCTCGACATCGACGCCGATGAGTTCAGCTATCTGGTCGGCTCCCTTGAAGTGACCGTGAGCATGATGATGACCCCGCAGTTTCTTGCCGTGGTACACACAGTTGCCTTCGCTGGTGGTCTCGCTCTCCGTGCTTGGCGTCGCTGCAGAGTCTGATTGAGCATTGGCGTTAGTTGCCAGCACTGCGAGCATCAAGACTCCGGTCGTCGCTACTGCGGCAGCGACCAGCCACAGTGAACTGCGTCTCAGCGTGATCGCTCTGGCTGATGTTTGCATTGAGTGTCTCCTTTGGGTGTTGTCCGGGGGGAGGTTCCTCTGTTGGCACCAAAAGCGTTACACCCACAAGTAAGAGCACCCGCAAGACCGAGTAAGACTCCCTAAAGCAACATGATCGGTTAGGTAATGGGCCAGCGCGGTTTAGCGAATTTGGTTAGGCTTGTGCGTTTGGCGGCGTCTTTGGCAGATTGACGGCCTTGGGCGAGGATTGCTCGGGCGTCTAGGTTTACGAACTCTCCACTCTCGACAATCACTTTGCCGTCGATTATGACCGTGTCTACTGAGTCTCCGCTCGCTCCATGGCACAGATTGGATAGCGGGTTGTGCAGCGGCACCCACTCGGGACGATCAAGATCAAACAGCAGTAAGTCACCACGTTTACCGGTCTCGAGTGAGCCGATCTCATCATCCCAGAGCACTGAACGTGCCCCATCAATCGTTAGGTGCTCAAGGATGGTCTCCGCTGGCATCAACGAAGCCTCCTCGCATATGTCGCGATACACCCTGAAGTACTGAGCAATCCGCAAGATGTCAAGTGTGTGAGAGCAAGCACCTATGTCGGAGCCCACACCGACGGTCACACCTCGATCAACAAGCTTCAAGTGAGTAGCTCGCTGTAGGCCACCCCAACCAAACACTGCGCTGGCAGTAGGACACATTGACACCTTCACATCAAGTTCACCTAGCTGATCGCATTCCTCGTCGGTAAGGAAGTGACAATGCACCAACTGCACGTTGTTTCCGAGCACACCGTTGCGCAGATATCGCTCGATCGGTCTGGAACCATTGAAGACTCGCTTGTGATGCTGCACCGAGTCACGGTTCGAGATCATGTGCGAGACGATCCCGGTGTCATGTTCACGAGCTAGTGCTGTTATCTCACGACAAAGTCGATCAGACACCATGCGTTCGGTGCGCAGCGAAAACCAGGGACGGACCCGACCCCCGGCAGCACCTTTGTGTGATTCAACAAATTTCAAGCCAGCCGCGATTGCATCGTCGGTAGTTGAGTCAAAGGTGCCTGGCATCGACCGTCCACCGGCGAGATCGGTCAAAGATCGAGCCAGCACAGCACGGGCACCGATGTCATTCACGGCTTGTGCCGAGCACTCAGGATTCTGTGAACCCGGGTCACACAGAGTTGTCGTCCCGTGACGCACTGACTCCAGCAGCGCGCACATTGCAGACAGATAAGCCTCGTCATCGGTGATGCCTGCCTCGATCGGATAGCAACGCTCGTGCAGGAACACTTTGAGAGACACATCGTCTCCGAGACCCCGCACAAAGAACGGGGCTAGGTGCTGGTGATTGTCAATGAATCCTGGGGTGATCAGCCGGTTGTGGGCATTGATCGTGCGAGTTGCCTCTCGGTACCCGGCTGCTTCCAGGTCACTTGTACGTCCAACGGCTTTGATCTCACCGTCATCTATTGCTAGCGCACCATCACGGATGATGCGCCGTTGCTTGTCCATGGTGATCAGCCAGTCGGCGTGGCGGATTAGCAGGTCAATCACGACTCATACTCCTCTCAATATCCGAGTTCCTTCTGCACTTGTGAAGACTGTGGCTATCTCGGCTCGGTAGGGCAATCGTGCTGCCGGACACGAGTTAGTCCTCAGAATCAGTTGCCAGCTACTCGCGCGAGTTCCTGTGCGTAGTGAGACAGTCCTGCTTCGATGTCGAACTCGGGTTGCCAGCTAAGCGCTTCTTGTGTGTGAGACAGATCGAGTGGGTCACCGGCTGATACTGCAGGCGGCTTGCCTGGAATGACCCGCACATCAAAGTCCCCACAAACTCGCCTCGCCGCATCAACTAAGTCATCAAAACTCGTAATCGTGCCGCTACCGATGTTAAAGATTGCGTACTCCGGCAGTTCGGCAGTTGCTGCAAGTTCAACGGCACGGCCTACATCTAGGTCGTAGACATACTCGAAGTCCATTGTGTGTTCTTGATTGACATGAGCTGTCGTTTTGGACAGTCCTGCAATCAGCAGCGCTTGAATCTTGGATCCGAAAGAGCCACCTGCAAAGTGTCCGTATCCATAGGCGTTGGCTGGGCGCAAGATTGCCAGCTCAAAGCCGTGTTCTAACTGGTAACTCTCGGCAACGAGTTCCTTCATCACTTTGGAGTTGCCGTAGGCGCGGCCAGGTCCCCTGGGAGCGTCTTCGGTAATGGGGGCACCATGAGCACGTCTGCGGTCATACACAGCGAAACTGCTCAGGTGTACTAGTCGCTTAACGCCAGTCTGAGCCACGGCCTCACAAACGTTGATTGTTCCCCTCACGTTCACGTCTAAGCCACCAAGCAGCGGTTGTGAAACCTTGTTCCCGATCAAGCCGGCAGTGTGAACAACCGTGTCAACCCGGTAGTCACTCATTGTCTTGGTGAGCGAGTCAAGGTCACGGATGTCGCCTACCACGGTCGGAGTGTCCGCTGCGATACTCCCTAGGCGCTGCGACAAGTAATCGGCTCGGGTGTTCGTGTCAAAGAAGACGACTTGCTCCCCGCGCCTAACAGCAAGACGAGCAAACGAAGTTCCGATAAGACCTGCACCGGTGATGAGCGTGGTCATGTCGGAGCAACCTCAAACTCGCCGCTGATCTCCACGGGTTGCTGACGCGGCAGGCTTGCCATCCCTACTGCCGCTCTCGCGTGACGCCCCGCCTGGGGACCATACAACTCAAAGAACAGATCCGACGCTCCATCGATCACTGCAGGCATCTGATCAAACTCTGGTGTGCAGTTGACCATTCCGAACAGCCGCACGACTTGTGTGATGCGATCAAGGTCACCAACCTCGTCTCTAAGCGTTGCCAGGATCGTCAAAGCACAAGCCTTGGCAACCTCGTAACCCTGCTCAATGTTGAGTTCAGATCCGAGTTTGCCTATGCGGATGATGTTCATCTCTGGATGATGTGGCCCGTGTCCGGAGACAAACAGAACGCTCCCAACCTGTACACAGCCACGCCGGTTGATTTTCGGGAAGCGTCTCGTGGGTGGCAGGGTCAGTCCCATGGCCGCTAACCGGGCTTCGATCTTTGCCATGTCAGTCGATCTCGGCTGCTTCACGCACGCTTTGTAACAGCGAGGAGCGGAGCAGGAACTGTCGGGCAAGGGTGGCGTTACTAGCTGACCGGCGGAGCTGCTCACGGTTGGATTCTCGGATCTTGGGGTCAGCTTCAGCCATTAGCTTCTTGTTTCGGATAGTTGTCGCTTGAACATGCTCAATTGCCACATGTCGACGTTGCCGAACGTATCGGTCAAGCAGGTCATCGGTGCCGTCTTGCTGCAACACAGACGACAGCTTGGCGGCGAGGTTCACGGCGTCGTGGATTCCGCTATTCATCCCCATCGCACCAATTGGGCTGTTGACATGAGCGGCATCCCCAGCGATGAGCACCCGCCCAATTCTGAATGTTTTGGCAACTCGCTGATGCACCGTGTACAGCGATTTTGATGTCACCTGATAGTCGGAGCCGGTGTGGTGGAACCGTTGCAGCGCGGCTTGCACAACGCCCGCGTCAAGCAGCTTCTCGGGATCTTCGTTGGGGTCAGCGGGGAGCACAACACGCCACAAGTCGGGCCAGCGAAATAGGTTGGCCCACTCATCGGGGTCAAGGATGTAGTTGCGATGTCCGTAAGGGAGCAGCGAGTCGAAGTCGAACAGCACGCTGAGCGTCATGGTTCGATCGGGAAAGGCGAACCCTTCAAATTCGATCCCGAGTTGCTTTCTCACGATGCTGTGCGCACCCTCACAACCCACCAGATACTGGCCCTTGAAGTTGACCACCTCGTCATTTGCGGTGTTGCAAACTGCTGTAACCGTGTTGTGATCCTGCGTGAAGTCCACCAGTTCGGTTCCGGTGTGGATCTCGATCCGATCGTCTTCAGCGGCCATCTTCAGTGCTTCTTGTACGACCTTGAGGCGATCACATTGCAAGGCATGCGGGAACCGGGTGTCGCCAGCAAGTACCGCATGATCAAATACCGCGATCGGTTCGGGGGAGCCCTTTTCCCAGTAATGCACGAGGGGAGCAACGATCCCTCGTGACTCAAGGCGCCCATAAAGCCCGAGATCGTCCAGCATCTCCAGCGTCGCGGCGTGGAGCGTGCCGGCGCGCCGCACCTGATCGAAGGGGTTGATCTGTCTCTCGAAAACCACCACCCGGTGGCCGCGCTGGGCCAACGAAAGCGCCAGCACCAGACCAACAGGCCCAGCGCCAGCGATCAGTACTCGCTGATCAGATGTCACCGACGCCGTCGGCCGCGATCACGGTTGCTGGATGGATGGGCTGCTTCTGGCTTGCCCGTATCTTCGGTCTTGGGGTCACGCATCGCTCCCAGCCATCCTGAGGTTGTCAAGTCGAAGATCAGGCCATCCGGTGAGCGGTACTTCACCTCGTAGAACCGGTTGGGTTCGTCGGGACGGCGACCCCGGACATGTTGAGCTCCTGCCGCTCGTACCTGATCCTCGGCCTGCTCGAGATCGTCCACCCACATGCCGAAGTGATAGAGACCGAAGAAGGGATCTGTATCTGCGCCGTCTGCTGCGGCCTGAGAGATACCGGGCACAGGGTCGCCACGGAAGTCCAGAAGCGCAACATTCATGACACCGTCCGTCATGTAAACACCGCGGCCCGCGTCACCAGCCTTGGTCATCCCGAAGGCTTCTTCAAAGAAGGCTTGAGCGGCTGCTACATCGGGCACGGAGATGGCGAGATGTCGCAATCGGGCCGCCATCGCGGCAACTGTATACAATCCGCCAGAGTGGGTGCGCATCCGCCGAAACCGGCTGTAAGCACCAGCGAAACGCCAACTGGTGAGGCACCGAGGCGCACCCTTAGCCGCTCACGGATTAGTGACGCCGTTCACCATGCGGGAGGCTCGCTAGCGGCGGTTGCTTCGGGCAACGATGCTGCAACTCGAGCAGCCGTCTCGGTGATTCGCCGTGGCGGTTCGGCTGTGGACGCGGCGATCGCGGCTGATGCGGTGATGGGGGTTTGTGAACCCACGGCGACAGGCGTCGGTGGTGATGTGATGGTGTTGGTCGCCACCGGCGGTGAGGTCTTTGCTCTCAACGGCAGCGGCCGTTCTCCTCGAAGCTTTGGTCGGCGCCAGGTGCCAGACAACGGCCACGGATACGTGCCTTCGGTCGGTGGCTGGGCGGTCACAGTTCCGGGAGCCGTCAGGGCATGGCATGACCTTCACGAACGCTTCGGATGGCTTGATTGGTCGGCGGTGCTCGAGCCTGCGATTGAAGCGGCTCTACACGGTGTGGCGGTCGGTTCCACGGGGAGCCGGCTGTGGCGAGGATCACGCTCGCGTCTCGACGCCGAAGGTCTAGCGCTGTACTTCGCTAAAGGATCTGCACGCGAACCGGGCACGACCTGGCGGAACCCCGCTCTCGCCAGCACGCTGCAGCAACTCGCCATGGGTGGCCCAGAGGTGCTCTACCGGGGCAGCCTGGCGTCCGACATCGAAAGAGCAGTCGTTGCAGCGGGTGGCTCACTCAGCGCCTCAGATCTGAGAGAGCATCACAGCGAGTGGGTCGAGCCGCTGTCTGCAGGAATTGGCGAGCACGATCTTGTCACGGTGCCATCACCATGTCAGGGAACTGTTGTGGCTCTGGCGGCACAGACGTTGCATGAAGCTGGGTTGTTGGGCGCTACCAGACCCACAACGGCACCCCGCGCCGCCGCATCGGCTGCTGTTGCGCTTGATCGGGCGTTCGCGGTGGCACTTGAGTGTGTTGCCGATCCCCTCGTCGCAGATGTCCCCAGCTACGAAGAGTTCCGACAGAAGATGGCTTCAGCACCAACTGGTGGGCCGATGCCGCTCGGGCCTGGCACTGTGTTCACGGTCGTGTTCACAGCAGAGCAGGCCGTAGTGCTTACCTCAAGTGTTTGTGACCGGTTCGGTTCGGGAGTGACGGTCGCCTCGGGCGGCTTTGTCTTACAGAGCCGCGGCCGGGGCTTCAGCACCGACACTTCGCACCGCAACTGCTACGGGCCCGCTAAGCGGCCGTATCACACGATTGTTCCCACACTTTTGATGCACCGTGGAGACGCCAAGCCTGCTGTGGGCCTGGGTGTTGTAGGCGGGGTGATGCAACCTCAGGGCCAATTGCAGATCATCCACCGGGTTCTCGGTGGCTTGCCGCTTTCACAAGCTGTGCAAGCGGGTCGTTTCCGACTGCTTGGCGACGGGATTGTCGGGGTCGAAGAGACGCTTGAGCGGCCGTGGCGTCGCGAGATAGCAGCCCAGGGTTACGAGATCCGCGAGGGTGCCTCAGTAATCGGCGGGTTTGGTGGCGCCCAGGCAGTCCACAACACTGCTGAAACTCTCAGTGCAACCAGCGACCCCCGCCGCGACGGTACGGCAGCCGTGATCAAGCTGTAGCTACTACGCGTTATTGCGCGCTATTGCGCCTGCAGTTCGTGGAGCCAGCCGACGACGTGATCTAGTGGAGCCACGTCCACGTACTTCATGTGCAGATCGAGCAGGTTCACCTTGTGTGAGATCTGGCTGCGGTCAGCTACACACTCAAACGGGATGATCACATCAAAGTTGTAGTGGAATGCGTCTACGGCGGTGGCCCGCACGCAGCCACTCGTGGTCAAACCTGTGATCACAACCGTGTCAACCTTGTCGTAAATCAACAGAGCCGCTAACTCGGTTCCAAAGAACCCGCTGGGCTTGTGATGCTTACAGATCACCATCTCGCCGGGCGCCGGACGCAGCTCGTCAACGATCACATCACCTGGCGGCAACGAGGGATCAGGCGGGCGACGGCCCACCGTCTTCCAGCGACCCTTCTGTCCCGGAGCAGGCACATGAGCCGGGTCGTCATACAGCTTGGTGAAGTACACCGGAAGCCCTAGTTCCCGGAACGCCGCCAATAACAGAGCGCTTTGTGTCACGGCTGCCCAAGCGATGTCACCGCATCCCGTGGGCCAGCGACTGTCCACAAAGGCACGGGTCATGTCAACAACGATCAACGCCGGTGCCGTGCCAGCACTGATGGCACGAAACTCGCTCGCACCAAACGTGTCCCCATAGCCAGCTTCGGCATAGCGAGCGATGTCATCTGACGGAATCACCCCATCCCAGGGATACACGCTCAGTCAACTCCTCTCATAACGCCCACAAGGAAGCCGACCCAGCCAAATTGCCGGGTCGCACTCCCTCGCGGTTCAAAGTTGTTCAGTTTGTCATCCGGAGCGATGTCCGGCTGCGGGGATTAACCCAGTGTCATGTCCTCGACGCGAGCGGTGTCGTCATAACGAGGTGTCCAGGTGAGGTTCTCTGCACCGCCGTTGACACTGAGATACGTGAGGATCGGCAGGATTCCCACGTTGTCGCAGTTGTAGGCGAGGATGTCGTGATACATCGCCTCACGGGCGTCACGATCTAGCTCACCACGGGCAGCACCAAGCATGTCAATTAGCACCGGATCGTCATAGGACGAGGTCACATTGTCGCGACCGATATAGGAAGACAGACGGTCGGCGTCTTGCAACTCATTGGAAGACGAAGACAGGAAGATGTCTCCACCAACCTCGCCGATCGGCTTGAGGAACTCGTCAAACAACCAGACCTCCCAGGCCAGCAACTGGAAGTCGATATTCAGCCCGATTGAGGTCATATCGGCGGCAATCGCTTCGGAGAGTTCATCAAACTTCGTCCACCGTGTGCCATTGGCCAGGAAGCTGATCTCTTCACCCTGATAGCCAGAGTCAGCCACGATCTGGGCAGCAAGTTCCGGGTCGTAGGGACGATCGGTGATATCGGGATTCCAACCGAACACACCCGAACCGAAGATGTGACAGTTAGCTCGGCTCGCTTGGCCCTCATAGATGAACTCGACATAGTCATCAACGTTGACTGCGTGAGCGATAGCGATGCGCAACTCGGGATAGTCACCAAGCGGGCCCTCATAGTTCTTCATCCGCAGATACGGATACTCGATGCCCTCATCGCGCACGAACAACTTGGGAACCTGATCTGAGGAGTCAGCTGAAAGGCCAACAGCGAGATCAACGTCGCCTGCTTGAACGGCGGCCACACGTGACTGCTCATCAGGCAGGAACACGAACTTGACTTCGTCGATCTGTGGCTCGGGGCCCCAGTAATCAAGGTTGCGGGTGAGCGTCAACGAATCGCCAGGTGTCCAGTCCACAAACTTGTATGGGCCGGTTCCGACAGCTTCGTCCTCAAGACCATCTGCTGCCGCACCTGGTTCCACCATCTGCACCATGTAGAGGCGTGCCGGGAGCACGGGATCGGGACCGTCAGTGGAGATGCGGATCGTGTAGTCGTCCACTATCTCAACGTTTGAGATCTTTTCGATCTGCTCTGTCAGGTCGGAGTCGAGCGCCGGGTCACGCACACGATCAAGCGAATACTTCGCAGCTGTCGCATCGAAGGGCGCACCGTTGTGGAAGGTGACACCTCTGCGCAACTTGAGTTCCCAAGTGGTGTCATCAATCAACCTCGGCAGCGAGAGCGCAAGCCTCGGCACGAAGACAGACGGGTTCACAAGGTCGCGCTCAATCAGACGCTCATAGACGTTCTCCATGGTGCGGCGCATCTCACCGTCCTGGAAGTGCGGGTCAATCTTGCCCGGGCCTTCAACGATGGCGATCGTGATCGACTCGGGAGCTGCTGCCATCATTTCTGCTTCAGCCGCTGCGGCTGCCGCTGCCTCTTCGGCTGCACTCGCGGCCGCTTCTGCGTCGGCTTGAGCTGCTGCTGCTGCCTCTTCGGCTGCGGCAAGTTGCTCTTCAAGTGCGGCTAGCTCTTCAGCGCCAGCCTCATCATCAGCCATGGCCGCTTCAAGTGCTGCCTGTGCGTCCGCGGCTTCGCCCTCCGCGGCCTCTGCATCTGCAGCTGCTTGATCGGCCTGTGCCTGGGCGTCAGATGCCTGTTGCTGCGCCGCAGCGATGGCCGCGTCAGCTTCGTCGTCACCGTCGTCACCGCATGAGGCTGCGACAAGGCTTAGGGCAAACAACGCGACCAGAAGTCGCGTCAGGGTGTGTTTCTTGAACATATTTTGACTTCCCCCAGAAGGATCCGTGGTTGCCGATGGCCGCATCCCGTTGATGCATGGCCTATCGGCGAACGGTATACCGCTGCTGTAATTGTGGCAAATTCACTGGCACTTCCCGATGCCGATCGTCAAGTGGTCTCGTGCTAAAAGCCAGACGTATCCCGACCCCGAGAGCGGCTGAACAGAACCGAGGGAGCGACTAGCAAAACGGTCACCACCAACACTGCGGGCCCGAGGCTCGTAGCTAGAAGAGCAGTTGAAACGCCAAGCGGCGCACCAGACAGTGTCAAACCACGAGCAACGCCTGCCATGGTGACGGCGTCGCCTTGCAGTTCGGGGCGGACTGCATCGCTGACTGCTGTAATGGCCAGCACCTGCAACACACCAACAGACAACCCGGCTACCACAAGACCCACCGATATAGCTACCAAATGAACGTCGAAACAGACGTAGGTGGTAGCGACAAGGGTCACGAGTCCCCAGCGGGAGACACTGCGAGCGACCTGCGGGCCTTCAATTTTGACTGCTAGGTAGCCACCAAGGGCTGAGACTCCGTTGGCGATGGCGAGGATCACGCCGATCAGGAACTCGCTGGCACCGCCCGCGTCAAGCCCGATGGGGACGAAGGAACCCAGCAGCCCACGCCAGGCCCCGATAGCGATGCTCGCCCAGACCCCCACACGCACGCCCCGATGTTGCAGCAGCTTCAGGTAGCGGTGCCCGCCCACTTTGTCGAAGGGCGGGTGACGCTTGAGAGCAAGCGTTGGCACCACACCAACGAGAGCGACCACCGCCGCAGCACCAAACGCTGCGCTGTAAGAGTTCTGCGCGATCAGTCCGCCAACCACTGGGCCCACCAACATTGCCACGGTTGCCACCATGTTGAGCGTGGCAATGCCTTTTGGTGTGGAACCCGGCGATCGCACGATCTGAACCTGATTACCCGTCCAGAAGAACGCCCGAGCCACGCCTTGCAGCACGGCCGAGATGCTCAGAGCCAGCAGTGACGAGCTCACCACGAGCAAGCCGACTCCTAATGCCCAGAATACGCCCGCAGCGCGAATTACATCTGAGTTAGAGACAAGGCGCATCACATCACCGAGTCGCCATCGGGTCAGCACTTGAACGGCGCCCGAGAATCCGATCAGGGCACCCGCAAGGGCCTCGGAACGTCCCAAATCGACCACAAAGAGCGGGTAGGCGACGAGCGTGATGCCCAGACTCAAAGAGAAGAGCAACACACCTAGGTATTGCGCGGTTGCTTGACGCCTCGGGGCTTGGGTTTGCGGGTTTGAGTCGGAGGCTCCCGGCTGCGTCGCCCGGTCGGTCACCCCTGCATCACGCTTGTTGTTTGTTTGTCGGGCGTTTGGTTTCTCAGAGATTTGTCAGAGATTGCCGATTGGTGAGATGGCGACGCTGATTGCTTTGGAGCGTGTGTGGCTCAAAATGTCGTCCACGAGGCCGAGTTCTTTGCCGATTCCCGACTGCTTCCAGCCTCCAAATGGCAGACCTGGGTAGCGCACCTCAACATCGTTGACCCACACGTAACCGGCGTCAATGTCACGGGCCGCTCCGAGGGCGCGGTTCACGTCGTTGCTCCAGATGCTTGCGGTCAACCCGTATTGGGTGTCATTTGCCATCTCGATGGCGGTCGCATCATCTCTGAACGTTGTTGCAGCAAGCACCGGGCCGAAGATCTCCTCGGTGGCGATGGTGGCGTCGGGTTGGACACGATCAAACACTGCCGGTTTGATGAAAGCGCCATCTGCCAGGGCCGGATCTCGCGGCGGTGAGCCTCCGGTCAGCAGCCGGCCGCCTTCGGTGCGACCCGCCGCCACGAACCCGAGCACACGGTCGCGATGGGCGTGTGACACGAGACACCCCATCTGCGATACCGGGTCATCGGGCATGCCGATGCGGATCTGTTCGGTCTGGTTGACGACACGCTGAAGCACCTGGTCATGGAGGTCCTCGTGGATGATCAACCTGCTCGTGGCACCACAGCTCTGCCCGCCAACGCGAGCAAAGTTGCACCCCTTGACGACAGCGGCAGCGGCAGTGGCGGGATCGACATCGTCAAAGACCACGATCGGGTTCTTGCCGCCAAGTTCCAACGTGACGCTCTTGAGCACACCTGAGGCTCCGGCTGCGGATTGAACTGCTAATCCGGTGCGTAGCGAACCTGTGAATGAGATGCGAGGCACGTCGGGGTGTCCGACTAGGGCCTCGCCTGTAGCGGCGCCTCCAGGGACAACGTTGAACACTCCCGGCGGCAGCAGACCTTCCGAAAGCGATGCGATCACAAGAGGAGACAGCGGCGTCTGCTCGGCGGGTTTGAGCACCATTGAGTTGCCCGCAACCAGAGCCGGCGCCGCCTTCATGGCCGTGAACAGCGTCGGGTGATTGAACGCACAGATTGCTGTCACAACACCCCACGGCGAGGGTTCGGTGAAGTGCAGACCCCCAGGTGTGGCCGGGATCGTACGGCCGTGAAGTTCGGGCGCCACGCCAGCGATGGTTCCGAGGAACTTTGCGCCTTTGGCTGCGCTTGCAGACATCGAGGCCACCGCCGTGCCGCTATCTCTGGCGTCTAGTTGACCCAGCAGCGGTGCGACCTCGGCGATGCGGCGACCCCACTCAGCAAGCCTGGCTGCACGCTCATGCACACCTAGGGCCGCCCAACCTGGCTGTGCCTGACGTGCCACTTCTACGGCACGGTTGACATCGGTTGGTGTCGCTTGGTGGACACGGGCCAGCACTCGGCCTGTTGCCGGGTTGATGTCGTCGCGCAAAGCGCCGGAGCCCTCAACCGAGGCTTCGGGTCGACCGTCGACCCACATCGGCACATCGGTGTCGGCCTGCTCAACCGGTGACAGCTCAAGCAGATCACACAGCGCCATGAACTACGACCTAGCTACTCGAGTACTCGTAGATGCTGTTCTCATACTGCTGGGCTGATGCTGCTGGGCTAATGACGGGCGCTCGTCAGTGACCCAGTCGCCCAGGCGCAGTGGTCGAAATAGCGATGGAACAGCGGCAGAGGTGCAGACGTCAGGCTGCCACTGCCCGTGTTTGAGAACCGTTAGCTGGATACCACTCACGACCTTCGACATACTGCAGCCAGAGACCGTCCATGTAGAACCAGCGCTTCATCGCTGCGAGGCGCACCTGTTCGATGACCATCTGCTGTGATCGCTCGTCTTCGGAGTGATCGATGATGATCTTGAAGCCGGCGTCTCCATGTTCGACATCGGCCTCAATGTGGAGCGTGAAGAACTCGATGTCGTCTTCGGTGAAGCCGTAAACGTTGCGGAGCGGATCGATCAGCGGTGCATACAACTCGGGCACCTGTGACTCCAGGCCGATTGTGAGGGTAGCGATGCCCTCCAGCACACTCTTCATCATCAGGGTGTTGATGATGAAGTCCTTAAGGGCGGCAGTCGTCGGCAGATCGGGGGCGGAACGGCCCTCTTCGAAGGTCATACCCAGAGCCATGCCGAAGCGGGACAGCTTGTCGACGTGGCGCTCGTCGGGATCCTCTTCCTCGTTGAGATTCTCAAGCAGCAGCACACGAGCGTCGTGCCAATCGCACAACCCGTACATGATCCCCGAGTAGCGAGAGGCGTTGCTGACAAAGTTGTAGTGCTGCTGGCAATACGCCTTCATGGCCTCGGGGCGCAACTCCCCGGCCGCCCAAGTCTTGAAGAACGGGTGGTTCTTCGAGTGCCACTCGTTGCGCGCTTCTTCTAGTGCCTGTCGATATTCGGCTGGTCCGAGCATCGGACTACCTCCCAAGTTGTGTGGTCTGTTGTCGTACTTGTTGTGGTTGGCGGACTTGTTGCGTATAGCGAGCCCAACAACCTGCTGCTAGGAGCGCAGATAGACAGTCTTGGTTCGAGTGAAAAAGTCCAGCGATGACTCTCCTCCCTCTGCCCAACCTGCGCCGGAGTGCCCGTAGCCCTCAAAGGGCACGTGAAACGGCACGCCTGTGAGCGGTGAGTTGACTTTCACCGTGCCGGCGTTGGATCCCAGCCAGAAACGGCGTGCGACAGAAATGTCTGACGTGACAATGCCCGATGTCAAGCCGTAAGCGGTGGCGTTTGCCTTCTCGACGGCCTCGTCGATGGTGTCGATACGTTCGACAGTTACCACCGGGCCAAATATCTCCTCAGATGTCAAGACGCCTGTGATGGGATCGACGAGCAATGCCGGTGCAGTCCGTCCAGAACGCCAACCGGCCGATGGGCGCACAACGTCGCGTGCTTCGGTTTCAGCTAGCTCCACGAACTCCTCAACGCGTTGCGCCTCGGAGTCGCTCACGAGAATCCCCAACTCGTCCCCACCAGAGCTGTCCGTCATTGCCATAACCCGATGCGCCAGGCAATCAAGCAGGTCTCCGAAGACGGCGGTGTGCACCAGCAAGCGACCGGCCGCAGTGCAGATCTGACCGTTGTTGCGGAAACTCGAAGCAACGATGATGTCGGCTGCCTTTTGGATGTCGGCATCGGCCCACACGACGATGGTGTTTTTGCCGCCGAGTTCGGCTTGGAACGGGACTTCCATACGCAGGCGCCGACGGATCGCAACCGCAGCCTCATAAGAGCCCGTAAGGCTCACACCAGCTAGTTCAGGCGCCTCAAGCAGCGCTCGCTCGATCACGGAACTGCTGCCGATGGTGGCGTGAACCAGACCAGCCGGCAGGCCCGCGTCGAACAGCGTTGCAGCAATAATCAGCCCGCTTAACCCAGCGTTGGTTGACGGCTTGAACACGACTGCATTGCCAGCAGCAAGAGCTGCAGAGAGCTTGCGAATCGGGATCGTAAACGGGAAGTTCCACGGCGTGATGAGCGCCACTACCCCAAGCGGCTCAATGATCGTGAAGATGTCCTCGTCGAAGTCGGTGCGGTAGGTAGTGCCGAGACGCCGGTAGCCGAGTTCGGCGTAATAGTCGAGAACGGCGGCGCCCTTGGTGACTTCGAACTCAGCCTCGGATGCAGGTTTGCCCATGTCCGCTAAGAGCACCGGAGCGATCTCTGCGGCTCGTTCACGGAACAGCCCGGCCGCCCGGTGCAGCACTTCAGATCGAGCGGACGGCCCTGTCGCTGCCCATGCCGGAGCGGCTGCTGCCGCTGCCGCGTATGCCTGTTGCACATCGCTGGGCCCAGCGGTTCGCATGACGGCGATGATGCTGCCGTCGCTGCGGCTCACAAGCTTTCGCTCGGGGCCTGTACCGGGCCGGATGACACCGTCGATGAGCACACCGACTTCGTCAAGATCACTGCTGCCTTCCACGGCTACTCGGTGTGGAATCAGCGTCATCGTTTCCTCCGGGTTTTGCCTAGCGATGATGTCTTCGTGGCCGCGCGCTGCTGTATACAAGGCGCCTGCCTATCCTAGGCGCGCCCCCTAGGTGCGCCCTATTCGCGGCTTGCCGAAGCGGAACCGGCAAGCCACCAGATCTCAACGGGAGGATCCAGCGAGTGTCACACGGCACCAGCGGCTCAACACGCACGCAGGGTCGACTTCACGTACCTAGCAACACCAGTTTTGCTGCACTGGTCTCGGTCTCGCTGCTGGTGACCGCCGCCGCCAACCTGGCTCCGACACTTGTGAGCTCTCTAGCGGTTCAGATTCAGCAAGACCTCCAGATCGGCGAGTCTGAACTTGGACTGACGGTGAGTGCCTTCTTCTTTGTGGGAGTGCTGTCGTCGGCGCTGTCGGGTCGGCTCGTGGAGCGCATCGGGGCGGTCTACGCCCTGCGGCTTGCTGCAGCTGTCGCGGCCGTGGTGATGCTGGCCATCGGGGCTATGGCCCACACCTGGGCGACCCTGGTTGGCCTTGTCGCTGTGGGTGGCCTGGCGAACGCCTGGGCGCAGCCTGCTGCCAATCTCTACGTGGCGCGTGGTGTGGCTGTCGAGCGTCAGGGGCTCGCGCTGGGCATCCAGAAATCTGGAATCCCGACCGCCTCGCTGCTGGCGGGCTTGGCGCTGCCGACGGTAGCGCTCACCATTGGTTGGAATTGGGCGTTTGCGCTTGGCGGCTTCCTTGCACTGGCTGTGTCGGTGGCCGTGCCTAGAGCACCTGTTGCCCGTGCATCCACAACAAAGCGGGCACCCAAGTCTCGCAGCGTTGGCCGACCACAGCCAGATGTTTCGCTGCACCTGCTGGTGCTGGTGGCTTGCTCAACGTGTCTAGCCGCAATCGGTTCGATGGCTTTGAGTTCGTTCTTTGTGCTCTACAGCGTCGAGGTGGGCATAGATGAGGCAACTGCCGGGTTGCTGTTGATGGTGGGCAGCGTGGTCGGGATCTGTGCACGTCTAGCCATGGGTGCCGGAGCCGATCGAAGCGCTTTGAGTCCTTGGAGCATGCTCACAGCGATGTTCGCAGTAGCAGCAGTTGCTTTCGTGGCAATGTCGCTGGACTCGATGGCAGCGTTGTTCGTGGCGATGCCGTTTGCGTTCTCGACATCATTTGCGTGGCCCGGACTGTTTCATCTGGCTGTTGTCCGATCTAATCCGTCGGCCCCGAGTGCGGCCACCGGTCTGACAATGACGGGGAGCTTCTCTGGAGCGGTCTGCGGGCCGCTGCTCTTTGGTGTCGTGGTAGAGGCAGCCGGCTATAGCGCTGCCTGGGGACTCATGGCTGCAACCAGCGCCGCAGCCGCTACAGCAATGGGGTTGGTGTCCCGCCGCATCACATGATCCCGCGGGCCTGGCCTTGGGCGGGTTGATCTTGGCCTCGGGCGGGTTGATGTGTCGCGGCGGCGCTGCTGAACCAAGTCGGGATGCAGTGATTTGCTCATTTGCTTATTAGCCAGAGAGCCAGCTCAGGTAGTCAGCAACCGCGACATCCATGGGGAAGTCAACCTGGTACCCGAGTTCGTGCTTCGAGGCGCTGAGATCCATGGGGCTTGTGGTGTTGGAGTACTTGGTCATGGAGTCTTCTTGGGTGATCTCAAGTTCGATCGGCCGTTCGGCGGCCTTCTCGATGAGGCCAATCACGTCAGCAATCGTGTGCAACTCACCCATTGAGGCGTTGTAGACCCGGTTCGGGACTTCGTCTGCTTGCACTGCTCGAACCAATGCTTGGGCTCCATCAACGGAGTAGGTGTAGTCCATTCCTTGACGGTGCAAGTCGGGCTCAGCGATCCGGTAGGTGCGCCCGAAGTAGGCGCATTCAATGAGTTGTTTGAGGAGTTTGCTGGGCCCACCTCCTGGCACGCCATGCCATGGTCCGAACACACCACCGAAACGCACCACGGCGGCGTCAAGCCCGTACGAATCGGTGTAGTTGTGACAGAGCCACTCCGATGCAAGCTTCATGGAGGCATATAGAGAGGGCGGGTATTCGCTGACGACGTTCATCACGAAGTCTTCGACTGTGTCATCGGCTGGATCGACACTCCTGCGACCCATGGTCACAACCGTGGAGCTACAGAACACAACCCGACGAATCCCAGCCATCCGAGCTGCTTCAAGCACGTTGAGTGTGCCCATCAGGTTGACTCGCACCCCGGCCACTGGGCGCGGTATCAGGTCACGAGTCAGCAACGAGGCCGTGTGAATGATCTGGGTGACGCCGTAAGTGTCAATGGCTCTTAGCAGGTCGCCGATGTCTGAGATGTCACCTTTGACAAGATCAACGGTGCCTCCGGTGAGTCGTTCGTTGAGATTCTGTTCGCTAAAGGCCACGTCGTAGAGAACCGGACGTTCGCCATGGTCGGCAACGAGACGCGTCGCAGCCAGTGAGCCGATCATCCCGGCTCCCGTTATGAGTGTTGTCATCTCCGACCCCCCTGCTATTTGACGCCATTCGACTCATAGCACGCTGTCAGCGCTGTCAGCGCTGTAAGTGTTGTCAGTCAGAGCAGCTTGCTAGCTAATCGGCTTCGGTGCTGAGTCGAGCGGAGGACGTAGCACCGTGGTGGCGCCAACAGGAGGCGGCCAGCCCACGGAAAGAGGGCGCAAACTGACGCGTCCGGGCGGCGGTTGGCCAGATCCTTGCCGGACGCGCAAACCTATAGGGCAAGGCCAAGGTCCGTTTGGGCCACGTGGGGAGGGGCCACAGGCGACGGTGGAGGCCGTGCATTGGCTGCCAGCACCGACAGTAACGAGACTCCGCTTCGAGAGGTTGTAGCGGGACGTGTACGCGCCATGATCCTTGATGGCGAGTTGCGGCCTGGAGAGCGGCTCATCGAGGGTCAACTCGCTGAGCGGCTAGGCGTAAGTCGCAATCCTGTGCGGGAGGCGATGCGGTCGCTGGAAGCTACGGGCCTCATCGAAGTCGTGCCACGCCGTGGTGCCCACGTCGCGACGGTTGACCTCGACACCGCCCATCACATCCAGCGAGTGCGGATCCTTGTCGAGGGATATGCCGTGGCGCTGGCAGCCGAACGGCAAGACCCTGAGAGCATCGCGCGGGTACGTCGCTGCCTGGAGCGTGGTCGCCGTGCTACTGAGCGGGGGGATGCCGTGACGGCCGCAGCGTGCCATCGCGACTTTCATCTCGCGGTCGAAGATGCGGCGGGTTTGCCGTTCCTTAGGCAGGTGTTGGACCCGTTGCGCAGCCAGACCGAGTTGGTGTTTTCGGTCGTGACTGACCTTCGCGGCAACATCACGTGGGAGGAGCATCAGGCGATTTTGGATGCCCTCGTGTCGGGTAACGCCGAGTGTGCTTCTGAGCTTGTGCGTGAGCACATCGCCAACGCTCTCGAGTCATTTGAGCACTCGATTGGAGACTCGCCAACCTAGCTGCGCCGCGTCCCTGACATAATTTTCAATGGTATGTGTGTATTTTGAGTGAAGAGCCGGGAAGCCACACTACGCTGAATGCCGTGCCGTCAGACATCAAAGCCGGTCCAACGCTGCAAGACGCACGGCGAGCTGCCGAAGTTCTTGCTGATGAGGGAGTAGGCATGGTGCTGGCGTATGGGTCAGTGGCTCGCCAAACGGCACATGAAGGCAGCGACATTGATCTCGTCGCGGTCTACGACGACCTCGACTACAGCTCGCGCTGGGAACTAAAGGGTCACCTACAGCACCGCTGCCGGGTAGCGACCGGACATCCGGTGGATGTCTTCGTAACCGATCAACCTGAGTGGCGATGCCGAACAACTAGAGTTCGGAACTCGTTCGAAGCTGCGATCGCAACAGATGCCCGGCTGTTGATTTCTCGCCCGGGTCGCAATATCGAGTGGCACAAGGAGATTGGGATGCCTGCCACCGAGCGCGACGAGGCACTCGGGCGCTTATACGAGCCTATACGAGATGGCCAAATCGCTGCGACGCATGAGTAAATGCATGCCGAAGGATGACTGGGAGCGCAGTGCAGAGGCTGACAGAGACCCGGAACACTTGCGGGTGCTTCGGAAGTGGCGGCACTCTGACGTCACTGCGGCAGCCTGCATAGCCATCGAACTGAGCATCAAGGCATTGATAGCTGGTGAAGGCAAACGACGCATGCGCACGCATCACATCTGGCAGTTGCTGCCCATGCTGTCAACCGAAACTGCCGGCGCCGTGGCCCAGATCGTGGAACCACTGCGGCGCAACAGGCTGCGAGTTGAGCAGAAACACTCGTTTGATGATGTGGGCATGTGGCGTCAAGCCGACACTTACCCGGACGACTTCCCCGTCGTTAGCGCGGCGCTATTAGCCACGGTCGTCGAGGATGCGGTGTACGCAAGCGTCGAACTCGCAGAGTTCACCGTACGAACCGTATGCATGGAAGTCGAGCACGACCCACGTGCAAAGTTCGTAGCAAACACAGTCCAACGCGCCCGCCAATCAGCCTCCCAAGTCGATGTCGTAACAGGCCTCCCAGCCCTTAACCCAACCCGCACATCTTCAAGCACGTTTCCTCAATCACGGTCTAACGATCCATAGAAGACGGCACCGCTTGCTCGCGTTGCAACTGGGACTTCAATGTCAGTCATCTGAGCCGTTGACCCTTCGCCCTGCCCGCACACCTCGCGCAGCAACGTCGTAACAGGTCGTAACAATCTGCACGGTCGTGCCAGCCTGATCACGTGAACCTGACCCGCGACCCGTTGGATGGGTCACGATGATCCACCAAACCCTGGGGCATTGTCAGAGATCCCTTGGAGTCACTTGGCATCATGGGGCTGCTCAGATCACAGGTTCAGTCGAGGCCGCACCGTGAAACTCGTAGTTGCCGACAGGTGGCAAAGCGGGTACGGCTGGTTTGTGTGGTTCAGCACAGTTGGGGTTGGATGAAGTCGCGTCTTGGTTTGGTAGAGCCTTGACGCTCTGTGACTACCCCTAAGCCCTCCGCAGTCGTTGACGAACCGGCGACACCGTTGAGTCGGACATGCGGCTCGTCGCGGGTGGCTTGAATCCCGTTCGGGATGTATTGCGCATCACCGCAGTGCGCCGTCTCGATACTGCATACCGGGTCGGACTCTTGCGCAGAGTTAAGAATCCGAGCCGGATCAGGTGTTCCTGCGTAGTCGGGGACTCGTGCCGTTCCGGGATGTTGAGGAGAGTTTGGCGTGCGGGGTGATCGAGTGGGTGGCTTGAGGGTGTAGCCGTCGTCCCTTTGCGTGACCTTCCAGTGAAACTTGTGGATGCGGTCGTGACAGGCCCAGCAGACGAGTACCAGGTTGTCGATCTGCGTTCGTTTGCATTGTCGCCATGGAACGATGTGGTGGGCTTCGCAGTCCCTGGGATCGGCTCCACAACCGACACAGGCACCGTCGCGTGCGATCAAGGCTCGCCGTTGAGCCACGCTTGGTGCCCGCTGAGTTCGAGCCTCGTATACCGGCTTGATCCCACCGGCGAACAAGACCGCGCTGATCGCCGCGTTACAACTGAGCCGCTCAAGCACAGACCGAGGTATCGGCCCAGCGCCGACAAGTTCTGCGAGGCCACCCGGTTCACCCGACAATGCTGCAAAATCAGCTCGCACAATGATCTCAGCACCCGTCTTGCCAGTGCCACTCTTCCCGGTATGACCAAGTCTCTGCTGGACGCTGGGACCAAAGCCTCCAGTGCCACCAACCGATCTGGTGTAGCCCACACCCGGGCCAGCAATCAAGGAGTTGCGATCATCTCCCATGTCCGTGTCCGGTCCCGCGACGCTCAATGCAGCCGCTTCGCTGGACGACAACTTGCGTCGTCTAGTTCCCCGTCCCTGTTCACCGTTCTTGTTGCTTGCTTCGGCCCCGTTGAAGTCCGAGTCGGCTTCACTCACTGACGACGTGCCGCTAGTTGAAGTCTTGCGGACTCGGTCGCTGCATTCGCGATCGGTGTCGGTCGTGCTCCCTGCGGAGTTGCCTCTCGGTGAGTCGTTGCGCATTGTTTGCGAGGGTCGCCCCTGACGAATGGGCGGGCTAGCTGCTGAGTTATCTCGCGAGAGACCGCTTTGGCCTCTGGATCCCCGGTTCTTCGCGGCCTGAAGACTGGACCTGACAATGCGGTCTAGGGCGTCGGCGTTGCGTTGTGGATGTCTGCGGTCACGACGCAAGCCGCGGCGGTCCTTGAGACGCAACTCTCCGGAGATGTGTTGGATGTGACCCCGGATTCTCGAGCCCATCTCAGCATCAAAGGATCCCCGCAAATTGATTGCGCCATCTCGATCACTCCAGAAGCGCAGGTGGCGGTTGTTGTAGTTGCGTTGATGCTGTGCTTCGAGATCCGAAGCATCTTGATGACGAGCAACCCAGGCTTTGGAGTGACGCGCAAAATCATCAGCAGGCATCTCTTGTGCCATCCTCAACAACGCGTTGTCGCTGTCGACTGAACTAGCAGCAGTCTTGCGGGCAGCGTCTTCCAGAAGGTGAGCGTTAGTCAGACTCAACTTGCCTCGTTCGACTGCTTCACGCGCCGCGGGCAACGACTTGAGTTGCTTGGTGGTCTTGACTCTCCGAACTGCCTCAGGGCGAGTCAAACCCGAAGCCTGTCGCAGCACTTCAATGCCACCATCACCATGACGTTCGCTAGCTGCCAACGCTGAAGCGAGAGTTGTCTCCACCAAATCCACGTTGGTTCGCAACGCTTTAGTGAGCCCCAACGTCGAACGTATGTCCGACACGCTCGCACGATCGACCGACGACAAGATCATCCCGAGCCGATCCAATGCCTCCTGCGCCAGAGCGAACTTGGCACGACCACGATCCCGTCGCACATGAATGTGCGGATCGTGTGGATGATGAGATCTATCGGATGCCTAGAACTCAAAGACAAACGGCCCCTCCCGTCTGACTACCGGGCTCATTGGTTGTCTCGACAGCAGGTCTCGGAGCGATGTTCAACGCATACAGGTGGCCATGACCTACGCAAGTCATCGCCGTGCTGCTTGTAGTTGCGAAACTCCCCGTTTCGAATCACGTCTTCCAGTACTCCTGACTGTCCTGTATAAGCCAACTGAACTTGATGAGATCCACGCGTCGTGCCTCGACCTTGTCAACAGTCCTATTGATGGCGCCTTCTGAGACTGCTTGAGACTTGTGACAAGAACTCGGGAGGAAAGCGAGACGCACGGAGAGCGTTGAAGTCGCAACCTTAGCGCCACCATCGCGACACCCCACCCGATTGCAATGGTCAAGTTGCACCCAACAGACCGCCGCTGTCACGGCTTGACTCTCCTATGTCATAACTTGGCTTGTCACACCTTGGCTCTAGAGTTGCGGCTACGCCCCCCCCCTGGCGATTCGGGGCTTCGAGAAAGACTCGGACGGCTGGGATTGGGAAGTCGATTGCTCTAGGAGCCGCCGTGACAGCGTTGGTTGACATTCGTGAATCATGTGTTCCCCGCCCGGAAGTTCTGCAGGGCGGACTGTCGGACAAGCTCTTTGCAGCTCAACTTGACCAGGTTGTTGCTGGCGCGCCCGGATACGAAAGTTACGCGGATGCTGACAGCTTCTTTGACCTGACGTATCCCACGAAGGGTCTCAAGGACCTGCTCAACAGCACGTTTGCGCATATCAACGCAGACGCGCGTTATTTTGCGCTAATGCCCCCCCCCCGCGGCATATTTCAGTATCTGAGAGTAGATTCTACGATCATTCTGTAGCAGCTGAACATGCTGTATATCGCTACGAGACTTCATTTGGTGGAGGCAAGACCCACGGGCTGATCGCTCTCTGGCACCTTGCTCGGGGTGCGAAACCCGAGAATCTCACTGACTTTGTTGACCCGGCCTTGTTACCAAAGCAGTGTGCCGTGGCTGCCCTGGTCGGTGACACTCTCGATCCTGTCAACGGACTCACGCCCGATGGCAACACGACCTACACGTTCTGGGGTGAGATCGGACGCCAGCTCGGACCGTTTGCATGGCACAGGCTGGCTGCGAGCGATGCCGCCCGCACAGGCCCAGGCAAGCAGGTATGGCTTGACATCTTCGATGACACACCGACGATCATCATCATCGACGAGCTTGCAGTTCATCTTGAACAACTAAAGACGTCGGGTAGCGCCACCATTCGCAAGCAAGCGGACGCCTCGATTCAGGCCCTCAAGGTGTTGGTTGAAGCGGTAACAGCAGCCCCAGCCGTGAGATTGATCCTGACTCTTCCTACAGGCACCACAGCATTCGACGAGAGCACCAAGAGTCTCGCCAATGTCCTGAACGAGGTCGAGCGCCAGAAACTCACAACCGAGGTTTTAGACGTAGTGGGCCGCTCCAAGGGAGCCTCTGGCCGACCCGCTGACGATCATGAGATCGGTTACATCCTGCAGCGACGGCTCTTCCGAAGAGTTGACCCGACGGCTGCCGACTCAGCGTTCTCGGCGTACAAGGAGTTGTACGCCGAACTCACCGACAACGACGTAGCCGCGGGGCCGGCAACAGTTGACCCTGCGAGCTACTGCGACCGGATCCGTACCAGCTACCCGTTCCATCCTGCGCTGATCGACATGCTCGACAAGGGCATCGGCCCTATGCCCGGCTTCCAAAGAGCCCGAGGCGCACTAAAGATGCTCGCCGAAGCGGTGGCACACCTTTGGAACGCGGAGCGAACTCGATCGGTGCCGATCATCAACCTTGGTGACCTGCCACTTGAAGCCGCAGACGTCCGGACTTGCATCACAACCGCTGTTGATCGTGAAACGATGGAAGGGCCAGCGCTCGCAGACTTTGCGACTCCTGGGAGCCACGCGGCTGGGGTAGACAGCAAGAGGTTTCCGGTTGAACGTTTGGCGACCCGAGGCTGCACAGCCGTCTTCTGCCACAGCATCGGTGGAACGACGACGCTAGGTGCGACGGAGCCGGACGTATTCGTGGGCACCCTGCGACCAGGCGAGAAGCCCGAGACTGTCAGCGAAGCCTTGTCTCAGACAGCCCAGCGAGCCTGGCATCTGGAGTTCGATGGAAACCGCTGGTTCTTGCGGGTCAAGCCCAATGCAAACAAGATCATTGCGGACGAGGCCAGAAACGTCTCAAATGCCGATGTCACCGAGGAACTAGATCGCAAGATCCACGACCTGTTCCCAAACGCTCAGAGCACTGGTGTAGTTCGGTTCCCGGCCGGACCTGTTGATGTGCTGGACAGGCCTCAACTGCAGTTGGTTGTAATGAGCGCCGCCGATGTGACCGTCACGACTCACGACGCATCCAAACCTCCGCAGTCAATTCAGGACATCGCCGAAAGAGCTGGCGCTTCGGAGTCGCCACGCACGTATCGCAACGGTGTTGTGTTTCTCGTAGCCGAGCACGGCCAACTCTCAGCAGTCCGAAGGACTGTTCAATTCGAACTTGCGGCAAAGCGGCTTGCGAATACCCCGGAATTGCAGGCCAATCTCGACAAGTCAGTTGATACTCAAATCAAGAAATACTCCCGGGAAGCAAACCTCAAGACCCGCGTCGCAATTGCTTCGGGTTACCGGCATCTCTACCGACCATCTGGCTCAAGATACAACTCATTCTTGACACATCTCGATGTGTCTCCATCCATTCAGGGAAAGGTCAGGGGCTCCCAGACTCAAGTGATCGTTGAGCTACTGGAGAAACACGACAAGATCAGCGACAAGGCGCCCGCTACCGACTTACTGGCCCAGAAGTCGGGCTTCTCGAAGACCGGCGAGATCACGACCAAAGACCTTGCAAGCACCTTCTGGAAAGACCCCGAACAGCCGATCTTTCTTGATCCAGCACTGCTCAACGAAGCAATTCAGAACGGTGTACGTAATGGCACCTGGGTGTACTACGACGCTAAGTCAGAGAAGGCGTACACCAAAGAGGCGGCCCCTCCCCGAGCACGAACTGCATCGGATGCTTGGCTTTATAGCTACCCGAGAGCACATGAATTAGGGATCTTGCAACTGCCAGTTACTTCGGAGGCGATTCGCAAGGTGCTTAATCGCGACGAGCATGCTGGCGAAGTTTCAGGTCAGACGCTGCGAAGTGTGCTTGAGGAGACGCTTAGGGGCGAGCCAGAAAAAGACGAGATCGCTCGGATACTGGCGTATGCATCGCCGGAGCGAGATGACATCGTCGTTGTGCGCACCAGTGATCAGCCTCTCAAGAAACTGCAGTCGTCGGAGATAGCAGCGGCGCGTCTTGAAGACTTGACAATCCTCACTCGCAAGGTTGCTATTGCTCAACAAATCCTGCGTCCAAACGACGGTGGGCCTGAGGAGCGTCAGGTTGAAGCTCAGGGCAGTGTGGGTAAAGCGCTGCAATCCATCACGGACCAAATCCGAGACACTGACTTGCGGCAAGTCACTGAGTTAACGGTTAAGGCATCTGTGGAGTTCGGGCAGACCACTTCGGACCTTCAGGTTTTGGCAATCTGTGTTCCTCAGTTGCCGGACTTTGAGTGTGAAATAGCTTCCAAACTGAACGTCTCGTTCCGAGGCTTGAAGGGTGGCATGCACTTCAAGGTCTCTGGATCTTCAAGCCACTACCACCAGATTGAGCAGAAGGCCCTCGCAGTTGCGAACGCAGGTAGCGACATAAACGGCAGCCTTACTGTCACCTTCCGTCCACGACATCGGCTTCGCTTCGGCGACAACGCCTGGCAGAACTTCGCCACGATTCTTAAGGAAAACAACCCGGGGAAGGTTCAGGTCGTCGCTCACGTCACCAAGGAGGTGGAGGCCTGAGGGTTAGCTGGCCTCGGTAAGGCCACGGGCCGATGACATACTTCAACGCCGCGGCGTGCAGTTTTGTTGTGCAACTGCACCCATCCGCTGCTGACAAACATTGGGGATTTGCGCTAGACGAAGTAACGCCGATCGGTGTCGAACGAGTCGCCACGGTCACCCCTGAACGTGCGGCCCAACATCGCCCTGCAGTCGTCGCAGCCATCAAGAGCGACGGCTACCGAATTACGCGTCTCGGACTCTCACATCGACGGAAACCATTAACGCTTACACAAGATCCGGGCGTTCGACTTGCTTTATCGGTACTCGCCACCGACCCTCTGAGAAGTGTTGCCAGACGTAACGCAGTTGCCAATGGAATCCAAAGACTCGGAGTCGAAGAGTCTCTCTACTGGTTTGCCCAAATCCGTGGACACAATGGTCGGAGAGCGGTGCGGGCACTACGACTGCTTGTGGCTGAGGTCTGAGAAGTGGCGGGCCAAACAGGCAGACCACGTCTGTTCATTGAGGATGAGTTTCCTGTCAAAGAAATCGGGATTGAGTGTGTACGTGAGAGCGCCCCTATTCCGGGACAATTCCCCAAACTCAAGACCTTGCATGTCTGGTGGGCACGCCGACCTTTAGTGGCAAGTTCAGCCGCGATTCTCGGCAGTCTCATGCCCACTTGGAGCCAATCACTCGCCGACCAGTTCCCCAACAATCCAGAGCTTGCGACGCGACAGAACTACCGAAAATGGTTCCTCAAGCTCTGCGGAATCTTAGGTGATCCAATAGCAGCGCGCAAGCAGATTGACATTGAGAATGCGCTAGGAATCCGAACCAACACCAACAAGTACGGATACAAGCAGGCATTTCGAAACAGTCTTTCGCCCGAGGTCCTGCGCTTGCTCCAAGCGGTTCTGTATGTCACTTGGGGGCGTGTCCCACGTGTGCTTGACCCCACCGCTGGTGGTGGATCAATACCATTCCAATCCGCACGATTCAAACTACATGTACATGCAAACGATCTAAATCCTGTAGCGGCAGCGATACTGAATTCAACACTGCGTATTCCCAAGCAGTTTGGCAACTCAATGGACCACGAACTCAAGGCGTGGGGTAATACACTTGTCAATAGACTTTCAAATCGTCTATCTGAGTACTTTCAGTTGCCAGATGCGAGCGATAACAACTCCTACATATTTGCTCGAACAATTGTATGTCCCCGGACGGCGAAGACGGTCCCACTTGTTGGTAACTGGTCACTGCGGCGGGCCAAGAAGCCGGTTGCGGTTCGCCTAATCACACGGCGAGGTGGTGTTGAACTGAATGAGCCGGAGTTTGAGGTTGTTGAGGGTGACAATATTGACTTCGATCCGAAGAAGGCTGCTACTTGGTCGCGTGGCAAAGGAGTCTCTCCTTGGGATGGCTTGCCTATTGATGGTGAGTACATTCGAGGCGAGGCGCGGGCGGGGCGTATGGGTGAGGTCTTGTATGCAGTCGCAATCCGTATTGGACGGAAACGCACGTTTCGGTCGCCGGCCCCAACCGACCTCGCTGCTCTGGATGCAGCCGAAGTCGAACTGAACCGCGTCTTACCAGAGTGGGAGCGCAAGGACATCTTGCCAACCGAGTCAGTCCCGCAAGGTGCCAAGACACAAGAACTCTTGAACTACGGAGTGCGCCGATGGCGCGACACGTTCTCTACTCGGCAACTGCTCGTACATGGATGTTTCGTTGAGGAGTTCCACCGACTGATCCCCGAAGTCCGCCGCTCGTGTGGTCGAGGGCGCGGAGATGCAATTTTGACCCTCCTTGCAATGATGCAGGGCAAGGCTATCGATTACTCAAGTCGACAAACCATGTGGGATGTGACCCGTCAGAAAGTGGCCCACGCGTTCGCGATACATGCGTTTCCGTTTAAGCACGCGTTCGGTGAATTTGAGGCGGGCCGAGAACTGTTTTCCTGGTGTCTCAAACAGCTTCTCGATGCCTATTCGGAACTGTGTAAGTTGATCGAGCCTGACGGTGAGTCCAATAGTGTTCGACTAATCAACAAGTCTTTGGAATCTGTCGATACTACAGTGACATGTCAGAGCGCCGCTCACCTCCCAATGTTGGACGATAGATTTCAGACGCTCATCTGTATTGATCCTCCCTACTATGACAACGTTCAGTATGCTGAATTGTCGGACTACTTCTATGTATGGGAAAAGCGGACGCTCGGCAAAATCTATCCGGAATTCTTTGCCGATGAACTGACTAACAAACACGATGAAGCTGTTAAGAACAAGGCTCGCTTCGCATCACTGGGCAAGAGGGCCAATCGCTTCGCGCACAACGACTACCGGATCAAGATGGCTGCGATCTTTCGAGAGTGTCACAGGGTCATGCGCGACAACGGTGCCATGTGTGTGATGTTCACCCATAAGGCAGCCGATGCTTGGGACGGCCTGGGCACTGCATTGCTGCAGGCCGGATTCACGATCGAGACTTCATGGCCTGTACACACCGAGTCCGAGAGTTCGCTACATCAGGCAAAGTCCAACGCCGCTAAGTCGACGATCTTCCTGGTGTGTCGCAAGCGTCTTGGCCACGTCAGCACGAGTGATCGAACCTACCTCAGCAGCATCGAGGCCGAGATACGGGACGCGACCCGAGATGCTCTTGAGCGATCTGTCGCGCAGGGTCTCGACGGAGTCGACTCGTTGCTATCGACGTATGGCCCAGCGCTGTCGGTGCTGTCAAGGTACTGGCCGGTTTATTCCAGTGAGACGGATGAGCAGGGTCGATCCAGAGAACTGAGGCCCGAAGAAGCGCTCCACATTGCACGCTCCGAAGTCACTCGTTTACTTCGCCAGCGGCTAGTGGGTACACAGGTCGAGTTCGATGCTCTGACCGACTTCACGATCCTCGCCTGGGATGTCTTCAGGGCCCGACAAGTCGTCTTCGACGAGGCTCGCCGTCTTGCACTTGCAACTGGTGGCCTCGACATGAAGGAGTTGGCGCGTCACAAGATCGTGACTGCCAAGTCGGGCAAGGTCACGCTTCTCCCACCCGAGAAACGTGTCCGTGTTGAACGCAGGGTGGATGCTGGACGAAGCGGCCCATCGTTGTCGTCGTTCGGTCTGGAGTCCGACGATCCGAGTGAACGGCTTGCTGGTGTGCACCGAGGAAGGCAGCATTTTCCTTACCTAATCGATGCGGTTCACACCGCTCTTTACGTCGCCAAAGAAGATGGCTTTGGTGCTGCCAAACGCTGGCTGGATGACCGACAACTCACCACGAATCCACGCTTCGTTAGCTGCTTGCAAGCACTCGTCAACGCCATCCCCAGAAGTAAGACGAAGGGCAAGTGGAACATTGAGGAGGCTGAGCAACTTGACACGCTCGCCAAGACGTACTTCGACCAGATCAAGCTGCCCGAAGAACAAACATCTCCCGAACAAGAACAACTGAAGCTCACCAAGTGACCACCCAAAGCCGAAGCGCTCGACAGCCGAAGTCACCCTCTCAAACCACAACCCAACGCTGCAAGACACTCACTCACAAGTCAGTATCCAAACGGCTGCCGTGTCCCGCTTCATAAGTGTCATAACCGACGGCTTCAAGGAACTTGATCTCAAGAGTCGTTATTCGACTGGCAATGACGATCCATTGAACGACTTCTACGTGCCGGTGCTCGAGCGAGCATTCAGTTATGACCGCATCGCTGGATACTTCGCTTCCTCCGCGTTCATCTCAGCGGCCTCGGGGCTGGCCTGTTTCATTAACAACGCCGGCACGATCCGTCTCATCGTCGGCGCCCAACTCAGCGAGTACGACCGCCATGCACTACAAGGCCAGGCTTCCCTTGATGACGTCCTAACCAGGAGCCTTTCGTTCAGTGCCGTCGAAGCTGACCAAGTAGCTCGACGACATGTGGAAGTACTTGCTTGGCTGGTCCGCGAACGCCGACTGCAGCTGCGAGTCTGTGTACCGAGCAACCTCCTGCCCCACACGACCGACGCCACCAACGGCAACGCTCACCCGCAGGCGATAACCCATGACGGCTACTTCCATGTGAAGGTGGGTGTGCTAACCGACGGGGTCGGCGACAAGATCGCCTTTAGTGGCAGCGTCAACGAGACCGCTGCCGGATGGCAGAAGAACTACGAAGACTTCAGCGTCTACACCTCGTGGAAGGCGGAGTCATGGAATGACCACGCCGTTGGCAGGTTGGCCGAGTTCGAGAGGCTGTGGCGCGGTGAACTGGTAGCGGGCTGGCGCAGCATCGACTTGCCTGAAGCCGTCGAGCACAACCTCCTCAAGCTGATACCACCAGACGAAGACTGGAAGCCGCCAAACCTCTACGAACAGCCCGAAACTCCGACATGCCAGCCGCTCTCCGATGAAGACCTAGCTGCGATCGAACGAATCCGGCAAGCACCCACAACATCCACAGGCGTGGGGCTGCTGTCGGCAGGCATCACCCCGTGGCCACATCAGCTCAACATTGCTAGGCGCATCTGCGATACCTGGCCACGGTCATATCTGCTCGCAGACGAGGTCGGGCTCGGCAAGACCATCGAAGCAGGCCTGGTGATACGTGAGCTAATGCTCGCCGGCAAGGTGAGAACCGCGCTGATCCTGGTACCGGCATCGGTACTGATCCAGTGGCAACAAGAACTCGCCGAGAAGTTCCTGCTCGACATACCTCGCCTGGTTGGCAACAAGTTGGTGTTCGACGATGGTCGAAGCCGAAAGCTCGCGGCCGATGAAGATCGCTGGCGCGCCTCGCCGCTGCTGCTGGCATCGTCACATCTGGCACGCAGGCGCGCACACCGCAACGTGTTGTGCAGCGGCAACCAGAAGTGGGATCTAATCCTCGTCGACGAAGCCCACCATGCTCGCCGGCGTGGCCACAAGCCCAACGGCACTCCCAACGAGATACTTGCCACTCTGCTGGATTTGCGTAAGCGCCAGATGTACCGGGCACTGCTACTTGCTTCGGCAACACCGATGCAGATGCACACCCACGACCTCTGGGACTTGCTTGCCCTCTTCGGGCTACCGCCCAGGTGGAGAGACAGCGCAGATGTCATGCGCGAGTACTACGAGCAACTCCATGAGCCGTTCACCAGGCGTAACTGGGGTTTTCTCAAATTCATGGTCGCGGGTCATTTCGCTGATCCGAAGGCTGCAACGGATCCTGAACTCGTCGAAGAGATCAAGTTTGAGTTGGGTTTCGCCGGGGCTAGCCGGTTGAGGGATTTCCACGAGAACGGTCTGCCGACGCCCAGAAACCTGCCTGCGGATCAACGCCCTTTCTGGAATCGCTGGCTTAGGGCGAACACGCCGGTCGCTGATCGAGTGTTCCGCACCACACGCAAGACACTTCGCAGCTACTCAAAAGAAGGGATTCTCGCCTCCGACACAGTAATCCCTACTAGGCAGATCGTCGATCGCCGCTTTGGGCTCGGGCAAGCAGCATCGGCCTACCAGCACATCGACGACTACATCAAGGGTCACTACGACCGCTATCTCGAGGGCGGCAGCACAACCAAACCACTCGGCTTCATCATGGCGATCTATCGCCGTCGCCTTACCTCAAGCTTCCATGCCATCAAGCGTTCGTTGCAACGACGGCGCGCGGCGTTGACACAGGCACGTGCGGGACTGGCGGCACTGCTGGATGATGATGATCGCGGCACGCTTGAAGGCTCCTTCGCCGATCTTGATCCCCTGGCTCGGCTAGATGACACGGCGTCCCGTGGCATCAATGTCCAGCGATTGCTTGCTGGACAAGACCTAGAGGTTGAGATCGCCGCACTTGACTCGCTCATCGAAGAACTTGCTTCGCTGCCACCCATCGAACCAAAGATGGCAGGACTCGGCAAGGTGATCAGTGCCGCCACCACAGGTGGCGAGACATCAGCCGTCGTGTTCACCCAGTACGCCGACACGCTTCGATACATCCGCAGCCAACTTCGCCACGTTTACGGAAAACGCATCGCTTGCTATCACGGGGGAGCCGGCGAGATCTGGGACAGCGATACCCAAGATTGGTTGAAGATAAGCAAGGAGCATGTCAAACGCAGGTTCCGCAGTGGCGAGATCCGTGTGTTGATCGGCACCGACTCAATGTCTGAGGGCCTCAACCTGCAGACATGTTCGGTGCTCGTGAATTTCGATCTGCCCTGGAACTTCGCTCGAGTCGAGCAGCGCATTGGGCGCCTGGATCGCATCAATGGGAGGCGCAAAGTCCGTGTCTTCAACCTGTTCTATGAGGGAACAGTCGAAGATGACATCTACAGCAGACTGCGGGAACGACATGACTGGTTCGGAGCAGTTCTCGGTGCAGCGGCACCTGTGTTGGCCACAACCGATGACCTGATCCGTGACGCTGCTATGGGTCGCCGATCGGCTAACTCAGTCGTTGAACAGATCGAAGATGATATGGGTGCGATCCATAATGCACCAGTGAATCTCGACCACATCGACTCTGTACCAACATTCCGCAATGATCTTCAACCAGCGATGACACTTAAGGACTTGCAAGACACACTGTTCGGGATCCCTGCGGCACGTGCCTGCCTTTCGCAACACGAGGCAGACTCGCGAGTCTGGGAGTTGAGATTCGGAACGAAGCGTCAACTCGTGACTTTCGATGCCAAGTGCTACGACAACTCAGAAGTCGAGAAACTACAACTCTTCACCTGGGGTAACCCAACCCTCAACCAATTCCTCGGCTTCCTCCAACCCTGAATCTCCGCATTGCCCCTTCGCTAGCTATCCGTACCCGCCGCCCAGACAGTGTTGGCAGTGAAACGATCCGACCTTCAACACTCCACTGTGGCGTTCAGGACTGCGCAGGCTTCCTTTTGCCGGCTCGGAGCCAACACGCAAATTGGTTCAATGAGACACGCCTTAGGCATCATGGTCAGGTTGTCGAAGTTGACCACACACTCCGTGAGCACACCATCATCGCGGTCAAGGAAGAGTTCGGAGACTAGTCCCCTTGTCCTGCGGGTGAGTGGCGCTGCAAGCACCGAGTGCATCACCGGGATTGCGGTCGAGCGCGACATGATCAGAACAGGTCGACGACCAAGCGTCTCAGTCTCGGACCACCAGATCTGACCGCGCCCTACTTCTCCCACGGCTCTGCCCTTATCATGTATTCAGTAGAAATCTGAAACCATTCCAGCTCAGCCTGTGTCTGCGGAAATCGTGTGTAACCGTCGATGTCGGCTTGTTGAATGCGACGCCGATCTTCCTCACTTAGAGGACTCCGAAGGCCAGCGATGCCTACCGAGATAGCCTCATCACGAGTCTTGTAGACACCACTCTTGACGAGGTCATCCACCTTCGCAAGCAGTCGCTCCTCCACTTCAATGGTTATCTGAGGCCTGTCCATTTGACCGATGCTAATGCAAACTTTCAGGTTATGCAAATGAGAGTAGCGTCTTTTGATGTCATTTGGCTGGGATGACTGCGCTCTCGAGCCTTGGGAGCTAGCCCGACACGGATGAATCGGGTGGTTGCGTGCATGGTTGCCAGTGGGAGTTCAATGAGGATTCCTCAAATCCTTCGGGTGAGTGGGCTACCAGCCACCGAGTGCATCACGGGGATTGCGGTTGAACGGGACATGATCAAGACCGGCCGATAACCATGAGTCTCCGTCTCAGACCACCAGACCTGACCCCGCCCTACTTCTCCCATGGCTCTGCCTTTATCGCGGCACACAGGATGCTTTGCGCCATCTCTAACTCGGCGGCCGTCTGCGGAAATCGTGTGTACCCGTCGATGTACGCTTGGTCAATTCGGCGTTTGTCCTCCAGATTTGGAAGGCCAGCGATGCCCACGGAGATGGCTTCATCACGATCCTTATAGAGACCGCTGGCTACGAGGTCGTCCACCTTGGCAAGCAGTTCTTCCGGCACTTCAACGGCTATCTGAGTTGTATCCATGTGACCGATGGTAATGCCCTGTTTCAGGTTAGGAAACCTTAAGTAGTGCTATTTTCACATTTGTGATGCTATTTCAATCAGCGAGCAAACCTGTGTCACTGTGGTAGGAGTTGCCTGGTGAGTAAGGCTGATGTGATGGCTCGGGCTGAGCGTTGGTTGGCGGTTGACCCGGATCGCGAGACGCGTGCTGAGTTGTCCGAGTTGATTGCGGCGGCGCGGAGGGGAGACAGCGCGGAGCTTGTTCAACGATTCCGTGGACGTCTGTCGTTTGGAACCGCAGGCATCCGGGGAGCCTTGGGTGCTGGCCCAACACGGATGAACCGGGTGCTTGTCCGCATGGTCGCCGCGGCGCTGGCTACACGATTACAGCAAGAGCAAGCGCCACCGAACGACACCGGCCCCGATGGGCGCAACAAACAGCTCGTAGCAGTCGGGTTCGACGCCCGCCATAAGAGTGAGACCTTTGCTAGCGACATCGCCCGAACGCTCGCCGCTCAAAGAATCTCCGTCACACTGCTTCCGAGACCGTTACCGACACCGGTTCTGGCGTTTGCTGCCAAGCATCTTGAGGCTTCGTCCGCGGTGATGGTCACCGCTAGCCACAACCCGCGCTCCGACAACGGTCTCAAGATCTACTGGCAGAGTGGCGCCCAGCTTGCTGCGCCCGTTGACTCCGAGATTCAAAGCATGCTCAAGAGCTTGGAACCGCTAGGGGCGTCCGACCTAGCAGACCCGGGCGATCCCTTGATCACCGAGGTCTCAGAAGACGTGATTGACGCTTACCTAGAAGCGGTTGCAGGTTTGCTATCACCCGACACTCCTCGGTCGGTGCGAATTGCCTACACGCCGCTGCACGGTGTCGGCTCTGAGATGTTCAAAGCGGCACTCCAGAGAGCCGGTTTCCCAACACCCGCAATCGTTGCAGGGCAAGCCGAGCCCGACCCCGACTTCCCCACGGCAGCATTCCCGAATCCCCGAGGAGACAGGCATCCTTGATCCGCTCCTAGCACTGGCTAATGACACCAGTGCCGATCTAGCAATGGCTCACGATCCCGATGCGGACCGCCTCGCCGTGGCAGTAGTCGACGACGGGCGCTGGCGCCTGCTGAGCGGTGACGAGACCGGGTGTCTCCTTGCTGAGCACCTGCTCACACACCACTCCGGCGCTTCTCCCTCAGAAGCGCAAGCAAGCTCGCCTAGCCACAAACGGCCACTGCTCATCAACACCGTTGTGTCTTCGCGCCTGCTCGGACACATAGCCGCACATCACGACGCTGACTATTGCCAGACGCTTACAGGCTTCAAGTGGATCATGAAACAGGCCCTTGAACATAGGGACACCCACGAGTTGGTTCTGGGTTATGAGGAAGCCCTGGGATATGCCATCTCTGATGTTGTCCGTGACAAGGACGGCATCAGCGCAGCTGTTGTGATGGCGGAACTCGCAGCATGCCAGAGAGCTCAGGGGCTCACGGTGCTCGACCTACTGAACGAAATCCATCGTCGTCACGGAGTACATGTGACCGGTCAGCGCTCCATCCGTTTCGAGGCCACACCCGAAAACCGAAGCTTGCGGGAGCAAGCAATGCAGGTGCTCCGCCAGAGACCACCGACACAACTCGCTGGTCACAACATCAGCGCTGTAGTTGACTTGATGGACGGCGGCAGTGGCTTGCCTAGTGCGGATGTCGTCACTTTGAACTTTGATGAAATCGACGCAAGAGTGACTGTCCGGCCGAGTGGAACTGAACCGAAACTCAAGGTGTACTCGGAAGCTGCAAGCCCTGATGACTCCGCGGCTGCACGGCGGCAGGTGGCCGAATTGCTGGACTCCGCTGTCAAGCGAATCGCTGATCCTGAACGTGTTCGCGCCAGTGAAATTGGCCGCGCGGCTTCACAGCCTCTAGTCACCTCAGCCCAAAGTGACTACCAGTCCGATAGCACTCCATCACATCGCAACTGTCCTGAAGTCCAGAGCACTAGAACACGACACCATCACCACATGACTCACAACACGCAATCCCATCACGGCCACGAGCAGGTCCACTCCAGTCGAATCGGTCGTGACCGCTACGAGGACTTGCGTCTTCTGATGCGATGCACCGATCTGACGACGCTTGCTGGCGATGACACACCTGGGCGCGTCCGGGCACTGTGCTCAACAGCGCTAAGGCCCGATCCCAGCGACCCCACGGTCGGGCCGGTAGCAGCCGTCTGCGTGTACAGCGCCCTCGCAGGCGTAGCCGCGGAACTGCTAGCAGGAACGCGTGTGGAAGTTGCGAGCGTCGCCGGGGCATTTCCGAGCGGTCTGGCACCACTTGAGATCAAGGTTGCCGAGGTGGCCGCCGCTGTGGCTGCGGGAGCAACCGAGATCGACACGGTCATCAACCGATCAGCGTTCCTTACTGGACGTCACGACGTTGTCGTAGAAGAGCTTGAGGCAATGCGCCAAGCATCCGGCAGTGCCTGCTTCAAAGGTCATCCTGGAGGTCTGTGAACTTGGATCTGCTGACGCGATCCGAAGCGCCACACAACTTGCGATAGATGCAGGAGCCGACATGGTCAAGACTTCCACCGGCAAAGGTGCCGCCGGGGCGTCACCCGAGGCTGTCACTGCAATGGCACAGACGATCGCTCACCATCATGCACAAACGGGAGAGCCCGTAGGAATCAAGATCGCCGGAGGAGTCAGCACGGCCGCTGATGCGCTTAGTTACCTCAACATCGTGCGTTCGGAACTCGGCGAAGAGTGGCTCACACCCAGCCGGCTCCGGTTCGGAGCCTCAAGCCTGCTTGGCAACCTCGTTGCAGCCCTAGCCGAAGCAAGGAACTGAATCGCCTCGCCTAACGGGATGGACTCTCGACAAGAACCCCAGACAGCCCAGATCAAGTCTCTACGGTTCCCTACACCAGAGCCAGTACCACGGAACGGTCTGCAAGACAACAACCCGCATGAGTCGCTAGCTCACTCCGAGTGCAATTGGCAGACATAATGCCTCGGGGAGATTGCCGGGCTGCTGAGAGGGGCTTGCATGACTGACGCCGTAGCAGCCGTCGAGATCGAGGGAGTGACCAAACGCTTCGGTGACGTGCTAGCGGTCGACCAGCTCGATCTGGAGATCGGTGACGGTGAGTTCTTCGCCCTGCTCGGCCCGTCCGGGTGCGGCAAGACAACGACGCTGCGAATCATCGCAGGGCTCGAGTTCCCGACCGAAGGACGGCTCCGCATTTTCGGTCATGACGTCGGCACGCTGCCACCCAACAAGCGGCCAGTCAACACCGTCTTCCAGAACTACGCCCTGTTCCCCCACATGTCGATCGCCGACAATGTTGGCTTCGGCCTGAAGATGAGAAAGGTCGAGCGGCGCGAGATCAAAAGCCGGGTTGGAGAAGCGCTTGAACTCGTGCAACTCGCAGACCTCGGCAAGAGACGGCCGTCGCAGCTCTCCGGGGGCCAGCAGCAGCGGGTGGCGCTGGCAAGGGCTCTCGTGAACCGACCCAAAGTGTTGCTACTCGACGAGCCGCTCGGAGCACTCGACCTCAAGCTGCGACAGGGCATGCAAGTCGAGCTCAAGATCCTGCAGCGTGAGGTGGGCATCACGTTTATGTTCGTGACGCACGACCAGGAGGAAGCCCTCACGATGAGCGATCGTGTTGCGATCCTCGATGAGGGCCGCCTGCTGCAGGTCGGCAGCCCCGAGGAGGTCTACGAGCGGCCAGCCAACCGGTTCGTGGCTGACTTCATTGGTAGGGCAAACCTGCTGGAGGCCACCGTCAAGTCTTCACGGCAGATTTGTCTGGCAAATGGTTCGATGGTTGGGTGCGCTACCGATCACCCCGTCGGCACCAAGGTGGCCCTGAGCTTGCGGCCCGAACGTGCCGATCTCATGGCCCTCAACGACGACGCTTACCCAGACGCACCGCCCCACACAGCAGGGGTTGACGGTGTAATCAAGCGGGTCACCTATGCGGGAAATGCTGTCAGTTACGGAGTATCAGTCGATTGGATGACGGTCGAGGTACGCATGGAAAACCGGCCGGGAGCGGCTCGCTTTGCGGTTGATGACCACGTCCGGGTGATCTGGCACCGAGACGCGGTAGCGATCGTGACCGGCTAGCGACTGGCGGCTAGCAATGAACGCGACATCAACACAATCAGGAGCCCCCGAGTCGGCTGCCGGTTCCAGTTGGGAGCCAACCCAACCACGCTCAGCACGCACCATCGAAGAGGCAGCCCGGCGCGCCGACTCTCGCCGTGGGTTCCTGCTAGCGCTCCCCGCATACGCATACCTGGTGTTGCTGTTCGCGGTGCCTCTGGTGATCGTTGTCGTCTACTCGTTCGCCACACGCAACCGTTTCGGTGGCACCGATTTATCGGGCTGGAACCTCGACTCATATCGCAAACTGGCCGAGCCAGTCGTTCGTGACATTGTCTTTCGCTCGGTCTGGCTTGCCATCCTCACCACGGTTATCTGCCTGCTGCTGGCTTACCCGTTTGCTTACTTCCTGACGACCTGTCGCCCGATGGTGCGCAACGTCATGCTCGTGTTTGTGATGATCCCGTTCTGGTCGAACTTTCTTGTTCGCAACTACGCATGGCGGGTTCTGCTGGGAACAGATGGCCTTGTTTCTGACATCTTTGAGTTTTTTGGCTTCGGACCAACCGTGTTGTTATTCACGAATTCAGCGGTGGTTCTGGGGCTGGTGTATGGCTTCTTGCCGTTCATGATCTTGCCGCTGTATGCCTCAATGGAACGCATCGACCCTGCACTGTTTGAGGCTGGCCGTGACCTATATGCATCCGGGTACCAGAGCTTCCGGCGCATCCTGTTGCCCCTGTCAAAGCCAGGAGTGATTGCCGGTTCGATCCTGGTGTTCGTGCCAAGCCTGGGCGCCTACGTAACCCCCGAAGTGCTTGGGGGAGCAAAGACAACCCTGCTCGGCTCGTACGTAGTCGTGCAGTTCCTAACAGCACGAAACTGGCCTTTCGGTGCCTCGCTCTCGTTCGTGTTGATGGCAGTAATGCTGGTAGCGACACTCATCTATTTCCGCACGGGCGGTCGCAACCTGTGATGGGAGCTACCCGAACTCGGGCAGCCATAGCAACCCGAACAGCACTTTCAGTCCAAGCCGTAGCTATTTACGTGTTTTTCTATGCGCCGATTATCTTGCTGTTTGTCTTCTCGTTCAGTGACAGCCGAAATCCGGGTGTGTGGGGTGGATTCACTCTGGATTGGTACGCCGAGTTCGCCGATCACTCAACTTTGCAACGATCAATCTGGGTCTCAATAAGGGTTGCCGTTCTTTCCACAGCTGTGTCGGTAATGCTTGGCACACTTTCGGCACTAGCTCTGGAGCGGTTCAGGTTCCGTGGCCGCCGTGTGTTCGACGCGTTGCTGTACCTGCCGATCATCGTGCCCGATGTGACCATGGCCGTCATGATCTTGCTGTTCTTCTCGCAATTCTTTGATGTGATCGACACACTCTTTGGGATCGGGCTCCAGAAGGGCCTCAGCACGATCGCGCTTAGCCACATTGCTTTCAACATCAGCTTCGTGTCGGTGGTAGTGCGGGCCCGACTGTCAAACATGGACAGCGTCCTTGAAGAGGCAGCTCTAGACCTATACGCGAGCCGATGGCGTACGTTCCGTCACGTAACGCTGCCCCAGCTTGCACCTGGTATCGCGGGTGGAGCGCTGCTAGCTCTTACGCTCTCACTTGACGACGTGGTGATAACTCAGTTCGCCTCAGGGCCGGGTGCGACTACGCTGCCCGTGTTCGTTTTCGGACTAATCAGAAGGGGAGTCACGCCGCTGATCAACGCAGTATCCGTTGTGATGCTTGCTGCGTCGATCATGCTCGTGTTGTTGTCGCTGCTCGTAGCTAGGTCGCGCAGCAGCGGAAAGGATTCGATACCAATATGAAGACGCTCACTAAGACTCTTGTGGCAGTAGCAGCACTGGCATTGCTTGCAGCGGCATGCAGCTCCGATGAAGCCGACGACACGACCGCAGAGGCTGAAGTCGCTAGTGCCAGCTGTGAGCTAGATCAGGTTGATGGTGACCTGAACATGTACAACTGGTCGGAATACATCGACGAAGCGCTTCTCGAGCAGTTCTCCGAGGAGTACGGGGTCTCCTACACGCTTGACACTTACGACTCCAACGAAGCCATGCAACCGATCATCGCAGCCGGTAACAGCGGCTATGACCTGATCGTGCCATCGGATTACATGGTCAAGATCCTCATTGCAGCAGGCAACATCGTCAAACTTGACCAAGCTGCCATACCCAACCGTTCAAACATCTCATCGGATTTTGACAACCTCTCCTATGACCCGACCGGAGAGTATTCAGTGCCTTACCAGTGGGGCACTACCGGTCTCGGTGTCAATACCGCAGTCGTCGGTACTGACTTTGATCGAAGCTGGGGATTGGTATTCGACCCGGCGATGGCTGATGCTCACTCAGGCAAGATCAGCTTGCTCAATGATCCTCGCGAGACAATGGGAGCTGCTCTCAAGTATCTCGGATACTCGCTCAACACCACCGACGAGGATGAACTAGACGAGGCCAAGCAACTGATCGTTGACACACGTGACCGCCTCGCTGCCTTCAATACCGACTCTGCAGATGAGTTGCTTACCGGCGGCGAGACAGTAATCGGCCACGGTTACTCCGGTGACATGTTCACCCAGTTCCTAGAGACTGACAATCCCGGCGACTACGTGTACTTCGTGCCCAAGGAGGGCGGGACTCGCTGGATCGACAACATGGCGGTTGTCTTTGATGCCGACAGTCCATGCACGGCTCACACGTTCATCAACTTCATTCTGCGTGCAGACATTGGCGCAGCCCTGTCGAACTACAACTACTACTCGACACCAAACGCTGCAGCCTTTGATGGGCTCGATCAAGATCTCTTGGACTTCGTTGGCGATCCGGATGTGATCCCGGGCGGGGTGGAGTCACTTGAAGAGATCCAGGACACTGGTGACTTTGAGGTGAACTACTCAGACGCCTTCATCGAAGCTAAGGCCTAAGGGGAAAGTCGGCCACCAAACGTGAGGGAGCGGGTTAGCGGGATCGGTCAGCGCACCGTTAGCGGGCTTGCCAGCGTGGTGCCCGCCGCTCCCGCCACGCCACCACACCTTCTCGTGCGTCAGCAGTATTAGTAGCCACACGGCGCATCGTCTCACCCATCCGCACAGCTTCACTCCAAGGCAGCGTCCGACCGCGAGCTGCCATCTCTTTGGTGGCGCGCACCGCAAGTGGTGCTCCCGCACAGAGTCGGCGGGCCAGTGACTGGGCCTCGCTCAACAGCTCGTCGTGTGGAGTGACACGCCAGACGAGACCGATCTCGTGCGCCCGCGAGACATCGATCGTGTCGCCGGTCAGGAGCAACTCGAGCGCATCCGGCCAGCGAACCCGATCAGGCAACCGCAGAGCTCCCACAATGGTGGGCACACCGATGCGCACTTCGGGATAAGCGAATGAGGCGCGCTCGCTAGCCAGCACAAAGTCACATGCGAGCACGGCGGTGAGCCCGTAACCGATGCAGGGGCCGTTCACCGCGGCGATCGTCGGCTTCCAGATCTCCATGCCGGATTCGAACGTGGTGATTGTGGGCCACTCCCAGAAGCTGCCCGGCCACCTGCCCGTTGAGCCTTCGGAGTCTTTGAGATCGGCACCTGCACAGAAGGCACGGCCGGCTCCGGTGACTATCGCCACCCAAGCCTCGGTGTCTTCACGGAATTCGAGCCAGGCCGCATCTAGTGCCTCTCGCATGGCGCCGTTGACAGCGTTGAGGGATCGGGGCCGGTTGTACGTGATCGTCGCTACATGGCCGTCACGTTCATAAGTTGCCGCAGACATAGCTCCAAGTATCACCTTAAGCGTCTGTGCGCAGCCCCCGCACTTGACACTTGCGCTGGGTGCTAGCGATGAAATTTGGTCGAGCAGAGTGAATCCAACCGGCGGCGGCGCGAACTGCAAGCGTTAGCGTTCGCTCCGGTGACACTGACATATCGGCCGGTCGAGGAGGTGTTCCTGCGATGACAGGCAAGGCACACAACGGTGCAGGTACGACATCGGTTGAGTCCGCTCCCTCTGAGAGTCGCACTCCCATGATCGTGAGCGTCGACGACCATGTGGTGGAGCCCGCACACGTGTGGCAGGAGTGGCTCCCTGCCAAGTACCGAGAGGCGGGCCCCAGGGTGGAACGTCACCGTCTTGGTGAACTGCGCTACACCGGGGGAACTAGCTATAGCTACGACCTTGACCCGCCGGATGGTTCTGGGCATTGGTGTGACATCTGGTTCTACGAGGATGGGATGTACCCGCACAAGCGCCACGTCGCCGCTGTTGGATTTGATCGTGACGACATGACTCTCACGCCGATCACCTACGACGAGATGCGGCCTGGCTATTACGAGCCAGCGGCAAGGGTCGAAGACATGCTTGCAAATCACGTGGATTGCTCGTTGAGCTTCCCGACCTTCCCACGCTTTTGTGGTCAGACGTTTTATGAGGCCAAAGACCACGACCTCGGCTTGGCATGTGTACGTGCTTACAACGACTGGATGATTGAGGAGTGGTGCGCAGACTCCGACGGGGTGCTGGTGCCGCTGATCATCGTGCCGCTGTGGGATGCTGATCTAGCCGCAGCAGAGGTGCGTCGTAATGCCGAGCGGGGCTGTCGGGCGGTGACCTTCAGTGAGATCCCGCCGCACCTGGGACTGCCATCTATCCACAGTGGGTTCTACGAGCCGTTTATTCAAGCTTGTGAATCCACCGGCACGGTGATCTGCATGCACATCGGGTCGAGTTCGAAGATGCCTGCCACCTCGCCGGATGCCCCAACCGGCGTGTCGGCAACGCTGAGCTTCAACAACGCGATGGCTTCGCTGTCAGATTGGCTGTTTTCGGGGATCTTGCCACGTCATCCGCAACTGAAACTTGCCTACAGCGAGGGTCAGATCGGCTGGCTTCCTTACGTGTTGGAGCGTGCCGACACCGTCTGGGAGGAGCATCGGGCTTGGGCCGACACAAAACGTCTGGTACCCGAACCGCCGTCTACCTACTGGTATCGCCACGGGTATGGCTGTTTCTTTAGGGATCATCATGGCCTGGCGAGCCTTGATGAGGTAGGGGTGGACAATGTCACGTTCGAAACCGACTATCCGCACACCGATTCGACCTGGCCCAACACCCTTGAGGTAGCCACCGAGATGTTCGCTGGGCTTGACGATGAGACCATCTACAAGATCGTGCGTGGCAACGCTTTGCGGATGCTCGAGATCGAAGAAGCTTGAGACGATCGCCTATGCTTGCGGCCGTGGCTGGAGCCGTAGTGATGGTGGTCGTTCTCGTTGTGGTGTTCCCGGTGCTGTTCCTTGTAGGCACCGGAGTTATCGCTGCGGTGTTCGGCAGTTTGTTGAAGTCAGACTCTGATGCCTCGAACCGTGACGGCGGCAGTCCTAACGAGTACCTGCAATTGTCAGACGCTGAGGCCAGCACCAACTACCCCCACCACAGCTAACACCCTCACGGCCATGACCTCCTAGGGGCGGGCCGATCTAGGTTCCGGTTGGCCAGGTTTCGGGGCAGCCTCGGTTGATCCAGGTGGCTGCTGCGACCGCCGCGAAGACGGCATCGCTGCCGTTGACGGGTTCGGTGCCATCGTCGATGATCTTGATCTTCACTGGAGGCATGGCAGCGGCGCCGATGATCCCAAATGAACGCACGGTCAGATCATGAACCCGCCCCGTTAGGTCAATGGCTAGTGACTCGCTGGTTACCCACGAGTAGGCCATGTGAGCCGCACCGGTGCAATACGAACGCAACACAACCTCATCAAGGGGCTTGCCCGCTCGCACCTCCACGCTGATAGTGCCGTCGCCAGCAACGGATGCGCGGGCGGCTCCCCCATCTGGTGAAGTGATCCAGCCATGGCTATCGGCGTTGACGGCTGCAAGTAGTACGGCCGCTTCTACCCAACCCGCTCCTCGGATCGCCGCGGATGTTTGCGGCCCGGCGACATCAACCTCGGTTACGGCAAGTCCGGGAGCGTAAGCCTTGATGATGTCAGCGATCTGGGGAGTGCGTGCTATAACGATCTCGCCCGTGCCGTCCGCTCGCACACCGGCAGCAATCGGGGGCCGCTTAGGGCCGCACTCAACCGTGTCGGGGCGTGACCACAGCACCCGCATAGACCTGCCATAGAGATCTGCAAGTCGTCTCGCGACCCCTGGCAGCGGCGAGTCTGCCTTGGCACCGAAAGCACCAGCGTTGCCGAGAGGTGATGCCGGTTCTCCTCCGGGTTCGCACCACGACGCATCCGTCTCCAAGTATCCAGGCTCTACCCAGCTAGTCCTAAGCGTTACTGCCCACTCACCCGGTGGCACCTCTAGCGGCGGTTCGTGGCGCAGCGTGGTACGCCGACCTTGCGGTCTTGCCGCTAGCCGCCGGGCCTCTGCCGCAGTCTCGGCCACGACCCAACTGTCAAGATCCTCAACAGGTACCCCACTCGCACGGCGAATCGCGACAAGCGCATCCTCGGGTGCCGTGTCGTCAGCGAATCCTCCCGCGCCGAGCGCAACATGTGGCCCGGTGGACTGTGCGACGTGTCCCTCGATTGCGGCACGTTGTTCCGAAGCCCGTCGTTGCTCGTCAAGGTCACACTTGGGCAGATCGTCCTTGCTGCCGTGGTCCGCGTCGAATCGAGGATACTTAACCCAGGCGTCCAGAATCGGCTGCCAACCGGTGCAACGACACAAGTGCGCAGCCAATGCCCGTGCCGGTGCGTGACGGTCGGAGTGATCTTTGCCTCTGGCGTGAAGCGCCGAGAAGCGGCAGATGATCCCCGGTGTACAGAATCCGCATTGGCTTGCACCGGTTACCGAGAAGGCTTGCGACCAGCCCTCACGCACCGCCGGGTCGAGACCTTCAAGAGTGACAATGTTGCGACCTTGCACTCGCCGTGCCGGGGTCACACAAGCAACTCTCGGCTGACCGTCAATCAGCACAGTGCAGCATCCACACTGACCCTGCGGTGAACAGCCGTCCTTGACGCTGCGCAACCGCAGTTGCTCACGCAACACGTCAAGCAGCGACGCAAAAGGATCAGAGACGGCGACCTTCGTCCCGTTCACCATGAGTTCCAGACTGCTAGGGGGCTCAGACACTCTCAATGCTGTCTAGCTCGTGGGGCTTGCCGTGCTGCCTAGGCGCGCAAAGCAGGGAACCCCGATGAGTTCCCTGCAGGTTCTTTGCCCGGATCGGATCTCGTTAACGCGCCCCTCGGCGCGCTGGTTTAGCTGAAGCTCTGACCGCAGCCGCAGGTTCGCTGGGCGTTCGGGTTATCAATGGAGAACCCGGCCGACTGCAAACTGTCCGAGTAATCAAGCGTTGCGCCTTCAAGCAGCATTGCCGAGGACGGATCAACCACGACCTGCACATCGCCGTACGTCAATGTCGTGTCGGTGGCAGCCACGTCGGTGTCGAAGTACATCTCATAAGAGAACCCCGAGCACCCACCCGGGCGCACTGCTACTCGTAGGGCCAAGCCGGCTTCGTTCTCGGCGCTAATGAGTTCAGAGACCTTGCTTGATGCCTTATCGGTGAGTGTGATCACGACTACTCTCCGTGGTTCGAGGTAGTAAGGAACTAGAGCGCCGCAACCGGGCGGAGGGCGCTAGTGCAACTCTAACGCAGCATGACCATGCACACAGCCTCAGCAGGCGCCTCAAGCAAGCATCACGGTAGTGACCGTTAGCATCATGAGTGTGGTGACAACGCTGCCGTCGGCTGAGACAGTCATGGAATTGATGCGTGGCGTGGTCGATCCTGAGCTCGGCAGCAACCTGGTCGAGTTGGGTATGGCTCGAGGTGCTCACGTTGATGACAACGGGCTGATCCGGGTCGAGATTGCATTGACAACTTCTGGGTGCCCGCTACGTGCCCAGATCCAACGTGATGTCAAGACTCGCCTGGAGTCGCTGCCTGGTGTCAGCAAGGTTCGCATCGTCTGGAGCGAGTTGACGGCCGATGAGAAGGCCGCTGCAATGGCGAAGGCTCGCTGGAATGTCGCCAAGAGTGCCCCCGACACCGCCATACCACCCACTGCCAAAGTGCTGATGGTTGCCAGTGGCAAAGGCGGCGTGGGCAAGTCGACTGTTACCACCAACCTGGCAGCGGCCCTTGCAGCAGACGGCTTCAAAGTCGGCGTGATGGACGCTGACATCTGGGGATACTCGGTGCCTCGCATGCTTGGGGTGGATGGCGCCTTGCGCTCCGTGGGCGGCAAGATCGTCCCGATCTCGCGAACGATTGGTAGCGGCCGCCTTGATGTCGTATCCATGGGATTCCTGGTTGATCGTGAGGACTCCGCATTGATGTGGCGTGGCCTGATGCTCAACCGGGCCGTGCAGCACTTCTGTGAGGATGTGCGCTGGAGCGACGATCTCGATTACGTGCTTATCGATATGCCCCCCGGCACGGGCGATGTTCAGATGGGACTCGCCAAGATGCTGCCCCGTGCCGAGATGATCGTGGTGACGACACCATCGGTGGCTGCGCAGAAGGTAGCGGCCCGAGTAGTGGATATGGGCCGCAAGAACTACCTGCGCATTGTCGGTGTGATCGAGAACATGAGCTATCTGGTGACGCCTGACGGCGATCGCCATGCTGTGTTTGGTGCCGGTGGAGGCGAGGCGCTTGCTTCCGAAGTTGGTGTCCCGCTGCTTGGGCAGATCCCGCTAGAGCCTGCGGTGGCAGACGGATCCGACACGGGCGAGCCGGTTTCGCTTTCCGAGGGCGGAGCAGCCGATGCCTTCACGTCGGTTGCGGCAGCCATATCACGTGAGCATGTGCCGCCTGTGGACATGGCCGGTTGCAGCGCTCGGATGCTCGAAGCAGCCATGGCTGCGCTCGATTCAGACTTCGATCTATAAGGACACTGCTTAGGCAGCTTCGGGAATCACACCGTAGCTAACGCCTAGATTCGATAGCCAGCGCCTGTAACTGATTGAGGACTTGTCTGCTCGGATTGGTGTTTCTGCCTGGGGCGCTAGCGGTAACCGCTTGGGTCTCTGGTTCTCAAGTATTGGTTTGTCTTGCCCGAAGATCTTCTGCTGGAACAGCTTGAGTTCCGAATCGGTGTTCACGTCGTCGACCATGCACAAGAAATTGTGAGCAACGATCTGCTCTTCGGTTACGCATTGCAGGAATATGGCAATGGCATCCTGCCGGCTGGGATCCGGAGCCGCCGTCTTGTAGAGCAGTGCCACGTAGGGGTGTGGCACACGGTATATGTATTCGGTGAGTTGCCCGGTTGTGTCCGCTAGTGAGGACATCGGTTGGTAGAAGCGGCATCGGGTCGCGAGAATCTCGTTCTCCACTGTGATGTCTACGTCGTATTCGACAACCTCGGTGTGAGGCTCAACACCGAGAATCCCGGTATGCACATAGGGGAAGTGACCCATGTCGAGAAAGTTTTCCACGGCACGAGGTGCTGACGTATGAACGCCGATCGAGCCTGCCGCAAGCGTTCGCCTGTCTGTTTCGTAAAACTCGGGTATCGCAAAGATTCCGTCTGGTGGATCGCCTAGTGATGTCCAGATGAAGCAATATCGCTGAAGCACAGGTAGCCGGTCGGCAATCTGTGCTGAATCGACAGTCAAGCCTTGAGGCAACTCGGGCCGGTTGCGCCACACGACTGCTTGGCCATCAGTGTCAACGGTGTAGCTAATCGCTTCGCCCAGTAGCTGCGTTGAATGCACTCGATTGGGCGTTACCTCATCGCTGGCAGCCACAGGATGCCACATGTCAAGCACAACTCGATTAGTGCAGCGACCTCCGTTCAGTGTCATCACCACCTCTACTTCTATTTCACCCTGGCATAAGCCGCTTCAAGAACCCATCGAAGAGTGGCACAGTAAAAGCAGTATCGCCATGTGCGGGGCCATAAATCATCCCCTTAGCAATCAGATTCGATCTCCGAGGGGCAGCGGACTGCACCTTTATTCCAAGGTGTGACGCGATGTCACCGGAACGATGCGGGCCAGGACCGAGGTGAGCCATTGCACGAAGGTATTCGCGTTCTTTAGGGGTCAAGCGATCGAAGCGCACACGAAAGAAGTCCCGATCAAGAGTTTCAAGGACATCCTCATGTGCCGCTCTCACATCATCGATGGTGATGTGCTTCATTGGGGCTGCGTTCCAGGTGTGGTATCCCCACTCCTGGACGAAATAGGCGTAGCCATGAGAGTGTTCAAAGATGGATTCAGTGGCTGATGTATCAAAGCTCACTCCCTGGTCTTCGGCAGGGATCGTCAAGGCATCAAGCGTTTCCTCTGAACTGAGCGGCCCGAGTTCCGCAATAGTGAACATCCGCTCGGAATACGACCTAGCTCGGCCGACAAGTCCACGAAGCTGTGGCAGTCCGGTTAGGACGAGCACCACCGGCAGGTCCAGTTGAGTGGTGCGATGCACTGCAGCGATCAACGCGCCCAACTGCGGTGGCCTTAGGTACTGGGCTTCGTCGACCGCGACGACAAAACCTGTTTGACACTCAACCGCGGCCTCTCCGGTTGCAACGAACAAGTCCGTCAGATCCTCCGTCAACTCTCCCGAGTCGGCGAGTCCAAGTAGAGGTTCAACACCGACTGACACAGAAGAGCCGTTGGGCAAGTGCAGCGCGAACGACTTCAGGGCACCCAGTGCCCTGGTAACCATGCGCCGGACATGACCCGATTCCAAACCGAGCAGCGCACTTCGCAGGCGTGTCGCCATCTGAGACCTGAATGATCCAGACTCCGAAGCCTCAACGAAAGCGGTCGGTACGCCCTCGTCAGACGCCACCTCAAGGAAGCGGTTGACCAGCACAGTCTTGCCTGTGCCTCGCAGGCCCAGGGTCATGCAACCCTTTCCCGGGCGCCTGTCGATGGCCCTCCGCAATATGACAGCGAAGTCATCGATGAGGCGGTCGCGGCCCACGAGTACCGCGGGGCGTGTGCCTGGGCCGGGTCGGTACGGGTTCAGGAATCGTTGCATCTCGCCGCCTCCTGGTCACCGTGACCCATCATGTCTCTGAAGGTCTGAGTTATACAAGAAGTGAGCCGCCACATGACTAACTTCGTAAAGCTCGACGGTTGCCGGGTTGCAGGGTGAGCGTAGCTAGTTGCAAAACCCCGACTCATGAACGCCACGATGCGCATGGCACAGCAGAGTGCTCTCGACAGCTTTGAGCGTGTAAGGGCCGGAGCTTCCCGCTTCTGCTGCGGTGTGGGCGAAGATCTCCAGGCGATAGCCGAGCAAAGAGTCGTCGCCGATGTTGACGACATCAACGGTTGCGGTTCCAATATCACCGTTTGGCGTGTCGGGATCCTCGACGAATGTCACAAGCGACGGTGGTTCAAGCGAAGCGACAGCGCCTGTGACCTTTAGCGCTAGAGCCCGCATGTTCTCAGCAACTGGAGTCTCACCTAGGCGCTCGACAATTTCTGCTGTCGTGTCGTACGTGCCGCCTAAGGCTGCGAGAAAAGTGCCGCTCGACCACCCGATCAGATCGCCAACTCGTACTTCGTGCCAGATCGTTGTTGTCAGTTGCTGTGTGCGACCTGTTGCCATTACGCCGTACTCGTCTCCGTGCAGTGACAGCGTGGCCAGGATGTCGTCCGAGGTGGCAGCACGCATATAGATTTCGGGTCGCTTGTCGCCTTCAAGCGAGTTCTCAAGGCGGGCGACGATGTTGCCGTTAGGCAAGTCACGAACGTTGAGTTGATCGTCGTAGGCCACTCCGACAACCGCTAACCGAACTCCTTCTGCGGGCCCGAAATCGGAGGGAGTGCCTGGCAACCTCTGCGTTGTTGACGGCGGTGCCCTTTCGTTATCTACGTCATCGGCATCCATGACTTCGGTCTCCGAACTGCTGTCCTGCTGGAAGCCATCAGCTTGTTCCGGTCCGACCGATGAGCCCTTAGTCGTCTCTGCCGTCCCTCCATCACTCGCAGCCGTTGTTGATGTCGTCGAAGTCAGATCCTCCGTTGACTCCTCACGCATTAGTTCGTCGTCAACCTGCTCAGTTGTGACCCCGGTTGTGCCCGGGTCTTGGGTTCCCTCGCCAGAACCAGCCTCATTCACTTCCACGGTGATGCAAGCGGTGCTGACCAGCAACAGGGCAACCCACACGAAAGTCAGGCGCCCGACGCGCGCAACAAGTTTCACGCAACCCCGCTTTCAGCCGTGCAACCTGGCACCGCCATGCCTACCGGCGGCTCGGGGGCGACTGACGTGCGGAACTTACTTCGCTGACCAGATCCAGTGCGTGGGCGAGAGTGTCGAGGCGGTCTGCGACGGTTCGGCCTGCTGGATAGAGGCGCACGGTGTCCACCCCAGCATCAGTCCAGGTCACTAGACGGGTTCTCACCATCTCGGGTGTGCCGATGAGGGTCGTAGCGAGCACCATCTCATCAGGGATCACGGCGGCGGCACCTCGCCGATCTCCCGAGACCCACAACTCTTGTGAACGCTGTGCTACCTCGGCAAAGCCCTGGCGGGCGTAAGCGGAGTTGTAGAAGTTGGTGCGAGCCGAGCCCATGCCGCCAAGACTGAACGCAAGACCTTTGCGGCGTTTCGCCACCATCGCGGCAAGTTCTTGGCGATCCCGGGCAAACGCCACTTCAGCACCCTGGCACACATCTATGTCTGCAAGAGTTCGTCCTGCTTTGGTTGCGCCACGCTCGAGATGTCTGAAGTAAGCGTCCTGAGCACCTTCGGGCACGAAGCTCGTGCCCAACCAGCCGTCGGCTCGGGCACCCGTGAGTTCAAGCATCCGGGGCAGCATGGATGCGAGATACACGGGCGGAGGGGAGTCCGAGCGGATCGAGAGCCGCAACGACTTGCCCTCACCATTACGAAGCGGCAGGCGCAGGTGACGGCCTTCGTAAGCTATTCGCTCGCCTGTGAACGCCTGGCCGATGACATCAAGCGTTTCGGTCATGCGACGCACCGGATCGGCGAAACGCACACCATGTAGGCCTTCCATTACTTGAGGGCCTGACACTCCAAGACCAAGCACGAAACGCCCCTGCGACAATTCGTTGAGGGTGAGAGCGGTCTGAGCCGTCATCGCAGCGGTGCGCACTCCGACCTGGAACACCGATGACCCAAGTGTCAAGCGTTTGGTGCAAGCCGCTAGGTAGCCAAGCGGGGAGGCAGCGTCAGAGCCCCAGGCCTCCGCAACCCATACTGCGTCTACTCCAAGTGACTCTGCTCCGAGCACAAAGTCCACTAGTTCGGGCCACCGCCCGCCGTCCGCAGTGATCTGCACCGAAGTCTTCACCGGCTTACAACACCTCAACTCTCGTACGGGTCCGCATAGTTGTGGGCCATCTCACTGCGTATCCAATCCCGAGCCGCATGATGTGTGAAGTTGATCCGGCCCCTGCCTGTGGCGCTGATCATGCCTGCCTTGATCAACCTGTGCCGGTAGACACTCGCATACTTGGTGTCGACCCGCAGACGTGCAGCGATCTCGACGATGCGCGACTCTCCATCATCTTGAGCCATGGCAATCAGGAAACGTCGATCAACGTCGGATAGACCGCGCCATGTAGGGGCAAACACGAGACGGCCGATGCGTTGCTTTGCCGCGGCGATGCCGGCGCTGACCTCGCTTACAGTTATCCCGCCGCGTGGATCCGCAGCAGCCTTCCAACTGTGGAATCCCACAAGTTGCACCATGAATGCAAATCCGGAGGTCGCTGCGGCTGCGTCTCGAAGAGCCTCGGGATCAATGCTCCCTCCACTCTGCTCAATCGGTCCGACGATTGCCGCTCGGACTGCTTCGGGATTGAGCGGCCCTATGTCGTATAGCTCACACCGCTGCAGAAACGTCGCCACTTCGTCGGAGAGCAACAAGTCTTCAACCTGTGACAGTCCCGCTCCTGCAAACGCAACTGATCGCTGCTCGCGTCTTGTGACGTGTTGCAATATGGCACCAAGCTCCCGAATCTCTCCAATGTCACCGCTGTGCAACTCATCCAGAGTGATGAACAGACCACGACCTTCGCGTGCCAGCAAGTCTCCGACATCAGAGAGTACGGAGCGCAGATCCGGAGTTTCGGTCTCTGTCGATGCAAGCGCGGCGAACTCAACACCGAACCCCGCTGCCGTCACAGACTTGATCTGTTTGTCCGACCTGTGACGGTCTGCGTCTTTAAGCAAGGCACTTGCGGAGCGACCGAGCCGACGCAACATGCCTGCTGGGGCAGCGTTATCCGAGAGCGTCGGCCAATCTCGATTGCGTGCCAGGTCTTCCACAGCGTTGAGCATCACTGTCTTGCCGGCACCCCTGGTTCCGATGAACAGGCTCGTGAAAGCAGGGTGGGTGTGACCGGTTGCTAACGCGTCGTCAATGTCTTCAAGGATGTGGTCGCGGCCGGCTAGGACGGGCGGTGTCGCCCCGAACGTCGGGGCGAACGGGTTGCCAGTAGCCAAGCTGCGCTCCTTTAGGATCCTTTAGGGATTTTAGTTTCGTTTATCCTTTTTAGGATCCTTTAGTCTTGCCAGACTCCATACCCGCCGTCAAGCGCCGCTCTAGTCGCTGTTGAGGGCCATGTCGAAGGTGTCGCTAACACTGTCTTCGTACTGGTCGGTTGCGATGATCTCGATTGAGAGATCCTGTGTGACGGCGGGGCCACCCTTGAGGGTTAAGACGCTGCCGCTCCAGGTGCCGGTCACCTTGTTGCGTGCAAGAGTACCGAGCGGACCTGTTCGTGCCTGACCAGTGCGCTGATGCGTCGTGGTGACCGTCACCTCAAAGGTTGTCACCCCAGACACTGATCGACACGAATTAGCTTGACAGCGTTGCGTCTGCCGGTTGCTCTTTTTGAGTCATGAAGTGGATTCCAATTGTGACTTCACACCTTCTATAACCCGCTGCATGTTTTTGCCATGCTCGCCCATACGACGATCGATAATCCGCTGTTCAAGATCGGGCATTCGCTCAACAATCACATCGAGTCCCGACGGGCCTGGCCCCATGATTGCGCAGAACCGCAAACGTGTGCCACGACCAACCGGCTCCAACTCAAACCGCCAACGAGCACCCGGATTGGCGACCTCGTTGGTACACCAACCGAACTCCCGCCCTTCCGAATACACATCCACAACACAAGGGACCTGCCAGTCACCTCGGGCCTCGTGATGGTTACGTCCCACGAAGGTGGCACCGAGAGCAGGACCAGAATCACTAGTCCAATCAGCACCCACGAACTCATCTGAGAAGTCCGCAGGCATGTTGATGTCGGTCACCCGCGCCCAGACATCTGAAGGAGCCGCTTTGATGTCAATCTCAACCACAACCCCTGGGCCATCCGACAAACGAGGCGGCGTGCTCGGCCCGTGCTCATAGGTGCGGCCATAGCCGTCAAAGTAGGCAATCGCACGAGCGCCTCGCCGAGGAGCCGGACGGAACTCGGTTCCAATCGTCCAGGCCACAGGGAACATGGCAATCTCCGTCACCTCGGGTGGGATTCCCAAGAGAGCCTTGACCTCGGAGGCATTCGACAGACCAACGGTCGTCCAGGCAGTGCCAAGTCCGCGTGCCCGTAACGCCAGACAGAAGCTCCAGGCGCTCTGTATCACTGAGTCAAACAATCCCGGGCGGCCGCTGCCGTCATGACGTCCGATGATTGTCGGTATGACGATGGCCGGAACCTCGCCAAGGTGTTCGGCTAGATGCAAGGCCGAGCGCAGCACCCGCACTTGGCGAGAGTTGCCAGACGGTCGCTGGGCACGACGTTTGATCCCTGCGAATCCAGCCGCCTCCCGATACAACTCGGCCAGTCGCTCCTTGAGGTCGGGATCACGGACAATGATCCAGCGACGGCTGCCCTGGTTGCCGCCGGTAGGAGTCTGCTCCGCTAGATCGATGCAATCCAGGATGATCTCATCGTCGACTTCGCGCTCAAGGTCGAGGCGCAGCCTGACCGCTCGTGTCGTCGATAGTGCCCAATCGACAGCAGCCGTCGTCGATTCCTCAATCGTCATGAATGTTCATCCCAGTCGTCGTCACTTCGAAGCCCGTGACCTCTGGCGTTGCCGGTGCCAACCGTCCACCGGTGTGCGGTGATCCGGCTAGCGAAACGTCGGATCAACAGCGTGCGCACAATGATCCGGGTCGGCGGGAAGAGCAACGTAAGGCCCACGGCATCGGTGAGGAATCCGGGCGTAAGCATGAACGCCCCGGCAATCAGGATCAACATGCCGTCGACCAACTCGGCGCCTGGCATCTCGCCGGCGGACAGCCGCCTCCGTAGCTGGTTGAGCACGCCGATGCCCGAGCGGCGAACCATCCACGCGCCAACGACCGACACAGCGACCAGCAACAGGATCGTCTGACCCGTGCCTATGCCTCCTGCGACCTGGATGATCACGTATAGCTCGAGCAGCGGCACACAAAGCAGTGCCACGAACAGCCAGAAGAACATCGCCACAAGGTTAGAGCACCGACAGCCCGAGGGTTCCGAAACCACAGAAGCCGCCAAAACCTCAGAAACCTCAGATACAAGTGTCTGGACTCTCACAGACGCCAGAGTCCGACATCGCAAAAGTCGGACCTAGTCTGAGCGGACTGTGAGGCCGGAGCACCGACCACCATCCGTCGACAAGCTGGCCCGTTCTCTATCTGCTACTGGGCTACCCCACCCGTTACTGGTCGACGCCGCACGAGCGGCGATCGCTGCCGGTGACTTCGACTCAGCGTCCCAGCATGCTGCTCGCATTCAACGTCGGCTGCTGGCCCCAGTCATCAATGCCACAGGCGTGTTGATTCACACCAATATGGGGCGAGCGCCCGTCGCCTGGAGCCAGCCGGCGACCTATAGCAACCTCGAGATCGATCTTGAGACCGGAGGGCGTGGCGACCGCCACACCCGTGCAGCAACACTGCTCGCCCGGGCATGTGGCGCAGAGTCGGCACTTGTGGTGAACAACTGTGCGGCGGCGCTACTGCTGGTGCTGGCAGCCGTTGCCACCAATCGTGACGTCGTGGTCTCGCGCAGCGAGCTTGTTGAAATCGGTGGCGGGTTCCGGGTGCCTGATGTGATGGCAACCTCGGGCGCTCGTCTCATCGAGGTCGGTACAACCAACCGCACTCGCCGGGCCGACTTTGCAGCGGCCATAGCAGAACCGTCCGCAGATGTCGCTGCTGTTGTGCAGGTTCACCAGTCCAACTTCCGCATCCTTGGCTACACCGAGGCGCCGCGCACTGCCGAACTCTCCAGTCTTGGTGTCCCTCTGATCGCCGACATCGGCTCGGGTTTGCTCGACACCCGATGTCCCTGGCTTCGTAGTGGCCCCCCGACATGGCTCGAAGGGGAGCCTGCGGCTCGCCAGACACTCCGTGACGGTGCCGCGCTAGTGACCTTCTCGGGCGACAAGCTCCTCGGCGGCCCTCAAGCAGGGATCATCGCGGGCCGCCGTGACCTAGTGAAGAAGTGCCGCCGCCACCCGCTGGCCCGCGCAGTGCGACCCGGTTCGCTTGTGCTCGCGGCGCTCCAGCAGGCAGCCCTCGCCTACCTGCGCAACGACGGTATGGCCATCGAGTTCTGGCGCATGGCAACTGCCACACCAGAACAGCTACGAACCCGACTGAGTGCCTATGACGGGCTTGCGCGTGAGGGGGCTGTGAAAGTCATCGAGACAGTCGCCACACCGGGGGGCGGCACACTGCCCGGAGCCAAGATCCCGTCAGTCGGTGTGGCAATTCAAGGCGATGTGACAGCGAAGTTGAGGGCACAACAGCGTCCGATAATCGCGCGGGTAGTGGATGATCGCACTGTCTTGGATCTACGCACCATCAACCCCAAAGATGACACGGAAGTGGCGGCCGCACTACGTCGCATTTCGGAAGTGCCCAGCCGTGCCATCAACGCGCCCGCCGGCACCACTCCCAGCTCGTGACCCTGAGCAAGTTAGCGGCCAGCTAGCGGCATATACATGCACGTCATTGCCACCGCAGGCCATGTGGATCACGGCAAGAGCACCCTCGTGCGTGCTCTCACAGGAATCGATCCCGACCGTCTCGCCGAAGAAAAAGCCCGAGGTCTCACGATTGACCTGGGATTCGCTTCGATGCCGCTGCCGTCAGGACATCGTATCGCCTTCATTGACGTACCCGGCCATGTCCGCTTCCTCAAGAACATGCTCGCAGGAGTTAGTGCCGTCGATGCCTGCGTATTTGTGGTCGACACAACTGAGGGCTGGAAGCCACAGTCTGAAGAACACCTGAGGATCCTGCAGCTACTTGGTCTAGAACACGGTCTGGTTGCCCTCACCAAGGTAGGCGAGGCCGACGAGGAGCTCATCGAGCTTGCCCACATGGACGTGGCAGAACACACCGAGGGCACCTTTCTTGCTGATGCCCCCGTGCTGGCTACAGATGCGATCGCTGGAATTGGCATGAACGACCTTCGCGTCGCTCTCGACGACCTCGCCGGCATCACCCCAACCGCCGAAGATCGCAGACGACCCCGACTGTGGATCGACAGAGCCTTCGCCATTAAAGGATCGGGCACAGTCGTGACCGGCACGCTCACCGGCGGCCGACTACATGTTGACGACTCGCCCGCAGTTCTCCCAGGTGGCCGCAACGTCAGAGTCCGGGCGCTGCAGAGCCTTCACGAGCAACTCAGCGAGGTTGGCCCCGGTAACCGTGTCGCCATCAACCTCACAGGCGCAAACCATCGTGAAGTCAGCCGTGGCGACGTGGTTGTCCATCCCGAGCAATGGCATGCCACAACTGTTCTTGATGCTGAACTCAGCGTGCTCGGGTCGCTCGATCATGCGGTCACCCGCCGAGGTGCCTATGTCGCCTACATCGGTTCGGGCGAGTATCCCGTCAAACTGCGGGTTCTAGGCGCAGATGCTGTGCGACCGGGTGCGGCCGGCCTGATTCGCCTATATCTACCGCTGCCTCTGCCGCTCGTTAGTGGCGACAGGTTCATCTTGCGCGAGTCGGGGCGTATGGAGACGGTGGGGGGCGGAGAGGTTCTAGATGTCGATCCGGTGCTGCCCGCCGCCAAGGCAAGACCCGACCGATCTGTCGACAGGGTGATCGCCGAACGAGGCCGCATCACCACTACGCGCCTAGCAAGGCTGTGCGGTGTTGATCGGGCTGCTGATGTCGGTGAATGGGTGACCGCGCCCGAGTATCTACAAGACGTGCGCAACCAGCTGATGGCAGCCGTTGACAATGCAGGCCCGCTCGGGCTTGACATCGCCGGGCTTGACGACTTTGAGCGCGCCGTCATCGAAACCCAGCCAGGCCTCATCATCAACGCTGGGCGCGCCCGTCCAGCAGGTACCCCAGATCCACTAGCCAATCACCCCTTTGTGGCGGCTGCCGCAGCAGCGCCCTTCGAGCCACCACCACCGCACGGGGTCAACCGTGAGGAGCTGCGCCTACTCGTTCAACAAGGCAAGCTCATCGAAAGCAGCGGCATCTACTTTGCTGCGCCCGCTCTTGAACAGGCAGCACAGCACGTGGCTCAACTTCTCGCTAGGAAGCCCTCGGGAGTCACCGTCGCCGAGTTGCGTGACGCCTGGCAGACGACACGCAAGTACGCCCTTGCGCTGCTAGCTCAACTTGACGGAACCGGCGTCACCCGCCGACGTGGCGATGTGCGTATCGCCGGGCCACGCTGCCCTGCGCCTAGTGTCGAGCCTTGAGCCGAGTCTTCCGCAGTATCTCTCGGCGTTCAATCTCGTTCTTGCCGCCCCAGATTCCATGCTGTTCACGGATCTTGAGGGCATAGTCCAGGCACGGCTGCTGCACCATGCAGGTCTCGCAGATCTCTTTTGCTCTCACTTCACGCTGCCGTTTGTCGGCGCGTTTCTCGACGTACGGGGGCGGAAAAAAGACCGCCCTTTGCGGTCCTTTGCATGCTGCCCGTACCTGCCAATCAACAGCTTCTGCTAAACCAAGCGCCATTTAAGTTCCCCTCCGCCGCGGCTTTCGTGCCTAGCACACGATTCGCCAAGTAGCAAAAGCTCACTTCAGAGGGCCTAAACGGCCCTTGCAACACCGAAGGCAGAAGGCATCTTCACCGATGCGCAACAGAGGTTCGTGTTTTGGTTAGCCCTCGTCACCGGCGTCGCTCGCTGGTTCTACGGTGAGCACCAGTCCCTCTAGCGCGACAACACGGACGGTACCTCCCGCATCCACCGGCGTGGCGCGATGGGTGCGCGCACGCCACGGGGCACCATCGATCTCCACTACCCCTTCGGGATCGACTGCTTCACGGGCGCTGCCCTCCGCACCGATCATCCAGTCCCTGCCGATAGTGGGTGTGCTGAAGCGTGTTCGCACCATGGCTGGCATACCCGCAACCATGCCTGCAAATGTTCCGATGATCCCCACGAGCAGCGTGATCCAAGAGATCAGCAGACCCTCAAAGAGCATGAACGATCCTGCAACCAAGCAAACGATGGCAATCCCTGTCCAAACCCTGGGCACCCCTACTTGTATGTCCACCGCGAACCCGAAGAACGCCACCACGAGCAGCGCGATGGCCCAGGTGCGTACCGGCAACGCCGCTAACCCGTAGCACCCGAACAGCAAACACAGCGCACCGACCACGCCGATGATGCCAACACCGGCCGTGTAGAATTCGAACACTAGCAGGCCAGCACCAATCAGGAACAGCAGGTACGCAAGTGCGGGGCTTGCTGCGGTGTGCATGAACTGGTCGACCAGTGGCAGCTTGGCGAACCGAACACTGCTGACAGGCACCCGCACCGGTTCATCGCCAGAGGTGTCAATGTTGCTTTCAAACCCTGGCAACTCAAGCACAAAGAACGGCAAGGTCGGAGCTTCCCGCGACAAGCCAGCAGCAACAGCCTGCTCCCAGTCGATGTATTGCTCGCTTATGGTGGGAAGAGCATTGACGAAAACCTCAGACAGATCGTCTTCGGGCAGCACCACCGTGCCCAGTTCTCCGAGCTTTGAGCCCGGCGCGATACCCAGATCTGCAACCACACCTGCGAGTTGCCCTACCGCTCCCGCAGCTGTTGCACCTGAGGGGCCGATCCACATCGATACCGGGACATCAGCGCTAGCAATGCGTTGAGCGAGTTCACGTATCCGATCGTCGTCAACGAGAGCACGCTCGCTGTTGACCTGCAACACCATTCCAACCGAGCCGTGGTCTTCGGCTGCGCTGATGGAACGGTCGATGTAGTCGGCGATGATCGGATCGAGATAGCCCGACACTTCCACCACATCGACAACGCTGGGGTTATGGCCGTCCGCAGACACATCAGCTGTGAACTGCCCGAAGATCAGCAGCATCAAACCGGCCAACAGAGCCACAAACCCGATGGCGCGCACGCGCACGCGACGTTTCACAACGCTGCTGAGCTCATGCGTCTGACGATTGTGCCGGTGAGACGGGGGCGGCAGCGGTGCGCTAGGCCCGATCGAGTGCTGCAACAGCAGCTTCGAGGGTCTCCTCAACCGGGACGATGCGATCGAAGCCAGTCGTGTGAAGCAGCCGGATGAGGGTTCCGACGTTGCAGAACACGACCACGCTGCCGTCGTTCTCACGCACCCGCCTGATACCGCCGATCAACGCCCCTAATCCCGCCGAGTCCATGAACGGCACCCGGCAAAGGTCAACGACGAGGCGTCCGGACGAGGCGTGTTGTGCTAGCGCCTCTCGGAACTGTGCCACCGTGTAGGCGTCAAGTTCACCGGCCGGGCGCAACAGGTAGTACGGCTTGGCGTCTTTGCTGTCGGCGACGCTTCTGAAGGACTCGATCGCCAGCACCTGTCTAAGGGTAACGACCATGTCGACGCTGCGGGTGACACGGTTAAGCGATCGGCCGGCCGCCGTCCTGGCGCGGCCGGGGCGACGCCTGCTTGAACACGGCTCGCTGCGGTGCATCGCTACCATGTGCAAGATGCCAGATGTGCTGCTTGCAACTGACGCAGACTTCATCGCCGAACAGTGCGAAGCTGCGCTGAGCGGTCACCACAACGTCTACCGGGTTCGCCGGGGCACCGATGTCGTTGCTGGTATTGGCCAACTCGATCCTGCGCTCGTGCTGCTGGATTTGCAGATTGGCAACATGGGCGGCATGGCGACCTGCATGGCCGTGCGTCAGGAAGAAGAGATGGGTCGCTTGGGTCGCCGGCCCGTCGTGATGATGCTTGATCGTGAAGCAGATGAGTTCCTGGCTCGTCGCAGTTCAGCCGATGCCTGGATGGTCAAGCCGATCAGTGCGTTGCGTCTGTCTCGCACGATCCGGCAGGTGCTCGCCGAGGCCGATAACATCTGACATCCCTGCACGGGCAGTGGCGCAGCTTGGTAGCGCGCCTCGTTCGGGACGAGGAGGTCGTGGGTTCAAATCCCGCCTGCCCGACAAGGTCAACCTCATTTGAAGATCACACCCCGCCGTGGGGATTTTGGGATTTGAGATTGCTAACTTCAGTGCTTTGGAGTAGGTTCGTGCCATATCGGAGACACCTAGCCATCTCACAGTCCTGCCGGAACAGGAGCGCACTATTCTCTCCGCCCCTGCGCATGGTCAACAAGATGCTGCGTTTGGAGTGACGCTCACAGACAGCCCTTGTGACGTCCCCCGTCTGCCGCTAGTGCCCCCAGTTGATTACGACTCTGAGGGGTATCCCTGCGGGGACGGCGAACCGATGACTGATGAGCAGATTGGGCAGATGTTCTACGCCCTCGGGGCATTGCGAATGCACTACCGGCACCAGCCAGAAGTGCATGTAACAGCAGATTTATTCATTAACTATCGCAAAGGCGACCGAGCAGCTGCGGTGGCGCCTGACATTCTTGTTGCCTTCGGCGCACGACCGATAAGGAACAGAACCTCGTACAAGGTATGGGAGGACCCAGTACCAGCATTCGTGATGGAGGTGCTCTCGAAGAAGACCAGAGATCGCGACATGACCGTCAAAGTCCGCATCTATGAGTGGATGGGAGCGGATGAGTATTGGATATACGACCCCGAGAGTCGTTGGATCCCTGAGCACATATTGGCGTACAGGCTCACTCCCGACGGTGACTACGAGCCGATTGATCCGGTCTCGCCTGGCATCTATCGCAGCGACGTGCTGAGCCTCGAGATCCGCTGCGACAACGACATAGACCTTCGATTTCATGATCCGTCAACAGGGCTTGACTTACCCACTCTCGCCGAAGTCACAGACGCCCGAGCCGAAGCCGAAGAACGAGCAGCCAAAGCTGAAGCTGCGCTAGCAGCCCTTGAGGCACAAATCCGAGATCAAACCCTCAACAAGATGCTGCGTTTGGAGTGACGCTCACAGACAGCCCTTGTGACGTCCCCCGTCTGCCGCTGGTGCCCCCAGTTGATTACGACTCTGAGGGGTATCCCTGCGGGGATGGCGAGTGCATGGAAAGCCACAGACAGTTCAGACAGGTGCATTACGCCGTCGGGGCATTAACCGAGCATTACAGGCATCGGTCGGATGTGTTTGTCACCGGCAACGTGTTCATCAACTACATCAAAGGTGACCGGACTGCGGCGGTAGGACCTGACACCTTTGTTGCCTTCGGTGCAAGACCGATAAGGGACCGACTCTCCTACAAACTGTGGGAAGACCCCGCGCCCGTATTCGTGATGGAGGTGCTCTCGAAGAAGACCAAAGACCGGGACATGACCGTCAAGTACCGCATCTATGAGTGGATGGGAGTGAGCGAGTATTGGCTTTACGATGTCGACGGTCGCTGGATCCCGGAACACTTCGCCCCGTATCGGCTCACGCTTAACGGCAAGTACGAGCCAATATCACCGGTCACTCGAGGCATCTATCGCAGCGACTCGTTGAGCCTTGAGGTTCGTCACGACAATGGAACCGTCCGATTCCACGACCCGTCAACTGGACTCGACCTACCCACTATCGCCGAGATCACAGACGCCCGAGCCGCAGCCGAAGAACGAGCAGCCAAAGCTGAAGCTGCCCTAGCAGCCCTCAAAGCCCAACTACGAGACCGAGCTCCCTAGTCCGATCGCAAGTCTCGGGAAGGCCGCCAGTCACGGAGTCGGCGGCACTAGACGCCTTAATTCCGCAACCGACCGACGCAACCCCAATTGAGCAAGACTGTTCAGGACATCAGACGCATCCATCGGTGGGCTGCTAAGGGCCGCTGCCTGCACCTGAACTGCGCTTACGACTGTATGTGGTGCCAGATCGATGAGATGGCGAACAAATACATCCGGCGTCTGAGGCACAATGTTGTACTTTTCTAGCTCACTCGCCGGAAAGTCCTGAATGTTCTCGGTGACCACGACTTGAGAACCAGAGCGGATGGCTACGGCAAGCACATGACGGTCGTCGGGGTCCGGCAAGGTGAGACCCTCAATGAGGTCCTCATATCCTGTGATCAGACAGTCACGTACTGCGTGACACATGAGTGTGCATGTCCGGGCCAGTTTGGTCGGACTTAAGTCTGGACGACGAGCAAGCACTGATCTGACCATCTCGTCCAGAATGCGGTCACTCCAGTGCGCCCTAAACAGGCGAGTCATGGCTAGGCGAACAAGCAGGTCGCGTAGCGACGCGGGATGTAGCACGCAGGCGTCATAGGTGACGCTGAACGACATGCGGGTAGTGGTGCCTAATAGAGACCGAGCCGCTGAGCCTCAACCGTGAGTTCGTCGGCAATAGCGTTGCGTTTTGCGACATCCTGCCGGTCATACTCGAGCAGGTCAACTAGAAGTACGCGTCGACGCGTACCCACTTCGCGGTAGGGAATGTCGCCTTGCGCTAGCAGCCTCAGGAGGTATGGGCGCGACACGTTCAAATGGTCCGCCGCCTGCTGTGTTGTTAACTCCGCGTGTATCGAAGCGACTGTAACGGCATGCCCACACGCGATCCGCTCCAGCAGGTCAACGAGCAACCGAAGCGCATGCCCTGGAATCTCAACACAGGCATCACAATCCGATGCCGTTACCGAAACCGACGCTGCGCCCATCTCGGGCTTCCTCCGAAGAAAGCGCTCAAGTTCTGTCACAGCCTCAGCGGCTTGACTTGCCGTGGCCTCGTCAGGAACGACAAGGCTGTGATCGAGAACGGCTTGCGGTGACATCTTCGCCCTCCGTAACCTCGTTGATTCGCTGCCGAGGTGAGGTTACGTAGTCTCGCAGGCGGTTATGAAGTTTTCGTATAGCTGTTTGGCGTTGGCTACAAAGCCGGTCATGTGTTGATCGGCCGCGGTTTCTAGTTGCTCCAACGCGCCCGGGCCGAGTGTTGACTCCAAGGCGCGGCGGTAAGCGTCGATAGCAGCCCAGTTGCGCACCGTGTCGTCTTCGACCTCCACGTGATATTGCATCGACCAGGCACATGGCCCCACACGCATGGCTTGCACACCACACATCGGCGAACTAGCGAGCACAACTGCATCCTCGGGCGGCTGCGCTACCCGCACCGAGTGCCACTGCAGCGCATGTTGATGCTCACTCATGCCCGCAAAGATCGGATCGGCTCGTCCCTCGGATGTTAGCTCAACGCCCATCACTCCGATCTCGGGAGGTCGCTGTGGCCCGCAAGTGCCGCCGAGAGCGTCAGCAAGCAGTTGATGCCCGAGGCACACGCCCAGGAATGGACGCTGAAGTTCGTTTACCCAGTGCCTGATGGCTCGCTTTTCGGGAATGAGCCATGGATGTTCGTCCACATCCCACACATCCATGGGTCCGCCCATCACCCACAAAGCGTCATAGTCATCGAGGGCTGGAATGGGTTCGCCCTCGTCTAACTCGACAGCCGTCCAGGCGATGCCGTCGGCGCGCAGGAAGTCACGCAAACGCCCCGGATGCTCGCAGTCGATGTGTTGAAACACCAGAAGTCGCACAACTCTCTTAACTACCATGTTCACCTCAAGCGCGCATCAGTTGTGCAACTTCACGATGAACCGGTAGACAAGGCCTGAGCCGATGCGTAGCTTTGTGAGTATTGGCCTTTCCCACCGATTGACGGCGCGGCGCAACCGGCGCTGGAGTCACCGCTGATCACTAGAACGGGAGTCTGCGTCTCGTCGCCTGGGGCGCTCAGGGCTTAGGGGACTGTCCAGTTCGTCTCCTTCCCTCACCTTCCAGAGCTTGGCGGGCCGACCGCCCCGGCGACCCGATGCCGCGCGCCTCTGTGTGGGGGTGAGGAAGCCCTTGCGCTGCCTGACCTTGCGCTGGAAGTTGCCGGGGTCGAGTTGCACTTCCCAGATCGCCTCGTAGACCTCCTGAAGTTCCCGGATCGTGAATTCGGGTCGGCAGAAACGATGAGCGATGTTGGTGGTCTCTATACGCCTCTTTAGGCGCCGAACAGTCTCATCCAGCGTGTGGCGATGGTTGAACGCAAGTCTCACCCTCCCACTTCGGGCCTCAGCTACCGGGATCATCTCGGCATAGGCAGCGTTGATGCCGCGTCCGAGCGGGACCTTCGAGAGATGGGCAACAACAGTCCAGTAAGCGACTGTCAACACCGGGAGCCGCTGGTTGCCTCCGACCTGTGCATAGGCGCCTAACTGCTGAAGTGCTTGCGTCTCAATGACAATCCCGGTTCCCCGCTGAAGCTCCCGGATAGCCGTGCGTTCCAGCGATTCGTTGGCACGCACGAACCCACCTGGTAGCGACCACGCACCCTTAAAGGGGGGGGGGTTGGATCGCTGGGTGAGCAACACCCGTAGCTCACGATCGACGATTGTCAACACCGCGACATTGACGGTGACGACGAACGGTGTTGCGCCCTGGGGTTCTCTCGAACGAGACGCACTTGTCAAGGAATCCTCCCACACCGGAACCGCACCGTAGCCAGCCCCTGCGGGGGAGGTTTATGTCATTATGCAAATTACTTGCGGATCCGGTTACAGTCTGATCGACACAAACTAGAAGAGAGGACGAAATGGACGCAAGAAGTGATCTTCTTCAGAGATTCGGACAGGAAGCAGCTGACCGCATGACAGCGGTAATGGGCACACCCAACATCGGCGATCCGTCAGTGCAGCCTGCCGCTCCCGAGAGGGCGCTGGGAGCCCTAATGGGAGTGTTCAAGTGCAAGGTTTCAGGTGGCGTACGCCACGACTGGCATGCGAGCACCGAAATGGACCTGCTGACCCAATTGACCCTCGTTACTGCCGACAGTTTGATTGCTGGCACGGACGACCATCCAGCTCGCCTAGCTGCACGACTGGTGGGATTTGACATCAACACAACAGGAACACAACAGGGCTCGCAACGCGTCGAACCCAAAGCCGGCTGCGAGCCGGTCAACCGTGGTGGCTGGCAGGCGAGGCTCAGTCTGCAGGTGCTGCGGCAGCAGCGCGTTGCACTGCCTTTGGCCTGCGTTGGGCGGGCGACCCACAGCGAGCAGCGTACGAAGCGGCCATTTCGGCGTCGGTCACCCATGGTCACCCAGCCGCAGTCGCTGGTGCAGCTGCAATCGGCGCGGGTGTTGCACTGGCTGCAAGCGGAGATGGCCCTCTCGGTTTGGCGTGGTTGGATGAGGTGACTTCCATCTGCGCGAGCTTTAGACGTGAAGCAGTGGGTGGCGAACAATTGATCGAGAAGTTGAGGGCCTTGATTCCGTTGCTGTCCGGCGTCACTGGGCTAAAAGGTGGCGTCACTGGGCAAAAGAGCATTGCCTCAGCACCTCCACCGTCGTCGATCGGCACCGATCTGACACAACAACTTAGGTGGATCGGTACCCGTCCAATCGCAACCCAAGCAGTACCAGCGGCGCTCTTGTGTGCGATCAGGACACGCGTTTTGGACCATACGGCCAAGTGTGCATTCCGGGCACATCCGGGTGCAGTAGAGGTAGCGGTGATGGCAAGTGCTCTGGTTGGGGCACGCTACGGGCGAACGCGCCCTCAACGCCTGATAGCGGACTCAACAACCAGGTAAGACAAATCGTGGACGTTGCCACCAAATTGAGTCGGCAGACGCAACATCAAGAGAATCCAAGACCGGGTCACATCGATACCCGTTCGCAGAATCCGCAAACTTCACATGGCTCGCAAACATCGCCTGGTTCGCAGGGTGGTGGGACCACCATTGGTGGCTCGACAACCGCGCCGGTTCACGTGTCGTTCCTGCTCGACAGGTCAGGTTCGATGTCGGGGCTTGAGACTGACGTCGTCAACGGCTTCAACAAGCTCCTCGCCGATCAGCGCAAGCAGCCTGGCGATTGCCGGGTGACACTCGTGCAATTCGACACCGAAGACCCATTTGAAGTCTTGCTTGACGCTGTGTCACTGCAGGTTGCACCCGATCTAACACTTGACCGTTACCAGCCTCGAGGCGGTACCCCACTGCTTGACGCTCTAGGTGACCTGATCACCTCCGTTGACCGACGCCTTCAGAGGCAGGGCAACACGCCACTGTGGAACACCGGCTCACAGCTCTCTGAAGATCAGATGATTGTTGTGTTTACCGATGGGGCCGAGAACTCCAGCAGGCGATGGAAGCGGTCTGACTTGTTCGACATGATCACTCGGCGCAAACAGGCAGGCTGGTCGTTTGTGTTCATGGGAGCCAATCAAGACAGTTACGCGGAGGCCGGTGGCATCGGATTCGACGCCGCAAACGTCCAGAACTTCCGCGCCGACAGCCGGGGAGCCGAGTCGAGTTTTGCGGCTCTGAGCCTTAGTGCGGGCCGCTTCAGAGCTGCAGGAGGTTCTGCGAGAAGACGCCTCAGCCGAGACGCCTTTGAAGGCGTCAAGGACGCCGAAGACGACCTTCAACAACGAGGCAACCCCTAAAGCGTCGTGGGGCGGTTTAGGAAACGGTTCTTCTTGGGGGGGTCGAGCCATCTGCCACGACTCGCCTACAAATCCAGGCTGTGGCCTCTGTGTCGGATCAAATCGAGCCCTGGAATCCCTTCAAAATCGCCATCGTGTGAGGCAAGGGGACAACGTAGAGTCATGGCATTTGCCGCTATCCATGCATCCGAACGTGCTCAGTTGGCGTCCTGCACTCGCTTGACGGTGCCGCAGATGCGCGGATGTCTCAACCACCTCGAGCGTTGGCCACGCGATGTCGTACTGGTCAAGGTGAAGTAGGAGTTCGTTCGTACGACGAGCACCCCACCTCTTCTTCACGGCACCGAACAACATCTCCTCGACAGTCTGAAACGAAACAAAGGGGTGCATGCCAGCAGTCTTGTCAACGTAGTAGGAGGTGTCAGAGTCCTCCCGAAGCATCAGCGACACGACGGATGTGTCACGCACTACTAAGGAAAGTGGCGCGTTCAACCTGCTCGACCTTCCAAGATTGCGGCGTTGAAAGACTCCCACTCCTCCTTCGTTAGGTCGACGCGTGGTATCGCGCGCGGGTCGAATGCACGAGGGTCGGAATCGCGAAGCATGGCGTCTAGGTCAAAAGGCTCGGACCATGAGCGCGTTCCTTCCAACTGGCGTACCTCGACCTCACTGAACTCTCCATTTCGGTCAAGATGGCCTCTCCCCCGGACTTCAATGAATTGCGTTGCGAGTCGTAACATTTCGAGATCGAAATCCGCGTCAAACGTCAACTTCACATAGCCACCCTCAAAGTCATGAAGTTGCGCTGTGCGTTTGCGCCAGTTGACCTCATTCAACCAACCTCGAAGCAGAGTGTCAATGACTTCAATGTCTTCAACAGCGGAGTAAGTGGTCTCCTGGCGGGGGATCTGCAGAACCCGTCGGTTGTCGGGTACGCCAAACCAGATGCTTGACTCAGTTGGTAGGGACTTTGCCATCCCGAAGAGGCAGTCAGTCACGGACTTCGGCAGGTTTGAATCCTCCTCTCCGTCCCACTCGCTGAGCGCCCCTATGGCTTGCTGTCCATAGCCATAGAGCGTCATCTGCTTACCGGAAGGCTGCGCAATCGTTACCTCCATCACAAGGGACCCTGGCCTCGTACTCGCGATCCGCAACGTGCTCTCGTCGCGAACCCAGCGCGGAGGACTGCCCGGACCTGGCTCACGCCCACCCAAGTGCATCACCATGAGTCGAACTGCGTTGCGAATGCCATCCAAAACAGTTGCGAGGTCGTCAACTCCAACGCCCAAGTCATCAGAGCGTGTGTCTTCAATGGTCACTATGAGGGAATATCTCGTCACGCGTTCCTCCCGCTCTCTTGTTGGGGTTGGACTCCTAGTCTCGCGGAGTCTTCGTCTCGAATAGAGGCGGCACCGACAGTGGCCGCTTCGATAGTCGTTGGCACACTTCGGGAGTGGCGATGACGCAAGCTACCCGCTCAGCCGCTGCCCCATGGTTGTCAGATCGAACCTAGGGAGTCACTCGCTGAAGCTGCTGCCTGCAGGCGACCTTCAAACCGGGAAGCGACCTCCGGATGTCCATCCAGGGAACGGGATGCTCTCCGCAGATTGTCCGGCCCCCTAGAGCGTGGTGGGGCGGTTTAGGAAACGGTTCTTCTTGGGGGAGTAGAACCAGCCGCTGGTGGCGAGGGTGCCGCCGTCTGCGGGGATGTTTGCGCCGGTTACGAAGGATGACAGGTCGCTGGCAAGAAAGAGTGCTACACGTGCCTGGTCTTCGGGCCAGCCGAGCCGGCCGACTGGGGCCCACGACTCCCAGAGTTCATCGTGTTGCTCGTAGCCCGCTTTGTAATCCACTTGGGGGGTCTGGGTTAGGTCTGTGCCAATGCCGTTGACCCGGATGCCGAAGCGACCGTAGCCAGCAGCAAGCGAAGTCGTGAAGTGAGCTACAGCTGCTTTCATTGCCGCATACACCGGTTCACCCGGAAAACCACGCATGCCTTCAACTGAGTGAATGTTGACAATCGTGCCTTTGCCGGCATCCATCATGGCGGGGAGAAACGCCCTAGTTACGAGCAAGACGTGATGAAAATTGATGTGATACATCGCTTGCCACGACCCAGGTGACGACTCATGGAAGCGCACCAGTGGCCGGTAGTCGCCGACGTTGTTGACCAGTACATCAACCCTGCGTTCTTCGGACAGAACAGCTTCACATAGCCGGTTTACATCTGATGACTTGCGTACATCCACCACATGCAAACGAGCAATGCCACCAGCAGCGACGATGTCAGCAACAGTCCGTTGGCCACGGTCTTTGTCGATGTCAGCAATCTCTACCTGCGCACCGTGAGCAGCGAAGAGTTTGCTGATCGCCCCACCAATTCCGTCGCCGCCACCCGTGACGACTGCAACCCGTCCATCTAACAGACGCGAATAGTCATCAATTCGAGGCAACCGCTCCACCGAGTCGCGTCTAGTCATCTGCGAAATTCAACACCGGCGAAGTTCATGCCGAAGCCTGCATCCCGGCGCCTGCCGAGTCGCGCTTAGTTGTCTGCGAGAAACTGCAAGCTTGATCTGGGCGGAAGAGGTCGACGACTGTCGACTCTGAGACACACGGCACGACGCAAGAGACGATCAGTCGGCCAGGCCAGGGACGACATCGGTCTCATACGTGAGTGTGATTGCACGTAAACCTGGAGCTGACAGCTCGGCACGGAAACTCTTGCTTGGTCGGATGTCGCCAATCACTGGGACTGTTCCAGTGAAGGCAACAAAACAGTGCGGTCGCTGGTGCCAGGAGATAGCGGACACCAACTCAGATGGTGCAATGTTGGCTGAAACTGGGCCGTCCTGGTATGCAACGTTATTATCGATCCAACTTCGCAGACTCGGCGAATCCCAATTGTCACTGACATCAGACAACGACCAGCCACTTGAAGCGACTGGCTTGTGGCAAACACCCTTAGACGCCACGATGTCAACCGACTCAAGAACACGGTCGGTGTGATCGGAACCCACAGTCACGAACGTGTCGTTGCCATCGACTACTAGCACCACCTCGGCTTCACCCGATGTCTCACTGCCGCTCACAACAACCCGATCTGATTGGCTGATCAACCACGGCGGGAACACCATGTGAAACGGGATAGTCGGTGGGCGTGGCACACCCAGTTCCGCTAACTCATCAATGTGGGCTTCAACCGCAGCTCGATCACGGCCCGCGTAACCGATAACGACCAGCGCCTCGGGATTGAACTCTCGCGACTTGCCATCAATGAGTAATCGCATCAAACCGGCTATGGGTTGTAGCCGCCGGTGCGGAACTCAACCATCAGCACACCTTCTTCTGTAGTCCACGGACCATGGGGCATTCCGGGTGGGCGGCAGGCGTACATTCCCGCGGTGAACGTCTCACCGAGACGCAAATCGGTCAAGTCACCCTGGACGATGTAGACCTCCTCCCAGAAATCGTGTGTCAATACACCATTGGCAGAGGAGTCCACTCCCGGAGCGAAACGCATCAAGCGCGTATAGGCACCGTCGGGCTGCCCATCAGTTGACAGGATCATCTCGTCGATTCCGGTAACGTCTCCGCCCGCAGGACGCCATTCACCTTCGGGAATATGGAACTCCAGTTCAGGTTTGCTAGCCATCTGTTCTCTCCTCACACTTCTTCGAGAAACTTCTTCGAGTCAACAAGCCTGCAGCAACTAACCCAGCTCATAGAGCTTCGGTTCGAGCCGATGATTGATATTGCGAGCACCATCATCGGTGATCAGATACGTGTCACCCATGAACACACCCTTGAGCACGTCAGCAGTACACGGGTGAATCTCGACACATAGGGCCATGTTGGGTTCAAGCACCACATCCTTGTCGGGTCGATGCGAAGTACCAACAAAGGGTCCGGCATCAATCGGGTTAAACACGCCATGCACCAGGGGTGCCACGATTGTGTAACCGCGCTCGTTGATGATGCTGCCAGCCGCTCGCAACTCCGTGGCAGTACACCCGGGCTTAAGCGCTTCCACCACGCGTCGATAAGCCTCAAACATCACATCAATTAGATCCGCATAGTCGGGTGGTGGCTTTGAGAACACCATGGGCTTGCCGGTCTGTGCTTCGTAGCCATGAGGGTCACGAGCCCCGATCTCCATCAACAAGACATCGTCATCAGTAATCGTTCGCCCAATCGGCCGGGGACGCTGAAAACCACTAGTCGGGTTGCTCATTGACTCACTGCCCGCGAGCACCATGCAAGGCAACTCACCGCCCTCGGCAGCCAGCGTCGAATAGACGATCCGGAACAGGTCACCCTCACTCATGCCAGGGCGCAACTGTTCCATTACCGCTACCTGTGTTGCATCACCAATACGTCCAGCTTCTTCCAAGCAGTCGATCTCCTCATCAGAGAGCACCAACCGCATCCGCCAGAAGTCATCGGAGTACTCCTCAAACTCCACTTCAGGGAAACTCTCGGTTAGGGCCATCCAGTGATCTCGAGAAACTGACAGATACGGGGTGGGGTTAATGATGCCCACCCGACCAGAACTCATTCCCAACTCTTTGAGACGATCAACCAGCACGGTGCGGGTATTGAGCGCACCTCTGACATCGGCGAATAGAGAGCGGGCAATGCGATCAGGCAGCCGGGCGTTGAGACCGAGTATTGCCAGAGTCGGTTCACCCTCGGCAGGGAAGATGACAAAGCAGTCAAGCTCCATCGTGCCCATGAAGTTGCTTATCCAGCGAACATTTGCCCAACCTCGATCCCACAGATGAGCCGCACCTGTCACCAGCAAACAATCAAGATCACGATCTGCCATGAAACCGCGCACTAATTCATGACGCCTTGCGAACTCGGCGTCACTAAACGTTGGCCAGTTGTACCAGTCACGGTGGATCTGGTGTGGGTAGGTGATGGCACGTGGCCCGAAACTCGCAGCAGAAGTTGGCTCAGTCATTGGATCCCCTTCCCGGTTGACTGCTACTCAACAACCTTGGTCTACTTCAATGTTGAAGCTGGTTGTGGCGCCGACACTTCAGCAACAAACGCGTTACGGCGACTGTCTGCAGCCCCGAAAGCCGACCCGGATGGTGTGGAGTGAGCATGGTTCACACCCGCGATCGTGCAACTTCCGAACATGTCTCTGGTCACTGCGGTCTTTGTTGGCGCAACCCGATGACCCATGCTGGCTAATTCGTTACCAACCTGTGCCTTTAGCTGTCGCTCAAGGAACAGCAAGTCATCTGCATCCGGCAACCGGGGCGCTCCCGATAGCCAGCGTGGAGCGTCGACTGCGCTCTGAAGTGTGGCACCGTCGTCAATTATTGAGTGCAACACCTGAAAGTTTGTCTGCACCTGACCACGACCCCCTGGTGTTGCTCCGGCAAAACGCCGCTGAGAGTCCGCAACGTGATAGGCGACCAAAGTGTGTAACGGGCGCGTCGGGCCATTAGCACTTCTAGCGTCAGCGAGGCTCGTGGGCTGTTTCGCTAACCGGTCGTTAAGAACTATTCCAGTACCAGGCACAACCACGCGCGAACCGAACTCGTTGAAGAGGCTATGAATAAACGTAACGATCATCCCCGCGCTGTCCGCAACAGAGACGCACGTTGTATCCGAACCGGCCGTACTAGCCGGAAGAACTGCATCAGGAACGGGTGGATTGTTGTTCGCTCTTTGTGAAGAGATGTATTCGCACCAGCGATCAATGTTGTCGGAGGCAAGTACGTCTACAACATCTGCTGTGTCCTGTCGGCTCGGCAGCAGTGCGAGATCTGAGAATGCTGCATGCTTGCATCGCACCATCAAGTCGATCCGATCAGCCAAATCGTCAATACTGGAACCCTCAAGTGCTTCAAATAGCAGCAATTGTTGCAAGAGCACCCAACCCATCGACACTGGCGGTGTCACAGAAACCTCAGCGTTTCCGTAGCGGACAGTGATTGGTGCCTCAAAGTCGACTGAGTGGATTGCTAGATCATCCACGCTTAGCAAACCCTTTCGACGTGAGACTGTCTCCACAACCTCGCGCCCTAGTGGGCCCGAATAAAACACTTCAGGTCCGCGCACTCCGATGTCACGCAGCGTGCGAGAAAGTGTCGGCAACCTAAACGTCTCACCGGGCTGCGAGCCGTTTGGTTGACAGAACTCTTGATGGAACGGGTCGTCATGCTCGGTGTCGCTGCAGGCCCTTGATAGGGCGCCTGCGAAGGCCGTGTCCATCTCGAATCCGCGCTCGGCTAGGTCGGCGGCAGGTTCAAGCAGTTCACTGAAAGGCCGGGTCCCGAAACGCTGCCAGAGCCGCCACCAGGCATCAACAACACCTGGTGTAGACACCGACAATGGGCCGAAGCGCGGCAGTCTGCCACCAGGGATCCGGGCGTTACGCAATGCCCGCGGCACCGCTCCGGCGCCATTCAGGGTCGTGATGTGACCATCGGGACTCGATATCAGAGCGAACCCGTCACCGCCCAGACCACACCAGGGCAACTCACGGATGCACTGAACGGCGGCGGCGGCAATGACAGCATCCACGGCATTCCCACCCGAGGCAAGCACCGCGCTGCCGACATTGGCCGCCTCGCGAGAGCCGGCGCTGACGACTGCCGAACTGCCCGTCAACGGCGTCACAGATCAACCTCAGCTGCGCCCACGCGCCGGGTGTGAACTTCCATATGGTTGCAGGCAGGCAGCGACCGTCTATATGACAGCGACAGCCTCAACCTCGATGAGCATCTCGGGGCCTTTCAGCCGTGACACGAACACCGAGGAGCGAGCCGGCAGCGGTTCAGGGAAGTGTCGCACCCACTGCTCGTTGAGCGCGGCGAGGGGTGTTCCTTCCTTGACGTAAACGGTTGTTTTGACGACATCGGCCATGGATGCACCAGCAGCCGCAAGGATGCCCGCGATGTTGCGCAGGGCCCAGTCAGCTTGCTCGCCGATGTCGCCCATCTTGCCGGTATCACGGTTGCGTCCCGCCTGGCCGGCAGTGAACACGAGATTGCCGACACGCACTGCCTGGTTGAAAGGCCCAGTCGGCGTGGGAGCGTCGTCGGTGCGGATATGGCTTCGTTCACTCATTAAACGTCTACCTTTCGATCTGTTGCTTAGGGTTCGCCTGGTGTCTGACGGATGTCATCGGCTTCACCTCATTGCTCGGTCTCAAGAGGTCGATGAAGCCACGGTCGATGCCGTCAAGGTCGATGCGGTCGATGCCCTGATGCTGCGCCAGTGATGACAGCGCAACGAATGCGCTGGCGGACTCGTCGCGGCCGAACCATGATCAGATCCGAGGCTGGCCGACTCGGCCTCGGGCACCACGTCAGAACACTTCGTGTCGGCGTACGGACAGCGGGTGCGATAGCGGCAACCCGAAGGTGGGTTGAGCAAGCTCGGCAACTCGCCACGCACAAGGCGGCGAGCCGTTCGCAGCCTGGCTGCGCTGTTGGCGTCAACTCGTGGCGCTGCTGAGATCAGGCCCTGGGTATAGGGATGACACGGCGATGAGAACACGCCGGACGCCTCGCCGATCTCGACGATCTGTCCCAGATACATCACAGCTACCCGGTCACAGAGATGCCGCACCACCGAGAGGTCGTGCGCGATGAACAAGATCGCAACCGACAACTCCGTCCGAAGATCGTCCAGCACGTTGATGATCTGTGCGCGGATCGACACGTCAAGTGCCGACACAGGCTCGTCACACACCAAGACGGCGGGATCGGTGACTATGGCTCGTGCAATGCCGACCCGCTGCTGCTGCCCACCACTGAGTTCGCTCGGATAGCGATCGGCTACCGATTTTGGTAGGCCAACAAGCTCCATCGTGTCGGCAACCGAGCGGGCACGCCGGGCCTTGTCACCGATGTTGTGAACTTTGAGCGGCTCACCTATGAGCTTGGCGACACTCATGCGCGGATCGAGGGAGCCTCTGGGATCTTGAAACACCATCTGGATGCGGTGGCGCATGCGGCGCAGCTCCCGCTTTGGCAACTCGCCAAGATTGGTGCCCTCTAGATGAACCGTGCCACGGTCAAGCCTGACCAACTGCATTACGGCGCGTGCCAGGGTGGACTTACCACAGCCGCTCTCACCAACCAGACCTAGCGTCTCGCCACGTTCGAGTTGCAGCGACACGCCATCAACCGCAGTGATCTGTCCACCTTCGGTGTCGAAGGTCACCACGATGTCTTGGGCATCCAAGACCACCCGCGATCCGGTGGTCACGGTTCCCGCTTCCAGGGTTGGCCTGCTACGACTGATTGGGCGGCCCGCTCGGACGCGAGCCAGCAAGCGCTTGTGTGATGGGGACCGATCGCAACCTCGGGGGGCACCTCACTGCGGCAACGATCCAGCGTGTGGGCGCAACGTGGCGCGAAGGCACACGACGAGCCGCCGCCTCCCGTGATCGGTGGTTGACCAGGAATGGGATGCAACCTGCCACTGTGTTCGTCGGAGTCCGAGAAACGAGGCACGAGCCGAAGCAAGCCTTCGGTGTATGGATGGTTGGCACGATCCAGAAGATGTGCCATGGAGGCCTTCTCCACGAGCCTGCCCGCATACATAACCTGAACATCGTCACAGGTTGCAGCCACAACCCCAAAGTCATGGGTGATCAACATCAGCGCCATCCCCTCAGAGCGGCGCAACTCATCAAGCAGCAACAAGATCTCGGCCTGCACGGTCACGTCAAGCGCCGTCGTGGGCTCATCAGCGATAAGCAACCGAGGCCGGCAAGCAATGGCAAGCGAGATCATCACTCGCTGGCGCATCCCGCCGCTGAAACTGTGAGGCAACTCAAGCGAACGCCGCTCCGGATCGGCAATCCCGACACGACCCAGTAACTCGACCGCTTCAGATGCCGCCGCGCTCTTGTCCATGCCTCGATGCAGGCGCAGCGACTCGGCGATTTGCTCGCCTACCGCCATGAGCGGGTTAAGCGAAGTGAGAGGATCCTGAAAGATCATGCCAATCTGGCCGCCACGCACACGACGAAGACTCCGCTCATCGGCTCGGAGCAAGTCCTGACCGCCAAAGCGCACTGATCCAGACATCTCCACATTGTCGGTGATGGCAAAAAGTCGGAGGATTGAGCGGGCGGTGACGCTCTTGCCGCTGCCGCTCTCACCGACGACACCCAGGGATGCCCCCGGCGACATTGTGAAGCTCACGCCATCGACGGCGCGTACGGGGCCCGAAGTGGTGTGGAACGTGACGTGTAGGTCCTCAACTTCGAGGATCGGGGTGGAGTTGTCGCTCATGCCGCCGCCCCCGAGCGAGCCTCCCAGTAGCGGCCCAACAGGTTGAGCATCAGCACTGTGAGGCCAAGCAGCACTCCAGGAAGGATCGTCAACCACCACGCCACTGCCAGCAACGGCCGGCCCTCAGAGATCAACAATCCCCAAGTGGTTTGAGGTGGCTGCACACCCACTCCCAGGAAGCTGAGACCTGCTTCGGAGAGCATCACGTGACCGATCTCTACGACACACAGAACCAGTACCCGGGGTGCCACATTGGGAAGTAGATGCCTGCCCAAAATGGCCGTGTTGGAGCAGCCCGTGGCTATCGATGCCTCGATGAAGGTTTCTTCTCGCAGTCGCAGCGCTTCGGCACGCACTACCCGGGCAAAGATGGGCCACACCAGACATGGCAACACGATGATCAGGATGGTGACGCTCGGCCCGAGCAGGCTCAACAGCAAGATGGCAACCAGGAACATCGGCATCGCGGTTTGTGCCTCACCGAGACGCATCAACAAGCGGTCGATGCGGCCACCGAAGTAGCCACCAAGCAACCCGAATAGCACCCCTATTGCAGCTCCGATGAACGTTGAAAGCACCGCTATGTAGAGCGTGAGGCGAGTTCCGGCGACCATGCGGCTAAACAAGTCGCGACCCAGGCTGTCGGTTCCGAGCAGGTGAAATCCTTCGGGCGACCTGCTCCAGGGCCCCAGCAGACGCGACCGAAGGTTCTGCCGATCCGGATCATGCGGAGCGAATAGGTCAGGCAATAGCGCCCACGCCACAAGAACCCCAAGCAGCACCACAAGCACGATCCAGCCACGCTTGCCCAGCATCTCGGTAAGGCGCGCAGAGATCCTGTGTGGCAATGACCTGCGTTGCCTAGTGGCCGCGTCACCACCTGCAAGAGGGTGATCCCTTACGACGATGCCCACAGCAGTTCCTTAGCTGGCCCTGATGCGCCGGTCGATCATCTGATAGCCGAGGTCAATCAGCAGGTTGCTAGCAATCACAAACACACCGGCGATGATCACCGCAGCTTGCAACACGAAGAAATCTTGTCGGTGGGCGGCGTCAATCGTGAGACGGCCCACGCCGGGCCAGGCAAATACGTACTCAATGGCGAACGCTGCGCCGCCCCACATTCGCACATACTCCCAACCAACAATTGTCGCTGTTGTAACACCGGTGTTGCGGATCACGTGTCGTCTCAGGATTGTCCACTCCGTCAAACCCTTGCTGCGAGCCACGGTTACGTACGGTTTGGACATCTCCTCAAACGTGGCGGAACGCACCAACTGAAAGATCCGTCCGCCATGCACGATTCCTAGGGTCGCGGCTGGCAAGACGATGCTCAACGTCTCGAAGCGCCCAGACGTCGGCAACCAACCCAGTTGCACGCCAAATAGCAAGATCAGCAACAGACCGAGCCAGAAGTTCGGTACTGAAAGTGCTGATACCGATGCCAGGTTCGCGGTCTTATCAAGTGTTGTATGAGCTCTAGCCCCTGCAAACACTCCGGGTACAACGCCCAGGAGCGCGGCTGCGCCCAGGCCGACCACAGTCAAGTAAATCGTTGACGGGAGCGCTTCAAAGACGGCGTTGATCGCCGGTCGCTGTTGCCAGGTCGACTCACCAAAGTCAAGACGTGCCAGTCCAGTCAGATACTCCCAGTAGCGCTCGCCTACCGGTCGATCCAGGCCGAACTGGCGCGCAATTGTTGCGATCTCTTCATCTGTGGCATCGATCGGGGCAAAGATCAGCGCCGGGTTCCCGACAATGTGAGCCAGAAAGAAAATAACTGTCACTACCAGCAGCAAAACAATGACGCCGTCGCGCAGTCTTCGTAGCAACAAGGCACGAAGAGGCTGGCGCGCTGGCGCATTTGATTGCATCTAAGTAATGCTCCGGTGGTGTTCGGCGGAGACCGCAGCGCTCTAGCTATTCACCTTCACTAAAGCGCTAACGATCCCCGCCAACGTCATTTGGAGCTGACGGTTAGCCGACGCTCATCTCGGCTACGTAGTACTCGTCATCAAGGCGAGGCTCCCAGTGGAGACGTTCCGTTGCGCCATAAATCAGATCCTGTTGCAGCAGGTAGATGGCGTGAGGATTCTCGTGCAGCAAGCCCCAAGCCTCCTGGTAGAGGCTGTCACGTTCAGCTTGATCAAGCGTCGAACCAGCAGCCTCAAACAGTGCCGTGACGGCTTCGTCACAAAGCTTGCTCGAGGAACCATCACAGGTCACGTGACTGCGGGTACGAGCACCATCAAACCATTCGTTGGAGTTCCAGCCATAACGCAAGTCGTACGCACCAGGTTCTGTGCCCTTGATGCGAGAACCCGAGCGGAATGTGTTCCACTCAGCGAGTTGCACTCGAGCATCAAGCCCGATGTCGTTTAGCGACTGTGCCACGAACTGCGCCGTCTCAACACCACGTAGGTAACGGCCAATAGGTGCATAGATGTCAATCCGGAAACCGTCGGGGTATCCAGCATCAATGATCATCTGCGAGGCCGTCTCGGGGTCATAGGGGTGAGGCCCGATGTTTGGATTGAAACCAAGCATTCCCTCAGCTAGATGCTGAGCGTTGTTCGGCCGGGCATAACCCTCATAGAGCGTCTCAGCTAGCAGGTCTTTGTCGACGGCCATGTTCATGGCAACCCGAACCTGCGGCAAACTCAACTCTTCGCGGTAGGCGTTAATTGTCATGTAACTGAACTCAGTTGCGGGGACACTCAATGCCTGGGGTACGAGAGCAACTTGCTCGGGCAAGATGTCAAGCACCAGGTCAACTTCACCAGCTTGCAACGCGGCCAATGAGGTTTGTTTGTCGGGGATGAACCTCACAGTAAAGGCCTCAATAGAGGGAGCGTCACCCCAGTAATTGGCATTGCGAACCGCTGAGATCTGCTGACCCCGATCCCACGACTCAAACATGTATGGGCCCGTTCCGACGGGATTCTCGCCGACACTGTCACCAGTACCGGGAGCGATAACCGGCAGCTGCGCAATCTGCAGTGGCAGCGTGGCATTGACTCCGTCGGTGTGAATGTCAACCGTGTAATCGGACACGGCTTCAGCCTCAACTATGCCTCGAATGTAGGACGACCGCTGCGTCTCATAGTCCTCGTGCAGCATGCGGTTGAGGCTGTCAGCGACAGCTTGAGCGTTGAGCGTCGCACCGTCGTGGAACGTCACACCCTCACGAACCTCGAAGCGCCATGTGTCATCATCAACTGCTTCATATCCGGTGGCCAGCACTGGGATCAGAGCGCTCGAAGCGTCACGTCCAAGTAGCGACTCGAAGAGATTCGCTGTAACCACGCGGGAACTGCGGTCGTTCACGGCCTGGGGGTCAAGCGTCGACGGCTCGGTCGTGACCGCGATAGTGATCGAACCCGGGTCACCCATCATCTCGGGCTCTTCCATTACCGCTTCTTCAGCAACAGCCTCAGCTGCTTCGGCTGCTTCAGCGGCTCTGGCTTCAGCTTCAGCGGCTGCGTCTTGTGCGGCTTGAAGTTGCGCTTCAAGGTCAGCCACGACGGACGGGTCGACGCCTTCAGCAGACTCGGCCGCCGCCATCGCCTCGGCTAGAGCGGCTTCGGCATCTGCAGCCGCCGCCATCGCTGCGTCTGCTTCGGTGCGAGCCGCATCAGCCTCGGCACGAGCCGCATCGGCCTCAGCGGCGCTGTCATCGTCGCCGCCACATCCCGATGCGAGCAGGCCGAGCACAAAGAGCGCCACAAGGGGTGCTCTCAGACTCCGCCACAGGTGATTGGTCATATCAATTCCTCCTTTACTCTGAGAACTAATCGTCCTACAGAGATTGATCGTCGCCGGTCTCCTCCCCCAGGGACCGATGAAACTGTTCCGCCGCCTCAGCGGCGATCTCATGGTCAATGAGCGGGCTTCCCCCGCCGACACCAATGGCACCGACGCAAACCCCGTCATCAAAGAGAGGTACCCCGCCCGGGTTGACGGTTACCCCTCCGGGGATGATTTCAACGAGGCTGGCCGGAAACATTGGCCGGTCAGCCCACATCGCCACAAGATCTTTGGTGGGCTTTGCAAATGCAGCTGCAAGCCTTGCTTTGCCCATCGCCATGTATGGCCCGTGCCAGCGCTTCCCCCGCACCACTACCAGCGGGTGACCGGCATCATCATGAACCGCCACGGTGGCGTTGATGTCGTGACGTCTAGCGATCGCACGGGCCTGATGCACGAGTTCGAGTGCGCGCTCGACGTCCATCGGTCAGGTTGTGTTGCCGTCGGACGTAGAACCGACGCCGTTGCCTGAGCCGACGCTTGAACCGTTGGTGTCCCATGGCACCGACAACAGCCGCAAGTAACGCTCGGCATTGCCGGCCATGAGCTTTCGTAGGGCTTCTTCACCGATCACAGAACCCCAGGCAATGACGTTGTCTGTGCTATTGGGATAGAAGCACTCGGGATGAGGAAAGTCTGACTCATACATCAAGACACCGTCGCCGAGCAGATCAATGACGGCTTTGGTCATCTCGGGGCCCTCGTGCTGTTCGATCGCACAGAACACCCGGCCCATCTGGACGTACTCCATGGGTGTGTGCTTTAGGGTCGCTGGCACTGCGCCCTTGACGTAGTCGATCTGGCTGGTAAGCCGGATGATCCAGTGCGGCAGCCAGCCGTGGCCGGTCTCGACGGTGGCGATCCGCAGGTTCGGGTAGCGATCAAGCATCCCGGATACCAGCACATATGCCATCAGCCGTTGGGCTCCCCAGACATGTGCTGCAGTTCGTGCTACTGCCACGTTCCCCCAGATGTCTCGATAGCCGGGGAAGTAGGGAGCCTCATAGAAGAAGCTGTGATGCATGATCGGCAGGTCGGCCTCGTTCATCGCCTCCCAGATCGGATCAAGATCGGGCTCATCTACCGGGAGGCCTTCCGGTAGTACGGGCCAAACAGCGGAGAGCCACTCCTCATCGGCGTGTTGGCGGATCGTGTCAGCCGCCCATTGCGGGTCAGCGCCTGGAGCTAACAGCAGACCTTTGAGCCGCTTGGGGTCTGCGGAGCAATAGTCAGCCATATAACGGTGATACGAGCGGTACATGGCTTTGGCCAGACTCAGGTCAAGCGCGGTGCTTCCCGGTGCCCAGGTGCCAGGAATGATGAAGTTGACGTCGACGCCCTCTTCATCCATATTGGCGAGACGCCCCGTCGAGTTGGTGTGTTGGATGCCATCTGCAATGGGCTTAACGGCCAGATTCTGAACCCGGCCCTCGAGAGCGCCCTTTGCACCCGCGCCGCGAGTGTCCACAGAAGCATCGGCTTTATTGCCAGCAACGCGGTTATAGGGACGCGGGTTGACTCGCACAACGCCGTAGGGATGGGTTGGATGACCCCGGCCGGCCGTCGGTGTTGTCACACGCACATAGGGAGTTAGCTCGTCGGCGCGCTCCTTGAGTTCACGATCGCCGTATTCGACGAGCACCTCAACCGAAGGGGTGACATGCGTGTCAGCGTCAATCACCCTGTAGCCCTGCCTCATTGAATCATTCCGTCCTCTAGTCGCTTAGTCGCTTAGTCGCTGAAGTTCATCTAGTCGTTCTGTCGGTCTGGTGCGAACGCCACCTCGGCTGACCCCACAGTCTCACGCATCACTTCGATGAGGCTCCGCTCAACCTTTTCGAGGTGCTCCCGCATGAGTTCTTGCGCAAGTTCGCCATCGCGCGCCGCGATTGCGTCGTGGATCTTGCGGTGGCCCTCGTAGCCGGAACCAACCCTGTGCCGATGCTCAGGTGGGCGGGTGAAGATCCTCCAGAACCCTGGTTCCCGAAAGAAAAGTCCCAGTCCCGATTCGTATAGTTCGGTCAGAATCAGATTGTGTGATGCTCGCACTACGGCGCTGTGAAAGCCCCGGTCTGCGGTGTGATATTGGGCTTCGTCACGTGTGTCCATGCGTGCCAGGCAGGCACCGATCTCGGCAAGGTCGCTGTCGGTGTGGTTCTGGGCTGCTAGTCCCGATGCGTGAATCTCTAACAACTTGCGAACATCAAACACCTGCTGCACCGACGAATCCGATGCTCGGGCCGCAAGGTTCAGCATCTTGGGGCCAATGTCGTTCGGGTGGCGCACCACTAAACGGCCGCCCCGGCGAGAGATGAAGCCTGACGACACCAGGCCTTGAAGCGCTTCACGCACGGTTGTACGGCCGACCCCGAACACTTCACGCAATTCACGTTCAGAGGGCATCGTCGCCCCAGGTTCAAGGCGTCCCGACAGCACCTGACGCTTGAGTTGCTCTTCGAGACGGTCGGCGAGTGTTTCGCGTCGTAGCTTCACGAGCCTTGGGCTCCTGTGCTTGCACCCAACCAGCTCAACACCGTGGATCCCTCGTATGTGGCGTCGAGCGCCTCGGCATTACCAGGTTGTGCAAAGGCGATCCGCGCGAAGTCATCGCGCCGTTCAAAGGGCACGGAGGCATCAAGTATCACCTTTGTGCCGACACCGTCACGTGATGTCCGCACATATTCGTGGCCACGCATTCCAGGCAGCATTATTAGATCTTCGACTGCATCGAAGCGCGTAGCCAAAGCGTAGGCAACATCCACGGGATCATGCAGATCAATGTCGTCATCCACGAGCACGATCATGTTGAGGTCTTTGAGCGCACCAAAGGCGGCTAATGCAGCATTGCGACCCATGCCATTGTCTCGGTCTGACCTTTTGGATAGGGCCATGACGAGATGAAATCGGTGTAATCCACCCGACGGCATTGCTACATCGGTAACGATCGGGGTCACAGGTTTCACGGCTTGGAGCGCAGCTACCTCAAGCACATGTTTACGTAACACGATCGTCTCTCGGCCCGCACCGTTGATTGCGTGATACACGGGCTCCCGACGGGTAGTGAGTGCAGTGACCTTGATCGTCGGTGCGGGGCCTGCCGGAGACGAATACCCCACAAACTCCCCGAACGGCCCCTCGATCACAGTGTGGTCGGGCTCTATCACGCCTTCAATAACGATCTCGGTTTCCGCTGGCACAACTACGTCTTGGGTGATACCTGCGGCGACAGGTAAGCCCGACCCGCGGCAACCACCAGCTGCGCACAGCTCGTCACGATCTTCGGGCATTAGTGCACCCATCGTGGAAGCCGCGTAGATCAAGGCCATATCGGTGCCGATACAGGCTGCGACTGGCAGCTTCTGGCCCAATTGCGTGGCGCGTTCAAGTGCTTGACCGAGGTGGCGACCGTGGTCGATCTTGATGGCGACTCGATCCGAGTCAATGATCTGTAGACGGTGAAACGAGGCGTTGTGTACCCCTGTGATGGGATCACGCACGATCAGCACGGCAGCCGTAACGAAGCGACCGCCGTCGGTGGGGGTGTGCTTGAGCACCGGTAGTTGCCGACCCAGATTGATCGCTGCGCCCCGGCAGATGACTTGTTGAGCTGGCACATTGTCTACGTCTACGAAGGTCGGATCGATATCGCGGCGGATGCCTCGCGCTATGGCTGCGCGCAGTTCGTCTCGTGTGAGACCCATAGCCACTTCGGAGGATCTTGGTGTTGCGAACACATTGCCGACTACAGGTACATCGTGGCCCTTGACGTCTTCAAACAGGATTGCCGCGCCTGCATCGTGATGTTTCATCAGTGAAGCGACTTCAAGGTCGCCGTCGACGGTGCGGGTTAGTCGTGCTAAAAGACCAGCCGCGTCAAGACGCTGTAGCGCGCTGCGGAAACTGCTGTCGATCATGGCGTGTGCGAAGCGGGTGCCGCGACCCCGCTGCCGTCCCCCGCAGCGGTATCGGCAGCAGTGATGTCCCGGAGTAAACCGGTAACCATGTCGCGAGCCCGCGGCCAGTCGTAGTTGCGATATGAACGGCCCTGTACTACCGAGGCCGATCCGGCGTAGAACATCTCGTACTGGAAGTGGCGGCTAGCGAACTCTGAGCCGATCGCATCCCAGATGAGCTTGAGCAGCATGACCCGCTCGGGCGCACCCACCTTGGGCCATCGCACGAAACGTTCCAGATCAGCCCTGCTTTGCGCGTCACTCCAGGAGTGTCCCGATGACGGCACCTGAATCGTCGTGCCGCCGGTCATCTCTCGCAACAAAAAGATGATGTCGCGATAGAGATCGGGCTGCAAAGTCATGGCCGAATACAGCATCTCGGGGTCGGGGCGCGCCACGCCCACATCGTCAATCAAAGCGTTGTATTCGGCTGCTAGGGCCATGGCGTGAGGCACGGAGACATGTGCAGCGAGCTTCCCGAGCTTGAGCTGGAAGCCTCGGTTAGAGACCTGGCCAGACCATTCGGCGAGTTGTGATGCCAGTCCAGCCATGAACCTCAACTTCACGGCGTAACGGATCTGGGCTTGGGTGTTGCCCAATATGTGCGCTGGGGTGGTGTTGAACTGGGCAAATGTGATCTCGCGGTTGCGTTCGACGAACACGTGCTCGGCTGGCACGTCAACGTCATCAAACACGACCAGGGCATCGGATTCGTCGAAGCCCGCAGATAGGGGATAGTCGGCAGCAGTCGGAACATCACGCCCGTAGGGACGTCGGGGATAGATGCGCAACCTCGGATGATTGACCGGCAACACCACCGACAGTGCATAGTCCTCGGCACCCGGCGGTAAGGGCTGGATGACACTCACAAACAAATAGTCGGACATAACCGTGGCGGTGCCGAGCATCTGGGCTCCACGCACGATCACACCGCCGTCGTCGGCGTGCGCTATCGAGGCGTACAGGTTCGGCTCGTATTGTTCGTGAGGTCCCTTGGTGCGATCAATCTGGGGATGGATGATCGTGTACGTGACGTACAGGTCTTCGTCACGGGCCCGTTCGTAGAAGGCCAACACGTTTCGTCCATACTGCTCGCCTGCTTGGGCGAAAGTGTCGAGCGAGCCCGCGAACCCAGCAAAGAAGGATGCAACGTGGTCGGGTGAGCGACCCAGGAACCCGCAGCTGAGTTCCGACCAGGCCTCGATTGCAAGTCGACGTCGTCGCAGGTCTTCTACTGAACGCGGCACGAGCCAGCTCAGGTTCACCGGCCGGCCATCGCTTGGCGACGGATACGTCATGAGTTCACGATTGGCCGGATCGGACGAGAAGTCATATAGGCGCGCAACCGTCGCTACCGCACCCTCAAAGGCCGGATGTTTGGCAACATCAGCTACGCGTTGCCCGTCAAGGATGACGTTTCGCCCGTCGTTGAGCGACGCTATGTAAGAGCTTCCGGTGCGCATCTTCCTTCCGCAAGCCTTAAACCTGCATCCTTAAGGACGTTGCCAGATTGTCTGACAACCTGCCTAATTTGTCAAGCTGAAGAGATGTCCGAGCATCAAGACTAAGTACTGGCAATGCGTCGGCTCGTACAAACGCTTGGCGACCCGAACTTTCGCCGCTACGCGGGTGCCCAGGTGCTTCACGGCACCGGTATGTGGGTACATCGCATAGCGGAGTTGTGGGTCGTGTACGAGATAACCGGCAGTGCCCTGGCAGTGGGGATAGCCACTTCGGCACGGGCGGGATCCTCGGTGTTTCTCGCGCCGCTGGCTGGGATGCTCGCCGACCGGCTAGATCGACGCCGGCTGCTAGCCACAACCCAGTTCTCGAAAGCAGCTGTTGCTGGACTACTCGGCGTGGTCGCTGCACAATCCCGAGGAGGGGTGGCGCTGTGGTTCCTGCTGTCCACGATCGCCGTGCTCGGGGTCATCGGCGCCATTGATACGCCTCTACGGCGAGCGTTCGTTCGAGATGTTGTAACCGTCGACGGACTTGAGCGAGCAGCTCGGCTGCACACGTCGGTGATGTCGGTCGGGCGCCTCGTTGGAGGGTCGCTTGCAGCGGCCCTGCTGGCCGTTTCGGCTTCGTGGCTCTGCTTTTGTATCAACAGTGTCGCTTCCGTGGCTGCAGCGATACTGGTGTTGCGGGTCGTTCCGACGACTTCGGCTGTTACAGCGGCTGCTCGTGCGGCGGGAGGGAGCCTGCTCGCCTACCTGCGCCGGGCGCCAGAGGTCACTATGCCTCTGGCTCTGCTCGGGTGCTTCACGTTGTTTGGATGGAACCTTGAGGTGCTCATCCCGGTGCTAATTGACGAGCAACTGTCATCGGGGCCGGCGATGTTCGGGCTGCTGGTGCTGGTGTTGAGCCTCGGTAGTCTCGCTGGGTCGGTGTTGATGGCATCTTCGGCACGCAGTGGTCTGGGCAGCCTTGCCGGGTTGCTCGCTGTTTTCGGAGTGGTGTTGCTACCTGTTGCAGCGGTGAGCAGTGTGGTGCTGGCACTGCTGGCCTTTGCGTTTGCGGGTGCGATCGGCGGTGGCTTCTTGAGCCTGGCGAATGCCTCGGTTCAGACTGCTGCGGATCCACGCCTGCAAGGTCGTGTTGCTGCCACCTATGGCGTCGTGTTCGTTGGTGCCCGTGCTGTTGGCGGCCCCATACTCGGCTGGCTCGCCGACAGCTTCGGCAGCCGTAACGCTCTCGTGATTGTCGGTCTTGGCACTGCCGCTTGTGCCCTGGTGGTTCTGCTAGCAGTCCGACCCAAATGACATGCGCGTTATCTCAAAACAAATGAACACACCGCGTCGATTATTAATGCTCAACGAGGGTAAGCGGCAGATCGCCCGCTACCAGCGGTCGTAGGGATCGGCCACTGTGCGTCTGGTTCGACTGCGCCGAATCGCGTACCACTCAGAGCGAAGTGCTTCGCTACCTATGTAGTAGCGGCCACGCTTCTGCCCTTCGGCATGCAACAGTCCAGAGCGAGCCAAAGCAAGCAAGTCACGGGTCGCCATTGAGTCACTGACATCTTCGCCAACCGTCGACCGCACGACTTTGCGATAGAGCGACCGCGTCAGCTTCCAACCTCGAGCAGCATCTGAAAGGGCCCCCACACAGCGCCCCGGTAAGCGGTGACGTCGCGCTTCCTGATCGCAATATTCCCACAAGGCGACCATCTCGTCGATGCGCAATCTGAGCAGTTCGGCCTGGCGAAGGTGAGCTGTCAAACAGAACTCGATCCAAGGTCGTGCGCTGCGCTCGGGTGACCATTCTCCCGCACCGACATCTGCGAGCACACGGTAGTAATCGGCCGTATTGCGCCCGAGATACTCCTCAATGCTGTTGAACACCGGCGATAGTTCACCCTCGTTGGTGAGCACGAGTGTCTGTACGCAACGTGCCATACGGCCGTTGCCATCGCTGAACGGGTGAATCAGGGTGAGATTGAGATGCGCCATCGCGGCGGTGACCATTGGCGGCCCTGCGGATTCTGCCGCTTGGTCGATCATCTCATCGATTAGTGCCTCAAGCCCGTCTCGGGGTGGTGCTTGATACACGCTGTTGCCGTAGGAGTCACTCACCCAGATCTCCCGGGGTCGCCAGCGGCCGGGATGTTTGGTGAGATCGTGCTTGAGTATCATGAAGTGCAGCGATCGCAGCAGCGACAAGTCAAGTTTCACACCGGTCAACTGCAGCACGTAGGTGAGGGCGTCGCGATATCCCGAGATTGCAGCCCGGGTTTCGTCACTAGCCGCCGGTGCTGGTTCATCGTCGATTATCGCTGCAGCATCTTCCACGCTTGAATGGTGACCTTCGATGCTGTTGGAGCCCTGCACCGCACGGGCAAACGTGACTCTGCGCAGGGTGCCGAGCCAACGTCTGGGCCTCGCAAGATTGAAGCGGAGGGCTCTACGAAGCTCACCGATCCGCCCGATTACGTCCAGGTCCAACTCGTTGAGTACCGGCGGTCCATAGATCACATGCGCGATAGTACAAAACAAATGAACACACCGCGTCGATTATTAATGAACGAAGCGATCTTTAACAGTCACAGCGCCGAGGAACAGGACTAAATCACCTCGACCGGCATCAAGGCAGCCCGATTTAGGTTAGTGGCGTTTGATGCCGCCGTATTTCATTCGGGTGTCGTTCATTGAGGCTGGGCGGGCGTTGTCGACGTTGATTGAGCCGTCTACGAGTTCGCCGGCGAACAGAGTGTGGGTGCCTAGATCGAAAGCATGACGCACCTCGCAGTCCATCCAGGCGATTGCGTCATCGAACACTGGTGCGCCTGTGGTGGCTTCATGTACAGACCAGCCATTTAGGGTGCCATCGGCGTAGTGAGCAGGCTTGGAGAACTTCACGAACACTCTGGTGTTTGCCGAGTCCCACAAGTTGACCGTGAACGAGCCGCCCTCCGAGATCAGCCGGTGAGTCACTGCGGAGTTGTCGATGCCGACACCGATCAACACCGGTTCCATCGACAACTGAGTGATCCAGCTAGCAGTCATTCCGTTGCGCTCGTCACCAGAGCGTGAGCCGATTAACGCAAGAGCGTTCGGGATCTTCCAGGTGAGACGGTTAATCGTCTTTGCATCCAAAGCCACAACTTCACCTTAGCTGTGGGCCTGCTTGAGCTCCGGTCGTCGCCAGACGACTCCACGACTTGCGGTCACCCACTGACAAAGATTTGTGTGATTTCGTGTTGTAGAAACACATTTTCACGCAGTGTTCGGTTGGTGTCGCTGCAACGTTGGTGAAGGCTTCGGAGCAAAGGCAAGGGGTGGTGCTGCGATGCTGAGGCGGTGCGGAAGCTGCCGACGCTGGCCCCTGAGCCGCTATTCATGGCGGGTGCGGTGTCGCAGTATCTGGGAGCCGCAGTTGCAGTAGTGCTCTTCGAGTACCTGTCGCCAGGTGGTGTTGCACTGATGCGAGTTTTGGGTGCAGGCTTCATCGTTACAACGCTGGGACGATCTTGGCGGCGTCGTTGGACCGCCCACGAACTGCGCCTGGCATCAGTGTTTGGTGTGTCGCTCGCGGCGATGAACCTTTGCTTCTACCTCGCCATGCAGCGACTACCGATCGGCAACGCCGTAGCCATTGAGTTCCTTGGCCCAGTAACAGTCGCCGCCATCGGGATGCGTTCGCGACGATCGGTTGTTGCACTCATCTTCGCTGTCGGCGGTGTGCTCGCACTTGCGGGTGTGCAAGCGGCGGGGACCATTGTTGGGGTGCTGTTTGCCCTCCTCGCAGGCATGTTCTGGGCTGGCTACATAGTGCTCGGGCATCGAGTCGCAACCCGACCCGGTGCTACTGACGGATTAGGTGTCGGGATGCTCATCGGAGCGTTAGCAATCAGCCCCTTCGGCACCACCGAAGTTGTGTCAACGCTCGATTCGCCACTTGTGTTAGCGGCCAGCCTGCTAACGGGCCTGCTCTCGAACGTGATCCCTTACCGCATCGACCAAGCCGTCATGCGACGCATCGACCCGCACCGCTTTGCACTACTCCAAGCCCTGCTACCAGTCACCGCGACACTCGTTGGCCTAGCGACTCTCGCTCAAGTACCAAGCCTCCAAGAAGCCCTAGGAATAGCAGCCGTAGCAACAGCCATAGCCACCACCAGACCCCGCTAGACCCGGTCTCGCAATCCCGCTCGCATCACGGAGGCCAGCGAAAGCTCCAGTCAAAGTCGATGCCGATCAGCACCAACACAGGCCGGATCTGATTGATACCTCTGACAACGACAGTTGCGGTCTTGACGCCGAAGACAACTCGAGACGGCGGAAAGATGCCTCTGAAGGGTGCGGTAACTAGCGCCTTGACTTCCGGATGCTCGTCGTCGACCGGATACGCACACTGCCAGTAGGCGCTGAGGAAGTCACGTAAGTCAGGCCAACATCTTGACTTGAAGTCCTTAACTGACGGGCGGCGGCCGTCGATTGAACGCTCAAATCCGAACGTGTTGTGGATGACTTGATCGAAAGCAGCTGACCGCTTGATGAGAGCCCGAGACGGGTCAGATGTCACCCCGGGATGTGGCCAGTGGCAACTGCTACTTCGCGTGCCCAGGCGCGGTCCGATTCGGTGAGCGGCCGGGGATCAACAATGACAGTGAAGTATGGAATCACCTCACGGTCATCAACGCATTGCCAGCCAGTGCTCCTCTCATGCGAGAACTCGCTGCACTGCGAGGCTGTAAGTCCGTGAAACTTTACGAGAGCCTCGTCTAGGTAGCGGATGTCATCCGCGTCGAACGTTGTTGGATCATGCTCGCGAGTCGGCCAGATGACGTGCTCGGTGTACTTGCCTCCCATCTGACGTCGCTCAATCTTGACGTCGCCGGCAATTTCTGCTGCCTTCCGCACCGGCAAGAGCCTGCGTGGAGCAGGACCTTCAGGCAGCTTCTGGTACACGGCACCGGTCACCGAACGACCGCGACATCGATAACTCTCGAAGTCCGCCCACCAGAGAACTTTGTTGAGCTTGACGGCACCGCGCCCACGACGTTCGTCAACAAGCCGATTTGCCACGTAGATGAGGGCCTCTCGAAGCTTCTCGTCGCCCGGTGGCTCTGGCATTCCGTGATTTGAGAGGTTCTGGCGTGTGCGTTCTGTACTCATGATCTTCCTCCCCCACAAGTGCTGACCCGATCTCGTACATGGCAACAGCGTCATCTTGAACTGCAGAGCGCTGCTACATCCTGCAACACGCGGCTCTGCTGCGATGATGCCACAAAGCTATTTGCGCCGTGTGACACCCTCTGCGGACATCTTGGGCGACTGGCTGGGTTGTTGTCGTTGTCGTCTGGTGGCGCTGTTTAGGTGGGGAGGAGGGATCGTTGTTGCATTACTTCGGCGATTTGGACGGCGTTTAGTGCTGCGCCTTTACGTAGGTTGTCGCCTGATACGAAGAACGACAAGCCGTTTGTGCGGGTGGGATCACGACGGATCCGACCGACATAGGAGGGGTCGGCACCAGCAGCCTTCAGCGGCGTCGGTACGTCGGTGAGCACCACGCCGGGAGCATCCTCAAGGACTTTGCGGGCGCGTTTGGGGCTAATCGGACGCTCAAAGGAAGCGCTGATCGACAGCGAGTGACCGGTGTACACAGGCACTCGCACACACGTCGCCGCCACAGTCAAGTCTTCGATGCCGAGAATCTTGCGGCTTTCGTGAGTCAACTTCTGTTCTTCGTCGGTTTCATCGGAGCCGTCATCGACCAGCGAGCCAGCAAAGGGCACCACGTTGAATGCGATCGGTTCGACAAACTTTGCTCCACGAACAAACCCAGCCGCAGAACCGTCGTAAGTGAGTTCACGGGCTTGAGTGCCAGCCTCAATCATCTGCTCGCCCAACTCGTTTACACCTGCGAGACCCGCTCCCGACACAGCCTGGTAAGTCGACACGACCATGGCTCGCAAGCCCGCCTCGTCGTGCAGGCAACACAGCGGCGGCATCGCCACCATGGTCGTGCAGTTGGGATTGGCGACAATTCCCTTGGGGATCGAGGCCAAGGCGTCGGGGTTTACCTCCGACACCACAAGCGGCACGTCAGGATCACGCCGCCATGCAGATGAGTTGTCGATTACAACCGCACCCGCAGCGGCGACCCGGGGAGCAAGCGATCGGCTAATGCTCGCACCGGCCGAGAACAAGCACACATCAAGGCCGCTGTAGTCAGCCGAAGCGGCGTCCTCGACAGTCACGGCGGTGCCCTCGAAACCAATCCGGCGACCCGCCGAACGCTGCGAAGCAAAGAGGCGCAGCGTGTCGACAGGGAAGTTTCGCTCGGCAAGCAGGGCGCTCATTACAGCTCCTACCTGTCCGGTAGCGCCCACGATTCCTACATCCATGGCGGCGCAGGCTACCGCTCACTGCAAGCCCCGATCTGCCAGCCACCCAACACCACAAACACAACTCGGGACGTGCTCCCGAGAGCTCACCGCAAGCCCCGATCAGTCCCGTCCGGGCCAGAACCGAGACCCGACGGCTCAGTTCAAACTGGCACGCTCGGAGGGCTCAAGGTGCAACTCAAAGGCTGCATGTAGAACGCTCACTGCTCGCTCAACCTGCTCAGCACGCACCACACACGAGATGCGGATTGCGGACGTGGAGATCATCTCGATGTTGATTCCCGCCGAGGCAAGAGTCTCAAACATTCGTGCGGCCACACCGGGATTGGTCTGCATCCCGGCACCGATCAGGCTCACTCGACCGATCCCCGCATCGTGAGTCGCCTCATCCGCACCCAGCTCATCAACCAGACCTGCCGTGACCGAACTAGCCGCAGACGCCTGCGCACGGGGCACGGTGAAGCTGATGTCAGTCACCCCCTGGCTCGAGACGTTCTGCACGATCATGTCGACATTCACGTCACGATCGGCCAGCGCCCGGAACAGCTTGCCTGCCACTCCCGGCTTGTCTGCAACACCCGACACGGTCATCTTCGACTCACTGACATCGTGAGTAACGGCCGAGATGGTGGCGCTCTCCATTAGATCCCTTCCGGTAACTGTCGTGCCTGGCATCCAACTAAAGGCCGAACGCACATGCATCTCAACCCCGTACGTGCGAGCCAACTCGACGGCACGCATCGCCGGTTTGGGGCAGCCGCTAGCGGTCATCTCCAGCAGCTCATCAAAGGAAATCTCATCCATGCGGCGCGCCTCGGGCACCAGGCGCGGATCGGCACTGAACAGGCCCGGCACGTCTGTGTACAGCTCGCAATAGTCAGCGCCCAACACATGAGCGAGCGCCACGGCGGTGGTGTCAGAACCGCCCCGGCCCAAGAAAGTCACTCGCCGCTCCGACGAAACGCCTTGTGAGCCCCCTACGACGGGCACCGCTCCAGCCTGAAGCGCTGCCACAACGCGCTGCGGGGTAATGTTGATGATCTTGGCGTTGGTGTGTGCGGAATCAGTAAGGAACCCCGCCTGAGAACCGGTCAGAGACTCAGCAGGTTCACCAAGAGCGTTGATTGCCATCGCAACCAGGGCACAGGCTTTACGCTCACCGCCCGTGATAAGCATGTCGAGTTCACGCAACGGCGGATCCTTTGCGACATCGGCTGCAAGACCGAGCAACTGATCCGTCTCGTTGCCCATGGCCGACACCACAAGCGCGATGGAATCCCCATTGCGGCGACGCCGTGCGACGTGATCTGCAACCTCGAGGATCCGGCTGGGGTCAGCAACCGATGTCCCCCCAAACTTCTCGACCACCAACACCACGACCCCACACGCTACCTGTGCCATCAGGCGGGCTATCGGTGCCGGGGTGTCTGCTGATCCCGACCCGCAACTGTGGTGGTCGCCCTCAACAAGCTCAACAAGCACGCCATCGGATGGCGAGGCGTCCGCTGATATTTCGTGGCAACATCAGGGCGTGAGCGAGCCGCTCGCAGTTGACGAGATCACACTGAGAGTGCCGGCATCCCCCACTTACGCACGGGTCTTGCGGGTCGGAGCAACAGCGGTTGCGTTACGTAGTGGCATGTCGTTCGCCGACATTGACGAACTGCGTGCTGCGATTGACGCAACCCTTCAAGCTGTCCTTCAGTCGCCCGCTAGCAACGGTGCTGCCCTGGTTTGCCATTTCAAGAGCACAAGCGAGTGTCTCGAACTTCAGATCTCACGAAGTGACGCGAAAGCACTCCGGGCGCCAAATCTGGTTGGTCTTGATGATCGCCTAACCGGCTCCGCTGTCAAGTTTTCTTTCGATCCCAAAGACGGATCGGTGCTCTTGCACTTGAAATCGACAGACAATTCCCCGAGTTGACAACGGCTGGCTCGACTTACGATTTGACCGACTCTCGGTTGTTCGGTGCTCAACACTCCGCTCAACCTGACGGGTGTGCTTAGCTTCCGGTGGAACCGAACCCCTGGTCGCCACGACTTGACTCCTCAAGTGTTTCGACGGTCACAAGCCCGACTTGAGCAACAGCGATCACAACTAGCTGAGCGATACGGGTGCCTCGGCGGATCTTGAAGTCTTGCTCGGGATCGGTGTTGACGAGTAGCGCTTTGAGTTCGCCGCGATAGCCCGAGTCGATGAGCCCGGGACTGTTTAGGCATGTAATCCCATGTTTCAGCGATAGTCCGCTGCGAGGCAACAACAGACCCGCATAACCCGTGGGGATTGCGACCGCCACACCCATCGGCACCAAGCTGCGCCCACCACCAGCCCGCAAAACCACATCACGGCGGGCACGCAAGTCAAGACCTGCGTCACCTGGGTGGGCATAAGCAGGTACTTCTAGTTCCGCATCGAGTTGACGGATAGGAACTCGCAGCACCGACCGACAGTAGCCGACACCGCCCACTACAACCTTGGGGGACACAACGTCAGCGCGCTCAGCTGCCAACTCAAGCGTCATGACACCAGAAGTCATACCGCCAGAACAAGCATCTCCGAAGACACCACAAGTGTGTGGGCGTGGCGTGTAGTTATCCTGCGGCCGGTGCTTGCCTGGATGGATCTTGAGATGACCGGGCTCGACCCGTCCCGACATGTGATCCTTGAAATCGCTGTTCTAGTGACCGACGACGACTTGAATCTCGTCGCCGCCGGCCCCGATCTTGTCATCCATCAACCCGAGGAAGCACTCGAACTCATGGGTGATGTCGTGCAGAAAATGCACACCCGCAGTGGCCTGATCGATCAAGTTCGAGCGTCAACAATCTCACTTTCTCAAGCTGGCAAACAAGTACTTGAGTTCCTGCAGGAAAACCTCAGTGAGGACGATCCAGTGCCACTCTGTGGCAACACCATCGAAACGGATAGACGCTTCTTGGCTCGTTACCTCCCCGAAATTGACAACTACCTGCACTACCGGTCGATCGATGTCTCCTCAATCAAGGAACTGGCACGACGCTGGCATCCCGACACATACAAGCAAGCACCCAAGAAGGCCAATTCACACCGGGCACTTGACGACATCACAGAAAGCGTCAACGAACTTCGCTGGTATCGCACTGCTGGCTTCATCGGCGGCAACCGCCCGGCCGACGCCTCACAGACCCCCAACTGAACGCCCAAGCAATGACCCCAAATACACACACCACGACCTACACCAAACAGGAACAAGAACCTGCATCTTCGGAGGTCACTGAGGTAGCTCCGGGAGTGTTGCGCATGCAGTTGCCTGTGAGCATGCCAGGGCTCGGTCATGTCAATTGCTACGCGCTCATAGACAACAAAGGCGCAGTGCTTGTTGATCCGGGTCTTCCTGGTAGCGAGTCGTGGACCGCGCTGCTTAGGCGTCTTAAGCAAGCTGAAATACCACTGAAGCGGGTTCACACAGCGATAATCACTCACTCGCATCCCGACCACTACGGCGGAAGTCACCAGCTGCGCGAAGAGACCGGAGCGCAACTCGTGGCGCACCACGCCTTCGCAGCTAGTGCCGCTGCCAACCACGCAAACGCTGACATTGATCTTGATCTGCTTGAGCTCGAACCCGAAGACTTAGTGGCACTGTGGAAGCAGAAACTGGCTGCGCACGGCCCGACGCCTTGGGGCACGCCACGTGAGCCACCACCCGACGAAGCCATATACCTATGGATTCAAGCTGACGGCGGCAACAACGCTCCCCGCTTCCGGATACCACGACCGACAACCCTGGTAGCCGAGGGCGATCCGGTGATGATGGCGGGTCGAGAGTGGTTCGCCGTCCACACTCCGGGCCACACGCTTGACCACCTGTGCCTGTGGGACCCCGCCGAGGGTGTGTTGCTCTCCGGCGACCACGTGTTGCCGACGATCACCCCTCACATCGCAGGATCAACCGAGATCAGCGACCCGCTAGCAGCCTTCTTTGACTCACTCGCTCGGGTGGGGTCATTTGAGGGCGTCACGGTGTGCCTGCCAGCTCATGGCCATCCTTTCGGCGATCTACGCAAGCGGACCGATTCGATCCATCATCACCACCTTGAGCGACTTGACATCTTGCGAGCCGCGGCCCGTCAACTCGGATACGCACCGGTTGAGGCCTACATGAAGGAACTGTTCTCTCCCCGAGCGTGGGGGCAGATGGCAGCCAGTGAGACCTTCGCTCATCTTGAGCATCTCCGGGTGACTGGTGAAACAGATTCGAAGCGAAACGGTGACGGCCTGCTGTACTACCGCCTAGGAGACAGCTAACGGTTGCCAGTCGTTGGCGGGAGTCAAGCGTGACGACCGGTCGCTGGCGTAAGAGCAACGTCAGAATCCCGGTTCAGGCAAGCGCAGTGGTCGTTGGGGTTGTTGTGACACTGTTGGGACTAGCAGCTGCGGCCGCTTGCAGTTACGCAAATGCCGCCAACGATGAAACTGATGAAGAAGCGATCCCCAAGATTATGTTGAGCCGTGACGGTGCCGACCTGACCACTGGAGTGGACGTGAACGCAGGTGTCGACTTGAACGCCGGTGTCGAGGTGAACAGCGCCACCAATCCGGAGAGTCCTCTCGACGTCAACCTGATCGACGGCGTGAATAGCACCAGTTCGGTCAACCTCTCGCAACTCACCTTCGAGCGACTCTCCGGTGGCACCGCCACCATCGGCGAGGCCGCCGGGCAACCTCTAGTCGTGAACTTCTTCGCCTCGTGGTGTCCGCCTTGTGTGCGAGAGATGCCCGAGTTTCAGTCCGTGTTTGAGGACATCGGCAGCGAGGTCGCATTCCTGGGACTTTCCCAAGACCACGACATCAACGACGCAATTGCCCTGGTCGACCGCACCGGGGTGACATATGAGACCGGCTGGGATCCCGATCTAGAGGTGTACGAAGCCACGGGCAGCTTCGCCATGCCCACCACGGCGTTCGTGTCTGAGGATGGTGAACTGTTGAGCGTGTTTGCTGGAGCGCTCGACGCAGACGGGCTCACCGAACGAGTCAATGCAATCTTTGAGCTAGCGACGAGCGGATAGCGAGGTAGTCAGCATGGATTTTGCCACTCTCGCATATCCCTTCTCGCTCGGACTGGTAGCGGCCTTCAACCCGTGCGGGTTCGCTTTGTTGCCCGCCTACTTGTCCTATTTCATAGGAGCCGAACCGCAGCAAAGCGCAGGCAACGCCGCCGATGCGTCCTCGCAACAAGCAGGCACGAGCTTGGCGGCTGTGTTGCGGGCAATCGTCGTGGCGTTGACGCTCACCGCAGGTTTCGTGGCCGTGTTCGGCGCCTTTGGGCTGCTGTTCGAGACGGTGTTGAGCCAGGGTGCAGTTCTCAACCGGATCGGCTACGTGACGATCGCAATCGGCGTTGCCATGTTCGCTCTCGGAGTCGCCATGCTCGGCGGTCGCACGCTCAACCTGCGGCTCCCGAAACTCAACCTGGGCACTGGCAGCCGCAGCCTTGTGTCGGTGCTGCTCTTCGGCATCAGCTACGCCGTGGTGTCGCTGTCGTGCACGATCGGACTGTTCATCGCCGCAGTGGCATCAAGTTTCTCCCAGGACGGTGTGGCCAACGGCACCGCCAACTTTGTCGCTTACGGCGTCGGCATGGGAGCCGTGCTGACGTTCCTCACCCTCGCCTTGGCCCTCGCTCGCACCAGCGTCGTGGGCGTGATGCGCAAGATGTTCCGCTGGATCAACCCGATCTCAGGTCTAGTGCTGGTGGCCTCGGGCTTCTACCTCGTCAACTACGGCTGGTGGGAAGTACGGATCATCAACGACGCAACCGCTAGCAATGTATTTGTCGAACAATTCGGCGAGTTCCAGACCACCGTAAGCGTCTGGATTAACGACACAACGCCAGAACGTCTCGGTGTGTTGTGCGCCTTAGGCGTGCTTGGTGCCTTGTTGTGGGGGTGGAGGGGCAGCGAACCACCCGGCGCCCGCCGCCGCTTCGTCACCGAGTGCTATGTGGCTGTGTACCTCGCAGTCGAGTTCGGCTTCAACCAGGGCGAGTTCGTGGTGCTGCCGCTACTGCGCTTCCTCGCCGGCTGGCCGGAGCGTGTCGGCCACTGGTTGAGCGACCCCCTGAGGTTCGGTGTCCCACTGGAGATTGCTCTGACAGCCCTGGTGGTTTGGAGCCGCTGGCTGACACTCAAACGCAAGTACCGCCATGGCCCTGCCGACTGACACACCGGTAACAACTTTTGAAGGCAGCCTTCGTGAGTTGCTCGCACATGGAGGTGTCTCCGAGACGTGTGAGTTGCGGAGTGGCTTCGGGTTGATGGCGTTTCATGGTGGCAACCTTGAGCGAACTACCGATGTGATTGCTGCCGAGGTTGCTGAACGGACCGGCTCCTCGCTGTACACGGTCGTGCAGCGTTCACCTCTGAGGTTTCATCTGGCCTCGACAGCGATGCAACCAGAAGATTCCACCTTGTTGAGTCGCTTTCTCAGACATGTGCATACCGTGATCGCAGTTCACGGATACGGGCGCGAGAACGAGTTCTGGAGAGTGTTGCTTGGTGGCCAGAACCGTGCCTTAGCGCATCACCTTTCGGGGTACTTGCGTCGCAGTTTGCCTTCCAAATTCGGGATCGTGGACAAGATCTCTGAGATTCCCCCGGGACTTGAAGGATTACATCCAGCCAACCCGGTGAACCTGCCAGAGCGCGCTGGTGTGCAGTTGGAACTGCCGCCGACGCTTCGCTGGAACCGGGAAGCCCGCAACTGGTCAGACCATGAGGGCACACCGCGCGCCACACAGGTGAGCTCGCTGATTAACTGCCTTGTTGAGGCGGTAAATGACTGGCGTTTGGCCGCCTAGGACTCCAGCACGCTAAGGCGCCAAACGTTCGACAGCCCAGTTCGTTGCGCCGCCCCGACCGGCGGAGCTGACTCGACGGTAGCGGAGACGATCGTGGAGACGGTTGCGCCGCCCTTGCCAGAACTCCACAGTGTCGGGTTCAACCAGATACCCACCCCAATGCGATGGACGTGGCACGGGCGCTTCAGGTGCGTAGCGCGACTCAACTTGAGCCGTGAGACGTTCCAATTCGGCTCGATCGGCGATGATCTCAGACTGGGGTGAAGCAACTGCAGCGATCTGGGCGCCTCGTGGACGGGAGTTGAAGTACGAGTCGCTCTCGCCTTCGGGAAGATGTCGCACCCGGCCGACGACTCGCACCTGACGCTCAAGTGGATGCCATAAGAAACACAGCGCGGCGACGGGTGAGGCCACCAGATCCTTTCCCTTAGCTGATCGTCTGTTTGTGTAGAAGGCGAAGCCTCGCTCGTCGAGACCTTTTAGCAGCACGGCTCTGGCCGACGGCAAGCCTTCGGTGTCGGTTGTGGCAAGGATCACAGCGTTGACGTCATAGGGCTTGACCGCGAGCCAGTCATCGAACCAGCGCCTGAACTGTTCGATCGGATCGTCAACAAGATCGGCTCGCTGCAGACCCATCTCGGAGTAATGCTCACGCATCTCGGCAAGATCCATGGCGCGACTCTAGAAGGGCTAACTTGCGGCCGTGCGAGCCGCTTCCGTTGCCGGGGTAGCCATCGGCGGTGTTGCTGGAGCGAAATTGCGCTGGGTCGTTGGCGAACTCCTGGATGCCGACACGGCAGGTCTGTTGGCTCTGCTGGCAGTCAACACGGCAGGCTCGTTGATGCTGGGGTTCGTAGTGTTCGCTGGCCGTCTCAAGGGTTGGTCAACATTGAGTGACGCCCTGGGAACAGGATTCTGTGGCAGCCTTACCACCTTCTCAGCATTCGCAGTGCTAGCTGCGGAGTCCGGGCAAGACTCTGGTCTGCTTGTAGCCACAGCCATAGCTGTCGTCTGTGTGTTGAGTGCACTTACAGCATTGCTCGCGGGTCGCTCTCTTGCAGCCAGAGTGCTCCCAGAGCGGCCCGCGTGACACCGGTTCTGTTCATCACAGCTCACGTGGCACCTCGACTCGCGCTGTTGCCCTCTGGGGGATCGGCTTGACTCCGGTTCTGTTTGTTGTGGCTGCTGCCGCTGGAGCGGTTCTGCGCTGGCAGGTGTCGGCACGACTGCCACGTCCGCTGGGGACGCTGGCTGTGAACCTCGTGGGGGCCTTCGCTCTGGGGCTACTTGTCGGACTTGACGAACCTGTAGTGACCGTTTTTGGTGTTGGCGGTCTGGGGGCTCTGACTACTTTCTCGACGTTCGCTGACGATGTCGTGTTGCTAGCGAAGCGCAGCTATGTGCGAGCGGTGATCTATGTGATGGTCACCGTGGTGGGTGGAGTGTGTGCCGCAGCACTTGGCATTTCCATCTAGACGATTACCCAGCCGCAGATGATCGTCGAGCGACTAGCCACAGTCCAGTCCCAGCGTAGCTTCCGGTGGTCTCCCACTCTCCCGGAAGGGCAGCGACTACGTCTTCGGGAGGGATGTAGATCGGCGTCTCGTCACCCATGGTGCTGATCCACACGATGCATCCCTCCGGTGCGAGCACCCGTGCGTACTCGTCTGCGAACAAGAACATGTTCACCAGCACGATCACATCCGCAGCACCGGTCGCTAGCGGCAGCGAAGCGGCGTCGCCACGGACGAACGGCGCAACCCTCCGATCCGTTTTTGCCAGCATCTGCGGTGCCAGATCCAAAGCTGCTGAGACACGGCAGCGAGCAGCTACCCGCTCAGTGGCCGCACCGGTACCGCAGCCAACTTCCACAATGTGACTACTGTCGGTGACACCATCCAGCGCGCCACGGTCCAAAGCATCTTCAAGAGATGCAAGGCGCACATCGCTGCTGTGATCAGCGTGCCAGCCCTCACTTAACGTGTCGAACACGCCCGCCACAAAACCTGCCCGCTCGTCCGACCATCCCCGGCCGTCACCGATCTCGGCGGTAACGACCCTCATCGGATGATCCGACCCGAATCGCTCGGGTGACATCACCTCACGAATCGGCTCAAGCCACCTGATCCGGCTCGTCATCGCAACCTCAATCCGTCACTTCCCGCAGCAACCAAACAGCAACCCGTCAGCCCGGCAACTCGATCCTGTCAATCCCACCCGTATATGGAAGCAATGCCTCCGGGATTGTCACCGTGCCATCGGCGCACCGGTATGTCTCCACCAGAGCCGCCCAAACCCGGGGCACGGCGAGCCCCGATCCGTTGAGGCTGTGAACCATCTGAGTGCGCTTTCCCTCGGTGGGCCGGAAACGGATGTTGGCACGGCGCGTCTGGTAATCGCCACACCACGAGACACTGGAGACCTCTAGCCAGCGATCCACTCCCGGTGCGTACACCTCAATGTCAAAGGTGCGAGCAGATGCTCCCCCGAGGTCGCCAGCGCACAGGTCAACCACCCGGTGAGCTAGGCCCAGATCAGCAATCGCACCAATTGCCCGATCGAGAATCTCAGTATGCAAATCGGGGGCCTGTTCAGGAGTGCAGAACCCATACAACTCGACCTTGTCGAACTCGTGAACCCGCAACAAGCCACGTGTGTCACGCCCCGCCGAGCCAGCCTCACGGCGGAAACACGATGTGTGCGCCATCAACCGGATCGGCAGTTGCGACTCGTCAACAATCTCACCACGCATCAGCGAAGTCAGAGGCACCTCGGCGGTTGGGATGGCCCACAGATCGTCACGCTCAAGGTGATATGCATCATCGGCGAACTTTGGAAGATGCCCGGTGCTAGTCAAGGTCTCAGTAAGTACAAGCGTCGGTGGTCGCACTTCTTCATAGAGGTCACGATTGCGATCAAGGCCATAGTCGATCAGGGCTCGCACCAGCCGTGCGCCCATCTTGCGGTACATGGCAAACATCGAGCCCGACATCCGTACCGCCCGATCCACATCGAGGATGCCGAGTTCGTTGCCGGTCTGCCAGTGCGGCACCCGGTGATGCGATTCGTAGGAGTCGGCGTCAAATCCCTTTACAGAGACGATGACATTGTCGGCTGGGGTAGAGCCGTCAGGACATTCCGGCGACGGCGCATTTGGCACGAACAGAAGTATCCGACGTATCCACTCACCGAGTTGGTTCGCCTCTGCAGCCATTTCGTCGATTCGCGCACCCAGCTCGCGGCTATGGCTCCGTAAGGGAGTCGCCTCGCTTCCGCGACCCTCGCGATAGAGAGCACCAACCCGGGCAGACACCCGCTTGACTTCAGCTCTCAGTTCGTCGGTCTGCTGGAGCAAGCGACGCCGACGTTTGTCGTGGGCTAGTACTTCATCGAGGGGTTCGGTGGGTTCGCCACGCCGAGAAATGGCTGCCTTGAGGGCATCGGGATCGGCCCGCAACTGGCGCAGGTCAAGCATGACCGCGACGGTACCGGCTCAACCTCCATCCGCGGATCGCGACCCGCCCCGCTAAACCGCCTCCGCTCGCATCCTGCGACCTACTCGACAATAACAACCTGCAGCCATCGAGCTTCGGGCAAGCAGTCAGGTGTTGGCCGCTCGCAGCGACTCGACAGGATCAAGGCAGCTCGCCCGCCACGCCGGGTACAGGCCCGCTACCAGGCCAACCAGGGCGCCAACGACCGGGCCACCCACAGCAACAAGGGGTTCGATCACCGGTGTCCAGCTGTTGACCGCAGCCACCCCCACAACCACGAGCACACCTCCGCTCGCTCCCAGGATCCCGCCAAACAGACCTATACCGGTGGACTCCAGCAGAAACTGGGCAAGCAATCCGGCAACGGGTTCACCGTTGGAGTCAAGCGCTCGCACGGTTACTTCCGTTGCGCCTCCAACCATGTTTACGCTCGAGGTAACGGCAATAGTCAGTTGCACGCCAGCATCGGAGTGAGATGGTGGCTGTGCAGTGGCTAATGGTGTTAGCGACAGAAGAGCCACAATACAAACGGCAATCAGACGCGACGCCCCGCGCATCAGACAGTACACGATATTAGGAGACAATCTCTCGGCCGATCGTAATCGGTCCATCAATCTCACTGAAGCCACCTACACCACCAACCCATAGATCTGAAATGGTGATGGGGGTCAGTTGATCACCCACCCGCAACTCAAATGCATCTTCAGGGTCGGTCTTAGGGATCATCGTTACAGCTACCGACACATGATCACCTTCGATCATGGACGTAAACGGGTACTCCGTGTCCGCGTCGGCAGATCGCAGTTCGGGTGATTGCCCATCCGATGGATACGACACGAAGAAGAAGATCGGTCCGGGTGCCGAATACCACGCCTTTGCCTCTTGAATGACCGATTCATCAAGGACTGCGGATCCGACATTGAATCCAGCACCCATGCCCATCGGCTCATACATATCGCCAGCAGCAGCGAATTCCTCACCGCACTCACCACCCTCACCTATTTCAGCTATGAAGACACGATCCGTCGAAGTCGCAATGCAATACATCTGACCTGAGTGCTCGTAACTGATCAACGGCATGACAACACTCTCACTGTCATCCGAACTGGAACTACATCCAGCTGCGAGACTCCAGACAAGAGCAGTTAAGGCGAAACTGACAATGACCTTGTTTTTCTTCATGAATCTCCTCCTAACAGGATTCTGTTATAAGCCCGAAGTTACAAGATAGCAATACGCAACTCGAGAACGAGTTGACATCGGATCTCTCATCATGATTCTGTCCATTCTTCCAAGACAGGAAGAGTGTGCTCCGTAAGGCAGTCCCAATCAGCCGAAGCTATTTTTCGCTCTAATTCCGCCAATTGGACTCTCGCTTCCGGCCTGTCATCACCAGTTGGTAGGAAAGTCTGCCTTGCTTCGATGTCATCAAACGCTTCAATGGACGAGTCATAGGGGTATCCCTCATCACTCATACACTGCCTCCAGGCCTCCTGCGCCTCTATGAACTTCTGGTCTGCCATGATGCACTGTGCGAGTTCCTCCGAGATTTCGGGCAGTGAGTCCTGATACGCTCTAATGTTCTCATGGATTTCAACCACATTCAAGAGATCCGAACATGGACCTTCCTCATAGATCGATTTCAGATAGCTTTCCTGTTGAGCGCTCGGCACATTTCCGGGCAAAATGAACGCTTCAACTCCCATGTCAGCCTCGCCGGAGACAATCCCATATCCCACAGTCTTGAACTGTTCCTCCAAAGATCGAAGACCACCATGTTCAGATGTCACTACCACCTTGACCGTGGCTGGTTGATAGTCAAAACCTTCTTCTCGGAGGCAAGCCTGTAACCGCTCTTCAGCCTCATTGAATAGCGCTGTCTGCTCACGAATCACAGCTTGAAGACTCTCAGCATCCAATACCGGTTCGAGTGCTGTATCTTCGGAAACATCTGTTGAGCCACACGAGAGGCTGGCCCAGGATAGAACACTGATACCAACAGCAAGTATCTGTTTGGCCGCTCGATGATCAGTTGTCACGTATGCTGCTCCTCATTGTCACCACCCGTTTGGTAATGATCGTTGAAGGAGAGTATGTGACGATTGATCCCATGTGTCAAGACTGACATAGCTCAGTTTGTGAAACTCAACAAAGAAATTCGCATCACAGATACGCTTAGACGGACATTTCGGACACTGCCTACCTGGTCCGGGGTGATGGAAATGGTGTTGGATGGTTGGGTGGCTGCGGAATTGTCATTTCTGGAGGAATTTGACGGATTACCAGAGGCCGGCGTCCATGGACTCCTTGAGTTCAGCGAGATAGGCGAAGGGCTCGAGGTGCTTCACGCCTTCGATTGCTCGTAGCCGATCGAAAGTCAGCCCGAGCTCATCTGCGTCTCGGTAGCCGAACTCCACGACCACATCGAACGCCCCGATAACAGTCGCTACCAATGCGACCTGCGCAAGTTCGGCTGCTTGTTTTGCAACTGCATCAGAACCACCGGTCGTCGTCAGACCAACGGCCGCGTAACCCGCGAGACCTCGCACACCAGCGCTCACGATTGTCTGGACTGTCACGGCGCCAGCATCGAACAGTCGCAGAGTTCGCTGGCGAGCTGTGCCCTGCGGCACCAACACCTCCCGGCTGATGTCGGCGAAACTTGCTCTGCCATCTCTAGCCAGGACCTTGAAGATGTCAAGGTCAATCTCATCCAGATTCAGAGGTGACTGATGCTCCCGGCCGACGATATCCGTTGAACCGCTGGGCAGCCGTGACCAGTCTTGCTTGTGATGTGCCACAAGCACAGCCACCTTCACGTCATGTAGACCAGGGATACGGCGCACATCTTTGACAGCACGGGCAAGGTGGCGCCAATCCCTTCCCCTTAACTCAACGATCAAGCTGGCACTACCGCCAACGATCACGATGAATGCGGTCTCAGGCAACGCAGCAAGCTTTCCGGCGGCTTCATGGGCATCACCGCTCACCTCGAGGAACGCAAAGGCAAACATGCCATAGCCCAACACAGCAGGATCGACTCTCCCCATGATCGTCAAACACTTGTGTTCGCGCAGATGCTGTAAACGGGTTTTTGTTGCCGCTGCGGACAGATCAGCGGTAGTCGCAAGATTTGCATAACTAACTCTTGGGTCCTCTACGAGCCTTTTAATGATGGCTAGGTCAACGTCATCCAGAGTGAACTCACGTGTTTCAGTCATCAGAGTGTTCGTCCTGCGTTGTGCCTTCATCTAGCCCCTCCGCAACTCAATGATGCTACGACACATCCACATGTTCACGGATATGTGGAAATGATGCTAAAGATGTGGCAAGGGCTAAGAATTACAGGCGAGGCTCGGAGGGTGGGGATCCTAGGCGTTCGAGTTCGGCCTCAACGTCTGCGGTGGTAAGCGTCTGAGCGAGCCGTCGCTGCCGCCTTGACTCAGCGTCAGCTCGGCGTTGCACTGCCGAGAAACGGAAGAACTTTACGGCAATGATTGACCACAAATACAGCCCGCCCAACACCTTCATTACAGCGCCAGCAGCCTGTTGATCGGCAGCCACTGAGATCCCCCAGAGACGCTGGGCGTGATCATAAACCGGATACACGGAGCCTTCAGCAAACGTGAGCCACGCAGCCGGAACCGTGGGGACGATTGACATGGCGAACAGGTACACCATCTTGGCCGGTTCCGACAATTGGAACTCTCGCAACGGGCCAACCACGCACATCCACATCGCCAGAGCGCTCGTGAACATCAACAGATGCATGGCGTAGTGGAACGGACCACTTCGCACCAACCACTCAACCAGCGTGTTCCAGTGCATCAAAGCCTGTAGCGCATTGAAAGCAAGGCCTGCGATCAGTGGATGCACTAGCCGGCGGACGACTTTCTGTGTGCGAGAGCCGTCTACCACGATCAAGCGGGCAAGCCACTCGGGTACCGACATCAACAGAAGCGGAGGCACCACAAAGCTGATCAGCAGATGCTGAATCATGTGAACCGAATACAGGTACTCCTCGGCGATGTCATGCATCGGCCAATCCGCCGAGACCCACAGCAACACCGCAGCAGCCACAAAACAGAGTCGCTGGCGCTTTGTCACCACAACACTGCCAACGCCAGGAGCCACCGGAGCCACGACTCTCACCACGTAGAAGCCGAGACCAACGAGTGCGGCCATCATCAGCCACACTTCAGGGTGGAACTGGTAGCGCCAAGCGTCGCTAACTGCTAACACATTCACATTTAATCCCGATACCGACGCCGGGACTACCGCTGATCACAACCCACAGCTCGCTCTTGACCGGACCGCGCGGTGCGGCTCACTGCACCGGCGCTAAGCCGCTAGCAACTAGAACCAGAACTCGAACGCCGCCAGCGTTACCACATAGACGCCAACAGCGAGAATCAAGCCTGTCGTGAACATCTTGGCGAACAGGTTGCTATCGAAGCGCAGATGCATAAACCAGGTCGCCACCAAATAGAACTTCACGATCATCATCACGATCAACGAGGGCACCAGCGCGGCGCCCCAGTCAAGCACCGACCTGAAGTACGTAAACACTTCTAGGGCGGTGACTGCCGCCAGAACAAGTGCAATCTTTACATAAGCCCAGTCCGAAGGGTGACTGTGACCCTCTTCGTGATCCTCTGCATGGTCGGCGTCGTGCAATTCAGACGACTCTGTGGTGACGGTTTCGGTCATGCCAGCACCTCCAAATCAGTCAGCAGGGATCAGGTAGATGACTGTGAAGATGAAGATCCACACCACGTCAACGAAGTGCCAGTACAGGCCGACGATCTCGACCGTTTCAGCGTTGCGCTGCGTGACTTTGCCTTTGAGTGACGCCACAAAGAGTGACATCAACATGACAATGCCAAGGCTCACGTGTACCCCGTGAAAGCCCGTGAGCGTAAAGAACGCACTGCTTGCCGGGTTGGTCGTGAAAGCCACACCTTCTCGCACAAAGCTGGTGAACTCATACACCTGCCCACCGATGAACACCGCTCCAAGCAAAGCTGTCGCTAGCAGCCAGGTGCGCCCGACTTCGGGCTCGCCCCGGGTAACTGCTGATAGCGCTAACACCATCGTCAGCGAACTCATCAACAGCACGAAGGAACTGACAGACGTGAACGGGATGTCAAAGACGTCAGTAGGCAGCGTCCTGCCATTCCCCCGGGTCTTGTAGAGCAAGTAGGTGGAAATCAGCCCACCGAACAGCAAGCATTCCGAGCCCAGAAACACCCACATGGCGAGCTTGGTATGCGACAGCCCTGTCGTAGTGGCATGCGGGTCGTGCTCATGACCGTGGTCCTCAGCGCCACCATCGTGCTGGGCGGCCTCAACCGTGACTGTTTCAGCGCTCATCAGTAGGCACCTTGACTAGAAGTCACAGCAACATCTTGGTGATCGCTGGACGAACCATCCGGCGAGTCATGATCGTCATCGCCGTGGTGGCCATGCGCAGCATCGGGATCATCAACCGGTTCCATCGCCCACGAGTACAGCGACCACAGGGTCACAACCGCACCCAGCAGCGCCAACCAGAGATTGAAGATTAATCCATAACCGATCAGCGGCAACCCCACCGCAACTGCTAGCGGCCAGAACGACGGCGACGGCAGGTGGACATCAGTGGCATCACCGGTCTGTGCGGCCTCTTCGACGGTCGCTACCCGCAGCACCTTGCCGTCATCGTCTTCGGTGTACTTGCGGTGCCACCACTCGTCACGACTATGGACAACTGGCACCTCATCAAAGTTGTGAACCGGCACCGGAGAGGGGATCGACCACTCCAGGGCTCGAGCATCCCATGGGTCAGGGCCCGGTGCCGGCAGGTGCGGAGCATCGCGTTTGGACTTGACGATGTTGATCAAGAACACCAACACCGACACAGCAATCATGAACGAGCCGATCGTTGCCACCATGTTCCAGAACTCAAACCCGTAACCGGCAGCGTAAGTATCGATGCGTCGAGACATTCCCTGAAGACCCAACACGTGCATGGGGCCAAATGTCAGGTTGAACCCCACGACCATGAGCCAGAAGTTCCAGTTACCGAGCCTCTCGTTGAGGAAATGTCCCCAGATTTTGGGCCACCAGAAATAGAGCCCCGCAAACAGGCCAAGCACACCTCCACCAAAGATCACATAGTGAAAGTGAGCGACAATGTAGTAGGTGTCAGTCTGTTGAGTATCAGCAGGTGCAACGGAATGGGTCACCCCGGAGAGTCCGCCAATTGTGAACATCGCAACGGTCGCGACGGCGAACTTCATCGCCACCGTGAACCGCAACTTGCCTCCCCACATCGTGGCAAGCCAGTTGAGAACTTTCACCCCCGTTGGTACGGCAATGAACATTGTCGATAACGAGAACGCCGCAACAGAGATCGGTCCTATCCCGGACACGAACATGTGGTGAGCCCACACACCCCAGCCCATGAACCCGATAGCGATTCCCGAAAACACCATGAACTCGTACCCAAACAATGGTTTGCGACTGAACGTGGGGATCACTTCAGACACAACGCCGAACGCGGGCAGGATGATGATGTACACCTCTGGATGACCGAATATCCAGAACAGGTGCTGCCACAGCAGCGGATCAGCACCGGCGTCAGGATTGAAGAACTGAGCATCGAAGAGCCGGTCAAACATCAGCAGGAATAGCGCCACTGTGATCACCGGCAATGCAAACAGCAACAGGAACTGGGTGATCAGCAGCATCCACGTCATCACAGGCATACGCATCAGCGTCATGCCCGGGGCTCGCATATTCAGACACGTAACGATCAAGTTGACAGAGGAGACCAGCGACGCCACACCAAGGATCTGTAAACCGATCGCGTAAAAGTCCACACCGTGACTCGGCGAGAAAGCAACCCCGCTATTTGGTGAGTAACAGAACCAACCACAGTCAGCGCCACCACCGCCGACAATCCAAGAGGTGTTCAAGAAGATCGCACCGGATAGCCAGATCCAGAACGACAGAGCGTTCAAGCGAGGGAATGCCACATCTCGTGCGCCGATCTGCAGTGGGATAAAGTAGTTCGCGAAGGCGGCAGCCAGCGGCATGATGAACAGGAACACCATCGTGACGCCATGCATGGTGTACACCTGGTTGTACACATCGGCACTCAGCACAGACCCTTCAGGCGCAGAGAGTTGCAAGCGGATCAGCAGCGCTTCCACACCGCCCACAAGGAAGAAGAACATCGCCGAAACGCCGTAAAGGATCCCGATGCGCTTGTGGTCGACGGTGCTGAGCCAGTCACGCCAACCCCGACCAGCCTGCGGGCGAGTAAAGATGCCCAGCGGCCGCTCAACGTATTGCGACTGTTCCCCGGTCGTTAACGCAAGGGGTTCCTGCTCAGTGATCGCCATTCTTGAAGTTCCTCCCTCAGCTGCTCACCCTTGACATCACCGTCACAACTCAGCTGTGGTGATCGTGATCGTCGTCCACCTGAGTTGCTGCGATGACCCAAGCGGGTGGCCTCTGGCCGAGACCCGCAAGGTAAGCAACTAGGTCATCAATCTGCTGCTCGCTCAAGTCGAGGTCGGGCATACCTCGATACTGCTCGCCTGGTTCGGTGTAGTTGGCTTTGAGTTCACCTGGATCGCGCAGCCACGCTTCAAGGTCAACCCGGTTTAGCGAACCGTCGGCGTTGTAAGTGTTGAACACACCACCAGCAAAGGTCGAACGGTTAGCGAAGTGCGTCAAGTTCGGTGCAGCACCCGAAGCCTGATCCGCACCGACCTCGGCATAAGTCTCATCGTTCATCCCTTCAACAAGATGACATGAGGTGCAGATCCCAGCAAAAACTTCCATTCCGACAGCGGCTTCATCGGTGACCGGCTCTGGAGCATCTTGTGTCGAAGCGTCAACCCACTGCTGGAAGTCTGATGGGGTGTATGCAACAACCTGCATCCGCATGCGTGAGTGCGACAGCCCGCAGAACTCGGTGCATTGACCGAAGTACACGCCCGGATCAGACGCCTCAACCTTCCAGGGCGTGAACTTGTTGGGAACTGCGTCTCGTTTACCATTCAGCGCAGGTATCCAGAACGAGTGAATCACATCACGTGAAGTGACGATGAGTTCGATCTCTTCGCCTGTGGGGATAACCATCTGTCCCGAGGTGACGATGTCGGCCGGTGGAAGAGCCTTGGCGTCACCCACTTCACGCAGATCACCCAAGTCAACCTGATCAGAGAAGTAATAGCGGAACTCCCACCACCACTGATTGCCGACCACAACAACAGTCGGCTCCCACATCACAGTCTTGCCATCGACACGCACTTCAGTGGCGTTAGCTCTGGTGCCGTCGATTGTTGGAAGCGCCAGCAACATGATCACAGCGACGGCTGCCATCGTGACAAAGAAACCAGCAGTCCAGCCGATCTCAAGAGGCACATGACCATGTGTTTGTGCCGGCCAATCATCATCGGCGTCGTAACTCTTGACTCGATGTCGCCAGATCAGCCAGACCATCGCCACCGTTATTCCAACAAAGACGACCGCCGCAATCCAGAACACCGGCAACACGGCCTTGGAGTGGAGATCTTTGGCGATCGGGCCTTGTGGTGCGAAGGTGTCAAGCTCAGCATCCGAGGCACATCCCGCTATCAGTGCTGACAGTGCGGCTAGCAGCAAAACGACAGCGGTTCTGCCTCTACTAACCATGGTCGGCTCCCCCTGAAGCGTCTGAAGCGTCTGCTTCATCGTGGGTCTCTTCTTCATGGTGGGCATCGGGTTCATGCGGGTGAAACTCACGCTCTCCAACGGCCGCAGACACAACACCGGCGACAAGCAGAGCTAAGGCACCGAGCACTCCTAAGGCACGAATGAGTCTCCGGCCCGTTCCCGGACGGTATGCATAAACCACAGCCCCCGCAAGGATCACAGTCGAGACGATCGCAGCTACCCACACCGCATTCAGTTTCGAGACTGTAAGCATGATCCTTGAGGCCGCTAGCACGATCACTCCGATCGAGATCGCGCCAATGACTGGGATCTCGATCGGAGCCATAATCCGGTTGCGCAGATCACGATTAACGGCCGGATCACCGGTGGCACGATCTGCCCAGGCATCCATCGTCCATTCGATCAATGACAGAGCCACCAGGGCCAGACCGAGAATGAAAACGACGGGATGCAACACCAACCCAACAACTGCGGTACCTGCACCAAAGGACGCCACGACCGGCCAGAACGTTCCAACGACTTCGTTTGTGGGTTCTAGTTCGTCTTCGTCGACACCGAGTAGGTGTGCTTGTGCCTCTGCATCGGCATCCCGGTATGACACCACCACGAGGCTCAATCCCAGAGAAGCCCCCGAAAGCGCTACCAGAATCCCGTAACCAATGTGGTCGCCAACACCGCCTTTCCAGCCCAGCGAGATAGGCCCGACGATGTCACCGCCCGTCGCATACCCGTAAAGGATTGCCGCAACCGTGAAGGCTGCGAAGAGCCCGAAGAAGAGTTTGAATCCAGTGGTAAACACGAGCCGCTACTTGGTTATGAAGACGCCGTACCACACAAGGAAGTAGCACACAACACAAGCGTGCCAGAAGTATGCGGCTCCCTGCACCGCATGAGCTAAGCCCCGACCGAATGGCCCCAGCAAAGCTCTGATCGTGACAACAGTCATCATTGCCATGGCACCGATGAGCATCGCAATGAATGACCCAGTCACCACATAGAACATCAGTTCTGCACGTCCGGCGTCAATCGCAAATGCGGTGTCTTGATACACAAACCAGAACTGGTTGATTACAGCTGCACCGAACAGCAGCGTGACCCCGAGTGCGATGAATCCATGGGGACGATCATGCGTGCGAGCTGCTTGCACCGCCCATTGCACTGTCACCATCGACAGCACCAGCGTCATCATCATCATGCCGGCTGGGCCCATCTCGATGCTTCCCTCAGGGAACCACTCCTCACCAGCGCTGCGGGTCTGCTGACGCTGCTGCACATATAGCGAGACGAGACCACCGAACGCCATAAAGACGGCCACCGTGCCTAGCAGGGCACCCACGACCACAGTGCGTGGGCGTGCTAGGGAGGGAACCGGGAGCGCAGTTGTTTTCATGATGACGCCTCACTGACAGCAGCAGTGGCACTCGCACCCGACAACGATGCACGCAGCGCCGAGAATGCAGGCCCAAGTGCAACCAAGATCGCAACGGCAATGGCGATCGCACCCACAAGCGCACCCGCGTTTAGTACTTGTTGAAGCGAACTAACGGCAGGAGACGCTTCGGCCGTTGTAAACACAATGCGAGTCGGCAATCCCCGGCCGTCGAAGCCTCCGATCAACTCAACGATTGCAGCTACGGCACCGCCAACGAGCAACAACACCACTGCCGTTCTGCCTACCGCCTCCCGTGGCTCCCGGCCCGCAATCTGGTTACTCCAACACCACAAACCCGCAACCCCAGCCGCCAGCGACACCGCTACAACTGCCAAGAACACAGCGGAACTAGCCGACGTCTCAAGCAAGTCGAGTGGCTCGATCACACGCAACGCTCCCGACAGAGTTGCGATGCCCAACAGCAACACCGCAGCAACCGATCCCACGACTTGGGCAGAGGTCAGATTTGCCAAGCTGCGTTGCCCACGAGCAAGCAGTTCGCCGATGCCACCAAGTGTTCCAACGACAGGAATAACTGCGGCGAGCCCGACCAGCACATAGATGAGATTGTCTCGGTAGTCGCTCGGCGCGGTGAAAAAGTCCTGACTCCAACCACCAACAGCCAGAAGCCCAAAGAGTCCGACGATTACAAACACGGCTTCGGGCCGCGCCAGCTTTGAACCGAGCTTGGACGAGATCGCATCGATTGCAATCCCCGCTGCCGGGATGGCCATGGCATACACCGCCGGTTGCTCAACTAGCCAGTCAAGCTGCAACCAGATCTCGCCCGGCTGCCCGAACGCAATCGGGTCACGGCCGCGCAAGTCGGCGTAGATCAACACGATGTTGGCTACGGCCAGCGGCAAGGTCAATAGCCAAACGGTGCTCGCCACCAGCATCGACCACGCAAACGCTGGCACATCGGCAAGGCTCACACCCGCTGCCCGCGATGAAATGATCGTGGTTGCAAGGCTGAGAGCGCCAACCAATAGCGACACGATCAGCATTGCCGTTCCCAGAAGTGTGAGTGCTATGGCGTCACGCTCGTTCGCACTGACCCCGTCGACGGCACCCCAACCGCCCCCGGAGAACACCGACACGACAGTGATAATTCCGCCGATCAGCCACGACCAGAACGACGCCAGCGCCGCCCGTGGGAAGGCCAGGTTGCGTGCCCCGATTTGTGACGGCACCACCACCATTGCCAGGCCGAGCATCAACGGCACAACCACAAGCAACATGAAGCCCAGACGATGAAGCGTCCACATCTGGAAGTACGAGTTGAATCCGCCCAGCACATCTGAAAACTGAGCGTCGTCGAGGCGCTCGACGGCTACCAGCACACCGATTACAGCGGTGCCGAGTGCCGCCAGCAGCGACACACCCATGAACAATCTGCCTATGACTACAGCATCAGAAGTTGTGACCGGAACAGCCAGACCGGTGGCTGCTGCCGGCGCGTTAGATGGTCGGGCGGCGCCTGCCTCGGCAGCGGGTGCCGCCGCGGGCACGGCAGACTCAGTCAAAGTCATCGAGGCGCGATGCTACACAGTGCCGCGGAGTCAGCCGACAACCGAAACTCCGTTGCGGATCAGCACGTCTGCGGAAATCGATCCAAAGAGCAACACCACGTAAGCGTTAGACCAGCCAAAGAGCCGCATCGAGCGTTCCGGGTCGGGGCGTCTGTACACGCCAGCTGCCAGTGTCACGAATCCTGCCCCGAGCCCGAACGCAGCCACGACATAGAACATGCCCATCTGCGCCACCGGAGCAAGCAGCAAACTGAGGGCCCACACGACGAAGGCATAAACCAGGATCCGCCGTGTGGTGGTTCTCAGGCCCGACACCGCTGGAAGCATGGGTACTTCTGCGGCCTGATAATCGCTGCGATAACGGATTGCCAATGCCCAGAAGTGTGGTGGCGTCCAGTAGAAGATAAAGCCGAACAGCACTAGAGCTGGCCACTCGAGCGTGCCCGTCACCGCTGCCCAGCCCACAAGCACCGGCGCTGCGCCGGCGGCACCACCAATCACGATATTGCTCGACGACGTGCGCTTGAGCCACAAGGAGTAGACGAACACATAAAAGAGCGCTGCGGCTGCTGTCAACGACGCCGCTAGCAGGTTCACCAGGCCCCATAGCCACACAAATGCCACAACGTTGAGCGACAGGGCGAATACAAGAGCCTCTCGCGGTGCTATCTCACCCGTCACCAGGGGTCGCCGACGGGTGCGATCCATGACACTGTCGATGTCTCGATCGATGTACATGTTGATGGCATTGGCGCCACCAGCCGCAAGAGCACCACCCACCACGGTGGCAGCCATCAGTGACACGGACGGCAAGCCCTGTTCGGCCAGGATCATTGAGGGCACGGTCGTCACTAGCAACAACTCGACGACCCGGGGCTTGGTCAGAGCCACAAAAGCCCGAAGGCGACTTCGCTGCCGTGAACTGGCCGCCACAGAAGTCATGCTGGCAACGGGAGCGTGAGCCACGACCGTGACTAACGGCTAACGCTGGTTGCGGCGGCCTCAAGCACCCTCGCAGGCTACGACGACTCGGCCGTATTCTCTCATCTCGTGCAGCCAGAGTCCTACGCAAAGTTCACCAGGTTCGCCTTGTGGGCACTGATGATCATCGTGATAACCGGCGCGGCAGTGCGCCTTACAGGCTCAGGGCTCGGCTGCGAAGACTGGCCCACGTGTTCAGGAGATCGACTTGTGCCGGAGTTGGAGTACCACGCTCTCGTTGAGTTCATCAACCGGCTCTTCACGGGCGTTGTCGCTGTTGCTGTCATCGCAGCCGTGGCAGGTTCGGTGCGACGTCAGCCCCGACGGCGCGATCTCACTTGGTTGTCCCTCGGTCTTGTCTGCGGTGTGCTCGCACAAGTCGTGCTAGGTGCGCTGCTGGTGCGCACAGAACTCGACCCTCGCTTCACGATGGGTCACTTCCTGTTGTCAATGGTGCTGCTCTGGAACGCTGTCTTGCTAGACGCAAGGGCCCGTCGAGGCGACATGCCAAGCACCCAGTTGCCCCACACCGACAGCGACACTTCTGGTGGAACCAAAGTCACCCGATACCTGCAGTGGGCTGTGTTCACCCTCGGAGGCGTGCTGCTCGTGAGCGGCACTCTCGTGACCGGCGCAGGCCCTCACGCCGGCGATAGCCGAGCACAACGGCTGCCACTGTTGGTGCATGAGGTTGCACGGATTCACGGCATCCTCGCCATCACGCTGTTTAGTCTCGTGATGTGGACCTGGTGGCGCATGCGAACCTCCCGCAGAGCCCGGGCAGGGCTCGTGGGCACCGTCGCATGGCTCCTTGTTTTGCAAGGTGTGGTGGGCTACACGCAGTACTTTTTTGGTGTTCCCGCCGCTCTGGTAGGAGTCCACATCGTGCTGGCGTGTCTTGCCTGGATTGCCATTGCCAGGGTGGTTCACGATCCCTCGCCACGAGGACGGCCGCGAACACTGTGGCTCCCGTAACCATGGGTCGACGTGGCGAGTTCTCAGAGACCGCGGTCGTCGCAGTTGCCACTGCAGCTTCTCCCACGATCGCTCCAGTCAAAGAGCCACACGAAGAGACTCGCGTCAAGCCTGACCTTCCGTGGAAGGTGATTGTGCTTGACGACCCGGTCAATCTGATGTCATACGTCACCTATGTATTCCGCAAACTGTTCGGCTACTCACAGCAGAAGGCCCATCGGCTAATGATGAAAGTCCACACCGAAGGTAAGGCAGTTGTGGCGTCCGGCACTCGAGAGAAGTCTGAGTTCGATGTGTACCGGCTACATGAGCACGGCTTGTGGGCAATCCTGGAACAGGACAGATGAGTTCGTGAATCGAACTCTCTCGTACTACTTGTGGACCTTGTGGACATGAGACACTTCCGAGCGGGAACCGACGGCATCATCGTTGAACTCCGCCCTGAAGAGCGAAACATGCTGTCGTCGGTACTGCAGCAGTTTCGAGAAGTGTTGCTTGATGGCAAAGACCCGAGCCTGATGCGCCTGCGACCACCAGTTCACCTCAACGATCCCGACGCTTCAGCAGACTTCTGGCGAATGACTGGTGATTCACTGCTCAGTCATCAACTCGAAGCAATCGAGACTGCCGAAAACAGTCTTGGTGAACAAACACTTGATGAACAGACATTCACCGCCTGGTTGCATTCGCTAAACAGTGTGCGTTTGTATCTCGGCAGCTCGCTTGAGGTGGGTGCTGTAACCTTTGAGCCGCCATCGGAGGAAACCGACACCTATGAGGCGCACAGGTACATCATCTACGAGTGGTTAGGCGGTCTCATCCATCAACTGGTACAAGCGGCAGCCAAGTGCCTCTAGCGGCGAGGCGTTACCTCAAACGGGTGGCGACGGTAGACTCCCGCCGCCGGTAGCGCTCCGGCTAGCCCCCATCGTCCAGCGGCCTAGGACGCCGGCCTTTCACGCCGGTAACACGGGTTCGAATCCCGTTGGGGGTGCTAATAGTGACTTTAGAGTCGGAAGAGCGAGACCCCGATGTCTTGCCTGCTAACGACGGGCTCAACTATTCGTGGCTCACTGTCGAAATCGCGAGCGCGGGGCACGCTCAACGGACGTGACCACGACGTCTCTAACGGTGTCGACACTGCGGGTTTTGTGGTGCAAGGAGACTGCCCGGCGGGTAGTGTTTGGTGCTTGCACGCTCGTCGTGCAGCCGGGTCCTGTAGATCAGTCTGGAGTGATCGCCACCCTGTCAAGGTGGAGGCCGCGGGTTCAAATCCCGTCAGGACCGCGTTGGTGCCTTCCATGGAGGCAGCAAACCACGGTCGGGTAGCTCAGTTGGCAGAGCGTCCGCCTGAAAAGCGGAAGGTCCGCGGATCGACGCCGCGCCCGACCACCAAGTCGAGTGACACCCACTCGGCAGACGCGAAGTGGCCCCCACAGTTGTTCGTGGGGGCCAAGTCGCTTGGGTTCGCGTGGGGTTCGCGCCTGCTTTGCCGGGTTCTACAACAGTGATTAATGAGATTGTGAACTGTCGGACTGAATCCATCCGGCAGTTCGGACTGAATCCATCCGGCAGTAGTGCCGCAGAGGCCGCCAGAACCGCAGGCACTACAGTTGCGCCACGAGTTGTCGCACTCACGCCGACACAGATCTCGCTACCTACCTGGATCTCAACTGATGACCGACACCATTACACCCGAATCGGCTACTGCATCTATCGGGCCAACTGAAGCCGATCCCAATAACCCGCTTCACAACGTCTACTGGCAGAGACATCGCAGCGAGATCGAGGCTGACCTCACCCGCATACGCCGGGAGCCGCTCACGTTTTTGCCGGGACTCAAGATGCCCGAAGAACTCAAGAGCATCGAGACAGACGGCGCCTGGTTCATTAGTCGTCACGCTCCAATCCTGGAGGTGTCCCGCAACCCAAAGACTTACTCGTCTGCCGACGGCATCACCATCAACAAGTTTCCAGCCGAATTCAATGAGTACTTCAATTCGGTAATTGCCATGGATGATCCTCGCCACGCACGGCTCAGGAAGCTTGTGTCGGCGGGATTCACGCCTCGCATGCTCAACCGGCTCGAGTCCTCTGTACGTGAACAGGCGGCAATGATCGTCGATGAGGTTTGCGAACGCGGCGAGTGCGACTTCGTGACCGATGTCGCTGCACGTCTTCCCCTCAAGATTGTCTGCGATCTGATGGGCATCCCAGCGTCACAACTTGACTTCGTGTTCGATCAGTCCAACGTGATCCTCGGGGCTGGTGATCCCGAGTACGTACCTGAAGTTGGTGACTTGCTCACCGCGATTCTCACTGCCGGCATGAGCCTTGCAGCACTAATGGAAGATGTCGCCAAATCCAAGGAAGGCGTTGACTCCGGTGACCTAACAAGCGTGCTCGTCAATGCTGAGGTCGACGGGGAGAGACTCACGCGCGCCGAGATCGCGAGTTTCTTCATCTTGTTGGTGGTCGCCGGCAACGAGACCACCCGCAATGCCATCAGTTGGGGGCTTGTTTACCTGACGGACAATCCCGAGCAGCGCAAGATCTGGGCTGACAACTTTGAAGGTGTTGCTAACTCCGCCGTCGAAGAGATCGTTCGCCTCGCTAGCCCTGTCACCTACATGCGTCGCACGGTGACTCGCGACACTGTCCTTGATGGACAGCAGCTCTCCGAAGGAGACATGGTCGTGATGAACTACCTATGTGCGAATCGTGACGAGTCGGTGTTTGAGAATCCGCTGGCATTTGACGTGAGACGCTCGCCAAACCATCACATCGGCTTCGGCGGTCCCGGGCCTCACTTCTGTCTTGGTGCTCACCTTGCTCGGCGTGAGATCAAGATCATGTTCCGGGAACTCTTTGAACGACTTCCCGACATTGAAGCCACGAGTGAGCCCGAAGTGCTCTCATCGTCATTTATTCACGGGGTTAAGCACCTCACAGCTCGCTTTACACCAACGCGACCTGTCGCCTATCGGAGCGGAAACGGGAGCTAGCGGGGTTTAGGCGCCCAATTCACAGCTGGAACATCTTGGAAATACCCATCTCGGGGCGGGTAACTCCCTCAGCAATGGCACACGCGGCAACGTTCTCAGCAACTCTGGCAGCTACGCGGCGATCAAACACCGACGGTATGACGTGGTTCCGGTCTAGATCTTCTTCATCGATCACATCGGCGATCGCGTCCGCAGCTTTAACCTTCATGGCTTCGGTAATCCGTGTGGCACCCGCGTCTAGCGCTCCACGAAACACACCGGGGAACGCGAGGACGTTGTTGATCTGATTGGGGTAGTCCGACCGGCCAGTTGCCATCACTGCTGCTAGACCGTCGGCCTGTTCGGGCCGGATTTCAGGGTCGGGGTTAGCCATTGCAAACACGATCGGATCCCGAGCCATCCTGCGAATGTCGGATGCAGTCAAGACTCCGGGGGCCGACACACCAACAAAGACATCAGCACCGCTAATGACATCACGCAGTGTGCCCGATTTGCGAGTGGGATTAGTGTTGGAAGCAAACCACTGTTTGGCTCTATTGAGATTGTCTCGGCCCTCGAACACGGCACCACTGCGATCAACCCCAACAATCTCGTTCACACCGGCATCAATGAGGATCTTGCCGACCGCTACACCAGCAGCTCCCATACCAGATACAACCACTGAAATGTCTGACATCTTCTTGTCAACCAACTTGAGCGAGTTGTTCAGAGCGGCGAGGGTGACAATGGCAGTTCCGTGTTGGTCATCATGAAACACCGGTATGTCAAGCGCTTCGCAAAGTCGCTCCTCAATCTCAAAGGCAGCAGGTGCCGCAATGTCTTCAAGATTGATCCCACCAAAGGACGGTGCCATCCGCACTACGGTCTCAACTAGCTCATCAGTAGACGAGACGTCAAGACACAAAGGAAAGGCGTCTACACCTCCAAACTCCTTGAACAACAGAGCCTTGCCTTCCATCACCGGCAGTGCAGCCTCGGGTCCGATGTTGCCGAGTCCAAGAACAGCAGTGCCATCAGTGACAATTGCAACGATGTTCTTCACAATCGTGTGGGTGTATCGCAACATGGGCTGACGTTGGATGGCCGTACACACACGTGCCACTCCGGGGGTGTAGGCCATTGCTAGGTCGTGTGCGTCACTCACCGAACAAAGTGCGTTGACCTCTATCTTTCCACCTTCATGCAGGCGAAACGTACGATCCCACCAGTCGAGCAGTGTCACGCCATCAAGGTCGCTGACCGCTTCTACAACTCGATGTGCATGTTCTGGTGAACGAGCGAGCACGTCGATCTCGCGGATGACTCTGGGGCCTTTGGCTGTGAAAGCGGGAATGGCTGCAATGTTGCCTCCCGCTTGACCGATAGCCGTTGCAAATCGTCCTAATGTCCCGGGTCGATTCTCTAGCGAGACTTTCATCGTTATCGAGAACGCGGGTGTGGGAGAGTTCAGGTCGCCAATCACGAACCAACCCTATACGGACACATTGTTTGTAGGAATCTGAAGCACTCCGGTGTTGCCCACTCAAAGGTCAGTAAGGTATCCTTTTGGCACTGTTAGTCACTGCACTGAAGGAGATTCAAGTGGTTAGATGTATGTCAGAAGAGCACAAGGCCGCAAATGCTCGGGCGCGTGCGCAGAACAGGGCTGTAAGCGCCTATCTTCAGGCGCTTGAGACTCATCGGCCGGGGCGTGGACGCAAGCGTTCACCCGAAACCATGAAGCGTCGTCTCGAAGCCATCGCTAATGAACTTGAGTCTGCAACTCCGATCAGGCGAGTGCAGCTTGTACAAGAGCGCATTGACCTTGAGAAGGCGATCGCGGCGTTGGCAGACGTTGTCGACTTGAGCGAACTCGAAGATGACTTTGTAGGCATAGCTGTCGATTACAGCGGCCGCAAGGGAATCAGCTATTTCGCATGGCGTGAGGTTGGCGTTCCTGCTGCAGTCCTGAAGCGAGCTGGGATTTCACGCAGTCGCTCCTAAGCAACTAAGTCCTTAACGTTGAGTTCAGATCCGTTCTCAGAACTGGCTTGTGAGTTAGAGTCTGACTTCTGCAACTTGAGACGCTGCTGAAGGATTGGCTGCCATCACCTCCCGGGCAGCCGCCACCACACGCCGAGTCTGTTCAACAGCCACACCGGTCAACTTGACTGGATCTGAACTCAACGTTTGCAGGGTTGAAGCCGCCGGAGTTGTGCGAGCGTCTGCTTGCAAGCGCTTGCACAACTCATTGATGTCCACACCAGCACCAATTCGAGCAGCCTCAGCGGCTTGCCGTGTTGGTTCTGCAAGAAGTCGGTGAGCTTCTTCACGCCCTAATCCTGCTGCCACAACTGCACTGAGCAGGCGAGTTGTTGCGAGCACTGGTAAGTGATCGTGCAGTTCTTTCGCGATTGCTTCGGTGTTGACGACCAATTCGTCAAGTACTTCAGCGACGGTGTGCAATAAGCCGTTAGATGCAAAGAATGCAGCTGGAATAGTCACGCGCCTCAATGCCGAGCAACTGACATCGCCCTCATTCCATTGGGCGCCCGAGATAGTTGACGCCATTGTGAGGTGACCACTCAGGGCAGCACCAAGAGCTGCGACACGCTCACTTGATCGCATGTTGGCTTTGTGAGGCATTGCAGAAGAACCAACCTGGCCAGATCGAAAGCCTTCAGCGACAAGACCGTGACCAGCCATCAGCCTTAGTGTCACTGCCAGCGACGAAGGCCCTGCTACGGCTTGTGCCAGTGCGGCAACAACATCGAGATCTAGGGAGCGGGGATAGACTTGAGCTGACGTGGTAAGCACACGGTTGAAGCCCAGATATTTAGCGACTCGCTGTTCGAGTTGGTCTACCGCATCGACTGATCCCAGCAGATTGAGTTGATCGACTCGAGTACCGACTGGGCCTTTTATCCCACGGAGCGGGTACCGATCAATTAGCTCGTTGACCCGTTCCAGGCCCAGCATTGTTTCCGCAGCGGAGTCAGCAAAGCGTTTTCCTAACGTTGTTGCTTGTGCTGCAACGTTGTGAGTGCGCGCCACCATCGTGGTGTGAATGTGATGCTCAGCCAGTTCTGCTAGACGGGCAATCACAGCTACCAAGTCATCGCGGATCACCTCTAGTGCTTCACGGATCTGCAACTGCTCGGTGTTTTCGGTGACATCACGAGAAGTCATGCCCAGATGAATCTGTTCGTGACCGGCGAGCGCGCAAAACTCATCAATTCGTGCCTTCACATCGTGACGAGATACTGCTTCACGGACCGCTATCGACTCCAGGTCAACCTGCTCTACTACTGCCTTGTAGTCATCAACTACGGATGCATCAACAGCGAGACCCAACTCACACTGAGCTTCAAGAATCGCGATCCAAAGTCGGCGTTCGAGCACGATCCGCCGCTTCGGTGACCATAGCTCTTGCATTCGCGCGCTGGCGTAGCGCGCAGCTAGAACATCACTGAATTGGTCACTCATCAGATGATTCGACTAATGACCGCCTAGGCCTAAGGTTGCAATTCGAAGAACTGGCTGCGCCGCGGACCCACACCCACTAACCGGATCGGCACACCTATGCCTTCTTCAAGGAATGCGAGGTACTTCGCGGCTGCTGCTGGTAACTCATCTGGGTCGGTTACACCGGTGATGTCACTTTCCCAGCCTTCGAGTTCTTCATACACCGGCACTGCCTTGTGGATTACAGTCTGGTGATAAGGCATCCGCTCAAAGCGTTTACCGTCTAGATCGTAAGCGACACAGACCTTGACATGATCGAGTTGATCAAGCACGTCAAGCTTCGTGATTGCTACTTCGGTGAGTGAATTGATTCGGGCAGCGTGGCGCATCATCACCATGTCGAACCAGCCGGTACGACGGCGTCTGCCCGTATTGGTGCCGTACTCTCCGCCCACGTCAACAAGATGATCGCCGATCTCATCGAAGAGTTCGGTCACGAATGGGCCGGAACCGACTCTGGTGACGTATGCCTTTGCGATACCAATTATCCGACCGATGTTTCCCGGACCGACTCCAGCTCCCGTGCAGGCGCCGCCCGCTACGGGGTTAGATGACGTCACAAATGGGTATGTGCCATGGTCGAGATCAAGATAAGTCGCCTGCGCACCTTCGAACAACACGTCACGGTCATCCTCAAGTGCATCGTGAATCAGCGAGACCGTATCGGCGATATACGGCGCTAACCGTGTAGCGCAATCCCCGAGGTACTCATCGCAAATGTCGGTCGGCCGCATCGGCAGCCGGTTGAACACTTTGGCTAGGACTTTGTTGGTGTGAGCGAGCGCCACATCAAGCTTGGCTCTGAAGATCTTGGGGTCAAGCAAGTCTTGAACTCGCAGACCAATACGCATTGACTTGTCGGCATAAGCGGGGCCAATACCTCGCTTGGTGGTACCAAGTTTGCCCTTACCAAGGTGACGCTCATGAAGAGCATCAAGTTCGGTGTGATAGGGCATGATCAGATGCGCATTGCCTGACACTCGTAGCCGGCTGCAGTCAACGCCGCGAGCTTGTAATGCGTCGATCTCAGCAAGCAACACTCGCGGATCGACAACAACTCCGTTGCCGATCACCGGCGTGATGTGGTCGTACAGCACACCGCTCGGCACCAACTGCAATGCGAACGTCTCGCCCTGCACCACAAGTGTGTGCCCCGCGTTGTGTCCGCCTTGATAGCGGACAACCATGTCCATCCCTGCAGCGACGAGGTCAGTGAATTTGCCTTTTCCCTCGTCACCCCACTGGGTGCCGACGACTACGGTCGCGGGCACTGTGCTCTCCTTCGTAGGGGCGCGTTACCTGCTGAGTCTACTCAGTTCACCTGTATCGACGCGTTGGGGTTCTCGGGCGATGCACCAAAATCGACCGTCACGATTTCGCCCTCTTGGTACCGGCCTTGCAGCATCGCTACTGCCAACGGATCGCCAATAGCTCGCTGGATTAGCCGCTTGAGGGGCCGTGCTCCAAACGCCTCGTCGTATCCGGCATGCGCTAGATGCCGCTTGGCCCTATCGGTCACGTTCAACTTGAGTCTGCGGTCCTCGAGTCGCTGCGACAGCAGCTTCAGCTGGATGTCCACTATTGCTAGTAGGTCTTCTGGCTCAAGCTTGTTGAATCGCACAATGTCATCGATCCGGTTGATGAACTCAGGTCTGAAGAAATTGCCCGGCTCGCCTCGCAAGTTCGAGGTCATGATGAGCACGACATTGGTGAAGTCAACAGTCCGTCCCTGACCATCGGTTAGACGCCCGTCATCTAGGAGTTGAAGCAGAACTCCAAAGACTTCCGGGTGTGCCTTCTCAACTTCGTCGAGCAACACCACCGCGTAGGGGCGTCGTCTCACGGCTTCGGTTAGCTGGCCCCCAGAGTCATAACCCACATAGCCGGGAGGGGCACCAACAAGCCGCGACACGGAGTGCTTCTCGAGATACTCCGACATATCGATGCGAACCATGGCTTGCTCGTCATCGAAGAGGAACTGAGCCAGTGAACGAGCAAGTTCTGTCTTGCCCACACCCGTTGGGCCCAAAAACAGGAAACTGCCGATCGGACGGTGAGGGTCACTGAGCCCGACTCGGCTGCGACGGATTGCGTTTGCAACAACACTCACAGCATCGTTTTGACCCACGACTCGTTCATGGAGATGGTCTTCCAGTCGCAGCAGTTTTGCGGCTTCGCCTTCGAGGAGTCTCGACACCGGCACCCCTGTGATGCGGCTTACGACTTCGGCAATGTGATCAGAGTCGACCTCTTCGGTAAGCATCGAAGACTCGCTCTGCAGTTTCTGGAGATGTTTGGTTGCGTCATTGATGCGCCGCTCAACTTCGGGAATGATCCCATAACGAATCTCGGCTGCACGGTTTAGATCACTCTCACGCTCCAACTCGCTACGACTCGCTTCGAGCTCGCTCTTGAGAGATCCGATAGCGGTGATGGCATCCTTTTCGGATTGCCATCTTGCGTTCAGTACAGACTGCTGCTCTGTCAATTCCGCAATCTCACGCTCAAGGTCTTGTAGACGATCACGAGACACATCGTCGGATTCTGACTCAAGTGCAACTCGCTCCATCTCAAGTTGGCGTAGTCGTCGCTGGACAACATCAATCTCGGTAGGAACCGAGTCGATCTCGATCCTCAGTGAACTCGCTGCCTCATCGACCAGATCTATTGCCTTGTCGGGCAGGAACCGCCCGGTGACATAGCGATCAGACAGTTGCGCTGCCGCTACTAGCGCCGAGTCTTTGATCCGCACACCATGATGCACCTCGTACCGTTCACGCAGCCCACGCAGGATCGCAACAGTTGCCTCCACCGATGGCGGTTCAACAATCACTGGCTGGAAGCGCCGTTCAAGTGCCGCATCAGACTCAACGTGTTTGCGATACTCGTCGAGCGTGGTCGCACCCACCATCCGCAGAGCGCCTCGTGCCAGCAGCGGCTTGAGCATGTTGCCGGCATCCATTGCACCTTCAGCAGCACCAGCGCCAACAACTGTGTGCATCTCGTCGATAAAGGTGACAACCTCGCCGTCAGCCTCTTCGATCTCGGTCAACACGGCCTGCAGTCTTTCTTCGAATTCACCCCGGTACTTTGCTCCCGCAACCATCGACGCAAGGTCAAGACCAACCAGTCGTTTACCGGCAAGACTGTCAGGAACGTCACCTTCGATGATGCGTTGTGCGAGACCCTCGACAATTGCGGTCTTGCCAACACCGGGTTCTCCAATCAGAACCGGGTTGTTCTTGCGGCGTCTTGCTAGAACACGAATGATCCTGCGGATCTCATCGTCGCGGCCAATTACGGGATCGAGTTCGCCGTCTTTCGCTAATTCTGTCAGATCTCGACCGAAGCGTTGCAGTGCCTGATACTGGTTTTCGGGTGACTTAGTGGTGACACGATGGGTGCCTCGCACCTCTTGCAACACCTTAAGCAGTTGCTCACGATCCACGTTCAGTCGGTCACCGAACGCAATGACTAAGTGTTCAGTCGACAGATACTGATCGGTTAGGTCGCCGCGAATCTCGTCTGCACTTGCAAGCAGATCTCGTAGTTCTTTGGAGATGGTTACGTCACTGCCGTAAGCCCGCGGCAGGGCCGCTATTGCTCGGCGCGCTCTATCAAGGAGTTCCCGAGGCTCAATGCCTGTTTTGTGCAGCATCGGCAGCACCAGGCCTTCGGTTTGTGCGACTAGCGCAATAAGAAGATGGTCGGGCGTGACCTCGGGGTTTGATGCTGCCTTCGCGGCTTCGGTCGCAGCCGAGAACGCTTCAGTTGTCTTTAGTGTCCAGCGGTTGGGATCTAGTGTCATGATCGTCCTGTTCGGTAGATAGTGACCGACCTGTTACGTGACCGGTCATTAACAAAGCCACGAGCCGTCAGATCAGCAAGACGGTCACTGCGCGCCTCGTCTAATTGCTCAGAGAGTTCAGCAATGCGCTGCTCCAGTTCAAGAACACGCTGCACGCCGGCAAGGTTGATTCCCTCAGCCGTTAGCTCTGCGATGCGCTCAAGCAGCGCCAGATCTGCGTCGCTGTAACGGCGGCTGCCTCCAGGTGTTCGAGCAGGTTCAAGTAAGCCCTTTCGCTCATATATCCGCAAAGTCTGTGGATGCATTCCTGCTAACTCGGCGGCTACGGAAATCACATATACGGCTCGGTGGTATCGGTCTTGTGTCATCGATTAGGTCTCCATAGTCACTTGCGTCGCAAGCGATCTCGAGGATTGTCATCCGAAGCCTGTGCGAGAGCCTCAACGGCGGCTCGCTGCTCGGCGTTCAACCGTGCCGGGACGACAACCTCGACTTCTGCAATTACATCGGCTCCTCGGGTGGCCTTGTTGCCACGAATACGCAACTTGGTGCCCGAGTTAGTACCCGGGGGTATGCGGATCGTCACGGTCGAGTCATCCAGCGTTGGCACCCGGACATCCGCACCAAGCACCGCTTCTGGGTACGAAACCGGAACGGTGAGAGTGAGGTTGCGGCCCTTACGACCAAACAGCCGGTGAGGCTTGACTTGCACCCGCACGAAAAGGTCACCTGGCTCACCCCCCGCCGGCCCTGGCGCTCCCCGACCCTTGAGCTTGATACGCTGCCCATCGTTTACGCCCGCCGGTATGCGAGCCTTGATCTTGCGCCGCCTGTGCTCGACACCACGCCCAGCGCAAGCCTTGCAAGGGTTCGTGATGAAGTTGCCACGACCGGCGCACTCCATACAGGGACGACTGAACGAGAACATGCCCTGGTCCTGATCCGTGGTGCCAGTGCCTGAACACTTCGAGCAGGGTTTTGTCTTCTTGGGACTCTTGGCACCCGATCCGCGACAGCTTCTACACATTGAGTCGCCGACGACCGAAACGGTCGCTGTTGTGCCACCGACGGCCTCCGCGAAGTCAAGATGCAGTTCGGATTCGAGATCGGCACCCTTGCGAGCCCTGGCTTGGGCTTGTTGCCGCTTGCCAAAGAAGTTCCCGAGCAGCCCACCGAGGTCGCCCATCTGGCCCATCTGGTTGAATCCGGTCTGGAAGCCGCCCGCATCGCCGGCTCCTGGCCTTGGCCCGCCGAAGCCTCCAGCCATCGGGCCGAGGCGGCGTACCTCGTCGTAGGCCTCACGCTTCTTGGCGTCGTTGAGGACGTCGTAGGCGGCAGACACCTCTTTGAACCGGCTCTCGACGGTGCCATCGCCCGGGTTGGCATCGGGATGCAGCCGTTTGGCGAGCTTGCGATACGCCCGTGTGATCTCCTTAGCGCTGGCCTTCCGGTCAACTCCGAGAATCTTGTAATAGTCCTTTTCGAACCACTCCCGCTGGGGTTCCATGCTCACCTCCCTTTAGCATCCGTCAACCAAACACCTGACACTTCGGCTTTGACCGGTCAGCCCTTCACCTTCACCATCGCGGCCCGAAGTACCTGACCTTTCCAGGCGTAACCCGTACGGAAAATGTCTGATACAACCGGCAAGCCATCGGCGTCGTCATCGTCTGACGGTTCAGCGAGGACGGCCTCGTGGAAGGTCGGGTCAAAGGCCTCACCAACCGTTCCGACAACACTCAATCCCGCTGAGCCGAGCACTCCGAGAAGTTGCGACTGGACGGCCTCGATGCCTTCGACACCGTGGCTGGCCGCTGCTTCACAAGCATCAAGGACAGGCAGCAGGTCTTTGACGAGCTTCGACGCCGCTCGAGCCACCACATCGGCATTGCGCCTCTCCGTCTGACGCTTGAAGTTGGCCAGGTCGGCGGTGGCCCGCTGCCAGCGGTCGAGATAAGTGTCACGCTCGGCAACAAGCTGCTCCATATCAATCTCGACATCCGGCTCAGCTTGCTCGGCGCTCGCCTCATCGCCTGATTCTGCTGCAAGGTCGTTGTTGTCCCGGGCGTCGCCCTCGGCTCCGTCGGCGGAACCATTACCAGCAGTTTCCTCCACGGCAGTGCCGTCGCTGCCGGCGGTACTTGTACCTGTGCCAGCGGGCTGGCCCGCTCTTTGGCCACCAGTGTCACCAGATGTCGAAGCCCCGGAGTCGCTCTCGCTCAAGCCGGAGTTCTCGGCTTGGTCGGCCCCTACGGTGTACCCCCGGGCGTCAACGACTGAATCCATAGCCGGTGTGTCTGGCCGTTGTGTGTCAGCGCTGCTCACGACTTCTTGTCGTCGTCAACAATCTCGGCATCGACGACATCGTCGTCAGCTGCACTTGAAGCGCCTTCGCCTTGCTCACGATCGGCTGCAGCAGCTGCTTCATAGAGACGCTGACCGAACTCCTGGCTGGCATTCATCAATGCTTCGGTTGCTGACTTCACAGCCTCAACATCGCTGCCCTCAAGTGCTGACTTCACATCGGCGAGCTTGGACTCGATGTTCTGCTTCTCGTCGTCAGAGACTGAGTCACCCTGCTCTTTGAGCAGTTTCTCGGTCTGATAAACGAGCGTGTCAGCAGTGTTGCGAACCTCTGCTTCTTCACGCTTACGCCGGTCTTCTTCGGCGTGTGCTTCGGCATCAGCAACCATTTGATCGATCGTGTTCGAGTCAAGCGAGGACTGTCCCGTGATTGTCATTGACTGCTCTTTGCCAGTGGCCTTGTCTTGCGCACTTACATGCACGATGCCATTGGCGTCGATGTCAAACGTGACCTCGATTTGGGGCATTCCCCGTGGGGCCGGGGGCAGATCAACCAGCTGGAACTTGCCGAGCGTCTTGTTGTAAGCCGCCATCTGTCTCTCACCCTGAAGGACATGAATCTCAACGGATGGTTGACCGTCTTCGGCAGTAGTGAAGATCTCGCTCTTGCGGGTGGGGATCGTGGTGTTGCGCTCGATCAGGGTTGTCATCACACCACCCTTGGTCTCGATACCAAGAGATAGGGGAGTCACATCAAGCAACAAGACGTCTTTGACTTCGCCCTTGAGCACTCCAGCCTGAATCGCCGCACCAATTGCTACGACCTCATCGGGGTTTACGGTCTTGTTCGGCTCACGCCCTGTCATCTCTTGAACGAGGTCTGCTACTGCGGGCATGCGAGTGGAACCACCGACGAGCACGACATGGTTGATCTGGCCCTTGCGAAGACCAGCATCCTTGATGGCCTGCTCGAACGGGCCGCGGCAACGGTTCAGCAAGCGAGCTGTGAGATCCTGGAACTTAGCCCTACTCAGTGCGTAATCGAGATGCAGCGGGCCTTGGTTGGTGGCCGTGACAAACGGGAGATTGATCTGAGTTGACAGGGTTTGTGAGAGTTCGATCTTGGCTTTCTCGGCGGCTTCTTTGAGTCGCTGCATGGCCATTGCGTCTGCGGAAAGATCCACCCCATGGTCACTCTTGAACGAGGCAACCAGCCAGTCGATGATGGCTGTATCCCAGTCGTCACCACCAAGGTTGGTGTCACCCGATGTCGACTTAACTTCGAAGACACCGTCACCTAGTTCGAGCACCGATACGTCAAAAGTGCCGCCGCCGAGGTCGAACACGAGAATGACCTGATCGTCGTTCTCTTTGTCGAGGCCGTACGCGAGTGCGGCAGCTGTCGGTTCGTTGATAATGCGTAGTACTTCGAGGCCTGCTACCTGGCCTGCTTCTTTGGTAGCGGTGCGCTGAGAGTCATCAAAGTACGCGGGAACTGTGACCACAGCCTGCGTGACGGGAGTTCCTAGATACTCTTCTGCATCTCGCTTGAGTTTCATTAGAACTCGTGCGGAGATCTCTTGAGACTTGTACACCTTGCCATCAATGTCACGTGACCAGTTGGTGCCCATGTGACGCTTTACGGAGCGGATGGTGCGATTCGGGTTGGTGATTGCCTGTCGTTTGGCAACCTCGCCAACAAGCACATCGCCGCCCTTGCTGAAAGCCACCACAGAGGGGGTGGTGCGAGAACCTTCAGCGTTAGCGATGACGACCGGATCGCCGCCTTCGAGAACGCTGACGACTGAGTTCGTGGTACCGAGGTCGATACCTACGGCTTTAGACATTCTTTGTTTGCCTCTCCTTCTTTTTCGTTCTGGCTGTTGCGGGGCGTCGGAGTTGACACCCCGAAGTGTCTGTATTCTGCAACGCTTGTTGATGGGAGATCATTCCCAAATGGACGCAGAAAACTTGAGCGTATCTATATCAACTCTTTTCCGGTGCAGATTTGCGGGAACCATCTCGCCGAGAGCTCCGGGCTCTCGGTTCACGTGGCAGTGTCTGTGTGATGTCGATTGGCTCTACGTTGGCAGCCATGGCCGAAACGTATGACCTGGTGCTGGTGCGGCATGGACGCAGCGAATGGAACGATCTCAACCTGTTTACGGGCTGGCACGACTGTGATCTGATCGAATCGGGCCGCCGGGAGGCTCGAGCAGCGGGCGAGATGCTTGCTGCTAGGGGGTTGCGGCCGACAGTTGTGCATACGTCGGTGCTTCGGCGTGCGGTGGAGACGACGGCAATCGTGCTTGATGTGCTTGGCCTGACGGGTATGGAGGTGAAGCAAAGTTGGCGCCTCAACGAGCGCCACTACGGCGACCTCACCGGGCTGAACAAGGCGGAGGTGCGTGCTGCTCACGGTGCAGAGCAACTGCAATTGTGGCGGCGAGGTTATGACACTCCGCCACCACCGATCCGCGACGAGAATCCGTACAACCCAAATGGTGCTGCTGCTTATGCAGATCTACCTGACGGTTCTGTGCCTCTCAGCGAGAGCCTGGCTGATGTACTGGCGCGGCTCCTGCCCTATTGGACTGATGTATTGATCCCTGATCTGCGTGACGGGCACTTGGTGCTTGTGTCAGCCCATGGCAACAGCTTGCGAGCGTTAGCCAAACGCCTCGACAACATCTCCGACGAAGACATCGGCGAACTCAACCTGCCAACAGGCATGCCCCTGCACTACCGCCTTGGGCCCGACATGCGCCCGCTGGAGTCGATGCATCCTCTCCAACGAGCCCTAGACCCAGAAGCCGCAGCCAAAGGCGCCGCAGAAGTAGCCGCCCAAGCCTCCCACCCCACTAGTCATAGAGGCCCAAGCGCTGCGCCTCAGCAGTTAGTTCATCAAGAGCCACTCACTGACGCGCCTTCGTCTTCGAACTCGCTTCTCAGCTAGGCAGGCTCTGCGTGACAGTGTCGTACCATGCGGTTACAATTGCGCCATAACACCCTGAGTGCTTCGACGCTCAGACCCGGGGCCCCCTCCTTTGAGGGGCCTCTGTAATCTCCACGCAGCGGGACGGCTCAGCACGCGCCCCGAATAAGTACGACGACATCGTCAGGCGTTTGCGCTTCCGTAAAGTACGCACGAGTCATAGACGGCTCGGATTGTCACGGGGGGCCGCGCTAGTCGTAGAGACCCATTCGCTGCGCCTCAGCAGTTAGTTCATCAAGAGCCACTCACTGACGCGCCTTCGTCTTCGAACTCGCTTCTCAGTTGGGATTGCCACGTCTGTGACTGGAGCGGTTGTGAGTGATGACGTATCGACTGAGTTAGCTCAGTTGGTCTATATGACATTAGGCATTATCTTCTTGATGCTTGGGGGACTAAGCGCTGTCATTACGTGCGAATTGAACAGACGGCCATCGTTACAAAAACGACTATCGAAGGCTTCCGACACGTTGTTGAACGTGGTGCTGTGGATCGCGGGTATCAACACTACTGGCCTGGTGTTTCTGTTTGGATCGCTCTTGGGAACTGAACAGGGACAAGCAATGTTGAATCCCTTTCTGCAACAAAGCGAAGGGCTGCCATCCTACCACTATGTACTAATTTCGTTGGCGGTAGGACTTTCCGGGGTCGTGGTAGCGGTTCTAAGCACCATGTTTGCATCCGATGGCAGAATCCGACACTGGGCAGAGGTCTCGCTATTCGTAACCGCGTTCAGCACTTCATTCGTCTTATTCCCGACATGGCTGTTGCTATTGATCGACATAGCGGAACTAGCTTCACCCGGATAAGTCGCCCCGTGACCGCAAATTGACGACGGGAGTTCCGCCCGTCGAACTTGCGCACGAAACAGAATGACTGCCCGGAAGCAATTTGGCACTCGTGGGTACCCATTCATTCAGCTTTAGTGAGGAGAGCCCATACTGACACTCAGGCGCGTCGTCATGACTGTATGACTTGATGCATCGGAACTTTCGCGATGGAGCAGAGCCGACCTACACCGCGACGATTAACCTAGGGTTCTGGCCGTGACATCCGCTTAAGCGCATTACCTCCCCGATCAGGAGACCGCGAATGGCAACCCAACATGACGGTCATCCTTAAGCTTGCCAAGCACATCCGGTCATTGAGCCGGGTCACCTCTTCCGGCTCAACGCTGGCACATGCGCCGCAGAAGGTGAACAACCCCAACAGTTGCCTCAGCCACCAATCCTGCCTCACGAGTCGTTCCGTGGCGCCGGTGTTGCACGACGTTGGCGTAGTCAATGGTGGCCTTCAACAGCCGACGTAGCTTCTCGTGTTGGCTGCCTGATGCCATTGAATCGACCGCCGCGTATAGACGTTTCACGGCGCTGTTGCCGACGTCGCCGTGGACGCTCCGATCGTGAAGTTCATCAGCCAATGAGATCATGATGTCGCGGCAAATCAGACCAATAGCTTGGACATCTTCGGGGGACCGAAGTTCGGCAAGTCGGATTTGCAGTTGTACAACCTGACCGCTGATGGTGTCCCAGCGGGTCAGGTTATCCGAGCCCGGGAGCCCAGAGCCGACCTCGTCGACCCTTACGCGATCCATTTGGGTATGGAGAGGTTGAAACAAGTCGCGAATGTAGGTGCGGCGATCCGTATACGTAGGCAAGTCTCGAGACCATTTGCCGTACCAAGCCCAGAGGTCAACATGAGGGTTCGGATCGTGGATGCCGAGTCGTCTCAACAGATCTTGAATCCTGCGGCGGCGACTCCGATACTCACCATTAAGGTCATCAATTCGAGGGCCGCCAGTAGCGACCGCCGTCATCATGTCCATCTCACGGCTGAGTTCTACTCGTAACTCGTCAACTGGGTTCTTTGCCATATCCGCTGAGTATGCATCTGGCCTCTGCACGGAGGTAGAAGCTCTCTTGTCGTTGATGTGGAGTAACTCATCGGAGACCGGCTACCACTCGATCATCCAGTGCTCGATCTCATCGACTTCCTGGCGTCGATCGAAGTCCATCAACGCTCCAACTAGCCCCCGCTTGTTCGGGTCATCAGTCCACGGCAAACCGACACTAGTGACACGTAGACCAATCCATGTGTCGGCCGACTACTTGGCGCACTGACGATACTCTACGCCAAACTTGCAAGGATGTCCGAACACCTGCGCATTCGCGGGCTGACTAGGGTCGATCAGCACCCGGTCGCCAAAGATGGCTGCTATCTCGACCTCGCCTCCAAGTTTGCGGCGATCGGTCGGAGCACATCAAGCGACAGTGCGATCCCGCCTATCTCGATCTGGGAGACTGCCGACTGCGGCTTGCCGATCAGTTCTGCCAACTCGGCCTGCGTAACTCCAAGCGCATTGCGAAGTTCAACCGAGGCGGCAAGACGCGATCTCTTCAAGGGCGCGTTCCTTGGCGGCATCGATATGACGAGAGCGCTCGGGGTCACGACGTGCTTTGTCTCGGAGTTCGATGAAGTTCTTGGGTACGAGGCATCAGATCCGTCGCTCCTGCTGGCCTGCCCTGCATTCTCCACCCAGAACCACGGCTGATCTGTTCAGCGCGGGTGGTTGAAGGATGGCTGAGGCCTGTCATGTCATGTTTGTTTGAACCGAATTGAGAGTTGTTGGGTCACCCGTCCAAGATCAAGCCAGCCGAGCAATGCAAGCCATGCTCAACATGACAGAGATCGACCTAATCACCCTCTCCCGCCGAGCCGCCGCAGAAGTAGCCGCCCACCCGCACGACGTTGCAGCTTGACGAGTCCTTCAATCGAACACAATCTGCCGAAAGTTCCCACGCCGAGCGCCGTAGCCCAGACTGCGCAAGTCTCTCAATGATCTGGACGACCGTCATCGGCGGGGCCTTTAGGGAGTTGGCTTGCTCGGTGACAGTTTGAGCAACCGCCTGCGGTGCTAGTCCTAATAGATATGAAACGAAGTCGTCAGGTGTTTGCGCTTCAATGTGGAAGGTCCGGAGCGCATCGTGTGGGAAATCACGTAGATTGTTTGTCACGATCACGCGAGCGCCGCAACGGATTGCCGCGGCCAAGACGTGCCTGTCACCTGGGTCAGGCAACTCAAGCGACGGCACCAAATCCTCGTATCCAGACACGAGACTTGCAGGGAAGTTCTCACAAATAACTCGCCGAGTGCGTGCGAGTCTTTCGGGGCTGATGTCACGACGATTCGTGAGCAACGAAGCCACCGTCTCGTCGAGTATCTCTTCACTCCAATGCGCCCGAAAGAGGTCAGTGCGAGCAAGGCGGAGCAAAAGGTCGCGTAGCGAGGCACCATAAAGTACACAGGAGTCGTAGACAACTCGGATTGCCACGGAGAATCCTCGCTAGTCGTAGAGTCCCATGCGTTGTGCCTCAGCACTCAGTTCATCTAGGGCCTTCCGTTGACGCTCCTTCATCTCGTGCTTATACGCAAGCAAGTCGGTTAGTCGGATTCGGCGATGCCGATTGACTCGCCTGTAAGGGATCTCATCGTCGTCAAGTAGCCCGACCAAATGAGCACGTGGCACGTTGAGTAATTCTGCTGCCTGCTGCGTCGTTACTTCGGCGGACAGCGGCTCAAGTCTGACCGCATTGCCACGCGAGATCTGCAACAGTATCTCCGCCAGAAACTCCAGTACCTCTGGTGGTAGTTCAATCGTCAGGGTCTGTTTGCTTGCCGTCAGAACGACGGACTCAATAGACGCTGTCGGAGCGTTCAACACTGGACCGAGCATGTCAACGACTCTTGCGGCCTGATTTGTTATCTCTTCGTCGGGGATCATCAGGCGCTGAAACGCGATTGGTGACGCTGTCATGGTGCCTCCTGTCGCCCTCTATCTTGCTGCATCAGGTTCGCGTCGGCTAACGGACTGTTGAGCAGACAGATTCAATCACGATCACGTGAAGACCCCACCCCTTTGACGCAGGCTTGGTCGTGCATAGCCAGGAGAGTCAGCGGCTGAGTGACTTCGACGCCCGTCACTGCTCAAGAGGGCAGCCAAGTTGGATGGCAGGTTGTTGATGCCAGGTAGTTTCGCAGCTGCCAGTGCGCGACTCAACGAGGCAGTGTGGCGGCCGTTGTTCCGAATTTGTGGTTTGACACTGAGGCGCTCGAGGCTGCTGAGTTCTATGTGTCTGTGTTTCCCAATTCCCGGATCACCGATGTCAGCCGTTATGGCGAGGCAGGGATGCGTGAAGCGGGAACGGTCATGACGGTCGACTTTGAACTGAACGGCCAGCCCTTCACTGCCATCAATGGTGGGCCTCAGTTCAAGTTTGATGAAGCTGTCTCGTTCCTAATCCCGTGCGCCGATCAAGCAGAAGTCGATCACTACTGGGACGCTCTCACCGACGGAGGATCCGAGAGCCAGTGCGGGTGGCTGAAGGATCGCTACGGTCTGTCGTGGCAGGTCTGCCCCACCGAATTGGGTGAACTACTGGGTGATCCCAACCCAGATCGAGCCAGCCGAGCAATGCAAGCCATGCTCAACATGACAAAGATCGAACTAGCCACCCTCCGAGCCGCCGCCAACGGGTCGACGCCCGACTGACACGACGCTCCTCGTGTAAGTCGGCAGTAGTCGGAACAGACCACCACTAGGCATCAACGCCGATGCGCTGTGGCTCGGAGTCTGTTCTCAAGGCCACCGTCGTGTCAGACGCTCTGACCCAATCACATACGCGTAGGGTCCCGGCTCCTTGATGCGGGCCAGCATGTCCGCAAAGTTCCTTTCAAGACGTGCGACCATTTGTTTGCCCGTCAGATTGGCATTGTTGTAAGCGAAGAGACGGAGATTGGACTTTGCAAGCACTTCCTGGTGGTCGAAGATCAGGGACTTGTCCTTAGTCAATGCGACCCAGCCCTCCCGATCGGCTCGCCGCATCCATGTTGGATCCGAGATCCACTGGTCCGTACCGTCGGGATACACCTCAAACATCGGCACGACTTCGTACCCCAAGCCCCGTATGGCGTTCGGAATGTTGTACCGGCCTAGGGCTCGGTCGACGAAGAAGGTTGGTTCGGACTCAGGGCGCGAGGGGCATTCCTGGCCAGATGGCGGCAAGGCCTTCCCTTAGGTCTTCTATGGGTGTGTCGAAGTCTGCGGAGATCGAGGAAAGCGACTCGCCGGCGGCCGCTCGGGATCTAACTGCTGAGAGTGGTGCCCCTCCGTTCATGAACAGAGCATCACCCAAAGCAACATCGGGAAGCACCCGCAGCAGACGCCTCTTGGTAACAGGCAGGATTAGCTCAGTAGCCCAAGCGTCATCGAAAGTGATTCGTTTCAGGTAATGGTCGACTACCTCGTGAAAGACGCTCTGACCTGACGACACCACCGTCAGCAGTCTGAGTTGTTTATCGCCGGCCTGGTCCGCATACCGGTAAAGGATGTCAGCCCCATCGGTGTACAGGTGGCGAGAAGCAAGAGCGTGTTCAAGTTCGCCTTGCGACGCCAACACTTCGAGCGCCTTGCGGACTCGTTGCAGTGACACTCCCCTTTTGCGAAATGCTTGAACAACAGTGGCCTCTGCCAATCCAATGAACGGAATGCGGCGCTTGTCGTGCGGCTTGCGGTCCAGTGTCGTGATGATCGAGGGATGATCACCACCCTTGTCGTTAGCAGTCGCCCGAGCCTGCGACCAGGCGCGCAACGTCGATGGGTTCATTCCCACTAGACGCGCTGCTCCGGCGACTGAGTAGAGCGGGCGGGTGAATCGTTCGTCGTTGATCACAGCCCTCCCGTCATGAACCTGGATTCAGGTAGATGCGAACTCGGTCCACGTAACCGCAGATCGTAATGAACACACCCTCACCTTGATGGGATAGCCAATTCGGTCGCGATGACTCGGAACGCACCACCGACAACGCTTTGAGGTCACTATCAGACCGACACGATCAAAATGGATCGGCATCCAGTATTTCAGGTTTGTGGATTACGAAGTCGAGTTCGTGTTTCCCTCACGGGCAGGGCTGAGTCTTGCGGGCTTATCGGCCTTCGCTTGAGCTTCCCTCGTCCTGTCTGGTTAGGTGTCTGCAAGGGTGAGCTACCCACGGTTACGGAGGTGTGTTCCTGCCGGTGCTTGCCATTACTTCCCGTCGCTTCGCTGTGGCCCTGCACTTGCTCCTCACGGTGCTTCGCAGGCGTGAGAGGACGATCTGATCTGACGAAGGTGTGATCCCGTACCTGTCAACGGCGGCTCCTGGTGCTTCGCAGGCGTGAGAGGACGATCTGACGACGAAAGCGAATGGTGCCGATGCACTTGCTGCTCACTGTGCCGTGTAACCGGTTTGCAAGCCTCGGATGTGCGGGGATCTTTCTCTGGCATCAACATGTAGCGCGCGGCTCATAGGGAATCAGAGTCCGATGTCGTAGGGGAGGGTTATTGTCGGATGGTTGTGGATGACTTTCTGATCGAGCGGAATCCGAAAACGTGGGGTTTACCAAAGGGGTTTCCGAGGTCGTTGCGGCCTGGGGGCATGTTTGAGCAGGAGGTGCCTAGCGGTCTGGAAGTGGTGCTCGTACAGGCGCGAAGCAAGCCGTCTAGTGGGGAACTGCGGACAGGTTGGAGCAAGCGGCGAGGAGGGCGTGCTACCCCGGTGCTGCTCGTGGCCTTCTACCGCACGAACGGCGAAGAGAGAGTTGCGCTGTGCGGCCCGACTGGTGACGAGCCGCTCGTGCAATTCGACATTGAGCCCTCGCAGGCGGAGCGGCTCGCAGAAGTAGCACTGCGGGAACCGTCGCATCACGCTGCGACACGTTTCTTGCTGTCAGCACTACCGGAACTCGACTCTCCGTTCCCTGGGCTGCGCAACGTCGGCCTGCTCGCCACGCAAGAACTCAAGTCAGGCGTACCCAGACGCTCCGACTGGAAGTCCGCAACTACGAAGTCTCGGCCGCTGCTGGCACACCGAGGACGCAAGCTCGTCAAGCAGTTGGGTTTCGAGATCTGCACACTTGCCACCAACGCCAAAGTGTTGACGGTCGGTGGCCGCAAGCAAGCGGTGGCGGTGTTCTGTGATGACAACGAGCCGTTCGACGTGCCCTCGGCACGCTTCGACAGCGCCTCACCAGTCTCTCGTGCCCTAGCACTCGCCGATCAAGAGAACGTCGACTGGGTCGTGTTGACCCGCGCGTCAGAGATCCGTCTATATGCGGCGCGCCGTGACACCGGGGTCGGCCGGAAGGGTCGAGCCGAGACGTTCATCGAACTCAACCTTGCGCTGTTGCCCGCCGAGAAGGCGGGGTACCTACATCTATTGTTCTCTGCTGACGCATTGATGCGGGAAGGCACGCTCGCCGAGATTCTTGAACACTCCGCAGACTTCTCAGCCGATCTAGCTGAGCGTCTGCGAGAGCGCGTGTATCACGAAACAGTCCCAGCACTCGCTAAGGCAGTCTCTAGACGGCTCTCCCAAAGCCAAGACACGTCCGATCTCACTGAAGCCGATCTCGCCGAGGCGTACGAGCAGGTCATGGTGATCTTGTTCCGCTTGCTGTTCGTGGCATACGCCGAAGACAAAGACCTGCTGCCGTACCGCAAGAACTCGAAGTACGAGCTTCACTCACTGTCACGCATCGCTCGCAGCCTCACTGAAGACAAGCGATCACGTCACTTGCGCTACGACCAGCGAGCCACTGATCTATGGGACGATGTCAGACAACTCTGGCGGGTGATCAGTCGGGGTAATCGAAGCTGGGGAGTCCCGGAGTACAACGGCAGCCTTTTCTCAAGCGATCCCGAAGTGAGCCGTCCGGGTTCCGCCATAAAGGAGATTGAACTCACGGATGCTGAGTTCGCTCCGGCACTCGCTGCGCTGCTGGTGGACGACGGCCCCGAAGGCTATGGACCAGTCGACTTTCGATCGCTGTCGGTGCGTGAGTTCGGCACCATCTATGAAGGTCTGCTGGAGTCACGACTCTCTGTCGCACAGGACGATCTTGCCCTCAAGAAACTGAAGGGTCAGTTCCAGTACGTCCCGTTCTGGAAGCAGGTCAAGGGCAAACCAGATCTCGTTCCGATCACCAAGAACGCCACCATTGAGGTGTCGGCAGGCGAGATCTACTTCCATAACCGCTCTGGTGTTCGCAAGGCCACCGGCTCGTATTTCACCAAGCCCTTTGCGGTTGAACATCTGCTTGATCACGCTCTTGAACCAGCGCTAGACGACCACCTAGCTCGACTCGACGAACTGCGTGAAGCAGGTGATGACGCCAAGGTAGCGAAGTCGTTCTTTGACTTCCGCTGCGCGGACATCGCCATGGGGTCGGGACACTTCCTTGTGGCCGCGGTGGACCGTATTGAGGCGCGCTTCTCGGATTGGCTGTCGCTGCATCCGGTACCGGCCATCACTTCGGAGTTGAGACGGCTGCGCAGCACAGCGCTTGGGAAACTCGGTGAACTCAGTGCTGGTGTGGAGATTGAGCTCGGTTCGCTGTTGCGCCGCCAGGTGGCACGCCACTGTGTCTATGGAGTGGACAAGAACCAGGTCGCCGTCGACCTAGCTCGTCTCGCACTGTGGATCCACACGTTCGTGCCAGGACTGCCATTGTCGTTTCTTGATCACAACCTCATCTGCGGCGACAGCCTCACAGGCGTGTCATCTATAGATGACGCAGTTTTCGCACTAGTTCCAGGTGATGGCAAGAAGCCATCCTTGTTCGCTCACCGTCTACAGCAGGAGTTGGAAGGGTGCGAAGAGCCACTAGCACGACTCGGCCGGCTCAACGACGCCGACAAAGCCGAGGTCGAAGCAGCACGCGAGGCTCGCAAGCAGGTTGACATCGAAGTTGCACCGGTCAAGGCAGCGTTCGACGTTGTCACTGCCATTCGAGCAGGAGCTATCACGATCCCAAAGGGGTTTGACCTCACTCTCGGCAAGGCCGCTGAACTAGCGGAGCAAACCTCCGTCCGGTCAGCAGTGGAGCAACTTGCGCCAGTTCATTATCCAACAACGTGGCCCGAAGTCTTTTCTCGTGAAGATCGAAGCGGATTTGAGTGCCTCCTAGGCAACCCACCCTGGGAGAAGGTTGTGGTTGCCCGAGAAGTCTGGTGGGGAATGCATCTTCCCGGTGTTCGTTCGCTACCGGTGCAGCGCCGTCGTGCGCGCATTAATCGACTTGAGTCCCGTCGGCCGGACCTGGCCAGGGAATTCACGATGGAGGCCGAGCGAGCCGAACACATGAAGCAACTCATTCGAGCTACGTTCCCGAAGCTCGGTTCCGGGCAGACCGACCTGTACAAGGCGTTCTCGTGGGCCAACCTCTCTCTTTGCAGAGCGCGCGGGAAGATTGGAATTGTGCTACCTAGGTCCGCCGTAGCTGACGCGGGTATGACGAATTGGCGCAAGGCCGTGCTTGAGCCTTCTTCTGCGCCCCCCCCCCGGAGGCCACAAGCCTTCTATCGGTCTCGACAGTCATCAATCACAAAGGTTGGGTGTTCGAGGGCGTACACAACTCGTACACAGTCGCTCTAACCGTCATCACGCGGCCTGCTCGGTCGTTACATGTCTCAACACAAAACAGTGGTCGTTCGATGGAGTCGACGGCCGCTACACGGTTGCGCTCATCACGGTTCGCAAGCATCACGCCCGCCCGACCAGGGGGTGGCATTGACGAAGCTGGCGCAGAAGATCAATTCATTGAGGTCTATCCCGGGCCAGCTACCTCACTAGCACACTTCCGCGATCTCGTTGACAACAAACCGGAAGCGCTACCTGTCGCGGAATTCCTCGGGTGGTCGAACACCGCGGCTTTCCCGCAGATACCGACTCGTGAAGCGTTTCGAGTTTGGCGCAAGATCAAGTCACATCCGCGATTTGACGGCGCTGACCTAGCGCGCTACGAGAATAGCCAAGCCAAGCCAAGCCAAGCCAAGCCAAGCCAAGCCAAGCCAAGCCAAGCCAAGCCAAGCCAAGCCAAGCCAAGCCAAGCCAAGCCAAGCCAAGCCAAGCCAAGCCAAGCCAAGCCAAGCCAAGCCAAGCCAAGCCAAGCCAAGCCAAGCCAAGCCAAGCCAAGCCAAGCCAAGCCAACGAGCTTGGAGGTTCCGGCCAGTTCAGGGCGACTTCAACGCCACAACGGACCGTCATCGCTTCCTCAACGACGATGGCACTTCCGCGCGGTCCGCGAACTGGACGCCACGTACGACCGGCACAGATTCATGAACGACGATGGTGCTACCGCCCGGTCGCAGAGTTCCATGCCACGCACGACCGGAGCAACTTCATGAACGATGACGGTGTCGCAGCCGGCGCAAACTTTGGGAATTCGGACACTGTCTGGCCCGTGTACAAGGGCTCGTCGTTCAACCTCTGGCAACCGGACACGGGGATCTACTACGACAGCGCGATAGCAGAGCGAATGATTCGACACCTTCAGGCGAGACGGCTCGTACAACGTCGAAAGAGGCGATCACCGTTTAGCGAACAAGGCCAGTCAGTTACGGGTAATCCATCCACGCTTCCGTGTCTCCGCCCACGGATTGCATTCCGTGACGTAACCAATCCGACCAACACACGCACGCTCGTCATCGCGCTGGTGCCCGGTCAACGTGTGATAGTTCATCAAGCACCGTACCTACTGCAAACCTCCGGCACGAATCGAGACGAAGCTTTCTTGTTGGGCGTTATGTCCTCGATGCCGTGTGACTGGCAGACACGACGAACGGTTGAGTTGCACATGACCTTTGGACAACTCAACCAGATCTCGGTGCCGGATCCGGGGGAGGGGGATCCGGTTCGGGATCGGGTTGTGGAGATTGCTGGGCGATTGGCTGCGGTCGATGAGCGGTTTGAAGAGTGGGCTGCTGAAGTTGGAGTTCCAGTTGGATCGGTCACTGATGATGAGACTCGTCAGCACTTACTGGCTGAGCTTGACGCTTGTGTCGGGTTTCTCTATGGACTAGACGAAGATGATTTGCGGGTTATCTATGGAACGTTCAGTAAGACACGTCCCTACACGGCGCGCTTACACAGAGTGCTCAATCACTTTCAGCGACTCAGTGCCACCGAGTCTGTCAACAGGACCTCTAGCAACCGGAGTTCGCGATGAACCTGCCCGCGAAACCAGAACTCGCAGTCAACCGGGGAGGTCAAACGGTAGCGGATGCCGTTAATGGACTGCTCACTCATGCCGCTACGGGGTTTGTGGGCGGAGCCTCCGTTGACATTGCTACTGCCTATTTCAACGTCGGTGGCTATTCGCTGCTTGCTGATGCGCTGGACAAGGTCACAGGCGTCCGACTGCTGCTTGGTGCCGAGCCCAGCGAACCGGTCAACCGACCACGATCGCTTCAGAACGAACCGGCACACGCAAGTCGGCTTGCTCGAACCCGGGTCATGCGAGCACTCAAGACACACGAACACAACCTGCACATCGAACGTGACCTGCTGGGTTTCACACCCGAAATGGACGCAATCACTCACCGACTTGTGAACTGGCTGCGCTCGGACAACGTTGAAGTTCGCCGCCTTGAGGACCGCTTCCTTCACGGCAAGGCGTTTCTGGTGAGCGATCACTCCCACGGTGTCATGGCAGGGTCATCCAATTTCACTTACGCAGGACTTGCAGTCAACCTTGAGTTGAACGTCGGCAACTACACGCCCCACACCGTGAGCCAAGTCTCCGACTGGTTCAACGAACTCTGGGACGAGGCTGTCCCTTACGATCTTGCAGATTGTTTCGCCGCTCAATTCGAGCCGCACTCACCACAACTCATCTACCTGAGGATGCTGTGGGAGCGTTACGGAGCCGAACTCGATGAGGAGCGCAAGGCAGAGAACGCCGCTCAGTTCCATCTCACTCGCTTCCAGACAGATGGTCTCTGGCGCGCTCGTCGCACCTTGAATCGCTACAACGGTGTTTTGATTGCGGACGAAGTTGGACTTGGCAAGACGTTCCTTGCTGGTGAACTGATCCGCGAGGCCTCCATCGACCTAGGACAACACGTCCTGGTCATCACACCGGCATCTTTGCGAGACGGTCCGTGGCGAGCGTTCAAGGCAGATCACAACTTACCGATGGATCTTGTTTCCTACGAAGAGGTCATGCTTGACAGGCGCCTCAACCCTCAGGCCAAGGACGTCAAACTCGATAACCCGATTGATCGATACCGCATGGTCGTGATAGATGAGGCGCACAACCTACGAAATCCGTGCACTCTGCGAGCGCAAGCACTACGACGACTTCTCGGTGGATTACCTCCAAAGAAGCTCGTGCTAATGACTGCGACTCCCGTCAACAACAGTCTCTGGGACTTGTATCACCTACTCAGTTACTTCCTGCGCAACGACTCTGTATTCGCAGACGCAGGAGTGCAATCCATGCGAGACCACTTCGCTAACGCGATGTCGCTCGATCCAGGTGACCTGTCACCCCAACACCTTTTTGACGTGCTCGATGCAGTGTCGGTGCGTCGTACCCGCTCGTTCGTTAAGCGCTTCTATCCGAATGACACCATCAAGGTCAATGACCAAGTCAAGACAATCGAGTTCCCGACTCCACGAGTACGGAAGGTCACTTATGACCTTGATGCTGTGCTTGGAGACTTCTTTGAACAGTTCACTCAGGCACTTGACCCTGACGTAGAACCGGGAACCAAAGGTGTCCTTACGCTTGCTCGCTACTCGCCCTCGCAATACCGGCTTGACCACGACGTCGATACCCATGAAGTCCAGCTAGCAGGCCTATTGCGCTCGGGTTTGCTGAAGCGATTCGAATCATCTCCGTACGCGTTCGCAGAGACCTGCGAGCGAATGGCGAAGAGCCACGATGCATTCCTGCGGTTGCTTGAACACGGTCGTGTCGTAACGGGTGAAGTGCTCGCCGAATGGCTTGCGACCGACTCCGACGACATGGATGGTGAGCAACTTGACTCATTCCTGGGTGCCAACATCAGCGGCGCGGCAGCTAAAGCCGCCGATTATGACAGCGGGCGGCTCGCCTCAGATGTGAATGCTGATCGCAATCTGTTGCGGTCACTGGCAAGCGAAGCCCGAAAGGTCAGCAGGAAACGAGACCCCAACCTCGCTGCTCTCGTCAACGCACTAGCAGAGATCGCTGCTGAGGCAGCCCGTGAAGGCATCGGCCCCGATGATGTTCGGAACCGTCGCAAGGTGCTGGTGTTCAGCTACTTCGCCGACACGGTCGATTGGATCTACAAGCACCTCCTGTCTGTGACCCACACCGACCCGCGGCTCAAGCCGTATCGGGGTCGAATCGCCAGAATCTCGGGCACAAGGCGTCGGCGTGGCGAGTCGAGCAAGCGAAACGTGTTGTGGGGCTTTGCTCCGCTCACGACCGATGCACCGGAGGACACACAAGATCGCTTCGACATCCTTGTCACTACCGATGTGCTCGCTGAAGGCGTGAACCTGCAGCAAGCTCGCCATATCATCAACTACGACCTGCCGTGGAACCCGATGCGTCTTGTGCAACGCCACGGCAGGATCGACCGGATCGGTTCGTATCACAGCGAGATCTTCCTGCACTGTGTCTTTCCCGATAAGCGCCTTGATGACCTGCTGGGGCTTGAGGAACGGCTACATCGCAAGATCGCTCAAGCTGCCGCAAGTGTCGGTGTTGCGGACGTGCTACCGGGTCAGTTGTCACGAGTTGAGGTGATCTTCTCGGAGACGAGGGAGGAGATTGACCGTCTTCGCCGAGAAGATCCGACGCTGTTCGAACGTGGTGGCACAAGGCGTGGAGCACAGTCTGGTGAGGAGTTCCGTCAAGAACTCCGTCAGGCTCTTGAGGACTCCGCTCTCGCTGAACAGATCAAGATGTTGCCTGCAAAGTCTGGATCTGGGATGTCAGCGTCTGATGTTGGGAAGCGGCCCGGCTTCGTGTTCTGTGCGCGGGTCGCTGACCACGATGAACCGAAATTCCGATTCGTCGAAGCGAGTGCCTCCGGCGAGCTTGAAGTGACTGCTGAGACCTTGACGTGTCTTGACATGGCCCGGCCACCGGCCGGATTCAACACACCCCGTGTGATGACAGACCAGGTCACGGTTGGTGTCTTCGACGCATGGGAAGCGGCTCGTGATCACATCCTCAGCGAATGGAACCGAATGGCCGACAAGGCGAACTTGGAACCGAAGTTGCAACCGCGTCTACATCGAGCAGCCGAGATCGTGCGTAAACATCCGCCACCAGATCTCACTCAGGAAGAGATCGACCATGCCGTTGACACGATTCGAACGAAACATCAGGAGCGGATAATCCGAACGATCACCGCGGCATTGTCAGCAGATGACCCAGCCGAACAAGCTCGCAATATCCTTGAAGTCATCGAGGATCTAGGATTAACCCCTCAAGAGCCCCCAAAACCACTACCCGAAATCACCCCAGAAGACATCCACCTAGTCACCTGGCAATCCCTCTCGTAAACCTCAGCCAACTTCCGTGACGCCCGACCCATAACCAACCGCCTAACCCGTCACGCTCTGTAATATTTCAATGCTCTAGTGCGACCCTGTGACACAAGGACTCCAGATTGCTTTAGCTCGGCAAGAATCTGACGCGCCGTCGACATTCCAACGTCCAGCAAGTCAGCTGCCTCACGTGTTGACAAGTGCCCAACTCGATCAATGTGATCAAGAACAATCCGTTGTCTCTGGCCTAGCCGGCTACCAGCACGCCCGATTACCCCGCTTGACAGTGCGTAGCGCGTACCACCTCCGACACCAATACGGTTCACGAGTCGTTTGGCTAGCGCTCCTGCGATCAAGGTGTCCGTATTGGTGCCAACGAGTAGCCGCTTCAGATCACGCCTCGCCAGAGATCCACTATCTCGAATTGCGATCAACATTCGTTGCTCATCAACGGTGAGATCAGTTGAGTCCAACTGTGATAGCCAAGCCTGATCCTCAAGACTCATCAAGCGCTTATTTCGCAATGTGACCGTGACCGAGGCATCCGTCGCGACGAATGATGGAGGTTCCATGTGCTCTGCAGCTGTCACATCGAACATTCGACTTATGCCGTCTCCATACTCTTCGACAACTCCCATCGTCTTCAATACCCGCATGATCCGAGGATTACGGCTGTAGTGCTCAGTGCGCATGTTCTCGACCGTGACATGTCCGGGCAAGGAACCCGGGCTCTTTACTTCAATGCGGTCGCGCCAGATCGTTACGTCGATCGTGGCTCCAACCAGCCAATAGTCACGATGAGCGAGGGCGTTCACCAACATCTCTCGCAACACAGTAGGCGGGTATTCCGGTTGCCTAATACGTCGTACTGAACGGAGCACGTCGTAGTGGTCGGTGTTTGCATCGATGAAGTCAAGACATCGGTCGACGGCATCTGAGAGAGGTGCGCTCACCTCGTGGCGCTTGCTAATTCTTCCAGGGCCAGGTCCAACTCCTTCACGGCATACCAACTGAACTGCCGCTCTCGGAATAAAGCGTCTTAGGTCGTTTGAGAACAAGACTGCTGCAGCACTCATAACTCGAGGAGCCAGTGGCGCAGGCCGAGTCGCAGCGACACCCAAGTCCACCAGAGTGCGAATTGCCTCATCTCTTGTGACCGCCGGTCTCTGGTCTGACTCCATCACTTGATTGAGGACCACGAGGTCAAGTTCATCGACGGTGAATCCACGCGCTGTCTGTTCTTCAGCACTCAGATTGAGATGCTGACGCACGAAGCGAACGTGAGCATCCCCACGCAACGGCCTGTTGTCGCCTCCGACCCTGCGCAACAGTCGGCCATCCGGCGTCGTCACAATCCGACCGGTGACTGGCGGCACCGCAATCACGACGCATTCCACACCGTCTACGGCGACCGACCGCAACTGAACTTCAACGTTGCATTCGTCCGCGAACTTCGTGACTCGGTCCTGGGTCTTTTGTGACAGCCTGCAACCGGTGATCTCGCGGTCGTCTCGCACGCCAAGAATGATCAAGCCTCCATGGGTCATTGCCATGGCCGGGATTGCGTTAAGCAACGTGTTGGGTGCTCCCCGCTTGAACTCCAACGTCTCGTGCTCGAGGCGCCCGAACAACTCCCAGAAGGCTGTAGCGGTGAGAGATGCGGGGATGTCGTCGATCCGCATTGGTGATCCTTTGGACTTCATTATGTAATCATCCCTTCATAATAGCCACTTCGAGGTATTTCGGACGGATGATTTTGAAATCATCTCCCCAAGGTCGCGTGGGTCACTCGAGGACTCCGTTCTGCCGAGGACTCTCGTCCACCTGATGAATGCACCACCTAAGGCGGATTGTGTCATATAGCGTCACAACATACAGGAGATCACTACATGGGCTATACCACTGTTCGTGCCAGACTCACGCAGAGATGAGCCAGACTTGTTTGAACGACTCGCCCGAGCCCGCAAACCTCGCGAGGCTGTGGCTGCTCGCGTCCAGAAACGCTATGCCAACACCAAGCCGACGAACACACGAGGCGAGTACGCGACGAACTGCCCTGGTAGCCGTGTCCTCCGAAGGCCCGGAAGCACGACCGTTGGCAATCACCCACGATTACTGCTGGATTCGGGGACTTCATTAGGGAATCATCCCCTCACAATCGCCACTTCGAGGATTTGTGAGAGATGATTGTGAAGTCATGTAGAAACAATCCACGCGCCGCTCGCATCCGCCTGGCGGCCACTAGGACGCTCGTACGAGAGAGACGAGTCACACCCAGTCGATAATCTCAGAAAGCACCACAACACAACTCAAGGAGGTCACAAGATGGGCTACACGCCACCATTCGTTCCTGAGTCACGCAAAGACGAACCGGACCTGCACGAGCGAATCGCTCGTGCCCGAAAGGCTCGCGAGGCTGCGGCCGCTCGAGTCAGGGAGCGTTACGCAAACATCAAGCCCGACAACCGCATGTGGCGAACTCACGAGGAACTGAATTGGCCACTAAGTCCCCCGAGAGTGCGGTAGCCAGTCGTGACAGAGTCTCCATCCCAAAGTCCGCTATATCGGGCGACAGAGTCACCTCGATACCTGCGTCAAGATCAGATCAACGACTACGAGCAGTCCACGGACCGTGCTCTTGTAGTGTTCTGGGGTCCGATCGGTTCAGAGCCAACCCACACGCTTACGAATTCTACGCAACACTTCTCGCCGACATTGACGGAATCGTCTACCAAACAGCCAAAGCAGCCATGGAGCGATCAGTCGAACTGATACCTGAACTCCTGAGTCTTCGCAACGTGACGCTATCTGCTGACCAGATCAAAAAGATGAGCAACGACCTCCTGAATTCAGCAATGCATTCTGCAACTATAAGCCACACTACTGCTTTGAGGTACGGGCTTCCAATCGAGTATATGGAACCCCGGTCTGAATCCTGGGATAAACTTTGGAGACTTCACGCTCACTATGTGTATAACCTTGGAGCACATCCAATTGTCAATCAGGTTGAAGGACGACGTGTATCGTTCCGCTTCGGCAACCGGCCGATCTAGATAGGTCTACACTAACAAGACACCCGACTCTGGCTAGCTCGTGTGGCGTGGAATCCTACACAATCGGCCCTATCCCGTCTCCCTAGATCGCTTGTGCTAGCGGCACGGAGAATTGTATAGACTTAGGGGTCTGAGTGGTGTTGGGGGTGGATTGTGAAGGCTAAATTAGCGAAATAATCGGAGTTGGTGCATAATCGCCCCACAGTCCACCCCGGTGAGAGATTGGCGGCTGGATTTCAGACGGTGGGGGTTTTGGTGTGGGAGCGGTGTTTGGTTAGGGCGGTCATTGCCGTGTCGCTGAAGTGGTACATCACTCCGCCGATTACTGCGAGGAGGATTACATAGGCCGCTGTAAGGGCTGCTAGGTCTGGCTCTTCGCCTGCGCCCAACTCTGCGATCACCACCGAGAACTCTCCGTGCGCAACTAGGGCAGCACCTGCGACGACACGCTCTGTCGTGTTGAGCTTCTTTCGCACACCCGCAAACCAACCGGTCGCAAGCTTTGTCACAATCGTGATTGCACCCAGAAGCACAGCCACACCAGCGACGCCGGGAATCAGCGCCGGGTCGACTTGCATACCGAAGAACATGAAGAACGACGCCGCGAACACGTCTCGCAACGGCCGCAACAGTGTGCGCGTGTGTGCGACCAGGTCACCCGAGAGTGCCACTCCAACAAGGAACGCACCGACTGCCGCTGAGATGTGGAGTCTCTCTGCGAGCCCCGCCACCAGCAGAGTCATGCCAAGTAACGTGAGCAGCAAGGCCTCACGTGCATTGCTCAACACAATCTCACTAATACGATCGCCATGGAAATACGCAACTGTCAGGATTATCGTCACAGCAACAACAGAAATGCCAACAGTAACTGCGGTTCGCGATGGCGAGCCACCGAGCAAAATGCTGGTCACAATCGGCAGGTAGATGACCATTGCTAGGTCTTCGATCACTAGCAAACTCAAGATGACAGACGTCTCACGGTTACGTGTCCTATTGAGGTCACCGATCAACTTTGCAATTACACCCGATGACGAGATATAGGTGACTCCGCCGAGTAGCACCGCAACGATCGGATCAAACCCAAGCAGCAGTCCTCCAACAAGGCCAATCGGGAAGTTCAGCAACAGATCCACAAGCCCAGACCATGTCGACTGGCGAAGATTGTCGATCAATTCATGAGCAGAAAACTCAAGTCCCAGCATCAACAACATGAGAATCACGCCGATCTCGGCACCAACCTCAATGAAGTCAGACGCTGCACCTAACTCAAAGATTCCGCCTTCACCGAGCAAGAGCCCCACCAGCAGGTATACGGGCAAGATCGGCAACCCGAACCGATGCGCCAGACGTGCCACAATCGCGAGCCCGAGCACGACCGCGCCGAACTCAATCAGCAACACGGGGATGTCCGTGGTCATCTAGCAGCTGCCGCGAATCCACACAACGGGATTGAAGCCCTCTCAATCCGCTCTGCGACGGGACTGTTCCAGATGATCGTGCCTAAACGTTACTGCACTAGCTGCAAACTCCGTGACCACTCCACCGAAGCATCACAAAACTGCCCGGTCACGGCCACGCGGGTAGTGTCACCTCTGCCATGAAAGGACGCATCCGCCCCCATCATCTCGTCGTCGCCCTAGGCATCGCCATCGCCCTGTTGACAGCAGTCGCAGGCATTGTGCCGAGCCTTACCGGGTTCCATGACGACAGCTCCATCACCCGAGAAGTGTTCGGCAACGTGCCCGCACCGATCAAGGTCGCGTTCTACACGCTCATACCGATCCTGTTGATCTATGGCGCGGTGATGTTTGCCAACCGTGTCAAGAACTGGGAGCGAGGTCGGCCCGACAACCGCCGCACCAACCCGCAAACCGTCAAACAGCGCATGGCCGATTTCCGTGCCGGTGTGTACATGCGCACCCTGCTGCGAGAGCCCGGCGCCGGTGTGATGCACTCGCTGATCTACTTCAGCTTCATTGTGCTGCTGGGTGTGACAACCACCCTGGAGGTCAATCACCAGCTACCCGAGAGTCTCAAGTTCCTTCATGGCGATGTCTACAAGGCGTACTCGTTCGTCGGTGATGCCGCCGGCGCGGTGTTTGTGATTGGTGTGGTTTGGGCGATCCTGCGCCGCTACGGCCCATCGTCATGGCGCCCCTACCGCATTCGGATCAAGACACGCCCCGAACACCTGCTAATCGCGCTGGTGATGCTGGCAATCGGGATCACAGGGTTCGGTGCCGAGGCGTTTCGTATTGCCGCCGACGGCATGCCCGATCATGAGCGCTGGAGCTTTATCGGCTATCCACTCGCACAACTCGTCGACAGCAGCACTTCGGTAGCGGGGTGGCATCAGGCGTGGTGGATCGCCCACGTGCTGGCGTTTGCAGTCTTCCTGGTGATCTTGCCAACCACGATGCTGCGCCACATGTTTACGTCGCCGCTCAACATGTACCTGCGTCACCGTGATCGCCCCAAAGGTGCGATGCGGCCCATGCCCGACCTTGTTGAGGGCGACACCGAGCTTGAGACCTTCGGCTCTTCTGTGATTGAAGACTTCACCTGGAAACAACTGTTGGATACCGACGCCTGCACTATGTGTGGCCGCTGCACTTCGGTGTGCCCCGCTCATGCAACCGGCAAGCCGCTTGACCCACGAGAGATCGTGCTCAAGACCGGTGAGGTGATGGCACTCACCGGTAACCCGCCAACATCGCCACCGCTCAGCAGTGAAACGAGTAGCGCAGCCCGGGGTGTGCAAGGCGAAGACGTCAAAGTGCCTGCCAACTGGATGTTTGATCGGATCAGCAACGACGAATTGTGGGCTTGCACCTCGTGTCGGGCTTGTGACGAGGTCTGCCCGGTCAACATCGAGATCCTTGACAAGATCCTTGACATGCGCCGCTACCTCACGTTGATGGAGAGCGACTTCCCCACTGAGTTAGGTCAGGCATATCGAGGTATGGAGAACTCTTCGAATCCCTGGTCGATGAGTCAGACAGAACGGGGTGAGTGGGCTCGAGACCTAGATGGTGTACGGGTGCTGAGCGGAGGCTCGCCGCTTGATGCCGAATACCTCTACTGGGTTGGTTGTGCTGGTTCATTTGACGACAAGAACAAGCGGGTCACCCGTGCCATGGCCAAGCTCATGAGGCGCGCGGGAGTCGATTTTGCAATTCTGGGCCCGGCAGAGAATTGCACTGGTGACTCGGCTCGCCGGTCGGGTAACGAGTATCTATTCCAGATGCTCGCAGCCTCCAATATCGAGACACTCAACGGTATGGGTGTACGAAAGATCATCACCCAGTGCCCGCATTGTTTCAACACTCTCGCCAACGAATACCCACAGCTCGGTGGGCACTACGAGGTGGTGCATCACAGCCAGTTGCTTGAATGGCTCGTGTCCGAAGGTCGCCTAGACCTTGAAGGAGCCAGTCTTGAAGAGCGGGTCGTCTACCACGACAGCTGTTATCTGGGTCGCCACAACGATGTTTATCTTGCCCCTCGACGGGTACTTGGATCGCTAAACGGGATTCAGGTTGTTGAAGCACGCCGCAACGGGAACAAGGGCATGTGCTGTGGTGCCGGCGGTGCTCGCATGTGGATGGAAGAGACCATCGGCACCAAAGTCAACGATGAACGCGCTAAGGAACTGCTCGAAACGGGCGCTTCGCGGATCGCCACAGCCTGCCCGTTCTGTTACATCATGATGGACGACGGTGTGCGAGCAGCTGGCGTAGAAGAGGAGGACGTCAAGGTCGGCGACATTGCTCTTCATGTTCTTGAAGCAGTAGAGGCTCGAGATAACGCCAAAACGCTCGTTACGAAATGACTCCTCCAGGCTCCACAAGTGTTGATGGGGCGCCACGGATTGCGGTTATCGACAACTACGACTCGTTCGTTTACATCCTCGTGCAATACCTAGGTGAACTTGGTGCTGATCCCATTGTCTTCCGTCACGACGCGGTGACTGTGGAGCAACTGCGTGAGCATGACCCAGATGGGATCCTCATCAGTCCAGGCCCCGGAGTGCCCGCAGACGCAGGTGTCAGCAACGATCTTCTCGTTGAACTGAGCGGACAGATCCCGATACTTGGGGTGTGTTTGGGGATGCAATGCATCGGCGAAGTGTTCGGTGGATCTGTTGTGCGCGCACCTCAAGTCATGCACGGCAAGACATCAGTTATCAACCACAACTCTGAGGGAATATTTGAGGGCCTCGACAACCCGTTTGTGGCTACGCGCTATCACTCACTAATTGTTGAACGTTCATCAATCCCACCAGATTTAGAGGTAACTGCCACGTGTAGTGAGGGACTCGTTATGGGTTTGCAGCATCGTCAACACGACACCGCAGGCGTACAGTTCCATCCCGAGTCGGTGCTAACGAATGCTGGCCGCCCACTGCTCAGCAATTTCTTGAACAGGTGCATGAACTGAGGCTTGTTCTGGTCGGCTCGCTAGTCGGGCAAGCCCCCATTTGCTTAGGATTAGCCACTCTCTTCGGATGTCTCTTCCTGCGACTCTGAGTCGGATGGCTCCGTAGTTGACTCACCATCATCTGGCACAGTGTCAGTTGGTTCGGGATCAGTCTCCTCCCCATCTGCTGGCTCTGTGTCTTCACCTGGCTCAGGTTCGGGTTCTACCTCTGCAGGCTCACCCACCACAAGGTCAACGGGAGTGTCGATAGGTACTTGCTCGTTAGCCAGGGGTGTCTGATCCAGGATGCGACCAACATCAGCCGACCCGGGTTCCACTGGTCGGTACGTCAAGTTGCCTACCGCGAGGCCTTCTCGTTCAAGCGACAACTTGCCAGTGTCAAACAGAAGCCCCTCAACTTCAGGAACCGAGATGAGTGGCACGCCCGAAGAGATGACGACATCAATCGACGAACCCGGGGCAATGGGGGAGTTAGCTGGAGGATCGGTGCCGATGATCTCGCCCTGAGGGACTGTCTCGGAGGGCTCGTCTCTTGTTGCTGGCCGCAACCCCAAGGCATCCAGAGTCTGCAGAGCCTCAAATGGTGTCAGTGTGGCGACCTCGGGTACGAACAATCGTGAAGGGCCACTTGAAACAGTAATTGTCACCGCTTCGCCCTGTGACAGTTCGGTGTTTCCTTCAGGCTCCTGGCGGATGACAATCCCAGCTTCGGCCTGGTTGGCTTCGTTCAAAGCAATCACGACATAACCGGCAGCAGTCAACAGGCCACGCGCATCTTCACTGTAACGGCCCCTCACATATGGAACCAAAGGCTTTTCTGCTTCACTGACCGTAAGGACAACCGTTATACCTTCATTAACCCGCTGACCAGCGGCAGGGCTCTGCGCAAAAACGACGTTTTCTGCGACTTCAGTGTTGATCTCATATCGGAACTCTTCTCTCAGCCCTGCTGCGAACAGTTGCTCTTGAGCATCTAATGAATTGAGGCCGACAACATCCGGTACCTCCCTAAGCAGACTCTCCTCTTCAGTTGGTTCATCTGCGACCTGGTCGGAGCTCTCTCCCAATTCAAGAGACTCCCAGAAGTTCAAGCCGAGATATACGAGTGCTGCAATCAGCACTCCCAAACCCAACAACATCAACAAGGTGCGTTTCCAGCCGTCGGAGTGACGCACTTCCTCATAGATGATGTCAGGCGGCCGTTCGTATGGACCCTGTGGCGGTGTCGGCGGACTCGTAGGCGGAGACCCTGGCGGAATTGGGCCGCCACCCGTAGACCTGCGTGGCGGGGGTGTATCGCTTCGATGCACAGAGACGCCAGGTGGCAGAGGTTGCAAAGTCGGCGAAGGTGTGCCTCCGCCAGCTAAAGGTGGCCCACCGTCGGAGACACCAGATGAACCAACAACACTCGCTCGGTTAGACAATTGGTGCTCACCGGAGAGATAACGATTCAGATCGCGAGCGAGAAAGTCGGCCTTGGGGTAACGGTTCTTGGGGTTCTTGGCTAGCAGTTTGAGGATGATTGCCTCGAGCGACTGAGCGATAACAGCGCCGCGTTTAGACGGTGCAACCGGACGTTGCTTCACATGTTGAACAGCAACGGCTGTAGAGGTGTCAGCGATAAACGGCGCCCTGCCGACGATCATCTCATAAAGCACAACACCCAGCGAGTAAAGATCAGATCGACCATCAAGTGGCTTGGCTTGGGCTTGCTCGGGCGAGAAGTAGGTTGCCGTCCCGATGACCGAGCCGTACTCAGTGAGTTTGTTGTCCCTGTTGCGGCGAGCTAACGCTGTAGCAATACCAAAATCAGTGACTTTCACTTGCCCTTCATCGCTCACCATGATGTTGCCGAGCTTGATGTCACGATGAACTAGACCTGCCGCATGAGCGTTACTCAGTGCATTTGCAACGTCGCGTGCGATCTTTGCAGCTCGGTCGGCACTTAGGGGACCTGTAGAGCGCAGCACATCTGCCAAGCTGCGACCCACGACAAACTCCATAACGATGTAATACGTGCCTTGTTGCTCACCCCAATCAAATATGCCAACGATGTTGGGGTGATTGAGATTCGCAGCTGTCTTTGCTTCTCGCCGGAAACGCTCAACGAAACTGCGATCGTTCGCAAACTCAGGAAAGAGCACCTTGACCGCGACTTCACGATCCAGGTAAGCGTCACGGGCAAGGTAAACATCGGCCATCCCGCCACGGGCGATCCGCCGCAGCAGCGTGTAACGACCATTGAAGACGGTCAAACCTTCGTCGGGCACTGTCCAAGATCCTACCTGTTGCCCTTTCGCGCAGAATCAACCCTCGGTTGATCACCCGTGGGCTAGTGGCAGCGGTTCTCTTGCGGACAACGTTGAGTAGACATGACGGTAGCCTTCGCGAGTCGGGCATGCCGAAGGTTGTCCGGGCCACGCGCGAGTGGCGGAATTGGCAGACGCGCAGGATTCAGGTTCCTGTGTCCGCAAGGACGTGAGGGTTCAAGTCCCTCCTCGCGCACAGATCAACATGGCCGTGTCCTCCGCAACTGGTGAGACGGGTGATCCCCGACGGCGCAACGGCAGGGTCACCGACGGCGTGTCGGGTTGGACTGTCTCTGGCTACGGCTCAAGTGCCGACGATGATGTCTTGTTGCGTGACGCCACCAACCTGTTGCGAGCCGAACTTCCCGACCCGAGGCTCGCTGATGACACCGCTTATTTGCGCTGGTGTTACCGCCAGAACCCGCTTGGGGCTGCCTGGGAGCGCTATCACTACGTCGCTTCAACCGACGCAACCGATTCAGTTGACTCTGCCGACTCAGACGATGAGCCGTTACTTGTCGCTCACTATCTGAACTATCCGAGGCGCTACCGAGGACCCGGCGGTGAACTGCTAGAGGGTGCTTGGTCACAGCATGCAGTGACACGATCGGGACATCAGCGTGAACGTCACTTCACCCGACTGAGCTTTGAGATCTTCGAGGAGGCAACGGCTAACGGTAAGAGGATTGTCACTGGTGTGACTAATGCCAAATCCACCGGGCCGGTAGTCAAATACATCGGGTGGACACTCATTGGGCCTCTGCCTGTACGTGTGATTCCGGCGGTTGGGTTCGGTGTGCGTTCAGGTACCCGGCGCAGCTCTACGATCCAGCATCTTGAAGTCACTAGAGAGTGGCTGAAGTCAAACGAGTTTGACGACCTTGCTAGACGGCTTGACAAGCACGAATTGGGCAGCTGGGCAACCAACTGGGCGCCGGAAGTGTTGCGATGGAGGCTGCAGTGTCCGTTTGTGAAATACTGGATTCACATCAGCGATGAGTTGACATTGATTTCTACCCGCTCATCGTTTGCGGGGTTGCGAGCGACCGTGATTCTCAAGACGTTCCCGCTCACAGGATCCGAATCTCGTGACCCCGGATCCACCGGCTTGCCAGAAAGGGTCGATGCAACATCAGCAATTCGTGCAGCGGCTCGATTTCACCGCAGCGCCTTTGCGGTCTATGCGGGGTTCAACGGCTCAGTGAGTGTGCGCGGCTTCAGACCGCCCCGACGACTGCAGCCAAGCCCTCTCAACCTGATTATCCGCAGCCTGGATGACTCACTGGACATCTCAACTGTCGAACTTGACACCTTCGAGTTTCTCGATATGGATGCTTACTGATTCTCAGATTGGCATTCATGTATTGGCATTCATGGCTGTCGAGTGACCTACGCTGTGTCGCTCTTTGCCCCGAAGCGGCGTGCCATGTTCGTAAGCGGCTGTCGGCTCATTACAGCTGTTGCCTGACCAAGCAGTTCGCGATGACGGCGCGCTGAGGCTATCCAAAAGCGTGGTCGCCACAGTTGGTTTCGTAGCGGCAGGTAACCCAGTTCCCAGACCATCAGCAAGCCCCAGAACGCGAGATCGCTGTGTACACCGCCCGGGGTGAGATGTGTGCGGATCCTCATCGAGCCGTGGATCATGTGAAAGATCCGGCGCTCAATCGCTTCGGCTAGTACCGCCTCGGCGACCCTGATGATGCCAGCACGATCCTCAGGAGGTTCAGTGCTGCGGCCCATCCTGCGAGTGCTGAGCGAAATCCACCAGTACGGCGAATCCTCATCCGAGGACACTTCAAACACGATCCGTCGTGTAACCATCCGCCGAGCCACGAGCCGAGGAATAGAGGTCGCAAAGCCCTCGAAGTAGTTCTTGAATTCGCTCCACTTCAACTTCTTGCCCTGCTCCGAAGCAGCCTGCGCGTCGAGTTTCGGTTGCACATCATCACGGAGTGACGCGAGATGGCTCATCCGATCCTCGTACCAGTCGAAGCTGGTGCGCGTAAATCCATCCGTTGAGCTCCACGAGTCACCCGGCGACATCGTGACCGTCTCGAAGCGAGCAGAGTCGTCTCGCTCGGTCATTGAGGCCGCTACTTCAGCGGGTGTGATCAGATGTTCGTTAGCTGCCCAACTCTCGGGATGAAGGAATCCCACCATCGACCCGAAAGGCACCGCGTACGTGGGCTGCAATCTCGACATAGTGTCGTAGAAGTCATCGAGATAGGTATCACGGCTAACCAGCGTCAGATCATCAGGATCATCAGGATCATCAGCGGAGTACAGCACAGGATATGACTGTGCAAACGAGTGGCTCTTGAACGCCAAAGTTGGGCGCCCGAACCGTTTAGTGATCTGATCAAGAGCACGGCCACGAGTCTTTGCATCATTGAAGTCGACCAGCACTTGGTCACCGTCGGCCACGACTAATGCCGAGTCATCAAATCCGTACTGGTACGACGCCACCCGCACGCCACGACCGAGGTCAATCACCTTGCCATGAGGCATTTCCGTGGGCCGGCCGAATCCGAGGCTCTCCACTTCGCCTGCCATCACATCCACCCCAAAACGGGAAACTAGAACTCTTGCTGTCCGATCAATCTTGCGCATTGATGGGTAATGGAAGTGATCGAAGTGATGATGCGTGAGATAGATGAAGTCCGGGCTGAGCATTGCAGCATCAGGTGCCGATGGCGGGAAGTGCCACCAGGAACGCCAGTAGCACGAACCGAACAACCACGGGTCCACCAACAGCGTTCCTGCAGCCGTATTGATCTGCAGGCAGCTATGGCCGACGACTGTGACTTTCATTGGCCAACCGTCCAATCCTGAGCAACTGACTCTTCCATAGACCTCACCTCACAGCCAGACTCTGGACGAGGTCTTTTTTTTACTAGGTTGCAAATTACGACCGCACCAGAGTCGTGAGGTCTCAAGAGCCATCAGGCACAGTTGAAGGAACACCAGCATGAAATCGAGTCGAATCGCAGCTCTCATCGGCATTCTTGCCATCATCGCATTCGGATGCGGAAACGACGAGGGCGATACAGCGGACGCAACCGACTCCGACGCCGCCGCCATGGATGCGGATGCTGGCACAGAGGACGCGACCGATGGCGATACAGCGGAAACAGCCGAATCTGACACGATGGATACAGCGGATGCCGACACGATGGAAGCAACTGATGCAGGTCGGTTCGTTTACGCTCACCCGCACCCGGTAACTGACCTTGATCCCTCCAGCGCATTCTCAACTGAAAATGTTGTGCTACAGAACGTCTACGAAACGCTGACACGGTCTAATGCGCCTGGTGCTGCTGAACTCCTGGCACCGTTACTTGCCGAGTCTTGGAACGCGAGCGACGATTCAATGTCATGGACTTTCACGCTGCGTGATGATGTGACTTTCCATGATGGCACGCCCATGACTGCGGACACAGTCATCGCCTCGTTGCAGCGCACTATTGACCTCGGCCTGGGTGCAGCGTTCATCTTGTCTTCAATTGACACGATGACGGCGCCCGATGACCACACTGTTGAGTTCTCGTTGGCCTGGCCAACACCGCTTGATCTGGTTATGTCGTCGGGTTACGGCGCTTACATCATGAGCCCGGATGCCGTTACTCAAGACTCTGACTGGTTCAACGCCGGCAATGCGGGAGGTACAGGGCCGTACACCATCAGTTCGTTCGAAGCTGGCGGAGCCATCGTCCTGGAACGCTATGACGATTACTGGGGCGGTTGGACTGATGGTCAGTTCTCTGAGGCCGAAGTTTTGCGGGTTGATGACAGGGTTCTGGCTGAGCAAATGGTCCGTGTTGGTGATGCCGACTTCACTTACAACCTGCCATTCGATAGCTATGACGCACTCGATACCGAAGCCGATCTTCGGGTTGTCCGAGGCCAGTCGATGACCAATCTGTTCGGGCTACTGAACCACCAGCGGCTCTCGCCAGAAGTACGCGAAGCGCTCGTGCTGTCGTTCCCGTATGACGACATAGTCGCGGCTCTCTATGGAGGCCAGGCGAACCGCGCTCAGGGAATCATTCCCCAAGCTTTGTGGGGCTCATCCCAGGACATGAACCTTCCCGAGACCGATCTTGAGCGAGCTGCACAAATCCTGAGCGACGCTGGGGTGTCCGATCTAACGGTCACTTACAGTCTGGATGCGGGCACCATCGAACAGCAGCAGATCGGCGAGGTCTGGAAGGCCAACTTGGCCACAATTGGAGTGGATCTCGTACTCGAACCGCTGACATTTGATGCTCGTTGGGAGCTTGCTCAAGCCGACCCCGCCAACGCGCAAGACATCTTCACGATGTTCTGGTTCCCCACTTACATCACGCCCTACGACTTCTTGTTCTCGCTGTTCCACACCGAAGAAGAGCCCTTCTTCAACTTGGGTTACTACAGCAATGAAGACTTCGACACGCTGATCAACGATGCCGACGCTGCGTCCGGGACAGACATCGAAGCTGCAACCGAGATGTTCCGGCAGGCCTCGCAGATTCTCATTGATGAGAACGCAGCTGTGTTCATGTTGGACGTTCCCGAGACCGGAGTGATCCGAGCCGACGTGGAGGGCTATGTCCCGAATCCCGCTTATTCGGGTGTTGTGCGCTTCTACGATCTGACCCGATCATGAGTCCGGTTCTAGTTCCCGAGACTGGAGGAGTCTCCGGCTAGAGCGCAGACACACAGCAGCCCAGACCTGACAGCGAGAGGAGTTCCCCACGCGGTATCTATCGCGCAGGGTGTTGACCTCTTTGGTGGTGGTCCTCGGGGTCGTGACTATCACCTTCCTGTTTGCTCGCCTTGTGCCTTCCGACCCGGCATCGCTGTATGCCGGGCCGAGGGCACGGCCTGAACAGGTTGAACAGGTACGCGAGGACCTCAATCTCGATGAGCACGTCCTAATCCAGTACGTCTCATACCTGGGTGACCTGGTGCGAGGTGACCTTGGTGTGTCCTTTGCATCCCGTCGATCCATCTCACACGACTTGGCCGATTTCCTACCGGCAACACTTGAATTGGCGCTGTCGGCGACGGCCCTATCAATGTTGATCGGCATCCCACTTGGCGTGTGGGCAGCTGCACAGCGAGATCGATTACGAGATAACAGTCTCCGCCTGTTTGCAGTAACCGCTGTATCTGTTCCAGTGTTCTGGCTAGCCCTGATCCTGCAGTTGCTACTAGCGGGCCGGCTGGGATGGCTTCCTCTATCGGGCAGGACTTCCTCAGGTGTCTCGTTTGCTGAGCCAACTGGTCTGTTCTTGATCGACTCGGTACTTTCGGGTAGCCCATCGAATGTTTGGGATGTGATTACACACCTGATCATGCCGGTCAGTGTCATGGCGGCCTATCCCCTTGGACTCACAATTCGTTTGATCCGCGGCTCAATGGTTGAAGTGCTCGCCGAGCCATACATTGAGGCTGCTCGACTCGCTAGTGTGAGCGAACGAACCGTCCTGTTCCGTCTGGCACTCAAGAATGCGCTCGCACCCGCCCTCACGTTGCTAGGTCTGACCTTTGCCTATTCGATCTCGAGTGCGTTCCTGGTTGAGTACGTGTTCAGTTGGCCTGGTATCGGGCGGTACCTCACCGACGCAATCGTGCGGGTCGACTTCCCTGTTATCACTGCGGCCGCTCTCGTAATCACGATCATCTATGTGCTAGTGAATCTGACACTTGATCTTGTCCAAGCACGGCTTGACCCGAGAGTGGATCTGAACTGAACCAGACGCTAGGGCTTGCCGGCCGGCTATTCGGTCACCGGGTGCTAACCCCCGGTAGTGCCCCATGGCGCTACCGACGCAGTCCACTTGGGATGATCGCGTTAGGCGTTCTGTGCGTGTTTGTGTTGGGTGCGATCTTTGCTGAGTGGCTCACGCCCTTCGCCGATCAGGGCCGTGGGGTACCTGACCTGCCATCTCGTTTGATGGGACCCGGCGCTGATCATTGGCTCGGCACCGACGATCTCGGTCGTGATGTGCTCGCTCGCCTGTTGTTTGGAGCACGCACGGCGCTGATCATCGCTATCGGTGTGGTGTCGTTGTCGGTGACCGTTGGTGTGCTGGTTGGCGCAATCGCTGGGTACTTCGGTCGCTGGATCGATGAGATCCTGATGCGCATCACCGACACGTTTCTGGCGTTCCCAACCCTTCGCAACACGATCATTGCGATCGCTATCTCCTGGTGGCCGTGGTATGCGAGGCTGGTTCGCGCTCAAGTTCTGAGTCTGCGTGAACGACCATTTGTGCAGGCAGTGCGGTCAATCGGCGTTCCTCGCCTGCGCATAATCAACCGACACATCATTCCAAATGCCATGGGCCCGGTCTGGGTGCAAGCAGCGGCTGATCTTGGTGCAGCTGTGCTGACTGCGGCCGGCTTGAGCTTTGTCGGGCTTGGCCCTCGACCACCGACGCCGGATTGGGGAGTGATGGTCGCCGACGGACGTCAGTTTGTATTGAGCGGGCAGTGGTGGATAGCTGGATTTGCTGGGATGGCTATCACCTTGCTGGCACTTGCATTCAACCTGATGGGTGATGTGGTGCGAGATGTCACCGACCTGAAGGCCGGTGACGTGTAGATGCTGGTGATGTCTAGGTGACTGCACTGCTGTCGCTGCGCGACCTTCATGTCACTTTCGCTACACCAACTGGTGAAGTGCGGGCAGTAAGGGGGGTTGATCTTGAGATTGAAAGCGGGGAGATTCTTGGTGTTGTCGGAGAGTCAGGATGTGGCAAGTCCGCTACTTTCCGTGCGGCCCTTGGTTTGAGTCCGCCATCTGCGACCGTTACAGGAGAAGTAGCGCTATCTGGTCAACCCTGTGATCTGACTGGTGGTCTTCAACGACATGCGGCGATGATCTACCAGAATCCCGGTGCTGCACTCAACCCGGTGTTCACAATCGGCCAGCAACTCGGCCTGGTTGCCCAAACTAAGGATGATTCGTCGCTCTCGGACTTGCTGGCACAAGTTGGATTGCCCAAACCAACCGAAGCGCTGCGCGCATATCCGCATGAGTTCTCTGGCGGTATGCGACAGAGGGCTGTCATCGCTCTCGCAATTGCTCAACAACCGAAGTTGCTCATCGCGGACGAGCCAACTACGGCTCTTGATGTCACAACTCAAGCTCAGATCCTTGACTTGATCGAAGAACTTCGGGCGAAGCGAGAGATCACTGTTGCCTTCATTAGCCACGATCTCGCGGTTATCCGGCGGCTCTGCGATCGGACTGCTGTGATGTACGCGGGTCAGGTTGTCGAGATTGGCACTACTACGCGGGTGCTGACATCGCCGCGCCATCCCTACACACAAGCGTTGCTGCGATCGACTCCGACGCCGGCCACTCTGCGGCAGAAACTGACGACCATCGAGGGCTCGGTACCAGATGGACGCGCCGAGATTGTCGGTTGTTCGTTCGCTCCTCGCTGCAACTACACCACGAGCGCTTGTGAAGTGACGCCGCCGCTCATTTGTGCTGGGCAGTCCGACCATCGTGTCGCCTGTGTGAATCTGAGCAGCACACGATGACCGACCTGGTTCGCATCGACGGACTCAACGTTGACTATCGACGTCGCAACGACACCCGGTCACCAGAAACAGAAGCCGGTGCTGCTAGTCGACTCAGGTTCCAACGTCGCAACCGGTGGATCCGGGTGATCGACAATTTGCACATGTCGATTGCACAAGGCGAGACACTCGGTCTCGTGGGCGAGTCGGGTAGCGGCAAATCGACGATAGCTCTAGCGGTGACAGGACTCGTTCGTGCAGCCTCCGGTTCAATCCACTACCGCGATAGCGAGATCACCGGACTCAAGGGTCGGGAACGCAGGAGAGTCCAGCGAGAGATCCAGCTTGTGTTTCAGAACCCGCAACTCTCGCTAAGCCCTCGCCGTCGCGTGGGATGGCAACTACATGAACCTCTGCGTGTTCACACATCGCTTGACACAAAAGGTCGCCAAGAGCGCATCAATGAGGTGATTGGCGATCTGCGTCTCAGCTCGGCCCTCCTGCAACAGTTCCCTCACGAACTGAGTGGCGGCCAGGCTCAACGTGTCGCCTTAGCCCGAACCTTGGTTCTAGAACCGGCACTTCTCTTGCTTGACGAACCGACCTCTTCGCTTGATGTGTCGGTTCAAGCAGGGGTGCTCAATCTGCTGCAACGACTAAAGAGAGACAAACAGTTGACCTACCTGTTCATTACTCACGACCTTGGTGTCGCCCGACACGTCGCAGATCGGATCGCGGTCATGCAACGAGGTGAAATCGTCGAACTACAAGACACTGAGGAACTGTTCAATGACCCACAACATGCCTACACTCGGCGCCTCTTGTCTTCGTCACTGACGGTTTGATCTGACATGAGTCTGGTAACAGAACAGGACTGTGAAGACTTTGTTGTCGGTTGCCTCTTCATGGGTACTGGTGGCGGCGGCGACCCGGCAGAAGGCCTTGACTTGTTGCGTGACGCTCTGCACGCAGGCCTGGAACTCGGGTGGGTCTCTGCAGAATCAATTGAAGACGACACGTTAACGGTCACAACGTTTGGCAACGGGTCGATAGCACCCGAAGATCCCGCAGCTATATCCGCTCTTCGCAAGTCTCTGTACTTGGGTGAGCCGGCACGGTTTGAGGACACCATGCAGCAAGCCGTTATCGCACTTGGCAACTTTCTGGATGCGCCAGTGGGCTGCATCGTGGCGGCCGAGCTCGGTGCGTCGAACTGCCCTGCGCCCATTGTTACTGGTGCCCGCCTAGACATTCCCGTTGTTGACGGCGACTACTCGGGTCGTGCTGTTCCCGACGAGATGGGCAGTACTCCGTTCATCAACGGCATCATGAGCCATCCATTTGCTTCGGTTGACCTTTGGGGGAACGTGGCGATCGTTACGGAGACCGCTAATCCGTACATGTTTGAGCGAGTCGCAAAGATGCTCGGGATAGCGGGAATCCACGGGAACGCTATTGCTGCAACACCTATCAGTGGGAAACTGATGAAGCGCGTCATCGTGCCCGGGACACTTAGCAACTGTCTGCGTATCGGGCGGGCCATTCGCAACGCGACGGTCGTGGGCGAGGATCCGGTAGATGCGGCACTTGAAGTCGCTGGGGGTTGGAGGCTGTTTGAGGGAGTCGTGACAGCCAAGAGCTGGCAAGACCGAGACGGTTACATGTTGGGCACGCTTGACATTGAGTGCGTCGCATCAAGCGGACTTGAGCTTCGCATCTGGTTCAAGAACGAGAATCACATCAGCTGGCTCAACGGCAAGCCATGGGTGTGCAGCCCCGACCTGATAACGCTGGTCGATCCATCAAATGCTCATGGCTACACCTCAACAACCATCGAGGTCGGCGACCGCGTGAGTGCTGTCGGGATGCGAGGCCTAGATGTGTTTCGAAGCGTCGACGGCCTAAAGCGCGGTCTCGGACCGCCACACTTCGGCTTCGATGACATCGAATATGTACCGATCGAAGACCTGATGTGACGGTGCTTCGGAGCCGTTCGTCATAGCATCACCGAGTGGCAAGCGTTAGGAGCCACACGCAGAGCCAGCGTGGTCAGCCTGAGCACGATTCAGATGAGACGCAGGCAGATCAGCAAGAGTCGCGCAGTTCACGATCCTTTGGGATCGTAGTCGCTGTGGCAGTCGCCCTTGCGGTCACGCTGCGATTCTGGGTGATTCTGCACTATTACCGGGATTTACCGCTTGGTTTCACTGACAACTACTGGTATCACTCCGCGGCGAACTTGCTTGCAGACGGGCACGGTTTCATCAACCCGTTCCTGTTTGACTCCGGTGTTGAAACGCCAAGTGCAGGGCATCCACCGCTGTATTCGATGTATCTGGCGGTGTGGTCACTGTTTGATGCCGACACAGCGCTCTGGCATCGACTGGCCTCTGGCATCGTTAGCTCGCTCGCGGTGATCCCGCTCGCTCTTGTCACTCGTCAACTCGCCAGCAAAGCTGCGGGACTGGCTGCCGCGTTTGGTGCTGCCGTCTATCCGCCGATGTGGCTCAATGACGGGTTGATCCTCTCCGAATCGCTGTATGTGACCATCGCCGCATTGATCCTGTATCTGGCCTACCGGTTCATACAACAACCAGGTTGGCAGCGACTTGTCCCGTTAGTTGTGGCCCTATCACTCGGCGCTCTTACTCGAAGCGAAGCCGTGTTGTTATTCGTCACCATGCTCGTACCAATCGTGTTGATGAAGCGCGACGTTTCGTTGAAGATGCGAGTCGGGTTTCTCGGCTTAGCTACCGCAATCGCCGCTGTGATGCTTGCTCCCTGGGTGATCCGCAATCTTGTCACCTTTGAGCAACCAACATTCCTTGCGTCTGGTGCTGGCATCGTCTTGGAACTTGGTAACTGCGACGAGACCTACTCGGGCACTTACCTCGGGTACTGGACTTTCGACTGTGAACGCACAGACTGGTTTGAGGGTGATGAGTCCGAAGTAAGTGGCCACAAGGCTTCGGTGGCACGTGAATACATCTGGGATCATCTCGATGATCTACCCAAGGTAGCTGCGGCACGAATAGGGCGTGTGTTTGGTGTCTTCCGGCCGTTTCAGACGGGAGACTTTGATGTGTTGTTTGAGCGGCGCACACACAGCCATGTGTTCGCAGCAATTTGGCTGCACTGGTTTGCTATGGCGTTAGCTATTGCTGGGACTGTGATGCTGTGGCGCCGCGGCGAGCCTGTGTTTCCCGCGATAGCGATGGTTTGCACAACGGCCTTTGTGGCGGCGGTGTCTCTTGGCATAACTCGCTACCGCATCGGTGCTGATCCTGCGATACTGCTTCTTGCTTCGGTCGCAGCCGGCTTCGTTGTTGAGAGGATCCGTCAGCGATTTCGTGCTCGGGTGAAGTCCGCAGTGGCGCAAACCGTTTCGCCGAAGAGCCCGTAGATATGGCAGGTCTAAGCGATGTGATTGATCGGAGTCGCATCCTGGGCGTTGTTAGAGATCGCTGGTGGCAGCTAACCGGTGTGATCGCAGGACTCGGACTTGCGCTAAGGCTGTACGTGGTTCTGATCGCTCGACCTGCATGTTCGCCAGATCCCGCTGAAGTTGGCTGTTTCCGTATTAACGGTGATGTTCTCTATCACTTCACTCAGGGAGAACTCATCGGTGACGGTCACTTCTTCAAGAACGGAATCGAACATCTTGCGTCTGGCAAACTCGTCGAATCTGCTGGTGACCCACCCTTCTTTGCGCTCATGCTGGGATTGTGGTCGGCACTGGGCTTTGACACGGTCAACTGGCAGCGGTTCCTAATCAGCTTCGTCGGCACATCGACTGTCGTATTGGTTGCGATTCTTGCTCGACGACTTGCTGGTGATCTTGCAGGGTGGATAGCGGCTGGACTAGCAGCGGTTCATCCACTGTTGTGGATCAACGATGCCATGTTGATGTCCGAGTCGCTGTATCAACCAGCAGTGGTGATTGTGATGATCGCCGCGGTCATCTACTGCGAAGCACCTAGCCGGAAACGAGCCGCCATCGTTGGTGTCACAATCGGGCTTGCCGCGTTGGTGCGAGCCGAAGCAGCCCTACTCGGCATCGTGTTGCTAGTGCCCTTGTGTCTTTTCGGCCGGATTGTGATGACTCGACGACTCTGGCACCTGATCTTTTCCGGTGTGGCAGCGTTGCTGGTGGTTTCACCCTGGGTGATCTACAACAACTTACGGTTTGAGGCTCCGGTGACCTTGACGGCGGGATCGGGAAGTGTGTTGATGGCAGGTAGCTGTGAGACCGCTTGGAGCGGGCCACGGATGGGATCGTGGTGGGATTGTTTCAGCGAGCGCGGACTCTGGGACGAATACGAAGAAGAGTTCCCAGGTGTAATGGACACACCTCCTAGCGAGCGAACTATCTATGACGAATCACTCATTGACTCGTTCAACCGCCGTCACGCCTTCTCTTACATGGCCGACAATCTCGACAGATTGCCGGTTGTGATGCTTGCGCGTGCAGGTAGGGCACTTGACTTCTTTCGGGTACAAGACTCTCTAGATAACAACACAGGTCTTGAAGGACGTTTCAAACGCCCATCACAAGTAGGTCTGGCTCTGTACTACTTGCTCATCGTGCCATTGCTGATTGGCATATACCGGATGCGCAAGGTGGGTTTGCGATTGACACCTCTACTTGCCTGGTGGCCGTTGGTGATTGCCACCGCAGCGCTCACATTTGCTCTGACCCGTTACCGGGTACCTGTTGACCTTGCCATGATCGTGCTGGCCGGTGTTGCAGCCGGTGTGCCGCGTGTGCTCGATAAGCATTCAGGTGCCCAATCCGTCACTCAACGGATCGCTGACCCGTGAGCAAACCCATCGCTTTCACGCTTGACCTTGAAGATCATCGGCCAGACAACACCGCTGAGATTCGCTATGTGAGCGTCGTTGAATCGCTGCTGGACAAACTTGATGCTTGGGGAACTACAGCAACGGTTTTCGTGGTGGGAGAACTCATTGACGAGTCCCCGGAGTTGATCTCACAAATCGCAGAACGTGGCCACGAAATAGGCCTCCACGGAGCGCGTCATACACCTCTACCTGAAGTCGGGCCGCAGAAGTTTCAGGAAGAAACAGCACGCTGTACTGAGCGACTCGAAGAGTTGATCGGTGCCCCAGTCAGGGGATTCCGAGCACCTATCTTTTCCCTCGTTGCCGAGTCGGCGTGGGCACCAGAGATTCTCACCGATCTTGGATTCAGTTACTCCTCAAGCGTGCTACCAGCGGCTAATCCACTATTCGGCTGGCCCGATGCCCCTCGTACACCGTTTCGTTGGCCCTGTGGTTTAGTTGAACTACCTGCACCAGTGTTCGGAGTAGGGCGGCTGAGCTTGCCCGTGCTCGGTGGCACCTATCTGCGTTGTGCGCCTTCGCCTGCGGTGGGGTTGGCACAAAGACTCGCCGCAAAGCACCCAGCACCTTGGGTCTATGCGCACCCATATGACTTTGATCCCGGTGAGCCTCGCTGGCTCGTGCCCGAAGCGGGTCGGTTAGGTAGCAGGCTGCTGTGGTATGGGCGACATCACATGAGTCGCCGAGTGCAGAAGCTTTCAGCCGGGTCAGCGACAACACTCGCCGAACTTGCGCAACTGCATGCCGACGTTGAAGTGTTTGACCCTTCTTCGCTTACTCGATCTCCGACACAAACACCGACACCGACACCGACACCGACACCGACAAACGGCGAGTACCGCCAGAGCGACCTAGTACACAAGCTTCCTCGAGCCAAGCTTGTGGATCGGGTTGATTGGCTAGTCGAGCGGTGCCGAGATCGTCGCGTGATTCACGTGGGGTTCGGTGATGCCGGGTTCCGTGAGGAACAAGATCGTGCTGGTCGATGGTTACATGCTCGACTTGCCGAGGTTGCAACTGAACTCGTGGGCATCGATAGCGACAGGTCCAGCGTCGAGCGTGCCGTTGCCGACGGGTTTGAGGCTTACACGGCGGATTGCACTGACGGTTCCGCTGTCGAAGCCCTGAAACTTGCGCCTGCTGAGATTGTCGTGGCGGGTGAGATCATCGAACATGTTGACTCGCCCGGGCCGTTCCTCAAGGGACTCTTGAGGCTGTGTGACGACGATGGTCGGTTGCTTGTGACCACCCCGAACGCTGCGGGTTTGGTGACGGTCGCCGCATCACTTAGCCGTGGCGTAGAGGTGAATCACCCCGACCACATCGTGATGTTCACATGGCGAACGCTCACAGAGTTGCTGAAACGCAGCGGCTGGTCACCCTTGCGCTCCGCCGTCTACGTGCCCTCGGTACGGGAACGCGGCGACCGGTCACGCCTTGACTGGTTGGGTGTTCGCTGCGTGTTGGGGACTGAGCGGTTGCTGGCTCGAGTCGGCCGTCCGTTTGCGGCCGATGGACTGATCGTTGAAGCAACACCTACCGCCAACGCCCCGGCAACAACTGACAGCTAGTGCTCCTCTAACACACCTGCTGATTCGAGCCGGGTGCGCATCAGAGCCACATCTTCGGCAAGAGTCTGAAGTCTCTGCTCGTTTCGTGACAGCTCAAATGACAGATGAACGGTCGTTGCAAACAGGAACGCGGTCGACGCAAACAGAATCGTCGCTGGTTCGTACTCGATTCCGACTAGGTCAGAGATCGGCACCAACAGATCAGGTACAGCGGCAAGAGGAAGCAAGGCGACAGCCACTATCGACCACAGCAAGGCGTACTTGGCTTTGAGTACTCGCTTGGAGACGAGCCGGTAGATGAACAACACCGTCACAACGATGACGACGGCAACCAAGACATGGGCGCGAGGCGACATGAGCCAAAGCTAATGGGCTGCCGTCAAGGGGTCAGGTGATCCGTCACTTGATCTCTTGCTCACTTGATCACCTGGCGTGGCGGTAGCACGTACCTCGCTACTCCACGAGCTAAACGCAAGTGCGGCAAGCACCACTATCGCTATCTCGGCGGTGGCCCGAAGCCTCACAAGGCCATAAAAGGCTGCCGCAACCAGAGTTACCTGAACGAACGGCACCCCCATGATCCACGCTTCGGTGCGCTGACCTGCGCGCCATAGCCGCCACCACCCCCACGCAGCCGCTGGCACGAGCACCACATAACCGGCGAGCGCTAGGAGGGATGCCCAGCGTTCCCGGCCTTCACCTTGGTTTAGTTCGACCATTTGCAGCGGTCGGTAAATGCTCCAAACCCGACCTATCCGGGCCGCCACGACAGCCGGCAATTGTTCGGGGTGGTTGCGGGCATAGTTGAGCGCACTCTCGAGATAACGCTCCGACGCCTCGCTCTGGTCGAGCCCGTTTACGTCAACGGTCTCCTCTACGTGTTCCAGTGTCCAGAAGCCAAGAGCTCCACCCGCATAGGTCTGAGGATTGTTCGCACCCGCAAGCGTTAGCCCGATGTTTGTGGACATGAACACGGGCTCGTTGAACCGCACCAAGTTGGCAGAAACCCACGGTGCAATGAGTACAACCACAGCGGCGAAAGCGGCTGCCGACCTGTACAACCGGGTACGCCACGACCCCGATGCGATCCAAACAACCGGCAGGACGAGCAAGGGCACGAGCATCAAGGCTTCTGATCGCGCAAGAGCCGCTACACCCACGCATCCTCCGAGCAACACCGCGCCAGCCATGTTCGGGGTGCGGTGAAATCTCAGTGCTGCAAGAAGGGCTGCTGCGGTAGCCGCAACGACCAGCGTCTCGGACATGACGAGGCCATCATTTACCCAGAACCCCGCGTAGAGGGCAGCCAGTAGAGCAGCACCCATCCCCACACGAACGCCGCCCACGGCACGACCCAGCAGTCCCACAACCACTACCGAGACCACGCCTACGACAGCCATCGTCAGACGTTGAGCAACTACGTGCGTGCCCGGCTCGCCTGGCAAGAATCCGGCAATTGCAGAAACTAAAGCAGTGAGTGGTGGATGATCTGCTGCTTGTGGTGCTGCAGCGAGAGCTTCTGAGCCTCGAAACGTCATTCCGAATTCGCTGAAATCGGCTGTCATTGACGGGTCGTGCCAGGGAACAACGAAGCCACGCCCATCAGCTAATGCATCACCTGCGAGTGCGTAATAGAACTGATCCCCGGGAAACACCGAATCGGGTTCAAGTATCGATTCTGTGCGCTTAGCGAAGAACACATAACCGATACGCACTACGGCAGCGAGCACACCAATGACGCCCAATCGCAGCCGGAAGGATGCTTTAGTCCAACTTCGCGCTACTGCTGACACGGCCGTCTCTAGCGCCGTGAGATTTTGGGGGTGTCGACGAACATGACGTGACAACGTCAATGCGGGGCGTTCCACAAACCAGTAACTCGCCGTCGACACAACCAACGTGGGGACTCCCGCAATCACAGCAAGCGTGACCAATCGACTGTCAAGCGGTTCTACAAGTCCGCTCCAACCAAATGCTGTGTCGAACCACTCGGCGCGCACCGTCACATTCCAGATACGCTCCACTACACGCTCAAACGGCCGCCACAAGTGAACGATGAACACCATGTGCCACAGATATACCGAATACGAGATTCGGCCCAGTGCAACCATCAATGTCCCGGAAGTAACCCGCCGAACCAGTCCCCGCCGCTCACCCGAATCTCCAAAGACCAGCGGAAACAACAACGTCAAGGCGATAACGCCGTAACAGAAGTGGCGAACCATCTCACGAGGCCAACCCGCGGACTCCATGCCACGCGCCAGACCCCCCCCCTGCGACAAGACAACAAACACCACAGCAGCCAAGAGCCACCACATACCCGCGGGTCGGCCCAGTCGTTCAAGCCGATCCCTTAGCGGTGTGTCAGATCGCAATCCCACATAAGCAACAGCGAGAGTCATCCCAATCGCGAAGTAGTCGATCAATGCAGGAAGCCAGAGCAGTGCTGCCGGTGTCCAGTCGTTGGCAAGACCGTAAAGCCACAACCTAAAGAACACACTCGTCAAATACAGACCCACCATGCACCACATCAGTGCAGCAACGCGCTGGCTACGACTGCCGAGCGTGCCAATCAAGGGACGTGCCAAGCGAGCGCCGATCGGCAGCATCACATAGAAGGAGATCTCGGTTGCGAGACTCCAGGCTTGAGGCATCGGGCCTCTCACCCACTCCGGATGATGTATCTGCACCAGCGTTGCTGTGGTGATCGCCATTGCGGTGCTCTTGAAGTGCTCGGAGGTGAGCCACACAATCAACCCAAGTGCAACCCAAAAGGCCGGATAGATCCGCAGCGCACGACGCCACAAGTGTTCAATCGCAGGCCGCAGCGGTGTGGTGTCAATGATCGACGCTGCCATGGGTCTGAACATCAAGAATCCCGACAGCGCAAAGAAAATCGGCACGCCAATGTCGAGTCGAGCCAGTAGCCCACCGGCCCAGGATGTGAATGTTGCTTTCGACCAGAAGCCGACGTGATGAACGAAGACAGCACCTGCGGCTAATGCCCGCAGGCCATCAAGACTGTCGAAATGGCGCGCTAAGTGAAGACTGGATCTCGTTTGAGGTGTAGTTGGCGTGGTCAGCGAGCAAAGGTCGCAAGCCACTGCTCACGACTCTTCGGTTGAAACACGATGTTTCGTTCGCGAGTAATCCCCATGGTTGCCGATGATGCAACCGAGTAGCGGTGGCCGGGATAAAGCACGGCGTCGTCTGGAACATGAGCGAGTTTCGTTGTGAGACTCTCATACATCTGTGCCGGATCGGATCCCGGAAGATCCATCCTGCCGCAACCATCCAGAAACAGCGTGTCACCCGCAACTAGACGCCCATCAACCAGGAAACACTGGCTACCGGGAGTGTGACCTGGGGTGTGGATCAAAGTGATGTCAATGTCACCGACCGTCACAACGTCACCCGAGCGATGACTCACAAGGTGATCCGCTCCGACACCAGTGACCGTCTGCACATATTGGGCCTCGTCGGCCTGTACATGGATCGGCACCGACACTCGCTCGAGCAGCCGGCTAATACCAGTGATGTTGAAGCCCATCATGTCACCACCCACATGATCTGGGTGATAGTGAGTCGCAAGCACCCCAACACAAGTCATGTCATCTGCTGCCAACACATCAAGTAAGTCATCTGTGTTATAGGCCGGGTCAACTAACACCGCTTGTGATGTGCTGCGGTCACCGATGGCGTAAACGAAGTTCACCATTTGAGCCGCGAGCCTGTCACCGGTAGCGAAGTCACGACCGGATAGCAGTTGACGGAAGTAGATGTGACTCTGCACGGCGGGCACCCTAATAGCTGACCTGCGCCGCACGCCTCGCTTCTAGGCTTTGCGGTCGTGCCGGATCATCTGATGCCCACGGTCGCGTACCTCGGTCCTGCAGGGACGTTCACTGAGCAGGCCATCTTTTCCCAGCCTGATCTTGCAGTCATGCGCCACCGGCCGATCGAATCGATCATCGATGTGCTGGGTGCCGTAGAGAGTGGTGCCGTTGACTTCGGTCTAGTGGCAATCGAGAACATGATCGAAGGCTCCGTTACAGCCACCCTGGATGCTCTCGCTTTCGACACGGATCTGTTTATCCAGCGCGAGGTGGTGATCAATGTCAACCTCAATCTGCTCGTCAACCACGGCGTGAGCTTGGATCAGATCAAGCGGGTTTCTTCATACCCCGTGGCCTACGCTCAGTGCCGCAAATATCTCAATACGCACCTACCTTCAGCCATCTTTGATGCCACTAATTCCACGGCAGATGCGGCACGCAAGGTTGCAACCTCGGGCGACGAGACAACAGCGGCAATTGCTCCGCTCCGATCAGCGGATGTCTATGGCTTAGAGGTACTCGCCCGAAAGATCGCCGACCGTGCCGACAATCAGACACGATTCGTGCTTGTTGGCTCCAAAGGGGTCGCTACACCAACCGGCAACGACAAAACCAGCCTCGTCGTATACCAACGTTCGGACGCTCCTGGGTCGTTGATTGGCATCTTGCAGGAGTTCGCTGCGAGAGCAATCAACCTGACAAGCCTCCAGAGCCGACCCACCAAGGCAAGCCTCGGTCAATACTGTTTTCTGCTCGACTGCGAAGGTCATATCGCCGATGAAGTGCTTGCAGATGCACTAAGAAACCTTAGATTGAAGACTGCTCGAGTGAAGTTCCTCGGTTCTTACCCGGCCGCTGGTACTACCGAGGCGAGTACCAATGCAAACCATGTCGCCGCTCGCAAAGCACAGTCATGGATCGACGATCTTCGTTCACGGATACTCACTTAGGCCTATCCTTTCATCCACAGGAGGGATGGCAGAGCGGACGATTGCGACGGTCTTGAAAACCGTTGGGCCTTTGCGGGTCCCGGGGGTTCAAATCCCCCTCCCTCCGCGTTGTTCTCATAGGAACTACTAGTTGAACAGAACGCTTCGGTGGAATCTGATGAAGTTGACAAGAGCGATTGCTTGCATTGCGGCGCTGGCATTACTCGCTGGAGCATGCGGCGACAGCGACGAGGAGGCAGCATCCAGCGAGTCGGAGGAGTCAACTCAAGATGCCTCCGCTACGCAGCCCGTCGACGAAATGCCCACCGATGAAGCACCGACCACGACTCAGGCTCCAACAACAACTGAACCTCCAACAACGACAACAGTCGCCCCGGATCCATCAGAGGAGATGCCCGAGACCGAAGTCGAAGTCGAAGTCGAAGTCCCAGAAGAGCCCGCAACAACTACAACCACAACGACCACGACAACCACGACTGTGCCGATGCCACAGTGGGAGAGGGTCGCTGGAACCGACGAGTGCATCTGTGCTGACGGCAGTGACTTCAGTTACTGGGTACGTGAGGCCGACCCGACCAGAGTTGTCTTCTACCTAGAGGGTGGAGGCGCATGCTTTAGTGCTGAGTCCTGCTCGTTTACCGAAGGCAGTTACACGCCAAACACCGGTGATGAAGATGACCCGACAGACGCGGGTGGCATCTTCGACTTTGAAAACCCCGCAAATCCCGTTCGTGACTATTCCTTTGTGGCTGTTCCCTACTGCACGGGTGATGTTCATATCGGAAATGCGACCACCGAATACAGCGCAGACGTAACGGTGCATCACAACGGATTTGTGAATGCCACTACCGCTCTAGCAGACCTTGCGACAAGGTTCCCTGATGTTGAAGAGATAGTCGTCGCAGGGTCGAGTGCAGGCTCGGCTGGGGCGCCCATATATGGCGGTCTTGCTGCCGACGCTGCCCCTGATGCAAGCATCCTCGTTGTTGCTGACGCTTCAGGTGCGTACCCGAGCGTCGGCCCGATCAATGCACTAATCGGCGGCTTGTGGGGATCAACAACGGTGGTCCCTGACTGGCCCGTTAATGAGGGTCTCACGGCCGAAGAATGGGGCCTAGTCGAACTGTTTATTCAAACTGGGCGCCACGCACCACATGTTCGCTTCGCACGCTTCGACAATGCCTTTGACAGCACTCAGGAGTTCTTCGCCGGACTTGCTGGCTATTACGCAACGAACATGGATCAATTGATCCTTGGCAATGAGGCAATCATTGAGGCCGCTGGAGTCAATGTGATGAACTATCTCGCTCCCGGAACTGGGCATACAATCCTGGGCCGTGACAGCTTCTATGACCTTGAGGTTGAAGGGGTTGCCTTTGTGGACTGGCTTACCGAGGCGATTAGCGGGGTCGAGGTAGCTGATGTCACCTGCGTCGACTGCTCGTGAGTGTGACGGTTCACGCCCGATAGCACACGTCAGGCCTCAGTATCGGAGGCTGTGGCGTTACGCTTGAGAGTTCCGGAGACGTGGCCGAGTCCGGTTGAAGGCGCTTCCCTGCTAAGGAAGTAACGATGTAAGTCGTTCGTGGGTTCGAATCCCACCGTCTCCGCGCCAACCCAGCAGCCTTTACCGCAGCGTTGAGACGGTAGTTGCGCGTCTGAATGCACGACATTCGGAGGGTTTCGGTCTTGTATGTCTGCGTTCGCCTCCCTAGACTGGCCACTCCCCAAGCGCTCGTAGCTCAATTTGGATAGAGCATCTGACTACGGATCAGAAGGTTGGGGGTTCGAGTCCCTTCGAGCGCGCTACTCACATACGTGACATACAAGAGCCCTCCGGCGAGACCGCCACTTCGCGACTACTCCCGGACAATGCCTACCGCTAACGTCCGAAGACTCAAAGCCCCGGGGAGCGCCAAATGAGTGACAACGTGATGGAAGGTTTCGCTGCGGAGTATGCCGATCCTCCCGCCTACATCCTCGGCATTACCAAACAGATCTGGGAAGATCGTGGAGTCGACAGTCTGCGCGACCTCTACGCCGACGACGTAGTGGTGCGTTCACCAGCGGGCGTCGTGGTCGGTAATGAGCCTGTGATTGGCGCAACCCTGTCAACACTCGCAGAGTTCGGTGACCGGCAACTGCTCGGTGAGGATGTCATCTGGAGCGCCGATCCTGACGGCGGCTTTCTGTCGTCTCACCGCATCATGTCTCTGGCAACTCACGGCGGTGACGGGGCATATGGCCCAGCTAGCCACACCCAGTTGCGCTACCGGGTGATTGCTGATTGCGCAGCCCGCCACAACCAGATCTATGACGAGTGGCTGATCCGAGACCAGGGTGCGGTCGTGCGTCAACTAGGTGTCGATCCAAAGACCTTCGCTGCTGACCAGATTGCACAGGAAGACGGTATTGATCAGGCTGCCCGACCACTCTCTCCCGCCACCGATCACGCCAACCGCTACCGGGGCCTCGGCAACGACAGTGTGTGGGCTCAGCGCTACAGCGAACTTCTTGAAGGGATCATGGCCGGAGCCTTGGGTGAGATCGCCAAGCGCTATGACCGGGCGGTGCATGCCTCGCTGCCCGGGGGTCGTAGCGCTCACGGCACGGCTGGATTGGACGCCTTCTGGCTGGCACTGCGTAGCGCCTTCCCGTCCGCTGAGTTCAAGATCCACCACCGGATCGGTCGCGAAGATGCCTTGATGCCACCGCGGGCAGCGCTGCGCTGGTCGCTTCATGGTCGCCACGACGGCTGGGGGATGTTCGGAAATCCGTCGGGTGCCGATGTGTATGTGATCGGGATCAGTCACGTTGAGTTCGGAGCGGCTGGTATCCGTCGCGAATACGTTCTCATCGACGAGACGGCAATCTGGAAGCAGATCCTGTTGCATAGCGGCTAGCACAAGCAACACCGGCAAAACACAAGCAATACGTGCCATAGCAGCAATAACGGATTGCCATCTCCCGGCACCGAAGCCTGATACAAGGGAGGTAGCCAGGCTAATCGCCTTTGTATCAGTTGACGTTATGAATTCGTATACATAGGTTACGCAGACAATGGGGGCGAGTTCTAGGCGCGTCACGTCTGTGGATGTGGCCACGGAGGCAGGCGTTTCACAAGCAACTGTGGCCCGCGTCTTTGCGTCGCCGCAGCTGGTTGCTGCTAGCACCAAAGCTCGCGTACTAGCTGTCGCCGAACGGCTCGGCTATGTGCCCAACGCAATCGCTCGCAGCCTCAAGTCACAACGCACCAACATGTTTGGTGCCGTTGTGCCGGCCGCCGGCGAGTACTGGCAAGGGGTTGTCACGGCCTTCTCGAGCCAGCTAGCCGCCCAGGGCCGTCAGTTGCTGCTGTTCAGCTTCAGCGACCCCAGCGAGGTCGACTCTGCACTGAGATCACTCGCTCAGTATCGCCTCGACGGGGTGATACTTGCCTCTTCAACGATCTCTCAGGCGCAGTTTGCCCGGGCGCTTCGAAGCGACCTGCCCCTTGTCGCCTTCAACCAACCTGACGCTGCCTCGGTGATCCCTTCGGTGAGCATCGACAATGAGGCAGGCATGAGGGTGCTCGCTGATCACCTCATTGATAAGAGATGCAACTCTGCGCTCTTCGTGGGTGGGGTAGCCGGTGCCTCCACCGATCAGATGCGCTACCGGGGCGCAGCCAGCCAGCTCGGCCATCACGGTGTCGCTTGCCCCTACCTCGAAGCGGGTGCGTTCAGCTACAAGGCAGGCCACGATTGCGTCGAGCGGATCTTGGCGCGTTCGACGCTGCCCGATGCGGTGATGGTCAGCAGCGACGAGGTCGCGCTCGGCATCATCGATGGTTTCAAGAGCGCCGGGGTGCGCGTCCCCGATGATGTGTTGCTAACTGGCTTCGACGGCCTGCCGCAAGCCTCCTGGGCAGGATATGACCTGACGACCATCAGCCAGCCAATTGACCTGCTCGTTGAGCGTGCTCTGAATCTGCTTCTAGCAACGAAGCACGCCGAAGCCGAACCACCTTCGATTGTGGTTGATGGCGTACCTCGCTTTGGCGCTAGCACCAGACCCCCAACTAACAACGGCAACCGAGGTCACATCAACGCCAGTGTTGATGGCGATGTCGTGGTCCAGCGATCGGCCATGGCCCGTCGGGTGATCGAACCCGCTGCATTCAGAGCCGACACCGAAGCATTCGTTGATGTGCGTATACCTCGCTCGGTAGGTAAGGCCAGTTACTCTCTAATTGGTGGCGGCGTATCACAAAATCCCGACCAGACAGTCAACCTGGCCGAACCTCACGGCTTTCATATTGGTGCGGCCAGCATGCGTCACGGAGTCGTTAACAACCAGCACCTTCATTACACCGCTGAGGTGTTCATCTGTACTCGTGGTGATTGGCGCTTCCACTTTGGTGAGCGCAGCAACCAGCATTTCGATATCGGCCCCCGCACCGTGCTGTCAGCGCCGACCTGGGTTTTCCGAGGCTTTGAGAACATCGGTGCAGACGACGGCTGGCTATTCACCGTTCTCGGTGGTGATGAAACAGGGGGCATCATCTGGGCGCCAGAAGTGTTACGTGAAGCTGCAGCCACAGGCATGTATCTGCGCTCAGACAACTCCCTGGCTGATGTCACCAAAGGTGACTCAATTGATGGCCGTGACGATCTCATCAAGCCACTAAGCCAAGAACAACTGCGCTATCTTGACAGCTATAGCGACACAGAGTTAGCCGAGCGAGCGGTGCAATTCGGAGATCTTGATTGGTCGGCTACTGCACTTCTGTCCAGCGTTTTGCCGGGTCACTCAACACAACTTGCGCCAGTGATCGGCTTTGGTCTCAGCGAAGACCGCCGACAACATGCACCAATAGCTACTCCGCACGGCTTCTCACTGGAGTGGTTGCGTGTCGAACTTGGATCTAGCACCGGTTTGCATCGCCATCACCACAAACAGGCCGTTTTGCTTTGCGAAGGTAGTTGGCAGATCCAGGTCAACCGGGATCGCCATGCTGTTACTCACATGCCTGCTGAAGGCTCAGTGGTTTCTATTCCGCCTGGTGCCTGGCGAAGTTTCACAAATATCGGTTCTCGCGTAGGTCACGCTGTTGTGGTCTGCGCAACTGACCTGAGGCCTCAAATTGACTGGGATCCCAGCATCGTCGAGGCCGCCGGGTCAAAGGGGTGGGGGCGTGATGCCGCTGGGTATCTGGCCCCGCTAGAGCTGCTCGGAGGTCACACACCATCCGAGCCGCTCACTATCAATCCATAAATCCTGTCCCATGGAGGTACAAGAATGCAACTAAGGAACCGCAAATGGTGTCGGCTCGCAGCCGTCCTGTTTGCTTTCACACTCATTGCCGCTGCTTGCGGTGATGATGATGACGAACCAGCAGCCGCGCCAGCTAGTTCGGCCACGGACTCTGGCGACGAAATGTCAAGCTCCGACGACGATATGTCAGCCGACGCTGCTGACAGTGACATGACTGACGACTCTTCGGAGATGACCGATGACTCCGACGAGATGATCGACGACTCTGACGAGATGCCAGCTGAAACAGAGGAAATGGCTACTGAAGAGCCAGCCGCTGAGATGGCCATGATTTCAGATGAGTGTCACATTCCTAATCCCGAAAGTGAAGTCGAGATTGACATCATGGGGTGGGAGTTCCCGATCATCTCTCAATACGCCGAAGAGATCTATGACTGTGAGGAAGGCAACTACTCCTTCAACTACCAGTTCCTCGACTCGGTTGAAGCTCGCAACGCCATGACAGCCGACGCCGCTAGTGGCTCACCAAGCTTCGAGCTATACCAAGGCTCAAATGCCTTTGTTGGTGAACTCGCCAACCAGGGTTTCGTACGGCCACTCGACGATCTTGTTGACAAATATCGCGACGAGTTCAACCTTGATCAGATTGATCAGGCGTTCTGGGACATGGCCTCCATCGACGGTCACATCTATGCGATCCCGATGGTCTCCAACACGATGCACGTGTTCTACAACGAGCCGCTAATGAACGAACTCGGAATGTCCGTTCCGACCACATTCGAAGAGGCTTTTGAGACTTGCGCAGCGATTCAAGATGCCGACTATGACATCGGCTTCTTGTACATGCTGTCGGCTGGTTGGGCCTGGCAGATCGAGTTCGACTCGGTGCTTGGTTCGCTGGGTTTGACCAATATCGATCCCATGACTGGTGCGCCAAACTTCAACACACCCGAGGGCGTTCAGGCAGCGACGCTGCTGCAGCGGATGTGGCAAGAGTGCGCACCGGACGCTGCCGGCTCCTACAGCACTGACGATGTGCAGGCTGCGTTCCAGACGGGCGAAGCCATCCTGGGTCACACCTGGGCATCACGCGCCGGCGCCATGGACGATCCAGAAGCCTCCACCGTTGTTGGCGAGATCCAGTTCGCTCCCGCGCTCAGCACCGGTGGGGATGTATTGGCAGCTCCGGCCTACATCGATGGTTGGATGATCCCTGCAGGCACTCCCGAAGACATGGTTGAGACGATCTTCCTGGCAGCCCTGGCCGCTACCGACCTTGAGAGCCAGGAGGCCGCAGCGGAGTTCGGTCTCGTTACCCGCTCCGGCGTCAGCCACCCCAACGGCCCACGTGACGCAGCCGCCGCCGAAGCGAGCCTTGTCCACGGTCGCGGTGCCGACCTGACGCATCCTGCTGCGGGTATTGCACGCGCCAAGCTTGGTGAGGCTCTCGTCACAATTCTCGACGGCACGCCGGTCGAAGAGGCCCTCGCCGCCGCTGAAGCCGCGTACATCGAAGAGGCAACCGCTCAGGGCCTGCTCTAACATCCGCCCATAGTCGTTCTGTCGCCAGTTTGGGGATAGCGCTTGCGGGCACTTCCTCAAACTGGTGGCAGTTTGCGGCTTAATCAACAGCGGATCTGAGTGCCAGAGTCACCACAAAGGGGGGACGGCAACAGATGACCCGACGCACTTTCTGGGCTTTCACCATCCCAAGCGTTGTCATAATGCTGGCGCTGATGGTGTTCCCGTTGCTGACCACTGTGTGGCTCGGCTTTCACAAACTCCTATTGCGCGATCTCAACAATCCCGAGTGGATCGGTCTAGACAACTACCGAGACCTGCTCAGCGACCCAGAGTTCTGGGCTGCATTCCGGTTCACGATGATCTTCGTATTGATCGTGGTACCTGCATCCCTGTTGCTTGGACTAGCCATTGCACTGTTGCTAGACCGGGTAGGGCGAGGTCGCAGCTTTTATATGGCGGCTCTGCTGTTGCCGTTCATCGTGACGCCTGTTGTCGGCAGCCTTGTCTACAAGGATCTCTTTGAGCGTGGCGGTTTGCTGTCATGGCTTTATGAGGTCGTTTTTGATGAGGCGTTAGCGGTGACCTCTGGCAACGTCAAGATTCTGATACTCATACAGTCAATCTGGGCAATTGCGCCGTTCCCTATGATCGCGTTCTTTGCTGGACTGCAAACGCTGCCACCGGAGCGTCTGGAAGCCGCCGCAATTGACGGGGCGGGCTTCTGGCGCAATTTGTGGCACATAACCCTGCCTCATTTGCGGATAATCCTCTTGTTCGTCGGCCTGATTGCGATCATGGACGCCTATCGCATCTATGACAGTGTGTTCGTCTGGACCGGTAACCGGTTCACAGATGCGCACACGTTGCAGGTGTACAACGTCCGGGTTGCGACCGCCTATGACATTGGACGATTAGGTAAGGGCAACGCTATGGCGGTGCTGACGGTTATCGGGATCTTTGTGGTGCTAATCCCATTCCTGTGGCGTAGCTACAAAGACCAGATTGCGGAAAGAACCTAAGATGCAGCGCTCCACCAAACTCTCAAGAGTGGCACTGCACACCACGATGATCCTGCTCGTGGTGTGGAGCGTGCTGCCATTTGTCTGGACTGCTCAGACTTCAATCAAGTTCACCCGTGATGTGGCCGCCAAGGTGCCGGTGCTGTGGGGTTACGAAACCACAGCTAATGCTTACAAGGCCTTTTGGCTTGATGACGACGACATCAACATGTGGAGTGTTCTCGTCTACATCCTTGCTATAGCCGCGGTCTGTCTGGTAATCGCGCAAATCGGTCGCCGTGTCAAGATTGGCTGGCCCTGGTTTGTTGGAACTGCTGCACTCCTCGCATTCGCTCTGTGGCACTTCCCCAGGGTGTGGGAGGTGAACGACGAGTACGACTTCCTGATCAACAGCGTCGTGGTGACGGTGTTGGTGATGCTGATCTCGCTATCAATCGGTCTGTTAGCCGGCTATGGCTTGGCGCGTTACACAGGTATTTCGGGCGCCATAATCCTGATCGTTGCGCTCGGCTTCCGGGCACTACCACGCACCGCTTTCGTGTTGCCATACTTCTTTGGTGCCAAGGAAATTGATGAGTGGCTCGTGAGCAGCGGGGTCGGTAGCTGGGACTTTCCGATCATTGACTTTCCAATGGTCGATACGTTGCAGATCCTTGATACCCGTCTTGCCATCGTGCTGGCATTGGTGGCTGTGAATCAGCCGTTCACGATCTGGATGCTGCGTTCGTTCTTCATGGATGTGCCTAAAGAGATCGAGGAAGCAGCCATGGTGGACGGCGCCACTCGCCTTCAGGCATTTCGCAAGGTGATTATTCCCATCATGTGGCCAGCAATCATCGCTACCGGCCTGTTTACGATGCTGCTCGCTTACAACGAGTACCTGTTTGTGAGGGTGTTGGCTCCAACCGAATGGACGCTGCCGGTGGCCATTGTGTCGCTTACAGGCGGCGAGAGTTCACGAACTATCACCGAAGCCGCGGCCGCTTCGGTATCGATCACGCTGCCAATCGTTGTGGTGATCATCTTGTTCCAAAAGCACCTTGTGAAGGGCTTGGGGGCAGGAGCAGTCAAGGGTTGATGTCGGCCTGATGTCCTCGGTGTTGCAAGCCGCTAAGGCCGCTGTGCTCAACCATCATCGCCAACTTGATGCGGCATCTGTTGATGAGATCCCAGACGCTTTGTTTGAGACAACTTCGGGTAATGCTTATCGCTGGCGCGGTATGCATCCCTTTCATCGGATTGCAGGTGCCGAGGCGGTAGCCGAACAATTCTGGCAGCCACTGCGTCGTGCCTTGACATCAATTCAGCGTCGCCCTGATGTGTTTCTGGCTGGTCACAACACTGTCAGCGAAGTTGGTGGCGTGTGGGTGTGTGAGATGGGACACCTTCTCGGTCTCTTTGATGAGCCTTGGCTGGCGATCCCTCCGACCCGCAAGATGTGCTTCTTTCGCTATGCCGAGTTCAGCCGGGTCGACAACGATGTCATCGTGGAAACGGCGCTGTTCTTTGATGTGATCAGCATCATGCGCCAGGCGGGTCACTATCCGCTGCCGCCTCAGACTGGCTCATCGCATATCTATCCGGGCCCTCGCACTCACGACGGATTGTTGCTCGGAGAATTTCCCCCGAGCCAAGGACTCGCAACCATGGATCTGGTCGATGAGATGATCACCGACTTGGTCGAAGCCAACCGCATCGGCAACGAGACCGGCATGCATCGCATGCCACGTGAAGTCTTGGCACGCACCTGGCATGAAGACATGATCTGGTCGGGGCCCGAAGGGATTGGCGCCAGCTACACCATTGATCGCTACCAGCAGCAGCATTCTTACCCGTTCCGATTCAATCTGTCTGATAAGCAATTCAACGGTCACGTGGCGCGCTTTGCTGAGGGCAACTTTGCGTGTTTCTTTGGCTGGCCGAACCTGACGCTTACTTCTGAGGGCGGCTTTCTGGGATTGACTGGTTCCACCACGCGTGCCGACATGCGGGTAGTTGACGTCTACCGGCGTGACGGAAACAAGCTTGCCGAGAACTGGGTGTTTATCGATCTGCTGAACTGGCTCTTGATGCAGGGGCTTGATGTGCTGAAGAGAATGCGTCAACTTGGCGGCGAACCGATCTGAGGCCAATAGGTACTTGCCCTCAACTGCAAGCGATTGCGAGTTCAAGATGACCGTTCATGAGTCCAACCGTGCGCTGATGCAACCGTTGCTTCGTGCCATGTATCACTGGGACAACGAACGGGTGCTCCACGCCTTGGCTTCGACGTTCGCCCCTGAGGCCGCTGTGCATCTGGCCTTCCCGTTTGAGGATCTTGAAGGTGCTCACGGTTTGTGGGCCACCGCGCTGGAGCCCCTGGCTTCGGCGATACCCGACCTGGAGCGCCGTGACGTAATCGTGATGGCGGGTAACGATCCAGCGGGTGCGAACTGGGTCGGTTGCTGCGGCCATTACACCGGCACCTGGTTGCGGCCCTTCCTAGACATTCTCCCGACGGGCCACAGTGCTGCCATGCGATTCCACGAGTTCTTCCGCTTGCAGGACGATCACGTAGTTGAGATGCAGGCGCTGTGGGACATTCCCGAGTTGATGATGCAGGCGAACGTGTGGCCGATGGCCCCCAGCTTGGGTCTTGAGTGGCTTTGCCCTGGGCCTGCCACCACCGACGGTGTGCAACAGGGCCCCCGAGACGCGGCGCTATCACAGGAAAGTTGCGACTGGGTTGTCGGGATGCTTAACGACATGGGTCGGCACCCCACGGAGCCCGTCGATGTGATGAGGCTTGAGCACTGGTGGCACCCAAAGTTCAACTGGTATGGGCCGGCTGGCATTGGAACGTGCCGCGGTGTGGCAGGGTTCCGCAACTGGCACCAGATCCCGTTCCTGAAGGCGATGCCGGATCGCAGGGGAAGCGAAGGTGGGCACTTCTTCGCCGATGGTGACTATGTGGCGGTGACCGCCTGGCCGGGTATGGCGATGACACTCACGGGCGATGGGTGGCTGGGGATAGCGCCTAAGGGCGTGCAAATGACTATGCGGAGCCTCGACTTCTGGCGTGTCGAGACCGATCCGTTCACAGGTGCCCGCAAGATCCGCGAGAACTGGGTACTCGTAGACCTGCTTGATGCATGGAACCAGCTAGGCGTCGATGTCTTGGCACGCATGCGCGAACTCGATCTACCGAGACGCCTCTGCCAGACCTAATCAACGGGCCGGCCCGTTCAACTGGTGGGGTTTGGGTGTGTCTTTGATGTGGCGGGTCGATGCGGAGCTGCCGTTGCTACTGCTTAGAGAAGCGGCTCGGCGAGACGACCTCCACAGTTTCTGCTAGTTCAGGCTCGGGAGGCTCGCCGGAAATCAACGCGGCACACAACCTGGCAGCGGCTGGTGATGTTTGTATGCCGGTACCTCCCTGGCCTCCACACCAGAAGAAGCCTCGTATCTGCGGGTCGAATCCAAACACTGGGGCGTGATCCGGGGCGAACGATCGTAAGCCGGCCCAGGTCGAGCGCACTGAACGGATACCAAAGGTGGTGGCGGTGTTCACTGCTTCGATGCCTCGAGCCACGTCGATCTCACGAGGACGTACATCGCAGGGTTGTTCGGGTCGCTCATCCGCAGGCGAAGCCAGGATCTGTCCACGACCCTCAGGCTTGAAGTAGAAGCTCTCATCTATGCCCACTACTAGGGGCCAGTCGTGTGGGACGTAGTTGCCCGCGCCAAACACGAAGACCGTGCGCCGGTATGGCTGGATGCCCAGAGGCACGGCGCCGGCTAACAATGCCACTTGATCGCACCACGCGCCGGCTGCGTTGACCACGACTGTGACGCTTACCGATCTGCCATCAAGAGCCTCGACATGCCATATCGCCGAGCGCCTCTGCAAACGACGCACCCTGAAGTCAAGCACCACTACTGCATCGTGATCGAGTGCTCCTCGTAGGAACGCCTGATGCAGGCCAGCCACATCAATGTCGAAACCGTCAGGCTCGAACACAGCGCCAGCAAGCCACTCCGGATCTAGGGCACCGCAACGCTGCAGCGCTTGGGTGGTGCTCAACTGCTCGCAGGCCACTCCATCTCGCCGATTGGCCTTGAGCTTCCCTGGAATCTGGTCTTGCATGCCGTTAGGCACAACCCACATCACTGGTCTGGGCTCGATCAGCCAGGCATCAGCGAGACCTTCGGCTGCGCTAGCGAGAAAGTCCCAGGAGGCACTCGTGAGTGCTCGACTGCCTGGCCCACCATAGGACTCGATGTATTGGGCGGCCGAGCGGCCGGTGCTGTGGACGGCCAGTGCCGGTTCACGCTCTAGCAGCACCGTGCTCGTGCCTCGCCGAGCTAGCTCAAAGGCGAGCGAGACCCCGGCTATGCCACCGCCGATAACCGCTACATCAAACACATCCCCAGCAGCGGTCACAAGCGAACTCCCTTGCTGCCGAAAGACTTGCTAGCCGCAATCTGGGTGTGCATGTTTCGTTTCACGCTAAGCGGGCACTCGTGTGGCAACAGGTTGTTGTTGCTGCGGCCTGACACTCGCTCGGGTGCGGCTCACGATCCAGTCGGCCGCGTCTCGCATCGCTGTGTCGACTGCATCGGTCGATCCCGAAAGATCAAGCGCGACCGTCTTTAGTCGCTTGCCAACCTGGCGCACAGTCACACTCTTTTCGGGTTTCCCGCCGTCTGCAAGACAGTAGATGAGTAGACCTTCGGGCACATCGAGTGCTGTTGTGTAGGCAAGCAGTTGGTAGTAGTCGCTTATCCGGGCTGATGCGTCACTCGTGAGCTTGTATTTGATGTCGGCCACATAGTCGATGTCGTGCGAGCCGCGCCCGGTTCTGTGGCGATAGCTGAGGTGACGATCTGGTGTGCGAAACACTAGATCGGGACGGATCATGACTTGCTTATCTTCGGCAAGGTAGTAGGTGGTCTGGCTCAGCACATCAAGGCGGCCTCGCAACTCACGTTGAAGCCGCTGTGTGACAAACCGCTCAAACAGCAAGTTCATGTCAATCAAGAACGACGATGCAGAGCGATCACCAAACTGGTCAACAAGAGTGAGGTTCTCGAGCAGTAGACGGGCCAACCGGAGCGCGGGTCTATAGTAGTGATTCAGCCGGGTGAAGGTGATCCGGTCAAGCGAGTCTGGAAGTACGACCAGGTCAGCGACATCATCGAGAGACGCAACCTGCCGTCGCAGTGTCCTGCGATCTTGAGGATCTACACCGGGCACCGTGAGCGCTAACCGTGCAGCTGCTTTGAGGTATCTGTTCTCGGCTATGTCAGGGGTGAATTCATCAAAGCGACAAGCCACGGGTAGGCGCACTCCGGCTTGACGGAACTGTCCCGGTATGTCGACTCGGCCTCGCAGGGCGATCAGTCGCTCGGCTTGGTGTTGATAGTTGCGCAACAGACCTTGTGCCAGAGTCTTCTCGACCGTGCGCGCAAAAAAAACCGACAATCGACGGCAAGAGATTGGCTGTGGTCGCGTACCTGAAGGCCTCTTGTTGCCACGCGTCCGCAGGGAGCCCAACTTCGAGCATGAGGAACAAGTTCTGAAGACGGATCTTTGGGCGAATCAGAACTGTGAGATCGTCCACGAGGAGCGAACCGACCCGATGATGCGCTGTGATCGTGTGAAGTCCCGGCTGGTCAGTGTGCTGCACCGTCACAGTTCCGCGACCTGCTGTAGCAAGTCGAGATGCTTGCTCGGCTGTCAGCCTGATCGGCTCCGACTGCTCATACTCAAGCAATTCGATGGTCACGGTCATATGGACACCTGATGCATCATGACGAGTGTCGCACGGTGTTGAATCTGTTCACCATCGCCTGGTGATCAGCTAGCGCTCTTCGACGACAGCCACACCTTCATCGCGCACTCTCTCCTCGTAGCGGCGATGAGTCGCTTCGAAGCGGAAGAAGTCAATCGCTTCGCTGTTGCCGAAGAACTGATCTTCGATTAGTGGCTCAATGTTGTATTGCCAGATGCGTTGCACCGAACGCTGGTCGAGTTTGCGTCGCATGAAGTGACTTGGCCCTATCTGGAAGTGTGAATCGCCGATCCTCTCTTTGAGTTCGTCGTTGGCTTCCGCTACCAGTTCAGCGACCCAGGCCGGCTCGCCTTCACGTTTTAGCCACCGTTCAAGCAAGCCTTCCATCGGTCCTTGATCCGTGAAGAACGGCACGAAGTGAAACCTCCGGCGCAAAGCAGCATCTACCAGAGCAATTGACCGATCAGCGGTGTTCATCGTTGCGATGAACCACAGGTTTTCCGGCAATTCAAAGGTGTCGCCGTGCCGGTACAACACTTGAGCACTCTCGTCTCGATACTCCAGCAAGAACAGCAACTCACCAAAGACCTTAGGGATGTTCGCACGGTTGATCTCATCAATGATCATGACGTGTTGATGTGCTGGAGCCATAGCGGCACGTTCAGCCATAATCGTGAGCGGTCCTGGAGTCAGTTTGTAGGTCAGATCGCCGTCGGAACTTGATTCTGGCCGGTAGCCCTCAAAGAAGTCCTCATACGAACTAGAGGGGTGAAGTTGCAACAACGTGTGCCGCTTAGGGTCAGGTGCCAGCAACTCTGCCAACTTGCGAGCAAGATAGGTCTTGCCCGTTCCGGGAGGCCCGTAGAAGACGACCTGTCCCTTGTCTTCAAGCAATTCGACAATGTCGCCAAGGAAGTCTCGCTTCACCAGTAACTCTTGAGCGAGTTCGCCGAGGGGATCCTCATCAGCTCCGCCTCGCCATCCAAGAACACCTTCCTCGGAGGCTAAGTACCAGTGCAGAAAGCACCTTGCTGCCCACAAGTCTTCCGGGAAGTGGCTATTCAACGCGTCACGGAGTGCGTCATTAGCTGCTACCTGCCTCTCGCCTCGCGTACCGGAAGGTTCAGGCAGACCGAGTAGTCGAAGCATCCGTCGCTTTCCCAGTTCTCCGCCGTAGTTGAAGATAGGAATGAACTGCTTCGGGTGCGCGATAGCAAGCAGTTTCATCATCACGGATTCGGTGAGGCCACTGATTTGCAACTCTGAGTCGGACAACATGCGATCAATTCGCTTGGATAGTGGATCATTGCCCCAACATAGGTAGGCGAGCGCCTTTGTGATTCGGTCGTATTCGTGCGGATCCGCTGATTCAATCGTGCGAGTGAGTTCTGGATGTCGCCCAACGAAACCACAATCGGATCCACTCCAAATCTGACACAAGTCTCGTGGATCACAATCGCTCAGATTCTCAGCTGCAAGAAGCTTCGAAAAGCGAACGAATCCATGACGATGTCTCTCATCTTGCGGCCGCGGAAATCCCCATTCAGTTGTGAAGTTAGAGATAGATTCATCTAGTCTTACAACTGTCGACGCAGAATCAACGATCTTTTCGTCTTCGTCAAGCGCCAAATCGAGCAACTTAGCCTCAAGTGGCTTGAGTCGTGAGAAGACTTCGCTGACAGTGGATGTCAGGTCTAGAGAAGTGAGTTGATTAGGCTCAAACCATCGGCCATACACATACTCACTACCTCCTAAACCAATCAGGCCCACATCTCTGCCTATCGTTTTTGGTCCCCCTAGGGTCTCACATCCCGGATAACTGCTGCGTTCAATTATGGGAGCAGCCACAGCCTTCCAACCTGATCGTACATGTCCAGGCCGCAAGACAATACCAACGCCATTGTTGTTGATCCAAATGCGAAACCCTAACGATCTGACGTTTCTCAGTTTAGATCTAGCTTGAGAGGTCGACTTCAGTGTCCAATGTATCCATAGATCACCTCTCGGCGCATCCTTTGCCCACCACAGGTTTGGCAATCTTACTTCAACGTCTTCATCAACGGCCTGTTCAACTGCCTCCTTTAGAGTCTCACCGACATGTCGGCCAACAGACAATAAGGCACGAGCATTGGACAGCAAAGGTTCGGCTACGTCGGGCTTCTTTAGCTTAGATACCAGTCGACTGTTAACCGGGTATCGGAATTTGCATCGATCAACCAAGACTTGGTCCAGGAACACCGGATGAACTAGACCCCACCAGCCTGCCGTATTCTCCAATTCGTCATAGTCTGATGTCATATCGCGTGAATATTCGAGAAATACCCTGTAGCGATCAGCCGGATCGGCAGGCAAGTCCGATCCGACCAGGAATTGCACAAACCGACGCGTGCTGGGCCAGCAGATCGGCCACTGTTCACGTTCGGCGATCGCCCAAAAGTACGAACACAGGAATGTGGAGTTGCCGGGTGCGGGGTGTCCACCAACCTTAATCCGGGTTACGTAATCGGCTAATTCCCGGATCTTCTCTACTGCTTCATTGTCGTCGCGAGGTGGTGTCAACACATGACCAAGCAGTCTCGCAAGGTGCAAGTGATCACTTGATCGCTTGATCAGAGAGTTTATGAAGCGTTGTCCTGACGTGCCGTTGAAGGTTCTTGTGTCATCCTTCACGGCCCACTTCTTCAGTCTGTCCTGGAATGTCTGCAGGTCGTGACTGCTTCGGAGGTCGCGTAAAGTCGCTAGCGCTTCGACTGCACTCCGATCAAACGCTGCCGAATCGGCAGAGAGGCGTTCGTAAGTTGCAGTGTCGGCTTTGTAGCGAGTTACATGAGCTTCGTACCAGCGGCGGCGAAAGCCGGCTTCTCGACTGGCAAGGTCGGTTGCTTCCACAGATTCCATAGCCCATCAACGATAGGGCGAGTCGATCAACCTCCTAGTCGAGTTTCATTCCCATGTGTGCTCGAAGTCATCATGTATTCGTCAATGGCGGTGCGGCTCTGTGATAGTCCGTCTCGCGTTGGAAGGCGGCGGCGGCGGCTACCAGTGTGTGCTCAGAGAACGGGCGACCGATCAACTGGAACCCGATCGGTAAGCCGTCGGCGGCGAAGCCGCCCGGTATGGCAATGGCCGGTAACCCGGCACCATTGACCGGGAACGTGAACTGGGTAGTTGCTGGGATCAACGGCACACCATCAAGTTCGTTAACTCCGTGGGCCAGCACCTGATTGGGCGTGATCGGAGTGATCACCACATCCACGTCCTTGTCTTCAAACATTGACAGGTAGTCGCACTCAATCCGTTGCCGCTGCGTTTGTGCCTCGGCGAGTGCAGTCCCAGGTATCTGCGCACCTTGATCCATGATTGCCCGAGGCTCATCACCAATCAGATCACCCTTCGATGTGCGGACCTCTTCAAGCAAGGCTGCCGATTCGGCAAACACGACGGCACAACCTGCATCTAAGTGATCAGCAGCGGTTGGCGGTGAGACAGAGACTTTCTTACTCACGAGCCCCTCAAGCACTGCTACAGCATCGTCGATAACTCTTTGTACTTCACTGTCCGTTTCGAATCCTTCACAGAAGGAATCTTCGGGAATGCCTAATCGCAGCGACTCGACCGGGCGAGCACTCAACAGGTTTGATCTCGATGAGTAGACATCAGCTGGCGAGAAGCCGGCCATCACACTCATCAGCACGCCACAGTCCTCAGCAGTACGTGCCATTGGACCCACCGTGTCATACGTCCAAGAAATCAAATGAACGCCGTCGCGAGGTACCGCTCCTCGTGTGGTCTTGATGCCAGTTGTCCCGCAGTAGTTGGACGGGATCCGGACCGAGCCACCGGTGTCGGTACCGAGAGCGCCAAACACCTGTCTTGCGGCTAGTGCTGCAGCGCTACCGCCAGAGGAACCACCAGTCATCCGTGAAGTGTCCCAAGGGTTGTATGACGCCGGACACGACACGCCGTAAGCGAGTTCGTGAGTGTTTGTCTTGCCAACAATGACAGCGCCTGCGTCTCGAAGTCGTCTGACTACGGTTGCGTCCGCCTCGGGCACAAAGCCCCCGAGCGCCACACAGTTGGCCTCCGTAGCAACACCCTCAGTGAAGATCAAGTCCTTGAGCGCTATCGGCACACCAAACAGAGGCGAATGAGTTGCAAGGAGATCCGAGGATTTCGACCCAGACATCCCTGCAATCTGTTCATCAAGTTCAGCGGCGGTCGCTCTTGCTTCGTCGGTTATGACATTGGCAAACGCACCCACCACCGAGTCGGTCGCTTTGATCTGAGCGAGACAAGCCTCAAGTAACTCCGATGGAGTTATCTCGCGCGACCGCACTGCGACTGCCGCCTCACAAAGGCTGAAACTCAGAACATCTGATGTCATGTCTGCAATGGCTCCTTGAATTGACAGGTTCGGCTATACGCGCAATAGAGATCTGTGTGTTTGACGATGCAGTGGATGCCGTGTTGGAGTAGTCACAGAGAGGTGCATCTAGATCACGAGATGTTGTTCCACACGATGAGTGATGCCGCTGTCGTCAGCATCACCCGAGTCGGCTATCTCGCCCTTTTCCAGCACGATGAACCCGTCGGCAACACGTGCGGCAAGGGCTAGGTGCTGCTCGATTAGCAAGATGGCGCACCCCTCTGAACGGGCTGAAGAGAGATAAACCCCGAGTAAGTCAACGTTGCTCGGTTGGAGTCCCTCTGAGGGTTCGTCCATGATCAACACCGACGCCCCGGTGCGTAAGGCGATCGCCGCAGCGAGCATCTTCTGCTCGCCACCGGACAGCGAACCTGCTAACTGATCATGACGCCCAGCCAGCGCACCCCCAAACATCGACAGAACCTCGGCATGCGAATCGGGACGTAGACCATTGAGTCGCAGATTGTCGGCGACCGAGATCTCAGAGAACAGCCCTCGTTCCTGATAGGTGGCTCGCATCCCTCGCCGTACTCGATACGAGGGCGGTCGACGGCTCACGTCTTCGCCATCGAGCAATACACGACCACCCCGCAGCCCGATGACCCCCATCAGGGTCTTCACGAGAGTTGTCTTGCCTGCGCCGTTGCGACCAACCACAGCAACAATCTCACCGGCCTCCACACTCAGCGAGACCTCACGCAACACCTCTGCGGTGCGGTAGCCAGCAGACACGTCAACCGCGGCGAGCATCATTGCATCGAACCCAGATAGACAGCTCGTACCTGTGGATTGGCCTCGATTTGCGAAACTGGTCCGTCTGCTAACAACGCTCCCCGTGAGAGCACGGTGACACGATCTGCAACAGCCCTGATGAAGGCCATGTCGTGTTCAACAATGATGATCGGCAGCCTTTCGGCAGAGTGCACCTCACGCAGCAACGCTGCTGCAGAAAGACTCTCCGCCGGAGTCATGCCGGCAGTTGGCTCATCAAGCAGCAACAACTGACAGTCCAGAGCCATCGCCATGGCAATCTCAAGCCACTGCTTCTCACCGTGTGATAGGGAACCCGCAGGCGCATCAGGACTTCTGCTAAGCCCGGTCCGTTCCAGGATCTTGAGTGTTCCTCCAGACACACTGGCCATCCATGGCGACACTGTCAGCGACCACGGGGTCGGATTGTTCGCAAGGCCTGCGAGCGCCAGATTCTCACCAATTGACAGAGAATCAATCACATGGGGCGCCTGGAACTTGCGGCTTACTCCACCGCGAGCAAACTGCCACGCTCGGCGCCCAGTGAAGTCCTCTCCAAGGATCCTCACACTGCCGCCGTCGCAGGATGACTGCCCGCTCAAGATGTTGAGCAAGGTGGTCTTACCTGCTCCGTTGGGCCCGATCAAACAACACAGCCCTGGTTGATCCATTCTCAGTGTGACGCCATCTAGCACCTGAAACGATCCGAAAGACTTATCAATGTCGATCGCTTCTAAGACCGGTGGCAGTGGCGCGGCGACAGCGTCTGCTACTCGCTCTCTTTGCGCTCTTTGCGCGCCTTGAGAACTTGCTAAGCCTCTAGGCAACGGAGCGTCAATGGAGGAGCCAGCCATTGGCTGATCACGACGCCGTAGGACAACACTGTGAGGAACACGACCCGAGCGACCCGTGATACGGCGCAACCAAGGCAGCAGACCCTCGGGAACCAGAATCACCGCCGCAATGAAGACGGCACCGGTTGCGAGCACCCAATACTGCAGCCACTCATCCGCCAGGGTCGCCGAGGCGAAGTTAATGACCAGAGTGCCGATGACAGGGCCCAAAACCGTGCCGCGTCCTCCAACAAGTGTCCACAACACGACGTTGGTCGCCAGCACGAAGCCGAATATTCCCGGTGATACAAACCCGGTGCGATGGATATAGAGCCACCCGCCGACGCCCGCAACAGCGCCACCCAAACCGAACACCCAGATCTTTAGCGCGATCGTGTCGTAGCCGAGGGCCTCCATGCGCCGCTCGTTGTCACGGATCCCGATAAGCACTGCACCAATCGGGCGGGTTAACAGCGCACCGACGCTCGCAATGACAACGACGGCGATGACGGTGATGACGACATCCTGGCTACTGTCACTTAGTGTCCATCCGGCGAGCTTGATGCGGGGCACATCGGTAAGGCCATTGAAACCTCCGGTGACATATCGCCATTGCTCAGCAATCTGTTCAAATGTCAGCGACAGCATCAGTGTGAGCAGAGCAACAACCACTATCGATAGGCGTCTGCGGAAAGCTGCCGCCCCGATCCCAGCTGCTAGCGCAGCACCAACGATCATTGAGACCAGCAAGGCAAGCGGCGACAGCGAAGGGTCGTAGATCGTCAGCCGAGCCGTAACGTAAGCCGCAGTACCAAACGGCAAGAGTTGACCGAGCGACAAGATGCCGGCGTAGCCCCAAACGAGATCCAAACTGACAGCCAGAACCGCCAAGCTCAGATAAAGCGACAATTGCCCGGCACGGAAGTTGCCAAGCAGCACGCTGAGAGTGCCCGCAAGAACCACTGCCATTACAGAACGAATCAACACACTGCGAACACTCAGACGTGAGCGTGGTTGCGTTGCCTCCGGCGGGCGCGCTGTCATTGTGTAGCTCCGACAACGCTGGCGCGGTGGAATTGCAGTAATGCAACTGCGAGCACCAGCGATGCAATCTGCGCCCAGACAGCGTCGTAGTAGTGAATGACCGTTGTCTGAACTGCAGCAACAATTGCTGCGCCCGTAAGCACTCCCCAAAGACGGCTGAAGCCTCCGACAATCACAACCAAGAAAGCACCCGGAAGATAGGTGAGCCCGAGATTTGGCTCCACTGCTCCTAGAGGTGCCACGAGTGCTCCAGCTAGTCCCGCAGTCGCAGCACCTATTGCGAATGCAGCGAGATTGGTGACCCTGGTTCGTATCCCACACGACTCAGCAAGGTCACGATCAGCGATGATGGCCTTTACCGTCAAGCCGAGACGTGACCAACTGAACACCAGAAGTGTTGCCGTCACCACAATCAGTGAGATGACAATCAGTGAGTACCGGTAGGTCGGGAACATCACTCCAAAGGCGTCGGTCGCACCTGGAATAGGATTCTTGACGTTGCGGAAATCCTTGCCGAAGATCAACTCGGCTACTTGGCGCAAGATGATTGAGAGACCGAACGTTGCCAAGATCGTGAGTTCCGGACGCCGGTAGATCCGCCGAATCAACGACACCTCAATGCCTGCTCCGATGGTTCCCACTACTGCGGCTGCTAGAGGCAGTGCCCACCAGTGAGACAGTCCCTGCTCAGCAACAATGAATGCGACGTAACCGCCAAGCATCACAAACTCACCGTGAGCAAGGTTGATGACACCCATCAACCCAAAGACAATGCCCAAACCGAGCGCTACCACCGCAAGGATTGCGAGAAGGCTGAGCCCAGTTAGTAACTCAAGCGTTAGGGCCTGCACTTCCGTTTGCTCAGCTGTTTGATGGAGTTAGGGAGAAGTCAGCCCGGGCAAGATCCAGACCCAGGCTGACTTCGAAACGTTTCTCTAGAGGTTGCAGATTTCGTCGGGCTCCACAGCAGGGAACGATTGCACAATCCTTTGTGAGCCGTCGTCTTGGATCTCGGCAATGTAGATCGGCTGTGTGAGGTGTCTGCTATCGCTGATCGCTATGTCACCCGTTGGTGTCGACAACTCAAGGCCTTTCATAGCCTCAACCACCGCCGCTGTGTCAGTCGATCCAGCAGCATTAGCAGCCGCTGCATAGAGCATTGCAGCGTCATAGATGTGTGAACTGAATGTTGCATGCGGCGCAGCATCGGCACCGAATCTCTCGGCGTAGCGCGCTACGAACTCAGTGTTGAGTGAGTTCTCTACCTCCTTGAAATACCCAAGCGTGACTCGCATTCCAGCAGTCACCGCAGGCCCCACTGCCGCGAGCACGTTCTCCTCATAGATGTTGGCGAGCCTTGGGATGGCAGCCTGGCCAATCCCGAAGTCGACTGCCTGAGTTTCGAACGCAATCGCGTCACCACCAACAAGCGCCGGGAAGATCAGATCCGCTCCCGCACCCGCAATCTGCTGTGCGACTGATGAGAAGTCCTGAGTTCCAAGCGGTACATACTCTTCGCCGACAACCTCGCCGCCCGAAGCTTCGATGTACTCACGTGCCAGCTCAAAGCTGCGCCGTGGCCAGACATAGTCATTACCGAGCAGGAACCATTTGCTGCCTCCGGTCTCCTCCATCATCCAGGTGATTGCCGGCTTGAGTTGCTGGCTCGGCACTTCACCGGTATTGAACATGACCTCCGAACACTCACCGCCTTCATAGAGTGCCGCATATATGTAGAGGACACCTGCTGCTTCAGCGAGTGGTCTGGCAGCTTCCCGAGTCGCGCTCGAATGCGTTCCGAGGACGACATCCACGCCATCGGAGTCGAGTAGTTGTTCCATCGCTTGCCGTCCGACCTCGGGATCTGTGGCGTCATCGGCCAGATAGATCTCGACACTGCGTCCGTTGATACCGCCACTCGCCTCAATGTCTTCGACGATCAGTTCCGTCACATTGGCAACGGGTGGTCCGAATACACCAGCAGGGCCGCTATTGGAGAACAAGATCCCGATCCGCACAGGATCCATCTCTTCTGGGGCGGCTGTGGTGGCGTCCTCGGTGGGTTCGGGCGCGGTCTCCATGTCTTCTTCAGCCATCGAATCGCCGTCCGAGTCCATGTCAGCTGCCGAGTCATCGTCAGCAGTAGCGGACTCGGCGTCGTCGGCCATGCCCGAGTCGGTTTCGGCTGTCGGCTCCGATGCAGTGTCTGTTGATGATGTTGACTCATCGTCTGCCGTGTCGGAGCTGTCGTCATCACCGCAGCCCGCAGCGACAAGCGCGAAGCAGGCCAGTAACGCCAGCAACCACACCGATGGTCGCCGCGAGAGTCGTGGTCTCGAAGCGCTTCGGTGACGTTGGAACAGATATCGCTGTGACATGAACCTAACCTCCAGGACGATATGTCATCATGTAGCGATATATTGTTGCATCGCTGGGGCCGTGTCAAGCCTCTCGGCTCCGGTCACTACGAAGCCAGCGACACCCCCGGAAGTTGATCGAGGATCGATACTCCTTGAGGTTGAGCCTCGCCCAGTAGCAGACTCTGCTCTCCTGATCCGCCCCGCAACCGTGGACCACGGAAGGTCACTCGACGAAGCCCCTCAATAACGGCACTGGCGTGACATCCTCGAGACCGGCGACAAGCTAAGGCCCAGGTGTGTAGCGCCTCATAGACACCCTCAGCACCGGCCGATACCGGTGGGGAGCAGTCCCCGAAACGCGCCCGATAGCGCGCCAGAAAGTCTCGATTAGCACGAGTATCAAGCCCTTCGAAATAGCCGAGCACGTTCCAGATGCCCTCGGCGTCCGCGCCTAGATGTTCAACCACAGCATCATCAAGCAGTGGGGCAAAGGTTCGGGTTGTTTCACGTAGGCCGCTAGCTACGAACTGGCGCTCGAAACGGATGTGGTCTTGACCGATGAAGCTTGAGATCACGAAGTCGGCGCCTGAGTTGGAGATGGCGTCAAGGAGCGGCTCGAACTGCGTGGAACCCACCGGCAGATATCCCTCGCCTGCGACTTGCTGACCCAGTCGCTGCACAATTGCTTTAGCGGTGCTGCCGATGGCACGTGGCCAGGAGTAGTCGTTCCCCGTCAGGAACCAGCGGCTTCCATCCATCTTGGCCGCCATGCGTGGCACTGCCAGACGCAGTTGATCTGACGGTGTCTCGCCAAAGCACACGAGCAACGGATGTTGCGGCTGGAGTTCGCTGGCCGGCGTGTACAGGTAGGGCACGCCGGCGGTGACTGCCTGAGGCGCGGTCGCCGCATAGGTCGCCGAGGAATGCATGCCGATTACAGCGCTGAGACGTTCGGTGCGCAGCAAGCGCCTCATCGCAAGCGCTCCAACAGCAGGAATCGTTGCGTCATCGGCGACCACAAGTCGCACCTGGTGTCCGGCTACTCCTCCTTCAGCGTTGACTTCATCAACAGCCAGTTGTGCGCAGTTAACAGTCGAACGTCCCAACACTTCTGAAGGTCCCGACAGCGAAGTCAAAAGTCCGACAGAAACCTCTCCCCGAGCACTTGCTGGTCGAACTAGACCGAGTTCTTCAGCTAGTCGCTCGATCTCTCGCTCATTGATCGTGGCAGTCACCGTCACCCGGGTGCCACCTGATCGCAGGGGCTTGAACTTGCAGGCAACGCGTCCAAACCAGGGCGTCTCATTAATGAGATCGATTCGACGGTAGGGACTCGCGGCCGCGATTCGCGCAATGCCTTGCACGCCCGAGAGACCACCCACAGGCAGACTCAACCGCACTAGTCGGCCAGGCTTCAGGCTCGCGGTTTCACAACCGAACAGCCAGCCGTTAGCCGGATCGCCGGAACCGAATCGCGAGAAGGCATCGACCGGGGTGGCGGCAACACGGATCTGACCACCAAGTACCAGTTCGCCCACAGTGTTCAGCCCACTTCGGTGCCCGAGGCGTTACTGCCTGGCGTGTCGGATCCCACAGCGTCAGCAAGGCCTGTGAGCGATCTTCGATACACAGAGTTGAGGAACGAAACGACCGTGTCGATCGGGCTCTCCGTTACTGAATACAGCCGATATCGACCCTCACGACGTTCAACCACAAGCCCAGCAAGCCGCAACACTCGAAGGTGGCCCGAAATGGCTGAGCGCCCCACCATCTGGCAACGTTCGACAATTTCACCAACAGTGAGTTCACCATCAGCACCGATGACACTGAGAATGGCTCGCCGGGTCGGATCTGCCAATGCCGAAAAGATGGCGTCACTACGTGGGTCGGCCATGACACCACCATAGTCTCACGCCACTAGTTGTTTACCTATATTTATACACCATGTGTGACTTTTTGCGTAAAGAGCGTTGAGTTTCAGTCATCGGCGTAGGCGGCAAGCACACGGGCGAGCAATCCGTGCGGCAGAGGCTGGTAGTCGTAGTGCTCGGCGTGGAAAGTGCCTGTGCCGCCGGTCATTGAACGCAGGTCGATTACATAAGAGAGAATCTCCGATGTGGGGACATGCGCTTGGATAACACTGGTTCCTTGAGCGGAGCCTGGCTCGGTTCCAAACACCTGACCTCGGCGTGAATTGAGATCACCGAGGATGTCACCCTGATAGGCATCGGGCACCTCTACCTGAATCTCACTGATTGGCTCAAGCACCGCGCTGCCAGCTTGTTCGACGGCGCGCTTCAGCGCAATTGAGCCGGCGATCTTGAAGCTCATTTCTGAGGAATCAACAGAGTGATGTTTGCCGTCATAGCAAACTGCACGCAGATCGACCATCGGGAACCCGTACTTGCCGCCATTGCCCATCGCTTCTTCAATACCAGCGCTAACTGCGGGGATCAGGTTGCGAGGAATAGCGCCGCCGGTCACCTCGGTGTCGAACTCGTAACCTGAACCCCGCGCCATCGGCTCAAAGCGCACGAGCGCTACCGCGAATTGCCCGTGGCCGCCGCTTTGTTTCTTGTGTTTCGCTTCTACATCGGCCTTGCGGGCAAGGGTTTCGAGATACGCGACCTTGACATCTTCGACTTCGTAGCTAATGCCCATGCGCTCAAGGCGGGATCGCACAACCCGTAGGTGAGCCTCGCCGCCACCCGACAACACTGTCTGGCGGGTAGTCGCATCCTGACGCACCACCAGACTTGGGTCTTCGGTAGCGAAGCGCCGCAGCGCTGATGCCAGCTTGTCTTCCTGTGCAGGCGCAGATGCGTGGATCGCTACTCCATATACGGGTGCGGGTGGTGGGGTGATCGACACTTTGAGTGCCGACTCGAGCGCCAGGGTGTCCCCGGTCTTGACATCTCCGAGTTTGGTGGCCGCAACGATGCTGCCTGCTTTGGCCTGAGATTTGCTGTGATGCTCTGCCCCGGTGAAGGTCATCAGGTTGTGGAGCCGCTCTTTGTTGGCTGTGCGAGTGTTGATGAGGGTGTCGTTCGAGTGGATCGTGCCAGCGAGCACCTTAAGGAAGGAGATCTGCCCGAGGAAGTCATCGACACGTGTCTTGAAGACAACCGCAACAGCATTAGCAGCAGGATCCATGTCGATCTCGACTAACTCACCAGCCCGCACTGCTTCATTGGGGCTGCGGTCTGTTGGTTGAGGCCCCACTTCACAAAGGAAATCAAGCAACCGGTCGACGCCAATTGGGGTTGCAGCAGACCCGCACAGCACCGGGATCACACCGCGTTGTAAGACCGAGTCATGCAGCAGTCGGCTCAGTTGCTCGGCGGTTGGCTCGACACCTTCGAGATATTGCTCAAGGAGATCATCGTCGTTCTCTACCGCATCCTCGACGATTAGTTCGCGGCCTTCAGCAGCAGCGTCAGCGACATCATCGGGAATTGCGGCTGGTTTCGGGGAGCCGCTTGAATAATCATGGGCAGAGTCATCAAGAAGGTCAACAATCCCGTGAAAGTTCGACTCGGAACCCATAGGTAGACCGACTGCTCGCAGCTGTGAACCGAAGCGCTCTTGAAGTTCGCCGAGTGTGCGATCAAATGATGAACGATCCCGGTCGAGGCCGTTGATGAACACCATCGACGGCAGGTTGAGACGTTCGGCGTGGCGCCACATGACCTGGTCTTGAGCCTGCGGACCAGAAACTCCATCAATCACAAAGATCGCAAGGTCGGCAGCGTGAAGACCGTTGACTGCATCTCCTACAAAATCGGTGTATCCGGGGGTGTCGGCAAGGTTGATCGTGTGGTTGTTCCAATCGAAGGTCGCCATTGCCAGTGCCACACTCTGTGAGCGGGCCTTCTCTTCGGGATCAAAGTCGAGTCGTGTACTTCCATCTGGTACTCGGCCCATCCGGTTTGTGACGCCAGCCCGGAACAGCATCGCTTCTGCCAATGTGGTCTTGCCATTGCCGTTATGACCCACAAGGGCGACGTTTCTGATCGGTTGCGACACGTGTGAGAACCCTCCGTCTTCTGCAAGCGCGCGAGCGGCTGCGGCCAGCACCATGACACTAACGGCGCGCCACCTCTACCCGCTAACGCTCAACCACCCGCTGATCACTTCGTTGCGCGGGCTCAATACTTAGTACGTCCTCCGATTGGACACTTGTCAGTTGGGTGCTTCGATACCGCCGAAGCGTTCGGCGAGCTGTTCGTGTCGGATCTTTTTGATGGCGTTGCTCCGTGAGTCAACTTCAAGCTTCAGGTAGAGGCCTTGCATCCTGCGACGAACGGTGCGATCGCTGTAGTGCAGGTCGGCTCCAATCTGTCGGATCGTCTGACCTTGAGATAGCGCCACCAACAATGTTCGCTCATCGGACGTGAAGGGCTCGGTTTCACTGTCGGGCAGCGATCCCAAGGCAAGGAATTGCGCAAGCTTTATGGGTAGCAGCGCCTCGCCGTGTGCCGCTGCTTCAGCGGCTGCGTACACGAGTTCGCTAGAGGTAGCGACGTGGGCAACGCCCGCCCCCGCCGCTAATGCTCGCACAAAGCCTGATCGGTCGAACTTCGGCAACACCACTACAACCGGACACGAGCCGACACTCTCCAGTGTGTCCCAGTCCCTCTCTGTCTCGCAGTACACGAGCACAACATCTACATCGGCCATGTCATCAGGCGACACGACAGTCGAGCCGTGAGATTCAATCCGCGCCGTTACGGCTTCGCGATACATGATCGGGCCACCGATGATGCCAACGCGCACGGTTCCTGAGCCTAGGCAGTGGCCGTTTCGTGGCCGCCAGATGGCCGCTTTTTGGCCGCATAACCCGTTGACATCCCCACCGCCTCCCCATTACCAATGAGATCAAGCACAAGCTACTCCGAAAGGAGCAACCCAAATGAAAGGCAAATCCCACCATCAAACGACTCGACTCAGAGCAGTCTTGGTGACATTGCTTCTCACTGTGACATTGGTCAGTCCCTCAACAGTTACAGCATCGACCAACGAGTGCTGATACTGGGAAGGCTACACCACCTCATATGCATACACATCCGACACAGCCGGTGGGTGTGGTGGCATTGGGGCCAAGGCGCTGTTCGTTTCCGATTGGGGAACCGGGGAGACACCATGGGTTTGGAATCACAATGGACCCGGCATGCCACTGTATGTTCAGGCAAGCGTCGGTGCGTATCAGACCGTTTATCAGGGAAGATCAGCGGGCTACGGGTGAAGTTACTCCGTCAGCCAGTCGCCCTTCGCTCAATTGTCTCCGTCGTTCTCGCGATAGGCACTCTGGCCTGCAGCGAAGCGGTTACAGACTCTGAGAGCATTGCCGACCTGACAGGGGCTGTATCGGATGCTGGTTCGAATTCAGATTTGGTTGGTACTGGCGATGATCTACTGGAGCGACTGGAGTCTCACTTTCCGGACGGCATGTCACGAAAGCAAGTTGAGATATTGAGCGATGACGCCGTGACGCTCCGTGAGTATCAAGATGCGTTCGACATATACCATCAGTGTGTTCGCGATGGCGGATACGACTTTCGGAATCTCAAGGCAGATCCCAATACCGGCGAGTACAATTACGGAATCCCGACTCAGGCCGATCATGTTGTCGAACCCTGCTACGAAACACACTTCAAGTTCGTCGACATGATCTTCCAGAGCAATCCGGCCATTACAGAGCAACGCAATCAGCAGTTTGCTCATCAGTGGCAGCACCAGATACATCCGTGCCTTGAGGCACATGGAATACAGGGTTCTCCAACCTCATTGCGCATGGACGAGATGGAAGTCGGCTCAACTGACGTGAAGTTGTTTGAGCAGTTTCTCGTACTGCTGCAGGCAGGTGAGTGTGACGAGTTCCCGTGGAGTCTGAATGACTTCACAGGGTGATTCGCTCACTCGTCGTAAGGCTTCTGGTGCGGTATTACTTGCTGCGTTCGCAGCGGGAGCGGTGATTGGGGCGATTGTGCTACAGGCTTTCCGAGATGGAATGTCGCCTGTTCGGGAAGTTGCCGAGGTTTCTGAACCTGTTCTCGCCCTGATTGGCGAGGATACCTCGGAGGAGCGACAACTTGCTCGAGCAACAACTCGTTGGGGTGATGTTCCCTCAGTACATAGTGGGCCAATTTCAGGCCGTGTGACCGCACCAGTTTCACACGAACCCATAACCGCTGGTGTGACAGTCGTTGAAGTCGACGGCATTGCACGACCAGCCCTCGTGTCCGCGAGTCCGCTCTGGCGAGATCTTGAAGTGGGATTGCGAGGGTCAGATGTTGCTGCGGCCGCCGAGTTGCTTGAGACCCTGGAGTTCGGCGAGTCGTTGCACGGCAGCGACAGGGTGAACAGCGACTTCACCGAAGCGGTCAAGCGCTTTGAGACAGCCTACGGATGGGAACCGACGGGGGTCTTTCGACCCGATTACGTGGTCTGGGTGCCAGTCGGTCCAATAAATCCTGACAATGTCGACGCAGGCGTCGGAACACTCCTAGAACCAGAGACAGTTCTGTTTACGGGGACTGCACCTCTGTTGGGAGCTCGCCTAGAGAGCGCAAGCCCAGGTGGATCACTAACGCCCTATGGGGAAGACGCAGTGTTTGAAATCCCGGACGAAATAGTAGTTCCTGTTAGCAGTGAGCTCAGGGTTGACTCTCCAGAAGCACTGGAGAGTCTAGCGAACTACATTCTCGCTAACCCATCGACCGCACCTCTATTGCCGGCTGGTGCGACAATGGGTGCTGGCGGTTCTGATCCGACATTTGGGGTTGTGAGGCTTGCTACACCCCGCATTACACAAACTGTGCCGACATCGTCAATCATTGTGTCCGCTGACGGCAAGACATGTGTAATGGATGAGACGGAACACGTGCATCATGTCACAGTCACTGGCGGTCTTGGTGGTGTTACTGAGATCGCTCCGACACTTGACCTCGCACTGCGAATCATCGCTAATCCCGGCACTAACCAAGACTCATGTTGAACTCTACGAGTACCGACAAAACTCAGAGTGACACAACAATGCTGCATCTCAGCGGGATCGGTCACACGTTTGGAGACCGTTGGGTGTTCCGCAATGTCGACTTGTCAATTGACTCACCTACAAGCATCGCCATCACAGGGCCATCCGGTGTAGGCAAGACAACACTGCTAGCAATCGCTGGGGGACTGATCACACCAACCGAAGGCACGGTCAAGCTGTCAGTCGATGGCAGGACAGTCACCAACGGGGCAACAGTCTCATGGGTTTTTCAAACATCAAATGCATTTGCCAATCGAACGGCTCTCTCCAACATAGCTTCCATGTTGAGACTGTTCGGTTCAAGCCAGACAGAAGCGTTGGAGCGTGCCCAAGAGGCCTTGCGTGTAGTCGGCATAGCAGAAAGGGCTGAAGTCCGTGCGCGGCGACTGTCGGGGGGCGAGTTACAGCGCCTCGGCGTGGCACGTGCCATTGCCGCAAGACGGCCTTTCAACTTCGCCGACGAGCCCACCGGCCAACTTGACGAAGCAAGTACCGAAGAGGTCGCCCGGGCACTCGTCGCCGCTGCCTCGCAAGCCTCGATAGTCATCCTTGTCACGCACGACCGGCGTGTGGCGCGATGTTGCAGCCAGCAGTACCGACTGTCATCTACAGGCTTGTGCCGTGTGCGATGAATCGTCGCATCGTCCGGGAGTCCCTGCACAACTTGGCAGCCGGTCGTGCCAGTACGGTCACCGTGATCGGGCTTGCGTGCCTCGTTATTGGTGCAACCTTCTTTGTTGAGGCTCAGAGCGCTGAGTCTTCACGGGGAGAGTTCGAAGCGTTCAGGAGTGCCGGTGGTTACCTGTTTGTGATTGAGCCAGTCTCGATGAGCCCACCGGCCGTCGTGCCACGGTTGCGGCTTGAACCATGTGAACGCCTCAACCTCCTCGACAACGTGGTCGCCGCCGGTTCGCTCGGCACGGGTGCCGAGGAGACGCTCGTGAATGCCACCGATGTAGCCCTACGCCTGCAGGGCGTGAGCCCCGGCATGTACAACGTGCTCCGCAGCATTGGACTCGGTCCGCAAGTCGGAACAGCAGATCTGCTGGCTGGCGCTGCGCACCTGAATCGGATGGGTGTTCGCAGCGGCAGCGCAGTTGGCATTGACACCCGCGGTGTCCACACCATTTACGAAGCGCCGCTCGAGAGTTTGGCACCTGGCTTCGGCAGTGTCGTGATGGCCTCACAAGCCCCTAGTGGGACTGGCGATGCCTGCTATGTAGCCCTCGAACCCAAGGCACTTGACACGGCCTCGTCACTGCGTTCAGCCTTCGGTCGTAGTGACACAATCTTGAGACGAATTCTGGCCGGAGCAGAGTTGGCCGGGTCTCCGCTTGAAGATCATGCCGAACGCTCCGGTCGACATCTCTGGCTAATCTCGGCAGTCTTGTTCGCAGCGGTTGCGCGGTATGTCCTGTGGGCTAGGCGCTCCGAAATTGGCCTATACCGATCATTGGGTCTGATGCCCTCGGACATCCGCCTCTTGGTGTTTGTTGAGCTGCTCTCAGCTGCAGCCCTTGGCTCACTGCTTGGTGTGATTTCAGCCCGCATTGTGATAGCAACGACCGATTATCACAATGACTCAATAGTCTTCGGCTGGCTAGGAGCAGCCCTAACGTTTGTCGCACTAATCGCTGCATCAGCAGCCGTTTCAGCCTCAATCCGAGTCCGAAACCCCCTAGACGCCCTCAAAGACCGCTAGGGGACGGACGACACAGAGACCCGATTGCGAATCCGAGCTTGCCTGAGCCTGAGGGGCTCAATCTTTGATGAGTTCGACGGCGTATTCGGGGCAGTTGTCGAAGGCTAGTTGAGCCTTCTCCTCGAGACCGGCAGGAACTACCCCGTCTCCGCGCTCGCACGCCGTGCCTTCGTCATCGACATCAAACAGCTCGGGCGCAAGCATGTAACAACGGTTGTGACCTTGACATGCTTGCTGGTCAATGCGAACTCTCATGGCACCTAAGCTTAGGGAATCCTGATCGGGAAGTTTGCCCGAATGTGCGCGTCTCGATCGGCTCGGAGGTGGCTGGGATGGTGTTCCGCTAGCACCTTCTGCACATGTTCGTGTGCTCGCGCTCGCGCATCCTTCGACCCCGCATCCATCCAGTTGTCGGGAGTGTCACGATCACCAATCACGGGGTAGATGTACTCACGTTGCATCATTTCCAACGTTTGCTTTGAACCGAGGAAATGCCCAGGACCGCTGATGACTTCAGCGATCAGATCCACAGAGAGTGTTTCCTCGTTGACTTCTATGCCTCGCACTGTGCGATTAATCGACCCTAGCATGTCATTGTCAATTACGAGTGCCTCAAAGGAACAACTCAGCAAACTCGCCAACATCCCAGCGGATTCATAGACAAGATTCGCGCCGGCATGACCGGCAAGAGCAACGTTAAGACCTTTCTCATAACCGGCCTGGTTGTCTGGAATCTTGGAATCTGCCATACCGGCGGCAACACCAGAAGGTAAGCCAATCCAGTTCACTAACTGGGCCGCAGCAGCATTCAAGATGCCCTCTTCTCCCGAACCGCCACTCATCGCACCCGTACGAAGGTCAGACACAAACGGCCACATGCCCATCACGCAGGGGTGACCGGGGCGGATCAGATTGACTGCTGTCAACGCAGAGAGGCACTCTGCAAGAGCCTGAGCTAGCGAACCCGCAAGAGCTGCCGGAGACGTGGCTCCAGCCTGACCTGCCGATAACAGATTGATCGGCATCCCAGTTTCAACTTGTGCAACCATGCACTTTGTGGACTCCTCCGCATAACGAAGCGGAGGCACTACAAACGTGTTGTTGGCTACCACGAACGGTCGCTTGCGGAACTCTCCAGGGCCACCAAGTGCGGCATCGAACATGTCAACTGTCTCATAGACATGCTCACGCTCAAACCATGACGATCCGACTGGTTTGGTGGTGCCAGCCATAGCCGCATATGACGTATTGATGTCTAACTCGCGGGAATCTACGAGATCTCGAGCAACCACTGTGCGGACAAAGAAGTGGATGTTGTCGAGTGTGTCAACCAGACGGGCACAGTCATAGACATCCGTCGCTGTTGAAGGTCGGAACTTGCGTTCGACATGGTCATACATCAACACCGCTGCACCAGCGGTACCAAAATGAACACGATCGCCACCAACCGTTATTGAACGGTCATCATCGAAGCCATGCCAGATCCACTCTTTGGCTGCTGTGCCGATCGCACCCTCAACCACAGACTTCGGAAAGTGCAATCTCTCGTTCTCGTCGACATGTCCACCGGCTGCAGTGACAACATCAACAAACTCTTCGATGGGTGAACCCATTCCGACGTCTTCAAGCAGGGTGAGAGCAGTGTCATAAACCTGTTGCAGGTCGGACTCTGTGAGTGGCGCGAAGCGACCACCTGGCATGCCAGGACGAACTGGTCGGACGTCTGCTTCAAGTGGAGCTTGCCGGGCGGCGATCCTTCCAGCCCGACCACCGCTGCGCCTGCGGGAACGGCGAGATGTTCTCTTTCTGCCCATTACGACCTCAATGCCACATTTTTGGGGTCATAAGCGGGTTCGGCCAGCACTGTGGCGGTGCGGCGTTCACCCAAAAGGTCAAGTTCAAAGGTTGAACCTGGAGCTTCGAACTCGGGAGCGACATACACGAAGGCCAGGCTGCAACCAACCGTGTGAGCCCAGGTGCCACTAGTGGCAATACCCATTACGTTGCCATCACTATCAAATGCAGGTTCATTGCCTCGCACATCGTTATCGGTTGCATCCACTTCGCAGTACACCAGCACCATAGACAGCGGCTCTGCTTGATCTCGTCGCGCGACCACAGCATCACGACCCATGAATGGCCGGCTCAAATCAACAAAACGTCCTAGGCGAGCTTCGATTGGAGTTATCTCGGTGGTTAACTCGCTGCCCCACGCCTTGTAACCCTTCTCAATGCGCATCACGTTCATGGCATAACTGCCAAAATGCACCATTCCGTAGGGTTCACCAGCTTCAACTAGAGCGTCATAAAGCTCAGCGAGCCGCTCCATACCACAGTGAAGCTCCCAACCCAGTTCCCCCACATAGGAAACCCGCAGTGCTAGGCACGGCACACCCGCAACCACGACTGGTGCCGCGGTAAGCCAGCGGAAGTTGCTATTGCTGAGATCGGTATCCGTGAGTGGGGCTAGAACATCTCGTGCTCGGGGGCCAGTCACGGCGAGAATGCCAGTTGAGTCAGTTACATCCACAACCCTGACATCTGATTCAGGCTCAATGTGTTGGGTGAGCCAGTCATAGTCGTGGCTCTGGCCCATGATCGCTGAGGTCAAATAGAAGCGATCACTCGCAAGGCGTGCAATCGTCATCTCACACTCAATGCCGCCAAGTTCTGTGAGCATATGAACGAGACGGATACCGCCATCGGTCGTCGGAAGCCGGTTAGCTGAGAGGCGATCCAGCAGCGCCGGCGCATCAACGCCAGTCACCTCAAAGGAGGCAAACGCTGTCAGGTCGGCAATGCCGACACGTTCCCGCACTGCGCGTACTTCATCACCGACCGGGCCGAACGCGTTTGACCGGCGGAATGACCACCGCTCGGGGGAGCCATCCGAAGAGAAATATTGAGGACGCTCCCAGCCGTAAATCTCTTGCCACTGAGCACCCAATCGATCTAGGCGATCATAGAGCGGATCAGTTTTCTGCGGTCGGCCAGCAAGACGAAACTCACCTGGAAGGCGCACTTGATACATCTCGTGATACTCATCATGAGCCTTAGCAATAGTGAAGACGGACTGTGGGCCGGTGTGATCACCAAAGCGGCGCGGATCCATGCTCCGCACGTTGATCTCGGTCTGGCCATGAACCATCCATTGGGCCAGATACTTACCTGCTCCTGGGCCTTGAGTTATGCCAATCGACGCACCATTGCAATGCCAGTAATTCTTGAGGCCGGGTGCCGGGCCCATGAGATAACCCGAGTCGGGAGTATGAGTGATCGGCCCAGAGACAATCTGTTTAATCCCAGCCTCAGCAAACGCAGGGATGCGCATAGCTGCAAACTCTAGGCACTCTTCAAGTACATCAACATTTGGTTCAGTTAGATAGAAGTGCAGATTCCAATCAATGCTCTCGACCCCATACAGGCGAGAGTCTGACATTTCATAGGGCCCGACCAAAAGCCCGTCAATCTCACGACGGTAGTAGCAAGATGCCCTAGGATCGCGCACGACCGGTGGCTCAAAGCCGAGATCTGCCATCGCTTGCATTGGTTCGGTCACCAGATACTGATGGATGACCGACACAATCGGCACATCAAGATTGACCATGGCACCAAGTTGCGGCGCATAGTGCCCGGCCGCGTTTACGACATGTTCACACACAATCCGGTAACTGTCGTTGGAGCTAACGGAGCCGTCTGCAGGTGCGCCGTTTGGTGTGGCGATTATCTCCCAGCGTCCATCTGGCAGCTGGTTCATGTCTGAGACAAGAGTGTGACGGCGGATGTCACAGCCAAGATTGCGCGCTCCGCGTGCCATCGCGTTAGTGCATCCAGAAGGATCTGTCCAACCATCACTTGGCGTGAAGAATCCGAGCTTCACGTCACTTAGATCCTCAAGAAGAGGATGGCGCTCCCATATCTCTTTGGGACCAATGAGATACGACTCGACACCAATCTGGGTCAACATGGCATGCACGTAGCGGTGCCAATCGACTTCATCGTCAGTACGTGCCAGCCTTATCGCACCGCACCCGTGCCAGCCGGCTGAGAGTCCTGTTTCTTGCTCGAGCCGGGGATAGAGCGCAACGGCTTCTTCATGGACTTTGGCCATGTTCAAGTCGCCGATGAAGTTCGGGATTAAGCCTGCAGCATGCCAGGTTGAACCCGAGGTTAGTTCACCCTTTTCGATGAGGATGGTGTCGTTCCAGCCTTCGTGAGCCAGGTAATACAGCAGTCCAACACCCATTGCACCGCCGCCGATGATCACGCATCGTGCCTCCTGAGCCACTGACCCTCCCTCGGTCGGCACACCCCCCATGCCGCTATGCGGCAACTTCGCAGCCTAGTTCAGCCTCGCTTACCACTCTCTCTCCAGCGTTCGCGAGTTCTTCTGAGTTTGCAGAACTAAACCTTGTGGAATAGAGACAGCTCATCTAGGGGCCATCGGTGAGCCGGACTCGGCGGTTCATTGGGTCATAGAAGCTGCGGATTGAGGCTGTCGCTGGAACGATCTGACCTCCCACATTGATCTCAAAGGTGCCGCTGTCAAGCCAACTCTTTACGACGCCTTCATCGCCAGGACGGCTCAGGTATCCCATTGCTAAACAGCGATTCTCCACATAACTCCACATCGACGATGTGGTGCGACCCACGGCGACACCGTTTCGCATGATCGGATCATCGTGGTAGCAGAGCAATTCGGGATGCTCAAGACGGAACTGAATCAGTCGCTTGTTGCGAGGCTGATGTCGCTGGGCTTCAAGTGCGGCTCGGCCGTTGAAGTCGGCTTCTTTGTCCCAAGCGATTACAAAGCCGAGGCCCGCTTCAATTGGAGTGTCTTCATCGGAAATGTCGTGACCCCAGTGCCGGTACCCCGACTCAAGACGCAGCGTGTTCATGGCGTGATAGCCGGCGTGTGCCAAGCCGTGTGGTTTGCCGGCGTCCACAAGAGCATCGAACAGCGCTACAGAGTTCTCGTTAGGCACATACAACTCCCACCCGAGCTCGCCCACGTAGCTCATCCGCATTGCCAACACATCGATGCCGGCAACAGAGATCCGCTGGGCCGTGCCGAACGGAAAGTCTTCGTTTGACAGCGAAGCATCCGTTAGTGGAGCGAGCACGAAGCGTGCCTTCGGCCCCATCAAGCCGAGCATGGCTTGGTGTTCGGTCACATCGGCAATCTGCACGTCACGGCCCTTGCAAGCACGACGTAGCCATGCCCAATCTCGTGTCTGGCTAACTGCTGCTGTAACAACGAAGAACCGATCGCTTTCGAGCCTTGTGACCGTTAGGTCGGCCTCAATTCCACCTCGATGATTGCACCACTGTGTATAAGCGGCCTTACCTACGGGTGCATCGATGCGTGCGACACTGAGTGTGTCAAGCACATCTAGGGCGTCTGGGCCTTCAACTGTGAACTTGGCAAACGAAGTCTGATCAAAGATGGCCACACGTTGACGCACGGCTTCACATTCGGCGCCCGTGTTGGCCCACCAGTTCTGCTTGCCGTAGCTGTACACGTACTTCTTGTCTTGGCCCTCGAAAGCGAACCAGTTGGGTCGCTCCCAGCCGGCGGTCTCACCAAACACCGCGCCTGCTTCTGAGAGTCGATCGTGAAGCGGAGAAACTCGCTGGCCTCGAGCGCTCTCGTATTGATAGAAGGGCCAGTGCATCGCATACAACAAGCCCAAGCTCTCAGGGATTCGCTTGTTCAGGTAGTCCGGATTGGATTGAAAGCCGAAGGTTCTACGAATGTCAACGGAGGAAAGGTCCATCGGCGGGTGTCGATCTGCAATCCAATCGGCTAACGCCCAGCCAACGCCGCCCGCTGACTGGATCCCAACAGAGTTGAATCCCGCGGCCACATAGCAACCGTCAACCTCCGGCGATTCACCAAGATAGTAGACACCATCTGGTGTAAAGGCTTCTGGGCCATTGAAAAATAGTTGAATGCCGCATTCACCGAGGATTGGCACACGGTGGGCAGCGCGCTCAAACACCGGGCCTATGTGATCCCAATCTTCGGGCAGTGTCCCGAAACAGAAGTCACGTGGAATACCGTCAAGCTTCCAAACTTTGCCTCTCGGCTCAAAGAAACCGGCCATGATTTTTCCGGTTTCTTCCTTGAAATATGTGTAATTCCCAGGATCCCGCAAGACCGGGGTTTCGGGAGTAACACCCTCAAGTTGCTCGGTGACGATATAGAAGTGTTCGCAGGCTTGAAGAGGAACATTGACGCCGATCTGAGCTGCAAGTTGACGAGTCCAGATACCAGTTGCAAGCACGACCGTTTCGGTTTCAATGCTGCCCACTTCGGTTTCGACACCGACGATCACATCCCCACGGGTACGTAACCGTGTGACCGCAACACCTTCGACTATTCGCACACCTCGACTTCGGGCACCTTTGGCGAGTGCCATCGTGGTGTCAACCGGTGATGTGTGTCCGTCGCGCGGGATGTACAGCGCGCCAACGATGTCATCACTACGGATCAGTGGCCAGCGCTCACGCAGTTCATCAAGGTCGATTTCGCGGGTCTCTACTCCTACGGTCACCGCCATGGCGGCGCCGCGACGGACTTCTTCCCACCGTTCATCATCGGCAGCTACCGAGATTGACCCGGGAGTGCGGCACCCGGTCGCTTGGCCAGTCTCATCTTCAAGAGCCTCAAACAGCTGAGCGGAGTATGTCGCAAGCTTGGTGAGGCTGTGAGTTGATTTGAGTTGAGACACCAGGCCAGCCGCATGCCACGTAGTGCCTCCGCTCAACTTTCCCTGCTCGAGAACAATCACGTCTGTGATGCCTCGCCGAGCTAGGTGGTAAGCAACACTGCAACCGACGATCCCGCCGCCAATAACCACAACCTGGGCCCTCTCGGGCACGGACTTCGCCATCAGGGCTGACCTCCGTCAGTCAGTTGACCGAATCGTCTGACCTAAGCAACCAAGGGACCCTAGTTCGTCCCGGCCATGGGGCTAGAGCTAACAAAGCAGGCACCTCGTTCAAATCGCAGTTGCTTGCAGACGTGTGGAGGCTTTTGGCTTGACCCGGTCGATCGGCACGCCGATGTGGCCACTTTCATCGGCGGCGTAAACCACGGGTACCGCATCGACGCCTCGAGTCGGGTGACGGGTACACAACACGCCATGGTCGTTGCTGCGCAACCGTGCCTGCATCTCGTTTGCACTCAGGCGCATCGCCCGACACTATGCAACCGAGTGCCAGCCAAAGCGCGAAGCGGCGGTCGCCGGTAGTGACGTCTGGTTCATTCGCGACTCTGAGCGATCCGAGATTGGGGAGATGACAACTTCATGAATCTTGCCGTCTGGGTGTTACGTAATGGTCTGCGGTACCCGAGCGAGCCGGCGCTTGCAGTCGGCGACCAAGTCCATGCTGACTGGGCCACGCTGGCGCAACAAGTCGCTGCTTTGGCGGGCGGCTTGCGCAACGATCTCGGCCTGCATCCGGGGGATCGGGTCGCAATCGTGATGAACAACCGGCCCGAATATCTGGAAGCCTTGTTCGCCATCTGGCACGCGGGACTTGTAGCCGTGCCGGTCAATGCACGGCTCCATCGTGACGAGGTTGCCTACATCGTCGAACACAGCGGCACCAGCGTCGCAATTGGTGACGCTGAACACGGTGATGACCTTGAGGTGGTCGCGGATGCTGTCGACTCGTTGCGGGTCAATGTCATCGCCGGAGACGATCGCTGGGACGCCCTCGCACAGGCACCGGCAATTGGTCTGACGGATCGGCGACCGGACGACGCGGCCTGGTTGTTCTACACAAGCGGCACAACCGGGCGCCCCAAAGGTGCGACACTTACAAATCGCAACCTGCTGATGGCGTCGCTGAGCTATTTCGCAGACATTGATCCCATCTACGCAAACGAGAGCGTGTTGCATGCCGCGCCGCTCTCGCACGGCTCGGGGCTGTATGGACTCCCACATGTGGCACGTGGTGCGGTCAACGTGATCCCACGCTCCGGGGGCGGTGCAGAGATCGCTGAACTGTTGCAGCGCTGGCCCCGAATGTCGTTCTTTACCGCTCCCACCATGGTCAAGCGCCTGTCGAGTGACACCGCGATCATCAACGCCGACCTTTCGAATCTAAAGACGATTATCTATGGCGGCGCTCCGATGTATTTGGCTGACTTGACCGAAGCGCTTGAGGTTTTCGGCCCCCGCCTTGCTCAGATCTACGGGCAGGGCGAAACGCCCATGACCATCACAGCACTCTCCAAGCGTGACCACGCCGACACCGATCACCCTGAGTGGAGAAGTCGCATGCAAAGCGTCGGGCTCCCCCGAACCGATGTCGAGGTGCGGGTCTTCGACGACCAAGATCGGGAGCTTCCAGCTGGTGAGATCGGAGAGATCGTCGTGCGCGGAGATGTCGTCATGGACGGCTACTGGAAGGCACCGGAGGCAACCAGCGAGACGATGCGCGGCGGTTGGTTACACACCGGCGATGTGGGCAGCTTCGACTCGGCCGGCTACCTGACGCTTCGAGACAGGTCAAAGGATCTGATCATCAGTGGCGGCATGAACATCTACCCACGCGAGGTCGAAGAGGTATTGCTACGTCACCCAGATGTTCGTGCTGTCTCGGTAGTGGGACGCCCCGACTCGGAGTGGGGAGAGTCGGTAGTGGCATTCGTCGTACCTGATCAACTCGATGCGGGCCCATCGCCGGACGACCTCGATCAACTCTGCCTCGACCACATCGCCCGCTACAAGCGCCCCAAGGACTACCGATTCCTTGACAGCCTCCCCACCAACAACTACGGCAAAGTCCTCAAACGTGAACTCCGCACACGTCTACACAACGAGGCCTCGCCCGATACAGGACGAGGCCTCGTCTAAGTAGATGTGCTGGGCGGCGCCGTCGCTAGACGCAGCCAGCCGAATTGGCTAGCGGGTCGGAAGCTCTTCTGGCAGCATCACGATCGGAGCGAATACCTCTGTCGGAACTGGTTCACGGGCTGCGATGTCTTGCGCCAACGGAATCCAGTACTCGCCCCATTGAGCGGCACCCAGGTCAACAGACCCGACCAGGGCGGTGTCGCCTTCGATGATTGCGTCAAGCACCGCAGACCCGCCATTAACGCCGGTCACTGCGGCAGTCGAATGACGGTCTGCCACCTTCAACGCCTCAGCATTTGCAAGTGCCCACAGGTCAGCAACCGTGCAACTGAGGATGTTCTCAGCATCAGGATTCGCCGTCAGCATGTCCGTGAACGCATTCTGAAGTTCGAGCGATGTTGTGCTGGTCGTGTCGTGCTCCACTGATTCGATGCCCGGGAAGGCTTCACGTACGACGTCAGCACACACAGATGCCCGTAGAGCCACCTCGGGACCCGCAGGTGAGAAGAACGTGACGAATAGCATCGTGTTCTCGGCGGTCCAGCCCTGCGCATTGGCTACGTCAACGAGCCGCTCGCCCTGAAGCACACCCATACCAGCGTTGCTGGGGCCAAACAGAACGGTGCCGGGCGACTGGGTCACAACCTGCACGACCGGAATACATGCATCAAAGAAGATCTCGTTGACGCTCTCAAGAACGTCATCCAGCTGATTGTTGCTAACTATGACACTCGGCTCACGCACAACGATCGATTGGGCAGCCGAAATCGGTTCGCTGGTACTCGGGAACTGGAAGTCGGCCACCGCTAGTTCGACATCGGCCATCTCCGCAGCCGAGTCCATGCTCGCGTTCATCGAGATGTTGACCTCATTGACGGTGTCCTGCGCACCGAAGCCCACGACGAGATCGCCGTTGGATGAGACCGCCTCGGGTTCCCAAATCTCTGGATGATCAGCTACGGATTCATAGCCACAAGTCTCCGAATTCCAGATCACCCATTCGTCACTGTTGCCATTTGATGGCATGGTCCAAAGGATGGCGGGCTCGGTTGTGCCACCGTCATCACCATCGTCTGCTGGCGCTGCGTCATCTGTGGCTGCATCGTCGGATCCATCCGCATCACTGGCCGCACCCTCATCACTCGCGGCACCCTCGTCTGCGTCTGCGGATTCGGGTGCAGCCGTGGCGTCAGATTGCGCCTCTGTGCTGTCGTCGTCAGATCCACACGCGGCAGCCAACAGCACCACGGCGAATATCGACACGCACAGCTTCCATCCTCGTTTGCCGGACATCGCACCTCCTTAGGTTTGGTATTACCGAACGCTGATTTCTAATACAGAACCCACTATAGTCCACGCTCAGGAACCGTCAAGATGGGACCTGTCTCGCGCTGGCGTCACCATGCGACTCATAGGCTGGATGGTTCGGCGTCACCGAACGATCTGGCCTTTTCGGGAGCGACAGATGCCTGAACTCGATAGTCGATACGCAGTCAAGAGTGTGGTTCGGGCAATCGAGATCCTTGAGGCGCTCGAGGATGCCTACGCCGATGGTCTCACCGTCACCGAAGTAGCAAAACTGATTGGCATCTCCAAGAGTGCGGCGTTCGCGACGCTCCACACGCTGGGAAGCTACGGACTGGTGAGCGACCGGCTCGAGGGGCAGTCCCGGCGGTACTCCCTCGGTCTGGCTCTGATCCGGCTCGGCCAGCAGGCCTCGGCGCAGAACTCGATCGCTGACCTAGCCCGGCCGATGTTGCGGCAGCTTACGAAACGCACCGGTTTGACCTCACGTGTGGCCGTGCTCGACGATGACTGGGCTGTGGTGGTGGGTCGCGTCGACGCCCGTACAGCCGTCCGACTTGATCTGGGCATGGGTAGGCAGGAATGGCCCCACTGCTCCGGCGTCGGCAAGGCGATGCTGTCGACGCTGCCCGAAGCCGAGGTTCGCTCCATAGTCGACAGGGTTGGCATGCCACGCAAGACTCCGAACACGATCACCGATGTTGACGACCTGCTAGCGGCGCTCGAACGCATCCGCAGCGACGGCTTCTGTCTCGATGACGAAGAAGATGTCGAGGGTGTTCTGTGCGTGGCTGCACCACTGACCCAGCTCCCCGGCGGTGCTGTGGGTGCGGTGAGTGTCACCGGACTCAAGGCGGATCCACTCTTGCGTCAACCTCGCCTTGTCGGGCGTGAGGTGCAAGCAGCCGCAACCGCCATCGCGGAGTTGGCTCGCGGGCGAGCCTGAGGTTGACGAACCATGCGAACCGCTGACGCCGGTCACGCCACCGAGAACACCAAGGACACATCGCCAGACACACCAGACACATCTGTGTGGAGGCCCTTCGCTGCGGACCTCGTGGCCGGATCAAGCCGCCGCGACATCACACCGCCACTGGGCATTCGCACGGCCAACTGGGGGGCCGAGGGTCGCCACGAGCTAGCAACAGGAGTCCATCAACCGCTCACGGTTACCGCGTTGGCACTAACCGATTACTCAGGTCGCTCGGATCACTCGGATCACTCAGGTCGCTCGAGTCATTCGAGTCGCTCAGATCACTCGGACTCGACGCAATACCAATACATCGTCAGCGTTGACCTCGGCTGGTGGCGCGACTCCAGCGACGAGGAGTCGGTCCGCAAACCGATCCTGGTTGCCTTGAGGATCGATGAGTCACAGTTGCTCCTTCATCTGGTCCACACGCATTCCGGCCCATGCACCACACGGTCGCAGCATCTTGAACCCGGCGGCGCACTAGTGGACAGCTACTTAGTGCGGTTGACGCGCACGATCACCACTGCGTGCCTTGAAGCTCGAGCCGCGGCTCAGCCATGTCACATCACGTGGGGGACGGGGCGCTGTGGTCTTGCGACGGTACGTGACCTGCCCTGCGGTGATCGCGACGTCGTCGGATTTAACCCCCACACGCCAGCAGACGACACGCTCGTGGTGGGACGCATCGCCGACTCTCGCGGCCACACGGTGGAGACAATCGTGAATTACGCCTGCCATCCGACCACCCTCGCATGGCAGAACCCCCTCCTTTCGCCTGACTTCGTCGGCCCTGCGCGAGTACTGGTGGAAACCGCCACCTCGGCTCCGTGTGTGTTCCTGCAAGGCGCCTCGGGCGACCTCGCCCCACGAGACCAGTACACGGGCGACATCGATGTAGCTGAACGCAACGGACGGGTCGTCGGCCATGGGGTGCTATCGACCCTCGAAGCGATGCCACGACCAGGTCACATGTTGCGATTCGGGGGTGTGGTCGAGTCCGGAGCCAGCCTCGGAATATGGGAACAAGTCCCCACCGAAGCCTCCACCGCTCTCAGCTCTCAGCTCATCCAGGTACCCGTAGAACTGCAGCCAGCACTGTCGCCCGAGGAGTTGAGTGATCGCTGGAGGCACACCGGTGAGACTCCCGCCCGTGAGCGAGTCGAGCGTGCGATTGCGTTACGTAATGGCTATGTGCAAGACGGCGAGGCGAGCCATCCAGTGTGGCTCATGGAGGTCGGAGATGCGGTCATCGTGGCGCACCCTGGTGAGGCGTACTCGATCATGCAGATCGAACTGCGACGCCGGCACCCCGATCGCTGCATCCTCGTAGCCAACTGCACGAACGGCCCAGGGTTCATGTACTTGCCCGAGCGCTCAGCATACGAGCGAGTGCCATACCAGGTCTGGCAGACCCTGGTTGACGTGGGCTCGCTCGAGGCTGTCATCGAGGCGACCGACGCAGCGATCAGCGAGCTGGGGAAGCCTCCAGGGGAGTCCACATCGCTTGCAAGCGAGTCATCCCTCGAAAGCGAGTTGCCGTGAGGAGCGCTGTGGTCACCGGTGCCGGCTCGGGAATTGGTGAGGCGGTCGCTCACCGGCTCCTCGCCGAAGACTGGGCGGTCGTGGCAGTAGATCGCTACGCCGCAGGCCTTGCACAGTTCAGCAGCGAATCGAACTGCGCAACCGTCGTTGGCGATGTAACTGAGAGGTCGACCCACTCCCGAGCGGGACGCCGCATGCGCGAACTCGGGTCTCCGCACGCCTGGATTTCCGTTGCCGGCGTCACCGCCTCTCACGAACTTCATGCACTTGACGAGGCATCCGTCCGCAGGCTGATCGACATCAACCAGATGGGGCCACTGTTCGGAGCTGCTGAAGCCGTCTCAAGGTTTCGAGCCAGCGGGACACCTGGTGTCATCGTGCAGATCTCATCGGTACATGCATCGCATTCGGCCGCGCATTACCCCGTGTACGAGATGACTAAGGCAGCAAACGAAGCACTCACCAGAAGTATCGCGGTCTCCTATGGAGTCGACGGCATCCGCTCGGTCGCTATCGCTCCGGGGGCAATCGAGACGCCCGCCCTCATTGCCGCTCTAGAAGCAACCGACGATCCACGTCTCGCCCGAGCGAGGCTGAGCAGGTCCCCTCTGAACAGACTCGGCCAGCCGCGCGAGATCGCTGAAGCTGTTGCATTTGTGATCTCTGCCGGAGCGTCCTTCGTCACCGGGACGACAATCGTGGTCGACGGTGGCTGGACTTCGATGCTGATTAGAGATGAACAAGAACCATCCGATCCACCTCGGGATGCATCTGAGGCATCTCCGGAGGCATCAGCGGCATCTCAAAAGGCATCTGAGGCATCCGAGGAGGCATCGGCGGAGTGAACGCTTTGCGCAGTGACGCCTGGCTCGACGGCGATGATGAAGTGGCGATGCTTCACCGGGTCGCGCTCGCTCAAACCAACTATCGGCGTGGCCGTCCCGTGATCGGGATCGCAGCCACATCCAGCGCCTTCAACCCATGTCACGGAGATGTCGATCGGCTCGTGAAGGCTGCTGCCGGGGCAGTCGACGATGCCGGAGGAGTGGCCGCCGTATTCCCGGCCATGTCGCTGGGTGAAGATCTGATGAAGCCCTCCGCGATGATGTACCGGAACCTGCTGTCGATGGAACTCGAAGAAACGATCCGCTCCTCGCCGATCGATGGCTTGGTGATCTTCACCGGATGCGACAAGAACGTACCTGCGGCTCTCATGGCGCTCGCAAGTGCTGATGTCCCCGCTCTGATCGGACTGGTAGGTCTACGGCAACCGGGCCGATTCGAGGATCGCCGCGTTGCCGCCGGCACCGATATCTGGCGTGAACTCGAGCGCCGCCGTTCGGGTCAGACCAGCGACAGCGAGTGGGCGGCGTTCGAACGATCTTTACGAGAGACCGGACCAGGCATCTGTAACGTCATGGGCACCGCGGTCACGATGGGACTCATCGCCGAGGTGCTCGGCATGGCGCTACCCGGGTCGACGACGATGCAAGCCGGTGGCGACGAAATCCAGGAAGCAGCGCGTGCAACCGGACGTCTCGTAGTCGAGATGGTCACTGATGCCGAGAGACCCTCCCACAGAATGACCAGAGAGGCATTCGATAACGCTCTCACGATCCTCGCTGCGGTCGGTGGGTCGACCAATGCCATTATTCACCTGGTGGCCGTCGCAGGCCGCCTCGGTCTCCGGCTCGATCTGGAAGCCGTGGACGCGGTGTTCAGCCGGGTGCCCCTGATAGCAGACATCGAACCATGCGGATCTCAGCTAGCCCAGGATCTTCACGATGCGGGCACGACACCAGCGCTCGTTGATGCTCTCGGGACATTGTTCGACCACACCACGATCTGCGCAGATGGTCGACCCTGGTCTGAGGTCATGGCTCCTCCGACTCCCGGTTCCAGCGCGATCCGCGCCACCGATGATCCGATCGCCGAAGCCCCAGCGATTGCCATTCTCCACGGATCGCTCGCTCCCGGCGGGGCTGTCATAAAGGTGGCAGCGGCATCCCCAGAGCTTCTGCGTTGCTCGGGGCCAGCAGTGGTGTTCGACGACTACCACGACATGCGTCGACGGCTAGATGATCCGGGCTTGCAGATCGAAGCGGACTCCGTGATCGTCGTTCGTGAATGCGGCCCGGCAGGCGCTCCGGGAATGCCCGAGTGGGGCATGGCCCCGATCCCCAAGCGCCTCGTCGACATGGGCGTGACCGACATGTTGCGCGTCAGCGACGGTCGCATGAGCGGAACCAGCTTCGGCACGGTCGTGCTACACGTCACTCCCGAAGCGCACCGGGGTGGCCCGCTCGCCCTAGTTCAAGACGGCGACACGATCGAGCTTGACCTCCCCGCACGCCGCATCGACCTGGTTGTCGATGACGACACGCTCTCGAGTCGACGCGCCGCCTGGTCGGCTCCTATATCAGCTCACGAACGGGGGTGGCCGGCGATGTACCAACAACATGTCGGTGATGCCACGAGCGGATGCGATCTCGACTTTTTGGTGGCACCAGGCAATGAACAGCCCGTCTTCGTAGAACCCGTAGTCGGGCGTTCCTGATAACCAAATGAACAGATGAGCAGATGAACAGGTGCGCAGCAACTAGGTGCGCAGGTGAGCGGTAGCTAGGTGAGCGGCAACTAAGAGTCGATGGGCGGGAGACGGTCGCTGCCTACGGCATCCGCGAGTTGGTCGACCAGTCGATCGACCTCGGAGGCAGTCTCAGCATCAACGAAGAATCCATTCGGAGGTCGGCTGGAGTTTCTGGGCAACACACCCTGACGCCAGAGGACATGCTTCTCGAGAGCCACGTAGCCATCAACCGTGGTCTGCATCGCCACCAAAGTGTTAAGCGGGCCGCTGATGCGATACGCGAGCGCCCAGTCACGCTCGCTAACTGCATCCCAAAGCGCACGCACAGCCCAGCAAACCTCAGCACCTGGCATCGTGCCGACAATGCCCCGCCGGTAGCTATCGATGATGCTGGCCCCGCCGGATCCTTCAAGGATCGAGGCGCCCGCACCGGTCGCATCACGCAGCATCGACAGGGTGGGGCCGATGGGATGTGCCTCCGGCTTGAAAGCGACACGCTCCCCGAACTCCGAGAACAAGCGTGCCTGCAAGCTGATGGTGAGCGGGCGCCCGATATAGCCACTGGCATCCTGCACGACTACCGGCACGACGGTGGCCTCGATGATGCGCGAGAAATAGCTGAAGAGCTCGGCGTCGTCGAGAGCCACGGTAAGTGGTGAGTTGACCATCAGCGCTGTCGCTCCCTGCTCTTGGGCGTGGAAGCTGTGAGCAAGCGCACTACGAAGGGACTCGGCACCGCAGCTGATGACAGCAGCCCGGCCTCGCGCGCTAGCTGCTGCACAGACTCGCTCAGTGAGGAGGCGGCGCTCCTCGGATGTCAACCGCGGTACTTCGCTGACCATTCCTGTCGTCAGCCCGTCTGCGTTCTGGTCGAGGATCCAGTCGAGTTCGTGGTCTAGGGCGCCGACGTTGATCGAGCCGTCATGAGCGAATGGTGTCTGCACAACCGGAAGAACCCCGACGGGCAGGATCGTGGCGCCCGCCGGTTGGTTTAGTTCACTCTGTGTCGGTTGCGCAATCTGTGTCAGTTGCGACGACGTCGACATGCGGTCGCTTCTCGCTGTCACCCCGCTTGTTCGCGATCGTCGATGATCTGCTGCAGGATCTCGTCGATCCCGATGCGTGGAACAAACCCCGCGAGTCGGCGTGCTCGCTCAGTGCTCGTCGTCAAGTTGATACGTTCGCCTTCCAGACGCAGATCTACATAGGGGACACCGATCGCCTCGGACAGTTTCGGTACGACAGCGTCGTAGGCGAACGGCTCAGGACCGGAAAGATTAAACGTTTCGCCGACCGCCCCAGGCGCTGTTAACAGGCAGATCAGCCCGCTGACGAGGTCGCGGGCATCACAGAACTGGAACCGGTATGGATTCCCGCTGGTGTCGCGAGCCAGCACCAGAGTTCGCTCCGGGTCATCGACAGCCGCATCGATCGCGGCGACTGCCGCCGGTCGACCGATCGCGTCGAGGATCGCCCGGAACCCATGCGCGAAGAAGAGCCTGCCCGACCATCCGTCATGACGGGTTATCTCGTCAGCCTCGGCCGTGAGAGAGAAGCGAGCGACGCACGTCGGCAGACCGTGAACACGGTGAAAGAAGCCAGCCATCACCTCATCGAGCTGTTTGGTGAGGCCATAGAAGCTGTAGGGCACGATCGGGAGGTCTTCGACGATCTCGCCCTTGACTTCGAGTGACGAGTAGACCTCATCGCTACTCGCCAGCACGAATCGTCGTAGCCGACCAGAGTCTCTTGCTAACTCGTCGAGCAGCAGGTAGGTGGCGCGAACGTTGGCTTCGAACAGCGCGTCGTTTGCTTCCGGGCTCCAATCCATCAACGCTGCCAGATGAACGACAGCATCTACTGCCTCACACGCCTCAGCCACGACCGAGCGCTCGGTGAGACTGCCGCGGATGACATCGACATCACTAGACACCGCAGCAGCCCCGGGATCGTCTGGCAATACAACGGTGCGCACCCGCGCCCCGGCACTTACAAAGTCGGTCGCCAGGCGACTACCAATCCGACCAGTGGCTCCCGTGACGAGGACACTTGCACCATCTAGATGCATCTCCGAGTCATTCATCAATAGCTCTCCTCGTCTAGTTCTGGTCGTGGCTAGGTGTGGTCACGGGCTAGGTGTGGTCGTGGGCTAGGTGTGGTCGTCTGATCGTCGACATGTGGAACTAGATGCACACGAACCCGCTTCACGGCCCTACCCCAACGGTTGCAGCGGGGTTTCCCTCAAGGATCAGTTGCATGATCTGTGGAACCGAGAACTTCTCGTGTCGTAGGTCAGCGATCTTGTGCCCATGCCGGAGAACGACGAGATGATCAGCTAACTCGGCCACATGTGGCAGGGCATGGCTAATGATCCCGACAGCTAGGCCGGAGTCCCGAATCCGCTTCACCAAGTCGAGCACGGCGCGAGACTCTCGAAGTCCTAGAGCCGAAGTCGGCTCATCCATCAAAACGACGCTGCTCGCCCAGTAGGCAGCGCGCGCCACGGCCACACACTGTCTCTGGCCTCCCGACATCGACCCCAACTCGTCACCGGTCAGGCTGGGGAGATTGATGCTCAACCCCGAGAGTTCCCTGCGAGCCATCTTCACCATGCGCTTCTTCGCCAGCCGGTTGAACCCAAACAAGCCGCCACGTCGCAATTCTCTCCCCAGAAACACGTTCGCCGTAACGTCTAGATTCGGCGCCAGAGCGAGCTCTTGATAAACGACTTCGACGCCCTTTTGGCGCGCATCGAGCGGATCGTTAAGCACGACTGTGTCGCCGTTGAGAACGATCTCACCATCGTCGGGTCGGAGCGCTCCAGTGAGCATTTTCACGAGCGTTGACTTGCCTGCTCCGTTGTCTCCGACGATTGCGGTGATCTCGCCGCGCTGGAAGGCAACGCTCACGTCAACGACGGCTTCGATGTGACCGAAACGCTTGCTGAGACCGCGCGCTTCAAACGCAGGCTGGTCTTCAGCGTTCATGATCCCCCCAACCCTTGGTGCGCACATGGTCGTAGACGACTGCTAGCAACAGCGCCGTTCCGAGGAACAGGAACTGCGCCGATATGCCGAAGTTGAGTAGTTGGATGGCGTTGTCGATGATCCCGATCAACACAACTCCGAGCAGCGTTCCAAAGACTGTGCCTCGCCCGCCTGTCAAGGCTGTTCCACCGAGGATCACACCTGCGAGGATCGAGAGTTCAAGGCCGGCAAGTCCGTTGGCGTCACCGACGGTGGTGAAGCCCGCCACGAGAATCCCGCTCAGACCTGCTGCTAGTGAGCTGAGGACATACAACTGCAGCCTTCGTCTCTGAACCGGGATACCGGCCAAGCGAGCCATGGCGCCCCCCGGGGTGCCTCCGATCGCGTACCAGTGCCGACCCCAAACGGTGGCGTGCAGCAGCCAGCCGACAACCCCAAACACCGCCAACATGATCCACAGCGGCACAGGAATGCCCAGAAGTTCGCCCTGGCCGAGGTACCTGACCGTGTCGTGTGAGACGCGCACGACCCTGCCGTCGGTGACCATGAAGGCGAAGCCTCGCACGAGGAACTGCATCCCGACCGTGATCACGAAGGGGTTGATTCCCCCGTAGCTGATGAGCCCTCCGTTGACGAACCCTATGAGCGTGGAGGCTGCTAGTGCCAGCAAGATCGTGACGCCGACGTTTACGTCGTTGTCGAGAGCGACGGCGACGACCGTGCCACTGAAAGCCATGACGGCTGCGATGGAGAGATCCAAACCACCACCAATCAGCACCGCGGTGGTGATGGCAGCAACGATCCCGGTGAACGACACCGCCGTACCGACGTTGAGGAGGTTCTGGGTTCGCAAGAAGAACGGCGTGAGTTGTGACACCACTAGTCCGACACCGAGGAGCGCGCCGATCAAGCCAAAGTGCTGTTTGCCGGGGATTCGCCGAGTCAACTGGCGCAAGTCGGTGCGGTCCCCTCGTGAAGGCAAAGCAGCGGGTACATCTGAGGCCAGGCATCAGAAGCAGGAGCCATGCCTCTACTTGCTTGCTTGCTCACTTGCTGTTCGGTATTACCAATCATCATTCGGCTATCACGAAACTTACCGCAGAAGCGCTACCTGCGCAACAAACACATGTCGGTGAGCCACTAGGCAGCGCGCGAACTAAAGCATCGCCTTGTGACCCACGCCAAACAGCGCCGGCTTTGTCTGGCGAGTCCAGCCTTTAGCGTGCGCTAACTGCGTGCCAATCGCTAACTGCTTGCCTAGTAGCGAGCAGCAACCTGCGTCGGCGTGATGACGCCGCACGAAGCACTGGGGCTGATTTTGCTTGATGCCCCTCAAGCACCGAACCTATTCGGGCCTAGTTCGTCCGCCGCACTCGATCAGTACATGTCATACTCTTATTTCAGTCACATCTTTATGTAATCATGAGGAGATTCAGCTACCCTTCGTCGGCGCTACAACCGAGAGGAGGCTTCAATGAGCCAGGTGAAAGCCGTCTACGCAGATGAGACCGACTACTCAGATATCGAAGTGGAGGTCCTAGACGAAGAGGGCGCACAGACGGCGATCAATAATGCGCTTGAGTTAGCCGGATGCGATTGGGAAGAACTCCAGGCTCAGGCCAAAGCCGGCCGCTTCACCAACGAGACAGCCAAACTGGCGTGGATCGTCGTGTCGGCCCTTGTCTAACCGACAAGTTGATCTACAACGACAAGCCAGGAGGTTTGCAAACCAGCTGTCGACCACTCTGAACGGAACCGTCCCCAATGGCATCCGCCTGTCTGTCTTCCTCAAACGAAATGGGGATGTAGTGATCGGTAACGGGGTTCGCAAGAACAATCCGTTGGGCGCACCTATTCCGTTAACGATCTCGCGTTCACCGGCACGCGTCTGCTTGATCCTGCTTCACACATTGCAGATTGACGAGCCGAGCCGATTCGTGATTACAAGTCAAAGCGCGTATGTAGTGAGTCTGCGTGAGTCGGGCACTCATGTCATCACCTACGATTACAGTCGCAAACCACCCAACCGTTACCCCAAGGCTCACCTACATTTGCACGGCACGTCTAGCTCCGTCCAAGAACTGCTCAAGCTCGCAGGGCGCCACTCCGACAAGCTCGCAGACCTTCACTTTCCCGTTGGTGGCAGACGGTTCCGGCCTTGCGTTGAGGATTTGATTGAGTTCTGCATCCTTGAGAGGCTCGTCACTCCTCGGGCCACATGGCAACAGACCCTCGAGTTGGCCAGGGAGCGGTACAGGGACAACCAGTTGCAAGCAGCAGCGAGTCACAGGCCCGGCGTTGCAGCCTCGGGTCTAAGGAAACTCGGCTGGCACGTTTCCGAGCCTCAAGACGACGCCTGAACAGTCACAACGATTGGCAACAGTTCGGGTGGCCGGCGATCGGATCCCTGGGAAGTCGACGACTCGGGTGACGGTCGGGGGGTGATGTCGGCCACTACGGTACGAATTGGCCGCAGTGCAGGCTGTTTGTAGGCGCACACCTTGAGGACGCGCATGAACTCAAGCCACTTTCATGACTTGCTCTACGAGGTCGATGACGAGCGCATCTGCTGGATCACCCTCAACCGTCCCGAGAAGTTGAACGCAATGAGCGCCCGGCTCGTTCGAGAAGTAAGCGAAGCAATGGAGGCGGCTGATCGCGACCCGAACGTGAATGTGATCGTGCTTCGGGGTGCCGGGCGCGGCTTCTGCAGCGGTCACGACCTCAGCGAGGACGCAGAAGACGATTTCGCTTCCATCTACGACTACCGCAACACCTACGCCTGGCAACAGCAAGAGTTCACCACCCCATGGCGCATCGGCAAGCCGGTCATCTCTTCGATTCACTATTGCGCTATTGGCAAGGGCTTCGAGATCGCCCTGTTCACCGACATCACGATCATCACGTCGGACTGCCGCCTCGGCTACAAGGAACCCGTTACGGCATCGCCGCGATGAACATGGTGCTCCCCTACGTCGTCGGCATGAAGGCGGCAAAAGATCTGCTGCTCACCGGGCGCGAGGTCAACGCTCAGGAAGCGCTCACCATGGGACTGGTCACCCAGGTGGTCGAGCCCGACGAACTCGCCGAGGCGACACTCAAGAAGGCACGGCTGATGGCGCGGCTGCCCCAGGAGATGCAGCGTGCCCACAAGCAGTTCCTCAACCGTGTCTATGAAATGCAGGGGCTCAAGACGGCAACCGACTACTACCAGGATCTCATGACGATGATGTCGTTCTGCCCGGTGCCCACCTACGAGGAGTTCCAGCGTCGTACTAACACCGACGGTCTCGGTGCTGCGCTTGATTGGGCCAACGAGCCCTTCGAGGGGCTCGACGACTGAGGAAGACTGAGAAAGACTGGCATGGTGACGCCGTCGCTGAGCCGGCTGATCAACCCCAAGCGGGCGGTGTTCATCGGTGGAACGAGCGTCGTGCCGGCCATCGAATGGTGTCAGCGAAACGGATTCACAGGCGAGATCGCTGCCGTAAATCCTCGGCGCACCGAACTCAGTGGGATTCGCTGCGCCCCGTCGGTTCTCGAGCTTGACGAATCGCCTGACCTTGCTTTTGTGGCCATCCCCAAGGAGTCAGTGGTCGACACCATCGGAGACCTGCAAGCCATCAACACCGGTGGCGCGGTCGTGCATACGTCGGGATTCTCGGAGATGAGAGGCGGTGCCGAGCGCACCGCGGCACTGATCGAGGCCGCCGGTGACATGGCAGTAATCGGGCCCAACACTCCCGGGTTTGCCAACTTTGTCGACCGCGCCTGTTTCATGCAGGACCATTTCGGCACCCACGATGCCGCCCGGGGTATTGGCTTTATCTCTAACGGCGGCGCCTATCTGTCCGACGTCGGCCTCAACCAGCGGTCGGTCCCAGCCGCGTACCTGTTCGGTACGGGTAACCAGGCCATGGTTGACGTTGTGGACGTGATGGCCCACATCGTCGAAGACGAGCGGGTCACCGCCATCAACCTCTACCTCGAGCACATGCCTAATGCCGCCCGACTCGCTACCGTCGGGGCCCGAGCCCATGAACGCGGACTCCCCGTCGTAGTCGTGAAGGGTGGGCGCACCCCGGTGGGTCGGCGAGCTACCCAATCACATACGGCATCGCTGGCCGGCGAGTCAACGGTCGCGGCCGCGGTCTTCGAGCGGTTGGGCTTCACCCAAGCCACCACCGCCTCGCTGGCACTTGAGACGCTGAAGGCCCTCACCATGACCCGACCCATCTCGGGCCGCAGGGTCGGCCTCGCCACAAGTTCCGGCTCCTATGCAGTCCTTGGTGGCGATGCTGCACACACCCATGGGTTCGAACTCCCCGAACCCGTCGGGATCTCCGCTCAGGCACTCGAAGATCTGTTGCCGCCGTTCGTCTATGCAACCAACCCGCTTGACATCTCAACCGACCACGGTGCGGACTCCGATCATCAGCGCGCCATCTACGACGCCTTTCTCAACCAGCCGATCGACCTCGCTGTTCAGGTAATGGCCTTCCCGCCCGACAACAGTGGCATGCCCATCGAGGACTGGTTCACCACGACGCAGGCGTTTGCCGCCGCCGCTGACACCCGCCGGCTGCCGTGCGCATTCGTTGCTACCACGCCCGAGAGCCTGCCACTCGAAGCCCGGGAGCAGATGATGACCGCTCAAATGGCACCGTTGATGGACCTCGAGGACGGGTTCCGTGCGCTTGCTGGAGCAGAGTGGTGGTGGCGCCGACACGACGAGATTTCGAGGGTGGGCACCAAGGAGATCCTGCTGCCCGTGTTGTCAGATGTTTGCGGTGGCCGCACCCTTGACGAAGCAGAGGGCAAGGCGCTTCTTGCCAGCCACGGCGTGACCGTGCCCGATTCGATCGTGATCGACGGCAGCAGCGGCTACGCGGGTGAGCTCTTGGAGTCAGCGCAAGGGCCATGGGCGGTGAAGGCGCTGATCGCTGGGCTCACACACAAGACCGAAGCTGGAGCCGTTTCGCTCGGATGTGCTGATCGCAGCGCCGTTGAGGCTGCTATGAGCGTGATGCGCACCCGGCTTGGCTCCAGTCGCTTCCTTGTAGAACGCATGGTGGCCGATCCGATCGCCGAAGTTCTGATCGGAGTGCGTCGAGTGCCGGATGTAGGCCAGGTGCTCACCCTGGCGATCGGTGGCACCCTCGTCGAGCTTCTGGACGACAGCGTGACGGTCATCCTGCCTGCGCATTCTTATGTCATCGAACAGGCGTTGCGTTCGCTTCGCCTGTTTCCACTCCTCGACGGTTTCCGAGGCCGCACGCCCGCCGACCTTGCCGGCCTCTTTGAGACGATCGACCACATCATTGACACAGCGCTGTCGGCCGACACCGTCGAACTCGAAGTCAACCCAGTACTCGCAGTCGCCGAGGGTGCCGCTGTTGCCGTTGATGCTGTAGTGACCGTTGGCACGCCGTGATCGCACCCACCCCCGACTTCGCTTCGTACCCTTGCGAGCCGCGAGTGACATCGGCCAAAGCTCACAACCTCTGGGTCGAGGTCGGCTGGGCCGATGACACGACAGCGCGCTTCCATCACATCTGGCTGGCCGATAACGCTGCCGACTCGCAGGCCATCGACCCGCATTCACGTGAGAAGCTGATCGACATCTGCGATCTTCGCAGCGACATCAAGCCGATCGACGTTTCGGTGTCACCCGAGGGAGCACTGGCGGTCAGGTGGTCACGAGACCGCGTTTCGCTCTATCACCCGGGCTGGCTTCGGGCCCACCGTTACGACCCTCCGCAGACGGCGAACGTCGACCGCCAAGAGCGACGGCTCTGGGACGCTTCGGATTCGGCCGCGCTTGGAGAGTTTTGCTGGGCCGCGGTCGAGACCGATCCTGATACTCGGCTCGCTTTCCTCGAGTCGGTGCGGTCGTTCGGACTAGGTCTCTTGACCGACGGCCCAACCACGGCAGCCGAGTTCCAGCAACGAATCCAACGACTGTTCGTGATCCGCAACATGAACTGGGGCATGTTTTTTGACGTGATATTCGAGCCCGACGGCCGCTACATCTCGAACAAGGCCGTGAACATCGTCCCTCACACCGACGGACCCACCCGGGAGTACCAGATCGGTGTGATGATCTTTCACTGCCTTGTTAACTCCGTTGACGGTGGCAACAGCTTCTGGGTGGACGGCCACCAGGTGGCGCGCCGTCTGGAGGCCGACGATCCAGAGTCCTTCCGCCTCTTGTCGACTGTTCCCTGGCCCACCGGCAACCGCAGTCCTGATAGTGCCTATAAGTACGAGGCGCCGCTCATCGAAGTAAACCCCGACGGTTCACTCGGCAACATCCGCGACACACACTGGCTGCGCGAACCCCTCGTTGCGGATTTCGACATCGTCGAGGCGATGTACCGCGCCTATCGGGCCTGGTCACAACTAACTCGAGACCCCGCAAACCAGATCCATAGACGACTCGAACCCGGCCAGACGGCCGTCTACGACAACCGTCGTGTGCTCCACGCACGAGCCCCCTACGACGGCACCAGCGGCCACCGCCACATGCACGCCTGCTACAGCGAACTAGAAGAACTCAACTCCGCAATCGCACTGATCACACGAACACGAACACGAACAGGAGCCGAACGCACATGAGCCGCCTCGGTTCGCTTCCGACGCAAATGACCGGCGTTGTGCTGACCGGCTATGGCGGATTCGACCGCCTCGACTATCGCGATGACCTCCCGATGCCCGTGCCAGCGCCGGACGAGGTGCTGATCCATGTGAGCGCGGCAGGCATGAACAACACTGACATCAACACGCGCACCGGCTGGTACAACGAAGACGTCACCAGCGGAACGACCGCAGGTGGCGGAGCTGAGGGGTTCGGTGTCGCTGTCGACGGGATGGGCGCCTGGGCCGGCGATATCGCATTTCCTCGCATCCAGGGCGCCGATGTTTCAGGCCGAATAGTCGCCGTCGGCGCGGCTGTGACGGACGCTCGTATTGGTGAACGAGTGGTCTGTGACCCCTATTGCCGAGCCGCTGATGACAGAGACGGCATTGAGTCAGCGGCGTTTCTGGGATCAGAGCGCGACGGTGGATTTGCCCAGTTCTGCGCCGTCCCGTCCGGCAACGCCCACGTCGTGCCCGAGATCGAGATCGAGATCGGGGACCGCGAGCTGGCAACCCTGCCGTGTTCGGCCGGTACCGCGATGAACATGTTGCTGATGGCTTCTGTCAGAGCCGGCGACCGTGTGATCGTCACCGGTGCTAGCGGTGGTGTCGGCACGTTTCTTATCCAGATCGCCCAACACCTGGGTGCTGAAGTCAGCGCCATCGCGTCGGCTCACAAGCACGCGACTCTCAAACCACTCGGGGCTCGCCTGGTCGACCGCGGCGGCATCGACCCGGTCGGCGCGGCCGTGGCGGAACTCAGCGGCGCGCCCACTGTTATCGCTGACGTGGTCGGTGGCCCGGCGTTCGCACAGTTAATCGATGCACTCGCCCGAAACGGCCGTTACGTGACGGCCGGCGCAATTGGTGGGCCACTCGTTGAACTCGACCTCCGAACCCTCTACCTGAAGAACCTCGAGTTCTACGGCTCAACGGTGTAACGCCGCGGCACCTTCCCCAGGCTGCTGGAAGTGCTGCGCGAAGGGGGAATCCGCCCAATCGTCGACTCCGAATGGCCACTCGATCGGATCATCGACGCTCAACGGCGGTTCTTGACCAAGTCGCACGTCGGCAGCCTGGTGCTGCGTCCACCAGCTCTGGAAATCGGATGAAGGTCACCAAACTCAGCGTCTATGCCGTATCGCTCGCCGCATGGAACGTCGAGACCCGATACACCCACGGCCGCGCCCGCGATATCGAGATCGAGAGCAATGTGCTGCGTCTCGAGACCGACACCGGTCTCATTGGCTGGGGCGAGACTTGCACTGCTCCGTCGTACTACTACCCGACGCTCTCGTCGGCGGCACGTGCGGCGATCGAACATGTTGCCCCGCTGCTGCTCGACGAGGACCCAACAAACGTCAACGGTCGGTTGGGTGATATCAACGCCTTCATGCGCGGTCAACGTCCAGCGAAAGCCGCAATCGACTTGGCCTTGTGGGATCTCGCGGGCAAAGCGGCAGGTCTACCACTTTGTGAGCTCTGGGGCGGACGCGCGGCACCGGATCTGCCCGTGCTCGCGATGGTGTCCACCGGAACGATCGAGTCGATGCTCGAACAGCTCGACAACTACCGAGACACCGGGTACCGGATCTTCCAGTTCAAGATCGGACTAGAGGAGCCCGCCGACGATGTCGAGCGCATCACCAGAATCATGCAAGCGATACGCCCCGGCGAGCGGTGTTGGTTCGATGTCAACCGAGGGTGGACGGTCGAGCAGGCCATGCAGGTCATGCCGCGGGTCGCCCACCTTGGCCCCTTGATCGAACAGCCCTGTGAGACCTACGAAGAGTGTCGGATCGTCGCTCAGCGCACAGGTCTGGGTCTGATGCTCGACGAGAGCATTGACAGTGCCGAGGCGCTCCTCCGAGCTCACCGCGACGGTGCCATTGACGTAGCCGTGCTCAAGTTCAACGCAACCGGCGGGCCAAGCGAGACCCGCTTCCTGGCCCGGCTGGGCGTTGATCTGGGAATCCCGATGCGCATCGAAGACTTCTTCGGCACCGGCATCACACTCGCTGCGGTGACCCACATCGCCCACACGTTGCCCCGCTGGGCGACGTTCGGTCTCTACGACTACCACCTGCCTGCAGTACCAGTAGTGCGCAACCCGCTTCGGGTGATCAACGGCACCGTAAGCGTCGCAGGTGACGCCCCGCCTGGCCTCGGTGTCGAAATCGACGCCTCAGTGATCGGCTCACCAGTATTCGAAGCCCGTACTTGAAGTGCCCGATCGCCGATTAGCCGTCACGTTGAGTTCTCGGGAAGCACCTCTTCTAGTCGACCAGCGATTCAGTGTGACTGACCGATTTCCAGACCGGGCCCTAAATGGTTAGGCGACCTGAATTGCGTCCTCAAGAATGTCGGGAACGTCGCTCGGGAACGACAGCACGAGATGCCGGTCAAGCGCAGCGGCGACTCGGGCGAGCGTGTCGATTCGGTTCCTAACGCCCCCGCCTTCTTCGAGGCGTGAGATCACCGACTGGGTCGTTCCCATCCGCTCCGCGAGCGCTCGCTGGCTAAGCCCAGCCTCAGTTCGCAGATCATAGAGCAACTGCCCAAGGGCCAGGTCCTGCTCAACACCCGCGACTGTTTCGGCGTCGGGGGTGCCCTTGCGCTTCTTGATTTCTTCCCATCGGGAGTAGTTGGCCATCGTCGTTCCTCTCATCACGGGTTGCGCTTAGCGCAATCCCTCGCGACTGTCCTAGCCCTGTCGATTTCTTTCCACTCGTTGTTCCGCTGCTTACGAAAGGTTGTGAGCAAGATGATTCGGCCATCCTTGGTGAATCGGTAAGTGATTCGCCGAGCGGTCGAACCGAGTGTGAATCGGAGCTCGAACAGCCCATCTCCGAGGCTCTTCGACATCGGCATCCGAGCCGCCGACCCCAGTGTGGCAAGACGTTCAACGATCACCGCAACCCGGTCCCAGTCACGAGGGTCGAGCTCATCAAACCAACTCGTTAACTCGTCATGCGACTCAATGTCAGCCACCCGACGATGATCGCACCTAAGCGATCATCGCACAAGGGTTATGTTTCGGCAGCTTCAGCCCGGATGCAAGGTCAAGTGATGGGCATAGGCAAGCCACTGCTTGCATGCAAGTGAAGGCTTGCCTATGGTATGCAACCGTGGCGGACGTCTTCGATGCGCTCAACGCACCCGCCCGCCGGGCGATCCTGGACGTTCTCTTCGAGCGAGACGACCAAACGCTTTTTGAGATCTGCGGTCGCCTCGTGGCCGAGCACAACATCGGACTGAGCCGCCAAGCGATCTCGCAACACCTCGCCGTTCTCGAGAGCGCAGAGCTCGTTCGCAGTCGACGAGAGGGCCGCTACAAGTTCCACACCATTGACACAGCCCCACTGCGCGCCGCGATAGGTCGATGGCTAGACGAGGAGACCAAACCATGCCGATCCGCCTCCACCTGACCAGCGTGTTTGTCGATAACCAGGACGAGGCACTCCGCTTCTACACGGAAGTGCTCGGCTTCGAACCGCGTATCGATGAGCCGATCGGTAGTGATCACCGATGGATCACCGTCGGCGCCGCCGGGCAAGACATCGAACTACTCCTCGAACCATCGGGTCACCCCGCAGTCGCTCCGTACCGCAAGGCTCTCGTTGCCGACGGGATCCCATTAGCGTCCTTCGCGGTCGACGACGTCCACTCCGAGTACGAGCGCCTTAGCGCCGTGGGGGTGGTCTTCACACAGCGCCCTACCGAGATGGGACCGGTCACAACAGCGGTGCTCGACGACGGCTGCGGCAACCTCATCCAACTCCTTGAGACCTGACGCCTACACCATCGAAGGGACCTGACGACGTGGCATCAATCGACTTCCACATTCTGTTCCAAAACGGCCGAGCCAAAGAAGCGCTGGAGCGCTACAGCGAGATCTTCGACGACTACAAGCTCAGTCGCCTTGACCTCTACCAAGGCAACGGCGACGGACCTGAGGGCCAGGTGAAGGTCGCCGATTTCAGCGTCCTTGGCCGTCGATTCGTGTGCATCGACTCACCGATTCCACACGACTGGGACATGACGCCCGGCATCGCACCGTTCATCGAATGCGACGACGACGCCCAGATGGATCAGCTCTTCGCTGCGCTATCCGACGGCGGGAAGATCCTCATGCCACTCGACGATTATGGGTTCGGACGACGCTTCGGCTGGATCGAAGACCAGTTCGGGGTGAACTGGCTCCTCAACATCACCTAACCACTACGGCAGACCTGGCAACAAGGCCGCCTTCCCCGAGCCGGAATCGGTAGTGATTCCAATGGTACTGGTTGGGGGTGGGGCTTACCATGCGGCCGGTGGGTCTTAAGTGGGAACAGGTAATCGTTGACGCCGTTGATCCGGTGAGTCTGGGGAATTGGTGGAGGGACGCGCTCGACTGGGTGATCGTGAACGACAACCCCGAGGAGTTCGAGATTCGACCGACAGCTGACCGCATTCCCGGGCTTCTCTTCGTTCGAGTCGCAGAAGCGAAGGCGATCAAGAATCGTCTGCACCTCGACTTCCGGCCCGACAGCCAGACCCGCGAAGTCAAACGCCTCGTGGACCTCGGAGCCAAGCGGGTCGATATCGGCCAAGGCCCACAGAGTTGGGTCGTGCTCGCCGACCCCGAGGGCAACGAGTTCTGCGTCCTGAGCTCACCCGCTCGATAGCACCACTGCCAAACGGTCCGTCGACAACTGCCAAACATCGCAACCGGAATCCGTCTGACGATCATCCTCTCGCCAGCTTCAACGAGCACTTTGCAACAGCCGAATGGGGCCGCAGGAGTACCGTGCAACTCATCGGTTCCCGAATGTCGCCGAGATGAAGGATCCATGGCACGCACAAAGCACGCAATCGACAACGCAACCCGCTCCAAGGATCTCAGCGGCAAGACCTATGTCGTCACCGGAGCGAACTCCGGCATCGGCCTCGAGACGACCCGCCACCTCATCAAGCAGGGAGGCCACGTTGTGATGGCATGCCGCCGTGTGAGCGCCGGCCAAGCGGTCGCCGCGAGCTTTGCCGGGCTAAACGGCAGCCACGAAGTCATGGCTCTCGACTTGGCGAGCCTCACCTCGGTACAAGCGTTCGCTAAAGCGTTCTCCGCCAAGCACAATCAACTGCACGGGCTCACCTGCAACGCTGGCTTCGTCAACATGACCGGCGAAGTCGAACACACCGAAGACGGACTTGAGTCGACCATCGCGGTCAGCTACTTCGGTCACTTCCTGCTCACCGAGCTCCTGCTCGACACGCTGAAAGCCACACCTGACTCGCGCATGGTGATCGTGTCGTCGGTCGTGCATGCGGGGAGCCCCAGGAATCGCCCGGCCGTCGATTTCGACGACATCAACTACAAGAACCGTGACTTCAGCGGCATGAGGGCCTACTCCGAAGCCAAGGTTGCGACCGTTCTCTACGCCAGGGAACTTTCGGAACGTCTGGGCAATAGCGCTCCGGCTGTGTTCTCTGTGCATCCCGGCTGGGCCCGCTCGAACTTTGGCTCTGGCGGAAGCGCCTGGATGAAGGCAGCGATGGCGATCATGCGACCGCTCACCAGGTTCATGTCCGATAGCAATGAAGAGTCGGCCCAGACCTCGCTCCACTGCCTCATTTCTGGCGACGCACCAAAACACTCAGGCGCATATTTCAGCCAGAGCAGCGTCCTTTATCGGGACAAGGGCACTAAGGACGGTGGCTGGCCAATGGAGTCACCCAACCCGCATGCAACGGACATGGATGCGGCACGGCGACTCGTCGACATGAGCTACGACCTAGTTGGCTTCTCCAAGCCCGCCTGACCAGCCACGCACGCCCGTGGCGTTCGTGGGGTCGTAGCGGCAAACATCGAGGTTCGAGCACCACCTTGACCATCTCGCCGGGGTCGGTTGCGAGCCGCACGAACGCCTCGGCGCCGTCATCGAGTGGGAGCGGCGTGAGGATCGGATCGACCCGCAACGAAGCGCTAGCCAGGTGATCCAGCGAACACAGGAAGCCCGACTTGGTGTGGCACTGGGCTCCCTGCAGACGAATCTCCTTCGTCACGACGGTCATGAAGTCGATCGGCACCGCTTCGGTGCCCAAGGCGATGAAGACAACCGTGCCCCCGGGGCGAACGGCCTCCACCGCCTGCTGTCGGGTGACCACGCTCCGGCCGCCTCGATGACCGTCGGCCCCCTCGCCACCGGTGACATCGTGGACGGCTTCGACCGCGCTCTTGCGGACTCCGTTGACCGTCTCTGTTGCTCCGAGGTCCGAAGCGAGTGCGAGACGGCGATCGACGACCTCTGTGACCACGACCGACTGCGCGCCCGCGAGCCGCGCCAACTGCACCGAGACAAGGCCTAGTGGACCCGCGCCGAACACCGCCACGGTCTGGGCCTCTACGCGAGTCTGTTCAAACGCGTGAACGGCGGTCGTGACCGGCTCAACCATCGACGCAGCGCGCAAGCTCAAGCCGTCGGGTACTGCGAACACCGAGCTTGCCGCTACCGCGACGCGCAGTGCGAATCCGCCGCGCTCCTCCCCGCCGATCAAACGCACGTTGAAGCAGAGGTTCGTGCAGCCTCGTACGCACGCACTGCACCCACCGCAGTGCTGCAACGGCTGTACCACGACCCGGTCGCCTTCGGCGAACCCGTCAACCCCATCGCCCCAACCGATGACGCGCCCGGAGAACTCGTGACCTTGGACGCCCGGCACGGGCCAAGGTGCCGGCATGCCCTTGTAGACGTGGAGATCTGTCCCGCAGATGCCACAGGCAGCGACCTCGATCAGCACCTGGCCATCGCTGGGGATCGGCTCGCCCCATTCCCCGATCTCCATCTGGCGTTCACCGTGAAAGATCAGGGACTTCATGCCGACCCCCCATCGGGCTGGCGAAGACGAACGGTTGCGATCTGGTACGGCCTCATCGCCAGCCTCACCTGCTGATCGCCGACGTCGAGGTTGAGGTCGGTCTCGGGCTCCTCTAAGAGATTGCACTCCGACGCCCGACCGATCCGAAAGTCAGTCCGTAGGTCGACCGGACCGCTCGTGCACTCGTTCTCGTAGAGCCGAACTATCACCCCGTCGCCGTCTTCGGCCTTCTTGACCGTCTCGACGATGACGTTGTCCGACGACACGCTCAGCAACGAGCCAGGCATCGCGTCTGGCGTTCCCCGACCCTGGCTCCCAACCTTTCGGGCGATGAGCGAGTCGTCGAGCGAGTACGCCGCCGGCACGGTCCCGTTCCGCCAGCCACCCTGGTGGGGAAAGAGGCTGTAGGTGAACTCGTGCTCTCCGAGGTCGGCTTCGGGGTCGGGAAAGGTCGCACCCCGCAGGACCGTCAGGCGCATGACGTTGTCTTGGATGTCGTGGCCGTACTTGCAGTCGTTGAGGAGACTCACGCCGAACCCGCCCTCGCTGAGGTCAACCCACTTGTGGGCGCAGGACTCGAAGCGGGCCCAGTCCCACGAGGTGTTTGGGTGGGTCGGCCGCTCGACGTTGCCCCACTGGATGTCGAAAGTCGCCTTCGGGCTCAAGACGTCGACCGGGAAGGCCACCTTCAACACGACATGACGCTTCTGCCAGTCCACCCAGGTGCGGAAGTCGATGCGCACGAAGTCGCTCGACAAGGAAACTCGCTGAACGATCTCGCTGTCATTGATCCGGCGCCTGATCTCCAGGCATGCCCGCAGTGGGCTCTAGGAGGTTGTCGTGCCGGGTGCGGTGGTGGGGCGGGCGGTGAGGAGGGCGTCTCGGTCGTCGGGCGTCAAGTACTGGAGGCGGTGGGGTTCATCGCCGCGTAGCAAGGCCACGAGGTCGTCGACGACGTAGCGGCCGATGCGGCGCAGGGCGAGTGGCAACGCACCTGTGAGATGCGGCGTGAGTACGCCGTGAGGTGTGTCACGCACCGGCGCATCGCCGGCAACAGGTTCGCAGGGATAAACGTCGGTTGCGAATCGGATTGCGGCCTCATTCGATCCGCTCAACCATGGCGTCGAAGTCGACGACTAGAGACATGATTGGCAAGTAGTTGCGACCTAAGTTGGGCAAATGAGTAGAGACACGCTGAACCTGGTTGACCTTGAGCAACTTAGAGATCTACCGACTACTGACGGAGCCTTGCTGCTACTGCGAACGCTCGCACCGAAGAGGAAATTTAAGGCCTACAACACCCTAGGTGATGCCTTAGAAGTCATCTCACGCAACAAAGAAGTAAATCGCCATGACCTTCTTGAACGGCTTTCTGATTGTTGGGCGTGGCTCGAATCTCGTGGTCTCCTCGGCCCGAGTCTGAACCAGGACGGCTGGCAGCGAGTGACCTCCCGAGGACGGGCACTCGCTAAGTCTGACAGCGCGCTCAACGCCATCATCGCTGAAGATCAGCTGGCCATGACGCTGCACCCAAAGCTGCAGCCGAACGTCCGACAGATTTTCGCTCTCGGTGATTATGAGACTGCGGTCTTCTCGGCAATGAAGGCCGTAGAGATTCGTGTACGCGACCTCTCTCAGGCAAGCGACTCCGTGGTCGGAGTAAAACTAATGCGAACGGCGTTCAATGAGTGTGGCCCCCTTAGGGACGAAGAAGCCGATGTCGGCGAGCAGGTCGCTACGGCGAATCTATTTGCAGGTGCGATCGGTACCTTCAAGAATCCATCGTCACACCGAACGGTGAGCTATGCCGACCCGACCGAAGCCGCTGAAATCGTCCTCTTGGCTGACCTGCTGATGCGGCATCTTGATCGAGTCGAAGATCGCCTCGGCAAGGCTGCGGCGCGTTAGCTGAGCGCGAGGCTCTCCCGGTTAATCCTCACCTCACCAAGTCACGTCGCCGCTTGAGTGCGCTCTCCCTGATCAGCGCGCGAGATTCGTGGGATCCGACGTCAAGGAATCCATCGGGCCAGTCATCGTCTAAACCGCCATACCGGTTGATCTTGGACTCTCGGTATGTCGTAACACCCTCGGTGTTCTCAGCAAAGATCAACTTCACCAAGTCTCTTGTTTCATCACTGGCGTCAGCGGCAACCCTCCGTCGAAGGCGATTGACGAGGTGCTCGCTGTGCGTCTCAATCACTAGCTGACGACCGGTCTCGACACAGGCCAGAAGGAAATCAGCTAGATCCTGTTGGAGTTTCGGGTGAAGATGAAGCTCTGGTTGTTCAAGGATGACCATCGTCCCCGGCCTAGCGAGGAGGCACAGGAGCAACACGGGGAGCACCTGACTCACCCCCACACCCACAGATGTGAGATCAACCGGCCGACCAAGAGCCGTAGGCGTGACGCTCAGCCCGATACCGAGGCGGCCCAAGTCTTCGGATGTGGCCCCTTCAGCTAGGCCGAACCACTGCAACCAAGCATCCAGTGCGTCGTTAAGTGGGGATATTTGCCGGCGGCTTTCATGCTGAGCACCGGGGATAGCTGGCATGACGACCCGCGAGTCAGCTTGGGCATGGAGCACTGCTGCGGCGAACTTGCCGGTCGGGCCGAGGTCAGTTCGAGTTGGCCCCGGGTCGTGCAGGGCGTGCGGAGCTTCTCGAAGCGGACCGAGGTATTCAACATTGTTGCTGAAGAAACGTTGAGCAACTGCCCCTGAGCGAAACAACACCTCTACGGCAGCACCCGACTGCTGAAGAAGCACTTCTTCCCCTAGTCGATCGAAGCTAGGTGTTTGTTCACGTAGCACGCGCCGAAACGTCTCCTCGCCTTGGGAGTGGATACTGCGGGCAAAATGAGATCGCTCTAGCTGGCTCAGCCGATTTAGCTCTTTAGAGAAGTGTTGCTCTGCAATGTCCAACCTTCGACCGAAGACTCGACGCCGAAACGCCGGGTTATGTTTGGTGCCGGCGGTGAACTCGTTGATATTCCGGGCGGCGTGTGCTGCAGCGATTCGAAGTAGGTCTGACCAGTCGGATTGATCCTCGTCGTGGACAACGGTGTCTTTCCCGTCAAACAAGGTCGGCTGCCGATCAAGAAGCGTCTCTTCAAGCGTGGACAACCACACGTCAGTGAGGTAATTGAAGACAGTCTTACGTTCGAAAAAGGCGAGCGGAACTCCGCCCGACATCACTACGCCGTCGATATGACGCGGCGCCTCCTTGGGGAAACTCCGCATTAGGCCGTCTATCGGCACCGGCCTGGATACTCGACCCGGACGATATCTCTGATTCAAGATCCGAAGATTCCCGAACTCCTCTGCAGTCGTCACATCGTCGGTCGGGTTAATGTCACAGTCGCATAGCGGTTCGAGAGAGTCGCCAGAAGCGGACGTTGAGATCCACGCAACCGAGAGCACGAGACGCTTAATCTTTGCGAAGCCTCGCTTGAACTCGGAATGTCCGTCATCCTCGTTGTCGACAGGCCCGACAAAGGCGTGCCAACTGATCAGTCGTGGCTCTCTGCGACCCCTAAGGGCTGTGGGCTCATCGTCGAGGTCCACGGCGAACTCGGCAGCAATAGTGTCTCTCATTGGAGAGTTGTCGAATATTTCGAACTTGATCTCGATCTGAGGTTTGTCGCCTTCAGCAAGACAGTTGAGTGTCTCGTCAAACGTCCCTAGACGGATCATGCTCCCGTTAAGTGGAAACTCTGGCGTAGCGCTTTCACTCCGGACCGCCTGTGCGAGAGCGAGGATCGCCTGAATTAACGTGCTCTTGCCAGCACTGTTTGCGCCAACAACGACAGTCAAGGGTCCCAGGTCGACTCGCTGATCTCGAACCGATTTGAACTCTCGAAGCTCGATCGCCCGGAGTCGAAAGTGGTGATCAATCACGACTAGCTCTCAACTAGTGTTCCAAGGACGTGAACAACTTCGGCACCCTGGCTGGACTGCGGCGGCGAATACGGAGCAACGATGCACTTGGACAGTTCTCCGACCGTCGCAGCCCGGGTCTGTGTGAGGGCATCTAGGGCGATGTCCATGAGCGCGTAATACAAGTCTGTGCTCAGATTGACGCTGCGCCACGCTTCGATCTCAAGAGCCCCACGCTGTTCGAGCTTCTGCGCATCTTCGACCGTCAACCGCAGATTTCGGGTACTAAGCAAATGGGCAAGTTCGATGAGGATTAAGTCCAAATCTGAAGTGGATGCAAGCAACTTAGGAATGAACAACTCCGGACTGACTTTCCACGGTGATCCCCCGTCGATGACTTCGCTGGCGCAGTCCGAGGTGATGGAGTCCAACGCCTTGCCCTCAGTAGCTTTGAACGACCAACGTCGGTCGTGTGGGCCGGCAAGAGGAGTGCCGATCCGGATGCCGGTCGTTGAAGTCGGTCGATCCATCTCAACTAGGTTCGATATCACCTCAAGTATCTCCATTGAAAGCTGGCCGACGGCCCGTGACGCCTGAACCAATGTCCAGACGACGCCACGCAGATCGGTCTGAACCACCACGTCAAAGGTGGTACCAGCCAACTCACCAGGCACGACACTGTCCATCGACGTCGCAAGTTCCGAGTAGGGATGGACAAGGGCGATCTCGATGAACTCCAGCGTCGTATCGACGTTGAGCACGAGACCGAGACGGGCCTGTCCGCTCGCGTCGCAAGGTGCTGTTATGAGCCGGAGGTCTCCTCGACGGACAGTCCTCCTACGCGCCTGCAGGTCTTGGGCTGACGACCGCCATGCCCGGGCTGCGGCCGCAACAGCGAAAGGCACTGTCATCGTGTGTGATCCTCGCCGCGTTCCATGGCAAGCTCGAGCAGCACTTCCACGGCGAGCCCGTGACGATGTTCCGGGATCTCATTGACGAGAAACCGGCCGACATTCTCGGTATATGCACGTCGGGATTTGATGATGGTCGGCCTAGAACAACGGAGTTCACGAGCCAGTTGGGTGTCGGACACTCCGTTGCTCTTGCCGATCATCACAGCAATCTGGCGGTCAGAGAGCATTTCGAGGAGCCCTTCTAAGTCGGTGGTCATCGCGGTCACTTCGTATTCACTCGGCGGCGAGCCGACCGGTAAGGAGTCGGCCTCATAGTCATAAAGGATCTCTGGGAGCCAGGCTGTCAACAGTTCCTCAAGGATTCTTCTGACATCGCTGAGGTACAGGCCGTCGTACTCGTCGACGAGACGGTGGAGAACCTCAACGAGTTGCGGAGTGCCGTAAATCTTTGACTCTCGCTGTCCGAGTGGATTTGATGGGATTCGTGGAATGTCCGCAATTCGGTGAACTCCCCGATGACGATCCGAGGGAGTGAGCACTGCTAGAGGGCGTTCGGAGAGTCCTCCGACAATCCAGGTCTCAGTGCCCATGTCCCGTGAGCGGATCCCTGCGGGCGGATTCTGGAGCAACTGCTTGATGCGACCTACCAGCCGATCTACGACTGAGGGAACGCGTCGATGAGCAAGAGTCCTTTGGACCTGGATTGCCAGTAAACCCTCGATGGTCTCGACGCCCTGAGTTGGATTGGCGTAGGCTCGCATGAAGATGTAGTCAAGCTGTGACTCGCCTAGCAGGCGTTCGAGCGCAACTGACTGAGCCAAGTCCTCAATCGAGGCATGGTTCCACTGCGAGTCGTCTGCGTACACCTGCGGTGGATATCGCAGACACACTCTGCGGGTAACTTTGACGAGGAGGTCCCAGATGGCCGGACCGATTCTCTCGGAACCTTCGAACTCTGCAACCAGATCGGCGTACGTCACAGTGACCTGTTTCGAGAAAGAAGGCGAGAAGGTGGCCCGCAGGTTCTGCGCAGGAGAACGTTGAGTCATCTAGGTGTGCAGCGTCCACTCGAACAGGAATTGTCACAAGGACGTGTCCGAATTTGGTGATTTTGCAATCACTCTGATCGCATCGGCCTTCGTGGGCATCATGCGGATGCCCGTCGTAGGACGTGGTACGTCGTGACCTCGGGTAGATGAGCGCGTTCGGGCCGTGTGAGGAGGCGAGGACAACGCGCCTGCCATCTCCACCTCTTCGGTAGGAGAAGCGGTTGCCGTTACGCTTCAGGACTACCGCATGGTCGACACAGAACCAGTCTCCGAGTGTCCATTCCATTGGTCCGTAACCGAGCGCCGCCCGTACGTTCTCAGGGATGTCCAACCCTCCGCCTCCGATCGCTAAGCCTGCCGCCCAATTCCCCTGTCGCATTGTGATTCGATCAGGTACTGCGTTAGCGACCATTCTGGTCGCGCAACTAGTAATGGATCACGGCCCAAGGATCGGGCACGGCAGGCAGTACACCCGCTGTCTTGAGGATCACCAGGGCAACCCGCACAGACGACTCAGCGGGAAAATACTATCTTTGTACAAGAGTTGATGACTCACCGAGCACGCTCGGAGACTCGCGAGTCACCCAGGGTCGGGGAAGGCTGACTGTCGGTGCTGTCGCGTAGGTGAAGATCCCCGCGGTTGTCTCCGGTAGGTGGTTGGACTCTCTAACGGACGTCCTGGCATGACCTCGATCTGGGATCCCGTGCTGGGTGCCATAATCCGTTCCACGGCAGTAACGTCGGCTGCCCCATTCCTCAGTAGCCAAACACTGACGTCCCGACCTAATGGACGCCCTGATGCCACGCCCTCCATGTAGCACTGACCGAGTGAGGTTGTTGCAAGTCCGGCTAGTGAGTGCAAAGATTGGGCTAGGAAACGCTTTACCCCCCCCCAGTTCGCCTAGGCGGCTGGGTTCAGGCCCGCCCTAGGGCGGGCCTTTGTGCCGAATGGTGCCATGGCCGAACGAATCTGTGCGATTTGGCCTTTGCCTGTGTAAGGATTCTTGGTCAGGGTCGTGGGGTGAGGAAATGGCTGTGATGGATTCTCGTGTGAGGGGCAATGCGGCAGCTTGAGCGGGTGGCTGCGTCTGCGGCAATCAACGAGATGCTGGGGGCGTACGAGCGTGATGGTGGGCTGATTGTTGAAGGCATGGTGCCTAGACCTGTCGTAGATGATCTTCGAAGCGCGTTTGATGAGTTCTCGGCGTCGGTGGAGCCTAGATCGGCTACTCAGGGCCAGGGTGAGGATGGTAAGGCATTCACTGGGGCCTACACAGTGCGGTTCTCGAGTCTGGGCCTGATCACGCCAGCGTTCTTTGAGTTGCTTGAGAACGAGGTCTTCGGCCAGCTAGCAAATGCTGTGCTGCTACCGCACTGCGGTTCGTATTGGCTCAATACCGGCCAGGTGATGTACATCAACCCGGGTGAATCTGCGCAGGTGTTGCACCGTGATGCCAACAACTGGTGGCCCTACATGCGTGCTACCTGGCCCAACTCTGTTGAGATCACGATCAGCGCCATCGTGGCACTAGATCGGGTCACAGAAGAGATGGGTGCGACACGAGTTGTGCCTGGAAGTCACGTTTGGCCCACGCTTGATCGTTGGACTCAACACGAATCAGTTCCCGCTGAACTCGAAGCCGGTGATGCTCTTGTGTATTCGGGCAGGGTGCTTCACGGTGGCGGTGCCAACCAGACAACCAACACTGTCAGGCGAGCAGTGCATTTTAGCTTTGTGGCGGGGTGGCTAACCCCAGAAGAGGCAAGTCCGCTTGACTTCAAACCCGGCGACCTTGCCGACAAGTCGTCACGACTGCAGCGCCTCTTGGGGCATCGCTCCTATGACCCCAGGCCCCATAGAGGTGGTGGCCTATGGCTACGTCACGTCAAGGCCATCGAAGACAACTAGCCGTCTGATCGCTTCTGTATCGATCGGATCAGTAACCGTTTGTCGCTCCAGTTGTAGCGCGATCTGACTTAGCCAGATGCGACGTGTTCAGTCCAGATAGAGCGTTGCAGGCGAATCGGGGCTAGTTACCCAGGCGATCCAGGTAAGCAGCGGTTCGCTAGCCGTGCGCATGGCATGCAGTTGATGGGCTTCATGCACCATCACAGAACCGGGTGGACGTTCTGGCCATCCCTCACTTGGCGCGTCATACCAGCGAGCGGTGCCGCTGATCACGCCATACACCTCAACGGCTTCGTGACTATGCAGCGGGTAGAAGCGTTGCGGTGCCTGAAGCGTGAAGCCAAGCATCACCTGATCGCTGTGATACGGCGGTTCGTCTGACGCCGAACCTTCCTCTGACTTCGGTGCCACCAGCAGCGTGTAGCTGTAGTTGTCTCGCCAGGAGTCGAGCTTCGGATGCGACGGTTCGCTCGCAAACGCACGAGCCCATCGCAGCAACGGCGCCGCAGCTAGCAACGCTTGTGCGAGACCCTGCGTATGTGGTTGTGCCGCGTTGACGGCATGATCAAGCCACTCCTCAACAACTGGCAACGTCGTTGGAGGAGCTGGCGAAGGCGAGTCGAGATCCTCGCTAAGCGTGATGGCATCAGCAATCCTCTGCGGGTTGCCCGCCACAACCCACGACAGAGGCGAGTCGTCATCTGACGAACGCGATCCTTGGCCCTCGGGTGGTGCTACCTCAAGGGATTGCACGCTCGCCATCTGCTCACGCAACGCAGCAAGCAGCCCCTCAATGCCCCCTGAACTCAAACTCGTTACCACGGCTCGGAAGCTAACGCAGCACAAGGGCTCGGGCTGATCTGCGCGATGCTCTGACTAGGAAGCTCAGCCCCTCGACGTTTCGGAACCTCTGGGTGACACCTGAAGCACTCACAACAATGTTGCGAGTTGTTGCTAATTGGGGTGGCCGGGAATCCAGCTGGTGCCGGCTAGAGGGACTTTGGCCATGGCGGCGGCTTCTACAGTCAATGCGGCCAAGTCTTCAGGTTCAAGGTTCAACACGTGTGACTTGCCGTTGGCGCGGGCAAGTATTTGTGTCTCAATCGTGAGGACTTGCAAGTAATTGGCTAGGCGCCTGCCCGCCAGGACCGGATCAAGTCGTGCTGACAACTCAGGATCCTGTGTCGTAATTCCCGCAGGATCGGTACCTGCCTGAAAGTCCTCCCAGAAGCCCGCTGAAGTACCCAGTTTGCGGTATTCGTCTTCATATGCAGGATCATTATCACCAAGAGCAATCAATGCTGCCGTGCCAATAGACACTGCATCAGCACCAAGTGCTAGCGCCTTAGCAACATCGGCACCAGAGCGGATACCTCCAGCGACAATCAGTTTGACATGATCGCGATGCACGCCCAGTTCTCGCAGCGCCCTAACTGCTTCACCGATTGCAGCAAGTGTGGGGATTCCCACATGTTCAATGAACACGTCCTGTGTTGCAGCAGTGCCGCCCTGCATACCATCAACAACCACTGCATCAGCCCCTGCTTTGACAGCTAGAGCCGTGTCGTAATAGGGCCTTGCAGCGCCGACTTTGACATAAATCGGGACTTGCCAGTCAACTATTTCACGCAGTTCAGTGATCTTGATCTCGAGATCGTCAGGCCCTGTCCAGTCTGGATGTCTGCAGGCCGACCTTTGATCAATTCCCGTAGGGAGTGTCCGCATTTCCGCGACTCGCTCAGTGATCTTCTGACCGAGCAGCATGCCTCCACCACCAGGCTTTGCTCCTTGCCCGACAACCACTTCGATGGCATCTGCCACCCGCAGATGGTCAGGATTCATGCCATAACGTGACGGCAAATACTGATACACAAGCGTTGAAGAGTGTTGACGCTCTTCTTCAGTCATCCCACCATCGCCGGTAGTTGTAGACGTACCGGCCTTGGATGCGCCTCTGCCGAGCGCTTCCTTTGCTTGAGCCGATAACGACCCGAAACTCATGCCAGCGATCGTGATCGGAATGTCAAGATGCACAGGTCGTTCGGCACGAGCCTCGCCAATCACAACGTTGGTGCCACATGCTTCGCGGTAACCCTCAAGGGGATAACGAGACATCGACGCGCCCAAAAACACGAGATCATCAAGCGTTGGGAGGTCGCGTTTGGCGCCCCAACCCCGGATGCGATAGATGCCCGTGTTAGCAGCACGGCGGATCTCAGCGATGACGTTTCGATCAAATGTGTACGACTCGCGCAGGTGCCAGCTTTGTTCAGGTGAGTTGCCTACTGGTGATTTCATCGGCTTGCAGCCTCTTCAGCAGGTACGGCCTCTGAGCGGTGAGCCGCCGCAATGGCATCAACATCGTCGATCGTGAAGTTATAGAGGCGACGAGCTGAGCCGTACCGGCGGAAATCTTCTGCTTTGACAGAGGGTGCCTGGGGTGCAGACATCGCAAGCAATTCAGTCACAGCAGCTACATGTTCGGAACGCATCTCTTTCTCTACACAATCGGCCCCGAGCGACTCCACCTCGCCACGCACAAATATCTGCGCCTCATAGATGGAATCACCTAGATCAGCTCCCGCATCACCGCACACGACCAAACGCCCAGCCTGTGCCATGAAGGCACTCATGTGTCCCACATTGCCTCCCACAACAATGTCGACACCTTTCATGGAAATGCCACAACGTGCTCCGGCGTTGCCCCCAACAACCACAAGACCACCACAACCGGTAGCGCCCGCAGACATCGTTGCGTTACCTGTTATTCGCACCGAACCCGACATGATGTTCTCGCCGAGACCAGTGCTCGCATTACCTTCGACCAACACAGTGCCCAGTTGGTTCATGCCCGCGCAGTAATACCCGACAGACCCTCGCACAACCACTTCAATGTCTTGGTTGATCCCACAGGCAACTGCGTGGGCGCCACGCGGACTCAAGACTTCAAACGACTGACCCGCAGATGCCTCGTGCAGAGTGCTGTTGAGAACCCGAACTGTGTCGATCGAAAGATCAACTGCACGCAACTGTGTTTTATTCTCCATCGTTAAGGCTGATCAACCGGTTCAGCGGAAGTGTTAGCGAGGCTCCAGGTGTAGACCCGAGCCGGTTCAGGCTCCCACACATCTGCATGGGTTGCACCGGGTAGTTGCGCGATCGCTCGATACTCCGACGACATTGCCACCCAATCATCAGTTTCAGCAACTACCGCGGGCTTACAAGCGATCGGATCACGCAAGATCGCAAATCCATCGGCAATGCCGATAGCAAATGTGTAGAAACCATCGAGATCACTCAAAGCACCTTCAAGCGCCTCTTCAATCGTGTCGCCTGTTCGCATGCGCCACGCCACATACCCGGCTGCGACTTCCGAGTCGTTTTCTGTCTGGAACGACTCGCCCTGATGTTCAAGGAAACGCCGCAAGTGATTGTGGTTTGAAAGAGAACCATTGTGAACCAGGCAGGTGTCGGCACCGGTAACGAAAGGATGAGAGCCGTTCGTAGTGATTGCCGACTCTGTTGCCATGCGCGTGTGTGCAAGTGCATGAGTACCGGTGCGTGACGCAAGGTCATATCGCTCGGCAACGAGATCAGGATCACCAACAGCCTTGTAGAGCTCAATCTGGGTGCCATAGCTCAACACGGACGCACCAGCAACATTGTTGATGATCCATTGGCGTGCCAACCGGCCATCACCGTTCGTGGAGAACACCGCATGGTCATGCACCACTCGAACCGTTACCTCGGCACCCAACACAGCCTCAAGTGAGGCACAGACACTCGCCCAGTCAACCTGAACACCCTCAGCGAGCACAGTGATACGTGTGCGTCCGGGCTCACCCGTGTCATACGAGGCGAATCCAGCACTATCAGGGCCTCGATCGCGCATTTCACGCAACATCACCGCAGTAAGACGCCCTAGCTCATGACGGTGCAACGAGGTCTTGCAGAACAACCCGACAATCCCACACATCGGTGATCCTCCAAGAAGCTCCGCTCACTAACTTGCCGTGCGGACAGTAGCGCGAAGCGCCTCCAATCCTCGCAACGCGCGCCGGTTGCCCGCGCCACAGTCAGGTTGATTACTCTCGGGCGTTAGCAGCACAGCGGTTACACCACCAGGACATAGGGGAGCCACATGAGCGCACTTGAGCAGATCCGCGAGAGAGTCCACGCCGACGGTGTGGAGTTCATTTACGCACTGTTTGTTGAAATGCATGGCAAACCTTGCGCCAAGCTCGTTCCTGTTGGTGCTCTTGAAGGATTGATGTCCGACGGCGCCGGCTTTGCAGGCTTTGCCGCAGGCCCGATGGGGCAAGACCCATCAAGTCCAGACATCCTGGCACTCCCCGACCCTGCCTCGTATACGCAACTGCCCTGGCAACCCAACATCGCCGTCATGCATTGTGACCCGACAGTTGAAGGCGAATTGTGGCCTTACGCACCCCGTGTGATCTTGCGCCGGGCACTTGATGCCGCCAAAGAGAGAAATCTCGTACTCAAAGCAGGTGTCGAAGCTGAGTATTCACTGGTTGTGCGGCGTGAAGATGGCTCAATCGCCGTTGCTGACGATCGAGACAACATGAAGCTGCCGTGCTATGACGCCAAAGGCCTCACCCGCATGCTGCCTCACCTCACGGCCGTCTCAAAGAATCTTGACGCTATGGGTTGGGGGAATTACGCCAACGACCACGAAGATGCTAACGGTCAGTACGAGCAGAACTGGCAATACTCAGATGCACTCACCACGGCAGATCGCTTGATTCTGTTCAGACTTATGGTTCACACGCTTGCGCAGCGTGACGGTCGCTACGCAACATTCATGCCGAAGCCATTTGCCGACAAGACGGGCAATGGCTTGCACGCTCATGCCAGCCTCTGGACAGCTGACACCGATGAGCCGCTGTTTATCGGTGGCGGGCCAGGAGGAGAAGACACTAAGGGTCTCGGATTGAGCGATATGGCTTACAAGTTCGTCGGAGGGCTAGTAAGTCATGCCCGGGCGTTGGTAGCCGTGTTGTGTCCCATTGTTAACTCTTACAAGCGCATGGGTGTTGGAGCGCCAACTTCAGGCGCTACGTGGGCTCCTGCATATGCGGCGTACGGAGGCAATAACCGGACTCAGATGGTCCGTATTCCAGAACCTGATCGTATTGAAATCCGGCTTGGTGACGGTGCTGCCAATCCTTACCTGATGTTTGCAGCGATACTTGCTTGCGGCTTGGATGGGATTGACAACAACATTGATCCAGGCGAACCTAATCGCGACAATTTGCATGCACTTTCGGCAGAGAAAGTTGCAGCCAAGGGGATCAAGTCCCTTCCGCCAACACTGCTTCACGCTGCTGATGAACTCGCCACTAATGATGTGCTCGCAGCAGGTTTGGGGCAAACAGCTGAAGGTCCTTATCGGGACTACTTCGTGAAGGTAAAGCGAGACGAGTTCCTAGCTCACCACCACGAGGTGACAGCCTCAGAAGTCAACCAATACCTCACGCTGTTCTAAGTTGCAGCGCAGTCTCTTCTGGGGAGGGGGATCTCGCGCTAGTCAAGTTGTAGGTGCGCCCGAGAGGTCGGGTGAGTTACCCAAGCAACCCAGGTCAAGAGTGGCTCATCATTCGTGGCCATGGCGTGGATCTGTCTTGACTCATGCACCATGACTGAACCTGGTGGGCGTGAAGGCCAGCCTTGAGTGGGGTGAAACCAGTGAGCGTTGCCACTGATCACACCGTAAATCTCTACCGCGTCATGGTTGTGTTTCGGATACGTGACATCGGGCCCTTGCAGGGTGAATCCAAATAGCAATTCATCGCTGAGATAGGGCGCGTCAGCCGGTGCGGAACCCCCGGGTTGTACAGCTGCCGCGAGCAGTGTGTAGCTATAGCTGGCGCGCCAAGCGGTCAACTCCGGATGCGATGAAGCGTTCGGATATGCGTGAACCCATTGCAAGTGCGGTGTTGCTGCCTCTAGGGCGATTGCTAGATCACGTGTGTGTTCAGGGGCACTTGCAACCGCGTCAGCGAGAAAGTCTTGAACGACTCTTGGAGTTGAGGGTCGAACTGTCCTTGAGGGACCGAGCCCAGTCATCAGACGTACCGCGTCATCAAGTCGACTGCCACAACCATTTGCCGTTAACCACCCGTGAGACTCTGATACTTGCCTGCGAGACGCCACAAGCAAGGCTTGAAGGCGCAACTGCGCTTCATCGTCGGTTAATCCCGCAAGGTGATCGTTCACTTGCGGAACACTATTGCAGCCAGTTCATCAGTAATGCGATCGTGAGGTTCTCACAGTGGCGGTGCGCAGACATCTGAAATAGACCGTCTCGGCTTGACTAACCGCATGCAGGTACGTCCGTAGACTTCTCGCGATGACTCAAGGCGCGTCTTTGCGCATCTGGCAAGGTTCCGTACTGTCGGAGTGGATTGACTACAACGGTCACATGAGCGAGGGCTTCTATGGCCTCGTATTTGGTATGGCGAGCGATGAGTATCTCATTCGTATGGGGTTTGACGAGGACTACCGGTCAACTACTCACGGTTCCTTCTACACCGTTGAAACCCATGTCGTGTTTGTGGACGAACTTGCCGAAGCGACCCCGCTGGCTGTGGACACCACGGTCGCTGGTGCTGATTTGAAGCGGGTTCATCTGTTCCACGAACTGCGCCGCATCGGCGACAATGCTCTTGCTTGTACTCAAGAGACGATGATGTTGCATGTCAATACTGCGATTGATCGAGTCGCGCCAATGGGCGAAGATCTCTACAGAGTCCTCCGAAGTGACGCTGACGCCCACAAAGGGCTCCTTGCCGACGGCGTAACCGGTCGTGCAATCCGGAGTGTGAGCGGCTAACGCCGTCACTGGCTACAACGAATCTCAACAATGTCTGCGCGCGCCACCGATCAACATCTCTTGGGCCTGCTGGCAGTGACGGCCACCGTCATTTGTTGGGGCTCGGGAAACGTGATGGTGCGAGACGTCGCACTTCCCGGGATTCAACTAGCTTTCTGGCGACTTGGCTTGACCACCGTTATCTACTTGGGAATCTTCATTGTCCAGCGGCGCCGAATGACGCTGTCTCAGTTGGTTGTCTGTTTACCGTCGGCAATCTTCACCGGATTGTGGCTCATCACGTTTTACGCGGCCCTCAAGTCCACGACTGTCACGAATGTGGCGATGGTCGCATCGCTGGTGCCGATAGTGACAATGTGGTCAGCAGTCCGCCGCTTTGGTGAGTCAATTTCCATCACGCTTGTCGGATTGGTTGTTTGCGCACTTGGAGGAACGGCTCTAGTGCTGTTCGGATCCGCGTCAGTCACGACCTGGAGTCTGCGGGGAGACGCGCTGGCACTGATGTCGATGTTGCTCTTCTCGGCCAACTTTGTATTTGCTAAGGAAGCCCGCCAGAAAGTAGGTGCACTGGAGTTCCAAGCCGTCGTATGGACCATTGCATTCGTTGTTGTAAGTCCGGTTGCGTCTCTAGTTGGTGAGGATCTATATGTGCCACCACTCGACGTGTGGGCTTGGATCATTGCCTTGATTGCGGTCCCTGGGTCAGGCCATTTGATGATGAACTGGGCACACCGTCATGTCCGTCTCACTGTGTCTTCAACAGCATTGCTCGGTGCTCCACCAATTTCAATGATCGGAGCAGCTCTATTCCTTGATGAGCCAATCAAGCTGATTCACGTACTAGGAGGTGCCATAGTCATCGCATCCGTAGCAGCAGTAATCCGCCGCGACCTCCAACTAAACGCCCGCCACCCGGAGCCACTCTCATGACGACTCAATACGTAGTCACCGCGTCGACGTGAAATGATGACGCCTGCCTTGAGTTTCTCGAGTACGGAGCCTGACGCTTCACAGTTCGTAGCATTGGGGGGTGGCTCGGTTGCAGATTGTCGGCGGTGGGAAGATGGGGCAAGCGCTGCTAGGGGGCCTGCTCACTAGCGGCTGGGCTGAGGCAGCAGAGATTCACGTTGTTGAGCCAGCACCACCGGCTAAACGAGCAATCGTTGCAATGGCACCAGAAGCGACTGTTTCGAGCACTCCCGTGCTGGCAACCGATGCTGTGATCGCGGTCAAACCCGACGTAGTGGCCGCCGTCGCCACACGTCTTGGCTCTGCTCGCGTGAGCCGTGTGCTCTCCATAGCTGCCGGTGTGCGTACGGAGGCCATCGAGGCCCAGATGCCCGCTGGTACCGCAGTCGTGCGTGCCATGCCCAACACACCGGCACTCGTAGGTCAGGGCGCCGCGGCGATCGCTGCAGGGGCAGCCGCAACCGATACCGATCTTGACTGGGCAGCCAGCATCCTGAGGGCTGTCGGCACTGTCGAGATTGTTGAGGAATCAGACTTAGATGCGGTTACCGGGCTATCGGGGAGCGGGCCCGCGTACCTCTTCCGCTTAGCAGAGGCGATGCGATCAGCGGGCATAGAGCAAGGTCTCACACCTGAAGTAGCCGACTCGCTTGTTCGTCAGACGTTGCTCGGCGCGGCGACTCTGCTGTCAAAAAGCGGCGAAGACCCTGCTCAACTCCGCAGAAACGTGACCTCTCCAGGGGGAACTACTGCGGCTGGACTTGCTGTCATGAACAACTCTGACTTCATGGGTCTGATCTCGCGGGTTGTTGAGACAGCAACACAACGATCCCGGGAGTTGGGCGGGTGAACCATCGCCAACCGCGTGATCACTACTCCACCATGCCGCCGACACCGTCAACTCCCCGTAATGGTTACGCCACCATCTCATTCCTGTCTGACTATGGCCACAAGGATGAGTTCGTAGGAGTTGTCCACTCCGTTATTGCGTCAATCGCACCTCGAACACGGGTCGTTGACATCACTCACGGCATCACACCCTGTGACATAAGAGCAGGGTCACTGGCTCTTGCCCGAGCAGCGCAATATCTGATGCCCGGAGTGGTTCTCGCCGTAGTCGACCCTGGCGTAGGTACCGCACGACGCGCCATTGCAGTGGAGGTCGGCGATGGAGTTTCAGTGCTCGTCGGGCCAGACAATGGGTTGCTAGCTCCCGCCGTCGGACTCGTGGGGGGTGCTAGCCGAGCCATCGAATTGACTAACCCGCAGTACCAACTTCAGTCAGCCGCCGGATCCGGCGCAACCTTTGACGGACGAGACGTCTTTGGCCCCGCCGCTGCACATCTTTGCAATGGCGTGGCAATGCACAATCTCGGAACCCCAATCGACCCGGCAACCTTGATGCCAGGGGTGCTACCAGTTAGTCAGCTTGATGCCGGAGAACTGGTCACCGAAGTCTTATGGATCGACCATTTTGGCAACTGTCAGCTCAACATAAGCCCCGATGATCTCGCAGTGCTGGGCCATGACAACACGATTCACATCGTGTTACAAGACGATCTGCGAACAGCACAGTCGGTCCGCGGATATGACGACATCAAAGCGTCTCGAGTGGGACTCATAACAGACTCGTGCGGCCTCGTTTCACTTGCTCTGCCACGGCGCTCAGCAGCAGCAGAACTCGGTCTCAATGAAGGATCTGAAGTGCGACTGCGTCCCCCAAGCGCGAGTGACCCTCAACCGGCTCGAGTGGTCACACCAGTGGGACTTACAAGGCGACACAGTTGACTCAATCAAACACACTCACCAGGAGAGTCGCTCGATGAGACCCGGAACCACGATCGCTATTGCCATCCTGCTAGCCGCCATCGTGATCGCAGGCACACTGCAACTGTTCTTCCTAGCCCGCTAGCCCTTCCGCCACCCGGTGCCCAGGGTTGAGCCAATAGTCACACCGGTAGGCTCGCGCCAGTGTCGCTCGTCGTAGTTGGCTGCAACTATCGCTCCACGCCTCTTGATCTGCTAGAGCGCCTCACCGTCTCGCCTCAAGACCTACCCAAAACGCTGCACGAGACGGCAACTGCGCCGAATCTCAGCGAGGCCGTCGTGCTATCGACCTGCAGCCGCATCGAGGTTTACGCCTACGCCGAGCGCTTCCACGGCGGTTACGCAGACATCCGGGAGGTGCTGGCCTGCCACTCAGGCCTGCCGCCCGAAGAAGTCGCCGACCAGTTGTACGCATATCACGATGTCGAGGCAGTAACGCACCTCTTCTCGGTGGCCGCGGGGCTCGATTCGGTGGTGCTTGGCGAGCACGAGATCCTCGGGCAGGTTCGTTCGGCTTGGCAGGCCGGACGTGCCGAGGGAACGGTCGGTTCGGTACTTGACCTGCTGTTTCGCCACGCACTCACCACAGGCAAGCGGGCCCGCACAAAAACGGGTATCTCGCGAAGCACGGCGTCGCTGTCACATGCAGCCGTCGAACTCGCAACTGCACATCTCGGCGGCTTGAAGGGCAGCAACGTGCTCGTGCTAGGCGCCGGCGAGATGGCATCGGGAACGCTCCGGTCTCTGGCTCGTGAAGCCCCAGCCGACCTGGTTGTTGCCAGCCGCACAACCCGGCGAGCCGCTGACGTCGCCGCGTCATGCGGCGGGCGTGCCGTGTCGCTACAGGACCTTGAAGAGGCGCTGTCGCGGGCCGATGCGCTGTTTGCCACCACAGGTGCAAGCGACATCGTGGTGGAACACGCCGACATCAGCAGCGTCATGACACGCCGGAAAGGCACTGCCTTGCTGATCGTGGACATCGCGGTGCCACGTGACGTTGATCCTGCGGTTGCTCAACTACCCGGTGTCACATTGCTCAACATCGAAGACATCGGAGCCTTTGTCGAACAAGGCAGAGTCGCACGAAACCATGCCGTTTCGGAAGTACAAGCCATCGTTGAGCAAGAAGTTGAGCGTTACCGAGCCAGCGTGTCGGCCCGAGAAGTTGCGCCTTTGATCACTGCGCTGCGATCCCGAGCCCATCACATCACCACAGCAGAGTTGGCGCACCACGAAGCACAGTTCGACGAGCTCTCGGACGCACAACGTTCGGCTGTCGAATCGCTGCTAAACCGCACCATCAACAAGTTGCTGCACGAGCCGACAGTCAAACTGAAGAGTTCCGCAGGGCATGCCCGAGGTGACCGTCTAGGCGAAGCGTTACGCGACCTCTTTAGTCTCTAGTCCCTTCGGGGTTGTGCCACTTAGGGCTGCCACTCGAGGCAGCGCTCTAGCGCTCTGGCAAACCGAACATGTTGCTGAGCTACTGCGGCAAGCATGCGGACGGCGCACGAGTCCGGTAATCGTTTCTACTGAAGGTGACCGCCGTGCGAGCACCCCGATCAGCCAGATGGGCGGTAAGGGCGTGTTTGTTAAGGAAGTCCAGCAAGCTGTCCTAGATGGACGAGCCGATTATGCGGTTCACTCGGCAAAAGACTTGCCTGCTGTCACTCCTGAAGGCCTGAGTTTGGCCGCTGTCCCTCCACGAGGAGACGCTCGGGATGCGCTCGTTGGTTGCCGGCTAGCCGACTTGAGTGACGATGCCACTATTGGTACGGGATCGGCTCGACGTCGGGTTCAGTTGATGAGCCTGAGGCCCGACCTGAGGTTTGCGGAATTGCGAGGCAACATTGCTACGCGTCTCAGAAAGGCCCGCCGATTCGATGCCATCGTGATGGCTGCCGTTGCGATTGAGCGGCTCGGCGTGCAGCACGAAGTTATCGATGTTCTTGAACCTGAGGTGATGGTTCCCCAGGTTGGCCAGGGTGCCTTAGCGGTGGAGTGCCGCTCGGGCGATACCGAAACGCTTGAAGCGGTTAAGCAAATCGAGGACACGAACAGCCGTCTGGCTGTGGATGCCGAACGAGCTTTCCTGGCCGAGCTCGGTGGGGACTGTGACCTTCCCGCAGGTGCCTACTGCACGATTTCCCAAAACAGAGAACTTGCGATGGAGGGACTCCTTGCCTCGCACGATGCCCGCATCGTGGTCAGGCACAGTGCTGTTGGCGACTCTTCCGAGCAACTTGGACGCAACATTGCTCGCACACTGGTGGCTCAACTCCACTTAGCTACGCAACGCTGATCACGCAGAGCGCTTGTGAGTTCATCCGCCGTTGCTTCACACACGTGACGGGATGCCTTGAGTAATCCACCCGACGATCACAGCACAAGCACAAACGCCTTGCCTCTCAAGGGCAAGCGTCTCGTCGTGTGTAGGCCTGCCCACCAGGCACGAACCTTGGCTGAAGGCCTTGCTGCACTAGGAGCCCACGTCGTGGCCGTGCCGGTCATCGACATTGCAGAACCCTCAGACTCAGGAGCCGCGCTGCGCGATGCCTTGGCTCGGCTCGGCGCTGGCGACTGGCTTGTGCTCACTAGTCCAAACGGTGCTGCCGCGGTCGCCACGCTGGGCCCAATTGCCGAGGAAGTCAAAGTGGCGGTCATCGGCCCGGGGACTGCCCGCCAAGCCGCAACGCTCGGAATCACCCCAAGCCTCGTAGCCGAGCACTCGATTGCAGAGGGCTTGCTTGATGTGTTCCCAAAACCGGCACGACCAGGCGGCACGGTTGTGCTGGCCCGTGCTGCCACAGCCCGTGCGGTTCTTCCTGATGGTCTTCGACGTGCGGGGTGGAATGTCATCGACGTTGCTGCATACCGCACCGTCGGTGTCTCATTGACCCGTGAGCAACGCCGAGCTGCGGCAGCTGCAAACGGTGTTGTCTTCACGTCGTCGTCGACGGTGAGACGCCTAGCGGAAGAGATCGGAGTTGAATCCGTGCCGCCTCTGGTGGTCTCAATTGGCCCAGCGACCTCAGCCACCGCACGAGCCCTAGGGCTTGAAATAAGCATCGAGGCCACGAAACACACGATCGACGGACTTATCGCCGCCATCTCCCAGTTCTGCAAACCTCTGACAGATTCTGGCGAGATGCGACCAGCGATAGGTACCGAAGCACCGGAGCTAGCCTCGCAGGAGTGAACTACCCGCAGAGGCGGTTGAGGAGGCTACGCCGCACCCCTGCGCTGCGCCGACTTGTGGCTGAGCACCGGTTACATCCCGCCGATCTCATCGCTCCGCTGTTTGTGCGCGAAGGGATTGACCATCCCGTACCAATCCCTTCAATGCCCGGCCAGTTCCAACACACGCTTGACTCGCTGCAACGCGAAGTGGCCGAACTCGTCGGACTGGGCGTCACCAGCATCGTCTTGTTCGGAGTGCCGCTCAACAAAGACCCGACCGGGTCACAATCTTGGGATCCTCGTGGCATTGCGCAGATAGCTCTGTCAGAGTTGCGGGATCACTTCGGTGACGCTGTGGTCTTGATCTCTGATCTGTGCATGGATGAGTACACAGATCATGGACATTGCGGGTTGATTGGCGCCGACGGTGATGTCGACAACGACTCGACGCTTGAAATCTATGCCCGCATAGCTGTCGCGCAAGCCGATGCAGGCGCTGACATCGTGGCTCCGTCGGGGATGATGGACGGCCAGGTTGCAGCTATTCGAGATGCCCTCGACAGCCACGGACACGAACAGAAGGCCGTGCTCGCATACTCAGCAAAGTACGCGACTGCGCTGTACGGCCCGTTTCGCGACGCGGTGGATGTGACAATTGCTGGGGGCGGCAACCGGCGCAGCTACCAGCAGGACACAACCAATAGTCGCGAAGCGATGGAGGAGATACGCACCGACCTCGCCGAGGGTGCCGACATCGTCATGGTGAAACCAGCGATGCCATATCTCGACGTGATTTGCGAGGCCCGGCGCCGCTTCGATGTGCCTCTAGCCGCCTACCACGTGTCTGGTGAGTACTCAATGGTCTGCGCCGCCGCCGAGCGGGGTTGGCTTGACCTCGACGCCGTGGCATTCGAACACATCTGCGCTATCCGCCGCGCCGGTGCTGACATGGTTTTGACCTACTTCGCCCGCCGTCTCGCCCAAGCACTGCAATGAGTGACAAACAAGCAGCCGGGAGCGAGGGCGACGACGCTTCGGCGACCCTGACCATGGAGGACTCGTCACTGAGTAACGAAGCGCTGTTTGCACGTGCGCAACGGGTGATCCCTGGTGGTGTGAACTCACCGGTGCGCGCGTTCCGGTCGGTGGGGGGCACACCGTATTTCGTGGCTGAGGCCCATGGCCCGTTCGTGATCGACGTGGAGGGCCGCCGCTACATCGACTATGTGCAAAGTTACGGCCCCGGCATCTGTGGACACGCACACCCGAAGATCATCGAAGCAGTGCGAGAGGCTGCCACAAAAGGCACCAGTTACGGAGCCCCCACCCGCAACGAGGTGCTGATCGCCGAAGAGATGTGCGCCCGGGTGCCCCAACTGGAGATGGTGCGGCTCACAAACAGCGGTACCGAAGCAGTGATGTCAGCTGTGCGCCTAGCTCGTGGCGTCACAGGCCGACCCACAGTCGTGAAGTTTGCCGGCTGCTATCACGGCCATAGCGACTCGTTGTTGGTGGCCGGAGGTTCCGGTGTGGCACAACAAGGTCTTGCCGGTTCCGAAGGCGTGACTGACGGTGCTGTGGCTGACACGATCGTTGCTCCCTACAACGTCGTTCCCGAACTTGACGACAGCGTCGCCGTCGTTTGTGTTGAACCCGTGGCAGCAAATATGGGACTGGTTGCACCTGAACCCGGCTTTCTGCAGGGCTTGCGAGAGGCGTGTGACGATGTTGGTGCGCTGCTGCTATTTGACGAGGTGATCACCGGGTTCCGCTTGTGCCTCGGTGGGGCAGCTCAGTACTTCGGCGTTCTGCCCGACATTTGGTGCTTTGGCAAGGTGATCGGTGGTGGGTTACCGGTCGGAGCTTTTGGCGCATCCAGAGAGATAATGTCTGGACTTGCGCCGCTGGGCAGCGTCTATCAGGCAGGAACCCTGTCGGGGAACCCCCTGGCCACGGCTGCGGGCCTAGCGACCCTGTCGATGCTGGACGACAAGGCGTACAAACGGCTTGAAACAGTTGCGACGGAGTTGCAGTCCGGACTTACAGATGTGTTCAGAGAAGCTCACATCGCGGCGGTTGTGCCTCGGGTGGGACCACTGCTGGGGCTGTTTTTCTGCAAGCAAGCTCCTCGCAACTTCGACGAAGCTACGGAGGCTGCTAGCAATAGCGTCTACCCACAGTTCTTTCACGGGATGTTGCGCCGCGGTGTCGCGTTCGCACCGGGTGCCTACGAGGCGATCTTTGTGTCGCTAGCGCACGGCGACGATGAAGTTGAGGCAACGATCAGCGCCGCGGCCGAAACAGTTCGCGAGATGCAAGAGACCGCGAACCCATCCACATCCGGAGGTTGAACGAATGAAGTCGGTGAAGCGAGCGCGCAACCTCATCGTGTTGATGATCATTGCGGCACTAGTTGTGGTGGTGTTTGTGTTGTTGTGGTGGATCGGACGCGACGACGCGCCTCCTGCAGTGGATATTCAGTCGGCAGTAGCTCAATTGGAAGAAGCCGAAGGATCGACCAGCGGGACTGTTGGTTCCGGCATCACCAGCGACAACACTGACACGGACTCAAGCGGACAAGCGACAGCCGATGGTGACGGAGAGGCGACAGCTAGCACAGAAACCGCTGCCGCTCCGAGCGCTGAAAGCGATGCGGGCATAGCAACAACTGCAGGTGCCGATGACGCTGAGGACACTTCGACCGTCTCAACTGTTAACACGGCTGGTGCAGGTTTGGCTGGTGTCTGGGAGGTCATGGCGTCAGGTGGGGTCGTTGAATTGACTGAACAGCCGGCTGTGAGCTTCGCTGGATTCCGAGTTGATGAAGTTCTTGCTGGAGGTATTGGAGACTTCACTGCTGTTGGTCGCACACCAGATGTGTCGGGTTGGATTGAACTCAGCGATACCGAGGTGTTGGCCGCTGAGATAAGTGTCGATCTCGCCACCCTGCGCACCGACAACAGCATGCGTGATGGCCAGATCCAGCGTGCTCTTGGCACTTCGGAGTTTCCGTTCGCGACCTTCTCGCTGATCGAACCCGTCACCTATTCCGCAGACTCAGATGTCTCAGCCACTGTTCACGGTACTCTCAGCGTTAAGGGTGTCACGAACCAGGTCGACTTCACGATTGATGCCCGCCTTGTAGACAACACAATTGTGGTGGTCGGTTCAGCACCGGTGACGTTTGCTGACTATGGCGTGACAGTGCCTTCGGTTCCAGTTGTTGTGTCCGTGGAAAATCACGGAGTCATCGAGTTTCAGCTGTTCTTCACTCGATAGTTACCACGTGTACTAGGGCACAATCGAGTGAACCACTAGCCGATAACTCTACGTACACGACGGAACCGCTCGATTAGTGCGGCGGTCGCGGGATCAAGGCTTGACTCTGAAGCCGATGCATCGCCACGCATGTCTTTCCCAATTCGCAATGCCAGAGTCTTGCCATGCTCAACAGCAGGCTGATCGAAACTGTTGATCCCCCACATGAACCCTTGCACGATGACCTGGTGCTCATATAGCGCGATCAGCTGACCTAACACTGACGGTGTAAGTCGTCTCGCAATGATGACAGTTGAGGGACGGTTCCCCGGCAAGACACCGTGCGCGTTGTAACCTTTGCGTGGGTGTTTAGACGGTTCACTACCAAAGGCGAGGGCAGCACTCTGTGCAAAGCAGTTCGCAGCTAGCAACTCCTCGCGTTGAGTTGCGTCCGAAATGCTTCTGATGTCATCTCCCGACTGGGCACACACGATGAAGTCCACCGAGACAGTGCTCGTTCCTTGTAACAGCATTTGATGCACCGAGTGCTGGCTGTCGGGCCCACTCAAACCCCACAGCACCGGCGAGGTGTCACAGTCAACCACCTCACCATCAAGGCTGGTTCGCTTGCCGTTGGATTCCATTACGAGTTGCTGAAGGTATGCCGGAAGCAGTCGTAGCCGTTGCGAATAGGGGATTACGGCATGTGATGTGACACCCCAGAAGTTGCGATTCCACAAGCCAATCAATCCCAACAAGATCGGCAGGTTTTGTGTACTAGGAGTCTGAGCGAAGTGGCTGTCTACGCTGCGCATTCCGGCCAACATCTCAGTGAAAGCCTTCTCACTGGTCGCCAGCATCACCGAAAGGCCAGCAGGTGAAGCGAGCGAGAACCGACCCCCCACCCAGTCCCACATCTTCAACACAGCATTGGGGGCAACACCAAACTTGACGGCAGCATCCCGGTTAGCTGTGACAGCAATAAAATGCCGAGACACATCCGGATCAAGCGTCCTAAACAAGTCCGGCAACGTCGAGATCAACCACTCGCGTGCCCAGCGAGCATTCGTGAGGGTCTCGACTGTCGTGAAACTCTTGGAGACGACCACAAACAGCGTCGTCTCCGGGTCTAGGTCAGCCGTTGCATCGGCAACGGCGCTCGGGTCAATACTCGAGAGGAACCTGCAGGAGACTGCCGGATGGCGAGACTCTTTGAGCGCCTCACATGCGAGACGAGGGCCGAGATCCGAACCGCCAATCCCGAGATTCACAACAGTACGGATCGGCTTGCCAGTGGAACCGACTAACTCGCCGGCATGCAATCGTTCACAGATGGTCACCATTTTCTGGAACTCTTGATGTGCTGCTGCACTGGCATCGCCAGACTTGCCAGACATTGATCGGTCGGTGTGGCGTAGTGCGGTGTGTAAGGCGCGCCGATTCTCTGTGACGTTCACTCGCTCACCAGCAAGCATCGCTGAGATCCGCTCCCGCAACTGTGCTCGCCTTGCCAAGCCAAACAGCAGCGACAAAGTGTCATCAGTTACGAGATGCTTCGAGAAGTCCACATCTAGATCACCGATAGCGCCACGGAAACGACTCGGACGCTCGGAATTAGCCTCGAAGAGATCCGCTATAGAGGTGTGACGAAGTTCCTGTTGATGCTTAACGAGCGCAGCCCACTGCGCGGTGCTTGAGATGTCAGCTGAGCTGTTGTGGATCAGTTGCGCTTACTCGCTTGCCACGAGTTCAATGCCATGAGCCGTCGCAGATTCCGCTAGCAGTTCGCTGATCTCTTCGGGTGAGCCCGTCTCAAATGTGGGTTGATCTTCAACGAGAGCGAGCAGCATCTCTTCTTCAAGTGCTGCCTGTTCGCCTTCAAGCCCGCCATGAGTGACCCGCTCGAAATACACAACCGATGCAAGGTCTTCAAGGCTCAAGTTCGCAAACCCGCTCATGCCGCTTGCAAAACTGTCAACCTCACGCTGACCATCTGGACGATCAGGATCGCCGTAGCGATCAATCCCAAGGCCCTTCGTCCCTGCAGTGCCTAGATAAACCCAGGACAAGTGATGCGCAAGACCGTCAAAGTCCGCTTTGGCGGGGAACGTCAACAGAACTTCACCGTTGTTGAGCGGCCGACCCGTGGCACTGCCCACACCGTCACCACCATGGCAGGAAGCGCAGGTGCTGTACACAGTCGAACCGTGTTCGGCGAGTACGAGTTCCTCACTAGTGGGGGATTCAAGCATGCCCACATAGAAGATCGCCCAGATTGGCAAGAAGACCATTACCGAAGCTGCCCAGACTGGCATCTTTTTGCGTGCCCTTGCAGCCGTGATGTAGGGAGCATCGGGCTTCGGTGGCGGCGGTGGGGCTGCCGGAGGAACGGGAAGAGGCGCGGCCCCTGGAGGCAGCGCGGGTGTCGTAGGAGCTGCTGGGGCTGTGCTCGCCGCGGAACCGGCGGCGGCAGTCTTGTCAGCATCTGAGTCGGGAAGCCCGACACCGGTCAATTCTGCTCGGCGCTGCCGCGAGCGTTCGAGAAGGTACTCGGGAACCTCGACCACTTAGCGTTCTCCAGCGGCGGTTGGGGGCTTACCGGACGCCGGAGGTGAACTCCCCGGCACCGAGAGGATAGGCGTTCCGCACACGGTTCGGTGCCTCCGGTTGCCGGGACTCGACGCGACCGCCGCGATCACGCCGTGGGCGGTGCCACAAGCAGGTCGAATTCGGCTCCTGCGTCAATGAGTGCATCGAAGAGGAACTGGCCGAATGAGCGATCACAAAAGATCCAATACGACGGGATGTCACCGTCGTCATCACGCGCAAAGTCGCAGGTGACCTTTGCTACCGAGGCAGATCCGACTGCGCCATCAGGTGTCATCGAGTCAGAGAAATCGACGCTGCAAACCTTCTCAAGCATCACAGGAGCTGTGCTGCCCGCCACCCGAAACAGCGCGCGACCATGACTCCAGTCCAACGTTGTTAGGAACGATGTATTGGCGAACTGCTCAAGGCTCGTCACCACCTGACTGACGCCATCTGGTGTGCCGAAGACGATCCATTCACCTGGTCGTGATCCAAGAATCAAAGCCCCACCAGTACATCTTGAAGCTCCAAAGGAAACACCCAAGTGTTCTGCCACAGATCCATCGCTTGCGGCGCGCACTAACCATTTGGTGGTCTCGCTTGTGTCAGTGAGAACTAGCGCATCGGGCGGATCGAGTGATTGAGGATCAACATACGAATACTGCTTGGCAACAGGACTCTCAAAGCCCGGACGTTTAGCCACGGAGACGCTCCCCAACGGGATCGAAATGTGCGTGATGGTCAATGACTGTCGCCACAACACGTTCGCCAGATGTCAGTAGCACGGTCAGTTTGGTGCCCCCTGCAGCCAGTTCGGGTTCAACTTGACCCAGACATATCGAGCGACCCAATGTCGGTGACATCCGTGAAGACGTGATGCGACCAAGTATCTCGTTGGTGTCACCGCGCACAATCTGGCTTGCTTCGGGTGGCACAACGTTGGGGTCATCTGGTTGTATCGCCACCAGCATTGGCAGCCGACGCTCGCTTGCCCAGGCAAGTTCGGGTTTACCAGTGAAGTCTGGTTTGTCCAACTTGATTAGCGGGCTGAGCTCGGCGCTCGGTGCAAGCGTCAGACCGTCAGTGTCCTGACCAACGATGAAGTGACCCTTCTCAAGCCGCATAATCCGCTGTGCTTCCAAACCGAAGGGTGCCACTCCAAGATCTGCACCAGCCTCAAGTAGAGCTTCCCAGACATGTAGGCCGTGGCCCGCCGGAACGTGAATCTCATAAGAGAGTTCACCGGTGAAGCCGATGCGCCACATGAAGCAGCCCTCAACTTCAGCAACAGTGGCGTTGCGTACCTCCATGTAGCCGAACGCTTCCGGCGACAGATCAACATCGTAAGCGACTCGCGACACGAGTTCACGGGACTTGGGTCCTGCGACGTTGATGCTCGTGAAAGCCGTGGTTACAGGTGTGACATGAACTTGCCAACTAGGTCGCTCGGTTTGCAGCCAGTTCTCGATCCACTCCCAAACGGTGGCTGCACCCGAACTTGTGGTTGTCATCAGGTAGTGGTCGTCGGCGAGGTGGCCGGTTACCCCGTCGTCCAGAACGACTCCGTCTTCGGCACACATCACGCCGTAACGCACCTTGCCGACGGCGAGCTTTGACCACTTATTGGTGTAGAGCAGGTTCAACAGTTGGGAGATGTCGGGCCCACGAAGATCGAGCTTGCCGAGCGGTGACACGTCAATGAGTCCGACGTTTGTTCGCACGTTGCGGACTTCGCTAGCCGGGTCACCGTAGTGATCTGGCCGTATCCATTGCCCCGCGATGATGTTGGTCACCCCATTGGCTTCATGCCACGGCTGAATCGAGGACACTCTGTGCGGCTCAAAGTTGCGTCCCGCAAGTGCGCCAAGTGTGATTGGCGCATACGGCGGACGCCAGACGGTTGTGCCCACCTCGGCGATGGTCTCGCCACGAGCCTCAGCTATAGCTGCCACCGTGTTGACAGTTTCAAGCTTGCCCTGACTGGGCCCCATCGTCGCGGTCGTGTAGCGCTTAGCGAGTTCAACTGAGTCGTAACCCTCATACGCCGCTGCCATTAGATCTTTGGAACTGACATCTTCGGAGAAATCGACTATCCCGTGTGTGTCAGATCGGTACAACTCTGGATGCTCGTCACGGTCCAGCGGCGAGCGCTCATCTGGCGCCCAGGAAGGTTCGGGACCCTCCGGCGCTCGTGCCCGGGCGGTAGTGGCGTGCAAGCGGTGACTCACCGCAGCCGCGCGTAATGCAGCTAGACGCCCCGTTGCGGCGCCGTGAGCACGCAAGTCGGCGAGTGAGCCGTCACCGGCAAGCCCGCCTGTCGCCAACACATTGTCAGGTGGACTTGTGGGGAAGAAACGGGCTGCGTGAGCGTCAAATGAAGGCCGATCACCGGACATATTGAGCAACGAAGTCGGTGCTGTCCAACCCGCCGCTACGACAAGCAAGTCCGCAGAAACACGAGCACCACCAGCAACTACCGTCTCGACGGCTCGTGCTGGCCCTTCGGTCGAGGTGACCTGCTCTCCTTTGCGGGCATCAACAACAGCCGCTATTTCCACGCCTGCTGATTCGAGATCCGAAGCAGCAGCATCACCGTCGCTGTTGGCGGTAAACACAACAGCTCGTTCACCCGGCTTGACGCCCCAGAGATTGATCAACCGCCTTGCTGCGCCCGATGTGATGACTCCAGGTCGGTCATTGCCCGCAAAGATGTAGGGACGTTCGATGAGTCCCGGAGCAACTACCAACACTTTGACCCGAGCTTTGATGAGGCGTTCCGCCACCGTTGGGTGGCTGCGCTGCACGATGCCGAGCCAGTTGTCTTCGTAGCGACCCGTAACTGTCGAGTCGACAAGAACTTCAACGCTGGATGATTCAAGGGCAGTGCGAAGTTCTGTCAGTGCTTCTTGATCACTGGAGTCGCTGCTGTAGCGCAGATGCCCGCCAACGGCCAGTTCGTGTTCAACGAGCAGCACACTTGCTCCGGCTGCATCTGCGGCTAGCGCAGCTTCAATGCCTGCGGGTCCAGCACCTGCGACCACAACGTCGGGGTGGGTATAACGCTTGTCGTGATATTGCTGGGGTGCGTCCAGATTGACCCTGCCACCAGGGGCAAACGTCGCCAGCACCCGCTCATAGGTAGGCCATAGACGTCGCGGCCGCATGAACGTCTTGTAGTAGAAGCCCGCGGACAGGAAACGTCCGGCCAATCGATTTGCTGCCTTGACATCACGCTTTAGGGAAGGCCAGACGTTTTGTGCCCGGACATCCATGTTTGCCTCAAGCTGACGATTACCCGCACGGACGTTGGGTTCGTCTCCGACCTGAACCATCAGGTTGGGATCCCAATAATCGGCGGTGAGGATCCCGCGAGGTCGGTGATACTTCATCGAGCGTGAGAACACCTGCTCACCTGCTGCTGCAAGCGCGGAAGCAATAGTGTCGCCTGCGAATCCAGCAAAGTTCTTGCCATTCCAACGGAATCGCAACCGCCTACTGCGGTCAAGAACCTCGTTGGGTTGCGGAGTAAGCCTGCTCATCGTCATGACAGGTCCCCTTGAAATGTGAAGAAAGTCAACTTACACCAGCACACCGCGTCCGCCGTCAAGTCAAGCTTCATCGTTTGTCACCCGGCAGCGGTGGGTTACGAAACTCGTTGGTGGCGGTGTTGCGTTCCAGTGTGAACCAGCGTCGGCAACCGCTCCGGCAATACCAGGTTTCTCGCATCCAACCCGCAGGGTTGTCGCGCAGATAGAGGTAGCTGCGCCACTCGTTGGGTGTGGCCGTGTTGGGGTCGGGCCGAGGTCTTGACTCGCCGCTGTATCGCAGGTCAGCCGAGTTGCGTGGCCCACAGTTAGGACAGGGAACTACAAGCATCAGTGACCCACCGCCGCAGCGCCCTTCTCGCCTACTAGGACACCATCTGTAAAACGACTCAACGAAAAGGCTTCAATCAGTTTGGGTGTGCGCCCCGTTGCTACTGCTTCGGCCATCTGTTCACCAGACACTGGGCCAGCCTTGAAACCGTAGGTACCCCAGCCCACATCAACCAAGAAACCCTGAACTGGTGTGAAGCCCATAACCGGTGAATAATCCGGCGTCATATCGCATAGTCCGGCCCATTGTCGTAACAGTCTCATCCTTGAAACACCTGGCATTAGCTCAAGTACATGACCTGCAAGACCCTCGGTGAAGTCAAGAGATCCACGCATCGAGTAAGTGGCAACAGGATCCACTGCAGCGCCAAATACCAGCTCACCGCGATCGGTCTGACTGACATAAACGTGCAAGGAGCCCGATACAACTACCGTCGGCAGGAACACTTTGACCGGTTCGGTTACGGCAGCTTGCAGAGGGTGGGTTGTGATCGGCAGGCGCACCCCTGCCATAGCTGAAATCAGCGACGACCAGCCAGCGGTGCAGTTGACAACGACGGGCGCATAGATGTCACCTCGGTTTGTTCGAACACCCTTTACACGACCACCCGGGCCTTTACCATCAGGTCCTTCACCTCCCTCACAGAGGATGTCGGTGACCTCGGTTTGCTGGTGCATCTCGACGCCCATGTGATCGGCGGCGCGTGCATATCCCCACACAACAGCGTCATGGCGAACAACGCCACCCGGCGGGTGATACAGAGCCCCAAGAATCGGGAAGCGAGGATGATAAGACGTATCAAGACAAGGCGTCAGTTTCTTGATTTCGTCGGGGCCGATCACGCTTGAATTGACACCCTGAAGCTTGTTGACCTCTGCTCGCCAATGCATCGTGCGAAGTGATCCGTCATTGTGAGCCAGGGTCAGATGACCTCGCTCGGAGAACATGACATTGATATTGAGGTCTGTCGCCATCGAGTTATAGAGCTGCAATGACCTGTCATAAAAGGCAACGCCGGCCGGCGTAAGATAATTAGATCGCACGATGGCCGTATTGCGACCAGAGCCTCCGCTCCCGAGATACCCCTTATCGACAACAGCCACATCTGTGATGCCGTGATTACGAGCGAGGTAGTACGCAGTAGCGAGTCCATGTACTCCGCCACCGATTACAACTGCGTCATAGCTCCGCTTGAGTTCAACTTCCCGCCAGACTCGTGGCCAGTGGTCGCCCTTGAGCCCGCGCCACGCAAGAGAGGCTGCCGAGTACTTTGGAGGGCCACTTCGTATCCGTTGCGCTGATGACGCAGCCTTGCGAGAAACGCGCCCCGCAAACGCTTTGGCACTACCACCTATCCGTCTTGACGATGCCATTGACAGCCGATGCTAGACCACCTTGACTCTTCGCTAAAGTACCAATTCAAGATAGATTCATATGCAATGAGTATCAATCTGCATGGCGCCGCGATCAGAGGTTAAGTTGTCACCGGTTGTGCCACGGTCTATGGCAGAGTCTGATTCACAGGTGGCTTTACATGGAGACTGCCTGAACGTAATGGCTGAGAGTCTTGAAGCCGACTCTGTGAATCTCATCGTTACCTCACCCCCCTATGCGGATCAGCGCAAAAACACCTACGGGGGCATTCACCCAGACAGCTACGTCGATTGGTGGCTACCAAGAACAGCCGAGATGAAACGGGTGCTGAGACCTGATGGTTCGCTGGTACTCAACATCAAGGAACGTGTGGTCTCCGGGGAACGCCACACCTATGTCCTTGAGTTGATCCTGGCGATGCGACGCCAGGGTTGGCTCTGGACCGAAGAGTATGTGTGGCACAAGAAGAACTGTTATCCGGGTAAGTGGCCTAACCGATTCCGCGATGCTTGGGAACGTCTCCTGCACTTCAATCTCAACCGCAAGTTCGCGATGTATCAGCGAGAAGTCATGGTGCCGATGGGAGACTGGCGCCACAAGCGTCTGGCCAAGCTAAGCGAAACCGACCAAACCCGCGATGAATCTCGGGTTGGATCGGGGTTTGGCAAGAACGTTTCCAATTGGGTAGGGCGTGACCTCGCCTACCCAACCAACGTGTTACATCTCGCCACGGAATGCACCAATCGTGCCCACAGCGCGGCATTCCCAGAAGCACTGCCTACGTGGTTCATCAAACTGTTCACCCGACCTGCAGATGTTGTACTTGATCCCTTTATGGGATCTGGAACGACACTGTTCGCCGCGCGAACCCTAGAGCGGTCTGCCATCGGCATAGACACAGACCCCGACTACTGCCGAGTCGTCAACCAGGAACTTGAGCGGTTGAGCCAACTCGAACAACTCAACTGACGAGCCTGTGAACCTTCAACGGCTTCGATACTTCGTGGCGGTGGCTGAGGAGTTGCACTTCGGGCGGGCCGCTGATCGTTTGAATATGTCACAGCCACCCCTTAGCCAGCAGATCCGGCTTCTTGAGCGAGAACTAGACACCGAGCTCTTTGACCGCACCACAAGACACGTGGCACTCACTGATGGCGGGAAGTTGTTGTACCCCGAAGCAGTCCGTCTACTTGAGGGAGCTAAAGGTGTTGAACGCCTCATGTACCAGTTCCGTTGCGGCCAGGCAGGCACACTCAAGATTGGTTTTGTCGACTCAGCCGCCTATGAAGTCATGCCACGGGTGCTCAGCGAATACAGACGACGCTGGCCACGCGTCGACTTTGAGCTGCACACGCTGAGTTCCGATGAACAAGTGCTGGCACTACGTGCAGGCCGAATCGATTTAGGGATAAGCCGAGCATGTTCTGATCCGCTTCATGTTGATGCAACCCTTGTTATGCACGAGCCACTGCTCGTAGCTGTCGGTGCTTCACACCATCTGAGCAACGCCTCGCGATGTGAACTCTCTGATCTAGTTGATGAGCCCATTGTGGGCTTTGATCGCGAGGTCTCTCCAAGCTTGCACGCAGTGCTAACCGGGATGCTTGGTGCAGCCGGTGTGGTGTATGACCCGATCATCGAAGCCACCGAATACACCACAATCCTCGGGCTAGTGGCAGCAGGTGAGGGCATTGCGATTGTTCCTGCAGGCGTGCAAACCTTCCGCCCCCCAAGCCTCACTTACGTAACACTGAGTAACATCTCCGCCTCCGTCCCGCTACTGCTCTTAAGTCGCTCTGGCGAGCCCTTACGGCTAGTGGAGCAAGCCCATGAAGTCGTTAGTGATCTCTATGGAATCGAGAGTTCTCGCGCACTCCCCAAAACAGCCCTACCTCAGACGATGGAGAGACGGGGCTTCGGCAAAAAGCAAGGGCGCTCACCGTCCGCCGAAACACCGGCGATAGTGGCAATCTCATCATGAGTGAGTCCGCCATTGAGAAGTTCTCGACTAAGGCGCTCAACGAGTTGCGGACGCTCTGGCGAGAGTTCATCGCTAAGCGGTTCTCTGGTTAGCCAACCCCGTGCGCTGAGTGCCCTATAGAGACTGGTGCGGCGCGTACTTGTGAGGGTGTCAAGGCGATAGGCGCGCTCAACTAGCGCCTGCATCGAAACTCCCCAGTAGCGCTTGAGTGCGTGAAGCTTTCCGAGACTCAGGTTGTGCAGCTCGGGCCGAATAATCACCTCCGGCATGAGGAACTCTGCTGCAAATGCGTTCGCCTCCTCTTCTGCATCACCTCCGAGTTCCTCGCTGTGGAGACAAATGTGAGCGAGTTCGTGGGCCAGTGTTAGCCGGAGACGGTCGGTCGGCGCGCGACTGTTGATCAGCATTATTGGCCAATCACCTTCCACCTTTGCCCACTGCGACAAGCCGTCGACACGACCACCTCCGGTCATTAGTCCGAAGTCTTCGGTCACAAGAATGCAACCTGCACTCTCAAGCCACCCTGCGAGATTGCGAATAGGTCCAGATGGCATCCGCCACTGCATTCGGACAATGCGGGCAGCGTCAGCAGGTGAGTATTCGAGTGGGTCAAACTGCGGCAACGTCAGAGTTGGCTCCACCTCCACAGCCTGGTGTAACAGATTGAGATGCATCCGATAGACGTTCAAGCGGGCTTCTAGGCGGCGCCAAACTGTTACCTTGGCGGTCCTGCGCCTTCGCATGTGCGCATCCACCATGAAGGCGCCTTCCGAGCGATGAGTTCGCTTGAGAAAGTCTTTCGTTACGCCAAGTGCGTCGGCCAAGGTTCCAATAGGACCGTCGGCAGGGTCACGTAGTTCGTTCTCGTAGCGTGACAGTGTCGCCTGCGTAATCCCCGCCTCTGCTGCCAACGCCTTCTGCGTTAGCCCTTTGGCACGACGAAGTGTTACGAGCGCCTCACCCAGACTCACGAACTGATCAAGCCGGTCGCATCATCATCACTGAGATTGAGTCGCGAACGTACGCTCGCTGCGGCTGGCTGAAGTCGTTCCGGCAAGCTGTTGGCAGTGTCACTGGCATAGGCGAGTTCGTGAATCCACAAGACGTTGTCGAGTCCATCTCGCATGGACAGCACCGCTCGGCCCATTTCTTGGGCGTCCTCATCCCAGATGTAACCGACAATCAGTCGCACTTGCTCAAGCCCCCGAATGACCAACTGATTGTCGGGTTGCTCCATGAAGTCAAGTGCAGCAACCGTGGGGTATGTGGTGACTTCCGCCGGTGGATGATGCCGTTTCAGTCTTACTCGGTACCGCTCTCGGAGAATGATCTCTCGGTTAACACCTGATTCGTGGAGATTGGCATCCCTAATGGTGTCAAACATTCTGCGAGCGTGATGCCACATCCGGTCGTGAATCCAGTTTGCTAGCCCGCGCGCTGAAGATTGAGCAACGAAATCCGGATTCTGCTGGCGGTATCGACTCAGGTCACGTCGCGACTCATCAATGATCTCACAAAAGGCCTCCAGCGCCTTGTCGCCTAGTCCCTCCAGGACTCGTGCTTTGTCTCGCAGGCTTTGCATGCCCATCCTCACCCGGCGCCCTTCGGAATAATCTGGCGGAAAATATGCCAGAAAATATACCGGCGTCCCGCTTCCCGCCTAGCCATGGGTGTGGAGGCGTTTAGCTGGTTCTTGGGTGGGGTGGGTTAGTACTGGAGGGTGCAGCCGTATTCGTCTAGCCACCAGCGGGCGGTGCGCTTGGCGTTGGCGGGTGTGCGTAGATCCGGACTTTGGTTTAGCTGTGTTGGTGTGGGGCCGATGCGATCGGCTATCTCGGTGAGCGCCTCCAAGTCGAGGTTGTAGCACTCAACAGCGTTTAGACCCAGAAGTCGTCGTGTGTCTTCAATCGACACGTCACAGAAGTCACTCTGCAAGCGTCTGGCTGTGTGTGGCCAAGATCCTTCCGGGTGTGGGTAGTCAGTGCCCCACATCAGGGCGTCGATCCCGTTGACCTGACGGCGACGGATCTCTTCAAGGCTCATAGTCGAGGCACCGATGAACACGTTCGTACCGAAATACTCTGATGGGAGCTTGGAGATCAAACCCTTCATCCTTGATCCCATTTTCTTAATCTTCCAGCTAGCCCCGAAGTTGACATCAGCCTTCCACAAGATGTCACCGATCCAATACGAGCCGCATTCAACAACGGAATACCGCAGGCCTCCAAAGCGATCAAACTTCCCCGAGAACAGCAACTGCCACAGAGCACGATGCGTCCAGAACGGGACTTCGCTCACATACATCGCTACGTTCTCGCCGTAACTGGGATAATCGGCTTCACCAGAGTGGGTATGCACCACGAGACCTGTCTCAGCACACGCAGCCCACACCCTGTCGTAATGATCCGAGCCGTACGGAGGGAATCCGTGCCACATAGTTGGCACCATGATCCCGTGAATACCCGGGTGTGAAGCGAGCCACTCGATCTCAGTCACGGATTCATCCACAGAGTGCGTGATCGGCACTAGCCCTACTCCAGCTCGGCGCGCTGGACTTGTGGCACAAAACTCAACGAGCCAGCGGTTGTGCGCCCTTGCACCACCGAAAGCGAGCCGAGCATCGGTGATCTGACCGGCTGCCAACCCGGCTCCAAACGGCGGCGACTCCTGACCGGTCACAGCGTCACCATCAGCAAAGATGACCTCCCCGGCTATTCCGTCAGCGTCAAGTTCCTTGTCACGCACTTCGGGGTCGTAGGCGCCACGCAAACCCTCGAAGTTCTCGCCCTCCCATTCGGCAAGGAACTCTGCGTTTACTTCCTCTTGAATGCGTCGATGCTCATGACGCTCGGCTACATAAGCATCGAACTCCTCATGCAGAGACGACTCAAGGTAAGGGCGGTATTCCTCACACTGCAGTCCGGCATGCGTGTCGCTCGAAACGATCACGTAACGAGCATTAGAAGTGTCCACATCACCCGTCGGGTTATCCCAGTCCATCAACAGGCCTCCATCGTCTTTACCCGCACAACTTCTGCGATTGGCGGAACTGTAACCATCAATCAGGTCGACGTCCCGCGACCCGTCAACCGATAGGCCAGAAACACCTACAGTGCGTATGCATTCGGCTCGGGCTTGAGCGGCCGAGCAAACCACAACGGCCGACGTAGACCGCCGGGGCCAGGGGCGGGGCGGGTCATTGCCAACCACTCTTCATAAGCCGATCGGGCTTTGGCAGTGTCCACCACTACATCGCCATAGTTATCGCCCGGCTGCGCGGGGCCGACACGTACACGCTGATGCCAGCACTGCATCCCGGAGATGGGATCGGGCTGAACACAGAACGTCAGATTCTGATGCACTCCGGTGTCGCTCCACCAGATGCGCTCGGTATCGCTATCACCACTCCCATGGCGCTGCGGACGGCCCCGACGTGTCAACCTCCATTCAGTTCCGTCGTTGGTGATCTCTGCATCACCGCCCATCCAAGATCCGCCACTCTTGGCATCCAGACGCCAGCGGCCCATGTGATGCGACGCGGCAACCACGCCGGGGCGGATTCCCTCGGTGCGCCAGGCACCGATCACGAAATGTCCGATTCTTGTCGTTATGCGAACTAGGCCGTTTACGTCGATGCCCAACACTTCGGCGTCGCTGGGATGAATCCACAGCGGGTGACGGTGACTCAGCTCGGCCAGCCACTTGCTATTGGCCGAGCGGGTATGGATCAGAGTCGGGATACGAAACGTCGGCAACAGGATCCGCTCGTCGGACTCCAGATCAAGGTTCTCCCAGTGAACATGGGACGGAATCCAGGTTGGCGCGGCGTATTCGGGCCAGCCCCAATCGGCAAGCGTCTCAGAAAACAACTCAAGCTTGCGCGATGGTGTCGGGAACCCTTCTCGGGCCACACCATCGACTTCTACGGCAGGTGAACCATCCCCTAGAGGCGCGAGATGAAGTCCTGCAAGGTCGTCAGGATCACCCGACCACGAACCAGCCGTACCGGGTCGGCGCAGGACACCAGAGTCATCGGCGACACAGTCCTCAACAGACGCAGCTTCCACTTCGCGCTCATAAGGCTCATAAGTATCGCCATCTAGAGCGAAAGCTCCCGTGTCACGCATGAAGTCAAGCACTGACTTGCCAGCCTGTTCTGCAGCCTCTACAAGCCCTGGAACTCCCTCAAACATCGTTGTGTAGTACTCATCAACCGACATAGGCGTGCCCGGAAACTCAGGGCTTTCAAACCAACGACGAATACCCATAGATCCGTCGGGGTCGATCCGCCACGAGAGATTGATCCAAAACTCGTTCTCTTCCCAAACCTCGCCCGGATTGAACTCATGAGTACGTGACTCATGAGTTACGCCGTCGCCTCGAATCTCTGCGTAACGTCGCAAGACAGGTTGGCGAAATCCGATCCAACGTCCTGCATGTGTCTCAAAGCTCGCAACATCGTGGCGCTCCGCTCCCACACCCATCGGCAGCACATAGTCAGCAAACTGCGCTGTCTCCGACCAGGTAGGCGTTAGCGCAACATGGCAACCGATCTTGTCGGGGTCCTTCAACACCTCGAGCCAACTGAAACCGTCAGGGTTAGTCCACACAGGGTTATAGACCCGGCTGAAATACACCTCAAGCCGACCCCGCTCTTCTCTAAGGAAATGAGGTAACAAGATTGACATCTCGTGGTAGGAGAGTGGATACTCGGTCGGCCAGTTCAGCTCGTTCCACTTCTGCACCGGTGCAGCTCCAGCAGGCTGTGGAGCCTTGTACTTGTTCCAACCATTACCGGTAGTACCACCTACAGTACCGACCGATCCCGTCAAAACGTTCAGGAAGAACAAACAGCGAGCCGCCTGCCAGCCACCCAGGTTTCCAGCACCAGCAGCACGCCAGTTATGTGACGCAAACTTGGTGGGATGAGCGCCGATGATGCCAGCAATCTCAACAATTTGTGCTGCTGAGACACCGCAGATCCTCTCGGCTTCTGCAGGCGTGAATCGCTCATAGTCTTTGAGTAGAGCTGCTTCTAGTGACTCGAAAGTCTCAGGCAGCTCTGGATGACGCCTGCGAAGATACATCTGCCAATTCGTCCAGCGACGCACAAAGTCGCGTTGCCAGGTGCCCTGAAGCAATAGCTGTCGCGCAATGGCGAGCAATAGAAAAGCCTCTGTACCCGGCCAAGCTGCCAACCAATAGTCAGCTTTGGAACCGGTGTTGGAGAGACGCGGATCGACACAGATCACGGTGGCGCCGCGACTCTGCGCCTCAATTATTCGCTGTGCATGAGGATTGAAGTAATGCCCCGACTCGAGATGTGACGAGATCAAAAAGATCACTTCAGCATTGGCAAAATCCGAAGAGGGGCGGTCATGTCCCATCCAGGTCGCATAACCGATGCGAGCATTTGAACTGCAGATGTTGGTGTGGCTGTTGTGTCCGTCCACACCCCAACACTCCAACACTCGCTCAGCAAAGCCATCCTCACCAGGACGACCCACGTGGTACATGACTTCGTTGCCGCGCCCTTCATTGATGGCACCCCGGATGCGACCGCCTATGTCATCAAGCGCTTCTGTCCAACTGACTCGCTCCCAGCGGCCCTCCCCACGTTCCCCGGCCCGCCGAAGCGGGTACAAGATGCGTTCATGGTCGTCAATCTGGTTAAGAGTGGCAGGACCCTTGGCACAGTTTCGACCCCGGCTAGCGGGATGAAGTGGGTTGCCTTCGATCCGGTCTATACGTCCAGTGGCGTGATTTACGTGACAGAGCAGCCCGCATGCTGCTTCGCAATTGAAGCAGGTCGTCGGCACGAGAGTGTGGTGATGTTCAACTCGATTCGGCCAAGCCTTGGCATCAAGACTGACAACATCGTGCCAGGTCTCATGAGGCGGGTACTTCTGTAGGTCACTCAATGTGACGCCTTCCTGCTAATAACCGCTGTGTCATCTCGGGTTGCGTTAGCGGTCACCTACGACAGTGGTACGGACTGCCCGGCCCGCACAAAGCAATCCTCGTAGAACCAGGTGCCGACAATCGCCGCCAAACCCCCGAATGCGGGCAGCAAAGCTGAAGTGTTGGCAGCTAGAGCGACGATGGCGGCGGCGATCGGAATCAGCAGCCCTAGAACGACACCACCGAGCCAGAAATTTCGTGCCTGGGTCCCGTGAGTCATGTGGTGTATTGCTGCTTCGACGTGAGCTGTGCCTTGCGACATCAACTCGGTGACCACCAACATTGCCAACGCGGCAAGAGATCCCAACATCACCCAATTGGCGGCTTCTGGGCTGCCCACATCCATTACCAACCCTGCGATGGCAAACGCAGAACCCCCCGCTACGGCTGCCTGTGCGAGCAGAATCGGTAGAAGCAGCGGCGACTGCCAGAGATCACGACCTTCACACTGTGCAAATAACAGCGCCGTGTATCCGGCGACAGCAGCACCAAGCACCACTGCTGGGGCAGCGAGAATCTGTAGCCAAAGAACTGAACCAGCAATTCCAGCAATCAACCAGGCGACACACAATGCTCCAAACGCGGTCAGCACCCAGGCACCCTTCACCAACCAGGAACGCCTATTGGCCCTAGTGAAGATGTAATGAAACCGCTCGGGTCGGCGCAGGTCGGCGATCAGCAAAACACCCGTTACCCAGAGGAACACGCTTGCAACAATGGGAGCCATAATCCCCACAGCAGCCTGGTTGTGACCGTGACCCAACAGCACCAGTAGCGCTGCCATTGCCATGACACCCGCTGCCACCGCTTTGGTTACCAGATAGGTCGAAACTCGCCACTTCCAAGTTCTCTGATGCGATGTCGTGTATGTCGTGCGGGCCACTACACCGGCACTAGATGGCTCAACTGAGGGATGCGAGGAAGTGGTATCAGCCCAGATCATTCCGTCTGGAGCAATTGCGGTTCGGAGCGGATCCAGTGAGGCCTGATCTGCGCCTCGATAGTGAACCTTCGGAAGTGTTTTCTGCTCGGGAGCACGTACCGCTGTGTCACTGCGAGCGATGATCTTGGTGGCTGCATCGTCCGGATTATCAAGATCTGCAACCTGAATTGCATGGGTTGGACACACAACAACACAACTCGGTTCAAGATTCTGCTCAATGCGATGATTGCAGAAATTGCATTTATTGGCAGTGTTCGTCTCAGGATTTATGTAAATTGCATCATAGGGACAGGCATTCATGCATCCTTTGCATCCGATGCAGTTCGAGTCATCAAAGTCGACTACACCATTAGATGCCCTAAACAGAGCCCCCGTAGGGCAGATTGTGATGCAAGGTGCATTGTCACAGTGGTTACAACGCATCACCGAGAAGTGGCGCTTCACATTTGGAAACGTGCCGCTCTCTATGTATTTGACCCAGGTTCGGTTTACTCCCAGGGGCACATCGTGTTCGGCTTTACAGGCAACGGTGCAAGCGTGACAGCCAATACAACTGTCGCTGTCCAGCAGGAATCCGAGTCGAGTCACGTCACACGTGCCTGTGATAGCCGGCTGATTCCGGCGCATAACAGCTCGATGACATGTGCAAATGTCTCTTCAGGATCATGAGGAAGCGGATGTCCATCACCTGACTCAAGATGACTGAACCCGTGAAACGCACTCCGAAGCGTCCGCGCCGCATGCACCCGATCAGCTTCACCGAGTTTGTAAGCCCGCAGTGCCTGGCTTAGGACACCCAGCACCTTCTCGACAGCAGATTCAAGTTGTTCATCACCAGCACAGGGGTAGCGATCCGTAGCCGCGTAGATCCCTGGATGATCACGCACCATCTTGCGCCAAGCGTGACCCACAGCCGCCACAGCATCATCACCTGCAAGCCCCACGGCCGCCTCGGTCAGTCGCTGAGCAAGAATCTCCCGCCCTAGCAAGCTGAGGCTGCGCAACAGATCGTCATAGCCATCTACATGGCGGTACAAGGCAGGTTGACGCACACCAAGTTCGGCAGCCACCCGAGTAAGGGTCAACTTGTTGAGACCTTCAGTGTCGGCGATGTTGGCAGCTGCCAAAATAACCCGGTCGGCGTCCAGTGGCGATCTAGCTCTACCGGTGCCGTTAGTATTCATTGCAGAAATGTTATATCCCATCTCCGGCTTAGCTCGTGAAACGAGCGAAGCTTGCGGGTTGATAGTCACAAGCCGCTGGGAGCTCAGGCAGCGGATCGGGCGGCTTGGCAGGCGGCAATTGTCGCGACAGACACGATGTCTTTGAAGCTACATCCCCTAGAGAGGTCATGAATAATCGAGGCAGTTCCCTGCAGCAGCGGACCAAATGCCTGAGCTCCACCTAGCCGTTCGGTGATCTTGTAGGCGATATTTCCTGCTGAGAGGTCGGGAAACACAAACACGTTGGCTCTCCCGGCTACTTTCGAGTCGGCAGCCTTGATCTCCGCTACCTCAGGCACCCAGGCAGCATCAAACTGAAGCTCACCATCCACCGCTAAATGTGGCGCGCGCTGACGCACGAGTTCGGTCGCAGCCCGTACTCGCTGCACCGAAGGCCCATCTGCGCTTCCCATAGTCGAATACGACAGCATGGCAACAAATGGCTGATCGTTAGTGAGCTGCGCAAAAGTGTTGGCGCTAGCGATTGCGATTGAGGCAAGCTGGTCGCTGTCAGGATCCGGGACGACACCACAGTCACCAAAGACAACGGATTGACCATCAGGCAACAACATCAAGAAACTGCTACTCAGCAATCCGACATCAGCTGCAACACCGATGCAATACAGAGCCGCTCGCACCACATCAGCAGTCGGACGGATCGCCCCGGCTACGCACCCGTCAGCATCACCTGCGGCGACCATCAATGCAGCCACATGTAACGGATCACCCAAGTCAATGCGATCTCGCCACCTAGACGCTTCAGCTGCCGCTAGCACTCCTGTCGACAGGAACTCAACTGGATCATCTATGAGCAGCGTGTGCATCACGCCCTGCTGAGTCAGGTGTTGTGCGGCGTTCTGAGCCCGTTCGTCGCGCCCATCTGCAAACACGATCCGCTGAGGTTTGGCGCGCGCTATCTCACGCCAGGCCCGAACTATCGTCAAGTGTCGTTACGCGAGCCAATCAGTTCTTGATCGTCTGTTGTGGCTATCCCTTGCCTCGCCACGGGATTAGCCGCTTCTCAGCCATACGCATTGCAACATCCATGGTGACACCAAGAATGCTGATGAGTATCACTGCAGACAGCATCAAGTCAAGCAAGAAAAACTGACGAGCCTTAAAGATTGTAAATCCCAGCCCGGAGCTAGCACCCAGCAACTCAGCAGCAACAAGCGTTCCCCAACAGACTCCAATCGCTACTCGCAACCCGGTGAATATCTCAGGTAGCGCATTCGGCAATATCACATGACGCAAGACTTGCGCCTTTGATGCTCCAAGCGAATAAGCGGCATGAACCTTGGTTGTGTTGACAGCCAAGACTCCCGAGCGGGCAGCTATCACCATGATCCAGATGGATGCGAATAGCAGCAAGTTGACTTTGCCTTCTTCGCCGATACCGAACCACACGATGAATAATGGAATTAACGCCAGCGGCGGTATCGGTCGTAGCAACTCAACAATCGGATCAAAGATGCCACGCCAGCGACTCGAGAGGCCCATCGCGAGCCCGATAGGAACACCTATAGCCACCCCCCAGAACAGTCCCTTTGCGAGACGGCTAAAGCTCAGCCAGAGATGCTGCCAGAGCGTGAAACCGCTGTAGCCATTACGGGCAAAGTCCCAGGCTGCACTCGACACCTGTGTGGGACTTGGCAGCGTTGACTCGCTAAGCCATTGCGTGTATGAACAGGCAGGCAGGCCGCTGAAGTCTTCGGGATTCTCAGCCGAGTTGTCACAATCACGCAGCAAGTCGCGCTGACCATAACTCTCATCAGCCGGCAGGCTTGCCCGGACATCCTCGGCATGTTGTGACCACTCCTGCGGCAATCCCCACACCTTCGTCGAGATGAACCACAAAGCCAAGATCACGACCAAGCTGATAAGCGTCCACACCAGTGCTCCGCTCACCTCGGCTGCGTCACCAAACGTGACTGTCTTGCGCCCTGCCTTGTTGCGACGCTGAAGTAACTTCATGAGACCGCTCCCTTCACTGTTCGCTCGCAGTGCCCATGATCTGTTCCTCCATTTGCCAGATCATTGAGAGAATCTCCTCACGAGTACGGATGAACTCAGCCGATGTCTTGAGTTCACGTGCGTCTGTCTCAAGAGCCTGTTTAGCGAACGGAAGGTCATAGACCTTCTGGATCCGGCCGGGGCGTGGCGCCATCACGAACAGTTGATCACCGAGATACAGCGCTTCTTCAACGCTGTGGGTTACCAACACAATCGTCTTCTTTGTGTCGTTCCAGAGATTAAGCACCAATCCCTGCATCTTCTCCCGAGTCAATGCATCAAGGGCACCGAGAGGCTCATCCATGAGGATGATCTTGGGATCATTAGCGAGACAACGAGCCAACGCAACACGCTGTTGCATGCCACCTGACAACTCATAGACCGCCTTATCTTCGAAACCCTGCAAACCCACTGTTTGCAACAGCTCCTTGACTGCCTCCCGAGAGGCTGGCCGGGAACGTCCGTTCATTCGAGCGCCAAACCCGACGTTGTCATTCACACTCAGCCACTCAAACAAGGCGCCCTGTTGAAAGACCATGCCACGGTCTTGGCCGGGGCCAGCAATCGGTTCGCTACCAAGTTTGACGGATCCCGAAGTCGGCGCCAGGAATCCAGCGAGAATGTTCAAGAGCGTGGTCTTACCACAACCAGATGGACCCAGAAGCGTCAGTAGACGCCCTGGTTCCAGGGTGAAGGTCACATCCTTTAGTGCCTCTACACTGCCGCCGTCCGGTAGCTCATAGATCATGCCGAGCGACTCAACAACCAGGGGACTTTGAGTCTTGGAGTCGGTTGTGACGTCAACCTTTGAGGGATCGAACCGCACCTCGGGGCGAGCCAACGTAAACCAGGCGCGCACAAGGATGAAGGTCGCAAGAAGCAGCCCCATATAGGGGATAGACGAGTCGTTGCGCTGCAGGAAAGCAAACAACACCGAGATCACCGATGTCGCTGCAAGCGCCAGCCACACATAGCGGACAAAGTGAGCCTGAGTCGACTCATCGGCACGCCGGTACAGCACTAGTGCGAGCATCAACGCAGCGCCGCCGACAAGGGCCGCTACAGGCTGCCAGGGAGAAGCGGTGTCCCGGAATAACAACACAACCCCGCCTGCAAGAGCGATGCCTGCCATGATCTGGCCAATCAAGATGGTGCCGTCACGGGGTCGTGACGCGCTGTCGGCACCAACAAACCGTCTCGACGGAGTCATGAGGAGATCAACAGCCATCGCAACAGCGCCGATGACAGCCACAACCAACAAGAGCACCGACAACCAGTAGGCACCTCTTGCAATGACAAGGGTTATGAAATCATAAACATCCGCTAAACCCTGGACAATCGAATCCACGTCAGTCCCCTTTGCGACGCAACGTTATTTGGCGACAGTAGTCGCTGACTATCTGCAATGCGCAGGCGCCGGGCAGGCAACCACTCGGTGGTACCCGCCCGGCGCTACTGCGTGGGATCAAGTGTCAGACACCTGGATCAAGTCAGTTAGCCAACTCCCTCAAGGAAGCTCGTGTCGACAAAGTCGTCGTAGCTCGCAAGTGCTGAGTCAATCTCACCTTGAGCGACAAAGAAGTCCATCTGGTCTTTCATCACATCTTGAACTGTGCCACCGAGCCAAGCCTCGGAGAGTTGAACATCTTTCTCGGGGAACGAGAAAGCATCTAGCAGTGACACAGTGGCCTCGCGGTCCATGCCGGCAGCTCCAGCGATGGTGTCAATGAACGGCTCACGATCCTGGTTATAGGCACGGTTGGCATCCTCAGTGACCTGCAAGAACCCTGTGATCAAGTCACCGTGAGCAGCCGCGAAATCACCAGTCGTTGAGATGATGTCAAACACACGAATGCCGATGGCTTCCTGTTCGGAGCCGGTCATGACGAGATTGCCACCATTGGCGATCATCTCATTGACGGCACCACCAAAGGCACACGCCATTGCCACAGCACCCGAATCCAGCGCTGCTACTGCTGCGGGGCCTCCCTCGGATTGGATCAATTCAACCGAGGTGGTATCTACGCCGAGGTGCTCAAGCATCTTGAGCAACTTGAAGTGTGTGACATTCCCGAGAGGCGTGTAGATGCTCTGGCCGGTCAACGTCTCGGCTGCGTTCTCCGCAGTGACACCGAAGTCCGGATTCGCTACGCAATTGTCTGCATCTGCGTAACTGACGGCTACACCCACGAGCAACAGATCAGAGCCACCAGTGACAAAGTTCGCAAACGGGGTCAAACCTTGTGAGTAGGAGATGTCGATATCGCCTGCTTCCATGGCCTGAGCCATATCACCACCAGATGCGAACGGGAACCAGTTGACTGTCAGACCTAGAGCCTCGTCATACGTCTCTTCTGCCTGAGCAACCTGATTAGCTGTGGGCCACTCAAGGAAATACGCCACGTTCAACTCATCGGGCATGGTCATTTCGGCGGTGTCGGCACCACTATCGCCCGAGTCGCTCGCTGCAGTCGTCGTGGTCGCCGCGTCCGCTTCACTGGTGTCTGAGTCGTCACCGCAAGCGGCCGCAACAAGACCCAAGACCATTAGCACTGCTATTAGTCGCTTCATTCTTTGCCTTCCTCCATGACTATGGATTGTTACGAGCCTCTCCTTTCGAGGCTCTCAGCCAACCGCCGATGCGGTCAAGCACTTCATCGATGCGTCCAACAAGATCACTAAGCGCCTGCCGATCCGCAACAAGTGGTGGTGCGATGGCAAGCATTACCGCGCCACGCGAGTCGGGTCTGATCAACACACGCGCCTGTCGCACCCAGGTGTCAAGTAGCCCACCAGCTAGTAACTGGGCCGACTCCCTGGCATCCAGATCAACACCAGAGACACGATCACGCATCAACTCGATGTAATAGAAATATCCGGTTCCCCTGATGTCTTTCACACAGACATGCGAAGCTTTAAGGAATTCCAAACTGCTATGAAAATATGTCTCATTATGTAATACAGCACCAAAGATGTCTTCTTCGTGCATCGCCGCCATGTTCACGCTTGCAACTGCCGTCGCTACCGGGTGACCACCAAATGTCGAACCATGACTGAACATGGCCATGGGCGAGTCCCACACTCGCTCAACCAGTGGCCCTCGAACTATGAGCCCACCTAATGGCACATAAGCACTGGTGATGCCTTTAGCGAAGGTGATCAAATCAGGCTCAGCACCAAAGCGCTGGCAACCAAACCAGTGACCCAAGCGGCCAAACGAATTGATCACTTCATCCGCACAGAGCAACACGCCATAGGTGTCACAGATCCGCCGCAACTCTTGCCAGTAACCCTCGGGGGGCACTAGGGCACCGCGCCCGTTCTGAACCGGTTCCGCAATAACCACCGACACGGTCTCGGGGCCCTCATCAACGATTGCTTGTTCGACTGCTTTCACACACTCAAGTTCACTTGCCAGTGTGTCATCAAGATGCTCACTGCCCAGAGTGTTCTGAACGTGGCGCACGTTGGTTGGAAGCATCGGAAGATAGGGATCACGCAGATAGTCGACACCAGTCACCGCCAATGCACCAGTAGTCGTGCCGTGATAGGCCCAGCGGCGCGCAATCACCTTGTGGCGAGTGTCTTCGCCGTTGGCGAGGTGGTAGCAGCGTGCGAACTTGAGTGCCGACTCGATCGCTTCCGAACCTGAGTTCACAAAGAACACACGATCCAGGTCACCTGGCGCAACCGAAGCGACCATCGCAGCCGCTTCGATAGCTGACGGGTGAGCAAAGCTCCAGTTGGGGTAAAAGGCGAGACGATCTAGTTGACTTGCTGCTGCTGCAGCTAGGTCACTTCGTCCATGGCCGAGATTGGTACAAAAGAGTCCAGAGAGCCCATCAAAGTACTCAATGCCGTCAGTATCAGTTACATAACAGCCGTCACCATGAGAGATTATTGGTAGATCACTTCGAAGCCAGGCATCACCACGAGTGAAATGCGGCACAAGATTTCGCAACGCCGAACGCCGATCTGTCTGCATTTCACCCCCCGCATCGACGCACACGACACAAGACTGTCTAACGCTTTTGATAGTACTTCTAACAGATCACTCTAGACCGTCGTTTGCTGATAAGCCCGGGTCGAGGGCTTGCATCACCTGCCGGTCTCAGGCGAATAGATCAATTCGGGGCTCAAGTCGGCGACGCTTGCCGCACCGCAAAGTGCCATGTCACGTTGCATACCGGTACGCAAATGCTCAAGCACCCAGTCAACGCCTTCCTCGCCTGCAACGGCGAGTCCATAGAGATAGGCCCGCCCAGCCATACAGGAATTCGCTCCAAGAGCCAGCGCTTTCACGATGTCTCCACCCCGGCGTATGCCCCCATCGCAAACAATCTCAAGGTCACCACCAACGGCATCTGCAACCGGCGCAACCAGATCGACAATCGCCGGGGACGAATCAAGTTGGCGACCGCCGTGGTTGGAGAGCACCACCCCGGCCAGACCAATGTCACGAGCAATCACAGCATCCGCCACACTCTGGACTCCCTTGACGAGCACTGGTCCATCCCAGATTTCACACATCCACTCGACATCGTCCCAGGAGAGTGACGGATCGAACTGTGAGTTCATGAACTCTGCAAGATCAACCGCGGTCGAGCCGTCTACCGCTTGGTTTCCTGCGACGCTCGCGAAGCTGATCGGTTCGGAAAGAGCGAAACGCAGACTCCAAGCAGGATGCAGGACACCTTCCAGCATGGTCTTTAGGCCGAGCTTGGGGGGCAAGGTAAAGCCCCTACGTACATCGCGCTCGCGCCGACCGAGCATGGCGGCATCAACAGTGATGCACAGCACTTCAAAGTCGGCTTCTTGGGCTCTGGCGATCATCTCTTTGAGCAGACCCTTGTCACGCCAGACATAGACCTGGAACCACTTCGACCCACGGCTTACGGCTGCCACCTCTTCGGCGGAGCGTGTGCCCATAGTTGAGAGGGCATAGGGCAGGCCAGCACGCTCGGCGGCTCGGGCTGCGGCTAGCTCCCCGGGCGGGCAAATGATGCGGGTGAAGCCGGTCGGCGCCAGGATCAGGGGGAATGGCACCTTGTGACCCAAGATGGTGGAACTCGTGTCGACCGTGCCCATGTCACGCAGTACCCGGGGCACAAGTTCTAGGTCACGGAATCCTCGTGTGTTGCGATCGAGCGCGACCTCATCTTCGGCACCGCCATCGATGTAGTCAAATACTCCTCCGGGCAGGCGCCTGCGCGCAATGCGTCGTAGATCCTCGATGTTGGCAGACCGTTGCAGTCGTCGCTTGGTGGCACTCCACTCGAATCGCCGTAGCCGCATGACCGAACCCAGCGCTGTGACAGCCATACGAGAACCCTACGGCTGAAGTGTGGGTGCCTTCCACCACGACCCACGCCACTGCCGTTGGCTACCTTGGCACAGCTCTTGAGCGAGCGCTCTGCGATGCAGCACGCAAGGCTCTCGCTTGCTGCTCTTGCTCGACTCTGGCTTGCTGTTGCGTTGCTCTGGCTTCGGCAGCCTTACGCTCCCTGTCGGCCAACGCCTCCGCTTCTCGGCGGGCAGCAACCTCTGCTTGGGCCCAGAGACTCGCTGCTCGATTGTCGAGACCTGTTGATGCGTTGTACAACGCCGCAATAGTCGACACAAGATCTGCACCAACTGAATGCAGTCCGCGGCCAATGACGTTATGCAGTCTCGTGCGGCTGACTTCGGCTGCCCTTCCGCGCCACACTGCATCGGTGTGCAACGCTGCCGCCTCACGATGCCGGTCAACAAGGGCCCCTCTGCGAACATCTAGCCTTTGTGCTACATCCCGACAGTGAGCAGCTCTCTTCGCAGCCTCTGATGCCTGGTCATAGAGTGCGGCACTGGAATTTCCGATTATGATTGACATATCATGAGAATAACTTCAAATGACTCGACTAGCGACGGAGTCAGCAAGCCAAACAGACCACCTGTCGACGCTGAGTTGGTGCAATTTGCGGTCAATGCTGCACGAACAGCCGGGAAGTTGACGTTGAATTGGTACCAGCAGGAGCGTTTGGCGGTAGAGGTTAAAAGCGACGGCTCGCCGGTAACGCAAGCAGATGTTGCTGCCGAGCAACTCTTGCGGGATGCGATTTCCGCGGCGTGTCCCGGCGATGCGATCCTCGGCGAAGAGGGAGGCACCAAGGGGGGCAGCAGCGGGCGGATGTGGGTGATCGACCCGATTGATGGCACCAAGGCGTTCGTTCAAGGCGTACCGCTGTTTTCTACGCTGCTGGCCCTAGTTGATGAACACGGCCCAGCAATCGGGGTGATATTTCTGCCCGCCCTCGACGAGTGTGTCTGGGCCGGGAGAGGGCTCGGAGCGTTCTGGGATGCCTCGCCATGCGCCGTTAGCAAGACGGCAACTCTCGACGGTGCCTATGTGTGTACGAGCGGGCTCACATACTGGCCCGACCAACCTCTGTCCGTAGCTAGGTCTCGGGGCGCGCGGATGCGCACTTGGGGTGACGCTTACGGTTACGCGCTCGTTGCTACGGGTCGAGCCGACGCGATGGTTGACCCCGAGTGTTTTGATTGGGATGTAGCTCCGATCTCGGTGATCATTGAGGAAGCAGGCGGTCGCTTCACAGACACCGCAGGTGTCTCCCACTGGCGCAACGGCTCGGCCATTGCTACAAACTCTCATTTGCACGACCAACTTCTGTCATGCTTCACATGACGAGCTTCACGCGACGAGAGCTAACTCGCAGTCGGATTTTGGCAGCTAATGCTGCAAGCCGAACCCCTCAAACCGGTAGCAGTTGAGTCCTTGATCCCGTACGGCTCGCAACAGCTTCGCAGGACGGTCAATGCTGGCAAGTCCCGCCGCCCCCGGCACTGCGCAGCCCTCAAGCAAATGCAACACCGTGCAGTTCGCAACGATCGAAGCACCAAGAGCGGGCAGAGCCTTAGCTCCAAACACAACCACCCGGTGCTCGTCGCCTCGCCAGCCTCTTAGTTCAACACGAACCGCTCCAAGCCGGCCCTCGGGATGCGGTTTACGCATCATCGGTAGCGGCGCGGTGGCGCGATCCCGCCGTGTTGCGGCCATGCGAGCCGTCACCCGATCGACATCAGCAAACGCTGGCACTAGTAGCAATGCATCAGGTAGGGCGGCTCGGTAACAGTCATGGCCGCCGACCGGGTCTGGAAACCAGCACAGTTCACGACCTGATCCACCTGCCCGTCGTGCCCAGCGGCCGTCTCGCCAATCAATCGCCAGACTGCTCAAAGCATGATGGTGCTGGCGGGCACAGCCTGGGCCACCCGTGCCGACTTTGGCGACGTGAACCTCATCAACATGGTCGAGTTCGGCCGACCCCAAGCGAGCAAGCAAGCAGGTGAGCCCAGGCATGAATCCTGCACCCACCACCAACGTCGCGCCCTGCTTGCGCGCCAGAGAGTCAAACGACAGCAGATCGCGAGTTTCGGCGATGTCGTCGCTGGTGGTAACGACATGTGATCCGGCTCGCAAAGCCCGCCGTGCGATCTCGGCCTGAGTTCCCGAGTTGGTAGCTGCCACGACCACGTCGGTGTTGGGTGGAATGTGTGAGCCTTGAAGGCTGACCACATCGGTGCCGAGCACGCGCTTCGCAACACGCAATCGCTCTGAGTCGGTTTCACGAACATGTACTGATGCAACCCGGGAGTCGGCCACGAGTCGCTGGGCGATGCGTGTGCCCGTGGCCCCTAGCCCGAATACAACGACCCGGGCAGCCGAGTTGGCATTCACTTCAGTTCTTCGTCACGCAGTTCGCGCCATCCACCTGTTTGGGGCGGGACGCCACCGCGTCCACGCACCCGGATCACCGCAGCTACTGCTGCGCCTACAACTACAGCCACGAACGCTCGGCGGATGAAGGTCACGAATCCTGCGGCCACAAGGCCTCCGGCGTTGCCAGGTTAGAAGTGGGGCTAGCTGGAGTCGAACCAGCGACCTCACCCTTATCAGGGGTGCGCTCTAACCGACTGAGCTATAGCCCCGGAACGCCCAACGCTAGCCCACGAGCCGGGTTGTGCCACGCCTGATTTAGCAGGCGACAGCGGCCCTAGGAGCGAGATTTGCTGGAGCGTTTGCGATTTGGTGGAGGTGCTGCAACAAGCACCCGGCGCCGGCCTCGCCGAGTTCGAGGCCGAGCTGTTTCTTCTTCGACGACGGTGAGGCGAACCCCACCTGTCACGTCGCTAATCAGGTTGAAAAGCACTGCGGCGAGCACAGTGAATGCGCTTCCCGCAACGACTAACACGAGCCCGCCCAGTGCAGCAATACGGATTATCTGATCTCCGTTAATCTTGAAACTCTCTAGCGCGAACAGATCAACAACAAAGTTCTCGACGTTGGCGACTAACCCGGAACTAACTGCGAGATTCCAGAGAGTCACGAGCACGAAGAGCATGATTATCCAGATGCAGAAATAAAAGATTATGGAGACTTTAAGCACTGACCAAGGTTCGACGTGACGTACGAGACGTCGAACTCTGCGTGCTCGCAGCCGACGTGCTGCCCTCACCTGCCAGGCCCTACCAATAGCCGTCCGAGGCTTCCTTGGTGGCGGACCGCTGAACACTGAAGCAGCGGAAACTTCTGTTGTTGACGGAGGCAGGTACTCTCCGGTCTCGACGGCCTGCTCGATACCAGTATGTGAACTTGATCTTCTAGCCATGCAAACCCCACTCCGAATGCGAGGGACGCACCCACTGTGTTGTGGCTTCGGCTCGAGCTTGACTCGACGCTCGACCTACTCGTGTTGACACCGTGACCATCACGGTGTCAACTTCGTTGGCAGGTCGATGCTCGCTAAAGGAAGTCAACGAGCCGCCATTGGCTTCAGCAATTTGAAGTGCAGCGTCGTAGCCATTCACAGCTCCTGCGAGAGCGGCCGCATCTGCAGCGGTAGATGCTCGAGCACGATCATCTAGTATCTGCCCGACTTCCACAAGCACTAGCAGCGCAGTCGCCGCCAACCCGAGCATCAACATCATCGCTGACACAGCCTGACCGCTGTCGGAAGATGCAGCCGCGGTCGCTACACCGGTCTTAGTCATCGGAGTGTGTGATCTCCTCAGAGCCCGCGACACGGCTCGTTACTGCATTCGGATCAGACTCGGACAGGAATTCTGAGTCTTGATCGTCAACCTCTTCGGCTTCTTCTTCATCTTCTGTTACGAGTGCGACAGCGACAACCTTTTCTCCTTCGTCCGGAGTCATCAACTTGACCCCCGACCCAACCCGGCTCTGCTCTGAGATGGCGGCCACGGGAATCCGGATCACTACCCCGCTGCCGGTTACCGCAAGCACCTGATCATCTGGATCCACGACCAGCGTGCCCACGACCTCGCCCTTCTTCTTGACGAGCCTTATCCCGATCACTCCCTGGGTAGCACGTCCCTTTCTTGGGAACATGTCGATCGGTGTTCGCTTTCCAAACCCGAGACTCGTTACATACAGCAGCGATGACTCAGGGCGAGCAATTGCACACGACACGACCGAGTCATTGCGGTGCTTGAACTTGATCCCGATCACGCCACCCGCAATCCGGCCCATTTCGCGCACTTCATCTTGTGAAAACCGGATTGTCTGACCTAGGCGTGACGACAGCAACACATCGTTCACGCCGTCCGTCGGTACCACTGCAACCAACTCGTCGCCGTAACGCAACTTGATGGCAATCAAGCCATATCGGCGTGAGGAGTCGTAAGCGTTGAACTTGGTGCGTTTCACCCGGCCTTTGGCTGTACAGAAGAGTAGGTAGCGGTTCGTCTCGTAGTCGCGTGTGTCAATCACGGCCTGAATGTGTTCACCTGCCTGCAACGAGAGCAGATTCACAATTGAAGTGCCACGTGCCGTGCGGCTCGCAACCGGTATCTCGTGCGCTTTAAGCCTGTATACCCGACCACGATTACTGAAGAACAACAAATACGAGTGCGCTGTCGTGTGGATCAGATGCGTGACGGTGTCAGCATCCTTTAGCTTGGTGCCTGCGACACCTCGGCCACCTCGACCCTGCAAACGGAACTCATCAGCTTGCACGGTCTTGACATAGCCAGACGCCGACATGGTGAATATGAGATCTTCGTCATCGATGAGATCTTCGATGACGAGTTCACCCGGATCGATCTCAATCCGGGAACGCCTTTGAACTGCGAACTTCCGTGAGATCTCCAGCAGTTCCTCACGGATCAGCATTCTCAAGCGGAACTCGTCGGCAAGCAATGCTTGGAGTTCAGCAATCAATTCACGCTTCGCAGCCGCCTCTTGTTCAAGCGTTTCACGACCGAGTCTCGTCAGTCGTGACAACGTCATGTCGAGGATGTGATTGGCCTGGATCTCAGTGAACTCGAACGGTTCAGCCCTTAGTGCTGAGCGCGCCGACGCCGTGTCAGCAGACGCTCGGATCAGGGCAATGATCTCATCGATTACATCAAGTGCTCGTAGCAGCCCTTCAACAATGTGCAGTCGCGCCAGAGCAGTCTCAAGGCGATACTGCGTACGGCGCGTTACAACTTCGATCTGATGCTTGACGTAGGCAACAAGAGCATCACGCAATGTCAACGTCCGTGGCACACCATCAACGAGCGCCACCATGTTCATAGCGAAATTCGACTGCAGCGGCGTATACTTCCAAAGATTGTTCAGCACAACCTCTGGGTTTGCGTCACGCTTCAGTTTGATCACGAAGCGAGTGTCATCACCGGATGATTCATCGTTGATATCAGCAATGCCATCAAGCTCACGCGCGTTGACTAGGTCAGCGATCTTGCGCGCTACCGAACTTGCCGAAATCTGATACGGGAGTGCCTTCGCCACAAGGTAGGTCCGGCCCTGAATCTCCTCTGTAGAGATCTCGGCTCGCATCTTCACCGAGCCTCGACCGGTCAGGTAAGCCGTCTCAAAACCTGCTCGACCGAGAATACGGCCGCCGGTGGGAAAGTCAGGCCCCGACACACAGGTCAGCAGATCCTTGATACCTGCTTCGGGGTCCTCAAGAAGCAATACCACCGCATCGATTACTTCACCGAGGTTGTGGGGTGGGATGTTCGTAGCCATCCCCACTGCGATTCCCTGACTACCGTTCACCAGCAGATTCGGTAACCGTGCCGGCAGTACCGACGGTTCGATGAAATCGCCTGAATAATTGTCTATGAAGTCGACGGTTTGCTCGCCGATGTCAGCAAGCATCGACATGGCAAGTGCGTCAAGCCGGCACTCGGTGTAGCGGGCCGCAGCTGGTGGGTCTTCCTGGGATCCGTAGTTGCCGTGGAAGTCAATCAGTGGGTGTTGCAACGAGAATGGCTGTGCCATGCGCGCTAGAGCGTCATAAATGGCAGAGTCCCCATGAGGGTGAAACCGTGCCATCACGTCTCCAACGACACGGGCGCACTTGACATAGCCCCGATCGGGACGGAATCCCTGGTCAAACATTGACCACAGGATCCTGCGGTGGACTGGCTTTAGACCATCACGAGCGTCGGGGAGAGCCCTCGAGATGATGACCGACATTGCGTAATCCAGAAACGAGCTCTCCATCTCGTCTTGGATTTCCACGGGGCGGACACCAGGAGTCTCTTCGACATCCTCAGCATGAGCTGGAGCAATTGGTCTTGGTGTTAAGTCAGGTCCTAAGTCGCTCATGACCGTCGTGCAGTGCGCTCAGAAGTCAAGATTGCGAACCTCGCGAGCGTTCCTGACGATGAAGTTCTTGCGCTGCTCAACGTCATCACCCATCAAGATGGAGATGACGTCATCAGCAATAGCTGCCTGTTCCACAGAGACACGCAACAGACTTCGAGAGCCCGGATCCATGGTCGTGGTCCGAAGCTCTTGCCAGTCCATCTCGCCCAAACCCTTGAGTCTCTGAAACTCACGCTTGTGTTTGGGCCGCTCCCGTAGAAACGAATCCTTGGCAGCATCGTCGAGCAAGTACACCGTCTTTAAGTTTGAGATTTTGGTGGAATACAACGGTGGCTGAGCCACGTAGACATATCCCGCTTCCACTAACGGGCGCATCTGCCGGTAAAAGAAAGTCAATAGCAGCGTTCTAATGTGACTACCGTCGACATCGGCATCAGCAAGAACGATTACTTTGTGATAGCGCGCCTTGTCAACATTGAATCCATCGGAGTAACCCCGATAACTCCGCATCGGTCTGGATCCGTTTGTTCGACCATTGCTGCCGGTGTCACTAGATGACTCATCATCTTCCGGGATGTCGGCATCACCTATCCCTGCACCGATCGCGGCTGTGAGTGCCTTGATCTCGTTGTTCTTGAGCATTCGATCAATACGGGCACGCTCTACATTCAGAATCTTGCCGCGAATCGGTAACACTGCCTGAGTTTCGGGATTGCGAGCACGCACCGCCGAACCACCCGCTGAGTCACCCTCCACAATGAAGAGCTCTCGCCTGGCAGCATCCCGAGACGAGCAGTCCTTGAGTTTGTCAGGCATGCCTGCACCATCAAGCAGAGACTTTGATCGAACCTCCAAACGGACACGAGCTGCCGCTTCTCGCGCTACTGAAGCAGCGATACCTTTGGCGACAATCTTCTTTGACTCCACAGGATGCTCTTCAAGCCACTCTGCAAGTCTTGAATTAGTTACGCGCTCTACGAATGAACGCATAGACATGTTGCCTAGCTTGCCCTTAGTCTGACCCTCAAACTGGGGATTACCAATCCGGACACTGACTATGGCTGTCAATCCTTCACGGATGTCTTCACCGTGAAGGTTCTCTGCCTTCTCTTTTAGGATTCCCTTCTCTCGTGCATAACGATTAACAGTGCGGGTAAGCGCCGAGCGAAAACCCTGTTCATGCATCCCGCCATCAATGGTCGCAATACCGTTTGCGAAGCTGTGTATACCATCGGTGTTGAAACCCATACTCCACTGGAATGCAACTTCAACCTCGTGCGGGTTGTCCTCAATGACTTCTGAATCGGCGTAGTGTCCTACAGCATCAAAGAGACTCGACTTTGACTGATTGAGACGGCGCACATAATCGACGATGCCACCGTTGTATTGGTAGCACTTCCACTGGGCTTGTTCCTTTTCAAGATCACGCAGATCACGTACACAGATCTCAAGACCACGGTTGAGGAAAGCCATCATCTCGAGGCGTTCGATGACGGTCTGGTAACGGAATCTGACGTCATCAAGAACTGTGTCGTCAGGCCAGAAACGAATCGTCGTACCGGTGCGATCGAAGGCGCCGAGTTCGTGTCTCGACTCAAGCGGTCGCTCTGGTTCGCCGCCGTTGACGAAGCTCATGCTGTGGCACTTGCCAGAGCGGTAGATCTTGGCTTCGAGTCTGCTGGACAAGGCGTTGACGACCGAGATCCCAACACCGTGGAGACCGCCGGAGATCTTGTATCCGTGTCCCCCGAACTTGGCCCCAGCGTGCAATCGTGTCAGGACTAGCTCGGCAGCGGACAGCCCGTCGTATTCGGCACGCACGCCCACGGGGATGCCCCTGCCGTTGTCGGAGATCTCACAGGAGCCGTCGGCGTGGAGGGTTACCTCGATCCGGGTGCAGAACCCTGCCATTGCCTCGTCAACGGAGTTGTCGACAACTTCCCAGACGAGGTGATGTAGCCCGGTCGGACCAGTGGACCCGATGTACATGCCGGGTCTGCGGCGCACGGCCTCAAGTCCCTCAAGTACTTTGATGTCGCGGGCGCCATAGGAGGCGCTGCCCACAGAAGACACGTTCTGTTCGTGAGCCCCTTGCTCATCGTCTAGCGCGGCGCCCAGCATGGTCGCCGATTCTACCACCGCGCCGCGCTAAACGGGCAGAGCTGGCCTCTCGAATATCGAGATCTGATACCCCAAATCAACCGGAGCCTACTAAGACAATAGGCCTCGACTCAGTGAATGTATTGACGCGTCGGTCGTATCCTCAAAATAACCCGCTCAGATTGAACTTGATTGGCGTAGTTCTCTCCGGTGTATTTGCGTGCAAGTGTGTCGATGTGAGAGCGAGCTTCGTCACCCTTGATGTAACCACCCACTGTACCCCTTACCTCGACATAAGAGTAGGGGTTGTTGGCATCCCACACGGTGACAGTAACGGTCGAATTAACAACTGTATTGCGGCATTTGGCCCTGTGTATCTCGGTATTGTGAACAGTTCATTGTCGTCACAGTCCACCCACATTATGTGAGTCTGAGGCTGACCGTTCGGGAATAGTGTTGTGAGAGCAGCGTAATTCGCTGCTTGGCATAACCGCTTAACCTTCGGATTTAGCATTGGACACTCCTCCTTGTCTCATCGAATATTCACTCAAGCAATGACTTCCACTAACTAAAATCTGGTACTACCCGCACGACCATTGATTCAACACGGTTAGATCCACATGTATCGTTGATTCGATTCACGATCGTGCTACTTAACCAACCTATCTCGCTTGCCCACATTGGGTCTGACGCTGCTACGACGAGACGGCCGCTATCAAGCGAGATCGGTTTGCAGTGGCGCGCTGCTGCTGGGCCCACAATCTGATCCCAGCATCCAAACACGGTGAACAACACATCACTCGATGGCGCATTGAATGTACCTAGAAGCACATCTAGGGCTTCGCCTAGCCGTCGTGGTCCGGGATCGTTCACGGCTGATCCACAGCGAGTTTGCCTTGCTCGACAAGGATCCTGCGTTGTGGTGCGATCCCAACAGGAAGTTCGCCGGCCGCGGTGATGATTTTCTGACCCTCGGGCAATGCCTCGATCAAAGCTGTTGCTCGCGCAGCATCCAACTCAGAAAAGACATCATCCAACAACAGCACAGGATGCACGTTTCGACTGCGCCTTACCACAGCATCGACGGAGAGGCGCATCGCCAGCGTCATCGAACGCTGCTCACCCTGTGAAGCATGAGTGCGCGCCGGTAAGCCATTGATCCACAACGACACGTCGTCACGATGAGGGCCGACCGTAGTCACACCGCGACGCAGATCGGTGTCACGTGCGTCAAGCAGCGCTTGCTGCAGCGGTCCAGATCCCCATGACGACACGTATTTGATGCCTGCGGATCCCTCCTGGCCGCTGACACACGCATAGCTGGAAGCCAGATCGTCGTGCATGACTTCGATAAGAGCCATCCGGCGCTTACGCAGTTCATCTCCAACGGCCGCGAGCCTTGAGTCCCACACGTCAAGTGTGACCGAGATATCAACACTGATGCGTCCGCCGGCTTGGCGCAACAGGGCGTTTCGCTGGCGCAAGATCTTGTCGAGATCACTCCTTAACCCGGCGCTGCTAGGACGCACCGCACTAAGTGCTGTGTCGATCCAGCGACGCCGTCCAGCGGGTTCGCCCTTGACTAATGCCAGGTCATCGGGAGCGAACACTGTCACGTTGAGCGCCTCAGAAAGATCTATTCGGGTTGCGCGTTGACCGTTAATGGTTGATCGGTTGGGTCGCCGCCTTGCTATTTCTACATCGATCAGCAGATCCCGGCCCGTGTCATGAAGCGCTTGACAACGGATCAAGCCAACATCTGCACCGTGACGTATCAGAGCTGCGTCGCTGGCTCCTCGAAGTGATCCAGCACCAGCAGCTACGCAGATCGACTCAAGAAGATTGGTCTTACCCTGACCATTTGCGCCGATTACTGCGGTGAGTCCTTTACCAAAGGCTACCTCTGCAACCGTATATGAACGAAAATCAACTAACCGAAGCGAAGTTACTTGCATGACTGGGCATGCAACACGCACCTAGGCCCACTGCAGGTGCAGACCCTCACTGCGGTTCTAGATCGATTGTTCAGTGAGGCGTTAGACCCGAACGGGCATAAGCAGGTACACGAACTGCTCGTCACCCACCGGGCGCAACAAGGCAGGCTTTACCGCATCAGCGCTTTCAAGAGTCACCTCGTCACCAGTAACAGCCTCAATGCCATCAACGAGATACGCCGGGTTGAACGCAATTGTAAGGTCGTCGCCGTCATAGGTAGCTGGCATTGATTCATTAGCCTGACCAACATCTTGGGTCACCGCGCTCACTTTGAGGTTGCCCTCGGTCATCGTCAGCCTTACCGGAGACGAGTCCTGGGCTAGTAAACGAACACGCTTGACAACCTCTAGCAGATTCTCGCGTTCAACCGTCAGTCGATTCGGATGGTCGGTGGGGATTAACCCGTTGTAGTTGGGGAAGTCGCCCGGGATCAGTCGTGTCGTCAGATTGACAGGGCCAACCTCAAATTGGGCGTAATGCTCGGCGAGACGCAGCGTGACTTCTTCGGAGTCGGGGATCAGCCGCCGCAGTTCGCCTAGCGCCCGGCTCGGCACAAGTACCTTCTGGCGCTCGCCGAGGATCGACGATCCTTCTAGATCACGCAACGACAGCCGGTATGAGTCAGTGGAAACCAGCCGCAGGCCGCTGTCGTTCTCGGCCGCCATCAAAACGCCAGTGAGGATGGGACGCGAGTCATCTGTTGAGGCGGAACGCACAACCTGGGCGAGTGCGTCACGAAACTCTGCGGCTCCCAGATTGACCGGTGACCCAAAAGCTGGCTCAGCGTCATCGCCGTACCCCGCGAAGACTTGCTGGGGATAGTCCAGCGACGGGATCATTCTGATAGAGAACTTCGACGGCCCTGCAACAAGCCTTGCTTCGGCGTCGCTTGCATCAAAGTCGATGGCCCCTTGAGGCAATGCCCGGACCACATCAGCGAGCAGTCGAGCTGGCGCTACGGCTATCCCGTCTTCGTCACCAGCGACCTCAGATGTCACCGACAGAGTCAGGTCTAGATCGCTGCCAGTCACCACGAGAGTGTTGTCGTCGAGGCGCAGATGAACACCGGTCAAAGCTGCCCGGCTTGAGGTGGTGGAGGCGACCGCTCTCACGGCCACAGTGAGCGCCGATAGCAGAGTGTCTCGCTCGCAGCGGAACTTCATGCCCATGGAACTATTGCTTCTCCCTCATTCTTTAGTTTGGATGTAGTGGAATCAGTAGGTGCTGTGGACCGTGGACCATTGCCCAGGACCGGTGCAATTGCAACGCTTCCGTTTTCAACTGTGATGCTGTGGGGTCCAGATCGTCGTCGCGTGTGACACCGGGTTCTGTTGGTAGATGTGAGAGTGAACACAGGTTTTGCAGCGCTTCCAACAGGGTCGGTCCCCAGCTTGGCCTGCCACTCCAGCGGTGTGGTGACGCCGACGCTGACGCTGATGTCGATGTCGATGCCGATGTCGATTGCTCCCGAACACGCACTCCACCGATCACACCGATTCAAGTGCGTGCCACAACGCTGTCGCGAAGCGTTTGGACCTTGTTTCGCATTTCAACATCGTCAACGATCAGTTGTTCGATTTTCTTTACACCGTGTATCACCGTGGTGTGATCGCGATTACCGAAAGCCTCTCCGATCTTCGGAAAGGACAGGTCGGTCTCGTTACGCGTGACGTACATGGCGATCTGGCGCACCTCAACAATTGGACGTCTACGACTAGTTCCGACGATCTGATCAACTGGAATGCCCGAGATCTCCGATGCCTTTTGCAGGATCTTGCGGACGGTAACTGTGGGCCGAGCATGGGGCGTGATGAGATCGGCTAGCAGTCCCTTGGCTCGTTCTAGGGTGCACGGTCTACCAATCAGGCTTGTGTAGGCGGTGATCTTGGTCAAGGCACCCTCAAGTTCACGGATGGAGTCTGTGATGTTCTCGGCGATGAACGTCATCACTGAAGCCGGAATAGTGACGTTCTCGTACTCGGCCTTCTTGTTGAGAATTGCTAGACGGGTAACCAGGTCTGGCGGTTGAATGTCAGCGAGCAACCCAGACTTAAAGCGACTGCGCATCCTGTTTTCCAGGCTTGGTATCTGATCCGGTGGTCGATCCGACGACATCACAATCTGCTTGCCGCCTTGGATCAGATCGTTGAAGGTATGGAAGAACTCCTCCTGAAGGCCTTCCTTATCCTCCATGAACTGCATGTCATCGACGAGCAGGACATCGTTGGTGCGGTAACGCCGCTTGAACTCCGGCTGTGTGTTGTTGCGGATGGCACTCACGAACTCATTGAGGAACTTCTCTAGCGTCGTGTAACAGACCTTCTTGTGATGGAAGTGCGTATCTACATAGTGGCCAATGGAGTGCAGCAGATGTGTCTTGCCGAGACCTGCGGCACCGTAGATGAAGAGTGGGTTGTAGGCGTTACCTGGGGCTTCCGCCACAGCTCGTGCTGTGGCGTGAGCGAACTGGTTGGAGCTGGCTGTGACGAACTGTTCGAACGTGAGGCGAGATGTGGCATTGAGCCCGGAGTTGGCGGTGCTTGATCGCCGGTCTGTTCCGCGCTGGTTAGTCCGGCGCCGGAGCCCCTCTAGGTCCTTGGGGTCTGGCGTCTGTCTGCTAGTCGAGCGGGGAGGTGTCGGGTCGCGCTCGGGCTGGCGCCAGTTGGAGTCGATCTCGATGCGCACATCAAGGGGGGAGTCAGTCGTATCGTCAACGGCTTCTGCGATCATGTCGACATAGCGACGTTCGATCCGAGCCTTCTGGAGGCTGGTTGGAACTGCAATCACCAAAGCGCTCTGGTCATAGGCGCTAACTCGGGCACCTCTAAAGGTGGTGTTCCACACCGCCTCGCTCAGTTTGCTCCGGATGATGTGGGCGCAATTGCTCCAGATCTCATTGCCTTCGTCCGCTGTTGGCACCGATTGTGCTCCTTTCTTCCACAACCTTTTCCACGGCTGTGGACAATGTTTTGTTACCCGCCCGAACGGGGGCGCGCACTTGAGCTGTCTGGGTCGGCGCTGTGAGCGGCCGGAACGTAGCAGCATCGTGACCACTTGCCCGCACGGGGCTAGGCGGGTCGGGATACGTCTAGCTAGAGACGTATGCGCCACATCTCAAATTGCAAAGCTGAAGTTCTAGTTGCACAGATATCGTTTGCAGACATTGCCCCACTTCGGTCCGCTGAAGGCTTGTAACAGCTAAGCGGCTGGAGCGGATTTTTGAGGGTTGTCGCATGTCTGGGAGGCGCCTACGGTTGGACGAGCGGAGCCGTCTATCCACAGCTTCCGTAAAGTGGTGACGGTCAGACAAAGGGCGTGCGTCACGCGCCCCAGGAGGAATTCGTGAAGCGCACCTTTCAACCTAACGTAAGGAAAAGACATCGGAAACACGGATTCCGCGCCAGGATGCGTACTCGTGGAGGCCGGTCCGTGCTTAAGTCGCGTCGACGTAAGGGACGTAGTCGCCTAGCTGCATAGCCGCTAACCGTCTCTGTGGGTTCTCTGTTTGGCGAGGTGCGATCGTGGTACATGTACGTCGTTACCCGCTGCGATTGACGTTTCGTGGCGACCGCCGAGCGCGAATTCACCTGGCTGTTCCTCGATCGGTTGGCAATGCAGTCGTTCGCAACAGAACCCGTCGCAGGCTGCGAGCAGCGCTTCGGGAACTCGTTGAGCAAGGCACTGTGACCCCACTACAGGGCGAATACGTTCTGGGGGCTACGGCTACGATTGAACATCTGTCACCGGTGCAACTGAGTAAGACAATCGAAGAGCTATTTGGCGCTCTCGGACACACCAGGGTTGCCACATCGCAATGACAATGACACTGCTCACTCGCATACTGCTTCGTGGAGTGCGTGCGTATCAATCCGCCATGGCTTGGCGTGTCTCGGTTTGCAGGTATGTGCCGTCGTGTTCAAGCTATGCAGTCGAGGCACTTGAAGTCCACGGAGCAAGGCGAGGAACCTGGCTTGCTGCGCGCAGACTGCTGCGATGTCATCCGTGGGCTCCGACGGGATGGGACCCAGTACCTTCAAGCCCTGACAGACCACAGAATCCTCAGAGTCTCCAGAACGAGGTAGTGACTCGTGTTTGATCCGATGTTCGATCTCGTTGCCACGGTACTTGCCTGGTTCTACTCAATAGTTCCCTCATACGGCTTCGCGATCGCGATGCTGACGTTGTGTGCGATGATTCTCGCCACCCCGCTGACACTCAAGAGCATTCGCTCGATGTTGGAGATGTCACAACACGCTGGGGAACTCAAACGCATCCAGAATCAGCACCGCGGTGACCGTCAAGCGATGCAGCAAGCGACGATGGAGTTCTACCGCGAACACGGCATTAACCCCATGGGAAGTTGCCTTCCAGTGCTTGTTCAAGCCCCCGTTTTTCTGGTGCTGTATCAGGTTGTTAGGGGCCTAACTCGCCGAGCAACTGAGATCGGAAGTCAACTCGGTTACACCTCACTTCAGCACGTCGAGAGCTCCAATGTCGCGCCAGGGACAATCCCACGGTTCAGTGGGACTCCCATCAATCGTGGCGAACTTGCCTTTGATCCCGACTTTGTGTCACGTGACACAGATCTCTACCGCAACCTGAGTGAGAACACTGAGATGTTGTCGCTGGGGTTTGACTTGTCGCGCACTCCCAGCCAGGCCCTATCGGCGGGAGTCATCCAGTTCCTGCCTTATCTGCTGATGCTGGTGCTGATCCTGGTGACCGGGCTCTATCAGCAGCACCAGATCCAGAAGCGCCAGACTTCAGTCGTTAACAAACAGACCCAAATGATCATGAAGCTGTTTCCTTACTTCTTGCCGGTCATCTCCTTCTCTATTCCGGCTGCTGTCTCGGTCTACTTCATTGTCTCTGCCACTTACCGAATCATTCAGCAGGCATACATAACGAAATCGTTCTACACCGGTGATGACTCCTTGGGTGCTAAGGCAGCACGCCAACGTGAAGCGGACGCGTCTAAAGCCAAGATTGCAAAAGGCAAAGACACAAGCGCACGTGGTGGTACCAAGACAGCGCCGAACACTAAGTCAACGACTCGGAGCAAGGGCGCGCCAACCCCCAAGCGCGACAATCGAAGCAGTTCGCGTGGAAGGGCGCCACAAAGGCGCGCCAACGCACCTCAGAGACGGAATCGAAGCAACCGTTCGGCGTCAAGTGCGAGCAGTTCCCGTAAGGGCAGAACTGGCAAAGCACCATCGCGGAACCGGTCGCGGAACCGGTCAGGGGGTGGACGCACGACTCCCCCTGGTTCGCGTCCCAATAGGGGTGCGCAGAACCGCAGCCGAAGCAAAAGGAAAAGGCGTTGACCCTCGTGCTCCACAAGGAAGTTCGCAATGGAGTGGTTGGAAGTCCGAGCAGTCTCGGTAAAGCAAGCAAAAGAGCAGGCTCTCGTTCACCTGGGAGTTCACGAGTCTGACGCTGAGTTTGAGATCATCTCTGAACCGAAAACGGGGCTCTTCGGACGGCTGAAGGAAGAAGCCAGAGTTCGGGCCAGGATCATCCCGACTCCGGTCAGGTCTAAAACTGGGAGATCACGCAACTCAGCGAATCGTCGAGCAGCACAAAAGCAAGGCTCTACTGGCAGTGCGCAGTCACCTCAAAAGCCCCAAACTGGCCCGACTAAGTCCACCAAGACTGGATCCTCGAGTTCCCAAGCCAGACGAGGCCGCAAGCCAGGACCTGCGCAGGAGAGTGCTGGCAGTACTCGACAATCACCGAAGCCCTCGAGACGTCCCATGCGTCCTCGCCGCAAGAGTCAGCCCCAGCAGCAAAAGACACAATCTGCTGGTGTTGCCCGACCAACCTTGCTGGAACAAGCCGATATCGCTGAAGACTTTGTAGCCAACATTGCTGACAAGTTGGGACTCTCAGTGAGTTTCACACGCCATGACATCGATGCGGGAGTGCTAAAGATTGATGTTCATGGTGAAGGCATAGGACTCTTAGTGGGACGACGAGGTGTGACAGCACACGCAGTTGATGAACTCGTGCGTACTGTGCTTCAAAGATCAGGCGGTTCGATCCGTGATGGCAAGATCCGTGTTGACATTGGAGGGGTTAGGGCTCGCCGTGCTGAAGCGCTCGGCAACTTTGCACGTCAGGTCGCTGACGATGTCATCGACTCGGGTGAGTCATTCATGCTTGAACCGATGAGTCGCTTTGATCGCAAGATTGTGCATGACGCCATTGGTGCAGTCGATGGGGTGAGCACCCGGAGTCACGGCCATGAACCCAACCGCCGTGTCGTGCTTGAGCCTGAAGGGGACTAGCTCCAGCACCAGTTTGTGGTCAGCGAGTTCGGTTCGCACTCGCGCCACAAGTCCACTGAGAATCCACCTGAGGATTCACTGGGAATCCACTGAGCCATGATGCCAGTGGACCGATTTGTGTTGCTGGAGCAGGCTTGGAAACCGGCTCGAGCCTCGGGCGTGGTGGGCGAAGTACCAGTTGAGATGCTCCATCAACATGCGCTCGGTTACATCAACCCGGATTGGCGTCGACGTTGTGGGCTCAGAGTTGCTGACTGCGGCACGGGCGCTGGTGTGTTGGGAGTACTGCTAGCACTTGAGTTACCTGACACTCGCTGGACTCTTGTTGACTCAAGTGAGAGACGCTGTGACCTTGCGATGCGAGCCGTGCGCATGTGTGGGTTGGTAGATCGGGTTCGGGTTGAACATGCGACGATTGAACAGTCGGCCCGATCTCCCGAAACCCGAGCGAGCTTCGATGTGGTGGTTGCTCGGCGCTTCGGACCGAGTTCAGAACTTGCTGAGTGTGGGTTGCCACTGTTGAACATTGGCGGAGAGTTAGTGGTCTCTGTGTCAGATGAGACATCTAAGCATTGGCAATATGTGCCGATGCTGACTCGCACAGGCTGTAGGTTCAACTCGCAGTGGAGTACACCCGCAGGAAAATACGTCTCAGTTCAGCGGATCCGGCCTAGCCCTGAAGATTTACCGCGGCGCCGCTCCGCGCGTAAACGCTCACCAATCATCCCCGCATTTCTGGGTGTGTGTGGCGACCGACACAAAACTTAGGAGTCACTGGAAGTCTCAGACACCGAGACACTCTTGGCCCCGCGACTAGGGAACGGATCCTGACACCACCTCGTAAGGGCCTCTGTGAAACACTCAGCAATCTGGGGTGCGTGTGTCACCACTAATGATCCAGGCCCGATCCGACACCACACTGCCGGCATCTGTGTCTCCCGCAAGATCGGCAGGCGCATTGCTGTGGCTGGTACGTCCTTGGCAAATAGCTGCTGCAATTGATCCCTGCAATAGTGCGCGAGGGCACGTCCGCCAATTGATTCAAAGCCATCAGTAGCGAGGTACGAGACACTTAGATTGTCGTCGGCGAGGGTGACCCCTAGGTACACGTCTCCACTCCAGCGGTTCGAGACTCTGGCATGGTGACTCATTTCAGGCGTACTCAAAGCCAGCACTTGTGCGCCAGAACGACGAAGCCGTCTCGCTAGGGACTGCACAACAACTGGCACCTGGCCCGTGTCACCGAGCACGATCCGTCTGCCTCGCACAACTGATGGCTGGTACAGGAGCCGCTCCCGTTCACGTACTGCCGCGATCGTTATGCGTTCAGTTGACGTGCTTGTTAAGCGATCAAGGGCAACGACCGTTGAGCGACCGACAACACCATCTGCTGGCAATCCGACGTTTTGCTGGAACTGGCGCGTCGCGGCTTGAGTACTTGGCCCGAATATTCCGTCAATCCAGCGGGCATCAAAACCGAGGCGGCCCAGACGGCGTTGTAGGTCCTCGATGTCATCGCCTCGCATCATGGGCGAGCGGTAATACAGCAACCGATCCCCGAGCCGGTGGGCTGCTTCAATCAAGGAACTCCATGTGATGGCACCGCAGATGCCGTCGACAAGCAGGCCTCTCGCCTTCTGAAAATTCCGGACCGAGACTTCTGTTAGCTCACCAAACTCGCGTAGCTCACCGCCTGTGGGGAAACCCGCGAGCGTGAGTCGCTGTTGCATGTCAAGCACGGCGTCACCTGAGTCACCCAGCCTGAGCGGCAGCGGGGCTTTAGTGGCGTCATTTGCTCGACGGATCAACCCATTGGAGTGCCTGACGCTGGGGTGTCTTTCGCTGGGGGTACTAGACAAACCCACGTCGCTGACGCTCGCAGACTTGAGATTTCGTGTCCGGGCCGCCGAGGCTGATCGGTATCAGCCCGTGTTCTAGCGGGAACTCTTGCTAGAGGAAGTCCGCGAGGTCGTTAAGTAGGGCAGCCTTCGGCTTTGCGCCGATCATCCGCTTCTGAGCTTGACCGTCGTTGAACACGATCATGGTCGGGATGCTCATCACACCGAAGCGTTGGGCGATGTGAGGCGCGTCATCGACGTTCAACTTTGCGATCCTGAGCTTGCCTTGCTGTTCTGTTGCGATCTCTTCAAGGATCGGCGCAATCATCTTGCACGGCCCGCACCACTCTGCCCAGAAGTCGACGAGAACTGGGATTGCCGATCCTTGAATCTCTTCGTCAAAGGTGGTGGAGTCGAGTGTGACTGTGGAACCTGCCATGTCGTGTTTTCCTTCTATTTGAATCCGTTTGGAGGCTATTGAGGCTTCTTGGAGTGGGGAACCGGCTTGCTACAACATAATCGAGTGACCGGAGTCTTTTCGTTACCTAGGAGCTGTGGTCCTCGAGATATCGCTCTGCTTCTATCGCTGCCATGCAACCAGAGCCGGCCGCGGTAACCGCCTGACGGTAGTAGTCATCTTGTACATCGCCGCAGGCAAAGACACCTTCAACGCCGGTCCGAGTGGAGTTTGCTTCGGTAATCAGATACCCGTTGTCTTTCATCGGCAACTGCCCTGCGAACAGACCCGTGTTTGGCTTGTGACCAATGGCGATGAAGCAACCGGTCACATCCAGGGTTGAGAGATGGTTGCTCTTGACATTGCGAATTCTCAAGCCCTTGAGCATGTCGCTACCGATGTAGGCATCTACAACGCTGTCCCATAGGAACTCAATGCGTTCATTGGCAAAGGCACGATCTTGCATGATCTTGGATGCTCGCAAGGCGTCTCGGCGATGTACCACGGTGACTTTCGATGCAAACCTGGTGAGAAACAGGGCCTCTTCCATGGCGGAGTCACCCCCACCGATCACCGCGATGTGCTGATTGCGGAAGAAGAAGCCGTCGCAGGTAGCGCAGGTAGAGAGGCCATGACCCACCAGGTCGAGTTCGCCCTTGAGTCCCAACATCAGCGACTCAGCACCCGTTGAGATGATCACTGTCATAGCTCGAACTGAAGGTTCCACCGAATGCGGATCCCCAGTCCAGATGCCATAAGGCTGCGAAGATAGATCGACTCGGGTCACCTTGAGAGTGTGAATCTCAGCGCCAAACCGGATTGCTTGACTCCTGAAACGCTGCATCAGGTCAGGGCCCATTACCCCATCCGGAAAGCCCGGATAGTTCTCAACATCAGTTGTGAGCATCAACTGTCCACCTGGCTGATCGCTCGTTGAGCTCGGTTCGCCTTCGAACACGATGGGTTTCAGGTTGGCACGAGCTGTGTAGATCGCAGCTGTGAGACCAGCCGGCCCCGAACCAACAATCACCACCTCATGGCTGACATCGGCGGCCGTGTCACGCTTGTCGCTATTCACTTCCTGCCCTGCTGCTCGGTGCTTGTAGCTGGAGAGTTCAAGTTAACGCCCGGATAACCCCGTAGAAGATGATGCCGATCACAAACAACAGATCGAGAATCAAAGCGATAACGAATGGTCTTGCTGAGCCGCTACGGGAACGCCACGCTCCCAGACCCAGAACCATAAGGAACGCACCGACAAAGCCGTGAGCAGCCCAGGTTGCCGAGCCAACCCCATCGCCTATCGGGAGGTAGGCATCAGCCATACGCACCGATGCGATCACCAACAACACCATCAGGCTGATCAGAGTTACAGCAATCACTAGCGAATAGACAACAACACGGACTGCCAGTACAACACGATCTGTTGTCTTGGTTTTGACGGTGTCGACAACCTCAACGATCTTGTCAGCAACGGTTGAGGGCCACTCATCGGGACCGATGCTCAGGCGGGGCCTCTCACCGCTGTCAGAGGGCTCTGCGCCTGACATGCGCCGGAGCCTACCGCTGTGAAGGATGCTCAGAAGATGGGGTGCCCAATGTCACTGACTCCGGCTGATCTCAGGAGTGCGATGTGTGCGTGTGTAGCTCGCAGTCTGGCTCAACGGCTGTGATCGCTGACACGCCGTCGTCGTGATCGACAATCGCAACCCTGATCGACGTTGATGAGAGGTCCTCCACAACTGCATCAACCCAGGCCATCACAACTAAGTCTTCAGCGGCGATGTGATCATCAAGCACAGTCGCGCAAGCGGGGATCGACTGGCCTTCAGCTACATCGGCGGCTTGTTGTGACAGATCGTCTTGTGACAGATCATCACCGATCAATTTCATCAAAGCGTCAAGGTTCTCAACGACACCGAGGTCAATGATCTGCCTGGCTTCTTCGGCACCAGAGAGCGCCAGCTCTGTGGCTTCAGTAGCAGCGCTGGTGTCAATACCAGTCGCGACAAGTTCTTCTTCACCTTCGCTAGCTGGCTCGGCTTCTGACATCATCGCGCCCATCTCGGACTCTGGCTCAGCCAGCAAAACTTCACCGTCAGCTGACATCGTGGCATCGTCGCTGTCGATGTCAGCTTCCTCATCAGCAAAGTCCGATTGTGCTTCAGCCTCAGCCATCCACTCTTCGGCTGACGCTGACTCGGCGTCGAAGGATTCCAAGACGTCATCTGCGGCACCGTCATCAGCGAACTCTGCTGGTGCTTCCTCGACGCTTGCGTCATCCATCTCCGCTGATGCCATGGCCTCATCGGCAGCCATGTCTGGGCTATCACTAGCGAGGTATGTGATGCTCTCATCGGTGGTGTCGCTAAGCAGTGCCGCGCCGACTACGGCAGCAATCAACACGATTGCCGCAGCGGCCAGTAGCAGTGGCGACTGCCACCGCCTCTCGCGTCTCAGCGGCACAACGGTGGCATCATCACTTCCGGCGCGATCACCTTGAGTTCGGGTTTCGTGCGCGCTGGCGAGGGCCGCAGCGATGATGCGGTCTTGTTGATCTGGTGTTGGTGCCGCTACGGGCGCAGCAACGGCGTCACGAACCGTGGTCATCTCCTCAAGGCGCGACACATATGCAGGGTCCTGGCTCATCTGAGTGGCTTGTTCCGGTGTCGTCTCGCCATCGATATACGACGAGACCAGCTCGTCAAGAGTCAAGTGATGATCATCCATCGCTAGTTGGTTTCGCCCTTAAGACGTTTGTGTGGGTGCTGCCGGTTCCCGGAAATTGTCGGCTTATTTCTACGTGCCGAGTGCTTGCCCCCCGTTTCGGGTTCGTCTCGCAAGACCAGAGCTAGCCGTGCCCGTCCCCGGGCGATGCGTGAGCGGACAGTTCCGGGTCGGATGTCGAGAATCTTGGCAATCTCGGCGTAGTTGCATCCGACCACGTCCCGCAACACGACCGCAACCCGGAAGTGTTCGGGCAACGCTGCCAGCGCAGAGTCGATGTCGACACGCAGGGCAGCTGCAGCAGGATCTGAGCTCTGAGCCCCTAGCGGTTGGGTGGAGTCGTGCAGCAACGCAACTGCTGGCCGGCGTGATCGCCTGCGAAGTTCATCAAGCGCTGCGTTAGTCGCTACCCGGTAGACCCAGGTGCTAAATCGTGCTCGACCACCGAAGCGAGGTAGGCCGCGAACGATCGCTATCAACGCCTCCTGGGTGGCGTCAAGAGCGTCCTCGTCGTTGCCAGCCAGACGACGACACACCGCATACACAAGGTCATGATGGAGCCGCAGCAGTTCCTCTAGGGCACCTCGATCGCCTGCTTGAGCCTTGCCAACAAGCGCCGAGTCGGGTTCTTTAGAGCGAATGACTTGGGTATCCCATGCCCGCGGGCGGTGCCAATCGGATGGTTCGCCAGGGAGCTACCGGGCTTCCTGATAGGCGACGCCGAGCACTCCTTGACCGGCATGGGTACCAACAACAGCACCCGTCGGCCCGGTTCGAATCGGCCCGTCATGTACCCCTTTGAGCATCTTGACTAGCACAGAGGCGTCATCGGCTTGCCCATCCATCACAGCTAGGTGTTCAATGTTGCCTGCGTCTCGTACATGATTGCGAAGCCACAACAGCGCCTTACGGCGGGTCCGGACCTTTGCTGCTTCAGCGACTTCGCCGGTTGAAATGTCGACAATTGGCTTGATCGACAGCATTGAGCCGATCATGGCTTGGGCTCCACCGATGCGCCCGCCCTTGCGCAGGTTCTCGAGTGTGTTGAGAGTTCCAAGCACATGAGTGCGTGCGGAACCGTCCGTAACGAGCTTTTCGATGGTGTCAGCGTCAGCGCCTTCAGCGGCTGCTCGTGCGGCTTGTAATACGAGTGTTCCGAGCCCAGCGGTCACAGACTTGCTGTCGAGCACCCGTATGTCCGCACCATCAGTGTCGCTTCGAACAATCTCCGCGGCCCCGACAGCTGATTGCATAGTTGCAGACAGCGCAGCTGAAATTGTGATGCAAACGACGGCTTCGCTACCCGCTTCGAGGCTCTGTCTGAATGCTTGTTCAAAGCGTCCGGGTGCGGGAGCCGCAGTTTGCGGTAACTCTTCGCTTGTGGCCATGCGCCGGTAGAAGTCTTCAACCGAAATCTGCTCTCGGTCTACGAACTCTTCTGCGCCGAAACGGATGTAGAGCGGCACGATCTGTATGTCAAGACCAGACAATTCGTGGTCTTGTAGATCAGAAGCACTATCAGTGACGATACTTACGGTCATTTCACATCCTGAAGATTCACTTGCAGGGCAGCAGAGCGAGCCCTTGAGCCTCTAGACAACGCAACGACTTCACCGGCCGATGCCCTCAGTGTGCTGAGTGCCTCCTGACAGGGGGAGTTCGTGTTGTGTGACCGTACCAGTGTCGTCAGAGGCCACACAAGAGCGACGCCTCTGTAGCGAGCGCAACCACCAGGCCGCAAGCGCAACACCACCACACACTGTTGCTCCTAAACCAATACCAGAGACGTCAAGTCTGCGCAGTTGCAACACTCCTGAGCTCAACACGATTGCCCGGTCTGGATCGGGAGTCGTAATGATCAGTTCGGCATCGACACTGCCACTATTGGCAGCGACCATGATCGACAAGTCATTGCGACCGGGTTGCAGTGTCACGATTCTGGATGTTTGTGGTGCGAATCTGGCGCGCTCTGAGTCGAGTGTTAAGGCAACGGTGACAGCCTCAGGTCGGTTGTTGAGCAGTGTCAGCGGCACGTGTGCGGGCGACTCGGTGATAGTGACCCGACCACGGTTAACGAAATCGATGCCTCCAATGAGTTGCGTGATCTGTTGATCCACAGCGTCAAGCAATCCGGAGCGCTCCGCGAGGTTGAAGTAGGCACTTGCGCTGACGGCAACCAGTGTTTGCAAGAGCACGGCTGGTTGAGTTTGGGGATTGGCATTGGGTTGGAATACGAGTGCTTCATAGGCATCTAAGCGTGCCTCTATACGTTGGCGTTGCTCAAGGTACTGGCTGAAAGCGTCCGCATCTGCGGGTGTCAAGTCGCAACACTCAGACAGGCTCGTTGCAGAAAACAGCGGTGTTTCAGACTCATGAGTCATGTCGCCATCGGAGAGCTCAAGTGCCGTTGGTGTGTTTGCCCTGGCGCGCTCGAAAACTTCACTCAACTGTGCTGTTCGCAGCGTCTGGATTGTGTCGGCTGTTTGAACAGGCGCGTGTAGCGATTCAAGTAACGCAAGGAGTTCTGTGAGGTTCGCTGGGCCGGCGCCTATGACTATGGTGGCTTGAGAGTCAACAATTGCCAAGCGCCACAATTCGCTGATAGCCCACTGCCGAGCTAGTTCGGGATCATCGCGGTGTAGCAGTTGACTCAGGAATGTGTCGACATGCACAACCGGAACTCTCGAAGCGTCGTCAATCTCGAAGACTTCTGCGGCTAGGTGAGTCGCGCTTGGTTTAGTTGCGAGATCTCGCAGTAACTCAATGTCCAGGTCCGTAGGTTGAGGCTGTAGTGGATTAATGAGCAGATCAGGTGGCCCAGTATCTAGTTTGCCAAGAGATGCCAATGCTGCAGACGATGGTGTCGCCTCGAGCCCGATCACGTTCGTGGAACTCAATCCGGCCCGGGTCAGCGAGTCGTAGCCGCGTCGCAAACCGTCAACCACTACACCCGATCTGTCAACGTCCACCCAGGCGTTGACTGTCAATGTTGTCCAAGGCAACGCCACCAGTTCATGACGCGCAAGAGTCGCAGTAAGCACAGACGCTGTCGTGTCGTCACCAATCAGCGTGAGCGCATCAAGAGTCTCAGGATTTATTTGTATCGGTAGCGGCACACCTGAATCTGTTGACAGACTTCGTGCTGCTTGAAGCAGGTCGTTGAGAGTCTGGGCCTCAAATCCTGCGCCACCATCAGCAAGATGTGAGGGCGGCAACCGCAGATCAACCACACCGGCAACCAGCATCCTCTCACCGGTTGACTCCACAGTTTGCGCAGGCGGCGTCAAGAACGTTCGTAGCGTCGCAATAACAGAATCTTCTTCGATATCAAATAATTCGATGTAAGCCGGGCGTATGCCACTTAAGCTGATCTCATCAGAGATATCTTCAGAATCAGCCGGGGTCGGTGCATCTGTCTCAGAAGCTTCAGAAGCGTCAGGGTTAGGTGAGATGGCGACGGACACCATTACTTCGGTGCCAGCTACCACAGACAGATCAAGGTTGCCCGCAAACCAACTGTGTGACTCGGTAGTTGGCGGGTGTCGCGTAGCGGCAAGCCACAAGTCTTGCCTGGTTGTCGCGGGTTCAAACAGTCTCACTCGCACGCCGACTTCAGTTACACCCGGCGCGTCACCAACACGAAATATCACCGTCTCAGGAGTGTCTGTCGTGCCGGGCGTCTGAGTCACAAAGTCAAGAGACACCACATCAGCGGGAACATCGCTGCCAACCGTTTGTGCGACGCTGGTGCCAGCCGTTACCCATCCGAGCAGCAGAGACAGAGTCAGGGCCACAACGACAGTGAGCCGGGTCATGGCAGGCGGCGATACAGCGAAGTGAGGCGTTCAGTCGAAATCTGAAAGTCGCAGCGCTCGTATAACGAGATGGCAGCTTGGTTGCTTGGCAGTGTGTTTACTAACGCCTGAGACGCTCCAGTCTCATGAAACCACTTCAATGCGTCCGCAACCAATGCCTGACCGACGCCTTGACGCTGCCAATCTGGGTGTACTGCGAGCCGTTGAATGTAACCCTTGCTGCGGTCGCTTCCCGCAATGAGATAGGCACGGATGCGTTTTCCTGCGGTTACCCGCCAGCGACACCGCGACGTAACAGACAGCGCCTCTTGTAATTCAACTCTTCCAAATCGCAGTTCGCTCGGAAACGCCGCCCTATCCACATCAAGCACTGCCGCTGTGTCACGACGCCGGGCACGTCTCAAGCGAAGTGTCGGTGTTGCGGCTACGACTAGAGGATGTCTCATCTCGTGTGTCAACACGGTCAACTCTGAGCGGACTTCAAAGCCATTACGCTGAAGCTGGTCGCGTTCAGGAGCGGCTACAGCACTCGTAACCACCGCGCTGTAGCCGCAACTATGTAGCTGCCGGCAGGCATCGGTAATCACGGAACAACTCAGGGTCAGCACATTTGTGATCGGCATGAGATATGCGATCTCGGCGTCACCTTGATGCGGTCCATAACAGAAGCGGGCAGCCCCTACGCGCAGCGGCATCAACGCCGGACTAGCCCGATCGACACGCGACATCTTGCGTGCTCTTGTGCCTAACCACCTCAACGTCCGTTCCGGTCCTGCCCTAACGACGGACGTTAGCCTCTCGTCATGCTGGTGGTTACTGACAGCCGCTGCCTTGAGCACGACACCGGCAGGCGTCATCCCGAAAGGCCTGATCGTTTGCGTGCCGCACTCGCTGGCGTCGCTGAGGTTGATCCTGAGTTGATGGAGTCACCACATGCACCGAGGCGAGCTACCGCTGCAGAACTACGGCTGGTGCATTCCGATTCGATGATCAAGCGTGTCAAGACGCTTGCCGGTCTAGGCGGAGGACATCTTGACGCCGATACACCCATGGGATCCGCAAGCTACGAGGCGGCGCTGCTAGCAGCCGGCGCGGTTATATCAGCGACTGAGCAACTCGCAGACACACCGGCCAACATTGGATCAGCCCGACACCACCGGGGTGCGTATTGTCTGGTGCGACCACCCGGGCATCACGCCACACCTCACGCCTCGATGGGCTTTTGCTTGTTCAATTCGATTGCGGTAGCTGCCGCCTCGCTCGCTGAAGCTGGTCAGCGAGTCGCCATCGTCGACATCGATGCGCACCATGGCAACGGCACTCAAGACATCTTCTATGACCGTGACGATGTGTTTTATGCATCGATTCATGAGTACCCGCTGTATCCAGGCACCGGAAGCCTCACCGAAGTGGGCAGCGGGGCCGGTGAAGGCTTCACAATCAACATCCCACTTCCTGCACGTGCCACCGGCGATGTTGCACGGCTCGCAATCTATGAAGTGTTGGAACCTGCCCTAGAGAAGTTCGCCCCAGATTGGATGCTCATCTCGGTTGGCTATGACGGTCATCACTCAGATCCACTCACGAACTTGAGCTATTCGGCATTTGATTATGGCGACATGGTTAGTTCGCTCATGACCCTTGCACCTCGCACGGTTGCAGTACTAGAAGGCGGCTACGACCTTGAGGCAGTAGCCCGATCCTCCTATGCCGTAGCCGGCGCACTATGTGACCTTGAATTGTGGCCCGAACCAGCCAGCTGTGGCGGCCCCGGAACAGACGTGGTCAAGGCTGCAATGCAAGTGCAGCGGCGCCTGGCGCGGTGAGTCAAGCGGCGAGCCGCCGCGCCATCAGGTCGGATTCGGATGCGCTGCCCGAGTCACTCTCGCCTGCCCTAGCAGCGACTCGGCCCCTAGCTGAGTTATTCGACACAAATGGTTACAACCTCTACCTAGTTGGTGGTGTCGTACGAGACGCACTAGTTGGTGACCTGACCAAAGGGTCTGACATTGACTGCACTACCGATGCGAAGCCGCGCGTGGTGCGCAAGATCGTCGGTCCCCATGCTTCCAATCTGTGGACTCAGGGTGAACGGTTCGGCACCATCGGCTGTGTCGTTCAGGGACAACCATTTGAGATCACAACCCATCGGTCCGAGCGCTATCGCTCAGACTCGCGCAAGCCCGCTGTCGCTTTCAGTTCGAGCCTGCACGAAGATCTCAGTCGCCGTGACTTCACTATCAACGCCATGGCGGTGCATGCTCTTGACGAGCGTTTGATTGACCCATACGGCGGTCGCTATGACCTTTCGGTTCGCATCTTGCGAACCCCGCTCGATCCTGCAATCTCATTTGGTGACGATCCACTGCGCATGCTGCGAGCTGCACGTTTTGTTGTGAGCCAAGGGCTCGCTGCCGATCCGGATGTGGTCAGCGCCGTAATCTCAATGCGACAGCGTCTGTCGATTGTTGCCACTGAACGAATCCGTGACGAGTTGCAAAAGTTGTTGCTGCTGGGAGACCCCACACGAGGAATGCAGTTGCTGTTTCGCACGCGCCTAGCCGAAGAAGCGGCAAGTTGGTTAGCGGGCCACGACCCTGATGTTGTCGCTGCCACGGTCGCTGCCGTCAAAGCAACAGCGGCGACACGTTGGGCGGCTCTCTTTGTGGATGATCCGAGCGCGGTCACCACACACATGAGGGCTATGCGTTGCTCAACTGCCCTCACTGAGAGTGCCAGCGCACTCGTTGAGGCGATGACCCTTCTGAGAAAACCTCCGACAGATCCACCTGGTATTCGCCGGCTCGCATATGCATGTCGGGCTGACATTTTCGAGGCACTGCACTTCAGACGCGCCGTCGCTAGCGCACGAAACGTCCCAGCAGAACAGCTTGAGTCACTAGATGTCTTCGAAGCAGCCCTCACACCGCTGGCACGCCGAGAAGATCTGGCAAACTCGCCGGTTCCATTTGGAGGCACCGAAGTAATGGCTCTGTTGGAACTAGATCAGGGCCCCGTGGTTGGTGCGGCACTAAGCCACTTACGCGAACTGACCTTCGAGTTTGGACCTCTTTCGGCGGGTGACGCGGCGGCTGCGCTGCGCGCCTGGCACAACAAGGACTACTGTGCCGACCGATGAAGCCCGGCCTGTTCGACAGCGCTTCTTCTGACGAAAGTCCCAGTTCAACCTCCGGCGGCGGCCCGCTCGGTGCAACTGATGACATCGCAGTTGTCGATTACACGCTGGCTCGAGCAGCAACTTTGCGGGCCTGGCGTGCAGGCGAGCTAGCGCGTTACGAAGTGTGTGATGCGCGACGAGAACTACAGCGCAACGCACAGTTCTGTGGCAGCCCAACGGGTCGGCGATGTCCCGTGTGCGATGAGACAGAATTGGTAGAGGTGATTTACGTCTTTGGCGCCCGCCTACCAAAGCACGGCCGCTGCGTGACAACTCGCGCCGAAATGAAACGTTTACGCAACCGCATCAGTGTGGCCACGGGTTACGTCGTGGAGGTTTGCACTTCTTGCGGCTGGAATCACCTTGTCAGACGTTTAGCTCTAGGAGGCCGTCGTTCGGCCTGAAGACCGTCTAGCTAGCACACGTGTCGGGTTCTGCTAGCGTTGCCGTCACCGCCGGCAGCCAGAGTGCGCTGGACGGGAAAGGAGCATGAGATGGGCAAGATAACTGTGCCCGCCATTCGCGCTCGCAAGGTGCGTGATGGTGCTGACCCGCTCGTGATGGTGACGGCTTATGACGCGCCGAGTGCCCGCATTGTAAATGACGCTGGTGCAGACCTGATCCTGGTGGGTGACTCCGTCGCCATGACGGTGCTTGGCTATGACGACACGCTGCAGGTGTCGGTAGCTGATATGGCTCACCACACTGCCGCGGTAGCTCGAGCGAATCCTCGTGCTCATGTTGTCGCAGACATGCCTTGGATGAGCTATCACGTGTCGGGGACTGAGACTGTTCGCAATGCCGCGACCCTGATTCGTGCTGGTGCACAGTCGATCAAGCTCGAAGGCGGGCGCAAGCGGTTACCGATGATCGAACGCATCCGCGACGCCGAGATCCCCGTCATGGGCCACATCGGGCTCACACCCCAATCGGTGCATGCCATGGGCGGTTTCAAGATTCAAGGCAAGCAGGCTGAAGCGGCTCGCAAACTAGTGCAGGCTGCAAAAGCGCTGGCTCACGCCGGTTGTTATGCGATCGTTGTTGAGGGGCTTCCAACACCGGTGGCCCAGATGGTCACCGAGTCAATTGACATTCCGACGATCGGTATCGGAGCCGGGCCGCACTGCGATGGCCAGGTGCTGGTGTTTCATGATCTGCTTGGTTTCGAGAGTCGCCTGTCGCCCAAGTTTGTGCGCCGCTACGCGGATCTCTCCACAACGGCAACGACAGCAGTGCAGTGCTTCGTCAGCGACGTACGCAGCGGTGAGTTCCCGTCGGCTCGAGAGTGCTACCAGATGCCCGAAGAACAGCGCGCCGCGCTCATAGCCGGTGGTCTTTAGGCCAAGCTCCAAATCAGAACATCAGATCCGCGAAGAATCGCGGCTGTCTGCGGTTGGGAGTCAAGGGTCCCCCGATACCCTGCCGCCAATCCGAGACGGAGCCTGCAACAAGTGGTAGCCCTGGCTCGGCTTAAGACAACTTGACCCCTGCCCCAAAGTGGGGCCCCGGGTGAACCCCGGGTCCGAAGGGAGGCAAATCGCCCATGCTGCGGGCCTATGAACTCATGATCATCATTGACTCTGATGTGCCTGCAGGCGACATCGACTCGGTAGTCGGGCGTGTTGCTGGCCTCATCACCGATGAAGGTGGCGGCATCAGATCCACGGATAATTGGGGCAGACGCAAGTTCGCCTACAAGATCAACCACAAGACCGAAGGCACCTACGTGGTGTGGGAGATCGTGACCTCACAGGCGGGTCTTCCTGACACCGAGAGGCGGCTACGGATCGCGGATGACATTGTCCGCCACAAGCTGTTCCGTCTACCCGACGCCGAAGCAGAGCGAAGAGGCCTGCTTGTAGCGACAGAGTCCTAGCGTCGGGAACACATAGGAGGTCAATATGGGATTTGACAACACTGTAACCGTCGTAGGAAATGTCACACGAGACCCCGAGCTGCGTTTCGCTCAATCGGGGATGGCCATAGCAACTTTTGGCGTGGCCTGGAACCGTCGCCGTCAGGGTCAAGAGGACGAGGTCTCGTTCTTTGACGTTGTTTGTTTCCGGCAGCTAGCTGAGAACGTGGCCAACTCAATCCACAAGGGTTCTCGGGTAGTGATCTATGGAACTTTGCAGCAGCGCAGCTGGCAAACCGACCAGGGTGATCGTCGCTCAAAGGTTGAGATCCTTGCCGACGACATTGCCCCCAGCCTCAAATGGGCAAGCGCCGAGGTGACTCGCAACGAGCGCCGCGACTTCCGTGGTGACAGCGGACGAGGTGGTTACCAGCGAAGCGACAGCAGCGGAGGTGGTTACCAGCGAGATGGTGGCCGCTTCGGGCGCCGTGATAGCGGCAGCAACTACATGGGTGACCGTCGTGGATCCCAGGCCGGGCCATCCGAAGATGAGGAGCCGTTCTAGTACGTAGAGCGTTCTAGAACCCCGCGCAACGAGGACAACGACGAAGAGAGAGCCGGAGGAGCGAGGATGCCCAAGAGCAAGAACAGGTCAAAGCATCGCGGCAAGAACCGTGACATCAACCGCCGGGTGAAGAAGAAGATCAGTTACCTGACATCTGAGAACATCACCTATGTCGACTGGAAGAACGACAAGTTGTTGAGACGATTCATGTCGGAGCGAGCCAAGATCCGTGCTCGCCGTGTGACGGGGAACAGCACCCAGCAACAAAAGCTGGTGGCTGATGCCATCAAGCTCGCTCGTGAGATGGCGCTTGTGCCGTATGCCAACCGGGTCACGACGCAGCGCCAGAACAAAGATCGTGAGGCTCGTAACCGGGCTTCAGGGCCCGCTCCGCGGCCTTCGGCGCCTCCTCCCTCACGTCCAGGCTCTGGACCGGAACGCAAAGGAGAGGCGGCCGGTGCTCCACAAGGTGGCGCAGGCAGATCGTCACGTCCCCCCGCACGGGTTGGTGCTAGCAGGGCTCAGTCATGAGAGTTGTGCTGCGCCGCGACGTTGATGGGCTTGGTCGTGTCGGCGATGTCTGTGAGGTGGCTGCAGGCCATGCCCGCAACTATTTGATCCCTCAGGGGCTGGCGTTCAAATCCAATGAAGGTGACGAGCGTCAAGCGAGTGCCATGCGCCGTCGTGCGGCTCTGCGACGGGCTGCTGATCGCGCTGATGCTGAAGAGATTGCAGTGCGTCTCGCGCCGACGGTGATCACTGTCACTGCCAGGGCAGCCGAATCGGGTCAGCTCTACGGCTCCGTAACGGCAAATGACATCGTGGCAAGGGTCAGAGATCAGATCGGAGCAACCATCGAGAGCCGCTCAGTGCAAGTTGAGGCACCGATCCGCAAGATCGGTGAGCATTCAGTGTTGTTCCGTTTGCATGCCAGCGTGCAGGTACCGGTCACAGTCGAGGTCATACCTGCCTGATTGGTTGTCGGTTGGCGCTCTGCGATCGCAACTCGTGGCGGCTTCACAGTTTGTCCACATGCTTACCAGAAGATCCCCGTGAGGATCCACCAGAATCCACAGCCGATATCCACTGTCAACCTCTAGGGGTGACATAGGGTGTCACTACCGTTGACGCTGTGAATCAGACATCCACCGCCACGAAGGAGCAGCCGATGCGTCTGCTGCCCCACAATCTCGTGGCGGAGCAGTCACTTCTTGGAGCGATGTTGCTGTCGCGTGGGGCGATCGCTGATGTCGTCGAGACGGTAACGGCCGACCACTTCTACCGTCCCGTTCACACCCACCTGTATGAGGCGATTCATAGTCTTTATGCAGCTGGTGATCCGGCTGATCCGGTGACGGTTTCGGAAGTCCTGGAGAGAAGCGGTCACCTCGAAGCCGTTGGCGGGCTCGAAGGGCTGCTGTCGTTACAACTTGAGACGCCAGCAACCTCCAATGCTGGCAGTTACGCCAAGATCGTTCGCGAGAACTTCATCCTTCGCAAGCTGATTGAAGCAGCAGGCGAGATTGCGGAGTTGGGGTACAGCCGTCCCGACGATGTCACCAAGGCGGTCGACTGGGCCGAGAATCTGGTGTACCAGGTGGCGCAAGGCCAAACCCAGGACAACTCATTCAAGCTCGGCGACCTGCTTCACGGCACGCTTGACCGCCTCGAAGAACTCTATGCACGCCAAGGCGCCATAACCGGCACGCCGACGGGGTACCAGAAGCTCGACAGCCTGCTGTCGGGTTTGCAGCCAAGTTCCCTATACATCGTCGGAGCTCGCCCTTCGATGGGCAAGACTTCGTTCGCTCTAGGCATGGCGGCCCACGCTGCGGTGCGTGCCCACCGCCCCGTTCTCGTGTTCTCACTCGAGATGGGCCATCTCGAGTTGACACAGCGGTTGCTGTGCTCGGAGGCGCGCATCGACTCAACCAGGATCCGTGATGGTCGACTAAGCGACCCAGATTGGGATCTAATCACACAGGCATGTTCTCGCCTCGCCGAAGCGCCTTTCTGGATTGACGACAATCCCAATGTGACGGTGATGGAGATCCGGGCCAGGGCCCGGCGTCTCAAGAGCAAAACAGGCGATCTTGCCATGGTGGTCGTCGACTACTTGCAGCTAATGACCGGTCGCCAGCGCGCCGACAACCGCCAAGTTGAGGTGGCTGAGATATCCCGTGGACTGAAGGTGCTAGCTCGTGAGCTTGAGTGTCCCGTGGTTGCGCTGTCTCAGCTGTCGAGAACTCTTGAGGGTCGCAAAAACAAGCGACCTATGCTCGCGGACTTGAGAGAATCCGGTGCGATCGAACAGGACGCTGATGTGGTGATGTTCATCTACCGGGATGACTATTACAACGATGATCCAGAAACCAAGGACACCGCTGAGATCATCGTGGCAAAGAATCGCAACGGGCCCACAGACACGACCACCATGGCATTCTTGAAGCGGTTCACGACATTCGAGGACTTCGCCGACAGCAGGAGCTTCTGATCGCGTGTTTCTTGGTGAAGACCTGCTGGCCTGGCTGTTGCTCGCACTTGGTGGGGCCCTGGCGGCAGGGAACTTGATGGCACTGTTGCGGCCACCACGACAGCGTCGTGATGAGAGCGACCTAGAACGTGCCCCGCTGCTACGCAGTGTCATCCTGATCGTTGCGGGACTCGCCGCAGCTTTCTGGGCACTGGCAACGCTTATTGCCGGTTAGTTTGGCGGGGTTGCCCGTTAGCTGTCATAGAACTGTTGCATCGTTAGCGAGACCGAAGGACGCCCCATGACTCGTTCTGCTCTGCCCTCAAGTGTCGATGCGGCGTCGCTGGATCTGTCCATGTCGGATGCTGCCCGTCCGCTATTTGAACGGGTTGTCGACTTCGTTGCTAGCGAAGTCGAGCCGGTTACTGCCGAGTACTTCCGCCTCGGTGAGAACCGGGCCGGTCGCTGGGGCTTTGGCGCGGGCCAGCTAGAGCTCTTAGATCAACTAAAGGGTCGAGCCAAATCGTCTGGTCTTTGGAACTTCTTCTTGCCTGATGCCCACAGTGGCGAAGGTCTGAGCAATCTCGACTACGCCTACATCGCAGCAGAACTCGGCAAGAACCCGATTGCCTCCGAGTGTCTCAACTGCAGTGCCCCAGATACCGGCAACATGGAAGTCCTGGAGCGGGTGGGCACACCCGAACAGAAGCAGCGATGGCTCGAACCCCTACTTGCAGGCGAGATCAGATCTTGTTTCGCCATGACCGAGCCCGATCTGGCTTCTTCGGATGCCAAAAACATCGCTACCCGGGCTGTGCTTGATGGCGATGAGTGGCTCATTTCGGGGGAGAAATACTTTGCCTCCGGTGCTGGTGATCCGCGCTGCAAGATCATGATCTGCATGGTTCAGACCAATCCCGACGGGCCACCGCATCGTCGCCAATCCCAGATCCTGGTGCCGATGGACACCCCCGGTGTGGAGATCATCGGGCCGATGCTTGTATTTGGTGAAGACGACGCGCCTCACGGTCATATGCACATCCGTCTCGACGATGTTCGAGTTCCTGCTTCCAACATCCTGCTCGGCGAGGGTCGTGGTTTTGAGATTTCCCAGCTGCGGCTAGGGCCTGGTCGGATTCACCATTGCATGCGCTCTATCGGAGCCGCGGAGCGGGCCCTGGATCTGATGGTTCGAAGGGGTCTAAGCCGGGTCGCTTTTGGTCGCCCCATAGCCCAACTTGGTGGCAATGTCGAGATCATCGCTCGTGCTCGTGTTGAGATCGAAGCTATGCGGCTGATGGTGTTACGAGCCGCCAAAGCCATGGACACACTCGGTAATGCCGAAGCTCGCCTCTGGGTCAGCGCGGTCAAAGCGATGGTGCCCGAGAGGGTCTGTCGCATTATCGATCAAGCGATCCAGGTCCACGGGGCAACCGGGGTGTCGCAGTGGACTCCGCTGGCTTCTATGTACAAGAGCCAGCGAACCCTGCGACTAGCTGACGGTCCTGACGAAGTTCATTGGTTCGTGGTGGGGCGTGCGGAGCTAGCAGCTCACGAGGGACTCGCTGATCCGGCCGTGCGAGCGCGTAAACGTCGCTTGCAGCGGCATTTCGGCAGCAAAAATGAAGTAGCGTTGCCTCTCGCGTGACCCGGGTAGTGGAGAGATTGCGGCGAGTACCGATCCTTTTCGGCGCGTCGTGAAGGAGGTTGAAGCGTGACGATCACCTCAGAGCGAACGCCGTCGCAGGCGACATCTGATCAGCTAGAAGGCAAAGGTGCAACGACAGTTGCATCGCTGGCACGTGACTCGGCACGGCGTAACCCAGACCAGATCGCGATGCGCGAGAAAGACTTCGGCATCTGGCAGGAGTACAGCTGGGCGCAAACCTGGGATCTGATTGAGTGCGCCGCTCACGGGCTTCTGGAACTTGGTGTGGAGGTTGGCGACCGGGTTGCAATCCACTCTGAGGATCGCCCCGAGTGGGTGATTCTTGATCTCGCAACGGTGGCAATCCGTGGCATCACGGTGGGCTTGTATCCGACCAACCCGACGGCTGAGGTCGAGTACCTGCTCAGTGACTGCACACCGGTTGTTTTCTTTGCTGAGGATCAAGAACAGGCCGACAAGGTGCTGGAGGTTCCCGCGGAGACTGCTGCGTGTATCCGCCGGATCATCTTCACTGAACCTCGTGGGTTCGGGGATTACGACGACTCTCGTTTGCTGTTCTGGGACTCGTTTCTGGAGATGGGTCGCCAGCATCGAGACGCCAACCCGGATGCGGTACCAAGACGCATGTCTGAGGCCAAAGACAGCGACGTGATGACACTCGTGTACACCTCAGGCACTACTGGGCCGCCTAAGGGTGCGATGCTCACCAACTCAAACGCTGCGTTTTGCATCGACAAGATCGTCAATGAGACGGATCGTTTTCCCGATGGAACAGGGCCCAATTCAGATGATCTGATCGTCACATATCTACCGCTGTGTCATGTCGCGGAACGGATCTTTTCTACGTGGACGGCGGTAGCGGCCGGCCCTTCATTGAACTTTGCTGAGTCAATTGAGACGGTCACAGAGAATCTCCGTGAGGTGCAGCCGACGCTGTTCTTTGCTGTGCCGCGTATCTGGGAGCGTCTCCATGCGATGGTGCTCATCAAGGGCAACGACGCGACCTGGTTCAAGAAGGTCTTGTTGAAGTTCGGTCTCGCATTGGCGGCGACGATTGGCCGCCAGAAGGTCAAGAATGGCGGTTCTCACACTTTGACCTCCAGATTGCTCTACCTCATCGGTCAGCCGTTGGTATTCCGAGCGCTTAAGGAACGTATTGGTCTGAGGCGTTGCCGTCATGCGGGCTCCGGCGCCGCTGCTATCGCACCGGAAGTTCTTGAGTTCTTCATCGGCGTTGGAGTGCCGGTCTTTGAGCTATATGGCATGACAGAGAACGCGGCAGTGGCAACGTGCAATTTCGCTGGCCGGATGAAACTTGGCACTGTTGGCGAGCCCTACGCCGACATCGGCCTCCGCATTGACGAGACGACTGGTGAGATCCAAACCAAGCACCCCGGTGTGTTTGCGGGCTATTGGAACAAACCTGAACAGACTGCGGAGACGTTCACTGATGATGGCTGGTTGATGACCGGCGATGTTGGTATATGGGTCGACGAAACGCATGTGAAGATCGTCGACCGGATCAAACACATCATCATCACTTCAGGCGGCAAGAACATCTCACCGTCTGAGATTGAGAACAGCATCAAGACCTCGCCCTACGTCAAGGAGGCGATGGTCATTGGTGATGGACGCAAATATGTAACGGCGCTGATCGGTATCGAGTTCGACACTGTGGGTGACTGGGCTCTACGCAAGAATCTGCCCTACACGACCTATCGTGACCTCTCAGAAAAACCCGAAGTGATCGAACTCATTTCAAGTGTTGTCAAGCAAACTAATGAGAAGTTTGCACGTGTTGAGCAAGTCAAGAAGTTTCGACTGTTGCCGAAGGAACTCGACCACGAAGACGGAGAGTTGACGGCCACACAGAAGGTTAAGCGCAATGCCATGGAAGACATGTTCGGTGATCTCGTGGAGTCAATGTACTGATGGCTGAACCGATCCTTGAGCGCCTTGGTCTAGCCGGACCTCGGCGAAGTACAGGCAGCATTGCGCTTGCAGTTCTGATTGCTGCGGTGTTGCTGTTTGCGTTATCTCAACTTCGCAGTGATCCTTCGGTGTTCTTCCAGACATTCATGAAGTCGCTGGGTCTCGGATCGGTTTATGCCCTGATTGCTCTGGGCTTTGTGCTGATTTTCAAGGCAACTCAGACCGTCAACTTTGCGCAGGGAGCTCTTGCTGCAACGGGTGCGCTGTTTGTCAGCTTCCTGGCTGTTGACGGCAATATCCCGTTTACTCCGTTTGCCAATCCACTCAACAGCATTGGTGGCCCGGACTGGTTCCGTTGGGGTGTCAACGTTGTTGTAGCGCTGATGTTTGCCGCTGTCGTTGGTCTGGTCGTCGAGCGGTTGGCGATTAGGCCGATGGTTGGTGAGCCACTCTTTTCCGTAGCAGTAATCACTCTTGGTCTCGAGATCATGTTCCGGGTGTTCAACAACGATGCGGTTGAGATTGACTTCCGTCCGCTTGGCATTCCCTGGGCACTTGATGGCTTCCGGGCTGGCGATGCCTTCATCAACTGGAGCTTTATCGCGGCCATGATTGTGGCGGCGATTGCCTTCACTTCTGTGTACTTCTTCTTCCGAACCCGTCTTGGTATCGCTATGCGAGCAGTTGCCTTTGATCAAGAGGCTGCCATGGCTCAAGGCATCAGCGTTGGGCGTGTCTTTGCGATCGCCTGGGCAGCAGGAACAGTGTTGGCAGCTATTGGAGGCATATTCGCAACCCAGCCGCCCGTCGCTCAAACACTCTCCGTGGGACCCGAGACGGCCAACATTGCATTCCGGGCACTTCCGGCGGTGATCCTGGGTGGACTTGACTCGGTTAGCGGGGCGCTACTTGGTGGTCTGATCGTTGGGGTCGCAGAGATTTACGCGGGTCAGTACGCAGCGCAACACATCGACTGGCTTGGTGCCGGCTATCCGTTGATCGTGCCCTATGTCGTGATGATCATCGGACTATTGGTGCGACCCTATGGCATGTTCGGCACACCAGAGATCCGGAGGGTATGAGTTGTGCTGGTCGGTTCTGAGGCTGTGAGAAGCTAGCCGTGTACAACCGCCCGAACCTGTACACCGCGTATCGCCAGGAAACCCAGATCCTGCCCACCTGGACACAAAAGGCCGTGTTCAGCGCCTTCATTGCGATCTTGTTCTTAATGCCCTTTGACTTGCCGGTGATCAACCAGATCCCGTTGGTGCGATTCCTCGGGGACTCCGAGTGGTTGCGGCCCATGGCACTAGTGCTGGTTCTGAGCATTGCTGCGCTGGGCCTCAATGTGTTGAGTGGGCTCGCGGGTCAGGTCTCATTAGGTCATGCATTCTTCATGGGTGTTGGTGCCTGTGCCGCGGTCTATTTGGGAGGGACTAGTGGTGAGACCACGTGGGGTCACTCCCTGCCCATCTGGATCTGGTTGCCGGGTGCGGGTATTGCAGCTGCACTCACAGGTGTTGTTGTCTCGCCCGTGGCCGTGCGATTGCGAGGGCTCTACCTCGCCATTGTCACGTTGGGCCTTGTGTTTTTGGGGATCCACTTCGGCAATACAAATTGGGGCCGCCAGATTGCAGGCCCGCCTGCTCTAGGACGCAAGTTCCCCGAGCTTGACGTACGACTTTGGAAGGAAGAAAAACCACTGATCAACGTCGGTGATGACGGACGGTGGTTGTGGTTTGATGTCACTGATTCGCAGAAGCGGTACCTGTTCCTATTGGTTCTAACTATCGTCTTCGCGCTGATCGCTAAGAATCTGGCTCGCAGCCGCACGGGTCGTGCCTTACAGGCAATTCGTGATCGTGACATCGCCGCTGAAGTGATGGGTGTACCCGAGTTCCGCTACAAGGTGATGGCATTTGCTGTCTCGTCATTCTTTGCGGGCGTCTCCGGTGCACTGTTTGCAGCACTCTCACAGCGAGTGCTCGCAACCGACTTCAGCCTGTTCTTGTCGGTGGAGTTCATCGCCATCTTGTTGATCGGCGGTGCCGGTACCACTGCAGGCCCCCTAATTGGGACCTTCTTTGTAGTGATGGTGCCACAGTTCGTTGAAGCATTCACCGAGTGGCTAGCTGGCTCTGAAGGAGGCGTAAACGGCTGGGTTGCGCGGGTGTTGCTAACCGAGGGCGGTGACTTCGGCATCATCAATACTGCCATCCAGACTCCCGGCTGGACCCTCAGCGTCTTTGACTGGAACATCGTGCTCTTCGGTTTGCTGATCGTGGTGTTCCTTATCGTTGAACCGCTGGGTCTGTTCGGTATCTGGGTGCGTACGCGGAACTACTGGAAACGATGGCCGTTCAGTTACTGAGCCTGACCGAGCTTGGATGGTTGACACAAGATTGCGTCAGCACTTCTGAGCCATGGTGATGGTTGGATTGCGCCGAGCATGTTCCGGCTGTTCGTGTGACAAGATGTGACCGCCGCTTTAGGCGTTTGCAAACCAAAACAACACAACCTGGAGGAAAATTAAGTGAAACAACTTAGATGGCTACTTGCCGTAATGTGTGCGTTCGCCTTTGTGGCAGCGGCTTGCGGCGACGACAGCGACGACACAGCAGTTGAAGCCGAGCCGGCCGGATCTGAAGATGCTGCGGCCGAGGCCGATGCAGATGACATGATGGCAGATGACGATCACGCCGATGACGCCATGGACGACATGGACTCTATGGATGAAGGCGACGGCGACATGGACGGATCCATGGACGACGACGACGGTGACATGGACGACGACGGCATGATGGAAGACGAAGACATGATGGACGACATGGTCGCCTATGACCTCGGCGTCGATTATGAGAACAAGATCATCCGTGTTGGCGTCAACACTGACCTGTCTGGCATCTTCGCACCCCTAACGACGAAGATCACCGACGGTCATCTCGCTTACTGGGAGTGGATCAACGCCAACGGTGGCATTCATGGTTGGCACATTGAGCCCATCGTTCTCGATAACGCTTACGACGTGCCGACCCACCTTGAGAACTATGAGGTGATGGCGGGCGACGGTGATCAGAGTGTCGTGATGTTCTCTACGTCAACCGGATCACCACACACTGCTTCGACGGCAGAGTCATTGATTGAAGACAACATGGCAGCAATTCCGCTCTCGTGGTATTCGGGTTGGGCCGATCCTGAGATTGGCAAGAACGTCTTTGAGGTTCAGACCAACTACTGCATTGAGGGCATGAATGGCGCCACTTACATGTCAGAGACCTATGGAAACAAGCTTGCGATCGCTAGCTTCCCAGGTGACTATGGCCAAGATGGTGCTCGCGGTGCGAAGGTGGCTGCTGAAGCGCTTGGTCTTGAGATCGTCTATGACGGTGAGGGCGCGGTCATTCCTGGCAGCGACTTGACTCCAGTGGTGACTGGAATCGTTGATTCAGGAGCAGACTTCGTGTGGTTGACCACCAATCCGACCACAACCGCTGAGTTGATGGGCGGCGCCGCACAGGGTGGCTTCACTGGGCAGTGGTCAGGTAACAGCCCAAGTTGGAACCCCGCTCTCCTCACTACAGGTATCGCCGATTTGGCGGATGTCTCCTATACCCACTCCACATACACGGTGCTCTGGGATGTTGGTGAAGCAGAAGGCATGCGAGAGATGATCTCAGTTATGCGTGAACTGCGTCCCGACGCTCCATTCGATGACGTTTACATCATCAGCTGGATTGAGGGCTACATCGCTACCCAGATACTGGAGCAGGCTCTAAGCAATGGCGACATCACCCGCGCGGGCGTGCTTGCTGCTGCTAATGAGATCACCGTTGACCTCAAGGGTCTGGCACCGGATCAGACCTGGAGCGGTGATCCCAACGACAACATCGTGCGCGAGACCTACCTGTATGACGTTGACCTGTCGCTGTACACGCCAGGCGTCACAGTTTCTGAGGAAGGCGGCAATAACGGCTTCAGTCTGATCCGTGGGCCATACGCCTCAGAGACAGCGCTGAACTGGGAGTACGAGCCCTGCTTCGAGGCCTCGTAGTCGAGCTAGCTGAACTAGCAACTAGCTAACGAATCAATAGGTGAGTAGTGGGGCGGTCTGTGTTGAGCCATCGAGCCGACGCAGGCCGCCTCACCACTTGCAATTTGTCAAAAACACGGTTCCCGTCGGCGGAGTTGAATGCTTGAAGTCGCCAACTTAGAGGTCGTCTACAACGAGGTAATCCTCGTGTTGCGTGGACTGTCGATCACAGTGCCCGAAGGCAACATTGTTGCGTTGCTTGGTGCCAATGGAGCAGGCAAGACAACAGCAGTACGTGCCATAACCGGCCTGCTTGATGTGCATGAGGGTGATGTCACCAAAGGCTCCGTGACGTGGAACGACACCGACATCACCCACCTAAAACCGTCGCGGATTGTGGAGTCTGGGATTACCCAGGTAATGGAAGGCCGCCGTATCTTCGCGGAACTCACAGTTGACGAAAATCTCAGTGCGGGCGCCTTCACTGTGAAAGATCGCAAGAGGAACGCTGACGCCTATGCACGGGTCATGGATCTGTTCCCTTTGCTAAAGGACCGTCGGCGTGACACTGCCGGTTACCTGTCTGGCGGCGAACAGCAAATGCTTGCAATCGGGCGCGCCCTGATGTCAGATCCCAAGTTGTTGATCCTTGACGAGCCTTCTCTCGGTCTTGCTCCGATGTTGATTGAGCAGATTCGCGACATCCTCGTTGACATCAACGCTGGAGGTACCGGTGTGTTGTTGATTGAGCAAAACGCGGTCATGGCTCTCTCAATCGCCGACTACGGATACATCATGGAGTCCGGCAAGGTTGTGATGGATGGAGACCCCAAGAAACTCTTGGCAGATGAAGATGTACAGGAGTTCTATCTCGGTCTGCACGCCGAAGGTGATCGCAGGTCGTTCAGAGATGTGAAGCACTACAAGCGCCGTAAGCGGTGGCTGTCATGAACTCGGCCGCCACTACGACCCAATCCCCACCTGCCAGTAGCCCTGCCGCATCTGAGTCAGCTGCGCGTGGCGCCGCCGGTGATGCTCTGCTTGAGGTCAAAGACATTTCACTGCGTTTTGGTGGCGTTACCGCGATCGACTCGGTGACATTTGAAGTGCGAAACGATGAACTGTTCGCCATTATCGGCCCGAACGGGGCTGGCAAGACGTCGATATTCAATTCAATCTCGCAGGTGTACCGGCCACAGTCCGGTGACATCTTCTGGAAGGGCAACTCGATCATGGGAACTCGTCCCGATCGTGTGGCCCGGCTCGGTTTAGCTCGCACCTTCCAGAACATTGAGCTGTTCTCGCACATGACTGTGCTTGACAATCTCCTCACGGGCCGCCACATCCGCATGAGCAGTTCACTGCTAGCCGGCGCACTCTGGGTCGGAAAGGCAAAGCGCGAGGAGATTGAACATCGTCGTCGCGTAGAGGACATCATCGACTTCCTAGAGATCGAACGGTGGCGTAAGCACCCGGTCGCGATGTTGCCCTATGGCGTACAGAAGCGAGTTGAACTCGGGCGTGCGTTGGCTATGGATCCCGAACTATTGATGCTGGATGAACCAGTCGCGGGTATGAACCTCGAAGAAACCGAGGACATGGCACGGTTCATCCTCGACATCCGCCGAGAGCTGGGCATCAGCCTGTTGATGGTCGAACATGACATGGGTCTCGTGATGGACATAGCGGATCGTGTGATGGTGCTTGACTTTGGTCAGAGGATCGCAGAGGGCCCACCTGCTGAAGTGCAGCGTGATCCGCGGGTGATTGCGGCGTATCTGGGCAGCACGGATCTCCACGGCAACACACGGAACTGAGATAGATAAGGCTTCGGGCGCAGACTCGCTGGCCATTCAGCAATTCGCTGCAGACCTCGCTACGTAGGCTCAGGCACGTGCCAGAGGCTTGTATCAAGCATGCGTCTCAAGCATTGCTTGAACACCGACGTCAACTAGACAGTGTCGAGCTGGCGACCCTGGCTTCAGTCCCAGATTCCGCAGTACCGTCACTCGCTGCATTAGCTCACGAGGTGCGCCTGGAATGGGCGGGTCCGACTGTTGAAGTTGAAGGGATCTTGTCGGCCAAGACTGGCGGCTGCCCCGAAGACTGCCACTTCTGCAGCCAGTCAGCGCGGTTTGAAACACAAGTCAAGGCCACCCCGTTTCTTGACACCCAGGAGGTGCTGGACGCGGCCCGCGAGACTGAGGCGCTCGGAGCTAGTGAGTTCTGTTTGGTGCTAGCCGTGCGGGGCCCTGATCGTCGCACAATGAACCGCTTGATCGAACTCACCGGGCTGATCTCGGCTGAAACTGGTCTCAACGTGGCAATTAGTGCCGGCATCCTCACACGCGAACAGGCGTTTGAGTTCGCTGCTGCTGGCGTGCATCGCTATAACCACAACCTGGAAACCGCTCGATCATTCTTTGGGCAGGTAGTGACAACCCACAGCTTCGACGAGCGCGTCGCCACATGTGAACATGTGCATGCTGCTGGGATGGAGCTTTGCTGCGGAGTTCTGTTGGGCATGGGTGAGACTTCACAGCAGCGACTTGAATTGATCGAGCAGATCCGCTCAGTGCAGCCGTGCGAAGTGCCCATCAACTTTTTGAATCCTCGTCCGGGAACACCGCTGCAGATCCGCAAGCCAGTCGGAGCATTGGAGGCAATCCGCTGGATTGCGTTGTTCAGGTTGGCACTGCCGTCGGTGATTCTTCGTTATGCCGGTGGCCGTGAGATCACGCTTCGCGATCTTCAAGCGATGGGCATGACATCAGGGATTAATGCCTTGATCGTGGGCAATTACTTGACAACACTTGGTCGCTCACCGCACGAAGATCTTGACATGCTCTCGGATCTGCGTATGCCCGTCGGCAGTCTTTCGGCCGCTCTTTGAAACGCAACAGTGTTCATTGCAGCGGGTGTGGATCAGCGAATTGTGCGGGTTGCCTGCCCGAACTTGACCCACCCCGATATTGTGAGAGTTGTGGAGGTTGGCTCGCTACCAACGTGACTCCGACCGGTTGGAGCGCGCGCTGTCGCTCCTGCAGAACATTGCGATCAAGCTAAGTCAAGCCCGCAACAACTCGACGATCTCATTGCATGCGGTGCAGCGGTGGATAGCGCGACACCTTGTCGGGCCGAACGGTGACTGTTGCACTAAGGCATTCTCTCCACAGTGTGGGCAAGCTGCAGGACGAGATGGAATTGCAACTGCGATATTGAGCTCTGTTCTCATCTGCTTGATGGCGGATGCGGTTAGGCGTGAAGGATTCCAAGCCTTCGAACTGCGGCGGATAGTCACTGCATCACAGCCTGGGAGCGTCTCAATCGCGGATGTGATGTCACGTTTGATGATCTCTAATGCAGGGCAACCACTGAAGGTTGGGATCACTTCAATGCTCACCCGCGACCCCTCGATTTGAATCTCCGAGATCATTCCCATGTCGATAACACTGATTCCCGGGTACTCGGGATCGTCTACAGCACGCAAGGCTGCGGTGACGGCAGTTCGTTGGATGGTCATGATCTCAGCCACTGCGGGCGCGCAGTTCGTGTGCTTGACCTCGAAACAGTGCAATGGTCTGCGCTGGTGTGTCTGCTTCCATCGAGGGTCCCGAGACTCGTGTAACGGTCACGTCGTAGCCTCCGCCCGAGCGATTGCGGTAACGCTCAACGCAGTCAGCAATTAGCTCGTCACCTAACGACGCAGCTCGCACATACTGGATTGACGCTCCCGCAGAAACCGTCAGTCGTCCATGTGTATTGCAAGCACACTGGAACGCCACGTCAGCGAGGCTAAAGATCACTCCACCATGGCACTTACCGGCTCCGTTGATCATGTCGGATCGAACAACTAAGCGCAATATCGCCCGGCCAACTCCAGCGTCCAGAAACGACATTCCGAGTGACGATGCGACAGCGTCATCATCAAGCAATTGTCGAGCAATCGAGACTGCATCAGAGGAACCATTGCTCATCGCTTGCAGCACTATTGTCCCGCTCGCTGGTCCAGGTCTGGAAAAGAGCGTCTCATTTGGGGCACACTACGCTGTGTGACTGAGCGCGAGGCTTCACCGTCGACGACTGATCCGAACCCAGGTGAGGGAGCGGACGGTGATGTGTTTGCAGGCAAGCTCCGTACCGATCACAGCAGGTATAGCCAGGCGTTGCAGACCTGGATGACCAAAGCGTTTCCCGAGCGTGAGAACTTCACGGTGACCGACATTGAAGTGCCGGTAGCTACAGGGTTTTCGAACATGACAATCATGTTTGATGGATCATGGACTCGAGACGGTCACGACTATAGCCAACGATACGTGGCACGGATTGAACCGCAAGATGGAGGCATGTTCCCACCGCAAACACCCGATTGTCAGGTGTCAGTAGAGGTTCAATACCGTGCCATGAAAGCAGTTGCGGCCGCTCGAGTCGCACCGATGCCGCAACTGTACGGATACGAACCTGATGCGGCAGTTCTGGGAGCGCCGTTTTTTGTGATGGAGTTCGTTGAAGGTCGTATTGCCTCTGATGTGCCGCGCTTCAGCGAGGCGGGTTTCATGAAGGAAGAAGCGACACCTGAGGAGCGCAGTCGCGCAGCACTTTCTGCCATTGAGATCATCGCCAGCATCAACACGATTGACTGGCGTTCTGCGGGATTGGGTTGGCTTGACCCGAGCGGTATAGGGGAGCCAACCATGGCCACGCAGTTCGATCTGTATAGGGAACTCGTGACATCGGAGTTGGCGGGACGGCGCCACGATGTGTTCTGGGCAGGCCTTGAGTGGCTAGAAGCAAACGACCCTGGAGATGACCGCATTGGCTTCACCTGGGGTGACGCAAGGCTCGGAAACATGATCCTGCGTGACTATCGACCGGTCGCGGTGCTTGATTGGGAGGTGTGCTCCCTTATACCCACTGAAGCTGACATTGGCTGGTGGCTGATGTTTGACCGCATGTCGTTTGACTATCTGGGGATTGATCGTCTTGAGGGTTACCCCACACGTGCCGAGATGATCAAGCACTATAAAGAGTGCTCCGGGTTGACTGTCCTTAATCCGCATTACTGGGAAGTGTTTGCGACGCTGCGCTTTTGTGCGATCTTCATCCGTCTCGGTGACCGTCTCACAGCCGCTGGGTTCGTACCACCCGAGCGCAATCCCGCGGTCGGCAACTATGTGACCGATTGCCTTGCACAGTTGCTTGGCATTGAGAACCCAACAGAGGATCTGCTCATCTTTTAGATTCTCTGGTTTGGCGCCAAGGAGTGTTCAATGGGTGCTAGTCACAGGGTTCGGGTAACTCTGCTCGCCACTGGTGGCACGATCGCCTGTCGGCGCAACGACCGTGGGCATCTGGTACCTGGTGTAACCCCTGAACAGTTGATCGCCGACATTCCTGATGTCGCTCGGATTGCGGACGCAACAGCAGAAACCATGCGCAACATGTCGGGGTTTGACATGGGCCCGCCACAGATGGTTGGAGTAGCTCAACGCTGCCGAGAACTGCTTGAGTTAGGTGAAGCCGACGCAGTTGTTGTGACACACGGCACCGACACCATCGAAGAGACAATGTATGTAACCGAAATGCTCGCTGGCGATGCCACCGTGCATGGGCCGATCGTGTTCACGGGTGCTATGCGTGCTGGTTGTGAACTCGGAGCTGATGGCCCCAGCAACCTGTTTAGTGCATTCCGGGTTGCTGCGAGCTCGAGCGCACGAGGTCGGGGAGTGCTGCTTTGTTTCAACGATCAGATCCACTGCGCCTCGTGGGTTACCAAGCTCAATACCACCAACGTCGCCACTTTTGAAGCGGTAGCGGGCGGCCCGGTGGGGTCGATTCGAGATGGCGAGCCGGTGTTCGTTGTTGATACTCCCACCACGCCCAGAGGCAGCGACATAACCGGGGAGGTGCCGCTGGTGAAGGCCTACACCGGAATGACTCCAGACATCTTCGAGTGGCTGTTGCGGCGGGGCATTGACGGTCTAGTAATCGAGGGCACGGGTGCCGGCAACTTGGCGCGCACTGCGACCTCGGGGGTCAGGGCTCTGCTTGATGCGAACGTTCCTGTGGTTGTCACTTCCCGCTGCCCTTATGGAGTGCCGGCGTCTCCTTACGGCGGTCCAGGGGGTGGTGCCACCCTCGATCACTTGGGTGTATTGCGAGCCGCTCACCTCAATGGCCCCAAAGCGCGCCTTGCACTGATGGTCGGCTTGCACGAAACCTCGGGCATCGACGAACTAAGGGAATGGTTCGCCGCTATTGGCTAGCTCAGACGACTGCATCCATAACAGTCGTACAAGGTGCGCGCATGCGAGCACCCAGCGGCTCCTTGACATCGAGTTTGGCTATCGAAGACTTGTCAGCGCTCACCGAAGTCGTCTGGAACGTAGATCGGGGTGTCGCTCGTAGCCCACTCCCGCACGGTGTCGGCAACCCGGGCTGCTTCTTCTGCTGGCATGGTCTGCACGATCGTGCGACCGAGTGCTTCAAAGACGGGGATCTCGTCATCGGCCAAAGCGGGCATCAGTTGCTTGCGCTGCATCGCTGCTTGCAGGGCGGGCTCTAGGCGTTCGAGCTTGCGTCGCTCACGCTCCGCCTCGACACTGGCAAAGCCGTCCATTACCTCAGCGGCAAACAACTCAAGGGTCTCGCAGATGTGCTCGTGGCGGTTGCGGCCACCTTGCTGGATGAAGACCACTTGATCGACACCAGCTTCAGCAAATCCCTGCATGTGGGCTCGTACTTGTTCAGGCGTACCGATGCCGCTGCTCTCTGAACGGTCTTCAATCGAGTCCCTTGCTTTGAGATAGTTGGCCCAGATGTCGGTGCGCCCCGGCTTGTGAGTGCCGAACACATAGTGGTGCCCGAGGCCGTAGCCAAAGAACTGGAACCCATCAAGACCTCTTTGTTTGGCTTCATCGGCATCGTGGTGAAGCGAGAGTCCCGTCACCATGGCGATGTTGGGGTTAATGGCATGGCCGATCGGAATGCACTCGGTTTCGAGGATCCGGTAGTAGTCACTAACCCAAGCGGCGGCCTGGTCGGGGTCAACGAATGAGAATGTAAGTGCCCCTATTCCGAGTCTCGCTGCAAGCTTGATCGTCTCACGGTTTGAACAAGCAACCCAGAGCGGTGGATGCGGCTTCTGCACCGGCTTTGGCACCACGTTGCGACACGGCATCGAGAAGAACTGACCCTCATAACCCGGGTATGGGTCCATGACCATCATGTTGCAGCACTGTTCGACAGCCTCCTGCCAGGCAGGGCGCTTGTTGTCCGGGGAAACACCGAAACCGCCTAGTTCCATGATCGAAGATGACTCACCGGTACCGAATTCGACCCTGCCACCCGAGACCAGATCAAGCGTGGCTATGCGTTCAGCCACTCTGGCGGGATGGTTGTATCCAGGGGGCATCAACACGATGCCGTGACCGAGACGGATACGGCTAGTTCGTTGACTGCAGGCAGCTAGGAACACTTCTGGTGCAGACGAGTGGGAGTACTCCTCTAAGAAGTGATGCTCAACCTCCCAGGCATAGTCAAAGCCGAGTCTGTCGGCTAGTTCAACCTGCTCCAGCGCTTCGCTAAACAGTCGTTGCTCATCGCCAGCCTCCCAAGGACGAGGCAATTGATGCTCATAGAAGATGCCGAATTTCACGACATCAGACTCTAGGTGGCGATGTCGGCGCTAGTGGCCGAGAAGCACCATTGGGATTAGTTGACGCTGGCGTCAGTGTTGTGTGTCGTGTTACGTGTACGCGCGCTGCGCGGGTAAATAACACCGAATAACATCACATTTAAGAAATATCCGATCGCACTGAGAATCCAGACACTCTGGTGTGCGTTATGGGTGGCCTCTGGGCCCACAGGTTCGCCGATCAAGGCAAAAGCCATCGCAATCGACAGCGCCACCGACAACTGAAAGAAGGTCGTACGACCAGCAGTTGCCATAGCGAACTGGCCCGGTGGGACGTCACGCAGCGCTGCTCCAACTAGCTGTGCAAATCCAGTACCCGCAGCAACACCAATCAACACAGTGCCAGTGAGCAGGTGCGCGATCGAGGGTTCCGTAGTGATGGTTAGCAATAGCCAGAGCATCCCTGTCACTCCACAAACTGAGCCCGCGGCGAGGATTGGTGGATTGCCGATCCGGTCAGCTAGGCGGCCGGCTTGAGGGGACACCAGGAACGAGACGATTGGCCCGACCCCATAAGCAAGTCCGGTCTGTAGCACCGACCATCCCCAGACATCTTGGATGTAGGTCGGTAGTGGCACCAGCACCGCAAAGAAGCCGATCGCAAAGAAGAGTGAGCCTGCATTGCCGAGAACAAACGAGCGGGTGCGCAACAAGTTGAGATCAAAGAGCGGTGCTGGGTGATGCAGACTCCTCAAGACGAATGCGGTGGTCATGACGACGCCGAGAGCGAAAGAAGCCAATGTCGCACCACTGGTCCACCCCCAAGCTTCTCCCTGCACAATGCCGAGGATGATCACCGCTACACCAAACGACGCCAGGGGCACACCCACAAAGTCCACTCGCGATGAGGTGCCACCCGAAGCATCTCGGGCCAACACGCGTGATCCCACGGCAAGTGCCGCTGCCGCGACCGGCACATTGACAAGGAAAATGGCGCGCCAACTCGACACTTCGATCAAAAAACCACCGAGCGCAGGGCCAACTGCTGCCGCAAGTCCGCCCATCGAACCCCAGACACCGATTGCCATCTGACGGCGTTGCGATGGGAATGCCGTGAGCATTAGCGCCATACCAGCCGGAAACTGCATCGATCCACCGACGGCTTGAAGAGCGCGAGCAGCAATCAACATCGAAGCATTGCCAGCGAGGCCCGCAGCTACCGAACCAACTGCAAATACCGCAAGACCCGTGCAGAAGATGCGCCGTCTTCCGTAGCGATCTGCCAGCCAGCCAGAAACGAGTAACAGGGCGGCAACGACGATTGAGTAAGCATTCACAACCCAAGACAGAGCTGCCGGGTTGGCACCAGACAGCGAGGTGTTGATTTCGGGCAGTGCGAGGGCAATGATCGTGGTCTCCATTGCCACCATGAACACCACAACGGAGACCACTACGAGGGTCAGCCACGCCGAGTGAGGGATCTCCACTTTGGTTGTCACTGTCGACCGCCCAGAGGTGTCCGTTGGTTCGAGTGCGGAACAAGGCGGCGGGTGCCCTCAACCGTCTTCACCACTCTATGTACTTGGGGTCGTGAATCCGGGGTGTTGGCGTTGACTGGCGTTGACTGGCCTTGACGGATCTCAGAGAATAGTTTAATGTGAGGAAAGAATCACTACTCACAGTAGACATCCCATAGCCACCGACAGGGGGAGAAATGGCAACCGATCTTGAGAGATTTGTCGAAGCCGACGGTCGCGAAGCACAGATTGCTGAGATAGAAGCACGTATCAAAGCCGACGACATCCGCTACCTGTACTGCCAGTTCGTCTCGGTGACGGGTCGCATTATGGGTAAAGGCATCCCGGCAAAGCACTTCGGGATGATCGCTCGCAAGGGTTTCCAGCTCGTGTACGGCTCCACGGCCAACCTGTTCATTGACCGTCACGGAAATTACATCGGTTATGGCCCTGAGGCTCGAGAGCTCGTCGGTATCGGAGAACCTGAGACATTTCAGCGTTTGCCTTGGGATCACAAAACGGCGCGTGTCTGGTGTACTTTGTTCCGCGGCCGTGAAGAAGAAGTTGATGGCGGGGCATTCCTTACATCAGACTGCCGGGGAAATCTAAAGCGACTGCACGCCGAATTTGAAGCCAAACACGGTCTGCATCTTCGTGCCGGGTGCGAGCCGGAGATGATGTGGCTCAAGGCCGATGCCGACGGCAAGCCCACCGTTGAAGGCATGACCAAGCCGAACTGTTATCACATTGATCAGTTCGCCGAGTTGCAGCCACTTATCCACAGGGTTGTGGAGTACTGCGAGGAAATGGGCCTTGACATGATCCAAGGCGACCATGAAGACGCGCCGGGGCAACTTGAGCTCAATTTCAACTTTGACCGAGCAGAACTGACCGCAGATCGTCTCACTACCTACCGCCAGGTCTGCAAACAGGTCGGCCGCGAGATGGGGGCATTCCCTTGCTTCATGCCGAAGCCATTCATGGGGGTTTCCGCTAACGGCTGCCACCACAACATCTCGTTGTGGGACGCTGACGGCAATAACACGTTCATGCCCGCCGGTGATAATCCCCAGCTGCCTGGGCCCATCGGCATGCAAGCAATTGGGGGCATCCTTGAGCATGTCCGGGCATTGACATGCCTTACGTCTCCGACCGTTAACTCTTACCGGAGGTTGTGGGACACGGGCTTCTGGGCACCGGTCTTTGCTGATTGGGGCTTCCAGAATCGCACCACAGCACTACGGGTTAGTGCTCCTGGACGCTTTGAGTATCGCTCGGTTGACAGTTCCGTGAATCCGTATCTGTCGTTCGCCGGTCTACTGCAGGCGATGGATGACGGGATTGATCGTGATCTTGATCCGGGTGAACCGGAGGAACGCAATATCTATGACGCCATGGAAGCTGGCAAGAGTGTTGAGAAGATCCCGTTGACACTCGGCGAGGCTCTTGAGGCTCTAAAGGCTGATGAGGTTGTGATGCGAGCCCTGCCAGGCGAGATGGAACGCGTGTTCATGCACTACAAGACAGATGAGTGGGAGCGCTTCCTGCACACAGTCTCGGACTGGGACATCGAGGAGTATCTCGACATCCTGCCGTAGATGTGCCGTTTGGCCTTGTTAGCCATTGATATAGCAAAAGACGCAACAGAATTACAAAGCTGCTGAGGGGGTAGCAACATGTGTGGAATAGCTGGTGTCATCCATCGCGACGGCACTGCCGATATCGGTGCAGAGCTCACCGCCATGCTCCAGTCAATGAAACACCGCGGTCCCGATTCCACTGGGTACGCGGTGTACGGGCCTGTGGATGACCTCGTTGTGATCCGATTCGTGCTCGCCGAACCTAACAAGAGCACCGGGTTTGGTATGGAGGAGCGCCTCGAGAGGAGCCGTGCCGAAGTAGAAGCTCGAATGGCCAAAATCGGCGCCGAGGTAGCCACAGTTACTAGCGACACTGGCTACGCCTTTCGGGCAACTATTCGCTATGGCGGTGACCTCAAAGCACTTGCTGATTACCTAGAGGACGTTCCGGGATGTGAAGTGCTCTCGCTAGGGAGTTCTCTAGAGATCATCAAGGATCTCGGAGATGCCGAAACGGTGAGTAGCCAATACAAGCTCGGTTCCTTCCGGGGTACTCACGGGATCGGTCATGTGCGAATGGCTACCGAATCCGAGGTTGATCTCGCTAGTGCTCACCCCTACTGGGCCTACCCATTCGCTGATGTCGCAGTGGTGCATAACGGTCAATTGACCAACTATCACCAGTGGCGTCGCCGTCTAGAACAGCACGGTCACCGCTTCCAGAGTGAGTGTGACTCTGAGATCATCGCGGTCTATCTCGCTGAGCACATGTCTCGAGGCCTGTCGCTTGAGACTGCAATGAAGCACAGTCTTGATGATCTTGATGGTGTGTTCACCTACGTGTGTGTCACCGGTAACGAGTTGGGTATAGCGAAAGATGAGATGGCTGCGAAGCCGCTGGTGTTATTCGAGTCGGATCCTCTGGTTGCCGTGGCTACTGAAGAGGTCGCAATCCGTGCGCTTGTCAAGCGTGAAGTTGTGACCCGTGATCCATATGAGCGAGAGGTGCTGGTGTGGCAAGTCTGACCGCCTGTCTCGCCCGTACAGCCCGCAGCGCATCTCATAAGGAAGGTCGTTAGTGCCAGGCGTAGGTTCTCGCAGCGGTGTCAGCTATGACGCACGAGGCCTTGTTGAGCCTCATGCGGAGATGCCCGAAAACATTGAGGTGGATGGTTATAGAGCGCGCTTTGATGCCGCGGATCTCACAATTCGCCAGATCAACATGGCATTGCGCAAGCTCATCTATAACGACGGCATCATCGACGTAACGGTGCTGAATCCGGCGTCGAAACACTCCCTTGCTGTGGGGATTCTCAAGCGCTGCCGCATTCACTTTGAGGGAAGCCCCGGTTGGTTCGCTTGCGGCCTAATTGACGGCCCGGAAGTGACCATAAATGGCCGGGTTGGCTGGTCGGTAGCTGAGAACATGATGTCTGGTGTGGTGACAATAGAACGCAGCGCTGGCTCACTTACTGGAGCCGCAATCCGTGGTGGTGATCTGATCATCAAGGGTGATGTTGGTGCTCGCACCGGTATCGATCAGAAGGGCGGCACGATCATCGTGACCGGCGACGTGGGCATCAACACGGGTTTCATGATGCAGCGAGGTCGTCAGATCATCTGCGGTAACGCTGGACAAAATCTTGGTGACTCGATGTATGACGGTGCTATCTATGTGGCAGGCAAAGTCCGCTCTCTGGGCGTTGACTGCGTGCCAGGCGACTGGGATGACGCCGATTCGGAGTTCATCGAGAGGAAGTTCCGGATTCACAATCTCGGTGCCCCGCCAGAGTTTCAAAAGTTCGTGTGCGGCAAGCAACTGCACAACTATGACTCGCTCGAACCGTCAGAGCGCAAGCTCGTCATTCACTAGGAACACAGCATGGTCGAAGTCAACAGGAAGACCGACATCTTAGGTCAGAGCCGGATATTCACTCGTGAGGTCATCAACGACATCCACGTGAAGTCCGAGCTTGGTCGATACCGAATGCGCGGCTTCTCGATCTTCAAGAAGATCCCCCACTGGGACGAGCTTGTGTTCTTGCCTGGAACCCTGACACGCTTCGTGATTGAGGGATATCGCGAGAAATGTGAGACCAAGACTGTGCTTGGCGCACGTTTTGCTGCCAAGCCTCTAGAGCTTGACATTCCCGTCTACATCACCGGGATGAGTTTTGGTGCTCTGTCGCTAGAGGCAAAGATGGCTCTTGCTAAGGGAGCCTCGATGGCCGGAACTGCGACGTGTTCGGGTGAGGGCGGCATGATCCCGCCGGAGCGTGATCTGTCAACCAAGTGGTTCTACCAGGTAATCCAGAGTCGCTATGGCTTCAATCCGCACCATTTGATGCTTGCGGACGCGGTTGAGTTCTTTATCGGTCAGGGTTGCAAGGTCGGCTTGGGTGGGCACCTTATGGGCCAGAAAGTGACCGAGCAGGTTGCCGAGATGCGATCACTGCCGGCGGGCATAGATCAACGCTCCCCGGCTCGCCATCCTGATTGGCTCGGGCCTGATGATCTGTCGCTGAAGATCCAAGAAGTACGTGAAGCAACCGACTACCAGATACCAATTCAGCTCAAACTCGGAGCGGCACGCGTCTATGACGATGTGCGGATGGCGGCCAAATGCGGGCCCGACACGATCTATCTTGATGGTGCCGAAGGCGGAACTGGTGCCGGCCCGCACCTAGCCACTGAGGAGACGGGCATCCCGCTAATGGCGGCAATTCCCGAGGCTCGCCGTGCGCTTGAGGATGTAGGTCTTGCTGATGACATTGACCTAGTAGTTGCCGGTGGCATCCGTAACGGCGGCGATGTTGCCAAGTGTTTGGCGCTCGGAGCGAATGCTGTTGCGTTGGGAACGTCTGCTCTGATGGCGCTCAACTGCAACAAAGAGATCCCTGGCGTAACCGACTATGAAGGCACCGTAGGTGTGCCGGCTGGTGAGTGTTATCACTGTCACACCGGTCGCTGCCCTGTCGGTGTTGCTACCCAGGATGTGGAGCTTCGCAAGCGGCTTGATGTTGATGACGCTGCGCTACGTGTCTACAACTTCTTGATCACTCTCACCATGGAAGTGCAGATGCTGGCGAGAGCATGCGGCAAGACCGATGTTCACTCGCTTGAGCCTGAAGACCTAGCCGCCTTGACTCATGAAGCGGCGGCAATGGCCAAAGTCCCACTTGCGGGAACCGATTACATCCCGGGAGTCACCGAAGAGCGCACGCTCCAGGAGATACGTGAACTCTTTGACAAGCATCTAATCAACGGAGGTTTCTAAGATGCCTACCGCGGCAAGCAAGGGTGAGAATCCTCGGGAGACACGCACTGTTGCTATCGACGCTGAGGTGCTTGCCGGCAAACGCTTCGCATACCAAGAGGACATGTCTCTAGTAGAAGACATTGACCTAATGGCAGCTACACCAGGCCCCGACATCAACTGGCTGGAGGACATCACTCTGCTTGAAGAGGACGGGGTGCCAGCTGTATTTGATCGATACTCCAACTCATTCCTCAAGATCTATTTCCCGATACCTGAAGGTCGAGAGGACGAGATCGCTCGCAAGGTGTTGATCAAGCATCTGACTGACGGCAACTCGTATGGGATCGTCCTTAAGGACATTCATTGCAAGTTCCCGCAGGTGCAACTCGGCCCCTGGGTTGATGAGTCAGATGTTGTGGGGACCGACTGGAAGCAACCCGTATTGGAGGGCTGGTCGGCTCCTAGCGGCCACTAAGCAAGGCACCCAATGGCGCACAGCTTCAGGGCCGAAACACACATCTGGAGCGATCCCGACAGGATCGCACTTGCCACAAGATTAGGAGGGGAACAATCTCATGGGACTACCTGATAAGTGCCGCTATGTGATCATCGGCGCAGGCATTCATGGATTGTCGACGGCATGGAATCTGTCACGTGACTTGAGATCATCAAAGCGAGGCTCAGGCGATGACGTAGTGGTGATTGACAAGACGGGCATCGGTGCCGGGGCCTCGGGTATTGCCTGTGGAGTTATTCGTAACAACTACTTCCAGCCTGCGATGCGTGAACTGATGGCCCACTCGGTCAGTGTTTGGGATAGTGATCCCGAGGCGTTTTCCTATCATCCTGTGGGATACATGCAGATCAGCCATGAAGCCATGCGAGCAGATGTTGCTTCAATCCACGAACAGCAACAGGCGATCGGCTACTCCTCAACATTCGTTGAAGGTGCCGAGGCATCAAAGCGCTACATGAAGGGGCTGTTTCATGACTGGCGTGCGGAAGGCATCACCAGTGTGCTTCATGAACATCGCGGGGGCTATGCCAACAACATGGCGTCACTAAAGGGCCTCGCTAGCAAAGTTGAGGCCGAGGGTGTCTCGATCGTGCCCGGCGTTTCAGTGACCGGATTCGAGCGGGATCGCTCTGGCGCCGTTACTGAAGTTGTCACGGATCAGGGCAGCGTTCAGTGTGAGCAGGTAGTCATAGCCGTGGGGCCTTGGGTGCAGCAAATCTGGTCAATGCTGGACCTGCCGTTTGAAACTGATGTGCTGGCACCTGATGGCACACTGCACCGGCGCCCGACCTGGACTTACCTTTGCCTACAAGAGGGCACGCTGGCGGTTGATCCGGGCTACCTGACCGACAACGACGGCAACATGCCCCCCGTTGTACACATTGACACCGACGCACCGCTCTATGACGAGCATGGCTTGGTTACCGAGGGGCCATGGGGGATTTACTACAAGCCTGACTTCAACTTCGGTGGCGTCCAAGGCGGCTATATCCCCTATGTCGTTGACAAGCCAGCCTCGGAAGTTGCCGTCGATCCCTACGGGCCAGACTCCCCTGACTTCATTGTCGGTGCAGACTTCTATCGCACCTGGTCGGCTGCCCTGGCGCACTGCCACAAGCGATTTGAGGGCAAGTCGCATCTGATGAGCACAGAGCCATCAGGTGGTATCGGCAGCTTCACACCGGACAACTTCCCGGTTTTTGATGTCTTTTGTGACAATGTGTATTTCATCGCCGACTCGAATCATGGCTACAAGATGATCGGCGTAGGCGCGCTAGTCGCTCGCGAACTGCTTGGTGAGTCACAAGCATTGCTTGAGCCGTTCCGCTGGTCTCGCTACCGCAGCGGCGAACTGCATCCGGTCAGCAACTCGCCATATCCATGGAGTTAAGGCCTATTACATAGGATTTAGCTGATATCACAGATGTCTAGGTTGCTGTAGAAAACCCGATCCCGAGATGACACAACGATTCAGGTAGCTGGGGCAACTCAAACTTGGCAGCGACGCTGACCGGCTGAATGGCACCTAGTACGATGCAGCGCATGGAGCCTCCGTACAAGATTCTCGTGGTCGACGACGAGCCCGACTTGGAACCTCTGGTGCTCCAGAGAATGCGGCGCACAATCCGTCGTGGCCTGTACCGGTTCAAGTTCGCTCGCAACGGCGTTGAGGCACTTGAGCGTCTCCAAGAGGACAGCTCGATCAACCTAGTGCTGTCAGACATCAACATGCCCGAAATGGATGGACTCACGCTGTTGGACCAGATTCCCAGCGTCAATCCCAACATTCGTTCGGTGATCATTTCCGCATATGGCGACATGAAGAACATCCGCACCGCAATGAATCGCGGTGCGTTTGACTTCGTAACCAAGCCCGTCGACTTTGAAGATCTACGACTAACGATTGACCGTACTCTCAAGCATCTACTCGAGTGGCAAGAGGCCTTAGCAGCTCGAGACCGGCTTGTTGGCATCCAGAATGAGCTAACAGTTGCTGCGACTATGCAGCAATCGATCCTTCCGACTGGCTTTCCGAGAAGTGACCGATATGAGATGCACGCGAGCATGAAACCAGCTCGCTCTGTTGGTGGTGACTTCTACGACGTAATCAAGCTCGAAGGTGGTCGCACCGGCGTTGCAATCGCTGATGTCTCTGACAAAGGCGTCCCGGCGGCTTTGTTCATGATGTCGAGTCGAGCCATGTTGAAAGCATCAGCTATTGGTCTCCACAAGCCGGGAGACGTGCTGCACGAGGTAAACAATCTGCTCTGTGAGAATAACGAAACCGCAATGTTCGTTACGGTCTTTTATGCAATCTATGACGCTGACACTGGCAGGCTTACGTACGCTAACGGCGGCCACAATGCGCCTCTTGTGGTGAGTCCGAATGGCGAGACACGCGAATTACCACTCACGGGTGGTGTCGCGCTGGGGCTTGTACCTGGCTTGGGGTATGAGCAGAATTCGATAGTGCTGGAGCCAGGTGACACCGTTGTGCTCTACACCGATGGTGTCTCAGAAGCGATGAACTCCAAGCATGAAGAGTTTGGCATGGACCGCTTCCGGAACATCTTTGCTGGTGACCCACCGGTAGATGCTCGCAGCACGACAGATCGTATCTTTGGTGCTGTCGATGACTTTGCCGGTAGCGCAGCCCAATCCGATGACATTACATGCATGGTGCTTCGTCGCCGCGGAGCGCATCAGTGAGCGACTCGTTACGCATTGAACTCCGTAGCGACCGGAGCGATCTTACGAAGCTCTCGCAGGCTGTTGAAGTGTTTGGTGAAGACCGACAATGGCCTCTACCTCTACTGTTCAAAGTGCAGTTGGTGCTAGAAGAGGTTGTGTTGAACAGCATGACCCATGGTCGTCGCTCTAGTGATGGCAAGATCTCCGTGGAGATGATGTCGGATTCAGAGGCTGTATCGATCGAAGTCTCAGACAATGGCGTAGCTTTTGATCCGCTTAGTGATGCGCCACAACCTGATCTTGATGCAGTTCTTGAGGATCGCATGGTAGGTGGCTTGGGGATTCACCTCGTATTGGAAATGCTTGACGAGGTCAACTATCAGCGTTGCGGTGAACACAACCGGCTAAGAATGCTGATCAATCGAGACTGATGTCTAGGCGGCTTGGGCCGCGATGGCGGCGCACACTGGGTACTTTCGCTGTGGCCGTGCTTGCGTCTGGGTGTGCTTCACAATCCAGCACTGACTCAACATCTGATTCCAGCTCTGCGGAGATGGCTCTAGCGGAACAAGAAGCCGGGGCCTCTACGTCCTCAAGCGAGTTGGTCACGACCAATCAAGACCTCGCAAGCATGGCCGGCCTTACCGACGAAAGCGTGTTGTTTGGTCAGTCGGCTGCACTTACTGGTGATGCTGAAGACCTGGGTGTCAACATGAGTCTTGGGATCAGAGCCGCCTTTGCCGAGGTGAACAGCCAAGGCGGCGTGCATGGCCGCTTGCTTGAGCTGGAGTCACTTGATGACGCCTACGAACCTGAGCGAGCGATTTCAAATACGCAACGATTGATTGAAGTTGATCAAGTGTTCGCACTAATTGGGTCTGTGGGAACGCCAACTTCGCGTTCGGCGCTACCAGTGGTGAAGGCAGCAAATGTTCCCTATGTGGGAGCCTTTACGGGCGCGTCGTTTTTGCGTGACCCTGACCTAACGAATGTGGTCAACGTGCGTGCCTCATATGACCAGGAAACCGAAGAGATGGTGGCGCGCCTGATCGATGAGCTTGACATCGAGCGGATCGGCATCATGTATCAGGACGACTCCTTCGGTCGTGCCGGTTATCGGGGCGCAAAGGCAGCCCTAGAGCGTCGAGGCATGACAGCTGTCTCGATCGGCCTTTACACCCGCAACACGCTGGCGGTGAAGTCAGGCCTTCTTGATGTCTTACGAGGCAGTCCTGAGGCAATCATCATAATCGGTGCCTACAAGCCGGTGGCCGAAACGATCCGGCTTGCGAGGACAATCGCACATGCTGACACCGAAGGAGACTGGGAAGACCCCAACGCCGGCGAAGTCACCTTCTTGACACTCTCCTTTGTGGGATCTAATGCACTCGCATCAGAGTTGAGTCGAGATGGTGCGGGTGTCTTCGTGACGCAGGTAGTTCCGTTCCCGACAGATACCACCGAACCGATCGTTGCCTCTTACCTTGAAGCACTTGAGGTCTATGACAGCGAGGCTGAACCGAGTTTCGTGTCGCTTGAAGGCTATATCGCAGGTCGGTTGGCGATCACTGGACTACAACATTGCGGCACTGATCTAGATCGTGACTGCTTTCTGAAGAGCTTTGAGGCGCTCGGCGATTTTGACATTGACGGCCTTGAGTTCAGCTACGGGGCAGGAGACAATCAAGGCTCTGACAAGGTCTACCTAACGGTCATCGACGAAAACCGTGAGTACCGCCCAATCAACTCGCTGATGGAGGCAGTGTCAATCATGGGTGCCGGTTCGTAGTAGTGCAAATGGGACGGGTTGTGCAATGAGTGACGTTGAGAGCGACGAGACTCATCCAGCATTAGAAGCACGTGACCGGCTAGATAGCCGCATCCGGAGACGGAACCGGATTTCTACCCGTCTGTATGTGGGCATCGGCCTGATTGCTGTGCTCACCCTGTTCGCGAGCCTCGTGGCTTGGTTGTCATTTAATGACATCGCCGATGTACAGACCGAGGTCAACGAGCGGAGCGTTCCGGAGATGGCCGCTGCCTTTGGTGTGGCGAAGTTCAGCGGTGAGTTAGTAGCTGCTGCACCGCAGTTAGCTGATGCTCCGCTTGAAGACGTGGCGCACATGTCAACCAGTATCGACGCAACTTACGCTCTGTTTGAAGGCCAACTATCTGAGCTTGAGCGCACTGCAGCAGACTTGCCTCGCCAGCAACGGTTACGAGTGCTAGCGGACGATCTCATCGCCAATATTGAGGTGATCGAGAGCGATCTGAGTTCGCTGTATGCGCTGGGAGAGCAGAAGGCTGCGCTGCAGCGAGAACTCGTCGATCTTCGGGAAGACTTTGACAGTATTGTCACTCCCGCAATCGACACTCAGATCTTCTTTACCATTACCGGTTACCGAGATCGGGTGTTCATTCAAGCAAGCAGTGAGCACCATTTCAACGAGCAACAGTTTCTCACTTACCGCTACCTAGCCGAATTGCAGTCGGACGCAAATGTTGCGGCTCAGTTGCTCGCGAGCGCTCTAACTGTTTCGGATGCTGCACAACTTGAGCCATTGCGTGAGAGGTTTGAGTCGATTGAAGGCCGGATTGAACGCAGCGTCGCGGGTGTAATGGGTGAAGTTGGGCTGCAGCGACGGTTCTTCGGTTTCTTTGAGCGTGTAGTGGCCCTGGGCGGCGATCAGGGTGGCTTTGACATTCGTGAAGCCGAACTCGAGTTACTCGGTCGTCAGTCGGATGTCCTGGCAAGGAACCAGCAGATCGCTGTTGAGATGCTCAACATTGTGAATGAGCTCGTAGCCGATGCCGAGAACAGCGTGGCCGCAGCAGCGGTGGCATCTCGTGACTCAATTGTCAGGGGCCGGTTCTTGCTGCTTGCTTTGAGTGCAGTCGGTCTTGCCGGCGCCGGGCTGATCGTTGTGCTAGTGAGGCGGTCTCTGGTTCAGCGCCTCGCGAGATTGTCGGTGTGGATGCGCAAGATGGCGGCAGGTGACCTTGAAGCGACCGAGCGTATTTCTGGTCACGACGAGGTGGCTGACATGGCAGCTGCCCTAGAAGTCTTCCGTCAGCATGCGCTCGAGGTTCAGCGATTAAATCTCGTTGAACTGTTGGCTGATGAGTTGAAAGAAAAGAACGAGCAACTAGAAGTCGTGCTGGCAGATCTACAGGCGGCGCAGGATCAGATCGTTATGCGAGAGAAACTGGCGGCTCTAGGTGAGTTGACGGCCGGTGTCGCACATGAAATACGTAACCCGCTCAACTTTGTCAAGAATTTCTCTGAGGTATCGCAAGAACTGCTTGAAGAGTTGGGTGAACTCCTCGAGGATATCGCCGAGGCGATCAGTGAAGATGATCGTGAGTACATGGAAGAGATAATGGGCGATTTGACGGGTAATCTCGAGCGGATCTTGTCCCACGGCGATCGAGCCAACCGGATCGTTCAAGACATGTTGATGATGGGCCGCGATGTGGGTGAATGGCAGTTCGCAGACATCAATCGGCTAGTCGATGAGCATTCCCGACTGGCATTTCATGCAGCTCGCGCTGCTGATCCGAACTTCAATCTGACCTTGAACTATGACCTTGATCCGAAGGTTGGCTCAATCGAAGTGATCCCCCGAGACTTGAGTCGTGTGTTCCTGAACATGGTCGGTAATGCTTGTGATGCGACCGATGAGAAGCGTCGGACACTACGTGACGAAGCAGAAGCTGCTGGCAAGAAGAGTCGATATATTCCCAATCTCTGGATGTCCACACACCGTGAAGAGGATCACATTGAGGTGCGCATCAAAGATAACGGCAAAGGCATTCCTCCAGATGTGATCGAGAAGATGTTCAACCCATTCTTCACAACCAAGCCAACTGATCGTGGCACGGGCCTGGGTCTAGCCATCTCAAATGACATCATCCGTGAACACGGTGGAGAGATCAGCGTCGAATCCGAACCCGGAGAGTGGACCCAGATGACCGTATCTCTCCCCCTAACCCGCCCCCGCGAAGTCACCACCTAGGGGTCGGGCTGGGTTAGGCGCGGGCGCTGGGGCCGTAGGTCAGATGCATTAGGTCGCCGTCTTTGAAGCGTGACGGGCGGAGCTGGGTTACGTCGATTGCCGGTGCGGTGCCTACCTGATCAACGCCGAGGATGTGTGCCGCAACGATTTCGCCTAGCGCCGGTGAGAGCTTCAATCCGTGCCCTGACAGGCCCACGGCGAGGTACAAGCCTGAGACTTCGGTGTTGTCTTCTGTGTCACTAGCCCAGCCGAGTATCGGGTGATAGTCGGGTGTGATGTCATAGGCACCGCTGGTCACCCAGACGGTGTCGCCGACTTGTATTGATGGCAGCCGCTCACCTATTGCTGCCTCGATTCTTGCGCCGTGGGCTTGATGGTCAGACTGTGACCCGTCTGCTAGCGGATCATCGGTCAAAGGCATCTCTGGTGGATACGCCACGGCAAGCACATGACGACCCATATCAGGACGGATCACAAGGTTTGAGTTGCCGTCAGTGATGCAGGTGTGCAGCGCCCGAGCACCCGGACGTTGCTCCAGCATGGCCATGTCAAGCCTGCGACGCTCAAGGGGCACCTGCACGTCTAGCGGCTCAAGCAGGTCTGTCGCCCAGGCGCCTGTAGCAGCCACGACTACCGGCGCTGCGATGGTGCCTAGTTCGGTGGCAACGCCTACCACCGAGCCGTCGGTGACCAGGATCTCCTCGACTGCTAGTGGTGTCAGCACCTTGGCCCCTGCAGCCGATGCAGCGGTCAACCAGCTCAAGACCAACTTTGTGACGTCGATATACCCACCGTCGGGTTCGTAAGCACCCCCAGCGAGGCCGCCGGCTTCTACCAGGGGTTCGACATCGGTGATCTCGCTGCCTTTCACAAAGCGTGTGTCAACGCCAAGACTGCGACCTAATTCGATGTTGTAACGCAGTCCGTCGATTTGGTTCGCGGTTACTAGCAACATGTAACCGAATCGCGCATAACCGGGGTCACCGAAGCCAACCTCAGATTGCCAGTTGCGTATGCAGTGAAAGCCTCGCTGAGCGATCTGCACCATCAACGCATTCGAGTAGTGCTGGCGAATCTGGCCAAATGTTCGGCCTGAAATACCACCCACCGGAGGCCGTGCGTCCACGACAGCCACTCTCAGGTTCGAGTTACGTGCCAACTGGAACCCGATGCTCGCACCAGTTACACCGGCGCCGATAACGACAACATCAACCTCGCTGGGAAGTGACGAAGCTTCCAGTTGGAACCCGCCTCGAGACCCCGTGTTTTGGGTCCGAAAGTGTGTGTCAGAATGCATAGTCGGCTGCACCAATCAAAGTTAGCTAGGCCAGCGAGTGTGACTTTGCTGCAAGGCGGTATTGACGCAAGACGCGTTCGGTGTAGCCGTTCGGTTCGTCATGAGCAGAAAAGACGAGTTCTCTCGCTGCCCTGAACGGGATGCTCAACTCATAGCTGGGAGCCATCGGTTCATAGTGGGAGTCTCCGCTGTTTTGCTGGTCGACAAGATTTGCCATCCTCCGCAGTGTCTCGTCGACTTGTTGCTCCGTGATAAGACCGTGACGCAGCCAGTTAGCAATGTGTTGACTTGAGATTCGCAGCGTCGCTAAGTCTTCCATGAGCCCGATTCCAGAGATGTCGAGCACGGTTGAGCAGCCAATCCCCTGACCGACCCAACGAACGACATATCCCAGAATGCCTTGCACGTTGTTATCCAACTCGCGTTGTATCTCGGTATCGCTGAGTTCACGGTCGGACGGCAACACGGCAGGATCAGTTAGGTCTTCAAGCGATGGCATTTCACGGCCCGAAAGGTCTTGTTGTCGTTGCGCTACATCGACAGCGAAGTAGTGCATGGCATGCAACGTGGCAGCAGTAGGCGATGGCACCCAGGCAGTGTTTGCGCCCGCAAAGGGATGCTGGATCTTTACCTGGCACATAGCTGCCATCTCGCTGGGCATCGTCCACATGCCCTTGCCGATCTGGGCTCGCCCCGCCAGCCCGCACGCCAATCCAGCGTCGACGTTGTAGTTCTCATATGCCTCGATCCATCGAGCGGCTTTGATCTCAGCTTTGGGGATCATCGGCCCGGCTTCCATGTTTGTGTGGATGTCATCGCCGGTGCGATCCAAGAAACCTGTGTTGATGAACACCACTCGCTTGGCGGCATGTGCAATGCAATTGATGAGATTGAGTGAGGTGCGACGCTCTTCATCCATGATCCCCATCTTTAGCGTGTTTCGAGTTAGCCCGAGAGCATCTTCAACCCGCTCGAAGAGTTCACATGCCAGGGCGACTTCTTCGGGTCCGTGCATCTTTGGCTTGACTATGTAGATCGAGCGATCAGCCGAGTTACGTGCTGCTTGTCCGTCAATTCGGCAGTTGCCGCCGAGGTCGTGCAGTGCGCAGGCAGCGGTGACCATGGCATCAAGCATCGTCTCGTAGATGTCTGTGACGTCTGTGGCACCGATGCCATCGACTGTCTCTTCCGTATCTGTGTCGCCTGATCCAATGACTCTCACGGCGTCAGTTAGCAGGTGTGGACCAACGTTTCTGACCAACATCAGGCTGCGTCCTGGCAACGTGATCTGGGAGCCATCTGGACTTGTAAACTCGCGTTCACTGTTGAGCGAGCGATTCACTCTCCGGCCATTGTCACGCACGAAACTGGTGGCAAGATCGCCACGCATCAGCCCAAGCCAGTTGCGATAGACGGTGACTTTGTCGCTGGCATCCACAGCTGAAACCGAGTCCTCACAGTCCATGATCGTTGTTACTGCAGACTCAAGTCGGATATCGGAGACTCCTGCGTGATCACGTTGCCCGACCGGGTGGTTGTGATCGATATAAATCTCACAGTGCAGCCCGTTCTTGCGCAACAAGATCGAGGTGGGTGCGCTTGGCTCGCCTCGATAACCGGCAAGTCGGCGATGAAGCAGCAACGCTGTCGTGCCGTCGCCACAGTGAGCCTTCAACTCACCGTTGTGAATCAGATACTGAGTAACCCAGGAATGCGAGGCAGCATCGAGCGGGAAATGCTTGTCTAGGAAGTCACGCCCGGCCGCAACCACCCTGTCGCCCCTAACCGGGTTGTAGCCCTGACCACGAGCGCATCCGTTGGACTCGCCGAGTACATCGGTGCCATATAGGGCGTCATAGAGGCTGCCCCAGCGAGCATTAGCGGCGTTTAGTGCGTAACGAGCGTTATCTAGCGGCACGACAAGTTGCGGCCCTGCGACTAGCGCTATCTCGGGATCGACCGAACTTGTGGTGATAGCCACATCTTCGGGGGGTTCACTCAGATATCCGATCTCGGTAAGGAACTGCAAATGCGCGCCGGCATCGTGTTCTTTGCCATGTGACCGCCGTGTACGGAACCAGTCATCAATGGACTCTTGCAACTCGTCGCGATGGGTCATCAGCGCTGCGTTGCGCGGGCCGAGTTCTCTGACGATGGCCTCAAAGGCGTGCCAGAAGGTCCCGGCGTCAATGTCGGTGCCCAGCAGGGCATCACCAGCGATGAAGTCGTGTAATTCTGGAGCTACGTCCAGACCGCCTATTTTCATGCCGTGTAGCCAATCACGCCTAGCTTCACTGTCCAACTTGGGATTGCCAAACGACTGCTTTGTACCGATTGACTCGGGAGACTAATATCAGCTTGACTCAAACGGAGCTTGCGGATGTTAGATGTCTTCTTCCAGATCGGCCTGCTTGTTGTGGTCGCAAAGTTGCTTGAAGGCGTGCTCGGACGGTTCGGTCTCAGCTCTATTGTCGCCTATGCGCTGACAGGTGTACTGCTAGGCCCGGTCGCAGGAATTGTTGAGCCAACGGGTGAGCTACGTGTGTTCCTTGACATTGGCATCTTTCTGCTGTTCTTCCTAGTGGGGATCGATGAGATTGACGTCGGTGGATTCGTGACCACTATTCGTGGTCGGTACTTTGCCGCAGCACTTGTCTCAGTCATCGTCTCGATTGGTGTCTCACTGCTGGTTACCGCTGACCTGTTGCCCTTCGACTTTGTGATAGGTCTCGAATTACGTGACGCACTGGCTCTCTCGGGAATCCTGGCACTCTCAAGCCTCGGTCTCTTGGCGAAAGTATTGGCTGACGGCGGGCATCTCAAAGAGCCAATTGGTTTGAGGATGTTCACGATCGTCATCATTGCAGAAGTGATTGCGTTGCTCGTCGTTGGTTTCACAATTGGTGAGTCACTCCCAGAGTTGACACCTACTGCTGTTGTGACACTTCTCCTTCAAATCACTGGCTTTGTGGTATTGGCTTGGATCCTGTCAACGAAGCTGCTGCCACCGATTATCTCATTCTTGCGTAGGATTCTCAACGTACCGGAGTTGTCATTTGGATTGTTGATCGGGTGCCTTTTTCTGGTTGTGTATGCAGCTGAGGAGTACGGTTTGCATGGCACGATGGGAGCGCTGTTGTTCGGTACTGCGCTATCAGGCTTGCCACGCCAGATCCGCGCTGACATTATGCCTGGTCTCAGAAGCGTCTCAGAAGGCCTGTTTATCCCGCTGTTCTTTGCATCTGCTGGACTGCACTTTGACTTGTCATTCTTGAATCTACCACTAACGACGATTATCGTCGTCGTCACGGTTCCTGCTGCCGGCAAGTTTCTCGCTGCAGTGCTCGGAACTCATCTCTTGGGAATTGAAACGCCTATGGCCATGGCCACAGGGTTGATGGCAAAGGGCGTTGCTGAGATTGCATTGTTGGTAATTCTATTTGATCATCACGTGCTAGACCGTGATATCTTCTCGCTGCTATTGCTACTGATGTTGGGATACATCCTGTTGATGCCTACGGCAATTGGTCTAGTCGTCCGCCGTGTAACTGAACGGGGTTCAACTGAGGTACCGGCGTCAGTTCCGCCATCGTTCGCTCGATATGCTCTTGAGGGTTTAACGGTGCGAAACGTAGCTGACACTACGCGTAGCTATCCCATGTCAACGACGTCACTTCAGAGTCTTGTCGAGAACTGGACTGTCCTCAATCAGCACGACTATGTCATTGTCGACGAAGGGAAGTTGGCAGGGATGGTGTCAACAACGCGTATGCGATTCGTATCAAAGAAACTGTGGGACTCAACCACCGCCAGTGAGATAATGCGTCAGAATCCTCCATGTACTAATCCGGATGAACAGCTCGACGCAGCAGTCGCACGAATGACGCAACACTCGATGAGCGTTATCGGTGTCATTGATCCTGACTCGGATGAGTTTCTAGGAACAGTTTCGAGTCAAGACATTCTTGATCTACTCACCCTGATGGATGAGATTAATGATGAACTGCGCAGCAGTGGTCAAGGCACAGACCCAGATCAGTAAGTCATCCCCCGACCGTCTTTGAAGCCTCCGATGGTCCCGACCGTGTCCAGGTCGTAACGGCCACTGCACTGAGGGCATCATTGAGCCCTAGCAATCCGAGTTGCGTCGCGGCGTGTGGTAGCAGGCTTATGCCGACACCGATCGGTCTAGGCGGAGTCTGCGAGGAATGACTCCAATGAGTCATCGAGAGCATCTACCCAGTCGGTGTGATGCACTGGTGCGACGGTACCCGTTAACGGTGACGTGTGACCGTGATCACGGTAGCCGATTATCGAGTACTTCTTGTGTTTCTTCCAGTCCTTGAACATCTTGTTGACTAGAGGTGTGTTGAAGTCTGGATAGTCGGTCTGATCAACAAGATCTTGCGTGTAGTCGCCCTGAAAATCGATGCAGGCGTAGTCATCTGGGAGAGCATCTTCTGCGGCTTGCTGCTCTTGAATCCATTGCGCCTGTTCTTCAGCACCTGGCAATGAGATGCGACCCATGATGACATCTCGTGCGTACCAGGCCTGCGCATCAAACATATTGAATGTGTACCACTGATCCTGCATCCCGAGGTACATGATGCGGTTCTCAGGTTGGAACACCACACCACGGTAAAGCATTGATGTAGCGAGACGGTTAGCGGTAACAAGCCTTAGCTCGTCATCCATGAATGGGAAGTGATGTAGGTATCCGGTACAGGAAACGATCGCATCAACTTCAGCGCTAGAACCATCGGCGAAGTGAACCCTTCGCCCGTCTACATGAGTGAGGATTGGCTTCTCAGAAATCCCTTCCGGCCAGTCAAAGCCCATCGGCCCGCTTCGAGAACTACACAGAACGGACTTTGCGCCGTATTTCCAGAGCTGTGAAGCGACGTCTTCTGCTGAATAACTTGAACCGATTACGACTACGTCACGGTCACGGAATTGGACTGCGTCACGGAAGTCGTGAGCATGGATCAACGTGCCGCCGAACCGGTCGTATCCCGGGTAGTAGGGCATGTTAGGGATAGAGAAGTGCCCGGTCGAGACAATTACAAAGTCAAAGTCATCGCTGGTGCTTGAGTCGTTCGCCAAGTCATGTGCTGTCACGGTGAAACCATTACCGTCAGCGCTGCGAGATATCCGCCTCACAGGGTGCCCAAATCGGATCTGGTCACGGAATCCGCTTTTTTCGGCGCGGCCGATTATGTAGTCGTAGAGCACCTCACGTGGTGGGAATGATGCGATCGGCTTACCGAAGTGCTCCTCAAAACCGTAGTCGGCGAACTCCAGACACTCCTTGGGTCCATTCGACCACAAGTAGCGGTACATGCTTGCGTGACATGGCTCACCGCTCTCATCAAGTCCCGTACGCCAGCTGTAGTTCCACAGCCCGCCCCAGTCCGATTGCTTCTCGTAGCACACAACTTCGGGCGTTGATTCAGCGTTGCTGTCGCTCGCAAAAGCGTGCAACTGTGATAGCCCGCAAGGCCCGGCTCCGATGACGGCCACTCGTGTCATAGCCGAATCTCCCATGTCAGTAGGTGAATGTGTAGCGAGAGTGAACGCTAGCCGCGCCCACCAATGTGTTGCCAAGACCCCAAACCGTACTGAGGAGTCTCGGGTTGATGAGACCCACGCGGGCGCTAGATGTCACGCACGCGTGTCTTGTCGGGGTCATAGAACGGGAAACGCACGACCTCTGCTGCGATGCGCTTTTGTAGGCCATCTAGCTTGCCGACCTCAACTTGGTTGCCGATCGCGCTGTGCTCAATCGCCATGCGGCACAGCGCGATGTTCTTGCGAAGGATCGGCGAGATTGTCGCGCTCGTGATAACGCCAACCTGGTTGCGACCCGCATACACAGCGTCGCCATGAGCCGCCGGTTCACCTCCTGAGACTGCAAGACCAACCAGCCGGCGTTGAGGATTGTCGCGCCTTGAAATCAACGCGTCCCGGCCAACAAAGTCGTCCTCTTTGGTCTTGAGTGCCACCGTGAAACCGATGCCCGCCTCATAGGGATCGGTCTGATCGCAGAACTCGTGATCCGCAAAGATGAGCCCGGCCTCTATTCGCAGCATGTCAAGCGCCTCTAGACCCATCGGCACTAAACCCTGATCACCACCCGCGTCAAAGATGGCGTCCCAAACGGCACAAGCATCAGAGGGGTGACAGAACACTTCATACCCCAACTCACCCGTGTAACCCGTGCGAGAGACCACAATCGGAACTCCGTCATAGTCCCTGATGCGTGCAATAGCGAAACGGAACCACTTGAGGTCACCGATGCGAGGCTGATCCGGACGAGTCCAGATGATGCGTTCGAGAATCTTGCGACTGTTGGGTCCTTGAACCTGAAGATTGTGAAGCTGCTCACTGGACCGTCTAACCCAGGCACGCAAGCCCAACTCTGAGGCCTGTTCTCGTAGTGATATGCCGCTGCGGTCACTGCCGCCGATCCAGCGGAAGTTCTCACGTCCTAGACGAAACACTGTGCCGTCATCGATCATCCCGCCGGTGGAGTGACACATTGCGGTGTAGGAGACTTGGCCGTCACTGAGACGTCGCACATTGCGAGTTACACACGCCTGTAGGAGCGCTTCGGCATCGGGCCCGGTTACTTCGTACTTGCGAAGCGGGGACAGATCAATCGCTACCGCGGCCTTGCGGCACGCCCAGTACTCCGCTATAGGCCCGTAATCTGTATAGGAGTCTGCGAGCCAGTAGCCGTTGTATTCGCTGAATCTCTCGGTGAGTGCTGAGGTGCGAGGGTGAAAGCCTGTCTCTTTGGTCAGGTCGGCCTCGGAGTCTGCAGTCATGCGAAACACTGTCGCTTTCTTGAACGTGTTCTTAGCCCGATACACCCTCACAGCGATGTCCGTCGGGTTCCACCCATTTGCTGCGTCGATGTCATCTGGGCATGAAGTTGTGACACACACCAGGTCTTCAAGGGCCCTTAAGAGCACGTAATCGCCAGGCCGAGACCAGGGTTCATCTAGGTAGATCTGGTTGCACTCACTCACCCGGGTGTTGTAAAAGAAGTTGATGGCTTCCCAGCCGCTGCGTGGAGCCACGCCGTAAGCGTCGACGACATCATTGATGTTGTCTGTGCAGTTGAGGTGACCGGGGTAGCCAGCGTCGTCGTAATAGCGGGAACTGCAGGCAGTGTTGAATGTGTCGTGACGTCCAACGGTGTCTTGAATCACCTCGACGAGAGGTTGCATGCGAGCGTTGAAGAACCTCGAGTAGAGACCTGGAGTTGGGCAACTCGATCCAACGAGAGTGCGTGTAATCGTTGCATCTAGGCACAGTTCACGACTTGCTTCTAGGTCAGCGGCACCGAAACACTGGAAGTCCGAGCACTGCCGGCCTTCGACATCAATGATCTGAAAGAACTCGCCACTGCGTACTTCATAGGCGCTTGCTGTGCTACGGGCAACGATGAATTCCTGTGACGGGTCGGCTAGAGGCACCGGTAACAGAGGTTCGCTCTCAGTGGCACCAGATACTGAATTGCGATGTATGTAGGCGATTAGATCAGTGGGTGGATTGCTGTCGTGCGCTGCCATTGGCGCACCCGGTGCAGCAACAATGCAGACAAGATCACAATGTGCCAGCGCTCGAGCACTAGTACCGGGCGGTGTGTCTTCGGCAAAGAGTCGTGTCGGTGTGGCCGACGCGATAGCGCTGAGTGTCACGTTGTTGCGTTCAAGACCTGCTCTAACACGCCTAGCATCACTTAGGCCGCGGGAAAGCACAGTAGCGGCAGCGGCTCTATCGCCGTTGCATGAAACGGAAGCCGATGCCCACGTGACGCGGATTAACTCAAGCATTCCCGGGCGGGACACCCCTTGAGCATCAAAGGCAATCAACTCACAGACTTGACAGCCCTCGGGATCAACTACCTCAATCTCGTCACCAGCACTCAGTGCAAGAACAGTGGCACCACCACCGATAATCCGGTAGCGCTCAACACCCGTAGGGAGACTCAATACTCCTGGCGTTATCACCGTGACTTCGGTCCCGGCTATTGACGACGCCTGCCAAGTGGACCAGACAGACCTCTTGAACCCGAACGGGAAGAAGCCGAATCGGCATCTCGCCTTGAAACACCCGCAAACATGTCAACAATTAACAAGGCCGCGCCTGTCACGGAAGCCAATGTCGCGATCCACAGACCAACTGCTGCATCGCCAGTTTCGGCACCGATGAGATTTATCAGCGTGCGTCCCGAGATTGCCGCAACAAAACCTGCACCGATCCACGCAGTTCGCCAACCAACCTGTATCAAGGCGATCGTTATCAGGCATACAACGACCACCATGGGCCCTTCATCGGTTTGCAAGCCTCTCACAGACTCAGCAGCGTCAACGATGGTTCCCGCTTGCCAAGGCAAGAACACCGCGATACCCACGATCAGCACGCACGCCTGGGCTAAACGCTTAAGGATCATCGCAATGTCACCGTCGCCAACCCCTAGCTTGACGCCTTTATCATGTCCGTCGTTGTCATGTCAGTCGTGAGTTGACTGTGTTGACAACGACACAGACCAGAACTGACCTCACCGCCTCAAGCGATATGCGACGGCGAGGTCAGTCCACAAAGTCGATAGGGGTTTTCTGGGTCTAGGGCGGTGTCCCGCCTCCGACCACCTGGATGGCGATGATCACAAAGACGATGCAGATCAACGTGCCAATGACGACCGCCCTCTCGACGCCCTTGTCGTGGCCCTGCTTGCCCTGAAACTCGATTTGCTTTCGACTAGCCATAAGTCAGATCCTCCGCTTAGTTGTGCTTGTCAGAGAGCCGGTCGGCTGATTCATTGAGCAAACGATCTTCGCGCTTGGTGATCACGACCATCGCGACCACCGAGACGATGATCCCAAGCCACGCCAGCACGATCGAACCGGTGTTGTTTCCCGGTCCAAAGGTGTAGTAGCCGCTTGCCGCTTCGAGCGCCGCCTCCCAACTGTCATACGGAAAGGAGTTCATGTAATTCCTCCAAATTCTTGTTTGTGTTCTAGTTGTCCCGCCTCAGGCGAGTCCGCTTGCGCCTGGCCCAGACACCCGCGGAAATCACAACGAGGTACATGACGACCAGTGCCGCAACGAACTGCAGCCATGAGGCGGACATAAGAGAAACGTTCCGTTCTTGTGTTCCGTGACTGGACTTCAGCGACTAGCCGCGTAGTCGGCTTGCAGCGTTCCCGCTGCAGATGACTCAGAACCATCAGCGTGAATGATTGGTTCTTCACTACGGCCGAACTCTGGGTAGAAGTCCGTCTCAAACTCGGACATGTCAAGGCCTTCGATCTCAACCTCTGGCGGTACACGCAGCAGGTTGAACGCCTTGAGTATCCGAGAAGCGACGTATCCAGTGACAAAGGACAAAGCGAAGATTGTCGCTGCTCCCACTAGCTGACCGAGGAATGTCGTAGCGACACCCTGTGGCCCTGTGGGATATCCACCGGCGAAGATTCCTACGAGCATTACGCCCCAGAAGCCCATTACACCGTGGACAGCCACAGCTCCGACCGCGTCGTCGATACGTGCCTTCTGTTCGATCCAGCCGCCTATGTAGTAGCAGAGACCTGCGGAGAAGAACGCCAGCAACAGCACGAGTGACGGGTTGTAAATGTCAGCTCCAGCCGAGACTGCAACGACACCAGCGAGGCCTCCCGAAATGGTCCAGAACGGGTCACCCTTAGAGAAGATGTAACCGCCCATGAAGCCACCAGCGAAACCCATCGTGATGGTGAATGTGATGGCCGAGAGGGTTGCCGGGTTGAAGTAAATGTTCGCCCAGCCTGGCTGTGTGTCGGCAGTAATCGCCAGACATGCCGCGTAGAACGCATAGAACGCGGTGAAGATGATCATTAGCCCCATCAGCGTTAGATGCAGGTTGTGTGGCTTGAAAGCCCGCGTGCCGCCGTTCTTGTCGTATTTGCCGATCCTTGGACCGAGGTTAAAGAGCACGCCGAGAGCAAAGATGCCGGCAACGCCATGCACCACACCCGAAGCGGCGAAGTCGTGATAGCCAAAATGCACACTTAGCCATCCGCCATAACTCCATCCCCAAGCCGCAGCAACGACCCAGACGATGCCACCCATTAGGGCAGTCAGCCATAGATAGGCGGAGATTCGAATGCGCTCTAGCACTGCGCCTGACATGATTGAACCGGTGGTCCAGGAGAACAACACAAACGCTGCCCAGAACACACCGGTGATGTTGTCGCCGAGATTCGGGCCCATCGTTCCGGCCCACGGAAGCGCGTAATTCCCCGCTTCAGCGCCGCAGAAGTAGACTCCCGCACCCGCTTTACCTTGTCCGGTGCCGTCGATCGTGAACATCAGTCCCTCCTGCATGCAGAAGTAGACGTACCAACCGAAGTAGTAAAAGGTTGGTGTCACGACAGCGATTGTCATGATGTTCTTCATCGCCGTCGACATAACGTTCTTGCGCCGACTTACACCAGCTTCGTAGGTCATGAACCCAACGTGCAAGAGCCACATTATGGCGACGGTGAAGAAGTAGTAAGCCTCAGTGAACACGATTGAAGTGTCCATTGACTCACCCCCATTCTTCTCTTGTCCGTCCCGGTCAATTAGCCGGGCCGAAGCCGACGGTAGCACACAGCGCGACTAGCTAACGAACCCGGCCGTCTTGTTCGATTGTCAGACGTTGCAGAACCGCTGATTCAAGAGTCTCTAGGAGGCGTCCGTCCCCACCCAGGGACACTCATCGGTGGACTCCCCGAAATCAGCGTCGCGCCTCAGTTCGCCGCTAGCCGCGTCTATATATACGCGCGCATGGCAGAGGAAGTCTTCAGGTCCGCCTCCAGGTTCGTTGACCCGGAACACCACGACCCACTGCGATGTTGTAGGTATGCCCTGGCGCAGGACTCTCGCTTCTGTGCGTTCGGGCTCCATACCACCAAAGTCAATGCGTTCGATGGCCGTGCGAACCGCCTGCTCTTGTTCAATTTCGACACCGCGGCAGCCCTGGAAGAAGACTGCGATCACGAGCAAGAACGCGCCCGTTGCGAGGAGCAACCGAGTGCGGCCTTCCATCTGCTTGACACGGTCAACAATGCCTGAGGGTTTCGGCGAGTTCGGGTCTGGGGGAGGGGTATCTCTCCACATAGGTCGGAGTATTACTGCGTTCTGCGCTAGCTGGTCTTGTCGGGCGGTCGGACAATAAAGCGCAGGATTAGGTATCCGAGCACGTGAGTAAGTCCGACAAATGTCATCCACCAGAGCACGACCCGCGGTCGATAGCCGCGCTCGTGACACTCCCAGAACGTGAGGCCAACGGCACCCACCAGCAGGATCCATAGCGGCCAGCTGCGGCTAACCGGGTTATCGGAGATCCATTCAAGGACGATTAGCAGTCCCATCGCAAAACTCTCCTCACCCTGTGGTGTTACCTCTCGGCTCGGTCTGCGGATACACCTTGATGGACAGGAACCGTACCGGCAAGGTGATGACCTCGACAGGCCCGTGTGCCACCTCACCGTGAATCTGCATGGTGTCACCTGGGTCGAGCCGGTAGGTCTTGCCGCCGTAGCCGTAGTCGAGCGAACCCGACAGCATGTGAAGGAACTCCACGCCTCGGTGTTGGTATAGCGGGAACACGCCGCCACGTTCGGTGATGGTGGTGATCATCGGTTCGATCACCCGGTTTGGCCCCCGGAGTGTCCCCAGGTCTTGGTAGAGGCGGCCGGGCCCGCTGCCCTCGTGGTGAATCTCGTGACGTTCACCGGCTCGCACGATCACAAGGTCGTGTTCTTCGTCGAGTCCACGAAAGAGTGCAGTTACAGGCACTTGCGCGGTTGCAGCGAGGCGCACCAGGGTCGACAGGCTCGGTGCGCTCTGGCCATGTTCGATCTTCGACAGCATCCCCAGTGAGATGTCGGCACTGGCCGCGAAGGTTGACATGGTCATGTTGAGCGCTAGGCGAAGTTCCCGCACGCGGCTGCCAACCACACGGCAGACCTCATCAGTCGTTAGCGATGACTCAGTTGCGGCGGCGTCGAGGTTCAGCCTTGGGGGCCAATCCTGATCGGCGCGATGCGCCGCCGTTGCCCCCGAAGCCATCCGTTTGATCCTGCCAGATAAGAGACTTGCCGTCGCTAGTGAGGCATCAGACGTTTTCTCCGATCGTTTTCAGCCTCCGCTACAACGGGCACATACAGGCTGGTCTCTCAGGCAATTGCGGCTTGATCCGACTGTGGCGCTGGAGGAGAACGTCTACCATCGGCGCATCCTGATCCTGCTACGCCACGCACGCACACCGAACAACGCGCAGGCACGTCTGCAAGGCCAGCATGACTCGCCGCTCGACGATGTCGGCCTCAAGCAAGCTGCCGTGGTGGGGCGAGCCCTGCGAAAACGTTGGAGGGTTGATCGAGTGGTCACTTCATCGCGACGGCGTACTCGCCAGACTGCTGAGGCTGCGGGGCTAGCGGACTTGCCAACGACCGTGGATGACCGCTGGATGGAGATTGACTTCGGTGCTTATGACAGTCGCCGGATCGCCGATGTGATGTTGGAGTTAGGAGCGGCCTGGGCTGCTGACATCAAATACGAGCCACCCGGCGGAGAGTCGATGGCACAGTTGCATGAGCGCGTTTGTGAAGCGGTGGCTGATCTCAGATCCGAAGCAACGCGATACAACATTGTTGTTGTAACTCATGCCACTCCGATCAAGTCAGCGACGGCATCGTTGCTTGGTGGCACCGCTGAAATGATTATGCGATTCAGGGTGAGTCTTGCGTCGGTGACCGCTTTTGGGCCGGTTGCTCACGGGCTGGTGCTGACCGACTTCAACTGGTGTCCGGCAAGCCACATTCACTAGTCCCGCAGTTGCGCAGTTCACAGTCGCATTCCGGCTCTCGTTCTCCGCCAATGCGATGATTGGCGTGTCGAAGGTCGGTTGCGCAGTCCACAGTCGCATTCCGGCTTTTGTTCCTGATGGGTGCTCGGCGTATCGTCTAGGCGCTTGAACCCGTCGCAAAGGATGGATGCGCCTCGTGATTACGGGAATGAACCACGCGGTCTTGTATGTGCGTGACGCCCGCAGGCATCAGCAGTTCTATAGCGAGGTGTTGGGCTTTTCGACTGTGATCGACGGGCCCGGGCCGTATGTGTTTATGCGTGGACCCGCTTCGGCGAACCATCACGACATCGCCTTTTTCTCGATTGGTGAGGCAGCTGCTCCGTCGCGCGCAGGTCGTGAGACAGTGGGGATGTACCACATCGCTTGGGAGGTCGCCACGCTTGATGAACTGGTGGAGATGAGGCAGCGATTGGTTGACGCGGGTGCGTTGATTGGTGCTAGCGATCATGGTGCCAACAAGAGCCTTTACGCCAGGGATCCTGATGGGCTGGAGTTTGAGGTGATGTGGTTGGTGCCGTCACAGTTCTGGGGTGACGAAGAGAATCAGGCCATAATCCGTCGCCTTGACCTAGATGCTGACCGGGCACGTTTTGCAGGCATCAGCTGAACCTCAGCCGACACATGCGATACATCCGATGTAGACGATCTGAACGACCAAGACGACCAAAGAGCGGGGATTGGTGAGCGAAGCTAGAGGCGAATCGGGAAGCAAATCGGGCAACGCTATAGCCAAACAATTTGGCAACCAGTACTGCTATTTCCTTGATGATGATGCTTTTGTAGAGACAGCTCGCCCAGGCTTCCGGCATCGTGTCATTACCGGTGAGCATCTTCAGTTGATGTTCTGGCGGATCAAAGGCGGTGCGGAGGGTTCGGTGTTACACAATCACACCGACAACGAGCAATTGGGCATCATCATGCGGGGCAAGCTTGACTTCCGCATCGGACCGGATGGTGACAACGATGAACGGGTCACTTTGAGTGCGGGTGACGCTTATCTGGCACCGTGTTCTGTGTGGCACGGTGACTCAATCTTCATTGGTGACGAGACCTACGGCGAGTGTTGGATCCTGGATGTGTTCTCCCCGCCACGCAGCGACCTTGTCGACACTGGTTAGCGGCAACACTCAGGCGTGAGCGACTGGCAACTAGCCGTTGACATCGGTGGCACCTTTACCGATGTGGTGTTGCTTGATGTGGAGTCGGGTCGTGTTGTTGTCGACAAGACTCTGACAACACCCTCAGCACCACTTGAGGGGGTGCGAGCCGGTGTAAGCGCGCTGCTTGTCAAGGCTGGAGTGGCTCCCCCACAGGTCACTGCACCGATCGTTCATGCCACCACCTTGATCACTAATGCGTTGATTGAGGGACGCACGGGACGAGCCGCTCTTGTTACCACCAAAGGGTTTGCGGACACTTTGCTGATCCGTGACGAGCATCGCTACGACATGTATGACCTGCAGATTGAGTTCCCCGATCCACCAATTGGCAGGGATCTGACCTTTGAGATCACCGAACGCACACTGGCCACGGGACAGGTTCTCGTCGAACCATCTGTAGAGGAACTGGCTGAACTGGCGGCACTGTTGGCACACAGACAAGTCGAAGCCGTGGCGATTTGTCTGCTCAATTCTTATGTGAACCGGGCGAACGAAAGAGCTGTCGCCGATTACTTGGGTGACGAACTCGCCGTGCCAGTGTGTATCTCCGCGGAGATCTCGCCCCAGATTCGCGAGTACCCGCGCATGATCACTGCAGCGTGCAACGCTGCCACGATGCCCGTGATCGGCCCCTATCTCGATGAGTTACAGCGGTGGCTAACCGCTGAGGGGTTCGGCGGAGGCGTGCTGATGATGCTCTCTAACGGAGGTGTCGTATCCGCCGTTGATGCCGCAAGAGGCCCGATCAGGCTCGTGGAATCAGGGCCGGCTGCCGGTGCACTTGCGGGCACCTGGTATGCCGAGAGGCTCAACGAGGATCGGTTGCTGTGTTTCGACATGGGTGGCACAACCGCCAAGGCTTGCCTGATCGAAGGAGGTGAGCCAGCGCTCACGAACACGTTTGAGGTTGCGCGCATCTACCGATTCAAGAAGGGATCTGGCTTCCCGGTGTCGGTTCCCTCGGTTGATCTGGTGGAGATCGGTGCAGGTGGAGGTTCGCTGGCTCGACTGGATCGCTTCGGGCTGCTCAAGGTGGGCCCGCAGTCGGCTGGAGCCGATCCGGGGCCCGCCTGCTACGGCGCAGGTGGCACCGTCGCCGCCGTAACGGACGCCGATGTGGTGCTAGGCCTACTTGACCCGGGCGCTTTTTTGGGTGGAGACATGCCGCTCGACGCTCAAGCCGCTGCCACTGCCACGGCGGTGCCTGCTGAAGGCCTAGGCCTCTCCACGACCGACACGGCTGCAGGCATTCACGAGGTCGTCAACCAGAACATGGCAGCCGCAGCACGCATGCATGGTGTTGAGCAGGGCATTGATCTGCGAGGTGTCACGATTCTGGCGTTCGGGGGTGCTGGGCCTGTTCATGCTTGTGGCGTGGCTGATCTGCTGGAGAGTGACCGGGTCATCTTTCCTGTGAATGCCAGTGTTCTTTCGGCATTCGGGACGCTCGTGTCGCCGGTGCGGATTGATCTAGCGAGATCGATGCCTCGTCTGCTTGACGGCATCGACCGGGGAGAGCGTGACCGCTTGCTTGATGAGCTAAGGGCCGAAGGGCGTCGTGTGTTGCTGGCTGCAGGTGTTGAAGACGCCAATGTGAAGTTTCGCTATGGCCTCGACGCTCGCTATGCGGGTCAGGGCAACGAGATCACGGTTTGGGTTGGCACCGGAGACGTCTGGCCGGCCCACGAGGAGGATGTGCGGGAAGCCTTCGAATCGGAATACCGCAACATCTATGGCATGACAATTCCCGATGTGGCCATCGAAGTCGTTACTTGGCGTTTGTCTGCCTTTACGGCAACCGTGGGTGTCACGCCCGACGCAGGCCTGGGCGCCGCTCAAGGCCCTACTGGGCCAGTGGGTTATCGCCCGGCGGTGTTCTCACGTAACTCTGATCCGCTGGATGTGGCCGTGTATCGCAGGGAAGGCCTTGGCGTGGGTGCGACGATTGCGGGGCCTGCCATCATCGAAGAACGTGAGACCACCACGGTGATCCGCCCCGGTTGGCAGGCAGAAGTGGCACCTGACGGCACCATTATCGCTACAAGGACGGTGTAGTCGTCATGCAGACAGACAGAAGCGCATCGCCGCACCGCTCGTTTGATCCCGTTGAGCTAGAGATCTGCTGGCAGTCGCTGATTTCTACCGTCAACGAGCAGGCACGAGCGCTGCAACGAGCGGCCTTTAGCCCGATCGTGCGAGAGGCTGGCGATCTCGCCAATGCGGTCTTCGATCGGCGTGGCCGGATGGTGGCCCAAGCGGTGACGGGCACGCCCGGTCACATCAACAGCCTCGCCCTGGGAGCCAAAGCGATCCTTGACGAGTATCCGGTGGAGTCGCTGGTGCCCGGAGATGTGCTGATCACCAATGACCCGTATAAGACGGCGGGGCAACTGCTGGATGTGACGGTGCTCGTGCCCGCTTGGCGTGTGCCTGCGGGCGGTGACACCCCCCGGTTGATTGCGCTATTTGGCTCGACGATCCATCACACCGATGTTGGCGGTTACGGCATCGGTGCTGGCGGTAGGGACTGTTTCGAGGAGGGCTTGTGGATCCCAATCTGCAAGCTGATGCGCGGTGATGGTGCCGGTGGCAGCGATCGCAATCCTGATGTCTGGCGTTTCATCATGTGCAACGTGCGCCAGCCCGATCACATGGCGGGCGATCTGCATGCTCAGATCGCTTCGGGCGAGGTGGGGGCACGGCGTCTTGCGACGTTGTGTGACACACATGGTTTTGACGACATTGAGAGCCTTGCCGATGAGATCATCGAACGATCCGAGGCTGCGACCCGGGAAACTATCTCGGAGTTGCCGGCCGGGTCATATGACGCCTCAGCTGTGCTTGACCTCGCAGATGGCAGCCGTATCGACATCGTGTGTGCGATGCATGTTGATCCCGAGGCAGGCGAGATCACCGTGGACTATGAGGGTTCGAGCGAGGCGAGTCCGTGGGGCATCAATGTCGTGCGCAACTACACCCACGCTTATACGACATTCACGGTGCGCTCGGTGCTCAACCCAGACATTCCGAACAACCACGGCAGCCTGGCCCCGATCAAGATGCACGCACCGGAGGGTTCGGTGGTGCATGCGATTCCACCGCAGCCGGGCACTGCTCGTCACGTTGTGGGCATGTTCTTGCCGAATGCGCTACTGAAGGCGCTGGCCCAGGTCAAGCCCGACTCGGCGATGGCTGAGGGGGCCGGAGCGGTGTGGACGATGCAGGTGAACGGCCATCATCCCGACGGCAGCCCCTTTATTACTGCCATGTTCACCTATGCGGGCGGTGTCGGAGCCCGGGCTGCGAAGCCAGGTCTTGATGCGTGCTCGTATCCCACTGGGGTGTCGGCAGTGCCAATCGAAGTGGTCGAAGCATCCGCGCCGGTGCGCTTCATGCGCAAAGAACTCCGAGCGGGTTCGGGCGGTGTTGGTGCCCAACCTGGAGGGCTTGGTCAGGTGATCGAGTTCTGCGTTGATACTGAGAGGCCATGGCAGCTCAATGCGGTTACGAGCCGGCTTACCGAGCCACCGCAAGGCATCTTCGGGGGTGAACCGGGAGCGGCGGGTTCGTTCCGTGTGAATGATGAGGCGGTGACAACCCAGACCCGGTTGAGCTTGCAACCGGGTGATCTGGTGCGTCTTGAGCTGCCTGGCGGCGGGGGCTACGGCAAGACAAAGGGCTCGTTGGACTAGCACCAGACAAGTGGCTTGCACCAGCGCGAGCCTTTCGGCGAGGTCTGCTCCCCATGAAAAAGCGAGGCTTCTGCTCGTAGCAACGAGTCTTACAACAGCGCCAGGCGTTTGGCTTCGTTGATGTAGTCGATGGTGTCGCGTATGCGCCTACCGGTGTCATCTGCAGGTTCGCAAAGTCCGAGGTAGAAGCAGTCGCCATGCAATGCGCCCTGAGCGGTGAAATAGCGCTTAACCAGTGGTTCGATGTTGGGGTCGCTAGTAGGTAGTCGTCGCAGCATCCGAGTGGCGGATGGTGACTTTCGCGGCGTTTCCCCAGTGCGAGCCACGATCAGACCAACGGTCGCACGCAGTGTCGCGCACCAAGCCTTCTCTGCAGCATCCCGAAGATCCTCAGCCTCTAGCCGATTCAAAGCCGCCGCATACATAGCGTGAGCATCACCAAAGATCACACCCGCCTCATGCAACAAGCCCTTGATGTCGCTCGACTCGTCCCCGTCATGAGGCCCAAACCCCACGCCGTTACCGTCCATCACATCCTCCGTACTCCGACTTCGGTCGTCGAGAGATCCACCAACGATACAACCTCCAAGCTTCTAAATCACTCTAATAACACGAAATTATGGGTCAGTAAGGCCTACTTGTTGAGTGGTGGCGCGGGTTAAGGCTTGGTGGAGTAGGGCTGAGGCGGCTTGTGTTTTCCAGGTGTTGTTTGGGAGTGGGTTGGAGTGGATTGTCCAGGCTTGGGAGGCTGCTTTGAGCGCGGCTTGGTCGTTAATGTTTGCGCCGGTGAGGAGTTTCTCGGAGCGTCTGGGTTGGTAGGGCTTGGGGGCGACTGCCCCTAGGGCGATCCGGGCGTTCTTGATGGTGACACCGTCTTGTTCCAGCTGCAGCGAGACGGCTGCTGAACAGACTGCGAAGTCACCCGAGTAGAGGGCCAACTTCTCGAAGGCGGCTCTACGGTTCCGGGCTCGCACCGGCACTTCAATGGTCGTTAGAAGCTCACCGTTGCTTAGAGCAGACTCTCCGGGCCCCGAGTAGAGATCGTCGATCAGTCGCTTTCGGCGGTCTGAGCCGCCGAGTTCCGTGTGGACAATGGAGTCTACAGCGAGCAGCCCGGTCGCGAGATCGGATGGCGTGACGGCTTGGCAGCGGTGGCCGCCCACTACGGCATGGTGGAAGCGATGGTCACCCAACACGGCGTAGCAGGGGCAAGTCGGCCCGCTGCGCTTGTAGCAGTCGAAACCGTGGCGAAAGTAGTCGCACCGTTTCTGTTGCAACAGGTTGCCGCCAACCGTGGCGACCTGTCGGATCTGATGGCTGGCAATACTTGCAATGACTTCGGCAAGCATGGCGTCACCGGGCCCTCGGCCAGATTGAGATAGCCAGTTACGCAACTCGCTCAATGTCACCGAGGCACCGATCCGCAGATCTCCATTACGGCTCTCGTTTATGCGGCGCATCTCGCGTATTGCGGTGGTGTCCACCAGATGCACTGGCGACACCAACCGTTGGTCACGGGCAACCAGCAAGTCGGTTCCACCACCGATGTAACTACAACTCGCCGGCTTCGCCTTCGACGGATTGGAGCCGCCGATGTGCTCTGTCACGGCTTCTTCGATCGTGCTAGGACGTTGCAGCGACTTCACTTCTGGGGGAGGTGCGAGCGCGAAAGCACGACCTCGCCAGCGCGCCCATCTAGTTCCGTAGTGATGCAGCGCCGCGAAAAGTCCGTGTGGATAGAGCTTGCGGATCAGGTTCGTAGAGAGTCGATGTGGCGAGAACGCTCGCCAAGACAAGAGACCGGTCGGGGGCACTTGCACTTGAAGGTGGTCTTGTTGGCGGGTGACGGCGCGCCTAAGCCGTAGACGACTCTGGCGCTGGTGGCGCGACCCCAGAGCACCGCCTGTGGCTTTGAGTCCGTTGAGAATCTTGTCGGGTGTGATCGGTACCTCCCGCACCCGCACTCCCGTTGCGTGAGCGATCGCATTGGCCACCGCTGCCGGGGTTGATACGACTCCGATCTCACCTATTCCCTTGGCGCCGTAGGGACCGGCAGGGTCATGCGAATCGAGCAGGATGGCCCGGATGTGTGGTAAGTCGGCTGCCCGAGGTGCTGCGTAGGAAAGCAGGCTTGGGTTGACGAGACGTCCCTGTTCATAGACGAGTTCCTCGCCGAGCGCAGCACCAAGTCCCATCGCCATGGCACCGATCGCTTGTCCCTCAGCTGCGGCAGGATTCAACGCAGCACCCGAGTCATGCACGGTCACCGCGTCGACCACCTGCACGGCTCCGGTACCCAGGTCCACGTCGACTTCGACAGCTTGCACACAAAACGAATAAGCGGGCGTGAAGTGGCCCAATCCGGCGACTTTGTCCATCTTGTCGACATCCGTCAGATAGCCGCCCTCGACCCGCAGACAGCCATCGTCGGCACCTTCACACAGCGAGACAATGTCACCGATCTCCACAGCGTCACTTCCAGCGCGGACATGACCACCAGACAGCCGCACACCTGCGGGATCTACAGAGAACTTCTCAGCTGCCTCACGACGCAGCGCATCGGCTGCCTTTCGAGCCGCGTCGCTGGTGGCATGGCCGCCCCACATGGTTCCTCGTGATGACCACGCCCCCAGATCCTGAGGAGCGCTGTGACTATCCATCATCTCGATGGACACATCGTCGAAGCTCGCACCCAACTCCGTGGCCGCGATCTGGCGCAACAGGGTCGACTGGCCCGTGCCTGCGTCGGCACCAGCGAAACACACTCGCACGCTGCCGTCGTCGTGAACCTCTACGGCAGCCTCGCTCAACTCCGAATGTTCGAAAGCGTTCGCTCCCGACACGTGAATAGCTGCAGCGAGGCCAACACCCCGCCCGGTGCCGGCGTGTGGACGCTTTGAAGCCCAGCCGATCTCATCCGCGGCCCGTCTGAGGCATTCGTCAAGACGTGCTGAGCCCAAACGCCAGCCGGTGAGCGTCACATCTCCGCTGCTCGGGGCGTTGCGAAGACGCAACTCAAGGGGATCGATACCCAATTCGTCAGCGATTTCATCGATCTGTGACTCGGTGGCAAACGTGATCTGAGGGTTGCCATACCCCCGAAACGATGCGCCGGGTTGTTTGTTGGTGTACACGAGCGACGCATCGCTCTCGCAGCCTTCGAAGCGATATGGCCCGGCCGCAAGCATGGTTGCGTAGATCGCAACGGATGGGCCTGCATGGTTATAGGCACCGTTGTCGACAACGAACTCACAGTCCCGGTGGGTGAGGTGCCCATCTCGGCGAGCGCCGGTTGTGATGTTGACTCGGAAGGCATGCCGGATAGCTGTGGCAAAGAACTCCTCGTCTCGATCAAGCACGAGCCGCACCGGCTTTGCGGCCTTGATCGACAGTGCCGCAGCGATCACCTCGTGGCAGCCGGCTTTTGCTTTCGCTCCAAATCCGCCGCCAACAGCGACAGGATGTGTTCGCACTTGGTCAATGTCGAGGCCGAGCATGTGCGCCACCTCTTTGCGCACAAAATATGGGGCTTGCGTGGACACCCACAGATCAAGGCGCTGTTGATCGTCGTTCCAACTGGCAACAACCGAGTGAGGCTCCAGGCACAAATGAGCCGCAGCGTTGTAGATGTAGCGGCTTGTCTTGGTGACTTCCGCTCGGGATCGAGCCGCTTGTGGATCACCGTAAGCACGAACAGTCTGAAGCGCGATGTTGTTTGGAGTGGATGCGTGAACGAGCGGAGCTTTGCGTCGCCGTGCCCGTTCGGGGTCAAAGACTGCCTTGTGAGGCCTGTAGCGCACTCGGATTGCGGCGAGAGCCGCATCAGCGACGGCCCGGCTGGTTGCCGCTACAGCCGCTACCTCCTCGCCAACGAAGCGAACTCGCTCGCGGGCTAGCGCGTGGCGGTCGCGGAAGGGATCGCCGAGATGCAGGTAGGTGCGATCCTCAAGGTCTGCAGCGGTGAGGATTGCCTCGACACCCTCAATGCGTTTTGCTGCGGAAGTGTCAATTTGGCGAATGTCAGCGTTCGGGTAGGGGCTACGCAGGATGCGCGCCTCAAGCATTCCTCCGACGTTTAGGTCTGTCGTGTATTCGGCGGTTCCGGAGGTGCGTTGCTGCCACTCATTAGGGCGAACTCGTAAACCGACAACCGTCATAGTGCTTGCAAGTCGATCAGTTGCTTGGAGCTGTCGATGGTGATGTTGCTGTGAGGTCTGTTAATGGTGTGTCAGACCTAGGGCTGTTGATGTTGTGACGCTGAGTCGAGTTTGCAGTTGCTCCCATTGTCTTGGCGGCTGCGACGATCGCATCAACGATGCCGTTGTAGCCTGTACAGCGACAGAAGTTTCCGGCTAACTCACGACGGATCTGATCGGCGTCGACCAAGCTGGCAGTGCCGTCGTCAAAGGTGTCAGGTCGCGCAGCACCAGCACTTCTCGAGATGAGTTCATAAGCTCGGACGATCATCGCCGGGGTGCAATATCCACACTGCAAGCCTCCCTTTTCGGCGAATGCTTCTCGCAACGCCAATGCATCGTCTCGGAGACCCTCTGCTGTCCGAACCGGTTCAGTCACCCGGGCAGCCAAGACCAGACACGAGTTCAGCCCTCTATCACCAACAAGCACTGTGCAAGCACTGCAGTCACCTCGACCGCACGCCCGTTTGGCGGCCGTTAAGCAGAGCTGGTCACGCAGAACTTCAAGCAACCGAGTTGTCGGTGCTACCCGCACCTGTTGCGGTGTTCCGTTAACGATCAGCCGGATCAGCACTGCTCCATCCTCACGTACACGAGCCGATGACCTGAAGTCGCACACATCAGTCGCTGATGTGTTCCATCAACGAACAGTAGGTCGGGCAGACTTCGAACCTCGGGTGGTAGGCATCTCCTACACGGGACAGACAAACAAGGGGGTCTGTGATGGGTCGTTGGAGTAGGGAAGAAATTGAGGAAGCGTTTGATGTCTTTCAGGCCACGGCGCTAGAGGCTGGCAAGACGGGAGACTGGAACGACTTTGCTGACCTATTCACCGAGGATGCCCACTACGTCGAGCACCTCTACGGCGAGATGGGCGGCCGTGAAGCAATCCGCAAGTGGATTACCAAGACGATGTCGACTCCTCCCGCTAACGAGATGGTTCACTTTCCAATTGAGTGGTACATCATTGACACCGAACGTGCTTGGGCTGTTTGTCAAGTGTGGAATCGGATGGCTGATCCCGGTGACGGGTCACTGCATCAGGCATACAACTGGACATTGCTCAAGTACGCGGGCAACGGCAAGTGGCGCTACGAAGAAGACGTCTACAACCCGCACCACTTTGCGAAGATGATCGCACGCTGGTCAGAACGTAAAGCCAAATTGGCCGCCAGGGCCGAAGACTCCTAAGACCGACTCCTCCCATATGACAGGAATCCCCTGCCGAGCAGGGATGCTGGCAGCGGGATTCACTTAACTGACCGTTACCGCACCGTTAGCCTCGCTCGGTGTCTAGAGGCCTCGTTTACGCGATCACGGCCGGGGTGTTGTGGGGTGTGAACCCGCTGTACTGGGTGCTTCTCGACGAGATGAACCCGGTCGACATCCTCGGATTCCGCATTTGTGTGTCGGCGATAACGCTGGCGTTGCTTCACACGGCTATTCGCAACTGGGGTCGGCTGCGCGCCGACACGCTCAAGCGGGGAGTTCTCAGGGCGGCGATCGTGCGGGGTGGCTTGATTGCGTTGAACTGGTGGATGTTTATAGCTGCCGTCACCTCCGAGCAAGTGATCGCGACGGCACTCGGTTACTACATCAGCCCACTTGCAAGTGTCGTCATGGCAGTTGTGGTTCTTGGCGAGCGACTAACGCGCATGGCGTGGTGCGCGGTCGGCCTAGCAATATGTGGTGTTGTGTGGTTGACCGTAGATGCGGGTCGGTTGCCGGTGTTGGCTCTCGGCATTGCTGCGACGTTCGCTCTCTATGGGTTGTTCCGAAAGCGAGCAGACATCGGCCCAACTAATGGTGTCAGCCTTGAACTAGCTGTCTTGCTGCCCGCAGCAATTGTGCTTGTGGCCCTGAAGCCAGGCGCTTTCGAAGCGGCGTTCGGTCACGGTTGGGGCAGGTTCACGGTGATTCTCACTACCGGTGTTGTGACCGTTTCGCCGTTGTTGTTATTTGCTGCCGCTACCCGGCTTAGCGACCTGAATGTGGTCGGCTTTGCTCAGTATCTGGTGCCCACCTTGTCGCTCCTTGTTGGTGTCGTTGTGCTTGGTGAGCCTTGGTCGATTGGCCAAGCAGCCGGATTCTCGTTCATCTGGCTCGGGTTGGCATTGTTTGTGATCGACACAATCAGAAACACCCAGAGTCAAGCCCCGCGAGCCGCTCGTCTTGCCCCGGCAAGGTCATCGCTTTGACGCTTCATCGCTTGCTCAATCCATCGTCCGTGGCCGTCGTTGGAGCATCGGAGCGCCCCTCAATTGGACGCTCAGTAATCAAGAACTTGCAGATAATGGGTTTCGAAGGTGCGATTGTGCCAATTAATCCGAAATACAGCGAAGTGCTGGGTTTGCCGTGCAGTCCATCGCTTTCTGAGCTGGACTTCTCCCCAGATGTAGTGGCCTTTTGTGTTAGTTCAGCCCGTGTGCTGCCTGCTTTCAGGTGTTTGCCAGAGGTGGGTGCTGGCGCGGCAGTCATCTTTGATGGTGGCTTTGCTGAGACGGGTGAACAGGGTCGCCAACTGCAGTCCGAAGTCGTTGAAATCAGCCGCCAAGCCGGAATCGCTTTGTGCGGCCCAAATTGCATGGGTCTGTTGAATCCTGCCCGCAACAGCGGTGTGTATGCACAACTCGTCCATGATCCCATGGCGCTGGCCGGAAACGTCGGACTTGTCTCACAGAGCGGTTCGGTGTGCATTGGCATGATGAGCGACACACGCCGCTTCGGCTTCTCCCTTGTCTATTCGTCGGGCAACGAAGCGGTTGTCACCACCGCTGACCTCATCAACTACCTGACGGACGATCCAACCACGGCTGTCATCGCAGTGTTCAGTGAGTTCATTGCCGACCCCGACAGGTTCATAGCTGCTCTCGATCGAGCCGCTGAGGCCGCAAAGCCAGTTGTTGTTTTGAAGGTCGGGCGCACAGCGAGGGCGCGCCGGGCCGTGATGTCTCACACGGGCGGGCTTTGCGGTGAGAGCCGAGTCTTCTCGGAAGTGTTGCGAGCCCATCGCGCCATCGAAGTTCAAGGACTCGATGAAATGACCGAGGTGCTAGCGGCGTGCCAAGCCACTCACCTCCCAGCGGGACACCGCGCGGCTGTCGTCACCGCTTCGGGTGGCTTAGCCGAGTTGATGCTTGACGCAGCGCAACTAGTTGGGATCAAGTTGCCGCCCTTGAGTACACAAGATCGTGCAGCTATCGAAGAGTTCATGGGCCCGGTGTCCGGCGACGGTAACCCTCTCGACGCTTGGGGAAGCGGGCACTTCGAGTTGAACCTGCCACGGGCACTAACCGTGGCCAGAAGTAGCGACCGTTACGACATGGTCGTGTTCCCCAACGATGCCTTCGACGGTCAGCCCATGGGTGGGCCCGGCTTTGGCCCCGCATACACACCACTGCTCGCAGAGTCAGCCACCGCTAGCACCAAACCGCACTACCAACTCAATACACGCCCCGGTCTGATGCATCGCACTCAGGTTGCAGCACTCGTCGCAGCCGGTGGAGCTACTCTCGGCGGCTTGCAACAGGGTCTGCGAGCACTAGCGCGACTGGCTGAATTCTCGCAGTGGTCACAACGTTCTGTCCTTGAAGAGTCGACCTTGACACCCGAGGTTGTCTCGCTAGCCGACATGGTCGTGTCTACCGACGGTCACTTGATTCATGAACACGACGCCAAACGGCTCATGGCAGGTTGGGGCGTACCCGTCACCAACGAGCAACTCGTGACAACACTTCCACAAGCACGCCGGGCTGCTCGAGAGATTGGTTTCCCTGTTGTCCTGAAGGCAGTGTCACACAAGGTTGCTCATCGCAGCGATCTTGGATTGGTCAAGATCGGGTTGCAAGATGAATCTGAGCTTGACCAAGCCTGGGAAACAGTTTCTGGTCGCATCCACCACGAATCCGTGGGATTTGAGGGCATGGTGGTCGCGGAGATGATTGACGGCGGTGTTGAGGTGTTGATCGGCGTTAGCCGCGATCGTGACTTCGGGTTGGTGTTGGCGTTCGGTCTAGGCGGGTTTGCGGTAGATGCCTCCGACATGGCTGAGATGGCACTGCGGGTCTTGCCTTTGCGATCAGGTGATGCCGCCGCGCTCGTAAACGAAGCGCCGAAGGCAGCATCGCTGCTCGGGGCTTACCGAGGTAGACCCCCATGTGACACAGAAGCGCTCACTGATTGCATCGAAGCGCTGGGACAATTCGCCTGGTCGCATCGTGAGCACATCAACGAGATCGACCTCAACCCCGTCATCGTCGGTCAAATGGGCGAGGGTTGCACTGTTGTTGATGCGTTGATCGTGCCTAGGTCTTGCTAACTGTCGTAAAGGTCGAAGACGTTGGAGCAATGCATGTCTGAGCAACCAGAGCTGTCGCATCGAGATGAGTCGGACGAAACCGTCGCGGAGCCACTGGTCTTGTATCAGACAGATGGCGCAGTGGGGATCATCACAGTCAACCGTCCTCACAAGCTCAATGCCATTAACCCGGCCTTGATGCACGCGTGGTGGGAAGCATTGAGCACCGCTGAGGCTGATGAGTCAACCAGTGTCGTCGTGTTGCGTTCTGCAGGTCGCAGCTTCTGTGTGGGGTTTGACATCTCAGGTGAACGCCCGGAGCCGCCCTATAAGAGTTATGGAAGCGATGCATTGTCGCGTCATGCCATGTTGGTTGAAGGCATGGACTTCATGTTGACGCACTGGTATCTGCGCAAGCCGGTGATCGCTTCGGTGCAGGGTCACGCGGTTGGTGGCGGTTGCGAGATCGCCATGCTCTGTGACATTACGATCGCTGCCGAGGATGCAAAGTTCGGTGAGCCCGAGATCCGTTTCTCTGACCCTGGGCCCGGGTTGATCATGCCTTGGATTATCGGGTTCAAAAGGGCCCGGGAGCTTCATTACTTCGGTGACTTGATCGATGCTGAGACGGCCCTGCGCTACGGGATGATCAACCGAGTAGTTCCGGCTACCCAATTGCGAGAGTCAACCATCCGTTACGCAAGACGCATGGCACTGATTGCGCCAGAGGCTCTAACTGCGGCCAAGCTCGCCATCAATAGAGGGGCCGATTCTGGCGGATTCCGTTCGGCCATCTATGCGGGTGTTGATGTGGTCGCACCCGTCTATGCAGCTGAGACAGGTGTAGCCAAAGAGTTCCGTGACCGCATCGCGAGCGAAGGACTCAAAGCAGCTCTCGCCTGGCGACGCTCCCAATTCGATGAACTCGATTTCTAACCGCCTCGTTGCGAGCAGCTATCAGTACGGTCAACCCAACGCTCAGACGGACTCGAGTGCTAAATCACAAGTTCGTGAAAAGCTAGACAAGCTCCAGCTCTAACGCTGGTGCTCCAGCAGATGCTCAAGATGATTGTGACTCCGCTGCTTCGTAGCGTTCTAGTAGCCATTCAGCTAGTTGGCAACGGAAGAAGTCCTGCATACTGAGCGGCCCCTGAGGTGCAAATCGAGATGACATGCCACGCTGACTGGCAACTGCGACAGGCATGTCTTGGTCATAGAAGTACTCAATCCCCTGTTTGTGTTGCACTAGCAGTTGATCAAACAGTTTGAGCTTCATCGTCGACTCGGGGAACAAGAACGCCGATGTCATCACTGATCGGTCTACTGCGACCGGATGCACCGCAATCCAGTGAACAGAGTCACTGTGACAGCCGATCAATAGTGTTGGAGCAACATAGAGATATACGACGTTCCAGCGATCATCATCGTTAAGTGTCGGGATCGGCGGGAAGAGCGCTGATTGAGTCGGGTTCATACCCCGGTCTTTGAATCCGGTGCGGCCACGTCCCCCGATACCACACGCACCGGGTTCAAGTACCGGGAATGTTCCCGCGAGCAGGGTCTCGTTGCGGATGTCTGCTGCGGTGAAGTCATACAGCGAGGCGTGTAACCGCAGCGAGTGATACGCGTCCATGAAGTTCTCAGCAAAGACCTTCCAGTTGAACGGCAGAGCGAGATGCTCTGAATCGGTGCATTGCATCCCGGCAAGATTGTAAGGAGCAAGCATTTCATCAAAAGCAGCGAGTTTGGGTTGTAGTGGATCAGGATCCGGATCAAATGAACAAAACACAAACCCTTGCCACTGTTGCACCTGAAGACGTGGCAATGAGATCTCCGACCTCACAAAACCGGGACGTTGATGCATCTCGGGTGCTCCGACAAGTCTTCCGTCTAAGTCGTATGTCCACCAGTGATAGGGGCAACGGAAGTTACGAGTCGAACCGCTGCACTCGGGTGCCGAGTCAAACCACTGCGACCTCAAGCGCTCAGCAGGTGCGGTGATGCACATGGCCCGGTGCTGACAGATAGACGACATTACGTTGATCTGTCCCTGGCGATTACGCACCACAATTACAGGTTCGTCTCCAGCGAGTGTTGCTGTGATGTAGTCGCCCGGCTCGGGTATCTGGCTGATGTGACCCACACAAAGCCACTCGGTGTCAAAAACAGATGCGAGTTCAAAACGGTAGAAGTCTCGGTTGGTGTAGCAGGCAGGCGGCAGGCCAATCGCCTGATCAACTGGACGTGCAGCGAGCGCTATTTCAGCGAGCGGAACTGCGTTGTGCGATACGTCTGACTTGGTTGATGCAGGCACTACCCGCTCCCCGTAGTTGATGTCCACAAACTAGTTCTGGCTGGGGTTGATAGTTCGTGCTGAGTCGGGTGGTCCCATTAGGACGCGGTCGGGGGGCAGTGCTAACGTCGCTCGTTGTATACAGAGGCTCGGTCGCTAGCGGGGGCTGCGCTTCGTCGCATGCTCTGTGTTGGGAGTCCGGGTCACCGTCAGTTCCACCCTTGGAGGGGATCATGAAACGACACTCACTTACATGGTTAGCAGCCATACTCTCCGTCTTTGCGCTGGTAGCAGCCGCATGCGGAGACGATGAAGAAGCCGACGAAGCCGCCCCGGAAACAACAGCCGCACCGGCAGCTGACGAAGAGATGGCTGCGGATGAGGCCGACGACGAGCCTGAACCAGCCGCGGATCCTGAGCCTGAAGCGCCAGCCGAAGAAGAATCCGAGCCCATGGCCGATCCCATGGACTTCACAGGTGACGGCAAGGTCGTGTTAGGTGTCGCAGCAGCCGGCCCCCGTGATGATGGCGCCTATTACCAGGCTCTAGTGGATGCGGCTTATGAGATTTCGGCTGCGAACGGCTGGGAAGATCCGATCATTATCGACAACATTGAGCCAGCCATCGCTGACACAGAACTTGAGAACCTCGTGGCTCAAGGCGTTGACATTGTGGCTGTCGGCGCTGGCGAGATCGCCGATCCGTTGCCCGATCTCGTGGAGCGTTACCCGGATGTGTTCTGGTACTGCAACTGCGGCACCGGCTACCCGCAGACCCCCGGCGTGGCCCTTAGCACCAATGACGGTGCCGAAATCGAGTATGTGGCGGGCTTCGCCACAGGTCTGCTGCTCCAGGAACGTGGCGGCGACTCCGTTGCCATGATCGGTTGTTGTGATCTCGGGTTTGAGATCGAGACCGAACTTGCTTTCCGCCTAGGACTCAAAGACGTTGACGAGAGCTACGACGTGACCTACACACCCACCGGCAATTACCCGTTCGACTTCGACAACGTTGCGGGTGCAACCGAAGCGTTCAACGTCGCTCTTGACGGTGGCATGGACGCTGTTTACCCCTATCTCGGTGGCGCACACGAACCGCTCGTGCAGCTAGCCAACGAGAACGATGTCATCGTGATGAGCGCAGGCTCCTCCAGTGTGTGTGAGCGAACCGACCTCCACTGGGACATGGCAGTGCTCTTTGATGGTGGTGACTTTGCTCGTGCAATTTTCCCAGGCATCGTTGCTGGTGACGTGCAGGAAGGCAGCATCAAACTGTTTGCTGTTGGCCGTGACCCCGAGGTCGGTTCCAAGATCTGTGGTCCCACCGCCGAGCAAGAAGAAGCACTAGCGGCTGCACACACAGCGGTCGCCGAGGGCTACTGCAAGGCAGAGTTCGACATCATCAAGGGGATCGCATACGGCGGCGTCGATCCAGACCTGGAGCCGGAGCGTTGCTCTGCTGCACCAGCCGAGAGCTAATTCGCTCCCACTAATCCTGCGACTCAATTAACACAGCAGAGTCTCAGAACCCAGAATTGAGCGTGGGCCGGATGGCAAGCGTGGAACGACCTGAAGCCTCAGGTGAGGCCGTCAGTTCCGAGCGCCCTGCTGTCCGGCTCACGGGTATCTCCAAGTCATTCGGTGCCATCGTTGCTTGCGATCGTGTTGATCTCACCCTCCGACGGGGCCGGATTCATGGCATTCTCGGCGAGAACGGGGCGGGCAAGTCCACGCTCATGAAGGTGCTCATCGGGCTGGTGTTGCCTGACTCCGGCCAAATTGAAGTAGATGGTGAGCGCTGCCAGATACGTGATCCTCACGACGCCGCGTCCCGCGGTATTGGCATGGTGCATCAGCATTTCAGCCTGGTTGAGCCGCTGACCGTTTGGGAGAACGTGATGCTCGGCGATACGGGCCGTTTCGACGCGGCCGCGGCGCGCCGGCGGGTGGCTGAGATCAGCGAGCGCTACGGGCTCGGAGTGGAGGCCGATGCTCGCGTAGCCGACTTGCCTGCCGGAGTGCGGCAGCGGGTTGAGATCATCAAGTGCCTGCGGCGTGATCCCAGCATCTTGATCTTTGATGAGCCGACATCGGTGTTGACGCCCGCGGAGTCTGAGCGACTCTTTGAGGTGTTGCGCCAAGCCGTGCAAGAAGAAAATCGAGCGGTCGCCCTGGTCAGCCACAAGCTTGATGAGATTCTGCATGCCACCGACGAGGTGACGATCATGCGCGCCGGCGCTGTGGTCAAGCGCCTGGATACGGCCGAGGCCGACGCCCCGATGCTGGCACGGGCCATGGTCGGTCGTGAAGTGTCGCTGCGGTCAGAGGCATCGGCCCTAGGACTGATCGACGAGCAGGTTGTCGGCATCGATTCTGGTGGTGTCACCGACACCGGCAGTGCCGCCTCCGATGATGACGACGACGATCAGGTTGCCGGTGCCGCGATTGCTTCAGGGTTGCAGGCGGCTGAGACGGCGCAGCCATTACTTCGCCTCAGAGATGTCATCGCTCGGGGCCCCGACGGTGAGGTATCACTCAACGGTCTCAACGTAGAAGTGTTCGGCTCTGAGATCGTTGGCGTTGCAGGGGTTGAAGGCAACGGTCAGAGCGCGCTCACCGATCTGTTGTCGAGTCTGGTGTCTACCGAAGGCGGTTCAGTTGAGGTCGATGGTGCCGTCGTCGACCCCAGAGTTCCGGGTGCGATGTCAAAGGCTGGCGTCGCGGTGATTCCAGAAGACAGGCACGCCTCTGGCTGCGTGCTCGACATGTCAGTTGCGGAGAACCTGTTCCTTGTCGACATTGAGCGGATTGCGAAACGAGGTCTCTACGACCCCGCAGCCATGCGGCGCAACGCAGCCGAACTAATCCGTGAATTTGAGATCCAAACGGCTGGTGCCGATGCACCCTTCTGGTCGCTTTCTGGTGGCAACCAGCAACGGGTTGTGCTCGCCCGCGAGTTGAGCGCCTCCCCCAAGGTGCTAGTAGCCGCACAACCAACCCGGGGGCTTGACGTTGGTGCTATCGAGTGGATGACTGACCGTCTACGAAAGGTTGCAGACAGCGGAGTTGCAGTCTTGCTGATCTCAAGCGAACTTGAGGAGATCCTGCAACTGTCTGACCGGATCGTGGTGCTATTTGGAGGCCGAATCGTTGGCGAGATGCAACGCGGCGAAGTCGATTTGGAGGAGCTTGGATTGCTCATGGGCGGCGCTACGGATACTGCAGCAGCATGATCAAGTTCGGCGGCGCCCGCGCTAAGCGCAAAGAGGTTAAGGCATCAGCTACCCCAAACACCGGCGACACCGCATCGGTTGCGATGAAGGCTCCGTCGAAGTTGCACGAGATCAGCGTGGTGCTCGCGATGTATCTCGGCTGCATCTTGATTGCCCTGTTCATCTCGGCCGTGATCGTCTCGGCCACCGGCGGATCGTGGCAGGCCGTGTTTTCGGCTCTGCTTGACGGGAGTCTGCGTGCTCCAGGTCGCTGGGGCGAAACGATCGGGATCGCTATCCCGTTGGTGGTGGTTGCACTTGGCACCGCCATAAACGGGCGTGCGGGCCTCGTCAACATTGGCCAAGAGGGTCAACTCATGGTTGGCACGGCGCTAGCCACCTATGTAGGTGTCCGACTGGCGGCACCCGGCCCGGTCGTGGTGATTTGTCTGTTGATTGCAGGGATCATCGGTGGAGCCTTGTGGGCTGGAATTGCCAGTGGTTTGCTCTATTGGCGCCGGGTGCCCGAAGTGCTCACCACTCTGCTGCTTATAACCGTGGCATCGCAGCTGACTGGCTATGGCCTCAAAGTTGATTGGCTGTTGCTCGCCCCGTTCCGGGAGGATCGCTCGGTACGGAACCAAGTGAGCGAGCAGTTAGCGAGCAACGATCGAATACCTCGGATCGAATTGTGGGGTAACGACTTCCCGATAACCGCAATAGCGGTCGTGATCATGGCGGCTCTGGTGTTGTTGCTCTTCAAGCGTTCGGTGTGGGGCTTTCGGATGAAGATGCTGGGCCGCAATGCTCGCACGGCACGGCGTGCAGGTGTGTCCACTGTCAAATACGGCACCGGCGCGATGCTTATCTCAGGAGGTTGCGCTGGATTGGCCGGTGCGATGATGCTTGCTGGTGGCGACTTTGGTAACTACCGCTTCACGCCAGGTTTCGCCAACAACATTGGCTGGGAAGGGCTGCTGGTGGCACTTGTTGCGCGCCAGCACCCGGTCGGGATCGTGGTGATGGCCTTTAGCTTCGCGGGCCTGCGTGCCGGCTCTGGGTTCCTGGCCGCTACCGGGGTTGAGAGAGAGATTTCACAGGTGGTGCAAGCGCTGCTGGTGCTGGCGTTGCTGGTGCCTCCAGCAATCTTGTTCATTCGAGAGCGCCGGCGTGCTCTTGCGGCAACTCGCGACCGGACGTGACCCATGGTTGACTTCTTCTCAGCAGTAGGTGATGTTGTCAGCAGCGATGTCTCGTATTCGGGAGCGATGCGCTTTGCTGCTCTGCTCACGTTTGCGGCCCTCGGCGAGACGATCGCCGAACGAGCAGGGACTCTCAACATCTCCCTTGAGGGGATGCTGTTAGGTGGGGCCTTTGCCGGTGCGTTAGGGATGCACCTCACTGGTTCGGTAACGGTCGGGCTCATCTTTGCGACCGCTGTCGGTGTGGTGGTGGCAGCGTTGCAGGCAAACATGAGTCACCGCCTGAGCGCTAACCAGTTCGTTGTCGGCCTTGCTCTCAACACGCTCGTGTTAGGAATTGCCAGTTTCTTGAACACCAGCATCCAGCCGGTGTCTACTGCCGCTCATCGATTTGCGATCCCACTGCTCTCGGAGATTCCGCTGGTAGGCGAGGCGCTCTTCTACCAGCCTTGGCCGCTGTATCTCGTATATCCGCTCGTGCCGGCTGCTTGGTGGTTGCTGTATCGCACTCGCTGGGGTTTGGAAGTGCGTGCAGTGGGCGAGAATCCGCAATCTGCTGACGTTTCGGGCATTGATGTCAACAAGCGTCGCCGTCAATCGATTTACATTGCCGGGTTCACCGGTGGTTTGGGCGGCGGTTACCTCGTTCTGGGTCAGATCGGACGTTTCGAAGACGCCATCGTTGGCGGTCAAGGTTTTATTGCGATTGCGGCGGTGATCTTTGGCGGTTGGACTCTGCGGGGAGTAATCGGAGGGTGCCTGCTGTTCGGTACGGTCAACTCGTTCAGATTGACGTTGCCAACTGTTGGTCATGAACTCAACTCGGAGTTGCTATCTGCCGCTCCGTTTGTCGTAACGATCGTCACGGTTTCGTTCTTTGCTCACCGCACTCATGAACCACGCGCTCTTGCTCAACCGTTCCATCGTGGTCTCACCTAGTTGACGCTTACTCTTCCCATCCCTGAAGTGTCATGAAGCAAATTCCCACAATTGACATCAGCGGAACGCGCAATGTTGGTGATACTTCGTCGGCATCGCGTATTGATGAGGTAGCAGCGCAGGTTGACGCTGCTTGTGTCGATAGCGGGTTCTTTATCGTGACCGGCCACGAAGTTGACCCACTGCTTGTGGAACAAGTCATTGACGTGTCACGTCGTTTCTTCAATCTGCCGTCTGCAACCAAGGCACTGGTTGCTCCACCGGGCCCCGAGCACTACCGGGGTTTTCTAGGACTAAACACCACTTCGCTCGCTGCCACACTGGGTGATGACGAAGCGCCACCGGATCTGTGTGAGTCCTTCAATGTGGGCCGCTATGATGACCCTGAAATCCGTGCTCGTGCCTTCGTTGAGGGCGCCGAAGCGACGTTCCTGCCAAATTTGTGGCCTAGTGAACCTGGTGAGTTGAGGCCTCTGTTTGAGGAGTACTACCGCGAGATGGAACGGTTGTGCATGGACATGTTGCCGCTGTTTGCTCGTGCACTTGACTTACCGGCAGGTTGGTTCTCTGACAAGGTGATTGACCACACAGCGTTGCTGTTGGTGAACTGGTATCCGCCGGCTGCAGTGGCTCGTCCGGGCCAATTGCGGCGTGGCGCACACACCGACTATGGCGCTTTCACCGTTGTGGCTGCAGAGCAAATTCCGGGTCTGCAGATCTCGTTGGATGGTGACTGGATTGATGTGCCTTCGGTGCCGGGTTCGTTTGTTGTGAATCTTGGTGACCTGATGGCGCGCTGGACGAATGACCGTTGGGTTTCGACGTTGCATCGGGTTGTGATCCCTGACGGCGATGACAGCCGGCGTGACCGCGTTTCGGTTCCCTATTTCTTCCAGCCCTCATACAGAGCGCAAATTGAGACCGTCCCGACCACGATCACTGCTGAACACCCCGCGAAGTATGAGCCAGTGCTTTCGGGCGACTGGATCAAAGCAAAGTCCATGCAAATGCTCGAAGAGCAGGATTACTAAGTCAACCACTCGTATGCGCAAGGCACTGGTTGTGTCTTTTGTCGCCTTGGACGCGCTGTTGGCTTTGACGGTGCTGGCTTGGGCGCTTGGGTGGTGGCCGTTTGGCGGTGATGACGGGAGTTCTCACAGACTGATCGTGGCTGATCGTCTTGAAGACTGCCGCGAAGCCGGACGTGACACTGGTGATCGTTGCGATGCTGGTGCTGATCTCACCGCTATTGAGTTGTGGTACTCCGAGGGTGGGATGCTCGTGGTTGATCTGGTGTTGACTGACCCTCCCGAACCGGCACCTACCAGGGAGTGGACCGCAGAGTTCTACGTTGACACCACTAACGCATTCACTTCGGGTGGTGTTATCTGTGGACTGTCAAATCTCGTTGAACTGCATGCGGACGATGAACTGCATGCGGACGATGATTTGCACAGCCTTGCCAGCGATCCTGGATCAGAGTTGACTTCCTATGCATTGGATCCAGACACAGCGCCACGGCAACGGCTGCCCGAAGAGGCTTGTAATGCAACAGTCAAAGACTCCACTGTCAGCTTCAGAGTCGATGTGACCGGTCAAGGAGACGATACGGAGTTCCGTGTGATCGGGTTAACGAGAGTGAAGTTTCCCGGTGATTCAGGCAGACCTGGTTCTGAGGATGACTTTCTTGTGAGAAGCACACTTGCTGAATTGAAGGCTGCGCCTATTGTTGGGTAATGACTTCTCGGAGCGATCCCCCCTCAAAACGGACATCGAACAGTCCCCAACTCAACGAATTAGCATGTTATGTGCTTGCAGGCGCGCCCCAATCCCCCGCAGAGTTACTTGAAGAGGTTCCTGCAGCTGAGGCTCTAGGTCTTGGGAGTGCATTCATTTCCGAGCGGTTCAATATCAAAGAAGTGGTGACACTCTCGGGTGCTGTTGGTGCTGTGTCACGATCCTTAGGCATAGCTACGGGTGCTACAAACCACAACATCCGACATCCCCTGGTTACAGCTTCCTACGCCACCACGATGCATCGCTTAACGGGTGGACGGTTCACCCTTGGCATAGGTCGTGGGGTTGAGTTGCTGTTTGATGCTTACGGGATTCCGCGTATCACAACTGCTCAGATGGAGGACTTTGTTCAGCTGATGCGGAGGCTATTCCGTGGCGAACTTGTGATCGGCCATGACGGCCCAGCCGGGAAGTATCCAATCTTGCATCTTGACTCGACGTTCGATGAAGACATTCCACTCGGTCTCGTAGCTTTCGGCCCAAACTCACTGAGCTTCGCGGGTAGGGCGCTTGACATGGTTTTGTTGCACACCTTTTTCACCGACGAGACGACACGGCGCTGTGTTGAGATCGTCCGCCGGGCAGCCGAAGAGTCCGGCCGTGACCCATCCGCTGTTCGGGTCTGGTCGTGTTACGCAACGATTCATGACGGTCTGCCCGAGAGTGAACAGTTACGTCGTACAGTCGGTCGTTTAGCGACTTACCTGCAGGGCTACGGCGACCTGTTGGTGCGGACTAACCGGTGGGACCCTCAGGTTTTGGCTGACTTTCGAGCTGATGAGTTAGTGAAGTCATTCCGGGGTGCGTTTGATGCCAAGGCTGACACTCAACTGCTTGAGCATCTTGCGACGTTGCTTCCCGAAGAGTGGTTGGAGCCTGCGGCGACTGGCTCGGCTCAGCGTTGCGCCGAGCGGGTGCTACACCAGTTCGATCTCGGTGTTGATGGCGTGATCATGCATGGCAGCACACCTGAACAACTAGCCCCTGTAATCGAGGCATACCGCGCTATCCGACCGCAAGGCCGGTTCGATCACCTTGACCCAAACCCGGGGCGTACGCATTAGCTGCACAGTCGTATCAGTGTTCACAGACGTCAGGCCGAGTCAGCCGCGATAGCGACTACCTCTTCCAGCAGTTGACCATTGGCTTGCAGGCCTGGTGAGATGATGTTCACAAAGAAAGCGTCAAGTTGATGCATCGCAATCAGGTCTTGTAGTTGGTTGCGACACTCATCGGGAGTGCCAGCGATCTGATATTGCGACACGAGTTCGTTGGTGACGAGATCAGCAACCGCCTCGGGGCCGCCTTTGGCAAATGCTCTCTTGAGTTCTTCAATCTCGGTGTCTGTGAGTCCGAGGTTCTTGAGCAATCTCGGTGGGCTGTCCATGATGGCATAGCCGTAGAGGTGCTTGGCTTCTTCAATCATCTCGGGCCGGTAAGCGAGCCTGTCAAGATAGATGCGTGTGAGACCAGGTTTGTGAGATGTGCTGGGTGTATCGCTGACCGTGTGTGCCGCGACTGCCTGGGTGGTCAGTCGTGGCTGGATCGAATCCCGAGAGCGTTGTGCAAGCTCGAATGCATCACCTAGATCGGACTTGACCATTAGCACGAGACCATCTGCTAGCTCACCTGCAAGAGTCAGCATCTTCTCGCCTCTTGCTGCCACCCAGATGGGGATTGAGTGTGACCCCGTTGTGAGCTGCGCTGCCTCAAGCTTGAGGCGCTTGCCTTGCCACGTGACTGGCTCGCCTCGCCATAGCAATCTCAGCATTTCGATGGTGTCTGCCATGGTTGCCAGTGGGAAAGTGCGGTGAATGCCCATCGGATGAAGCACCATCGTCCCGCCGGCTACAAGCGTGACAAATGCTCGTCCGTTACTCATCTCGTTGATCGTTGCGAGTGCCGCAGCAGTCGTAGCGGGATGCCTCGTGTATGGGTTGGTCACTGCACCGATGTTGATCTTGGTGGTCGCCCGGGCTGCGGCACCAAGCACGGCGTACACATCAAGCATCAGGCCTTCGTCAGCAACCATGCAATACGAATAACCCAACTCTTCTGCCATGATGACAGTGTCGATCAACTCGGCTGCAGACATCGTTGGCACGATCTGAAGACCAAGGGTTAGTTGTTTGCTCATTGTTGAATCTCTCTCAGTCGTGTCTGTTGGCACTGAATCCGGTGACACAGCCAGACTTTCCACAGCTGTGCAGTCATGACTGTGGCGAAATGCGGGTTGGGTGTGGTTGGTGCGGAGTGCTGGGTGTTTTCAGGTGGCTCACTTTGATTGCACCGCCCATGGATCTTGAGGTGGACGGATTGTGACTGGCTCGATGTCAATGCCCCGGTCGGTGTCGAGCAGGTTGGCGACAAGTTGTCCGACACCTACAGCCGGCATCATCCTTGAACGCACAGCATCAGGTGCCTTCGTGTCCCATAATTCGGTGTCAACCTGTGCCGGACACAACACGATCACCCTTATCCGATGGGCGCGGCCTTCAAGTCGCAGGACCTCACCCAATGAGTTGAGGCCACCTTTGGAAGCGGCATAGGCTGCGTTGCCTTCGAATGCCTGTGTCGCGGCGATGCTGCTCACTAGCACGATCTGTCCCGATGATTCCGACAGTGCCGCCCAAGCAGCTTGAGTGATTGCCATAGCAGCGCTCAGGTTGATGTCGATTACCCGTTGCCAGTGAGCATGATTGGCATCTCCAATAGTTGCCTTTTCGAAGATTCCAGCACTATGGATGACTACATCAATCCGACCGTGAGCCGTCAACGTTTGGCAAACTATGCGCTCCGATTCACCCGTTATCGTCAGGTCTGCAGCTACCGCAGTTGCCGATGCCCCGAGTTCTTTGGCAACTTGTTCTAGCCGATCTTCTCGCCGGCCAACCAACACACAATGCACACCTCGCGCCACCAAAGCCACTGCACAAGCTCGTCCAATCCCCGAACCACCCCCCGTAACAACCGCAACCCGAACGCCGCGGATCGACGGAGTCGTTGGTGCGGTGTTGGGTTGTGATGAGGACACGTCTGGTGTGTGAGCGTTTAGGTGAAGAAGGAAGCGACTAGTACTTCGTTGTTTATTTGGCCTGCGCTGAAGGTGCGTCCGCTTGACAGGTTGGTTAGATGAATCTCTGCAGGCGAGTGCAGTTCGATTGGTATCTCGTAGAAGTCACGTCCTGCGTCCTCGTAAATTTCGATGAACGGGCGGCCGTATGCAGAACTGGCCTCCGAGATGACTCGATCGACTATCTCAGAACACTGGGTGTCGTCAGCGTCGACAGTGATGTTTGCGACTCCTCCGTACAGGAGGCTGTCGTTAATGCGACCCATTGACACTAGATCATCATCTACGAGTGGTGGTACCACACCGAGACCGTAGGCATAGCGAAGACAGCGCAGATCCATACCTTCTTCTGCTAGGCGATGTATTGACTGTTCGACGATTCGTGCAGCTACTTGCACTGCCGTTACCAGGCTGCGGTTTGGGGCATACAGCACATAGAGATCCGCTGGATCAACTTGACATGCCCTTGCGATCGTGTCTGTCATCTCGACGGGTATTTCCTCGGATGTCTGGATTGCAACGACGGATTGATGGTGACTGTCGCGATAGTCGATCCACTCGAAATAGTGATCCGGGTCTTGATTGAGAGCTCGCCCGGGTCCCGCCAGAATTGCAGCGTGTTCTGTACCCGCAGCCTGTAGACGCCAACCCGCAATCTGGGATGCGACACACGCCTCGATCGGGTGATCAATCATTATTCGTACCGCAGTCAGCATCCGACCAGCAATCTCAAATGGCTCGTAGCTGACAGTCCCCAGCCCACCGATACTTGCCAGCGTGTACAACTCTGCAGCACGCCAACCACCCTTAGCGCTTAGCCCCATATCAATGACAGTGCTGCCATTGTCAAGACGCCTTACCTCAACGCCAAGTGCCTCCGCATCTTCAAGAATCACCCGCACCGTCTTCATCGCTTCACGGTTAACGCTGATCACCTATCGTCTCCCCTGTATTCTCTCCAAGTCATCACAGCAACCGCAATTCTCTCACACCCCTCGAGTTAATCGCGAAGGCGCACGGCCCTTCAGTGCTAGCTTCGATCTCAACAACTTCATCCCAGTGCTTCAAGATCAGCTCGTAGGTCTGACTCTGGGTCCGATTGGCTCCCGTAACGATCAAGGCACGTACTCGCGACTCAAAGAACCTTTTGCGTTCGGCTGGACGCGTACGGATCTTCCTGTCGCGGGTGACGAAAAACAGGTTCAGTCCACCGGAGCCGATTGCACTAAATATGTCTTCGTCGCGTGTGCCTAGTGGAAGATGTGGTACCTCAGGATGACCAACCCAAAGGACGGTGCCGGCAGCCTGAAGCCGTGCAAGCTGGCGGCCAACGCCTATGAGGTTCTCATCGATGAATAGTCCACGGATTCTGCGCAATTAGGCGATGAGTGAGCAGCGAATGGCGTCTTCAATCTGTCCTTGTGTCAAGTCCCATGTCTCGGCGATGGACCGGTGGGACTCGCCAAGTGCGACGGCCTCCGCAATGTCTGCCACCCGGAGTCGCCGCCCCGCGATGGTCGGTTCACCGGATGCGAAGTGGGGGTCAAGCACAACATGCTTCGCAGGGCGAAACCTGATGACCGCCCCCTCGCCGTACTCGGCGACCTGCTGGAAGCGGCTGACTTCAAGTGAAGGCATAATCGTTTGCCCGCTACGAACGACTAAGTGCAAAGAAGGCCGGAGTCCGGCCTCTTGCTGGGCATGCAGCACCAACTCACGTCCTTCAACTCCGGTGAACGGCTGGGCTGATGCCAGCGGGTAATCCGTCTCAAAGACTTCGCGGAGCTTCATAATGGCTGGTCTCATCCGAAAGACAGACACACCCTGGCGTCGATACTCGGAGATCAGCCGGACCTCAACAAACTCGCCCCATGTGACGATCTGCGAGCCTGTTGTGTTCATGCGGACCAACGGCTGATAGCGAACGCATCGGCGCTCGTACCCGTCGATCCATCGTGCCGCTGTCCCGCGACGTAGCCCTAGAAGTCGATCGACTTGGCTAAGACCATAAGTCTCACGATCGAGCAACCGTGTCACGCTTCCCAAGCCTGCCTCCAATTGGTGAATCCGGTCAGTGCGCTGACTTCCTGTTTCTAGCGTGTGGCTTCGCAAATGGGCCGGATCGTAAGCGGCCAAGCTGTGCGTGTGCACACAATCAGCGCAATACGAATGTCACCAACTGTCATTGAACCGAGGAGCTGAGGTTCGGAGAACGGATGTGGTTCAGATCGTGCCGTTGACTCAGTCGTTAGGCGGGGGAGGATTCTCGGGCGCCTAGGGCGGCGTCTACTGGGATGATGGCTCCGTTTAGGTAGCTGGCTTCGGGGGAAGCGGCGAACAGGATTGCTGCGGTTATCTCCTCGGGACGCCCGAAGCGTCCTTCTGGAATGTGTCGTTGCACCGCTGCTTGCACGTCGGTGTTGGGCATCCCTGCGAGCAACGCTTCTGTGGCTATGAGCCCGGGAGCAACCGCATTGACTCGCACGCCTCTCGGGCCGAGTTCAAGGGCCATTGCACGGGTCAGCGCCTCGACTGCACCCTTGGAGGCGATGTAGGCGCAGCGGTTGGCTACAGCTAAGCGGGCAAGGATCGAGCTGACGTGCACGATCGCTCCCCGGCCGCGTTCAATCATCGCCGGTGCCAGTAGCTGACTCAACTGGAACAATCCTCGTACGTTTGCTCGCCAGACCGTGTCGAAGGCATCAAGAGAAACGTCAAACATCGAAGATCTGTCAATGAGCGCAGCGTTGTTCACCAGGATCGACACCGGCCCGAGCTTCGACTCCACATCGGCAGCAAGACGATTCACAGCGGCTTCGTTGCCAATGTCAGCGCGAAAGATCTCAGCCGTCCCGCCTTGGTCGACGATCGCCGCCCGGGTTGCAATCGCGCCGCTCTCGTCGCTGCGGTAGTTGATCGCGACCCGTGCCCCCTCTGAGGCGAAAGCACGTGCAGTCGCTGCTCCGATCCCGCGTGACGAGCCGGTTATGACGACGGTGTCCGTCTCGAAACGTTCTGGGCGAGTCACTATTCGTCTTCCCAGAATGTGGCAGCTTCGGCTTCATCGCGGGCTATCACCGCCAGCACCGTGCCAACATCCACGGTCTCGTCCTCCTCGACGAGAATCAGTGCAACCACGCCTGCACAAGGCGCTTCGAGTTCATTTTCGACCTTTTCGGTCTCAACTTCGGCGATCATCTCGCCCTCAACCACATGGTCACCCTCGTCGACATACCAGGCGACCACCGTGCCGTCTTCCATCGTTAGGCCCCACTTGGGCAAGATCACATTGGTACTCACCGGTTCATCTCCTCATCTGATACTTGCGGATCGCTAATCCCACGTCGCGTCAAGTCGTGCGACCCAGCCCCTAGTAGCTGGCTGCCTTGCGGATTGCCGCAGCAATGTCTTCCTCTCCGGGTAGCACGATCTGCTCAAGCGGTACCGAAAACGGGATCGGAGTGTCGAGTCCGTCGACTCGCACGACGGGTCCCTCCAACTCGCTGAAGCACTCCTCGCTAATGCGGGCACTTAACTCTGCTCCCAAGCCTCCGATCCGGGGGGCTTCGTTGGCAACCACGGCTCTGCGTGTCTTTTGAACAGACGACACAACTGTTGCAGCGTCATAAGGTCGGATGGTTCGCAGGTCGATCACTTCAACGGAAATACCTTCGCTGGCGAGTCTTTCTGCTGCGGCTAGGGCCATTGGAACCATGCGCATGGCTGCCACCACTGTGACATCGTTGCCCTCGCGTGCGACCGCCGCCTGACCTAACGGCGTCGTGTAGTAGTCGGGCGCTACCACGGCACGGCTGCGGTAAAGAGCCTTGTGCTCAAGGAAGAGCACAGGATCGTCGCTGTCTATTGAGGCAAGCAGCAGACCTTTAGCGTCTGCGGGGTTTGACGGTGCCACGATGACGATGCCCGGCACATTCAAGAACCAGCCCTCAACGCTTTGGGAATGATGCGGGCCACCACCGAAGCCACCCCCGCAGGCGGTGCGAATGACGAGCGGTGCCTCGAACTGACCGTCGAACATGTAGTGCAACTTGGCGACGTTGTTGACGATCTGGTCATAGCACTCGCCCAAGAAGTCGGCGAACATGATTTCCGCCACGGGACGCATCCCGACCATCGCCGCTCCAGCGCACGTCCCGATGATGGCTGCCTCCGAGAGAGGTGTGTCACGCACCCGTTGGGGGCCGTATTTGGTGAGCAGGCGCTTGGTGACACCGAAGTCGCCGCCCATCTCTGCGATGTCCTCGCCGATCAGGAACATCTCGGGATGTTTGTTCATGGCGAGGTCTAGGGCGTCGTTGAGAGCCTTGGTGAAGCTGACTTTGCGAATCCTGCTCTTGGGCTTGCGACGAGCCCGGCGACGACGGGGCCGAGGTGCGGGTTTGGAAGCCGTTGTTACAGAGTCGGTGCTCATCGTGAAGCCACTTCCCAACCTACATAAACGTCTGCCGTTGCTTTTACGGGATCGGGCGGCGGACTTTCCTTCGCAAAGGCAATCCACTCTTCGATTAACTCTCGTGTGGTTTGCTCAATCTTGTCTAGTTCAGCGGCATTCACACCACGTTCATTCAGCTCTTCGGCTGCGAGCATGATCGGATCGTGTTCCTCGCGCCAATACTTGACTTCGGCCTCAGGACGGAACTCTCCGGCAAATATCCCCTGCCAGCGCCACGTCATGAACTCAAGAAAATATGGGCCGTTGCCTGCGCGAATGTGATCGATCGCCTCACCGACAGCCGTGCAAGCCTCAACGATGTTGTTGCCGTCTAGTTGGCGTGTCGGGAAGCCATATCCGGCCACCATGTCCACGATGTTCGCAGATGCGTGACCCTCGCCTACTGGCATTGAGATGGCGTAGCCATTGTTGACGCAGGCATACAACACAGGCAGTTTCCAGATAGCTGCCATGTTGAGACTCTCATGAAACTCGCCGCGCCCGACCGTGCCATCACCGATAATCGCGCACGCCACGTTCGGCTCACCTCGCATCTTGGATGCAAGTGCAACGCCGAGCACCGTGGCCATGTATGAACCTTCCACGGCGTTGTCACCGAAGTTGCCAACACCTGGATCAGCAGAGTGCAAACTGCCGCCCTTACCGCTGCACACTCCCGTTGCGCGACCGAACAATTCGGCCATGATCCGCTCGCCATTCTTGGCGTGACGTTGCTGGGCTAGCGCGTTTATGCCATGGCAGCGGTGGTCGGGAAAGAAGGTGTCGGTGGCCTTGAGATGGAACGCGAGGGCAGCTTGAGTTGCCTCTTGACCAAGACCGGTGTGCAACATGCCGGGAACATTGCCTTGCTCAAACTCTCGTTCTAGACCTTGCTCGAAGGCTCGGATTAGCCACATATCTTGATACAGGTTCATCAATGTTGATGTTTTCAAGATGTTCCCCTGTGCAGGTTGCTTGGTTGCGTTGGTGTCAACGTGTGATGGTTGGATCCGGCGAGCGTCCTCAACGTTAGACATCTCTTGCTAAGGGCCTCACTATTGGCGTTGGTGCGGAGCCCTGACCGTCAACGGTGGATTTGTCGAAGTCGTCCCAGGGGGTGCGAGCCAGCAGGAAGGCGCCTTCAGGGACTGCCTTTAAGAACGAACGAAGTCCGAGCCGAGCTATGGCACCAAGCCGTAGCGGGTCGATACGCCCAGCTGTGTCACAGATCACCTGGTCGTATTCGACCCAAACAACTTCACCGATTACCAGATGCACTTCGCCAAAGAGGCGTCCGGGAGTACCAAGATCAACAACCTGATGGACGATGCACTCAAGTCGAGCAAGAGCTTCTGCGATCGCGGGCGAACTGACCTTGGTGGCTTCAACGGCAGTCCAACCGGCAAGAGCAAATTCGTCGACATCTTCAGGTGACTCCATCGCCACGGTCTCAATGTGTTCTCCGAGCGCTTCGCTGGTCACATTGATCACAAAGTCACCTGAGGCCATGGCATTGAGGTAGGTATGTTTCGTTGCACCATCTGTTCGCAGCCCGATGGTGATACCAACGAGCATTGGATCCCCGGTAATCGGCAGGTAGTAGCTCATCGGAGCGATGTTGGCTGTCCCGTCTGCGCTGCGAGTTGACACCATCGCAATCGGCCGTGGCACAACAAGCTGTGAGAGCATGAACTGTCGATCCATCGGCTCGTATTGAGCAGGATCAAACGAGATCACCGTCTCAGGCTCCATCTCTGAGTGCCCCAAGTTCTCTCCGAATCCGTCCCGAATCTTCAGGCGGGCTGTGGCCAACTCTGTCGGTATCGCTTGACTAACCAACGATTGAACTGCACCAGAGTCTCTTCTTGCCAAGAGTAGCGGCCACGGGGTGCGAGATGGGAAGTGAGACCTTTCTGAGTCATTTCATCAACATAGATGTCTTGAACATTGAAGTTGTTAACCCCGGCTTCGGCTGCCTCAAAGAGATAGTCAAACAGCGGATCCTGTAATGCTGATGACTCAAAGCAATAGCCGATGTTAATCGTGATATGTCCCACATCTTGAGGACTAATGATGAAATAGGCGATCTCATCTGGAACAATTGCTAGCGCGAGCGTTGGTGGGATTAGCACGAAGCCACCACGCCGGCGTTGATCTTCAGTCAGGTTGGGAAACACGGGCAGGATGCAACGTTGCGTCGGGTTAAACGATGCATCCATCTCGGTGAAGTGTTGAATGCGACCGATGGCACCATCTTCTTCGTCCCAAGCCAAGAAGTCGTTCATATGACTGGGAGCGAAGGTTTGTAGCGGGCCGTGCAAGCGGCTGGCGTGGTATGGATCGTTGAAGTTCTCCATCATGACCTTCCAGTTCCACGCCAGATCAGGAATCGTCTTTCCTTCAATGGTTGTGGTTGAAGCCAACTCGTAGTTGTCGAGCATCTCGTCGATCTTGGTCATGGTCGGACCAAACGGCCGTGCGCCATGATCGAAGTTCGCCATGATGAACCCTTGCCATAGTTCCACTTTGAGTTCTGGCAGTCCATGGTCGGCTCGATCAAAGCCAACTGCACGATCCATCGCCGGAGTACCAAGCAGCGAGCCGTCTAGCCCGTAACTCCAATGGTGATACGGGCATGTGAACCTTCTGCAGTTACCTGACCCGTCAGCAATGACCATCCCCCGGTGCCGACACACCGCTGACAGCACCCGCAATTCACCTACAGCATCACGTACCACGATCAGTGGCTCACCTGCGATGACAATCGTTCGAAAGTCGCCGGGCTTGGTGAGTTGATCTGCGCGCCCGACACACAACCACTCACGTTGAAATATCGCCAGACGTTCAAATTCATAGAACTCTGGCGAGGTGTACAACTGAGGCGGTAACAGGCGAGCCTCGTTCACTGGACCGATGGACTCGTCGAAGCTGGCGAGCAACTCAGGGGTCATCATCGTCATGGTTGGCCTCTTCCTCCTCGCCGGGTCAACTTCTGGTTCAACGATCTTGCCCGAGCGACGCTTCAAGTGCCGAGGCGACGCGCAAACAAAGCATGTCGCCGCGTGGCGGACCAACGATTTGGATGGCGGTCGGTCGACTCTCGTTGTTCCCAACAGGCATTACCAGTGCGGGTTGGCCCGTCACATTGAACGGCAGCAAACAGCGTGCCACCTTGTCAAGCCACAGGCGGTCACCATCGTCGAAGAAGGTGACCGGATCGGGAGCTGTGGTTGGTGTCGCCGCTGTCAACAAGACGTCAACTTTGTCAAAGATCGTGCCGATGTCTCGCTGGATTAGCGATCTGGTGCATAAGGCGCGCAAGTAGTCGTCCGCTCGGATCGTCGCACCTGCAGCCAGCCGGTGTGCAGCCGAAGGTGTGAACTCTGCGATCCGTCCCAGGTTCGCGCGATGATGCGCGGCGAACTCAGTGACCGTGATCACCCACGCAACGACTCCAGCAAGTTCGCTATGGGGGACACGCACTTGTCGTGTTGTGGCGCCAAGTTGTTCAAGTCCGGTTGCGGCCCGCTCAATCGCGGCATCCGTGCTTGTCGAGCACCTCTCACTAAGCCAGCCCGTCGCGACCCCGACCTTGAGTTCCCGCAACGGTAGGTCACCCATGGGTTGCCAAACAGGCTGCAAGTTCCGACCGCCGGACCGTGAAGAGTAAGGGTCGGATGCATTGTGACCGGCGATCACAGCGAGCATCGCGGCTAAGTCCGATGTATTGCGTGCCATGGGACCGACATGGTCAAGCGTCCATGAAACGCCGAAGACAGCATCCCTGGGCACCCGCCCAAACGTCGGTTTGAGACCCGTCACGCCACAGTACGACGCCGGCACGCGGATAGAGCCGCCTGTGTCGGTTCCTAGAGCCAAGGGAAACAGGCGCGCTGCGAGCCCCGCTGCTGAACCCACGGAACTGCCACCGGCCCAGCGTCGCGGAGCAGCGGGGTTGGTGGTGGGACTGCCGCACTGGTCGCCGAAAGCGAACTCTGGTGTGGTGGTCTTGGCAACGATCAACGCTCCGGCTCGTCGCAGGCGTGCAACGGCTGTGGCGTCTTGTGTCGGCACATGACCTGCTAGCAGCGGAGATCCCGCTTCAGTGCGGAGACCGGCCGTGTCGATGATGTCCTTCACCCCGACCGGCACACCCTCAAGGGGGCCTGCGGTGCCCTCTTGCCAATTCTTCGTGGCTTGCACCGCTTGAGCCCGTGCCGCCTCATCGTTGCGAGCGACAACCGCTCCGATGTGACTGTCAAGCTCGTCGATTCGTGCGAGGCAGGCATCCAACACTTCGACCGGGCTGAAACTGCCTGCCGCATATCCGGCAAGCAGATCCATGGCGCCTAGGGCAGTCAGATCGTCGACCCTGACGTGAGAACTCTCACGCAAATTGGCGGAGTTTGAACCTGAGCAATGACGGTTTTGGTTCGCGGCTCTCTCAGTCTCAGCGCTCTCGCCGCGTTGGCAGCTGCCGATGTCAGAGTCTCGAATACCGGAGGCAATCCAACGGTCAGAAGCGGCCGGGAGATTGCTCACGGTCAAGCGATTGTCGATCGCGCGCAGCAGTTCGAATTTGGAAGCAAGGGTTGCTTGTGATGCGGATGCCGCTTCAATGATGTGTTCGGGGATGTTTGGTTTGTCGCTGGTTACAACCCACGACTGGGTGTGACTCTTAGCGAGCATTGCAGACACCATCTCAGTGTCTCACAACAACCGCTGCTCCACGCTGACGCGTCACGACAGAGAGCCTCAATTAGATAGGTCAGCGTCAAACTGCACTACCGCGCGTGACTCAATTTGCCTAACATCGCTGCCATGAGCTTTCATCACGTCGCATATGTAACGAAGGACCTTGAGGCAACACATCGCTTCTACAGCGAGCTTCTGGGATTTCAGCTGGTGCATTCAGAGTTCAGTGAGCAACCGGCTCGCAATGATCGACCCCGCGCCTGGGTTAAGCACGTGTTCTTTGACGTTGGTGATGGCGAGTGCATTGCATTCTTCGCGCTCGAGAACGCCGGTGAGAGACCCGACTACAGCACTGACTTAAGTGATTCCGTAGGTCTACCCGTGTGGGCTAATCACGTTGCGATCCGTGCCGATGATGAGACTCGCCTAGCTGTCAGTGAGCGGATGGCAGCCGTAGGCAGGAAGCCGATGATGGAACTAGACCACGGATGGTGTTCTTCCACCTACTATGTTGATCCCAACGGCATTCTCGTGGAGTTATGTACCGACACCACCGGGATCATTCCCGATCCACACGAAGCCTTGCGAGTGATGAGAACGCCCGTCTAGGTCTACGGTGAGGCTTGCCAAGGCGATGCTGTCGATTGTTGGCTCGCCGCGAGTTTGGTCTGGCTCTGGTGGCCGACACTAGGGTGCTTGCGTGATCGCTGACCTACAGGCTGAACCTGTCGTGGAGCGCCTCGCGAGACGTACTACGGAGACTTCTGGGTTGGTGCGTACACCGATTGACAGCCCGATGTTGCAGCCATACGAGGTGTACGACCAGGAACTCTTTGATCTTGAGATGGTGCGAGTGTTCGGTCGGTCGTGGGTGTGGCTCGGCGACACAGAAGACCTCGTGAATCCGGGCGATTACATCACAGGAACGATTGGCTATCAGCCTGTAATGGTGGTGCGTCAGCAAGATGGTTCCATCCGTGGCTTTCTCAATAACTGCCGTCATCGAGCGTCTGGATTGCTGTTTGAACCTTCGGGCAACTGTGGCAAGACGATGACCTGTCCGTATCACAACTGGGCCTATGCCATTGATGGCCGACTGATCGGTGTTCCAGACCGGGTACGAATGTACCCAGACGACTTGCCTTCAGACGATTACAGCCTAGTAGAGATCCGCATTGAAGTTGCATGGGACAAACTAGTTTTTGGCTGCTTATCTCGCAGAGCACCGTCATTCACAGATTGGATTGCCCCTCTAGCGAAGCGATATAAGCTCTATCAGTTCAGCACTTTCTCGCGCTATTACCGGGAACTTGATGAGACGTATCCGATCAACTGGAAGGCGTTCGCTGAGAACTCAAACGACGACTACCACGTTCGCTTTGTGCATCGTCGTCTCAACAGATTTCGTAAGCAGATGGATACGATCGTGCGTTTCGAGGGACGTACCTGTAGTGGGTTCAAGCCTCACTCAGATGCTGAAGATGCGGCGGGCGGTCGAGACGATCTTACTGATGAGCAACTACGAGGACACTACGCCGACTACATCTATCCCAACCTGACACCCCTGCCGTATCCGACACAGTTGATCCTGGTACGAGCCGATCCAATTGCACCGGATCGCACGCGATTGTTTAGCCGGATTTATGGCATTAACAAGACCATAGAAGAGCAAGACTTCGAACTCGATCGCCTTGCCATTACCAACCTTGAGGACACCACTATGGTCACCGAGCTAATGAAGAACTTGCGCTCACCGTTTTACCGAGTCGGACCAGCGTCAACCTGGGAAGGGCGTGCCGCTCATGTGATGAAACTGGTCCGAAATGATGTCGCCACACCATTAGCCGATGACGAGTTCACTGCACCGCTCACTAATGCATAGTTCTGATCACCTAGGTCAGTCCTTACGACGGACTTTCCAGTTGTTGCCTAGCTATTCATCGCACAGCACGGCGAATACCGTGATGTGATGATGACATCACTAGGCCCATACTCCGCCGTCTCTGCCGGGAAGCGCCGACGCTTCCGGCGAATCTTTGCCGAAGACGGGCGCGCCCTGATCGTGGCGATGGATCATCCTGCATACATGGGGTCGGGCGTGCCTCCGCATGCGGCCCAAGCGGTGGCTTCTGCCGGTCCTGATGCGGTGCTCGCCACCTGGCAACTCGCCCGTTCACGGCCCGAGGAGTTTGCACGCTGCGGCCTGATCCTGAGAGTGGATGGTGGCATCTCCGACCTTGGCGACGCACCCAAGAGCGACACCACATCGTTGCTGTACACAGCAGAGCAAGCGATGGTGCTTGGCGCGGACGCTGTTGTGATCATGATCTTTCCCGGAACCCCCGACGAGGGCCGTTCGCTTGGCCGACTTGGCCAGTTATCAGCCGAGTGTGAGCGACTGGGACTGCTGGTGCTAGCCGAATCCATCCCGGGAGGGTGGGGCCAAAGTGTCGGCTGGACGGTTGAAAGCGTGTCTCGGGGCGCTCGCCTTGCCGTTGAACTCGGCGCAGACATGGTCAAGACGATGTGTCCAGGCCCCTCTGAAGCTTTTGCGGAGGTAGCGGCGGCGTGCCCCGCACCAGTCGTAGCGCTAGGTGGCCCCAAAGTTGACGACGTCGACCAGGTTGTTGCACACGCCGCAGGTGTCGTTGCGGCCGGTGGTCGTGGTGTGGCTTTCGGTCGCAATGTGTGGGGGGCGGATGATCCAGCCACGCTGGTGCGCCGGCTTCTGGCGGCCATTCACGGCTCCACATCAAGCGCCGCGGCGTCAGACGCGCCTTAGCACAGTCGCTACGGGTGCTTGGCAGTGTCAGCAACTCCTCTGGGATCGGCCGTTGACAATCGGCTTTATGAGCAAATAGCTGAACTTGTTTCGCCGGATGCTGCTGATCGTGGTGTCGGTGATCTCCGCTTACGTCCGACGGTTGAACAGGCCCTATTCCATGAGGCGCGTCTGCTTGATGAGCGTCGTTATCGCGACTGGCTAAGTCGGTTTACCGACGATTGCATTTACTGGATTCCGCTTGATCCGGCTGGCGACCCCCGCCATCAAGTGTCATATCTGTTTGATGATCTCCGTCGAATGCATGATCGGATCGGTCTCCTAGAAACGGGATGGGCACACGCACAACAGCCCCCATCACGAACCTGTCGCACAGTTTCTAACGTTGAAGCGTGGACGTTGCCCGACGGTGATGTGCTCACAAGTTGTTCGACAGTCACTTGGGAGCACCGTCGCGACCGTATGACACCGTTCGTGAGTCACAACTGTTTTGTGTTGGCTTCGTTGGGAGAGCAGTGGTCGATCAGATACAAGATCGTACGGCTAGTCAACAGTCGCAGTGACGTCCCTAAGTTTTCCTTCGTGCTGTAACGCTGATGCTCAACTCAATTCGCATTCAAGATCTATCGGAACTTGTTCAATCTGCCCGTGTCCATCGTAGCATTTACACAGATTCTGGTGTCTTTGTCAAAGAGATGTCGAGAGTATTCGGAGGTGCTTGGGTTTATCTTGCTCATGAGAGTCAGGTGAGTCAACCCAATGACTACATGATGTCTCGCATGGGTCTACGTCCACTAATAGTCACACGCGATAGCGATGGCGGACTTCATGCACTGTTCAACCGCTGTGCTCATCGAGCTTCGACGGTGTGTCAATCGGAGTGCGGATCGGCTCGTCGCTTTCAATGTTCATATCACGGTTGGACATACTCAAATCGAGGCGACCTAGTCAATCTTCCCTTCCCAGATGGCTATCCGGCTGACTTCCACAAGTCAGAGCACGGGTTAGCACAAGTACCACGATTGGGCATGTACAGGGGACTGGTCTTTGGAACTCTGAATCCCGATGCACCGAGCCTCTCAAATTGGCTGGGGCCTTCGGGCCCGCTCATCGACGAGTTTGTCGACCGGTCACCGTCGGGCCAGCTAGAGGTGCGCAACTGTCAGCGAATGATTTACCGGGGGAATTGGAAGCTGGCCTGGGACAATGCTGCCGACGGCCTTCATCCGACATTTGCGCATCGCAGTTTCGTGTTGCTAAACGAGCGAGCTCACGGGGGCGCCCGATCACTGTCGCAATTCAAAGCAAGCCCGGACGGGACCGGGATGTACGGCGCTGATCTTGGTAACGGGCACATGTTCGTAGACCAACGCCCGGGTCTGGCACAGTCGTTCTGGCAGACGCAGCGGCCAGTGCCAGGACGGGAGAAGTACGCGGAACGCGTTGAACAGGACTACGGCGAGGATGCGGACGAGGTCCTGGAGAGCGCTCCAGGCTCGATGGTGAACCTGTCGATCTTCCCGAACCTGCTCATCAAGGGCAATCACTTGGAGACGGTCGATCCGGTTTCGGTGACAGAGACTCGCCTGCACACCTGGGTCGCGGCAGCTGGTGGCGCGCCGGATGAGGTAAACGTGTTGCGCATGCGTATCGCCGAGGACTTCCCCAGCCTCGGAAACCCCGATGACCTTGAGTTATTTGAGCGTTGCCAGGAAGGTCTGAACATTGCCGAGATCGAATGGGTGGACATGAGCAAGGGCTTGGGGGACTCCCGCGAGCAGCTTGGCCCCGATGGTGTTCGTCGAGCGCCGGTGACGTTTGAGGGTCCTATGCGGGGCTACTTGCGAGCCTGGCTTGAGTTGATGACTAGCGACCCACAGTTGGTCACGGCCGGTCCTGGTGAAGTGGATTGTGAAGTGGCAGCGTGACTGTGCCCAAGCGCAAGCTCGTAACCGAGGTGATGGTGCCTCGATGTCACGGCCGCGCGGTGGAGGTACGTGCGGGTCAACTGTTACGACTAATCGCCGTGGATGGGCCACAAGTCGCTGACACGTCGTTTCTGGCTCTCGACAATCCGCGTGAGGGTTACCACGCCGGTCAGACAGTTGCCTTGAACATGCTTGCCGGTACCGGCTCGATGAGACGTATTACAACTTTGTGGTCACGCCCGCCATATGAACGTCTGATGCTTACTGTCGTTGACGATCCTGTGGGGGTTCACTTCGCGTGGAACGGAGGTCGCTGCTCACGTGGCGTGTACTCCGTGCGTGATGGAATTGAGTCTGAACATCGAACCTGCCAAGACAATCTCGAGGAAGCCGTCAGACCATGGGGGGTCGCGCCGGACCTCATCCCAGATGTGTTCAATGTGTTCATGCGAACCGATGTGGTTGACGAGCGGCACATAGTGTTCCGTGAATCGCTAGCGGCGCCAGGTGACTACATCGAGTTGCGAGCTGAGATTGATGTATTGGCTGCAGTTTCAGCATGTCCGAGTGAGACATCAGCCTCAAATGGAGGTAATCCCAAACGCATCGGTATCGAAGTCTGGAATGTGACATGACAGTGAGGATGGTGCGCAAGGCTCAGGTCGATTCCAGTGATGTGGCTCGGGTGCGCGAGTGGATACAGCGTTACACCAACTACATGGCGAACGCCGATCCAGAACGTGTAACCGTTACTTCGTGGATGGAGGCTTACGGGTCATACGGCAAGGTGTATTGGATGATCGATGCACCAAGCTTGGGTGTGTTGGATGAGTTCCTCGATCGCTTGCCTGCTGAAGATGGTTACCGGCAGATCCTGATGACTGGAAGTGAATTGTTTGTGTCGGGTCAAACGAGCGACATGCTTCTCAAGGAGGTCTGAAGACTCAGGCCTACGCTCAGTGATCTTGCGAGGTCGTGCCAAGGTCTCCCGCGACCTGCTCCCATACCTGCTGCTTATGGGCCTCACCGCGGCAGCAATCGGTGGAATCGTGGCAGTGTTGGGCGAAGTTCGTGACGAACTTGGCTTTAGTGGAACCGGCATCGGAATAGTTGTTTCGAGCGGTTTCGTAGCTGCTTTTGTTGCTCAAGTCGCGCTCGCACCGTTGAGTGACCTGGGTTACTCAAGGGCAATGGCGACCGCGGGAGTGTTACTCAGTTCGGTGGCAATGTCGATAATGGTGTTCGCCGATCATGTTGTGTTGTGGTCGTTGAGCCGTGCAATTCTTGGCTTTGGTGGGGGTCTGTTACTTCCAGGTTTGAGACGTGCTGCAGCGGTACATGATCCCGCCCGCTCTGGTGAGAATCTCGGGCGATTAGTGGTTGCTGAAACCAGTGGATTCATCATGGGGCCAGCCACATCTGCGTTGTTTGTGTGGATCGGGGGGCTGCGAATGCCCTTTGCCGTATTCGCAGTTGCCATGATGTGTTTTGTTCCGTTGGCATTGCGCTTGCCTGCCGATCGTGGCGCTCTGGATGCAACACGGCGGTCGACATCGCTTGACTTGCTAGCCCGGCGACGCCTGGTCGGTGCCCTTGTGATAGTCGGCGGCTACTTCTCAATGGTTGGCGCTTGGGAGGCCGTGCTGCCGGTGATGTTCGCTGATCGGGGTGGCGGAGCCCTCACAGTAGGTATCGCTTTCACGTTGGTTGCCATTCCGATTGCCTTGGTGGGGACACGCGCTGGCCGCCTCGCCGATCGTGTCGGCCCCGCCAGGGTGACGATGGCAGGTCTTGTGATCGTGGCCCTGCTAACGAGCATGATTGGTGTGGTACCCGGCGTAATCTCGATCATGGTTCTGATGACCCTGATCGGGATTGGTGATGGGTACGGGTTCACGGCGGCTTATGTCGTGGTCGCACGCTCGGTGCCCGAACAGCGCCAGGCGGCGGCGCTCGGGCTTATGGGTGCCGCCGAAGTCGGAGGCGCTGCGGCCGCTGCCATACCGGCTGCGATACTTTATGAAACAGTCGGGGCTGGAGCGACCTGGGCGGCTGTGGGTTTGGCAGTGCTCGTCCTCATCAACGCTGGTTGGCTACTGATCAGAGGCACGCAACCAGCCTCTGGCCCCGATGCAGTTGTGGCTGGGGCATCGTGAGCCTCATTCCGCATTCAGTGTCCGGGAAAGTCACGTTTGGGGATCATGCAGTGAACGCCCTTGACCTCATTCACAACTTGGGTTACTTCAAAGTCAGCCGCGCAACTCAAGTAGGTGTAAGCGATGTGGCGAGGTAACTGAAGGCGGGTCTCACAGAATCGCATCGCCTGACGCACAGCGTCTCGCATTGCCTCGTTGAGGTCTGCGTGCATCCCGATCGGGATCCAATGCGTTCGTGTCTCAACGAGCGGATTGTGGATGAGCCCGCACGCCCGTCTGGCTGCTGGACCACCAAGAACCGACAGTCGCAGGTCGCTACGCAACGATCCTTCTAGAGCTGTCAGGGCAACTTCACCGTTGCCCTGAGCGAAATGCGGGTCGCCCGCTACGAACCCTGCTCCAGGCACCTGAACTGGTAGGTAGAGCGTCGATTCAGTCGTGAGATGCTTCACGTCAATGTTGCCCCCATGGCGACCGGGCGGACGGGTTGGTACGGGTTCGGATGTTTGGGCCGCTACGCCCATGATCCCGAGAAAGGGAGCTATCGGGTAGCGCAACTGTCGGTCATTGCCGTAAGTGAGCACGGCTGTTCCGTTGCTTGCGTCACCTTCAACACTTGTGAATACCGACACCGTGTCATGCGATGTGACGGGGACCAACGTTTCCGGCGGCTCGGTTCCGTCAGGCATTTCATGCGGGAGCGCACCACGACCGTGACGGTTGGAAGTGACGCCGTATGGCACCCGCAACTGCATCCCCAAAACGTCGACTTTTAGCAAGTCGCCAGGTTGGGCACCCTGGACCTCGATTGGTCCGGTGATTACGTGCGGACCGTCGATCCCAAAGGTGTGTTCAACTGCACGAGCAGTTGTGATGGCGTCGGTTAGCACCCCTGATCGAGGAATCCCCCGTGAGCCAAAGAAGGCAGCTGGGTCACGGCCCTGATCCTCAAGGATCCCCTCATGTGACAGCGTGTCGACCGTTACAACTGAGCCACTAGCAACTTCTAGTACTGCGGGGCTGACATCGTTAGGCAGCCATCCCCAGGTGATGGTGTCAGGTGTAACGGGCAGGTAGTGCTCGCCATTTATCCGTCCTTCGCCGGCATTGAGGATCGCAGACATCCCGCTGATTCTCGCGCAGTGCCCGAAACCTATGCTCGTGAAGATGGCTGATCACGCTGGTGTGATGGACAGCACACCGACCGCCACTCTGCTGGTTTGTGGCGGTGATGTTGTAACGATGAACCCGCGCCGCGAGGTGTTGTGTGGGGCCACGGTTGCCGTCGCTAACGATGGCATTTTGGAGGTCGGGTCAACCTCTGAACTACGGCAACGTCACAGTGATGCTGAGGTGATCGATGCTTCTGGTTGTGTTGTCACTCCGGGCCTGATTAACGCTCATCAGCACCTGACAGGTGATCCGCTTATCCGCAGCTGTATCCCGGACTTGTTGGCGCCTGGAGCCTCGATTTTTGAGTGGTCTGTGCCTGCTCATGGTGCCCACAGCGGCGACGATGACGAACTGTCCGCCACCTTGTCGGCAGTTGAGAATCTGCTTAATGGCGTGACCACAGTGATTGAGGCCGGAACAGTTGCACACCCGGAACGTATGGCTGCAGGTATGCGCTCAGCGGGGATTCGAGGCACGGTCGGAACCTGGGGTTGGGACATCGAACAAGGTCCGTTTGCGGCACCCGTGGACGAGGTGCTTGATCGTCAGCGTGAAGTTCTCGACATGTTCGGTTCAGGCGGGCTGATCGAAGGCTGGGTGACTCTCGTTGGTCACGACTTGGCGTCTGATGAGTTGTTGGCGGGGGCCTCAGATCTTGCCCGTCGCCGGCAAACGAGCTTGACAATGCACATGTCGCCGACATCGTCTGACCCGCTTAGATACTTGCAACGCACAGGTAATCGCCCGCTCGTACATCTACATGATCTCAGTGTGCTCGGCCCGCATCTGTTGATTGCCCACGGTGTGTGGCTTGACGACGAAGAGATCGATCTTGTGCTTGAGACCTCCACGGCGATTGCCTATTGCCCTTGGGCTTATTTGCGTTTGGGTCAGGGAGTGGCGGGGCAGGGTCGCCACGCTGAGATAGTCGAACGTGGAGGCCGGGTAGCGCTTGGTTGTGACGCTTCTAACGCAGGTGATCTGTCCGACATCTTGCGCACGGCGGCTCTGGCTGCGGGTCTAGCAAGAGACACCCGAGTCGATCCGCAGCGTTTCGGCGCGGACACAGCCTTTGAACTTGCCACTATTGACGGTGCCGCCGCGGTTGGGATGGACGGTCGCATTGGCAGCATTGAGGTCGGCAAGCAGGCTGACCTCGTGGTGCATGACACGTCGGCGATCCAGTGGACGCCACGAGGCGAAACCGTGTTGCAACTGGTGTGGGGAACCGATGGTCGCAGCGTTCGTGACGTGGTGGTGGCAGGTCAACCTCTGGTTCGCGACGGTGTATGTGTGTCGGTGGATGTCGAGGAGTTGAGGGCCGAAGCCGCGCAGACCCAGAGGCACCTGCTCAAGCGAGCAGGGATTGAAGTGGTTCATCGCTGGCCCCACATCGACTGCCACTAGCCACCAACAGAACCCGTCACGACTTTAGATGTCATAGGAGTATGTGAAACTTGAAGAATGCAATGCAAGTCGCTGTCGTCACTGGCCCGGGTTCTGTTGAGCTTCGGCGTGAACCTCGGCCTCGCTGTGGTCTCGCAGACGTTGTGGTCGAGGTGGGTGCCTGCGGGCTTTGCACGATGGAGCGCCGCCTCTTTGCGGGTGTCAAGAGGGTGTATCCGGTTGCTCCTGGCCATGAAGCGGCAGGCCGGGTTATCAAGGTCGGAGACGCCGTGGCATCGTTGCCGGGCACCCCCAAGGTTGGTGATCTCGTCACCATGGACTTGCTGACGCGTTGTGGCACATGCCATATGTGTCGACGGGGCCGCAGTTCTCTGTGCAAGCAGCCGCAGGGCGGTTCGCTCCAAGACGGCACTATCTCAATGGGCGCGGGTTTGTCCGAGGCTGTGCGAGTCGCGGCAGCACAGACATACGTAGTCGGTGACATCCCCATTGAGCACGCTGCCATGGGTGAGCCACTCGCTTGTGTGGTGCATTCGGTTCGTCTCAGCCACTTCCGAGCCGGTGATCGTGTGGCGGTCGTGGGATCGGGATACATGGGACGGCTACATCTGGCGCTGTGCCGGGCTTGGGGTGCTTCGTCGGTGACAATGATCGACATCAGCAACCAACGCCTGAGCGAAGCTCTCGACGCTGGTGCCTCGCGTGCTGGCACGCCGGATGATGCATCGGAGTGGGCGGGTGGCCATGACATCGTGTTCGTGACGGCGGGAGTGTCGGGAGCTGTGGAGATGGCTCTTGACTTGTGCGACGACGGTGGCGCTGTCGTTCTCTACGGAGCTTTCCCCAAAGACGTGATGGCTGAGGTTGGGGCGGACAGGATCCATCACCATGAACTGTCGATCATCGGCGTCTACAGCCAGGAACCCGGCGACTGGCGTACTGCTGCGGGGCTGCTGCGTTCGGGTGCGTTGACGAACGATCTTGACAGGCTCATCACAGCCCGCTTCGGGCTTAGCGATGTTGCTGACGCCATGGCACTAGCCGCGTCTCAACCCGTGTATCGCGTTCTCGTCGGCTAGTCGTTGCCTTGCGGTCGACGATGCAACGTCAATGCTTCAATGCTTCGCACGCCGGCTTCGTCAGCCGGCTAGCTAGCGGGGGCCTTGGACGTGAGTGACGTTGTTGTCGGTATCGACATGGGTACCGGTGGGGCACGCTCGGTTGCTCTCGACTGTGATGGCAACTCGCGACTGTGGTTATACGAGGAGTTCGATGGCGCTGGTTCATGGCCTGCCGGTCGTGCTGATCCAGGGGCATGGCTCGAAGGTCTGCAACGTCTGCTAGGTCGGATTTCGGCAGCCGGTCTCAAAAGCGCGGCTATCGCCATTGGGGGTCAGAGCCCCACCACTGTTCCGCTCCCAAGTAAGGCCGGCAGCACCGTCTCGTCCTCAGGTTCGACCATTTCGGGCGGTCTCGTTCCGCAACTGCTTGTGCCGCCAGGGTTGGCTGTCACATGCCGTCACGAAGCGGGTAACGGCCTGGATCGCACTTCACATCATCTCGCACAGTTCGAGGTACTCAAGTCTGAGTTTGGTCGAGACATCAGAGGTGCTCAGATCTGGGATTGGGCGTTGCGATGTCTTGGGGCTGGTGACCTTCAGGGCCTGTGGCCTGGGGAAGAGCCAATCCCGGGCTATGGCGATGCCGTCATGATTGGTGAAGTAATCGGTGAGTGCGATGGCGCCCTTGGCGCTGTGGCGGGCACACCCCTTGTGAGCGCTTCCAATGATGCGTACATGAGCTTTTGGGCTGGTGGGCTAGGAACGCCTCGACGTGGTCATGATCCAGGAGGTCGCACGGGTGGCTTAGGCGTAGCAGTTGATGCAACGCAGCGTCCTGATGCCTTGATGGGATTCTTCAGTCCAGTCGCTGGTGTCGAAGTGGTTGGTGGCCCATCCAACGGTCATGGTCAGTTGCTTGAGTGGTGCGCCCGCTTGACGGGTCGGTCAATCCCAGAGTTGTTGGCACTAGCTGCTGACGTTTCAGCCGGTTCCGATGGTGTGATCGTGTTGCCGTATCACGGCGGTGAACGGGCACCTCGCTGGGAGCCTCGTTTGCGAGGTGAGATTCACGGGCTGAGTTTCTCGACAAATGCTGGCGAGCTAGCCCGTGCGGCGCTCGAGAGTGCTGCTTTCGGCATTCGTCACATTCACGAAGACTTACGAGACCTTGGGGTCGCGATGGATGTCATGTGTTGTGGCGGTTCTCCGGCGTTGAGTCACTTGTGGTGTTCAATCAAGGCTTCCGTGGTGGGCGTAGCCGTAGACAAACCCGAACGTCCCGAGCAACTGTCGGCATATGGATGTGCCCTCGCTGCGGGTTCTTCAGTGAGTTGGTGGGATCCGGTTGGTGCGCAAGACATGGCTTCTTGGCCACTTATGCCAATGACACGAGTCGAGCCGGATCCCGACCCCATATACGACAGTGCCTACGAGCGTTTCGTGGAACTCGGCGACGCTGCGATGGAACGCTTAGCGCCGCTAAAGGTGGAAGCGCCCTGAGGTCGGAGCGTCCCTTCGCTAGAGGTTCGACTGCTCGGTCGGGTCAAGCCGCTTCAAGCCACTACGCCCTGACGTCGTATTGTCAGGCCAAGCACTGTGAATCGAATGAAGGAGCCGACACATGGTGAACCCTCTCATCTTTGTTGACCTGCCGACGCCTGATCCTGAGGCGACTTCGCAGTTCTATGAGCGTCTGTTCGACTGGAAGTACAAGCGGCGGCCGGCGGGCGAGTTCCACGAGGTCTTGCCGGGTGTCAAACCGAATCTTGGCATCCATCTTGAGACCGAACCCGTGACGGGGCCCGTACCGCGCATCTATGTGATGGTCGACGAGCCTCCCGAAAAGCTAGCGATGGCGATCGATATGGGTGCCACCAAGATGTGGGACGAACGGTCCTGGGAGGAGTTCAGCGCCCGTCACGCTGCCTTCCGTGATCCTTGGGGCAACGAAGTCGTGCTCTGGCGCAACAAAGGCACCTACGTCCCCGGCTCCGCCTCCGAGAAATCCGCCTAACCTCGCAAACGGCTGCGTGTCATAGCCAGCACGTAACGTCGCCGAGTACGACGCCGCAAGCTTGTTCGACGCCGATCGTTAACCGAGGACTTGTTCTACTGAGAATTCGACGTTGTTTCCGTCGGGGTCTTTGATCAAACAGATGTAGCCGACATCGGGATTCCGGTACATCGGGCCCAACACAAGGCAGCCCTCTTCGGCTGCTAGACGAGCGATTTCGTCCACCTCATCTCGTGTATTCAACGAGATCCCGAGGTGTGCAATAGATGTGAGGAAGCCGTACTCCTCTTTGATGTCACCGGTGATCTGTTTCGGTAGCGCACCCTCCATTAGAACAATCACGAAACGGGCCGCACCCGGTTTGGTGATGTCTCTAGCATTAGCTAGCCACGCCGTTCGCATCTGTGTCTCGCTGTCATGACGCTCTGAGATTTTCACCATCGTGGTGAACTTCTCATAGAACTCGAGCGTCGCGTCAAGACTGCGAACTGGCAGAGCGACGTGGGTAAGCAGTGACGCCGGCGGTTGGTGTTGCAGTTCGTTGCTACTAACTGTGGCGGTGTCAGTCATGCCCTTGACCCCCTGTCGCGCCGAGCCACGACTTTACACCTCCATCCAGAGTGGGCTATGGACACCGGCTTGACCTATCCGGCAAACCGGTTCGGGTTGTTTGCGTTGGTGGCGGGCGCGTACGGTCCCCACCGGCAAGGTCTCGAACATTAAGTGGAAGGAGTCAGCAATGGCAGCACCGAATCTTGGCAGCATCCTCGTGGGGTCCGATCAGGTTGACGCCATGAAGGACTGGTACCGGTCGTGTTTCTCGCCTGAAGAGAACGAGATGGGTGCGTTTGTGTTTGGTGGTTTGCAGTTCTTTGTTGAAGAGCACAGCGAGGTCTCCGGGCCAAACGAGAACGGTCACCGGATCATCATGAATCTTGACGTAGGTGACTGTCGAGGCCTAGAAGCTCACCTGAATGAGCAGGGAGTTACCTGGGTGCGTGAGGTCGAGCAGATGCCTTTCGGGTTGATCGGCACGGTCGCAGATCCCGATGGCAACATGTTGCAGATCATCGAGTGGGGTGCCACTCCAGACGAAGGTCACGGCTGACCCAAAGCCCCGCGGCTCTTGCGACAGCCGCCAACATCGGAAGCGAACTGCAGTTACGAAGTACCCCAACGCGCCCGTACATCACCGGCAAGTCGCGTCCCCCGGCATGCAGGCGCGGGTTCGAACGACATTAAGCGAGATCTGACTCAATGAAAGCGATGCTTTATCGCACTTCGGGTGGCCCCGAGGTGCTCGAATACACCGATGTAGACGACCCAACTCCCGGCCCTGCGGACGTGATTGTCGATGTGGCAGCAACCGCACTCAACCGTCTCGACTTGCTGCAACGCAACGGCTGGTATCACATGCCGGGATTCAAGTTTCCTCACGTCGCTGGAATGGACATCGCAGGCGTGGTGAGTGAAGTTGGTGAGCTCGTTGATACCTGGCAACGAGGTGACCGGGTTGTAGTCGACCCCTCAATGGCAGGCGTTGACGATGCTTCAAAGCTTGCCGGCATGGGTGATCTGTACGGCGATCTGGGCATTCTCGGAGCGACCCTTGATGGTGGTTATGCCGAGAGGTGCCTGGTACCAGCGTCACACTGCTACCGCATACCTGAGCATGTCTCGTTCGCTCAGGCTGCGACCTTTCCGACGGTGTGGCTGACGGCTGCCCACGCCTTGTTCGCCACCGGTGAACTCGCCAAAGGTGAGACGGTGATGATTCACGCCGCAGGTTCGGGAGTTTCCACGGCTGGGATCCAGCTAGCCAAACATGTTGGAGCGACCGTCTTAGCCACTGCGGGAACCGACACCAAGTGCGACACAGCACTGGAGATTGGCGCCGACTATGTGCTCAATAATCGCACCGGCGACATAACGGGCTGGGCCATGGATGTAACCCAGGGTCGTGGCGTTGACATGGTCTTTGATCACGTTGGAACAGCCCTGTTTACACAGTCACTGTTTGCTCTAGGTATCGGTGGGCGTCTCGTGAATTGTGGCAACGCATCGGGCGACACGGCGACGATCGGGTCGCTCGGTCACCTATTTCACAATGGGTTACGAATCATGGGATCCGACCCTTACCGCCCTGATGAGATGGGCCCACTCTGGAACACATTCTGTGACGGTCTTGCAGAGGTTCGTTTTGTTGCAGTGATTGATTCAGAGTTTGAGTTGGCAGATGCGGCCGCGGCTCAACAAAAGATGCTTGAAAGCGACTTCTTCGGCAAGATTCTCCTGCGCACTTAACCCGGAGCAATTCTCAGACAAGATTGCGCAAGTCGTGCAGACAAGTTGCGTTAAGTATCCGGATTTGCGGCGAGCGTGAGTGCGGCGTGTAGCAATACATCTGCTCCACGTCCGGCAGCGTCTGGCTCTATTGACTCCGCTTCGTTGTGTGACAAACCATCCTTGCAAGGCACGAAGATCATCCCCGCTGGTGCTCGCAAGGCGACATGACAAGCATCGTGACCTGCCCCTGACTCTATGCGAATCTGGGAATAGTCACAGCGATGTGCGGCAGCGGACACCGCGTCGATACATCTGACATCAAAGCTCACAGGCGCACAGTCGTTGATCACTTCGACATTGTGACCACAGCCGTGTCTGCGGGCGGCTTCAGGTACCAGGTTTCGCAGCCCAGCTTCAATGGCGTCGAGCACCGCGGCATTGGGATGGCGTAGATCGATCGAGAACTCGATGAACTCAGGAACTGTGTTGGGTGACACAGGTTCAGACATGAACTGGGCTGGGGTTAACCGGGTTACAGGGCCGTGGAGTGCGGCAAGTTCATACAGTCCGGTGAGCACTTCGGCGAGTGGTCGCGCTGGATCCTGGCGGCGATCCATCGGCGTAGTACCTGCGTGTGCAGGAAACCCATCAAGAGTCACCATGAACCAACGAATCCCCTGAACCCCGGTTACAACACCAATGTCTGAGCCACTTGCCTCAAGAACGGGGCCCTGTTCTATGTGCAACTCCAGGTAGGCAGCCACCGGTTTGGAGAAGCGGGAAGCACCGACCCAGCCGAGACGATCAAGTTCATCTCCGACACTTAGTCCTGTTCGATCGGTGAAGGTTCTCACCTTGTCAAGTTCAATCACTCCAGCCCATACGGCCGATCCCATCATCGACATCGGAAAGCGTGAGCCTTCTTCGTTTGTCCAGACAACCACCTCAAGAGGTGCGGACGTGACAATTGAGGCGTCGTTTAGCGTCTCGATTACTTCGAGCCCGGCTAGCACACCATAAACACCATCAAAACGACCCCCGGTTGGCTGTGTGTCAAGGTGACTGCCAAGCACGACCGGAGCTGCATCCGGGTCGTTGCCGGGACGCCGAGCAAACAGATTGCCGACCCCGTCCATCTCAAATGTGCAGCCCGCTCGTTCAGCCCAGCCAACGAACAGATCACGCCCAGCCTTGTCATCATCTGAGAGTGCTTGACGGTTGGAACCTCCGGCCGCAGTCGCACCTATCTCCGCCATTGCCATCAGCCGTTTCCACCGCCGCGCATGATTGGTTCGAAGCAATTGACTTTCTTCAGCAGCTAGTCGCACCGCTCCACACTCTCACACCTCTGGGCATGTTTACTTGACTTTTGACAACCAACTCTTGTCACAAGTCGGGTGAGGGGAGGTAGTGGAAGCCTCGTCCGACACGCTGGCTCCTGCTCGCTATTAGCAATCCATCCGTTGCTAAGCCTCTGAGGAGTTTGCCGGCGTAGGTGGTGCTGATTGAGCAGAGATCTGCAATCTCGGTAGACGACACCCTGCCCCTACGCCGCGCCCAGTCAAGAATCAGATCGTCCCGCTGCGCCGCTCCATGCAGATGACGGATCCGGTGTCCGAGCAAGCGGCGACTGTGGTCAGACAACCGGTAAGCACGCTTTAGATTCGACGGCACTCCGGCTACTGCTGTGATTGCGGGTTCCCCGTTGCTGGTAATGGCGCTCACCCGTTCGAGTGCAGCAACTGATTCGGTCGGAGATCGCTGCAAAGTTGGTGCTACCGAGGAAGCGTCTGCCCATCCCTTGCGGGTGAGATGTTCAATAGTCAACATCATCTCGACGTTGCTTTGGTGAATTCTCGGCATGCCACTAACGAAACGGACCACTTCCTTGTCAGGATCACCTCCATCAAGTGAGACCCGCACGTATGGGCCGTTGATCTCAGAAAACACCGGTGCAGGCCTGCCATATGCGAGCATATCGACGGTCATCCGATCCACTCCGATGCCTTGACGCTCAGCGAGGTGCAGCTTTGCCATTGCCTCAGCCAGGCTGCGATATCTGGGCTCAGGCGGGTGGGTTATGATGTTTGTAGGACTCACATCACCTATGAAACCACCCGGTGATGTCACGATCAGTCGATCGCCAATGTGTTCCACAAGTGTCGGTTGGGGCGAGAGCCAATCACGGTGAGTAACACCATTGACTATCGACTCCCGAACGGCACGTTGAGGAATCGCTCGAAGCTGGCGATGCACGAATCCTTCGTCAACATGTCTTATCCGGTTTGCTGCTTCACAAGCACGTTCGACTTCAGCGATCTGTATCAAGAGTGCCTTTGAACCTCGCACTCGATTAGTGCTGTCACTACCAGGAACCTCCCGTCGCATATAGTCAATTCCAACGTCAGGAGTGCTAACGAACAACAGCGATCCAGCATTCGTGAGTTGGCCATCGTGATCAGTGAGTCCAAGCCGGCGTATCAGGTCTGTGTTAGATGCATCTGCTAGGTGTGTGTCGTTTCGACCGAACTCTCGAAGGTAGTTCTTTGCTGTCAAGACTGCAATTGGATCGATGTCAGACAGGGTGTGGCCTGATGGCATCGCAGACCAGTCGATCCTTCTGACATGTATATGGCGGTCGTACCAGGTTGTCGAGTCGATCTCGACGCAGTTTGAGCCAACACGCCAGCGGATGCGGCCCTCGAATCGGATTGGTTCGATCGCCTCGGCTGCCGTCAGGACAAGCAGTGGAGTGTCCTCCAAATTGGTGCGCCGGATCGTCACCGTGAGCCTTCTGTCGGTCAACTCAAAGATGCGGTGACGGAGTTGACCGGGGTCAAGGTGGGTTCCGATGCGGGTGCCGTCGTCGGCGACACCCAGAATGATTGCACCGCCGCCTGGCGTGTTTGCCATGCACGCCATCTCGCGAGCTAGGTAGAGGGCGGCCTTCTCGTTAGTGGTGCCCCCTGCGACAACTGAACTCCGCCGATCGCGGCGGCCAGGCTCCTCCTTCACATCTACCTGAGCGGTCTCAATCTCGCGTGGAGGCTGATGTTGCGCAAGGCGTGCAAGCATTTGCTCCACCTGCTGCTCTAGAGGGTCGGGCCCTAGAAACCTCGATCTCAAGACGTTCCTCCCGTGGTTTGGATTTCTCTCACGAAATACAAACAAGACAGCCCTGGGAGAGCTGTTGGTTTCGATTTCTGCCGTGAAATACGAACAAACCGGAGCAGTAATGGGGCAATTGTTCGGATTTCCGACTCGAAACACAAACAAGACAGTCCAAAAGCGCCGACTCGTTGGGTTTCTGTGTGGAAATATGAACTAGAGCGTGGAGCGGTGCGCGGGGTTTGGGTGCAGCGTTCCATCAGTTGCAGGGTTCCTCAGCCGATGGGGACCCCTAGACGGGTGAGCATGGCTTGCTGTGCCTGGGCTCCAACGGCAAGCAGGAAGGTGTCCAGCGGCAACATTCCGATTCTCGATTCACTGGACTCTGGTTGGATCACCCTCGCTTGAGGAGCTACCAGATAACAACGGTCAGCAAAACGCGGATACCGCTCAACCAGCGCCTTCAAGCCCTGCACGCTGTGGTTGGGCGACGACGCGATCTCAAAGGCGAGCGGCCCCGATGGTTCGTCGTAGATCAGGTCAACTTCTCGGTTTCCGTCTCGCCAGTGATGAAGTCTGTAGCCAGCGTGTTGTGCAAGTGCATTAAGCGTTGCGGCAGCAAAGTTTTCTCGCAACATTCCTAATTCTACACGATGGGTCAAAGGTGCGAGGCCTCGTTGTAAAGCAGCATTACGTACAGCGCTATCCAGAAAAAAGAGTTTGCGTCCCCTACGTTGTACAGCCGACTCGGAACCTGAATAATTCGTCAGAGTGAAGATTAGATATGTCTGCTCTAGGTACGACAGATATCTGTCGAGTGTCGGTTGTGCGAGACCCAAGTCTTGGCTGATTCTCGTTGGTGAGAGAATACCGGTGACTTGATCCGCAAGCACATACATCAAACGTTCAAGCATCATAGGATTGCGCACTGCTACAGTCTGTGGGATGTCTTTGTATATGGCTCGCTCCACCGCGTCGCTACGCAAAATTCGTTGCGATTGAGGAACCTGAACCCTGAGAGCATGAAATATATCGCTTCTATCCTCGCTGTGGAATCGTAACATCAACTCCGGAAAGCCGCCGATCAGCATCAGGAATAGCTGCTCAGCTTCGATCAGTGGATCGTGCGACTGTTGTCTCAGTGACTTCACAGTTACAGACAGGCTTTCCTTCGCTTCGATTTGAGTCTTGCCACCCGTAAGTTCAAGATGTTCATCTAGACGACACGGCAGTAGATGCTGCTCTTCCCAGCGACCTACTCCGCTCTCGTGTCGCTGTTGACGCAGTGCGGCAGTAGCGCTTGAACTGGCCGCGATCCGCACCGGCCAGTGGTCGTCATAGAAGGTCTTGAGCCAGAGATCCCATTCGTTCGCGTAGATCACTTCATCAAGCATCAGGAACAGCGGCTTGCGCGCGGTCGCCCCTGCGTCGTTGATCACTTCCCGTACGAGATCTCCGAGGTCAGCTTCGACCAGCAAAGGATGGTCAAGCCTAAGCCAGCAAATGCGGGTGGGAGCGATGCCGTGATCTATGAGGTGCCCGACCGTCTGATATAGCACAGTTGTCTTGCCGACACGGCGGGGTCCGAGGACCACCTGGTAGCGCAGAGGCTCGTCGGCGAGGAGTCGCTGCCATAGCAGCCGAGCGAGCCCGCGTTCGGTCGGAGGTGCGAGGGCTTCGGGTACTGCCCCGTACTGCCACCACGGGTTTTGCTCGGTGAAGACTCGCCGCATCAGTGTCTTCCTCTGGAATCACGTATGTCGAATTAGCATATCAAAAGAATATGCTAATTCGAGGAATAGCATACATAGTGACGTGTGAACGTGTGTAACTGCTGGCTGTGTGCGGGCGGGTCCGGTCACGTTTGAGGCCGGGATGTGTTGGCTGGACTGTCACGGCTACTGTGCGGCAGTCTTGAGGTAGCCAACACAGGGTGAACTTGCTCCGAGATCCTGCATATCCCGAACTCAAGAAGACGCACACCATCGTGCGCAAGGGCAGGCCGTTCACCGATTACAAGCCGCCGGCTGCAGCCCCGGTGTGGGCAGCGATTGAGGGTTTGGGCCGCTATCACGTGGTGCTTGCAGCGTTGGAGCTAGGCGTTTTCGAGGCCCTCGGAGCTGTCAACGACTCAGCCATGACTGCCCAACAATTGGCCGATCGGTTGCGGGTCGCACCCGATCACCTTGAGTCGCTGCTCGACGCAGTCGTGGCACAGGGATTGCTAGATCGGGTCGTTGACGACTTCAAACTCAATGACGCGGCCCGCCGGTACCTATTGATCGACGGAGCCGCCTCAATGGTCGGCCTGATACCAGTCGCTCCAGGCCCTTATCAGAACTGGACTCGTCTAGCAGCTACCGTTCGCTCTGGCAGCCCCGCCACCCCAATTGATGACGACCCTGCAGCCTTCTACAAGCCACTTGTTGAGGGCACGTTTACTACCGTGTGGCGTTGCGCGAACCGGGCAGACTTGCAACTTCGCTACACCGCTAACCCCAACACTCGCGTGCTAGATCTCGGAGCTGGTGGCGCTCCTTGGTCAATCGCAATACTTCAGGCTTGCCCGCGCGCTCGTGCCACTGTCAACGACCTCGATGGTGTAATCGAGGTTGCTCGACGCAAGACATCGGAGCACGACATCATCGATCGATGTGAGTTCCGGACAGGCGACTTTCACAGCATTGACATTGAGGCCGACCACTATGACATCGTCGTGTTGGGACATATTTGTCGAACCGAGGGCCAATCCGGTGCGAAGCATTTGATCCGCCGTGCTTATGAAGCGCTGCGACCTGAAGGTCGGCTGGTGCTATCCGACTACTTTGTCGGCCCAAATCACAAGATGACTCCTCACTCGGTGCTCATGGGAACAACGATGATCGCAAGCACCAACAACGGCTTTCCGATCAATACGGTTGACACGACACGGTGGTTACGCGAGACCGGATTTGAGGCAATACGCCTGATCGAACCGATCGGCTTCCAGTTCGCCTATGTCGCATCCAAGCCTCGGCGCTGATCCACAGGAGAACATCTCATGAGTAACAGAGAACGCATCGACACCCTCATAAAGGGTTGGTACGTGGTGACGATGAACTCCACTCGTGACATTATCCGCCACGGTGCAGTTGCTGTGCGCGGCAACAAGATTGTCGATGTCGGTAAGGCGTCTGATCTTGAAGCCATCTACGAAACGAACGAGACTGTTGGTGGCGACCGTTTTGTTGTTACACCTGGTCTTGTCAACACTCACATTCACATCACCGGTGAGCCGCTCACCCGTGGCTATGTGCCAGACGACACTCCCTTTGAAGAGAACGTGTTCATGTGGCAATGTCCGCTTTATTCCGTCTATACCCCACAAGAAGAGCGACTCTCGGCGCAACTTGCTGCCGTTGAGATGCTCAAGTCCGGCACCACAACTTTTCTCGAAGCAGGCACGATTCGGTTCACAGACGAAGTAATGGACGGTCTCGTACAGGTCGGCATAAGAGGCCGCATTGGCAAATGGGTCTGGGATCTGCCACCAGAACCTGATGTGTACCGCCAGAACACCGAGGATGCCATCTCCAATATCAACGACACGATTGATCGTTATCGAGGCACAGCAGGTGGACGCCTTGAGGCATGGTCAATGGTTGTGGGTCACACAACCTGCTCTGATCCGCTCTGGAAGGCTGCACGCCAGGCTGCCAGTCATCATGGAGTGGGTCTTAACTTTCATATGAGTCCCGCTAATCTCGATCCAGATGGGTTCATTGCCGAATTTGGTCAGCGCCCCATGATTCATCTGGCCGAACTAGGCGTACTTGATGCCGACACTGCAATGACTCATTGTGTCCGTGTTGATGACAGCGAACTTGATGTGATGGCCGCATCGGGTTGTTCGGTGGAGCATTGTCCGACCACAGCCCTAAAAGTCAGTTACGGGGTCACGCAAGTGGGCAAGATCCCCGAGATGGTCATGCGTGGAATCAACGTCAGTATCGGCATCGACGGCAACAATGCATCGAACTATGCAGATATGCATCGAGCCACATACTTGGTAGCGGGTTTGTTCAAGGATGCTCGTATGGATCCGCAGATGTTCCCAGCCGAGAAGGCCTATGAGATGGCCACGCTCGGGGGTGCTCGCACGATGCTCATGAGTGATCAGATCGGTTCTCTTGAGCCCAACAAGATGGCTGACATCGTCTTGCATGACACTGACCGTCCCGAGTGGCGGCCGCTGTTGAATGTGATCAATCAACTGGTGTGGTCAGCCGATGGTCGTGGCGTACACACGGTGTTTGTTGACGGGATCAAGGTCGTTGACGCCGGGCGCATGACGACCATTGATGAGGACACCTTCTATGACCGGTGCCAGAGTGCTGGTGAGGCCATCACTGCCCGTTCGGGTCTGCCCGACAAGGCCAAGTTCCCAATCTTGTAGTGACGGGCTGTCGATGAACAGGGCTGTGACTCGTCGGACAACGCTTGCACTTCCGAAGTGCGTCTATCGATTCGTGACAGTTGACTTCACGGTGTCGCCGGTCGTAGCTTTGTCCGGCTAGAAACAATTGCCATGAGATTCGGATTCTGGCCATCGGCTGGCAACACATGGGATCAGATACTTGCTGCGAGCGTCGCAGCTGAAGCCTGCGGCTGGGACGGAATCTGGTTGCCCGATCACTTCATGGCTCCCGCCGGTGGCTATGGCCATGAACCAGCTGGAGTTGACCCGGAGATGGTGCCGATACTTGAGTGCTGGTCAATACTTGCTGGAATCGCAGCGGCAGTGCCCCGGATTCGGATAGGTGCGATGGTGAGCGGCAACACATACCGACACCCGGCGGTGCTTGCAAACCAAGCTGCAACGATTGATCACATAAGTGGCGGTCGATTCGTGCTTGGCCTCGGCGCGGGATGGCAAGAGAACGAGCACCGACGCTACGGAATCCCATATCGCACGGTGCGTGCACGCGCCGACATGCTTGACGAAGCATGTGAAGTAATTTCAAGCTTGCTGAGCAACGAACGCAGCGACTTTGACGGCGTCTACTACCAGCTATCTGGCGCGCCCTGTGAACCGAAGCCGTTGCAGAATCCTCTACCGATAATGATTGGCGGCAGAGGCGAACGGCGGACTATTCCAACGATGGTGCGATGGGGGCACGAGTGGAACGGCTGGTGTACCGCTGATGACATGCGCTACTTCAACGACTTGATCGATCGCTTGTGTGAGTCCGAGGAACGTGACCCTGCCACCATTTCCAGATCGGCAGCCACGCTGTTGTTCTTGTGTGACACTGAAGCCGAAGCGGCCAAAGTTCGCGACAAGACGTCCGGTTTCCGTATTGTCGGGACACCCGAGCAGCTAGTCGAGCAGGTGGCTGACTACGCAGAAGCGGGTACTGACGAGTTGATAATCCCTGACTTCAATGTCCAGCCTGGTTCATCACCTGAAATTGCGGAACGATTCATGAGCGAGGTCGTGAGCGCGCTATGACCGATACCACTCTTCCAGAGAGCCCTCCTGCGGTCGTGACGCAGGTGTCAGATCGGTTCGAGGCATACGACACAGCCGAACTGTGGCGTAAAGACCGTGACCATTACGTGCATCCCTTTACCGACTTTGAAGTCTGGGACAAAGAGGGTGCTCTGGTAATGGCCGAATCCGACGGTGCCTATGTCTATGACTCGAACGGTCAGCGGTATCTCGATGCACAGGGCGGCCTGTGGTGTGTGAATGCGGGTTATGCACGTGCCGAGATCGCCGAAGCTATGGCTGATCAAGCTCGCCGGCTTGCCTACTACTCGCCGTTTACCAACACCACATCTGTACCGGGCGCGGAACTTGCGCAGAAACTGGCGTCGCTTGCTCCGACCGGGCTAAATCACGTGTTCTTCGGGCTATCGGGTTCTGACGCCAACGATACCGCCGTGCGGATCATTCACTTCTATTTCAACCAGATAGGCAAGCCGAACAAGAAGACGATCATCACAAGAATCAATGGCTATCACGGTTCTAGCTATCTGGCGATGTCGCTCACCGGTGTTCCACATGATCACATCGGCTTTGACATCATCGGTGAGCCCCTGATTGCTCGAGTGTCTTGTCCCGATGTGTACCGGCGACCCGATGAGATGTCTGAGGCGGAATACACAAATCACTTGGTAGAGGAGTTCCGAAGCACGGTTGAGCGGATCGGCGCCGAGAACGTGGCTGCGTTCCTTGCGGAACCGATTATGGGTGCTGGTGGGGTGCTCGTTCCACCATCGGGATACTTGCCACGTATGCGTGAGGTGTGCCGAGAGTTTGACATCTTGTACGTCTCAGATGAGGTGGTAACGGGATTCGGTCGGCTTGGGCACTTCTTTGCGAGTGAGGATGTGTTTGGCATCCAGCCTGACATCGTCAACATTGCCAAGGGCCTAACTTCGGGATACGCGCCCCTCTCTGCGACGGTTCTGTCTGATGAGATCTATGACGTGATCTCAGTACCGCAGGCGCCTGGAGCCGAGTTTGCTCACGGGTTTACGTATTCGGGGCATCCGGTGTCGTGTGCTGCTTCGCTGGCAAACATTGCAATCATGGAACGCGAAGATCTTTGCGGTCATGTGCGTGAAATCGGCCCCTACTTCGAACAACAACTAAACACTCTGCGTGATCTGCCAATTGTTGGTGACGTGAGAGGCAAGTGCTTCATGATGTGTGTTGAGAGTGTTGCTGATCAACGCACGAAGGAGATGTTCCCCGCTGAAGTGGGCATCGGTCGGCGCATTTCGGATGCATGTGACGCTCGTGGATTGCTAGTTCGCCCGATCAGACGACTCAATGTGTTGTCACCGCCATTGGTGTTGACCAAACATCAGATTGACTGGCTAGTTGATACCTTGCGCGCCGGTATCGCTGACGTGATCACAGGACTGCGTAACGAAGGCTTGTGGTCTGGGTAACTGCACTCGGGAGGGGCGCTGCGGCTGCAGATGTGCTGCTAGTCAAGCCCGTCGTAACAAACCTGGCTTCGTGTTGTGTTGCTTCGGTGGCGGCGGTCTGAATTGGTGAACTCGGAGCATTATTAGAGGTGCTTGAGGCTGAAATTACTCCGGGCATGAGCCCGAGCGAGTTTGTTGAACTTACTGTTCTCTGTGAGCAAGCCGGGTTCGATCGGCTCGGTGTTTCGGATGTCGTGTTCTGGCCGGACTGTTTCGTGATGCAGACACTTGCAGTTCAAGCTACGTCGCGGATTCACATCGGTTCAATGGTGACCAATCCTTATTCGCGTCATCCAGCAATGCTTGCTGGTGCGGTTGCATCCCTCCAAGAACTATCCGGGGGTCGGATGTTCCTCGGGATTGGTGTGGGTGCGGGTCTTGAAGACTTGCGCATCAACTATCCGAAGCCGGTCCGGGCATTGCGTGAGGCAATAGTCGGCATCAGGGGTTTGCTGTCTGGTGAACGGGTATCTCTTGACGGTGAGATGTTTCCGATTGATGGCGCTGCACTTGTCCGTCCACCTGACACTCCTTTTCCGATCTCGGTGGGTACACGCAGCCCTCAAGTGATGCGTGTAGCTGGTGAGTTGGCTGACATCGCTTTGGTTGGGGCACGCAGTTTCACACGCGAACTCGCGCAGCGTTACCGTGACTGGTTGGCTGAAGGTGCTGCGCGCTCGGGCCGAGATGTGTCTGAGATCGATGTTGCTCCACGACTGACTTTGTGTGTGTCGGTTGATGGTGATCTAGCTCGCCGTTCAGTTGTGCGGTACGTGGCGCACTATCTGGCAATTGTCAGACCTAAAGGGTTCGATCCGGCTCGCTTGCGTGCCATCGATGGTGCACTCTCACGTGCAAAGGGTTGGTACTTTGACATCGATCGCTACGACCCTCCTGAACTGTTTGACCTGGTGACCGAAGACTGGATCCGTCGTTACGCAGTCGCCGGGGCACCGTCGGAGATCAGTGAGCAGATCCGCGCTGTCACCAGCCTCGGCTTCACGAGTGCAAGCCTTAACCTCGCTGCCGTCCAGCGAAGCTCAATGTTCGAAGGCCTAACGGAGACAATCACCAACTTCGCAAAAGTAATCGACTCCGCCCGTCCCTGACGGTTCTGCGACACCTGAGCAGGTCAACTGCACCCAGTGCACTTGCACACGATGGACACACCTGTAGGGAAATACCAGTTTGTTCCTGCTAACCAGGGTGGACCGGCTACTCTTGGGCGGTGCTGCAGCAAGACATGAGCCGGGAGTTACGTGCCATGCCTTATCTCGGTCGCGGCATCTACGACGTGAAGGAGATCGCGAGGCTGCTCAACACGGGGCCCGCCCGCGTCACCGGATGGGTTAGCCCTCGGTCGGCTCGTCCTGCACTGCTGGAAGGGCAACTTGGGGGTCTGTTCAGCTTCTGGGACTTGATCAGCCTCAGGGTCATAGCAGAACTCACCCATCGGCGTGTGCCTCGTCGGCAAATCGTCCGCGGTGCCGAGCACCTGAGCAGAGCCCTTGGAACCGACAGACCGTTCGCTCACGAAGACTTGGCAACTGTCGGTAAGGCATTCTTCGCTCAACTCTCCGGAGATTGGGAAGATGTCGGACTAGGCGGCCAACTGGCGTTTCAGACAGTCATCGGACCGCTGATCAACCCGATCACCTACAACGACAAGCGCATGGCGTCGATCTGGCGCCCACATCGGCATGTGTGGATCAACCCGGCCGTACAGGCTGGTGCACCCTGCATCGAGGGAACACGCGTCCCAACACAACTGATCGCCGGCTTAGTCGGCAACGACAGCTCGATTGCAGAGATCGAGAACATCGCCGATGACTACTGCCTAACGCGTGATCAAGTAACTGCAGCTCTGGATTATGAACTCGCGCCAGGCTGACAACTAACGACAGTTGTGCCAAGACATGACATTCCGAGACTTCGTCTGATGTTCGACGAGTTGTTACCTTGGCGGGTTGCAAAGGCTCTGCAAGTCTTGCAATTTCAGGTCACCTATGTCGGTGATGAACAGTCCAATCCACCGAGTCCTGCAAGAGGCAGTTCGGATGAGGACGTTCTGGCTCACTCATCGAAATGTAATCAGATCATCGTCACCTCAAATCTCGACATGGTTCTTCTGTGTGTTGAACGGGGAGAGAGCGTGATCTGGATTGATCCTTATGGTCGTCAATTGCGAAGGGAAGAGACCGCACTATTGGCGCTAAAACGGATCAGAACTTGGGCTGAACTGTTTGACAATGCATTAGTTCCCCGCTGCGTGCGGACGTTGCGCTCTAAGGTCGAGCGTTTGAGTTTGGAAGAGGCTGAGCTGCGGGTGCGCAAGCGAATGGGTGCACTAGCCCGTCGGCACCTAAACGCGTAACTGGCTGACCTCGCCATTGCTCAAGATGGGCAGGGCGCGCCGTGGAAGCAGCGAGCACATCGTTGGTGTTCTCAGGGCTTGGTGGCTAGGACTTCTGTGTTTAGGTAGGCCCAGAAGCCTGCGGGGTGGGCGGTCCAGCGTTGAAAGGCGGCTGAGATGGCGGTTAGGTCGCTGCGCATTGCAAAGCCGCCGTGAACCGCGTGGCTTGCAAAGTCGCTGTCGGTTACACGCACAGCCCACATCCCGCCCCACAATTGTCGGCTCTCGGGATCTGCATAGGTGGTGGTGCTTGATGTCACGATTGCGTTCACGAAGCCCGCAGCGTGTGCCCAACTTGGCAAGAATCGGCCTGCGTGTGGCTCACCTTTGTTCGCTCGAGCGACGTTGTGATACAGACGCAGCCAGTGAGTGATTGCAGGTTCGACCGGTGAGTGCACCATGGTGCCGTAGTCAGAGTCACGCAGCGCAACTCGCCCTCCTGGCCGCAAGACCCGACGGACCTCAGTCAAGGCTCGGACTGGGTCGCGCAAGTGTTGCATCACCTGGTGCGCATACACCACGTCGAAACTGTCGCTCTCAAAGGGCAACTCATATGCGGAACCGACCTTGAACTCAGCATTGTCAACACCATGCTCAGCCGCAGTCTCGGCAGCCTGTTTGACCATGTCTGGTGAAGCATCAATGCCGATCACTCGACCGGCACAGCGTGCCAGCCCAACAGTGATAGTCCCGGGTCCGCACCCGAGATCAAGCACCTGAGCATCACTACCCAAAGACGGCAGCAAGAAGGCTGCACACACCTCAGCAGTTCGACGCTGATATGAGCCGATGATCACCCTGTGGTAGCCGTGCGTATAGCGCTCTTGCTCCCCTTCAGGTACCACCATTCAACACACTAGGTCCCCTGAGCCGACCGCGTAGGGGGACTTCAGTACCGTTGTATTCGCAGCGTTAAGCGGCAATTCAACTATCTCAGGCTTGTCCAGTCTGTTGAAGGAATGTAAGGCTGTCAAAGTAATCAATCCGCTCACTAATCAGAGAATTTCGCAGTACAAATCGCATAACACCTCTGATCACAATGGGATCACCGTCAACTGATGCTCGCATCATGTATGCAGCGCAAACTCTGTCATCTTGGTTGACGATTTCTTCAACCTCGTAGGACAGATTCAGGAAGATGCCCAGAAACTGAGGTAGTCGATCCAGGTAGGCAGCACGACCCTTACACGAAGATCCCAATGCACTTGTGTGTACGTTCAAGAAGTCATCTGTGACGTGAGCCGCGATAGTCGCGGGGTCACCAGTAGCGAAAGAGGCCAAGTACGACTCCACCACAGTTGCGGGATTTGAAGCAGTCACTTCGGATTTGCCACTGTTCGGAGTGATCGGTTAGCTCTCGTCAGACGTCACGCACACACCTGCTCGGCGCAGTTAGCGCATCACCTTCTGAGCATGGGCATATACGCCCTGGTCATAGCTGAGTTCGATCATGTTGCCATCGGGATCGCTCAACATGCAGATGTAGCCAATCGGTGGTGGCATCTCCGTTGGTGGCATCGCTAGACAGCCTTGTTCGGCCGCCTCAGCTGCTGCAGCATCTAGTTCAGCACGGCTCGGCAACTCAATCCCAAGATGCGCAAACGGCGCCAGTTTCGCTATGGGTGAACCCTTGAACGGGTCGGTCTCGGGAAAGAACTCTGCGAGCACTAAGAGGAAAGGCTGGTCGGGTGAGTCGTCGTGCCCGAGCCAGGCGCCGTAACCGTCGTCATCTTGGCGCTTGTCAAGAAGTTTGAGGGGTGTATGCGCTGTGTACCAATCAATGCTGGCGTGAATGTCACGAACCCTTAACGCCACATGTGTCCAGCGTGCATGTGGAGGGTGAACCGAGTATGTGTCTCCCATCGGCTACTCCCTCGTCCAGCCGTCCGGGATTTGTGGTTCATCCCCGGCGTAAGTCCACAGCACCAATGTGTTGCCCCATGGATCTCTGAAGGCGTTGTTGAATCCGTTGAACTCCCCGAAGTAGTGATGCCGCCACAAATCGACGGCACCATTAGCAACCGCTCGATCCGAGATGGCATCCATGTCGTCATCGGGCGACACCAGAATCCAGATCCTGATGCCGTGACCGTCCCGACATCCACTATGTGGCTCAAGGCCTTCAGTGGAAGGATGCGGCCGACGGTTTGCCACGTTGGTGATGCCAAGATGAAGGTTCCCGGTGGGGCCTTGCGTGCCGTCGGGCAACTTGAAGTTCTGGCCGGGTACTACCTGATAGAACGATCCGGCCGGTCGAGGATTGATCTTCCAGCCGAACACGTCTTGGTAGAAGTCGGCTGCTCTGTCAGGTTCGTCTGTTGGCAAATCAACAAAGATCAATGTGTTGGGGTAGGGCTCAGCCACGGTCCCTCCAAACTGTCGAATGCCATGCTCCTAGGACCGCCCAAACTAGCAACCACGCCCCAACCGCGAACAACCCAGCCCCCGTGATGTCGTGCTCAGCAACTACCTTGAGGCAGATATAGATGTGACGATGGTCGTTTGCCTATCTTGTCGCTTACCACGATGCCACCACGTGTACGGCCACACTCGTCTTGATATAGGTGCTGGAGCTTCCGTAGCCGAGTTGCATACCGCCTCCGAAGCACATCAAATCTACTTCGGACATGCACACCAGTTGTGTGACCAGAGCAGTAAACGCGCGCCGCGATCGGGAAGATGAGAGCCGACGCGACAATGTCTGCTAACTGCAATCCCGCATGGTTGACACTTCTGGCAAACACTGCACTCTCAAGGACTCGCGGGTATGCGTCGCCGCTCGCCTTGTGCTTCTTAGTGAAAATGGAATGCGCCACTTGTATGTCCTGATTGTGCCGTCGCGCATCGCACAACACCAGACCAGTGCTATTTTGTCTGGCCAGGAAGTGGTTGAAGTGGCGACAGATGTCTTGAATCGCGAAGGTATAGCTTCCCTGGGGATCTAAGCCTTTAGAGGGTTCCTTGATCCAGACACGTCCCACTAACCGAACGTCGTATTCCTCGATCAGTTTCATTGCGCCGTCGAGAACGCCTATGGCGCGACGTTGCTGCCGCCGACTCGTAGATCGGACGGCTCTCCGAAGTTCTGATCCCTTGACTTCAATGAGCATGGTGTCCAGGAATTTCGACGATTCGCTGGGGTAGAACCGTCGCTTGAGTTGCAGAAATGCATTCGTCATCGCAGGTATTGCCGAAGCCTGGACGATAAGGCCAGCGAAGACCATCAGCGGCGTCGCGTCGGGGCTCGTATTTGGTGCCTCAAAGCCGCCTGACTCGTCGATATAGGTGAAGTACATTTGCCCCAAACGCAGCTACGACCGCCCGAAGGCGGTCGTAGGAGGTGGCGTTCGGCCTCAAACCTAGGCGCCAATTGCAATAGCTTGCACTATGAGCGTACAAGCCCTGCTGTCGGCGCGCCAGTCCCGCCTTCAAATCATCGCATTGTAAATCCAAATGGGTGGACTCCCTGTGTTGAGCCCTGTGGGTTGACCGGTTAGCGGAGGTGGGGCTTGATTCGGTGGCCGGAGATGAACTCGTTTTGCCCGTCGGCCATGGCGTTGGGATTGGTGCCAGCGGCCCAGATGGCTGGTGCTAGTGAGAGTGCTTGGTGCCGGCCCATGTCGTTGGCGGCCCAGATTGCCCGCAGTGAGCCTTGCACAGCTTGCGGCGGTTGTGACGCAATAGCTCCAGCAAGCCTGCCCGCAGCATCCTGCAGATCCGCCGCTGCGACCACCTCAGACACCAAGCCGATCCGCATCGCCGTCTGTGCGGTCATGCGCTCGTGGTTGCCGAGCAGAGTGAGCCTCAGAATCTCACCCAAAGGCATGCGCTGTGCCATCTTGATCGGCTCAAACACTGCCGCCATGCCATAGGTGACATGGGGGTCAAAGAAGGTGGCGTGCTCAGCGGCGATGATGATGTCGCACTCGGAGATGAGATAGAACGCCCCGCCACAACACATCCCATTCACAGCCGCAATCACGGGCTTCCAGAGATCACACGCCTTGGGCCCCAGGTAATCACCCGGGTCGTCATACATGTAGTTGTTGGAGGTACCGAACAGCCGACCATCGTCAGCCAGCGCCGACATGGAAGCATCACGGTCAATACCGACGCAGAACGCCTTGTCACCGGTCGCCGTCAGCACCACCACGCGCACATCGTCAATCTCACGCAAAGCCCGCCACGTGGAGCGCACCTCTTGTTGCATCCGATCGTCGAAGGCGTTGAGTGTGCCGGGCCGATCGAGCACGACCCGGCACACATGATCGGTTACATCAACCTTGATGGTTTCGAACCGCTCGGGGTGGAATTGGATTGTCACTGAGGCCTCGGGCGCCCGCCCGCCTGGCCGACTCGCTAGTAAATGTCGATCAAATCGGTCAGCGGAACTGTCTGACCATTACCTACATCGGGATCAAACTCCGCAAGCCTGAAAAGGTCACGAGCACCGACTTTGTCAGGTGCAAGAGAGTTCGCTGGAATGCCTGGCACCGCAAAATCGGTCAGCGTGTAGGCAGCCGCCTCAAACGTCTCATGCGTTAGATCCGCGCCAGCAGCAGTTGCGATCTGCACAAACAGCGACAGATGCGAGCAGTAACGCCGTACCGGGAGGAACCAGTTCTCATCCTCAAGAGCGAGTTCGTCTGGCGGGCGCAGATCGGCGCCAGGAATCGCCGCACGCACAACTTCGACACAATTCTGAAGCTCTGGGTCATTCCAGATTTCCATTTCGGATGGGCCATCAGAAGTGATCGCACCCCGTGCAACTTCATGATCGAAGGTGGCACCAAGGTTGTTAAGGCCCGCACCGTTGTTCGTCCAGACGGCCACAGAACCGATCAGCCCGTTCTGGCCAAGCCCACGAATGGTCGCCGCGGGGTTGCCATTGATGAACACCGCATTTGCACCCTCGGATCGAATCCGCTCCGAGATGACCTGCATCAGCGAGTCCTGCGCAGCGGTGTCGCCATCGTTGGCGTCGAGGATGGCGTTGCCAGCTACATCAAACCCACGGGACGCAAGCGCATCAAGCACGAGCTGCTCGTCGCCCACCGCAGACTGGTGTGACACGACATATACACGAGTGCCGTCCGCACGCCCGGTCTGAATGAGCAGGTCAAGCAGGGTGTAGGTCTGACTGTCGGTGCCGGGCTCGGGATTGAACCAGGGCGCTTGAGCTTGTTCGAGTTCGCTAGGTGTCTGTTCGCCGCCGACAAGGATCGTGGCGTTGGTGCCGACGATGCACGGGTCAGCAGTACCCGCTAGCGGCCCCACGAACCCAAGCAACACAGCAAACACTTCATGGTCTTGGGTGAGCACGGTGCAGGATCGGGTGGCATCGTCGCCGCTGATGGGGCTGTAGAAGTCATAAACAGGAACGATCATGCGCCCGTTCACGCCGCCTCGGGCGTTGACATCGTCGATAAGTGCTTGGAACACACCCTGCTGGTCTCCCCAACCGGCCTGCGACAGACCCATTTCCTTAAGCAGTTCAAAGTCCAGCATCGACACACCCACGGTGATGGTGTCGGCTGTCACGCCTCGCCACGATGCGGTCAGCACCATCGGCTCGGGCTCTTCCTCCACCATCTCGGGATCCTCGGTTTCGGCGGGCATCTCACTGCCGTCATCGGGGGTCATCAGCGGGAGCCTCTTCAGCGGATTCGGTTGCGGGCTCCGGTTCGTCTTCAGGCTCACTCATCTCAAGCTCGGAGGCTTCTTCAGACATTTCAGCCTCGCTCGCGTCGTCGCCGGAATCCGTGCTCTCCTCTTCGGTGGCCTCTGCAGTAGCGGTGTCAGCAGCGGCCGGCTCGTCGGAGTCATCGCTACCACAAGCAGCGGAGATCAACGCCAACGCAGCCACTAATACTGCGGCGCGCACAAGCACAATTATTGAGGATCTCGATGAGGTCATTAGTCGGGGCTCCTTCCCGGCACAGTTAGCTGACACGATTTCGTCTGTTTCAGTGGCCACATGGCCACAGGGGCGTCGGCGACAGGTCGGCAGTGTAATCGCCGCTCAAGTGAGCCTTAGGTCTGAGATAGACCGGTGGAAGCTCGCCTTACCGCTCTATGCAAAACACAGACACATCCCGCAACCATGTACCTGCGAACACGAGATCACACCGGCAGTGACTTCGGTACCACAGTTGCAACGCATCCCCAGCGCATTCGTTGAATGTAGCTTCGGAGGTCCGAAACATCGCCGACACTTCTACATCTTCGACAAAGACCGGTACCGAACGATAATCGTCTGACAAATGAGCTCACCGAACCTGTTTGTAGTTGGTGCGACAGTGCTATGGGCTGTCGTTGGCGCGTTTTTGGCTGTTGTCGATCTGCGCACCCGGAGGCTGCCCACTAGGCCGATCTGGGCAACCGCCGGCAGTGTCTGGGTGCTGTACTCGGTGGCGTCAATAGTTGAAGGCACCCATCAGCGGTTGCTTGATGGCCTGATCGGTGCGCTGCTGTGTGGTGGGCTGCTCGCTGTTGTCCACTTCGCCCATCCGCCGTCGATGGGGTTTGGCGACGTTCGACTAAGCGTGCTGAACGGGCTGGTGTGTGGCTGGTGGGGCTGGCAGGTGGCAGTCGTCGGGCTGGCGGCCGGGTTCATGCTGGCGTTGCCCGAAGCCGTTTACACGCTGGTGCGGTACGGCCCACGCGACGGTCGACCCCTCGGCCCCTACCTGGTAGCTGGAAGTGCGCCGGTTGTAATTTGGATCAACGCTATTTCATAGGGTTCTGACTAACCTAATCCGATGTTGTGGGTAACGCCGCTCGATCCCAGCCCGTACAGCAGAAGGAGTCTCGCTTGATTCAGCCTCTTGCTGGTGCTTTTTGGTCTGGTAAGAGCGCATCTTCGCGCCGGCCAACTGGTGCAATTGTCGCTGCGGTGCTGTGTGTTCTTGCGCTGCTGTGGGCCCTTTTGGCACCCCAGCCGCTACTGGCACACGACCAACTTCCTGATGATCTCTTCGACGATGTCGCACCTGACGACCCCACAGATCCGAGCGACTCCGGCGACGCGAGCACACCTGGGGACGCCGACAACACCGAAGCGCCCCGGGATTCCGATGACGACGTTGTAGCCGACGGCCTGGATGCGGTTGGGCGTGCATTCAGGACTGCAATCCGGATCCTGATCTCCGATGGGGTTGCGGATGCCTGCGAGCCGGTCGAGTCATGTTGGGACGTTGCCATGACTCGCCTTGAGGTGGCTGTGTGGATCACTCGAGCACTAGAGGGCACAGACCCCGAGCCCATCGAACTCTCCCGATTCGCCGACATTGCTCAGGACTCTTGGGGTGCCCAACACGTGGAGCGGGTCGCCGAACTGGGCATCACTCGAGGCTGCGCGCAACAGCCAGCCCGGTTCTGTCCGACATTAGAAGTAACACGTGCCGAGATGGCCGCGTTCTTAACCCGAGCCTTTGGGTTCGAACCAGTAATCCTGATCGAAGGAGCCGAACCGGGTGCAGGCGCAGCACCGGGATTCAGCGACACCAGCTATCACGTCCTTGAACCCGAGATCAACGCACTAGCCGCAGCTGGGTTAACGCAGGGGTGCGCTGTTGAGCCGCTGCGGTATTGCCCCGAACGGCTCGTTACCCGAGCCGAGGCAGCGACCCTCATCGCACGAGCCCTCGGACACGACACAACCCCGCCAGCCGAGCCCGAACCCGAAGTTGAACCGGAACCCGAATTTGTCGAGCCTGAGACCGAGACTGTTGACAACGTTGACACTGAGGCAGAGGCAAAGGCAGAGGCGCCCGAGGAGAACGACGAAGACGCTGCTGAGCCAATTGAGCCGCTGCCGTTCCCAGAGGTGCAACTACCCGATGCACAAAGCACCAACCTCGCGAACCGTCTGTCCCGGTTGGAGCCTCGGGCACCCAGTGGCGCCGAGGTGTGCGTCACCGCCTATGTCGAAGATCGCCTCGTCTATAGCGAGCGCTCCCAGGAGCCGATGTTGCCCGCCTCGCTCGTAAAGGTCGTAACTGCGGCCGCCGCACTCGAGGTGATGGGGCCCGACGCCACCTACACCACAACCGTCGTGATACCACCTGATGCGGAGATCAGCGGCGGCACCTATGACGGCGACATCTATGTGATTGGTGGGGGCGACCCGGTGCTGGCATCACGTGCCTACATGTTGCGCTGGCACGACCCGGGTGCGTTTACCGATGTGGGCGTGTTGGCCGACCGTGTAGCGGCAGCGCTGCGCTCCCGGGGGATTACCCGAATTACCGGCAGCATCATCGCTGACGAGTCTCGCTACCCCGAAGCCGAGCGCGATTACAGCACGCAGCTTCTCACGCCAGACAGCGAGAAGACAATCTGGAAGCGCTCTTATTTGGATGAGAACCAGGCCGGTCCGCTCTCGGCACTAATGCTCAATCAGGGATGGGCGCGGTATGGAAACTCTCCGTCACGAGGGTCCAATGTGCGCTCTAGCGACCCGGCGCACCGGGCAGTCGTCCAATTTGATGACCTGCTTGAGGCGAGAGGTTTCATCATCCGCCGCCGCCCGGGTGTAGGCGTCGCTCCAGAGGGCAGCGAAGTACTGGCGTCGATTGAATCGCCTGCGTTGAGCGAGATCCTCAAACGCATGGTCGGGCGCTCCGACAACACCATCGCTGAGATGATCTTCAAAGAGGTCGGTTTCGCTTCGGGAACGGGTTCGGCACGCGCTCAAGCTGCCAAAGCGATTACTGAGGCGTTGGATGGGCTCGGCCTACGGTTTGATCGTGTGGTGATCGCTGATGGTTCGGGTCTGTCCTATGACAACCGGCTTACTTGCGACCTGGTGTCGGACATATTGAGGCTCGCTGGCCCCGGCTCGGCACTTCACGCGAGTCTGTCGATTGTGGGTCGCACTGGCACATTGATCCGATGCACTGTCAATGACTCTTCGGCCTACGGAACCGTTTATGTCAAAACGGGCGGGCTCAATGATGCGACAGCTCTGGCTGGGATCAGCACAGCCAAGAACGGTGAGCACATCTCGTTTGCGATGATGGCTAACGGGCACCGGGTCGGTTCAAGTCTCGGCAGTTGCAACACACTCCAGCGTTACATGATCAACACGACAAGGGGTTACCCCTACAACTAGAGCGTGTTTGTTTCTTCGCCCTAAGTGTTGTGGCGGATTGTTGCGTGACGCCGGCTACGGATCCTTGTGTGACGAGGGTGTGCGGCGGTGGTTTGGTGTGAACTATGCGGCGAATGCGAACAGGACGATTGACACTGCTGCTAGTGCGACTCCAGCCCATTGCCAGCGACGCACTACCTCGCCGTAAACCCGCCAAGCGAGGATCGTCGTAGCTGCCGGTGCAAACCCCAGAATTGCTGCAACTACCGCCACATCACCTCGCTGAAAGGCGATGACATTAGCGATGATTGCGATGATGTCGACACCGCCGACGATCGCACCGAACACCCCGACAACGGCCGACAGTGGTGCCATCGGATGCATCGTCGGGAGCCGTGACAGCAAGGGGATCACCGCGACTGCACCAAGCTGGGTAGTGAATGCCGGCATGCCTCCCGCGTCGGGGCTGATTTGACCGAAGATCACGCTCACGCAACCGATCAAGACCCCAACGATCACACCGAGCGTGAGAGCCGAACTAACTCCAATTGTTGCAACTGACGGCAGGTTGCCTTCGCTGACAATCAGCAGCACGGCGGGCAGTGCGATCAAGATGCCAAGAATCTCTGGCGAGCTGAGAGTGTCACCCGTGAGAGGCCCGACAATGGCAGGCAGAGCCAGCGACACCACGCTGAACACGGCTGCGAACACGGCCATCGGGCCCCGTTCCATGCCGAGATAGAGCAGGGGCCTCACGAGCGCCACGAACGGGATGGCGATCAGCATCCAGAACCAGTCCGACGAGCTGAGCGCTACTGGCGGGAAACGCCATACAAATAGAGCTGCACACAGCGCCCCGACACATGACGCAACCCAGGCAATTGACACAACGGCACCCAGGTTGCGAACCCGGCGGCCCCCCATGCCCCCGACAAAGTCGCCAATTCCAAGTAGCAGCGAAGACATGCTCGCGAGAAATACAGGCAAGCGCTCAGGCTACGCCTTTGGTGCCCGTAGCTCATAGCCGCAGCGGTACGCGACTGTGGGAAGTGCCGCCGGGACGGCCTGTTGCGGTGACCATTTACTGCTGCCAACCCATGGCCATTGGCTAAGCCGTGCGAAACTTGTGGTGATGGTCACGGTGCTCGGAAGCAAGCCGATGCTGCGGCCCACCACCTGGCTCGAAGCGCTGCAGATGCGATCGGAGTACCCGGATGCCGTGGCGATCTGTGGCGGCACCGATCTGATGGTTGAGATCAACTTTGGTCGAGCCCGGCCTGCTGCCCTGCTTGACCTGAGCGGTGTTGCCGAGATTGACTCGTGGGAACTCAGCCGGGACGCTTCGACGGTATTCATCGGTGCGGGGCTGTGCTTCACCCGCATCATCAATGAACTCGCTGATCTGTGTCCCGCGCTGGCAGTAGCCGCTCGCACTGTCGGTTCGCCCCAGATACGCAACCGGGGCACCGTTGCCGGAAATCTCGCTACTGCTTCGCCTGCGGGTGATTGTCATCCGGTGCTGCTTGCCTGCCGCGCTCAGGTGCAAGCTGATTCGCTGGCTGGTTCACGTCGCATCGACATTGACGACTTCTTCGTGGGCCCCAAGGTCTCTGCCCTTGCGCCTGACGAGTTGATTCGAGGCGTTCACCTCCCTGCAGCAGCCGGCCCGCAACAGTTCGCCAAGGTCGGGCCTCGCAACGCCATGGTGATCGCCACGGTGTCGTTCGGTATGTGCCTTGATGTCGCCAACCAACGAGTGGGGACGGGCATCGGTTCGGCGGGGCCAACTCCGCTGCGTTCGCTAGCCGCCGAGTTGCTGCTTGAAGAGGTTCTCGATGGCTGCTGGAGTGACGCGGTGAATGTAGGCCCGGGTGTACTTGAGCGCTTCAGTGAGCTTGTTGGCGAGGCTGCTTCACCGATTGATGATGTTCGAGGAACAGCCGATTACCGGCGTCATGCTCTCGGGGTGCTGGCACGCCGATGCGCTAGGTGGGCGCTCGCTGATCTTCACAACTGGCAGCATTGAGCTTTGGCAGAGGTTCGAGCAAGTGACACGTTTACGGTTTCGGACTGAGCGGTAGCGTCGAGTCTGCGGAACCCAAGAGGTGATAGAGGTTGAGAGTCAAAGTCAATGTGAATGGCGTTGACCACAACATTGACGACGTATGGCCGCTTGAGAGTTTGCTGTTCTTTTTGAGGGAGCGCCTTGGGTTAAGGGGCACAAAGAACGCCTGCGAGCAAGGCGAATGTGGCTCGTGTTCGGTGTATGTCGATGAGGTGCTCGTCTGTTCTTGTCTTGTTGCTGCGGGTCAGGTTGACGGTCGGCGGGTAGTGACTCTTGAAGGGCTTGCTTCTAATGGCGAAGTGCATCCGATACAGCGAGCGTTTGTGGAGACTGGAGCGGTGCAGTGCGGATTCTGCACACCCGGAATGGTGATGGCAGCACACTCATTGCTTACAAGCAATCCTCACCCCGATGAGTTGACATTGCGTGAGGAACTCTCTGGCAATCTCTGCCGTTGCACCGGTTACCAGAAGATCATTGATGCCGTCGAGTTAGCTGCTAGACGGATGAGCGCAGCCAATCATGGTTGAGGACAAGGTGCCGGTGACGATCCTCACTGGCTTCCTGGGTGCTGGCAAGACAACACTCCTGAATTACATCCTGCGAGAAAATCACGGCAAGCGCATCGCAGTCATCGAAAACGAGTTCGGTGAGATCAGCATCGACACCGACCTTGTGGTCTCATCTGATGAAGAGATCTATGAGATGAGCAATGGCTGCATCTGTTGCGTTACCTCGGTTCGGGGTGATCTGCTTGCCGTGATCCGCAAGCTAATGCGTCGCAGACAGCGGATCGATTACATCCTGCTCGAAACAAGCGGTCTGGCCGATCCGCTGCCAGTGGCTCAGGCTTTCTTCGTTGATGATCCGATCCTCGATGATGTGAGCCTCGACAGCATCGTTGCTCTCATCGACTCGCTACACATCGAGCAACACCTAGATGAAGTCTGCTACGGAGGGATCGACAACCAGGCGGTCGATCAGATCGTGTGCGCCGACCGGATCGTGATCAACAAGGTTGACCTCGTGAGTGCTGATGTTGTGAGTCGGATCAAACGGCGGATCCGCAGCCTCAATCAGCGCTGTGGAATCGACGTGTCAAGCTATGCCGAAGTCGACCTTGATTTGATCTTGGGTGTGCGAGCATTTGAAGTCTCCCAGCGAGCAGCATCGGAGCCCTCATTCCTGGACAATCACTTCGTTCACAGTCACGATCCCGATGTTGAGACACTCAGCCTGCGGATACCCGGGGAACTTGACGGTGGCGCAGTTGAGGTTGCTGCCGCCGAAGTGGCTAAGCGCTTTGGTACTGAACTGTTGCGATGGAAGGGTGTTCTCGCCATAGCAGGCAATCCGTTCAGGGTGGCATTGCAGGGTGTGCATCGCATGCATGAGACACACAACCTTGATCGTTGGCCCAGTGATCATCGTGACAGCCGCATCGTGTTCATAGGCAAGAGATTGGCTCGCGATGAACTCACAGCCCTATGGCAAGCCTGCCGATTGAGGGCTAACCGGTAGTGGCCGCGCCAACAATCACCCGACCCGCTGAGGTAGCACCGATCACCGGTGGTGTCGGGACATCAGCACAGCGACCTGACGGCATCCCCAAAGTCGACGGCTCATTCATCTACTCGTCCGACGAATATCACGACGGCTCGCTGTGGGGTGTCACCCTGCGAAGTCCACACCCACGAGCACGGATCCGTTCCATAGACACTTCCGTAGCTGAAGGACTCGACGGGGTGCGTTGCGTGCTCACACATCGTGACGTGCCCGGCTCAAAGACATTCGGTATGAAGGTGTACGACCAACCGGTTCTTGCCACCGGCGAGGTGCGATTTCAGGGTGAACCGGTGGCTGTAGTAGCGGCAACACACCCGGAGATTGGTCGACGGGCATGCCAGAAGATCGTGGTGGATTATGAGCTCCTGCCAGCCCACACCGACCCCGAAGCATCACTCAAGGGAGATGTTGACGGGCTGCTTGGTGGTGGTTTGGTGCGTCATGTCAAGATCCGCCACGGCGATGTTGAGTCGGCCCGGCGCCAGGCGGATGTGATCATCGAAGGTCGCTACGAGATGGGCACTCAGGATCCTGCCTTTCTAGGGCCCGAGTCGACCCTGGCTGTGCCCACTGGTGACGGCGTTGAGTTGTACGTGTCGTGCCAGAACCTTCATCTGGACCATCAGCAGATAGCGGATTGCCTCGGGTTGCCGCCCAATGCGGTGCGGCTAGTGCTGTCAGGTGTGGGGGGCGCGTTCGGAGGCAAAGAAGACCTCAACGTGCAGGTGCATGCAGCGATGATGGCGTTGCGATCAGGGCGTCCGGTGCGGATGTCTTATGGTCGTGAAGAGTCCTTTTTCGGCCATGTTCATCGTCATCCTGCGATTGCCGATGTGGAGCTTGGGGCTCGCTCGGATGGTCGGTTGGCATTCACCAAGGTGCGATTGGTGCTTGACGGTGGTGCCTACACATCGACTTCACAAGTGGTGATCGCCAACGGCTGCTACTTCGCAGCGGGTGCTTACGACGTGCCCAACGTTCGCATTGACGGTTACGCCACCTATACCAACAACCCGCCGTGTGGGGCTATGCGTGGTTTCGGGGCTGTGCAGTCGTGTTACGCCATCGAGTCGGCGATGGATGTGCTGGCACAGCGCTTAGGGATGCACCCGCTCGAGCTGCGCATGCGCAATGCCATCGGTGAAGGTGATGTGCTGCCGACCGGTCAACCCGTAGACGGGCCTGCTCCCGTCACGGAGATGCTCACCTACCTGCGTGACCTGCCCTTGCCGGATGCTGCCGGCGGCTCGCTGGCATCCTCGCCGGAGCCTCTGTCGGTTTCGGTTTCGGCTAAGCGTTTAACGTCACCCGAACCCGACTCGGAGTCTTCCGGTTTGCAGCAGGCCGGTCGGGTGCCCAACGGGGACATGCGAATGTTGCCGGGAGGGGTTGGCAACGTGACCCGTGGCGAGGGGATCCGGCGTGGTGTTGGCTTTGCATTGGGCATGAAGGCCATCGGGTTTTCTGGTGGTGTGGATGACACATGCACTGCGCAGGTCACGGTGTGGATCCGCGACGGTGAACCCGTAGCTGAGGTGTACTGCGCCGCTCCCGAGCTGGGTCAAGGGATCGTGACCCTCGAGATGCAGATCGCTCGCAGTGAACTGGGCATCAACGTCGTTGAGTTGCGAGACAAAGATACCGATATCGCCGAGTCGGGAGCATCATCGGCATCCCGGCAGAGCTGGATGACTGCGGGTGCGGTCGTGGGGGCTTGCGATCTGGTGAAACAAGAGATCCTGGGCCGGACACGGTTAATCCTTGCTAGCCGGGGTGACGCCGCCAGTGCTGCTGCGGGTCTGGGCGAACTTGAACTTCGTGGATCGTGGGTGTGTGATGCTGCTGGCCAAGAGTTGGTTCGGGTTGCTGAGGTGCTGGGCCTCGAGTCGGTGTCACACAGCTACACGTACCGGCATCGCCGCACCGAAGCCGTCGATGATGAGTTTGGTCAAGGCAACGCCCACGTAGCTTTTGCATACGCAGCGCATCGTGCTGTGGTCGACGTCGACATGGAGTTGGGGCTTGTGAAAGTTGTCGAGATAGCCACCGCTCAAGATGTGGGCAAGGCGATGAACCCGGTAGCTGTTGAGGGTCAGATCGAAGGTGGCACTGTGCAGGGCCTAGGGCTTGCCGTGATGGAAGACCTACAGATCACCGGTGGTGTCGTGCGCAACCCGTCCTTTACCGATTACCTCATACCTACGACACTTGATGTGCCACCAATGCGACTCAAAGTGTTCGAGTTCCCCCACCCTGACTCCCCTTATGGCCTAAATGGCGTCGGCGAACCTCCGAACCTGTCATCAACTCCGGCGATCGTGAACGCCTTGCGTGACGCCACTGGCCTTGAATTGGCTCGAGCACCCGTGCGCCCCGAGGATCTCGCAGCCGCTCACCTGACAGAGAGCGGCTAAGGCCGCCAGTTCCTCAGCGCCGTTGCGAGATCCAGACATGCTTAGGACGTTGCGCGCATGACCACCTCCGGACGGCGAAGGACGTTGCGTGCATGGTCGACTCGGGAGGCGCTTCCTGAGATTGCCGCGAGGTCGCGGCGATGAAGCCTCATCCAGCTGTGGTGGTCAACGCCTCGGTCATGTCGACAGTGTCGGCCGTTCTGCCCGGGTTCTTGATCGGAGCACTCTCGGTGCAAGTCAGCGCCGAGATGGGTGTGTCGGAGGCTGCATATGGATGGGGTCTCGGATCGTTCTTCGGTGCTGCAACTGTCGGATCTATCCTGCTTGGTCGACTGGCACAGCGAATTGGCGCGCTCAACCAGATGACCCTCGCGCTGATTGTCACGGCAATCATGCAACTGACGCTTGCCATCGCTGCGAAGTCGTTCATTGCGGTGGTTGCATGCCTGGTAGGTGCCGGCCTTGCTAACGCTGCCAACCAGACTTCCGTCAACCTTGCGTTGGCGCAGGCCCAGTTGCCGAGGCTTGGGTTGGCGATGTCAATCAAACAATCCGGGATGCCTAGTTCCACCCTGCTCGCAGGTCTAGCGGTGCCCTCGCTGGCGGTCACCGTCGGCTGGCGCTGGGCGTATGTGTCAAGCGCAATGTTGGCTCTGGTGTCGCTGTGGGTTGTCCGGACAGCAGTCGGTCGTGTTGTACCGCAAAAAGTGCCTGCTGCTTTTCCTGGAAGTTCCGCAGTTCTAAGGCCCGTGTCGTCGTCACGAGACTTATTCTGGGGTGCGGCTGTTGGAGGTTTCCTGGCGTTTAGCGCAGGTGCGCTCAACGCCTGGGGAGTGGCGTCAGGCGTGGATGCGGGACTCGCCGAGGGCACCGCGGGTTTGTGCTTGAGTCTCGGGGCGGCAATCTGCATCAGCCTGCGGCTACTAGGTGGCTGGTGGTCTGACACGATGCGAGCAGCGCCGTTCACCGTCGCGGGGATAAGCGTGCTGATCGGTTCGGTCGGGATGGCTGCGCTGGCGTTCCGAACACCGGGATTGCACGTGCTAGCGATGCTGGTGGCTGTTGGTGGAGGCTGGGTCTGGCCTGTATTCACCAACTTCGGGATCGTGCGAACCAACGCCGCCGCTGCGGGATCTGCTACCGGCATCACCCAGATGGGGGTTTATGTCGGAGTGTTTGTGGCACCGCTAGTAACCGGCTGGCTAATCGAAACCGCGGGGTATCAGCTGATGTGGCTTTCGGTGGCTGGCGCCGCAATCGTCGGAGGAATCATCGCGATCCGGGTCGCTAAACAGTTCTAACGTCGAGCGCTAAACGCAGTTTCGGCGCCCGCGTGAATTGCTGTACTAGGCGTTGATCTGGCGACCGATGGTGCGGGCTCGGTTGCGGGCAACGAACAACAGGATCGCAACCACTGCCGACACGACCGCTCCCACCGCCATCGTTTGGGCGAACGCTGTCGTAAAGGCCTGGCTCGTGTGAGTGATTGTCACCTGTGCTTCCGTGACATCAAGCACACCGTTCGCTTCAAGAATTCGTGCCGTCTCAATCGCGGCTCCCATCGACTCGGCAGCCGCATCAGCGACCTGAGGTGGCAGTGTCTCGGCATCAACATTGCTGCGATAGATCGATGTGGACAATGCACCGAGTGTGGCGATACCCAGTGCCGCGCCCAGTTCACGGGCCGTGTCATTGACCGCTGATCCGATCCCAGCCTTGTGATACGGCGTGGCAGCCATCACGTCGTTGGTTGCAGGAGTCATCGCCAGGCTCAAGCCCGTGCCAGCAAGGAGCAGCGGGCCGAGCAGGTACCAGTAACTGGTGTCGGTGCCGACGAATGCGAGCGGGGCGAACGTGATGGCAAGTACCGCGAAACCCACCGACATGATGCGGCGCGACTCGAAGCGTTCAGCGAGCCGCACCGTGAGCGGGGCCACTAAGACCGACACGAGCGCTTCGGGCATTGTTGCCAGACCAGCTTGGAGTGCGCTGTACCCGAGCACGAACTGCACATAGAGGGCGAACAAAAACCAGAACCCGAGCAAAACGAGAAACGTCATCGTCAACACGGCTGAGCCGATGCTGAAGCGGGCGTCCTCGAAGAGTTCGAGGGGCAGCATCGGGTGGCGTGCCCTGTGTTGCCACATCAACAGGATTGCGGTGAACACGATCGCGACGGCGAATGCTGAGAGGACGGGTGCGGACGTCCAACCCTGTTCGGGGCCTTCGATGATGCCGTATATGAGCGCTGTGACGGCGACGATTGACAGGGCGGCGCCGAGTGGGTCGAGGTGTCTGGGGCGGTCATCCCGGGAGCGTGGTAGCCAGCGAGCGACGGCGATCATGACGATGATGACGACGGGCAGGTTGTAGAGGAAGCCTGCTTGCCAGCCCCATGGGGGGATGAACCACCAGCCGGTGACGAACAGCCCGGTGAGGAGCGGGCCAAGGGCTGCACCGCCTCCTGCGAGGCCCGACCAGATGGCGATGGCGGTGGGGCGTTCTCGGGGTGGGAAGATCTCGACGAGGAGCGACAGTGTGGCGGGCATCACGAACGCTGCCGCTGCACCCATTGCGACTCGCGAGACCAGGATCTGTGGTGCTGCGTCGGCGAGCCCACCCAGTAGCGCTCCGGCGCCGAACACGAACATCCCGCCGAGGAGTGCTCCCTTGCGCCCGTAGCGGTCGCCGATCGCGCCGCCGGTGAACAGCAGACCTCCGAAGGCGAGGGAGTAGGTGTTGACGATCCACTGCAGTTCGGGGCCGGTTGCGCCGATGTCGCGTTGGAGGGTGGCGAGCGCAACGTTGAGACCCGAGACGGACATGATGACGAGCATGAGACTCAAACTGAGAACGCCAAGGAGAAACCATCGCCTGTTATAAACGTCGGGTCTTTCCCAGAGGTTGGCGCTATTCACAATAGGTCAGTCTTGTGGCATCTGAGCTCTATAGCGGAGTCCGGGAACGCCCGCAGTCGAGTGCGGTGGGTTCCGGTGTCGCTGTCACTTTCTGTGGTCACGTCGAATTCATCTACTGTTGGGAGTGATGTGTAGTTGGCAATCAGGCTCGCTGGTTTCCGCACTCATGTTCGTGCCAGTGGTGCGCAGTGGTGCCACTGTGTCGCAGTTCGTTGGCTCAGATGTTGGAGATGTCGATGACGAAGGTGGGGTCACCGAGGGAGGTCTCGTCTGGTTGAGCACCGATCCCTGGTTCGTGGGGCGCGACTGTGGATCCGTCTTCGCACTTGACTCCCCCAATGATCGGGTTGCGAGTTAGGTGATCGAAGCAGAGCCAGGTCGCTCGACGGAGGGGTTCCGGGGTTGCTTGAGCGAGATGCACGGCAGCTGTTGCTGAGAGGGCGGTGCCGCCGGTGTCTTCGATGTTCATGCGGATGCCGGCTTCGTTGCAGATGTCACGCATGCGCTTGGCGACGGTCAACCCGCCTACCCGGCCGAGCTTGATGCCAACGACTTCACAGGCATTGGTTTCCACGATGCGCAGCATGTCCCGCAGCGACCGAAGTGACTCGTCAATGGCGAGAGGCTGCTGTACTAGGCGGCGGACGTGCAGATGTTGTTCAAGGTCCTTGCACGGCTGTTCGATTACGCGGCGAAGGTTAGTAGTGGCGTTGAGCACGGTGATGGCTTCGGAGGGCAGCCAGGCTCGGTTGACATCAAACGTCAAGTCTTCGCCCGGTTCCATCTCAGCGTCGATGACCCGCATGCGTTCGATGTCGGCTTCAACGTTGGCGCCCACCTTCACGGAGTGGAAGTTGTAGCCCTCTGCACGGGCTATGTCGATCTCGGTCATGATCTCGGCTGGTGTACCCGACGGGATCGATGAGTGAAGCCTCACCCGACCTTCGGTACGGCCTCCGAGCAGATCACACAGCGGAAGGTGGGCGGCCTTTGCGGCAATGTCCCAGCACGCCATGTCGATGGGCGACTTCACGTAAGGGTGACCCGGGAGCGCGATGTCCATGGCCCGATAGACCACATCGGTACGCCGCGGATCAAGCCCGAGAACTGCTGGCGCGAGCTCTTTGATGCCTGCACGCACACCAAGCGCGAATGCCGGCAAGTAAGTGGAACCCCAAGGACACCCCTCACCCCAACCGACAATCCCTTCGTCGGTGTCGATACGAACGAGCGTCGTGTCAAGACGTTCAAAGTGCAACCGCCCACCCGAAAGTGAGTAAGGCCGCACCAACGGCAACTCCTCAGCCCAAACCGTGATCCCAGTAATCCTTACAACCCCGGTTCTACCCCACCCTGTGCCTCAGTTGCGCGGCGATGATCTGCGCGATCGGTGAGGTGCGGCATGGTTACGGAGACGGAGTTCGAGTCGTGATTTCTCACTTCCGGTCCTCTCACTGGCGCACCGTACACAACACGACGTGCTAACGATGTAGCGAATAGCCGCGTCGATGGCAGTAGCCAAGGAGGTGGAGATGAAGTTCACGGTGACGTATCCGTTGGCGTCTGCTGGGTGCGGCGATGAGTTCATGACGCCTCAAGCTCTACGTGAGTTTTGCCGAACGGCAGAGGAGGCTGGCTTCGATGCAATCGGCTTCACCGATCATCCGGCGCCGACGCATCGCTGGATGATGAGCGGGGGACACGATGCATTTGAACCGTTTGCCGCTCTAGCCTACGTAGCGGCGATCACCGAGAACGTGATGTTGATCCCCAACATTGTTGTGTTGCCGTATCGCAACCCGTTCCTGGTAGCAAAGTCAGTTGCGACGCTTGATGCCTTGTCCGATGGACGCTTCGTGTTGGCGGCTGGTGTTGGTTACCTGAAGGGTGAGTTCCGAGCGCTCGGTGTTGACTTTGACTCCCGGAACCAAGCGTTCGACCAAGCCATTGAGGTAATGCGAGGTGTCTGGACTCAAGACGATTTCAGCTACGACGGCCTTGGCTTCACGGCATTTGGCCAGACCGTGAATCCGAAACCCAAGGGCCGCATTCCAGTATGGATTGGCGGAAACAGCAGGATGGCTCGTCGCAGAGTTGCAAAATACGGCGACGGCTGGGCGCCGTTCGCTGCACCAAGCGTGATTACTAAAACAGCCCGTACCGCATCGATGAATACCTATGACGATCTACGCACCAAACTCGACGACTTGTGGCGCTTAGTCGAAGCCCAAGACCGAGATCCTTCATCAATAGACGTCTGCTACGTCGCGCCAAGTGAAGGTGGAAACCCAGCCAGCAAACACTTCAATCCCGACGCCTACCTAAGAGCCATAAACCGACTATCCGCCCTAGGAGTAACCTGGCTAAACGTCCCACTCCCCTCAACTTCACTCCAACAAGCCCTAACAACCCTAACCCACTACAGCACCACAGTAATCTCTCAACCATGACATTCAAAACAGAGATCTCCGCATCCGATTCAAGACCAAGTTTCACTCCCAATTTGGACTCTAAGGACCTGATTCCGTTGACAGATGTTAGTCAGAATTCGGTTTTTCATTACCTTAAGGTTGAGTTATTCTGTGATGAAGGTGTTTTGGGATTTCCTTTTAGGACTTGCTTTAGGATTTTGCCTGTGGCGTTTCTCGGTAGGGGTTCGGTTCGGAGTTCCCAGTGTGCTGGGACTTTGATGTCGGCGAGTGTCTTGGCTACCCAGACGCTTAGCTCATTGACTAACTCATCGGTACTAGTGAGTGTGGCGTCATCAATGGCCACTTCAGATCGGTCTTTCCCGTCAGTGACTGCGTCAAGGGCGAGTACTACTACTGCTTTGACTTCTTGGCCTAGTTCTCGGTGGTCTACTCCGAAGACGGCTGACTCGATGACGGCCGGGTGTGCGTCTATGCGTTGCTCGATTTCAGTTGGGTAGATGTTCTCACCACCGCGTATTATGAGGTCGCTGCGGCGACTCACAAGGTGGAGCAACCCGTCTTGTAGATATCCGAAGTCGCCAGTCCTGAGCCAACCGTTACGAATCGTGTCAGCAGTGGCCTCTGGATCGTTCCAGTATCCCGGTGTGACCATCGGACCCGAGATGCACACATTGCCGATCGATCCGTCTGGGATTGACTCAAAGTCGTCATCTGCAATGCGAAGAGAGACCGTCGGCAAGGCGTGCCCGACGGAATCTGGATGCTCCAATAACACATCGTCAGAAGCACTAGTCGCCAGTCCTGAACTCTCGGTCAGTCCATATCCGATGCTTACCGACAAGCGAGCATGAGGCAGTGCATTACGACATACGTCCTGCAACTCTGGTGACCACACAGAACCTCCACCACCAATGTTGGTCACTGAAGAAGTGTCGTAGTCGGAGAGGCTTGGATGTTCTATAAGCCGCCAGATCTGAGTAGTAACGCCCGACCAGCGAGATATGCGATGCTGCTCAGTGAGTCTCAGAACCTTCTCTGGGTCGTAACGACCCGTTGTCCACACATGATTTGATCCCGCTGCAACTGCTGTCACGGCACACGCATGCAAGCCAGAAACGTGAAATAGAGGACTGCACGCCAGCATCGGCCCAGAGTCCATAGGCGTGTTGGGGAAGCGTAGAAACTGACGTCCACCAATCAAGAAGGCACAACTCAGATACGCAAGAAAGTTGCGCTGTGTCTGAATCGCACCCTTTGGGCGTCCTGTAGTGCCAGAGGTGAACAGAATCGCAGCTGGATCGTCAAGGTCAATCTCACAATCCGGCAATTGCGAACCGAGATGCGCCTGAATGAGGTCGTCTAGTGCTGCGACACTCTTCGTTCGTTCAGGCTTGGTTCTGGCTGCGGTCGATCCGGGAGCGTCAGCCTCGTTTGATGACGGGTGCGACTTCGGCTCGGGATCCATCAGGATGACCGGCACGCCGATGTCACCACCGAGGCGGTTGAGGCGACGGCTATCAGCAATCAGCACCTTCGGTTCGGTCAGCTCGATTGCATAGCGGATTTCGTCACCCTTCCACCATCCGTTCATGGCAACGGAAATCGCACCGGCGCTTACGGTGGCCCAGAATCCCTGAATCCACCCAGGCTGGTTGGCTCCCAGGATGGCGACCCTGTCGCCCCTCCCTATGCCGTAGCCGTTCATCAGTGCCGCGGCGAGAGCGCTCACGTTGCTGATATTTTCGGCGAAAGTGGCGCTGCGGCCGTCGTCAAAGAGGTAGTAGCGAGCCGATCCGTCACCTCCGTGACCCGCCGAAGCGGCCAGCAGGTCACGCAAGCTCCGGTGCGGGCTGGCAACCACACCCATGTCGATTCCGCCGACCGTGTCGGTGACAATCTCAAAGAAACCGCCAGGGCCGGTCAGCGCTGCGTCTGCTTCTGCGACCGACATCGCCGGTTGTTTGGTCACCGCGCTACTCCGTCATTCTTGCCGCAAGAGTGCATATGGAGGTGCAAAGCTACTTCAAGAGTGGGCTAGGCGATCGGACAGGTGGTCACGTGCCGGTCAAGCTTGGCCAGCCGATCGATCCGCCGGTGCCGTCGTTCACGGTCGCTTCAAAGATTGGTTAGGTACCTGTGAAGTTTGGCTTGCGACGGGCCGAGTAGGCCGCTACCCCCTCGGCGAAGTCGTTTGTGCGCTGGAGAACGAATTGCTCCGACATCTCTCGGTCAGTCGCAGCGCGGATGAGCGCTGGTAGATTGCCTCGCATTGTCTGACGTATGGCCCGAATCGCTAAAGGTCCGCAGGCCGCGACTTGCGCTGCGCGTTCATGTGCGGCGCTTCTCAGATCGTCCAGAGCGACAAGTTCGTCACAGAGGCCGAGTTCAAGTGCTTCTTCCCCTTTGACTCGTCGTCCTGTATAAAGCAGGTTGAGTGACTTCTGATGCCCAACAACTCGGGGCAGCGTCACCGAGAGTCCAAATCCGTGGTGAAATCCGAGTTGCGAAAAGTTTGCAGAGAAGCGGGCTTCGGGTGCGGCGACACGGAAGTCGGCCATCATCGCGAGCCCGAGGCCGCCACCTACCGCAGCCCCTTGCACAGCAGCTACGACAGGGGTCTTCGCCTCAAAGAGCTTCACCGCCTGCCGATAGAGCTCTCCGACCCGGTTTGCGCCTTCGGCCGAGAAATCGGCTCCGGCGCAGAAGTGCTTGCCCTCTGAGGCCAGCACGATCGCACGGCACGAACTGTCGTTGTCGATGTCCGCGAACGCCTTCGCAATTGAGGCGATGAGCCGATAGTCGAAGAAGTTGTTTGGCGGTCGATGGATGGTGACGGTTGCCACATAGTCGTCGGCTACAGCAACCGACACATCTCCGTATCGCTCAGCCCGCACAGTCAGATGCTCCCTCAGTCATGCAAAGGCGCAATGTAACGGTGCCGAACACGTCTCAAGATGCGATCACATCGAAAGTGACCTGTCTCAAATCTGCAGTGGGTCGAGTCTGCGGTCCCTCACCGTGTGCTGAGGCGCTTGGATGCAATCCTGACTGTTGCGTCAATCCCAGACCGCAATCCTGACTGCTTGGTCTTGCACAAGAAAGGGAGCACCAGCCTGTTGCTCTCATTCTTAATCACCCACACACCCGGGAGCATTGTTGCGTAACGTCCAGGGATAGCACCAGAGTCGCAAGTCCCTCGGGCCTCAATCAAGGTCGCCCGAGAAGTGGCTGCGCTTTGGTGAGCTGTAAAAAACCAGAGCAGTGCGTTTGACTGGAGTATCAGAGTGAGTGAAGCCAGAGAACCAGTTGCAGCGGCATTGGCGGTCATTGACTCACGAAACGTTGATGACCCCAGGAGCCATGAAGGTGGGCCGTTAGCGCTAGTACAGGGGCAAATTGCCGAGCAATGGGTGCTTGCTTTATGTTCTCAGCCTTCGGATGCTTTGCGGATTGCGGCTCGCGCTCATCATCTACGTCGCTGGGAACTTCCTCGAGCGCACTTCCCGACAGGACGTGTGGGCTACTTGCGTTGGCGCAGAACCCAACAGCAACGTCACGCTCGGGAACTCAATGAGATTCTTGCAAAGGGCGGGATACCCAAGTCAGTGTCACAACGTGCTCGTGAAATCGTATTGAAACGTGGTCTGGGTTCTGATGCCGAGGTTCATGTGTTCGAAGATGCTGTGAGCCTTACCTTCTTGCAAACAGAGTTACGGCCGATAATCGACAGAATCAAAGACGACGCCAAAGTCACAGGAATAGTTGTCAAGACCCTAGCAAAGATGAGTCCAAGCGGTCGTGAACAAGCGGAGGGTTTAGCGGCAAGTCTCGACAAGCAAAGCAAGCGCGTTGTCGACATTGCCGTCGTCGAGTTCAACTTACTGAATCGAGACTAACTGGGTGAGCGACGCACTCTAGTGCTGTTCACTGCGGTGTCAACACGTCCTTAGTGTCTCTCATAGAGCAGGGCGGTTCAACAGATTCAATAGCTCTGGCGCTGCAAACACACGGTTGTACGATCTACCAGTGACTTCTCGAACAATGTTGAGATCACTCAATCTTCGTAGCGCATGGTTAGCAGTTGTGATGCTCACCCCATGATGATCACTGATTCTGCGGGCTGTTGTCATAGACGATTGCATGAGGTCATCAACCACGAGATGTGCAGTGCCCCGCACTCGCGAGGCGCGGAGGTTGTCAAGAGCTGCCTTGCGCCAATCCAATATTGCATGGACGCGCTGCAGAGAGTCAATTGCCTGAGAGCCGAGAGCCTCGACGAAGAAGGTAATCCAATCGTCCCAAGCACCCTCCGCACTCACTCGCTCAAGCAGATCGATATAGCGGTCTCGTCGAACCTCGATGTATGGCGACAAGTTGATCACCGGTGCCTCTAGAACTCCAGCCTCTATGAGTTGCAAGATCGCTAGGAGACGACCGATCCTGCCGTTGCCATCTGTGAATGGATGTAGCACTTCGAACTGGTAATGCGACACCGCGATGCGAACCAATGGATGAATGGGAGCGTCATGAGACCAACGCTCCCATTGGCTCAGCCTCTCAATGAGTTGTTGACCGGGCGGAGAGGGGACGAATCGCGCTCTCCTTAGCTTCTCGGCGGGGTCGATCGCCCGACCTGCCCCCACGATCACCTGTGTCGTGCGAATCTTCCCTCGCTGCCAGTCCTCACTAGGTGTGTCCTTGACGAGGATGGATTGCATCTCACAGGCGAGACGCATACAGACCGGAAGCTCCGTTAGACGTTTGGCTCCGTGGTCTGCTGCTCTCACAAAGTTCAGAACCTCGGTGATCGCTGCAGTCGGAGCTGGAGTTGTCGTGGATTGGCTGGCTTCTGTGGCGAGCACATCGACAGTTGGGGCGTATGTCCCCTCGATCGTAGATGTGCTGAAGGCTTCGCGCCGCAGAGTCAAGCCCGTCAAGAGCGGTGCGGGAAGCTCGAGGTGCCGAGTTAGCCCCGTTAGTCGTCCCAGTTCGACTGCTGCGTTGATTGCGGCTGACCATGTGGCCTGCGACAACTCGAAGTGATCTGGCAAGGGCGAGGGCACAAATGCTTGTTGTCGTACCATCTCAGCGCTTAGGGGTACCTCCACGGGGCCGAGTTGCCCCACGGGTGAGTTAGCGAAGTGGTCCATGCTCACGCCGCGAACCCTAGTAGGCGGCCAGCGAAATGTAAGGTTTGGTGGCTAAAGGTTGAATTTCATCGGTGAGATTTAAAGGAAGGTTGCAGTGTGCGCCCCAGAATTCCAGGTTTCGGGGCGAACCTTGCATTTACATCGTGCAAAGAGGCCACGAGGCTTCGCCACGGCGCCCCTCGTTGCCCGACAGATGCCGCTTCGGACCTAACAGCCGGTGACGGTCATCCCCGATCCCAGCGGCGGTTTCTTCGCTGCCCCAATGCACTAAGCCTCTGTTGCTGTGTCTACGAAGCGCTGGCGGACGTGGCCGTGCTGTTCGCCCGCGTCAACGGTTAAGCACTCGCCTGTGACGCCTTCTGCTTCGATTAGGTAGCGCACTGCGCGACCGGCTTCGCGCCCTCCGATCCACCGGCCGAGCAGGGTGCGGCGACGGAGACGCTCGATTTGCTCAGCCCCGAACTTGGTCGGCTCAATCGTCGGCCCTAAGGCCACGGCATTGCATCGCACGGCGGGGGCGAGTTCGACTGCCACCTGACGGGTCAATGCCAACAAAGCGGCCTTAGCGACGCTGTGTGCAGCGCGTCCTGGCCAGGGCTGCCAGGCCGACAGGTCGAGGATGTTCACCACTACACCGCCTCGCTCGAGCATCACGGGAGCCACTGCATTTGTGAGATGAAACGGAGCGTGAACAATCACATCAAACGTCTTGTACCACGTGGTGGTGTCATCTGCAGGGAACTCATCACGCGCAAACCATGATGCGCTATTGACGAGAATGTCAATCTCTCCGAGACGATCTCTGGCCGCTGCGGTCAACTCCGAAGTGTGGCGAGGGACGCTGAGATCAAACTGAAAGGACGCGGCATCCACACCGAGGCTTCGTAGCTTGCTGACAGTGTTGACTGCCATCTCCTCAGACTGGTGATAGCCGATAGCTACGTTGCATCCAGCTTCGGCCAGCGCGATAGCAATTGCACGGCCTACCCGATGAGCACCACCAGTTACGAGCGCAACTCGGCCACTAAGTTCCACGCTTCAAGCATGACAGCCTGGCGACTGCTCTCCAATTTCTAATGACGGCGTGGGCCGACTGCTCGCTGTCTTGCATCGTGGTACCTGTGTTCTCGTTGTCTCGGTTGCAACTGAACTACAACTTGATTTTTTGAGATATTTTCAGTCTTGTCCGAGACAATCTAAGATGTGACATCATATATTGTTCAGTTTGACATCAGCTATTGATGCTCTGTTGTCACTGAAACTAGCCCACATTGGAGCACCTTGAAGCTTGGGGGTGATCGAGTTGTGCGATATCTCAAGCAGGTCGTGGATGAAGACCCGACTCCTGGCCGGTTTTTGCTGACGGGGTCAACCAACTTTCTGACCGTGCCAACCATCTCGGAGTCGCTAGCTGGACGGGTTCGAATACTTTGGCTCTGGCCTCTGTCCCAGTCTGAGTATCAGCAGAGTAATCCTCAGTCACTGAAGCGGTGGTTCTCAACCAACCCTGACACCCTTCGCAGTCTGATAGTTCGGCCGGTAGGCGTAAGCGGTCAAGACGTCCCGACACGTCGTGACTATCTGGAAGCAGTTTGTCGGGGTGGCTATCCCGAAGTCGTGAACCTTGATCCCCTTATGCGTAGTGACTGGTTTGAGAGCTATGCCGAAACGGTCATTGAACGTGACATCGTTGCGCTAGCCGATCTGCGACGTCAATCCGTCATTCCACGACTACTCGAGTGGTTAGCGGCAAGAACAGCACAGGAACTGAATGCGCAAACCGCGTGTAGCCGGCTCGGAATCGATCGTAGGACACTGATGTCATATCTGAGATGGATGGAGACGGTGTTCTTCATTCATCGGTTGCCTCCCTGGTCACGCAACTTTGCGGTTCGGCCAGTCCGTAGGCCGAAGATACATGTTACTGACACAGGTCTGGCGACAGGACTCTTGGGCATTGATGCTGATGGTTTGCAAGTACCAACTTCAGTCGCGACGGGTGCTTTAGTGGAGACGTGTGCCATTAATGAGATAGCGAAGCAAGTCGCCGTCAGCAGCATACGCGGCCGTCTATATCACTATCGAGACTCAAGAAAGCACGAGATCGATCTGATTATTGAGCGGAGCGACGGCAGAATTGTCGCCGTAGAGGTAAAACCCACAAGTGCTCCTCAACTTGAAGATCTTCGACACATCAAGTGGCTTCGCGACAAGCTAGACGAGGTGGCCCGTGGTGCATTTGTGCGAGGGTTACTCTTGCACGCTGGCACTCATCGCGGATCCGCCGGAGACAGACTGCAAGTCCTCCCCCTCAGCGCCATTTGGGAGTAGTCAATCAGGCCCCGGGCCAGCCTCGCACTGAGCAATTAGCTCAAGCCGTACTCAAGTAGAGACCCACGACATCGGACCCTGCCGACCACGGATTAGCTCCGTGCACCGTAAACGAACCAGCCCCGGCCAAGAGACCGGGGCCAGGGCCCAGGGCTACTCACCCTGGGGGGGTGACAGGAGGATAGCACCATGCACCGACACCGCGTCAAGTATCTTGCAGAAACTGTGCAGCAGCAGCAGCGGGTCATCGCCTACGTCGATGGATTCAACCTGTACTTCGGGCTACGTGAGGCCAAGCTGCGTTCGTCGCGCTGGCTTGATATTCCCGGCGTGTGCAAGTCGTTGTTGCGGCTCCACCAAGAGTTGCAGTTCGTTCGGTACTTTACAGCACGGGTCAGTCACGACAAGGGTGCCTCGGAGCGACAATCGCTGTATATCGATGCACTGCAGTCTCGCGGTGGAGTCAAGATTGACTTCGGCCAGTTCCTAAGGCGACCTGTGAGGTGTCCTGAGTGCGGTGTCACGCGGTTCAAGCCGGAAGAGAAGAAGACAGATGTCAACATCGCGGTGAGGATGCTAGAGGATGCCTTCGAAGATCGATTTGACGTCGCCATGCTCATATCTGGTGACAGTGATCTTGTGCCTCCGGTTGAATACATCAAGCATCGCTTCAAGAACAAGCGTGTAATTGTTGCCGAACCGCCGAAGCGACAGTCGCTTCAACTCAGTGAGTGTGCGCACGCTTCTTTCAGGATTTGGTCGTCCAAGATTCGCGCAAACCGCTTGCCAAATCCTGTGATCACCACAGACGGCGTGAAGTTGTGGGCACCTGAAGGATGGCTACCGAAAGGAGTCAGCGACTCATGAGAGCGGAATTCTCGGAGTATAGCTTCGGATTCGCGTACACCTTCGAGATATGCACTCTCTGGAGAAAGCATCTGCTCAGCACTCCGATTTTTCCGAGCACACGAGCCGAGGGCAAACCAGGCTATGAGGCTTGGATCGGTGAACCTGAATCAACCGAATCTGAATCAAACCGAATCTGAATCAAACCGAATCTGAATCGCATACGCCACAACCAACACAAACCCGCAGCCACCTACGCCACCTGGCAAACCCCCGATCATCCCCTCACCCGGGCCGCACAAATAGCCAAAGCCACCACCACGATCCGGCACGACAACCAACCCAGCACAGCGCTAAGAATCATCCCCGAAACCGACCCAGACTTCGACCGGCTATACGGACTACGCGAAGACGTAGAAGCCACCAACAGTCACCTCAAAGCCCGGCTACCCAACAAAAGGGCACGCAGCGTCGGCACCAAACGCCAACAACTCAAACTACAACACATATCAACTCCTACAATCCGTCACCTGCCTCATCAACCACCAAAACCGAACAGGCAAACCGAGCGGACTGCTCAACAACTGGCAAACACCAGAGAAACACCCACGAACAAGAACCACTTGAACGGGTAGCAACACCACAACCCGAGAAGGGCGCTAAGCAAACGCGACCCGCGCACCAACCAAAGCTCACATCGACGACCTAACGGCACTCAACAGCGTCCAAGCCGCGGTTACAAACCCCAGAGAGTCAACCAGACGCTCGACCATAAGCTAAACGGGTAGTTTCGCGCCAAGAAACGCGCCGGCCCCGCCCTCGTGGCGCTGGCGCGAAATCCCAAACCCGCAGGTCACAGGCGTGCGTGAAATGTCGTGTGGACCACTTTTGGGCTAGTTTGGGACCAAAACCTGGGTGTCTCGCTGGTGACGGTAGCTGCTGTGGTTAGGACGGGCATCCATGAACCCGGTGCGGGTGCTCTGCTACTTTGCGAGTGACTCATGTGAAGGCCGAGGGGGTGCGATCAAAGTGTATGACCGCGAGGATCATCTTGGCTTGGAGGATTCGTCTCACAAGGAGTGCGTGATGGAGTTGTTGAAGCGTCATCACGGTTCAACTGTGGGTCGCCCACACGGTTCTCGTGTACGTACTCTAGGTGTTTTGGCTAGTTACTTTGGAGTGGCCACCTGGCGCTATTATTCCCACCGGTAGGTATCTCTTTGCCTTTATCAGCGGACAAACCAATCCAGATACTTTTCTGATCCCATAGTTCGCCTAGTCTGCGAGCTAACCGGCGGGCTTCGGGGTATTCCAACACGATAGTCAGATTAATCTCATATTGACCGTTATCTGGGTCGCTCCAGCCACCCAGAAACACCGCGTTAGTGTCGATAGTGGCGTGCAACAGATCATGCCAGCGTTCCATCTCTTCGAGGCCTAGACTGTCCAACCCGCTTTTCTGCGCATGCCACGCTTTGGTGAACCCCTCTTCGTGGAGTGGCAGCTCACCGATCTCTTGAGGCGAAAGAGACGATTCGTCCGGTTGGCGTGAAGGGACGAGCCTGATAAGCGGAGGTTTATGATTTTCGAGTTGCACGACGTTACGAAATAGGTGATCGCACCAGTCTGAGAGCTTGGCAGGTGGCCAGTTCGTTGCACGTGTGGTGCGAGCTATATCAATGATTGCGCTTCTAGTGTCCTGTGATAGAGCTTTGGTTTGATTCTTCGCTAAACGGGATGCGGATTCTCTCGGTGGGTCAGACTGATGGGCGATGCTCTTGTCGTTGGGATGACTCAGATACGATTCAGCTGCGTGCATCCGAGGTTTAGGTATCGTCTAATTAGCGACCGGCGGGTTGTTGCGATGAGCTTCACATAATCCGCTTGGATGTGTGGTGCGTCGTAGGCAAGCCCGGTTACCGACCTGGCCTCGGCAGGGAACCGAGTGTCTACTGTTCATCTTCGCGGTAGCAGCACCATCGGGCACGCCTGGTTAACGGCACCTCTCCGCGGATCATAGCGATAGTGTCTTCGAGCGAGTGATCTGGCGTGCCGGGCTTATAGTTGTTGTCTACAAGCCCGAGCGTTAGTGCCCGTCTTTGTGCATGAGCGTACATTTCGCTATAGAAGTAGTTCGACTGTTGCCTGTCGAGTTGCCTCACCGTGAACACGTCATCAATGTCGAAAGGCCAGTATCCCGGATATTCCAGTTCCTTTGCCTTCATTTTTTGGCGTCGCCGAAAGTTGGGACGGTGACCGTCAGCTTCACGCGCCAAACGCTCTGCTTCTGCTTCGGCGTCGAGTTTGGTTTGATACTCAGCTACATGCGGCGGGAACTCTGCCTCTCTGCGCATCACCCGATGCGCTATAGACGGGTCGGGTCCTATGAGCGTGCCGGTCACCCACAGCGACTGGGCGTGGGTGAGTTCACCCCAGTCACTCGTCCAGTCGGACCGGTCATCTACCGGGCCGACTGTGGGGGAGATCAGTGTTCGTTTACGGGTCTCGGTCACGCTGACAGAATAAACACACCAAAGAGGCACCGGCCGGAAAGCATGCCGGAAACGGGACGCATCAGGTTACGTGAGGATGCCATCCCAGTTCTTAGGATCGGGTGGTTTAATCGAACGACCCGCAGCCCGGCTGATAACCGTACACACCTCGGCTAAGGCTTCAAGGTGCAGCCAGCCTTACTAGCGCATCCTTGATGCCACGAACGGAGCGCGAACCGGTAACTTTTAAAGGTCACCGGTTCGCAACTCTAGGAGCGACCGTTCCAGGAATCAGGATGCCTGTCGCGTTAGTGTGTGACAGCTCAACAGTCGCGTGGCGCCCACCAGGTGATCCGACCCGGTACACGTTCAACGATCAGATTGTCGCCTTTAATGCTCCATTTATGGTCGCCAATCCCGCCTGCATTTGGCTGCCCAGCGTATGGGTTCTGAGGTACCCCAACTTTGATCTGGTCGCGTTGGCATTGCGACAGATGCGACACATCAAAAATAATCCGACCTAGGGCGCCACCGGTTTTGGTTTGAGGAATATCGCCCACTTTCACTAGGACACCCCCCCAGCACTGTCCAGCCCAGTCGGGTGAGCAGTTCGGTGCGTCTCTCACGATATGGTACACGATATCATCGGGCTGAAAGATGGGGCCTCCCCCTATTTTGAGGGTCGCCGTCTTGGGTGCCTCAACCTCATCAGGGCTAAAGGGATACCCGATATACGGTCCCACGATCCAGTCGCCCCAACGACCAATGGGAACGCTCACTGTCATATAGGCAGCCTGCATCTCCCACACTTCACCATCAGCATGCTTATATGAACTCTTCACCCATCTCACCGAGCCGGGTGGCAGTTCGATCCGCACCTGGTCGTGCTCCCAAACCACAGTCTCCTCGTTGATTTCCGTCAACCAAAACTCCGCAGCAACCGGACTCTCATGAAGAACCTGATCCCACAAATTGCGTGTTGGCCTTCCGGCGATGCGCCACAAAAACTCGATGCTTTGCCCTGCCGTGACCCGATCATTCGGGCAGAACGTGTCCGCGAAATCTTTCTGCGTCGTGGAGCAGCCTTTCGTGATCCCTGACGCTGCCAGCGCGTTGATCGCGTCGGTGTGAACTGTGCCGTTCAGATCAGTGAACCCGGCGTCAGGGCCGGGTGGGATGTTGAATGCGCGAACTAGGAGACTGGCCATCTCCGCGCGGGTGATCCAACGCCAATCAAAGTACAGATCACCCTCTGCGTCGTCTGCTCGTTTAACTTCGCCTGTGCTTCTATTGAAAGCCTGTGGGGGTAGCTGATCCTCATATTTGCCGTTGATGATCCCCTTATCAGCGAGGTATTCGATAACCCAGTCCAGCATCACCTCAGTGGAGCTGTCGTCTTTGCCGTAATGCAAATCAGCGAAACGACCCCTGTCACGTGTCTTGTTGCGCACATACTCGTGGAACACGTACCGATCAAGGGTCTTGTTCTCGACAACCATTCCTGCGCCTCCGTGTAGATGCGTTTCGGTAGGGAAGTCGTGCAGGTCGAGGTATTCGATGGTTTTGAACAGCCAATGAGCGAAGATGCGTCTGCCCATCTCCCAGTTGCTCAAAAACTTGGAGCTGATTCGCCCCCCCCCAACCCCATGTAACCACTGTGGATGTCGAGGTCTCTCATGGCTTCCACTGCGTAAGCATGTGGCAAGTTTTTGACGTTCGGGTAATGCCAGAAGGCGTCAAGATTAACATTGGAGGAGATTCTTGAGTCGTAGGTCGCTGAGACCCGTGGCAGCTCCTCACCCTCCTCTGCTGCTGCTGGTGTAACAGCGAGGCTTACTATGAACATGACGGCTGCTAGCAGCATGCCGAGCGTTCTTCGTGTGATCCTTGTTCTGGTCATTGCTGGTTCCTTTCTACTTTTAGTATAGATTCCGAACCTGTGTTCGGGTTTCGGTTGATGTGAGGCATGTAACAGGCACTCAAGACTCGTGGCCGGAATCAACACTAACACCGAGGTCAGAGCATACACAAGCCACGTAATACGACACTAACGATGGCACGAGTTTGCTTGATAGCGAACCCGACCGCTTCCCTGGCTAGTCAACGCTCACCCGTCTGGACGGTTAGAACAAGGTTGGTTCGACAATCCTGCCTGTTTGTGGACTTTTCATTGAACAGCATCTACTACCTCGCCTCAAACAAATCGTCACGGCATGCGAACAGGCAGCCATCCAAACCGCGCAAGCATGTGACATGCTCAACCCGACAACGGGCAGTGTCACACACCCTGCGCAAGCCAACACGGTCGCAGGTGACGGCACCTGGATACCAGCAATGTACAAAACCGACCCCAACAATCGGCGTGTCGTTAACCAGCGCACCGGCGAAATCCGGGAACGTCGCGCTGACCTCGACGCGCACCCGTATCACACCAACCTCGGATCGGGAGTAGGGCAACAATGGGTAATCGCCTCAACCCGTAACCCTCACCCCGGTGAACGCATCATCCTCACTGTCACACCCCAACCTCGCAACAGTCGCGGCAACGACGCGCACACATTCACCAACACAATCACCCGACTCGCTAACCAGCATAACCTCCCGATCCAAGCCGCGATCTATGACATGGCACTCTCAGCGCGTGACTATCAACAACTCCTACAAGCGGGCATCCTCGCAGTGTCACGCGTCAAACGGCACCGCAACAATCGCATAGCAACCCGCAACCTTGGACATCACAACTTCAAACCAGCATCCACACCCGGACGCATCCAATTCGGAACCACCACACAACAAGTCACCGCGATCAACGGGACACCATGCCTAACCCTCCCCGACGACACCAGCAAAACCTGGTTGATACCACTCCAACGCAAACGAACACGCATACGCCACAACCAGCACAAACCCGCAGCCGTATATGTCACATGGCAAACCCCAACCAACCCCCTCACCATCACAGCCGGTCTCGCCAACACCACCACAATCATCCGACACGACAACCAACCCAACACGGCGCTAAGAATCATCCCCGAAACCGACCCAGACTTTGACCGGCTCTACGGACTACGCGAAGACGTAGAAGCAATCAACGGTCACATCAAAGCCCGACTACCCAACAAACGAGCACGCAGCGTCGGAACCAAACGACAACAACTCAACCTCTCCACCTATCAACTCTCAACAGCAATCACCTGCCTCATCAACCACCAAACCCGAACCCACAAAAACACACCACTACTCACCAACTAGCAACCACCAAAACGAAAACCACCCAACACCACATAAACACCAACCAACAACCCTCAGCACCAACAACCAGCCTCAAACACCCCAAAACAAGCCTGAAGCATCCTCAACCCTGCCCAACCCCAACCAAACAGCAACACACCCGATAGTTTCGCGCCAAGAAACGCGCCGGCCCCGCCCTCGTAGCTCAGTGGATAGAGCATCGGTCTCCTAAACCGTGTGCGCAGGTTCGATTCCTGCCGGGGGCGCCACATCGCAAGCCCGTCGAGCCTGCAACCACTCCGAGAAAAGGGCAAGACTTACGGCACTGAGTGCGACATTGGATCGGAGGTCTCGTCTTGCCCGGAACGGATCCCTTTAGCGAGGCTCGGCTCGGGCCAATCAAGCTGCGCAACCACATCATCAAGGCGGCCACCTTCGAGGGAGTCATGCCCGACGCCCTCGTCACGCCTGAGCTGATCGCTTACCACGGGGCAGTCGCAGCTGGTGGCGCGGCGATGTCAACCGTTGCCTACCTAGCTGTGTCGCCCGAGGGCCGCACCCACGCCGAGTGCATCTGGCTGCGTGACGATGCAGTGCCAGGTCTACGACAACTCACCGATGCCATTCACAGCGAAGGTGCCGCGGCTAGCGCACAGATCGGTCACGCAGGCCCTGTCGCCAACTCTCGTTCCAACAAGGCTGCTTCCATCTCACCAACCAAGCGGTTCAACCCGCTGGCCATGCGGGCCATCCGCGCCGCAACCGCTCACGACATCGCTCGGGTCACCAACGACTACGCCCGGGCCGCTCGACTAGTCCTCCAAAGCGGCTTCGATGCCATCGAGATCCACCTTGGCCACAACTACCTGCTCAGTGCGTTCCTTAGCCCCAACCTCAACAAGCGTGATGACGCCTGGGGCGGCTCACTAGAAAACAGGGCACGCTTCGCTCGCCAAGCAGTCAATGCTGTGCGAGCCGCCGTCGGCGACGAGATCGCGGTGATTGCCAAACTCAACATGCACGACGGCGTACCCGGCGGGCTCAAAGACGCCGAGAGTCTCGAAGTTGCACGCATGCTCCAAACCGACGGTGCCCTAGACGCACTCGAACTCACCGGCGGTAGCTCGTTTGCCAACCCGATGTACCTGTTCAGGGGCGATGCTCCGCGTGAAGACTTCGCAGCCACACTGCCGCAGCCTGCTCGGCTCGGATTCAAGCTAGCGGGCAAGAAACTGATGCCCGATTACCCCTTCGAGGAGGCCTACTTCAGGCCCAAAGCCCGGAAGTTCCTGGAAGCACTCGACATCCCGATCATCCTGCTTGGCGGAATCAACCGCCTCGACACCGTGCAAGCAGCGCTTGATGAAGGGTTCTCATTTGTGGCCATGGCTCGTGCGTTGCTACGCCAGCCCAACCTCATCAATCGGTGGCAGGCAGGCAACAAGGCTCATGCCAACTGCATTCACTGCAACCGCTGCATGCCGACCATATACAGCGGAACCCGGTGTGTACTTGACAACCCCGAACCTCTAACGATTGGACGACCCATCATCTAGACACGCCGGCCAGTCCGTGTTCTTGACGATCCCGTGCCGACGATCCGAAGACACTGGCAGTCGGCCTGCCCGCATCTCAACACCCCGGGCTGGGCGGGCGTCCTTGGCGATCGATCCTGAACCTCTGAGGATTGCACGCTCCTCGATCTAGAGACATCGGCTGGGGCCGAGAAGGGGACAGCGGTTCGGGGTGACAGGTAGCCTCAAAGATCGTGCGCCTCTATGACACCGCACGACGGGCTGTGGTGCCCTTCGGCCCTAAGCGGCTCGGCGACGAAGTGCGCATCTACGTGTGCGGCATCACCCCCTACGACAGCACCCATCTAGGCCACGCCAACACATTTCTCGCTTACGACCTGCTAATTCGACGCCTGGAGGACATGGGTCACACCGTGCGGATGGTGCGCAATATCACCGATGTCGACGACTCGATCCTGCCTAAGGCTCGAGAACTCGGCGTTGACTTTCTGGACCTTGCAGCAGCGGAGGTAGCACGGTTCCGCAGTGATATGGATGCACTCAACGCACGCCCGCCGGTGGCTGAACCTCGTGCTACCGAGTGGGTCGCCCAGATGGTGGAGTTGATCGAAGAACTACAAGCCAACGATCAGACGTACACCATCGATGGGATCACTTGGTTTGACATTTCTACCTGGGAGTCATTTGGCCGGCTTAGTGGATACGACGACCAAACCATGCGAGAGTTCGCTGCCGAGCGTGGCGGCACCCCAGATGACCCCCGTCAACGCAACCCGCTCGACTTCGTTCTATGGCAACCTTCTTTGCCGGACGAGCCGTCGTGGGACTCGCCGTTCGGGGAAGGGCGTCCCGGCTGGCACATCGAATGCAGCGCCATGTCGATGGGCTTGCTCGGGACGGAGATCGACCTTCACGGAGGCGGCAGCGACCTGATCTTCCCCCACCACGAGTGCGAAATCACCCAGAGCGAAGCGGCAACCGGAACCACCTTCGTCAAACATTGGATGCACACCGGCATGGTCGCCTATGAGGGCACCAAGATGTCAAAGTCGCTGGGCAATCTGGTGTTTGTAAGCGACCTCGCAAAGGTCAGCGACCCTGCGGCTATCAGGCTCGCACTCATGGGTCACCGCTATCGCGACGACTTCGAATGGCACGACGAAGACCTAGAGGTCGGCGAGTCAATGCTTGATCTACTACGCGAGGCGTTGCACACCTCGGGGTCAAAGACCGGTGCTGACGCTGCCTCGTATGGGCTGCGACTTCGCGCAGCTCTTGACAATGACTTAGACGCTCCGGCGGCTCGTGACATCCTCTCGGAGATGGCAACGGCCGTGATCGCAGGCGAACTGGACGACTCAGCACCGTCGCTGCTCGCAGAACTCTGCGAACTGTGTGGCATCACAGTGAGGCAGTAGCTGTTGTGCGCGTCTCAACGAGTAGTGGGCGGGCGGTGCGTTCGAGCCGTGTGCTCGCGCCGATAGCCACTTGGCTCCCACATGACCGATAGCCCGATTTCGCTCTACGACAGCCTCGCTTCGGCGGTGCGGCCGCTGGAGCTTCGGCGCCCTGGTCACCTCGACATGTATGCGTGTGGGCCAACGGTTTATGACCACCCGCACCTCGGCCATGCTCGTTCCGCGCTTACGTATGACGTATTGCGCCGCTATCTCGAGTGGCGTGGTCTCAAGGTGCGTCACGTAGCCAACATCACCGACATCGACGACAAGATCATCGAGCGTGCCAGAAGCGAGGGTCGAAGCGAGAAAGAAGTAGCCATCCACTGGGAGGCCGTCTACGTCGAGGCTATGGATGCGCTCAACATCCGGGCACCTCACGAGCGACCTCGAGCCACCGAATGGATCGATGAGATGCTTGAACTCATCGGTGTAATCGTCGAAGCGGGGACCGCCTACCTAACCCCCAGCGGGGTGTATTTGCGGGTGCGTGACATAGAGGGTTACGGCGATCTAGTTGACCGTGAACTTGACGATCTGCGGGCCTCGGCCGGTGCCCGGGTAACTCTCGACACCGACAAGGAAGACCCGCTCGATTTCGCACTCTGGAAGGCGGCCAATCAGGGCGAACCGTCGTGGCCGTCGCCGTGGGGGTCGGGACGCCCCGGCTGGCACATCGAGTGCGCAGCCATGAGTCTGGGGATCCTCGGTGATGGCTTCGATATCCACGGAGGCGGTGGTGACCTTGTCTTTCCCCACCACACCAACGAGCGAGCAGAAGCACTAGCTGCCGGGCGTCGCTTCAGTCGCCACTGGATGCATAACGCAATGCTCAACATAGACGGCGAGAAGATGGCTAAGTCGTTGGGCAATTTCCGTACTGTCGCCGACATGCTGGCCGAACACCCTCAGAATGCTCGTGCCTTCCGGCTGTTGGTACTACAAACCCATTACCGCAAGACCATGGAAGTCAACGGCGAGTTGCTCGGTGCTGCTCGCACAGCAGTGGGACGACTTGATGCTCTTGAACGACGTGCCGGTCTGAGTGAGCGCAGCAGGACAGAAGACCTGGGTGCGAGCACGACACCCCACGGCGCATTGGGTCTAGACGAGTCGAGTGTTTCGGCCTTTCGGGCTGCGATGGACGACGATCTCAAGACGCCGCAGGCAATCGCAACGATCTTTGACACCGTACGTCGAGCAAACGCTGCCTTCGACAGTGGCGCCGACGATGCGAAGACCCTGGCAGCCACGGCGCTGCACCTAGCGGGAGCACTTGGGATCAGTTTTGAGGACCAAGTAGAGAGCGGTGACGATCATGCCCGCATCGAGACAATGGTCGCACGCCGTCAGCAAGCACGTATGGCCCGTGACTACGCAACCGCTGACCGCATCCGCGATGAGCTCAACGCAATTGGTGTGGTGGTGGAAGACGGTCCCGCAGGTTCGACCTGGCACCGCGCCTAGAGGGCAAACCAACAATCAGCCGAGTTACAGATGAGCATTCTCGGTAGCCGGGTGCTGCGCATCGAAGACCACCGCATGTTGACGGATGGAGCCACTTACGTCGCTGATCTCAGGTTTGAGAGTGAGGCTCACCTCAAGTTCGTGCGATCAACGGTGGCTTACGGCCGACTTGTTGACGTAGAGACCGACGAGGCGAAGTCGATGCCGGGCGTGATCGGTGTGTTCACGGCGGTCGACCTTGATCTTGATGACATCCGTCCGATCCCTGCGGTCAACCAGCACATGTCAAGACCTCCGCTGGCTCGTGACCATGTGCGATTTGTGGGTGAACCGGTGGCAGTAATAGTCGCCGAGACTGCACTATTTGCTGAAGATGCCGCAGAGCAGGTCATCATCGAAATCGACGCACAGGAGCCGGTTAAAACACCTGAAGAAGCCGCGGTTGGTGACCGATTTGTCCATGACGACGCTGGCACAAATCTGGCATTCGAACTATCTCGAGCGGCCGCAACTCGAACTGGTGACTCCTGGAAGCCTCACACACCACAAACACAAGACCTCGACCTCTCGCAGTGTGAGGTCGTCGTGGAGGCGTCGTTCAGACATCAGCGACTCGCTGCGGTACCGCTAGAGCCGCGCTCAGCCGCAGCGGTCTGGAATGCCAAAGATCAGAAGCTCACGTTCTACGCCTCAACTCAAGCACCGCACCGTGTTCGAGATGCCCTGGCAACGATGATCGAGCTTGAAGCGGACGCGGTGAGGGTGATTACCCCCGATGTGGGAGGAGGATTTGGAGCTAAGGGCTCACCCACACCTGAAGAACTACTTGTCGGTTACCTGAGCCGAATGCTTGACCGACCAGTTGTGTGGACCGAGAGTCGTGCTGAGAATCTGGGTTCATCTGTGCATGGTCGGGCGCAGTATCAACGGGTCCGTCTCGGAGGAACCCGACATGGTGTCATCACTCACTATCAACTCGACGTGTCTCAAGATGCTGGCGCATATCCGATAATCGGAGCGTTTCTGCCAACCCTCACAGCCAAAGTGTTCACTGGCTGTTACCGGATCGCTAACGCTGCTTTCTCTGGTCGAAGTTACACAACAAACAAGCCACCCATTGCGGCTTATCGTGGTGCTGGTCGACCTGAAGCGATATTCGCGATCGAACGTGGCTTAGACATGTTCGCGACACGAATCGGCATAGATCCAGCCGAAGTGCGCAGGTTGAACTTCATCACGACTGAACGATTTCCCTATACGACAGCAGCGGGCAACACATATGACACAGGTGACTTTCCTAAGGCACTGAAACATGTACTAGATGCGGTTGACTACGAAGCACTGCGCAATGAACAAGTTGAAAGACGGAGTCGAAACGACTCCATGCTGCTCGGTATCGGTATTGGCTCATATGTAGAGAGCACTTCAATGGGAACTAGCGAGCTAGGAGAATTAGAACTTGCATCGGATGGCTCGCTAGTGGTGCGCAGTGGCGCTACGTCTTTTGGTCAGGGACATAACACGTGCTGGGCGATGATCGCTTCGCAGGTCACCGGGGTGCCCATCGATGCAATAAGAGTTGTTTCCGGTGACACACAACAGATCTCGATGAGCGGTCTCACTGCTGCTTCTCGCTCTGCGCAGCTAGCGGGTTCGGCCGTGTTGGTAGCTGCGCAACAGTTAGTGCGGCTAGCTCAACAGTGTGCTGCGGACCTGCTGGAAGCTGCCACAGATGATGTATCTCTTAACGTCACGACGGGCACGTTCGCAGTGGCTGGTTCGCCTCAGCCGGATGTGAGCTGGGCAGACATTGCACAACATCGTGAACGAGCTGGCTCCGGTGTTCTGTCGGTAGCATCGGACTTTGTCCAGTCCGACAACACCTATGCATTTGGGTGTCATATCGCAACGGTTGAGATTGACTCATTGACCGGTGAGGCATCACTGCGTAGTTTGCATTGCTGCGATGACGCAGGCAGGTTGATCAACCCGATCATCGCCGAAGGTCAAGTACACGGAGGAATTGCTCAAGGGGCTGCTCAAGTGCTGTTTGAAGCAGTGGTCTATGACAGTGATGCAAACCCTATCACAACAAATCTTGTTGACTATCCAGTTATTTCGGCAACAGAACTTCCCAGATTCGAACTCACTTGGATGCAAACGCCCACTCCACTGAATCCGCTCGCAGCGAAGGGAGTAGGCGAATCCGGCACCGTCGGGTCAGGGCCAGCGATCCTCAACGCTGTTTGTGATGCCCTAGCACACCGCGGGATTGACCACATCGAGATGCCGACCACCCCTCAGCGGATCTATGACGCGCTATCGGGGGCACGGTCGTAGGCTCCTGGGATGGACACCAACGGCCCTGAGGTGTCAACTACCCACACCAGCAGATCAACATTTGAGGAAACCGATGTGTTGACAGTGGCTTTTGATGCTGATGACACACTCTGGCACACAGAAGATCTGTATCACACTGTTGAGCGTGAGTATGACCATTTGTTGGCACCCTGGGCAGATCCACCAACAGTCCAAGACCGTCTTCATCAAGTGCAAATGAAGAATCTGCCACTGTTTGGCTACGGTGCGAAGTCGTTCACACTGTCGATGATCGAAGCAGCGATCGAGATCAGCGACAATCGGATTGACGCCACAACAGTCGCTACGATTGTGGCGTTCTGTCAACGCCTCCTAACTCGTCGAGTTGAATTAATCGAAGGGGTTGAAGACGTACTAGAGGCATTGCGACCTCACCGTTTGATGGTCATCACCAAAGGCGATGTACACGATCAGCGCAGCAAAGTAGAGCGCAGTGGTCTTAAACAGCACTTCTGGCGAGTTGAGGTTGTAGCTCACAAGAACTCTGACGCTTACAACAAACTATTGCGGCGTCACGGGATTGACCGATCACGTTTCGTGATGGTCGGTAACTCACTGCGATCGGATGTATTGCCAGTCCTTGAACTTGGAGGATCTGCGGTACACATCCCCTATCCGGTTACCTGGCGTCACGAAGAACATGTCGGTGCCGTGCCAGCAGACATTCCTACTCTTGAGAGTCTGAGCGAACTGCCTGGGTGGTTGCAGGATTGGCATGTGGTCGGCAGGGACGGCAGCGACTCCGCTTATCTGGCCAATCCTGCAGGCAGTAGCTCCAACTGGAGAACGCACCTCGCGTGAGACGCCTCACAGCAGTTGAGCTCAACAGTTATGACCATGTCGCTGTGAGTGTCGCTCGTGCAGTACGAATCCGTGTCTTCGCTCTGTTGCCGCCCGGCTATAGCGGAATGACTCTCGGACGTTTGATCCTGTTGCGACGAGATGATGACCGATCAGGTGGCTGCAAACTGCTCGCTCATGAACTTGTTCACGTTCAGCAGTTTGCACAGATTGGTGTCACACGATTCTTGTCGAGCTACCTGCGTGAATATCTGAGCAACCTCGTGCGCCTAAAGAGTCACGCTCAGGCATACCGGGCGATCTCGTTTGAGGTTGAAGCTCGCGAAATCGCAGATCGGTGGGACAGGCTCAACGCAACCCGCTAGATCAACACGACGCAAGACTCCGCTTTGATGTGGCCCCCGCATCGATGGTCGATCTTGACCAGGATCTGATCTAGTACGAGTAGAACCCCTGCCCGCTCTTGCGGCCCAAGCGTCCAGCCGAAACCATGCGACGCAACAGTGGGGGTGGTGCATAGAAGGGTTCGCCATATTCGGCGTACAACGACTCGGCAGTAAACAAGCACACATCCGTACCGATCAGATCGGCCAGTGCTAGCGGACCCATTGGGTGAGCAGCACCGAACCGCATAGCGTCATCAATGTCTTGCGCGGAGACTTTGCCCTCCTCGTACATCGCAATTGCTGCACAAACGTAGGGAATCAGCAGTCTGTTGACTACAAATCCGGCTCGATCGGGCGTCGGAACAACGCGCTTTCCGAGCGTCTCGGATGCGAAGGCACTGGCTGTAGTTGCAACTGATTCTGATGTCAGTTCTGTGCGGATCACTTCAACCAGTCTCATGATGGTCGCCGGATTAAAGAAGTGCATTCCGAGCACCTGCTCGGGACGTGATGTGGCCATGGCGATGTCGATAATCGAGAGGGATGACGTGTTCGTTGCGATGATCGCGTCGGAGCCGAGGACGTCGTCGAGCCGGCCAAAGACATCCTGTTTCAATTCCAGATTTTCTGGCGCAGCCTCAACCACGAGATCGCAACCACCAAAGTCGTCGTAGTCCATCGTCCAGGTGATCGCAGACTCCGCAGAGTCACGTGTTGCTTCGTCAAGCTTGCCCCGGCTAAGAGCCTTGTCCATTGAACGAAACACACGTGTGCGACCGGCTTCAAGTGCTTCGGGCGAGATGTCATAAGCGGTTACCGAAATGCCGGTCCGAGCGGTTATCTCGATGATGCCGCTACCCATCGTGCCTGTGCCGACAACTCCGACACTGTTGATCTGCATACCTAACTTCTCCTTTGGAGAATCTGAAACTGGACGGTCTGCCATTGAGGAGGTTGAGGTTGGCAGTTGTATTACCTGGCTCGGTTCAACGTTAGAACTCGTGCCAGGGACCGAGTCACGCTAACGGTAGATCACAAGCCTGCGCGTTAGGGTTCGCCGCATGTCACTTCATTGGTCGGACACGGGTGTTGAGGTTCACAAGGTCGTTGTTGGTCCTGTAGCCAATAACGTTTTCGTGATCCGTTGTACCTCCACCGGTGAAGCGGTGCTCATTGACGCAGCCAACGAACATGAACGGCTGCTTGAGTTGTGCCGTGGCTTAGGAGTGCGCACAGTGCTTGAGACGCACGGTCACTGGGATCACATCCAGGCCATTCCCGCGGTGCGTGACGCTGGATATCGAGTTGGGGTCACCGCCGAGGACGCGGCGATGTTGCCGAGTTATGACGATCTGCTTGAGGATGACACGGTGATCGAAGTTGGTCGCCTGCGCATACGCACCTTGCACACTCCGGGTCACACACCCGGTTCCATGTCGTTTCATGTCGAACAGACTCCGCTGCTGTTCACAGGTGACACATTGTTCCCGGGCGGCCCGGGAGCGACACACTTCGAGGGTGGCGACTTCCCGACAATCATTCAATCAATCGAAGATCGTATGTTCAGACGATTCGATGGTGACACAGTTGTCTTGCCTGGCCACGGTGATGACACCACAATTGGCAAGGAAGCCCCGCAACTAGACGATTGGGTTGCTCGCGGCTGGTGATTGGCAATAGCTACACCGCTTCAAACGCGCCCTAACGGCTTGCCAAAGAACAAGTCCCCACACGCAGGTTGGCGTCTGTTTGAGGCAATTGAGCGTCGTGTCATGGGCGCTAGCGTTCGCTCACGTATGCCCCGGCGACTGACCGTTTGCAGCACCGTCTTGGCGGGGGCACGAACCCGGAATCCTCATCGCTGAGAGGGAGAACTGATGAGCAAGCTTCTTGAAGGCAAGGTCGCACTTGTAACTGGTGCCGGGCGGGGCATCGGGCGTGAGCATGCGCTGATGCTCGCCGAACATGGTGCCAAGGTCGTCGTCAACGATCTGGGTGGTGACCAGTTCGGCGGTGGCAGCGATCTGACACCGGCAGCGGAAGTAGTGAATGACATCACCGCGGCCGGAGGCGAGGCCGTCGTGAATGGTGGCAATGTCGCGAGCTTTGATGATGCACGGTCGATGGTGCATCAGGCGATCGACACGTTTGGTGATATCAACATCGTGGCTAATAATGCGGGCATCTTGCGTGATCGCATGGTCTTCTCGATGACCGAAGACGATTGGGACGCAGTGATCGGAGTGCATCTCAAAGGCACATTCGGGCCGTCCCATCACGCAGCCGTCTACTGGCGCAACAAGGCGAAGTCAGGCGAGGAAACCTACGGACGTATTATCAACACGTCCTCGCCGTCGGGCATCTATGGAAACGTCGGACAAACGAACTACGGGGCCGCTAAGGCTGGCATAGCGGCCTTCACCGTCATTGCCGCCCAAGAACTCGTGCGCTATGGAGTGACTGTCAACTGCCTGGCACCAACGGCCTGGTCGCGACTGACCGCTCCGCTAATGGGAGGCGCCGATGCACCTCAGAGCTTCATCGACAGCATTGACCCTCGCTGGATAGCTGTAACCACCACCTGGCTAGCTAGCCCGGAGGCCTCCAAAGTCACTGGGCGAGTGTTTGATGTACGGGGCAGGCACCTGGGCATTGCCGAGGGCTGGCATCTCGGCCCCGTCGCTGAGCAGTCCGATGATCCCACCGAGGTCGGCCCAGTCGTGGCGAAACTAATGTCTGAGGCCCGCCTCAATGCTGACATGTCGGGCCATGACCGCGAAGGTCTGGGTTTCCCGCCCAAGACCATCTAGCACTTTGAGGCGCAATGGCAGCGCCTGAACAACCGGTATTGGCCCGGCGTCACGTTGAGCGGTTTGCGCAAGACGGTTTCGTAGTTGTTGACGGGCTGATTGATGAGGCGCTGATTGAGCCGCTTAAGTCTCGGTTTGAGCGGCTGTTTCGGGGCGAGTTTGAGACGGGTGTTGCGCCTGATGAAGTCAACTGGCAATACGCCGACAGCGATCCGAGCCTCACGCGCCAGATCTGCAACGGTTGGAGGGCCGATCGCTTGATCGCACAGGTCGTGCTGGACGCGCGGCTTGGTGAGGCAATTGCACAACTCGCCGGTTGGCCAGGGGCGCGCATCATCCAGGACAACGTGTTGTGGAAGCCGCCAGGTGCCAAGTCACTGGGCTTTCATCGTGACAACGCTTACCTTGCGTGGTACAAGCCCCGTGAGATGCTGTCTTGCTGGATTGCGCTGGACGACACGACCGCGGCGAGTGGAACGCTGGAGCTAGCCCGCGGCTCGCATCGCTGGCCCACCGGGGCCGATCCAGCCTCTGAGTTTCACGCACCGAAGGACTACACGGAAAGTGTGTCGACCGCCGGGGCAACAGCACGTGCGCTTCTAGACATCGCACCCATAGAGGTTCAAGCCGGAAGCGGAGCGTTCCATCACGGGTGGACATGGCACGGATCGGGACCTAACAGGTCTCCTCATCACCGCAGGGCATTGGTGTTGCACTGCGGCAGTAGCGAAGCACGGTTCTGTCGGCAAGGTTTCGGTGACGGTAACGGACCCGTCTACTCGCGCTACGCGCACCTCTGTGATGACGAAATGGACGAGAACTATTTCCCCGTCCTATGGACTCGTGACGGCTACCGGACTCCTGGAATCTAGAGACGGTAGCGCGTCACGACGCTTCAACGTGCGGTCCAGTAATAAGCTGCAATCCGGCAATTTCTCACGATGATCTATCATGTGACGCACTGATAGATCACAAGAAAGTATCTTGACGGTTGGCAGGTGTAAATGCCTGTTAGTAGTGTCGCCGCTTATGCATCTGCTGGTTGCGCTTCACGCTTCGGCGGCACTGTTGCTTGCGGTTGCAGGCGTTATGAAACTGCTGGTGCCGCAAAGCGCAGCTTCCCTGTTCAAGTCGCTGAGGCTGCGGGGAGGTGTTTGGCTCGCGCGGCCGGCCGGCAGTGCTGAGGTAATCGTCGGTGCGGGAGCACTAGTAACGGGAGCCTGGTTGTTTACCGCTGCGGTCGCATTGACGTATTTGGTCTTTGCATTTGTGGTCTGGCGTGGACTTGTAGTCGGCATTGAATCGTGTGGATGTTTTGGAGATCTAAGCGCACCACCTTCCTGGATTCATCTGGCTGGCAATGTTGCCTTGGCTGCAGTGTCAATTGCTGCGGCTGTTACAGGAGAGACTGTGAGAACCGTGGTTGACACGGCAATCGGTCAGGGGACAACTCACTTGTTCGCGCTACTGCTAATGATCTGCACGATCACACTGCTTGAAGTTGTCATGTTCACTGCACTGCCCGAAGCAATAGGTGTCAAGTCGTCGGCTTCGGTCCAGTCGTCCGAATCGTTTCGCATTCATACCGGTAACAGCAACAAATGAGCCGCCGCCTTGTAAGTCGAGTCTCACGACTGGTCAATCGCCACGCTTCACGCCGGGGTTTCCTTCGCAAGACAGCTATGGGAGCAACTGCAATGGCAGTCGCTCCCGTTGCCTTTGCAGTTCGACCGGTTAGTGCTCAATCCGTAATCATCTGGTGTCAAGGATTGCAGTGTGCGAGAAACTCGCCATGTTGTGATGGCTGGACAGAGTTCTGTTGCAAGCTCACTGGCGAGAATACGTGCCCGCCCGGCACTGCAGTTGCAGGTTGGTGGAAGGTCGATAACTCGGACTTCTGTTCTATAGATGAGCCGCGACCTCGCTTCTACATTGACTGTAACTTGATCTGTGACGAGGGTTGCTCGTGTCGTCCCGGTGGTATCTGTTACTCATGCTCACCGGCGCGTTGCCGTTGCGAAGGAGGCTGCCAAACCCGGCGATCCGAGTGTTTGGAGTTTCGCTATGGTCAGTGTAACCAGGACATATGTGTCGGTCCGATTGCATGCAGGGTTGTGACATGCGTTCCACCTTGGCAGTGGGACAACTCATGCGCGACAGCTCCCGTCATCAACAGTGAGGCAACCCGACTGCATGATCTCCCGTGTCTGCACCTGGGATTCAATGATGTAGCGCCCGGAGCCTATTATGCCCGAAGCGGTTCAGTGTATGGCCGACAATGGGATTGCAAGCGGGCTCAAGGACGATCTATTTGGTCCCGAACGTCTAGTGACACGCGCACAATTCGTGACGTTTCTGTGGCGCTATGCCGGTCAACCTCCGACGAGTGACACCGAGACTGAACACGAGCAGTCTGCGGCAGATGACCTGGCATTTGACGACGTTCCAGACGACTCCGATTACATTAGATCCATCCAATGGGCGGTCAGTAACAATGTCGTACGAGGCACTGCAGACAGCAAGTTTCAGCCCTCAAAGGCAGTGACAAGGGCTCAAGTCGTGGTCATGTTGCACCGGCTCTCGAACTTGTCGAATTCGTCAGAGACTGTTGAGGAGTCCGCTTCGGAACAGGATTCTTCTCGACCGTGGTACCAGGACGCCATCGACTGGGCCGTTGAACACGACAGCCATTTAGGTGCGGGTGACTCTTGGGGTCTACATCGACAGTTCAATAGCGAACAACCCGTCACTCGCGCCCAAGTGGCAACTCTGATCCATAGTCATCACCTCGTTCTTGCGGCACCAGCCGCTGACAACATTGACGAGGACAACATTGATGATGGCAGCGAGGCCGAAGCGAGTGAGGATGTCGCTGCTAGCGACGGTGGTGACAGTGTTGAAGGCATCAACGACAATGTTGAAGATATCAACGACACCGACAGCGATGACAGTGTCGATGACAGCGATGACAGTGTCGATGATGTCGTTGCACCGTAGACACTGTTGAAGGAGGTGCCTTAGAGCGTGGCAATCCTTGTCGGACTGCTAGCGGTAGCCGTTGCACTGCTCGCGGTGATCGTCTTCGGGTTACTGCGAACCCATGCCGAGATCTTGCGAGCACTTGCAGGCCTGGGTGTACAACTTGACGAGGACTCGAATGTTGAGTCGCGATCGGTAGCTCAACCGACCAGCGTGTCATCCGTTACCACGCCCAGCATGGCACACGACATTGTTGGAGTGACACCAAGTGGATCGTCCACAAAGGTCGGTGTTGCGGGTACCGGTCACACCACGCTGCTTGCGTTCATTTCATCGGGTTGTCGTACCTGCAAGCCATTCTGGGATGCGTTCGCAGATCCATCGTTGTCCCTTCCTGGTAGTGGGACGCGCCTGGTGCTGGTTGGGCAAGACCGCATCCACGAGTCCGATTCGACGTTTGATGCACTCGTCCCCGGCGGCATCAAGGCTGTGATGTCAACTGCGGCTTGGCAGACTACGAAGTACCAGGGTCACCCTATTTCGTACTTGTTTCGGGTACGACCGATCGGATCATCGGATCGGGAACCGCGACGACCTGGAAGCAAATCCATAACTTGCTTGCTCAGGCGCTAGCCGACGATCCTGGCCCTGCCACCAGTGCTAGCCCTCGTCGTCAACGCACATCACCCCAGACCCGTGCCGAACGAGCCGACCAAGCTCTCCGGGAGTCTGGCATCGGCCCTGGACACCCAAGCCTGGAAACGCCGCCACCTCAGTGAAGGACTCCGTCCATTTCGGCGAAGATCACGGCAACGCCGCCAAGCCGCCATGAGGCGACCATGAACCCGGTGCTGGTCATCGGCATGGTTGTGGCGATCTTGGCAGGTATTCGCTCGGCGTGGTCGCCTTGAGGAGTGTCGATGCTCACAAGCATCAGCCCGTTAGGTGAGCGGGCTCGAGGAAACACGTATGTCGTGACGGTCTCGTGGTTGACCCTGGGTGCGATCGCAGGTGGTGCCTGTGTTGGTGCCGTTGTCGCGGCTGTTGGTTATGGGCTCGGCTTCCCGGGCTGGAGTGTTGAGTGGCGTTTGGCGTTGCTTGCCATTGCGGCGATGACTGCCGCAATCTGGGATCTCAGCAAGTTGAGCCTCGGTGGTCACCGCCAAGTCAACGAAGACTGGCTGACGGCGTTTCGCGGTTGGGTGTACGGCGGCGGCTTCGGCTTGCAGCTAGGAAGTGGTGTGGCCACAGTGATTAACACGGCGCTGGTGCCTCTGTTCTTGCTGACAGCGTTGCTTGGTGCTGGAGTAATGCAAGGTCTCGTGATAGGTGCAACGTTTGGTGGCGTACGCGGATTGAGTGTGCTCGCAAATCGTGGCGTGCGGAGTGCCGCAGACCTGCGGGTGTTACATCGCCGACTTGACGTTGCTGATCGGGTGTCAAAGCAATCGGCGGCTGCAGTCGTATCCGTTGTTGGGGCTTTGACTCTGATTGGTCTGACAATCTGAGGGCAGAGCAGAACTAGACCTCGAATTTGGAAGACGTTTGAAGAGCATGTGCGGCGCAGTAGATCGCTGAACGTGGCGATCCTGCTTGAAGGACACGGCGTGAGTGTCCGGGTTCCATCCGGTTGGGAGGCTGAGCTCTCCACGCAACAAGACCCATCTGAGCTTGACCCTGCGTTGTCGGCCTCGCAGGTCTCACTTGTTGTGTTACATGCTGCGAACTTTGCGCTGCCACCCAACCGTGATGACTACGGAATTGAAGCGGTGGAGTCGATGGGTCGGGGTGGGATCTTTATGTCGCTGATCGAGTTCGCTCGCGAGTCGGCATCGTCTACGCTGTTCGGTTCATCAGGGCTGCGGGTCTTGCGACCTGCAGAGTTCCGGCCGGAGAGGTTGTTGAGACCAATCCCCGGCCAGTCTGGTTGTCAGCGTTTCTTCCAAGTAGGCCTACGAGCATTCTGTCTCTATTCGGTTGTCGGGTCGCACTCTTTGCGTTCGATGCTGGTGGGCGAAGCGAATCGGTTCCTGTCAGGCCTAACAATCACCTAATCCTCAGCCGAGCATCTCGAGGACTCCGAGGATGACGGTGCGTCAGTTACAGCCAGTCGTCACCTGAGCGGACGCCGTATACATCGGTGCGGCGGTCGTCGCGAGGTCGGATGAGCGGGCTGCGACACTGCGCCTGAAGAGCCTCGCCGAGGTCAAGTTCAGCAACTTGGAGGCCCTCGTTTCTGGTGGACATTGGGCCGGCGGCTATCTGGCCATACGGGTCGGAAACGACTGACGAGCCCAACATCTCAACGTTGTCGCCGTCGCCGACTTGTGACACGCAAGCGACGAAGACCTGGCTGAGATTCGCTTGCACGAGAGCGCCTTCGGCGTGGGCAATCAGTTCGCCTTCGGCGTATTGGCGGCGATCGAATCCACGAACCCAGGCCGTTGGCACACAGATCAAATCCGCGCCCCGAAGGGCGAGCACCCTTACCACCTCGACAAATCGCAAGTCATAGCAAATGCAAAGCCCGATCCTGCCCCAGCGGGTGTCTACGACGTTCAAGCCAAGGTCACCCGGCGCAAAGCAGTGCTTCTCGACGTCAAACAGGTGAAGTTTGCGGTAGTGAGCCACCAGGCCATTGGCGTCAACTGCCACTGCCGAGTTGAAGATCACATCGCCGACTCGCTCACAGAATCCTGCGACGAGTAGTCCGTCGTGGTGTGCTGCGAGTGACTGCCACCCGCTAACCGTTGGCCCCTCAAGTGGTTCTGCAAGAGGCTCAAGCACGGCTCGGTTGCTGCTGTACCAGGGAACAGACATCTCTGGCAGCACCACGATCTCAGCACCCTGCTCAAAGAGAGACTCGGCAGCACCAAACGTCGCCTCACGGTTAGCTTCCGCCTCCCCCGGCCGACTCAGAATCTGGCCCAACCCCACTCTCGTCATCCGTCACTCATCCTTTGCGCCTGAACTCATCATGCACCACGCTAAGCAGCGTTTAGTCGTCGTGCCGAACCTGATGCACGAACACAGTCGCTATGCCCGTGAGGTTGAGGGTCGCTAGGGCAACTCCGGCAATTGCATGCCCGACAGCTACTAGCCCGACAGCTGCACCGAGAAACATCGCGGCCATGACAAAGCCGGCAACAAGTCCGGCAAAAGACAACGTCACGTAGCGCCGATCCATTTGGATCTCGTGATCAACTTGTGCTTCGGCCATCCTGACGATTCTCTCGGGAATATCTACCGAGACATCCCCGTAGGCATGCAAGTCTTCGGGTGGTGGTAACGGTCCGCTGCGAACGAACGCAACGTGTGTCGCTGTTAAGTCTGACGCTATGTCCGGTCGCGGGTGAGGTTTGGCTGGTGACTTGTTCTCGCGCTCGTTCACCGTTTAGCGGGTTGACTCGGTGTGTGTAGGTGAGCGTCATGGTGTGCCATTGATGTGCGAAGTGCGTTGCCGACGGTAAGCCATGCCGTGGCGATCTGATTGGCAGCGGCTTGTTGTATATCCATCGACCCTCGACGAGTCCTTGGGTGAAAGCGACCACTGAAGTCAAACAGATGCGCTAACCCAAAGAGCCACGGTGACGACCTCCGGCTGCCCCTGCGCCTTGTCAAAGTGATCTCGTGAAGTTCTGCCGTGACCTCAGCTCCGCAATGTGAGCATCGGAGAGTGTGCAGGTTGGGTTCTTCATTGTCAGGCTCACTCGACTGTGAGATCGTGTAGACGCAGCTTCTGTCGGGCTCAACCGCTCTCTTGCACGCCACTCACTTCACCTCCCACCGGTTCCTAGGGCACGGCGGTGACACCAGGCACCTTGAGTTGACTCCAGTTGTGAGTCAACACTTGGCACTTCGAATGCTAATGCCGGTCAACTCGTTGCAACAGCCCCTGCAGCATTGACATGTCACATAGGTGAGGCATTAACGACTAACCGTGAAGTGAGTTGTTCGGTTCGGTTAGGTGTGCCTGAGGCGAACATTTGGAACGTGTTCGGACGAGGTTTCGGTTTAGTCGGTGACTCCGGGTAGTCGTGGTTGTGGCAGCGTGAGGTAGGGGTCATCGTCGGAGGTTGGTGGACGTGTGGCGCGCACCTCGAGCCAACGTTGCTTCAGTTCGGTTGAGCCGTAGTAGATGCGGCCGCGGCCGGCACCCTTCGGTTCAAGCAAGCCAGCATCCACCAAGCCCTTGAGATCGCGACTCGCCGTGAGCTCGGAGACCGGATCACCTGTGGTCAACTCGATGAGGAACATGTAGTTCGAGCGTCGAATCCGCTGGCCCCGGGCGGCGTCAGCCAATGCACCAACGGTTCTTGGCTGCAGTCGCAGTCCAGCTACGAGTTGCTCGATCGAGTCGTAGAGGGCCTCCGTCTCGCGGATCCTTCTCCAGTGAATCCAGGCCTGGCGGTAGTGGGCGGTTAGCACAAAGCGGATCCACGGGCGTGTCGAGTTGCCGGGATTCCAGGAACCTTGGCCAACCTCTCTGAGCACTGCGTAGTAGGCATCGGTATTGCGTCCCAGGTATTCCTCGATCGACGAGAACTCGGGTGAGGCCACCCCCGCACCCGACAGCACCATTGTCTGTAGCGCCCGTGCCATGCGCCCGTTGCCATCTCGGAACGGGTGAATCATGGCCAGGTTCAGATGCGCCATGGCGGCTCGCACAAGAGATGGCGTCGTGCTGAGGCTGTTGACACTCCTTACGAGCGCAGCCATCAGACCCTCGACAAGATCAGCGTCTGGAGCCTCATACACATCCAGTCCGGAAGCGTCTTCGGCCCAAACGTCACCATTTCGATATAAACCAGATGATGCTCTCAAGTCGTGCTTTGTCATCATGAAGTGCAGTGATCGGAGCAGTGTCTCGTCAACCTGTAATCCAGCATCAGAAAGACGCAAGATGTACGTCATTGCGTCCCGGTAGCCCTCCAGTGCCGAGCGTGTTGCTGGCGGGGCTTCAAGCGGGTCGTTTCCCTCGATCGTGTCGAGTACGTCGTCGAGCGAGGCCCGGTAGCCCTCGATCCAGTTCGACCCACGCACAGCGCGAGCAATTGCCATCCTGCGAAGTTGCCCGTACCAGCGCCGTGACTTGTACGAGACAAAACGAGACAGGTCAGCGTGTAGTCGCTCAATCTCCGTGAGCACTAGGTGATCTTCTGCCCGCAGTGTCGGTGGCTCGAAGATCCTCGGCAGAGCCATTCGCACTCCCTGACGCGCCTATGACATAATCAAGATATCACCTGCTGATATGAAGAAGATATCAGTCTCTGCTATCTAGACAGTATCAATAGATCATGTCCCTGGGGAGGGGTTAGGGCTCACAGTGTCTGTGAGTTGTTCGGTTCGCTTAGTTGTGATCGGACCGAACAGCTCGTAGATGTTCGGTACCATTTGAACTGTGTCAGGCGAACAAGAGGTGCGCCGGGGGCGTCCCACCCGTAGCGAGATCTATTCCCAGTTGCAGTCGGCCGTCACAGAATTGTGGACGCGTATGGGCGGGCTACCGAAGCCAGCAATCGCGGCGGACATCTGGCGTGACCTCTGGTACTCCGAAGCTCATCACTCAACCGCCATTGAAGGCAACACGCTCGTGCTTAAGCAGGTTGAGCGACTGCTGGCGGAGGGTCGTGCCGTTGGCAACAAGGAGCTACGCGAGTATTTGGAAGTACGAGGGTACGCCAACGCTGCGGAGTGGGTATACGGACAGGCCAGCAGTCCCGCCGAGGTTGCTGGTCACACGGATGTGCTTACCGTTACCGAGGTACGCCAGGTGCATCAGCAAGCAATGGAGCCGGTGTGGGAGGTCGCGCCGCACCCTGATGCGTCAAGTAATGAACGTCCGGGAAGCTTCAGACGGCACGAGATCCATCAATTCCCCGGTGGCATGACGCCCGTGTCGTGGCCGTTAGTGCCTAGTGCTGTTAGCGACTGGATCGCTGATGTCAACCAACTTCGAGACCAGAAAGGTGTGTTTCCCGAGCGGCTCGCCGAACTGCATTGCAGATTCGAGCAAATCCACCCGTTCATTGACGGCAACGGACGAACCGGGCGACTGTTGATGAATCTGATCCTGGTGCGGCTCGGGTATCCGCCTGCGATCATTTTCAAGCGGGATCGCAATGCCTACCTGCGTGCTCTGCAACGTGGCGATGCTGGCGAGCCCGGTCAGCTTGCTGAGATGATTGCCAGAGCGATCCTCAACAACCTCTACCGGTTTGTTGTGCCGGCGATGGCTGGTTCGGCGCAACTCGTGCCGCTGTCGGCGCTTGAAACCGCAGAGATTAAGGCAGCAGCGTTGCGGGTGGCGGCTGGTCGGGGGCGCTTGCGGGCTACCCGCGGGGCCGATGGGAAGTGGCGCAGTTCACGACTGTGGGTTGATGAGTACCTCAGAAGCCGGCATCGGCATCGGAGTGGCAGTCGTTCGGATTGATGTCTTCGTCCTCGTGACGGTCAACCGCGATACCCGCGGGCACAAGTGGTGGAGCTGATCGGACTTGAACCGACGACCCCCTGCTTGCAAAGCAGGTGCTCTTCCAACTGAGCTACAGCCCCTAGCGGCCTGTCAGGCTAGCGGAGCGCCGGGGCGCAAGTTGCTCAAGCCGCTAGTGGCCGTCCAAAGGGCAGTTCGTCTTGCCATGTGAGCAGGAAGGACTCCGCTTCATAGCAAGCACCGAGGAAGGGCCCATCGTCTGGCTTGAGGGCTTCGGCCATGAGGGCAGCCACGGTCGACTCAATCTCAGAGCGGGTTTCGGCGTCGGTCTTTGCGGGATCGCTCCACGCAGCGACAGTTGAGCCAGCAAGCGACACGAAGTCAGGCACGGCAACGATGCCGCGCCTGCGGCATACAGCCAGAGCCCTAGACGTAAAGGCGAGCCGTCCAGCGGGCACCAGCGCCTTGCAATCCAGGCTTCCCGCTACGCCGTGATGGACGATCCCCATCTTGGAGGCGGCAAATACGACATCAGCAGCAGCCGACCACAACTCTGCTGGCTTGGCCAGATCAGTGCCCGAATTCGAGGCAAGGGCAGCAAGGGCACCTCCACCGTGCTCCGTCCAAGCCTCCTGAAGAGCGTCGGCGTCAACACCGCCACGCTTCACGAGCGATCCCTGAGGAGTACTAACTCCCACGACCCGAGCACCCCTTGCTGACACGGCCTGCGCCATCGCAGCGCAACGATCCGCAAAGCCCTCGATCAACACCGTGGCGCCATCAAGGCTCAGCACCGACTCCGCTGCGACTGCAGCCGAGAGGGCTTCGCAATCCGATCCAAAGTCGCCGAGCCTGCTAATCGTTCGAGGGTCAGCGGCACGAAGAGGTGCCAGATCGGCCTCAGACACACCCTTGGCGGCATCCGGCAGGTAGCTGCCACTGGCCACCAATGCAGCAGCTTCGGCGACAAACCCGGTAACGGCCTGGGCCCGGTCAGGCGCCTCGGCGCTGATGCCGGCCGAGCAACCACTGCGACGCATACCCAACGCGGCATACGTGTAGGTCTGTGAGCGGGCCAAGTCTTTGGCGCCGCCTTGCAGGATCCGGCGAGCCCAGCGCACAGGCCCGGAACCAACTTCCGCGCCGTCAAGATCCAGGGCAACGAAGGCATCAACGCTGCCGAACTTGTGCAACCTCAAGCGGTCAACCCCCTATCGATGTGCGGCCCAATGCACCGATCCCAATGCACCGCTTCAGTCTCATCTGGTGACCCCTGACATGCCACTTCGACAGGCTCGAACCAGGGCCAAGTTTCGCAATCCGACGGGGCAAGCTGGCGTGACAGCGACCCGAACCCGTCGAAGGCAGCGCCGTTATGCCGCTAACTCGAGCACCTTCACAGGCAGCTCTCGAGGACCGCGGATCTGACCGGTCGACCACCTGACACCCTCAGGGTCAGCCAACTCGAAGTGCGGAACACGAGCCATCCACTCCTCAAGGGCCACCGTTAACTCCATGCGAGCAAGATTTGACCCTAAGCAACGGTGAATGCCCAAGCCGAACGAAGTGTGACGGTTTCGGCGACGGTCAATCACAAAACGACCCGCATCCTCAAACGCTTCAGGGTCGCGGTTGGCGGCAGGGAACGGCAGCAGCACCCAGTCGTCCTTTTGCATCTCACAACCCGCAAACTCGGTGTCCTTGGCGACAAGGCGAGCCATCGTCACAGGCGCATAGAAGCGCAAGAACTCTTCAACAGCGAACGGGCGAACCCCAGGATCATCAATCCAGCGCTGTCGGTCGGAAGGGTTCTGCGCCAGATGCCACAACGAAGCACCGATCGCCGACCATGTCGTGTCCACACCGGCAATGATTAGCAACGCACACGTGCCCCGCACATGCTCGTGCGCAAGTGGTTCGCCCGCAAACTTGGCATGTGTCATGTGGCTAATCAGATCGTCTCGGGGCTCCTCGGCCCGCTCCGCGATCAGGGTGTCGAGATAGAAGTCGATCGAATCTTCGTACTCGACGTTGAGTTCAAATCCCGGCTGTTCCATGATCCGGTGGATAAACACACGGAACTTGTCGCCGTCTTCGCTGGGTACGCCAAGCATGTCGGCAATCACTCGCACAGGGATGTGCTGGGTGTAACCCAGCGCGGCGTCGACAAGATTGGTACGGCCCGCAGCGACATCAACTAGCAAGTCATCAAGCAACTGACGACACGTCTCTCGAGTTGTCTGTCGTTTCGCTTCGATGGCTCGGGGAGCAAACGACGACAATAGGAACTTTCGGGCAACCTTGTGAAACGGCGGATCACTGGTGATGGGCGGAGCAAACCCGACAGGAGCCGGAATCTCAGGCCGACCCTCATGCACCACCACCCCGTTGGAGCTAAAGGTGTCGGTATCGGCAGCTATTGCAGAAACATCGGCGTGACGTACGGGCAGCCACGTGCCTCCGTACCGATCACTGTGAGCGACCGGGCATTCGTCACGCAGTTCATCCCAGATCTCAGGCGCGCGAGCCGCGTAATCGGGGTGAACATGATCAAAGTCGGTAGCCCAATCCGAAACGGGCGGCCGAGGTTTGGGAGAGGGCGTCTTTGAGAGACCATCTGCTGGAGTATCGTGTCCGTTGGTCGTTGGTGGTGCGAAATCGCCATAATCGTGTGAGACGCCGTCGTTGTCTGTGATTTCGTGAGTGATCGTCGTGCCGTAACTCATGGTGTCAGTGTCAACTCCTGTGCTTCGTATTCGATCAACCGCTCGAACAAGGCTCGTAACTCCTGGCGTCGACCCCTGTCATGAGCCAAGTTCACTAGCTCATATGGATCATCGTTTATCTCATACCACTCGTGGTCTTGGTCATCGAATGCCGAATCCACGTCAAAGATCTTGCCCTGTTCATCAACAGTTCCGTCACGCTTGATGCCACCACCAACGCCGTAATAGCGGGCGTACTTAGTGTCACCATCAAAGAAGCCACGCAATGCGTAGCGACTATTGCGGATCATCTCGGACTGCGCCGAGTCCTGAGCAAACAGAACAAAGTCACGAACCGAGGTGCTCGGATCAGCCAACACCGGGCCAAGGTCTCGGCCCGACAGTGTCGGGGTGTCAGCGATATTGACACCCCCAAATGCGCAGATCGTGGCTGCTAGATCGACGTGTGTTGCAAGCGCGTTAGTTGTCGCACCCCGCCGAGCCGTCGGAGCTTTAATGATCAACGGAACGCCCATGACCTCGTCATATATGCATGGCAGTTTGGCGCGCAGGCCATGCGATCCGCAGGCGTCGCCGTGATCAGACGTGTAGGCGATGACGGTCTCGTCGTAAAGATTGAGATCATCCAGCGCCCCGAGCAGACGTGCCAGGCTGCGATCTAGTTCTGTGTGCAACCAGGCGTAATAGTCAAGACCTCGTAGCCAGGTGTCGTGATCTTCAGCGTCTATGGAACCCACGAAGTGCTCGCGGTTGCGGACATAGCGCCATGCCCGCTGCACTTCGGGCTTTGTGTGTAAGTCGTCGTTGAAGTTCTCGGGAAGGCGATCAAACAGGCGCGGGTAGTCCTCGGGGGGAGCTGAGACGGGCAGATCGCCGAGCCGGATTTGTTGGATCGCATCAAACACTTTGGTGAGCTGGGGATGTTCAGCCTGATAGCTGAGATGATCAGCGGGAAACCACATGATGTCATGAGGATTCATTAGAGCGACTGTCAAGAACCAGGGTTGGGTGCCAACACCGTCAACACATCGTTCGTTCAGCCAGTCAATTGCTTGGTCGACGATCTTTGGATCGAAGTAACGGCCGGTATAGGGATTGCCGGTGAAGTGAACATCATTGCCCTGCCAGTCCCGGTAGCCGTGAGCTCGCATCTCAGGAGACTCCCCATGGGAGAGATGCCACTTACCGAGGTAACTGCAGCGATAACCCCGCTCGCTTAACAAGGAGCCAATTGTCGGAATTGAGGGATCAAGCGCCGTGTGAGTCGGGAACGAAACATTGTCGACTACACCATGTTCGGCCAGGTAGCGACCGGTGTACAGGCTTGCTCGTGAAGGTGAACAAGGCGACGAGTGCGTGAAGTAGCGCTCAAAGGTCAGGCCGTCTGTCGCCAAACGCTGATGGGCTGGCAACTCAACAACCCCGTCGAGCCAGTCGTTGCGGCGCTCTTCGTCGGAGACGATCAGCAAGATGTTGGGCTGATCGGTCATACGTCGGACGCTATCCCTCTCCGACTAGACGTTGCAGCGTCAACTCGGGCTGATCTGCTTGTAGGCGAGCCAACCAGTAGGGGCTCTCAAACAGTGCCAGCAGTTGACCACTGTCACGTTGAGCAATCGCAACTCCCGACATTGCATCAAGCGCTCGGGCCGACTCTGGATCGGTAAGTCTCGCTGCTGTCCAGGGAGCGGGGGTCAACTCAACCGGTGCCCGAAACTCGTGTCGCAACCGGTGCTTGGCGACATCAAACTGCAGCGGCCCGACGGCAGCCAGAATCGGAGCGCTCTCACCTGTGCCATCACGGCGCAGTACCTGCACTACACCCTCGGCATCAAGTTGGCGCACACCAGAACGGAACTGCTTCGTCTTGGACGTATCCCTACACATCGCCACACAGAAACTGCTTGGCGCAAACGACGGCACCGAAGGCCAGCGGACGGGCTTCGTGCCCGAATAGATCGCATCACCAACGCGCAGTGCGGCGGCGTTCACTAACCCAATCACATCGCCGGGCCATGCTTCGGTCACGGTGCTGCGATCGCGCCCCACAACCGTGTGTGCATACTTCGTGGCGAGCGTCTTGCCAGTGCGACCACACACGACTGGCATGCCCCGCTCGAACCGTCCCGAACACACCCGCAGGAACGCCATCCGGTCACGATGCGCAGGGTTCATGTTGGACTGAACCTTGAACACAATCCCGGCGAAGGGATCGTCGATGGGTCGCGGATCACCGTTGTAGTCAAAGCGAGGGCTCGGGCTTGGTGCCGTGTCGACGATCGCATCAAGCAGCAAGCGGACACCGAAATTCGTGAGTGCCGACCCGAAGAACACGGGTGACAGTTCGCCGGCCTCGAAGCGTTTGCGGTCATAAGGCGCAACCACTGCATCGAGCAACTCGACCATCTCTTGAGCTTCGTCCCAGGCGGCGCCCTCTTCGGCTGCGGCACGCCGCGCTCCCACAACTTCTTCCGTGGCGATGGTTGCACCACCCGCACTTCGGGTGTAGCGAACGAACTCGCCGTTGCTGCGGTTGATGACGCCCCGGAACCGTTCAGCCTCACCTACCGGCCAGGTTGCGGGCACCGGATCGAGCACAAGCTGATCTTCGATCTCGTCAAGCAACTCAAGGGGGTCTCGTGCCGGGCGATCCCACTTGTTGATCAATGTCACAATCGGCATTTCACGATTGCGGCAGACTTCGAAGAGCTTGCGGGTCTGGGTTTCGATCCCTTTGGCGGCGTCGAGCACCATCACGGCCGCATCGACCGCTGAGAGCACCCGGTAAGTGTCCTCTGAGAAGTCACCATGACCAGGTGTGTCGAGCAGGTTCAAGACCGCGCCCCTATAAGGGAACTGCACCACCGCCGAGGTCACCGAGATGCCCCTGCGCTGTTCGAGTTCCATCCAATCCGAGGCTGTTGAGCGTCGCTGGCCTTTGGTCTTTACGGCCCCGGCTCCCGAACTAAGGGCACCTCCGTAAAGCAGGAACTTCTCGGTGAGGGTCGTCTTGCCGGCATCGGGATGCGAGATGATGGCAAAGGTGCGTCGCCGCTGAGCCTGCTCCTCGATATCGGCAGATGTCAGCCCGGTCTGTGTGGCTGCTGCGGCGTTGCTCACTCCCTAAGTCTGGCCGCACGTGCGCTGACGGCAACGGCAACGGTTACATCTACGCGTTTGGGTTCTACATCTTTGGTACCTCGACGCCTTCGGTTTCTACGTCTGTGCCTTGGCTTCGACGGGAGCGAGTAGCTGGCAGGCTCCGAGACGGTTCGCTCGTCGACGCTCTGGTAGAACAACCGAGAACAGCATTCGGTCCACATGGAGTTGAGCAATGGACAACCTCGACCTCGGGAGTTTGAACTACCTCGCCATCATCGTGTCGGTGATCTTCAACCAAGTACTGGGTGCAGCCTGGTACACGCTGCTGGCCAACCCCTGGAAGCGGGAGGTTGGGCTCAGCGACGCCGACATGGAAGCCATGAGGGGCACCCCGCGGCAGTGGTACCCGTATGTGATCGCAATCGTGTCTGCCATCGTCTTCACGATCTGCCTGGCCTTGGTGCTGCAGGGACTAGAAGCCGACTCCGCCGGTGCGGGCCTCGGTGTTGGCCTACTCGCGGCTGTTGGCTTCATCGCAACCTCACATGCCATCAACTATGCGTTTGAAGGCCGCAGCTTCAAGCTGTTCCTGATGAACTGCGGGTACCCGCTTGTCTCCTACTCCGTCATCGGCATCCTGCTAGCAGTCTGGAACTAGCCGCCAACGAGATTTGTGTGACTTTCGGTCTATATGACACAAAATGCCGCGAATCTCGGGGGGCGAGGCCGCAGGCGCATCACCGAAGCATTAGATCTCGATCCGCAGACTCGCCGGTGGGTCTGTAACCGCTGCGGTCACGATCTGGGATCTGCAGCGCGCAACTACAAGGAGTCGTGCCTCGTCTACGACCGCGACCCTCGTGAGATCCATATCCCGTTTGACCCGCCGACGGAGTTCGGGTTCAGCCCGCATCCGCGGTGGTGTCGGATCGTTGAGTTCTATTGCCCGGGTTGTGCGGTCATGTTCGACGTGGAGTATCTCCCTCCAGGTCATCCGATAACCCACGACATAGAGATCGATCTTGATTCGCTGTCTTGAGTGCCCGCCGTGATCGACCGTGCGACTGTCGGTGGCTGGTGAGGACTCCCCCGTGACGGAGACCGCAGCTCTCGACAATCTGCCGTGACCCCACAGGCTCCAAACCTCTTGAACGTCGACATCGGTGGAACCTTTACTGATGCATTCGTTGTCTTGGGTGGCAAGCAGGCAACCGGAAAGTCAGCAACTACCCATGCCGACCTGGGTGATGGCGTGTTCGAAGCCATTAGTCAAGCGGCCCGCCGTCTTGGGCACGAGCCTCGAGAGGTGTTCAAGTGCGCAGCGGCTGTGAAGTACTCGACAACTGTGGGAACCAACACCCTCATTGAGCGCACCGGGCCAAAGGTTGGACTTATCACCACAGCAGGCCAGGAAGACACCGTTCACGTAGCCCGCTCGCGTTCGTGGGCCGATGGCATGCCCCTAGAAGTACAGATTGATCGCACCCGAGCGCAACGCCCCGATGACCTTGTGCCGCGCTCGCTACGGGTTGGTGTGCGGGAGCGGGTTGACTGCTTCGGCGAGGTGCTCATGCCCCTTCGCACCGACGACGTGCTCGCAGCGGTTGATCACCTTGTGCTCCAGGGTGTGCGTGCCATTGCGGTGTGTCTCACCTGGTCGTTCATGAACCCGACTCACGAACAGCAAGTCGCCGAGATCGTGCGGCGTGAGTATCCCGATTCGGTGCTTGGCCGCTGTCCGGTGTTGCTGTCATCGGAGGTGGCGCCACGTCTTGATGAGTACCGGCGCAGCATCACCACAATCCTCAGTGCTTTCCTGGCTCCTGACACCGAAGAACATGTCGTAGACCTCGGCGATCGGCTGCGCACACTCGGATATCACAAGCCGCTACTTGTAGCTCGCAACATTGGCGGGGTGGCTTCTCCGAGTCGCACAACGGCGTTGCATCTGCTCGGAAGTGGCCCTGTTGCGGGCCTTGCTGGGGCGGCAACCATGTCCCGGGACTACAAACTCAACCGGGTTGTAACCGCTGACATGGGCGGCACCAGCTTTGATGTTGGCCTGGTGATCGATGGCGAGGATCGCAACTACGAGTTCGATCCGATCATCGATCGCTGGCGGGTGCATCTGCCGGTGATCGCCAACTACTCGATTGGTGCCGGGGGAGGATCGATCGCTTACCTCTCCGACACTGGCGAGTTGCGTGTCGGTCCTCGAAGTGCCGGCTCGATGCCCGGCCCGGCTTGCTATTCCTATGGCGGCACCGAACCGACTGTTACCGATGCGGATGTGGTGCTCGGATACGTCCATCCTGATCACTTCCTTGGTGGTGCGATGAAGTTGAATCGGCGCCGTGCAGAGCGTGCGTTGAGACGCCACATCGCCCTGCCCCTCGGCATTGATGTCGCTGAGGCGGCGCTGAGGGTGCGACGCTTGATTGACGGCGTGATGGGCCAGGAGATCTATCGCCAGACAGCGCTCGCTGGCTATGACCCTCGTGAGTTCACGATGTTCGCATTTGGTGGTGCCGGGCCGGTTCATGCTGCTGCGGTGGCGAGTTATGCAGACGTCTCCACGGTCGCCACATTCGCACACGGAAGCGAATTCAACGCCTACGGCGTGGCCACCATGGGTGTAGTTCAGACATATGAACGCACACGTATGGTTGAGCTATTTGACGGTCAGTCCTACAACAACACCGGTGACGCCTTCAATGGAGTTGTGGAGGGTCTCGTCGCACTAGCAGAACGTGACATGACAGAAGAAGGGTTCGGGCTTGACTCGGTGACGTTGGGTCTCGAGCTTGACATGAACTACGGCGGCCAACACCACACCGTGCGGCTTCAGTCACCTCGTCTATTCATCGAGACAGCCGCTGACATTGAGGTGATCTGTGACGCGTTCAACGAAGTGTTTGCTGCCGCATATGGGCCCGGCTCGACTCATCCCTACGGGGGGATCCTGGTGCAACTCTTCCGGCTCGTGGCCAGTGCCTCTGGTTACCGGCTCAACGCTCGCCCAAACGTCACAAGCTCCAATGTCACAGGCTCCAATGGACTGGGAGCGGCCGCTGGTGCGTCACCGGAGCCCACAACTCGTGATGTTTGTTGGGCACAACCGCAACCGCATTCGCAATCCGGCGCTGGCGGTGGCCATCTGACACAGCGTGACTCCCCTGATCATCGCTGGCAGCAAACGCCCGTGTTTCAGCGTGCGGTGTTGCCGGTTGGGTTTTCCGTTGACGGGCCGGCCCTGCTTGAAGACACCGACACGGTTGTGGCGGTTCCGCCCGGATGGAACTACATGCTTGATGCTCAACACACGGGTTGGCTCACGCACAACTCCGAGATCGCCGAAGCATCGCAGCGCTTCAACGGGTGCTAGAGCAAACACGATGAGGCATCCGCGGGGGAGGCTGGTTGATGTAGCCACCATGGGTCTCAGCGAGCGGGTCGGACGTTTCGGTCGACCGTTGATGAAACCCGGCCCGGGTCTCGACCCTGAAGTGTTGCACCGCGAAGTACTTGAGTCTCCGACGGCACTCGAGGCCTCCGCCGAAGGCAGCATCGACCCTGTTGACCTCGAGATCTTCTTGCACAAACTCGACTCGATCATCGACGACGGTCGTGATGTGTGCAAATACCTGAGCATGGCCGAGATGCTCCAGGCCGGCGATCTCGGTGTCGGCATCTTCACTGCTAAGGGCGATCTTGCCGGCATGTCGACTGGTGTGATCCTGCATGCCCTGCTGCACTACGGCCCTGTTAAGTACGTTCTCAAGCACTACGTGGATGACCCCACGGTGGGCCTCGCGGATGGTGACATTTTCTTCTTCAATGACCCCGACGCCGGCGGGGTGCATACGTATGACCATTTCTTGATGATGCCGGTGTTTTCCGATGGCGAACTGCTGGCATGGGTTGCGTGCGGTGGCCATCAGGGAGAGACCGGCTCTCGCTCTCCGGGAGGCTGGTCGCCACGCATCGGCACCCGCTACGAGGAGGGCCTGCACATCACGCCGCTGAGGGTGGGCAGCAACTTCGAGTTCCACACCGACCATCTCGAGTTCTTGTTGAACTCGGTTCGAACGCCTCGCCAGAACTCGCTCGATATGAAGGCACGCCTCGCGGTCTGCGTGCGGTTACGCAAGCAACTTCTGCGCGAAGTTGAACGGCGTGGCGCTGCGTTTGTGGTGGGTGGTTTGCGAGAGTCAATCAAGAACTCGGCTGCGCTAGCCCGTCGCCGCATCGCCAGCTTCAACGATGGCATCTACCGCTCAGTGGTCTTCATGGACACGATCGGAATCGACGATGGGCTGATCCGACTACCCGTCGAACTACACAAGCGAGGCGACGAGATCGTCATCGACCTGGCAGGTGCCTCGCCCGAGCCTGGAATCGGGCCGTTCCATCTGCGCTGGCACCTAGCTCGGGCGGCTTCTGCAGCAGCACTGTTCCCGACCGTGTTCCGGGGTTTGCGCTGGTCGATCGGGTTATTTGATCCCATCAAGTTGACCGCACCGCCGAGCATCGTCAACGCACCCAGCCGTGATGCCGGCACCGGCTCGGGCAGCCACACAGGTCGAGTGGTCGTTCAAGGACTGTTGCTCGCAGCCATGAGGATGCTCCACGACAGCACTCACCGTCGCGGTGTAGTGGCACCGTTTGCCGAGAACCTGCTTTTGATCCAATTCGGTGGCACCGGTCAGTACGGCAACCCCATCGCTGGTGGCCCCGCGAACGGCAACGCCACCGGTCAGGGTGCCCGGTTCGACCTTGACGGTGAGCACAGCGCTGGGTTCTTCTGGGCAATGGTCGTGGATTGCCCCGGCCCGGAAGAACAGGAGCGCAAGTTTCCTTGGCTCTACCTTTTCCGAAACCGATTTGATCGAGATGTCTGCGGCATGGGCCGGTTCCGTGGTGGGGTAGGTCTGACTGATTGCTTCGTGATCCACGGCACCGATCAACTAAGCAGCAACTCGGTCGGCACCGGCAGCCGGTTCACGAAGAACTACGGGTTGTTTGGGGGCTATTCGGGAGCTGCACAGCCTCGCATCATGATCCGGGGTTCTGACGTCAAAGAACTGCTTGCTGCCGGGGCTGATGACCTGCCGATGAGTGTGCGGGAGTTAGCGAACCAGCGCCGCATCTCGGGAGAGTACGAGTTCGGTCACACCAACTCTGAGGGTGTGACGGTGCGTGACGGTGATGTAGTTGTGTTGGCTCGAGGTTGCGGCGGCGGATTTGGTGATGCGTTGGAGCGCGACCCGGCGGCGGTGTTGGACGATGTCGCCGACGGGGTTACATCGGTGGAACTTGCCGAGCGCATCTATGGAGTGGTGCTGGAGCCTGGGCGTGATCGTGTCGACAGTGCAGCGACATCTGCGCGCCGTGCGGAGATCCGTGCCGAGCGGCTGAGACTGGGAAAGCCCTACGCCGAGTTTGTGGACGAGTGGTCACAGCGCCGTCCCCCGGCGGAAGCACTGCGCTACTACGGCGACTACCCCGTCCCGGTACAGCAAGTGAACGATGACGAGTTCCCCCTTGAGTCCAACGCTCGGGAGCCGAATAGGTCAGCCGCGAGATGACTCGATTGTGTGCTCTGGTGGATGGATCGCTATGCGCGGCCGCTCTCGGGCGATCCTCGCCACACACGGTTGAAGCTCAAATCCGTTGCCTTGATGAGGGTTCACGCGCCCTGGGATTGTCGTACTGCTGTGCTCCCTGGCCAGATGAGACAGCTTCGGCTCTTGCAGTCACGGCAGGTCTGGTTGCCACGCCGGGGTGTCTGGATGTGGTGGGACGGGTGCGTGGGCCAGTGTCGGTCGCACAACAGGATTTGCAGAGGGATTCAGGCACAATCGTGTTTACGTCTGACGATGACGATGAAGCACTGGATTACCTCGACGATGCAACCGATGATGTAGCGGGCCAGGTTCGTCAGATCAAGAACTGCGGAGTGGAACTAGTAGCCGTTGTCGAACAGGTGAGCGGCGAGGGTTGGGAGCCTGCGATGATCGCCGAGACTCACGAGATGGTGTGCAACGTCGCACAACACTTGCGATTGCAGCTAATCCTGGTGGCTACGTCGGGCAGTGGGTTGTTGAGTGACGGTTCGCGGCTGGGATACGAACGCTGGGTCTCGCCACGAGGATGTTCTGCTGGTCTTGGCTTCTTGCCGTCTGCAGCGTTGACATCTGCGGATGCGTTGAGGCGTCATTTGAGGGAGCGCAGCGACACTTGCGGGGCAGATCTCATCGTTACTGCTCCCCTGGATGACTCCGTGTCAGTCGCGGCGCTACGTCGCTTGCATCGCTTGGTTGTCGGCAACCGTTCGAGTTAGCAGTTCGGGTCGGCTTGGTGTGAAGTTCACTGCTGGCATCGACATGGGTGGCACCTTCACCGACGGCTACTTCAGTGATGGTGCACGGACGGTCATAGCAAAAGTCCCCACGACACACTTCGATCTCACGCGCTCCGTCACTTCATGTCTCACTGAGGGAGCATCAGCTCTTGGGCTAAACCTCGAAGAGTTCCTTCGCGGGCTGCAATTATTGCGACTCGCCACCACCATTGGCACTAATTCAGTGGTCACCGGCACAGGAGACGTAGTCGGACTGATCGTCAAAGAGGGTGCGACGAGCTCGTTGTATGGCGATAGCGACGTCGCATCAGCTCTAGGCGTATTCGTCCGGCCCGAAAACGTCGTAGGTATTGAGGCAGGAAAGTGGAGCGAGTCACTCCTGCCGGCATGTCGAAAGCTGGTGCAAACCGGTGTGCGGCAGGTGGTCGTGAGCCTGTCTCAAGCTGAGCTTGAGACTGAGTTGCAACTGCGTGAGGTGGTGCGCCAGCGGTATCCGGCGCACTACCTGCGATCCATCCCGCTAACGCTGGGGTCAGAGACATCCAACGCTTCAGATGATGAAGTGCGCACGAACACGGCGGTGCTAAACGCGTATCTGAGCCGTCCCATGGCAAAGCTGCTCTACCGCACAGAAGGCGTGCTGCAAGGGGTAGGTCTTGGAGTGCCGTTGATGGCCGTGCGATCTGACGGTTCGTGCAGCCGCATGCCACGCACAACCGCCATCAGCACCTATAGCTCTGGGCCCGCAGCTGGCGTCGGGTCGGTTGCGAGCGAGGCTCGCCGTTGCGGTGATGACGTGGCACTCAGTTTCGACATGGGTGGCACCACCCTCGACCTAGGTCTGGTGAGCGGCGGGCAATACCTGCTGAACGACGCTCCCCGCATCCGGGGTGTTCAGGTGAGCTTGCGGGTCCCCGAGATTGTCTCGGTGGGTCTAGGCGGATCGTCGATTGCTCAGCTCACAACAGGAGAGATTGAGGTTGGCCCACAAAGCGCAGGAGCAATCCCGGGACCGGCCGCTTTTGGTCGAGGTGGTACTGAGCCCACCTTGACCGATGCCGATCTCGTGGCGGGGTTCCTGATTGACGGAGAAACTCTTCCGGGCGAGATCACCCTCGACCTAGCCGCCGCGACAGCGGCCCTCATGAGTCTGACATCACCGGGTGGATCTGCGGGGTCTCTCGGATCTGACAGTTTCGGAGTTACCCGACCGACCAGCTCTGCTCGATCGCACAATCTGGAGTCCCCAACGGGGACGAATAATGCGGTTCGAGTGGCTCGACAGGTTCGCGCCACAGCTCATCAAAAGGCAGCTTCTGCAATTGGCGAACTGCTAGCAGCTTCCAATGTTGACCCAGCCAGTGTGACGCTCTATGCGTTTGGGGGAGCGGGTTCTTTGCACGCAGCCGAGGTCGCTGACATCGCGGGCATCAGCCGCATCCGTTCGTTTCTGCACGGGGGCGTGTTCAGTGCGCGAGCCGTGGCGCAAGCGCCCGTCATCCAGCGGTACGAGTCTCGGATTGAGGATTCTCAAGATGCCTACGAAACTCTGGCAGTGCTCGTGGGACGTGCCAAGCTTGACCTTGCAGCCGAACGACTCAGATCTGAAGGCATCTCGCTGAGAATTGACGTTGATTGTGCTCAACCCGAGCCGTTGTCAAGAGTCTTTGGCATTGACACCGATGTGGCGCAGATAACGAGTGTCGTCAGGGGCTTGCTTGAGAAGTCGGCTTCCCATAATCGTCTCAGGCGACTAGTCGTGACATCAATCACAAGGTCGATAGATGCGAAGGAAGAGACTGGTCGCAATAAGGAAGAGACTGGTCGTAGTGATGGCAACGATGACGCTCGTGGTCACGATCACGACGCGACACCTCCGCCGACGGACGCCTCTAACGCAAGAACCCAAGGCGTCAAGTGGTCCCGCCGTCTCCTTGGCTGGACAACGGACGGTGACGCAGTAGACACCACAGTACTCGACATCGAGGCGACTCAAGGCTTCAGCTCGCTACGAGCGGAGCAGCCGGTGAAGGGGCCTGCGCTGATCTGCTGTTCAGGGACTGTTCACGCGATCGCGCCGGGGTGGACATGTCGCGCGACCGGTAGTGATGGTTTGCTCTGGGAACGTGCGCAGCCACCAAGCGACTGACATCAGACCAATGAGCGTCCTCGACCGAGTCGCAATTGTCGGTGTTTCAGAGACGGCGATTGGCAAGTTGGGCCGCAGCGCAATCGAACTACAAGCCGAGGCCGGGATCGGCGCTGTCACCGCCTCAGGACTTACCAAGAGTGACATCGACGCGGTCTTCTCGTTCTCCGGTTACTCGCAGACAATGATGCTGCATGCAACTCGGGTAGCCCAGTACCTCGGTCTGCAGCCAGAGCTCGCAGTAGTGACCGATGTGGGTGGACCAGGAACCCATCACTTCGCACTGTTGAGCGTGGCGGCTGCAGTCGACGCTGGGATGTGTGAAGTGGCGCTTTGCACCTATGGGGAAAATGGCCTGTCGATCCGGCGCTCGGGCCGCGGCCGCGCCCCGGGAACGCTCACCGGAGGCGAAGACTTCGAAGCTCCCTACGGCCAGATTGCAATGATCAGCGGCTACGCCTTACTGGCTCAACGTCACATGCATTTGTATGGCACAACTAGTGAGCAGTTCGGTGCCGTGGCAGTGACCTCTCGCTATCACGCCTCGCTAAACGACAACGCTCACAAACAGAAGCCGATGACCCTCGCCGACCATCAAGCGTCGCCCATGATCTCGTCGCCTTTGCGTCTGTTTGACTGCTCGCTAATCTCCGACGGAGGTGGCGCGTTCGTGGTCACGTCCGTTCAGCGCGCTCGCGCGCTCGCAGTTCCCTACGTTCAAGTAGCGGGCTATGGTGCCGCAACCACCCATCACACGGTCTCAAAGGCACCTGACCTGCACGAGATGGGCGACCGGGTAGCCGTCGCACGAGCATTCGAACGTGCCGGAATCCAGATCGGCGATGTCGATCTGGCCTACATACACGACGCATGCACGTTTAGCGTGGTGGCCGGTGTCGAAGCGCTCGGATTCTGCGGCGAGGGTGAGGCCGGCCCGTACGTATCCTCGGGTGCGTTGAGGCTGGGTTCAACTTGTCCGGTGAACGCGCACGGTGGGATGCTCTCGCACGGTCATGCCGGAGGGATCTTCCACCTGCTCGACGCAGTACGCCAATTACAAGGCAAGGCAGGACGCCGCCAGGTAGACGGAGCTGAACTAGCTGTGGTTCACGGCAACGGCGGAGTTTTCTCCACCTTCTCAACCATGATCCTCCATCGCACCTAGCCTGTAGCTGTTGTTATATTTATAACGCCATGACAACTCTACCCAATCCGTTTGTTCCTGGGTTCGGCCAGATGCCACCTCAATTAGCAGGCAGAGACGACCTCCTACGAGTCTTCAGGCACGCCTTTACCCAGGGCCCGAGCCACCGGTTTGCTTCGGGACTACTACTAGGACAACGAGGTGTCGGCAAGACCGTCCTTCTCGCGGCTCTCCGGAAGGAGGCAAAGCGGCTTGGCTGGTTGACCATCACGGAAGTCGCACACACCAACACCCGTGGCGACACCTTGATCGAGCGGCTCTCTGACGAGTTCCGGGCGCGGACACACGATCGCACGGCAAGGGCTCGTGTTGCAGGAGTCAAAGCACTCGGCATTGATGTTGACCTCAATTCCACGTCACCCGATCCGCAGCTGCCGTCGCTGCTCAATGACATTCGCAACTGGGCCTCACAACATGAGACTGTCGGTGCCACCACAGGTGTGCTCGTCACGGTTGACGAAGTCCACGCCATGGAAGTCTCGGTGTCGAGAGACTTAGGGTTTGCCTTTCAGACCGCTAGACAAAACCGACTGCCTTTCGCGCTAGTTGCTGCTGGACTACCCGAGGCACACCAGACAATTCTCAACGACCCGGGATCGACCTATCTCCAGAGGCTCGAACAGTGGGACATTGAGCCGCTATCAACTGCAGATGCCGACGCTGCCATGTCGTTTGTCCTGGAGAGTTACGGCATGAGTGTCGATGGTGAAGCAATTAGATCTGCTGCGCGAGAGTCGCGGGGATCGCCGTACATGGTGCAGTTGATCGGCTGGAGCATCTGGGAACGAGCCATGTCGGACATAGCGAACCCTAAGCACATCGATCAAAGCATCGTTCAGCCAGCAATTCGCGAAGCAGCAACTGCCTTCAAGCGCAGTATCGCCCTGCCAATTTGGCGAGACTTGTCAGGAATGGAGAGACAACTTCTCCAAGTCATGGTGGACCAACCAACTCCAGTGTCCATCCGAAACATCAGAACTGCAATCGAGAGAGACGCTGGGTTTGTGAGCGTTTACCGGTCCCGACTCCTGCAAAAGGGGGCGATTGTCGCAGCGGGACACGGGTATGTGGACTTTGCTCATCCGACATTGCGGGATGTGGCTGCTGATGCTGTTAATGGTCTGATTTGAGCCGTAATTGATGGTCTCTCACATGGGTGGGGAGCGTTTGAGAATGACGTGGTGCAGGTGCGTTCCACGTGAGTTCTAAGCCGTTGCCGGACCTTGATGATGGGGTTGCGGCTCCGTATTGGGCTGGGGCTGCGCGCCATGAACTGGTGTTGCCTTGGTGCGACCATTGCGACCAGGTGTTCTTTCCCCCGCGGTTGATGTGTCCGCAGTGTTGGCAGCGTGACATCAACTGGCGGCAAGTGAGTGGCACAGGCACGGTGTGGACATTTACTGAGGTTCATGTGGCGTTCTATGACGACACCTGGGCGGTTGATGTGCCATATGTGGTGGCAGTGGTGGAGCTTGAAGAGGGGCCTCGGCTTCTCACCAACTTGATTGATGCAGATCCAGAAGCACTCAGTATCGGTGATCCGGTCGAGTTGGAGTTCATTGAACGGGCAGAAAGTGTCACGCTTCCTGTGTTTCGGGTGTCTCGATAGAGGCAGCCGACACGGCGTCAAGCAATGGTGAAAAAGGAGACTTGGTGACCGCCGGAAAGACGCCAGACGGATTGGATCTCGGAGGGATCACTTGCCTCTGGTCGCTGTGCGAACGACGGGCTGAAACACATCCCGATCGGGTTGTGCTCGACTTTGATGGTGGGCTGTGGACGTGGCGGCAACTCTTTCATGCCGCTGAACAGCTAGCTGGGGGATTGGCCTCCGTCGGAGTCAAGGCAGGCGACGTGGTCTGTCAAATGTCCCGTAATCACCCCGAAGCGGTCGTCACGATGCTGGCACTGTTGCGTCTTGGCGCGATTGAGTGTCCGGTCAATGCTGGGCTGCGCGGACACCAGTTGGCACATGTGCTGGATCACTCGTGTGCCCGTGTGCTTATTGTTGAGGACTCTCTCGTTGAGCGCTTTGTAGAGCAGTTGTCCCATGTCGGGGGCATGGAAGTTGTCGTGCTGCGAGCCAGCGAAGTTGGCACCGACGGTGTCGATGCCGCTGGTGATCCCGATTCTTCAGGTGCCGCTGATCCCCCCACGTTTGATGGTGTCGCGTCTACAGCAATGCCCGGCGCGTCTGCGCCAGATGACAGAGCTAGCTGGATCAGCTACGACAAATTGCGCAACTCGAGGTTCACCGCACCTTCACTTCGAATGCCACGCCGCTCAGATCCGATGAACATCATCTACACGTCCGGCACCACCGGCCCGGCCAAAGGCGCCGTGCTACCGCAAGCCTTTCCGATCGAACAGGCTCGCATCAAGATCGAGCAATGGGGGCTGACCTCCGATGATGTGATGTTCTCGGCATTGCCGCTGTATCACGTGAATGCTCGTTTCTCGACTCTCTGCACAGCCCTCGTGGTGAACGGCCGAGCAGCGCTCGTGTCTCGCTTCTCGGCTCGATCGTTCTGGGATCAGGTGCGACACAGCAGTGCAACCGAAGTGGGCGTCGTGGGTGCGGTGTCGTCCATCTTGTTGCGCCAAGAACCAGGCCCCAAAGACCGTGATCATCAAGTGCGGATGATGCATGGCGCCGCGGGCATCCCAGTCGATCGGCGCAGTGACTTTGAAGAACGCTTCGGGTTGCGTCTGGTGACCGGATTTGCCATGACCGAAACCGGACACTTCTCGACAACCAGCCCCGACGACCCCATGCGATTCCGTGCCTCGGGGCGGCCCGTCCCTCAATATGAGGTGGCCGTGGTCGACGTCAATGATCATGAGGTGCCGCCCGGAACTGTTGGTGAACTGGTGGTTCGTCCCCGGCGTCCGGGAGTGATGATGAAGGGCTATCACCGAGAGCCCGAAGTAACGCTGAGAGCGTTCCGCAACCTCTGGTTTCACACCGGCGACCTTGCCACGATCGAGGCTGACGGCTATATCCGCTGGGTTGATCGGGCTGCCGACGCGATCCGAAGGCGTGGTGAGATGATCTCCTCCACCGAGGTTGAACGTGCGGTCTGTCAATTCGAGGGCGTTGCCGAGTGTGCGGCGGTGGGAGTTGCGTCTGACCTAGGCGAGCAAGAGGTGAAACTGGTCGTTGTTGCCGAAGCCGGAGGCCTCGTTGACCCGGATGCTCTGGTGCGTCACTGCCAAAGGACGTTGCCCGACTTCTGCCAGCCCCGCTACCTCGAAGTGCGAGATGAGCTTCCCAAAGGCGCAACTCACAAGGTAATCAAACAGCAACTCCGTAACACGACGGGTCCAAACATGTGTGACCTTCTTGAAGCCCGGCGTCCTTAGTCACCCTTAACGGAGCCCCGAGATGGCTGAGTTCGGGTATTTGAGACTGCCTCTCCGATTCAACCGGCCGAATACCTTGCCAAGACTCTTGGGTATGTTGGCAGAGAGCGTTCTTGTCTGCGTGGTTTGTTTACTAGTCGTTCCTGCACAGCAAGCGAGCGCAATGTCTCCAGCGTTGCTCCTAGACCCACCCGCGCACCGAGTGTTAACGCCGCAGTTGATGCCCCACTTGTCGGATCTCGTGACTTCGCATAGTCCTCCCAAGCAGACACCGGGTGTCACATACACGGATTGCGAGTCTATTTTTGAGTCCTCATTTGTTCGAGAACTTGAGATCGCCTACAGCCAGGCTCGGTTTACGGCTGCGGTTCATGACCATCGAAACGGCTGCAAGTATCACTTGAACCCCAACTTGGAGTTGACAACTGCCAGTGTCATCAAGGCACAGGTACTTGCTGGAGTCTTGCTAATGGCCCAAGACGACGACCGGCCGCTCAGCCAATCCGAAGTATCAGACATCGAGCTGATGATGCACTACAGCCATAACACCCCTCCGACCTCAAGGTTGTATGTGGCGATCGGTGCCGCAGAAGGCATGGAAGCACTAGACGACCGGTTCCAGATCGCAGGCACAAGCCACACTTCCCGTTATGGCGCCACGCTCTCGACAGCCTGGGATCGCACGGTGCTCGCCGAGCAACTCCTAATCGGTGGCGGGCCTCTCGACGAGTCTTCGGTGCTCTCCGCCTGGGAGTGGATGTCCAGCGTGAGCGTCATCCAGAGTTGGGGGATTAGCGCTGGCCTGCCAGCCGGCTACGAGGCTGCGCTGAAGAATGGCTTCTATCCGAGCCGTGGAGTTGGCTGGCGACTCGGCAGCACCGGCGCCGTGCGCGATCCGAGTGGTGGTTACTACGCCGTGACGATCATGACCGACAACAACCCTGACGAGTCATCTGGCATCGCTCTAGTGGAAGCGATCGCTACCCAGATCAACGCCAACCTGGCGCGTGGGGAACCCGCACCGAGGCTCAGCGAATCGATCACTTGCGTGACACCATCAACTAGCTCCTCTTGGGACTCGCTCGCTGAATCGCTCGGAGGTATTGACGGTGCAAGCTTGCGGCACCTAAACGGTGGTGAACCCGCACCGCTGCTCGGGCAACGGGTATGCAAGCCTTGAGAGGCATCTAACGGCGACCCAAGACAGCGGTCGCAACCCGATCGGACATCCCTGGCCGCTGAATGGCCAGCGGCAAAGTCTGTCGAGCGGAGATACCTGCAATTGCAGGTCACATCGCCCCCAGGATGCCACCTACCATCGGCCGCGCCGGGCCATTGCGCGCCATCACGGCAATAAGCGACAGGGGGAACAAGATAGTGGCCATTCCCGCACCCGACTCGCAAGACCTCAGAGCTATTTCTGATCGTTGGGGCTTGCAAATTTCTGATGGAGATCTAGCAATCTTTGAAGCGCTGATTGGCGGCGCACTGGGCTCCTACGAACAAGTCGATGCCATGTATCACGCTTCGAAGCCAGCACTACCGGAGCGGCACAGCTACCGACCGGAGCCCGAAGACAACCAACTTGGTGCCTGGTATGTGCGCTGTGACATCCAGGAATCCAAGGCGGGGCCGCTAGCGGGCAAGACGTTTGCAATCAAGGACAATGCGGCAGTTGCAGGCGTACCGATGATGAACGGATCACGCATCGTTGAGGGATACACACCACTGCGTGACGCCACTGTGGTCACGCGCATCCTTGACGCAGGTGGCCGGATCCTGGGCAAATCCGCGTGTGAAGACCTGTGTTTCTCGGGTGCCAGCCACACTTGTGCGACCGGCCCGATCCTCAACCCATGGGATCAGCAACGCACCGCAGGTGGTTCCTCTGGCGGCAGTGGAGCACTTGTCGCTGCCGGTGAGGTGGACATGGCAATCGCCGGCGATCAGGGCGGATCGATTCGCATGCCGTCATCGTGGTGTGGCGTCGCCGGCCTAAAACCGACATTTGGCCTTGTGCCTTACACGGGCGCATACCCCATCGAGTGGACGATCGACCATCTCGGGCCCGTCGCTCGCAACATTTCCGACCTAGCCACGTTCCTCACCGTGATCGCCGGGCCCGATGGCAACGATCCCCGTCAGTCAAACGCCCCGTCGGGAGTCGACTACACCGCACAACTCGACGATGGCATCGACGGTCTGCGGGCCGGGGTCGTAGCGGAGGGGTTTGGATGGGACGGACTCAGCGATCCCGACGCTGATTCACTTGTCGAATCCGCAGCTAATCGTCTCGCCGAAGCCGGTGCGGTAGTCGAGACCGTCTCGATCCCTGAACATCGGGATGCCTTGCACGTGTGGAACGTGATCGCTACCGATGGCGCGATGTGGCAGATGATCCGTGGCAACGGTTACGGCATGAACTATCGGGGGCTATTCGATCCCGAACTAATGGAGCAGACACGTCGGGGCTGGCGAGAGAATGCTCATCTGACGTCGGCAACTCTCAAGTTTGTGATGCTTTGTGCCGACCACGTGTTTGCGCATGCCGGTGGCTCCACTTACGCCCGGGCATCAAATGTCCGACCGCAGATCAACGCTGCCGTGGACGCCGCACTTGAGAGCTATGACGTGCTGTGTTACCCGACGCTGCCATTTGCTGCTAAGCGGATCCCTCCCGCCGACGCACCAATCGACATCTACGTGGCTCGTGCTCTTGAGATGATCCCCAACACGGCTGTGTCAAACGTCACCGGCAACCCTGATTTGACCATTCCCGTGGCCGGTGGCAACTCAATGCCGGTCGGGATGAGCATCGTTGGTCGTCAATGGAACGAGGCGACATTGCTTCGAGTCGGGCGAGCCTACGAGAAGTTGGTCGGCGGCTTCGCACTGTCACCAGCGGCGACGGCAAAGCACGGTTAGTGAACCGTCTCCCCACCACACAACGCGTGCGTGGTTGACTAGTTGCGGGCTGTCGATCACGAGGGGTGGGCCGTCGATGGCTAACTCAAACCGACGCCGCCATGTTGACGTCATGAAGCTTGTGGAGTCCGCGGATCGTGAGCGGTTAGCTGACTTGAGCCAGACGCTGGTCGGGTTTCTTGATCCCGCAGCGCTAGCACAACGGACTGCACTGGATCTGTATCGCCTGCTCGGGCTACCGCTCGTGTCGGTAGCAGTGAGGGAGAGTTCAACTCATTTCGGGATGCGAGGCTGCATGGTGCGCGCACCGACTTGTTCCGCCAGGTTCAGGTCTCAACAGGCAGGGGTCTCGGTGGCCGGGTCATGGTCGAGCGCCGACCTGTGGAGGTCACTAGCTATGTGGATGACCCGCGGATTACTAACCACTTCATTGATGTCGTAAATGCTGAGGGTCTAGGTGGCATGGTCGCCGTGCCCGTGGAACACGACAACGAACTTGTCGGTCTGATGTATGGCGGTTTGCGTTCTATCGGCTCGATAGGCGACCGGGCAAAACTGGTGCTCGAACAAGCGGCACGAGATGTAGCACCGATGATGGCCGCCTCGATCCAGGCTGAAGCCACGATCCAGCACTGCGTCGATGCTGAACGTCAGCGTATTGCGAGTGATTTGCATGATGATGTCGGCCAGCTACTTTTCTCCATCAGCGTTGCAGCACGCCGATTACGTGACGGTGACGAGAACCTCACAGCTGTGGCGACATGCATCGAACATCAGGCGCAAGAGGCGGCTCACCGGATGCGTCAGGCATTCAAGGTTCTGGGGCCTAGTTCGTCCAATGAAGCAGTTGCTGCCGTGTTGCAGCGGGAAGTCGATGACCTAACTGCCAGGTCACCACTGGCCGCTCGCTTTGTGGTCCGGGGCGTCGTGCAACCACTGCCACCACCGGCCGAAGCAGCGTTGGTGAGTGCAGCCCGCCAGGCTTTCTTCAACATCGAGCAGCACGCTGCAGCGTCACTAGTGATTGCGACGCTTCACTTCGGCGACTCGGAAGTGTCACTGGTGATTCAAGACGATGGCCGTGGTCTGCCGGATGGCTTCGAGTTGACCGTTGTCCCGCGGGGTGATCAGCACTGGGGACTCGCATCCATTCTGCGCCAGACGGAGCGCCAGGGCGGGACGCTTGAAGTTCGCCCCGGCGAAGACGGCGGCACGACCGTGCGGATCACCTTGCCGGTAACGCGTGGTGTCTGAGCGATCTATGGTTAGGCACGCCTTGCCAGCGGCCCCGAAGCTGCGGGCCAGCGTGTTGGTGATCGACGACCATCCGGTAGTGATCGACGGTGTCCGACAATTGCTGGCGCGTGAGCCGGATCTGTGTTTGGTGGGTCATGCCACCGACGGCGAGGAAGGAGTTCACGCAGCCAAGCAGTTGACGCCCGACATTGTTGTGCTCGACCTGAAACTTGGCGACAACTTTGCGCCATTTCTGTGTGGCGCGTTGCTGGAAGCGTCGCCGGGTTCAAGGGTGGTGATCACACGGCGTTTGACGACCGGGAGCCTTTGCGAGCATGCCTCAACGCCGGTGCCGTCGGGATTGTGCTCAAGGATGCGAGCAATCTCGTTGATGCCTTGAGGCGGGTGCTTGCCGGTGAGTTGTACGTTGATTCGTCTCTGGTCGAGGATCCTCGAGCCCGGGCCTTACGACTGAACGACACACATGGTCGCTACGAGTCGCTCACGCTGCGTGAGTATGAGGTGCTTTGCGTGATGGCTTTGGGTCGAACCAGCAAGGAGATCGCCGCGCAGCTGTATCTGGCGGAGAACACCGTGCGCAGTTATGCACAGTCTCTGCTCACCAAACTTCATGCCCGCAACCGCATTGAAGCCCTGGCCAGGGCGAGAGAGTTGCGGCTGCTCTAGGCAGTTCGTCCATAACGACTGCCGCCGGTTGTGGGATTGGCGACGGCTGGTGATGCTTCGGCGAGCGTGCCGAGACCTGCATTCGCGTGAAGTTGACCTTCAAATTGCCCAAATGGCCCCCTGACCTGCAATTGCGTGTAACGCAGACAGGAGGCGGCGAGTAGTCCAATTCTGAGCGGATTTGTTGTGGTTTCAAGGACCACCGGATTCGCCCGATCGCGCCGTCGAAAGCCGGCTAGGCGCCAGTGGACCTGAAGGATGCCCATGAGATCACAACCGACGCACATCCCGAAGCGGAACTCAAGACTGTGGACGAGTCTTGTTGCTATCACATTGACATTTGCGCTCGTTGGTGCTGCCTGCGGAGACGATGACAGCGACCACGCCCAAGACGCTTCCACAGGTGCATCTCAAACTGATGAGATGTCGTCAGGCGCCGAGGATGCGGCGGCCGAAGCTGACGCTGCGGCAGTTGATTCGAGCGATGCAGCCGAGACAAGCGACGATCCGTCAACCGCCGAGGCAGACGCTGATTCTGGGACAACCGATGAGATGCCGGAAGCAGCAGAGACGATGGAGCCGATCAGGGTCGGCAGCCTGCTAGATGAGACCGGCCCGCTGAGCATCTATGGCACACCCATGGCAGACGCGACCCGGCTCGCCATCGCACACATCAATGCCTCTGGTGGCGTACTCGGACGCCAACTCGAGCTTGTGGCGCTCGACTCAAAGTCCGACCAGAACGAGTACATCGCTGGCGCGGATCAACTGGTCGCCGAGGATCTGGCGGTGGTGCATGCCGGCATCACCAGCGCATCACGAGAGGCGATCCGGCCAACCTTCGGCGAGGCAGAACTGCTGTACTTCTACAACGTGTTGTACGAGGGCGGAGTCTGTGATCGCAACACGTTTGTGACTGGGGTTGTTCCCACGCAACAACTTCAAGTGCTGATCCCCTGGGCGATCAACAACATCGGGCCGCGCCTTTATGTGCTCGCCGCGGACTACAACTACGGCCAGATTTCAGCCGACTGGGTTCGTGAGTACGCAGCCGAAGCTGGGGGCGAGATCGTCGGCGAGGACTTCTTCCCGCTCGATGTCGCCGAGTTCGGTACGACAATTTCTGAGATCCAGAGCGCTGACCCAGATGTCGTGGTTTCAATCCTTGTGGGTGGCGCGCATATGTCGTTCTATAGCCAGTACGCAGCCTCAGGCGCCAATGTTGAGATCCCTGTGGTTTCTACTTCATTCGGACTCGGCAGCGAGCAGGTCGCACTTGACGCCGCGTCGTCTCAAGGGATCATCGTCGCCTACCCGTACTTTCAGGAACTTGACACTGAGACCAACGCCTCGTTCACAGCGGCGTGGCACACCGAGTACGGCTCTGACTACCCCTACATCACCGACCTAGCTGTATATGTGTGGGAGGGATGGCATCTCTGGGCCGAAGCTGTGAACGCTGCCGGAACTCTGGAACGCTCCGCGGTGATCGACCAGCTTGAGAGTGGTGTGAGCTTCGAGAGCCCCAAGGGCGGGGTCACTCTCGACGGCCCCTCGCATCACCTGATCCAGCCGGTGAGCCTTGCACGTGCCAACGACAGCAACGGCTTCGATGTCTTCGAGACGTTCGAGAACATCCCGCCGTCGTTCGAACAGCAAAGCTGTGACCTGATCAATAATCCCACCACGAATGAGCAATTCACTCCGTAGGAGCGGAAGCTCGGCGGGCAGCGCCAGACCAGCTATCAACTAGCAAACCAGCGACCAAACCGGAGCGCCGTTGTCAGCGGATCGGCTGTTCAATCTCGGCTTCGACCTAGCGACGGCCATCTCAGTACTGGTGCTGGTTTCGCTGGGGCTCGCCGTGATCTTCGGCATGCGCCGGGTCATCAATCTTGCCCATGGCGAGTTCATCATGCTGGGAGCGTTCGCCACGCTCACCGGGGTGCGAGGTGGGCTCAACATCTGGTTGGCGATGGCACTAGCAGCAGTGGTGGTTGGCGTCTTCGGGATCGTCGTTGAACGACTACTGATCCGACGCCTCTATGGAAGGCTCGCCGACACGATGCTGGCGACTTGGGGACTGTCGCTGATCATGGTTCAGGTCATCCAGAACATCTACGGATCCGTCACCGAGACGATGGCTGTACCCGTGGGCAACTTCGTTGTAGGCGAATACTCAATGTCGAAATACAGCGCCGTGCTCATGGCAGCAGCCGTCGCCTCGGTCTTGCTGACCTACCTAATCATGCGACACACCCGCTACGGGCTACTAGCGCGCGCTGCGACACAGTCGTCGACAATGGCTGAAGGGCTGGGTGTCAACACCTCTCGAGTCAACATGTGGACGTTTGGTCTGGGTTCGGCTCTCGCGGGTGCTGCAGGTGCATTGCTGGCACCCGTAGTTGGGGTCATCCCAACAATGGGTCAGATCTATGTAGCCCGATCATTCATGACGGTAATTGTCGGCGGGCCGTCATTTCTGGTGGGAAGCGTGTCATCTGGCGGTTTGCTGGGATTCATCGAGAATGTTGGCACGAACTGGTTCACACCAGTGATCGGTCAAGCCATGCTCTTGATAGCGGCAATCGTGATCTTGCGGTTCTGGCCTCGAGGCTTGACCGGTACCGGCATGCTGCGATGAAACCGGGCTCCAGGTTGACGCAATTGTCGCGGGCGACTTCAGGCAGAGCCGGCACATCAACTCCTGCTGTGAGCCCACGAGCCGACCTCGCTGGTGCCGCTGTTGTGTTTGGTGCGGCCGCGATCTTGGGCAACTGGGTTGAGGAGTTCACGGCATTTGAGTGGTCGCTCTGGGCTGTGCAAGTGATCCTGGCGCTGTCGCTGACCCTCGTGTGGGGATACGGAGGAATCTTCAGCCTGGGCCAGGCCGCCATCTATGGAGTCGGTGGCTACACCTACGGCTTCTGGGCAATCAACCTTGCAGATAACACCGGTGAGACCTTGACTGCGGTTGTTGTTGCGGTAGTAGTCGGTGCTGGTTTGGCAGCGTTGCTGGGCTATTTCATGTTCTACGGCAACGTGAACGACGTGTACGTGGCGATCATCACGCTGGCGACAAGCCTCGTGCTGTTCGCTTTCGTGAACTCAACGTCGGGCCGTTCCTACAGGATTGGTGATGCGCCCTTTGGTGGTTACAACGGCATGCCGCGCATACGCCGCATCACCTGGCGGTTACCAGCAGGAAGCAGTCACGAGCTAACCCGAACTCAGTTCTTCCTGGTGTGTGTGGCGCTGGGGTTGCTGATTGCATTGGCAATCAGGTGGCTGGGTCGCCGACCGTTTGGACGGATCGCCATGGCATTGCAACAGAACGAGTTACGCGCTGGGCTGCTCGGCTACGACGTGAGGGCATTCAAGCTGGGGTTATTCACGTTGGGCGGCGCGATCGCCGCGCTCGGCGGGGCACTGTTTGCAGCTTGGGGCCGTTTCATGAGCCCGACCGTTTTCTCGCTCACTCCCGCAGCGCTAGTCGTCATCTGGGTTCTTGTCGGGGGTCGCAGCAGCGTTGCGGGAGCCTTCGTGGGAGTCATCGTCGTCAAGGGGTTCTCGGCCTGGTTTGGTGGTGCCAGCGGCGACAACGAACCGATCGTGCTCGGTGTGATACTCATCGGCATCGTGCTGGCACTACCGGGCGGGATTGTTGCGAGTGTCAGCCGCTTGAACCTTGCTCGTCGTTTGCGCGCCCGGCTGTCGCAGCAACCAGCCGCCTGCACCGCAAAAGCGTCGGATTCTCAAGTGGACGCTGCTACTCAGTCACCTGAGGGTGAAGGTTCAGACGACTCGTCGCGCCCAAAACGTCAGATCTCTGCAGATGCGGTCACCAAGACATTTGGGGGCCTAGCAGCGGTACATGATGTGACGTTGCAGTTCCCGCGTCGTGGTGTGTCGTGTCTGATCGGCCCAAACGGGGCCGGAAAGAGCACGTTCTTGGATCTGCTTTCAGGCCGTCAGCGCCCCACTTCGGGACGGGTGAAACTTGACGATGACGATCTCACAACTGTCCCGCCTTTCTTGCGGGCACGCCATGGTGTCGGCATCAAGCTGCAGGTCGCCTCGATCTTTGAGTCGCTGTCGGTGCGTGAGAATCTCTGGCTTGCCTGCTACTCGGTGCCCCGAGATGTCGCGGAAGCCGATTGGCGCGCCACACAACTGTTGGACTGGCTGGACTTGCGTGCCGAGGCAGAAAACATGGCGAGCGAGCTATCGCACGGTCAAAAGCAGTGGCTTGAGATCGGCATGGTCATCGCCACTCGCCCCTCGGTGGTGCTGCTTGACGAGCCAACCGCGGGGATGACGGCCGACGAAACCGCTCGCACCGCCGCCATCGTCACCGAACTCGGCGAACAGGCCTGCGTCATCGTGGTGGAGCACGACATGGACTTCGTGAGGCGGCTCGACGCGCCAATCACAGTGCTCGCCATGGGATCGGTGCTCGCTCAAGGCAGATTTGCGGAACTTTCTCGTGACGAACGAGTCATCGACACTTATCTCAGCTCGAGTCGCCAGCAGGCAGGCGCCTAGATGCTGACGCTGAAGGGTTTGCGGGCCGGATACCGCTCCACGCCCGTACTTCAGGGCGTCGACCTTGAGATTGGCTCTGCTGAGTGTGCGGCCGTACTAGGGCGCAACGGCGCAGGCAAAACGACGCTGATGCGTGCCATCAGTGGCTCTATCGGCTGTACTGGCGGATCGATCACGTTCGCCGGCACCAACCTCATGCCTCTGAAGGCCCACCAGAGAGCGCGGCTAGGTATCTCGCATGTGCCTCAAGGTCGGGACATCTTCTGCAAGCTCACCGTGCTTGAGAATCTGCGAGTGCCGCTAGCGGCTCGAGGCGAGCGGAGTTCGGCACCACTCGAGCGGGTGCTTGAAGACTTCCCGATGCTGGCACAGCGTCTGCGGGCGCGAGGTGGAACCCTCTCCGGTGGGCAGCAACAACTTTTGGCGCTGGCTCGGGCAATGGTTACCGAGCCGCGGCTGCTGTTACTTGATGAGCCGTCCGAGGGCATTCAACCGTCGGTTGTTGACGAGATTGCAGCTGTGATTCGACGCCTAAACGCTCGCCGCAACGTTGCCGTACTGGTGGTTGAGCAGAATCTGGACTTCGCGGCTCAGGTTGCGGCTCGCAGTCTCATCATGCAAAAAGGTGAGATCATCTCGGAAGTGTCCACATCGCAACTTCGAGCCGATCGCCAGCTCCAGAAGAGACATCTGGCCCTATAGGAATCATCTGAGACGAGGAGCAGACACATGAAGTTGTCAGTTGACTGCGGGCCGACCACACCTGCGCTGCTGGAGGAAACGATCCCGCAGAACCTGGCTCGCACGGTGGCGAAATACGCAGATCGCGACGCCCTGGTTTCTGTGGAACAAGGGCTTCGGTATAGCTACGCAGAGTTTGCTGTGATGGTCGACCGTGTCGCTCGAGGGCTGATGGCTATCGGCCTACAGCGCGGCGATCGGGTTGGTATCTGGAGCCCGAACTTTGCGGAGTGGGTATTGATTCAATACGCCACTGCACGTATCGGTGCGATCCTTGTCACGATTAATCCGGCGTACCGGTCTTCAGAACTTGAGTATGTGTTGAAGCAGTCTGGAGTCTCAGTATTGGTAGCGGTCGAGTCATTCATGACAGGTGACTATCGAGCCATGATCTCAGATGTGTGGGATCGTGTACCTGCTGATCAGATCATCTATCTCCACACGAACGACTGGGATGGTTTGCTTGACACCGCCGAGGCTGTTTCACCTGATGAACTTGAGCAACGCTGTTCACAACTAGAGCCAACAGATGCGATCAACATTCAATACACGAGCGGTACAACTGGGTTCCCTAAGGGCGCGACACTTAGTCACCGCAACATCTTGAACAACGGTTTCTTTATCGGTGAGGCTTGCCAGTACGACGAGTTTGACCGAGTCTGTATCCCCGTGCCGTTCTATCACTGTTTTGGCATGGTGCTCGGCAATCTGGCTTGTACAACACATGGATCAGCCATGGTCATTCCGGCAGCAGGATTTGATGCGGCTGCGACTTTGCGAGCATGCGCGCTTGAGCTTTGTACGAGCCTGTATGGAGTGCCGACGATGTTCATCGCCGAACTCGGTGAACCAGATCTGCGAGACTATGACTTGTCGTCGCTTCGCACCGGGATAATGGCAGGCTCTCCATGCCCAATAGAGGTGATGCGACAGGTTGTTGACAAGATGAACATGCAACAGGTGACCATCGCTTATGGCATGACTGAGACCTCGCCTGTTTCGACTCAAACCTCAGCAGATGATCCTCTTGAGAAGCGTGTTTCAACGGTAGGGCGAGTGCATCCCCATGTTGAGATCCGTATCGCAGACCCCGACACTGGTGAGACAGTGCCACGAGGTGTTGGTGGCGAGTTCTTGGCTCGTGGCTATTCGGTGATGCTTGGCTACTGGCAGGATGAGCAGCGTACCGCTGAGGCGATCGATGAAGATGGCTGGATGCACACTGGCGATCTTGCAGTGATGGACTCAGAAGGCTATGTGAATATAGTAGGACGTATCAAAGATATGATTATCCGTGGCGGCGAGAACATCTATCCTCGTGAGATTGAGGAGTTCCTCTACACGCATCCCGATGTGATTGAAGTCCAAGTGATCGGTGTTCCAGACATCAAATATGGCGAAGAAGTGATGGCGTGGGTGCAGCTAAGTGAGGGTTCTACTGTCGCGAGCGGTGACATAAAGGACTACTGTCGGGGAGCTATCGCTCACTACAAGGTGCCTCGTTACATCAAGTTCACTGACTCGTTCCCGATGACGATCACCGGAAAGATCCAGAAGTTCAAGATGCGGGAGCAATCAATAGCCGAACTGGGACTCGATCATGCCGCGGCCGTCAGGAGCGCCTAGTAATGGATTTCAGCGAGGAACAGGTCGCCTTCCGGTCGGTAGTGCGTGAATTTGCATCTGCGGAAATAGCTCCTCACGCCGAGGCCTGGGATCGAGATCACACTTTCCCCACGAACACTGTCATCGCAATGGGTGACTTGGGCTTGTTCGGCCTGATGTTTGAAGAAGAATACGGAGGCGCCGGAGCTGATCTGACGACACTGTGCATTGCCATCGAAGAGATCGGTCGTGCTGATCAATCGATGGGAATAACGCTTGAAGCTGGTGTCTGCCTAGGCGCCAAACCGATTGCTGAGTTTGGTACGGATGAACAGAAGGCTGAGTACCTGCCCGATCTGGTGGCCGGCCGTGCGCTTGCAGGTTTCGGGCTGACAGAGCCCGATGGCGGCTCTGATTCAGCAGCTACCAAGACACGTGCTGTGCTCGATATCAATGGCAACGGCCACGAATGGGTGATTGATGGAGCGAAGACGTTCATCACCAACTCCGGCACTGATATCACCAGCCTGGTTACGGTCACGGCTCGCACCGACCGGGGTGTCTCAACCTTTATTGTCCCAGCCGGTACGCCTGGATTGGTCGTGGAGCCTCCTTATCGCAAGATGGGATGGCACGCTTCGGACACTCATGGGCTGGTATTTGATGACTGCCGGGTGCCCGAAGCCAACCTTTTGGGACAACCAGGGCAGGGCACGCAGCAGTTCTTGTCGACTCTTGACGATGGCCGTGTGGCGATTGCTGCGCTCGCCGTGGGTTTGATCCAGGCGTGCCTAGATGAATGCACCGCTTATGCCAAACAACGCAGAGCTTTCGGCAAGAGAATCGGTAACTATCAGGCTGTTGCGTTCAAGTGTGCCGACATGGCTGTTGCCGCGGACACAGCGCGGCAGGTGACCTACGCGGCTGCGGGTCGCCGTGACGCAGGGCTGCCCTTCCGCAAACAAGCTGCAATAGCCAAGCTGTATGCAACCGAAGCGGCGGTTGCTGCCACCAGGGAGGCAACTCAGATCTTCGGAGGTTACGGCTTCATTGATGAGACGCCGGTAGCTCGCTTCTACCGGGACGCCAAGATTCTCGAGATCGGCGAGGGCACGAGCGAGATCCAGCGGCTAGTGATCTCCCGAGAGCTAGGCCTCGCCGCCAACACCTAGAAGCGCAACCCGTACGGGTTTCCCCGGTCGCCCACCTCGCCAGGGTGAGCGTTAGCTAGCTGTCGGCTCACCCGAAGTTTCTCGGGCGATAATCTAAGCGAATGCGACGCTCGCACCCAAACTTGGATTAACTGCGTCAGAAAACCCAAATTGGCAGCTAGTTCGGCACTTCGCTTGGATTAATCGATTCGAAAAAAGCAAAGCAAGAGTCTGCTTTGGCCCTTTGCTTATATTAATGTCATCAGAAAATGCAAGCGAACGCATCTACTTGGCTCCGATTAGGATTATTAGCACCAGAAAATCCAAATCCCGTGCCTTCGAGCCGCAACGCTTGGATTAACCGCATCCAACACCACCCGAGGTAGCCGTGGCTGAATCCTTCGGATACGTCGCACCCGCACAACGCCAGCGCGAAGCCCAACGCGTCCTGCAATTGCTCAGCAAAGGGATCCAGGAGTCTGCCAGCGACCTTGAATCAGCCATCGTGGACATCAAAGAAGAGGCAGGCCGCCGAGCATCCGACGGTAGCGTGCGTGCAGGGCAAGGGCACAACGAGGCGGCAGCGAAGCAGTTGGCCAAGGCAGCTGCATGCATGGCCAACTCTCCTGGTGGTGGGGTACTGATCGTAGGTGTTGACGATAAGTCCGGACGGATCATCGGAGCTGAGACGGATCCTCAATGGCTTCGAAGTCGCGTCTACGACCTGACCGAGCGAAAGCTCACCGTGGACATCCGTCAAGCCGAGATCAACAAGCGGGTTGTGCTCGTCATTGACGTGCCTCAAGCTATCGAACCGGTGCCTTACGGGGGCCAGTACCAGCACCGAGTCGACTCGAGATGTGTGCCTGCAACGCAGACGGAACTGCTCGGGGGATTGTTTTCGAGACTCGCTGCGGACGTCTCGTATCAACCTTCAGCGACGCTGATTGAACAGGTGAGCCCGTCTGCGGAAGTAGCTCTCAGGCGTCAGATAGCCAGACACGACAAAGCCAAGTCAAGACTCACCCTCCGGGATCTGCTTGGACGGTTGGGATTGATCGCAGGCGATGGCAAGAACCTCAATATCGCTGGCGAGATCCTGTTGTCTGACCGTGATCGTCCAGCAATCGAGTACACGTTCCGGCACGTTCCAGGAGGGCCATCTGTAGTGCGAATTGCCGAAGGTGGACGTTCGTTGATCGAAGAGATTACAGATGTTGTCGCAGAAGCCAATCGCCACAATCAACTTCGTGACGTTCCCGTTGGCTTACAGGTTCACAGCGTGCGAGCTATACCGGAACGTTCGACTCGCGAGGCAATCTTGAATGCTTGCTGTCACCGTGATTGGAGTCGTGAAGGTCCCACGATTGTTAAGCACGTGGGGAGTCATCTGTATGTGACCTCCCCCGGTGGGCTTATTGGTGGAGTACGTGAGGACAACATCATCAGACATCCCGCGGTGCCGCGATACCGAACACTGATGGATGCCGTCCGTCAGACCGGTCTTGTAGAGCGAGAAGGTGTCGGAGTTGATCGCTTGTTCGCTGACATGATCAGCATCGGTAGCCCGCTCCCGATCATTGAAGAATTACCAGACCCTGCGGTTCGTGTGACCCTCCTTGGTGGTCCCGTCAACGAACGCTGTTTCAGACTCTTCGCAACATTGTCGCCAACTGGTGCAGGTGACGATGTAGATGCAGCCTTAGTTGTGTGGCGAGGATCGCGACCTAAATCACTGTTCTTGACAGGCAAGTCCTGTGCGCCACTAATGCAGCGCAGCGTTGATGATGCCGAAGCTTCGCTACAACGGGTCGCTGCCTACACATTTGGATCGCAGGGAGAGCACCAACTCATTGAGCCGATGCGTTCCATACCGAAATTCACTCCACCCGCTTGGATCCTTAGTAAGGCTGCTAGGGCTGCACTGGGTCTGCCATTGAAGATGGCGTCACCGGAGTGTGCTCTTAAGTGGGCAGCCGATCGCGGTCGCATCTCCTCAACTGAGTTCAGCGAGATTACCGGAGTGTCGACACCTACTGCCGGCACACATCTCAAGGCACTAGCAGAAGACGGTCACTTGGAACCTAGTTCCAAGACAGGCCGAGGCCGAGGTTTCCATTACCGTCCGATCTCCATGAATTGACCGCAAGTCCCGGCCTGTGTCCGCTTGGAGTTCACTTCCTTCTCGCAGTCTTCGTCCGGGAATGGCGGACGGCGATTGAAACGGGTGTCGTTGGGTGTGTTTGGGTCAGGTGATTAGTGGGAGGAGTTCTGATGCTGTTCGCTCAAGTTGATTGTGCTGGTCGATTGACGCGAGGACGAACTGAAACGATGTAACTCCGGCGTCGCGATACTCGCGAAGGCGTTGCGCGCAGACGTTGGCGGGACCGCACACTAACCAGCGGTCAAGGCTTGCTTCGTCCATCGGGCGGCGGTGATAGTCCTCCATGAACGCAGCACCCTCAGCACGCGCTTTCGACGCATCGTCGCCAAGCAACAAGAAGAGATTGAGACGAACATCAAAGTCGTTCGCGAGGGCGACTACTTACGTGTGTAGCCGACCCGCGTAGACACCGTCTTTAGGTTACAGGTAGTTGTCTGGTGACGCCCTTTAGGGAGTCGTGTCACACCCCGATGGCATTATGGTCACATGGGCAGGGCTTGTGATCTAGTAGATGCTGGCACCCCGATCCGGGCGTTCTTGGTGCGGTTCCCGGATGATGCTTCGGCTGAGGCTTGGTTTGTGGTTCAGCGTTGGCCGAACGGGATCGAGTGCCCGCATTGTGAGGGTGGCAATGTTGCTACTGTGAAGTCTCGGCGGCCGATGCCGTACCGGTGCCGCACTTGTCGTAAGCATTTTAGTGTCAAATCACAGACTGTTATGCATGACTCGAAGCTGGGTTTTCAGACTTGGCTGCTAGCGGTGTATCTGATCGTGTCCCGTCCGAAAGGGATCAGCTCGGTTCAGCTAGCGATTGACCTGGGGATTACTCAGAAGTCGGCTTGGCATCTAGGGCATCGGATCAGGGAAGCGATGGCCAGCGGTGAACTGGCATGGTTCGAGGGTCCTGTAGAGGCCGATGAGACCTACATCGGTGGCAAGGAAGCCAACAAGCACGCCTCTAAACGTCTCAGGCTTGGCCGTGGCACAGTAGGCAAAGCCCCCGTGATCGGAGTCAAAGACCGAGCCACAGGCGAAGTGATCGCGACCACATCACACGCAGTGACCTCCGCTACCGCCACAGAGATGGTCAAAGTAACCACCAAGCATGGGGCCAGTGTGTAAACCGACAGCAGCAGCGTTTATGACCCCTTGAGTGACATGGGCTTTAGGCATGAACGGGTCAAGCATTCACTAGGCGAGTATGTGCGCGGCAAAGTGTCCACGAACGGGATCGAGAACTTCTGGAGCCTCCTGAAGCGTGCCTACATCGGGACGCATCACTGCATGTCAATCCAGCATCTGCACCGATATGTGGAAGAACACACTTTCCGGTTCAACCGCAGACTCCGAAAACTCGGAACTAAACTCAGAGACGCCGCGCACGCGATGAGCGGAAGAAGGCTCTCCTGGGTGATGTTGACAGGCGCTTACTGACACAAACTAGATTGTCCAATGCACCCTCTCCCTCACAGGAAACCCGACTCTGACACGAACCTTCCGCGCAAACCCGACCCGGATGACGGTTTCGCGGTGGACTGGGAACTCTTCGAAGCAGCGACGCGTGCGCTAGTGGCACCAGTGCCAATCGAGAAGAGGAACTCAAGGCGGAGAGCCTGTTAGGCCACTCAGTCACAGCGAGTCGAGGGAGAGACATGGCCAGCGAGAATCTCACCAGTGCGCGGTCCGCGAAGCGAGACGAGTTTTACACTCAATGGGTGGACATCGAGCGAGAGATGAACGCCTATCTGGAGTTCGATCCTGACGTGTTCCGCAACAAGACGATCCTGTTGCCGTGCGATGATCCCGAGTGGAGCAACTTCACCAAGTACTTCGCGTTGCACTTCACTGATTTCGGTCTCAAGAAACTCATCTCCACTTCGTACGCACCTGCGAGCAACGCACAAGGCATGTTTTACGAGCCGACTCTTTTTGAGACGACAAACCCAGCATACGATAAGCAATTGTCGAGGGAAAACGGCAGACTCTTCACGCTAGAAGACAAAGATGTCGCTGGCGGTAAACCTGTGAATATCGACGCCCTATATTGGGAATACCTGGAGGGAGATGGCGACTTTCGCAGTGCCGAGGTCACGAAGCTCCGAGACGAAGCCGACATGGTAATCACCAACCCTCCGTTTTCCTTGTTTCGAGACTTCGTGGAGTGGCTCATCGCCGGGGGAGTGGCATTTTCGATCATCGGGAACGAGAACGTCATCACTTACAAAGATGTGTTTCCCTCAATCAAAGACAACCGGCTATGGAAGGGCGCTACTGCTAACACTACCGACATGGTTTTCGGTGTTCCCAAGAGCGTCAGCGTAAGAGAATCGGACAGCACGAAGGCGGAGAAGCTCGGGTACCCCTCTGACGAAAACTACAATTACACGAGGCTGGGTAACGCCTGTTGGTTTACCAACATTGATCACGGTCGCCGCCAATGAACCGCTCCAGCTTATGACAATGGCAGAGAACATCAAGTACAGTCGTCTAAGAAGGTTAGGCGTTCTGGGTATCGACAGTACGACAACTATGACGCCATCGAGGTTCCATTCACCGATGCGATTCCGTCTGATCACGACGGAACTATGGGGGTTCCAGTCTCCTTCCTCGCAAAGCACAACCCGGATCAGTTCGAGATCGTCGGCATTACCAGAGACTGGTCCGGCCAAGCCACCAAGTCATACCCACCACAGACTCAGATCAGCGCAAACGGTGATGCAAAGACCGTCTCGTCACTGCACAGCAGCGCGGCGATTCTTGTCGAATCACCGCCTCCAGGTAAGACCTACTACGAGGTCAACGGCCAGTTGTACGTGAAGACCTACGCCCGGATACTTATTCGCCGAAGGTAGATCTGACCGATGGAAACACAACTCCGCACATACACGGTCGCACAGATCATCGAAGGCTTCGTATACAACAAATACGAAGGCCGGGGCCTTTATGGACTCAGCGGCAAGTTGGTGATCCAACCCGAATACCAACGCAATTACATCTACAACGACGGCAAGAGAGACGTTGCGGTCATCGACTCACTGCTCAAGGGGTATCCGCTAGGGCTGATCTACTTCAACGACACGGGTAATCACTTCGAGGTGCTCGACGGTCAGCAAAGAGTCACGAGCATCGGACGGTTCGTGACGGGAAAGTTCGCCATCAAGCAACATGGAAACGAACAGACCTTCTCGTCTCTGCCAACAGACCAGCAGCAGAAAATCACCGAGAGCGAACTGCTCGTGTACATTTGCGACGGAACCGAGACGGAGACCAAGGACTGGTTCCAGACCATCAACATCGCCGGCGTGCCGCTCAATGACCAAGAGATGCGCAACGCGATCTACTCCGGGCCATTTGTGACAGCAGCAAAGAGAGAGTTCTCTAATTCCAGAAACGCGCTACAACAGAAATGGTCTGCCTTCGCCAAGGGGAATCCAAAACGCCAAGCCACATTACATGTAACATTGAAATGGGTCGCAGCATCACAAGATCAAACCATCGACGGCTACATGGCAACACACCGGCAAAACGATGACATCACAGAACTGACTACCTATTTCAGTAAGGTGATCGACTGGATTGATCTTGTCTTTATAGCTAGTCCGAGCACGTATATGCGCGGCTTGGATTGGGGCAGATTGTATGAAACATACCACAGCACGCGGTATGACCCCGCAAACGTTGACAAGAATGTTCAAGCTCTACTGATCGACGACGCCGTGACCAGCAGGAGAGGAATTTATGAATACGTGCTCGGCGGCATGAAGGACACCAAACTACTCAACGTCCGCCTCTTCGACCCCCGAACCAAACGAACATCGCACTCTCGTCAGACAAAGACAGCCCGAATTAAGGGCGTATCCAACTGCCCCCTGTGCGCGGTCGGGACGAATCGCAACCGATCCAAGATATACAAGCTCAAAGAGATGGAAGCTGACCACGTGACTGCGTGGTCGAAAGGCGGAGAGTCTACGCTCGACAACTGCCAGATGCTGTGTGTCACGCACAACCGCTCCAAAGGCAACCGCTGAGCGACATTCGCACCGCATCAAGGACGCTCTTAGCATCACATCGTAGTCTCACAGCGGCAAGACAGAGCTTGTGAACTGTCAGATGCTTTACAAAGAGTGCATCCGCAGGAAATCAGACAATCACACGTGAGAGTATGGTGGCTAAACAGACAAGTAGTCGCCTTCGCGAGGTCACGTCCCGCTGATGCAGCGGCCGCTTCGATCGCTGCTCGCCCAGCCCGCAACTCTGCAGGAGTGGCCATTCCCGTGATCCAACCCTGGCCGAGGCGCGCCACCCTGTCCCAACGCCCCACAAACGTTGAAGCCTGCGCCTCGCTGAACACATCGTTGGGCCCGAAGCCACGTTCGGAAGCCACGAAGACTCCGGTTGCAACCAACACCGGTGGGCCGGGTGATTGGGCCGGACGGAGCCCGAGGGATGTTCCGGCTAGCTGGTAGATCCGGCCGGGGTAGTCGACCTCGTCTTGCTCCCACAACAGCTTGATCAATTCGATTGACTCGGTGAACGCCCTGGCACGGCGACGCCGGTTCAACCCAACCAGCGCAAGTTCCGCGTCGACGAGATGTGGAGGACCGGTGCCGAGTCCGACCCCAAGTTCGGTACGGCCACCGCTGAGCACATCAAGAGTCGCCCACTCCTGCGCAACAGCAACCGGATGTCGCAAGTGAGGCTGCAAGATGCCAGTCGCGAGCCGGATCGACTCAGTTGCTTGCGCAACTGCAGCGAGTGTCACGATCGGTGACCAGCGAGGTTTGGCGAGCACGCTGTCACCCACCGACACAAAGTCAAACCCGAGTGCCTCGGCTCGGCAAGCGAGCGACGGTAAGTCATCAAGCCCGTAAGCGCTACCACCAAACACCGCCGCACGGTTGTTTAAGAAGACACCGACCACAGGTCGAGATCTCTCCTTGTCACGTAACCTCGGCCGACACTTGTGAACGTCTAGTCACAGCGAGCGCTCGGGCCTACCTGCGCAGCCCGCAACGTTGAAGACTGAGGGCTTAATGTGATCGACGAGATTGAGTTCCCAGTCGATGTATGCCTGCATCGCTTCGAAGCGCCCCGACTCGAATTCGTAGGGCTTTTCAAGCTGCGCAACGTCGCTGGATGTGTCGTCACCGGACTCGAGCCAGTGCCCACGACTGGCGTCTGGCATGGCATACGCCTCGCGCCCCATCAGTCTGAGCCAGTAAGCAGTGAGAAGCGCCTGAATGCCATCAGAGTCGGCAACCACGATGCGTGCGGTTGGCACTGCGGTGCGTGCCGTCAACTCTTGTACGAGTTGACCACCCGGAGCTGAAGCGAACCTGGGCCGGTGACCGCGCCTGTAGGCGTCAGGCAGGCTGACATCAAACACGTAGGTAGTTCGGCTTCTGTCATGCCGCCACGTTGCCAAGTCAGCCTCAGTGGCGACCGGAACCGAGGCCCGTTCCGCCAGTTGGTTTGCCAGCCTCCGGGCATCAGCCATGGCTTGGGGGCTGGCCATCGAGTTAGCAAGAGACCGGTCCCCGGATTCGAGTTGCTCACCTGCCAGTTCCCAGCCCATGGTGCCGTTCTCGAGAGCAAAGATCGGGCAATTGACGCCAGCATCGATGAGGGATTGAGCGCCAACAATCGACCGAGTGCGTCCAGCACAACTCACCGCAACCGTCGTTTCGGGATTGAGATCCAGGTCGATCAGCCGAGCTAGTAATTCGGTTCCGGGCATGTGAATTGCGCCTGGTACGTGACGGGCGATGAACTCACGATGAGGTCGGCAATCTGCCACCACAACTGGCTGTCCCGATGTGCGCATGGCGAGCAGATCGGTCGCGTTGAGCATGGGCACATCTTGCAGATGGGCTACGTGCTCGCCAAAGGCTTTAGGTAGCGGATGGATGCCATCGTGAAACCTGCAACCCGACTCACTCCATGAATCGATGCCACCCCTCAACACGGCGAGATTGCTGTGGCCACGGCGGCGCAGCAGATGACCGGCCCGGTGCGCCTCAGAACCGGTAGCAGCGACTATGACGGTACGAACCGTTCTACGAGGCATTAGCGCAGCGGCCCGTCTCGCAAGATCTTCTAGCGGCACAGGGCACGAGCCGGGAACGTGACCCGAAGCATGTTCAGCAGCCGATCGCACATCCAGAATCGTGAGTTCTTCGCTGTCATCACACATGGCAGCCAGTTCCGCAGCACCCACGGTCGCGGTCCGCAGGTCAGGTCGCCCCATGAACGGACGCTCCACCCCTCCTCTGACGCTCTCGAAGTAGACCCGCCCGGTGAGCCGGTCCAGCGGGTACCCGTAGAGGTGCAGATGTAACGCCGGGCCCTCATCAAGCACCCGGATTGTGTGGAAGGCATCGCCCATCATCCCGTTGGCGTCGCCTCGCCTCAAAGTACGTTCGCCGATCCTCCGCAGGCGACCCTGTGTTGGGTCTCGGCCGTCATCAACACGTTCGAAGTACTCGTTGTGTTCCGCCCCTCGCACACCTGCGATCACCGACCACGTCCGATGGTCATGCGGGTACTGATACTTCCCGGGCATCCCGGCCGAGGCGTACAAACCCAACCGGCCGTCGTCATCGGTGTTCAGTTCGTAGATCGTCATCATGGCACCCTCGTCGACCTTGAACGTCTCCTGATCGAACAGGTCGTCACGTAGGGCGAGGTCGGCAAGCACACGTTGAACGGCTCGCACCAGTTGAAGTGAAGGCCCGAACTGGCTTCGGAGTCCGCGTACCTCGCGCAGTGTTGCTTGAACTGCCTCGAAACGTCGGCTCATCGCGGAGGCCCGGGGTGCGCTTGGTGTGCTAGCGGGTCGTTCAGATGACATATATGCCAAACCGCAGTTCGCGGATATCGCAGTTGCCGCTGGCACTGCAGATTGACCAGACATCGTGCCTCTACAGCAGTCCCCGGCCGATGCCGCCGTCCACGGAGATGGATTGGCCAGTGATGTAGCTCGCGCGGGGAGACGCCACAAACACGATGGCGTTGGCAACTTCGTCGGGATTGGCAAATCGGCCGAGAGGGATGCCGTCCGTGAACTCCTCAATCACCTCAGCCGGGCTACAGCCCCTATCTGAGCGAGCCGCTCGGCTCTGTTGAGCCAGAGACGGGTAAGGGTGCGACCTGGACTTATGGCGTTGACTCTGATGCCGCTGCCAGCCAGTTCCATCGACATCGTCTTGACCAGAGCAAGCAAGCCTGCCTTGTGGACGTTTGAAACCACCTGGTTGACGTAGGGCATTTTTGCCCCGGCTGCGCCCGTTAGCACAATTGCTGGTGACCGACCTTTGCGAAGGCTGGGCAGCAAGCTGCGCGCAGCACGAACAGGACCCAGGACGTTTATGTCGTAGTTGTCCTGCCAGGCGTGGTCATCAAGCGAGTCAAAGCGACCGCGGATGCTGCCACCAACAGTGACAACCAGCACGTCAAGGCTGTGATCTGCGTAACGCTCCGAGATGAAGTCGTGAGCGTCTTCGCGTGTCACATCCACGGAAAACCAGTCAACTTCGTTGTCGGCTTGCACGCTCGTGTCTCTCGCACCGTCGTCGACATGTCGATGTCACTTGAGTGTTGAGTTGATGTTCGAGGCACCGTCCTTGAGGGTGGCGCGATCTCTGGCGGCGATTGTCACGCGTGCGCCCTCAGCAGCAAGCAGTCGGGCGGTGGCCAGTCCTATGCCCGCTGACCCTCCAATAACTAGGGCACTCTTTCCCGTCAATCCCAAGTCCACGTGCTCTACCCTCCGAAACTCTCGCTAGTTGCGGTCCCCGCGTCGGGACACCTGGTTCCTGCTGGCGTCGTACCCGTCATTGTGGGGTTCTCGGTGTGCCAGGTGATGGTGTCAGGGCTGTCCGTCTCATAACTGATGAGCTGAACCAGCAAGCCGTCACCGCTGTCCAGCAGGGCCGAACGTGCTCGGGCAGCGGCAAGTTCATGCGGCTCTGACGTACCCTTCCAGCCAGCGGACTTCAGCGTCACGAATGCGTTGTCAACATCGTCAGTCCGCAGCGCAATGTGCGCGAACTCGGCTCCGTGTAAGGATTTGTCACTTATCTCGATCAACTCAAGCTTCGTGCCGGTGCCGTCGCCCATCATCACGATCCTCTGACCCGTGCTGTAGCGCGTACCGAAACGCAAGACCTGCAAACCCGCCTGTCCAAGAGCGCGGATCCGTTGGTCAAGGTTTGTCACCTCCAGCGCTACGTGATCGATGATCATCTCGCCTAGCTCGCGCCTAGGTCTGACACTTAGGTCAGTCTCTCGGATGCACTGAGCTTGCCGGGATTTAGCAGACCCTTGGGATCGACCCGGCGTTTGAAGCGTCGTAGCTTCGCTGGATCCTCGCACAGGCCTTGATCCTCAAGCAAAAAAGAATGCGGGTTCTGGTAAGTGACTCCCATGGTGTCACAGAATGTCATGAGTTCTTCGAGTTCGTCACTTCCATTGGTCATCCCCACGAGCGGGGCGAAGATCACACCGCCGCCTGACTGTCCCCAGCGTTCGCGCAACCAGCGTGAACGGATGTACTTCATCTCGACTAAGCAGTGATCCCCGAAGCGGGCCTTGATCTCAAGCAGTTGGTTCACGGGATCAGACTCACCTAGGTAGCAGTGCAGGAAGGCGGCATCGGGAAACACCTTCTTGACCCACAGCATCCGATGCCCGTACACCATGTAGGCCAAGGTCGGACGCCTCGAAGTGCCTCGTCCTGCCCACGGGATCACTCGACCGCCAGATCGGGACACTGTGTCAAGCGTTGTGTCGACTTCGCTATCGGCGACGATCGTCATCACCAGAGCTTCGTGTGCTGACACGTCTGAGGACAGCGGGCTGAAGGCTGGTGTCAACAGTGACTCCTGCGCGGCCGCAACCCGCACGTGCTCGGTCGTATCGGACAGGCTCGCCACGAATCTTGCTGCCAAATCGAAGCTGTCGAATGCAGCGATGAACTCGACCCAGTCCTGGGCGGGTACCAGCCGGAATGTCACCGATGTGATGATGCCGGTCGTGCCATAAGCATGCAGCACTGGCTCGACTGTGCGGGCATCGAGATTGAGTAGGCGGGGCTCGGCCTCACATGTCATCACAGTGGCACCAACGATGTTGTCATCCCAGATGCTGCCCCACTGTGAGCTTCCGAGGCCCACGCGACCACCCGCAACCCACCCGGCAGACGATGACGCCACATAGGTTGTCGTCAACACCGGCAACTCCAGATTCCGCCTGCGAGCTACAGAGTCTGTGCGGCCAAGCAGAGCACCCGCTCCCACCGTGATGGCCGAGCGTTGCGTGTCAGGCGTACCGATCTCGTTGAGTTGGTTTAACTCGATGACGATGCCGCCGTGTAGCGGGATCGACTGGCCGAAGTTCGAGGTGCCGGCACCCAGCATGGTGATGGCAGAGTTGTAGCGGTAGGCAGCCGCGACCACCTCTGAGAGATCGCTCAATGAGGCGACGCTGATGATGGCGTCGACCCCCAACGAAGCGCCTCCCGATGCTTGAGCCATGGCATCGATGTGGCCAGCGAGTACCGGTGAGAGCCACGAATTGTCCCGCAGTCGGCTGGCGATGGTTGCGGGATCGGATTGCACACTGTCCGGTCCGACCACGTCACGCAGTTCAGCTAGCAATGTTGTAGGGGCCCTGGGTGGGTTCATGACCTAGTTAATAGTTCAGGTGTGGCGGAGGGTTACGAAGCGGGCGGTTGCTTCTAGGGCTTGCCTTGCTTCGGGGACGTTGGGGAGTGCGGTTAGGGCATCGAGGGCTTTGTCGAGCAATTGGGTGATTTCTTGTTCGACTTGTTTGAGGGCACCGGTGTCGACGATTACTTGTTGGATTGCGTGGATGGCCTCGTCGTCCGCTTGCCTGTGGGCAGTTTGGAGAATCTTGAGTTGGCTTGAAGAAGCGGCACCGTGAGCAAGAGCCATCAGCAAGGTTGTCTTGCCTTCGCGCAGGTCATCGCCGACTGGCTTACCCGTTGTGGCTGGGTCGCCGAAGGCGCCGAGAACATCGTCTCGCAGCTGGAACGCCATGCCGACCGGGTAGCTGTGGCGGCGCAGCAGTTGAGACAGATCGGTGCGTCCCGCGAGCGCGGCACCTAACTGAAGGGGCCGTACCACGGTGTAGCGAGCTGTCTTGTACTCCATAATCCTTCGGGCCTGAGTGGCAGAGCCTTGGCGGTGGGCCGAGGCCAGAACATCCAAGTACTGACCCATGTTCAACTCGGTGCGCAGACCGTTCCAGACATCGCGCACCTCATTTGAGACCTGTCCCAGGGTGCGATCAGCCAGCACCATGGCCATGTCACCCACCAGCACCGCAGCCGCCTCACCAAATCGGCGGGCCTCGCCATGCCAGCCTCGGCTCTGGTGACGTTGCACGAACTTGTGCCAGACCGAGGCAGCGCCCCGGCGTGTCAGCGACGCGTCCATCACATCGTCATGGGCCAGCGCGAACGCATGCAAGATCTCCAACGCGCAGCCGACATCAAGCGCAACGGTGGCTGGGGCGGGTTGGTCTGCGGCGGTTCTGCGTGTCTTTTTGTTTGTGCTTGTCACTTCGGTTGTGGAAGACCCGCTGCCGAGAAGCCATCCCCAGTGGCAATAGGCAGGCCTTATCCGCTTGCCGCCACCAAGCACCAAGTCAGACAAATCGCCGAGCGGCTCCTTGAGGCTGGGGTCGAAGCCAGTCCAGGTTCGGCGCTCACGCTCTAGCAACTCAGCTAGACGCTCATTTACCTCCGCCGCAACGGCGAGAAGTTGCGGCGGAGGACCGTTCACGTGGAATCGTCAGATTGCAGTGCCGCCACTACCCGCTCGACTTGGATCCCGGCGTTTGTGATGCGCTGCCGGCAGATCGCAATGAGAGTGCTCGCACGCTGCACCCTCTCGGCAAGTTTGTCGACATCGGGTTCACTGGCTTCAAGTTCGGCAAGGATCTGCTCAAGTTCAGCCATGGCGCTGGCATAGCTCACACCTGTGTCGCTGCTCATGTCAGCCATGATGTCTGGGCCACCCAAGCCAACCGCTCCCAATGTTCATAACTGTCCCGCGCTTCACGCTGTTCGCACCCATGACGCTCGTGATGCTGCCCCAGTCGTTCACGCTGCTCATCGAGTCCCCTTTGGCTGCCGAGCACCGACTTCAAGCGATTCGATGGTACTTGTGAGCGTGCCGTCGGCTAGGTGCGTTGTGATGCTCGTGGCCACCTCCACGTCGTGAACGGAACGGATCAGTTGCCCATCGTCGCCGCGTGTCAGTGACCAGCCCCGGCGCAATAGTGATGCAGGGTCAAGCGCGTTAACCCGTGCTTCGATCGCGTCGAGATGCCGCCTTGAGTTGCGGGTGCTGTATTGGCTCGCCATCACAAGGCGGGTAGTGGCGGAGTCAATGTGGTTGCTGGCAGTGTCAAGAGCGGCTTGACCACTCGTTTGCACATGACGGGCAATAGCGGAGAGATTGGAGTGCGCTACACGGGTAGCGGCGACAGCGTTGCGTGCTGTAGCAGCGGCAATCGTTTCGTTGTGATGCTTGACCCGTTCGATGGCGGCTCGACCTCGTTGAGCCACCGATATTGCAACCTCATCAAGTCGTGCGAGCCAATCTCGGACTCGTCGCACGACGGCCTCGGCTGCCGCGGTTGGTGTCGAGAAGGCTGAGTGAGCCGCCTGGTCTGCCGCGCTGTGATCAGTCTGGTGTCCGATGCCACAAAACACTGGTCGTACACAGCACGCGATGGCTCGAGCGACCGAGTAATCGTCGAAAGCAACAAGATCAGTGCTGCTTCCTCCTCCTCGTGCCAGCACCACCAACTCGCCATGCGAAGCCGCTACCGACAATGCACTCGTAATCGAGGCGGGCGCGTCGCGGCCTTGAACCGTCGCGTCAACCTCGCGCACCACAAAGCCAAATCCCGAGTCAGATAACACTCGCAACACATCGGCGTGAGCAGCGCTACCAAGTGATGTCACTAGCCCTAGTTGCAACGGCACCGCCGGCAGATCCAGCGTTGCGTTGCGATTCAGCAGACCCTCAGCGTCGAGGCGGGCGATTACTGCTGCTCGATGCGCTGCAAGAGCACCGAGCGTGTAGGAGGGATCGATCGAGATCATCCGCAGCTGCAGTTGACCCCGCTGCGCGTAGAAGTCAACGACACCTTGGATGCGAACCTTTACGCCGTTGTTGATTCGCATCGCATTACCGAATCGACGGATCATTCGGTTGACCCGCAGACGGTCTTCGTTGAACAAAACAACAGACACAACTGCGCTTGGGGTTTGGCTGTGGTCGTCTTCGGGACGCTCAACCAGATTGAAATAGACGTGACCCCGGCGTGCCCGGGTGATGGAGTCGATCTCGCCGTCGACCCAGACACCGGTAGGGAACGCCAGGTCAAGGCACTGCCGCACCCGGGCTGCGAGCTCGCTTACCGTGAAGGCCGAGGGTCTGGTTGCCGACCTCGCTGGGTGGCTAACGGTCACGGAACCTCGGCGCGCATGAGACCGTCATATAGCTCGTCATACAGTCCGCCGAGGTTGCGCAACTGTTCATGTGTGCCAACCTCGACGATGCGTCCTTCATCAAGAACCACAATCAGATCGGCATCGACAATCGTCGAGAGCCGGTGAGCGATCACTAGCGAGGTGCGGCCTCGCAACGCTGAAGCCAGTGCCAACTGCACCTGCGCCTCGTTCTCAGTGTCGAGGTGTGACGTGGCTTCGTCGAGGATCACGATCACGGGATCCTTAAGCAACATGCGGGCGATAGCGAGGCGCTGCTTCTCGCCCCCCGACAGCCGGTAGCCGCGCTCGCCGACCACGGTGTCATACCCCTCTGGCAAGGTGGAGATCACGTCATGGATGCGCGCCGCACGGCAAACCTCGACGAGTTGTTGCTGGGTTGCGGAGGGGCGTGCGTACTTGAGGTTCGCAGCCACAGTGTCATGAAAGAGGTGAGGATCTTGGGTGACAGTCCCGATAGCGCTTCGAAGCGATTCCTGGGTGAGTGTTCGCACGTCGGTGTCATCGACGAGCATCTCACCCGCAGTGACGTCGTAGAGGCGAGGTACCAGTGACACGAGCGTCGATTTCCCCGAACCGGATGGGCCCACAATTGCCACCATCTGCCCGGGCTCCACCGCCAGGTTGATGTTGCTTAGAACTTCGACAGGGTCAGGGTCAGCCAGTTTGTGAGTGGCTGTGCTCGGGACACCGATCGGGCCCCGTGCAACAGCACCGCCTCCTGCAGCGAAGGCCATGTGTCCGCCTTCAGAAGCTGCGAGCGACTCTGGTGTTCCCTCTGCAGTGGGATAAGCGAAGTGAACGGAGCGGAACTCGACGCGGCCCGCGGGCCTGACCAGTTCGGTTGCGTCATCGGCATCGGTGATCGGGTTGGGGGTGTCCAGTACCTCAAAGACTCGCTCGAAGCTGACGAAGGCCGACATCACATCCACTCGAGCATTCGACAGGCTCGTCAGCGGGACATAGATGCGAACGGTGTAGAGGCCTAACGCAACCAGCGTCCCGGCCGAGAGAGCACCGTCGATCGCGAGGTGACCACCAAGCCAATAGACGAGCGCAGTGCCGATGGCACCGACGAGTGTCAGCGCTATGAGAAACACCCTTGAGTACATGGCACTTCGCACGCCGATGTCACGCACCCGGCCGGCTCGCCGGGCAAAGTCGGAGGCTTCATCGTCATGGCGGCCGAACAGCTTCACGAGCAGAGCACCTGCGACGTTGAAGCGCTCGGTCATGGTGTTGTTCATGGAGGCGTTGAGGTTCATGCCCTCACGAGTGATGTCCTGGAGACCACGGCCGACACGACGTGCCGGTAGCACGAAGATCGGCAGGATCGCCACCGCGAGCAGTGTCAGACGCCACTCCAGCACGAACATTGCGACGAGAGTCCCAGCCAGCGTGATGAGGTTGGCGACAACAGTTCCCAGCGTTCCTGTGAATGCTCGTTGAGCACCGATGACATCGTTATTGAGACGGCTAACGAGGGTGCCCGTCTGAGTTCGGGTGAAGAACGACAGTGGCATGCGTTGCACGTGGTCAAACAGGCGCAGCCGCAGGTCGAAGATGAGCCCCTCACCGATCCCAGAACTCAGCCGCCGTTCAACTAGCGACAGTCCGGCTTCACCGATCGCGGCCACAACAAGCGCAGCGAACAGTTGGTTGAGATAGCCGCCATCGCCCTGCGCTATTGCAGAGTCGAAGATCTCACGGATGACTAGCGGAGGCAACAGTCCAAGAAATGTTGCCCCTATCACGGTGGCGATGAAGGCTGTGATCATCATCCGGTATGGCTTTGCGAATGCCCATACCCGTCGCCTGGTGGCTTTCGTGAGTGACCTGCCCTTGACCGATGAGTGGTCGCTCGCCATCATGTGCATGAATCCGATGGGGCTCGTCATCGCTGCCGAGCCTATGTAGCGAGGGCGGCGCTAGCGTTTGGAGACGTGCGGCAAGGCGCAGTGGTTGCGCTGCAGACCGATCACTACGAACTCACCATGGTGGCGTCAGCGCTGCGGTCGGGCGTTGCTCATCATCGATCTGTGTTTGAGGCGTTCTGTCGCCGCTTGCCATCGGGAAGGGCGTATGGCGTCGTCTCCGGTATCGATCGTGTGATCGAGGCAATTGAGAGCTTTCGCTTCAGTGAGGCAACCGTTGATCATCTTGTGGATGCTCAGGTGGTGTCGGATCCAGAGATGATCGACTGGCTGCTGTCGTATCGCTTTAGCGGTGATGTGGTGGGGTATCCAGACGGCGAGCTCTTCTTCCCGTACTCACCGATCCTCACTGTTGAGGGCAGTTTCGCTGAGTGTGTGGTGCTTGAGACCGTTGTCCTGTCGATCCTCAATCACGACTGCGCGGTTGCCGCTGCTGCTTCGCGGGTTCGTGATGTGGCACCAGAGCGTCTGCTGATCGAAGGCGGGGGTCGTCGAACAGATCCCGATGCAGCTGTCGCAGCTGCCCTAGCTGCTCACATTGGTGGCTTCGACACAACCTCAAACCTTGAGGCTGGGCGTCGCTACGGGATACCGACCGCGGGCACGACCGCGCATGCCTTCGTGTTGGCACACACCGATGAACGCAGCAGTTTTAGGGCACAAGAGCGTGTATTGGGAGCGGGTTCCACCTACCTGGTTGACACCTTCGATGTGCTCCAGGGAGTGCGGCGAGCTGTGGAAGCCGCCGGTACTGGCATCGGTGCGGTGCGCATCGACAGTGGTGACCTGCTTGAGGTGAGCATCGCCACTCGTGCCTTGCTCGATTCGCTTGGTGCACATGGGTGCCGCATCATTGCGTCAAGTGACCTTGACGAGTTCCGGGTGGCCCGGCTCGAAGCAGCAGCGGCACCCATCGATGCTTATCTGGCGGGCACGAGCATCGTCACCGGATCGGGCCACCCTGCAGCTTCGATCGTGTACAAGCTTGTTTCCATAGCCGACTCCACAGAACCGTCTGCTCCTCTGCGAGCCGTCGGCAAGCTGTCGCCAGGCAAGGTCACGTTCGGGGGCAGCAAGCTGGTACATCGCAGCACTGATCGTGGCGGCCATTGGGAAGCGGAGTTGCTGAGCCCTAGGTCACCCGAAAGCGCCGTTACCCCAGCCCAGGACGCCTTCGTGCCACAAGTCAAACTCATATCGCATGGCGAGCGAGCCTGGGCCGAGAGTCCGACCGAGTCACGGCACCGCTGCCAGAAGCGTCGTCGTTTGTTACGGCCTGAAGATCGGCTACCCCATCCATCTAGGACGCCTGCCATCCCGACCCGATGGCTCGACTTTGAGACGCCGGCACCATCTGGTGACTCCACACCTGGTGACTCCACACCTGGTGACTCCACGTCAGTTGCCTCAACATCGCAGAGCAGAACATGAAGAACCGAGCATCTAGGACTGCTGGCACGTTCGCGTTAGTTGCGGCGGGCCTGTCGGCTCGAGATGCAATCCAATCCTTAGGAGGCCGCCATGTCGAGGGCACTCATAATCGTTGATGTGCAAAACGACTTCTGTGAGGGGGGATCCCTTGCAGTGGAAGGTGGTCATGGCGTGGCCGCCTCGATTACTGACTTTGTGGGACTCGACCGCGCCAGCGGCAGCTACAACTATGTAGTCGCTTCAAAAGACTGGCATATCGATCCAGGTGGACACTTCGCGCCCGAGGGTTCTGAGCCTGACTATGTAGCGTCCTGGCCAGTTCACTGCGCGGCCGGCACAGATGGTGCAGCGTTCTCGCCCCAGCTTAATGTCGCAGTCGATGAGGTATTTCTAAAGGGCCAATACAGCAACGGGTACAGCAGCTTTGAAGGTGTAGCCAGCAGCAACGAGCAGGTGGGGCTCAGTGACTGGCTCGCCGCTCGCAGTGTCGAGCGGCTGGATGTGGTTGGCATAGCCACCGATTACTGCGTGCGCGCCACCGCTCTTGATGCCGCCAATGCGGGCCTCGAGACATCGGTGCTGGTGTCGCATTGTGCAGGTGTCGCCGCCGACTCCTCGACAGCAGCACTTGAGGAATTGGCCGCGGCAGGCGTGAGCATTGTCGAATGATCACCGTGAGCGACTCGGAGCGAACTAACTAGCGGTTCAGATTGTTGAAACCTGAGAAATGAAGCCCCTCGAGGATGTACGCATCGTTGCGCTTGAGCAATACGGCGCCGGCCCGTTCGGCACTATGCATCTGGCTGATCTTGGAGCCGAGATCATCAAGATCGAAGACCCAGCTGCGGGCGGTGATGTAGCGCGCTACCTGCCGCCGTTTCGGGCTGAAGACTCAAGCCTGTTCTTTGAGACGTTTAACCGCAACAAGCGAAGTGTCAGACTCGACATCAGAAACCCGGACGGTCGGCGAGTCTTTGAGGATCTAGTTGCTTGTTCCGATGCGGTGTTCTCGAACCTGCGTGGTGATGTCCCGGGTTCGCTCAAGATCTGCTACGACGATCTCAAGGCCATAAACCCACGAATTGTTTGCTGTTCGCTGTCCGGGTTCGGGATGAGCGGCCCACGTGCGCACCAGCCAGGCTATGACTACATCTTGCAGGGTCTGTGTGGATGGATGGCCCTCACTGGTGATCCCGACGGTCCCCCAACCAAATCTGGCTTGTCTTTAGTCGACTTCTCCGGCGGGTTCGTAGCTTCGATTGCCCTGATGGTGGGCATTCATGCGGCTCGCCGCGACGGCAGAGGCATGGATTGCGATCTGAGTCTGTTCGACACCGCCATCAGCCTGTTGACCTACCTGGGCACCTGGCATCTCACCGGCGGGTTCGTACCACAGCGTGTAGCCGAGTCCGGGCATCCGTCCTTAGTGCCATTCCAAGTGTTTGAGGCAAGTGATGGTTGGCTGGTGATCGGTTGCGCCAAAGAGAAGTTCTGGAGGCGCTTGACTCGGGTAATTCGACTGCCGGAGTTAGCGGACGATCCAAGGTTTGTGGACTTCACGGCCCGCTACGAGAACAGAGACGAACTGCTCGCAATCCTGCGTGAAACTATGGCGACCCGCACGGTTGATGACTGGCTCAAAGACCTACAGGCCGCCGGTGTCCCGTCGGGTCCGATCCAAGACGTACCAGCAGCGTTGTCGGATCCGCACACGGTGGCGCGCCAACTCATCAGAGAGACTCAACATCGTGACTTCGGCACGATCCGCCAACCAATCACGCCGGTTCGGATTGGCAGCCATCCACACGGTGAGGACTTGAGTAGCGCGCCGGGATTGGGAGCGGACAGTTCAGATGTGATGCGCAACTTGCTGGGCTACGACTCCGCCCAGATTGAGTCCCTCCGAGTGCAGGGAGCATTCGGCCAGCCTTAAGCGTCGTGACAAAAAGACTGTCGTTTCGGTGCCGTGGCGCTTCAGCCTTTGGCGTCGGAGGCATCGCAGGCGGCTTTGGTTCGAACTGAATCCGAAGTTTAGGCTCGCGGCGAACGGGCCGCGGCTAGGCCCGAAGCCGAATAGGGAGCAATATGGCTTCGTCAGTCCCCAAAACGCCGCCCCTTCCCAAGGTGTGGGCTGAGCGCATCGCAGAGACGCAGGGCGAGTTGAAATCGGGTGGTTTCACGCTTGAGGACATGCCCGGGTACGTGCCGGGTGAGCCACCGAGCGTGGACACCTGGCACGAGATGGACTATCTCGATATCTACCCGAAGATCTACGGGCGAGAGTGTGGCGCTAACGGGATCGGGCGCTTGCGTGAAGTTGCGTTGGTGAACATCACCGAATCCGAGCGGTTCCCGCTGTACGACCAGGATCCCGAGTACTTCCCGACCATGGGACTGAGCCACGACGATCTCGACATCAGCCGTATGCGAGATCAGAGTCTGCAATACCAGGCGAAGCTTGAGTCGGCAGGAGTGCTCGTTCATCGCATCGATTTCCCGCAACCTGCTGTCGGAGCGTTCGGCCCAATGCGTGGCACCTGGGCGGCAAACGAACTGCTCGTTGTGCGAGGTGGCTCGATCATCGAAAAGGTCGCGATTAGTCCATTTGGCACTGGACGAGCCGAGTATCTGGCTCTGTGGGCATTTGCGCGGCTAGGCATACCGCCGGTCGCCACGATCACGGGCACAGGAGTGTGTGAAGCCGGTCCCTGTCACTGGCTTGCCGAGGATGTGTTCGTTGCCGGTCGAGGTCTTGCCTACAACCAAGCAGGCCTTGATCAACTGCTTCCAGTGGTAGCACGATCGGCGGAACTTGACCCTGAAGACATGACTACTCTGGCGATCAACTTTCCCGGAAACATTTACTTCAATCCTCGTACCGGGCAATCACATCACCCAGACATGTCACTTTGCGCTCTTGATGTTGACAAAGTGATCTGTTCCCCACCGGGCCTTGATTTTCGAACTTACGAGTGGCTGCGCAAGCGTGGTTACAAGATGGTCACGGTTGACATCGCTGAACAGCGACTGTTTGCACCCGCAAACGTGATGTTGATCGAACCCGGCCTTGTGATCATGCATTCTGAAGCCCCCGACGCAATCGCAGCCGTGCGCAAGATAGGAGTTGAAGTTATTGAGACTCCTTACTCAGAGTTCTTGAGGATCGGCGGGGGTTTGCACTGCTCTACGATGCGACTGCTGCGCGACAAAGGTCCTTACTCCACTGATCGACCCAGCTAATGGAGTTTGCCGTATTCAGTCACGTTGCTGAGAAAGCGACGTGTAGCCCTAAGCAGCGCCTCGATGAGTTTGCTGCAGAAGTGCGGCTTGCCGATGAACTCGGTTATGACTACTTTTTCACGACCGAGCATCACTTCACGGGCCGTTTTTCGATGTCACCGTCTCAGGCAGTGTCGCTTACTGTCGTCGCCCAGAACTCGAAACGCTTGCGCTTTGGACCGATGGTTGTGCTCTTGCCAATCTGTCAACCGCTGCGGGTAATCGAAGAGCTAATAATTCTCGATCACATGTCGGGAGGACGCTTAGAGATCGGCTTGGGTCGTGGGATTACGCCTCATGAGCACACGTCATATGGCATTAACACTCACAGCGATGTGGCACGGTTCAACGAGGGCTTAGAGATCGTTCTGAAGGGTCTCAGAGCCGAGGGCCCGTTCTCATTTGTGGGCGACTACTGGCAATACATCGACGTGGATTTGCCGTGGCGGCCATTGCAACGCCCGCATCCACCAGTGTGGGTTCCAACTAACACCCCGGCCAAGGCTTACGAATACGGGACACAAGGCTTCGGCATAGGAGGCTTTGCCGTTGTTGGAATGGATCTGTACGAGACGGTGTTTAACGAATATCGGAGGGGCTGTGAAGATGGCGGGATTCCTGCCGATCGGCGTCCCCTTGTTTACCTGGCTTCCACGCTGGTAGCAGACACCGACGCCGAGGCAAAAGAGTTGATGTATGACCACTTCTTGCGTCAGCTAGCACTCTTTGAAGAGGAGCGTCGTAGGTCGCGCAGAGCAGGCGATTCGGCGGTAGTCAAGGCAACTACTGCATCGCTGGGTCGGCTAGCAGCTATCCGAGATGACATGGATGGCTCTGCTGAAGCGCTCAAGTTCTTTCATGGCAGCCCCGAGACGGTTGCCGCCAAGATCGCACAACTCCGGGATCGGCTCGGTGTGAACGTCTTCCTCGGCGAGTTCTCGTTTGGGGAACTCACCTGGGAACAGGTAAAGCGATCGCACGAGTTGTTTATGGGCGAAGTCGTACCCCGCTTGGCCGAGTCTGCGCCCGCAAGCGCAGCCTGATTCCTGATTCCGTAAGCGTCGCTGATAATGCAAACAAGGCTGCTTGATGGCGATCGAGCTGTCGTTACCGGAGCAGGTGACATCGGCAGCGTGATTGCTCGCACTTTGCTGGCACATGGAGCCTCGGTTGAGGTCTGGGACACTTCGGCGAGCGCGCTTGAGCAAGTCCGAGATAGCGCGGAGGGGATCTCTGGACGCCAGGTTGATGTCACAAACCGGTCTAAGGTAGAAGCGGCTGCTGCAAGAGCAACCGAGCAGGCACCTGTGAATGTGCTTGTCAACAGTGCAGCAATAGCCCGCTTCGGTTCAGTTGCTGATCTCCATCCCGACGATTGGCAGCAGACACTTGATGTCAACCTGACTGGGGTCTACCTGTGTTGTCGTGCCTTCGTGCCTCTAATGACAGCAGCCAGTGGTGGCAGTATCATAAACATTGCCTCTATCGGAGGTGTTCGTGGTGAGCCTGAATTTGCGAGCTATTGTGCTTCGAAGTTTGGGGTTATCGGCTTCACGCAGTCACTAGCCCGTGAGGTTGGAGCCGATGGAATCCGGGTCAATGCAGTGTGTCCCGGTGCTGTTGAATCGCAGATGAATACAGACACGATGGCTCGTGACGCTCGCCGCTACGGGATCACGATTGACGATGTACAGCAGCGCATCCTGGCGCGCACCGCACTTGGACGGCTTGTACAACCCAGCGATGTAGCTAACGCAGTCGTGTTTCTGGCTTCGGCATTGTCTTCTTGTATCACTGCGGGAACGATCGATGTGACAGGCGGCGTCTTCTGATGCCTAACGGTCAACAGGAGCTACGTCAATGAGAGGAAATACCTAAGTGACTGATGTTGTAACTCCCGAAGTTGTTGGTTCTGATGTCGAGTCCCTGCCGCCCTTCGCGCCCGTGTATGCCGAGCGGATTGCCGACACACAGCAGCGACTGCGTGCAGGAGAGTTCTCACTTGAGCAGATGCCCGGATATATCAAAGGTCAGCGGCCTACGACTGATGTGTGGCACAACCTCGACCATCTTGAGACTTATCCGAAGGTCTGGGGGCGTGAGTGTGGCAAGAACGGGATCGGCAAGCTACGTGAGGTTGTCCTCACCGAGATAACCGAATCCGAGAAGTTTGCGTATCATGATCTTGATCCGGCATATTTCCCGCAGATGGCGGATGCCTACTCGAGCATCGACATACCCAAAATGATTGACCAGAGTCTTGCCTATGAGCAAGCGCTTGAAGACAACGGTGCGCTTGTTCACAGGGTTGCATTTCCCCAGCCTCCGGTCAGTGCATTCGGTCCCGCCAAGAGCACCTGGGCAGCAGCTGAATTGTTCGTCCTGAGAGGCGGCTCAGTGTTACCTAAGCGTGGTGTTCAGCCGCTCGCTTATGGGCGCGCTGAGTATCTGGCGTTATGGGCTTGGACTCGCCTAGGTGTGCCTGTTCTTTGTGCCATCACCGGCAAGGGCATCTTTGAAATAGGGCCCTGCCAGTTCCTCGCCGAAGATGTCTTCGTGTCGGGTAACGGGATGGCATTCAACGACGATGGGTTCGAGCAGATTAAAGGTGTCGTGGCCCGATCTGCTGGTCTCGACGTCGACGATATGACGTTCTTGCACATCGAGTTTCCCGGATCGAACTATTACCACGCTCCTAGCGGTGTTGGGCATCACCCGGATCTGTATCTGGCGCCGCTTGATGTGCGGAAGGTGGTCACCTATTCGCCAGGCCTTGACTTCGGCACGCTGGAATGGCTGCGCAAGAACGGTTACCAGATGGTCGAGGTGGAGCCCTCCGAACAGGCTCAATTTGCCCCTGCCAATGTGTTGATCCTCGAGCCGGGTCTGGTTGTGATGCATGCCGAGGCCAAACAGAGCATCGCAAATGTGAGAGCGGCTGGGGTCGAAGTAATCGAAGTCCCCTACTCGGAGTTCATGAAGGAAGGCGGCGGTCTGCATTGCTCAACCGGGCAAGTGTGGCGCGAGAAGGGGCCCTACTCGACCGACACTTAGCAGCCGTCTTTGCTCGCCAAACCCAGGAGGTTCCATGCCAAAAGAGGTCATCAATCCCGACGGAATGTGGGATTCAAGTAACCGCAGTTACAGCCACGTAGTAAAGGTCACGAACCCTCAGAGCCTGATCTTTGTTGCAGGCATGGCCGCAGTCGGGCCAGATCTTAAGATCGTCTCTGACGACATCCGAGTACAGACCCGAGTTTGCTTTGAGATCATCGGACGAGAACTCGAGGCTGCCGGAGCATCACTAGATGACATCTGCGACATGACCGTGTACCTGCGTGACATAGCCAACCATAAATGGCCAGTGCGTGAGGTACGCAAAGAGTTCTTTGAGGACGAACGGTTGCCAGTTTCGACGATGGTTGAAGTCAGCAACTTTGCTATTGACGGGATGCTGATTGAGATTGATGTAATCGCTGCAACGTGAAGAGGCTTCAGTTGGTTGTGATCAAGAGAAGGCTGGGATGGACTTCGAACTGAGCGAAGAGCAGCAGATGTTTCGTGATGTGCTGCGGAGGTTCGTCAATGATGAGATAAAGCCGGTAGCGCGCCAACTCGAACAGTCTGGCGAGTACCCCACCGAGATTGTCGCGAAGATGGCGGATCTGGGGCTGTTTGGCATCACGGTCGGTGATGAGTATGGGGGGCTGGGTCTTGACACGGTTTCGATGAGTCTCGTGTTTGAGGAGATCTCACAAGGCTGGATGGGAATTGCCGGGATTCTGGGTAGTCACTCCCTGGCGTGTCGCATGATCACCAACCATGGCACCGCTGAGCAAAAGCAACTCTGGTTGCCGGAGTTGGCAACAGGAGAGCGTCGTACTGCCATCGCGCTTACCGAGCCAGGAGCAGGTAGCGATCTTCAGGGCATCTCAACTAGGGCCTGGCGCGATGGTGACGAATATGTGATTAGAGGCACCAAAACCTGGATCACTAACGCCCGATTTGCTAACCCACTGCCGGTTCTTGTGAAGACCAATCCCACAGCCGAACCGAGACACCGTGGCATGAGTGTGCTCATGGTTGAAGCCGGAACGGATGGCTTTGAGGTGCTGCGAGACCTTGGCAAACTCGGTTACAAGGGCCCAGAGTCATGCGAGGTGGTGCTTGACGATGCCCGAGTGCCAGCCGAAAACCTCCTTGGCGGCATCGAAGGCCTCGGCTTCAAGCAGGTTGTGTCCGGCTTAGAAGTCGGCCGGATCAACATTGCTGCCCGAGGCGTAGGGATTGCTCAAGCCGCACTGGATGCATCTCTGGAATACGCGCAGCAACGACACGCTTTTGGTAGACCAATCGCCAAGTTCCAGGCGATTCAGTTGAAGCTTGCCGACATGGCGACAGAACTGAGCGCAGCTCGCCTGCTGACTCGCTGGGCGGCGAACCGGATCGACTTAGGCAAGCGAGCAGATGTCGAAGCAGGAATGGCAAAGTATTTCGCCTCGGAACTAGCGATCAAAGCTTCCCTTGAAGCGATGCGTATACACGGCAGTTACGGCTACTCCACAGAGATGGAGATTGAGCGCCTCTATCGAGATGCTCCACTCATGGCTATCGGTGAGGGAACGAACGAAATACAGCGCACGATTATCGCCAAAGGACTACTGCGACGGGCCCGGAGCGGGTCGGGCACTTAATGCACTGAGGAGACGAGACGTGAGCGGGACAAATCAGCTAGCCGAAGCCGTCTCAAGTATTGACTCCGATGCTTGGGGAGACGATGTTCTTGACGCAGTACGCAACCTGCTTTTGGATCACATCGGTGTAGCGGCGGCGGGTTCAACCACAGACTCTGCTGCGGCCTTTCGTCGCATGGCCCGCAGGTTCTCGCATGACAACCGAGCCGAACTCGCAGTGATCGGAACCCACGCCTCGGCGGCACCCGTACCTGCAGCGATGTCAAATGCCGTCGCCGGGCACTCGATCGAATACGACGATGTGCATAACGCTTCTTCGAGTCATCCCGGGGTCGTGATCTTCCCGGCATCGATGGCAGCGGTGGCTCTTGGTGGCGGCGACGAACGTGACTTTGTCCGATCGGTTGTGATCGGTTATGAAGTGATGTGTCGCGCGGGGCGTGCGGCGGATCCCGCCTCACATTACGCCCGTCACTTCCATCCGACTGGAACCATCGGTTCGCTCGGGGCTGCCGCGGCAGCAGCCTCCGCTTTAGGTCTTGACGCGGCAGGGATGACTTCGGCTGTGGGTATCGCCGCAACGATGGCATCAGGAAGCATGGAGTTCTTGTGTGACGGTGCCTGGACAAAGCGCCTGCACCCAGCACTAGCCGCACGTAACGGGGTTGAAGCCGCATTGCTTGCTGCAGAGGGTTTCGTCGGAACGCGTGACGGCATCTGCGGTGAACGCGGATTCTTGGCTTCCTACAGCGAGGCACCGGTGGTTCACCGGCTGTTGCAGGGGTGGGGCGAGTGGCCCTTAGAAGTAGTCGAAACCAGCACTAAGCGTCACACCTGCTGCCGCTACAACCAGGGTGCCATCGATGCTCTGCTTGCAATCCGGGATGCCAATGGTCTACGTGTCGAAGAGATTGACAGTGTTGTGATCGGATTGCCCACAGTAGCGGTTGACATTGTTGCTGAGCCTGCAACTGCAAAGCGCCGTCCAGCGTCTGTAGTTGATGCCCAATTCAGCTTGCCGTTTGGGGCGGCCGTCGCATTGTTGTGGGGCCGTGCTGGCCTTGCCGAGTATGACGAATCCCGGCTGGATGATGACGCCGTAGAAGGTCTAATGGACAGGGTTAGCTATGAGGTCGACCCTGACATCGATCGCTACTTTCCTCAGAAATGGAGGGCCTGGGCTCGAGTCACAACACGTAGCGGTTCTGTCCATCACCGCTGGGTGAATGACCCGAAAGGCGATCCAGGTAATCCGTTTACCGGAGCAGAGTGTGTCGAGAAGTTCAATGAACTTGCTGCCGAAACATACGATCCAGCAGAACGCGAAGCCATAGCTCAAGCAGCCCTGACAATGGGAACCCCAGGCTCCTGGACTGCCCTAACAGCCACCCTCGGGTAGGTGGCTAGATCCACAATTCAAAACGCTGATTTCCGAGGCTAGACCCCTCAGTCTTTCCGGTATGGGTTAGAAGCTGATTCTTGCCTTTAGGACGAAGCGCAGGATGACCATTAGCACCATCCCGGCAATCCACAGGCCCACCGAGATAGCCGCGACGAACGGCAGACGCCCGTTGGAGTAGAAGCTGAACATCACCGTAGAGATCACCTCGGTGCCGGAGCGGAACAGCAGAACCGACAGCGTGAACTCACGCATGAACGTGATGAAGGCGAGCACTAGTCCACCCAGTAAGGCGGGCCGCAGGATGGGCAAGACGATGCGTCCCATTGTTGCCAGACTTCCAGCACCCGAAATGCGGCTTGCGTGTTCAAGGTCTGCGGAGAGTTGCACGATTGGCCCTGTCATCTGGCGCACGCTCACAGGCAAGAAGTACACGATGTACGCGATCGCCATGATCCACAAAGTGCCCCAGATGGTGAACCCACCCGGCAGTGACAGCGTGATGTAGGTGTAGAGCAGCGACGTTGCCATCACGACCGCAGGAATCATCAGGGGCAAGCTTGAGCCGTAGTCGATTAGACGACTCCAGCGACTGCGGAAACGCACAACGCTGTAAGCGACCATTGCTCCAAAGAGCATCACAAAAAGACCAGCTCCGATCGACAGCGTCAGACTGTTCTTTAGCGAACGCCACAGGATCGGGTTGTCGCTCAGATCCCTGTAGTTGTCGAGGGAAGACTGGGCCAATAGCTCTGCTTCGGGACGTCCGATGTAGGGCAGCAGCGATCCCACGATTACGGCGATAAACGGCAGCACCATCGTGAAGAAGAAGAACCCACAACATCCTGCGAATACAACCCAACGCCAGCGCCCCAGCCTGGTCGGCGCGGACTGCGTTCCCTTGCCGCTGACTGTTACATAGCGCTCGCTGTGACGGATCGAACGCAGGTATAGCACCAGCACGATCATCGAAGCGGCAAGTAGCACCACCCCGGTAGCAGCAGCGCGGCCGTGCTCAGGTGGGAATCTCACCCGCAGTGCCCGGTAAATGTCTGTTGTGAAGACATGTTCTCGAGCTGGAAAGCCAAACAAGAGCGGAATCTCCATTGAGCCCAGACCGATGATGAAACACAACACGCCCGCCGATAGCAGCGCCGGGCGTGACACACCCAACGTGATCCTAAAGAACACCGAAAGCGGTGAAGCACCATTAATGCGGGCGGCATGTTCATAATCAGGCGAAACATTGCGCATGCTTGCTGCCACCACCAGGAACACCAAAGGCACCAGATACAGCGACTGAACGAAGATCATTCCCGACATTGAATTGACATCAAAGCCGTCCCATGGTGTCAACGCACGGATTGTGGCGTTGATCATGCCGTTACGACCCCCGAGCAAGATGCTCCAAGCAGTTCCCGCAGCAAGTAGTGGGATGAAATACAGCCCAAGCGTCGAGAACTCCCACAGACCACGCCAAGGAACATCGGTGCGGGTCACTATCCAAGCAAGCAACACGCCGATGACAAGAGGCACCACTGTCTGACCAATAGCGAACTGCAGTGTGTTGACGATGATGTCTGATGACTTGTCGAACGTCGCTCGATAGTTCTCTAGTGTCAACGGCCCGCGTTCGGGGGGTCCGCCTTCTTGGAACGAACCCAGGATCAACCGGTAGAACGGCAGCAAGACGAGCACAAACACCAGCACGGTAAGAATCGCGCGCAAAGCAAATCCAAACGAGAACACCCGCTGACGGGTGACGTGCCAGACCCGTTCGATTTCTAAGCTGCGCACCAGTTCACAGACTTAAGGCACTGATTCCGTACGATCTGCACGATCAGTCGTCAGGCTGGTCGTACGGATAGGCCATGACTGACTCGGGGTCAACCGACAGACTCACACGGTCTCCACGCTCACCGATCCGCTGAGGGGACTGTGCGATCATGGTTGTTCCAGCGACATCTATCTCGTGCTCGTAGGCACCTCCCAAGAACTGCGCCAATCGAACCTCACCGTTCACTACCGGGGCCGACGCTCCGGCACGCGCCAGGCTGAATGCGTCGGGTCGGATGGCCACAGCCGCAGCCGAGCCAGCCTCAAGTGGCTCAAGGAAGGTGGCCGGCAACTGCGTTCCAAGCGCCTCCACAGCGCCTGGCCGAATAACGCGACCCTGCACGATGTTCTTGACACCAAGAAATCGAGCCACCGTTAACGAGGCAGGCGATCGGTAGACATCTTCGGGCGAACCCTCCTGCAGTACCAGACCGTGATCCATGACGAGAATCCGGTCCGACATTGCCAGGGCTTCGGCTTGATCGTGAGTGACGTAGAGCATCGTCAGGCCGAGTTCGAGATGAAGCCGCTTGAGTTCAACGCGCATGTCCTCGCGGAGCCGCGCGTCAAGGTTCGACAATGGCTCATCAAGCAGCAGCAGCGCGGGATGTCCGACAATTGAACGAGCGACCGCTACCCGCTGCTGTTGTCCGCCAGACAACTGATGCGGGTAGCGATCCACATAGTCCTCCATGCGAACAGCCCGCAACGCCTCGGTTACACGGCTCCGCCGTTCCCGCCGAGGCACCTTGCGGTAACGCAGCGGGAACGCAACGTTCGCGCTCACGCTCATGTGAGGCCACACCGCGTACGACTGGAACACCATTGACAGGTCACGGCGTTCTGGTGGCACCAGCACTCCGCGGTCAGTGTCGTTAACGACCTTGCCGCGGATAGCCACCGCGCCCCGGGTTGGCGTCTCAATGCCTGCGAGGATCCGCAGGATTGTGGACTTGCCGCAGCCGCTCGGGCCGAGGAGAGTTACAAACTCTCCCGTACGGATTGAGAAGCTGACCCCCGCAAGCGCAGTGACCGTGCCGAACGTCTTGTGAAGATCGGTCGCACGCAGCGCGAGCTGGTCGCCCGATCCGTTATTCACCTCAGATCGAACCATTCCTTGGCACGTTCCACGTACCACTCGGCGTTGGTTTCGTACTCCTCGGCTGCACGTGGAGTGCCAAGAGCCAGGATCTGGGGCTTGCCCTCAGCGACCTTCGCTGCTTCGGGGAACGGTGAGCCAGGCCGTGATGGAACCTGCCCGACGATGTTGGCGACAGTTGCCTGACCTTCTTCGCTAAGGATGTAATTGACGAAAGCCTCGGCATTTTCTTTGTTGTCTGACGCGGCCGGGATGTTGACCGTAAAGCCGACTGTGATCACGAACTCGGGTGCGATCCACACCACAGGAGCGCCTTGATCAATAGAAGGCTGCACGAAGTCGAGATAACACAATCCGAGCACCGCAAAGTTGCCTTGAACTAGCTGCTGCTGTGCTTCGGTGTAGTTCGTCTGGAAAGTGACGTTGTTGGCTCCGTAGCCCTCCCAGAAGGTCTCCCAACGCGCGTCGTCATCCCACATGACCCGGGTCTCAATCATCATGTCATGAGCACCACTACCGACCTTGAGAATGTCTTGCATGACAATCTCGTCTTTGTATTGGGGATCGGCTAGGTCTTCCCAGGTCTCAAGCGGATCCAACCCCATCTCTTCGATGCGGTCTGTGTTGTAACAGATGCCCTCAAGCAGGGTTCCGTAGGTGTACCAGGCACCGCTCTCGGACCTTGACTCTGCAGGAATCGCAGCACCCTCGGGCGAGTCAAATGCATGGAGCCAGCCTGCGCCTTCCCAGATCCTTGAGAATCCATCCCAACCGATAATGACGATGTCAGCGTCGATGGTGCCCGCGTCGGCTTCGGTCATGAAGCGATCAAACATCTCTGCGTCATCTGAGCGTGTGTATTCAACCTGGATCCCAGGATGCACCTCGTTGAACGCATCAATGAAGGCTTCAGTCTGTTCAATTGTCCAATCCGACCACCAGACGAGATCCCCTGAGAGTTCAGAGGCAGCTGACATCTCACCATCGTCCATGTCACCCTCGTCATGGTCATGTCCTCTCGCCATGGTCGTCATCCATGTGTGCGTCTTCCTCGGGCGCCGCCATGGTGTCATCCATTGACTCATCAGCGGTCTCGGTCGAGGTTGCGGCTGTGGAGTCGTCATCGTCATCTCCACATGCCGCAGCTACAAGGCTCAGTGCTGCAAGAGCTGCGAGAATCCGCAAGCCAAGCCGGAACCTTCGTGTTGACATAACAACCCTCCCTGGATCGTCCTTAGCGCTCGAAACCGAGTCGTGCCAGTACGAACCGATAGTAGGAGTCGAGCTCCAACTAGGCCTAATCCAAGACTTACAGGCGTCGTTCAGATGGCAAGACGATTGTTGTCATTAGCGAGCATCCGCATCAAGAGTTGCTGGAAACCTCGAATCCGCAGCTCAAGATAGTGCTGTGGGCCTGGCGTATAGAAGCGTGACTGTAAGCCTCGCTGCACTTTCTCGCAGATGTCGTAGTCCTCGCGTTGTACTGCTTTGAGCATCTCGAAGTCAGAGCGCAGATCAGCACCATCATCGGGCGAATAATTCCACACTCGAGCCCTGCTTCGAGTCAAGCTGATCGGGTTCCACCACATAAGCGAGCATCCGCCATTGGGGAAGGCCGCAATGAACCAGTTCGGGAACACTGAGAATGCAACGGCACCCGTTGCGGCGGCACCGGACAGTTCTGGTAGCACACTTGTGCACGCGAGCTGCTCGGGGCTCCAGCGTGTGATCAACCTGCCCGTGCGTTCCCAGATGTCTTCACGCAGAGATGCTGGGTCTGCGTAACGGCCGAGGGAGTTCCGGTGGACAAACTCAAGGTGATAGTCGCAGAAGGCATTGTCCATCATCACCTTCCAGTTGGCTTCAACCTCATCGTCTAATCCATATACCTTCGTAGCAGCTTCAAGATTGTGGTTTGCGAGTTGCTCGGGAAGTGGAAACATCCATTCATGAAGCGGTGGCGCAGTACCGGACACGTTCACAAAAACGAAACGGTTCCAGGTATCAACTGCAATGGGTCGCAAGGAGTGAGCAGATCGATCGATCGGATCAGTGAACCCACGCTGCTGCGGAATTCCGACCAGGCGACCATCAAGTTCAAAGATCCAGCCGTGATAGGGACACACCATGCGCCGGCCACAGTTGCCACTGGAAGCAACAAGAGTGCTGGCGCGATGCGGGCACACGTTGCTGAATGCTCGCAACTCGCCGTCACGGCCACGCACTACTACAACTGGCTCATATCCGACAGTCTCGGTCACATAGTCGCCAGGGTTGGCGAGTTGTGAGAGATCACCCACGAATACCCATGACTCGCCGAAAGCAACCTGCATTTCAAGATCAAAGAGGCGTTGTGAGCGGTAGGCGGCAGGCTCGATGAAGGAGTCATCGGGAGGAGGTTCAAGCATGATCTCGTCAACTACGGGCGGTCGCGATACAGCTATGTCACCCACATCGTGTAGCCCTTCACTCACAAGCGTGGTGGCTGCAAGACTCATGGGACCGCATCCTCGATGTGGCTGCGCAAAGAGCCGAGTTGCGGCGAAGAAATCTCCACAACATCGCCAGCGTGAAGGAACTCGGGTGGTTTGCGCCAGTGACCAACACCCGAGGCGGTCCCCGTCAAGATCACATCACCCGGCAACAACGCACATCCAAGGCTCACCCGAGAGATGATGCGCGGGATTGAGTTGACCATTGCGGCGGCCCGAAACGACTGCTTAGAAACGCCATTGACTTTCAACTCAACTTCAATCTCGCGATAGTCACCGATCTCGTTGGCAGTGACGATTGCGGGGCCCATAGGGCAGAACGAGTCGAGCGACTTGCCCTTGTACCACTGCCCGAACTGGCCATGTTCAAGCTGTAGATCTCGCGCGCTGACATCGTTAGCGAGCGTGTAGCCGAACACGTGATCGAGAGCATCTTCGACAGCAATGTTTAGACCCGGCGTGCCAATCACAACCGCGATTTCGGCTTCCCAGTCGGCCCTCTGGGTTGCGGAACGATCAACTACCACTGTGCCGCCGTGACCAACTAGACACGTCCACGGCTTGGTGAACAACACCGGAGCTTGCGGTATCGAAGAACCATCGGGGCGGTCGCCCTCATCGAAATGGTCGCGATAGTTGAGACCGACACAGAACATGTTGCGAGGTGTGCGGGGCAGAGGCGGTTGCAGCACTGCGGCGTCTAGGTCGATCGGCTTCCCCGAGGCGCCGACCGCTGCGGCTTCAACCGCTGACCAAGCGTCGGGTCCGGCCTCAATCAGAGTGGAGATGTCCCTGTACCCAAAGTCCGACAATTCTGAGATGGTCGAATCTGGGTGCAAAACCGCACCCAGAGGGTCGTCGCTTGTGCCAACAGTTACAAGACGCAACTCGTGCTCCGATCGTGTCCTAATCGCCCAAGTGGTGACAGTACCTAAAGCCCCCGTTCGGGGAGATGATCTGCCCAGTCAGGTATGCGGCTTCGGGCGAGGCGAGATACGTGGCCAAAGCGCCGATCTCTGACGGGTAACCGAAGCGGCCTACGGGCACGCTCGCCTCAAGTGCTTCTATCCGACCCGGAGGCGCCAAATCATTGAGCGGCGATTCGATGTAACCGGGGGCGATGGCATTGACGGTGACCCCGTGCGCTGCTACTTCCCGGCTGAACGAGCGCACCAGGGCATCGATGCCACCCTTTGCAGCCGCGTAATGGGCCTGGCGTGCCACACCCTGTAACGACGCCACCGACGAGAAGCAGATAATCCGCCCCCACTGTCGCTCGATCATCGGGTTGATCGTGTGGCGTATACCCAGGAAGGTGCCGTCAAGGTGGATTGCGAGCATGTGACGCCACTGCTTGAAGCTCATCTCGGCAATCGTCTGCAATTCGCCGATACCCGCCGCCAGCACAACTATGTCAATAGGTCCGACGGTTTCCGTTGCTGCAGCGACACCTGCAATGACACTGTCTTCGTCAGTGACATCGACTACTACCGAACCGAAGCGCTGTGCAGGGTGGCGATGTTCAAGGTCGCGGCAGAGACTCTCTGCCGCGCCACGACGCAGATCGCTAATGACAACGGATGCACCCTGGGACGCGAATGCAGTAGCCATGGCACGACCGAGCCCTCCGGCACCTCCGGTGAGCAGGGCATTGCGGCCATCTAGAGAGAACATCGGCTTGCCGCTCACGCTCCGATGACGCTAAGCAACAGCCCCAATCACGTCAAATTCGGCCTCGTCGCAAGCCACAACAAGGCACCCGCCCCGACAACAGCCGGAGTCACAGCCTGGTGGTGCATCGCATTAGGTTCGGCGCGTATGGCGAAGCGGTTTCATCGTAGGTTCATTCAGGCGGGTGGGGTTCGCACTTGTCTGCTTGAGGCGGGCGAACCCGGGTCAACCGTCGTAATGCTTGTCCACGATGGTGCGTATGGCACTGACGCCGAACTTTGCTGGGCTGGAGTGATCCCAGAGCTTGCAGATGAGTATCACATCATCGCCCCCGATCTCATTGGCTGGGGCGGTACTGACAAGTTGTGTTACTTCGACCGCTCGCCCTATGACTTCCGGCTCGATCATCTTGCCTCAATCTGTCATGTGCTGGCACTTGACGATCCGGTGTTCTACGTGGGGAGTTCCTTTGGAGCCGAGTTGGTTGTTCGAGGTGTTGCCGAGTCTCGGTGGGGATGGGCCCCGCGAGCGGCAATAGCTGTCGCGGGTACAGGCGGCCGCTTGTATCGGATGCCGGGTGCCATCGAACAACTAAGCGATTACACACCGAGTCTCGAAGCGGCGCGGAAACTGACGGCTTTGCTTGTGAGCAGCATCGAAAGCCTTGACGATCACATCAGCCAACGCTTCAACAACAGCATGATCGCTGGACACTGGGAGTCATTGAGCGCACTGAAGGTACGAAATCCTTCAGCCGAAGCCCCCGAGGTCACCGACACATGGCCCGAACCGTTACATGACCTAGATGTGCCTTTGTTATTTGTTGAAGGCCAAGACGATCCGCTACTGGAGAAGGGTTGGGCTGCCAAGATGGCTGGGTTGAGTGACTCGTTCTCGTCCGTAGTTGTTCCTGGTGGTCACGAGCCCAACATTGAACATCCAGCAGCTACAGGACGCTTGATTCGTGAGTATTTCGCCAAGCACTGACACCGCCTGAGAGTTGCGTCCCTCGAGTGTCTCAGGCCGCCATTTGACCTAGCGCCAGCGTCCGTACGCGGGATCCATCAAAAAGAAGGCTCGATACATACCGTCGAAGGCAAGCCACTGTAGGTCAATGCTTGTCGTGACAGCTTCCAGCACGGACTCTTGTGTGTGAGCGTCGCGGGCATACCGTTCGACCATGAGTGGTCCGATGTCGCCGTGTCCTTCTTCGATCTCTGAGGCGTGAAGTTCCCAGAAGAGCAGATCCGGAGCCCCAAGTTCGAATCCGTAATGTTCCACAAGTCCGTCGATAATGATGTCGTTGCGTCGCGCCGAGGCACCCTCGATGAATACGATTCCAGCTATGGCACCCAGCCAGTCACCCTTGTAGGCGAGGTAGTAGCGCCAATGTACAAACGCTTTACATTCGGGAATGGTCGGTGTGTTATCTAGGTCGTCTTGAGTTAGACCGAAAGCTTGAGCGTGGGCCAGAAACACGTTGAGGTGTCGATCAGTTCCCGAGTCGTGTCCTGCACCTTCTTCGAGAATTACGTCCTCGAATAGGTGATGAAAGATGTCGGGATCCTCAGGACACTTCGCGAATATGGCGCAGTCTGCTTGTGGTGATGGTCGAGGCCCGATCTGGTAGAAGTTCCTAAGAAACCCAGCTATCGCTTCTCGTGTCGCACGACCGGCTCGTATTTCAGCGACGAGTGGGTGATGCTTGATGTGGCGGGACTCCACTAGCTGCTCAATCTCGGCCAATAATTCGCTTGCCGTCTTGCTGGTCATCTCGTCTCCAAACCTGTAGGTGTTGCCCATTTAGACCTCAGAGCGGCTCACAGTGGGTCCGACAGGGCACGGTAGTTGAGCGATTTGGTTTGAAACGGATCGTGGCTGCTACGTAGTGTCGGGTCGTGGCTGCAGGCACAACACACGTCATGATGGCGCCCGAGTCCTATAGGTCAGCGGCGTACTACGAGGCGGAACTTGCACACGTCTTCCCGGCGAGTTGGGTGTTTGTAGCGCACGAGCGCTGGCTCCCGAATCCCGGCGATTTCGTCACCGACACAGTCGGCCACGAACCGGTGGTGGTGATGCGCCACGCTGATGGCTCGATTCGAGGGTTCATCAATGTTTGTCCCCACCGTGCCAGTCTCTTGGTGGAAGGAACCGGCAACTGTGGCAGACGCGTCGTGTGTCCGTATCACGGTTGGACATTTGAGCTTGATGGTCGCCTTGTAGGAGTACCCCGTCGTAAGGGTTTCGGGAGTCCGATCCAGCCGAAAGAACTTGGCTTGCACTCATTGCGAGTTGGAATGTGGCAAGGCTTGATCTTTGTCAATGTCAATGGCGATGCACCACCACTGTTGGAGTATTTAGAGGATATACCCGAGTTGCTTAATGCTCATGACATTGAATCGATGAATCTTGGAGCATTCCTTGATGATCCGATCAAAGCCAACTGGAAACTCGTCATGGATAACGCCATCTGTGACTATCACCTGTCAGTCGTCCATGGTGACTCGATCGCAGCTCTTGTGGATCTCGCCGGACTGACAGAGCGAGCCGGTCACACGACTGCGGTAGCAAGAGTGCCGTGGAAAGACAATGCCTTACCTGATGAGATCTGGCCGGGACTTACTGGGCCGGCCGCTGAGGGATCACTGGGTTGTTATGTGTTCCCGAACCTGCATGTGATCGGTTTCCCGACTGGTGGAGCAACGATCATGTGGTGGACTCCGACGGGCCCCGACACAACTAGGGCCAGAGTGCTGAGCCTGTCGCATGACGCTGATGAGGATGTGCGAGCGGGCGCGGATCTGCTGGCACAAGTTCAGCGAGAAGACTTCGATGTGTGCGAAGGCATGCAGATTGGCGTGCAATCACGTGGTTACTCGCCCGGGCCGTTGCATGCCTCGGAGTTACGAATCACCGTGTTTCAGAAGCGTCTTGTAGAGATGGTTGAGCAGTACAAGCAGCGTGAGGTGATGTAGCGGTGAGTATCAAACCTGGCTGGGAGGGCCGCTATCTCGAAGACTTCGAGGTGGGAGACATCTACCGGCATCCTCTTGGGCGAACGATTAGTAAGACCGACAACACCTGGTTCACGTTGCTGACATGCAATACCAACATGGTGCATTTCAACAGCCACTACGCAAAGCACTCCAACTACGGGGAGTTGCTGGTTAACTCAGCGTTGTCGCTGGCGCTGGTAATGGGGTTATCGGTTACCGATGTGAGTCATCAGGCGATGGCGAATCTGGGTATGGATGAGGTGCGCTTCAATCATCCTGTGTTCGTTGGCGACACAATCTATGCCGAAAGCATCGTTTTAGCCGTGCGGTCTTCGGCTTCGAGGCCTCAATTGGGCATCGTGACAGTCCGTACTCGGGGCCTCAATCAAAATGGCGAAGAGTGCCTCAGCTATGTGCGTAGCGCCATGGTCTACAAGCGTGGCTGCAAACCCGAATCTGCCCAGTTCCCAGAGCCCACAACTCCCCTAATCCCAAACGACACCTAACCCGGTTGCCGCGGCAGTACGGGTACATTCATTGATCACCGATGAAGATGATCGGCATGCTTCTGAGTCGTTTCAACGACATCGCGAGCAGCTCTGCTGAGTATTGATCTGGCGGTGAGTCAAGTATCGATCTGGTATTCTGCTCGGCATGATACTCCCACCTAATGATGGCACGATTGCGCCGCGCGAGTTGGGTGGCTGGATGATGAGTGAAGGCATTCCGTTTGCCTCGAGTCGGGAGATCAGCGGATGGGTGGGATGCGAACCCAGTGAAGTCTCGACGGTGCTGCGCGGCGCACGGGAAGCTGGGACGATGATGTGCGTCACTACTTCAGGCTGGGCTACGGGCCTTAGTAATTCGCCTGACGTCGTGGTTGACGCGATGATGCGCTACTTGGAGCATCCGTATTACCTGGGGTTTATGCGTGCTTCAGAGTTTCACAGTGCTGCGTACTTGGGATCACGCGTAACGACCGTGGTGACACCGGCACGGTTGTCCTCACGAAAACTGGGGGATCGATGGCAAATCAGGTTTGTCCAGCGATATCGACCAGGCGTTCCGACGGTGCGCCTGCCAGGCTCTTGTGAGTTTCCGAACATTAAGGTGACGGTGTGTTCTCCTGATGTTTTGTTGATGGATGTTGTGTCTCGCCCCAAATACGCGGGAAGCATGTACAACGTTTGCACGATCATCGGTCAACTGTTAGAGCGATACGACGGCGCACTATTCGGGGATTTCGATAGGCCAACAATTGCTCCTGACAGCTTGGCGGAGGCTGCCAAGCTGTACACAATCGCGGATCGGCAACGAGCTGGCTACCTGATTGAGTCAGTGATTGATGAGTGGATTGATGTGAACTTTGATCTCGGTCCTTTACGGCGGACGATTCCGCGCCTTCCAGGTTTTGTTGACCTACAACCCAATGCGCCGCGCGAATTTGAGCAGTGGATGGATCACCTCGTGCTGCGCAAGCCGCACGTCTCTCAGACTTGGCGAGTGAAGCGACACGCGGTGTTGGAGTCTGATCTTTGATAGATCGGTCAGAGATTAGAAATTGGGCTGCATCTCGGGGATGGCCGACGGCCGCAATCGCGGAACATGATCTGATCCTTCAGCGTTTGTGTACCGCTATAGCCGCTGATGACTTCCTTGGTAGCAGACTGGCTTTTTCTGGTGGTACTGCTCTTCAGAAGATCTGGATGCCTGTCGGTTATCGATTCTCCCAGGATCTGGACTACGTGATGGTCAGTTCCCAGGATGAGGATGACACTGACGTCTTAGCAAGAGTCCAAGGAGTTGCTGTTGGCCTAGGATTACGAATACCGAGCCGTGTGCGACGACGGCTCAAGACCCCTTTTCCGAAGGCGTTTTTTGATTATACTTCGGCAGCAGGAGAACAAGTCAAGGTCAAGGTGGAGTACTCCAAGGCTCCGCACTTCGCCGGTGAAGCCGTTTATGGCAGGTCTATTGATGACGGTTTCGGCGGGCGTAGCGTTCCAATATTGGCAATGTCACTTAAGTATCTCACTGCGACAAAGGTGTCCGCTATCTACTCCCGTTCCAAGGGCCGTGATCTCTACGACTTGTGCCATCTAATTGAGGCAGGTGTAAAGGCTTCAAGCGTTAGTCCGCTTATGGATTACTGGAAACGCAATGAGATACGGATGCGACGCTGGACAGCCAAGACTGCTGGAAGCGTGTTGCAAACACATCTGTCCAAAGAGTCATATTGGGCCGATATCAATGATCTCGATGCCTACTGGTTGTCATCTCACTCTATTGATGACATCACGAACCTGATAGTCCCCTATGTCGAAAGAGTAGATAAGGGAGTTAAGGCGTTGCGCGCTATCAGGCGAGGTTGAGTAGGGGGAGCACTTCATTGCAGATGAGTCGCAGTTGGTTCATGCGGTCACTCTCGCTGCGTCCTACGTAGAACATCCAGTCGTTCATTCCCTCGGATTCAAGTTGGCGCAACCTACGGGCGACGTCGACGGGGCGGCCCCATAGTCCTGGTGCTCTGGCAATGAGCCAGTCGTAGAGTCCAAGCTCGGTTGCCCGGCGGATTAGCGCACGTTCGCGGTCTTCGTCCTGATAATCGGAGGCGAGATCCTGGGAGTTTGCGTTGAACTCAAGCAGTGGAGCCTTAAGTTCTTCGGGGATCTGTTTTCCTTTGAGTGTCCCCATTGTGAGCCACTCGGTTCCTACACCCATGCCAGAGTTGATCGCTTCTTGCACACTCTCGCCGAACACGATCTCGGAGTTCCACCACAGATCAAGTTCTGCAGGGTCGCGGTTGACAGCAGCACAGCCTTGGTTGACTAGATCTTGCACATAGGCCACATTGTGCGGCCCGAAACCCATTGAAAGCAGCATCCCATCAGCAACCTCAGAAGCCATCTTGAGCACACGGGGGCCAGATGCGGCTACAACGATAGGAATGTCAACAGGTGTGATCGGGTTGCTCCATTGCATCCGGAACGTGCGGCCTTGAAATTGCGCAGACTCACCGTTGAGCAAGGCACGAACAGCGAGTATGTAGTTGCGTAGTTGAGCAACTGTTGCGGGCCGCATGCCGACGCCCCACATGGCACTGTCTCCAGTACCGATTCCCATCGCTATACGGCCTGGCGCTAGTTCATGCAGCGTCAACAGAGCAGCTGCCGTAACAGAAGGATCCCGCGACACTGGATTGGTAACCGATGTCATTATCGTTGCATTCGAAGTCGCTACAGCACAGGCGGCTGATGTCACATACAACTCACGCACGAGGGCGGGCGAATCGGGTAAGCCGATCACATGAACACCCGACTCGTCGAGCAGTTTCCACCACTCGGGGCCTTCGCTGAGGGGGCCCTGTTGCAAGACGTTTAGCGCTATTCGCATCTGCTTACAACCACTGACTCGGTGATTGGTTGTTATCTGCCTGAGATAACTGCGTCAGCATCAATCTCTATCATTGCATCGGCTCTGGCGAGACCGTGAACGACCACGAGCGTACTTGCCGGATAGTGATCCTTGTTGAAGAACTCGGCTCTTGCTTCATGAATGGCAGCAAACTTCTCTTTCGTGAAAGGAGGTGTCATGTACACACGCACGCGAACGATGTCATCGATAGTGCCGCCGAGTGGCTCAAGTGCCGACAGGAGGTTTCGCAGGACTTGGCGGGTCTGTTCCCTGATGTCACCCTTGCCGACGATCACATCTGAGTCACCGTCAGTTGCGGTACGGCCCGATAAGTAGATGAACTTGAGGTCGCCCGCTTCCACGACGACACCACCTGAATGCACCAGTTCGTTCACGTCCGAACCTTCAAACACACTCCAGCCGGTGCCGATGTCGGGATTGATAATGCTCTTGTCAACCATTTGCTCTCCTTAGCTACGTTTCGAGGTCTAACTCGGCGACTTCAGCACCGGTATGACTTCTTGATCCATTAGGGCAACTGACTGGAGTGCCGTTTCAACTGGCATTCCAACCCAGTCAGTGCGGAAGATGAAGTGATCCACACCTAGTTCATTACGCCATGGCAGCAGTCTCTCAATGCAGTCGTCAGGCGTTCCGACAATGAAACGGCCTTTTGACAGTTCCTCGTAGCCCGCTCGGAAGTCATCGTGTCCTGGAAGAGCCTTGTGTTGCCCCCAGTCGGCATAGTGGCGATACTTCTTTAACAAGAATGGCGCCGCTCGCTCCATCGCGAGTTCGCGTGTCGGGGCACAATAGATTTCGCGCATTGCCGGCATTGTCACAGCAGCTGGCAGTCCAGCCTGCTCGCGAGTGCTGCGATACAGGTTGACTTGCTCAGAGATTGTGTCGGTAGTCGCATGCGGGTTGATCATCCACGCATCACCCATTAGTGCAGCTCGCTTAACCGCAGGGTGGGCGTTAGCTGCAATCCAAATTGGAGGTCTTGGTTTCTGTACCGGTCGAATCGTAAGTGCGGCTCCATTGAGTCGACACCAAGGCAAAACAGAGTCAACACTGTCTTGTGTCCAGAGCCGCTCCACTAGCTTGAGGTTCTCTTCGAAACGCTTGACCTTCATTCTGGAATTGATCCCGAAGCCGGAGTATTCGACCTGGCGGTATCCCAACCCCACACCAAATATCAGCCGTCCACCGCATAAAACGTCGACAGATGCCCATGTCTCTGCGACATCTAGTGGGTTGTGCAAAGCCAGTAGCAGGATCCCGATGCCTACTGTCATGTCACCGGATTCTGCGGTGATGCGACTAACGAAAGGCACGCACTGGGGCATGGCCATTCCGTCTGGCAGGTAATGCTGGCCAGCCCAGATTGAGTCCCAACCAAGGTCACGCACAGTGCGAACCATGCGTAGCTGGTCGTGAAGCGCTGCCGTCAGATCGCTTCTGGGCGGGTGCTGATTGGTGAGGAACAGGCCAACCTTGACCTCGCCTGCGACGGTCACAGCAACTCCTTGATCGCTCGCCGCCCGGCTCGTGCGGCCCAGCGGAACTTAGTCAGCAGCCTCCCGAAGGTCATATACGGCGACATTTGGTCCGAAGCATCGCAATCTGGATCGGCTGTCATACCCCGCGAGCAGACTCTTGGCTTAGCGCTCCATCACCAGGAGGTATCCCCATGCGCCGTATTCATCTGCTCGCCGCCGTTACCGCAGTGGCCCTGCTCGTCACCGGCACCGCCGTGGCCCAGAGTGTTCAGCGGTTCACGGATGTTCGTGACGACCATCCGGCCCAGGACGCGATCGTCTGGGCCGCAGATGTCGGGTTGACCACCGGCTATAGCGACGGCACGTTCCAACCCGAACAACCTCTTTCGAAGCAGCACGCTGTCATCTCCGTTGAGCGCTATTACGACCAGATTCTCGGAGTTAACCAGTCAGCGGACTTCACCCGCGCTGACATGATGCTCGTCCTGCACAACATGGCTCACGGGACACTGGGAGGCCCTCCCGACGACTCCGAAGAGGCTGCCGATTCCGGTCCGCTGTTCGGCGACGCCTTCGACAGCATTGAGGTACCGGTTTCTTCGATTCACAAGGTGCGTATCGGCGACTGGACTGAGTTCAGGTTCCAGGCTGTGTCTACCCACACGAACCGCGACCCGAGCAAACATCCTGTTAGGGGTTGGATGACTCTCATCTGTAGCAAGAGTGCCGAGCAGCCTGGTGAGGATGCGTGGTTCGTGAACATCAACATTCAGGGTGACGCGTCACTCCCGGCTCACTTTGAGGGACTGAACGTCAGCCTTGACGGCGGACAGGTGCATGGCATCGCGACCAAAGTCCACGGCCACATCGCCAACAAAGACTGGCTGGTCATAAACGCGGACGCATTCGTCTCCTGGATCGCCCCGGGCAACAGCCTGTCAGCCACCACCCGCTTCCAAGGAGAGGGCGCCACCTTCGACGTTTCAGAAATGAAGCTCTACCGCCACCTAGTCCCAGACCGCTGCCGCTGGTAACCCCGGTCGTCAACTACGACGCCGTCAGCGTCAAATCTGCGACTGACGGCTCAATGGTTTGTTGCAGATTTGAGTGGCTGGTTTCGCTTCAGAAGGCGGCGGGTGAATTGCTTGACCTTCCACCGCCTTCGGCCCTTGTTGGCCCTATCGAGTGCCTCCATCGCCCAGTATTGCATCGCAGGGGTCAGCAATCTGGGCGGAGGCAACGCCTCCTCCATCAAGTCCATTAGTTCGTCTGACGAGCGAATGTTGAGTTCTCGGATCAGGTGGATGGTGTCTTCTTCGTCTTTGTCGCGGCGGGCGGCAAGCTTCATGGCGAGTAGGTATCTGGGACCAACCGACTCAACGATGAGATGAGATCCTCGAAATACGGGCTCAGTGTCTATGGCTAGCGCAACGTTGAAAATCTTGGCAGCGTCATTCATCCAGTCTGGTGCGAGACCATTCCTCTCAGCGACTCTGCCGACGGCATGACGGAGACCGTCGGTCATGCCTTCCGAAAGCACATCGATGTCACCGGTCAGTCGTCCAGGTCGACGGGAGAACATGGCCACTCCGCCGCCTACGAGGAGATGGATCTCCTCAGATGCTGAGACGCGCAGTTCCTTGTTGACCTCCGACAGGTAGAACATCAGTTCTCGGTTTCCGAAGGGTTTGTGTTCGCTAGGCTCCCGAAACTCTTCGTCCACTCCCGGACCTACTCGTTACGAGGGCTTGTGGATGCGAATGTCTTCAATATCCCTGGGCGTGAACCAGACGTCATGGTAAGCAGAGGCACTGGGTGCCTCTGCTCGCACGATCCGGGCGTAGGGCGAGTCAACAAAGTCACTGTGGTTGAACCGGACGGGTTTGGTGGCGCGGTGTTCCCAGACCCAATCGGGGATCGGTTCGTTGTCGCGGTCGCAGAGGGCGTGGACGACGGCGGCGATGCGGGCTAGGTCGTTGCGACGTCTGGTGAAGCGATGCCACCAACGAGCGCGGTGTGGAGGGGTTGCGATCATTCGCTCACGCTCGTCAGGAAAGGTTGCCCAGTCCTTGGCTAGTTGCGACAGTCCAACCACTCTGCCTCTGTGGTCGTTGTCGGCCATGTCAGCAGGCAGCGCCGCGGTCGTCATTCGACCCGTCCGAAACTCACGACGAGCCTCATTTGAGGCGAACTCTCTCACCTGCTCGCCGACTGCACTCACCCCACGAAAGCTATAGCACTCGAAGGCTTACAGGCCGCTAGAGAGACCGCTGGGGCCAAGACTTGGGTGTGATGCCGGCAGCGTCAAAGTACACAATCCACAACAATGCTGTAACGCAAAGTGTGAGCTTCATCCAAGTTTCGGTCGGCGCCTACCATGCGTGTGCCGTTACGACAACCGATCGAATTGAATGTTGGGGTTACGACCTCTACGGTCAGGCTTCTCCTCCGTCTGGAACGTTTACTCAAATCTCAGGCGAGTGGAGCACCTGCGGCATCACGACATCTGGTCTAGTTGAGTGTTGGGGTCTCGATAGACACCATCAGACATCACCTGCGGAGGGGATACTTACTGATGTCTCGGTCGGCAACGGGCACGCGTGTGGCATCACGACAATGGGTCGAATCGAGTGTTGGGGTCTCGACAAACATGGTCAGGCGTCTCCTCCATCTGGAACGTTCACTGACGTCTCAGCCGGCCAGCGCTACACATGTGCCGTTACGACAAACGGCAACGTCGAGTGTTGGGGTGACAACGAGTACGGTAAGGCGTCTCCTCCGTCGGGGACATTCACTCAAGTCTCGGTCAACTGGCAACAGGCACTCGTGCGCTGTTACGAACCGACGGCAACATTGCAAATGCTGGGGTGATGACGAATACGGCGCAGGCATCTCCGCCCTTCGGAAGCCTTCATCGTGAGGTGTGCGGAGATGCTCTACACTCGAGTCGCGGTGCGGATGAGTCCTGGGAACGCTCGGGTGGCCGGGATCTAGTAGATGAAGATCGGGCAGCACCAGTGGTGTCGCTAGTACGGCGAAGCGTGTGCGGTTGGATGGGCTGGCGACGACGAAGCCACCCACCTGGGCACGGCCCGTGTTTGTTGGGAGCCCTTGATTGACGCCAGGTCGGGGATCATGTGGGTTGCTAGTGCCTGGAAGGTCATGTTTGAGGTGCCCGTGATCAGGATCGCCTCCTGGGGATGCACCGAGTTTGCCGTCCGGTTGCGCAGAGATCGAAGAGTCTGTCGACGACGATGACCCCGAATGGGATCTGTCTGGTGAGGTTGACCAGGATGGACGCTCTGGCTTGGGGGGGGGGGGCTTAGTGCAGAGTCTTGGGAAATACTCGGCTCGCCTGACCCGGTCCGATGAAATGAAGGTCCGGTAGCAAGTTGACTGCTATTGCCCGGGGATCGCCATGTTTGACGGTGCCGAGATGACTACCGCTTCCTTGGGATGGCGCGGCTGGGTTGATTGGTCCCGGTTGCGCTGAGGTCGGGGAGGTTGCGCGTCGCGAGCGCGGCGAAGATGGCTCGGTTGTTTGTTGCGCTGATGACCAATGAGTCTGCGGGGGGGGGGGCTTCGGCGCGTGGGAACATGGCCGAGATTGTCTTGACGGATGACAAGATGCGATCGTCTTCGTACAGCCAGAGAGTTGTGAACGGTCGATACAGCACCTTGCGGATTCGAGACGCGTCAAACTCAATTCTCTGCCGCTTCTTGAGAGACTGCTTCAGTGCTGTGGTCCACTTGATAGTACTCAAGTCGACGCCCTCAGTAACCTCTTCTAGAGAGAATCCCAACTCAAGCAGTTCAAGAGCTTCACCATATGTGTAAAGCATTCGACTTACTCTCTCAGCGAGAACACTACGGGAGAACGAGTAGACGTAACTGTCACAGCTAGTTGTAAGTCCAAGCGCATGATCTTGCACGAGTGACTTCTGAACCTTCGCTTGAGATCGTATGTGGCAGACAGGTAACATCTCATCGAATGTTCCGTCGGTGATGTTGATCCAGTCGTGGTGATCATTCAGTGGGATCTCGCGAAGTTGACTGTCGGTTGCATCCCCTAGGTCAGCTAGCCACTTGTGTTTCTGTTCAAGGCTTGAGTATTCGGGAACCTCTACGTAGTGCAGTGATCCGGGCTGACCACTCTTGACACGAGGATTACGAACGCAGATCGTAATCTGCACGCCATTTCGTGATCCACCTCCGAATAGCTTGTCACCCTCCCGACGGAACTCTTCGCCACTCTTGTAAGCATCGCCTCGGAGATTCACTACGTAAATGCTGCTGAACTCGTCACGAAGTTGGGCACGCATGCCCGCGAGCGATGTTGCAGCGCTGAGTGAGTTGGGATGTATGAGTGCTACGACACCAAACTGATTCCCAGATGCTTGAGCGGTGAGTCTGTCGCTTGCCCATCTGAAGGCCTCCACGAAGAGGTTCCCTGCGGACTTGCCTGCTCCTCTTCCCGTGACCTCTTTGTGTCTTCGCCCGTATGTATCGCGGACGCGGGCTTCTACGTCTTCGTAAGCGATGTTGGGGTTGTCGTCGCCTGAGGATTTTTGACCTGCTGACCAGGGTGGGTTGCTGATGATTACTTGAATCGGAAGCTTGTTCTGTCGTCTGGCTCGCTCTGAAGCTTCCTGGAGAAGCCCGTCGAGTTTGGGTTTCTGTCGATCGTCGTCACCCATCAGGAACGTGTCTGTCAACACGGCACCGGCGAACGGCTTGTAACCGTCTCGATCGAACACGCCACGCTCAGCCGCTGCCTCTTCGATCTTCAGGGCTGAGATGTAGTACGCAAGCAACACCAGCTCGTTGCAGTGCATCTCACGTAGGTATTTCCTTGAGACATCGCGATCTCGGATGATCGGATTGCCATCCTGATCCTTGATGGTCATCAGCCGTGCAAGGAACGTGCCAGTGCCAGCAAAGGGATCAAGGATGTTCACGTACTCGTCAGTAAGGCCGCGTCCGAACTCCTTGCGACACACCGCGTCGACCGACCTCAACATGAAGTCCACTAGTTCGATTGGCGTGTACACAATGCCAAGCCGGCTCACCACATCGGGCATTGCCGCTTTGAAGAATCCGTCATAAATCCCCTTGAGGATGTCGAGACGCTCGGCTGACTCAACAGCACCTGCAAAGGCGGCAGCCATGCGCTGGTATGCGTTACGGAGAGGCCGGAGTTCAACACCAAACGGGTGACCGTCTGTGTGATCGTCATCTTCAGCCTGATGCGGCAGTAACTCAAGCAGCTTCTCGAGGCTTGTCGAGATCGGGTTATGTGCCGCGAACTGGCTGTGCTCAAACATGGCATCAAACACCGGGATTGTGACCGTGTGCTGTGCCAGCATCTGCTTGGCTTCTACATAACTGATGTTCGGTGACACCGTGGTGCGGATGTCGTGCAAGAAGGTCTTGAACTGATCAGCGAACTCGGAGTGGTCGATGCGAGCAACTTCAAGCCTCGTCGAAGACAACCCCTGCTCGGTGGACGGCAACATGGCGTCGAGGCGTCTCTGAATCTGTGCTGCAACCCGTGCGGCGTTCCGACCCCAAGAGGCGTACTGCTGCTTGTCGCCTACTGCGTCGACCAGCATCGAGGCGAAACCGGTGTTCAGAGTGTCGTACAACTGCAGTTGTAACTGGACTCCAATGCCAAGTCCTGTCGGATCGGGTCCTGCCGCAACATCGATGTCAACCGGACCGTTGCGTCTCGCGGCAGACGGATTCGAGATCCAGTAGTCGATCCGTTCATCGTGTGATCTCAGAGCGCGTAGCACCTTCCACACTGCTGAGAAATCACCATCATCGAGAATTGCTTTGGCGGCCTGTTTGGGGTCGGCCGTCTGTTCAACGTTGACCGTGACAGGTACCACGATGTATCCGCGCTCTTTGCCTTTAGCTCGTCGCATCACGCGACCAACTGCCTGGGTTATGTCAACCTGTGAAGCGCGAGGCTGCACGAACACCACAGCGTCAAGAGCGGGAACGTCCACACCTTCGGTTAGAACCCTTGCGTTCGTGAGTACACGACAACGCGTCTCACTCGCGGTCACATCTGCCGATTCAGAGTGAGAGCGCAGTTCAGCAAGCATCCGTTTGCGGTCGATGGCAGGAGTCTTGCCATCCATGTGCCGCACATCTAGATGCAGGTAGTCGTCGTAGCTGCCGGCCTCAGCGATAACGGTTTCGGTGATCGGTCGCCAGTGAGTCTCGACTGCCTTGGAGGCCGTGACCGTGTTGCAAAAGGCGATTGCAGAAGTAACGGGTCGGCCGTGTGTCAAGTCAACCTGGCCAGGTCTGCGACCGGCAGGAACATCGGTTGATCGCGGCGTCGCAAGAGCATCCCAACAACCAGCCAACCGCAAAGCGGTGTCCATCTTGATCGTGACATCTTTGAACTTTTGCTTGCCGGATTTGCTCTTTCGTTTCTGAGGTACCGCAACTGTCAGTGCGTTATCGCGATTAAACGCCTCCGCGTATGCGGCTTCATTGACCGCAATTACGACTACCCGGTAGTCCGCAAGCCACTCGCCGTCAATGGCATCCGAAAACGACATCCGGTAGAACTCCGGGCCGTAACGCGACTCGTCGTCCATCGAATAGGCAAAGCCATCAAAGTCCGTTGACTCAATCTTGCGCTTCTGCTTACCCGTGAACACTCTCGGGGTTGCTGTCATGAACATCTTCTTGGCACACGGCAGCAGGTGATCGTGATGAATTGACAAGAACGGCGAGACACCTTCCACGCCCTTGCGTGACTCCAACTCCTGAATCCCCGTAGTGCGATGGGCCTCGTCGCAGATTGCAAGGTCGAACTCATAAAGCGGACCCAACTTGCGCATCGCCTCAGCGATCGTCGGAGTCGACTGGTAGGTGCTGAACACCACCCGCATCTGGTCGAGCGGTGGCGGCTTGGCAAGCCGCTCGGCGATATCGGCAGTGCTCGTCGTGACTGGAATCGCAAGCTCACACAAGTCGTCGTAGCTGACCTCGCTCGCACGACCTGCGCTCGGATCCGAACACACGCCGATGTACTCAAGCCGCACGTTTCGCTGGTCTGACCACATCGTCATGGTCTGTGCCATCAGCGCTATCGAAGGCACCAGATACAGAACCGTCCCACCCGCACCCACAACTCGCTCAGCAGCACGCAGCGCAACCAGCGACTTACCAGTGCCGCACGGCAGGATCAACTTCCCATTCCGATGAGAGTGGAAGCCCTGCGCTATCGCCTGCACGGCATCGTCTTGGTATGGCCGCAACTCGTGCCTCGAGGGACGCAGCTTGAGCAGGCGGCGCCTGATGTCAAGCCGATACTTGTGAACCTCGCGCCGCCAGTCGGAGTGCCAGCCATCCATGTCCAGCGTGGACAGCACCTGACATGGCGGATCGGCGAGTTGCAACTTCTTGAGACCGACCTTTGCTATCGGGCGCTGTGTGACAAGCACCCTGGAACTGAAGTCTTTGGTTGCTGATGCAGCGATGAATGAGTTGATCTCTGCAGTGGTGACAGGGTTAGTTCCGAACTTGCATTGAATGGCGCAGTAACCGCCTCCAGCACTTTGAGACTGCAGGGCGACAAGGTCAATGCCATAGTCCTGACCCGGATATCCGAGTGTCTTACGCTCCGGCCACTCAGACCAGAGCCAGACTTCATCAAAGCGGTCACCCCAGATCCCGTCATGCGCTCGCAAGGCGTCACGCACCATGCACTCGAAAGTGCGCCAGCCGGTAGGACTGTTTGTTGCGACTTCCTGGGCACGAGTCAACAACTGTTCGAGGCCACTCATGACTGTGACCCGGCTGGTTGCAGTTGACTATCAAGTGAAGGCGGAAGACTGTCCACTATTCGAGCCGTCTCAACAGACAGAAAGATCAACCGCCTCAAGTGCCTTACAAGCTCGAAGGGTTCATCGGCCCAGACATGCCAGGTGTTGGGGTCATCGGAAATACCCGAGGCCTTGTCGTGCTTATGACGCAGGCTTGCGATAGCCCACTCCAACGGGCTGCGTCCCGAGACCTTGTATTGGTCGGCTTCGGGAGGAATCCCCACAAGTCGGCAGCGAGGGTTGATCTCCAATGTCGACTTGTCGATCTTTCTATTCACTCGTGCCCAGCGCATTGTCCTGCCGGTAATGCGGTAGGCCTCAGAGTCTGCGTCACCTTCATCTGCGATGCCATCAACTTCACAACGAACCGGATACTCGTCAATGCTCTCGTAATTGATGTGCAGGTCAATCAACTCGCGTCCGGCCCACCGGAACGACTCAAAGTCCGCGGCGAAAGGGATTCTCGGAAGGTTGCGTTGTAGATCGTGCTTATAACGTTTGCGCCAGTCAGGCGCGTGCATTACACCGTAAAGATATTCCCAGATGTCATCTTTAGTTATAGATGGGTTGTTGTAAGCCGCTTGAAACTGCTCTAACGCCCAATCCGTAATGTTGTCATCATCTTGAGCAGGTTGGTCATCCTCAAAGAATGTGGCCTGCGGGGGGGGGGGGCTCGGTGCCATAGTGACCTCAGAATCTACGCCAGTTGCACCGCGCAACACCACGCCGCGAGAACGCGACTACACGTTCGTCAGACCGATAGCAAGATCAACGTCGACGAATTCGGGGCTTCCTCTGCGGTTGCTGCTGCGGCGGCATGATCCCTTGCCGTTGAGCTTCTTGGAGCAACTCCAACACACAGGAACCGACTTCATCCAATTGAGACTGAGACATTTGACTGCTATCGGGCAGCAGCGACTTGAGTCTTGTGGCGGTTTCGGGCCTTCGCAAACTTCGCGACACGTGTCGATGGCCACGTTTCGGGTTCCACTTTGGGTGCCGCAACTGGTCGACCCAACGCAGGGTGGCTTCGGTTGTTACACCAAGTTGTGTCTTGAGGAACCAGAGGTCAAACAGATCTCGGGTCCGACGGCGATTTGTTGCGGCTAGGATTTTCATCCCTGAGATGGCTTCCTTGGATGCGCACTGAACGCTTGACTCCCGTCGGATCCACATTGATTGGGTAACTAGCGAGCGATGAACCCTCATCGCGTGAGCGTTGGTGTTGTCGAGGTTGACATCGACCTTGATCTTGTGCAGTCGCCCGTCAACCGATGGAAAATAGCACAACAGTTTCGGGAATTGAACTTTCTTGGAGGAGATTACATCAACCTGTGTGAATCCCAAATCAGCTACGTGTGGCTTCAAATCGTGTAGTACATCGTCTATTTGGTCACTTCCGCCAAGATGTATGAGATCGATGTCCTCGGAGTAGCGACCCGGTGTTGATGTGTGAAGTTTGTGAAGGCAGGTGCCTCCTATAAACAGAAACTGCCGCGGTGCTGAAGTGAACAGTTCGTGAATGAGTCCTTCAAGAAGAAGATCAACTTCGACCTCAGCGTCTGTAGTCCACGGATGTGTACGTCTCCAATCCGTGATCGTTGCTCGATTAAGCATCAGATATCTACCTCAATGTGTCGCCAAATTGTGGTATTCCACCTGGAGTTGTGTTTGAGTGGCCCATCTTCAAGATCGTACGCATCAAGAGCGTAATCGAATGGGATACGTCGAACATTCAGCGGTAAGGTTCGCCGCAACGGGTCTGTGTCGAAGTGAACGCCAGTGTGTTCTGACATTTCGTCCAACAGTAGACCTGTTCGTTGCCTAACTCTTGAAGAGTAATACGCCTCAGCTACTCGGGCGAGTTCATTGGGATCGATGAGGCTGGCATGACGTATCTCGTTGTCAACCAACTCGAACCAGTCGATCATCTGTGCGGCAGCGTTCGCGTAAGTCGTTGATCCCCGAATCAAAGGACGCGCAACGAGATCGAGAATTGTTGCCTCTGGTGTTGACACAAGGTAACGGCATTTGTGTCCAGAAAGTCCAATAGCGAAGCTTCGTCGTGTGGGAATTCGCGACGCATCCTTCTGCGACACGAACCACAACTGAGCGTTGTGTCCAACCGCTCGGCGCCGCAGCAATGCCCCGTCTGCCATTACGAACACGGTGGGGATCACTTGATGGGCGACGCCGTATCTGCTGGCGGCTGTGGGGCCGCCTAGGTAATAGTTGCGGCCTAGGTGGCGCATCATGTCGTCGATGAAGGCGTCTGGCGTCACGTTGCCGTTGTCGGCGGGTACCCAAGCGCCGGTCGTAACGCAAACCATTTCCCCGGCTTGGCGGGCACCGCGCAGGCGGGTGGACACCTCGGAGGGCGAGCAGTGGATCCAACCGGCTATCTCATCTGCTGTTGCGAACTCTCGCTGATTGGACAGCATCCAGTCCCTCAATTGGCGTGGAGCTACCTTGACCATGTGATCGAAACTACCAAATCGGCAGTTGGATGGTCGCAGACTCGCACAACGTGAACGTCGCCGCACTCGGGTTGCCGACTCATTGAGTTCCGATCCGAGATGGGCGGGGATTGTGGTGTACGTTCGGAATACTGTCACGAGGTGTGGCAGCCTATCCCTTAAGTGTGTTAACAGACACGAAATAGATGGAGAAGTTAGTGATTGACAGGCAAGAGATCCGGGTTGAGCATCTGATGGAGCCGCTGAGCCATTACACGGATGCGGTGAGGTTCGGAAACCTGTTGTTCATCTCAGGAATCGCTCCAGTGGACGGTGACGGCAACGTGGTAGGCGGCGATGACGTTGCGGCACAAACACGTCAAGTCCTGTTGAACATCCAAGAGATACTCACGGCCGCAGGGGCAACCTTTGCAGACATTCACAAGGTCACCGTCTACCTTCTTGATGTCAACGACCGACAGAAAATAAATCCGGTTCGTCAAGAGTTCTTTGGTGATTCGAAACCTGCCAGCACGTTGATTGGAATCTCAGGGATGGCCGTACCAGGGATGAAGGTTGAGATTGAGGCAATTGCCGGGATCCCCTAGTTGACTTTCTGGGGGTTGCTTTGCCCGTGCAGCCCGTGCAGCCCGTGTGGAAGCAAATCCCCAGCAACCTGTTAGCGCAGGAGGTCTTTCTGGTTTCGTGGGGGGAATCTTGGGCGGAAGCGGGCAGTGCCTATCGCCTGTCTGAGCCGGTGGATCTCGAATTCGAGTAACTCTTGGTGGCGTTTGCTTAGTGGTCGCAACATCGCGGTGGCGATAGTGCCGTCTCTGCGTTGAGCCCAGCCGCCCACCACCCGTCCGTCGGCCCAAACAGTCGGGCCAATATTGCCGAAGCGGTCAGTCACCCTTGATTCAACATCTTTGTCGAGGTACCAGTCCCGTTGCTTCCAGCCCATCGGGGTTGGATCAAGACCACCCAAAAGGGCAACCCAAGGCCCGGGGTACGTATCTGCAAGCCGATCCTCAGCAGCGGTCACAGTGTCATCACGTAGCCAAACACCCTCGCCGGATTCGAGTTCGACGCTCACTGCGCCGATCGTCTTCAATGCCCGGCGGGTGGCGGTCTTTGTCCAGCCGGTCCACCATTGGAGATCAAGCAAGGTCGCAGGACCAAAGCGTCGCAGCCACAACGCTGCCAAACGGGCCTGAGTTTCAGCCTCACCGATACCTGTAACATCATCGAAGTCATCCAAATCGCAGCCGATCCAGTCACACATCCTGACCCAGGCGTAGTGCGAACCAATCCAACTCCCCTGTGGCCGGGTACGGCAAAGCGTCCCCTCAAAACCGGCCAACTGAAGAATCTTGGTATGTGCCGGCAAGTTGGTTTCGTAACGCTTGCCTCGGGCAATCACCAGTTTGCGGGTCGTATGCGGCAACATCTCGCCAACCTGTCGCGCATTTAAGGGCCCAACAGATGAGATCAACTGCACGATGTCAGCCATTGCAGCCTCAAGCCATGCCTCATCACCCTCAAGAAACGAGACGGTTCGACGCCTCTCTTTCGCTGCAATCTTTTCCGTACAAGCGATGTGTGCAAGCGCCGCTACCCGCGGCCGCATAACCCAAAGAGTGCGACGCATGGCGTGATGTCGCAGCAACTGTCGCTTCTCATACAGCGATGCCTCCACTGAAGCAACAGAGGGCTCGCGCAGACGCGCAAAACATGCCAGAAGAACTGACACCGGGTCAGATGAGTGCAGCGCCACGAGACTGTCGGCGATCTCGACAGGGTCATTGCATCTCGCGGATGGCACGAGACGATGCCGCCAGGCGAGCAACGCGCGGCGCTGCTCGTCGCTGAAATCAATCATGTGCAGTTACCTCGCTAGCGACGAGCGCCGACAAGGACAAACTGGACTAGCGCTGCGATTAGACAGCATCAGGTCGCGGCATTTAAATGACGGGCGCATCACCTCCGGCCAGTCAGACAAGAGCCACTTTGCCACCAAGGTGACTCTGTCGATCACGCCTGCTGCAGACAAAATAAAGCAGGGTAGCCTACGCGCACCAACTGTGCTGCACTAGCTGTGCCACGCTTGACGCTTGCCGCCGGTTCGCGGTCCCCATCGCCGTCTTGTACCAATAAGGATTGTTTCTTGTCAGATCAACCCACCCCAGCGCCTGAGGATCGGCTACCTGATCCGGTCACCTCAGACGTCCGGGCTTTGCCGGTAAGCCGAGTTCTACCGGTCTATCAACAGGTAGCGAACCAGCTCAGAGACCTGATCATTAGGGGGACACTGTCCGCTGGTGAGCGCTTGCCATCCGAAGCGCAGATGGCGGCTCAGTTCGGAGTGAGCCGCAGCACCGTCCGTGAAGCTCTGCGAGGCTTAACTGCGCAGCAACTCGTGTACACCAAACGAGGCGTAACAGGTGGAACGTTCATAGCTGATCCGTCCGCTGAACACGTGCGTGCCTATCTCGAAACGACGATTGGTCTGATGTCTGGTGCGGACATGTTGTCCGTTGAGGAGATCACGGAAGCACGAACACTGTTCGAGGTCTACGCCGCACGCCTCGCTGCTAGACGCGCCAACGCGCAGCAGCTCGCCGAAATCAGGGCGACGCTGAAGCCGAAGAGTGGGCCGTACAAAGCTGCTGACTTTAACTCTCACCGGCACTTCCACACCTGTGTCATCAAAGCGACAGGTAACCGGCTACTAGAGGTCATTGCAAGGCCGATTTACAGCGTGATTGTTGCACGGTTCGTCCGTGAGAAGGTTCCCCACGATTTCTGGGAGAAAGTCACGGTCGATCATCACGTGATCTACAACGCCATCGCGTCGGGTGATTGGGTGAGAGCACAGGAACTGATGCGGTCACACCTGCGCCTGTTGTCATCGGTTTATGTGCACATTGACCAGCCTGCCGACGATGTTGGAGATTGATCTCAGCTAGTCGCTTCGACTATCTGCTCGAGGGTTAACTCAATCCCGAAACCTGGGGCATCATTGGGTACGAGCCATCCGTCGGTGGGTAGTGCCATTCCTGGTGTCGACCGCCAGGCGTTCATGAGTGACTCACCCGGGGCACATCCCACGTACATCTCGGCCCAGCGGTTACCGGGCAACCCGTGACACAGATGTTGGCCGTAGTTGTCGTTGCAGCCGGCATGGATGGCGATCTCGACGCCGAACGCTGCTGCTATCGCCGCGATCTTTAGCACCGCGGTAGCTCCTCCGACCCATGCGATGTCGGGCTGCACCACATCGACGAAGCGCTGTGAGATGGCGTGCGCAAAGCTGCGATCGCCTTGCCAGCGTTCGCCTGCTGCGAGCATCTGTTGTGGTAGGCGGCGGCGCACATCGGCGTAGCCATCCCAGTCGTCTGACTGGGCGTAGTCCTCGAGCCAGGTGAGACGGTAAGGCGCAAGTGTCTCGCCCAGGCGCACTGCATAGGACGCATCCAACACGCCCCAGCAGTCCAACATGATGTCGGCGTCGGCCCCGGCCCGGGCTCGTGCCGCTGCTACGAGTGCTTCGGTTTTGGCTACGCCTGCGGTGGCGGCGGCTGGGCCAACCGGGCAGGCCAGCTTGAAGGCTTCGAATCCACGAGCCTGCAGGTCGTCAAGGTTGTTGCCGGTGGCGTAGCAACGGGTGCGGCGACGGGCGGGGCCACCTACAAGCTCATACACCGGGCGTCCCAGGAGCTTGCCTTTGAGATCCCAGAGGGCCAGATCAACGGCGCTAACCGCATAGGCGCCCAAGCCCTGCGAGCCAAAGGCGCCGCTGGCACTGCGCATCATCATTGACCACAGGCGCTCAGTGGCGGTGGCGGGCTCGCCGATCATCATCGGGCCCAAGAAGTCGTTGATGATGGGCACGACCGGCCCGGCATGGGTCGTCATGCCGATGCCGAAGCTGCCGTCAGCAGCCGTCACCACGCAAAGCAACTCGCTCCAGGGCGGCTCGAAGCGCTCCGCCTGCCAAGCGAAGTCACGGTCGTGTGACTGGGCATGCAGCAACCCGTGTGTGTCCCAGGACACGGGCACAGACTCGCTGCGGCCCAGCACCTCGGGCTGCCTTAGTGGCGCAGCACGCACCTCGGTGATGGTTGGTGTGTCAGCAAACACACCTGAGATTCTTGCACAGGATTCCTACGGTTGTGGCACCTTGAGGTTTGCTGGATTCCTAGGGTTGTGGAACCACTCGCAGGTAGGGAAGCGGCGACTCCCACCCATCCGGGTACTTCTCCGCCGCAGCCTCATTGGAGACCGCCGGGACGATGATTACATCCTCGCCCTGCTGCCAGTTGGCTGGTGTTGCCACCTGCTCGGCCGCGGTGAGCTGACATGAGTCCAGCAACCGCAAGATCTCAGCAAAGTTGCGCCCAGTTGTCATTGGGTAGGTGAGCGTGGCCTTGATCTTCTTGTCGGGGCCGATGATGAACACCGAGCGGGCGGTGGCGTTGTCTAGGGCGGTTCGGCCCTCAGAGGTGTCACCGGCATCGGCAGGGAGCATGTCGTAGAGCTTGACGACGTTGAGCTCCGGGTCGCCGATGAGTGGGTAGTTCACGGCGTTCTCAGTCGCTTGCTCGATGTCAGCAGACCAACCCTGATGATCGCTCACCCCGTCGACGCTGATGCCGATGATTTTGCAGTTGCGGGCTGCAAAGTCCGACTTGAGGGCTGCGACTGCACCAAGTTCGGTTGTGCAAACTGGGGTGAAGTCTTTGGGATGCGAGAACAGCAGTGCCCAGCCGTCGCCGATCCAGGAATGAAAGTCAATCGAACCCTCAGTGGTTTCGGCGGTGAAGTCGGGAGCGGTGTCGTTAATCCGGAGTGCCATTGGTCTCCTCCAATGCCGTCGGCGTAGTTGGCTTGGACAGGATACGCCTATCAGTGACAAATCCAATCAGAAAAGTCGGGATTTGCAGGTGTGCGAATACGGTGGCGAAATCTGGCGGAGAGTATGGGATTTGAACCCATGGTGACCCGGAGGCCACAACGGCTTTCGAGGCCGCCCCATTCGTCCGCTCTGGCAACTCTCCGACGGGCAGGCTAGCGGCGCAGCACCAACGCGTTCGCTTCGACCTCGGTCGTGCCTCGGAACCTTCGACGGCTATGGACGCTGCGTGCGCAGGCGTGCAAAGAAGTCACGCAGCAGGGCGGCGCACTCGTCGGCTCGCAATCCCGATATCACTTCGAACTCGTGATTGAGGCGTGGATCGGCTGCCACGTTGTAGAGCGATCCGAGCGCACCGGCCTTGGGGTCATCGGCTCCAAACACGACGCGAGCCAGTCGCGCTTGGCTGATGGCGCCCGCACACATGACACACGGCTCGAGCGTCACGGCCATGGTGGCCCCGGTCAGGCGCCAGGTTCCTAGCTGATCGGAAGCGTCTCGAATGGCCAGGATCTCGGCGTGTGCAGTGGGGTCACCTGACAGTTCGCGCTCGTTGTGGCGGCTCGCGATTACCGAACCCTGATGCTCTATGACCGCTCCGACGGGCACATCGCCATGAACCGTGGCAGCTTGCGCCTCCGATAAGGCTTTACGGATAAGCCAGTCGTCACGATCCCTCACGGGTCGATGTTGGTGGCCATCAACTTGAAGACTGCTTCTGATGCGGCGATCGTCAAAGCGCCATCAACAACGGCGAGATCGGTGTCGTTGATCGTGGCGATCGACTGCACGACCCGCAGCGAGGAACTCAAGAACGCCTCACGTACATGGGGTAGGTCACGCACATCGAGGTGCGTCTCGGTGACATCGACCTGCTCCATGATCAAGCTGCGGGTAACGCCAGCAAGACATCCCGTGTCGAGTGGCGGGGTATGGAGCCGCTCCCCGTCAGACCAGAAGATGTTGGACCCAGTGCCCTCGCTGACCCGTCCCTGGGTGTCGGCAAATATCGCTTCAGTGGCGCCGATGCTCTTCGCATAGTGAAGCGCCAAGACGTTCTCGGCGTAGGACGTCGTTTTGACACCCGTCGTGGCGCCACTCTCATTGCGCGTGTAAGGCACGACTGCCACTGTGGTGGCTGGTATTCGCTTGGGCGGTTGACCGCTAGCGATCACAATCGTTGAGGGCCTGCTGGTACCACGAGCCGAACTGAGTGGACCGATGCCGCTGGTAACGGTGATCCTGACGATGCCAGCTGCGGGGGCGACCTCAAGACACTCCTTAACGGCCTGGCGAACCTCTGCGTCGCTGTAGTGCAAGTCAAAGCACAGCGCGTTAGCTGAGTCGCGCAACCGGTCGAGATGACGCTGCAATGCGAAGGCTGCTGGCGTGCCACTGCTATCGGGCACCACCAGCAGCGTCTCGAACACACCATCACCCACGACAATCCCGTGATCGTCGGCTCGAAGATGCGGTTCGTCTGGCGCTACCAGACGCCCGTCAACCCACACTGCAGATGAACTCACGGCGCCGAAGCTACACGTGGACGACGTGGTGGTCACCAATCAAGCACGAACGTCGAGCCAGGTGACGGGTTCGCCTCGAGACTTGCCAGCTCGATCACGTGCCAAGGCGTGTCGTCCTGAGGGTCAACGTCTTGTTGTTCATCGACATCGACAACAACCAGAGCGGGAGTTCGGTCGGTCGTTAGCCACATCACCGATGATGAATCGTCTGACCACTGCACATTTGCATAGCCACCAACCCCAAGCAGGCGTGACTCCAACGTTTGAACGCGGAGCAACCTTGCTGGGCTGGTGTCGTTTAGCACCCAGCGCCCGTCACCCGAAATCGTCAGATCTGATAGTTCTCTGACGAAATCGGGGGGAAGCAATGCCGGATTGCGGTCGGTCACAGCCGCGGTTGGGCCAACAGTGCCAACAGCCACGATCGAGCACTCCAGTTCATCATCGCAACGCTGCTCGATCCTGATACCGGCACCTTCGGCAATTACCCGATGCTCGCTCTCGATCTCGAAACCAGCCAGAGTGGGTCTGAAAGTGCGTCCCGTTGGTGGGAGCACCAGCACGCCTCCACCACCTCTCTCAACGAGCTGTGATCCAGCAGGCGCTTCGAGGTACCGCGAAATGAAGCCTGGGGATTGCCAGGCCAAAAGCCGGATCTGGCCGGCCTCGCCGTCGGGTTGGTTGATCACCCAGTAGTCCACAAGTGGATCCGCTGACCTCACGAGCCCTGAGTTGGAGCCAACCAGCAGTGCTGTCGGCGGTGAAGTGTGAGGCATGACGGCGACTGCGCGGTTGCGGTCCTGCAGGATCACATATTCGTCAAGTGGGATCATCGAGCCCGTGACGCCGATCGGGATACGTCTCACAGCTCCTGTCGAGAGGTCGACCTCGATGACGTCTGATCTCGCCAGGTAGGAGAGGGTGCCGACGAGTGGGCTGAAGGCTTTGACACCCGTTCCGACCTGTTGGTCGGCTTCTGTTGACTCGCCAGCAGCTTCTTGAGATGACGTAGGGGATTCACTTGTGTTCGGGGCCTCGGGTTGATCGCCCGTCGCTGTCTGGTTGTCGTCCGAGTCGGCGTCTTGCTCGTTGGCATTGTTTGACGCTGCCGCGTCGTTGGAATCGTCTGGTTTTGGCCCTCGCCCCAAGATCCACAGCACGAACAGCAGCGCAGCTACTACTCCAACGAGCCCAGCGGCAGGTCGCAGCCGCCTCAGGCCGCTCGCAACAGCAACACCCTCGGCCGCGTCATCCACGTTGGCGCACGGTAGCTAGCTGCAGCTGCGAGCGGATGACACGCCCGGGGTGGACACGCCCTGGGGTGAACGAAAGACAGCAGGCGGCGGCCCGGACCATGCCGCGGAGGGTGTGGGATTTGAACCCACGGAGGCTCTCGCCTCACACGCTTTCCAAGCGTGCCCATTCGGCCGCTCTGGCAACCCTCCCAAGAGTCCCGCGCAAGCGGGTGCTAGCGGGTGAGGGTATCATGACAGGGTCTATGCCCGTCTCGGGGTGTGGCGGCCGGGACCTGTGTAACGGGAGCCTGTGAACCGGGTCAGGGCCGGGAGGCAGCAGCCCTCAGCAGTACCTTCCGGGTGCCGCAGACCACCTGGTCGTCACTCCCGGAGGCGGGCGCAGTCGCGTCGGGGCGGTATTCACCGCGTCAGCGCAGTGCGTGCGCCGGTGCGACGCCCGCAGAACCTTGACACAGCAGGCAGGGTTAGAGTCCAAAACGGTGGCTCACCAGTCCCTATATCTGCAGTACCGGCCGCGCCGTTTTGCTGAGGTCAAAGGCCAGGATCATGTTGTCGGGGCATTGCAATCGGCGGTGCGTAACCAAAAGGTCGGTCATGCCTATCTGCTGCACGGCCCCCGTGGTAGTGGAAAGACATCGACTGCGAGAGTGCTGGCCAAGGCGCTCAACTGCGAGAACCTTGAACCTTCCGGTGAACCCTGCTGTGAATGCGAGTCGTGTGTTTCGATCCACGAGAACCGCTCGTTTGACCTGCAAGAACTTGATGCAGCGTCGAACAACAAAGTCGACGACATGCGGACACTGCTCGAGCGGGTCAACCTTGCCACGCCGGGTCGAGCCAAGGTGTACCTGCTCGATGAGGTACACATGCTCACCACTGGCGCTGAGAATGCGCTGTTGAAGACGCTCGAGGAGCCGCCCAGTCATGTGACCTGGGTGCTGGCGACTACCGAGCCGCACAAGGTTGCTCAAACCATCCGCAGCCGCTGTCAGGTGTTTGAACTTGGTTTGCTGAATGCTGACCTACTCACTGAACATGTTCGATTTGTTGTCGCTGATGGCGGGCTTGATGTTGATGAGGACGGCATTAGGTGGGCGGTCGCCGCTGGCGCAGGTTCAGTTCGTGACACTCTCAGTGCCCTAGACCGGGTCGCAGCGGGTGGCGCTTCGGTCGAGTTGGACTCCTCGACGGATGAAATCCTTGAGGCGATTGCTGACTCTGATGCTCGCCGTGCACTGACTGGGATCAACAGTGCCGTGATGCGGGGGCGTGATCCGCGCACGATCTCGGAGCATGTACTTGCGGGGCTGCGGGATGCCTTTCTTGCTTCACTGGGTGACCTCGCACCGAGGCTGTCGGAGCATGAGCAGCAGCGGGCAACCTCGATCGCGCAGCGGGTCGATCCGAGCGCTTTGACAAGGGCAATGGAGACGCTCGGACGCGCTCTCATAGACATGCGATCTGCTCCCGATCCTCGTATAGACATTGAGATCGCATTGGTGCGGCTCTGTCAGCCGCGTGCCGAGAACACCTCGCTCGAAGCCTTACAGGAGCGCCTGGAACACCTCGAAGCACAAGTTGAACGCTTGACGTCTCAGGCGCCCCAGTCTTCGTCGGCCTCGAAGCGAACACATCGGCCAAGCCGGTCGCAGGCGCCGCCGCCACCACCGCCACGTCAGCCGGCACCGCTACCTCCACGAACTTCAGCACCAAGCGGGAACCGAGGCCGGCCGAACCGTCAGCCAGCGAAGCAGGCTCGTGAAGCGCTTGGCCCTCGCCGGATGCCTCCGGGAGGCCGTTCCCGGCACAAAGACTCGGGTACACCGAGCAAACCACCGCCGGTGGGGCGCCCTAGTCGCACCCCGCCGCCGGTCGTGGCGGCCGATCCCGCGATGTTGAGCCCCGGCAGCGCCAAAGAGGTTGTGGAGCTAGCCGAACGTCACCTTGGCATGACCAAGCAGGCAGTAGTGACTCGAGCTAACGAGCTCTTGCCGCCTCGCCGGGGCGCCAAGCGCAGCCGAGAAGAGTTACGAGAGCTCTGGATCGACCTTGTCAAGACCTGGAGGAAGACTCAAACACCACAAGAACCTCCCCAGCAAACGTCGGGTGAATCCACCCCGGCTGGATCCACCCCGGCTGGATCCACTCCTGCTCCTAGTTCTCCTGAATCTCCTGGCTCTCATGATTCTCCGTCCCCGAAACGCTCCACGACGTCGTCCCCGGCCCCGCTCGCACCACCTCAGGTCACTTCGACTCCGCCGACTTCATCGTCTCTCCTAGATGCAGGAGACCAGGCGAAGGCGTCAGCTCGAGGCACCACATCAACATCAAACGGGCAAATCGCTGCCGATGAACACCTCGATGCTGAGGAAGAGGAGATTGCCGCCAGCGACCTAGATGACCTTCTTGAAGACTTCGTTGAGGCACCCGACCAACACAAGGAGTTTGAGGCTGCCGTCTTGGAGATGTTTCCTGGGTCGCGCATTGAAGTGCTGTCGGATAGGGAGAAGTAGGCGACTGGATGTCGTACTCCAACGCAGTTCAAGAACTGATCGACCAGCTTGGGCGGTTACCGGGGATCGGCCCTAAGTCGGCACAGCGGGTGGCGTTTCACTTGCTTAAGACATCCGCTGAAGAAGCCAACCGGCTCGCTCGAGCCATCACACAAGCCAAGCTGCGTGTTTCCTACTGCCCACGCTGTTTCAACTTTGCTGAGAGTGGCCAGGAGTGTGCCATCTGTCGAGATCCGAGCCGGGAGTCCCGCACAGTTTGTGTGGTTGAGAACGCTCAAGATGTGGTTGCGGTTGAGCGCACTCGGGAGTTCCGGGGCCGCTATCACGTCCTTGGAGGTGCGTTTAGCCCGATTGACGGGATCGGCGCCGAACAACTCCGTCTCAAGGAACTATTACAACGCACAGCCGCTGAAGACGTTGAGGAAGTGGTGGTCGCGACGAACCCCAACATTGAAGGAGAAGCAACCGCTCTCTTGATTCACAAGTTTTTGCAACCGCTCGGTGTTCGTGTGACGCGAATTGCTAGCGGCTTGCCCGTCGGAGGCGACCTCGAGTACGCCGACGAACTAACCCTTGGTCGTGCATTAGAAGGACGTCGTGAAGTGGGCGCCACCTGAAACCATCAGACATCACCCTGAGTCCTTTGGGGCGCCCCTGGCAGGCTCGCACAAACGAACTTGATGGCAGATGGGTTTAGGGTTGGGGTGATGCTCACAGAGATCGACCATGTTGCAATTGCTGTCCACGACCTTGACGCTGCGGTTGAGTGGTATGCGGACGCTTTCGGTGCCACGGTGACACACCGGGAAACGGTGGAGCGGGACGGGGTTGAAGAGGCGCTTCTATCGGTCGCCGAGAGTTACGTGCAGTTGATCACAGCAACCCGTGACGATTCGCCCGTCGCGAAGTATCTAAATAAGCGAGGCGAAGGTTTGCACCACATCGGTTACCGGGTTGATGACTGTGCTGCGGCTTTGGCATCGATGGTGGCGGCAGGAGCTACCCCGATTGATACCGAACCTCGCCCCGGCAGCCGCGGCACGACCATCGCCTTCGTGCATCCCAAAGGCGCTTTCGGCACGCTCATCGAACTCGTCGAGGAGTAGCGCAGGCGCAGTAGCGCAGGCGCGCCCAAGTACCAAGCGGCGAGAACCGGATAGCACAGGCACGAACCACTAGGAGCGGGGAAGACATGCGGGTTCATCTTGTGGACGGCACCTATGAATTGTTTCGCTTTCATTACGCGAGATCGAACCGTGACCCACGCCATGGTGCCCAAACAGGTGTGCTCAACACGATGCTCGATCTCGTGGCTGATGGCGCAACCCACATCGGTGTCGCCACCGATCACGTGATCGAGTCATTTCGCAATGACCTGCTGGCCGGATACAAGGACGGCAGTGGTGTAGACCCCAACCTGCGGGCGCAGTTCGATGAGGTCGAAGCGCTGCTGGAACTTGCTGGGTTTGCTGTATGGCCCCAGATCGTTCACGAAGCTGACGATGGCCTAGCGGCTGGTGCTGCGGTAGCGGCAGCGGATCCGAGGGTCGAGCAGGTGATTATCTGCACCCCGGATAAAGACCTTGCCCAGTGCGTGCGGGCCGACGGCCGGGTGGTGCAATACGACCGGCGCAGGCGCATCTTTTACGACTATGACGGCGTGATCGACAAGTTCGGGGTGCCTCCCGAGTCAATACCCGACTATCTCGGCTTGGTCGGTGACGCCGCAGACGGTTTCCCGGGGTTGCGGGGCTGGGGCAAGAAGTCCGCGGCCACATTGCTGGCCCGCTATGGCCACATCACATCGATCCCGCTTGATCCAGGCGAGTGGGACGTGCCGGTGCGAGGAGCGGCCCGCCTAGCGACCACACTGCGTGACGGCTACGAGGATGCCTTGCTGTTTCGACGGATCGCCACGGTGGAACTAGGTGCTCCAGTGTCAGCTTCTGTGGATGAGATGCTCTGGACTGGGCCGATTGCGGGAACGGGACTCGATCAGCGTTGTCAGGAACTAGGAGTACCGCGCCTAGCGGAGCGTGCTTACCGGCTGGCGCAAGGCGTGGGCTAGACGGCTAGACGAAGCGATCAGACATCCACGATCGTTTGCCTCGGAGGTCTTCACGAGGTCGGCTTCACGAGGTCCCAGCCTGTAACACCTCGCTCAAGCCAACAGGTTCGGGGACCTCAATCTGATCGAAGTCACAAGACTCGGGAGTGCGATCGGGACGCCAGCGAACGAAGCGAGTCGTGCCTCGGAACCTGCCGTTGAGCATCGCCAGGTACTTCACCTCCGCAACCAGAGTGATGTTGAGCGGCACCCACGGTTGCTGGCGACGGCCTGCCGACCAACGATTTGGGGTGCCAGGCATCACCTTGCCCCTATGCGCTTCCGGGTCCATCCAGCTGGCCCAAGGATGCGAGGCAGGATTTCGGTTGACATGAGGCTCAAGCTCGGCGAGCAGTTCACGTCGACGCTTGACCGTAAAGCTTGCTGCAACACCGCAGTGATGCAACACACCGCTGTCGTCATAGAGGCCGACAACGAGTGACCCAACGCCCTCGCCGTCAACATGCATGCGATAGCCAGCTACCACGACATCGACAGTGCGCGTGTGTTTGATTTTGAACTGTGAACGCTTGTTGGGCTCATAGATGCCGTGCCGAGGCTTAGCAATCAAACCATCAAGCCCGGCACCTTCGAAGCGGGTGTACCAGCGCTGTGCCTGATCGCGATCCAGCGTTGAGGGTGACAGGTGGATCGGTGCCTCAAACCCCGCCGCCATAGCCTCCAGCACAGCCCTGCGATCACGAAACGGCTCACCCATCAGATCCGTGTTGCCTACGGCGAGAGCGTCAAAAGCGACCAACTCTGCAGGCGTCTCTCTTGCGAGCCGGTTGACGCGGCTCTCAGCAGGGTGAATGCGCTGCTGCAGAGCATCAAATCCCAGACGGTTGTTGATACCCACGATGATCTCACCGTCAACCACCACACGCTGTGGCAAAGAGTCTCGCAACGGCTCGATCAGCTCAGGAAAGTACCTGTTCAGGGGCTTGCGGCTGCGGCTGCCAATGACGACCTCTGCACCGTCACGGAACACGATGCAACGAAAGCCATCCCATTTGGGATCAAATGCCAAGTCGCCGTCTGGGATCTCCTTAACTGCACGCGCCAGCATCGGCTTGACCGGAGGCATTACAGGCAGATCCACCAGCCGCAAGCCTATGGCCCACTAGCGAACCAGGCCGTCAAACCGGCAGGAGCTCAAGAAACCTCAACCAGCCAGCCCGACCTGGCCGGGCTAGCGAACCAACTCAGCCAACGAACTCAGTGAACCAACTCAGCGCAGGAAGCTAAAGGCGGCTCGCATCTCGGCGATAAAGCGTTGCGGTTGTTCAAAGGCGGCAAAGTGCCCGCCCTTGTCCGGTTCGTTCCAGTAGCGGATGTCGGTGTAGCGCTTGGATGCCCAGCGTTGGCTCGACTTCAGAATCTCGTTAGGGAAGACGCTGCAAGCGCTGGGAATCTCGACGGTACCCATGTCGAAGCTTCCGAAGCTCTCCCAGTAGAGCCGCGCCGCTGACGCTCCGGTGCGGATGAACCAGTACAGCGATACGTTGTCGAGCAGTTCATCACGGCTGTAATAGTCCTCGGGATGGGCGCTGCGATCTGTCCAAGACCAGAACTTCTCAAGTATCCAACCCGCTAGGCCGACCGGTGAGTCGACCAGGCTGTAGCCGATCGTTTGGGGTCGGCTGGACTGTTGCTTGGAGTAACCCGAATCCCACTTGTCGTAGTAACCCAACGACTCCAGGGCGGCGAGCTCGCCAGGTGTCGGGTCGGCCATCGCCTCCTTGCTCGGCCCAGCAATGGGCATGTTGGTGTGTATCGCCTGGCAACGTCCCAGGTTTTGCGCCCCAATGGCTGTGGTGATGGCCGAGCCCCAATCGCCACCTTGAGCGACGTAGGCGTCGTATCCGAGCCTGCCCATCAGGGTGTCCCACATCTCAGCGATGCGCCCGACGCCAGTCCCCGGAGCCGAAGGCTTACCGCTTAGGCCGTATCCCGGTAGCGAGGGCACCACTAGATGGAACGCGTCGGCGGGTGTGCCGCCGTGATCGCTGGGGCGGGTCAGCGCATCGATCACCTTGGTGAACTCCAGGAACGATCCCGGCCAACCATGGGTGATGATCATCGGCAGAGCGCCAGCCTCTGGTGAGCGGATGTGCTGGAAGTGAACGTCAAGCCCATCAATGGAAGTCAGATAGTTGGGCCGAGCGTTGATGCCAGCTTCACAGCGGCGCCAGTCATAGGAATTGGCCCAGTATTCGCAGACGTCTTGGAGGTACGCCAGGGGAATCCCCTGTGACCAGTCGTCGACCACCTCGGGCTCGGGCCATCGAGCCCGCCTTAGCCGGCCACGCAAGTCAGCGATCTCGTCGTCTGAGATCGCAACGGTCAGTTCACGGATGTCATCGCCCATGTTGAGGCAGCGTAGAGAACTCGAACAGCAACCAGAGTGGTCGATCGACGGCGCGTCAACAGGGCCAGTCGCTTAGGTCAGCTCACCCTCAGCTACGCAGTCACTTGTTGGCCACTTGTACCTGTTGGCTACTTGTACTTGTCGGCTACTTGTACTTGTTGGCGACTTGTTTGCGCCGGCTGTCGGGAGTGGCGCCTGCCAGAGCTGCGATTGCGGGTGGCGGCGACGCATTGCTCGTGAGGTCGTTCTACATCTTCGGGCTCTCCGAAGAGAGTCGTCACAGGCACGTACCCGGCCCACCACGGCCCGGCTATGTCCTCAGGCTCGTCAATCGGGCCACCGGTGCGCACCTTCGCCGAAGCTTCCGTCAGCGGCAACTCCAACACCAACGTCTTGCGAAGATCCGACTTTGACGGCAGCCGGCTCGTATCCCAGTTAGCCACCACATGGTCGGTAATCAGGTGCAGCGCCCGCAGTTTCGTCGGCTCGTCAACGATCTTGGAAGCCTTGCCCCTCACCACAACCGACCGGTAGTTCATCGAATTGTGAAACGGGGTCCGAGCCATCACCAACCCGTCGAGGTGGGTGACGGTCACGCACACTTCGTGACGGTCGGCGCTACGAAGCAAGTGATTGGCAGCAGCACCATGCAGGTACAACTGCTCGTCGTCACGCCCGTAGGCCATCGGCAGCACAAGCGGCCCGTCAGGTGTCGTCACACCGACATGGGCAATCAGCCCAGCATCAAGAATGCTCAACACGGTGTCGCGGTCGTAGCGACCCCTTGCAGCGAGCCTGCGTACCCGTGTTCGCGGAGAGGGTGGGTCGGCTGTGACCTGACTGTCGGTGGACTCCTGAGGCTCTGTCATGAGCCGATGCTACGAGACACGATGTGCAACTAGCAGCAGGAATCGCGACGGTAGCCTGCCCGTTTGTGGCCGAACTGTCGATGCGGGACAAGCTTAAAGACTTAAGGACCCGCAAGACTCAAGCCCTCTCCGCAGGGCCCGAGCGAGCCACCAAACGCCAGCACGACAAGGGCAAGTTGCTGGCCCGAGAACGTCTCGATTACCTGCTCGATGACGGTTCGTTTCACGAACTTGACATGCTCGCCCGGCACCGTGCCCACGATGCGGGCCTGGCGTCACGGCCCTACACCGATGGTGTCATCACGGGTTGGGGCACGATCGACGGACGCAAGGTCTTCGTTTTCGCCCAGGACTTCACGGTCATGGGCGGCGCTCTCGGCGAGGTGTTCGCAGAGAAACTGCACAAAGTGATGGATCTTGCCGTCCTCACAGGCGCACCCATGATCGGGCTCAACGACGGCGCCGGTGCTCGCATCCAGGAGGGCGTGGTCTCGCTCGACGGTTATGGCGGCATCTTCTTCCGCAACGTTCAAGCCTCGGGTGTGATCCCCCAGATCAGCGTGATCCTCGGCCCCTGCGCCGGCGGCGCCGTATACAGCCCGGCGATGACTGATTTCATCTTCATGGTGCGCTCCAAGTCGCACATGTTCATCACCGGCCCTGATGTTGTGCGAACGGTCACCGGCGAAGATGTGAGCCTTGAAGATCTCGGAGGCGCCACCAGCCATAGCACCAAGTCAGGTGTGGCGACCTTTGTTGCTGCCGATGAGTACGACGTGCTCGACGATGTGAAGACCCTGCTGTCGTACCTGCCGTCCAACAATCTCGAACGGCCGCCCACGTTCGACTCAGCCGATGACCCTGATCGTGACTGCGACGCTCTCGATTCGTTGCTACCCGATAGCCCGAATGTGCCCTACGACATGAAGAATGTCATCGGCGATGTCGTTGATGACGGTGACTTCTTCGAATACCACGCATCGTGGGCACGCAGCATCGTCTGTGGCTTTGCTCGAATCGACGGCCGTGCCGTGGGTGTGGTCGGCAACCAGCCGATGGTTCTCGCTGGTGTTCTCGACATTGAGTCGGCCGAAAAGGCCGCACGTTTCGTACGCACCTGTGATGCCTTCAACATCCCTATCGTCACGTTTATCGACGTTCCGGGATTCCTGCCTGGGGTCGATCAGGAACACGGCGGGATCATCCGCCACGGTGCCAAGTTGCTGTTCGCATACTGCGAGGCGACCGTGCCCCGCATCTCGATCATCACTCGCAAGGCCTATGGCGGTGCTTATGTGGTGATGGACTCCAAGGGCGTGGGCTCGGATCTCTGTTACGCCTGGCCGTCAGCGGAGATTGCCGTGATGGGACCCCAAGGCGCAGTCGAGATCATCTATCGCCGTGAGCTGGCGACGGCCGCCGACCCTGAGACGCGCCGACGTGAACTAGTGGATGACTACACAACACGGCTTGCTAATCCCTATGTTGCTGCGGAGCGTGGGTTTGTTGACGAGGTGATCGAGCCTTCCGAGACCCGCCGCAAGATTGTTGCAGGGTTGCGGGTGCTGGACTCGAAGCGTGAGGAGATCCCCGAACGCAAACATGGCAACGTCCCGCTGTGAGGGTTGATCGTGTTGAGACCGCTGAGCACATTGCGGACATAACCCCGCAACCGACACCCAATGAGAGGGCCGCGATAGAGGCGGCGTTGAGACAGCTGTTCGTGGAGTTGTTCGGTGGGGTCAATGTGCCCGTTGCGCCTGCGGCATCCCCACGCTGGCGTTACGCAGGGCGCTACCCACGCCGCCGTCGCAGTTACGGGGGCTGGGCCTGAGAAAGCGGGCATCGCCGGATGCTCTGATCAGGGCTGCTTCGCAGCAGTACTGCGAGCACGTTGAAACCGCAAGAGAGGGCGCTGAAACCAGCTTGGAGATTCCCAGCGATGGCGCGCTGGCGGCGTTACAGGCTGAGTTAGAACACGGTCGGCGCTACGACTTGGCGACGTCGTGCCTGTCAACACTTGGCATGCACGACCCTGAAGCTTTTGTAACGGGACTACTAGGCGTTCTTGCCGACGATGGCTGGATCTATCTGGTCGAACCCGACCCGCCGCACCCAGGCGAGCGTCTCGCAGCCTGGATACCACCTCGCTTCCGGCGCTCACGCCCACGCCCGCGCTCACACTCACGTTCACACAAGCTCCAGCAACAGACGCGCGACCTACCTCAACTCTTGCGCCAGCATGGCTTCATCATCACTGACTTGCACCGCCACGAGGTCGCATCGGCACCACGACGATGGCGACGCTTTGTCAAGCTCCGCGCGACCCGCCAAGAAGGTTTGAGCTAGCGAAGCGCCAACACGCTAAGTGGCCAGTCGGCTAGTTCGTGGCTGGCGTTTCTTCGATCGTGACAGAGTGAACAACCACATCACGAGACGGTGCGCCACCCAGAGAACCACCGGGCTCGTGCAACCCGATGATCGACTCGGCGACCTCAAGCCCAGGATCCTCGAGCCGGCCAAACACCACATAGGTGCCCTGCGAATCAAGCAGCGAAGCGTTGGGCCCGGTCGTGATGAAGAACTGCGCTCCCGCAGAGTCAGCGCCCATCGATCGTGCCATTACAAGCAAACCCGGGCCGTACCGGTAGGGCCCTCGAAGTTGACCGGTATCTGGGTCGACATCAAACGTCGGCTCATCGGGGATCGTGTAGCCCGGCCCAGGATCGGATGCCGAGTTCGTGTGTGGCGACCCACCCTGGATGATGTCGATCGACGGGTCGGTACGGAACAGCAGCGTGTCGTCGTAATAACCCCAGCGAGCCAGCGTCACAAAGTTGTTCACCGTCATCGGCGCCTCAGCGGAGTTCAACTGAAACCGCATCGTGCCTTCGCTCGTGTCAAACACGGCTGTGTGCAGCGTCTCGGGGTCGATGCACATTGGTTGAGGTCCATCGAAGTCGAGCCTCGGCCCGCTAGACCCGTCAGGTTCGGGACAACCCGCAGGCGTTGACTGCTCCGCCGCAGGATCGGTGGAGTCGGTCACTTCGACAGCGCCTTCATCCAAAGAAACTGCGTCGGTTGTGGTGTCAGACAAATCGGACACCTCGGGAATAGTGATGTCAGGTTCTTCAAGGTCACCGAACTCCTCGTCTTCGTTGTTGCGTTGCAGGAAGCCAATGACCACAAGTATCAGCGCGCCGATGATAGCGATTGTCCCGATCCGCTTGATACGCCGGCGGGTGGCCTGACGTCGTGCCTCAGCCTCTAAAGCGGCGAGCCGCTGACGGCGATTCTCGCGCTGACGTTCACGCTTTGCTGTGCTCATGCGAACAACCCCACTGCCAACGACAAGACCATCATTACCACCACGACCACAGCGACTGATGCGACAACTGCGCGCTTGGCGAAACTGTGACGACTCCTGTGACCCCGGGGCGCTCGAGCTGCGGCTCGCTCAGCTTGCACCCGTCGCCGCTTAACTTCACGTTGAGAAGGCATCTGCTCAACCTAGCGACCTACCTAGAGTCGCGGCTGATGCCGCACTCGAATGTTTCATCTGTGGCGGTTGCGTTGCCCCGAATTCGGTGTGTGCTGGCTGTCATCGCAGTTGTTTTTGCGGCAACCTCAAGTGCCTGCGCCTCGACTGATGATGGTGTGCCCACAACTTCAACGTCCGCAGGTGACGGAGCCTTCTCGGATGATTCCGAAGAGTCTGGCGGCGATCTCACATCGGGAACCCAAGCAGGCGGCACCACATCGCAAGTTCCCCCCAGAGAGTCCACCTCTACTTCAGTTGCTGTCACCTCATCGACTGATGATGGTGTGCCCGAGGACGAATCCGATTCCAGCAAACGGATTGCTATCGGCACAGACGGATCGGTAGCAACAGTGCGTGTGGGTGAGCAGGTGTTTGCCTTCGCCGTTGACTGTTACGCACCAGGAGCAGGGGACTATCTCATAGTTGGTGCAGGTACCGGTACTGAATCCGAGACGAATCAACCCGATGAATCTGATCAATCAGATCGATCGGATCAACTAGATGAAGCTGTCGAGTTGTATGTTCAGGCGTTCTTTGCTGAGCCCTATATCGGCTTGCGTCTAGCAGATGGCACCTTGATTGAGGCTGCACTTGATGCACCGCTTGAGTTGATGGCTCAAGACGATGTGATCCGTGTGCAAGACATTCCGCTCGTTCACAGTCTTGACCTGACAACAGGCGAGTCAACCGATGCCGGTCTTGGCGAGATCGAGATCTCTTGTTTCAGCTATAGCAAGGAGTTACCAGAGGCCGACAAATAGCTCACACATTCCCACACAATCCCCAGATTGCTGTGGAAAAAGTCAAGAATCTGTGGGAAAACCAGAGTCAGGAGGGTACGTCACCACAACCGGTGTCACCCATGATCAGTGGCATCCGACCGGATTTGTAGGCTCGCACCTCGCCATCGACGATGTTGAAAACAACCCGGAAGTTCTGATCGCCTGGATCTGAGGGCACGAATATCAGGTCGACGGTGCCGTCTTCACGTTCCTGACGCACGATCGAATCACCAAAGAGTCCCAAAACCATTGACTCCGGTGATCCGACACCAACCCCTGAGCGAGTCGTAATTGGGGCAGCGTTGATGTCAACCCGTTCGATCGTGCCGTGACTTACGAGGAACACGATCCCCTCGGGAGCGTCGTAGGGCACAACGTGATAGCAGGTGCCCGTCGGGCCAATCGGAACGAGCGCAGTGCCTGCCGCTTCTTGTGCTTTGGCCAATGTCATGCCGAATGTGACCTCATCCAGCCCGACTGTGGAAACCGTGGATCGAGCACTCAGTGTCGGGGTGCCAAAGTCTTCGGTGTCTTCTGGCTCTTCGATCACAAAGGTTGTGGTGGTTGCGCCGACCGTAGTCGTGGTCGTACTTGTTGACGTTGTGGTGGTTGATGTTGAGGCCGGGGGTTCATCTATTTCTGTATCAGTTGCCGGAGCGGTTTCTGTCTCGTCCGAGGGTTGCTCCGCAGCACTGTCGTCCTCGCTCGACTCGTCAACTGCGTCGGTGACTGCATCCTGCTCATTGCCGCTGTTGGAGATCCAGATGATCAGGGCGGTAGCGACGATGACTACTACTGCTGCTGCAACGACAATCGGTATCCAGCGGGGTCCACGGCGCTCAACGCCCCCAGGCCAAAACGGGGCTTGATCTTGGTTGTCAGGAGTCCACTCCATAGCTAATCACAATAGCGGGATTTGCCGTCACGACATGTAGTGACCATGTCTAGATGAGCCTCAAGGATCTTCAACGATGGCCGAAGTAGTGAGCGTGTGAAGTAGGGAGGAAGTGGGGAGTAGGCCGCCCGGGGCTCGAACCCGGCACCTTGAGATTAAAAGTCTCCTGCTCTACCCGATGAGCTAGCGGCCCACAGCAATTGTGGCAGCATCACCGCGCGATTTCCGACGCTCGCCGCCGTTGCCGTTATGTGAAGCCGGCCGCCACCTGCTGAACCGACTTAGCCGCGGCGTGCTCAGCCGGTGAAGCGATGGACTTTCAGGTCGTCGAGATCAACCCACTCAAGGGTGCGTGCATGGGTTGCTTCAAGCACGACTTCGGGGGCAGCACCTGCGGCCAGAGCTTCCGCCCAGCGTGGAGCACACAGGCACCAATGGTCGCCCGGTGAGAGTCCCACGAATCCCATCATCGGTCGCGGGGTGGACAAGTCGTTGCCAGCGGCTTTCGAGAACTTGAGGAACTCAGCAGTCATTACCGCACACACGGTGTGAACCCCGTGATCTCCCGAGTCGGTGTTACAGCAGCCATCCCGGAACCAACCCGTCAGCGGGTCAAATGAACACGGTTCCAGTTCGCCGCCCAAGACATTGCGAGCCACGGCTGTGAAGTCTCGCACATCAACACGACCACCGCTACACGCGGCTACTCCGATGATGGTCAGATTTGAAGGCCGAAGGCAGCCGCATATGCGGTGAGGTGCGAAGCGGGGCGAGGGTTGTTGGGCCTGCGTTAGCGTGCGGGTCGTGGTAGTCGCACTCATCTCTTTGTGGTATGTGCTGTTAGTTGGGCTTATGTGTGTGCTGTACCGGGCCGGTTTGTTTGGATCAACTTCAACGCTATGCATCGCCACGCTGGGTGTCGCGGGAGCTTGCTATGGCGTGGTTGTTGCGGTTGGGCCTCGTAGCGCTGGCGACCTGGCGATTGTCTCGATCGTGTTGCTGGTGTCAGCGCCGCTGGTCGCCATCGACATCACCAGCAAGCGATTGCCTGACATGCTCGTGTTGCCGGCGCTGGCGCTTGGTTGTGTGAGTGTGACGATTGGTGTAGCGGCTGGGTCTGGGGGGCAACGGCTCACTGTTGTGGCCTGCATGGTTGCGATGGTCGGCCCGTTGCTGGTTGCGCACCTCGTGTCGCCATCTGGTCTTGGATTTGGCGATGTGAAGTTCGGGGCATTGTGGGCTGTTGCGGTTGGTTGGGCCTGCCTGCGTGCTGAACTGTCCATTATTGAGGTGGTGCTGGTGGGTACGACTGCAACGGCACTGGCTTGCGGAATCCATGTTGTTGTTGTGCTTGCCCTGGCGGCGCGTGACCGGCAGAGTAAGTCCAGCCCGGCACGCACACCCCAACCGTACTGCAGCACGACCAGTGGATCACAAACCTGTGCTACGGCATTGGGGCTTGGCTCGAGTGTGAACACCTTCGCGATCCAGTCGCCATCGGTGTCGCTCGAAAGCTGCCAACCCGGCTCAGCGGACACAACGGGAGGCCCGGCCTCGCTGCCATACAGCTCAGCCGCAAGCGCGCGTGCCACCTCTACAAGGTCAGCAGGCGTCACGGCACCTTCGGGAACCTCGGAGCCGGTCGGCAGAGCCACGTCATAGTGGAGTTGAACATCAACCGATTGGCAGCGTGTCTCATCCCAGTTGTCGGTCTGGGGTACCGATCCGACGGGGCAACCGTCGGGCAGAACTGGCGACTCCACACCTTCGCCAACCGGGATGGGGATCTCCGAGCGGTCACAGAAGCGCCGCTCCACCTCTACGACGAGGGGGTGAGCGCGTCCCCACTGCACAGGATCGAGTGCGGTTAGCGCCTTGATGGCGACCTCGGTGCGGTCTGCTCGGTTGAGCTTGTCGTCCACGCTCGGGTCATAGCGAGCCTCAAACGAAGCTGCCTCTTCGTCGAGAGCGGCAGCTTGTGACTCAATCGAGTTCCCCCTCAGCCACGACCCCACCAGCACCAACGCCAAGACCCCGCACAAGACCAAGGCTCCGGTCACGGTTGTTCTGAGTTCGCGGCGGCTGTAACGCTTCAGTACGACAGCGGGCCAGATCAGAGGCTCCTGCCGTATCGCATAGGCGACCACCGCGAGGTGACTTGCGAAGACATCGTCGACGTCGTCGTCGGGCGCCGGCAGTTTGCCGGTAGGCGGCGAGGTGATCACGAACCCCAGTGCCTGCCTCAACTCATCAGCGAGAGTTCTCCATGTCGACCCGGGACCGTGCAGGTAAATGACCCCCTGCGCCCTGGTCCGGCCGCGCCAAGAATGGCATTCGAGGCGAACCGCTTCGGCGAGTTCGGAAGCGACCCCGGCGGTTACCTCCGCTGGGTGCAGGCCAGCCGCCACGCGCTCAGCGACTGTCTCCATGCCAATCGGGAGCACAGCTATCTCAGATCGTTCCCCGGCGACTGCGATGAGTTCAGAGCATGAGTTGCCGACCCTCAGCCAGTGACCCGCCTGGCGACCAGCAGCCAGCGACGTGTAGACAGCGGCCGCTCGCTTGGAGACTCCGCGAAGGACCTCTGTTTCGTGTTCAGGCATGCAGATGAGCAGGCCCTGGTTCCGGGTTCCCATTACCGAATCCATGCCGGCGTCGGCTAACTCAAGCGCCGTGACGATCGTGAACCCGGCTGTGACGTGGCCGGTGGCTCTAGGGCCTGACCTGTAAGGGTTCGCATCCGGTGAACACCAGACCACACGCGTCTTGGATAGCCGCCGGTTCTTGAGAAGTGCCTTACGGGCAGCCTCGGTTGACTCGTAGCTGTCGGTCTTGGTTGAGCGAGCAATACCTTTGCGGAACTTGAACCGGGTGAGGCTGCGTCCGTCGGCGAGGATTACTCGTCCGTTGTAGGGCCGTCTTGAGCCAGATCTCCGTGCAGTCAGGCCCTCAACTTCGCGAGGTTTTTCTTAAGGTTTGTTGATTCATTTGATTAGCCGCTCCATCCAGAGCGAAAGAGGCATCATCCGCATCCTGTTGAACAGTCTTGAGATCCTCTGCATCATCGCTGGAAGTAATGGGTCAGAAGAGACAGGACTTTGATGACACGCGAGTAGATGGATCCACTACGTAAACGCATGACTTAGCGGTTGATTGTAGTTGCATCATTTGTCCGACGTTTGTTGTGTGAGCATGATGGACGCCAGACGCCAGACGCCAGACGTCAGACGTCAGACGCAGACCCTTGCCTTGAATCTGGGAAGGGGAGTTGCCTCGGGGTTAGGAGGCGGCCGCTCCGGGGGTGCTCTCGGTCTCGGAGCTTGCGGAGATGTCGTTCATGGCCTGCAGGTAGCCTTCGGCTCGTTCGGCCAATGGGTTTCGACTCACCAGGTCTTGAAAGTCCGGCCCATGGTTTGGGACGACCAGGTGCGCTAACTCGTGAACTATCACGTGGTCAAGTACCCAGGGCGGCGCCTGCGCCAACCTGCTTGAAATGCGGATGTGGCCGGTACCGGTTGAACACGAGCCCCACCGCAGCTTCTGGCGGTATGACCAGCAGATTGAAGCCGGTTCGGGTAGGCCGAAGCGGTCTGCGAGTTCACGGGCGCGTGGCTCCAACGGCACATTGCCGCAGCGCCACTTCTCATCGAACCTTGCAACGACATTGCTGACGAGTTCGTCGGCGTCTTGCGTTGTCAGCCAGCCCGGAATGCGCACCTGCAGGACACCGTCGACGAGCCTTGCCGATGCAGTCTTGAATCGCTTGTGGCTGCGGATTACTTGTACCGGTGGGGGCGGTGTCACAACGCCGGGTTGGTCGGTGTTCAGGCCATGGACGGTCCCGCAATGAGGCCGACCTGCCGGTGACGCTGCACTGACTTGTGATGTGGTTTCAGCACTCATGGCTGCTGCACCTTGGGTGGTAGATGCTGGGCGCTTGGTTCGGGAGTTTGATCGTCAAGCGCGACACGACTACCAAGATTCAAGCCGGAGGGTGTGACAGTTACTTGACGTCCATGTAAATGGCCAATACGTCGAAAGTTAGCTCCAAGGTGCCTCTCGATTGCGTAGATGATCCCAGTGTGTGACACCGCGACGACATTGCCTCCCCCAAAGTGGGTGGCAACACGCCGTAGGGCCTTGAGGGTGCGCTCAAGGATCGTCTCATCGCTCTCCCAGCCGACGGGCCGCTCACCTGAGTTGAGCGCTCCGGGGTAGTCACGCTCAATCTCAGCGGTGGTGAGCCCCTGCCATGGCCCGATGCTGCGCTCACGCAGCATTGGTTCAATGAGCACAGGTCCCACCCCCGTGCTCTCAGAGAGGATCGCCGCGGTCTGGGCTGCTCGGCTTAGATCGCTAGCCACGATCCCCGATACCGAGCCGAGCTTGCTGGCCGCTCGGCGCGCCTGAGCGAGGCCTTCGGGGGACAGAGGGGGATCCGCCTGACCCTGCCAGCGGCCCACCGAGTTCCAGCTCGACTCGCCATGGCGGACAACAAGAATTTCAGTCATCGCGTCTGCAGACCGTAATGTCGACTTTGCCGGTGGTCGCGGATGCTGCCGGACTGCTCGCTGTCACCCGTCGGGGCACGGCCGGCTCACAGCCAGCGGCACTACCATGCATGCGTGGCTCGGCTTCGCCTGTTTGCATCTGCTCGTGAGGCCGCAGGAACTGGCCATGACACCTTCGCAGGTGCGACGGTCGGCGAAGTGCTCGAAGCAGCCAGCGCGCGCTATGGCTCTCATTTTGCGGGGCTCCTAGAGATCTGTCAGATCTGGTGCAACGGTGAGCCAACGACTCCCAACTCACCCGTAAGCGACAACGATGAGATCGCCGTTTTGCCTCCAGTCTCGGGAGGCTCAACCCGCCACTAGCCGCAGTCGCACTAACTCAAGACCACGCTTCGAACCAGATGGCCAAACACAATCTTGACTCCACTGACCAAGTGTTGACATTGATGTACCAACCGTGTCTAGCCCAGGCCAGGAGTCGAACGTTGTCCAATCCCATTACGAAGGCGTGATGACTTTTGGTCAATTGGTGTCGCAGGGATTCGCTAGCTAAGGCAACCTTTATGCTACTGACACTGAAGAGTAGGGGTAAGTGATCCAACATCACGCCACCAAAGCCGCTGCAACGATGCTCATAGTAGTGTCGGTACTCGCGCTGATGACAGTTACATCGACTGCTGGGCCAATTGCTCCTGATACGGATGACTTTCGCAGCTTTGTATTGGAAGCCACAAATGAGGAACTCAATCAGGCGAAGCACTCAGACTATTGGGATCCCGACTGGATCGCTTTTCGTAAATTTGTCGCCGAAGCCAACACTATAGAACTCAGTCATGCCAGACAACTGTTCGAGACCGGAGTATTTCCAGAGATCGATTCTCTTTCGATCGGACGCTTCGTTCGGCTACCTTCAGATGTGACGCCGACTCCAGTGTCCCCTGTCATTCGGGCCGGGAACTGCTAATACAAGCAAGCGATTGACTTTCCACATTGGTCCAAGGGTGACGTGTCGGTTCACGGGTGGTGGATAAGAGCGCGGGGCAGTTGTCCTCACTTGGCAAGTGTCACCGTATATTTGCGTGCCGCGAATTGCCATCCATGGTACGGCTGTGGTTGGCGCACGGTTGGATATGACAATAAGACTGGATATGACAATAAGACGGTGCGAAAGGGAGGTGGCAGAGGTAAGCGTGCTACCGCAAGGCGTGCATGCCAGACGACGGATACCATCTCATATCAGGGCGCAGTTGATGTCGATTTGGTAGGACTAAATGATCCGCTAGGATATACATACTCTCGAAAGGATGTCGACTGCTATCCAGTAGGACTTTGAGAGACTACCGCTAGAGATTGTGGAACATTGGCTGAAATAGAGTTGGTCGGACTTGGCGCAATTTGTGACCGAGCTGGCCCACAAGAAAGCGATGGTTCGCAGAGCTTTCGTGTAGGTGAGTTCGCCCTACTAGATTCAGGCGACCGACTCTTGCTCCACGATGATCGCGGTTTCACGCTTTCTTGTGTGTTCGGAGGCCCCGAACCCCTCAGAGCGGCTACCGGACTCACGCCAACCGATCTCATAAGGGAAGCGTTGAACGTCTCTGTACTGCCGGACGAGTGGGAAATCCAAACCGGTTTAGATGAGGATGGGTTGGCCCATTGGCGGTGGATCGCCAAGCTAATTGAAAGTCGTGGTCTTTGTGTTGCACCCGAGCAGCTACGCGCGCTTCCATATAAAGTTCTCCTTACCGACGGTGTTCTCAACTGGCTTGAACAGTCTGACCAATAAAATACGCAACAGTTGCAGGTTCCGCTTTGCGTGGCCATACAAGGCGTTCTCTTCTCGTGCAGGCACGGTCCGTGGCCCATTAGACCGGAGTCACTTGAGTGAGCGGCGGTAGCCTTTCGCTTCCGTGAGCCGAGTCGCCGTCTTGTCGCTTCACACTTCGCCGCTGGAGCTTCCCGGGCAGGGCGACGCAGGTGGCATGAACGTCTATGTGCGCGAGATGGTGTCGTCACTTGCCCAGGCAGGCGTTGACGTCACGGTCTATGTGCGCCGCCACAACGATGCACCTGAAGTCGTTGAGGTTGAGCCGGGCTTCACCGTCGTGCATGTGCGTGCCGGACGTGTGGCACTCCAAAAGGAACAACTCCCCGAGATCGTCAACGCTTTTGCTGATGGCGTGGCGAACTGGTTGTATCGGCGGCCTGCCGAGGTGTTGCACGCCAACTACTGGCTCTCGGGGGTTGCCGGTCACCGGTTGAAGCACCAGCTTGACTTGCCGCTGGTCTGTACCTTCCACACCCTCGGCCGTGTCAAGGCAGAGATGGGTGATCCTGAACCACTGCGGCGCATCAACGCGGAAGCGGCCATTATCGACTGCGCCGACATCATCACTGCCAACTCCGAAACCGAGGTCTCCCAACTTGTAGCCCTCTATGGCGCCCACCCCGAACGCATTGACGTGGTGGCACCCGGTGTCGACTCGGCGTTGTTCTCGGTCGGTTCAAAGTACGGTGCGCGTACTGCGGTGGGCATTGGCACCGAACCCGTATTGCTATTCGTGGGGAGGATCCAACCGCTCAAGGGTCTTGATGTCGCAACCAGAACCCTGCTTGAGCTCCAGCGTTCACACCCCAAGGCTCGCCTGCTCGTGGTCGGTGGCGCTTCAGGGCTTGACGGAGAGACCGAACTCCAGCGGATGTGGTCAACCGTGCGCTCCGCGGGCATCGCAGAGCAGGTCACGCTGGTAGACCCTCAACCCCATCATCTGCTCTCCACATACTTCAGGGCAGCCGATGTTTGCATCGTGCCGAGCCGTTCGGAATCGTTTGGCCTGGTCGCGCTTGAAGCCGCAGCGTGTGGCGTTCCGGTGGTAGCTGCCGATGTGGGCGGGTTGCGCACAGTCGTAGATCACGGACGCACCGGTATCCGCATTCCGGGACGAAGTCCGTATTCGTATGCGGCCGCGGTGCGTTCGCTGCTTGACGATCCGATCCGCGCGGCCGCAATGGGACGCCGTGGCGCCGAGATGGCACGCAAATACTCCTGGACAGCGACGGCAGCACGCCTACGCCGCATCTTCGAAGACCTCACCGCACGAGCGCCAGTCGACTGCATGGCCTGACTAAGCCACCGGCTGTCAAGGCCATCAAGTCCAAGTCACACAAGTTCAAGTCACCAACAGCGCCGTGCGGGGATCACCGGGCCTCGGTCTGACCTTTAGCCTTTAGGGGAGAGCCGCAAATAGGCTGCAACCCGAATGTCGACCCGACCCGCCACACCCGACGAAATGGCAGACCTAGAGCGCCGCCTCGATCGATGGCTGGCGAACGCAGCAGAAGCAAACCCGGTCATCGAGCACATTGAGCGCGGTCCCGCAGATGAGCATCGCTGGTACGTGCGCGTCCGGGGAGAAGAGAAAGACGTCTGGACGATCTGGTTCACGCTCGGCCAGCGAACGATGCACTACGAGACCTACCTGACACCGGCCCCCGAAGAAAACCACGCCAAGTTCTACGAACACCTTCTGCGTCGCAACCGCCGCCTTACGGGTCTCAAGCTCGAGATCGGAACCGAAGACGCCATCTTTCTTGCTGGAACGACGCCGTTTGGTCAGGTCACCGAGGTGGCCCTAGATGGGATCCTCGGGTCGATGTACGCAGCCGTTGAGTTGATCTTCAGGCCGGCGATGCGCATCGGTTATGCATCAAGGTTCCGCGGGTGACATGCTTGCGATGCCTCCTGCCACACAAGAGCGAGTGAATTGAGTAAACGGGCTCGGCCAAGGTTTGAGTGAGCAGAAATAATCTAAATCACTCGAATAGTACGCATTTGTCTAAATAGTGTCTAGAGTGTCCGAGGTTTCGGCGGGGTTGAGACGACCGCTCGGGGAAGCTGCGGATTGTCTCTCCCCGCCGGGACTGGCATATCCCCCGCAGCCCAGCGGCCCCGATCTGGCGGCACAAGATCAACGCAAACGGGCAACACCAAACAGCAACCGGGCCACGCTCAACTGAATCCGGGGGAGAGGGTGCGGTACCGCCGGGACTACACTGCCCGACGTCCGCACCCCTAGCCGCCTCGAGGAGAGCCGGTGGTCGCTTTCACCCTCTCAGTATTGGTAACGCTCGTGCTGTGCGGCGCGATCGTGATGTACATGCGCCGCCGACCCGTCGGTGTTCGTGTCACCTGGGGTGAAGCAATGTTCGGCGCCATGGTCGTCTTCTTTGGTCTCTTCTGGATCTACGGCGTTGTCCCCCATCAGTGGCTGACATGGGCCGACAACGAACTCAACTGGCGCACCGACAAGCTCTTCGTTGGGCCCGGCGGCATCTTGCGAGCCCAAGCACAGGGCGGCAGTTTTCCGTTCACGATTACCTATGTCGTCATCCGTGACCTGATAGCAGTGGCGATCTACGGCGTGGCGCTCGTTGTCAACGTCGCAATGTTCTTTATGTGGCAGAACCGGGGCAAGAAGGCGGAAGCTCAAGTGATCGAGCGTTCGAGCTTCGGCAGGCCGCTAGTGAGGGAGGGCTCCAGGGCATGACGAAGACCGATGCCAACCCTCCAATGCCAGAGTTCCGGGATGACTATGTGCTCCAGGAAGTTGACGCCGCCTGGTTGACCAGGGCCGTCAAGCCCAAGCAGTTCATCCACATCGACCAGTCCGAGTGCATCATGTGCGAAGGCTGCGTGGACATCTGCCCATGGAAGTGCATCTTCATGGTCACGCCCGATGCTGTTGATGAGGCAGTGGGCACCGAGCAACCAGGCGTGGATCCCACCGATCGAGTGATATTTACGATCGACGACGATGTCTGCACTCGCTGCGCCCTATGTGTCGACCGGTGCCCTACGGGTGTCATCATCCTTGGCAAGATGGTTGAGCCTCCAGCCGGCGGCGACCCCCACCAGCGAACCAATTCACATGGCTACGGCTACGGCATGCGCCTTGCCTGAACTCGCAGCCATTAGCCCCCTAGACGGCTAGAAACACGCCAGCGCCAGACCAGGATCCGCAAGGAGACGCCCTCCCCCATGGCCATAGACACAGACGAGAAATCCAAGCCGCTGCCTCAGCGCCTGGCCGACCAGATGAGCCAGATTGGCGACCAGGTGCAACGCTCTCAGGCTTGGAACTCGATCTTCAGGCCCGGTTCGATCTTCCGCAAGGGTTACACCGACAGCCCTCGCAACCGTTCATATGTGATCATGAACAGCGTCCTGTATCACCTTCACCCGGTCAAGGTGAAGCGCCACGCTGTAAAGGTCAGCTACACCCTGTGTCTGGGTGGGCTCAGCTTCTTCTTGTTCATCTTGCTGACGGTGACCGGCATTTTCTTGATGTTCTTCTACCGCCCCACGGCCGCGCAAGCTTGGGATGACATTTACATCCTGCAGACATCTGTGACCTTCGGACTGCTGGTGCGCAATATGCATCGCTGGGGAGCTCACCTGATGGTTATCACCGTGTTCTTGCACATGGCGAGGGTCTTCTATCACGGTGCCTACAAACCGCCCCGTGAGTTCAACTGGGTCATCGGCGTAATACTGCTCACCTTGACGTTGCTGCTCTCGTTCACCGGCTACCTGCTCCCGTGGGATCAGCTAGCGCTGTGGGCTGTGACAGTGGGTACCAACATGATGGGTTACACGCCGGTGTTCGGTGATCAAGTGCGGTTCGTGCTGTTAGGCGGGGTCGAGATCGGCACCGACACGCTGTTGCGCTGGTATGTATTGCACGTGCTGATGTTGCCGTTTGTGATCGTCATCTTCATGGCGATTCACTTCTGGCGTGTCCGCAAAGACGGTGGCATCTCCGGGCCGCTGTAGGAAGGCGTTAGATGGTAGAGATTCCTGAGCATCTGCGCCGCCGGGCAGCCGAGGCGCGAGCCAAGGCCGAAGCCGCCAAGGCTGCTGCTGCCGGTGCGACCGCGGGCGCAACCGCAACCCCACAACAGCAAGAACTGGCGAGCAAGATTCCCGCTCACCTGCTTGATCGATCTCGTGCTGCTCGTGCCGCGGCAGCGCCATCAGGTACGGGCGCGGTCGCTGCGGGTGCCTCGGCAAGTGGGCCCGCGCCGGCTTCGGCGTCAGGTGGCGGCGTTGCGGTAGCTGCTCCACCGGCAGCACCTGCCGTGCCAGAAGGTGCTGCACTTGCTACTGGCCCTGCTGGTCACACCCAGCGCTTACTGACAGTCGTGAAGTCCGGCTCGATCCAAGATGTTCGATCCAAGCCTCAAGACAAGGTGCATGTCTGGCCACATCTGCTCGTAGTCGAGTTTGTTGCGGCGCTGTTCATCACCGCTTTCACGTTGCTGTTCTCGATCTTTGTCAACGCTCCACTGCTTGAGCTAGCCAACTACAACCAGACGCCTAACCCATCCAAGGCACCCTGGTATTTCCTCGGCTTGCAGGAACTGTTGACGATGTTCCATCCGATGGTGGCTGGTGTGACGATTCCCGGCATCGGCCTGTTCTTGTTGATGCTTGCGCCCTATGTCGACAAGAACCCGTCCAAGAAGCCCGAAGACCGCAAGTTTGCGATCTCGCTCATGACCATTCACCTCATGTTCTGGGGAGTCCTGGTGATGATCGGGTCGTTCTTTAGGGGGCCTGGATTCAACTTCGTGTTCCCCTGGGCGGCAGGACTGTTCTTCGAGTTGTGATGGTTGTGGACTGGTGTGAGTTAGGAGGCTGCCGATGATTTTGTGGCTCGCAATTGGCGTGCTGATAGCGCTCGCACTTGTCACCGTGCTTGCAACGATGCGTCGTCGCCAGGCGGAGTCGGCAATCGGGATGCTGTCACGTGAGACCGCCCGCAGCGATCGCTCCTCTGAGGTGCTGGTGGCGAAGACACCACCAACGGGTCGTGAAGTTGAGCGTGCCGCAGCCGCGGCCCGGGCGGGTTCAGGCAATGCGGCTGTCAAATCGGACAGCGTGCCGGTGCCCTACGTACCGCCCGATCCCGATGTCATCGACATCACGCGCCGGCAGTTCTTCAATCGCACGATTGTCGCGCTTATGACCCTCGGTCTTTCGACCTTCGGGGTTGCCTGTATTGCGTTCTTGTGGCCGCAGGGCTCTAGCGGTTTCGGCTCCAAGATCAAGGTTGGGCTAGTGAGCGATCTGCTGACCGAGATCCGTGACGCCTCCGGGTTCTTGTACAAGCCCGAGGGCCGGATGTGGCTAACCGAATACCCCAACGGAGCAGTTGAGAAGGCAGCCGCCACCTACACCCCTGCCGAACTTGCTGGGATGACCGCTGGACAGCAACTCGGCCTTGACGGTGGCATCGTGGCCCTCTATCAGAAGTGCCCGCACCTCGGGTGCCGTGTCCCCGAGTGTGTCACCTCGCAATGGTTTGAATGCCCCTGCCACGGCTCCAAGTACAACCAGGTTGGTGAGAAGCGGGGAGGGCCAGCGCCCAGAGGCATGGATCGTTTCGCTACCGAGATAGGTGCCGACGGGTCGCTGATCGTCGATACTGGCACCATCATCCAGGGCCCCCCGATCGGAACCAACACGACTGGCCAGGAAGCTGAAGGGCCGGCCTGCATTGGTCAAGCAACCGGCGGCCATTAGTAGCCTGCCTCAACCTCTGCGAGATCTATACCGAGAATGCTGCTAGCCGCCTCAACACAGAGAACCATAGGGTTCGTGATCCTGGCGATCGTCTTCGTCGGGTTCCTCGTCTATCTCATCCTCAATGCTCGCTCGGCACGCAGCGAGGTCGGCAGCGAGATCGAACTCGCAGCCAACCGCAAGCCGTACCTGGCCGATGAGGAACTAGAAGGCTCCAAGCTTGATAAGTCGCTCTTTGCGGGTTTGGCGATGCTGGCGATCATCGGCGTCGGGTTGCCGCTGTACTGGCTGGGTGAACCGGGCCGTCATGACGGCTTGATCAAGGACACCGATCGGGTCTTTGCTGATCGTGGTGGCGAACTGTACGTCGAGGGTGCTGATTGCCAGCAGTGCCACGGCGCTGAAGGCTCAGGTGGCGCCGCGCCGATCACGCTCACGGATGCCGCCGGGAACTTTGTGGCGACTGTCTCATGGGCTGCGCCGTCGCTGAACACTGTCTTGTCTCGTCACAGCGAGGATGAGGTGCGTCACGTACTCAACTACGGGCGCAACAACGTGATGCCTGCCTGGGGTGCGCCGGGTGGTGGTCCGCTGACCGAGCAGCAGATCGAGTACCTGATCCGCTACATGCGACGCATCCAGATTCCCGAATCGGAGCTTCGAGAGACTGTCGATGGCGGAGCTCGAGAGGGCATCGCCGATCACCTGGGCGTGGCGGTTGATGATCCCTCGGTGGATGGCTGGCTATCAGCTGTTGACACCGCCGTTGAAGAGGCTCGAGCCATGGCCTTGGCTGCAGATCCTTCACTTGAAGGTGACGCCGAAGCGATTCGTTTCGCAGGGCTTGAGTTGCTGTCATCGGGCGAAGCGCCCGGCAGCGAGATCTTCCAGACCTACGGCGAGATCCTGTTCAACAATCCCGCAGCCGGTGGCACTTACAGTTGCGCCCGCTGTCACACCTACGGCTGGTCGTTTGATGCCGCCATTGATGGTGACGACAGCATCGATGGCCATGCCGGCCCGATTGTGGAGCAGTATTCGACCGGCGGAGGTTTCTTCGGGCCCAATCTCACCGGAGGCAGCACGCTTGAGCAGTTCGAGACCGCAGCCGTTCACTCCGACTTCATCTCAGCCGGCCAGACCATCGGTCAGACTTATGGACGTGGTGGATCGGGCGGTAATGGTCAGATGCCCGGTTTCGGCCCTCGCACAGACGACGATCTAGAGGTCACCTATCCAGCGACCCTGACACCTGACCAGATAGATGCCATCGTCGCATTCGAGAGGAACCTGTAATGGAAACGCTCGAGGTGATCGCGGGTCTGGCGTGGGATCCCGAGATTCGTGGATTCATGGCGGTGTTTGCCGGGTTCGTCACGTTGCTCGGTTCGGTTTGGCTTTTGTTGGTACTCAACAACGGGACACGGCTCGGTTCGCTGATCAGCATTGCCGGACTCTTCGGTTGGATGGTCATCATGGCCGCAGTTTGGTGGATCTACGGGATTGGCTGGGCGGGCGACACGCCGACCTGGGAACTGCAGGAGATCAACGTTGGTGATCTGAGCCAGGCTGCACTCGTGGATGCCAGGGGGTTGCCAAACCCTGAAGTGCTGCCAAGTGCGTATGACCTCGTGGTTGACTCCGATGATCCTGTCGCTCATGCAGAGTTCGGACAGGTGACCCGCGACACGCTCACCCCAGACCAGACCGAGGGGCTGTCACCTTCCGAGATTGATGCGCTAGTAGCCGACGAGCTTGCCCGCAATAGGGCCACCACGTTGTCGGAGTTGGCTGCGGTATCGCCGGCGATCATCGAAGATGCCGAGGCGTCCGGGCAAGTGAACTTCGGTGGTTGGACATTGTTATCAACCGCCGAAGCAGGTGAGGCACAAGCGTCGGCTACGGCGATGTTGCTAGACAGCCCCGATTTCAGATTCACCGCGCAGGACAACTTCAAGCTGCTTGACGCTTACACGATCGGCGGTAAGCGTGGCCTGCCGGATGATCCCGACCGGCTAGATCGCATCTGGACGCAGATACGCACCGCACTAACGATTACTCATCCAACCCGTTACGGCGTGGTGCAAGTGCAAGAGGTCGTGTTTCAGCTGCTGATTCCTGGGCAACCGCCGCCTCGGCCCATAGTCGACGAATCCAAGCCTGTGATCTCGGTCATCATGATCCGTGATCTCGGTAACCTGCGGCTCAAGCCTGCGCTCGTGACGCTAGGTTCGCTGCTGATCTTCTCGGCGCTGTGCCTGTACTTGCACGAGCGTGACAAACTTGCCTGGCGCCAGCGTGAAGCGGCCGAGGTGGGCGCCTGAGCAATGCTCGGTCAGTACTTGCCGTTGCTGGCCTTGTTCCTGCTAGCAGCACTGTTCGCAGCGGGCAGCTTTGTTGCTTCGGGATTGTTGGCACCGCGGCGCCCGACCGCACCAAAGCTTGATCCATACGAGTGCGGCATAGTCCCGACACGGGATACGCCAGAGCAGTTTCCCGTCAGGTTCTTTCTGGTAGCGATGATCTTCATCGTCTTCGATGTTGAGATCATCTTGTTCTACCCCTACGCAGTGGCACGTGGTGGCCTCGGGATCTTTGGCCTAGTCATGATCCTGGTGTTCACCTTCGCTGTGTTTGAGTCGTTCGTGTACCTAATCGGTGCGGGTGCTCTGGAGTGGGGCCCGCCAGCACAGAGAGTTCCCGCCCCACTGCCACAGGCTGACATCCAGCGAGCAGCCGCTAGCGATGGGGACGACGCTAGCCAAGGCGCCGCCGGGGCCTCAGGGGTCGCCGGCGTTGGCATCCGCTCGGAGCGTCGCACGGCGCAGACGACCGTACGTCGAGTAGGCCTTGAGGGTCGCTGGGCTAACACCGCGCCTGTCAAGCCGGCTGGGTCTGGCGAACCAGCTAAGCAAGAGGTCGGATAGATGCGGGTGCCCGGGCAGCTTGAGAGTCTGCGCGACTCCGGTTTGGAGGGTCTGCAGCACAACTTTGTGACTTCCAAGCTTGAGAACCTGGTCAAGTGGGCTAGGGCTCGTAGTTGCTGGCCCGCGACGTTTGGTCTTGCCTGCTGTGCCATCGAGATGATGGCTACCGGAGCTGCCCACTACGACCTCGCCCGGTACGGCATGGAGGTCTTTAGGGCCTCGCCTCGCCAGGCTGACCTGATGATTGTCGCTGGGCGAGTCTCACAGAAGATGGCCCCCGTCTTGCGTCAGATTTACGACCAGATGATGGAGCCCAAGTGGGTCATCTCGATGGGTGTCTGCGCTTCGAGCGGTGGCATGTTCAACAACTACGCCATCGTGCAAGGTGTTGACCAGGTCGTGCCTGTCGACGTATACGCACCTGGATGTCCACCCGGCCCCGAGACTTTGATGCATGCCATCTTCACGTTGCATAACAAGATCACGACGGGTGAGTTGCTAGAGCGTCGCCAGGCGAGCGGCGCAGGAGCGGCGATCATGGTGCCCCAGCGTGACGGTCAGACTGCGACCCGCATGCTGCAACCCAGCCATAGTTGAGCGTGACTGTCAAGGCAACGTACAGCGCGACCTCACGCGGCCAAGCGGTCGCTCACGTGGAGCGGTCGAGATGGTTGGAGGTGGCCACCCAGGCCCGCTCCGATGGCTTCAACCTGGTTGATCTGACCGCGGTCGACTATCTCAACTACGCAGCCCCCCGGATGCTGCCCGATGGCATTGCGGCCGAGCGCTTTGAGGTGATAGCGAGCTTGCTGTCGCATGAGCGCCGTGAGCGGTTGCGTCTGCGGGTGCAGCTACCAGCCAGCGATCCGAGCGTTGCGACGCTGTTCGATCTGTGGCCCGGTGCCGAGAACCTCGAGCGTGAGGTCTACGACATGTTCGGCATTGACTTCGTGGGGCACCCCGATCTGTCACGCATCTTGATGCCCGAGGACTGGACGGGGCACCCCTTACGGAAGGACTACGACACCGGCAGCATCCCGGTGCAATTCAAAGCCGCGTCCAACGTCAGGTGAGAGACGCAGGGTCGTGAGCATCACAAGAGTCGCGCGCAGAGTTCGCACTTCAGGGGCAAAAGCTCAGACTGCCAGCCTGCCACAACCCGCGCCAGGTGCTGAGCGTGTTAGCAGCAGGCAGCCGTCCGCAGTGCTGCGAATGTCGGAGGCTGAGGCGGCGATTATCGGTGCTGAAGCCGCAAGCGCGGACGACGAGTTAGTGCTGCTCAACATGGGCCCGTCACACCCGTCGACCCACGGTGTGCTACGGCTCATGCTCGAACTCTCCGGCGAGACCGTCATGCGGTCTAAGCCCGTGATCGGTTACCTGCATACCGGCATGGAAAAGACGGGTGAGACGCTCACCTACTTGCAGGGTGGCACGAATGTCACCCGCATGGATTACGCCTCCCCACTGTTCAACGAACTCGCTTACTGCCTTGCGGTCGAGCAATTGCTGGGGATTGAAATACCGCCCCGGGCTACGTGGATCCGCATGCTCATGTGTGAGCTCAACCGCATCAGCTCACACCTGCTGTTCATGGCAACCAACGGTATGGATCTCGGTGCCGTGTCGATGATGATCTACGGGTGGCGTGAACGCGAAGAGGTTCTGCGCTTCTTCGAGAAGGTCACCGGGTTGCGCATGAATCACAACTACATCCGCCCGGGTGGGGTAGCTGCGGATCTGCCAGCCGACTGGCGAGATGACGTGGCACGCCTAATCACAGTGATTGATCCTCGCCTTGATGAGTACGACACTTTGCTTACTGGGCAGCCGATATGGCGCGAGCGTCTACAAGGTGTTGGAGTGATCACCGAAGCTGAAGCGATCGCGCTAGGTGCGACCGGGCCGATGCTTCGCTGCACGGGGATGCCTTGGGATCTGCGCCGTGACGAGCCCTACTTGTTCTATGACCAGGTCGACTTTGATGTGATCGTGGGCACGCATGGCGACTGCTATGACCGCTATGCCATCAGGCTCAACGAGATCCGCGAGTCAATGCGCATCGTGTCGCAGATCATCGAGGCGATGCCGTCAGGCGATTACCGGTCACAAGATAAGAAGGTGACACCGCCGCCGCGGGCTCGCATTGATGAGTCGATGGAAGCACTGATTCATCACTTCAAGATCTTCACCGAGGGCTTCAAGGTGCCCGCGGGTGAGGTTTACGCGGCAGTTGAGTCACCTCGTGGTGAGCTGGGCGTCTATCTGGTTAGCGACGGTACTTCTAAGCCTTACCGGCTGCATGTGAGGGCGCCGAGTTTCATCAACCTGCAGACGTTGCCCCATCTGATGCAAGGCACCTTCATTGCCGATGGTGTTGCAATCATTTCCTCGGTTGATCCCATTATGGGCGAGGTCGATCGGTGAGCTTGAACGCCCACAACACGGAGCTTGCGACTGAGATCATCTCGCGGTATCCGCTACCACGTTCGGCTCTGATCCCGCTGTTGCATCTGGCTCAGGAACAAGACGGTTATCTCACGCTCAGTTCGATGCGACACATCGCTGAGTTGGTTGGAGTGACTCCGGCTGAGGTTCGCGGCACGGCTGGCTTCTATGAGATGTTCCACTTCGAGCCAGTTGGCCGTTATCTGCTCAACGTCTGCACGAATATCTCGTGTCTTTTGCTTGGTGGCCAAGAGTTACTTGATCACGCTGCGAAGCATCTTGGTGTCAAGCCGGGTGGCACGACTGCTGACGGGATGTTCACCCTTGAAGAGGTTGAGTGCATTGCTGCATGCACAGAAGCGCCGTGTCTTCAGGTCAACTACCGCTACCGCTACAAGGTGACTAACGCTGACTTTGATTCTCTTGTTGATGATCTCAAATTGGGGCGACTCACGGACGAGATCCCATCTCATGGCTCGCTGGCGGCGGTACGCCAGAGCATCCCGTCTGATCGGTTGGCGGGAGTTGCTCCACCATCTGAAGCCTCCGAAGCGCCGGTCTGGCTTGCGCGCAACGATGCTCCGGTAGCGAGCTGATGGCTAGTTCTCCAACAGCTTCTGCTTCTGTGTCGAGCGGGTTCGTGGCTCACGCCCCGGGATACGTGCAAAACGACGAACCGAAGATCGTCACCAGCCGCTTCGGGTTCGAAGACTCCTACACGCTTGATCGATACGAAGCCACCGGTGGATATGACGGGTTGCGCTCGGCACTGAAGCGGCGGCCCGCTGACGTGCATTCTGAGGTTCGCGACGCGGTGCTGTTAGGCCGTGGCGGCGCCGGCTTCCCCGCAGGCATCAAGTGGGGTTTCCTGCCTCCGGGCAAGTTCCCCTACTACCTGGTTGTGAACGGTGACGAGAGCGAACCCGGTACCTATAAGGATCGCCTGCTCATGGAGCGCGACCCGCACCAACTCATCGAAGGTTGCCTCATTGCCTGCTACGCCCTGGGATTGCAGCAATGCTTCCTGTATGTGCGGGGTGAGATGGTGCTCGCCCAGGAGCGCATCGCCGCCGCCCTCAACGATGCGTACGCAAGTGGCTATGTGGGCCGCAACATTCTTGGAACCGAGTTCTCAGTTGACATCGTGATGGCCTGGGGTGCGGGTGCCTACATCGTCGGGGAAGAAACAGCTCTTATCGAGAGTCTTGAGGGTCGTCGTGGTATGCCCCGGCTCAAGCCTCCGTATTTCCCTGCCGCAGTTGGGCTATACGGCCAGCCGACCATCGTTAACAACGTCGAGACGCTGAGCAACCTGCCGTGGTTGCTGGTCAACGGTGCCGATGCCTACAAGCAGTACGGGTCTGAGATGTCGCCCGGAACCCGGATGTTTGCAGTGTCAGGCCATGTCCGGCGCCCTGGTGTGTATGAAGTTCAGCACGGCATCACTAGCTTCCGTGAACTGCTGTATGGCGACAAGTACTGCCAGGGGATCCGGGATGGCCATGAACTCAAGATGTTCATTCCCGGGGGTGGCTCGGCGCCCTGGTTCTTTGAAGATCATCTTGACTTGCCGCTTGAAGCCCGTCCCGTTGGTGCCGCTGGTTCGATGCTTGGTTCCGGCGCAATCGTGGTGATGGATGACACCACCGATGCGGTTGAGGCGGCTTGGCGGGTCGTGAAGTTCTTCGCGCGAGAGTCTTGTGGCAAATGCACACCGTGTCGTGAAGGCACCACTTGGTTGGAGCAGATCCTGCGCCGCATACTCGATGGCGACGGCCGTCCCTCCGACATCGACCTGCTACTGGATGTCGGCGACAACATCAGCCCTGGTCCCTACCCCGTCGCCGCCCACGGTGACCTGTCTGCGGTGCCGTTCCCGCCACGCCAGACGACGATTTGCCCGCTTGGGCCTTCCGCAGTTGCACCTGTCGTGTCAACCATCAGACGATTCCGCCACGAGTACGAAGCGAAAATCACCCGACGTGATCCGATCAGGCTGTCGGTAGCGGCATCCGCGCCGGCAGATACGGCACCCGCTGGATCTCGTCTGGCACTGCTAAGCCGATGACCGACACCAGCCCGCAGACCGAGGCGACCGTGGAGATCGTTGTTGATGGCATCGCGGTTCCGGCGGTGCCGGGCGAGATGCTGATCGCAGCTTGCGAGCGTGCTGGCAACTACATCCCCCGGTTTTGTTATCACCCCCGCATGACGCCTGTGGGCATGTGTCGCATGTGCCTGGTCGAGGTTGACGCTGGCCGGGGATTTGCGCTGCAACCTTCTTGCATGGTGCCGGTGACTCCGGGGATGAAGGTACGCACCGACTCGGAGCCGACCAGGAAGGCACAGGATGGAGTGCTCGAGTTCCTGCTCATCAACCATCCCCTCGATTGCCCGGTCTGTGACAAGGGTGGGGAGTGCCCGCTGCAGGATCAGACGATGGCTTACGGCCCGGGCGAGTCCCGCTTCGTAGAAGAGAAACGCCACTTCGTTAAGCCGATTGCCATCAGCAACAACGTTTATCTGGATCGTGAACGTTGCATCTTGTGTGACCGCTGCACTCGCTTTGCCGATGAGGTTGCAGGTGATGCCCTGATCCAGTTCATGGGTCGGGGGAGCAACACCGAGGTCAACACCTTTCCCGACGAGCCCTTCGCGTCGTACTTCTCGGGCAACACCGTGCAGATCTGCCCGGTGGGAGCCCTGACCGCTAAGCCGTACCGCTTCAAGGCACGACCCTGGGATCTCACCGAGTCGATGTCGACTGCCTGGGTTGATTCGCTGGGCAGCCGCATAGCCGTGCAATCCTCCCGCAACCGTGTGCTGCGTGTGCAAGGGGTCGATTGCGACGCTGTCAACTGGGGTTGGCTGTCAGACAAAGAACGTTTTGCCTTTGAGGCGCTCAATAGCCCAGACCGTCTGCGAACCCCCCTACTGCGTGTCCCCTCTGCTGCTAAGGAGACGAACGGCGCGCACAGTGTTGCGGGTGATGACGGCTCATCCGGTGCGGCGTACTCTGAGGAACCCTGGAGCGACTTTGTAGAGGCCAGTTGGGGTGTAGCGCTTGATCGCGCTGCTGCAGCGCTGAAGGCCGCAGACCCCGATCGAATTGGCGTGATCGGCGGTGCCCGCCTCAGCAACGAGAGCCAGTGGGCCTGGGCAAAACTCATCAAGGGCGTGATCGGGAGCAATCACTTCGACGCGCAACTCGATGATGGCGTGGTGTCCGCGCGCATGACTCGAACGGCGGCGGACACCCGTGGCGGTACTCATCCACGACGTGCCACGATTAACGATGCCTGCAACCCAGGCGGCACTGTCATTTTGGTAGGGTTCGACCCTAAAGAGGAACTCGGCAGCCTGTACCTGCGGCTCCGGCACGCAATCCTCAATGACGGCGTCACGCTCATCGAGGTCGCCTCTTTACCGACCGGGCTCTCTGATCTCGCGACCCGTTGCATCCGTCCGATGCCCGGCAAGACCCTTGAGGCCGTGCTCTCGCTCACCGCGGAGCTAGCGAAAGAACACCGCAGTCGCCGTAGCAGTTCCGATGACTGTGATACGGAAGGTGAAACCGGAGACCTGGGCAGCGGTATCACGGTTATTGCTGGCAGAACGTCGCTCGCAGAAGGCCGCAGCGAGACGGACAACGTCGTGTGGCACCTGATTGGCGCGCTTCCGTTTGCTCGCTTCTTGCTTGCGGAACGTCGCGGGAACATCACCGGTGCAGTGGCTGCCGGGCTGACTCCCGGGTTCCATCTATTGGGGGTAGGCCTCCCTAGCCGGGGCGAGTACGAAAGGGCCCTCGAAAAGGCAAATGGGGGCGAATCCACCGAACACGCTCTTGAAGACCTGACCGGTCGAGAGCTAATCGAAGCCATACGACACAGCTTTGGTTCCCGAGACTCCGTTCGGAGCGAGACTGCGACTGACTCCGTCTCGGAAACCGATTGGGACGATCGGTGCGAAAGACGCCTGCATTTCGAGTTGCGCAGAAGACTCAAGTCCCGCGGCTGGGAACGGTTCCACGACTGGCCGTTCGGATCGAGCACCAGCATGATTCTGGACAGCGCTAGAAGTAGCCCTTACGTCCCGGCCGGGCTTGAAGTGCTTGTTTTGCTCGGTTCCGATCCGCTAAACGACTGCGCAGACGGGTTGCTTGCCGAGGATGCTCTTGCCGGTGCTCCCACGGTCATTGCCGTTGATCTCTTTGCTAATGACTCCATCAGACGTCATGCAGATGTCGTTCTGGCAGCCGCAGGCCCGACCGAGTCAGAAGGCACGTTCACCAACATTGAAGGCCGAGTCAGTCTCATGTCACAGTGCGTCACCGCGCCCGGCACGGCAAGGCCGGATTGGGAGATCGCTGCAGAGCTCGCCGCTCGCCTTGATGCAGATCTGGGTTTCGACGACGTTGAAGACATCCGCGCCGAAATGGCGTATGTCTCGCCGATCCACGCCTCTGTCACCACCGAAGCGTTGACCTCGGCGGGCACCGAGGGATTGCTGCTGGACTCGTTGCCTCTCCCCCGAGAAACGTGGCAGAGAATGCGTACTCGCCCCAAATTGCACCAGCCTCACGTGTACAGACCCATCAGCGAGGCAGACAAGCAGTTGAGATTGGTTGTTACGCGCCGCATGTACGACGACGGCGAGATGCTGCGTCACTGCCCCTCGAGTCGAGCACTAGTTCGGGAGCCTCAGGCCCGTGTGAACCCATCGGAAGTCAGCAGGCTCGGCCTAACTCCTGAAGGAATGGTCGTGCTGCAGGGCCACCCCGACAACCGACACTACGATCCCGAGCAAGTCGACGCGATAGGTCAACCTCAAACCGGCAGTGAGGTTGGCTCGCCCTACGAGTCGTACGAGATTGACGAAACGGACCTCGAGATTGAGGAAAGTGCCTATTCGGCCAATCCGAGGCGCCGGCTCACGATGCGGTTGGTAGCCGATGCAAGCGTTCCGACCGGTGTAGTGGCGATTGATTGGATGGCACCAGGTGCGCCGGCCAACACGCTCATTGATCACAACTCAGATCGCACGTTGGTGACGATCACTCCCGTGTCCGAGAGCGAGACCTCCGGTGACGGCCAAGCTGAGGCGCCAGCGTGAGCCCAGGCGGCGATCCGCTCTATTCGGGCAGCATTGGTCTTGCCGAGGTGCTGATCACGCTGCTTAAGGTAGGAGTTGCGTTCGCCGCGCTGCTCGTAGCCGTGATGTTGATGATCTGGTTCGAACGCAAGCTCATCGGGGGAATGCACCAGCGATTCGGGCCCACGATTGCTGGGCCCTGGGGGATACTGCAGACCCTCGCCGACGGCATCAAGCTCTTCTTCAAAGAAGACCTGGTGCCGGATCGCTCCGATCGCTTCGTGTTCAAACTGGCGCCCTATCTCTCGTTGATCCCAGCGTTCCTGGCCTTCGCAATCGTCCCCCTCGGAGGCGACTTCCGCAACGGCTCCGGCGCAGTCGAACTCTTCGGACACTCCACATACCTTCAGGTCGCCGATCCCCCGGTCGGGATCTTGATGTTCCTGGCCATGAGTTCGGTTGCCGTGTATGGCGTGATGCTTGCTGGCTGGTCTTCGGGTTCGAAATACCCGTTGCTCGGATCGGTGCGAGCCTCGGCCCAGATGGTGAGCTACGAGGCTGCCCTCGGCCTAGCGGTTGCCTCGATCGTGCTCATTACCGGATCGTTATCCACCCACGACATGGTGGTGGTGCAAGCCGGTGAGGGGTTCGGCGGCCTGATTCCCCGCTGGAATCTGATCGTCACCGGCGTGGTGCCTTTCGTGGTGTTCTTGGTCGCGGGAACTGCCGAGTTGAACCGCCCACCGTTTGACCTCGTGGAAGCCGAACAGGAATTGGTCGGAGGCTTTCACACGGAGTACTCCTCGATCCGTTTTGCGCTGTTCTTCCTGGCCGAGTTCATGAACACAATCACGATGTCAGCGATCATCGTCACGTTGTTCTTCGGTGGGCCTGCCGGGCCGGTGCCTATCAGCGAGATCGGCGGCCTCTCAATCGCCTGGCTATGGGGCTTCATCTGGTTCTTCTTGAAGTTGTTCGTGTTCCTGTTCGCATTTGTGTGGATGCGAGCGACGCTGCCACGCTTCCGTTATGACCAACTGATGGATCTTGGCTGGAAGATGTTGATCCCGGTAGCGCTTGGTTGGTTCCTGTTCCTGGTGGCTCTCGAGACAGCACGCGATCACAACTGGAACCTGGGACTGGTGACGGTGCTGTCGCTCGTGGGGTTCGCAGTCGGTGGGGCACTGTTAAGAAGTGCAGTACGGCGGGCGCGCCTCGCGGCGCTTCATCAAGCTGACGCAGCCATGGCTGAGCACACAGTCTCCGGCTGAATGGGGAGGCACGACTAGATGGGATACCTGCACGGATTCGCCGTCACCTTGCGCCAACTGTTCCTGCCCAAGGTCACGACCGATTACCGGGGCGGCTTCGACAAAATTTCAAAGTCCGATGTCAAACGGCCCAAACCCGAGCGGATGCACGGCCGGCACGTGCTCAACCGTTACGAAGACGGCATGGAGAAGTGCATCGGCTGTGAACTTTGCGCCGGTGTGTGCCCGGCGAATTGCATCTATGTACGTGGCGCCGACAACGATCCCAGTGACCCGGTTGCGCCTGGTGAGCGCTATGGCTTCGTGTACGAGATCAACTATCTGCGCTGCATTCACTGCGACCTGTGTGTTGAGGCATGCCCCACGCAGGCCATCACCGAGTCGAAACTGTTCGAGTTCTCATTCACGAACCGTGACGACGCCGTCTACACCAAGAACGAACTGCTAGTCGATGATGATGGTCGACCCCGCCAGCTTTCGTGGGAAGACTGGCGTGAGGGTGAAGACGAACACACCTCGGCATGGATGCGGGCTACCTCACCTTCGGGTGATCAGCGCTATGTGGGATCGGTCGCCTGGTCAGGTGAACTCGGCTACGGGGTGAGATCACCCGAGCCTGCCGACCTTGAGAACACCGGAGAAACGCCAGATGATTCTGACGCTGCACAAGCAGTTTCAGCAGGTTCCGGGCAAGGAAGTCGCCACTAGTGACGGAAGCAGTCTTTGCCGTCGTGGCGATACTGATGCTCGCTGGTGCTGTTGGTGTCATCAGCAGCCGCAACCCGGTGCATGCCGCGTTGTTTCTTGTGCAGACATTGGTCGGGGCCGCCATTTTGTTTGTTCTTCACGATGCACACTTTCTCGCCGCTGTACAGGTTGTCGTCTATGCGGGTGCGATCGTCATCCTGTTCCTGTTTGTGATCATGCTGCTCGGGGTTGACAAGGCCGAAGAACTCCGGATCGAACCGATAGCGGGTCAGCGGCCTCTTGCAGCAATTGTCGGTGCGGCTCTCGCAGCACTTCTCGCAACCCTGCTTCTTGTGGCTGCAGACTCCCTGAGCGGCAAAGCCACCGTTGACGGTGAACGTGCCCTCGACAATGGCCTGTCTGACATTGAACGCATAGGCCGAGTGTTGTTCAGCCAGCATGCCTTTGCAGTTGAGATAACCGCAGCCTTGCTAACGATCGCTGTGGTTGGTGCTGTCGTGCTGACCAAGCGCCGCAGTGCGGCTTCACCCGAACACTCACGCGGGGCGAACTAGTGGATCTCACACAGATCTCAACCGGTTGGTATCTCGCGCTTTGTGTAGCTCTATTCGCTATTGGCGCCATCGGGTTGCTTGTGCGGCGCAACCCGCTGGTGATGTTCATGTGCGTCGAGTTGATGCTTAACGCGGTGAATGTTGCCTTTGTTTCTCTTGGAACCAGCCTCAATGATGTCGGCGGTCAGATTGCAGTGTTCTTTGTGCTGGTTGTGGCAGCCACCGAAGTTGTGATCGGCTTGGCTCTCGTGGTGGCAATCAACCGCCGCCGTGCTCGGGCCACCGCAGATGACATGTCACTGCTAAAGGGCTGAAATGCTCGACGCTGCCTGGCTAATTCCGGCCTTCCCTCTGGTTGGTTTCGTAGCGTTGATGCTCTTCGGGCGTCGCCTGGGTGAACCACGAGCAGGTTGGTTTGCTACCGCGGCTATGGCCGGGTCATTCGTTGCTTCGGTGCTTGTCTTTGCGGAATTGATGCAGCGTGACCCCGAGGAGCGCCGCTTCATAGTCACGCTCTTCGAGTGGGTACCAGCGGGTGACTTTCAGGTAGATGCGGGCCTGTTTGTAGATCCCCTGTCGATCACGATGGCGCTATTCGTTACTGGTGTCGGTGCTCTGATTCACCTTTACTCGATTGGCTACATGCATGGCGATGAGAACTTCTCGAAGTTTTTCGTCTACTTGAACTTGTTTGCCTTCTCGATGCTTGTGCTGGTATTAGGCGACAATCTGGTTCTCACATTCCTGGGATGGGAAGGCGTTGGTGTCTGCTCGTATCTGTTGATCTCCTTCTGGTTCAGCACCGAAGCCAACGCAGTAGCAGGCAAGAAGGCGTTCATCACAAACCGAGTCGGCGACTTCGGTTTCATGCTCGCGATCTTCTGGGCCTTCTCTGCGATTGGATCGATCCGTTACGTAGATCTGCTCGGGAACTCCTGGGCACTTGTCCCCACGACAGCGACAGCGATAGTTGTGCTGCTCTTTGTTGGTGCTGCGGGTAAGTCCGCTCAGTTCCCGCTGTTCATCTGGTTGCCCGACGCCATGGCCGGCCCTACACCAGTTTCTGCTCTGATTCACGCCGCCACCATGGTGACAGCGGGTGTGTATCTGATGGTGAGGGTTAACCCGATAATCGCAGTCGCGGATTCGTGGGTTCCTGATGCGATTGCCTGGGTGGGAGTGTTTACTGCTCTCTTTGCAGCTGGGGCTGCTACTGCGCAAAACGACATCAAAAAGGTGCTTGCTTATTCCACGATCAGCCAGCTCGGATACATGATGCTTGCCGTCGGAACTGGCGCTTACGTTGCCGCCATCTTTCACATGGTCACGCACGCGTTCTTCAAGGCACTGTTGTTTCTCGGTTCAGGCTCAGTCATCCATGCCCTTGATGGTGAACAAGACATGCGCCGCTACGGCGGACTGCGCCTTGCCATGCCACTCACGGCGGGAACCTTTGTCGTTGGATGGCTCGCTATCGCCGGTGTGCCGCCGTTAGCTGGTTTCTGGTCGAAGGATGAGATCTTGGCTTACGCCTGGGACAACAACCAGGCACTCTGGGCAGTGGGTCTCATCACGGCAATCCTCACCGCGTTCTATATGAGCCGCCTGATCATCATGACCTTCTTTGGCGAGAGTCGTTTTGGCAACAAGCACCCTTATGAACCTTCACGGTTGATGACAGTGCCGCTAGTGGTGCTGGCCGTTGCAGCAGTCTTCTCTGGCGGTCTGAACTTGCCGTTTACGAGCGATCTTCACTTCTTGGGCAACTGGTTGAAGCCGTCGTTATTCGGTAATGAAGCTCACCTGTCATCTGGAATGGGTGCCGGAGCGTTGTGGTTGCTCGCCGCCGTGTCGGTAGTTGCAGCCCTCGGTGGTATCTGGGCTGCCGTGACTGTGTATCTGCGGCGACAGGTATCGGCTGAGCGTGTTGAGTTGAAAGCTGCGGCGCGTGCCTTCTATCTAGATGATGCGGTTACGAGCTTTGTCGGTGGCCCTGGCCGGCGCTCATTTGAGTTGGTTTCGGCGTTCGATGCACGTGTTGTTGACGGTGCGGTTAACGGGATCGGGCGGGTAGTAAGAGCCAGTGGTGCCAAGCTGCGCCAGATCCAGACAGGACTTGTGCGCTTCTATGCACTGTTGACCGCAGCGGGAGTGATCGCGCTACTGGTGTGGTTCATGGCAAGGACAAACTGGTAAGTGAGCACAGCTACCGAGCCTGTCGGCTTGATTGCAGCAGTTACCGCTGACGCGTCTGGGTCGTTTCCCGTGTTGACCGTGTTGGTGCTGTTGCCGGCATTGGGGGCGTTGTTGCTGCTGGCGTTGCGTCACAGCGGACCCGAGACACTAAAGCTCGTTGCGCTGGCTTCGTCTGCTGTTGTCGGTGCAATGGCAGTGTGGTTGCTAGCTGACTTTGACACGTCGGCGGCCGGAGCGTTTCAGTTCGTAGAACACCGAGACTGGATCACGGGTTGGGGTATCTCCTGGCACGCCGGAATCGACGGTTTGTCGGTGTTCCTGGTTGTCATGACCGCTCTGATGTTCCCGCTAGTGATCGCTGGCGTGCCAGTTGAACACTCACCCAAGGCGTACTACTGCTGGATGTTGATCCTTGAAGCTGGTTGTCTTGGTGCATTCGTAGCGCTTGATCTCATAATGTTCTTCGTCTTCTTTGAGGTTGTGCTGGTACCGATGTACTTCCTCATCGGGGGCTGGGGTCATGGTCAGCGGGCCTACGCAGCGATGAAGTTCTTCTTGTTCACGATGTTCGGATCGGCGTTAATGCTGGTAGCAACGCTGTCGCTGGCGTTCCTGCACGCTTCGGCGACCGGAGGCGACCTGACATTTGACCTTGTTGAGATTGCCGAGAGCCAGTCACTAGCGACCAACACCGCGCGCTGGCTCTTCCTGGCATTTGCGCTGGCATTCGCGGTGAAGGTGCCCTTGGTGGGGCTTCACACTTGGCTACCTGACGCGCACACAAACGCTCCCACGGCGGGCTCTGTGATCCTCGCCGCGGTGATGCTGAAACTCGGTACATACGGATTGATCCGCTTCGGTCTTTACCTATTCCCGGATGCTTCGGTGTACTTCGCTCCGCTACTGATGACTCTGGGAGTTATCGGCATTATCTATGGAGCGATTGCTGCAGCGATGCAGCGCGACCTCAAACGACTGGTCGCCTACTCATCAGTAGCGCATCTGGGGTTCATTGTCATCGGAACCTTCGCCATCAACACTGAAGGACTCACGGGTTCCACACTGCAGATGGTCAATCACGGTGTCTCAACTGGTGCTTTGTTCCTGCTGGTGGGGATGATCTATGAACGGCGTCACACCCGCCAGATTTCTGAACTAGGTGGTCTCCAGAAGTCAGCACCAATCCTTGCAGTGGTGTTCACAGTGGTGATGCTCTCGTCGATCGGGTTACCCGGACTCAACGGGTTTGTCGGCGAACTGCTGGTATTGATTGGAGCATTCAATGCACACCGCTGGTGGGCAGTTGTAGCTGCCAGTGGCGTGATCCTTGCAGCGGTGTACCTGTTGTGGGCTTACCAGCGGGTCTTTCATGGCCCGGCATCGGGCGCAAACGCTCGGATACCTGACTTGAATTGGCGCGAAGGACTTGTGATGGCTCCACTGCTTGCTGCCATCGTGTTCCTCGGTGTTTACCCGAAGCCCGTGATCGAACGGATTGAACCGGCAATGGATGCCGTTGTGGCTCACGTCGAGCGACACTCTTCTGACTTCACTGAACCTGTAGCGAACATCGTGCCCCGCAATGAGGTGGAAGATCTTCAGCCGCGGTTCGTATACGGCAGCACAGACGATGTCCACGGTCACAACTCTGATCACGATCACAGTTCCGAGGACGGCTGATGGACACTTCGCCGTTCGGTTTGACGTCGCTTGAAACCCCAGCGATCGACTGGGTTGCGCTGCTTCCGGTAATCATTCCCGCAGCGGGTGCATTGCTGTTGTTGATGGTCCGATCTCTGCTACCAGCACGGGTTGTGCGCCCGGTGTTTGATGCCATCTGGACGGTGGCACTCGGGGGTGCCGGCCTGGTTGCAGTCATCTATGTGTGGCGGCGTGACACCGAGGCCTACGGAGGGTTCGGCGACGAGTTCGTGCTCGACGGCACGGCGATGTTCATCGCAGCCATAGTTCTCGGCAGTGTCGTGTTAGTTGCCCCCACGCTGCCGCGCTTTGGCAGCCGGATTCAGATGAGTCATCCCGAAACCTACGCCCTGGTGTTGCTAGCAGCTGCCGGTGCCGTAGTCATGGCTGGAGCAGGCGACCTGCTGGTCATGTTCCTCGGGCTTGAAACGATGTCAATTGCTGCTTATGTGATGGCTGCTCTTAATTCGAGACGCCTTGAGTCTCTTGAAGCAGGCATCAAGTACTTCGTGTTAGGCGCCTTTTCAACGGCTTTCTTGCTCTTTGGCATTGCTCTGATATATGGCGCTGTGGGCACAACCAGTTTCTCGGGAATCCGCAGCTATCTCCACGAAGTGTTGATTTTGAAGGACTCGCTGTTGCTAGCCGGACTCGCGATGCTGCTTGCAGGGCTTGGTTTCAAGGTCGCAGCGGCACCGTTTCACGCCTGGGCACCCGATGTGTACTCGGGAGCACCAACCCCGTTTACCGCATTCATGGCCTCGGCAATCAAGGCAGCCGGGTTCGCAGCCCTGTTGAGAGTCTTCGTGGAAGTGTTCGCGTTGCGAGCCTCAGATTGGCAACCTGCTGTTTATGCGCTGGCATGCGCCACGCTTGCTGTCGGATCAATCTCCGCGGTAGTGCAAGGTGACGCCAAACGACTGCTCGCTTACTCGTCTATCTCACATGCCGGCTTCCTATTGGTCGGGGTGCAGGCGGCTACTCCTCAAGGGGTTGCGGGCGTGCTCTTCTACCTCGCCGCCTACGCAGTGATTGCCATAGGCAGCTTTTCGGTGCTTGCAGCGCTCTCCGGCAACAAGGATGACCGCACAGGATTTGAAGTTCTCGCAGGCCTCGGCAACCGCCGTCCCGCACTCGCGCTCGGTTTCACGATCTTGTTGATGGCACAAGCTGGCGTGCCGTTCACATCTGGCTTCGTGGCTAAGTTTTCAGTTCTTGCCGCGGCAGTAGATGCACGCTCCTTCTGGCTAGCGATCGTCGCGATGGTGTTCGCAGTAATCGCAGCCTTCGCATACCTGCGGATCGTCGTTGCCATGTACTTCCGTTCGGCTAGTGCTACCGCGCAGTCCGGCACAGCTCAGGCGCAGTCAATCGGCTGGGGTACAGGTGCAGTAGTGGCCATCGCCGTCCTCTTCACAATTGCAGTAGGGATCGCCCCCGGCACGCTGGAGTCCTGGGCAAGCACAGCAGCAGGACTGTGAGCAACCAGCGCAAATCCCCCGGTGGATGTGAGCGTTTCGTGGCCGCGGCCTCAGATGCTGGCCTTGAGGTACACGTGCGAACGTTCCCGCAGGGAACCCACACCGCCGCCCAAGCAGCCGCCGCGGTCGGCTGCGAGCTATCTCAAATTGTCAAGTCGCTCGTGTTCAAGTGCGACGATCAGCCTGTGCTAGCACTCACGTCAGGTTCCAAACGCGTAGACACGGCCGCCCTCGGCGAGCTTTTTGACGGGAAGATCGAGCGAGCCAGCGCCAGAACGGTGCGCAGCGCCACGGGTTACGCCATCGGAGGCACGCCCCCGTTCGGGCACTCCCAACCGCTGCGCACTGCGCTTGATGCGACGCTTTTGAACTACGAGACGGTTTGGGCAGCAGCCGGCACTGCCAAGACGGTGTTTGAGATCCCAACAGCAGACCTCGCTCGCTTGAGTTCAGCAACCATCGGCGATTTCACCGAGTGACACGCTCACACCGAGTGACACGGTCACACCCACTGACACGGTCACGCCGGGTGACCGCAGGAGTTAGGCAATGCCTCGGCACGATGTTGTAACATTGCGGCGGTTCAAACGCGACCACCACAGGTTCGCATAGACACACTGAGGAGACGCGGTTCATTGAGTATTAGCACTGACAGGCAAGGCGCAGCGCTTATCGTCAAAGCCAACGGCCGCGTTGATGGCGCCAACGCTCTTGAGTTCCACGAGGCCCTCGAAGCTTCCATCGGCTCCGATGACCGGGCGATGGTGCTAGATCTTGGCGGGGTCTCCTATATCAGCAGCGCCGGCTTGCGTGTTGTGCTTCTGGTCGCCAAGACCTTGCAGAAGCAAAAGGCGCGTATGGCGGTGTGTTCGCTGTCCGACTCGATTCGAGAGATCTTCGAGATCAGCGGCTTCGACAAGATCATCCCCGTCTACGGCACCCCGGATGACGCCATAGGCAGTCTCGGCGCATAACAAAACCCGCCCCGCCTCGCTCCAAGCGAACCCAACAAGGCATGGGTCGTGGGGAGGCGTCGGCGGTGCTTCCCCCATCATTTTCAAGCTCAACTGAGGTAGCAAGTTCGCACGAATTGCTACCTTGAACCAGTGACCTCCAACCCGCAGCGTCGTGGCCTGCCCGTCGCCTGGGATGAGGCTCGCGAGATCCTTGCGGTGGTTTTGTTGCTTTCCGCCGTGTTGCACGCGCTCGCGCCGATCCTGCGCTACGGCGCAATCGGCGGGCGGCAGTCCTGGTGGGAAGACCTCTACGGTGCCCTCACCAATATCAATGCCTTCACCGCGTTATTGCTGCTTGGTGCTGCTGTGACGATCTGCACTACTCCCGCGGCCGATGTGGTGCCCAGGCTGAGGCAGGGTGTCTACTGGGTATCAACTGTGGTCACCGTGATGGGTCTGGTTGCGATAGTCAACGTTCTTACGATCCCGACAGCGCCCGATTCGGCCCTGCTGCGTTTGAGCATCGTTGCGTGGCGCCCCGGCCCAGCCGTCGTGCTAGCGGGAACCGCTGCCTGGATGTCACGTCGAGGTGTGCTACTGGGCTGACGAACTGTGTTGCTTGGCTGACGAGTCGTGTGTCGCCTAAAGCTGGCGCTGTCTAGGAACCGATGCGTGTAGCTAAGATTGCGGTCCGTGTCGGATTTCCTGCGCAGCTACCTGACGGTCGGGATATTCGGGGCACTTGGCGTAATCGTTGTGGGCCTATTGCTCGGCCTGGGACGAGTGCTTCGGCCCTCCAAACCCACACCCGAAAAGGTCCAGAATTATGAGTCTGGTGTTGACCCGGTTGGCAGCATGTGGTCGCAGGCCAACATCCGCTATTACGTGTTTGCATTGCTGTTTGTGCTGTTTGATGTTGAAGCTGTGTTCATCTTCCCATGGGCTGCTCGGCTGGAGGATTATGGCGTGTTCGGTCTAGTTGAGATGGCGATCTTTATCTTCATCTTGCTGCTCGGGCTGTTCTACGCATGGCGCAAGAGGATGTTGCGATGGGTCTAGTCGAATCCGGCAAGGTGCCTAAGCCACTGTCGACTCTGTTGAACATGAGCCGCAAGTATTCGCTGTGGGTGTATCAGTGGGGTCTGGCGTGTTGTGCGATTGAAATGGGTGCAGCGTTCGGTTCGCCCCGTTATGACGTGATGCGTTTAGGTGTCATCCCATTACCAGCTAGCCCACGTCAAGCCGATCTGGTTGTCATCTCTGGCACAGTGACCGACAAGATGGCCCCATCGGTACGCCGACTATATGAGCAGATGCCCGACCCGAAATACGTCATCTCGATGGGTTCGTGTGCCAACTGTGGAGGGCCCTACTGGGACAGTTACTCGGTCACTAAGGGTGTCGATCAGGTGGTGCCCGTTGATGTTTATGTGCCTGGCTGCCCGCCACGCCCCGAGGCCTTGCTCGAAGGCATCGTGATGCTGCAAGAGCGGATCCAGAACGAAGACATGACAGAGCGCTGGCGAGGTGACCCGATTGTCGTTGAGTGACACCGGCGCTGTGTCAGCAGCAAATGCTGACACTGAAGCTGCCGCACTGATCGCACGTATCTCTGGTGCCTTGGGCGCGAGGTTCGTCGACTCCCACGTTGACAGCGGTGAGATCTGGGTGCGGGTCAACCGTGACAGCTGGCGTGATCTTGCCCTCTATTTGCGTGACAGCGAGGGCTTCGCTTTCTTCAACTTCCTTTCGGCAATTGACTGGATGCCCTCGCCGTTTGGGCGTGACATGGACAGCATGGTCGACAACATCCTCAACTCAACTGAACCGAAACAGCCACCACCGGCCGAGACCGGCGTTGCCGGCGGCGATACACGCTTTCAACTGCTGGCGAGGGTCAACGACATCGGTTCACACCGCTCGATAATCGCTAAGGCTGATCTGCCTGACGGGGATCTGCGGGCTGCTAGTTGGGTGCCGGTCTTCTCAGGTGCCGATTGGCACGAGCGTGAAGCTTGGGAGATGTTTGGCATCCAATTCGATGAACATCCCGGCCTGCGGCACCTGTATTTGCCGGGTGAGTTCGAGGGCAATCCGCTGCGCAAGGACTACCCGCTGCTGGCTCGCCGCGTTAAGCCTTGGCCGGGCATCGTGGACGTGGAACTGATACCCGAAGCTGGGCCCGGGTCATGACGCTCACTCAGCGCGACCAACTCTCCTACATAGCCGCGCAGGCCGCCGACGCTCGGGTGAATCTCGAGATCGAGACCGAGGGGATGACCCTCAACATAGGGCCTCAACATCCTGCCACTCACGGCACGTTGCGGATCGTCGCCAAGCTTGATGGCGAGCAGGTCGTGTCGGCCGATCCAGTGATGGGTTACATGCATCGCGGCTACGAAAAGCTCGCTGAGGTGCGCACCTATCCCCAGGTGACCACCCTGATCAATCGCATCGACTGGCTTGGCAGTTTCGCCAATGAGGTGCCGTTCATTCTTGCGGCTGAGCGGCTCATGGGAGTTGAGGCACCCGAGCGGGCTCAGTGGATCCGCACGATCCTGTTCGAGCTGAGCCGCATCGCAAATGTGACTTTGTTCCTGGGCGACATGGCGGTGCAGGTTGGAGCAGTCACACCGGTGTTCTTTGCGTTCCGTGATCGTGAACATGTCCTCAATCAGATCGAATCTGCTACCGGTGGGCGCTTCCATCCGAACTTCGACCGCATCGGTGGCCTCAAAGATGATCTGCCAAAGGGCTGGATTGCCGAGACCCACCAGGCGATGCGAAAGATCCGCAACTTCTGTGACGAGATCTCTGAGTTGGTTGAGGGCAACGAGATCTTCCAGGCACGCACCCGTGGCATCGGCGTGATTCCTCCGGCAGTGGGGCTGTCCTATGGCCTAAGCGGTGCCAACATCCGTGCTTCGGGTGTCGACTGGGATGTGCGCCGTGATAGTCCTTGTGGCCTGGTGCATGATCAGGTTGATTGGAAGGTGTGGACGCATCCTGATGGCGATTCATTTGCTCGCTTTTGGGTGCGTCTACAGGAAACCCGAGAAGCCACTAAAATCGTTGATCAACTGCTTGACGGTATTCCGTCTGGGCCGATCATGGCCAAGGTGCCTCGCATCATCAAAGTGCCCGCGGGTGAGGCTTACGTTGAGACCGAGAACCCACTTGGTGTAATGGGCTATTACGTGGTCTCAAAAGGTGATCTCGTGCCGTTCAGGGTGAAGATCCGTTCTGCTTCGTTCTCCAATGTTTCGATTACGCCATGGCTGCTTAAGGGTGTGTATGTGCCCGACATCATCACCATTCTGGGCAGCCTGTATTTCATCCTCGGAGACATTGACCGATGATGAGCGTGCTGGCTGAACTGTCGTATTGGCAGGTCACCACGATCCGTGTTGTGGCTGGGCTGGTGGCCGTGCTTTTGGTGGCTGGAGCTCTCGTGTATGCGCATCTGTTCAAGATGGTGAGTTTCATGCAGAGCCGCCTAGGGCCGATGGAAGCGGGCCCTTACGGGTCTTTGCAGTTGCTTGCTGAGGTCGGCAAGTTTCTGCAGAAGGAAGACATCGTTCCCGAGCGCGCCGACCGGTTTGTGTTTTCTGCTGCGCCGTTCGTGGTGTTGACTTCGACGTTCTTGTTGCTTGTGGTGTTACCCGCCGGGCCAGATGCTTGGTTTATCTCAAATGACCTTGGCGTGTATCTGGCTATGGCGGTCAGTTCGGTGTCGGTGATCGGCATCTTGATGGCAGGCTGGGGGTCGGCCTCGAAGTATTCGCTACTGGGTGGATTGCGAGCCACCGGCCAGTTGATCGCATACGAGTTGCCTCTGCTACTTGCGGTGATCGGTGTGGTTATCCAGGCCGAGACGATGAACCTGCAAGGGATCGTGCTGTCGCAGGCGAATGGTGAGATCTTCGGTTGGGGTGGCATTGGCAGTCCGTTCATCATCACCCAGTTCGTTGGTTTTGCCATCTTCATGATCGCGCTTCAAGCAGAACTCACCCAGACGCCGTTCGATATGCCTGTGGCTGAGTCTGAGTTGGTCACCGGCTACATGACGGAATACTCGGGGCTGCGTTTCCTGCTGTTCTTTATCGGTGAGTTCGCCACTGCTGGTGTCTTTGCTGCCGTTGCTTCGGTGTTGTTCTTGGGTGGCTGGTGTGTGCCAGGCCTTGACCCTGCGGACAACCTGTTCAACGTGATCGGCCCGCTAGTACTTGTGGGCAAGGTGGTGTTGCTGTCGTTCTTGATCTTCTGGTTCCGGTTCACATTCCCCCGGTTCCGGGAAGATCAGCTCCAGCGTCTCGCCTGGAAGTATCTCGTGCCCATAGCCCTGGCAAACATCGTCGTAACCGGCGTCCTAAAGGTCGTCCTCTAATGAGTTCACGCTGGAGTTGTAGATGGCGTTAGTACCCGGAATTATCAAAGGCCTGGCGGTCACCGGATCGACGGTTGTTCGAACGGTGTTCCCCAAACGTGGGCTTCGCACCCTGGTACCAGCACCTTCAAAGGGTGCGGCAACCGTGCAGTACCCACACGTCAAGGAAGCACCACCCATCCGGGCCCGTGGTGTGATCGCGCTGCACGAAGGCAACTGCACTGCTTGCATGCTGTGTGCCCGTGAGTGTCCCGACTGGTGCATCTACATAGAGGGCCATAAGGAAAAGGCCCCACCACGCAGAGCGGGCGGCAAGCCTCGTCTGGTCAACAAGCTCGACCGTTTCGACATTGACTACGCACTGTGCATGTTCTGTGGCATTTGCGTAGAGGTGTGCCCGTTCGAAGCACTGTTCTGGAGCCCCGAGTACGAGTTCTCTGAGCCACGCATTGCTGACCTGCTCCACGATAAGGAGCGGCTAACCGAGTGGATGGAGACCGTGCCCGATTTTGAGGACTACGAGCCCGGATCCACCGCCAAGAAACTCAAAGTCCCACCCACCTAAGCGCTCACAAAGACTGCAGCGGTACAGGTGGGTGGAGCCCCTGGTAGGGGTCGGGTGAGACCGATGGCATCGTGTTCCGCGCGGGGAGCGTCGGTAGGCTTGTGGCCCGTGTTGAGGTACCGCAGCGTTCGCCTCATTTGCAGCCCCCTTCGATGACGGCCACCGGCTCCGTGCTGGCTGCTGCTGCCTCCGACGGCGACTTGTTTGTCGCACAGAACGTGTTCTTCACGGTCATCGCTTTGGTGATGGTGATCGCTGCGATCCGCTGTGTCACCACCCGAAATGTTGTTCACGCAGCGCTCTGGCTCGTGCTGGTTCTCGCCGGTGCTGCGGCACAGTTCATCTTGTTGGGCTCAGAGTTCGTGGCTGTCACCCAGGTGCTGGTGTACATCGGCGCCATCATCGTGTTGTTCCTGTTCGGGATCATGCTCACTAAAGCCTCGATGGGTGACGACGACTCCGTAGCCGGCGAGAAACGTGTAATGGCCGGCTTGGTTGCGGTGCTGCTCCTGGTTGTGATGGGAATGGCTCTGATTGACAGTTTTTCAGACACCCGTGTTGTGATCTCTGAACCCCAAGGTTTCGAGCCTGTTTCTGATGCAATCTTTAGCCAATACATCGTTGCTTTTGAAGCTGTTTCGGTACTGTTGCTTGCTGCGTTGATCGGTGCCATCGTTGTGGCTCGCAAGGAGTAGGGGACTTGACGGCGTGATCCTCAATCAGTTCCTGTTGCTGGCTGCGGTGCTGTTTTGCATCGGCGTGTACGGAGTCTTGGCGCGTCGTAACGGGATCATGGTTTTGATGTCTGTTGAAATCATCTTGAACTCTGTCAATATAAATCTGGTGGCTTTCGGAGCGTTCCGTGACCATGTAGGCGGCGAAGTGTTCGCCTTGTTTGTCATCGCCGTTGCAGCCGCCGAAGTAGGTATCGGCCTGGCGATTGTGCTGCTCATCTACCGCAACCGTCGAAGCATCGACCTCTCTGAGGCCGATCTCCTTAAGGGCTAGGGAGGCTCGGGATCGTGTCGATGTTTGCCGGAGTGCTCGCTGCTACTTCCTCGACTGAATACGGACCATCGTCGGTCTCAAGTGCCGGATTCTTCTTGGATCATGCTTGGGTAGTGCCACTGCTGCCGGCGCTCTCGTTCCTCGCAATCTTGTTTTTCGGTAAGCGGATGCCACGTAAGGGTTCAGAGCTTGGTATCGCCGCTGTTGGTGCATCCTTTGTCTGGTCGGTTGGTGCTGCGATTACCTGGATCGGACACCGCGATGCGGCCCATGAAGGTGTCGCAGCGATACATCGAAGTGTCACCTGGTTCCACTCGGGCAACGTCGGCTACGACGCCGGAATCCTGGTCGATGGCCTGTCGGTGATGATGCTCTTTGTGGTTACCGCAGTGTCGCTGCTTGTTCACATCTACAGCACCGATTACGTCTCAGGCGACAGCCGCTACACCCACTTCTTTGCGTTCCTGAGCTTGTTCAGTGCAGCCATGCTGTTCTTCGTTCTCAGCGACAACCTGCTGCAGATGATCGTCGGCTGGGAGTTGGTCGGCGTTTGCTCGTTCGTGCTGATCGGTCATTGGTGGGAAGAGAAACCCAACTCCGATGCGGCTCTCAAGGCTTTCTTCACTAACCGTGTGGGAGACGTCGGATTGCTCGTCGGCGTGTCGATCCTGTTCTTTGCTGCAGGCAACACTTTCGACACGCTCACCGTTACTGAGCGCATCAACGCTGGTGAGGTAAGTCACACCGCACTCATTGTGGCCTCGCTGTGTTTGCTGGCTGCGGTCATGTCCAAGTCGGGTCAGTTCATATTGCATACCTGGTTGCCCGATGCCATGGCAGGGCCGACACCAGTCTCAGCGTTGATCCACGCTGCGACGATGGTCGTGGCCGGCATCTTTATGGTTGCTCGGCTCTATCCGGTGTTCTGGGAAGGCATGTCAATCGGTGGCTCCAGCATCAACATGTTGGCCCTTGTTGGTGCAGTCACACTGCTGTTTGGTGGGCTGCTCGCCTTTACCCAGAACGACATCAAAAAGGTGCTTGCCTATTCAACTGTGAGCCAGCTCGGTTACATGGTTATGGCCCTAGGGGTTGGTGCCTGGACAGCGGCGATGTTTCACCTGTTCACACACGCCTTCTTTAAGGCATGCCTGTTCTTGGGCTCGGGTTCGGTTAGTCACGCGGTGCATAGCTTCGACATGAAGACCGACATGGGCGGATTGCGCAAACACATGCCCCACACCTACCGGACATTCCTGATCGCAACGGTGGCGCTTATGGGCTTGCCACCCTTAGCTGGCTTCTGGTCAAAAGACGAGATCCTCGCGGGTACCGGCGGTTGGGGGCTCTTCGGCGGTACTAGCGCTAACGGTGCTTACACGTTGATGCTGGTGATGGGAATGCTTGGAGCCGCCGTCACCGCGGCTTACATGACACGTGTCGTTTACCTGACCTTCTTCGGGACGTACCGAGGCCACGGCCATCCGCACGAATCAGGGCCCAGAATCCTCGGCCCGCTCTATGTTCTGGCGTTCTTTGCGGTCGTGGCAGGCCTGTTTAACATGCCCAAGGGTTTCCAGTTGTGGCCAACAGGTTGGCAGGAGCGTTTCGGTCACTATGTCGAGCCGGTGGCTTCGTACTTCCCGTCTATAGCGCATGCAAAGCCGAGCTGGACTCTGGCAATCGTTTCCACGCTCGTGGCACTCTCAGGTGTGGGTCTGGCTTACCGCTACTACTTCAAGAACCTTGACGAGCGGGCTCGTGCCGCCGGTGAGTCACTTACAGAGATGACCGACGGGCCGGTGTCACGTGGCGGGCTACCGGGTGCTGTACATACGACTCTTGTGAACAAGTATTTCCTTGATCACCTCTACACGGGAGTGATTGTCAAGGCGGTTAAGGGGCCGCTGGCACGCGCGACTTACTGGTCGAATCAGCGGATCATTGACGGTGCCGTAAACACCGCTGGTCGCAGCTCAGTGGCTGCCGGTCGTGCCGTCTATGACCGGATAGATCAGGGTCTCATTGACAATGTCATCGTTGACGGCTCCGGCCGAGCTTCTGATGCCTCCGGTGAGAGTCTGCGGGCCATGCAAACCGGCAAAGTGCAGCAGTACGCCGCCATCTTGTTCGGAGCCGCAACTGTGCTTGCCGGCGTGTTGATTCTCGTGGTCTCGATTTAGCGCCATGCCACACGCTGCAGAGCCACATATTGCAACGCCGCATAATGCAATGTCACACGATGCCATACCTCCATCACAGCCGCCACAACCGATGATTGAAGAGCATCACGGATTGATCCAGGAGTTCAGGACGACATGACCGATTTCCTTAACGACTGGGGCCTCGTCCTCGTCACCTTCATCCCGCTGCTTGGTGCTGTGGTGTCACTACTGGTGCCGGCTGCCGAGGAGCAGGCCCACAAGATGGTGGCGCTGGTGTCATCGGTAGCGGCACTGGTCGTCGGAGTGTTGCTGGTGTTTGAGTTTGACTACGGCTCGGCCGGTGCTTTGCAGTTCGTGGTTGACGAACGCTGGATTGAGGTAATCAACAGCCGTTTCATCCTCGGACTTGACGGCATCTCGCTACCGCTTATGGCTTTGACTCTCGTGGTTGTGCCGTTGTGTGTCATCTACTCGTGGGATCACATACCTGCGCCTGGCAATCCCAAAGCCTTCATGATCCTGATCCTGATTCTTGAGACAGGCATGGTGGGAACGTTCGTGGCACAGGATCTGATCCTGTTCTTCGTTTTCTTTGAGGTCGTGCTGCTGCCGATGTTCTTCATGATCGGTGTCTGGGGTGGCGAGAACCGCCGTTACGCCTCAATCAAGTTCTTCCTGTTCACGCTGTTCGGTTCGGCGTTGATGTTGCTCTCGTTCCTGGCGCTGTTCTTCCTTTCAACCGACCCAGTCACAGGTGAATCACTCCGCAGTTTCGACATGCGTTTGCTCTCCGACGTTGCCGGGGCAGGCATTCTCGGCGCCACCCAGGCGTGGATCTTTGCGGGGATGTTCATCGGTTTTGGCGTAAAAGTGCCGATGTTCCCGTTCCACACTTGGTTGCCAGATGCTCACACCGAGGCACCCACTGTGGGCTCGGTGATCCTTGCCGCAATCTTGCTAAAGCTCGGCACTTACGGCTTTGTCCGTATTGCTGTCCCGATGCTGCCCGAGGGTGCAGAAGTCTGGGCGCCATGGATCGGCCTACTTGCAGTGATCGGCATCATTTATGGAGCGCTCGGGTGCCTTGCACAGACCGACATGAAGCGTCTGATCGCTTTCTCGTCAGTCGCGCATATGGGTTTCGTGATGCTCGGCATCGCTACTCTCACAGACTTCGGCATTAACGCCGCCATATTCGGAATGATCGCCCACGGGATCATCACCGGAATGCTGTTCTTCCTTGCCGGTTCTGTTAAGGAGCGCTATCACACTCTTGAGATTCGCCGCCTTGGGGGTTTGTTGAAGCAGGCACCTCGTATGGGTTGGATTCTCGGGTTTGTGTCTATGGCTTCACTTGGGTTGCCCGGTTTGGCCGGTTTCTGGGGTGAGTTCCCTGCGATCCTCTCGGCATATTCTCCCGCCGAAGGTCTCTCCGTTGAGACATTCCGTACGTACATGGTCATAGCTGCCGTGGGCACGGTGCTCGCCGCTGGGTATCTGCTCTGGCTGTTGCAACGCACTGCCATGGGTGCACCTAAACCCGAATTCGCCAACAGCGATGAGATCGTTGATGTCACCCCGACCGAGTGGATTGCCTGGGCACCACTGCTTGTGGGAATCCTGTTGTTCGGGTTGTTGCCCGGTTTGATCTTTGATGTGACCGACCCCGCTGTGGTGGGATTGCTGGCCTCGAACGGCTAAGTGTCAATGCTGACCTTCTCGCAGGTGCTGGTTACCGCCTTTGAGCGGCCGCCGATTGACTGGCACGCGATCGCGCCCGAGTTGACGCTGCTGGCCTTTGGTGCGCTTCTGACACTGGTCGACATTGTGTGGCTGGAACGGGGGCGTGCTGTTGTGTCCGCACTGGCGTCGTTTGGCCTCTTGGCCTCGATGGTGCCAGTGTTGACTCTCGCCTTTGATGGCAACGACCGTGCCACGTTTTGGGGCGCATATGTGGTGGATGACTATGCGCTGGTGATGAAGGCAGTGTTCTTGCTTGCTGGCTATGTCGTGGTGCTGTTGTCCACGAATTACATCGCGGAAGGCGACTACTGGGAAAACGAGTACTACCAGATGCTGCTATCGGCAGTGCTGGGCATGGTTGTGATGGCATCCGCACGAGATCTAGTGACGATCTTTGTGGCACTTGAGTTGCTGTCAATACCTGCGTACTTGATGGCGACCTGGCGAAAACGTGACCTGCGAAGCAACGAGGCGGGTCTTAAGTACTACCTGATGGGAGTGTTCGCTTCGGCGGTGCTCTTGTATGGCATGTCGCTGCTGTATGGCGCTACCGGCTCCACCTTGCTGGCGGACATAAACAGCGCAGTATCTGGCGGGGGTGCGCCGCTTGCTGTTGTAACGCTCGGCGTGATCTTCACCGTTGTCGGATTTGCGTTCAAGGTGTCGGCATTCCCGTTTCACACCTGGGCGCCTGACACCTATGAGGGCGCCCCGACACCGGTGACCGCCTTCTTGTCGGTGGCATCCAAAGCAGCTGGGTTCGTGGCGTTGCTCTCTCTTGTGTTTGTGGGCTTCTGGGGACGCTCAGATGTGTATCACCCACTGATGTGGGTGCTCGCGGCCGCCTCAATGTTTGGTGGCAACCTCATGGCCCTGCGTCAGACGAATGCAGTCCGGATGCTGGCGTATTCAGGCGTTGCACAAGCCGGTTACATGCTGGCCCCACTTGCGGTAGCTGGTGAATCTATGGCTGTGGCAGACGACGCTCTGTCGTCTGTGGTGACCTACCTGGTGATCTACGCAGCGATGAATCTCGGTGCTTTCGCTGTGATCATTGCCGTGGCGAGGCGGACAGCTTCTGCAGAGATCGGCACCTACAAGGGCCTGTTCCGTTACTCACCCGGACTCGCTGTAGCGATGACAATCTTTCTGATGGCACTAGCAGGCATCCCGCCTCTGGGTGGCTGGTTTGCCAAGTTCGAGATAATCCTGGCGTTGATTTCACCGGGTACTGCCTGGGGAGTGGCGCTAGGTGTTGTCGTGGCGATCAATTCCGTGATCGCCCTCTACTACTACGCTCGTATCGCTAGCTACATGTGGGTTGAAGCCCCACAAGCCGATGCTGAGTTCGATACCAACTCAACGATCAGGGTGCCGACTTCGGTGTCGGCCGCTCTGGTTCTCACAGGCTTTGCAACCCTGGCCTTCGGCATATTGCCCCAATGGGTGGGTCACTTCACCGACGTCACCCTCCTCACAGCCCTAATCGGCCTCTAACCCAGCCGCCGGGCCCCCGCCCGGCTCTCTCCTCGTTCGCCTCTCGGCGTTGGCGCCAACCCCGGTCCGGCTGTTGTAACGAGTGGTATGGCCTTGGAGCGCCCCGCCCCGGAGCCTCCTGATGTACGGCGTGCGATCTCGCCCTACGATCGTTCTTGGTGTAGAGCCCGAGTCGGTCGACGCCAGATCACTTTGAGTTGGCGTGCTGGGAGGTTGATCAGATGAGCGACGGCGATGCCAAAGCGTGGGCCGAGACGGTTGCGTACATGGCGATCCGGAGGGTTCAGCATCAATACGCGGACATCATGACCCGGCGGGCCTGGTCGGAGTTGTCAGACATCTTTGCTCAAGACTGCGCCATCACGATCGACATCAAGCGTGACCTTTGGAAGGTCACGGGCCCCGATCAGATCGGCGACTTGATCGCTCGCCAGGTGCAGCGCTTTGATTTCTTTGAGTTCATCGCTCTGAGCACGGTCATGAGAATTGATGTGGAGGCGGGTCAAGCGACAACTCGGTTGTACATGCAAGAGGTCCGCCATCACGGCACAGAGTTCTGTCGCAGCGACGCCTTTGGCGTGTATCACGATGTTCTTAAACACAACGATGATGGCGCCTGGCGCTACAAACGCCGCCACTACCGAAGCCTTGCCCGCACTCCCGAGACGAACCGCCCCGAAGCCAACCGCAGATGCGAGCACCGCGAACCCACACCAAAACGCGACATGGAAGTCCTGGGATCTTCGAACTCCCTCTAAACCACCCCAACCTCTGGCCCTAGTACCTCAGCAACCTCACACGGCGACCGCGCAGCTCCACGACCTGTCCGATGAGCCGATAACTCCGAATTCTGGGATGTCTAATTCAACGCTTCGTGTATCAAATTCAGCTTCTCTACCACTTCGGGGTGAATCTCATCGGGCCGCATCTCCGCTGCAAGCCGGTAGAAGTCCCGCTTGGGGATGTTCTCATTGAGCGTCTCAAAGAGTTGACCAAAGAACTCTGTGCTTGCCTTTAGGCGCACCAAAGAGACGTGATCACCAAATAGGTCAGTTCCCTTAGGAATCTGACGATCGAAAAAGTCGTCCACGGCACTCTCGAAGAGTGGAAGCTTAAGGAAGCGCTTTACGACATCCGGCTGGATCAGTTCTCTATCTCGTACCGTTGCCAGTGAAGAACCACTAGCCCGGACTCCATGCGCTGCTGCTTGGGACGATCCCGGGAGTCGCCGTCGAGCAAGCACACACCCTTGAGGCTTGCACAGACAGCGCGAGCGGCAAAGAAGTGATCTCTAGCGTTCTTGAGATTGCTACCACCAAGACGGTGAATAAAGGGTCTGCTGAGAAAGCAACTCATTGGATGACCTGTAATTCGCGCCCATTCCCTCAGAATCAGCTCATCGGACTCTCCCTCAACATAGAGAATTGCACCTACTTCTCGTGCCAGTAGTATCTCCGTGGTAGCAACTCGTTTCAGTGCTTCGCGCAATTGATCGAGTTCAGTACGAGATGTAAGTGGACGGGGTTGTGGAGATGTAAACCCGATAACGCTGTCGGGATGAGTTAAGTTCAGAATCACTTCTGAGTGTGACGCGATGATGAGTTGACTCGACCGCTCCGAAGCTACCTTTCTGAGAAGGTCGTACACCTGTTGTTGCAGGATGACATGTTGGTGCGCATCAGGCTCATCCAGCAAGATGATGGTTGCTTGTCGTGCATACAGGAATGCGAGCACGAGCATTACCTGCAGCGTCCCACTACCTGCACTTGCTAAGTCAAGTGGACGTGAACGTTGGTTATGACGTGAAGACTCCGTGTACTCACAGATGATGTGTGGTTGTGCGGATGCAGAGTACTTCGGACGGAGCAACTGGATTCCGAACAGGTCAGCTATCTGTTCAACAAGGCGCGTCCAGTCGTCTTTGCCCTTCTTGTCGCCACTGCCAGTTGTTGATCGCTCCGCAATTTCATAGAGCAAGTTGCGCAGTATCTCGCCCGGTCGACCCTGACCAACCAAGAAGTCTTGCATCCCTCGATCATGCCGGGGTTCGTCACGGGCTATCCCCGACAGTGTCGGCACATGAACGACGCGCAACTTCTTAACGGGCTCTGGTGGGAAGTCGCGGACGTCCCTCGCGGTCATGCCGCGCGCTCCGACCGGGCGAACATAGACCGTTTCGGGGCTGTGGTACGAGTACTCCACCCCGCATGTCCATGCTTCGCCATCCGAGTACCCGTCGACCATGATCTCAACGAGGCGTCGCTTGCGGTTGGGTGTCTGAACACGCCTGCTGCGCCACAGTAGGTTCATTTCCCGCAATGGAATTGCGGTTACGTCACTCCTCGTCAGTACCACGCCTGAGCGTCTCGTGTTGCTCTTGCGCTGAGCAGTCCAACGCTCAAGCCCGAGTTTCCATAGCGCTACGGCTTGCAGCAGGGTCGTTTTGCCTGAGTTGTTCGGCCCTGCCAGCACTACCAGGTCCGATAGCTCGAATGTCTGCTCCCTAAATCGCTTCAGGTTGCGTATCGTGACTTGCCGGATCACCACCACCCCAAGTTACGCGTCGGCACGCAGTTGTGGCGCCGTCGTGCTGTCAAAGAGCGTCGGCGAGTTGGTGGGTGATCAGGCGGGGATCGGTTCTAGGCGCGCTGGGACATGCTTGTGCCAGGGAGTACCGGCAATCGGGTCACGCCAGGTCGTGGTTGTTAGCTCGTTCGGCGCGACACCGTAGATCTCAGGGCCACCACCAGCCGGAGAGTAGGCGAGGCCGCCTCCGTTGGGGAGCGAGACATGACCGGATTGCATTGTGGTGTTCAACTCTGCGACCGCTACAGCGGAACCACCAGGAGTGCTGACGCGTACTCGTGAGCCGTCTTCTAGTCCGATTTCGGCTGCGTCATCAGGGTTGACACGAAGCGTCCCTTCCAGGTCGCGCTTGCGCCAGGCAGGGTTTCTCATGATCGTGTTCGCCGTGAAACTACGGCGCTCTCCGGCTGAGAGAACCATCGGGAATTCGTCACTCGTGTATTGGGTAGGTGCCTCGGTCAATCTCTCTAGTTCCGTGAGCATCTCGTCAATCACCAGGTTGATCTTGTGATCCGGTGTACCGAGCAGCGACCACGAGTCACCGCTGGAGTCGTGGTGATCATGTCGGGTCAACACCACACCATCGGGGTTTGAGATCATGGCTTCAAACACAGCTGAACCGAGCGCTACCGGATCACCCGTAGCTGTGGCGGGCACATCTTTGTCGCTGACACCGGTGGGACGGTGGCCTGCAGCCAATACCTGTTTCGGGTATTTCAATGCGAGCCGTTGCGCACTAAACCACAGCGGCGCTGCCCCCGCCATGCCCTTTGGAAGCACTGAGCCCAGCGTTTCATAGAGCACGACTGCCCCGACCGCGCCAAGCATCGGCGTAGCAGCCACGGCAGCACCAAAGGCATTAGAAAACTCGCTCATTCCGACTCTTGCAGCGGCCCGAAGTGGGGCAAGATCGCTCTCATCAAGCACACCGAGTGCCTTTGCAAGGCGACTGTGTATCTCGGGTTCTGGCAGTGTTCCTTCTAGTGGTTCCAGGATTGGGGGGCGGATACAGAAGCGATTCTCAGGGAAGCTCGTGTTGAAGAAGGTCGTCTCTACCTTCTCGTATTGCGAGGCAGCGGGTAGCACATAGTCGGCTTCAGCGGCCGTCTCAGTGAACGCAATATCGATCACAACTGTGAACTCGGCCTGACGCATTGCCTTGCGGAACTTCTTAGACCCTGCCAGTGAGTGAACGGGATTTGCAGACTCAATGAACATCGCCCGGCTGCGCTCGGGATGATCGCTCAACATTCCATCTGCGATCTCGTTGCATGGCACCAGCCCGGAGATGATGGCACCGCCAGTTACTGGATCGGTGGGTTCAGAACCAGATGCACGATAAGAAAACAGCGGAATGAGCGAACTGTGGGCACTCATTGATCCGACCTTGCCGTAATGCCCAAGCAAGACCCAGACCACTCGTTGCAGATACGACACCAGAGTCGAGTGGGGTGCCATCTGGGTACCCAGATCTTCGTACACCGCGAGACTCTCGGCACTCGCAAGCACTTTGGCGATCTCGTTGATCTGTGAAGCTTCGATACCACAGCGTTCAGCGAACGAAGCGATGTCAACCTGTTGAAGTGCTGCTTTCACCTGATTAGTGCCGTTGACGTTCTCTGTAAGCCAGGAGTCGGCGCACAAGTCATGTTGAACCAGCGTGGCAGCGATTGCTGTAAGCAGGTAAGCGTCAGTGCCTGGCTGCACGCTTAACCAATGATCTGCTAGAGCCGCTGTCTCCGTGTAGCGAGGATCAATAACAATCATTGTGCGGTTGGGATCATTGGCGATCTGCCTGAGCACGCGGCGGGCCTCATCAAAGCCATGCGAGTGCCACGGGTTCTTGCCCAGGAACAGAGCAACCTGAGCTTCAGCAAACTCGCCATGTGTGTGAGCGCCGAACATGCGCCCCTCAACCCACGCTTCGCCAGTCTTCTCCTGGGCCAAAGCATTGGAACGTCGGGTTATTCCCAGAGCCGCACGGGTGGATGTGCTGTACACACCGCAAAGATGATTGCCCTGGCCACCGCCGCCGTAGTAAAGGATCTTGTCGCCTCCGTGACGTTGTGCTACGCCCGCAAGACCCGCTGCGACCTCTTCGATAGCAGTGTCCCAATCAATCTCAATGTAGCTGCCATCATCTAGGCATTTAAGCGGTGAAGTCAGTCGGCTGCGACAGTTCTGATAGTGATCGAGTCGCAGCGCCTTCTCGCATGTGTAACCGGCAGATGAGACGTGTGCTTTGTTGCCTCGTACCCGGACAAACTTGCGGCCATCAAGCCGCACTTCAATGCCACAATTTGCGCTGCAGAGCACACAGACCGACTTGTGCCACTCGAAGCTGTTACGATGTGTCCGAAGTGGATAACGAGTCCGTTGTGTGCTGACGCGTTTGCTCACTCGTTGCCTCCCGGGGTTCTGCTCGGCTGTGACGCTAGCGGCAGCAATTGGGGTGCGAGTCTGCTCAGTAGAACCCTCAAGTAGGGCTGCGTCTAAAGTCTTTGGTGCGGCTGGGACCAACGATTACAGCAGGGGTGGCACGGTGTTAATGACTTCGAGAGTTCCGATTGTGGACCTAAGCGGATCTTTCGTTCCAGGTCCTGCACGTGAAGAGGTGGTCGACCGGATACGTCGGGCGTGTGAGGATGTTGGATTCCTTGTCATTACGGGCCATGGTGTTCCGGACGCTGCGATACGGCGCATTGAGAATGTGTCGCGAGAGTTCATGGCTCTCCCGCTGGATGAGAAACTGCGTTACACCGACGTGCTTGGCAACTTCCGTGGCTACACGCCGTCTCGGACTTCCGCTATAGGTCGCTCCCACGATGACGCTTCGTTACCGGATCTGTGTGAGCTGTATTCGGTCAATCGATTTGATGACCCTGAAGTCGCGATACGAGCTGGCCTCAAGGAGGGTCGTGAGGCGTTCTTTGCGCCAAATACTTGGCCGGAACGTCCCGTCGACTTCAAGGACGCGTTCCAGAGTTACTACGTGCTGATGGAACAACTAGCGAGCAGGTTGATGTCGCTAATGGCTCTAGCTTTGGGGCTTGAAGAGAACTGGTTTGAGGACAAGATCGCGGATCACATCACGAGTCTTGCGGTCAACTATTACAGGGAGCTAGAGACACCGGCTCCACCAGGCGTGCTGCGCAAGGGAACACATTCTGACTGGGGAAGTTTGACGATTTTGCATCACGATGGTGCGCCCGGGTTGCAGATCAGATCCCCTGAAGGTGTCTGGGAAAATGTGCCGGTCGTGTCAGACTCTTTCGTTGTGAATCTCGGCGATCTGATGGCTGTGTGGACGAACGATCGCTGGGTTTCAACACTTCACCGAGTGCTCGCACCCGAGCTACGGACAGGTGATCGCATGTCAATTGCGTTCTTTCACCAGCCAGCCTATGACGCCTACATTGAGTGCATCCCAACCTGCATGAGCGCAGATGATCCGCCGCGCCATGAGCCAACCACATCAGGTGAGTGGATCCGGTCAATGATCAATAAGGCTTATACCTAGCTGCTCTCCGGTCAGTGAGGAAAAACTACGGAGCCGTTTAATTCGACTCTCAGGCGTCGAAGTGTCATGTGCGAGATGAGCCAGTTGCCGTTGATGCGGCGATATCTCTCGAGATACCAACCGCTTCCGTGAAGCTCACCCAAACCTGACTCCGGCGGGAACCAGATCCGATCTTCCATAGACCAGATCGCACGCGCCTCGTCAGTACCGACGATCTCAATCTCGCTGCAATGCCCATGATGGACAGTCAGAGCATTGTTGAGAATCTTCTGCAACCTCTTGACGAATGGGTCTCTCCCGACTGAAACGTCTGTCGCGCCAGTGTCGTCTCGAGTGTCAATCACGACATCGTGGGTGAACACACTCGCGCAACCGTGCCAATCCTTTGAATCAAGAGTGCGGAAGTACCGCGCCTTTAGCTGCCGAATCGCCTCAATATCAGCCAACTGCTCACCCGTCGGAACTATCCTATCCAGAAAGCCCGATACCTCAACCCGCTCACTCACCGCCAAGCATCCCCAGTCACACTCCCACCCTATGCTCCCCGCTATGGTTGAAAGTCACAAGCTCATGCTGGTGCCTGACGATTTGTTTGTCAGCACTCAGGGCGCGGCTGAACTACTCAATACAAGCCACGAGTATTTGCTTGGTCTGCTTGATTCGGGAGAGATCAAGTTTCGAGAGTCGAAGTGGCAGTGTCTGATAGAGCTGACTGATTTGCTGGAGTATCGCGAGCACCGCTCCGAGGTGCGACGCCGCTCGTTTCAGCGGATGTGTGAGATCGCCGAACAGTCCGGCATGTACGAACTCACAGCAACCCCGGTACGCACTCGTTAGACGCCAAGAGAGGTGCCACCCTAAGGGTGGTGACGGTTGGGCTGGGGTGGCGGATTGCTGAGCGGATTGGCGCTGAGGGGCCGATCCCGGTTTCGGAGTATGTGGAAGCGTGTCTTTACGACCCTGTTGATGGGTTCTATACGCGTCGCGGGGGTGGGCGTGCCGGTCGGCGGTTAGGCGACTTTGTAACGGCACCGGAGGTTGGGCCCTTGTTTGGGGCGGTCGTGGCTCGTGCGCTTGATCGCTGGTGGAGACAATACGGCTCGCCTGAGCGGTTCACGGTTGTCGATTGGGGGGCGGGGCCCGGAACGCTGGCTCGCTCAGTCCTTAAGGCACAACCGGACTGCCTCACTAGCGGAGCACTGCGGTGGCTCGCCCTGGATTTGTCAGTTGCTCAACGGGAACTGCATCCGAAACACCCGACTGTGACGAGCGCAGCGCACGTACCACGTGACTTCATTTGCCCTGGAGATGTCGGTGTTGTGGTCGCCAATGAACTGCTTGACAATCTGCCGTTTGACATCGTTGAGCGGATAGATGGTGGATGGCAAGAACTGCGCGTAACTGGCAGACAAAGTGAACCCGGCGACAAGCTGTCGTTTACTCTGATCTCTTCAACGGCTGCGCCTGACCTTGTGGACGACCTTCCCGACGGCGCGCCAATCGGCGCACGAATACCAGTTCAGCGGGCGGCTCGCCGCTGGGTTCAAGCCGCAATTCGACTGTTTGATGCGGGCAGGGTTGTGGTCTTCGATTACGGAGCCGACACCTGCACGCTGGCACGTAGATCTCTGCGGACCGCCCAAGGGTCGACCCCCGAGAGCGAGCCGTCGGCTTCCCTTGATGAAAGCACCAGCACCGGGGCCAGGGATGTCGAGGACTTTGGATGGCTGCGCACCCACCGGCATCACAGCAGTAACTCCTCATGGCTTGAATACCCAGGTCACTGCGACATCACGACCGATGTGGCGTTAGATCAGGTCCAGGCCGACCAGGTTGCACAAGTCTCGACGCAAGCTGAGTTCCTGCAGCACCATGGCATAGACCAATTAGTTGCGCAGGGACGAAAACGCTGGACACAGCGCAGCCACATTGGCGACCTCGCTGCCCTCGCGGCCCGCAGCTGCGCAAGCGAAGCAGCAGGGCTCCTTGACCCCGACGGCATGGGCAGCTTCAGCGTGCTTCAGTGGCATTGCGGCGCATCGGCAAATGCTGACGCGTTCTTCGAACGATGACTCGAGCAAAGTCTCAGAGTCTCCGAGTAGTGCTATAGCAAGTCCACAAGACTCAATTGGTGACCTTCGACAGACTGCTCGGCCCCGTAATCAATCAGCTAGTACATCACCGCGCCTGCGGTCACATTCAGGTCGACTCCGGTGATGCCACTGGAGTCATCCGAAGCCAAGAACACGACTGAGCGGGCAATGTCAGACGCATCCACCAATCGCTTAAGCGGTGCAAGGCTCTCGAATTGGGCTCTGATCTCAGCTGCCGAACGGCCCTGAGCTTGTGCTTGCATCTCAAAGACACGGTCGATGCGTTGACCTTCAACCGCACCGGGAGAAATCAGGTTTACACGGATGCCATAGGGCCCGACTTCTTCTGCCAGTGTGCGAGTGAGGCCTATCAGTGCAGCTTTGCTAGTCGCATATGCGGTGCGGTTCAGCAACGGTCGCTTGCCAGTGATTGATCCGATGTTGATTATTGAACCGCTACCTCGTTTGGTCATTGAGGGCAGTAGTGCCCTGCAGCACAAGAACACTCCCGTGACGTTTACAGCCATTGTCTTGGCCCAATCGTCGGGTGACACTTCCCACAAAGGTGCGGAGGGCCCGGCGATTCCACTGTTGTTCACAAGAACATCGACGTGTCCCAGGTGTTTGAGTACCGAGTTCGACATCGCCGCAACTGCTGACTCATCTGTGACATCGGTAGCGACAACCATGGCTTGGCGGCCGATCTCGACAACGTCTTGTGCGGTGCGTTCGAGCTTGGCTTGCGATCTGGCTGCCAACACGAGAGTTGCCCCTTGTCGTGCACATTCAAGTGCGATCTCGCGACCGATGCCCTGGCTTGCACCAGTAACCACTACTACCTTGTCCTGAAGTCTCATATTCTTACTTCTCCAATTGCCATTTGATGCAGTTCTGCGAATAGTTGAAGCATTCCTGACGCATTCGATGTTGAGATCTGTTGTCAGCGTCGGAAGGCGAATCGAGCGTTACAACGTAGTCTGGCAGCCGTGACACGATTAGGACTTTCAACCGACGAAGTACTGTCAACCACCCGGGCAGTGCGCAAGCGACTCGACTTTGAGCGAGCCGTGCCCCGCTCAGTGCTGCGCGAATGCCTTGAGCTAGCGGTGCAAGCACCCACCGGCTCAAACATGCAAACCTGGCGCTTCGTTCTTGTCACAGACAGCGACAAGATCGCCGAAATCTCGGGCTACTACAGGCGTGGATTCGAGGCTTATGCCGACAGCCCACACTACGCCGGCCGGGTCTTCTCAGGTCAACAGTCTCCCCGTGCTGCTCAGCAGGCTCGGGTGGTCAGCTCCGCTGTTTACCTAGCGCGCAACATGCATCGCTGCCCGGTGTTGCTGATCCCATGCATAGTCGGGCGTTCAGATAGCCCCGAGGGTCTCGTGTCCCAAGGTGGGTCAATCATCCCGGCCACATGGAGTTTCATGCTCGCTGCTCGTGAACGTGGTTTGGGGACATGTTGGACGACACTTCATCTGACCTATGAACGTGAAGTGGCCGAGATAGTTGGAATCCCCTATGACGAGGTGCGCCAATTCGGTCTGATCCCAGTCGCATACACGATCGGCACGAAGTTCCGCCCGGCAACTCGCGAGAACCTTGACTCAGTCGTGAGTTGGAATACCTGGTAGGGTTAGTCATGGCGCAGTCAGCCCGATTTGCCCACTAGCAAGAGTTCGCCGCGCCTTTGCGGCGGCCATGAGTGGCGGTTTCGGGCACAGCTAGCATCGGCTATATGAACTCCCCAGCGGCCACTTCTGTGGCACTGAACACTTACTCATCGCGCATCACTCAGCCTCGTAGCCAGGGCGCTTCTCAGGCGATGTTGTTCGCTACGGGGATGCAGCGTGAAGACTTGAATAAGGCTCAAGTAGGCATCGCAGCATGCTGGTATGAGGGCAATCCCTGCAATATGCATCTCAACGATCTAAGCGCTCACGTCAAGAGTGGCGTTAGCGACTCGGGCCTTATCGGAATGCGATTCAATACCATCGGGATCTCTGATGGCATGTCGATGGGCACCGATGGCATGTCTTATTCATTACAAAGCCGTGATCTAATAGCTGATTCCATCGAAACAGTGGTGGCTGCACAATGGTATGACGCGGTCATAACCCTGCCCGGTTGTGACAAGAACATGCCTGGATGTCTCATGGCTATGGGACGCCTTGACCGTCCCGCAATCATGGTCTATGGCGGCACGATCCGTGCCGGTTGTGCCATGGTCGGTGGTGCTGAGCAGAAGGTTGATGTGATTTCAGCCTTCCAGAGTTATGGACAGTCGCTGGTTGGAACGATCACCGAGTCTGACCGCCAGAACATTGTCGAGTGCGCGGTTCCCGGTGCCGGCGCTTGCGGTGGCATGTATACGGCAAACACGATGGCCACAGTTGCAGAAGCGATGGGCTTGAGCCTGCCGTATTCGGCCTGCAACCCAGCTGAGAGCAGCGAGAAAGTTGATGAGTGCGAACAAGCAGGGCGTGTGATCCGCACCTTGTTGGAACGCAACCTAACTCCCCGCCGCATTGTCACGCGCGCCTCACTTGAGAACGCGATGGTCTTGACAGTTGCGCTGGGTGGTTCCACAAACGCGGTGCTGCATCTTGCGGCGGTGGCACGGGCGTTTGACATTGAGATCACGCTTGATGACTGGCTTGCTACAAGCAACCGTGTGCCCCTGCTAGCCGACATGAAACCTTCGGGTCGCTATGTGATGGAAGACCTTCACGCTGTTGGTGGCGTCCCCGGTGTTATGCGCTACCTGCTTGAGGAGGGTCTCATTGACGGTGATCAGATGACCGTCACCGGCAACTCTGTTGCAGACAATCTTGCAGATGTTGCTCCGCTTAGTGCGGGACAAGATGTCGTTGCACGCCTCGATCGTGCCGTGAAGCCACGGGGCCACATCAGCATCGTGCGAGGCAATCTTGCACCGGGTGGTGCGGTTGGCAAGATCACAGGCAAAGAAGGATTGCGCTTTGAAGGCCCAGCCCGGGTGTTCGACAGCGAAGAGGACATGCTTGCAGGCCTGGAGCGGGGTGAGATTGCTTCAGGTAATGTGATAGTGATCCGCTTTGAGGGCCCAAAGGGTGGTCCGGGAATGCCTGAGATGTTGACACCTACTAGCGCGCTCGCTGGTGCCGGCTTTCTTGATGATGTGGCGCTGGTGACTGATGGACGCTTCTCGGGTGGCAGCCACGGATTCATCATTGGTCATGTGGTGCCTGAGGCACAAGAAGGTGGCCCGATAGCGCTGGTATGTGACGGTGATCGCATAACGATTGACGATGAGACTCACGAGATCTGTGTTGACATAAGCGACGAAGAGATGGCGAGTCGAGCAGCAGCGTGGACGGCACCCGATTACAAGGCATCACAAGGCACCCTTTGGAAGTACATCAAGCTAGTCAGTGACGCATCTTCGGGATGTGTAACCGACGGCTAGGGGCAGGCTTACAAAAGAAGGCTCTCCGAATGCAGTTGACAAGGAAAAGAACGTGACGCGAGTTTCAATCGAAATACCTACTTTGAGCCACTCAAACCCGATACCCGCGGCGACCCGTATCGGGCCGCTGATTGAATCAAGCATCATCATGCCCTTTGATGCCGGTTCGCGGACGCTGCCAGAGGGCCTCGATGCCCAGATTGACAATCTCTTCTTGCACATGGGCGAGATACTCAAGGCCGCTGGAGCCAGCTGGTCCGACGTCGTAAAGGTGACTTTCTTCACCGATGAGCCAATACCCACCCGGGCGGCGATCAACAGGCAGTGGCTCGACAAGTTCCCCGATCCGCACTCACGAGCTTCTCGCCATACGATGAACAGTCCTAAGCCCGGTAAGGCTTCTGTTTCTTGCGTCGTAACCGCCTATGTGCAAGAGACTGAGTCGCAGTGAAAGACGAGACGTAGTGGTGACTGCCGGTAGTGCTGAGTCAAGTTCACAGGCTTCTGTATTGCGTCCTGTCGCCCTGTCAACAGATACAAGGGCCAAACTCGCCGTTGTTTCAACGACCACAATTGCGGGGCGATTGAACGCCCGCGGCATTCGGAACTCGTTTCTTGGTGGTTTGCATCCAATCAAGCCCGGTCAGCAGATGATTGGCTACGCACACACGTTGCGATATGTACCTAAGTGTCCCGAGTACGAGAGCCGCACGCCCGTCAATGCACAGCGGATTTCAATCGAGTCGGTAGAGCCTGGTGATGTCTTGATTATGGAGGCCCGCGGTTACCGTCATGCGGGAACGATCGGTGATATTTACGCCATGCGTGTCAAACAGCGTGGCGCTGCTGGCGTGGTAACTGACGGAGCTATCAGGGACACACCCGGAGTCGGTGATGTTGATCTGCCCGTATATCACGCAGCTTCTCATGGTGCTACGTTTGGTCGTTACCACACTGCGCTTGATCGGCAACTGCCAATTGTCTGTGCTGGGGTGACTGTATTTCCTGGTGACATTGTCGTGGGTGACGGCGAGGGTGTCGCGGTGATACCAGCACGCATCGCGGCTGAAGTTGCCGATGATGCGTATGACGTTGAGATGCGGGAGCAGTGGGCACTTGAGCGTGTAGCTGCCGGTGAAGCCGTTGACGGCGTATTTCCGCTCGGCGAGGCTCGCAGACCTGAGTTCGAACAGTGGCTACGTCAGCATTCCAGCCCGGCCAATAGCTAGTAAGCCTCAAGCCGTATGGCGGTGATGCGATCCAGTCCTAGGAAGTGTCTAGCCCCCAAGCGGTCGCGCAGTTCACCTCTTGAGCCGCTCCCACCGGGAGCCATTGACACTCATGTGCATGTGTTTGATGACAGATACGTAATGTCTCCGGATCGCGGTTATAACCCGCCTGAGTCGAACCTGCAACATCTGATTGACATGCATGCTCAAATCGGCGTGGAGCGGGTCGTATTCACCCAACCGTCAATCTATGGCACCGATAACAGCGCAATTCTTGATGCATGCGATGAGTTAAATGCCAATGGAGCAGATCGGGCTCGTTGTGTGGTCGCCGTTGGTACCGATGTAACAGATGTCCAGTTGCATGACATGCACACAAGGGGAAGTCGCGGCGTTCGTCTCAACAGTGACAATGAGGGTGGCATGCTGATTCAATGGGCTGATCTGCCTCGACTCTGTGAGCAGATCGCACCGTTGGGCTGGCACATTGAGTTGCTGATTCCCGGCAAGGACATCGTTGAATTAGCACCGATGATTGCATCGCTGAAGGTGCCCGTTTCAATGGGTCACTTTGCGTACCAACCCGCTGCGGCTGGAGTGACTGCTGAGGGGTTCAAGGTGCTGCTTGAGCTGTTACGCCAGGGCAGTACCTGGCTCAAAATCTCTGGTGCCGACCGAGTCAGCAGCACCGGCAGTCCCGATTATGAAGATGTCGCACCGCTAGCCGAAGCAGTACTAACAACAGCCCCTGATCGATTGATGTGGGGTACCGACTGGCCCCACCCCAACAAGTACGAAGATTCGGCCATGCCCGATGAAGGTGACCTAGTCAATTGCCTGCACAACTGGACCCACGACCCCCAACTCCGCCACAAGATCCTCATCGAAACCCCCCAAACCTTCTACGACTTCACCCCTCTCTAGCCCAATCCCACCTCATAGTCAGAGGAGCGATTAGCCTGCATACACCGATTACGCAGCACACCTGACCCGCACATTGACTACAACACCTCGCGATACTCAGACACAGCGCGAACACGCTCTCCGGCGACTTGCTGCGCGCCAGACGAGGTCGGTTAGTGGCCGAGATGTAACTGGCGATGATCCCCGGTCGGGCGCCCATACACAGGGCCAACTCCTGGAAGACTCAGTTGGCGTCGCGAGTACCGAAGATTCTCACAACATCACCGATTAGTGCCTCCAACAGTTCCAGGAGAGCTACCGCACAAACAAAATCACCAAAGATGACATTTGGGAGTACATATACGGCGTCATGCACGCCCCCGACTGGCGCGAACGGTATAAGAACGACCTGCAACGCTCCCTACCACGAATTCCGCTAGCCGCCGATTTCGAGGCTTTTCGAGCAGCCGGCAGAGAGTTGATGGACCTACACATCGGCTACGAATCCTGCCCCGAAGACATGTCGATCACATGCTTGGTTCGTATGGATGACAATTCAAAGGTCTGGCTTGAGGTCATCGACCATCACGATGGCTTGCTAATGCTAGCACCATGGCAGCGTCTGGCCATTGGTGACGACCCTGATACTGTGGAGTCAGCGCTTCTGCGGATTACCAGCAAGAAGATGCGTCTGAATGGCGACGAGACAATGATCGAGATCAGCCCCCGATGCCGTCTCGTGAACATTCCGCCAAGAGCGAAACGCTACACCGTCTCTGGTAGTTCCCCCCTTGAAGTGGGCTAAACAGATAAGTAGTCGCCAAATGCTACCGGTAATGGACACAAACCGGCAACTAGAGAGCGTGGGTGTCAGTCGTCACGAGTTGGGTGTGAAGACCAATTGCGATGCATATGTCTATGACTTCACGCGCGAGGATCTGATCAAAAAGGTGCGCCGCCTCATTGATTCCTTCAACGGCACGCTTGAGCAGTATCTCAAGCATCCAACTCGGGACATGGTCGATTTGGTCACGGCAAATGATCGACTGGATGAGATTCAGTGGACTCATGCCCTTAAGAGTGCGCTGCGTCGCCGAGCGAAGGCTGGAGTACCGATGACTTTCGATGAGTCAAGGATTCGTGAGGTTCTGTATAGGCCGTTCACCAAGGTCTGGCTGTACGAAGATTGGGACATTCTTGCGCAGGGCAAAAAAACTGCAAAATTCTTCCCACCCGAATCTGCACACACACACACACACACACACAGTCGCTGTCGGACACACTCGCCAACTCCCGTTTGGTACCGTCGCGACAGACCGTCTCTGCGACCTCTGCGTCACTGGACGCCAAGCGCGAGTCGTCCAAAGACGACTCTGATGACCAGCGGCGACCAGATGTTGACGACGAAAGATCTGTGCGGTCCGACCACGGTCAGGAGTCTCCGACAGTCCAGGGGGACAAACCCCGAGCTGTAGAAGACCCGGGGGGGGGGTCAGTAGTCCCGCATCGGGATCGGTCTTTGCAAGACTGGCAACGAACCAACCGTCGGATCTCAAGGGATTGTGGGATCACGGTCGCTTGCCGTGTCATCCCACAGCGATCCTCACGACGAGCCCCTCCAACATGGCAGTCTTCGCAGCCCTCGTGACGGACACGTTGACAGACTTGCACGTGATGGCGCCGGGTCAGGCGTCGAGAGCGACCCCGAGTCGATTGTCGTTACGGGTGGCTCTAACCGAGGCTCAACAGATGCCGTAGTTGCTAGCGGCGCTTTGCCAGATCTAAACGTTCACCCTGCGGGGGGCAGTTCCGAAGCGATCCTGATTATGCGGGATCAGCAGTTGCCGTTCGGGCTCTCGGTGACGGGGGTGTTGAACGATCTTCACGTGACGGGCCGGCCGACGAGAGCGATTCCCCGTCGGCGAGCGTGACGATTGCCATTACGTCTCCTTCGAATGAGGCTTGCTCGGGGTTCTCGGCAGCGCTGTTCTGGCGAACTCTGCGCCGTTGGAACCCAGCAAGCTTGTCGTATCGTGCCTCTGAGCGGACCGAACTAAGACCAACTGGCAGCTTCAGCGAGATAGGGGCTGCTCAACTTTCCGGGCGTGATGCCGCGGGGATGTGGGAGGCGTGCGAGGATTTCGTGGCAATCCCCGTCAATAGCTGCTGAGTAGCGGGGGTTTGAGAAACTTGGTTGGTTTTGTGGGTGGGTAGCTGCATAGAATTACATCTCGTTACGCAGGAGCGGGTGGAGACTCGTGGTTCGTGGGATCGGAGCACGGGCTTCAACTGACACTTGCTCTTCACGTCGCGAAAGTCTCGGGCACACCTCTGAGCATGTGCCTACAACCCGTTTCCAAAGGTGCATTCGCAGAGCGCGTGCATCTCCGCTTTTCCAAATCGGAGTAACATATGACAGAGACCGCAATCACATTGATGTATTTCGTGTCGTTCATATGGTTCATGTACAAGTTCGTGATTCGGATGTCTGGAGACCCTGTACGTTGGCTTCCACGTTTGACACCACATCCACTTCACTTGATGCTAAAGGCCAAGAGAGCTTCACTAAAGGCTGCAAGGGCTCAATTCGACGATCTCATGGAAGTTGGGTGTGCATCTCCGAAGTTCGCGCAGAAGCTCTCGGACACGCTGAATGCGACTATTGAAGATCTACGGTCTTGTGTGGACGAACTGTTGGCATTCGTTGAGACAGAGGATTGGCAGTCACAGGTGGTGGATCCAGCGGCACTTGAGATAGACACCTGGAAGCTGAAGATAGAGTTGGACAAGTTGCCAGATCGTGTGGACAATTTGACTCCTGAAGACTTGCAGCCACCCGACTCATTCAAGCTTGGGGACTACAAATGGGGACTTTACGAGAGTGACCTCATGATGCGGCGACTGATCGTATCCATCAGCGGGGAGTCCTTGTTTTTGAGCCTATAGAGACCGGATGCCGAGTTAGCCAGAAGTCTCCCTAAGGTGGCTCGGATGAAACGGATTCCGCTGCTTGGGCAGCGAGAAGGATTGACCGAAACTCAGACGGCAGTATTTGACGCGATCGTTAAGAGCCGTGGTCAGATGCTCCGACCGTTTGAAGTATTGCTGCACGTTCCCGAGATGGCTTCGGTAGCAGGAGAGCTAGGTCATCAACTCCGCTTTGAAGGGTCGCTCACTGATCACGATCGAGAACTTGCCATCATCACGGTGGCAACCGCTCACCGGTGTGACTTTGAATGGCAGACCCACGTCGGTCTAGCTCGTGACGCCGGAGTCGCCGAGGCCACTATCTCAGCTCTCGCCACAGGCGGCAAGTCTGACGAGATAGACCCGGCAGACACTGCCATCACAGACTTCGTGCAAGAACTTTGCGCCTCCTCAACTGCCGCAGATAACACATTCGCACGGGTGCAGCAACGATTGGGAGACGCAGGTGTGGTTGAGTTGAGCACGCTCGTGGGTTACTACACGCTGCTCGCCTACGTGATGAACGTCGCAGGAACTAGCTGAAGCGTGTCAACCATCACCGATGAAGCGCGACGCTGGGCACAGCGGCCGTTCGCTGAACGGACGTTCCAAGTAGGCCGCAACGACATCATGCGATTTGCCTATGCCATCGGAGCGACAGATGCGGTACACACCGACGTGTCAGCAGCAAGAACTGCTGGATACCGTGATCTGCTTGCACCCGCGTATTTCCCATACACGCTGCGTATGCATGCATCAAACCTCACCGAGCGCCACAACCTTGAATTGGACGGATCAGCCAGCGAAGATGTCCCTCCGCTAGACACGAAACGTGCAATGGCCGGCGAAACCGAGATTGAATTTGGCAGTCCCGTGTTTGCAGGTGACGTGATTACAGTTAGTAAACGGATTGTTGACCTGTACGAGAAACACGGCCGATCCGGGACCATGGTCTTTGTCAAGACCGAGTTCAAGTACAGCAATCAGCATGATGAGATCATAATGTCTGAGCGATTCACGAGGATTTTCCGGTGAACAACGCTACTTTGCTAGGCGCTCGACTCTCGCTACAACAGACAAATCCCAAAGTTTGTGTAGGCGATGAGATTCCAATACAGCATCACAAACCGGATGAGATTGACCTGTTTGTGTTCAGTGCAGCATCATGGCTACTTCATCGCATTCACTTTGATGAGCCATTTGCGACCGGCCATGATGGGCATCAGGCACTGCTAGTTCATGGCCCGCTGCAGGGAAACTGGATGTTGCAAGTTGTGCAATCATGGCTGGGGCACACTGCTAGACCTGTATCAATCACTTTCAGGCACTTGGCACCTGCATTCGTTGGTGAATCCATTTACTGCGGTGGCACTGTTACTGCTGTGAATCCTACGGCGGGCACGTTTGAAGCGAATCTGTGGGTTCGGAAGTCTGACGACATAACCACAACGACGGGAACTGCCACTTTTCTGATACCTGAGGAGTAGGCAGGGAAACAATTGGCTCACCACTGCCATTAGTGTCACGAAAACACTGCATCTCAACAATCCGAATAAGCTTTCCGAGGGCGCTCTAATGCCTCGCTTCTAAGTAGTTCCAGCGCCTGAAGGTGCTGCTAACTGACCAACGCACAAGTCAAACATAACGTGGAAGCTTATGCAAGTGTAAATTATATGTCGCCCGTGTGGTCTCCCAACTATGAAGACTGTTATTATTGACGAATATTTGCTCACAGGGCGGGCTTGCCTATTGGTATGCCTATGCCAGCCAATACGAAAAGAGATCAGTAGGTGTCTAACTCTGTCGCGGGGCTTGGGTCGAAAGGTACCCGCAGCCGTCTAACTGCACACGAGTTTGTCAGAGAGACACTACCAGAAGGAATACTTGACGGAAGCATCGCCGGTGGCACTCGGCTCGTGCAGGCGGACCTAGCCGGTCAGTTGAGGGTTAGTACGACTCCCGTTCGGGAGGCACTGAGGGATCTTGCCGCCGAAGGAATGATAGAACTCGATGCTCATCGTGGCGCAACCGTCCACACGATTAGTCCTGAAAATCTCAGTGAAGTCTATGAATTGAGATGCATGCTGGAAGTCGTGGCGATCGAAAAGGCTGCCCGAAGGATCACAGCAGATCAACTTGACGAGGTTCGTGTAATCGTTGACAGGATGCAGGCAGCAAATCTAGACACCGATTGGGTGATGCTCCATCGTGACTTTCACACAAAGATCTACGAGGCAGCGAATTCACCTCGCCTACGCGGGATCCTGCGAAAACTCTTAGATGCCACAGTGATGTATGTGAGCGTTGCCGTGAAGTCAGCACCTCTTGATCGTGAGCATGCCAGCGACGATCACTCCCACATCTTGAGGGCACTGGAGAACCATGACGCCCCGGGAGCTGTTGCCGCCATCAAGCACCACCTTGAGATGCCGAGAACCGTACAGAAGCTGGGCTTACGTGGTTGACAATTCCGCTCCCTAATCACACACTTACCCGGCTAGTCGCCAGAATCTTGGAACTTTGGGGGGCTTGAGTGACGATCCAGCACACCGGGACGCAACAGACTTTGCCAGATGCGACGTCACCGCGGACGGTCGCGCTCATTGGAACGGGGGTCATCGGCTCTGGGTGGGCGGTGCGAGTGCTGGCTCGCGCACACGATGTTGTGGCCTGGGATCCTGCACTGGGAGCGGAGACTCGCCTGCGTGCAGCCGTCGAGCGGGCTTGGGGATCTGCTACCCGCCTTGGCTTGTTCCCAGGAGCTGATCCGGGTCGACTGCGCTGGGCCTCCACACCAGAGGAGGCTGTCAGCGGGGCGGACTGGGTACAAGAAAGCGCGCCCGAAGACTTCACGATCAAAGCACCCTTGCTGGCACGCCTAGACGCGGCTGCGCCCGCTACCACGGTCATTGCCAGTAGCTCGTCTGGGCTGTTGCCGAGCGAACTCGCAGAGGGGTTGCAATATCCCGAACGACTCTTGATCGGCCATCCGTTCAATCCCGTATATCTGCTGCCACTCGTTGAGATCGTGGCCGGTCAGGCGACCAGCACTGAGGCGATTAGCGATGCCGTGTCGCACTACGACGATCTGGTCATGCATCCACTCGTGGTACGCAACGAGGTTGAGGGCTACCTGTCGGATCGCCTACAAGAAGCGTTGTGGCGCGAGAACCTGCACCTCGTCAACGATGGCATCGCTACGACCGAAGAACTAGACGCCGCCATTACCTATGGGCCCGGATTGCGCTGGGCTGCAATGGGCACAAATCTGACGTTTCATCTCGCCGGTGGTGAAGGCGGGATGCGGCACATGTTGAGCCAGTTCGGCCCGGCCTTGAAGTTGCCATGGACAAAGCTCACTGCCCCCGAACTTGACGACGATCTCATCGAAGCGATGGCTTCGGGATGTGAAGCCCAGGCGGCCGGACGCTCGATCGAGGAGCTTGAGACGTTGCGTGACGACTACCTGTTGAGCGTGATGCGGGCACTGCGACCGAGCGGCATTGGAGCGGGCCGACTCGTGGCTGAGCGGGAGGCCCGGATCTTGGCAGCCTCAGCAGCAGGATCCGCCGCTCCATGGTTGCCCGGATCGATGGTGGAATGTCCTCTGGATTGGTACCGCGCCTTCGTTGAACCTGAATGGGTCGACTACAACGGTCACATGACCGAGTCGGCCTTCCTCACTGCGTTCGGGTGGGCCAGTGACAGGCTGTTCCGCTACATCGGCATTGACGAGGCATACCGCTCTGCCGGTCACTCGTACTTCACGGTCGAGACTCACATCAACTACCGCCGAGACGCCCGTCTCGGCGAGCCGCTGCGGGTTACTACCCAGGTGCTTGGCAGCGACTACAAGCGGCTGCATCTGTTCCACTCGATGTATCGCGGCCACGACAGCGCAACATCAGATGCGGACTCAGAGTCCGAGTTGTTATGTACCGGCGAGCAGATGTTGCTACATGTTGACACCAAGGCTGGACGCAGCGCCCCAGTCTTGGCCGCGCCCGCTGAAGCAGTGGCTGCAATCACCGCGGCTCATGCCAGCATGCCAACGCCACCCTCAGTTGGCAGACGTATGGCCATTCCCGCTGCGTGAGCTGCTGACGCAAGCGCCCGACATTTCATCTACGGTGCCTCGGCTTGGAGGCTGCAATAGTCCCGATGGTCGCAAAGGGAGGCAGGCGTGGACTTCGAGGTTGATGAGACGCAACGGTTGGTCGTTGATGTAGTTCGCTCCTTTGTCAAACAGGAGCTAGAGCCCCACGAAACCGAAGTGGAGCGCAGCGGCGAGGTGCCTGCCGATCTGGTTCAACAGATCAGGCAGCGTTCCATCAAGGCTGGCTTGTACGCAGCAAACATGCCCGTGGAGTTAGGTGGGGGAGGTCTCGATGATCTCACGCTCGCCATGGCGGAACGGGCCTTCGGCTGGACGTCATATGCCCTGCAATACATCGTGGCTCGCCCCTCGAATATCTTGCGGGCCTGCCAGGGCGGCCAAATCGAGCAGTACCTGCTGCCCACGGTGCGCGGCGAACGTGTCGAGTGTCTTGCGATGAGCGAGCCGGATGCTGGATCTGATCTGCGAGGCATGAAGTGTCGGGCCGAACGACATGGCGATGACTTCGTAATCAACGGCACCAAGCATTTCATCAGCCACGCAGACCTCGCCGATTATGTGATCCTGTTTGCCGCTACCGGTGTCGAAGAGTCTCCGAGAGGGCCGCGTAAGCTCATCTCATCGTTGCTAGTGGACTTCGACACTCCTGGTGTGGAGCGACTACCTGGTTACAACTGCGTATCGAATCGTGGCTACCACAATCTCATTATCAACTTCGACGACGCTCGGGTGCCCGCAGCCAACTTGCTGGGCGACGAGCACCGGGGCTTTGAGGTTGCCAACGAGTGGCTCGGCAGTACCCGGCTGCAGGTAGCGGCGGTTTGCCTAGGCCGTGCCGACCGGGCTCTATCGGTTGCGCTCGATTGGGCAGCCACACGAAAGCAGTTCGGCAGACGCATTGGTCGCTTCCAGGGCGTGTCGTTCAAGCTGGCAGACATGCGAACCCGCCTGCTCGAGGCCGAGTTGATGACCTACCGGGCAGCGTGGCTTTCCGCCCGGGGTGAGATGACCGATGCAGATGCGGCAATGGCCAAGCTGTCAGCCACCGAGATGTTGCAGTTCGTCTCAGACGAAGCGATCCAGATCCTCGGCGGGATGGGATTGATGGACGAGTTGCCGCTGGAACGGATCTGGCGGGATGCTCGAGTTGATCGCATCTGGGACGGCACCAGCGAGATCCAGCGCCACATAGTTTCTAGGGGCATGTTGCGCCCGCTCGGTTGCTAAGGGTGCCTCACCGCCTCGACCGGTTGCTGCGACCTCGCTCATTGGCATTCGTAGGGGGGCGGGCTGCAGAGTTAGCCATTGAAGCGAGCCGAGCTAGCGGCTTTGCGGGTGAGATGTGCGGTGTTAACCCGCACCGAAGACTGTCTGATGTAACCACGTTTCCGTCGGTAGATGAATTGCCTGACACTGTGGATGCGGGGTTTGTGGGCGTGGACTGCAACCGCAGCATCGAGGTTGTAGCGTAACTGTCAGCGGCGGGCGCTGGAACTGCCGTCTGTTACGCCTCGGGCTTCGCTGAGACAGGTGTTGACGGGGCAACACTGCAAGCCGACCTGCTCGCGGCTGCAGGTGAGATGCCGGTGATCGGGCCCAACTGTTACGGCACCGTGTCGGCGGTGACGGGTGCAGCTCTGTGGCCTGATGTTCATGGGTTAGTGCGCTGTGACCGTGGCGTAGCGCTTGTTAGCCAGAGCGGCAATGTCGCTGTGAACTTGACCATGTAACGGCGGGGCCTAGCAGTTGCCCATGTGTTGGCCTTGGGGAATCAGGCCGATGTCGGCCTCGCCGAGGCACTGGAGGCTTTGGTAGCAGATCCGGCCGTTACCGGTGTGGGGCTGTTCATTGAAGCCCTCGACGAGTCGACCGCTTTGTGGCTGCGGTACAAGAGGCACATCGTCGAGGCCTGCCTCTCGTCGCTCTCAAGCTGGGTGCCTCAGCGACCTCAGGTGACATCGCGGTCACACACACGGCTTCGATGGTTGGCAGCGACGAGGCATATGGCGCGCTGTTCCGCCGGTATGGAGTGCGGCGTGTACACAGCGTGCCCGAGTTGCTTGACACGCTCGCAGTCCTGGAGACGGTCGGGCCGTTGCGAGGCAATCGGGTTGTCTCGTTGAGTTGTTCGGGAGGCGAAGCTTCGCTTGTAGCGGACTGCGGTGAGGGTCTTGACCTTGACTTCGTGCCGTTTACGCCCGCTCAGGCATCACGTATCGATGCGGCTCTTGAGGGTCGCGTAGCGGTGACCAACCCACTCGACTACCACACCTTTATCTGGGGTGACCTCGAGCGGCTCACCGAATGCTTCACAACCGTGCTCGGCGTCGACACGGGTGATCCTGTCGATGACCTCGCCAGGGCCGCGGACCTTGACCCCTTCAGAGCCAACGACAGTGCGGAGTCGGACGCCAATCGTGGGTTTGATGCGGCTCTGCTGGTTCTTGATCTGCCTGCGGACGGTTTGGATCGATCGAGATGGTGGCCGACTCTTGATGCCTTCGGTGTGGCTGGCGTCGCCGGCGTCGTGACCGCGACACTGTCGGAGAATATGCCAGAGGTTGCCCGCGAAAAGGCGGCATCGTGGGGACTGGCGACGTGCGGTGATCTCGATAATGCGCTAGCGGTCATCGAAGCAGCGCAGGTGTGGGGATGCTTGCTCGCCAGAGCATCAACACCAGGTTCAGAGCCTGCTGAGTTGGAGCCGTCGCGGCATTTGCAGGTCGCGCAGGATCCTCAGCCGCTTCCCGAAGACCTGTCTAAGCAAATCCTGCACGCTGCAGGCATCAAGGTTCCTCCAGCAGTCACCGTGGCTCCAGAAGATGCAGCCAGCGCGGCGCGAGAGCTTGGGTTCCCAGTCGTCGTGGAAGGTCTGGGTGTTGCTCACAAATCAGATGTTGGGGCGGTAGAAGTAGGTCTGACCGACAGTGACAGCGTCGTCCGTGCTGCCCGGCGCATGGGTAAGGCTGGGCTCAGGAAGTTGCTCATCGAGCGTTACGTCGAAGACGCGGTTGCGGAGTTGATGGTGAGCATCCGTTCATGCGAGCCGATCGGGATGCTGTTGACACTCGCTGCCGGGGGCGTACTCGTCGAAGTTCTTGACGACAAGGTGTCGCTGCTGCTGCCTGTCTCTGCGGACGACATCGCGAAGGCTCTCAACCAACTGAAGGTCTGGCCGCTGCTGACCGGTCACCGCTCGGGTGCCCCCTCAGCCATCGATCAGGTCATCACAACTGTCGAAGACCTTTGCTCACTGGTGTGCCACGATTCGAGAATCACCGAAGTTGAGATCAATCCTCTGCTCGCCACGACACACGATGCCATCGCAGTTGATGCCCTCGTCGTCACGGAAGGCAGCATTGAGGCAAGCAAGGGGGGCTCCAGATGAGCAACGGAGCAACGCCTCCGGCGGTGCGGGTTGATTGCAACGGCGCGGTTGTTGAAGCCACCCTTGAGCGAGGCAAGGTCAACGCCATCGACGCTGCCACGAGCCGTCAACTCAGCGAGGTCTTTGCCGGTTTCCGGGATAGTCCCGACTTGCGTGTTGCGATCTTTACAGCGGCAGGTGACCGGTTCTTTTCGGCAGGTTGGGATCTGAAGGCCGCGGCCGCTGGAGAAGAGTTCGAGTCTGACTACGGAGAGGGAGGATTCGGTGGATTCGGTGAACTGCCTGGGCTCAACAAGCCCGTCATTTGTGCGGTAAACGGAATCGCTGTCGGTGGCGGGTTTGAGATCGTGTTGGCGGCCGATCTAGTGATAGCAGCCGACCATGCTCGCTTCTGGTTGCCGGAGGCATCGCTCGGGATGGTGCCTGACACTGCCTCGCTACGACTCCCACGGATACTCCCGCCCGTTGTCGCGAACGAAATCCTTTACGCTGGCAAGCGCCTAAGTGCAGCAGAAGCTCACCGCTGGGGTCTTATCAACTCGGTTGTCAAACCGGAAGAGTTGATGTCAACGGCGAGGGCACTCGCCAACCATGTAGCCAGTTCGGCGCCTCTCTCGATAGCGGCCATCCGTGAGATTCGCGACCGCACCGCTCAGTTGTCTCTCGGTGAAGCCTTCACAGCAATGCGCTCGGGTGACCTTGATGCCTACGAAGCGATGTTGGCATCCGAAGATGCCATCGAGGGTCCACGCGCCTTCGCTGAGGGACGTGAGCCACGCTGGAGGGGTCGCTAACGATCCGGCCGACCCCGTCCCGTCAACCCCAAGAGCTCCCTAACCGCCGTGCCCGCCAAGGGCAGCAATCGTCTGACTTAGGTATTGCCCTTCACTGGGGTGAAACGTCGGGTCCATGCTTGCAACAACCTGTCGAGCAGCATGGCGAGCAACACGATCGCGAGGCCCGCTACGAAACCGGAGCCCACCGAGTCGCTTCGCCTCAAGCCCTTTACGGTCTCAAGTCCGAGCCCTCCACCTCCGACCAGCCCGGCAATAACGACCATCGCCAGAACCAGCATCACCGTCTGGTTGATGCCAGCCATGATGCTCGGGGCAGCCAGTGGCATCTGAACCTTGCGCAAGGTCTGACCACGAGTGGCACCAAAGGCCTTCGACGCATCGGTAGCTTCACCCGCCACTTGACGGATCCCCAGGTTCGTCAACCGTGTCGCCGCGGGTAATGCATAGAGCACCGATGCGATGATCCCGGGTATCCGGCCGACGTGAAACATGATGATGACCGGCACCAACAGCACGAAGCTGGGGATCGTCTGCAGGAAGTCAAGCACTGGCTTGAGCACCTTGAGAAAGCGGTCGCTGCGGGCTGCCAGCACGCCAAGTGGGATCCCGCACAGGATTGCCAACACAACAGCCACAACAACTTGCGCCAGTGTGTCCATCGATAGACCCCAGGTTCCCAGCACACCAATGCCCAAAACGCACGCGCTTGCAAACGTTGCCAGCGACACGCCACCGAGCCGCCACCCCGCAAGCGCGGCCGCGAGCACCACTACCGGCCAAGCAAGATCCATGCTGAGCAACTCACGCAAAGGCTTAACGGCGTAGATCGTGATGGCGTCACTAAAGGGCCCAGTACCGATCCAGGTGCCCCCAATCTCATAGAGGTTGTCGCGTACCCAATCAACCAGCCAGTCGATCTGTGACGCAAGCGACAACGAGATCGCTGAGGGGAACTCAGCGACACTCCACACCGAACCAGCGATGATCCTCACCAGCAGCAACACCAAGCCGAGCACCCGTCGCGGATAGCGCTTCAAGAACCCGAGTGGGCCAACTGCACCGAATCCGTCAGCGAGCCACCCACCTAGAGCACAAATCCAATCGTCGACCCTGCTAGCAGCACCTTCAATACGTCTGACGACAGGGTTGCTAGCCCAGGAATCAGGCATGAACCGTAAGTGTCTGCGGGGGCTCACATAGGCAGCACCGTGAGTGATCCGGTCCATCAACATCGCCAGCACGACGATGGCTAACCCAGCCTCGAAAGCGCGACCCACAAACAGCCGCTGCAGCGACTCGAGCACCACCTGACCGAGCCCCCCGGCACCGATCAGGGCGGCTATCACCACAATGCTCAGCGCCATCATGATCGTCTGGTTGATGCCTGTGAGCACGCTCGGCAATGCCTGCGGAAACTGCACCTTGCGAAGCACCTGGCGTGGTGTGGCGCCAAACATCTCCGCCGCTTCAACTGTCACAGCGGGCACTTCAGGGATCCCGAGGTCGGTCAGGCGCAAAACCGGGGGCAACGCATAGATAACTGAAGCGATGATCGCTGGAACGCGTGCAACACCAAACAGCAATACAACCGGGATTAGATACACAAAAGCGGGCAGCGTCTGCATGGCATCTAGCACCGGTCGGATCGCCTGCTGCACCCGGTCGGAGCGGGCCGAAGCGATGCCTAGCGGGATTCCGATCGCTACCGAGATCACCACTGCGATCGTCATCAAAGCGACCGTCTGCAGGCTCTCTTCCCACAAGCCGATAGCACCGAAATACAGCACGCCGACAGCAGACAAAATGCCGCCTCGCACCCCCAGAACAGCAGTGGCAAGCATCGCAGTGCCAGCAGTCACTACATACCAGGGGAGCCACAGCAGGAAACGTTCGACGTTCGCAAACCCCAATCAATGGAGTCACTGACGGGGGTTAAAGATCCACGAGAAGCTCCAGTGGGTGGTTTGGTTGTCGATAACCCATCGACGGATGTCATCAACCCAGTCGGCTAGCGGAATCACCCACGAGTCGGGAAACCCACCAACTGAAGTAAGCAGCAACTGCGTTGCCACAAGCACAACTGCACCGGCGCACAACTCCGCGGTAGTGCGCATGCGCCGGCGACGTTCAGCCTCGAGGCGTGCATCAATGTTGGCCCGGATGCCGCCTCGCACCCCCAGAACAGCAGTGGCAAGCATCGCAGTGCCAGCAGTCACTACATACCAGGGGAGCCACAGCAGGAAACGTTCGACGTTCGCAAACCCCAATCAATGGAGTCACTGACGGGGGTTAAAGATCCACGAGAAGCTCCAGTGGGTGGTTTGGTTGTCGATAACCCATCGACGGATGTCATCAACCCAGTCGGCTAGCGGAATCACCCACGAGTCGGGAAACCCACCAACTGAAGTAAGCAGCAACTGCGTTGCCACAAGCACAACTGCACCGGCGCACAACTCCGCGGTAGTGCGCATGCGCCGGCGACGTTCAGCCTCGAGGCGTGCATCAATGTTGGCCCGGATGCTGCCAGCGGCGGGTGGCGCAGCGGTGGTCACGGTGTCATCCAGTGCCGAGCAAGGCGGCTACGCGTTGCCTGTCTACGACCCCCACCAAGTTGCCGGCGTCATCAACCACGCCCAGATCGCGCTGGGTAGATAGCAGCGTCGGCAGAACTTCCTCAAGCACCATGTCAAGGGTGACGGTTGGTGCCGTCGCACGACGGGCGCGGCCACCCGCGGCAGGCTTCAACACGGAACGCACGGTTATGACCTTTGTCTTGGGAGCATCCTCGGTGAATGCCTTCACATAGTCAGTTGCCGGTGCCGAAACGATCTCCTCGGGTCGGCCAACCTGCACCAGTTCACCGTCTTTCATAATGGCGATCCGGTCACCGAGCTTCAGTGCCTCATGAAAGTCATGCGTGATGAACACGAGGGTGCGCTGCAAGTCGGCCTGCAGCGCCAGCAGTTCGTCTTGCACCTCCCGGCGGATTAGCGGATCGAGCGCCGAGAATGGCTCATCAAAGAAGAGAATCTGTGGTTCAACGCAAAGTGCTCGGGCGAGCCCGACACGCTGTTGCATCCCGCCCGAGAGTTGCTGGGGAAAGTGATCGGCCCACTCGCCGAGCCCCACCACCGACAGCACCTCGGTGGCACGCTCGTATCGCTGTGCTTTGGCAACCCCTTGAATCTCCAACCCGAAAGCGACATTGTCCATCACCGTGCGATGCGGGAACAATTCCAAAATGCTGGAAGACCATCGTCAGGCGTTGCCGGCGTAAATCGCGCAACTGCTGCTGATTGAGATCACTGAGGAACGAGCCGTAAATGGTGACCGAACCGCTCGTCGGTTCAATCAACCGTGACAGGCAGCGGATCAGCGTCGACTTGCCCGATCCCGATAGCCCCATCAAAACGAATGTCTCACCGAGTCCGACCGTGAATGACACGTCACGCACCGCCACAACGCAGCCGGTGCGCTCAAGCACCTCCTGGCGGCTCGCCGACTGTGCCATCAGCTTGTGAGCCCCCGCAATGTCGGAGCCGAACACCTTCGTTACGTCGTTGCAGATTAGAGGTGTGACTGGTGCCTCGGTGTTAGCTGGATTGTTGTTGTGAACGTCATCGGTCACCCGCGCATCCTAGGCAAGTGGCTGGGGCAGTGTCCGGCAGCGAAGATATCGATGCCCTGCTAGAAATAGCGAGTTAACGGCTGCCGCGCGACTTGGAGCGGCTCGGAAACCACCATAAAAGGAAGCGGAGGGAACCTTTATTAGAAAGACCATCTGGAGGCTGACGGCGGTCCTGGCCGTCTTCGGCTTGCTCGCATCAGCTTGTGGAGATGACACAGAAGACACGCCGGCGGCGGACGCTGCCGAGCTCGAGGCGGCTCAGGCTGATGCCGCCGCGGCACAAGCGGCCGCAGATCAAGCAGCTGCTGACGCCGCTGACGCAATGAGTGAGTTAAAAGCAGCAGCAGCTCAGGCAGCTGAAGCAGAAGCAGCACTAGCGGAGGCAATGGCCGATACCGAGGCAAGCGCGGATGCGATAGCCGAACTTGAAGCAGATCTAGCAGCTGCAGAGGATGCAGCAGCCGCCGCCGAGGCAGCCGCTGCTGAAGCAACTATGGCGGCGGAAGAGGCCGTGATGGCCGGGCCAGACCTCGGTGACATCACCACAATCCAACTGGTAGCCAACCCGTGGAACGGTTCGAGAGCGAACATCGCTGTTGCAGCCCAACTCCTCGAGCAGATCGGCTATGACGTAGAAATAACCAACCTTGACGAAAATGCGCAGTGGTCACCTATCAACACAGGTGACCTGCACGCTTCGCTTGAGGTGTGGCCGTCGGGTCACGCCCAGAACCGTGCTGACTTCATCGACAACCCAGACGGCCATGTTGTTGATGCTGGTTTGCTGGGCCCGGTTGGCAAGATCGGCTGGTGGATGCCCGCCTACATGGTTGAGCAGCATCCCGAGCTAGCAACCTGGGAAGGCTTCACGGATCCCGCTCTTGCAGGGCTGTTCGCTACTGCTGAGACCGGTGACCTCGGTCAGATCCTGCACGGCGATCCCAGCTGGGTGACCTATGAGCAGAACATCATTGACAACCTCGGGCTCGCTCTTGAGATCGTCTATGCGGGTTCCGAGGAAGCGATCCGGGCCTCCTTTGATGCGGCGTTTGCTCGTGAGGAGCCGGTGCTGTCTTACTTCTGGACACCTCACTCGGCATTCAAGAGCTTCGATCTGGTAGAGGTGCAGCTGCCTGAGTACACCGATGAGTGTGCAGCCAGGGCCGATGCCGGTGGTGTGGATTGTGACTACCCGGCGGACAATCTCTTCAAGATCGTCTGGGCAGGTCTAGAAGATGGGGCTCCGGCGGCTTGGACGCTGTTGCACAACTTCAACTACTCCACTGCGGATCAGGTTTCGATGCTCGCGGCCATTGAGGGCGAAGGCATGAGCGTTGATGACTCGGCTGCTCAGTGGATCGCCGCCAATGAAGCAACCTGGAGCGCCTGGATGCCATAGGTCCGGGAGGCCCCCCGGCCGGCTCGCCTCCTGGGTGACCCGGCTGGTGGGTGATTGACCGAAAGAACTCAAGAAAGTTGAGGTCGGGGCGATCGTGCCCCGACCTCAACGCGTCATGTTGCATGTTGAGATTTCGGTGCGACCCGGCGAGCGGGTTCGTCCATAGGCGTCGATTGGTGGGTCGCAGATGTTCGTGAAGTGCGCTGAATGCGTTAGCGGCCGAAGTTGAACGTGGCGATCTCTGCCATCTGCTCGCCAAGCAGGCGCACTGCAGTCTCAAACAGGTACTTGCCATGCTCGGCTGTGGCACCGGTGGGATCACCGATGTGTCCGCGCGGACCGAAGTCATTCGAGAGCCAGCCAAACGATGTCAAGCCACCGAAACGCACGTGCCGGTTGTCGTCAAGACGCTCGGGAACCGCACGTTCTGCTCTCTCGAGATGCACGAGGTCGGGGCGGAGATGCATGAAGACCGAGGTTTCGTCGTGGCCGCCATGGATGCCCATCCCGAGTTCGGCTTCTGGTGAGCTACCACCGTGATCTGCGGGCACGAACGGATGCACCAGGAATGTCATCAGACCGTGCGCCAGCCTGATCTCGCGACAGGCAACGTTGAGCAGCGCCGAGTTGCCGCCATGACCGTTGAGAAACACCAGCCGCGCAGCGTTGGTGCTATGGACGCTGCGACCGATATCTAAGAGCACCGCAAGCAGGGTCTCTGCCGACAGCCACACCGTGCCTGGCGACCATGCATGTTCGTTGGACTTTGAGACGGACAGCGTCGGCAGTAGCCACAGGTCGTGATCGTCGCCGTACTCGTCGACGAGGGCTTCGGCGGCTTCGTGTGCAATCACATGATCAACTGACAGCGGCAAGTGCGGGCCGTGTTGCTCAACAGCACCAATGGGTTGCACGATCACCGACGAAGAGGTGATGTGCTCACCAATCTCTGGTCCAGTGAGGTCTTCGAGGCGCCGGCTCATGGTGTAATCGTAAGCAACTGGTAGCGTCACCCTGCTTCCCATATCTGTCCGACTCCGGTCGGTATTGCTCGCACAGCCTTACGCAAGGATTGGACCTACATATGAAGTTCAGGGCGACCCGGATCCGTTCGCGTCATCTCGTTTGGGCATTCGCAGTGTTGCTGTTAGTGGCAGCGGCCTGCAGTGGCGGTGGTGCTGGTTCCGGATCGCAAGCTGTCTCGCAGCGATGCCAGAACAACCGGGATGCCGGGACGATCACCTTCGTGACTGGGTTCAACTTCGCGGCTGCGGCTGGGATCATTGACGCCATCGTCGCCGACGCTCAGGGCTTCTTCGAGGAGCTCTGCATTGATGTGGAACTGCAGCCCGGCTTTGCGCCTTCCAATGGAGCGCTCGTAATCGGAGGGCAGGCCCAATTTGGTGAGTCAGCCTCATTCTCAGAACTCGTCAACAACAACATCGCAGGCGAAGGTGACCTGGTAGCCCTGCTGCATCGTGGTCGTACCGCTATCGAAGCGATCGTGTTGCCAGAGGGAAGTGCGATCACCGACTTTGCTGGACTCTGCGGTCACCTCGTTGGCATTAAGGGCGACCTGCCTTACTCGTTGCAAGCCTCAGTGGCGCTTTCGGGTGTCGAGCGGAGCTGCTTTGAAGAGGTTTTGCTAGATGGTTTCGACCCGATGGCACACCTGGCATTAGGCATAGATGCTCTGCCCGTTTACAAGTCAAATGAGCCGAACACTTTGCGTAACAACGGTGTGAACTTCACCATGCTTGATCCACTCGACTTTGAGATACCAGCCAGCTTTGCTATGTCATTCACCACTCAGGCTCTCATTGATGAGAATCCCGATCTGGTTACGGACATGGTCCGGGCTCTCGTTCGAGGACACGAGTTCGCGGTGGCCAATCCCGATATTGCGCTCGACAATGCTTTCGAGTTGATCGAAGCGGCCGGTAACCCTCTGTACTTCGCCAAGGAAGCGGAACGGAGTCGCTGGGGAGTGGAATCTGCGCTGGTTGCTGATCTAGCACCTGAAGGCGTCGGCATCGGGATCCCTGACGTCGAGCTTCTCGGTTCGGAGATCAATGCGATGGTCACAGCGGGTGTCTTTGAAACCGAACCTGACTGGCGATCAATGGTGAACGCTGACATAGCCGCAAGTATTTATGACGGCGCTGACCTGATCTGGCCTGGCCCGTGACTTGTGAGGCCTATGAGGCGAGCACCTAACTCTCGCCTGTTGGGTGTTTGGCGAGTCCTGTTAGCGACTGGCTCGGTGATGGCCTAGACCCCGATGTGGTGATCAGCTTCGATTCGGTCTCAAAGTGGTTCCAACCACGAGGCCGGGCAGTGCATGCCCTGTCCCGGGTGAGCTTTGATGTCAACAAGGCTGAATTCGTGAGCGTGATCGGCCCCTCGGGTTGTGGCAAGTCGACGTTGCTGCGCCTCGCTGCCGGGTTGCTAACGCCTGACCGTGGCACGGTTACGGTCGACGGTTCCACTCCGGGCGAGGCCCGGCGCAACAAGCGATACGGGTTCGTGCCCCAGCACCCAGCGCTGTTGCCTTGGCGCAGTGTCAAGCGCAACGTGTCGCTGCTCGTGGAGGTCAACCGTCAACCTGGCGACGCTGCCACCGCGATGTCTGAGCGTGAGCAGCTACAACTGCTCGACCGGATCGGCTTGAGTTCCTTTCTCGACGCCCGACCGCACGAGTTGAGCGGTGGTCTCCAGCAGCGAGTCAGCATCGCTCGGGCGTTCGTCCTAGGTGCTCGGGTTCTGCTGATGGATGAACCGTTCTCGGCTCTCGATGAGATCACCCGATCCGAGATGCGCTACGTGCTTGTCGACCTGTGCGAGAGTGCCGCGAGCACAGTGCTGTTCGTGACGCACTCGATCCCTGAGGCCGTTGTGCTGTCGGATCGGATCGTTGTGCTGGCAGCGCGGCCAGGTCGGGTTACCTCGGTGATTGATGTGGCGCTACCACGGCCACGCCACGCCGAGATTGAAGACTCAGACGATTACCACCAGATCGTTGCCGAGGTGAGGGCGGCATTGCGTCAGGGATGGTCGGGATGAATCAGGATCCCCGCCCCGAGTTCGATACGTCTGACAGGGTCGATGAGCTGCCGGCAGTGTCCCAGCGTCGACCCTTGAGGCGAGCGCTGTTGATGCTCGCACCCTGCGTAGGGCTGCTGGTGTTCTTCGGGGGCTGGGAGATCTACGTCCGTGTGCGTGACTTCTCGCCGCTCACGCTGCCCCAGCCATCCGATGTGATTGCCCATGTCGTGACCAACCCGGACTTTTACTGGCGACACGGGCTGGTCACGGTGCAGGAAGCGTTCTGGGGCTTCTGGATCGCCCTGGTTGCTGCTGTGCTCGTTGCCACGCCGATGGCGCACTCTCGCTTTGCGGAGCGGGCCACGATGCCGGTCATCATCCTGGTTCAATCCACTCCGGTAGCGGTGCTGGTTCCCGTGTTTCTGTTGTGGTTCGGGTTCTCGCCGTGGCCCAAGATCCTCACCGCAATGCTGTTTGCCTGGGTGCCGTTCGTGGCCAATGCCCTTGTTGGCTTGCGCTCAGTCGACCCCGAAACCCTGGAAGTGCTGCGTTCGGTCAACGCCAGTACTTGGGAGATCTACTGGCGGCTGCGCATCCCGCACTCCCTGCCCTACCTCTTTGCTGCGGGACGGATTTGTGTGGGCCTAGCGCTTGTCGGCGCAGTGATAGGCGAGTTCTTCAACTCCAAAGAAGGCCTCGGAAATGCTGCCCGGGTAGCTCAATCACGGCTCTTGGTCGAACAACTCTGGGGTTCGGTGTTCGTGTTGGCGTTCATCGGCGTCGTCTTCGTTGTGCTGCTGATCGCACTCGAGCGAAGTGTGCTCAGCTGGCACTCCTCACACCTAGACGACCAGCGCGGTCTGTGACGAGCGCGATCGGGGAGTGTGATAGGGCAGGTGACTTAGAACGGGCTGAGACCCATCCGGTTGCGTATCGAGATCAGCTCGCCGAGGTGGTTGAAACCATGCCCCACTGCACTCCACTGCAGGAACCAGGAGTTGGGCTTGGCATCCCACATCCCATACAACCAACCGAAACGATCCTGCGGAGTCCCCATTGATGCCAGCGTTGAGGCGGTGTCGGGCTGGGCGTCCATCTCAGGAAGTCCTTCTGAGGCCAACCAACGACCCGTGTTGTCAATCACGTCAAGTGCATAAACCCCGACCGCCTCAGGGTCCAGCACGTCTACTAGGTCGGTGTCTTCGCCTTCTGCTAGGCCGCGCCAGAAGTCCTCGGAGATCCCAAGCTGGTGGCTCCAGTTCGTCACCACCTGATCAGAGTTCCGGATGGCGCCGTTAACGGCCACGTCGTGGTGGCGAGCCAGGTGCCACAAGACATAGACGGGTGCTACCCCACCCCCATCGGCTCGCTCACGGCATCGCTGAGGGGGGATCCGGCTCACAACGCCACCGCCGAGCTTGGTGTGAAGTGACTTCAGATCGCCGATGATCCAGCTGCGCAGATCCACGCGTTCAATCGTACATTCCGGCGAGCCTCTGCCTTGAGCCGCGGCTCAACGGTACCGATCCGCGGCTCGTCGGCGCCGATCTGGGGCTCGCCTTGGGGGCCGTCTATCCCTGCTATCTCTGCTTGTGCGTGGTGCGTCCCGACCCGGGTGTCCAGCATTCGATCAGCAACGTGTTGCCTTGCACCCGCACCACCACTGCGCGATTGATCTGAGCGACGAATAGTTCCATAATCGTCGGGTCATCGATCGGGTGACGGTGCCCCTTGATGAATGCCTGTCGCTCATGGCTATCTGCGACTCGCACGACCCCATCAACCCTGGCGTCACCGTGAGGCAGCCGCTCGGAGTCGGGAGCGCTGTGCAATGCGAAGCGGGGATCACGGTTGAGGTCATTGGCCTTACGGGAGCCAGGCGTCATCGCTAGCCACAGGTGTCCAGAACGGATTGGCACTTCCATGCCAGACAATCTCGGGGAGCCATCGGATCGGATGGTCGCCATCAACCCATGACGGTGACTAGCAAAGCGTGCCGATACCAGGCGAGCTAGCTCCTCATCGGCCGCCTCAAAGTCTGACCATTCCACCGCATCGCTAGCCACGCTGCGATCTTAGGCCAGTGCCGAGCGAGCAGTAGTCTGCAGCGGTGCGTTGTGTCGTGTTGCACGCCCACCCTCTAGAGGACAGCCTCAGCGCCGCCTTGCGAGATCGGGTAGTAGATCAACTCACTGCGGGTGGCCATGAAGTGAACCTGGCCTGCCTCACCCAGGGGGAACACATCGACGCGTCGGCTGTGGAGGGTGCAGAAGCTCTGCTGCTGGTGTACCCGACCTGGTGGGGAGGCTTACCGGCACCGCTGCTTGGTTGGGTGCAGACCGAGCTTGGACCCTGGATCGACGGTGGATCTGACCTTGCTGACTCGCCTTTAGCAGCCGTGCGCCACCTCGTAGCGGTCACAACTCATGGTTCCACCAAATGGGTAAACCGCCTGCAAGGCGAGCCGGGGCGGCAGTTGCTGCGTCGCACTGTTACTCGCCTGTGCGCTCCCCGCACCCGGCTTCGCTGGGTGTCGCTCTATGGCATCGACCGGGTGGATGCGACCAAGATTGACGCATTCGTCGAGCGCGTAGGAGCCACAGCAGCGAGTCTTAGCTAGCGAGTCGGCCGCTCGCTAGTGGGCGGTTACGGTGGCGACCTCCAAGCACACGAGTCCACGCTCAAGAATCTGACCTAGCGGGCGGCGACGATGGCGATCTCCATCTTCCATGCAGGTTGTGCCAGTTCGGGAACGACAACCAGCGTCGATGCAGCTAAGTGGCCAGCAAGGAAGCGATCCCGCTCTGCCATGACGGCTTTCAGGTTGTGACCCGGCACCACATAGGTCGTAACCGACACAATGTCAGACGCTTGCATGCCGGCCTCAGAGAGCATCGCTGAGATGTTTTGCCAGATCACTGCGGCCTGTTCGCCAATGGCTGCCGGTACCGAGCCATCAGCACGTGTTGGCACTACCCCAGATGTGTGCAGCCACGTGCGGGCATCGCTGGTAGCTACCGCATGCGCATAACGTGCCGCCGGCGGCGCAATGGACGTTGGCTGTATCGGATGAGAGACCACGATCTCCGATCCTACGTGAGGGCTTAGGGGCGTCTCATATGGAACAATCTGGGTTCGTGACGCAGCGCATGGCCCTGTACTTCCAGGACAAACATCCGATCGCCTATGAGCTCGAGATGGCCAAGTACGCCGAGGAGTGTGGATTCAGCGAGATATGGCAGGCAGACACGCGCCTTGCCCGTGACTGCGTAGCGATGATGAGCGCACTGCTTGCCTCAACCAAGCGTTTGAAGATCGCTAGCGGCGTGCTGCCCATCTACACCCGCAATGCAGCCGTTATCGCAGCCACCTGGAGCACCATGCATGAACTTGGTGGGCCGGCCCCTGATGGTGGCAGCAGGGTGATGCTTGGTCTCGGCGCCTGGTGGGAGCCGATCGCTGGCCGGGTCGGAGCCGGTCGACGCAAGCCCCTCAAGGCGATGCGTGAGTATGTGGAGGCAATCCGGGCGCTGTTCACCATGGAAGAGGTGAGCTACGAGGGCGAGTTCGTGCAACTTGACCGGGTCAGCCTTGATGTGGCTTACGGTGATTCCTCGCCTCGCAACATCCCCATATACGTAGGTGCGACCGGCCCGAAAATGTTGGACTTAACCGGCGAGATAGCTGACGGGGCCATGCTCAATTACGTCGTACCGACGAGTTACATTCGTGATGCGGTGAACCGGGTCGCAATTGGAGCGGCCCGCTCCGGGCGGACAATCAAACAGATTGACCGTCCCGAGCTTCTGATTTGTTGCCTCTCGGAGGATGATCCTGACGAGGCACTGCTCGTCGGCAAGTCGTTGGTTGCCTATTACTTGGGCACCGAGCCGCACATCATGGCCGCATCAGGTGCCGACCCAGAGTTGATCGAGCGGGTGCAGCAGGTCGTGGGTTGGCCGGCAACCGAGGCCGACTATCTCAAAGCAGCACCGCTCATCGGCAACAGCCTGGTGCGCTCGATCATGGCGGTCGGCAGCGCCAGCGAGTGTCGTGACACTGTCGCAGAGTTCATCGATGCCGGTGTGACTTGCCCAGTGCTGTACCCATTGATGGACGACATGGTGCCGGTGATCGACACCTTCGCCAACTGGGATCCCTAAAGCCCGCTACCGATGGCGACATCTGGGACACTTGTCTTTGGTGGGGCGGTTGTAACTGTCGATGACTCGGCGACGATCCTTGATCCGGGATGGATCTACGTCGAGGGCAACCGGATCTGCGAAGTGGCTGCCGGAGATCCTCCCTCCGCCCGGATGCGTCAAGCCGCTGAACTGATTGACGCCTCGGGATGTGCGGTGATGCCTGGCATGACCAACGCTCACACACACCTGTTCCAGGCGTTCTTTCGAGGGCTAGCTGACGACAAGGCACTGCTCGACTGGCTGCGTGATTGCATCTGGCCTGCAGCCGAGCATCTCGATGCTGACACCGCGTACGCAGCCGCCCGCACCGGTCTGGTTGAGAACCTGCGTGGTGGTGCCACAACGGTGATCGACCACCAATACATCCAGGTGGATGACGGCATCAACGACGCGGTGTGTCGAGCCGCCGACGAACTCGGAGTGCGCTTCCTGCTCGCTCACGGCTGGGCCGACCGCAATTATCACCCGCCCCTTACCCAGAGCGCCGAGCAGGCAATAGCTGGCGCGGATGTGGCTCGGATGCGCTGGGACGGCAGCCACGACGACCGCATCCGTGTCGAACTTGCGCCGCTAATCCCCTGGGGTTGTTCTGACGCGGCGATGCGTTCCACGGTGGCTGCTGCCCGGAGTTGGGGCCGCGGTACCCACATCCATTGCGCTGAAACTCTGGTAGAGGTTGAGATGAGCCTCAAAGAGCGCGGCATGCGCCACGTTGCCTGGCTCGAATCGCTCGGCGTGCTCGGCCCGGATGTGCAGCTCGCTCACAGCGTCTGGCTAGATGACAGCGAACTTGACCTGATCGCCTCCTCGGGTTCGGTGGTGGTGCACTGCCCAGTGTCGAACATGTATCTGGCGTCGGGCGTGGCGCGGATACCCGACATGCGAGCCCGTGGCATCACGGTGGCCCTTGCCAGCGACGGCCCGGGTAGCAACAACCGCCAGGACATGTTTGAAGTCCTCAAAGCGACGGTGCTGTTGCAGAAGGTTCACCACCTTGATCCGCTGGTGTTGCAACCCGAGGAAGTGTTGTCAATGGGTTGCCGGGGAGGTGCCGCTGCCTTCGGGATGCCCCATGAGTTCGGCATGATTGCTGAGGGTCGGCGTGCTGATCTGCTAGTGGTCGATCTGGGGTCGGTCTTCGTTGCTCCGGTTCACCGTGTTGAGAGTGCGCTGGTTTTCAACGCCACGCCTCGTGACGTTCGAGACGTGATTGTCGATGGCAGGGTCTTGATCCGAGATGGCCAGCTACTGGTTGCCGATGAGGCCGCAATCACCGCGAGCGGCCGCGACACCGCTCAGCGCCTGTTTCGCCGTGCTGGCATCAACACCCGACTTACCTGAATCCCCGTTCAGCCAGCATTCGCCATCGCATTACGCAAATAATAAGGACGATCGTCTGATTCCTAGCTAGGGCACCTTTGAAGCAAAGATGCTGGCATGCATCACGCAGCCGCCGAAAGTCAGCGCCTGTCCGGTACCTCTTGACGTGGTTACGTGAAACTCCTCGCCAACGCCCACCCCGGCTGAGCTGACCGTTGCCGGATTAGCGAACAACCGCAGCATGCGGAGCGCGTACGTCGCTGACGGGCGTCCATAGCTCTTGGGCCTTTCGATCAGGTACGAACGCACTAGCGCGGGCCAGTGCGCCGCAAGCAACTCTGCGGTGGCAAACACGTCGCACGCAACAATCCACCGACCGTGGGCGAACCACCACACCGCACTGGTTGGGAAGCGGGCCCATATCGATCAGTTCCTCAACGCCCGAACGCCACTTGTGGTCCCTGCCAGCATGTTCATATGACGCCATAACCGAACGAGTGTTAAACCGGTGTGAGGCCGCTGACGTTGAGCCGTGGCTGCCGGACGGCGAGGGTTCGTTCAGCGCCATCTCGCTTAGCTGCTGTTCAACGGCATTCCAGACGGCACCCTGATCGCTGTGGCGGCTGCGAGACGCTTTCATGTGCCGAGCGACGGAACTCTGGTTGGTAGCGCGAACCCCGTTCGGCGCGTATGTGAAGTTCGATTCAAAGTTGCGCCCTTGTTCCCGCCGACCCCAGCGGCCCGACTCAACGCATGAAACTGGCACGTCCACCGAGGAGTGCGCGGACACCAACACGCTCACGTTGAGTGTGCGGTCTTGCAGGCCCCCCTCAAGCAGTTCGCCGGCAACGATCAGCGCAAGACGCGCGCCTTCGTTGAACACACGCAGCGTCGGTACGGAACCACCATTCAGTTCCTCATACCTCAAGGAGATGGCACTGCCAGTCTGCACGGTCTGGCTCAGTTGCTGGTGCAGGTACACCGGCATGAGCGACACCCCGTTGCGGGTGATCGGCCTGCCAATCGAGGCCCGATCCAGAGCCTCCATAGCTGCTGTAGTAACTGTCATCGTCCGTTCTCTCCCTTCCCTAGAACCTGAGTAACTGTCCGAGCCGAGAGCCAAGTACCAGCCACCGTTGCGCGAGCGACACTCACCATCTCGACTGGCTCCATTATCAAGAAGGGGTATGACACCACTAGCGCTACGGGCCAGGCAGGCCAGCGGGCTAGGTGCTGGTGTGGGCTGGCTTTCGGGGTGGGAGGTTTGGGTGTGTAACGTTCGCTTATGCCGCTTGTTGCCGCCTATCACCGTCCGGGCAGTGTCGCGGAAGCGCTGGAGTTGCTGGCCGAGCCACAGCGAGTTCCGCTAGCGGGTGGAACCACCCTGAACGCCGATCGCGAACCAAGCAGTCTCGAGGCGGTCGACCTGCAGGCACTCGGGCTCAGCGAGATCCGACCCTTAGGAGACAACCGGTTACGCATCGGAGCGACAGCAACTCTTGACGAATTGCGACGCTGCGATCTGCTTCCCGATTCTCTGCGTGAAGTCGCCCGAACAGAACAGCCCTCCACGCTGCGAACGCTCGCAACGGTTGGCGGCTTGGTTGCCAAGTCGTCGTCCGAGAGCCTGCTGCTTGCTGCCTTGCTAGCCCACGATTGCACCGTCGAGATCGCCACGCTCAACGGCTCGACGACCACCCACCAAACGAGCCTTCAGGAGCTGCTCAGCAATGCCTTCCCCCCAACTGCGTTGATCACATCGATCAGCATCAACACTTCTGGACTGGCCGCTACAGCAAAGACGGGACGAACACCTGCAGACGTCCCGATTGTGGCTGTCTATGGCCGTCGCCACGAAGGCACCAACACTTTGGTAGCCACCGGTGTCGGCCCAACAGTCACATTGCTCAACCCCTGCAATCCCACCGGGGGACTAGCCCCGGTCGCAGACTTCCGTGGCAGTCGCAGCTACCGGCTTCACCTTGTCGCAACCCTCGCAGCACGGGTCCTCGTCCAACTCAATCAAGCATGAACCCTCAGACACCCAACACCATGCAGGTGACCTTCGAACTCAACGGCGAGCAGGTCAGCACCGAGATCCAGCCCCATCACAACCTGCGCGAAGTGCTGAGACGCCTGGGCATGTTCTCGGTTCACTATGGCTCCGAGAGTGGCGAGACCGGGGCAGCGGCAGTGCTCTATGACGGCCGGCTCGCCTCTGCTGATGTGATACTCGCGGCGTCGGCTCATGGACACAAGGTCACCACCGTCGAGTCACTCAACGTGTCCCGTGAGCTACACCCGGTGCAGGCAGCTTTCGTTGCAGTTGGAGCGTTCCAGTCGGGTTACTCAGCGGGGGCGATGATTCTCGGCACGCTGGCATTGCTGGATGAGAACCCCGACCCCTCCGAGGACGACATTCGCGACATGCTCTCGGGCATCCTCGATCGCGAGACGGCACATGCGAAACCCGTCGAGGCGGTTCGGCGTGCTGCCGCGGTGATGCGAGGCGAGACACCCACAGCGTTTGCGCCACGCATCGTCAAGCCTCTAACCGACGGTGTGCGTCCTCCAGATGGCGAGCCCGATGACCCTGCTCCGGTGGCTCCGTCGGCAGTGCCTCGTCTCGTGCCGTCCCGGGAAGTGCCAGACATGTCAGTTGTCGGCAAACCTGAGGTCAAGGTTGATGCGGTACGCCTCGCCAAGGGCAATCCTGCCTTCACCGATGACATGGAACCTCGAGGCATGCTGTATGCGAAGGTTTTGCGTAGCCCGCATGCCAACGCTCGCATCGTCAGCATTGACGACTCTAAAGCGTGCGCTCTGCCGGGTGTGCGAGCGGTGCTGCATCACAAGAACACTCCCCGGGTCAAGTACGCATCAGGAGGGCAGAGTTGGCCCAACCCCCATCCCTATGATCAGGTCAGTTTCGACGACAGAGTTCGCCATGTTGGTGATCGTGTCGCCGCCGTAGCAGCAGACACAGTTGAGATTGCTGAGCAGGCTCTTGGGTTGATCGAAGTCGAATACGAGGCGCTGCCGGCAGTCTTTGATGAGCGTAGCGCAATGGATGCCGAGGCTGCCAAAGTCCATGACGAAGCTGACACGACTCATATATGTGATGCCGACCGAAATCTGGTTCATCACATCACCGCCAGACGGGGAGACCTTGACACTAACTTCGAAATAGCTCCTCATGTCTTTGAGCAGACATTCCGGGTTCATCAGGTTCAACAATGCCCCATTGAGCCTCATATTTCGATGGCATGGCTCGACTCTGATGAACGCATGGTGGTGCGCACAGCCACACAGGTGCCGTTTCACACTCGCCGCATGCTCGCTCCACTAATCGACATGGAGATCAAAGACATCCGGGTCATCAAGCCCCGTATTGGCGGGGGTTTTGGCGCCAAACAAGAGATGTTGATCGAAGACATTGTAGCTCACTTAGCCATAGCAACACGGCGTCCTGTAAGGCTTGAACTAGATAGAGCTGAAGAGTTCTACGCCAGCAGAACCCGCCATCCACAAACGATCAATTTCCGAACTGCTGTGGATCATGACGGCAAACTGCTCGCTCAAGACATGGCAATCATTGGTAACACTGGTCCCTATGGCACTCATGGGTTCACCGTGCAGATCGTTTCGGGCTTGCGCGGCCTGACCTCATATAACGCGGCCAGCAAACGGTTCGAATGCCATGTCGTCTACACCAATATTCCTGTTCCTGGGGCATACCGGGGCTACGGAGCACCGCAGGCCGAATTTGCCCTTGAAGCCCACATGGAAGACATTGCACATGAACTTGATCTAGATGTGATCGACTTTAAACGGCGCAACTGGGTCAAAGTAGGCGATGAGATGGACATCGCTCCTCATCTCGGAGAGCGTGCTGTCGCTGAAGAAGAGCTAGACGAGTACCCCAAAGTGATGTCATCAGGGATTGAGGAATGCGTCGCTCAAGGTAAGCGCGAGATCGGCTGGCAACGTCGCAACGACAGTTCCTGGAAGCAGCCACCAGAAAAGCCAAATGTGCGCCGCGGTATCGGGTTTGCTTTCTGCATGCATGGCACCGCAATCCCGTTCCTGGACATGGGCGGGTGTTCCATCAAGCTCAACGACGATGGCTCCTTCAACATGTTGATCGGTGCGACCGATCTTGGAACCGGTGCCGACACTGTCATTGGACAGATCGCTGCCGAGGTGCTTGGAGTACCGCTAGAAGACATCAAGGTGTATTCCAGTGATACGGATATGACACCGTTTGATACAGGTGCTTATGCCTCGTCAACCACTTACATTTCCGGTACCGCTGCGTTGCGTGCGGCGGAAGCTGTGCGGGTGCGTCTCAAAGAACGGGCTGCGATGCTGCTTGATGTTGATGAGCCATGCACGATTGAGTTGCGGGATCGGCGGGCATATGCAGCTGACGGCCGTTCAGTGAGTCTGCAAGACATAGCTCTCGACTCTTTGCACTGGCAGGAACAAGAACAGATCATGGGCACGGCGTCGCATGTCTCACCTGACTGCCCGCCCCCGTTTGCAGCACAGTTCGCAGAGGTTGAGGTTGACGTTGAGACCGGCCAGGTCACCGTGACTCGACTGGTGATGGCAGTGGATTGTGGCGTGGCCATCAATCCGGTTACTGCCAGTGGCCAGGTCGAAGGTGGGATGCTGCAAGCGCTCGGGTATGCGCACTGCGAAGAGATCGTCTTGGACGAGACGGGTCGTATGGTCAACCCCGCCTTTGGCCCTTACAAGATTTACCGAGCTGACGAGATGCCCGATACGACTGTCTACTTGGTTCAAACGATGGAAGACAGCGGCCCGTTTGGTGCCAAGGCGGTAGCGGAAATTCCCAAGGACGGGGTTGCGCCGGCGGTTCGCAACGCAATTCTCGACGCCACTGGTATTGCCATCAACGAGTTGCCCTTCACGCCGGAGCGGGTTTGGACAGCAATCAACGCCCACGCCCCGGCCTGATCGTTTCGGCCGACTGGGCGGTACCGGAACCGCTTGGAGAGCCGCTTAGGAACTGGGGTGTTCGCGTCCTTGACGGACGCATACGCGAGGTCGGCTCCGTGCAGACTCTCGCGGCCCGCTACCCCCAGGACGAGTTTCGTGACAATCCCGGATGTGTCTTGCTGCCCGGGTTCGTCAACTCTCATGTGCATCTGTATGGCGTTTTGGCTCATGGCGTTCCGCCACCGAAACGGCCAGTGTCTGACTTTTGGGGTTTTTTGGCTGACTACTGGTGGCCGCTCGTTGAGAACGCTTTAGATCAAGAGATGATCAAGGCTGCAGCAGCCTGGGTGACCACGGAGCTAGCAGCCGGAGGCACCACCAGCTTCTTTGACATCCTTGAAGCTCCGAATGCGTTGCCTGGTGCCCTGTTCGTTGAGGCTGAAGCCGTCGCCGCTACGGGCTTGCGAGGCGTGCTGTCTTTTGAGGCAACGCAGCGGATGGGAGACCTCAACGGCCAGGCCGGGCTCGATGAGAACTCTCACTTCATCGAAGCTTGTCAGGCGGCATCATCTGCAGTGTCCGGCGCCGGCGGTTCGCAGCGCCGTAGCCGTGTCAGTGGTGCGATGTGCATTCACACGACCTTCACGTGTAGCGAGTCGATGATCCGTGAAGCCTTCGAGCGAGCTGCTGCACACGATGTGTTCTGTCACGCTCACGTCAACGAAGGGGTGCATGAAGGTCGGTGGTGTGAGCAGCATCACGGCATGCGCACCCTGGAGTTCTACGAGAAGATCGGGGTGGCATCGCCTCGCTTCCAGGCCAGCCAATGCGTGCAGCTATCTCAGGATGAGATCGATATCATCGCTCAAAGCGGGATCAGGGTGTCGCACATGCCGCTGTCAAACTGTGAGGTGGGAGGCGGAATCGCGCCCGTGCCTGAAATGCTCAGTCGTGGTGTGACGGTTGGTCTTGGCTCTGATGGCTACATCAACGACATGTTTGCGGTGATGCGTGGAGCGTTCTTGATCCACCGTGCGGCAATGCTTGATCCCGCAGCGATTGGCGCAGCAACGGTTCTGCACCTGGCGACCGAAGGCTCAGCTCAAACATTGGGATTGCAGCAAGTGGGTCGCCTCGAGCCCGGCTGGCATGCTGATCTGCAACTCGTCGAGGTTGACGGTGCCGATGGGCTGCCGACACCGGTCACGAGCCACAACCTGGTTGAGCAGCTGATCTTGTGGCGCAGTGCTCGCCATGTTGCCTCGGTCATGGTGGGCGGCGAGTGGATCGTCGAAGATGGACATGTGATTGGTGCCGATGTAGACGAGTTGCGTGCGCGCTGCCGTGAGCAAGCTGTGCGCCTGTGGTCGTGAGCTTGCTTCGCCAGCTTGCCGACGCCGCATCGGCCGGTGTAGCGGTGGCTTCGGCGACGGTCGTCGAGACATCACGCTCGGTGCCTCGTCACGCAGGCGCCAAGATGCTCGTGTTTCGGGATGGCAGCATCGCAGGAACCGTGGGCGGCGGCGAGATGGAAGCTCGTGTCATCGACGAAGCCGTGGAAGCACTCACTGACGGGCGCTGTCGGCTGCTGTCTTATCGTCTGATCGATCCCCGCCGGGGCGACCCGGGTGTTTGCGGGGGAGATGTCCAGGTCTTTGTGGAGCCGCACATGCCGGAGCCGACTGTTGTAGTTGTGGGATACGGCCACGTGGGACGAGCGGTCGCGCAACTGGCGCGCTGGCTCGGGTTCCGAGTGGTTGCCAGCGACGACCGCCCCATGTCCACAGACGAAGAGGAAACGTCAGACGTTGGAATCGGATCAGTTGGAGCGAGCACCGATCGAAGCGAGGCCCCAACCGCTCAGCCGCATGAACTCGTGATTGGCACTGTTGATGACCTGCTCGCGGAGTGCGTGATCGATGAGGACGTCTCGGTGGTTCTCGTCACCAGAAACGTCGATGTCGATGTAGCTGCTCTGCCTGCATTGCTCGCAACCCGAGCCTGCTATGTGGGTGTGATGGGGAGCGACCGCCGCTGGGCAACCACCCGAGCGAGGCTGCAAGCACTTGGCGTCGAATCATCTGACATCGATCGGGTACACGCACCGATCGGGATCGAGGTGGGCGCGGAGACCCCGGAGGAGATCGCAGTAAGCATCATGGCCGAGGTCATCGCTCACCATCGCACCTAGCCCTGGGCTCTCGGGTCGGACATCTGGTGAACGCGCCGCTGTGCGTGATCCGTGGCGGGGGTGATCTCGCTACTGGAGTGGCCTGGCGACTAACTCGAGCAGGCTGGCCCGTGGCCGTCCTTGAGTTGGCTGCCCCACTGGCCGTGCGGCGCACAGTTGCACTGTCGAGCGCGGTGACCGATGGAGACGTCAGCATCGAAGGTATGCGTGGGGTGCGGGTCAACAACCCCGCAAATGCCGTCGCAACAGCCCGCGAGCTCGCCTCCAGCGGAGACGTAGCCGTTGTCGTCGCCGGACGCATCAGTGTCCTCGATGATGCTCGTCCTGACGCCGTGATCGACGCCCGGCTCGCCAAACGCAACATCGACACATCCAAGAGCGACGCGTTATTGGTTGTCGGACTGGGCCCCGGATTCACCGCCGGAGAGGATTGCCATGCAGTCGTTGAGACCATGCGAGGCCATCGCCTCGGCCGGGTCATCTGGTCTGGAACTGCGCTACCCAACACAGGCATACCCGGCGAGATTGGTGGCAAGTCGGCGCAACGAGTGCTGCGGGCACCAACCGACGGTGAGGTCATCTGGCAGGCCGACATCGGCGATCGCGTGTCGCGGGGTCAACAGCTTGGTGAGGTCGCCGGTCGTCCAGTGGTTGCACCGTTTGAGGGGATGCTGCGAGGTGCCATTGCTGCAGGTACCAACGTGGCGAGCGGGCTAAAGATCGGTGATGTCGATCCGCGATGTGATCGTCAAGCCTGCTGGGAAATCTCTGACAAATCCCTGGCGGTCGGCGGCGGAGTGCTCGAAGCTGTGCTGGCATTTAAGAGTGGCTTGGCACCGATCTAGCCATCTGGACGCCGTGTTAGTGCTCACCTAGGTTGGTAGCTGATGCGAGGCTGGTTCAGCGTCTTGACTCACTCGGTAGCTAGGGCCGTCGAATTAGCGCGTCTAGGCGAAGAACTCGGCTACGAGCGCTGCTGGGTTTACGACGAAGGACTAGCCGCTCCCGATGTCTATGTGACCATGACAGCGATCGCCGCGGCCACCAACAAGATCGAGATCGGCCCGGGCATCACCAATCCCTATACCCGCCATGCCGGCACCACTGCCTCCGCAGTAGCGGCAATTGATGAGTTCTCAGGGGGTAGGGCGTTTCTGGGCATCGGTGCGGGTGGCAGCCTCACGCTTGACCCCCTCGCAATCGAGCGGCGGCTTCCCCTCACGGCCGTGAGCGAGACCATCAGCGCTTGCCGTCAGATGTTTCGTGGCGATGTCGTATCGATGCACGGCAGGGCTGTGAACCTGAGCCATGCTTCGCTGTTGCATCCTTGCAGCGACACCGAGATCTGGCTTGCCGGACGCGGCCCGAAGATGCTGGAGCTAGGCGGCGGCGCATGCGATGGCGTGTACCTCGACTTCGTCTACAAGCCGGAGCTTCCCAGTATCACAAACCGCATCCGCAACGCCGGCCGTGCCAGCGGCAACAATCCCCGTCTCAGCTACTCGACCATGCTCGTGACCGACGACGCCACGATGGATTGCGCCAAGCTGAACCTCACATACCGCCTCGTGGATTCACCACCGGAGGTGCAAGCAGCGATTGGCTTGTCGCCAGCGGACTCAGAAGCGATCCGTTCGGCGATGGCTGATGGCCTCGAGGTGGCAGCACGACTAGTGCGAGACGAGTGGGTGTTTCCGTTTGTTGTCGCAGGTACGCCGTCGGGCTGTGCTAGCGAGATACGTCAACTCGAAGCCGACCACGACATCGACGCGTTTGTGGTTCCTCTACTCAATGATGACCTTGCCGAAGGCCTGCTTGAGGTCGGCGCAGAGGCACTTGAAATTACATAGTTGAATCTAAAATTTCATGTTGAATCACGTTTGAGGCGGGTATAGTCCTCGCCCGGTGCAGTTCGCAGGAGGCTGCCCCGGACATCTCAACAATCTGTCTTGAACCAGTAGCGGCTTGAGACGCACCCCTCCCTCCCGCCACCCACATCTGCTGGATGCAACGGGAGGCGAACGTGATCACGTGGTACTGGTCAACAAAGGGAGGCGTCGGTACGTCGGTGGTCGCCGCAGCCACCGCAATCCGGCTCGCTTCCGACGGTCGGGAGACAACCCTCGTAGACCTTGAGGGAGACCAACCGTCGCTGTTGGGAATAGTGGCGCCCGCAGCCACCGAACCCGGGATCGCAGATTGGGTTGCAGCGGGTGATGGCGTTGCTGCTGATGCCATCGGACGGCTGCTTTGTGAAGTAGCGCCACGACTGCGCCTGTTGCGCCGAGGCACCAGAGCGCTGCCTGAGGGTGACGCGCAACGCCTGATGCTTGCTTTAGAGGTACTAGCGCGAGGCGGGCCTGTGATTGTTGATGCTGGCCTTGATCCTTACGAAACGCGAGCTCAATTGGGTAACGGCTTTCGCAGCGTATGCGTTTTGAGATCCTGCTACTTGGCGCTTACCCGAGCCCAGCGGATGACCGGCCCTTACGAGCAGGTCGTGCTAGTTGAAGAGCCAGGCCGGGCCTTGCGATCCCGAGACGTGGCAGCAGCCGTCGGCGCCTCGCACGTCGAACGGGTGCCCTGGGATCCCCGGGTAGCTCGCTCAATTGATGCCGGAACGCTCGTCAACTTGTTGCCGTCACCCCTACGTCGCTTCGAGCTGCCATGAACTCGCCCCCGTCCAGCGCCAGCCGTCTACTGCGTCGCGAGAGTCCTGAGAGAAGTGCGGATTGCGCGACACCCAGTGCTTTGGCCTCGCTAGTAGATGCGGCGCATCATCGAGTGCTTGATGCTCTCGTGTCGACGGGCGCTGGTGCTGGTGCCGTTGACTTGCACGGGATTGTGCGAGCCATTGAGCCGCTTGCTCCGGTGGAAGTCGTTGACGATGTGGTGGCAAGTGTTGTGGCACGTGTCGACGGCTTGGGTCCGATCGATGTGCTGCTGAGCGATCCCGAGATCAGCGAGATCATGGTAAACGGCCCGGGCTCCGTATGGGTGGAGCGTTGCGGCACGATCAGACGTAGCCGTGTTTCGCTGGATGCGGATGCGCTGGGCCTGCTAATTGAGAGGGTGCTGGCGCCTCTGGGTCGCCGGGCCGATCAGCGTGCACCTTTTGTTGATGGACGTCTGCCTGATGGTTCTCGGGTGCATGTGATCGTGCCGCCGATCGCTGTTGACGGGCCGTACGTGACGATCCGGCGATTCGTGGTGCCCGAAGTCTCACTGGAGATGTTTGCTGGCACCGCTGTGACTGAGCTACTCAAGCGACTCGTCACTGGTGGGGCGAATCTGGTTGTTAGCGGTGGCACTGGTGCGGGCAAGACCACCCTGTTGAACGCCCTTGCAAGACACATCAGTGCCCATGAGCGGGTGATCACGATCGAAGATGCTGCTGAGCTGCAGCTCGATCATCCCCATGTTGTGCGACTTGAAGCTCGCCCCGAGTCACGTGAAGGCAGTGGCGCCGTGACGATCCGCGATCTGGTGCGAACGGCACTGCGGATGCGACCTGATCGGCTCGTGGTTGGCGAGGTACGTGGGGTTGAGGCGCTTGACCTGCTTCATGCGCTCAACACGGGTCATGCTGGATGCCTCTCGACATTGCATGCCAACGGACCCGTTGATGCCTTACGCCGGCTCTCCGCACTCGCCGCGGCGGCTGATGAGCGCCTTGGTGTTGACGTGATTCGCGACCATGTGCGTGCTGCGATCGACGTGATTGTTCATCTTGAGCGTGATGAATCTGGTGCTCGTCGAATCACCTCAATCTCGGAAGCCCTCGAACATGATCGTGTGCGACAACTCGCGAGCAACACCAAAGAGTTGTGCCCGCCGAGTCGGGCTTGGCGGCTACGTGATGGCACAACGCAGCAGACCCCGAGCCCCGCGTCTCGTCCTGGTGCGGTGAAGGCCTACGCAGCCCGTCGGGCCGGTCGCAGCTGGTCATGGCGTTAGTGGCAGCGGTGTTGGTGTTCTTTGCACTGCTGCCTGCTTCACCTCGAAGCATCCGGCAACGCCTGATTCCAGGTGCACCCGAGCCGCGAGTCCTGCCTCCAGGCTGGCTGGCTGTCACTGGTCGTCGGAGGCCGCCGGAAATCGAGACTGTGGCGCAGCTGCTGGAACTAACGGCACGAGCCTTGCGTGGAGGCGCTTCGTTGCTCACAGCACTGGGTGGCGTCGCAGCAGAGCTGCCCGAGTCGGAACTCGGTCCTGCAATTGAGAGTGCTTACGCGGGAATGAGGCTTAACGCTTGCCTGGATCGCTGGTCCGAGGGCAGCCCCGAGCGACAGCGCGCTGCTGCGGTGCTCGTGCTCGGCTACAGCTCTGGAGCGGCGATGGCCTCAAGCCTTGATCGTGCCGCCGCGACACTGCGGCAACGCCAGGGTATCGGCGACGAGATCAGGGCATTAACCGCACAGACGCGTCTGTCCACTCTAGTGGTTGCGCTCGCACCTGCAGGATTCGCGGCCGTGGTTACAGCGGTCGATCGTGATGCTTTGCGAGCGGTGTTTACTACTCGTGTCGGGCTGGTGTCGCTTGTGGCCGGCTTGGCGCTGGAAGCTCTTGGCGTTTGGTGGATGCGGCGCCTCAGCAGCAGCGTGGCGAGATGGGTATGACTCTGCTGGCGGTGCTCGCGGCGGCACTTGTGTTTGTGTCGCTTGTGCCTGCACCGCTACCTCGCCGCCAAGTCCGGGCTCGCATCGCGGGTGAGCCCATCGAACAACGCGAGCCGCTCTGGTTGCTCAAGAGCCTTGGTCGTCGCGTTTGTGGCAAGTTCGTGGATGCAGGCGATGAGGCTCTCGCTGGAGCCGCCGTGATGGTGTTGCCGCTGGTGGCTGTGCTGCTTGGTGGATTCTGGGCGCTGGTGTGTCTGGCGGGTGTGGTGGTCGCCGTGCAGACAAGACAAAAGGCTCGAATTCGTCAACGTCGCCACGACATCGAACGCGATCTTCCAGAAGCAATCGATCTGCTGGGCTTAGTGTTTGGAGCTGGTCGTCCGGCGGCAGTTGCTCTCGCTGAGATCTGCGAGCGAGTCAACGAGCCGTTGAGATCTGAGTTGCACGAAGTAGTTCAGCGCAGTGCCGCTGGCGAACCCTTCGTGGAAGCTCTTAGCCGGTTGCACAGCTCGCTCGGGCCGCCAGTCGCTGATCTCGTCTATGCCGTAAGTGCAGCAGAGACCGACGGTGTGCCGCTTGGCCCCGCATTGATCCGAGCCGCCGAGGAAGCGCATCGGCGCCGGCGGGTGCGGGCAGAAGAGGCAGCAAGACGGATTCCTGTGAAGATGCTGTTCCCGCTTGTTCTCTGTGTCTTGCTGGCGTTCTGTTTGCTGACCGTGGTGCCGCTTCTTGTCGGCTCGATCGCCGATCTGCAACTGCCTGGTTAGCCCGCCGCCGACCCGTCGCAGCCACAACTACACCAAGCCAGTCCCACCTCAAGATTCAACCCCAACTCAAGATTCAATCCTACATCAAGAACCGACCAACTTCAAGTGTCAGCGCATCGCCACCTTGGGCCCCAATAGATCACGACCGGAGGGATCATCGTGTTGTTACAGCTATTCGTGGCGGTTCAAGTCCGCCTGACGGAGAGATTGCGACCAAAGGCACCGACCCAAACGGGTGCTCGTTGCCATGGAGACGCGGGACAGGCGACTGCCGAGTACGCCCTTGTGATCGTGGGTGCAGCAGCCGTGGCCCTGTTGCTGATTGCCTGGGCAACCGGTTCGGGCAAGATCGCGTCGTTGCTCGACACAATGGTCGATCGGGTAGCGGACATGGTCACATGAACGGTGCCGGCTCGACCATGCCGACACCACATATCAACCAGACTCGTGAGCCAACTTGGGTGTGAGTCGCTTCGCATCTAGCCGCATTTGTGCCGCAACCAGACGGCTTCGGCGTGACGAGTCAGGGCAGTCAACGGCTGAGTTCGTGCTGTTGCTGCCCTTCGCCATGTTGTTGCTGCTCGCGGTTGTGCAAGTCGGACTGCTGGTGCGCACCCGTGTCATGGTCACGCATGCCGCGCGAGAAGCAGTTCGAGTGGCTGCGGTAGGTGGCACCGACACAGAGATCCGCGCAGCCGCGATCAGCGCCGCGAGGCTAGACCCGAGCGGGCTTGTAGTTCAGGTAACTGAGTGGGGCGGGCGGGTAGAGGTGAGCCTCCGTTACGTCGACAACACCGATGTCGCCCTGGTCGGGCCGCTCATCGGAGACGCAGTTTTCGACAGCGAAGCAACGATGCATCGGGAGTTGCGCTAGCACGCAAGCGCCCCAGCGCCACCGCAGACATAGCGGGCGATAGCCGTGTAGGTTCAGGCGGAGTGTCAGTGACGATCCGCCGTTCGGAGCGGTCGCCGTGGACTGTGTTGAGCATCTCAGGCGATCTCGACATTGAGGGAGCGCCGGGACTGCGCAGCGCGGTTGTGCGCGAGGTCGCCTTAGGTTCTCGATGCATCATGTTGGATCTGCAGGGTGTCGATTTCATCGACTCCTTCGGCATCGGGGTGGTCGTTGGTGCCCTCAAGCGAGTTCGTCAGCGCGACGGTGAGCTTGCAGTGGTTTGCGGTGTACCGCGCATCCGCCGGGTGTTCGAGTTGTGTGACCTCGATCGGGTGCTCGCGATCTACTCGAGCATCACCGAAGCACTTGCAGCACCTGAAGACGCACCGCTCAAGCGCTCCCGCTCAACCAAGCTGAGATCACGCCGCCGCTCCAGATTGTGACTGCTGACATCGAATTGGAGGTACCCGCCCGCAGCAGCTACGTATCGTTGGTGCGGGTGATAGTGGCTACAGCAGCTGAGCAGCAGCAGCGCCTACCAACTTCAAGAGTTGACGATCTGCGAGTGGCAGTTTCGGAAGCCACCACCAATGCCATCCAATCGCATCAACGAAACGGGACGCAGTGCCCCATAACTGTGAGCTGCTATCTCAACGACGACCGTTTCGAGGTAGTGGTGAGCGATCGTGGCGATGGCTTCGATGCTGCTGCGGTTCCCGTTTTGCCGGCGCCCGAGTCACCCGAAAGGTTGCATCACGAGTCCGGCATGGGTCTGTCGATCATGAAGCTATTGGTCGACGATTACACGATCAGCTCAGGCGCCACCGGCACCGAAGTACGTCTGACAATGAAGTGCGCGTAACAGTGAGTAGCCAAACGGGGCTAATGCGCTGATAGACCTGCCTCCCGATGGCATCCGCATCACAGCTGCCTGAGCCCTCGCTCTCGCGTCTCACCTGGATTGGTAGCGACCGGCGTCTCGCCCGCCAGGTCGGGCGGCGGATCCTGCGAGTCGTTCAGATCGAATCTGCTGGTGGCGTGGTCATGTTGTTGGCCGCGGCAGCTGCTCTTATCTGGGCGAATTCTGGATGGCACGAGTCCTACAGTGACCTGTTTCATACCCACATCAATGTCCATATCGGGTCACTGTTGACGATTGACGAACCCCTTGAAGCTTGGATCAATGATGCCTTGATGGTGATCTTCTTCTTTGTCGTCGGTCTTGAGATCAAACATGAGATCGTCGTCGGTCACTTACGTGAACCGACGGTTGCACTGCTTCCAGCAGTTGCCGCTCTTGGTGGGATGGTCTTGCCCGCGGTCATTTATGTGTCGTTCAATGCCGGCGGGGAAGGCTCAGCTGGGTGGGGAATCCCGATGGCCACCGACATCGCATTTGCGGTCGGTGTGTTGTCCTTGCTCGGCAACCGAGTCTCAGCATCACTAAAGGTTTATTTGTTAACCCTGGCGATAGTTGATGATATTGGCGCCATTATCGTGATCGCAGTTTTTTACACCCAAGACCTCTCGCTTGGGTGGCTGCTGGTAGCTGTACTCACCGTTTTGGTGCTTGTAATGATGCGAATCTCGCGTATCTGGTACACACCGGCATACATCGCCGTTGGGATCATCTTGTGGTTGGCACTATTTGAGTCGGGTGTTCATGCCACGATCGCAGGCGTGATCCTGGGTTTGTTCGCACCAGCACGCCCGCTCATAGCGGGTCAAGCAACTATGTCAACGTCGATTTCGGGCGGGCCAATTCGAGACACCATCGCATCAACAGCGGCTCTGTTCACGTCAAGCCCGCCACAGATGAGACGAGCCTCGTTTGAAGTGCGAGAACACGTAGCGGTGACCGATCGCCTGGCACTCTTCCTTCACCCCTGGACAAGTTTCGTAGTCGTTCCCATATTCGCATTTGCGAATGCTGGAGTGGCGTTAACTGGAGACGCACTCTCAGCTGGGTTGCGGTCGCCTGTGACGTTAGGCATCGTGGCTGGACTCGTGTTTGGCAAGTTGATCGGCGTGTCGAGTTTCACATGGCTTGCTGTTCGCTCAGGCGTTTGCTCCTTGCCTGAGGGGCGACATGGGTGAAGATTGTGGGACTCGGCGCCGTGGCGGGTATGGGATTCACGGTTTCGCTGTTTGTGACCAACCTGGCATTCGCCGGCGGACATGGTGCTGAAGCCGTGTCGTCACTCGTCGTCGATCAAGCCAAACTCGGGATTATCGCGGCTTCGGTTATCGCGGCTGTGGTGGGTGCGGCTATTCTGCGCGCTTCTGCTGAGTCTCCTGACTCGGCTTCCTGATCAGACCCAGTTCCCTTCCCCTTAGTGCATCACTTATGTCATCAACGCAAAACGCCCTAGTAATCGTTGAGTCGCCTGCCAAGGCGAAGACCATCGGTTCGTATCTGGGTGACGGCTTCGTGGTCGAGTCATCAATTGGCCATATACGTGATCTCCCCAGTAAGGCTGCGGAGATTCCCAAGGCGTATAAGGCAGAACCATGGGCCCGGCTCGGCATTGATGTCGACAATGACTTCAAGCCGCTGTATGTCGTGAGCAGCAACAAGCGTTCACAGATCCGCATGCTCAAGCAGAGACTCGCGGATGCTGACGAGTTGTATCTCGCAACGGACGGTGACCGTGAAGGTGAAGCAATCGCCTGGCATCTGCTTGAAGTGCTCAACCCGCGCGTTCCTGTGAAGCGGATGGTGTTTCACGAGATAACAAAGTCGGCGATTACTGCTGCAGTGCGCTCGCCACGAGAACTTGACCGCCGGCTAGTAGACGCCCAGGAAGCCCGACGGATGCTTGACCGGCTGTATGGCTATGAAGTCTCGCCCGTGTTGTGGAAGAAAGTTCAACCGCAACTCTCGGCTGGTCGAGTTCAAAGTGTCGCCATACGCATAGTCGTGGAGCGAGAGCGTGAGCGGATGGCTTTTGTGAGTGCTGGTTACTGGAGACTTACCGCAACCTTCGCACCACCCGACCAAACGAGTACAGCCAAAGCAGTTGCGTTTAAGGCAAGACTTGTGAGGCTCGACGGTAGCAGAGTCGCAACCGGCCGTGACTTCACTTCTGACGGGACCGTCGCCGACAGCAAGTTGACGGTGCTCGATGAACCCACCGCAAACACACTGTCAAGTCAGCTTCTGACGGCGGACTTTGAGGTTCGTTCCCGGCGCACTAAGCCTTACCGGCGCCGCCCGGCTCCCCCATTCATTACATCCACCATGCAACAAGAGGCCGCCCGCAAGTTGTCGATGTCTTCGGCCGCGGCGATGCGTACTGCGCAGTCCCTTTATGAGAAGGGTCACATCACCTATATGCGAACCGACAGCATGTCGCTGTCGGGAGCCGCCATTGGTGCTGCGCGTGCTGCCGTGAAATCCCGCTTTGGTGAAGGATCGTTGCCACCGAATCCCCGCATCTATAGGGGCAAGGTCAAGAACGCCCAGGAAGCTCACGAAGCCATCAGGCCGGCAGGCGAGAAGTTTGCCGACCCGCAGGTCCTCGCCCGACAGCTCCCCAGGGACGAGGCCAGGCTTTATGAACTGATCTGGAAACGTACCCTCGCGAGTCAAATGACTGACTGTTTGGGCGAGACAGTTCGCTTGATCATTGGCGGGCAAACGACGTCAGGCACCGATGCGGAGTTCTCGGCGAGCGGCACGGTCATCACCCATCTCGGCTTCCGTGCCGTATACACCGAGGGCACCGATGCCGGCGATAAGCGGGCTCGTGACGCTGAGTTGCGACTACCACCGCTTCAAGAAGGCGACGGGGTGCGCAGCATCGCTATCGATCCGACGGGTCACGCAACCCAGCCACCGTCTCGCTACACCGAGGCGTCTCTGGTGCGGCGCCTTGAGCAACTAGGCGTTGGCAGACCCTCGACGTATTCGTCGATCATGGCGACGATCGCCGACAGGGGATATGTGCGACGCAAAGGGTCAGCGCTGATCCCGACTTTCGTGGCGTTCTCGGTGGTCAGGCTGCTTGAGCAGCACTTCCCGAAGCTGGTCGACTACACGTTCACGGCCGAGATGGAGGATGACCTCGACCGGATCGCTGCGGGTAGCCAGGAGTATGTGCCCTGGTTGAGCGAGTTCTACTTTGGAGGCGCTGACGATCCAGGCCTCAAGGAGAAGGTGTCGAGCCGCCTCAGCGAGATCGACGCTCGCATGGTGAACTCGATCCCCCTCGGGGTCGACGCCGATGGTGTTGGAGTTGAGGTGCGCGTAGGTCGCTATGGCCCTTCCGTGCAGCGTGGCACCGACATTGCGTCAGTGCCAGAGACCCTTGAGCCCGATGAGCTAACCCTTGAGCGTGCACTTGAGTTGCTGGCACAACCCAGCGGTGAACGGTTGCTGGGCACCGACCCTGAGTCGGGCAAGGATGTCTTCGCAAAGTCGGGTCGTTATGGCCCTTACGTGCAGTTGGGTCGATCCGGTGAGGGAGGCCCGAAACCCAAGTTCGTCTCGCTGCTCAAGTCGATGAACCTCGAGACGGTCAGCCTCGCCGAAGCGCTAAAGGTGCTCTCGTTGCCACGTTCGGTTGGCGCTCACCCCGAAGACGGCACCGCCATCACAGTCCAAAATGGCCGCTATGGGCCTTTCATCCGCAAGGGCAAAGAGACACGCAGCCTGGCCAGCGAAGACCAGTTGTTTACCGTGACACTGCAGGAGTGCGTTGAGTTGTTATCGAAGCCTCGACCTCGTCGTGCCGCGCAACCGCCGCTGCGCGAGCTCGGAGCCGATCCGGTTACTGGCAACGCTCTCGTCATTAAGGACGGGCGGTGGGGCCCTTATGTGACCGACGGCAAGCTGAACGCGTCGCTTCGCAAGGGCGACACGGTGGAGGACATCACGGCTCAGCGTGCTTCTGAGTTGATAGCTGAGCGACGTGCCCGAGGCCCCGCACGCAAGAAACCTGCTCGTCGCAAGGCGGCACCCAAGCGAACAGCAGCTCGAAGAGGGGCCAAAGCTAAGTCGGCCAAGTCCACCAAGAAAGCCCCGAAGAAGCGCTGATTTATCGGGCTGCAGGTTTGGTCGTCGTTGCTACACAAATTGTGATGAGCCGAAGGAGTTGTGCATTGGCATTACAGCCCTTCGATTCGGGGTCGCGGGCTGAGCGCGAATAGAGTCGCCTAGCCTCAAGCCGTAGTGGAGCGAGTCACCCCGCGCCGCGCGGCGGGTATGCGCCTCGATCAGGCGTTCGAGTCGGTACGCCCGTCAGCACGTATCGAGAAGATCTTCGGCACACGGGAGTTCTTCCGCTTGTGGATCGCGCAGGTGGTCTCTGCTACCGGCGATTGGCTCGGCCTGGTAGCGACCATCTCGCTCGCCGCTCAGCTCTCCGAAGGCTCGAAGGGTGCCGCCATAGCACTGGTGCTTGCAAGCCGGGTCGCGCCAGGCTTCTTTCTGGCAACAGCCGTCGGTGTGATCGTCGATCGGCTCGATCGCAAGCGCGTGATGATCACGTGTGACTTCGGTAGGGCACTGGTGCTGGTGACCCTGCCGTTTGTGGACACCCTCGTTGGTCTGGTGATTGCGAGCGTGGTGTTGGAGTTGCTCACCATGATGTGGCAGCCAGCCAAGGAGGCAACCGTCCCCAACCTTGTGCCTCGCGACAAGTTGACCACAGCAAATTCGCTCAATGTTGCCGCGGCCTACGGGATGTTCCCTGTGGCCGCTGGGATCGCGGCCTTGCTTGCCAAGGCGGCCGAGGCAATGTCAGACGAAGGATGGGTTACGGCGCTTCGTCTCAACGAAGAGGGACTGGCGTTTTATGTCGACGCGCTGTCGTTTGTGGTCACGGCGTTAATCATCGGACGTATCGCCATACCTAGACAGGCGCGTCCTGAGCGGTCTGGCTCCGAACGCTTCAACCTTGATCTAGGTGGCGCGATCCGCGAGCTGCGTGAGGGCTGGCGACTGGTGGCTGAGAACCCGATCGTGCGAGCTGTCAATGTGGGGCTTGCCACGGCCGTGATGGGCGCTGGGATCGTGTTCTCGCTTGGTGCGCTGTTCGTGCATGAGGTGATCATTGGTCGCGAGGCTGACTTCAATTTGGTGCTGTTCTCGCTCGGGGTTGGGATGGCGATGGGTGTGGCGCTGGCGTCGATGCTGCAGAATCGCTTGAACCGCCCGAAGGGGTTCTCGGGTGCTTTGATCGGTGCAGGCGTCGTGTTGTTTGCCGCTGCTTCGGTTGATCGACTGTCGCTAATGGCTCCGCTAGCAGTGCTGTTGGGGATGATGGCAGGGCCGTCATACGTGCTCGGTTTCACGCTGTTACATGAGAACGTTGCCGACGAGATTCGTGGCCGGGTGTTCTCGGCATTGCTGGTGCTGGTGCGGGCGTGTTTGCTGGTGTCGCTTGCGGCTGCGCCCGCGTTGTCTGAGCTGTTTGGGTCGCTGTCGCGACGCTGGTGGGACGGCGATGTGGTGCTGTTTGGTGCCGAGGTGCAACTCCCGGGCGTGCGCCTCGTGATGTGGCTTGCAGCAATGGTTGTGGTGACGGCAGGGGTGTTGGCGAGTTGGAGCCTGCGTGCCAACACTCGCGAACCGGGTGACGTCTCGGCTTGATGCACTGATGAACTTGAAGTGACAGAATCGGCTGTGCGCGGTCGCCTGATTGCCATTGAAGGAATTGATGGTGTCGGAAAGACGACACAGACGCTTCGGCTCGCTGCCAAATTGGGCGCTGTAGAGACGTTCCAGTTTGGAGCTACGAGTGTCGGCGCTCGAATCCGCCCGATCGTCCTTGACTCTTCGCTTGGAGTGGTCGATGCTCGTGCTGAAGCGCTGCTGATCATGGCTGACAAGGCTCAACACGTCAGCGAGAAAGTCCTGCCGGCGCTGAACCGGGGAGACGACGTAGTGACAGATCGCTACACGGCTTCAGCGTTGGCCTACCAGGGGTACGGCCGTGGACTGGATCTGGGTGCCCTGGAGGGCTTGATTAGCTTCGCGACGGAAGACTTGGAGGCCGACCTCAACATCCTGTTGCAACTTCCTGTCGACGCGGCAATCAAACGGCTAGCGGCCAAGCGGGATCGCATTGAGCAGGCCGGACGCGGCTTCTTGGAGCGGGTCAATCACGGGTATCAACAACTCGTTGCCGCCAACCCAGAGCGATGGGCGGTTGTTGACGGTCTTGGCGAGGTGGACGAGGTTGCTGCGCGGATACTTGCATGCGTGAAGGATCGCTGGCCTGATGTACAAGGCAGTAGCACTGGTACTTGAGTGCGTGGGTCACTTCTGAGCGACATCGACACCGACACCACGACTGACGATCCCTGGGCAGGTGTTGTTGGGCAGCCGGCAGCCGTGGCGACCCTTAAGGCCGGCGTCGCGAGACCGGTTCACGCCTACCTGCTTGTTGGCCCTAGAGGTTCGGGCAAGCGCAAAGCGGCAGCAGTATTCGCTGGGGAGATCATCGTGTCTGCCGACGCGGCTTCGGATCGTGATCGAACTGCGCGCCACCGGCAGCTTGCAAGCGATGAACAGCACCCCGATGTCGTTGTTGTTAGCCCCTCGGGCAACGCCCTGCGCCGCATCGATGAGGTTGCACGGCTGATCGTCGAGGCAAGCCGGACCCCGGTCGAAGGCACCCGCAAGGTGCTGGTTGTAGATGGCTTCCACACTGCTACCGCGGCTGCTGCCGCGGCGTTGCTCAAACCCGTTGAGGAGCCGGTTGAGTCGCTGGTCTGGGTGTTGCTCGCCGAACATGTGCTGCCTGAGCACGTCACGATCGCGTCACGTTGCACAAAGGTGGAGTTTGCGCCCCTGAGCGACAAGCTCGTAAGCGAAGCGCTCGTCTCTGAAGGCTTGGCCGACTCCGAGAACGCTGAACTGCTAGCCGTCGCCGCGGCGGGGAACCTCCGGCGTGCCCGCCAGTTAGCCACCGATGACAGGGTGTCGGTACGGCGACAGTCGTGGTGGTCAATCCCGGATCGTCTCGACGGCAGTGGCGCAACGGTGGCGTTGCTGGTGTCAGAAGTGCGTGCCCTCATTAGCGAAGCCGGAGAGGCACTTGAAGTGCGCCATCGTGAAGAGTTAGTGGCCCTCAAGGAACACGAGGACCGTTACGGGATCCGAGGTTCGGGGCGCAAGACCATGGAGGCTCGTCACAAGCGTGAGTTGAGACAGGCTCGTACGGACGAGATCCGATTCGGTCTAGCGACACTCGCAGGCCGTTACCGGGATCAAGCTCTGGCCTCACTTGAGCATCCTGATACCACGGCAATGGTCGCAATTGATCGCATCCGTGCTACCAGTAGTGACTTCGTGCGGAATCCCAACGAAGCCCTTGCTCTGCAAGCGCTGCTGCTTGACCTGCCGATCACATGACACAGACGCGAACGAGTCACCTCACGTTGCGTCTTTGAGGATGCCTTTGTGACGTTGATGTCCAAGTGGAATTGAAGAGTCGGAAGTGAATTGTTGGTGGATTCAAATCGTTTAGCAGATGCGATCGCAGGTGGACTGTTGGGGCACGCCGTTGGTGATGCTTTGGGAGCCACGGTTGAGTTCATGAGTCCAGACGCAATCAAGCGGCGATATGGCAAACACACTGAGATCGTTGGTGGTGGTGCCTTTGGCTGGCGTCCTGGTCAAGGTACTGACGACTCGGATATGAGTTGGGCTGTTCTATCGAGCTACATAGACGACGACGGCGACTTCAATCTGAAGACAGTTGGGCGCAAGTTCGTTGAGTGGGCAGATACGAATCCCCCAGACATTGGCGGAACAACCTTTCGGACTTTGGCCAAACTCAAGCAGACTGACGATCCTCAAACGAGTGGCGAAACGGATTTCTACAGCTGTGGGAATGGCTCACTAATGCGAGCCTTACCCACTGGACTGATCAGACAGGATAGAGAGATTAGGGACACTGAGACAGCGACTATTTCAGCCATCACGCACGCACATGACGACTGTATTGATAGCTGTATTGCCTATAACAGTGTCGCTGTGGCCTTGCTCGAAGGCCTTACCCCTCTAGGGGCCATAGATCGCACTGCAGCGATGGAACTGTCTCCGAAAGTCATCAAGACACTCTCGATCGACCCTGATACTCCAGTCGATCAACTCAAGACCTCAGGATATGTCATTCACAGTTTGGGATGCGCTATCTGGGCAATTCAGCAAGATCGATCCCTTGAACCCGTCCTCATAGACCTCGTAAACAGGGGCGACGATGCCGACACAACCGGATGCATCGCAGGAGGACTGCTAGGTGTCAAACACGGTGTCTCAGCCATCCCTGAACGGTGGCTCAACATCATCGAATATCGCCAGAAATTACAGGATGCGGCAACACAGATCCTTAAGTTGCGTTCCCGCTAGGTCGCAGACCCTCGAGGAAGCGATACTTCAGGCTCACAAGCAAAGCGGTAGCCTTGGACACTGCGACTCGACTGCGTGTGTGGATCGCACATTGCCCGAATAGCTCAGCCGGTAGAGCGACGCTCTCGTAAAGCGTAGGTCAGGGGTTCAAGTCCCCTTTCGGGCTCCGGAACATCCGAGAGAGGCGTGTGGCTAGCTCCGAGACCTTTGCTGACGACGCGATGCCGCTCATGCCGTCGCTGTACTCGGCGGCGTTGCGTATGACTCGAAACAGAGCAGATGCTGAGGACCTCGTCTCAGAGACTTATCTTCGTGCCTTCCGTGGTTACGGCGGCTTCAAGGCTGGCACCAACCTCAAGGCCTGGATGTATCGCATCCTCACTAATTGCTACATCAGCGAGTATCGGCGACGGCAGCGGCGACCAGCCGAAACTGACGTTGACGACCTTGAAAATCACTACCTGTACCGGCGGCTTGGCCCTGAGAGTGCGGCACGTGTCGTCAAAGGGGTTGAAGCCGAACTTGACAACTTGTTCGGCGAGCACGAGGTCAAGGCGGCTGTTGAAGCGTTACCCGACTACTACAGGCTGCCCGTGCTGCTCGCAGATGTGGAAGGCTTTAGCTACGCCGAGATTGCAGAGATACTTGATATCCCTCGGGGAACTGTCATGAGTCGCCTGCACCGCGGGCGCAAGCAACTGCACAAACGTCTGTATGACTATGCAACCAGCAACAACCTCCTAGAAGCGAAAGGCGGCTAGCGATGGACTTCGATTGCGACGGCTGCTGCCGTGATCTTGATACCTATCTTGATGGTGAACTCTCAGTTGAGAGCCGAGCGGTCTTCGCTCTGCATCTTGAGGAATGTGAGCATTGCTTAGAGGTTCAAAGCTTCGAGGTGCAGATGCGTCTCGTTGTGGCTCGTTGCTGCACTGAGAGTGTTCCCGAAGCGCTGCGAGTGCGAGTACTCAAGGCCATCTACACTGCTCGTTCATGACTATCGCTGGCGTCGTATGGCATTACTGGTTAGCTGTCCCGCTTGCGGCGGCTGGTGTGGTGTCACTTCTCGCGATAATCGTCGGCTACCTGCAGAAGGTCACCTACAAGCGATACCCCCGAAATTGAGTTGACCGTGACCGCCGCAAAGGGGGCCGCAGAAGTCAGTCGAGCCGGGCTCGCTACGCCGGATCACTCCGGTGACGATTCAGATTCCTCGGACACGGATGATGCATCGGTAGATCCGGTCGACTGGGAGGTCGCACGCCAGGTCGCAGTTCGCAGCTCCGGCAAGGAGCCCTATACCGCGAGCCGCTTCCGTGACGGTCTTGAGTCAGACTTTGAACGTTTCACCGAACGTGCCGAAGAACTCGTAGCGCAAAGCACGGGTTTGCGTTCCCTGGCCGGCCCAGCCCGTGGCTGTGTCACCGATCGTGCCGGTTGGATCGATGCCAACCTGGCGTCGTTTAAGCGCCTGCTGGCACCAATCACAAGTCGGTTGGGTGGCTCTGAAGGGCGGATGTCTGCCATGACGCGGCGGATTGCCGGAGCCGAGCTGGGCGTGATGCTCGGTTGGATGTCGAAGAGGGTGCTGGGCCAGTACGACCTGCTGATCGTCGAGGACGACAGATCCGAAGACCAGGACATCGTCTACTACGTGGCCCCTAACGTGTTGTCGCTTGAGAATCGTTACGCCTTTGATCCTCAACAGTTCCGGCTGTGGTTGGCGTTGCATGAGGTGACTCATCGAGTGCAGTTCACGGGTGTTTCCTGGATGCGGCCCCACTTCCTGGATCTGGTCAACCAGACCCTTGATGCGGTGGATCCCGATCCGGCTCGACTCGCCGCAGCCGCTAAACGCATGCTTGAGGCGCGACGCAGCGGCCTGGATCCTCTGGCAAACGGGGGTTTGATGGGGCTGTTTGCATCCGAGGCTCAGTTGCAGATCTTGGATCGGCTTGCAGGCTTGATGAGCCTGCTTGAGGGTCATGGCGATGTGACCATGGATCGTGCGGGGGAAGGTCTGATCCCTGCGGCACCTCGGTTTGCTCGGGTGATGCGCCGTCGCCGCGAGTCGGCCCGTGGCTTTGCGCGGATGTTTCGCAGGCTTACCGGACTTGACGCCAAGATGAAGCAGTACATCGAAGGGGAGCGCTTCATCGCGGCTGTTGAGGCGGCAGGATCTCCGACCTTGTTCGATCGGGTCTGGGAGGCACCCGAGAACCTGCCAGACATTGCCGAGATCCGCGCTCCTGGCAAGTGGATCGCACGTGTCGGCCAACACGAAGCGGCTGCCTAAACGTCACACCTCACAAGTTCGTTGCGACGATCCGTGAGCGGCCAGCGAACGAAACCTAACCGGGTAGCAAATTCGTCCGAGCTTTTGAAGCGGTGTGACTTTCCTGAAGCGGGGTCAAAGGTCGACTGTGGGCTGTCGGGCGGTCCGGACTCGGCTGCACTAGTGGCGCTGGCGGTGGCTTCAGGCCTTGAGGTCACAGCTTGGCATATTAATCACGGACTTCGAGCCTCCGCTCAGCGTGATCAAGAGGCGGCAGCAGCGATCGTCGAGCTACTGGGTGTCGAGTTCCGCTCTGTTTCGGTGGATGTGGAGCCCGGACCTCACCTTGAGGAACGAGCCCGTAAGGCACGCTACGCAGCGTTACCAGCAGGAGTGCTGGTCGGCCACACTGCCGATGACCGTGCCGAGACAGTGCTGTTCAACATTGCGCGAGGAGCCGGACTTGCTGGTGCAGCGGCACCATTCGCGAGGGTGCGCCGACCGTTGCTGGCTTTGCGTCGCCGGGAAACGCGCGAGTTGAGTGCTCAACTCGGGTTGCCCGTGGTGTCTGACCCCATGAACGACGATCTGGCCTACAGCCGGGTGGCGATCCGGCACAGAGTCTTGCCTGCATTAGCGGAGGCCCTGGGCCGCGACCCTGTGCCGCTGTTGAACCGTCACGCCGATCTAGCTGCGGACGCCTTTGAAGTCGTGACTCTGCTGAGTTCGCAGGTCGATCCAACCAGCGCTGCAGAACTGTGTGCTGCGCCCCGGGCAGTGGCATCCGAGGCACTACGCCGTTGGATTGCCCGCACCACCGGCGTGCCGGCAGCCGTGTCAGCGGCCTCGATCGACCGCGTTCTTGAGGTGGCTGCGGGTCACTTCGTTGCTACCGAAGTCACAGGCGGTCACCGCGTTTCACGTAGCCGTGGTCGTCTCAGCATTGATGTCTTGTAGGTGTCGTTTCTGGCCGAGCCGCTCGCGTCGAAACGTCAGAGGTATCGTGCCAAGGTGGCACCGGTGGCCGAGCAGTCAACAGACGCGTTTGAGTTGCCTGCCGGATCAGTCGGCGAGGTCTTGATTTCCGAGGAGCAACTCCGCAAGCGAGTGAGTGAACTTGGAGCACAGATAGCGGAGGATTATCAGGGCCGGGCACCGCTCCTGGTTGGTGTTCTCAAGGGTGCGTTCGTGTTCATGAGCGACCTTGCACGAGCAATTGATCTGCCTGTGGAGATCGACTTTATGTCGGTTTCGTCTTATGGTTTATCAACTGAATCGAGCGGTGTCGTGCGGATAATCAAAGATCTTGAGACCGACGTTCGAGGGCGAGATGTGTTACTTGTCGAAGACATTGTTGATTCCGGTCTGACGCTTGATTACCTGACCCGGCTGCTTGCAGCACGTGAGCCTGCAAGCCTGGACGTTTGTGCTCTGCTGAGACGCGCAGATGCTTCTACGGACGGCATTTCCTATGTTGGCTTTGTGGTGCCGCCGGATTGGTTAGTGGGCTATGGGTTAGATGTCGGCGAGTTCTATCGTGAGTTGCCTTCGGTGCATCTGTTTGAACTTGAAGGGACTCATTGATGGCGAGTAAGTGGGCCGATGGCATAAGACCTCGGGATTTCCGTTGGATCATCAAGGATCGTCTCGGAGTTTCGGAACGTCCAGGTGGTTATGGAGCGGGGCATCGCCGGGTCAGGCGTCAAGAGGAAATCGTCTGGCTTTGCCAGAGCAAGATTGACTTGATCGTCACCTTGACGCCAATCCCCTACAATCTCCACGACTACGACGAATACGGGCTGCCGTATGTGCATTTGCCGTTCCCCGATCCGATCGCGGGAGCGGACAGACTTGAAGAGATCCTCACCACAATTCATGAACGCAGCGCTGTCGAGTGTCTGCTGTTGCACCACGATTCACTCGGCGATCCGATCGGTGGTGTGATCGCGGCGTACCTGCTGTGGACGGGGTTGGTAGATAGCGCCCCAAATGCCATCGTTGTCGTCGAGCGCCTGCTTGAGCGTGAGCTGGGCCCCGCAGCACGTGAGACTGTCAACATGGCCGAGGAACTCAAACCCCGAACGTCAGCCCCCCAGACCTAAGCGCCCATCCGAAATATGTGTGATTATGTGTCGCAGGTACACAAAATCATACAAATATCATCCAAAGGGTGGGGTCGATCGCTTTGAAGATCCTCTGCCCGCACTCTTGACATAGTCAAAGTGGGTGCATCACTATGGTGGCAATGAAGCGCGACAAGCCCAGACGGCGTTATGTACGCGACTTGATGCGCGCAAACCCCTTCAATCCACAACCCGAAGCCGAACTATTAGACCAGGGCCTAGACCACCTAACCCGCCTCTTCACCACCAAGCCCCACCGCAACTCGTAAACAAACACGCTTCAGTTGTGGATCGGTGCCCAACACCGCGGACTCGTCTACTAAGCGGACGAGGAGGGGGTTCGGCTTTGGAATGCGAAACAACTGGAAATGGCATGTCGTGGAGTGACACTAGATGCGCGGGGCTGTCGATGCGCTAGTCTGACGCAATCGCCTCCGGCCACTTGACGACGACGTGCGGCGTGAAGGAAGCCGCCAACTAGGAGTACTGAGATGGAGTCAGTAACGGCTTCTACGGACCTGGCATCTGCCGTGATCGGGTCGACGATTGTGCTAGTGCTTGCACTGGTAGTGCTCAACCAACGAAGGAATAAAGCCCTCGGGCAGCTTACGGATGAGCAGATCAAGGCGCTCGGCGAGCGGACAGACACGCAGATTGAGGCTCTGCGAGAGCAGACAGACCGCAACATTCAGGCGCTCGGCGAGCGGACGGATCGAAACATCAAGGAGTTGCGTGAGCAAACGGATCGTCGGATTGCGGAGTCACAGCAATTGACTAAGGAGTGGCGTGAGCAAACCGAGCGACACATTGAGGCGCTTAAGGTGCATACAGATCATCGCGTCGACCGCGCTGAAGATCGCGTCGTCCACAATGATCACACGGGAGCCGACACACGTGAGCGGGTTGCTCGCCTGGAGACTCAAGTCTCAGTCGCATCTCCAGATAACACGCCCGTCAGCAAGACTCCGAGCGAGCAACCAGCCTTATCAGCAAGGTCCACGACCACTGCTAGTCCGCTGCCTGCACCACCCTAGAAGCACCATTTGATTTCGTCGTAAGTTCGTTCCGGCCCGGTGGCTGAGGCTGCGAAGTGTGGCAACGCCCCCAAGTGAACGGGGCCGCGTTGAGATTGACTAGGCGTGTGACTGATTTGGGGTCGGATTGTGGGTACCGGCGTGCCTTGGTGGCGCTCGGTTCGAACCTTGGAGATCGGATGGCCTACCTAGCTGGTGCTGTAGCGGCCATCGGTGAGGTCGAAGCGGTGTCCGATGTTTACGAGACGAAGCCCGTCGGCGGGCCCGAACAGGGGCCGTATCTCAACATGGTGATCCGGTTGTGGACCGCGGCGAGCCCTCGCGAGTTGCTGACACGATGTCTGGACTCTGAGGTCGCAGCGGGCCGGGTACGGATGGAGCGTTGGGGGCCTCGGACACTTGACGCCGATGTCCTCTGGATTGACGGTGAACAGGTTCGAGTGCCAGACCTCACGGTTCCGCATCCCCGCATGTACGAGCGGGATTTTGTGCTGGTTCCGCTCGCTGATGTCGCACCTGACTTACTGCCACCCGGTTACAACCCGAGAGCAGCCAACGGCGTCGTGCGATTCGGCTCGCTGAGCCTCTAGCGCTACGAGAAGCGCCGGGCGTGTTGCTGAACCACTGGTGTGGACGGGATGCAGTTCGGTGCGTCAAGCCTGTGGTTGTCTGCTTGGCGACCGGCAACGAGATGTTCGGCTGAGCACTTGATGACCTGCACAAACGACTTGTGGGGGTCACCCTCAGCATGTCAGTCATTGCTAACAACCGATATGGACGCGGTCTGAGATGCCGTCGCTTCGGGTCATAGGTGGCGGGCGTGCGGGATGCTCGATGGCCATGGCGTTGCAGAAGAGCGGATGGGATCTGCGTGGGATCTTGGGCCGTGACACACCTCCTGCAGAGCTCGCGAGTGCTGCGAGCGATGTCGATCTGGCACTGATAGCGACACCGGACTCGGTGGTTGTAAACGTCAGCACAGCGGTCTTGGCTGGAGACGCCGTTGTGGCGCACCTGGCTGGATCATTGGGACTCAACGTTGTCTCAACACATCAGCGTCGTGGTGCGCTGCACCCCTTAGTGGCGATGCCAGACGCCGAAACAGGAGCTCGCAGGTTGATCTCGGGATGCTGGTTCGCGGTGGCCGGGGATCCGCTGGTTCGACGGGTTGTTGATGACCTCGGTGGCAAGTCTTTCGAGGTCGCCGATGCCGATAGAGCCGCCTATCACGCAGCCGCCGTGGTCGCCTCGAATCACCTGGTGGCGCTGCTAGCGCAAGCCGAGCGCATCGCCGCCTCAGCCTCGGTGCCCTTCAACGCATTCATGGATCTCGTCCGAGCGACCGTAGAGAACGTGGCAGAACTCGGTCCAAAAGCAGCCTTAACAGGCCCCGCAGCGAGAGGCGACATGAAAACAATCGCACGCCATCTGGCTGCGGTCGGCAAGGACGAACGTCACCTATACGAGGTGTTGTCTCATCAGGCGCTGCGCCTAGCTGGACGAGACCAGTCCCGATGAGCCGCTACCCGGCCACCGCACCGATTATTGAACAGACGGTTGATGGACTGCGATCCCGGCTCGCAGATGCCCGTGCCAGCGGCTTGACAGTCGGGTTCGTGCCAACGATGGGATTCTTGCACGCAGGTCACCTGTCGCTAATCGAAGAGGCCACCGCCGACAACGACCTTGTAGTGGTTTCAATCTTTGTCAACCCACTGCAGTTCAACCCCGGCGAAGACTTTGAGGATTATCCACGGGATCTGAATCGCGATCTCGCTCTGTGTGAATCCGCCGGTGTGGACATCGTCTTCACGCCAACTCAACGTGAGATGTACCCACAGCCGATGGCAACAACAGTGCAGGTCGGAGCACTCGCAAACGTTCTCTGCGGTGCCTCAAGGCCGGGCCACTTCGATGGCGTGGCGACAGTCGTTGCCAAGCTGTTCGCCATCGCTGGTCGCTGCAACGCCTACTTCGGCGAGAAGGACTTCCAGCAACTCACCGTCGTTACTCGAATGGTCGCCGACCTGTCGCTCCCCATACGGGTGGTCGGGTGCCCTACGGTTCGCGAGCCCGACGGCTTGGCGATGTCAAGCCGCAACACTTACCTCAACACCGATGAGCGTCAACAGGCACCGGTTCTCCGGCGGGCACTAGAGATCGGAGCGGATCTTGTCGAATCGTGCTGCCTCCATCCCAAGGTGGTCCTCGCCGCGATGCGAGCCGAGATCAGCCGCTCCCCGTTAGCGCGAATTGACTACGTCGCAGCCGTCGATCCGGCAACCCTGACCGAGCCAGAAATCATCAACGGCGAAGTTCGCCTGCTGGTTGCAGTGCGCTTCTCTAAGGCGCGCCTGATCGACAACATCGGCTGCCAAGCACTCTCCCACTAGAACCGCGTGCGCAAGCCGCGGCGCAGTCTTCGTATCCTGCGGCGGTGCTGCTCACGATCGATGTAGGCAACACTCAGACCGTTGTAGGCGTTTACGATCCTTCAAGCGTCAGAGGTTCCGGTGCCGAGCTAGGCCTGATCGACCATTGGAGGCTCTCCACTGACCCGCGCCGCACCTCCGATGAGCTAGGTGTCGTAATCCGCTCCGTCCTGGCTTCGGTAGCGATCGACTTCGAAACCAACATCAAAGGAGTGTCCGTCTGTTCGGGTGTGCCGAGAATCCTTGCGGGATTGCGCGAGTTGGTGAGTCGGCAGCTACGTATGGCTCCCGTCGTGGTCGAGCCGGGCACCCGAACCGGCATGCCGATCAACTACGACAACCCTCGAGAAGTCGGCGCCGATCGCATCGCCAACGCCGTAGCGGCATATGACCTCTACGGAGGCCCAACGGTCGTCGTCGATTTCGGCACCGGCAACAACTTCGATGTGATTTCCGCACGAGGCGCCTTTCTCGGAGGAGCGATAGCGCCCGGCATTGAGATAAGCCTTGATGCACTGTTCGGGCGGGCCGCAGCACTAGGTGCGGTCGAGTTGCGCGAACCTCGCAGCGTCATCGGCAAGACAACCGTCGAAGCCCTCCAATCCGGTGCCCTATATGGCTTTACGGCCATGATTGATGGCATGAACCGGCGATTCATCGCCCAACTCGGTGAAGCAAATGTGGTCGCAACCGGCGGACTAGCGCACCTCATCGCACCTCTGTCCGAGACCATCCATTCGGTGGAACCATTCTTGACACTGCACGGCCTGCGCATCGTCTACGAGCGCAACCAGCCGCGATGAGCCCCATCCCAACCGCGGCGTCTGGCAACGTGCCCTCAACCGCAGCGGGCCGCGCCGATGCCAATCAGCTGGCCTCGCGAGCCCAAGGCGACGCTGTTACGGCTTACCGCTACGAACCGAGCCACGAGGTCCACGAGATCGTCGAGGCCCACGATGACCTAGAGGCAGGCGTCACGACCGACATTGAGGTGTCGCTCGCTGGACGGTTGATGCTGCGGCGTCACCAGGGACGCATCGCCTTTGGTGTGCTACAAGACGCCACCGGGCGCATCCAACTGTTTGCCACTGTTAAGGCCACGCCCCGCTTCAGCGAGTTCGTAGGCCTCTCGATTGGTGACTGGATCGGTGTGAGCGGTGTGGTCATGCGCACCCGGCGCGGTGAACTGTCGGTACGGGTCGACAGTTGGGAAGTCTTGGCCCTTGCCCAGCGCCCCTTTCCTGACAAGTGGCACGGCCTTACCGATACCGATACCCGTTACCGCCAGCGCTATGTCGACCTATGGGTCAGCGGCAAGTCGCGAGACACCTTCGTGAAACGCTCACGCATCGTCTCGTCGATACGTAACCGTCTGCACGAACAGGGCTTTGTAGAGGTCGAGACACCGATGTTGCATCCCATCCCCGGCGGCGCAACAGCCCGACCATTCACAACGCATCACTCGGCGCTTGACATCGACCTTTACCTGCGGATCGCGCCCGAGCTATATCTCAAACGATTAGTGGTTGGCGGCATGGAGCGGGTCTTTGAGATAGGCCGGGTGTTTCGCAACGAGGGGATTTCCACACGCCACAACCCCGAATTCACGATGCTCGAGTTGTACTGGGCATACGCCGACTACAGCGACATCATGAGACTCACCGAACAACTCGTGGCAGACGTAGCCACCGAAGTGTGCGGTTCGATGGTCATTCCAGTAGGTGATGATGAGGTTGATCTCACACCTCCGTGGCGTCGCGTCACCATGGATGAGATCATCAACGAGTACACTGGCCAAAGCGTGAGTGTCGCCACGCAGCCAAGTGAATTGCGGGCACTTTGCGAAGACCTCGGCGTGCCCACCAAAGCGGACTGGGGCCCAGGAAAGCTTCTGCTCGAGATTTACGAGAAGGCAGCCGAACCGAACCTTCAGGGGCCGGTGTTCGTCACCGAGCATCCCGCCGAGGTTTCGCCTCTGTCACGCCAACATCGCAGCCGCCCTGGATACACCGAACGCTTTGAGGGAATCGTTGCAGGACGGGAACTGTGCAACGCTTTCACCGAGTTGATCGACCCCGCCGAACAACGCCAGCGCTTCGAGGCTCAAGCAGCCATGCATGCCGCAGGTGACGAAGAGGCAATGGTGGTCGACGAGGACTACTTGCGCGCGCTCGAATACGGCTTGCCACCAACAGGCGGCTTGGGCATCGGCATCGATCGGCTCGTGATGCTGTTAACAAACACCCCGACCATTCGAGATGCGGTGTTGTTCCCGACGCTTAGGCCCGAGGCCGGCCGCTAACCCTGAACCTCTGGAAGGGCCGCAGTAGCGACGAGGTGCTCAGCCGCCTGACGCAACGCTGCCGTAGCTGGGCTATCGGGTAGTGCCACTAGTGCCGCCTGGGCTTTGTCGGCCCACTCTCGCGCTGCTGCCCGGGCCTCCGAGAGGCCATCGCTCGCCCGCACTAGCTTTCCGGCCCGATCGATTGCCGCATCATCAAGCGGTGTCACCAAAATGTCACGCAGTTCATCACCAGATGAAGTGTCACCGAGAGCCTTGATGACGGGCAGCGTGAAGACGCCTTCACTGATGTCGTTGCCCGCAGGCTTGCCCAACTGAGACTCGGTGGCAACCAGGTCGAGGATGTCATCGACTATCTGAAACGCCATCCCGTAGGCAGTACCGAACTCACCCAACGACTCCGCCATGTCCTCGGGCAGTTCCGCAACCGTCGCACCGATACTGCACGAACACGCCAGCAGGGCCGCCGTCTTGCCAGCTATCGCCTGTTCGTAACGCTGCTCGCTACGTGACGTGTTCCAAACATCCTCAAGTTCGATTATCTGTCCTTCACATAGGCGCGTGATGGTGGTTGCAAGCTGCCCGGCAACCTTCGTGCCTAACGAAGCTGCGATTTCGGAAGCTCGCCCAAGCAGGTAGTCGCCCGCAAGGATGGCTCGAAGGTTGCCCCATTGAGCGTTGACGCTCGCGACAGAGCGCCGGGTAATGGCGTCGTCCATCACATCGTCGTGATACAGCGAACCCATGTGGACAAGCTCTACGGCCGCCCCTCCACGCACCGCCGCCCGTGATGCCCGCAAGGCGGACGTATCGTCAACCAGCGACGAAGCGATGCAAAAGCCTGGACGCACCCGCTTGCCGCCCGCAGAAATCAGGTGTTGAGCCAACTCAGTCACGAATGTGTCCGACGACTCCACTACCCGCATGAGCTCAGCCTCGACTCGCGCTAGGTCTGACTTGAGGCATCCAAGTACAGATAGCGGGGATGCCGAGGCCACGTGGTGAGGGTAATCGTGCCATCTCGGCGGCGGGTGCTGCCGTGGCGCCCCGAGTCACAGGGCTGCGGTACACTGCCCAAGCGGGGCAGAAAGCCTTGTAACGGCAGAGGCCAAGATTAATCGGCACGAACTATCGATCCGAACGATCAGGCCCGAGACCATCGGCAGGAGGCGTGAGCGATGTTCGAGCGGTTCACCGACAGGGCTCGACGGGTCGTAGTGCTCGCTCAGGAAGAGGCTCGTCTCCTAAACCACAACTACATCGGTACCGAACACATTCTGCTGGGCCTTATCCATGAGGGCGAAGGCGTGGCCGCCAAAGCGCTCGAGTCGCTTGGTATCAGTCTTGAGTCGGTGCGAGGCCAGGTCGAAGAGATCATCGGCCAAGGCGGCAGCTCTCCTAGTGGGCATATCCCGTTCACGCCCAGAGCCAAAAAAGTGCTTGAGCTGAGCTTGCGTGAGGCACTACAGCTCGGACACAACTACATCGGTACTGAACACATTTTGCTTGGCTTGATCCGGGAGGGCGAGGGTGTCGCTGCCCAGGTGCTCGTGAAGCTTGGCGCCGATCTGGCGCGGGTGCGTGAGCAAGTCATCAAGCTGCTGTCTGCTTATGGCGGCATCTCGAGTTCTGGCCAAGGCGAGAAGGCCGGAGCACCAGCCGGTAGCACCGCTGGCGAGACGGCATCTGGTTCACATGTGCTCGATCAGTTCGGGCGCAACCTGACCCAGCTCGCTCGTGAGAACGTGCTTGACCCTGTCATAGGGCGGCTGCGTGAGTCTGAACGGGTCATGCAGATCCTCTCGAGGCGCACCAAGAACAATCCTGTGTTGGTTGGTGAACCCGGGGTTGGCAAGACCGCCATCGTGGAAGGCCTAGCCCAGTCGATCGCCGCCGATGATGTGCCTGAGACTTTGCGGGATCAGCAGTTGTACACCCTCGACTTGGGTGCGCTCGTGGCTGGCAGCCGCTACCGGGGCGACTTCGAAGAGCGTCTCAAGAAGGTGCTAAAGGAGATCCACTCCCGAGGCGACATCATCTTGTTCATTGACGAGATCCACACGCTCGTGGGTGCAGGCGCAGCCGAAGGCGCCATTGACGCAGCGTCGATTCTCAAGCCGATGCTGGCGCGTGGCGAGTTGCAAACAATAGGGGCCACAACGCTTGACGAGTACCGCAAGCACCTAGAGCGCGACTCAGCCCTTGAGCGGCGCTTCCAGAAGGTCGTCGTGGACGAACCGACCGTCGCTCACACCATCGAGATTCTCAAGGGGTTGCGTGAGCGTTACGAGTCGCATCACCGTGTGACCATCACCGATCAAGCTCTTGTAGCGGCCGCGAACCTCGCAGATCGCTACATCTCGGATCGGCACCTACCCGACAAGGCAATTGACCTCATCGACGAAGCCGGGTCGAGGCTGCGCATCAAGCGCATGTCCACGCCTCCTGAGTTCAAGGAACTCGAAGCCGAGCTGGCCGACGTGCTCGCACGCAAGAAAGAAGCGGTCGAAGAGCAGCGCTTCGAAGACGCCGGCACGTTGCGTGACAAAGAGAAGGCACTGCTGGCACGGCGTGAGAAGCTTGAAGGCAAGGCGAAAGCCGCTGGCCTTGACCTCTTTGACGAGGTTGACGAGGAAGCCATCGCCGAGGTGCTGTCGCTGTGGACGGGCATCCCCGTTTACAAGCTGACCGAAGAAGAGACACGCAAACTGCTGCGCATGGAAGACGAGATGCACAAGCGGGTCGTTTCACAAAGCGACGCCATCTCTGCTGTGTCTCAAGCGATCCGTCGCACCCGTGCCGGTCTCAAAGACCCGAAGCGCCCGAGTGGGTCGTTTATCTTCTTGGGCCCCTCTGGTGTGGGCAAGACCGAACTCGCCAAGACGCTCGCCGAATTCCTGTTCGGCCACGAGGATTCGCTCATCAGCCTTGACATGTCCGAGTACATGCAAAAGCACACGGTCAGCCGGCTGCTCGGCTCGCCACCGGGCTACATCGGCTACGAGGAGGGTGGACAGCTCACAGAACGGGTGAGGCGCAAGCCCTTCTCGGTGGTGCTATTTGATGAGGTCGAAAAGGCCCATCCAGATGTCTTCAACACGCTGCTGCAGATCCTGGAGGAGGGCCGCCTTACCGATAGCCACGGGCGTTCGGTGGACTTCCGCAACACCGTGTTGATCATGACGTCGAATCTTGGAACAGCCGATCTGCGCAAGGCGAATCTTGGGTTCACTCGTGCGGATGAGGCGGTGACCTACGAGCGGATGAAGTCCAAGGTTAAGGATGCCCTCAAGGCTCACTTCAAGCCTGAGTTCCTGAACCGCATTGACGATGTGATCGTGTTCCACGAGTTGAGCCAGGCAGAGGTGCGCAAGATTGTTGATTTGATGATCGTTCGCACTGCGGATCAGCTCGCGGGTCAAGGCATGGGGCTTGAGTTGACAGATGCAGCCAAGGATCACCTTGCCCGCACTGGCTACGACCCGACTCTTGGTGCCCGTCCGCTGCGTCGAGCGATCCAGCGGCTCGTCGAAGATCCCCTCTCGGAGCGTCTCTTGCACAAGGAGTTCCGTGCCGGTGAGGTCATCATCGTCGATGTTGAAGACGATCCGATAACCGAAGGCAACAAGGTCGTCGTGTTCCGTGCCATCGAAGGCTTTGAGGCTCCCGAGCCGGAGTTTGAGACGGCAGCGGACGGCTACTTCTAGCCATACCAGCGTTTGGATTAGCGGCATTGCACCTGTTGTGTTCGATCGGCTTGGTGTTGATGCCACAGACTTCGGGGTAGCAGCACCGTCAGAACCGTCGGATCAGGAGTTGCCATCGGCAATCCTGCGGCTGAGCCGTTGAGCGGCTACCAAATGTTCAAACTGCCCAAGCAGTTGCGGGTGCTGCTGTTGTTAGTGGCTTTAGTGCTGCTGACGGCGGCCTGCCGACTCGACATTTCTGTTGAAGTGCGTGTCGAGAGCGATGGCGCGGGGATCGTGCTCGTCGCGCTGACCGCCGATGCTGCCGCGGTCAACCAGGTGCCGAACCTCGCCGAGGGCTTGCGCCTTGAAGATGCCCGCGACGCAGGCTGGACGGTTGCAGGGCCCCAGCCCCGCGACAGTCGCGGTGTTGAGGTAAAAGCGTCCAAGCGGTTCGAGTCGGCGTCGCAGTTGCCCGCCATCCTTGACGAACTTGCAGGCTCCGGCAATCTGTTCTCAAACGTGAGCTTGACGCAGTCACGTTCGTTTGCTCGCACCGAATACGACTTCAGCGTGGACGTCAATCCGTCGCCTCCTCTGGAGACCTTCAGCGACCCCGAGGTTGCCCAGTTGCTTGACGGGCACTACTTCGGGCGCCCGCTCGAAGAACTCACTGCTCGGGCAGATCCCAGCCAGTCGCTCGGGCTCACCTTGGCAGTCACGCTGATCAACGCCGAAGGCGAGTTCACCTCCGATACGGCTTCGGTGGACGGCCGGACAGCGACTTGGAACTTCGCTTATGGCGATGAGCCGGCCTCGGTGGAGGCAACGGCTGTGGTCAACGATGCCACACCGGCGATGTGGATGAACGTCTTCTGGGCTGCCGTGGCGGGGCTGGGGTTGCTGCTGGTGATTGTGGTGATTGGCTCCGTGGTCAGCCTGGTGCGAAAGCCCAGAGGACGTCGTTTGCGTCCCTGGCGACGGCGCCGCCGGTCACCGAAACGTCAGGAGAGAAAGGAAGCCAAGAAGGAGAAGCAAGAGACCGAGGCTCCGGCCCGCCAGCGACTGTTGAGGTTGCTGGTGATGGATGTCCATGGTGTGATCGTGCGACCCACTGATCCCCTTGAAGGGCTTCTGTTGGGTGTGATTGCTGCGCGAAATCCAGACATCGATCCGGATTTGGTACGTGACCGGTACCGGAAGCTCATCTTGGGTCGTCTCACACCTGAGGAGTTCTGGAGCGATCTCGGATTCGGCCCGATCAGCCGCCAGATCGAGACCACCTACCTATCGTCGTTCAAACTTGTGCCCGGGTTGCACGACTTCCTTGACATCGTTAAGCAGAAGCGACTTCCGGTAGCGGTTGTGGGGAACCAGCCCAAAGAGTGGGGTCGACGCTTACAGCGCATGGCCGATCTAGAAGACTCGGTGTCTTCTTGGCTCGTGAGTGGTGAAGTTGGAGCTGTGCTGCCAGAGCCGTCGCTGCTAGAAGCAACCCGGCGTGTCATGTCGGTTGATCGTTACGACTGCTATTATCTGTCGAGCGTCGAAGAGAATCTCGATGCGGCCGCGAAGATGGGGATGGCGACGGCCTACTTCAGCGCCAGTCCCGACGACGCAACCGACACCAAGCACACGATTGTGAAGGGATTCGAGCACATCCTGCGGGCACGCGCTACAGGCACCAGCCAGCAACTCTGACGCTGCCATAGCCGGGGCCCACCGGTGGCCGGGCCACGGTGCATCAAGGTGAGCCCGAGACAGGAATCGAACCTGCGACCTGCTGTTTACAAGACAGCTGCTCTACCGACTGAGCTACTCGGGCGAAGAGGTTGCTGCTGATCAGCCGCTTCCGACCGACGATTGTAGGCCATACGTCGTGGACTCCTGAAGCGTCATGCACCTGCGGCAACCCAAGAGGCTCCTAGTTGCTACCCGTGAAGCTAGCGCCGGTGGAGAAGGCGCTGCTCAGCAGGGTTACCAGATAAAGCTGATCGTCGGTCAGCTCTGACCATTCCGCTATCTCGGTATTTTCAGGTGCGGTAACCGTCACTTCATGGTCGGTGGGTGCAACACCTATGCGCACGGTCAACTCGAAGGGGAAGTTGCCGTAGATCTCTCCAATGGTCGAGGACTCAAAGAAGAGAACCTCACCGTCAGCTCCAACTGTGAGCCTCAGTGTCGTCTCAAGCTCGTCAACGAAGCCTTCCAACGCCGCAAAACTTGCCGATGCGTCCTCTGCGTTACCTGCGAGCGCTTCTTGTTGGATCCAACCGTGCCACTGTTGCGACGTGAGCGTTGCCTCTAGATCCGTTTCGGTGCCGCCCGTCACGGTGTCAGAGACTGAGTGATCGATGCGCCAGTCGAGTGTCCGTAGCCAGCCCGGAGGCATGAATGCGAACGCGTCTGGCGCTAGAGCTAGCGCATCACTGAGGTTGAGGGTCGAAGCACTATCAATCGCAATCCAGATCGGAGCGCCGTCCTCAGTTGGCAATCGCAACCAGTATTCGCCTTGCTCACTGCCTGGTGTGTGCATGATGGCTCCACCCCTGAGGTTCGCCAGTTCCGCTTGTACAAAGTCGTCGATTCCAAATCCTGTTGCCAAGAGGTCGTGTAGTTCCAGCATCCAGCCGCCGCGGTTGTCTCGCTGCCAACCGGCAGCGAGAGTCATCATTGTTCCAGTCGTGCTCGTGTCGCCAGTCTGAACCACGACCATGATGTCGTACAGTCCCGGAACATCGAAACCGAGATCGTTGGCACCATCAAGTCGTTCCACGACCCTGTTGATGACACTTCGTGCCTCGGCTTCCGTGTCTCCGACTCCAGCGTCTGGCTCGAAGGCCTCCACGTCTTGCACGTCGTGGGTGACTTCTGCTCCCGTAGTCGCAGAGGACGACTGCGGATCACCGGCGTCCGGGCTCTCTGACGGAGCACTTCCCGTCAGTGGCTCCTCTGCCAGTGAGTGCTCCGTCTCTGGAATTGTTTGCAGTTCACCTGCCGCCTGCGAACTCTCACCCGCGCTCTCGAAGGTTTGCGGTACCTCGGTGACGGTTGATTGATTCGCGGCGGCAATGTCGGGAGCTTGTTGGGACACATCAGACTGAACACTGACATCTTGCGTGTCGCCTTCGTTGAGGTTCTCCTCAGAACCCGAGTCGTTCAGGCCAGAGGTGCTGTTGTCCGGTTCAGCGGGCTTGTCGGGGCGATTCGTGCTGACCGTTGATGTCGTCGGTGGTGTCCGGTCGATCGATTCATCGCCGTCCGCCGGTAACGCTTGGGTGACATCAGCTGGCTCAGTATGGGTCACGCTGCCACCACTGCAAGCAACTGTGAAGATGAGCAAAAGGGGAGCAACGCACCGTGTCAGCGAAGAACGCGACCGCTGTCCTCTCTGTTCGTGCCCGGGGCTTGGGCCCCCTGGAGTTCGTGTCTTGGCAACCTTGAGGTTGAGATCCAAGAGTGATTGGTTTGATTTACATTTCATAAACATGACTGAAAGAATATGAGAAGCTACGCCGATCCGCAACGGTCATCTCTGATCCATGATTGTCGGCAACTTCGTAAACAGCCCTGGGATTGGCTAACCACGACGGCTTGAGTGTCAGGCGCTAACCTTGCCCGACATGACACCCCAGAACTATCCCCAGGGAGGCGGCGGCGCGGCTGGACGCGGGATCGTCATCGTGGGAATAGCGATCGTTGTCGGGGTGTACTTGCTCGCCCGTGCGTTCAGTGGTGCTGAGCCCGACGATGTGGTGGCAGGCCCTGGTGATGAAGAGGTTGCCGACGACGAAGAAAACGGTGACTCTGCGACCGGTGAGGAAGACGAGACTGGTGCAACCACGTCAACCACGACGACAACCACTACCACGACGTTGCCACCACCCGTCATCACACACGCGCCTAACGAGGTTCGGGTAGCTGCCGTTAATGGCACGGGTGCGCCTGGGCTCGCTGGTGCCGCAGCAGCCGAACTCAGCGCTTTGGGTTTCCAGACAAGGGCCAAGAACGCCGTCAGCTTCGCCATGACAGAGTCGATGATCTATTACCAACCCGGTTACACAGATGACGCCAAAGCCATTGCTGCCTCGCTGAGCGCGCCACTAGACATTCTGACCCCGGCTCCAGCAACGGTCCTCACGCTGGTCCGCAACCCCGAAGATGTCAGCGATTTCCACATCTTTGTCGTGTTGGCGGCCGATGGCGCCATACCAATAGTCGTCTAAACGAACGTCAACGACCCTGGCGTGGTGGCCTGGGTCGCATTGGTTGGTGCGAGTTCTTGCGTGCCCGGACAAGTTTCGGGGCACTGCCACAGCCTCAGAGATCGCTCGTGCAGTTGGTGCTGCAGCTCGTGGCATCGCAGTTGTTGATGAAGCTCCGATGGCCGACGGAGGCGAGGGCACTCTTGAGGCTCTAGGCGGATCCAACCGCGAATCTGCGGTCACGGGCCCGCTGGGTCTGGCGGTCATGGCAGAGTGGGGCTTGCGTGACGGTGTGGCCGTTATCGAGATGGCACGGGCATCTGGTCTTGAGCTAGCCGGAGGTGCTTCAGGAAACCGACCGATTGAAGCCACTACTGCTGGGACGGGTGAACTCATCGCTGAAGCGGTTGGCGCAGGTGCAAACACGATCATTGTTGCGGTTGGTGGATCGGCGACAACCGATGGCGGGATCGGAGCCCTCGAAGCCATGCCGCCGCGCTCCCAAATGGCCGCGGTCAAGATGGTCGTTGCCTGTGACGTGCGAACTCGTTTTGTTGATGCCGCAGCAGTGTTCGGCCCCCAGAAGGGCGCCACGGCAGCTCAAGTTGAGTTCCTAACTCACCGCCTAAGGCGTCTCGCCCAGACATACAAGAACCGTTATGGCGTTGACGTGACCCGCTTGGAGCACGCCGGAGCCGCCGGCGGACTTGCAGGCGGACTGGCAGTCCGAGGTGCTCAGCTCGTCGACGGCTTCAAGTTTGTCGCTGAAGCAACCGACCTGCGCCGCCGCATCCAGCGAGCAGATCTGGTAATCACCGGCGAGGGCCGTTACGACGCCACTTCACTAAAGGGCAAAGTAGTCGGCGGTGTCACCGCGATGGCCGCAAATTCCGGGAAGCCGGTGATCGCCGTCGTAGGCACCACCGACCCTGCAGCGCCAGTCCCCGATCACCTAACTGTGCTCAACCTCACGCAACTCTTCGGACCCCAACAGGCCCTCACCAACCCCCACCAATGCGTCCAGTCCGCAATCACCAAGATTCTGACGTCCTCGAAGCCAACTGAGCACCGAGCTAAGGACCAATGCGGAAGTCGAGCGCGTTGATTAGCCCGACCGTGTCGATACACCGAATCCCGAGGTCGCGGCAGACATCGGGGATGTGCCTGCGGGCACGCTTCTTTCCTGGTTTAGATATCTCGGTCGTCACCACGCATCGGTTGGTTGGTGACTTGGACGCGTAGCCAATCAAGAACGGATCGCGGCCAAGTTCGTCGACTTCAACGTCGGTCAAGTCATCACCGTACCCCTTGCTCACGACTGCGCTAATGACTGAAGCTTCGGCCTCCTCCCCGAAGACCAGGTGTGACTTCACTGGATCGGATCGCGCCCACTTAGCGAGCAAGTCGTGACCGTCCTTGAACTCTTCCCAGATCTCCCTCGGGATAGCGATCCTTCCTGACTCTCCCTTCTCAATGAGCCAGTCCCAGAAGTGTGGGATGCGATCGAGTTGAAAGAAGCCTCGTGCTGCGTCGATCAGCACATTCGCATCGAGCAGGTAGAGCAAGTGCGGCCTTAGGCGCCGACTAGCGCGCTGTCTTCACGCAGCAACTGGTCTACGTTCTTTGGCCTAACTCCGAGGATCTTTCCGGCTCGACCAGTGGTGAGGGATCCGACCTCGTATAGGTACTTCACCGCTTTGAGGAGGCCAGGCCCCAGTCGATGCCGCCGTACGACGTAGTACGACGGTCCGCCGCCCTGCTCGTTACGGGCTCGTTTCTGTTGCGACCGCCACTGCCCCATCAGCATTGTGTGGAGGGTTGAGTACACATCGGAGGAGAGTTCTCCTGCCTCATGCAGCCGGTAGGCGATCATTGGACGACTCACGTTGTGTTCGGTAGCGAACTTGGTGATCGGCGGAAGTGCGGCAGTCGCCTCCACGTTGCGTATCTGATCTGCTAGAGGCCTCAACTCGTGCTCGGCGAGGAGGATGCGGCTTGCTACCTGGTTGCAGAATCGCTCGATTTGGGTAGAGCCGTAGACGTCGCTAACGCCAGTGTCACCTAGCAGGATGTGGCAGAGTTCGTGCAGCATCGTGAACGACCAAGCCGCACGCGCGTCCCGGTCGTTGATCACCACAAACGGTGCTACGTCGTCGGCGAGCGCGAACCCACGGAAGGTCGTGGCAGAGATTGAATTGTGTCTGGGACTGCCCAGATCACCCATCAGCAAGACGAACACACCACAGGCTTCCGTCCAGTTCCTGAGCAGTGCAAACGCCTCGTCGTAGCTGCGCTGTTTCCGGAAGACAGCAAGGTTGAAGCCGAGCACGTCCTGCATCACTCGTTGAACTCGCTCAACTCCGTCCTTTACAGAGCACGAGCCAACAAAGTCCAAGCGTTTGAAGTCGTCTTCGGCCTCCAGGGCGGATCTGATCAGGCCTTGACGCGCCATGACGTTGCGAATCAGAGCATCCAACATTGGTGCGCCTGCGTCGGGTGAGCTATCGGCCGCCGTCCGAAAGTCGTGTCCCCGGTCACCTCTCCTAGGTGGAGTGTCAAGGTAGAAGACGACAAGCGGGCGTCGGTATTGCTTTGCCATACGCGTCAGGAGCGCGCGGCTCGGATCCCTGTCGCCTGCTTCCAGCGCTCTCAGTCGATCGGCAGGTTCGACACCTCTTGCTAGGCCGAGTTGGATCTTCTTCGCGGCCGTCTCGTGGTTTAGACCGGCGGTCTCACGTGCCCACCGCAAGATATCGGGATTCACCTTCGGCATGATCTGAGTGGTCCTAGGAGAAGTGTTCTACGTGATGGGCAGCGATTAGTTCTACGTGTGCTGCAAACAGTGGCTTGTCACTCCACCGTCCTCCGAGGGTTCTTGGATGTCCCCTGGTTGGTCGGAAAGTGCCGAAATAATAGCAGGCTGGAGGGACTTAGGTTTTCTTTGCGGAGGAGATGAGCCAGCTGAGTAGGGCTACGAGGATCACTAGCACTACGGCGATGGTTATCAGCCAGACGAAGATGCCAATGAACCAGTTGACAACCTGGACCACGCCTAGTAGCGCCAATGCTCCAACGATCACGAGCACTGGCCAGGGCAACCCCGAGCGTTGAATTGACTGTTGGGCTGACTTCGAGTCCACGATTCAATCATATGTCTTGGGCCGTTACGATGAGGAGGGTCAGCCCGAAATCGTTAGGTCAGTGGGGAACGACATGGCAGTAACAGTGCGAGTGCCCACCACGTTGCGAGCTCTCACGTCGGGATCCGCAGAAGTGCAAGTGACAGGCAACACACTTGCCGAAGTGCTTGATTCGCTTGAAGCGGCACATCCTGGCTTCCGCAGCCGCATCCTTGATGACGACGGCGGTCTGCGACGTTTTGTCAATGTCTTTGTGAGCGATGACGACGTGCGGTTCCTTGGCGGGCTCAACACCGAAGTTCCCGACGGCGAGACAGTGACCATCGTGCCTGCTGTCGCTGGCGGCTGCGGCTGACCAACCCGCCCGGCCGCCGTGTTTCGCACCCACGGCGTCTGCAGTTGACCTGAGTGCTCTCAGCTTGCTGGGAGCCTGCTTGAGGCCTCAAGCGTTGCCTGGTGGTGCGAATAAATCCGGCATTGAGGGACTCTTTCGTTCCCCTATTGGGTTGTGATTGACAGCGACGACCTGTTGACTAGCACTCGCGGCATGAGAGTGCCAAACCTGTCAATATCGAGGCCCCGGCCCTATCAGGTGGGCCGTTTCGGGAGGTTCCCATGGCAAAGATGATCCAGTTCGATGAGCAAGCCAGGCGAGCGCTTGAGCGAGGCATGAACCAGCTTGCGGACGCAGTTCGAGTCACACTTGGCCCCAAGGGTCGCAACGTCGTCTTAGACAAGAAGTGGGGCGCACCCACCATCACAAACGACGGTGTCTCAATCGCCAAAGAGATTGAACTCGAAGATCCCTACGAGAAGATCGGTGCCGAGCTAGTCAAGGAAGTCGCCAAGAAGACCGATGACGTAGCTGGCGACGGCACCACCACCGCAACGGTTCTGGCTTGGTCAATGGTGCGTGAAGGTCTGCGCAACGTGGCTGCTGGTGCCAATCCGATGTCGCTCAAGCGAGGCATCGAGGCAGCTGTAGATGCAGCTGTTGGATCGATCCGTGACAACAGTCAGGACGTCTCCTCCGATAAGGCTCAGATCGCCAATGTGGCAGCGATCTCAGCAGCCGACGATGAGATCGGTGCCACTATCTCTGATGCCATCGACACGGTCGGCAAAGACGGCGTGATCACCGTTGAAGAAGGTCAGACGTTTGGCCTTGAGATGGAAACCGTTGAAGGAATGCGCTTTGACAAGGGCTATATCTCGCCGTACTTCGTGACCGATCCTGAGCGCATGGAAGCAGTACTTGATGATCCTTATGTGCTGCTCGTTAGCTCCAAGATTGCCAATGTGCGTGACCTGGTTCCGGTGCTCGAGAAGGTCATGCAGGCTGGTAAGCCGCTATTGACGATCGCGGAAGACGTTGAGGGTGAAGCTCTTGCCACGCTCGTCGTCAACAAGATTCGTGGCACGTTCACCTCCACGGCTGTGAAGGCGCCTGGCTTTGGTGATCGTCGTAAGGCGATGTTGCAGGACATGGCGATCCTCACCGGTGGTCAGGTCATCAGCGAGGAAGTCGGCCTCAAGCTCGACAGCGTCGGCCTTGAGATGCTCGGCAGCGCCCGCAAGGTCATCGTCACCAAGGACGAGACGACCATCGTCGAGGGTGCTGGAGATGCCTCCGATGTGGCCGGCCGGATCAGCCAGATCAAGGGCGAGATCGAAACGACCGACTCTGACTACGACCGTGAGAAGCTGCAAGAGCGTCTCGCGAAGCTTGCAGGTGGCGTAGCTGTGCTCAAGGTTGGTGCCGCTACTGAGGTTGAACTCAAGGAAAAGAAGCACCGCATCGAGGATGCTGTTAGCACCACCAAGGCTGCGATCGAAGAAGGTGTTGTTGCAGGTGGCGGCGTGACGTTGCTGCGTGCGGTCGATGCTGTTGATGCAGCTGTCGAGGCGCTTTCTGATCCCGATGAGCAAACAGGTGCTCGTATTGTCGGCAAGGCATTGGTGGCTCCGCTGAACCAGATCGCTGTGAACGCAGGCCTTGAAGGTGGCGTTGTTGTGGAGCGTGTACGTGGCTTGAGCGGGCCCAACGGCCTGAACGCTGCCACGGGCGACTACGAAGATCTGATCGCTGCGGGCATCATCGACGCAGCCAAGGTGACCCGCTCGGCACTGCAGAACGCCGGTTCAATCGCGGGCTTGTTCCTTACGACCGAGGCGGTTATCGCTGAGGCTCCCGAAGACAATGGGGCGGCTGGCGGCGGCATGCCCGACATGGACTTCTAGGGAGTCACACCACACAAACAGTTGGCTTAGGAGCTACAAGATCTCCTAGCTGACGGCCACACACTTGGCGCAGGCCCGGCGCTTCTGGTGCCGGGCCGTGTCGCGTCTCCCATCCCTGTAGCGTCCCCGACTCTGTGCGGCGCCTCCCCGTAGGTGAAGATGTACGGCCGTTGGCTAGGTTGCAGTCGTGCCCGAGTTGCATCCCATGTGTGCGTTGCATGCCCCGTTGCTAGGTACCTGGAGAGGTCCTGGCAAGGGCAGCTACCCGACCATTGATGACTTCGACTATCTGGAGGAGTTGTCGTTTTCGCATGTCGGCAAGCCGTTCATCGTTATGGGCCAGCGCAGTCGTGATCCGCTGACCTCCGAGCCTCTACACGCCGAGGCGGGATATCTGCGGGCTGTTGGTCAGGGCCAACTGGAGTTCGTGGTCGCCCAGCCTTCGGGCATTGTTGAGGTGAGCAGTGGATCGGTTGCCGCCTCAGCTGATGGACTCGTGATCGAACTGCAGACGCTAAGTGTGGGTTGCACACCTGAAGCCAAGCAGGTCACCTCGGTTAAGCGCCGTATGCAACTCCAGGACGACACGCTCGTGTCTGAGTTGTGGATGGCAGCAGTTGGTGAGTCCGAGTTGATACATCACGTGCGATCCGAGTTGCGCCGCTGCTAGCTCTAGTCTGAGCATCGTGGCCACCAAGTCCCGGAGTGTGCAGCGGCTGGTGCGGCCCTGGACATCTGAGGGCACCGCCGCAGGCAGGAGAGCAGACCGGCTCGCTGCCGAGGAACCGATGGCGATCGAGCTAGACGGCGTTCGGGTGACAACCACGATGCGCACCCCGGGCAACGACTTTGAGCTTGCGGTTGGCTTTTGTTTCGCCGAGGGCTTGCTTGACGGTCATCGTGTCACGCGTGTCAAGTACTGCGCTTCGGGCTCCGCCGCGGCGACAGACTTCAACGTCGTGACGGTGTCCACCGGGGGCAAGGCGCCGCGGGCACAGCCCCGGCTCACCACGACCACCTCTTCGTGCGGGTTCTGCGGGACAAGTGAGATCGACGAACTCTTGACAAAGCTCCAGCGACTTGAGGGTGAGCGGCTTGATTGGAATGCATTGGCTCGAGCACCCGAGAAGTTGCGTCGGCATCAGAAACTGTTTTCAACTACGGGCGCGGTTCACGCTGCCGGGATTGTTCATCGTGACGGTTCGGTAAGCACAGTGCGTGAAGATGTAGGTCGCCACAATGCTGTGGACAAGCTGATCGGTCGCCTGTTGCTAGACGCAAGATTGCCGGCTTCCGGTCTTGGGGTCGTGGTCAGCGGACGTGCCAGCTTCGAGTTGGTTCACAAGGCCTGGGCTGCTGGCTTTGCTGCGCTAGTGGCCGTCAGCGCCCCGACGGCACTGGCGGCTGCAACCGCTGAGGTCGCAGGCATGCAACTCGGTGGCTTTGCCCGGGACGGCTCGATGACGATCTACGTGGAGCCGTGAACTTTAGGCTTCTGCCATGAGCGAACCGGTGGGTGTGCAGGCAGGACTCTGTGTGTTGCACTTGTTTTGCAAGAACTTGCGTGAGACTAGGCAGGCAGCTGTATCCGAAGCAGTTGCTGACGCGGAACGGTCAGGCGCTCAGGTTGTGAGCGTGGCCGTGTTGGGCCACAAGGCTGAGCTGTGCTTCATGGCGCTGCACCGCGATATGTGGGTATTGCGAGACTTTCAGACGGATCTGCTTGCAGCTGGTCTCAACATCACCAACACCTACCTGTCGATCACTGAGTTATCCGAATACGCCGCCGGGTTGCCCGCCGAAGCTGCGGACATGCGCTTGAATCCCCAATTGCCGCCACCAGGAAAGCCGGCTTGGTGCTTTTACCCGATGTCGAAGCGGCGCAATGCGGGTCAGAACTGGTACGAGCTGAGCTTCGATGAGCGCCGACAACTGATGTATGAGCATGGAGCTACGGGGCGCAAGTTCACGGGTCGGATCGTTCAACTCGTGACGGCTTCGACGGGTCTGGATGACTGGGAGTGGGGTGTGACCTTGTTCGGTCAAGACTTCAGCGCTCTCAAAGAGACGGTATACACGATGCGCTATGACAAGGCGTCTGCTACCTATGCGGAGTTCGGGCCATTTGTCTCGGGTCTGGTTGCGCCACTAAACGAGATCTTGAACCGGACTGCTTGGCGTCAACCTGATCCGCTGTATTGAGACAGCGTTGCTGGGCAGCTCGCGCATGAGCCTGGACGATTTCGGCGATGTCTGGGATCGTGTTGAAGCGGTTGAGGGCTGGCTGACACGAGATCAGGCGAAGGTGCTGTATGAGTCGGCTCGGGTATTGCGCTCGGGTTGTCAAGTGGTTGAGATTGGCAGCTTTCGGGGTCGCTCGACGATTGTGCTTGCCTCTGCTGCTTCCGCTGGAGTTGAGGTTGTCGCGATTGACCCTCACGGTGGCGGTGACCGCGGCCCACAAGAGATAGCCCTTGACGCGCTTCGCGGTGAGCTTGACCATCAAGCGTTTAGAGCCAACCTTGACGCTGCGGGAGTCGCCGAGTGTGTGCGACATGTGCGCAAGTTCTCATCTGACGCACACGACGATGTAACCGGCGACGTGGATGTGTTGTTTGTGGATGGGGCGCACCGCTTCGGGCCTGCACGAGCAGACATCACCACCTGGGGAGACAGAGTCAGCGCCGGTGGCACGATGCTCGTTCATGACGCGTTTAGTTCAGTCGGCGTGACTTCGGCTCTGCTCTCAACGGTGTTGCTAAGCAGTCGCTGGCGCTACGGCGGCCGAGTCGGGTCGCTTGCCATTTACTGGCAACGCAGTGTTGATGGCAAGGCTTCATGGTGGAATGTCCTACACCAGTTGCTGCAGTTGTTTTGGTTTGCTCGCAACCTGTTGATCAAGTGTCTGATCGTCGCCCGGCTGGGATTCCTTACGCGACTCTTGGGTCACCGAGGCGGCTGGCCCTACTGATCTGCTCCTGCTTGGAGGATGCAGAGTTTCGAGTGATTAAGTTGAGTATCAGCAAAATCTTCTGATACATGTGCGAACATGTTTCGACTGGCTTGCATCGAGCGACACATCGGTCTCCCGGTAGCCGAGCCAACTCGAAATCCAACAAATCAATACGGTGGGTACCAATGATTGTTGAGGTGGAAGAGGGCAAGACTGACTTGTCCAAGCTTGTGGACCAGGTTCAGAAGGGTGAGCAGGTTCTCATCGAGCGAGACGGTCGGATCGTTGCTGAACTCGTCGCGCTCGAAGTGCAAAGAGAGCGGCGTGGGTTCGGTTCACTTGCGGGACAGATCTGAATGGCCCCTGACTTTGACGAGACGCCGCCCGAGATAGTCGCGGCCTTCGAAGCTGATCCAAATTTCGATCCATTGGGTTGAGTATTATGAAATGTCCTGATACTGTGACGACATGACTCTTGAGACGCTGGTACAGGTTGTGACGCTGGTCCTGGCTGTTGTTGCGATTATCTAGCATCAGCAACGATCCGTCGACAAGTTACGTACCGAGTTCACGTCAGCCAACGACAAGTTGCGCGCCGAGTTCACGGCTTCGCATAGGGCGCTCAGTAAGGAAGTCACAAGCAACGGGCAGCGCCTCGCACGTATCGAGGCATTCCTTCGGATCGGAATGCCGGAGCGGGTCGTGAGCGAAGATCCTGACGCTGATGTGTCCAGCGAGTAGTTCCTAAAAGCAGACAGGCTCAGCCATGAGTACAGCTAGGGTGCCTGGATGCCGGAGCGTGAGTCGTCCTCGAGTGGGAGCGGGCTGCGCCCCGCTAGCGAGGCTGACATCTTGCGATGGGCTGAGAGCCTCGCAGGCATCGCTCGAACTGGTTTGGGGTTCACGAAGAGCCGTTATGAGCAGGAGCGTTTTGAAGAGGTACTAGCGGTAGCTGCCGACATCCGGGCTCACAGCGCAGTCGGGGTTGACCCGGATCACCAAGTGCAGGAGTGGCTCGACCGGATCGGCAGCGGGGTTGCTGGATATGTCACTCCTAAGATCACCGTTGGCGCGATCGTGGGTGACGAAGACGGCAGGATCCTGCTGGTGCAACGCGCCGATTCGGGGTACTGGCTGTATCCCACCGGCTGGTCAGACGTCGGCTATTCACCCTCTGAGGTGGTCGTCAAAGAGGTTCACGAGGAGACGGGCATCCACTGTGAGGTGCTACGCCCCATTTCCATCCTCGACGGCATGCGGCGTGGGTTTACCCGGGTGCCGCTGGTGTCGATCGTGTTTCATTGCCGCAGCCTTGGGGGCGAGTTGAAGGCGCACCCGCTGGAGTGCCGCGATGTGGGGTTCTTTGCTGAGGGCGAGTTGCCGGAACGTACTGCACGCCCCGAACTTTGGGCTAAGCACGCCTTCCGTGCCATCCGAGGCGAGGATGTGAATGTCCTCTTCGACCAGCCGCGCACACCACCCTGGCGCCAGACCTCTCGTTGAGCTTGCCGGCGAAGCTGAAGCGGAAGGGATTAGCTGCGGTCTTGGAGGAAGCGTTCTACTTCGGCTACGAGGGTGTTGGGATCGTCCTTTAGGGGTTCGCGCTTGCGTTCCCTGATCTTCATAGCGTCCCAAGCCTTCTCAAGACGCTCAAGATACTTCTTGGTGTCATCGTCGTTGTTGACGATCTTGGTTGCTTCGGACTCATAGGCACGGGTAGCGCTCTCGAGTTTGTCGGTGCGCACCGGCAAGTCCGCGAAGTCAGCCACGAGTCGGACCAGGGCAAGGGCAGCCTTCGGGGATCTCGCACCCTGCAAATACGACGGCACCGAAGCCCAGAACGACACGGTGGCAAACCCGGCATCGCGCAACGCCGCAGCCAACACCCCGACTATGCCCGTCGGCCCTTCATAGCTTGATGACTCAAGGCTGAGTTTGGCTTGCATGCTGGCATCTTCGGTCGTGCCATAGACCTTCACATCTCGGGTGTGGGGTACGTCCGCAAGCAGTGCCCCGAGCGTGATCACGTTCTCAACCTGCAGCGATTGTGCAACCCGTATCACCTGCTCGCAAAAGGTGCGCCACCGCAGGTGAGGTTCCGTACCGAGCATCACCACCACGTCGCTGCCGTTTTCGTCAGGAGTTGACATCTGGGCTGCTCGTAACTCGTTAGCGGGCCAGAGAATCTCGCGGGTCTGTTTCTTAGAGTCCTTGGCGTTCTTGTTGATGCGGATTGTCGGCCGCGCCGACGTGAAGTCAAAGAATGGCTCGGGATCGATTTCGGCGGCTTGGCGGCAGTGCCACTGACGCGCGAGGAAGCGAGCCGCGATTGTTGCCGCATCACCGGCATCGTTCCAGCCTTCAAAGGCGGTCACCAGCGTCGGTCGACGCAGAGGAGGTATTGGCTCGCGCCAGCGGACATGGGTTAGCGAACTGCTATCTGCCACGGCCGTCCACGCTAGCCGTGAGTTGCGACAAGGTCGGGATGGTTGCGGAAGAACTCAAGAGCTTCGGGGTTGGCCATGGCAGCCGTATTGAGCACAGGTCGCCCGCAGATCACGTCACGCACCGCCTTCTCGGTCATCTTGCCCGAGCGGGTGCGGGGTATGTCTGGCACGGCCGCTATCACAGCTGGCACGTGACGAGGCGAGAGGTCACGGCGGATGCGCAGGCGGACTCGTTGCCGCAACTCATCGGTCAACTCGTGCCCGTCTGCCATCTTCACGAACAACACAATGCGAGTGTCGCCAGCCCAAGGTTGACCAACCACGATGCTCTCGTCGATCTCTGCCATAGTGTCGACCCGCCGATAGATCTCGGCGGTGCCGATTCGCACTCCAGACGGGTTGAGTGTGGCATCCGATCGACCGGAGATGACGTATCCACCAGACGGTGTCGCCGAAACGAAGTCACCGTGATGCCACACTCCGCTGATGCGCTCAAAGTAGGCAGCGCGGTAGAGGCGGTCACCGGGATCATCCCAGAAGTGCAGCGGCATCGACGGGAAGGCGTTGCGGCATACCAGCTCACCCTCGTGGCCCCTGGGCAGTGAGTTGCCACTGTCGTCGGTGACATCTATATCTAAACCCAGTGCTGGTCGCTGGATCTCGCCACGATGCACAGGCGCGGTTGGATCACCTGCAACGAGGCACCCGCAAAGGTCTGTGCCACCGGAGATTGATGCCAGATGCACGTCGTCTTTGACGTTGCCATAGATCCAGTCGAAGCCTTCTGGCGTAAGCGTCGAGCCGGTTGAGGTGAGCGTGCGCAGCGAGGTCAACTTGTTTGATTGTGACGGGCGGATGGCGGCGTTGGAGCAAGCGTCTATGAACTTTGCAGAGGTGCCAAAGAGTGTGACGTGAGTCTCGTCGACTAGATCAAACAGACGGTTGGCGTGCGGATACATGGGTGCGCCGTCATATAGCACTGCGGCGGCACCCGAAGCCGGGACCGACACCAGCCAGTTCCACATCATCCAACCTGTCGTTGTGAAGTAGAAAACACGGTCGCCGGGCTTGATGTCACAATGCAGTTGATGCTCAAGCAGATGCTTGATTAGCACTCCACCGGCTCGATGGACGATGCACTTGGGCGGGCCGGTCGTGCCAGAGGAATAGAGCACATACCAGGGATGATCGAACGGCAGTCTGCGGAACACCGCGGGGGTGGGGCCTGCGCCGAAGCCGGCACCGTAACCGTCCAACCAACCGGGCTCAACGAGAACTGTGCGACGCAACGAAGCCAGACCTGCCGAGATCGTCTTGAGCCGTTCGGTGCAGTCATGGCGCCGGCCGTTGTAGGGGTAGTCGGGGCTGGCAAACAGCACGGTGGGTGTGATCTGGCTGAAGCGATCAAGCACGCCGGCCGCGCCAAAGTCGGGTGAGGTGGAACTGAACACGGCGCCAAGACCTGCGGCAGCAAGCATGATGGCGACGGTCTCTGGGCGGTTTGGCATCCAGGCGGCAACCCGGTCACCCGGGCCGACTCCCGAGTCGGTCAACAACTGTTGCACCCGCCCGACCCGGTCGTGTAGCTCTGCGCGGGTTACGTCTGCGCTCTCTCCATCCTCGCTGCGAAACACCAACATCGGATCGTTGGTGGGTTTGCCGAGGATGTTCTCGGCCACGTTCAAGCGTGCATCAAGCAGGAAGCGGGTGCGGCGCAAACGCTCCCCCGCATCCTCGCACTCGTCGCGGCTCGGCATCTGGATGAGACGTTCACCGCGCTGGCCAACGATCCCGCAGTAGTCCCACACTGCAGCCCAGAACTCACCACAGTGTTGCAGCGACCAGCGATGTAGAGCGCCGAAGCTGTCGAGTTCGAGCCCTCTCGTGTTGGTCAGCCAAGTTTGGAACTTGCGCAGGTTGGATGCCTCAACGCGTTGTCGCGAAGGCTCCCACAGAACCTCAGGTACAGGTTTGGCGCTGGCCGAATTCACAGCGAGTACCGGTAGACGTTGGAGTTACGGATCTCAAAGCCCATGCGTTGATACAAGCGGTTGGCTGCACGCCTAGAGGGTCGCGACGTCAGATCTGTATTGCGAGCTCCCAGCCGGCGAGCCTTAGCCAGCGCAGCCGCACTGAGCAACTCTCCGATCCGCTGCCCTCTAGCGGTTTCATCCACCACTACATCTTCGATGCGGGTGCGTAGGCCGGTCGGGATCCGGAACACCGCCAGGGTGAGCGTGCCAACAATGCGATCCTCGAGGCGAGCGACGAACACCGTGCTCGCATCGGAAGCAATCATCTCTTCGAGTTGTTCACGACCCGGCGGCGGGTTCGAGGATGACAGCTGGGGGATCAGCCGCTGCATCGCTTCGATCAACTCGGGTGTAACAGTGTGACACTCCTGCACCTGGACCTCGACGCTCCGCGGACTGCTTGACCGGTCATCGTTGGACGCCGGCACGGACATCGGGTTTAACGCTTCCGATCCAGACGGATCGCCTGCTGCTTGGGTCACGGCTGCCGAGAGTAACGCTTGCTGCGAGGCGAAATCTCGCGCATGAGACCCTCTTGCACTACCGACACGACCAGCCGGCCGTCTCGGGTAAAGACCCGACCGGTTGCGAGCCCTCGGGCGCCGCGTGCAGCCGGTGTGTGCTGGTCATATAAGAGCCACTCATCGGCGCGGAACGGCCCGTGGAACCACATCGCGTGATCAAGGCTTGCGAGCATGATGTTCGAGTCGGCCGCCCGGGCACCGTGGGGCGCTAGCGCGGTGTCGAGGAGCGTCAAGTCGCTCGCATAGGTAAGCAGGCAAGTGTGCAGCACAGGGTCGTCGTTCAAAGTGCCGTTGGCGCGCAACCAGACTTGCTGGCGGGGTGGCATCGGGCCGCGGCGATCAAGGGGACTGCCTGACACGTACCGCAAATCCAGCGCCCTGATCCTGTCTGTTCGAGCAACTGCTTGGTTGTGTCTTGCGATCCGGCGTTCCCTGGGCTCAAGGGTCTCGGGGTCGGGCACATCAGGCATCGCATCTGCATGCTCAAACCCTGACTCTTCGGTGTGAAATGACGCGGCGAGTTGAAAAATTGCTCGCCCGTGCTGGATCGCTACCACACGGCGAGTGGTGAACGACCTACCGTCGCGGATCCTGTCAACCTCATAGAGCACCGGAGCTTTGGGGTCGCCCGCACGCAGGAAGTAGGCATGAAGCGAGTGAACCGCTCCCCGGCTCACTGTCCTCGCCGCTGCTACCAGGGCTTGACCGGCAACCTGCCCACCAAAGATCCGCTGCCGATCATCGTCGGGTGAACGTCCCCTAAAGATGTTCACCTCGATGGGCTCAAGGTCGAGTAGAGCGACCACATTGTCAAGCGCTGCCTGCATCACACCATCATGCCCCCATGGCGACTCTGCCTAAGGAGATGAGCACTCAGCATGACCATCACACCCTGAGCCAGGTGGCGGCATCGGTTCGATCTGTAACGCCCTGCGGCAGGTTGCACACACGCGAGGTGCCCTCGTTGGCTGATGTGCGAGCAATAGTCTGGTTGGCCGTGAACTCGCCGCCGCTGTCCACACTGCAGCGGCTCAGAGTTGAGCACGGCTTGAAAGCGTTGCGCTACTGCGGTGTCTCGGTCGTGAATGTCACCGTGGGTGTGAGCGTGCTCGTCGTGTGTCACGCACTGTTTGGATGGACGGCTGTGCAGTCGAACCTGGCAGCCTGGGCGGTCGGCACGACACCCGCCTACTTGTTGAGCCGCGCCTGGGTGTGGCAACAAAGCGGGCGTCATCGCATCGGCAGCGAGGTCATCACGTTCTGGCTGATGGCCTTTGTCGGACTCGTGCTCTCGTCGCTGGTGGTGCGATTGGTCGAACATCTCGCCGAGAACACGCTTGCAGTTGTTGCCGGCAATCTCAGCGCTTACGGACTGGTGTGGATTGCCAAATACCTGTATCTCGACAACGTCATGTGGAGCAGCAACTAATGCATCAGCGGTTGCGCAGGCGTGCTGAAGCAACCCGTGGTTTCATGCCACCAGATGAAGGCATCGCACTGTTTGAGACGGCGGCGTCGCTAGCCGTTGAAGGCCCGCTGCTTGAAGTGGGTAGCTACTGCGGCAAGTCGGCCGTGTATCTGGGAGCGGCGGCCCAGCAGGCCGGTCGGGTGCTGTTTTGCGTTGACCATCACCGTGGATCTGAAGAGAACCAGCCTGGCTGGGAACATCACGACCCCGAGGTGGTTGACCCTGAGGTGGGTCTGATGGACACTCTGCCGTTCTTTCGGCGCACGATTCACGATGCCGGGCTGGAGGACACCGTTGTAGCGGTAGTCGGTGATTCACCCACGATCGCTCATCTGTGGGCGACACCTCTGGCAATGCTGTTCATTGATGGTGGCCACGGCAGCCGCCCCGCACATCGTGACTATGAGGGGTGGTCCCCGCACGTGAGGACGGGCGGGCTTATGGCTATCCACGATGTATTCGAGAATCCCGAAGATGGTGGACGCCCTCCCTATGAGATCTGGTGTCGTGCCGTGAACGAGGGCAAGTTCCGGCCACGACGCACCGTCGGGTCGCTGCGACTACTGCAACGCCTGTAGCGGAACCGGGGTTTCATGTACTCCATGCCCATGACTATTGCAGCAAGGTGTGACACGATGAGGGCAACTATGCGCGCCACGAGGTGCAAATCGATCCGCGGGGTCATCGTCGCGACCGCTGTCGGTTCACTAGTCGCTGCTTCATGTGGTGCCCCCGAGCGGCGTTCCGCACCCGTGTCTGGTTCCATCTGGCTGCTCGCTACGGAGTCGAGTGTCACCGAGGATGTAGCGGCAGCGGAGTCTGAAGAGGCTGGCGAGTCTTCCGAAGACATCAACTCGGCTCTGGCTCCCGAGCCTGAGTCGGTTGCCGGCTCCGAAGACGATTTAGGTGTCGCCTCGGCCCTAGTTGCAGTTGCTGTTGCAGATACTGACGATGACAATCCGGCAGCCGGTATCACATTTGCGCCTGACGCAAACGGCGAGAGCGCAGTAGGGGAGCATGTCGTCGACGTCGATGATGAAGCAGGCGCTGGGAATAGCGCTGGCGAGCCTCTCGGAGAGGAACCTACCGAGGGTGCAGTGGACGGCGAGGATGACGTCGATGAAGGGCCTGAAGACAACAGCAGCGGCTACGAGGATTCAGCAAGTGGCGAAGACGGCGATGCGGCTGAATCGAAGCCGCGACCCAAACCGATTCCGCTCGTCGTAACGGGTACTGAAACCGCCATGTACCTCACATTTGATGATGGCCCGCATCCGGTACACACACCCGAGTTGCTAGATGTCTTGGGTCGCTATGGAGCCCGAGCAACCTTCTTCGTGCTTGGCAAGTTGGTACATGCCTACCCCGAGCTAATCGAGCGGATCGTTGCTGAGGGTCACACGGTCGCTAACCACACCTGGAATCATGAGTCGCTGGCCGATGTGAGCCGTGAGGAGTTCGATGACACCGTCGGCCGGACGCAAGCGGCACTGGGTGAACATGCGACGGCTTGCTTGCGGCCGCCCTACAACGCCTTCGGCACTTACACACAAGAGTGGGCAGCTGATCATGGGCTAAGAGTGGCAACGTGGAACGTTGACCCTCAGGATTGGCGTCCGAAGCCTGCAGAAGAACTCGCTGATCACATCGTGGAACATGCTCGCCCGGGAGCGGTGGTTGTGTTGCACGACGGCGGCGGTGACCGCACGAGGACAGTTGAAGCTGTGGACATGGCGCTTGAGCGCCTGGCCGACACGGGGCTGACCTTCGAACCCATGTGCTGACTTAGCCGCGCACCCTGACGTTTTCTGCAACGCTTGGAGTGGTTGGTGCGTCTGTCAGGGCGGTGGTTTCTTCGGCTCGGAGTCTGGCTTCGCGAGCCTTAGCCGACCTCAGGAAGGTGATCAAGCTATGAGCGACGATAGCCAACAGGGCTCCCTCTCTGATGACAGTCTTGGTGGCGAGAGCGCTTTAGGTGTTGGGCTAGGCAATGCCATACGTCGGCGCGCTAATGCCACTGCTCCGACGCCTGACCTCAATTCGTTCCTCAGACGTGTTACTAGGCGTGTGAAAGTACGTCGCAGGGTTCGTGTCGGTGTAGCGGCAGCAATGGTTGTGGCTGTGATTGGCGGAGGTCTGGCCGCATGGGACACTTCACGTGACACGCACGAGACCGTCAGTGTCACAGCCGGAGACTCCGACCTGACGACCCCATCACCAAACGCTGAGCCAAGAGAGTCCTCAATCCCCGCCGATTCACCTCAGTCAGGCACCGGAGATCCGCTACAGTCACCCACACCAAACACAGGCCCCATTCTCAAGTGGATTGAAGTAGATCCAGGCTTCGACTTAGGCACCGGCTGGCAAGACGTGGAGACACAATTCTCTGGTGAGTATTTTGCCGTTCAGCCGTTGGCTGATGGTCGTGTGATTGGTGGCAAACACAGATTTGACGGACCTCGGATAAACTGATACATCGCCGACGTACATAACGAGCAATGGCATCGACTGGTCAGAGTTGTCCACTCCCGAAGGGTTCGCACTCGGCACACTTGCTTCCTCTGATTCTACCATGGCGATGACAGCATACGAAGGCTCGACACGATCTCTATTCGGCTCTGAAGATAGGGTATTGGTATCGCGTGACTCCGGAGCATCTTGGTCTGAATTAGAATTTGGTGAGGATGCAAGACAAGATCCTGATACACCTTGGCTTGTCACGTTACGTAGTCCGTCAAATGTTCTCGTTTCAGGAGATAATATCATCACTCTTGCGACAGATTTCACCGGTGTAGACTGGAACATACTGCTCGACTCCCAGGGACTATTGCCCAATGGAATGCTCATAGGAACCATCGGTGGACACGAAACTGAGGATGGTCAGATAGTGATTTCATTCGGGCTCAGCGATGCAATAGAGTTACAAGAGTTGTCGGTTCTCGACTTTGCCCTCATGGCGGACCCCTTCTTTGGTCAAGGACAGGATGTCAAGATTCAGCAGGAACTTAATCTAACATTTGATGACTTAGGAATAACTGACGAGGACCTTGACGAATACTACAATGATGACGTCCTAACCGTGTGGAGGAATGACGGTAACTACCTACGGCCTGTCAAAACCTGGAAAGATACATACTCGCATGACAGTGCGGCTACGGGTGATGGCTTTATTCTGCGAGTTCCCGTGGAAGATGACTTTGTGGCCAGCCAAAATAGGGCGTGGACTTCGACTGATGGTCTCGAGTGGGTCGAACGAGAACCCGATCAACTCTCCGGTTCGCACCGAGCAGTCTGGAAGGAGTGGGACTTGATTGAACAGCGAGCCTCTCTACCATCAACGTGGAACCGCAGTGTCTTTGGAGACAGAGTTGGACGAGGCGGTGGACTGGTAGCCCTAATGATTGAGCAAGAACCCAGATGGGATGACCCGATTCATGCTGAGTCATCTGTTCCTCCTGGTGCGACTCCGACTGATCTATCTTCCTCAGATTCAGGAGCGTATGCGGCTTTGGAGTCGGAGTAATTCTATGAATCGGAGGAGTTCCATAATGAAGTAGAGGTGTCCGAAGACTACTCGTATCAAGACGCGCGGGGTGAAGTGGCTTATGGGTCAGGTGGAGTCTCAGTTGCCTCTGCAGTTCCGGCCCCAGTCGATATGGAGGCCTATGAGGACTGGCTCCTTGACATTGGAGAAGAGTGTGCTGAGGCAGTTTGGGACTTTTCCTACGACTGGGAAGCCGACGCACGAGATTGCAGCGATGCCTTCGACACTTATGGTCCGCCTCCAATGGACGACATAGACATAATGGTAGAGGAAGAGCCAGGTGAGTGTTGGACATCGCCCGACGGCACCGAAGTGACTTGCATTTCGCGACCCTCTCCGAGTGAAGAGCCGGCCGGCATGGCCTCGATGTATTCGGAAGCATTCCCTGATGACGAGACGTTCAATGAGATAGAAATCCAGGCAGAGGGTGATTGGATTGGTTGGTCTGTCGACGGTGTCAATTGGGGGTGGCAACTCGCTACTGATGCGTTTGGCTACGACTTTGATTCCGGCGGTCCGCTTCCTCAAGTTGCGGTAGGTCGCGACTTTGTTGTGTTGATAACGCCGGACGCTCGGATGTTCGTTGCAGCGATTCCCTGACGCCGTGCCGGGCCTTGTTCGCGAGGCAGCGGCCTCAAGGGGCACAACCATTAGCCTCTGACGCCAGTGTCGAGTGGCTGCTGGGCCGTTCGCACGCGCAATCTAGGAGGAACCGATGCGGCGCAGCCATGAGATCGACTACCGGATTTACGGCGACGACATGCAGTTCGTCGAGATTGAGCTTGATCCAGGTGAAGTAGTCATCGCAGAAGCGGGCGCCATGATGTACATGGAGCAAGAGATCGGCTTTGAGGCGCGTCTCGGTGATGGCTCGAATCCCAACCAGAGCAAGTGGGGCAAGATCAAGTCAGCGGCCAAGCGTGGGATCACCGGTGAAGGCTTGTTCATGACCCACTTCAGCCACGGCGGTTACCGAGGCAAACAGCGAGTGGCGATGGCGGCTCCCTATCCGGGCAAAATCCTGCCGATTGACCTGTCCCAGGTCGGCGGACGGCTGCTAGCCCAGAAGGACGCCTTCTTGTGCGCGGCCTCCGGCACGAAAATCGACATCGCCTTCAACCGCAAGTTGGGCACCGGCCTCTTCGGTGGAGAAGGCTTCATCCTGCAGGCTATCTCTGGCGATGGGCTGGCTTTCCTGCACGCTGGTGGCACCATCATCGAGAAGCAACTGACGGGCGAGACGCTGCGGCTCGACACCGGCTGCCTCGTGGCATTCGAACCGCAAATTGACTACTCGATCGAGCGTGCCGGCAACCTGATGTCGATGATCGGCGGTGGTGAGGGTCTGTTCCTAGCAACCTTGAGCGGTGTCGGCCGGGTCTGGTTGCAGTCACTGCCGTTCAACCGCATCGCTGACCGTGTGGTCGCCAACCTGCGCCCGGGCGGATCCCAGGGTGAAGGTTCTGTAATCGGTGGTCTCTCCTCAATCTTCGAGCGCTAACCCTCGGCTCAGCGCTCTCCCGCCTAGTGCCTAGTTGCCAGGGCGGCGCCTACGGGATTAGGAGAATCTTGCCGGCGATTGTGCGTCCGGTTAGTAGTCGGTGAGAGTCGGCTGCTTCAGCGAGTGGTAGCCGTGCGGCGATGCGCACATCGAGTTGACCCGAGGCGATCCAACCGAACACTTCACTCGTGCGCGCGTCTGCTTCTTGTCGGCTGGCGAGAAAGTCCCACAGTTTTGGTCGGGTTAGCCAGGCCGACTTCGGGGTCAGGTGAAGCGGGGGTTTGGGCTCCACCGCTCCCGATGCATTACCGAAGGTAACCATGGCTCCGCGGACGCGCAGCAGTTCCATGCTGGCGTCATACACAGCCGCACCAACTCCGTCATAGACAACATCAATGGCATTGGGGCCCACGGCGGCCTCCACACCAGCAATGAGATCCGTTGTCGTGTAGTTGACAACGTGATCGGCACCAGCGGAACGTGCGATCTCAGCTTTCGCATCACTGCCGACGGTCGCTACCACCTCTGCACCGCGCAGCTTTGCCATCTGCACGATCAGCCTGCCGGTGCCTCCAGCCCCGGCGTGGACCAGGCAAAGGTCACCTTCACGCAAGCGTGGGCAGTCGCTGATCAAGTAGTGAGCGGTTAGCCCCTGGATGCCAATTGAAGCGGCAGTCTCAAGGTCTACGGTCTCGGGCACCTTGTACGCAACCGCCGTGTTCACGGCCACATGGGTGGCGTAGGAGTCGCCAGAGCCAGCCCAAGCAACCCTGTCACCAATCGCAAAGTCCTCTACGCCAGAACCCGTGGCTATGACAGTGCCGGAGCCTTCTTGGCCAAGAACTGTGGGCAACGGCAACTCGTAGAGGCCCGAGCAGTGGTAGGTGTCGATGAAGTTCACTCCTGCTGCGGCGACCTCCACGAGGACCTGACCCTCACCGGGAACAGGCATAGGCAGATCGGTGACTTCCATCACCTCGGGCCCTCCGTGTGAAGCGATCTGCACGGCTGTGATCGTTGAAGGGGCGCTGTCTGTAGCCATGTGAGTTCTCCTAGCGAGTGTTGTCCAGAGAGTTGCTGCGAGTCGGGGTTGTAGCTGGGTCGGCCGTGACGGTCACGGCAGTGTTGGGGCCGCGGACAGCGACACATTCTCGCAGCCAAACTGCGCAGATATACGATCGCGATCCGCGGCGAGAGGAGCTAAGCATGCAGACCCAGATGCTGATAGGTGGTCGCTGGCAAAGTGGCGCTGACCAGAAGCGGATTGGCGTGCTTGACCCGTCAAACGGCGACCGTGTCGCAGAAGTAGCAGCCGGCACTCCCGCCGATGCGCTAGCTGCGTGTGATGCTGCGGCGGATGCTCAGGTTCGTTGGGCTGCGACCCCGCCACGAACCCGCTCCGAGATCCTGCGGGCTTGTCACTTGATCTTGCTTGAGCACTCAGCTGAAGTCGCGGAGTTGATCACCCTCGAACACGGCAAACCGCTAGCCGATGCCGTCGGTGAGGTGGCTTATGCGGCCGAGTTCTTCCGCTGGAACGCCGAAGAGGCGGTACGAATCCACGGCACCATTGGTGTTGCCCCGGCTGGAGACAAGCGCATCATCACCAGGCACCCACCGGTGGGAGTGGTGGCGATGATCACCCCGTGGAACTTCCCCGCAGCGATGATTACCCGCAAGGTCGCCCCCGCCCTAGCTGCTGGCAACGCAGTTGTGATCAAACCCGCACGTGACACCCCACTCACGGCTCTGCGGGTAGCCGAACTCCTTCAGGAAGCGGGCGTGCCCGCGGGTGTGGTCAATGTCGTGCCCACCCGTTCATCTGGTGATTGGTTCGAGGCGGTGGTTGACCATCATGCGGTGCGGATGGTGTCCTTTACTGGTTCGACTGAGGTCGGGCGGATCCTGCTGCGACGCTGCGCTGATCGTGTGCTCAAGGTTTGCATGGAACTAGGCGGCAACGCTCCCTTCGTCGTGTTTGATGACGCAGATCTCGAGGCCGCGGTCGAAGGTGCGATGATCGCAAAGATGCGCCACTCCGCTGAGGCATGCACCGCCGCCAACCGGTTCTTTGTCGAATCCCAGATTCATGATGACTTCGTTGAGTGTCTGAGCGACGCCATGGGTTCGATGAAGGTCGGCAATGGTTTCGAGGAAGGCGTCACCTGTGGGCCGATGATCAACGCAAGTTCCGTAAGCAATATCGAAGGCTTGGTGCAGTGAGCCGTCAGCAACGGAGCATCGAGGGTTACTGGCAAGGGTCCGATGGAAGGCCCGGGGTTTTTCTATGAGCCGACAGTCTTGGCGGGGGTCGATTCGCAGTCGCCTATCACCCATGAGGAGATTTTCGGCCCGGTCGCACCGGTGATCTCATTTAAGGACACCGATGCGATGGTGGCTGCTGCGAACGACACCGAGATGGGACTCATCGGCTACGTCTACACCAAGGATCTTGCTCGGGGTCTAAGTGTCGCCGAACGTATCGAGGCCGGGATGATGGCAATCAACAAGGGTGCCCTGTCAGACCCGGCCGCTCCCTTTGGTGGGATGAAGCAGTCGGGACTTGGGCGTGAGGGTGCCAGCGAAGGCATCTACGAGTTTTGCGAGACCCAATACATCGGCGTCGACTGGTAACTCAAGCGCCAGTAGCGGCAGCAAAGTTCTGCTAGTGGAGGGGCTAGCTCGCCCAGTCGCTTCTGTCCGATCTTGGCAAAACGGACGCTATGGGATGTAGGCGAACGATGGTCTCGCTTATCTGCCTCTAGCCCTAGCCGACCTTGCCGCGGCTCTCCGCGCCGCAAGTTGAGCTTTGCGTTTGCGCTGTTTCTCGCGTTGCATGGCCTGTTTCTGGCGGTGTTTCTGGATCTTGGCCCACTCGTCACGCAACCCGACCGTGCGATGAAAGACCATCTGTTCCTGCGAGTCACGTGCAAAGTAACCAAGTCGCTCGAACTGAACGACCTCACCGGCAGGAGTGTCGGCTAGGGCCGGTTCGAGCTTGACATTAGTGAGGATCTTGCGGGAGTCGGGGTTGTAGCTGTCAAGCGGGTCACTCCCACCAGCACCAGGATGGGCATCGCCGAATAGACGGTCGTATAGGCCAACCCGACCGTCTATTGCGTGATCGGCTGAGACCCAGTGAATCGTTGCTCGTACCCTGCGGCCATCTGGAGCATGCCCCCCGCCCGTCTCGGGGTCATAGGTGCAGCACAACCTCTCAACTCGACCCTCAACACTGGTTTCCACATCGTTGCAACGCAGGAAATAGCCGGCGCGTAGTCGCACCTCACGGCCGGGGGCGAGCCGGAAGAACTTGCGAGGAGGATCGACCATGAAGTCGTCCCGTTCGATCCAGAGTCTCTTCGTGAACGGCACCTGCCGAGTACCGGCACCGGCATCTTCGGGATTGTTGATTGCCGGCCGCCACTCCACATGACCATCGGGCCAGTTGTCGATCACGACCTCGAGCGGCCGCAACACAGCCATCCGTCGTAGCGCGTAACGGTTGTGATGTCGACGCACAAACGACTCGAGGAGTTCGATCTCATGCACACCATCGACTCGAGCGACTCCGATGTGCGCGCAGAAGGCTCTGATGGCTTCGGGTGGATAGCCCCGGCGTCTCAAACCTCGCAGCGTCGGCATGCGAGGATCATCCCAACCGTCCACAAGCCCCCTTTCAACGAGCTGGTTGAGCTGGCGCTTGGAGGTGACGGTGTGGGTGAGATTCAGGCGAGCAAACTCGTACTGGCGTGGCTGTTCGTAGGGCAACTGAAGGTGTTCGAGATACCAGTCATATAGCGGGCGGTGTGCATCGAACTCGAGGCTGCATAGCGAGTGGGTGACACCTTCGATGGCATCGCTTTGCCCGTGCGCCCAGTCATAAGTGGGGTAGATGCACCACTGGCGGGCTGTGCGGAAGTGCTCTGCATGACGGATGCGATACATGATCGGGTCACGCATCAACATGTTCGGGTGCGTCATGTCGATCTTGGCTCGCAGAACACGGGTGCCATCAGCGAAATCCCCTGCACGCATCTGGCGCAGCAGCGTCAGGTTCTCTTGGATGCTGCGATCCCGCCAGGGGCTCTCAGTGCCAGGGTTGGAGAAGTCACCACGGGTTGACGAGATCGTCTCGGCATCCTGGTCGTCCACGTAGGCGAGCCCGTCAAGAACTAGCTGTTCAGCCCATTCATAGAGCTGCTCGAAGTAGTCCGAGGCGTAGCGAGTTTCGCCATCGGGCTCAAGGCCCAGCCAGACAATGTCATCGGCGATGGCCTGGGCATAATCGGCACTCTCACCTTCGGGATTGGTGTCATCGAAGCGCAGCTTGCAAATGCCGGCGTTCTCGGCTGCAACCCCAAAGTTCAAGCAGGCTGCCTTGGCATGGCCGATGTGTGGGTAGCCGTTGGGTTCCGGCGGAAAGCGAGTCTGCACCCTGCCGCCGAACGTCCCCGCTGCGTTGTCGGCTTCTACCTGTTCTCGGATGTAGTCAAGCCCCACCCGCGAGTTCCTAGCAGCCCTTACCCCCCACGCCAACAACCACGTCGCACACGTCGGCTTGCGGTGAGGCCTTTCCTTGGTCCCAGAGCACAGTGCTGAAGCACGCGGCGGCAACAGACACGGAAGGTGCCTTGTGTAACACCGTTGCAATCATCAAAACCATATGGAAAATAGTGTTAATTAAGCAGAACTTGTGTACTCATCCGATAACGTTTCGGCCATGGGACTAATGCATGCGACAGTTACGGTGCGGAATCCGGCAGATCCGACGCGCGCATCGGACATTGACTTTCTGGTTGACACTGGCGCCTATGACTGCCTTGTGCCGCGTAGGCAACTTGAGGCGATCGGGCTAGTGGCCAAAGGCACTCGGGTCTATCGCCTGGCCGACGGAAGCCAGTTGCGGTTTGACACCACAGTGGCTGAAGTTGAATACAAGTCTGACGTCGTCGGCATGACGGTGATCATGGGGGCAGACGAAGCCATTCCGCTTCTAGGGGCGATTGCGCTTGAGGCGCTCGGCCTTGAGGTAGATCCCGTGAACAAACGCCTGCATCGAGTTCCCGCCATTTGCCTTTAGGCGAGTCGCTTGGCAGCGTGAGAGTACGAAGCGGGGAGACTTACGCGCCGCTTTGGCCTAGGTAGGAGGCTCTTAGTTCTGGGTGTGAGAGGAGGTTCTCGGCTGTGTCATCGAGGACTACTCGACCGGTCTGTAACACCCAGCCACGATCAGCGATTGAAAGTGCCATGTTGGCGTTCTGTTCGACCATGAACACGGTCATGCCTGTCGCGTGAATCTGTTGGATCAACTCAAAGTTCTGCTGCACTAGTGCTGGTGCCAGACCCATGGATGGTTCATCCATCAATAGCACTCGGGGCTTTGCCATTAGGGCTCGGCCCATTGCAACCATCTGCTGTTCTCCGCCCGAAAGAGTCCCTGCCTTCTGATTGAGCCGCTCCTTGACGCGCGGAAACAACTCAAAGACTCGCTGCATGTCTTCGGCAATGGCAGCGCTGTCGGAGCGCAGATAAGCACCGAGTTCCAGGTTGTCGCGCACCGTTAGACGCTGGAATAGGCGCCGGTTTTCGGGAACCATTGTCACGCCGCGAGCCACCCGGTAGCTCGTTGGCTTGTCGTTGACTACCTCACCGTCAAGTACGACCTCGCCTGAGGTGGGTTTGAGCATCCCCAGCAGCGTCTTCAGGGTTGTTGATTTGCCGCTGGCGTTACCTCCGAGCAGGCATACCAACTCACCCTTGTAGATCTCCAGATCAACGTCACGAAGCGCATGCACGGCCCCGTAATGGGCGTTGACCCCGCGCATCTCAAGGAGCGGGATGGCACCACTCATCGGAACCAACTCCTAGCGGGATGTGGACGGCTCGTTGCTAGCGGGTGGCTCACGTGGTTGCCGCCCCGCTACCCAGATATGCCTCGATCACCGCCGGATCAGTCGAGACGTCGTCGTAGGCTCCCTCGGCGATCTTGACGCCATGATCGAGCACCACAACCCGATCAGACACCTCACGCACTACCTCCATGTCGTGTTCGATCACGACAATGGCAAAGCCCCACTCGTCACGCAGGCGTCCGATCATCTGCGTCAACTCAGCGGACTCAACGGGGTTCATGCCCGCAACCGGCTCATCAAGCAGGATGAGTTTGGGCTGAGTGGCCATCGCCCTGGCGATCTCGAGGCGGCGACGGTTGGCGTATGAGAGCGTGAAGGCAGGCTGATCAAAGCGGTATCCGACAAGACGAGTACCGAAGAACGACAGGACCTCTCTTGCTCGTTGGCGGATCTCAGCTTCCTCTCGCCTAAACGCTTTCGTGTAGAACAATGCTCCGAAGGCGTGCTGGCGGGTACGGCAATGCTGAGAAACCATCACGTTTTCAAGCACTGTCATATTGGCAAAGAGGCGCACATTCTGAAATGTGCGAGCAATTCCACGGGCAGTTACGCGATTGGGATCAAGGCCATGCAGTGACTCGCCTTCAAATAGGATTTCACCTGCAGAGGTGGCAACGGTTGCCGTTATGGCATTAAACAGCGTGGTCTTGCCCGCACCGTTTGGTCCGATTACAGAGACGATCTCACCGTCAAACACCTGCATGTCGAGTTGGTCAAGAGCATGCAAACCACCAAAGTCGACGCTGAGCTTGCGAGTCTCAAGCAGCGGACCGCCCGTGGAGTCAGCAATAGTGGAGGTGGTCATGCTGGCCGTGCGGCCTCGGCGTCGCCGTTGTCGCCGCTGCTCGCTTGGGGGCCGGCAGTCTGTTCCTTGAGCCAGGCGTCCTGTGCCATCTCTTGTTGATGCAACTCACGTGAACGCCGCACACTCGGGATCAAGCCCTCCGGGCGGGCCAGCATCATCCAAACCAATAAAGCGCCATAGATGAGCAGCTTGAACTCAGAGAACTCTGCGAGCAGACCGGGTTGTTTGGGTCCGCCTAACACCCCGATGAGCACCACTGAACCGGCAATGACACCAACGATGTTGCCCATACCACCAAAGATGACAACTACGAGAATCACGATCGAAACCATGATCAAGAAACTCGCCGGGAACACAGAACCGACCTTCGCAGCAAAGATCGCTCCGCTAAAGGAACCCAGCACAGCACCAACAACAAAGGCAAGCAGTTTCACGTTCACTGTGTTGATACCCATGGCTTCGGCAACGGTCTCGTCTTCACGCACGGCCATCCAAGCCCGGCCTAAACGTGATCGTTCCAGACGCCATGAGACATACACGGTTATCGCACAGAACGCCAGTACAAGGTAGAAGACTTTGCGAGGGTCGGTACCTGCGACTTCGGTTACACCGAAGATTCCTGCGGCGGGCACCTTGGTGATGCCTTGTGAGCCACCGAACCAGCCCGAAAGCCAGTCAGACAGGAACAGCAAGCGAATGATTTCACCAAAACCAAGAGTGACAATTGCCAGATAGTCACCGCGCATCCGGATCACTGGAGCACCGATAAACAACCCCACAAGACCTGTAATGATCACCACAAAGATCAAAGCCACAAACCATGGGAGTTCGGGGTTGATCCTTGGAGATGTGGCAGCCGTAAGCACCGCAGCGGAGTAACTACCTACGGCAAAGAAAGCGACATAGCCCAAATCCAGGATCCCGGCCAGGCCGACCACCACGTTGAGGCCAAGTGCGAGCAACACGAACAGGCCAACATTGGCGAGCAACTCGTTGGTGAGCTTGCCAGCAAACATCGGCAGGATCACCAGCACGGCCGCCGTCACAAGAATGCCGATGACGTTGGCTCGGTTGCGCTGCGCTCCTTCAAGTTGGGCGTAGTGGGCTTGGGCCTGTCCTAGGCGGCCCCGACTAGCGATGGCCAGCGCTCCTGATACCACGGCAAGAACCACTGCGCCATACCACTCAACACCGCCACGGCGGGCATAGATGAAGTCGGTGAGCGCCTCCAGCCGCATCCCCTCGGCAAGGTCAACCGCTAGTGACTCCAAGATGGCCGAACCGACGACGACAAGAGCCATCGTCACCACTGCTCGGCGGCTCCGTGGCCCGAGCAATCGGAGTAAACCAGCAGCGCCCCCCATAACTGCCCCGATCAGCAACCAGATGAATACAGCGAATGTGGTGCTGTTGCCGAAGCTGAGCAACTCCAGCAGGATCGGGCTCCAGTTGACGAGCGGGTCACGTAGATCGAAGTTCGTGAGCAACACCGCTAGTAGCGAGACTCCTCCACCGGCGATAGCGCCACAAAAGGCGCCTCCAATCACCTCATGAGCGCCAGCGGAGTGAAACGGCACGCCCTCTCGCCTGATCTGGTGCCCGCTGCGATACCCGGCCGCGAACGGCAGGATCAGCAACATCAGATAGCCCATGCTCAACACGGGCTTGACCAGCACACGCTCGTCTAGGCGCACCGGCATGTTCGACAGCGAGATGAACACCTGCCCCAGCGCAGCTATCGCACCCATACGCGCAAGCCGGCGCCAGTCCTGTGCAAGCGCAGGCCGAGGAGGCGCCATCTCTATGGCAGCGTCCGGGGCGGGCGCTGTGAGGGTCATGTTCGATCCTCGGCTGGGAGGCGCTCCCCGAACAGGCCCGCGGGCCGCAGCAACAACACCCCGATCAACACCGCGAACGCCACCGCATCACGCAACTGTGAAACACCACTAACACCAAGGGGTTCAAGGATCAGCAGTGGCCCAACCGACTCGGCAACACCGATCGACAAGCCACCAGCCATTGCCCCACCGAGATGGCCGATGCCCCCCACGACAGCAGCACTGAACGCCTTGATTCCTGGGAAGAACCCGGTGGAGTGGATCACGCTGCGGAACAAGATCCCCCAGAGGATTCCCGCAAGCCCGGCCATAGCACCACCAACGGCGAAGACCTTCACGATCGTGCGGTTCACGTTGATCCCCATCAGCGCGGCAATCTCGGCATCCTCAGCGACGGCACGCATCGCCTTGCCCGTCTTGGTGCGCTCAACGAAGTGCCACAGCGCAGCCATCGACACCGCAGCAACCACGATCACAAGAATCTTCGAGCCCTCGATTTGCAGGAAGGTGTGCTTGCTCTTCACCCAATCTGGCACATCCGGGTAGGACTTTGCGGCCGGGCCGAGCAGCACGATGGAAGTGTTTTGGATGAAGAACGACACGCCGATCGAGGTGATCAGCGGGATCAACCGAGGCTTTCCTCGCAACGGCCGGTACGCGACACGTTCCATGATCACAGCGGTCAGCGTGCAAACAATCATCGACACGATGACGATGAAGATCAGCGAGCCGATGAAATTGCTCTCCCAGAGCCCGGCATCGGCAAGCTTGTTGGACGTGATCATGCCGGTCATGGCGCCCACCATGAACACCTCGCCGTGGGCGAAGTTGATGAAGCCAAGCACGCCATAGACCATGGAGTAGCCGAGCGCGATCAACCCGTACATGGCGCCCTGGGCGACGCCGGAAACCACCAGTCCTCTGAATTGGGCACCGGTCAGTCCGGTCGCATCAGGGTTTGCCCAGCGGGCAAATGGATTATCGGGGTTGATCTCCTGAGCGATGAAAGCCAGCAGGCCGACCGTCACCAGCGAGATGACGGCGACCCTGAGGATTGTGAGGAACCAGTCGACGCCAGTCCGGGACGCCCCACCGCGATGGGACGCCCCGAACCGGATCACTGTCTAGCCCCTAGCAATGCAACAGCATGGGGTAACTGTTGAGTCGAACTCCTTACGGGGCGTAGGAGAAGACAACGTTGTTGAGGCTCTCAGCGGCGTTCTCTTCGCCACCTAGATTCTCGACAACGGTGATCTTGGCTGATCCGCAGTCACCGAAGGCATCGCAGTTGATGGTGCCGATAAGGCCGCTGAAGCCGATCACACCATTGAGGGAGTCGCGTATGCCCTGGCGGTCGATCATCAGGCTGCCACCCTCAACCCAGGAGGCCGCTTCGATGGCGCTGAGAAGCAGGGTCGTGGCGTCATAACCATGCGCCCAGAAGGGGGCAGCGGGCGCCTCGCCGTACTGCGCTTCGTATGTCGCAAGGAAGTCAACAGCTGTCTTGCCCGTTGCTTCGTTCACGTTTGTGCCGAAGCGCTGGTCCGGGCCCGAGAAGTACATCCCCGCGGTCTGTGGCAGCGACAGGTAGTTCGTGTTGAGCAGACCGTCAGCAGCGAGCAACACCGTGGACTCAAGGCCGGACACGCCAGGCGCCTGATCGGCAATGAAGTCACCAGCGGGCTGGAAGATCGGGAAGAACAGGGCTCCCGGGCTTCCGGCTGCGATCTCAGTGAGCACCGGCACCATGTCAGTGTCGTCCTTGTTGACAGCGGAGAACCCTGTCACCGTGCCGCCCTCACGCTCAAAGGCGTCTGCGAAGGCCTGAGCAAGACCCTGCGTGTAGGGATCGCCGTCGTGGATTGCTGCCGCCTCAGAGATGCCGAGTTCGGAGTACACGAATTGTGCCATGGCTGCACCCTGGTACAGGTCGTTATGGGCGGTGCGGTAGTAGCCCACGCTGTAGTTGGGCCCAGCGGTGCCGGCGAGGTCAGAGGTGAGCGCCGGCGACGTGTTGCCACCGGAGATCAACACCATGCCGGCGTCGGTGATCAGTGGCGCTGCGGCTACGGCTGCGCCTGAGCACGACGTGCCGATCACGCCGACTACGTCCTCGTCAGCGACGATGATCTGGGCTGCGGCCTGGCCACCATCGTTGGAGCACAAGTCGTCAAGGCTGGTGCCGGTGTCGACATCGAAGCCGTGGATCTGGCCGTAGTCGTCGACTGCGATCTGGGTAGCGCGATCGATCGGCAGGCCGAAGAATGCGACATCACCGGTGATCGCCTCGAGTGAGCGAATCTGAATCGCGTCGCCTGCTTCTACCTCAACGATGCCTAGGGATCCGTCGCCGAGGTGATCGGACATGGCCATCATGTCCTGTTCCATCGAAGCGGCGTCAGCGGCGGCAGCTTCGGCATCGGCCATGGCGGCTTCAGCCGCGGCCTGAGCCTCGGCAAGCTCTGCTTCAAGGTCTGCCATCATCTCTGCGTCGGCTTCGCCGGCTGCCATGGCGTCTGCGAGCGCGGCTTCGGCTTCTGCGGCTGCGGCTGCGGCAGACTCCGCTGCGGCTTCCGCCTCTTCCTGAGCAGCCATGACAGCATCCATCGCGGCAGTGTCGGCAGCGGTGTCCACAGCTGTTTCGTCTGCGTCGTCATCACCGCACGCCGCCGCAATCAGAGCGAACGACAGCAGGATGCCAAGGGCAGCCGCAAGGCTGCGGAACTTTCGATGTGTTTGGTGCATTGAACCCTCCGAGTTTCTGGGTATGCGGTTTGGCATTGTCAATTTAGTCGAAACAATGTCTGGCTGTCGCCAGAACCTTGTTACTCTTCGCCTAGTTTGCTGCTTTGAAGAATCTTTTGCTGCGTATTCGCATCAGCGGCCACGGATCTGGTTCGTCGGCGATGTCAACGACCACCAGAGACGGCCCAGCGTGAGCCAGCGAATCCGCTAGCACGCCTCGCATTTCGTCTGGGGTGGAGGCTCGCTGGCTGCGAACGCCCATGCTCTCACCGAAAGCGATCCAATCCGGGTTACGCAAGCTTGACGCAATCGTGCGATCCGGCCCGAACCGCTGCTGTTGCAGCCTGCGCACATTGCCGTAGGCACCATTGTCAAATAGCAGCACGCACGTGTTGATGTTGTACTGGACGGCCGTTGCTAGCTCTGTGGCGGTGAACAGCATCCCGCCGTCACCAACGATGCTGAGTTGCGGCCGGCCGTTGGCTGCGGTGGCCGCTCCGATGCCTTGTGCGACAGCGGCTCCAAGAGTGCCGGCTCCTCCCGAGCAAAGGTAGCTGCGGGGTTTGCGGTGCTCATATGCGATGTGTGCCACGAAAGCGATCTGAGTGACATCTTCAACAATGATTCCGTCGTCACCCATCACATCACGGATCGCACTCAGGTAGCTGAGTTGAGGCTCAAGGTAGGCAATCCGCTTGAAGTGGTTGGCCCTGATGCCGGCTAGTTCCTCGGTTCTGTCGTCTCTGCGGCGGTTGTGGCGGCTCAATGCGTCAAGCAGCAGGGTGCATGCTTCGGCGGCATCGCCACAAACACCGAGGGTCCCGGTGTTGTAGCGGTCGAGTTCTTCGGCGTCGATGTTGATCTGGACGATCGTCTGGTGTTCAGCGAGGCGCCAGTCGACGTTCGGGAACTCCATGCGTGTGCCGATACCGAGCACGACATCAGAGCTCTCCCACAGGTCACGACCCATGGTGAGGTAGGCTTGGAGGCGGTGACGGCTGTCGAGCACCCCGAGGCCCATGTGGCGGGTAAACACGGGTGCCTCAAGCGCCTCAGCCACTCGGCGAACTTCGGTGGCGGCGTCTTGAGCACCGCCACCGACCATGATGAGTGGCCGGGCCGCTCTACCGAGCACACGTGCCGCTTCTTCGATGCTGTCGGGGTTGATTTTGGGGCGTGAGACGGTGGGTGCTTCGAGCACCTCATCGGTAGGTTTGCGCCAGATGTTGACAGGTACCTCGACGCTCACTGGTCGTGGCACCCCCGACACCAACTCGTCTAGAGCGTGCTGCCAGACCTGCACCGATGTCTCGCCGCTGCCGACATAGCCGTTGTGTTTGGTGAGTTGTTCTAGGACGGCGCTGGCGTTGGGTAGGTCGTGGAGCACCCCGGTGCTGCGGTTTCGCAGCCAACTCGGAACCGCACCAATCAGGGCCAACACCCTTGCGTTGGCCCAATAGGCGCTGGTGAGCCCGGCAGCGGCGTTGAGCATCCCCGGGCCGGGCACCACGCACATGGCAGTCGGCTTGCCGGTGACCTGCGCCGCGCCCATCGCCATGTAGGCCGCGCCCTGCTCGTGGCGGGTCACGATCGGGTTGATATCGCGAGCGTCGACTAGGGCGTCAAAGAAGTCGTCGTTTTGGACACCGGGCAGGCAATACAGGTTCTTGATGCCGGCCAATCGCAGGGCTTCGACTGCAAGTTGGGCGACGGTCGTCATGGTGCCAAGCCGGGTCGAAGTGCAGGGGCGGTGCTGGCGGCTGGACCTTTCCGGGCTTCTAGGCGCCTAGTTCCCTGTGCAGGAGTTGCTTACGGTGCAGACGTTTACGAGTTCGCCGAGCCCTTCAATCGAGGTACGCACCTCTGCACCTGGCGTAAGCCACTCTTGGGGTGAGCGCGCCATTCCCACACCGCCGGGGGTTCCGGTGGCGATGATGTCGCCGGGCAGCAGCGTGATGATGGTGGAGAGGTCAGCGATAAGCGAGGCTGGGCCGAACACGAGTTGTGAAGTGTTACTCGACTGCTTGACAACACCATCAACAGTGCAACTCACGTCGAGGTTGCTGGGGTCACCAGCTTCGTCGGTTGTGACAACGGTAGGGCCGACTGGTGTGGAACACTCAAAGGTCTTGCCGGCCAGGAACTGCCCGGATCGTGTCTGCCAGTCACGCACCGAGACATCGTTGAGGATGGTGAGACCCCCGATCGCTTCGAGCGCTTCGTCTTCGCTGGCGTTGCGGACTGGTCGTCCGATCACCAGTGCAAGCTCAACTTCCCAGTCCACCTTGGTTGACACGTTCGGAGGTGGCATACAGATCGGGTCACGAGGCCCGGTTAGGGCGCCGCTGTACTTGGCGAAGTAGATGGGGTATTTCGGCAGCGGAGAGCCAGTCTCTGCAGCGTGATCCCTGTAGTTAAGACCGACACAGACGATCTTGTCGGGTGCTGGAATCGGTGGCGCCAAGTCGGCTTCGCTGTAGCTGATGGTTGTAGCCGTCTCACCGACCGGCAGGTTCCCGGAATTGACGGGTCCTGCATCGAGCACGGCACGCACATCAGGTGCTTCAAGCAGCACGATCTGGTCGCCGTCGATGCGTCCAGCACGGGTTCCTTCGTCTGTTCGTACGGTCACAAGTTGCACGAGATATGCCTCCCTGGCAGCTAAGCCGGCCAGACTACCGAGCGTGCCCGCTTGCCTTGCATTGGTTTGTGGTGGCACTGGTAGCCCTGGCGGGCCGTCGGCTGTTCAGGAACACTCGACCGCAGGGCTGCGGAAGAGATCTTCTTGGGCACGATGCTGTGGGCGCAACATTGGTGGAAGCAAGAGCAAGGTGGTTGGGTGACAGGCGAGTTCGACTCCGAAACTGCGATCGAACCTGCGGGCCAGGCTCGCTGGACGGCGCACCTGTCGGCGGGTTGGAACATCGGCGATAACAGCAACGGTGGCTATGCCCTGACTCCGGTGCTGCGAGCCATGAGCAGCCTTACGCCACATCCCGATCCGATCTCGGTGACGACCCATTTCTTGCGCCCAGCCGCTGGTGACACCGAAGCCGAAGTGAATGCCGAGGTCATCCGTTTAGGGCGTACCGTCAGCACCCTGCGCGGGTCGCTTTGGCAGCACGGAAAGCAACGACTCGAAGTGATGGCGGCTTTCTCAAGTCTCGACTTTGGTGATGCCTCGGGGCCTGAGATCAATGAGGCGCCTCCTCAGATTCCGCCCCCTCAGGGTTGCGTGCAGCGGCGCATGCTTGATCAAGGGGTAGATCTGCCGTTGCTGTCGAGGGTGGATGTGTGCGTGCATCCCGATCACGCTGATTCGGGACACAGCGATCAAGCGATGATCGACGGCTGGATCCGGTTTAGTGACGGCACGCCCCCGTCGGGGCTTGCCCTGCCATTCTTCGCTGACGCTTTGCCGCCCTCGCTGTTCCCGTTACTAGGGACGATCGGTTGGGTGCCAACCATCGAATTGACGGTGCATGTGCGCCGCCGACCGGCACCTGGCTGGCTTCAGGTGCGCCAAGAAAGCCACGACCTGTATCGCTCCAAGATGGTCGAGTCAGGCACAATCTGGGACTCAACCGGCGCCGTAGTTGCCTGCGCCCGCCAGGTGGGCCTGCTCCTCACTTAGGGGGCAGTTAGTCAGACTGCATGACTGAATGACCAGTTGCGAAGGTTTGGCGCCCAAGTCTCGCTGTCCCGTTAGCTCCGCACGGTCGGGCGGTCTAGCGAGCGCGCTGCCTCTGGGGTGCTGCGCTACGTGACGGTGCCGTTGACGTTTGTCGCGCCTGGCGAGAGCGCCGATGCTTGGGATTGTTGCATCCGTGAGTGTGGCATCGACACTGCCGGGGTCGGCTAGCTGCGATCACGGGGTGGCAGTAGCAGCGGCGGATCATGAAGAATGCAGGCCAAAAGGCGGCCAGGATCACGAGTTTGGCCCAACGTTCGAGGTGCCAGCGCCTACACACGTGACAACGTTCCACTCGTCAATCTTCGCAGGCGACTCGTAGGGCGTGCAATTGAATTGCGTCGAGAACGGGCTGTTGGGGTGATTAGGGGGCGAATTCGAAGACGATGTTGTTCTTGCCGGTTTCGATGTCGGTGTGGTCGAGGTGTTCGATGATCGTTACTTTGCGTGAACCGCAGTCACCGAAGTCGTCACAAGTGATCTCGCCGATAATGCCGCGATAGCCATCAACGGCATGCAAGTACTGACGTAGTCCCGCTCGGTCGATCACAAGCGTGCCGGTGGTGTCAATGTGTGACGCTGCTGTGACCGCCTCGAGCAGCAGTGTTGTGGCGTCATAGGAGTGTGCCAGGTACCCCGATGAGGGCGGCTCGCCCACCTCCTGCTCGTAGCGCTCCAGCAGTTCGGCGGCCGTGACTGCGGTGCTCTGGTTGGTGTTAGTGCCGAAACGCAGATCAGGGCCCGAGATGAAGATGCCTTCGGATTGAGGCAGTGACATGAAGCCGTCCACCAGCAGAGCGGCATCAGTGAGCAGTATTAGGTCTTCAAGCCCGGCAACCGAGCGAGCCTGGCCGGCCACGAAGTCCCCAGCCGGTTGAAAGATCGGGAAGAAGAGCGCCTCAGGGCTTCCGGCGGCGATCTCAGTTAGCGCCGGCACCATGTCTGTCTCTTCCTTGTTGACCGCTGTGATCAAGGTGACGGTGCCGCCACTGGCGCTGAAGCTGTCGGCGAAGGCCTGAGCGATTCCCTGCGTGTAAGGGTCGCCGTCGTGGATCGCCGCGGCGCGGGTCAGGCCGAGGTCGTCGAGCAGGAACGACGAGATGGCGTGACCTACTACTAATCCGTTGTGGGAGGTGCGGAAGTAGCCCGAGCTGTAGTTGGCACCTTCATTGCCGCTCAAGTCGGAGGTGAGCATTGGCGACGTGTTTGAGGGTGCGATCATGGCTATGCCCGCCGCGGTAACCAGCGGTGAAGCGGCTGTGGAAGCTGCTGAACAGGATGCTCCTACAACTCCTACGACCCGCTCATCAGCCACGATCCGTTGCGCCGCAGCCTGACCGCCGTCTGCAGAGCACAAGTCGTCTAGGCCCGCGCCCATGTCGACCTCGAAGCCGTGGACAGGGCCGAAGTCGGCGATCGCCATCTCGACTCCACGCTGGTTGACGGTGCCGAGGTAAGCAACATCGCCGGTGATGGAGTTAAGCGATCGGATCTGGATCGCTTCGTCGGGCGGCACCTCTACTACTCCGAGTGATCCATCGCCTAGAGCTCCGGTGGCGCTGCTGTCGGCGGACTCCTCGGCAGCAGCTTCCGGTGGCGCATCGTCGGCAGTTGCCGCAGGATCGGCCGATCCCTCGATCTGATCATCACTTCCACAAGCGGCCGCAGCTAGGGCCATCAATACCGAGATTCCAAGCCACAACAGCGTTGGTCGATTCGTTTGCATCATGTCTCCTTGCTGCGGGGATCAGCAGGTGTACAGATCGGCATTTGAGGTTCTCAGTTCAGCCTCGAGCACCTTACCCATGGCGTTTCGGGGGAGTTCATCGAGGAGCACATAGCGCTTCGGGTGTTTGTAACGGGCAAGGTCAGCGAGCAGATCACGGCCTGTCGATGCCAACTCGGATCGGCGTAATTCTGACCCAGGCTCGGGTACCACGAACGCGGTCACGGCCTCACCTAGATCGTTGTGGGGCAGGCCGACAACGGCTGACTCTGATACCTGAGGGTGAGCATCTAGAGCCTGCTCTATCTCAACGGGGTACACGTTGATGCCACCGGAGATGATCATGTCGTGCAAGCGGCCCTCCAGAGTCAGCCGTCCCTGATGGTCAACGCTGCCAATGTCGCCCGTGATCAGCCAGCCATCGCTGGTACGTGACTGCGCCGTTGCCTCTGGCCGGCGCCAGTAGCCAGGCCCGACCCCGCTGCCTCGAACTTCGACCATGCCCGTCTCACCAACAACGCTCCGACCACGATCACCACGTACCCGCACCTGCACCCCGGTCAAGGCAAAACCGACCGTGCCAGCGACTCGCTCACCGTCGTAAGGATTTGAGGTGAGCATCAGCGCCTCGCTCATGCCGTAGCGCTCTAGTACCGATTGTCCGGTGCGCTCTTGCACTTCTCGATGCAGCGCCGCTGTCATAGGCGCCGATCCTGAAGTGAACAAGCGGACATTGGTACAAGCCTGAGCGTCGAATCCCTCCAGCTTGGGCAGTCTGCTGTAGTAGGTCGGCACCCCCATCATCACGGTTGCTTCTGGCAGGTGACTCAGCACGCTCGCCGCGTCGAAGCGCTCAAGAAACAGCACTTCAGATGCACTGAACATGGCCGTGTGAAGTGCCACCATCAGACCGTGAACGTGATATATCGGCAGGGCGTGCAACAGAGTGTCGCTGACGGTTGGTTCGAAACGCCAGCTGCGAGCAAGAGCCACCGTGTTGCTCCACAGGTTGGAGTGCGTGAGCATCGGACCCTTTGGAGCTCCTGTAGTGCCAGATGTGTACACCAGAGCCGCCAGGTCATCGGGGCCACAGTGGGCGGTGCTCTCGTACGGCACCGCTTCGGCAAGGCCTTGGCTCAATGACGCGCTGTCTCGGATTACAACCGCAGGCTCGGCATCCCGGGTGAACCAGTTGACTTCCGCGTCGGTGTACGCGGTGTTGAGGGGGATGTAGACAGCGCCAAGGCGCAGTGTCCCGAGGTACGAGGCCACCGTCTCGATTGACTTCGGTAGCTGCGCCAGCACCCGGTTGCCGCCAGCGACGCCCTGCGACGCAAGCCAACCGGCGGCACGAGCTGAGAGTTCGTCCATCTGCTCGTAGGTCACAACTTCGCCTGTGGGCAACCGCAAAAATGTCCTCTCGCTGTAACCCAAGAAGCGCTGCCGCATCAGTCCATAGAAGTTGTGTGCTTCGAAGTCGGATGAGTCGACGTTGTGTCCCGAGAGATTGGTGCTCACGTGCAGAGTCTGCCGCTCCCATAGCCTCATGCTGATGACCGCCGACGCCGCCAGAGAACGCAGTCGCCGAGACGCTGGTGGGCTCTTGAGTCGGGTTCAGTGGTTGGGCTGGATGAGTCGTGGTCGTCGACGAGTTCGGCCAAGTGTGGTATTGACCGGGATCATGGGCACCGGAAAGACGACGGTGGGCCGCATCATTGCCGAACGAATCGGCTACACGTTCGTGGACACTGATGAGATCATCGAGTCACGCTTCGGGCCGATCTCCGAGATCTTTGAGACACAGGGCGAACCAGCTTTCAGAGATATGGAACGAGACGTGTCCGAGGAGTTGTCGGCGAAAGATAGATATGTCATCTCAACTGGCGGGGGGCTGATGCTCGGGTCTGGTTGTAGGCACAGCCTTGAACCTCATGCTGATGTTGTGTGTCTGACCGCTGAGCCTGAGACGATTTTGGAGCGAGTGACAGCTCAAAGTGACGTCAAGCGGCCACTTCTAGGCAAGAATCCGTTACGAACATTGCGGGTAGCGCTGCAAATTCGAGCACCGATCTACGGTCGCTACCCGTCCGTTGACACCACTGAGCGCTCTCCCGAGGAGGTAGCCGAAGCGGTGATTGAGCTTCTCGGGTATAACGGCTGAGATGCAACCAACAATCCTGGTGCTCAACGGCCCGAATCTCAACATGTTGGGCAAGCGGGAGCAACACGTTTATGGCTCTCTGACCCTTGAAGAGATCATCTCTCAAGCGTCTGCATATGCGGCTTCACGGGGAGCCCGTCTTCGCCACTTGCAGTCAAACTCCGAGGGTGACCTAGTTGATGCGATCCACGCCGCGGCGGACAAAGGCGCCCGGCCAGCTGATGGCATCATCCTTAACGCTGGCGCCTTTACGCACTATTCGATAGCGCTGCGCGATGCGATATCTGCGGTTGACGTCCCTGTTGTTGAAACGCACATTTCAAACGTTGCTGCGCGCGAAGAGTTCCGACACAAGTCGGTCATTGCTGGCGTGTGTGTTGGTGTGATTGCGGGGTTCGGAGCCGCAAGTTACCGCTTAGCTGTTGATGCATTGCTCGATCATCTGACTACAACAGAGAGCGCCTGATCCGAACATTCCGATGGAGCGATCAAGACACTCACGGTCAATTCACTAGATGGCCAAACCGAGCATCCAGATTGAAGTTGCAGGTCGCTCGCTTCGTGTGAGCAGTCCGCAGAAGATCTACTTCAAGCGTCGCTCTGAGACAAAACTTGAGCTCATCAACTACTACCTTTCGGTCTCTGAGTCTGTGATGCGCGCCATGGGCGGGCGTCCTGTCTTGCTAGAGCGATACCCCAACGGTGCTTCAGGCAAGTCGTTCTTCCAGAAGCGTGTATCCAAAGGCGCACCCGAATGGTTGACAACCACGGTGGTCAGCACCCCCAACGGAACACTGTCCAACGCCATGGTGGCTACTGACATGGCTCACGTTTTGTGGGCAGTCAACCTGGGATGTCTCGGCTTTCATGTTTGGCCAAACAAAGCAGCAAACCCTGACTTTGCGGATGAACTGCGTATCGATCTTGACCCGCAACCGGGAGTGAAGTTCAACAAGGTGCGTGAGGCTGCGCACGAGGTGAGGGCGGCGCTTGACGAGCTTGCACTTCCCGGATACATCAAGACAACCGGTCGGCGTGGACTGCATGTGTATGTGCGGCTTGAGCCACGCTGGACTTCATATGAGGTGCGTGCGGCAGCGGTAGCTCTGGCACGTGAGTTAGCCCGTCGCAGACCCGATCTGATTACCGACGCTTGGTGGAAAGAGGAACGCGGAAAGCGGGTGTTTGTTGACTTCAACCAGAATGCACCACACAAGACAGTGTTTGGTGCATGGTCGGTCAGAGCTCGGGTCGGTGCTCAAGTGTCTATGCCGATCCGCTGGGATGATATTGATGATGTGTCACCCAATGACCTGACTATTGCAACTGTTCCCCGTCTTGTGGCCTCAGATGGCGATCCTTGGGAGTCGATCGCCGAGCAACCGGCGTCACTCGAACCGTTGCTTGAGTGGCATCGACGTGACATGGCTTCAGGATTGATGGACGCTCCATGGCCACCCGTATACCCAAAGATGCCCAACGAGCCTCCCCGTGTTGCCCCTAGCCGTGCCGCTGGTGCGCGCAAACAATCCGGCGGCACGTGATCTAGCTCGCTCAGCACAACCCGCGACCCAAGGAACCTGTCAATGTCGCCAAGACTCTCGATGCATCTGGTCAATTTCGCGCCCGAACCGCCAGGTAGTTGGCAGCGTCTGTTTGATCTCGCCCAGGCTGCGGATCGTGCCGGCATCGGACGCCTGGTGGTCTCAGATCATGTGGCGTTCGGCGAACGGCTAGATCGCTATGGCGATCCTGCGCGGGGTGGCATGGCTGGTGCCCGTCAACCGACCGGCCCCGATGGTGCCTGGCTTGAGCCCTTGACTGTGCTGGCGATGGTTGGGGCAGTGACTAGCCGCGTGCGCCTCTGCCCGATGGTGCTGCTGGCGGCGCTGCGGCGACCAGTAGTGCTTGCCAAGACGGCGGCGACCATTGATGTGCTGACTGGTGGGCGCCTTGATCTTGGTGTCGGGATTGGCTGGCAGCAGGAGGAATATGAGGTCGCTGGTCTCGAATACCGCACGCGGGGACACCTGCTCAATCACACCCTGGAAGTGTGTGAGACGCTCTGGACGCAAGATCGTGCCTCACTCGCTAGCAGCGAGTTGAGTTTCGAGGCAGTCCATCAGATGCCGAAACCAACTACTGGCAAGGTGCCGATCTGGGTCAGTGGGACAGTAAATGAGCGTTGCATGGCACGCTTGGCTCGCTTTGGGTCAGGTTGGATCCCGTGGGGCCGTGACGGACTTGACATCGCTTCCGGCATTGCCACTATGCGAGAAGCGGTTGCAGATTATGGCCGTGACCCTTCGGGTATTGAGGTCGCGGGGGCGCTCGCGGTCAAGCGCGACAGCGAAGGCAAGCCGGTGATCGGCGAGACGATGGCATCGGTTGAGGGGCTCCTTAACGCAGGCGTGACGGATTTCCGGCTCGGTATAAAACCTCCTGGCGGTGTGGAAGCTGCTGCTGACTATCTCGCCAGTTGGGTAGGTGCATTCAATGCAGAAGTGGGATAAGTGAACATACAAACGGGACCAACAAATCCGTTCCTTGCCGATAGCAGTAACCCGGTAGCTCATGGGCGCTGTGATCAACAGGACAACATCTCAGGCAGCGGGCCTGAGGGGCCCAGCGAAGTTCTCGGCTCCGATGACATTTGCTACGTAGCACTGGGCCCGGGCCACTTTGGTGGCAACACTTCGGGTCTGTATCCCGACGGTCGGCGGGTGATATGGACAAATGGTCGCCAACGGATCATCAAACTCGACTACGAGACCCTTGAGGTGCTAGCAACACTTCCGACTGGTACCGAAGCGATCACTGATCCGGCAGAGTTCTCTGCTTATGAGGCAGGCCTTGATGATCTAGAAGGCGATGATCTTGTGGCTCATGCCATCGACTTGGCCCTGCGTTTCATGACAGGCTTAGACGGGATTTACTCGTTGCTCGACTGTGATCACACATTGTTTCTGGGCCGCAAAGACCATGCGGCCGCCTACGTTGAAGTCGATCCCGCCGATCCTGCGAGTGCCATTGTTGAGCGTGATCGCTGGTACAAACCCGAAGGTATTGATGGGTTCTTTGTTGGAATGAACATCACTTTCGATGGTCGGCTCGTGATGACAACAGATCACGGCTGGGTGGTGTGTCTTGCTCGTGACTTCTCAACGTATGACGCCCTGCAGCTCCCCGGTTCTGAGATAGCGGCCGAGCACTGTGCGAAGCGTGAAGCCGAATACGGCCACACCGGTTATGGGTGGGTTCGGACGAGTTCTTGCGTTGGCGATGACGGAGGGATTTACGTTTGTTCTGTTGACACCATCCACAAAGTCATCTGGACTGGCGAGCGACTGTCGCTAGATCCTGCAGACGGTGCCTGGTCGGCTCGGTACCGCAACGGTGGAGGCAACGGCACGGGCACCACACCGTCACTCATGGGCTTTGGCCCTGATGAAGATCGTTTCGTTGTGATTGGTGACGGTGATGAGGTTGTCAACATCACACTGCTGTGGCGTGATGAGATTCCCGAGGATTGGGAGCAACTTCCTGACGCTCCCTCTCGCCGGATTGCTGGAATCGGTCGGGCCAATATGGGTGATCCTGACAAGGTTGAAATCAAGACAGAGCAGTCGATCACCGTCTCGGGTTACGGAGCCATGACCGTCAACAACGAACCTGCTTCGATACCGGCTGGATGGCCCGTATCTCGCGGGCGGATGTTCAGCTTCTTTCTTGGTCACAAGAAAGAGTTCACCCCTTATGGACTCCACAAGTACGAATGGGATCCCAAGCAACGTTGCTTACGTGAGGCCTGGGTGAACACAGATGTGTCATCGCCCAATTCGGTACCGTTTGTGGCTGAGGCCTCAAATCTCGTATACACATGTGGCACCCGTGGGGGCAAGTGGACTATGGAGGCGCTCGATTGGAGCACCGGCGAGAGCCGTTTCCATTACGTCGTCGGCGGCTCACGCTTCAACACCCTCGGCGCTGGTGTAACCATCGATGAAGACGGCCATCTCCTATACGGAACAATCTTCGGCAAAACCCGCCTCCTCCGCTAACCCCAAGGGCTAGCGGAGGCGGATTCGAACTTCGGCGGCCCGCTCTTCCAGAAGTCGTCTGGCTATGCGGCGGTTGAGTTCTGTCAACCAGTCCTTGGTGTCATCATCGAGACGCTTCCGCAGGTCGGCCTCGATCCACTTAGCGACCTTCGACTTGAGAACGGGATCGAGCGGCTCTTTGAAGTACTGTTCCATTCTCGGCCCCACGAACTGGTCAAGCACATACAGAGCTAAGTCTTCAAAGTCGCCACCGACGTGATTGAGTGCGGCGCGAGCCGTCAAGTGTGCAGACACTCTTGCAGCGGTACCTTTTGCCATCAGTTTCGCCCCCTTCTTCGCAGCAGCTTTCTTGCCTGCGTGTTTGGCGGTGTCATACACCTCGTCCACCTTTTTTTGGCACCACGCACGCCAGTGGATGACATCCCGGGTAGCGGGACAAGGCCTATCGCGAATATCGCAGCGTTGGCATAGTCTCCGTGGATCACGTAGTAGATCGCTCGAGCACCGTCCACGATGTCTCCGATTACCGGCAGGAATGACACGGCGTCTACCAGTGTGCCTAACCCGAGCCAACTCTTTCCTCGGTGATATGCGCGATCGTCAAGCACCTCGTGTATGGCGTTGACGACATCGTCGGGCAGGTTGTATTCGAGCAGGAACAACTCGAAGTCTTGGCGTGACACGAAACCGTCGAGTTCGCCGCTGCCCTTGACGTCGTCGATCGCCGCGATGTATGGCAACACTGTTGACCAGGTATGTGACTTCTCCACGCAGGCGTCGATGTCGTCGAGGCTCATGTGGCCGTCCCGGTCGCCTTCATCGAAACCGAACTTTCCCTCACCGACCCGATTGAGGTAGTTGTCGTTGTCCCGAGCGGTCTCGACCATGTCGAAGTATTCGCCGTTGTCGAGGAGCCACTTAGCCGCCGCGGCTACCTCTGGTTCGGTCGACTGCTCGGCCCAACGAAGATCACGCCGTGACAGGATCCCATCAGCGCGCGAGGGATCGCCACGAGACTCGATCAGCGTGAAGTTCTCGCGGATGTGGTCGATAGCGCCGAGCGCCTTATTCATGTCGGGTCCGCCTGCGAGCACAAGCCGGGCACGACTGTCGAGGTCTTCGGCGTTGTCTCGCATCTGCTCGGCGATGCCGCGCGCCTGTCGCGCCAGATCAGGTACGGGTGACTCCAGCAGCACCTCGGCTTCCGCGAGCGGCTCAACCAGCGATTGAGCGTCCACATCGATGTCGTTTGCTGATTGCGCCATCAGTCCCTGCAGTTGCAGAGCCTTCTCTATGTCCATTGCCATTAGATCAACCATGAAACATAATGAAATCAGCGATCACATCACTTTACAACACTCGATTCGGGATTGCTGAGATCCTTGGCCGACCTTCGGCCGGTAATGGGTGAGGCATGGCTGGCCGCCGAAGTGAGCAGTGAAGGCCATCGGACGGCTTCTCGAGCTGTGATGGGCACCGAGCTGTGATGGGCACCAAGATCGGCCATCATGGAGGCTGTGAATACCAATCAGGTGTCGGCCGGCCTGGCGGTGCTCGCCTTCGTGGCGCTCGCTGCTGGCATCGCAAGCCTTGTCTTGGCTGCGTTGCCTAAGAGCAAGTGGCCAGCCAGCCTGCAGCACAACTTCAGGCCGTTGCTGTTGCCGGTCGCTCTAGGAATCGCGGCGGTGGCGATGGTGGGGAGTCTCTACTACTCCGAAGTTGCGGGTTACACGCCCTGCGAGCTGTGTTGGTATCAGCGGATCTGCATGTACCCGCTCGTAGCTGTGCTTGCAATCGCCCTCATCCGGCGTGACCGTGCGGGCGGCCTCTATGCCTTGCCGCTTACCGTCGTGGGGCTTGGACTGTCGATCTACCACTACCGCTTGCAGCTTTCTGGTGGTGAGAGTTCGGTGTGTGACGCTTCGGCCCCGTGCACGTTCCGTTGGGTGGACACCTTTGGTTTCGTGACGATCCCGTTCATGGCGGCCTGCGGGTTCCTGGGTGTTGCGGGCTTAGCGCTGCTGTCGCTACGGTCGGCGCGATAATGAGCAACCGACCGAAACTGCAAGCCGCCGCCACTTCACTCGAGGAATCGCCCTCGGGTTCGAACCCGCTAATCAAATGGCTGGCCCTAGGGGTGATTCTGGTGGTAGCCGTAGCGGTGGTCGTGGCGCTGCTTGCTTCCAGTGACGCCGAGCAGGCACAACTCGTCGGCGTCGGTAATGAAGTCTCGGATATCACCGTCACGGGTGATGCACTTTCGCGCTTCGATAGCACTGCGCCAGATGGCGATGTGGATGCCGTCGCACCAGCATTCGCAGCTACCACATTTGAGGGTGAGACGGTGCGTGTTGTTCCTGGCGACGGTCGCTCGAAAGTGATCTCGTTCTTCGCCCATTGGTGCCCGCACTGCCAGCGAGAACTGCCGCGCCTTAGCCGCTTGATTAACGAGAATGGCTTACCTGCCGGTGTTGACATGATCGCTGTCAGTACTGCTGTCGCCTCGGATCGGGACAACTACCCGCCGTCGGCTTGGTTCGCTCGTGAGGGCTGGACTGAGCCTGTGGTTCGTGACTCCGCCGCTACCGAGATCGCCCAGGCATATGGCCTGTCGAGCTTTCCCTACACCGTGTTCGTCGGTGGGGACGGAAGTGTGATTGTCCGTCTGAGTGGTGAGTTAACGGTTGAGCAATGGGAGAGCCTGTTCGCCCTTGCTGCCAGCAGGGCCGGCTGACGTCTTTCGCCGGTCCGGTACGGGCGCGTTTGAGCATCGGTTCGCCTGATCTAGGGTCTGGTTTGGACAATCCATCCTTGAGCCGATTTAGGATCATGTGGTAAGCACAACGCAGCCGTATCTCGTTGAGCGGATGCAGGAGTTCGGCGGTGCAACCGTCTTCAACGAGATGTCAGTGCTGGCGGCGCGCACTGGTGCGATCAACCTTGGTCAGGGCTTTCCTGATGTTGATGGCCCCGATGAAGTGGCTCAAGCTGCCATCGATGCGATCCATGGTGGTTTCAACCAGTACCCGCCCGGGATCGGGTATGAGGTGTTGCGCCAAGCGGTTGCTGAACATCAACGAAGGTTCTGGGGCCTGGAGTTTGATCCCGATAGCGAGGTGCTGATCACCGCCGGTGCAACTGAGGCGATTGCTGCGTCTGTGGTTGCTCTGGCTGGCCCAGGTGACGAAGTGGTGATCTTTGAGCCGTTCTTTGACATCTACCCAGCCGACATTGCCATGGCTGGAGCGACTCGGCGTCTAGTGCAATTGCACCCACCGGAATACTCGTTTGATCCTGATGAGCTTGCGGCAGCGTTCGGACCGCGCACCAAGGTCTTGATTCTCAATTCGCCGCACAATCCGACTGGCAAAGTCTTTAGTGTTGAGGAACTTGATCAGGTCGCTCGCCTGTGTGTTGAACATGATGTGATTGCGATTACCGACGAGGTGTATGAGCATCTTGTGTTTGAAGGTCACCGTCATGTGCCGCTGGCGTCACGACCGGGAATGGCTGATCGAACAGTCACTATTTCTTCGGGTGGCAAGACGTTGTCGTTTACTGGCTGGAAGATCGGTTGGGTGTGTGCCCGGCCGGCTCTGGTGAGGGCAATTCAGGCAGCCAAGCAGTTACTGACGTATGTGAGCGGTGGACCGTTTCAGCCTGCAGTAGCGGTTGGTTTGCGCCTTGGCGATGACTTCTTTCATGAATTGGCATCTGACTTGCAGGCACGGCGCGATCTGCTATTTGAGGGCCTTGTGACGGCTGGTTTCGAGCCGGTATTGCCACACGGCACTTACTACATAACTGCTGACATTCGCCCGCTCGGCGCATCCGATGGCCTGGAGTTCTGCCGTGCCCTGCCGGAAATGTGTGGCGTGGTTGCGGTGCCAATCCAGGTGTTATGTGATGACACTCAGTTGGGCGCGCCCTTCGTAAGGTTCGCCGCATGCAAACGCCGAGACGTGCTTGAAGCTGCTGTAGACCGCCTAGCCACCCTCGCCCACTAGCAAACTCACCTCCGAGCATCTGAGTACGGCTCTTAGGTCTTCTGATCCAGGGGTTCGCCAAGACCGATCGTTCGGCTATCACTTCGCACCGCACCAGTGGACGGGAGACACCTGTCGACCTTCTTGCAAACGGACCAACGACGAGTTGGCAGGCAACTGCCATGAATCTGGCAGGCTTTAACGGGTTTCTAGCGATGTTGACCACCTAAAGCATGGTTGGATGATCTCACCGTGAGTACAGAACTCACAAGAAAGGAGATCACCATGACCACTACGCGGAAATCCAACGTCTTCGCGGCGAGAGCGAAGGGGACGTGCCGCTGGCTTGTCGTGCCGGCAATCATCGCAGTGCTCCTATCGGTTCTTCTAAACCCGATATCGGTGCCCTGAAAGGAGTTAATCCCATCGAGAAGGAATTTCGGGTGCGAAGCAACCGATTGGCTCAAGTGGTAAGCGTTCTAATGATGATTGTCAGTTTCGGGTGTGGGGATGATTGTCCGCGATGGCCTTATGAAGTTGACGATGTGAGCAGTCTCATCGAGACGAACGATGCAACTGGCCACTATGTTGATGAAGAGATGGGGCTTCCCTTCAACTACATGTGGTCCGGGGGTCAGGCGGAAGGAAATAGTGCGGGTCTGATGGGTCGACTGCATGTTGATGGCCGCTGTATATATGTCCATCAGGGGTATCCCGATAGCGAGAGAAAGGTGCTCGTAAGACTGCCGTGGAAGGAGACCCGATTCGATCCCGAGACCAACCGCGTTGGGACACACTCGTTCAAACTCTCATCGAGCGGTGACTTGGTCAGTGGCGGAGGGGGATATTCTCACTCAACCAAAGGCTACGAGTCCTGCCCAGCAGACGAGGTGTTCCAATCCTGGGTTCTAAAGCCGGCTGAAGGTCTTGACAGACACAACGTCGTTCCAGAGATCTGCGAGCAACTAGAAGGAATCAAGGCTACGCAGCCGACCTTTTCGGGTTAGGTTGGGGGTTTGAGGGGGCAGGTGTTTCCTTGGCGTGATGAGAGTCTGTAGCGGTTGCGGGAAACGACTTGATATGCGGCAGCGGCAATCCATGAGATTGGTGGCGTGGTGACTGTCTTTCCTATGAGTTTCCAGCCTGACTGTGCTCGACACAGTGCATGGCCGATGGCTAAGTGACCTCGATATTTCATGTCACCATCGATTAGCCAGGCTGCTGTTGTGACGTCGTGTTCGGTTAGGCCCCAGTGGTCGATATCGATTGACTGGAACGGCTCGAATTGCACGGACTCGCTGGGGACGCGAGTCTCGATCCAACTCTTTGAGTTAGTGCAGAAGCCGCAGTCACCGTCATAGATGAACAGCATCGGTCGGTTAGGCATCCTGGGAGTACCGCTGCTTAAGTTCACGCTTGAGGAACTTGCCGTTGGCATTGCGCGGCAGAGGGTCATCCTGAAACCACACAAAACGCGGATGCATGAAACGGGCTAACCGACCATTCAGGTGCTTGCGAATCGCAGCTTCATCTGCTTTCGTACCGGAAACGAGAACAACCACGGCCGCAACCTCTTCACCTAGTCGCTCATCATCGACACCAAAGACAGCAACCTCGGCCACTTCGTCAAGTTCATAAATCGCGGATTCGACATCTGAACAATGCACATTCTCGCCGCCACGGATGACCACATCTTTGAGTCGATCCTTGATGTAGATCCAACCGTCAGCGTCGATCTCGGCGACGTCACCTGTGTGAAACCAACCGTCTCTGATTGCCTCGGCTGAGGCTTCGGGTTGGTTCAGGTAACCCGTCATCACGTTGGGGCCTCGAAGTAGCAACTCACCCCGTTCACCAGGCCCCACAATGCGACCAGATTCAGCCACAACTCGGGCTTCCATGCATGGCACCAACGGGCCCACCGAAGCCGGTCTAGCCATGTAGAACTCGTTGCTGATCGACGAAGCGATCCCGGCAGTCTCTGTTAGGCCATACCCCACACCGGGCCGGCCTCTGTCGAGCCCCTCGTCAATGCGGCGTGCCAGATCGGTCGGTATCGCAGCACCACCACCGCCCATTCCTCGCAAACTCGAAGTGTCGGTCTGCTGCCAGTCGGGATGCTGAAGCAGTTCACGAGACATCGTCGGGACTCCGGTAAACACCGACACTCGCTCGCGCTCGATCAGCCGCAGAGCCTCGGCTGCATCCCAGCGGTACATGCTGATCAGCCGACCTCCAGCAATCGTCACAGGATGCATCACGCAGTTGCATCCCGTGACGTGAAAGAGCGGCACTGGTAGCAGTGCAGCCACCTCGGTTGCCGGCTCCGGCGAGTTGTCACTTTCTTTCAGTCGGCTGGCACGTGCAGCGTCACCGCATGCACCCATGAAGATCATGTGCATCAGGTTGTGAACCACAGCGCGATGACTCAATCGAGCACCCTTAGGAAACCCAGTGGTTCCTGACGTGTAGAAGATCAACGCGTCACTATCGGGGTCAATCTCGGCCACCGGTAGTGAATCCGGCGCGCCGCGTGCATCGGCGACCTGCCACCAGTCCTGCACTCCGGTCGGCAACGTTGCGTCACCGAGGCGTGTGGCAACGAGTGGCGTTGGCGAGCCCTCACCGAGGCGTTCAAGGCGTTCACCATCGACTATCGCAGCAACCGGCTGCGCATCACCGAAAGCGAACAGCATCTCGTTGCGCGTCCACCAAGCGTTCATGCCGACAACAGCTGCTCCGGTTGCGATGATCGCCCAATGCGACATCACCCACTCGGGGTAGTTGCGCATCGACACCGCTACCCGGGTGCCCGGCCCGGCTCCATGCTCAGCATGCAGGTAGTGCGCCAGCGCTCGCACCCGTGCGGCCACCTCGGAGTAGCTGTAACGCTCGTCTCGATAGACGAGATAGTCCTTGTCGCCGTGAGCGATGGCCATCTCCCAGACCGCTCGCATGTTGGGGAATGCGCTGTCGAACACCCTTAGCGGGACGCCTCTGATCTCGGTGACACTCCACGTGAACGGCCCACCCGGCCCGGTTAGTGCCTGATACGCGGCATTGAAGTCGTCGACGGGATTGGGCGTGGCCGAACCGGAAGTCACGGCGGCAAGGTTAGGTCGTGCCTACCTCGGGGATCGCACGTGCCTACCGCGGGGATCGCAACTGAACGTGCACCGTGGCTTACGCTGCCCGCCGTGAACGATGTGCTATCTGTTGGCTCCGAGGTGCGTGAGGGCCTCGCTAGCGGCGAGCCGGTAGTCGCTCTTGAGTCGACGATCTTTTCGCAACTGGGCCTGCCAACACCTGCGAACCGAGAGTGCTACGGGCGTGTGGTTGCTGCCATCCGGGCCGAGGGAGCTGTGCCCGCGTTGTGTGGGGTCGTTGAGGGGCGGGGGGTTGTTGGTGCAACTGAGCAGCAAGCCGGGCGACTGTTCGATGCGACCACCAAGATCGCAGCTCGCGACCTGGGCCCAGCGATTGCTCGCCGGCTCGCTTCCGGTGCCACGACAGTGTCTGCCACGCTGACACTTGCTGCTGCCGCTGGCATCGACGTTTTCGCCACTGGTGGCATCGGCGGGGTTCATCGTGGGGTGTCGGTGAGCGGCGATGTGAGCCATGACCTGCAAGCTCTAGCTCGCCATCAGCTTGTTGTTGTGTCCTCAGGGCCCAAGGCGTTTCTTGACGCCCGGCTCACACTGGAGTATCTCGAAACCCAGGGAGTGGCCGTGCTCGGATGGCGCACCCAGAAGTTTCCGGCGTTCTATGTGCGTGACAGCGGCTTGGGTCTGGCAACGACTGTTCAAAGTGCACTTGAGGTTGCCAGATCGCTTGACGCGGCTCGCAGCTTGGGTCACCCGGGCGGGATCCTGGTAGCAAATCCGATCCCGCCGGAAGCTGAACTCGACCCGGCGTTGCTTGAGCGAGCAATCGCAGCTGCCGATGAAGTCGTGCAACACGATGATGTGATCGGTGGTGCAGTGACCCCGGTCGTGTTGGATTCGATTGCTGCGTTCACCGGGGGTGCTTCGGTTCGAGCCAACCTGGCGCTGGCCCAGTCCAACGCGAGCGTTGCCGCAGAGATCGCGGTTGCATTGGCCGCTGACCGGGTGGGCGCAGGGTAGAAACACGGCGATGAGTGATGAACTTGTGGTGAGGATTCTCACCGATCCCGATGTGATTGCTGATCCTTACCCGCTGCTGCGAGAGTTGCGTGAGACATCTCCCGTTCACAAGACCGGGTTCTCCGACTACTGGATCCTGACCCGATTCGATGACTGTCGCAGCGCTCTGCGGGATGTCCGGCTGGGCAATGCCGAACCTGATGACGAGTTCCCCGGGCTGATCGCACCCGGCGGTGCTGTGAGCCGTGACGCGCCGCGCTCGCTGCTTGGACTCAACCCGCCGGATCACACCCGTATTCGCAAGCTGGTCAGCCGTGCCTTCACTCCCCGGCGGGTTGAGCACTTACGGCCAACCGTGCGGGCGATGACGTTCGAGCTACTTGATGACATTGCGGCTGTAGGTGAGTGTGATCTGATCGAGATGCTTGCTTTCCCGCTGCCAGCCAATGTGATCAGCGAGCTTGTGGGTGTGCCTGCTACTGACAGGGATTGGTTGCGGCCGCTGGTATCAGACATCGCCGTGACACTCGAACCGAACCGCACACCCGAGGAGATGCGTCAGGCCGAACAGTCACGAACGAAGATCGACGCGTACCTTGCCGATCTGATCGAGCAGCGTCGTGCCGCTCCTCAAGATGATCTGTTGTCCGGCCTCATTGAGGCGAGTGATGGCCAGGATCGCCTCAGCGAGCAAGAGGTCATCATCACGGTGTCGCTCATCTATGCGGCGGGCTTTGAGACGACCATGAACCTGATCGGCAACACCGTGTACACGCTGCTGCGCCATCCCGATCAGCTTGAGGGTCTGCGGGAGGATCGTTCGCTGGTGCCGTCCGCTGTGGAAGAGCTGTTGCGGTTTGAGCCTCCAGTGCAACTTGATGGTCGGTATGTGCGTGAGGATGCCGAGATTGCTGGCCATCAAATCCCGCGAGGTCATGCAGTGCTCACACTGCTTGGTGCCGCTAATCGGGATCCTGCGGCGGTGGACGATCCAGAGCGTTTCGATGTTGGTCGTGGGCCGACACAGATGCTGTCGTTCGGCTCAGGTATTCACTATTGCCTAGGAGCGGCGCTGGCACGCCTCGAAGGCCAGGTAGTTCTCGAGTCGCTGCTTGACCGTTTCGGCACCTGGAGCCTGCTAGATGAGTCCCCACCCTGGAAGCACAGGCTCACACTCAGAGGCCTAGAACGCCTCCCCGTCACCCTCTCCTAACCCGCTACTAGCGCTCGCAGCATCCAAGAACTCTGTGGCGTTTGGCAGTCTCTCGTATGACGTGGTTAGAATGTGGCTTGAAGATACGACATTGCTTGAGGATGCATGATGACTGCGAATTCGACTCCCGAGTTTCGGGCTCTACTAGCGGTGGTGTTCTCTGAAGACACCACCGGTACCGCGGTGACCGAGATGGCCAGAGACGTTGCTGGCATTAGGCCCGGACAAGGCAGCATGATCTTGCTGCCGCCTCGGAACATGCTGGAGAATGCCTTGAACGAGGAGGCCAAGCAAGTAGTGAACAACCTCTACGACGGTGAAGTGATCGGGATCTTCCCCGTTGACGGTGAAGTCCTTGAGGCGCTTCTAACGGCATCCGGCATGGAGGGTCCGAGATGACTGTCAGGTTGAAGGCCTTGCGGCACAGCGAGTCTGGTGCGTGTTCCGCTGCTATGCCCGGGACAGTCTTGATGCCTAACGGCCTCGAGGCTGCATGGATAGTCAGGGCAACGAGGTTTCGCGAGAAGATGATTGAGGCCGGACTGCTTATCCCCGCAAGGGGCACCCTTGCCGACATACCTCCACCAATGAAAGGCCCACCACTCTCCGACGTTCTCTTCGAGATGCGTGAGTTAGACCGTCAGCATCTATGAGTTACTACGTTGACTCATCAGCAATCGTAAAACTACTGATTGATGAGGATGAGACTGAGGCATTCGAAATATGGCTCACTGAACAGCGCTTCATGCCTGTGACGAGTGACTTGGGAGTGGTTGAGGTCTCACGAACGGCAGCAGTCCGCGCGGGGATCGGACTCGAGAAGGTTGACAGAGCGCTAAAGCCATTTGAGCAAGTCAGGCTCTCCCCGGAGTGCTTCGATCGTGCTAGGGATGTCCGACCAACACACTTGCGATCGCTTGATGCTCTTCACTTGGCGTGTGCTATAGGCCTCGGGTACGCGCTCTTAGGCCTTGTCACTTACGACCGAAAGCTCGCTGATGCGGCGAAACTGAACGGCATGCGGGTGGTGGCGCCGGGCTGACGTTCCGCCGGGTGGGAGAGCGAGCGGTTAGTGGCCCTTCCAGTTGGGGGGGCGGCGTTGTTGGAAGGAGGCGACGCCTTCGGCTGAGTCGGCTGTGGCGGTGTTGAGTTCTACGGCGACTGCCTCTTCGTGAGCCATTGTTGCGCGGTCTACATCAAGGCTGCGGTTCACTAGCCACTTCGTTAGGGCAAACGACCGGGTCGGGCCGCTAGCAAGCCGCTGAGCTAGCTCACTTGCCGCATCCCGTAGCTGGTCGTGAGGTACAACCCGATTCACTAGCCCGTATTCGTGAGCCTTGGATGCGGGCAGATCCTCGGCAAGCAGGAACAACTCCATCGTGCGTCGCACACCGATTATGCGCGGCAGCAGCCATGGCCCCAGGGCGTCAGGTACTAGACCACGGCGAGCAAACACCTCCACGAACTTTGCGCGATCGCCAGCGATCACCAGGTCACAAGCCAGGGCCAGGTGAGCGCCCATCCCAGCTGCTGTGCCATTAACAGCGGCGATGACCGGGACGTCACAATCGAGCAGCGCAGCGAACAGAGAATGCTGACCGTCGAGCATCATCCGCCGCGAGTCACCCACGATTCGCTCGGGCACCTCGGGTGGGCGGTGCGATGTGTCGTAGCGATAACGCAAGTCGGCACCGGTACAAAAGAACCGTTCGCCACTAGCCGTGATCACCACACAACGCGCCCGGTGACTGGTGTTTAGACCATTGAGAATGTCACGTATACGGTCACGGCATGGCGGCGTTAGGGAGTTTCCCGCTCTTGCCCGATCAATCGTGATCCAAGCCACGCTCCCATCAAACTCAAGTCGAACCTCATCGGTTAAGCGTCGCTCGGCACTCACGGGCGGCCAAACTAGCTGCCATGGCAAGAACCGAAGCGCTTGGATTGTGGAGCATCGCCGCCGACGATCCTGACTCAATCGCCGTAGTCGACCCACAGCATCAGCCAATGAGCTATGGCGAGCTAGTGGCTGCGGTCAACAAGATCTCGCGGGGTCTGCATGCCGCTGGGTTGACTAAAGGCGATCAGGTCACCACGTTGCTGCCGAATTGTTTTGAGCAATTGGCAATCTGTCTGGCTGCATACCAGAGCGGCTTGTATGTGACGACCATCAACTGGCACTTCGTTGGTCGTGAGATCAACTACATCCTCAACGACGCTGAAACCAAGGCTTACGTGGTACATGAACGGTTCGCAGATGCCGCAATTGAGTCTCTTGACGATTGCGTTACTCCTACACAGAATCGCTTCTGTGTGGGCGGGGCAGTGGATGGATTCCGCCCGTTAGATGAGCTGACCGGCGGCCAAAGCGGTGACCGGCCAGCTCCGGAACACCTCGCAACCGGCTCGTTCATGTTCTACACCTCAGGCACCACGGGACGCCCCAAAGGTGTGCGGCGTGCGCTTGATCCCCGACCTGTCGACGAGGCTGCTTCCGCCGCCGGGCGGTTGCTGATGCTCTTCGCAAACATGCCCCACAACAACAACGTTCACATCACCCAGGCACCGCTGTATCACACGGCGGTCAACAACTGGACGACTATGTCGCTACATATGGGTCACAGCGTGGTGTTGATGGATCGCTGGACTGCTCTGGGTGCCCTTGAGCGCATCGAGCGTTACCGGGTTACCCAATCTCACATGGTGCCCACAATGTTCAACCGGCTGTTGCAACTCCCCGAGGAGGTTCGCAGCAGCTTTGACGTGTCGTCGCTGCGCTCGATGGTGCATGCCGCAGCACCGTGCCCGGTCGAGACCAAACGACGGATGATCGAGTGGTGGGGCGACTGCATCTGGGAGTACTACGCCGCTACAGAGGGTGGCGGCACGGTCGTTTCCGCGGCCGAGTGGATGCAGAAGCCCGGGACGGTTGGACGTGCCTGGCCAGGTTGTGAAGTGATCGTCGTGGATGACGACGGCGAGCCACAACCCACTGGTGAATCGGGCACCGTCTACATGAAGATGCCTGGCGCAACCTTCGAATACAAGGGCGACAAGGCCAAGACAGCGGCGAGCCGGCTGCGGGGGTTCTTCACGGTCGGAGACGTGGGTTATCTCGACAGCGACGGCTACTTGTTCCTCAATGACCGGGCAACCGACATGATCATTGTGGGTGGTGTCAACATCTATCCCGCGGAGGTTGAGGGTGAGTTGGTGCAGCACCCAGCCGTTGGCGATGTTGCCGTGTTTGGTGTGCCCAATCCCGACACCGGTGAGGAAATAAAGGCAGTCGTAGAGCTAACGGACGGCTGGGATGCTTCGGAGAACACCACTGGGGTGATCCTGGGATGGCTGGGCCAACGCATCGGTCGCCAGAAGCTGCCGCGTTCAATCGACTACACTACTGAGATGCCCCGCGATCCCAACGGCAAGCTCTACAAACGCAAACTGCGTGACGCCTACTGGTCTGATCAGGAGCGTGCCATCTAGCTGACTGCGACAGGTTGGGTAGCTGACTGCGACAGGTCTGGCACGTCGAAGATCACACCACCAAAAAGCAGCCACGCCACAGCAAGCGTCCAGATCACGTTGAGGGTCTGTGCTAGCACGAATGCAATCGCTGGACGTCCCTCATCCAGAGTCAGCAGATCCTTGAAGCGTGTCTCAAGGCCGATGCACACGAAAGCCATAGCAAACCACCAGGTCCGCAGTCCCTTCATCAGGCTCGCAGTGTCATCGACGAAGTCAGCCGTGAACACGAACGAAAACAGCAGCGAGGCGACGATGAAGCCGAGCACAAACTTCGGAAAGCGCTCCCAGATGATCTTGGCCGACGGTTTCTCGCCGGTGGCAGCACCCGCTCGCAGCGTCCACCAAACCGACAGAGCAAAAGCGGCGAGGCCAAGCATCGCATTCTGAGAGAACTTCACGATCACAGCGGCGTTCATTGCCGACTCGCCAACGATCTCCCCGGCTGCCACCACTGCCCCGGAGGTGTCGATTGTTCCGCCGAGCCAGGCACCCCCAACGATGGCGTCCATGTCCACAACGCTGATGATCCATGGCATGATCAGCATCATCGGGATGGCAACCACTAGCACGAGCGAGGTGACATACGAGAGCTTCTTGCGATCGCCTTGAACCGCTCCGCACGCTGCTATTGCTGCTGACACACCGCAGATCGACACGGCCGTTGCCATCATGGCACCGAGTTCGTCGTCGACCCGAAGCTTGCGCGAGATCCAGAAGCACACATACCAGATGACGAGCACCACTAGCAGCGCCTGGCCGACGCCGAGGGCTCCAGCCTCAAGGATGTTGCCGATCACGATGTTTGATCCGAGGATGACCAGTCCGGTCTTGATGTAGTACTCGGTGCGGATCGCTTGGCTCATCCAGGTGGGCACTCGCAGCACGTTGGAGATGAACAGTCCCAGCAGGAGCCCGAAGATCACGTAGCTAAGGCCCCAGTCCTTGATCGTTGCGTTGCCCGCAATGAGTTGGGATAGCCAGGCGAGAGCGAACACGCCGACGAACCCGGTTGCGAAGCGGCGAACGTTGCCGCCCATCAAGGCGATGCCGATTGATCCGAGCACTATCAACAGCAGCCCCATCAGGAGGCTGTCGAGCAGGTTTGAACCATCGAAGACCGAGGTCAGCGATCCGCCGTCCCAGGAGAACCCGGGCAGCGATGGCCGCAGCCCGATCAATGCAAGCAGGATCAATGCGAATCCAAGCCAGCAGGCAACCCAGTCTTCAGATGAGAGAAGGGTGGGACGCTTTGCTTCGGTAGCGACCATGGCCGCGAGCGTAGTTGCAGTTGATGAAGCGGTCCGTTGGCCGCGGCGGGGGTGATGCGGTGATACTTGAGGGGTGACAGAGGAGAGCACCCCATCCGACACCGAATCTGCTCGAGCGCACAGCTCGCTCGGTCTGAGCGCAGAGATCAGCGATCCACACGCCTATAACAACACGGTTCAGCGCTTCAAACAACGTGGCATTGCCCTGCCGACTTTCGCGGAACTACGTGACCCGTCAACGATTCCACCGGGACGCCTGGCGCCACTAGCCGGGTTGGATCGCAACGAGCCGGATGCCGCGAATCTCTTCAGGGTTAACTGGTTCGGACGCCTTGACGGGAGCGGCCCGCATGAGGTGCCTGACTACATCGAGCTGCCGCCGGAGCTGACTGGTGTTGAAGCCCGGATCTTGCTGGCGCTAGGTAACCGTTTCCCGATGATCCGAGCTCACAAAGTGCTTGCCGCTTACGCGTGTTTGGCTCCGCGGCTCGTCACTGGCGGGTTTGACCCGACGAGGCATCGTGCCGTCTGGCCTTCTACGGGAAATTACGCCCGTGGTGGTGTGGCGATCAGTCGCATTATGGACTGCCGGGGTGTTGCGGTGCTTCCCGCAGGCATGAGTAAGGCTCGCTTTGATTGGCTTGAGAAGTGGACACTAGATCCCGTCAATGACATCGTGCGCACACCGGGTACTGAGTCAAATGTCAAAGAGATTTATGACGCCTGCAACGAGATGCAACTCGACCCGAGCAATGCGATTATCAATCAGTTTTCTGAATTTGCCAATCATCTGGGTCACTACAGCGTTACAGGTGCCGCACTAGAGCGGGTCTTTGAGCATGCGTCTGCTAGCGAGAGCAATTCACGGTTGGCAGCGTTTGTGTCTGCATCAGGGTCGGCTGGCACGCTTGGAGCGGGTGACTATCTCAAGGAACGTCACGGGGCTCGAATAGTGGCTGCCGAGGCACTTGAGTGTCCAACTCTGCTTGAGAACGGCTTTGGTGAGCACAACATTCAAGGCATCGGCGACAAGCATGTGCCCTTGATTCACAATGTGATGAACACAGATGACATCGTGGCTGTGAGCGATGTGTGTACCGATTCATGTGACGTGTTGTTCAATACTCCTGCGGGTCGGGATCATCTTGTGGATCGTGGCGGCATTGATGTCAATCTCGTTGGTGCATTAACCCATATGGGCTACTCATCGTCATGCAATGCGCTGGCGGCAATCGCTGTGGCTAAAGCTCACGACATGGGTCGTGAAGATGTCATTGTGACCGTTGCCACTGACGGATCCGAAATGTATGACGCTGAACGAGAGTCCTTTCTCGGGCGACACTATCGGGGTGGCTATGATGACGTTGCTGCCGCCCGTGCATTTGGCGACAGTCTCGCCGACGGGGTTGGCGGCGAGGTTAAACACCTGGAGTGCTCAGAGGCACAGCGACGCCGGATATTCAATCTTGGCTACTTCACGTGGGTGGAACAGCAGGGCATTGATTTTGCTGACTTCGTGGCGCGCAGCCACCAGGGCTTCTGGGATTCGATGCGACACTTCGTTGATGATTGGGATGAGTTGATTGTCGAGTTCAATGCCCGTACCGGCGCCCGAGACGACGAGTGATTGTGGCTCAACTTCTGTTCAGATGACTGTGAGGCAGGGATCAACTTTCGAGCGTTACTTGACGCGCCTTGACGCGTACCGGTGGTTTCGCACCCAGCTTGAGCCAGGTGTCGTTGCATCCACGATCAGGCGGCTCGATGAATCAGTAGCTGAAGTTGATGGCCGAGGGTTCGTAGCGACACCGTTTGAGACAGCTCCCGACCTTGCAAGAGCAGCCGGCTTGGCTGGAGTCGAGCTGTGGGTCAAGGACGAGACGTGCAATGTGTCGGGGTCACACAAGGCCCGACACCTCTTCGGTGTAGCACTTGCGCACCAACTCGAACTTGCGACGGCTTCTGACTCCGAAGAGCCTGCGAATGCCGCGCCGTTCGCGATTGCAAGCTGTGGTAATGCCGCGCTAGCAGCCGCCGTGGTAGCACGAGCGCTTGAGCATCCACTAGAGGTGTTCGTTCCCACATGGGCCAACGAAACGGTCACAGATCGCATCTCCGGGTTGGGCGGGCGCGTTAGGTGTTGCGAGCGCCAGTCAGGTGTGGCCGGAGATCCTGCTCATCACGCAATGCTTGCTGCAATAGCGGATGGCGCGATCCCGTTCTCCTGTCAGGGCACCGAGACCCCGACAACGATCGAAGGCGGACGCACGCTGGCATGGGAGATGGTCGACACCCTGGCTGAACACGACGGCGATGTGACGCCCCGACTCGATCGTGTTGCTGTGCAGGTCGGCGGTGGGGCGCTGGCAACGGCGGTACTGGGCGGGCTGGCGGACTCGGTGGCGCGAACCGAACTAGCCGGGATGCCGGTGGTGCATGCGGTGCAACCTGTGGGCAACCATCCATTGGTGCGCGCCTGGGACACGGTTGCTGCGGAGTTGCTCGATGAGCCTCTAAGGCCATCAAATGCTGGGCGGGCAGCGTCGGCACGAGCCATCGGCCCGCTTGAATCTGGTGTGTTGCGGGCAGTTATCCGGAGGCTTGCGGGATCACCGGAGCGCTACATGCGAGTCTGGGAGACGGAACCCGTTTCATATGCCAGTGGGATACTTGATGACATCACCTACGACTGGCTCGGGATAGTCGAGGCAATGCTCGTTTCTGGCGGGTGGCCCATTGTCGCGTCCGAAGACGACTTCAAGCGAGCGCATCGTTTGGCGCATCAGCACACACACATCAACGTGTGCCCAACGGGTGCTTCGGGTCTTGGAGGACTGCTGGCGTTGCAAGCCTCAGCAAGCGAGTCAGGCCTTGGTCATGTCTCGGAGGGCGAACGTGTCGCAGTGCTGTTCACAGGCCAGATGCGCCCCGGTGACCCTGATCCGCTGATGCCCGCAAGCTGAGTCGTGTCCCCCGAACCTCATCAAGAGCACGGCTCAAGTTTGCCTGAACCGGGTGAAGGGTCTGAGGCCTCGGCTGAAACCGAAGAGGAACAACGCTTGAAGCGTGACGAGCTACTAGAGCCGCTCAGCCCGACTGTCGCTGAAAAACACCGCTCGACTCTCGGTGTGCTGGTGCTGACTTTCGTCGCAGGCCGCTTGCTTGAGTCTTGGTTGTCTGATTTGCTGGCGCCGCGCCAACTCGATCCATCAAGCTACGCAGCCCTCATCTCGCTGTGGTTGTCAGGTCCGCCCCACAGGCTGAACGCAGGGGAACTAGCAACACGAGTCGTCCAGTCCTCAGGTGGTGCTACCAAGACCGTGCAACGACTAGCCGACCGTGGCCTAGTGCGACGTGTTGCTGATCCCGAAGACAGACGCCGGAATCTCTATCAGTTGACACCCGCAGGATTCCGGCTGGCACATGAAACGCTTGGTTTTGTGCTCGAGGCCTTTGACGCAGAGATCGAAGGTCTTGATGACCCAACCCGTGATGAAGGTGACTGTTTCGCTCACAACTCTCGTAGCCGAGATAAGCGAGCGCATGAGCCGCTGACCTCAGCAACAACCTTGTTTGAGCGTTGCAGCGGATGGTGTCGACTCTGGTCACGCAGCTGCAAGAGCCACTCGGCTAGCTCTAGGCCGCGATGTCTTCTTGCTGCGCCACCACGCTTGCTGCTGTGGTTGCGTCAGTCATGGCAGCTCTCAGGTCTGGGACCTCTGCGGAGATAGCCCGATCCCTGGAGGTGAACACAAACACCATGCGAGCGACCTTCTCGCCTGTGGCAGCCTCAAGCGCAGCGGCATAAGCGCCACCTTGTAAGCGGTAGCGCGTGAGCTTCTCCTTGAGGTCATCGTCATTATCAACAGCGTCCGTCTTCCAATCGATGATCACTAGACCGGCGTCGGTCCGGTAGACGAGATCGATGTATCCCTCAACTAACTGCCCCTCAAGCTCGGCAGCTACGAACATCTCCCGACTGCACCACGACGCCGAGGCGGCCTCTCGGGCGATGTCGGTTGCAAGCGCGACCCGAGCGAGCTGCTCGATTAGCTTCCAACGTTTCGGGACGCCTTCCACCATTGCTTGAGCCTTCGCAACGGACTCGATGTCACCTCCGTCGTCGCTGTCGTCAAGCGTGTCAAGTTCGACTGTTTGTAGCGCTGCGTGAACTGCGCGACCGACCTGAGTGCCGTAGCGTCCCTTCTGCCAGGGACGGTTTGCGTCCCGTTCGTCCTTGTCAAGCCCGGGATCGCCAGCGCGGGAGTCAACGCCAGCAGCATGGCGAGCAAGCGCAGTAGCAGAAACAGCCGCTTGTCGACTGGCCGCCGCGATCGCAAAGTCGCGCTCAGCCATCCATTGCTCTCGCTTATTCAATTGCTGTTCATGCAGAGCCCTTTGCCGTGCCCCAGAAACCGACGAGGGGTCTACCGATGGTTCATGTTGAGTCTGGTCGTTGCCCTCGGAGTCAAGGTGCTGGGCATCCCTAGTTGCGCCCGCGCCAGTTAGCTCAACGGCCAGCGTTTTCTTGTCAGTCACTTTGCGATGGAGGCTCACGACTAAGTGGTCGCGGGCTCGGGTACAAGCCACGTAGAGCAGTCGCCGCCGCTCGTCTTTGTCCATCGCTTCGTCAATCGGTCTCCAGTCCTCAAATTGCTCGGACTCAACCTGTGCATTGACACGCACGGCGGCGGGTTCGCCTGGAGGAAAGGCCACCGTGGGTCCGTAGTAGCGCCTGCCCATCTGGCTCGACATACCCGAGACGATGGTGATCGGGAACTCAAGGCCCTTAGCTCCATGAATCGTGAGAATCCGCACGCTGTCATCATCAGTTTCGGGCAGCACGGTCTCGGTCACCCTGGCATTGTCGGCGCCTTGCAGCCGAGCCCACTCCAGAAATGCACGCAGACCTCTCCCGCCTGCATCCGACCAAGCCCTCGCCTGATCAACCACAAATCGCAACCGACGCCAGACATCTCGCGGCCGTCCTGTAGCTACTGCCGACTCAAGAGCCCCACGATCACGGATGATGCGCTCTAGCAGTTGAGCCGGTGTAAGCCACCAACGCTGATCATGAAGCTCACGCAGGTGCACGATCCCCTCAGCGACGGGGTGGTTGTATCCGGGCTTGCCGTATCGCAAATCCACAAGGTTGCGCTGAACACGTGACAGCAGTGAGAAGCGGCCGTTACACGCAAGCTTCCAGTGCGCTAGATCGTCGTCGCCGCAGCCATATAGGGCTGATCGCAGCGTTGCTACGAGAGCTAACTCGTCGGTGGGATCAGATACCGCTTGGGCCGCGAGCAACAGGTCGCGAACCTCGCGAGTGCCATACACAAGCGTCGAAGTTTCAGCCCTGTAGCTGACTGCTGCCTTGTCAAGGGCGGTCTCGAGAGCGTCAAGGCTGATACGTGCAGGTATCAAAATCGCAATGTCACCTGCCCGGGCTGGCCGGGTTGAGGCATTGGAACCGTGATTGTCTCGCACCTGCCAACCCTCTTGGAGGGCTCTCTCGACAGTATTGGCCACGCTCATCGCTTCGATCTCTCGCAGCATCTCGGCGTTGATCTTGATGGGTTCGGTGGTTCTGATCCCCGAGACCGGGTCCGCATGCACCTCTTTGGGAAGCGGTTTGGCTCCGATCACGGCAACACCAGGACCCGCGTCTAGATTGCCGAGCCACGCTCTCTGTGACTCGTAAGGCGGCTGGCTGTCGGGTCGCTTGGAGTCTTGAACGATCAGCTTGCCGAATACGTCATTGACCCAGTCGACTATGCATTCGCTGCTACGGAAGTTAGTTGTTAACGAGTGCCGCTCACCATCACGAGCCTCATTGCGCTTATCGTCAGGACGCTTGCTGTCAGGCCTGGGCGCTACGTAGTCTCCCGCCCTCAGATAGTTGCCGATGTCTGCGCGACGGAAACGGTAGATCGACTGTTTCGCATCGCCGACAAAGAACAGCCTTCCTGGCTCTAGCTTCATCTCGTACCACTCTTTGTGCGAGTTTTCGTAGTCGCTCGATGCGATCAGCACTGCCAACTCGATCTGGATCGGGTCGGTGTCTTGTGACTCATCAAGCAACAGGCGCCGGTAGCGCTGCTGCAAGGTGCGGCGAACTTCGATGCCACGCCGCGGGTGGCGAAGCAGCATTCTTGCTCGCACCAACAGATCGTGGAACTCCAGACAGCCCTCAACTTTGCGCTGCTCGGCCGACTTGATCGTCTCGTCGGCGAGAAGCGCCACAACGTATTCGAGGGCGTCCTGTGTAAGCGGCGTCAACGCGGCTTCGCACTCCTCTTTGACCTGTTTGATCGAGCGCCTCACGGCGTTTATCCCGCAACTCCAGTTGGTGGTCGAAGCAGTGCCCCTCTTGACGGGCATCTTTGCTTGAGCAAGGAGTTCAGAAACGGCAGCACTGCGCTCAGCGCCAGACCTGCTTCTCAACCTTGGCGCAATCTTGGTCATGGCAGCGAGCTTCTGCGCTACACCGTCGGAGAAGTTGTGGCACGAATTCAGGTAGCCATGGGCCGAACTGAACTTTGCCCTGATGGCCTTCGTGTCGAGTCGCCGTAGATCAACCGGTTGCGCATCGAGGTCGATCCTTCTGCGGATGAGGTCCCAGTTCTGGTTCAGTTGCACTGCAACTTCCCGCAACTTGTCAAGCCTGGCACCCTGCCATTCGAGCAACAGCAAAGAGTTGGCCGCTTTGGGATTCTCGACGAGTTTCTCAGCGAAGCGGCGCCAGCGGTCACCAAACGCAATCTGCGAGCCGATCTGGTCTACCACTTCCACGTTCGGTGGTAGGCCCGCCTGGGTTGGGTGTTCTGCCAGAATTCGCTGCGCAAACGAGTGGAGAGTGGAGACCGCGGCAGAGTCGAGCTCGCGCAGCGCTTGAGCAGCCAAATGGGGCTTGACAGGCGGCATCCCCACGGCTCGTTTGTCGTCCTGCGATGACGTACGACACTGGTCAAGCTCGCGGCGTATTCGGTCACGCAGTTCTGCAGCAGCCTTCTCGGTGAAGGTGATGGCAGCAATCCGTTTCATCGGTATGCCGGATTCAACTAGGGCCAGCACCCGTCCTACGAGTGCAGTTGTCTTACCAGATCCAGCTCCGGCATCTACGAACAGTGTCTTGTCAAGGTTCTTGAGGATGGCGTTGCGTTGCGATGCATCCGCTGGCTGTGGATCGTCTGGTGGCCGCTGATCTTCAGTCTGTTCTGGTGATGTGTCCGGGAGCGAACTCATCGTGAACCTCCAAGACTCGACACTGCGTGTGCGGGTCGGGCAGGTTTCTTTGACTCCTCGACATCTGACTCCCTAAGTGCTGCAACGAGATCGGGTTCGACGATTCCGGTGTATGGCCACACGTCTGGGCTCTCTCGTTTGCGCTGCCAGTCGCGCCAGGCGTCGCCGGTTCCCATGCCGTCTGGTTCGCAGTAGTAGCATGGGACAAAGAGTCGCCAACCGGGCTTCGAAGGACGCATCGGGAACACGCCATCCCGGATGCCTTCACTTATGGCTCGAACGGTCGCTAGGACCTTGTCTCTTACGATGCTGTCGATCTGATAGCCGAGACTCTGGAACCCGCCCTTTTGTGTCACGAACCAGTACTCGCCGTGGACATCACCGGTAATACGGCCTCGATGAGTGCGGCCACGTTGCAGCATCTCTCGTGCGGCAGCCGCGTACAGCACAAGTTGTAGATGCCCTCCTTCGGGTGTTGGTTGATCAGCGTCCAACTTCTTGTAGCGCCTGGTCGAACCAGTCTTGTAGTCGATGACTACTAGTCCTCGCCCACTGACTCCTGTGGCCGTATTCGATCTGGTCTCGTCGATGCGGTCGATGGAACCCCGGAGCCGCACCGTTAAGGGTTCCTCAAACTCGCTCTCGTTGCAGTCAGTCACATGGTTGGTGAGCTCAACCACAATCGGATTCGCTCGGTCCAAGCTGTCCGGTTTGCTGGAGCCGAACATCGCGAAGGCAGCCTCCGCCGCAACTGGTCTAGAACTGTGCTCACTCCGCTTCCTTTTGTCGAAATCCAACATGCGATTCAGGTCGGAAAGGATCTCGCGGCGTTCGTGATCCCAATACAGCGGTCTCCCTACGAGCCCACTGGCCGCAAACCTGTCGCACTCCTCCTGTGCTATCGAAGCAAGACGTTTGCGTTGCCTGTCCGACCATGCCTCGTCTGGCGCGGGAACTTGCCTGCTTGAGATCGCTTCATTGAGCCAGCGTTCAAGGATGTCGTGAATCAGGCTCCCCTTGACTTGAGGTGCCATCCTGTAGCTGTCGTCGGGGTCCTCGAGGGCTCGAACTCCCAGAATGTGCCGCACGAAATATGCGTGAGGACACTTCGCCCAGCCTTCAAGCCGGGTGGGGGAGGTGATGTGATCACCATCGAGAGGGTGCGGAAACTGGGCGCCGCCGAGCTTGGCATCAAAGGCCGACAGGTTGCCGTCGAAGCGTGTGAAGTCGTTTGAGCTACGTGCCTCGATCAACTCCACACCACGCTGCAACTCTTGACGTTGTTGAAGTAGTGGGCTTTCGCTGACGAGATTCCCGTGTTCGTGCCAAACGAGCAGCTCTCTGGTGTCGTACTCCTGTTTGGTAGCAACGCCTGCGGGAGTCGCTGATTCGTTGGCTTCAGAGTCTTCGGCGTCTTCGGCCTCGTTGGGTTTCTTCGGATGTGGATCAGCAGACCTCAAACTCGCAACAAAGGACGGAACCTCGCAGAACCAGTCCTCGCGAAGCTTGCCGAGGCCCTCAGTAGAAGGCCGCGATCCGCTCTGTTGCTCGACAATGTCCAGTAGCCAGCGGCTCGGCGCCCGGTATGTGGACCTGCGGAGGTTGCCCCTCGGGTACAGCGCCAGAACCTCGCGCGCCGCGCTCAAGAGTGCGAGCAGAGCCCGGTGATCTTCGGCCGTGCGGTCTGCTCGCAACGCCAGGTCAGGTGCAACTGTGCGTCTTTCTCGATCGGGGAGCAGGGGATCGTCCTGCAGACGAGCCGGAAAGGTGCCTTCTGCTAACCCACACACGACGAGAAGGTCGATCTCGGCACCGACGGCAGCACTGGGAAGGCCCACTATCACCCCGTGTCCGAACTTTCCGTGTCGCCCGGTTGTTGCCTCAAGTTCCATCTGTAGGGAACGCCGGAAGGCATCAAGTGAGGGGCGGTTATCGACCTCATCGAGGTAGGCCAGGCGGTTGATGGAGTCGGTAACCGCGGTGGCGAATCGCAATTCGCTGGGGGGCCAGCCACTGGCCTGCCGGTGTCTCGTGTGGGGGAGGTATCGCCTCAGCAGGCCACTGCACCACTCCGACAGTTCCAACCAACTGCTTATTTCGGCACTCGCGCTCAGATCCTCGTCGAGCGCTTCGATGAAGCTTTGCAGCTGCCGAGCCTCCGTGGCTTGACGACTCAACCAGCTAGATCTGCTCTCGTTTCCCTGTTCTATTGCTTCCGACGACCTCCGCTCGAGATCGTCCGCGTGTCGCTCGAGCCGCTCTTGCCACTGGGTCAAGCCCCCCGTCAAACCTGCCTCACGGGCTATGCGCTCCCAGACCGACGACGGTGCCATGCTTCTGCGCCCATCGATGTCGTCAACGAGGATTGGAGCGGATGCGAGCCAAGCCATCACGTCGCGTCGCGGGTAGTCGTTGTTGAGCAGGTCGAGCATTGCCAAAAGTGCACCGCCGAGCACCGACGTCTCAGCCGAGTCAGCCGTATTGCCAACCCACTCGATGCCGGCCCCATCGAGCGCGTCTCCAACCAACCTGGCGTACGGTTCGCTGGCTCCGTATGCGATGGCGCAGCGATGCAGAGGCGTGCCACTGTGAGCAGCCGCAACTACGGCGCGAACTGCATGGCGGACCTCCTCGTCCGCGTCCGAGACACTAAGCACCTTGACTTTGTCGGCGTCGCGCTTGGCTGCGTACTGGCATCGACTCGAATTGGCTCGAACGTTGCGCCGCCGATCCGGCGGGCCAATGCGAGCTCGCAGCCGTGCGACTGCCTTCTTGACAGGTTCGTCCGCACTCTCGTTGCCCGTTAGTGCAGCAATGACTGTGGTTTCAACGTGACTAGCCACTGCCGTCAACAGTCGAGACTCCGTAGCCGTCAATCGCTCGGGGCAGAACACCACTAGCTCCCCGATGGCAGCAGCGGCGCGCCTGGCACTGTCGGGATCTTTGAGAGCACGAACGGCAGCCGCAACTAGTGACTGTTCGTTGCTGAACTTGCCGTCTAGTGCTCTTTTCACAGCTTGATGCACCCGCACGATGCCCCGAGCACCATGAGAAGCCTTCTGGAGCCGCTCGAGGGTCGGCTCGTCGAGCTCGCACAGTTCCCGATGGGCCTCGACCAGGCTGCTTTCGGTAGAAGGATGTTTCTGGACACCTGCGAAATAGCTCGGCCGATGCCGCAACGCGGTTCGCACGGCGGCGGCGATGACCGGTCTGGTCACAGGGCGTTTCTGGGATTCGGCGATAGTTCGCGAACCCAGAAGTTCCGCGATCCCGTAGGGAGTGACGAATCGGATCGACGTTGTGCCCGAGCGACCGCCGATGCAGCGGCGTGCCAACCACCTGCGAGCCGCCAATCCGGTGGTGTTGTTTGGCACTACAGCGGTCACGGGCGCGAGCGCATCGTGGCGTTTGGCCTGCTCAACCGCATTCGCGAGCGCTTCATGTGCGGGCGGCCCGTAGGCCGTCTCGACATATGTCCAAGGCACGCTGCGCACCCTAGCACGGGGTATGACTCACACGTCCGGGCCATGGTTCCACCGAACTGCGCGTGCAGCGGTGCCTAGGAGGTGTCTCGTAGGCGAGGTGGTGACAGTGTCAAACGGCTCTTGGGCTCGTGCAGTGTTCGTGCCGGTTGATTGGTCGCGCAGGCTGAGTTGTCAACCGGTCGTCATCAAACTAGATGTTTAGCGACTGTTTGGTTTCAATTGTGTCTGATGTGTTACTACTTGTAACACAATTGAAATCTCAAGGATGTAGCTTGAAGCAGTAACAGGCCTGTAAGTTATACGAAGTATCTGTTCAGCCAATTCGTTGATGGCGATCCGACTGCTGGTGGTGTCAAGCTAATGGTCAAACGATCTCACAGTGCATTGCGCAAGACGGTGGCGATGTTAGTCGCGACAATCGCGATCTCACTAACGCTTACTCCGTCGATCGGTGCCTTCAGTCTGCGTACGCAGACGATTGTTCAAGCGTATGTCTCCCCCGAGATCGAAATTGCGCAGTCAAATCTGAGGGCATCGGTAGCTGTGACGGCATATGCATCGCCTGAGATCGAGATCGCCATGTCGGTGTTGAATGCATCGGTCGCGGTTACTTCACACGCATCCCCAGAGGTCGAGATAGCCGGGTTGCGCTCGCAAAGAGCAGTCTTAATGCCGGGTGAGTCTCTAGAGGCCGGTGAGTCGCTCTATTCGCCAAACGGCAACTTTGAGTTGACGTTGCAGACTGACGGCAATCTCGTATTGCGAGATCTTTCGGTCCAGGAGGACATCTGGTCATCGAACACCGCAGGTCACGAGGCCACACACTTGATGATGCAACACGACGGAAATCTTGCGCTGTATAAGCCTCCGATCCGGCCCTATCACCTGCTGTGGAACTCTCGCACCGATGGCTGGTCACAGACATACGCAACCGTACGAGATAACGGCACTCTGACGGTCAACCGTAGGGATGGACGAGTGTTGTGGACGGTTGGTACCTCGACTCCCCAGACGGCGTTCGTGGACACGAAACATGTTGTGTATCAGCGTGGTGATCAGCGTGTCTGGTTGATTGAGGCCGATGGTTCAGTTCGTGACAGCTTCCTCGTCAGCGGCAGGGCGTCTGCGCCACATCCCGGTTCGTACAGGGTCTATTCCAAGTCTGAACGTGCCTGGGCTTACGTGCCAGGAGTGACAATGGATCACATGGTGCGGTTCGCTACGGGTTCCGAAGGCGGCAACATTGGTTTCCACGCAATACCCATCTCTCGGGGCCGGGGTATTCAATCCGTCGACCAACTCGGCACACCCCTATCAGCAGGCTGCGTAAGGATGCACCAAGACAAAGCCCGCCAAATGTTCGACTGGGCCGACCTAGGCACCCCAGTCCTAGTAACCGCCTAACCCCAAAGCCTGGGTCTCACTCTCAGACATCGTCATCCTCAGAACCCCATTCCATGGAAAGTCAACTGGCTTGACGTTCTCAGGAAGTGCTCCGTTTGCGCTAACTGGAGTCAAGGTCACGAATTGCCTTCATCGAGTCCCCAAAGTCGGGCAACTCTGCTCCTGCCGGGAGGACAGCAGGTAACTGGCCCGAGTATGCCGTTCTCAATGCTTCGTACGCGGGTGAGCCCCGTCGGTACAGTTCTGTGCTGCCGTAACCTTCCTCCGGTCGCGGCTCATGCTGGCGGCGCGGTACAACCATCCGTGCGGCAAGTTCGGGGATACGTTCTCGGGTTTCGTCGGCATGTTCGGAGTTTGCGATTGCGGCCAAGTCGTACACATCCCGAACTCGAAGTGTCAACTCGACGAGCCTGCCAACGACTGCACGACGGTGAAGTGCATCAAGCTTGTTGACTGTCGTAACGGGCACCACAACGACGGGCAGACTAAATCCACCCAACTCTTGATGCTGCTGTTGTAGATCCGGTCGGTACCGAGCGACTATGGAGCGGACCGTTAGTCGTTTCGTCGGTGATCCGTGAGGATCGGTCTGCTGAGTGACTCCATCAAGTTTGAACCTGCGGCCGTCAACTGTCGAGATCTGCGATACGCGAATATTGCGTCCTACGCTTGAGCGCGTGCCTTCTACTTCGTCGGTTACCCAGGTCGCGACACGTTGATGTGCCTTAGTTAGGGCTTTCGGCGAGACCGGTGTATCCCCAAGATAGAGGCAGTAGTAGAGGTCAGACGAGAAGCGTTCAACCAGTTGCCACGCTGCGGTTAGAGACGTGCCCCCAGCGAAACCCCATCGCCCGACGACCGGCTTCGGCAGCGTAGCGTCTTGTCTAATTGCCCGCCTGATGTCAGTGGATGTAGGGCCTCGGCGGATAAGTCCATCAGCATCAAGATTGCGGGCTACGCCGTACAGTCCGCGGATTAGCCAGTAGTCGTCGAGGACCATCTCCTCTGAGTAACCCGTGGCGCGTGAAGTGTCCGCGATGACCGACGGAAACTGCCCGGATTCCGTGAGACTCACGATTGTCTCCAGTGGACAACTGTTGGCCTCGGGGACCCGCTGTGGGTTAGGTCACTGCCCCGATCGCGAGCGGCAATCATTTTACCGGATAGGGAAGAGTACCTCGTAGGACACCGAAAACGTGACAGGTGGTGTTGTCGAAAGATGCCCCTGGTTCTGGGCTCTAGTCGACGTTCGGCTGCTCGCGAAGTGCGGCACAGGCTTCAGTCAGACGCACTTCAAGTGGCGCAATCGATGTGTCTCCTAGAGATCGGCACAACCGTTCGAGATCGCTTGGCTCTTCGTGGTTGACAACCGCTTCAATGGCTGCAGGTCTCAGCGTTACGTGTTTTGGCATTCGGCCTAACCGAGTGTTGGCGCCCAGCGACTTCAACACTTCATTCCAGGCGTAGTCCTCACTGCCCAACCATTGCGTAACTGCTTCGATCAGGCTGACTTCCTCCCAAGTGAGGCTCCTGCGGTGTTCTGCGGACGAGTGCATCCAACTGATGTGTGAGATTGACGAACTCACTGGTTCCTCACGCAAAGACTTCACGCGATATGTGGTCGGCAACTGAGTGGCCCACCCAAAGGCACGAAGTGCGGTTAGGCCAGCCAGGCCACCACCAGTGCCGGCCATCCACCCGAGTGCCTGTGTCAGGCATTGCGTGGAGAACCCAATGGTGCAATCGACATTCTGCTCAAGACGCTTCCAATAGATGCCTGCACTAATGCGTTCCAACAAAGGTTCTGAGCCTCGCGACAGTGTGTGCAGGGCCTCACTCCGACGACTCGTATGACCCGGGGCATCAACGGCGCGAAACAAAGTGTCAGAGCTAAGAGCCTTGACCCATCCATGAGTCGACTCCAACACAGTCACACCGAAAGCCTACGCAGTATGACGATAAGTCTCGGATGACTGTACGTAACGACTGCTCCACTAGGTTAATCAAGTCACACTCTAAGGACCGGTGCGCAAGGGTCGGTTAGCGTTGTTGGTGTGAAGCCATCTGATCTCCCGCGCTACAGCGACCTCATGTTCCTGGTTCTCGCTTGTCTGAAGAAGTCCGGCGGTTCGCTCTCTAGCGTGAGGTCGCCAATGCAGTCATTGAGGAGGAACGTTTTAGCGACGAACAACTGGAGGTCAGGTACGACGAGTCGCAAGTTCCCGTGTCGGTGGACAGGATCGGTTGGGCACTTAGCTATCTGAAGAAGTTGGAGGCAGTCGAGAATTCACGACGCGGAGTTTGGGTCATCACACCAGCTGGCCGCAGTATCGACTCCGAGGCGGAGTTAGACGAGCGCCTTAAGGCCTACTTCGCCGAAGTAAAGCATCACGTGCAACCTAAGGGTGTTGAGGATGAATCGGACGGTGAAGACGAAGAGGAGGTTGGATGGAAACGCCAATTGCTGGCGAGGCTATTGGCGCTGTCACCGGATGCCTTTGAGCGTCTCACGCAGCGGCTGTTACGTGAGGCGGGGTTCAGAGATGTTGAGGTACTCGGGAAATCCGGTGATGGCGGGCTAGACGGGGTTGGCGTCTACAAGCTGTCGCTTGTGTCGTTTCCTGTTTACTTCCAATGCAAGCGGTTCAAGGGCTCGGTACAGGCAGGATCGGTCCGGGACTTTAGGGGGGCAATGGCTGGACGAGGCGAGAAAGGTCTGCTCGTGACGACGGGCACGTTTACGTCAGGGGTACGGCGTGAATCAAACCGGGACGGCGCGCCCCCTGTGGAGTTGATTGAGGGTGAAGACCTTTGTGATCTGCTTAAGGAGTACGAACTAGGAGTTACGACAACGACGAGAACTGTTGAGGTTGTGACTGTTGAGGGTCGGTTCTTTGATCAGTTTTGAGGGGGTTGGTTAGCTGCCGGGTTGGAAGATCATTAGGAATAGTTGGACTACGAACAGGATTGTCATTGCTGCTGAGGCTCGTTCGAGGCGGCGTTCGCTAGAACTAGTTGACGTGCCGGCGCCGGCGGCTCTCAATGCGGGTGTGATCATGCCGTGGAGCAGACCATTCATCACCAACCAGATGACGATTACAGCGATGACCCAGCCATCTGTCATTGAGTGAGCATCCTCAGACATCTCAACCAGGGCGATACCCAAGAGCCCTGAAACGATCAGCATCGGCGAATACAAACGCCTCACATTGCCAGCCATGCTCGCAAGCAACTGCTGTTGATTTGGGTCAGCAGAGCGGAGCAACTGTCGACGAAGTAACGGATGCACAAACGCAGGAGATAGAGCCACAACCACAGTCAGAACGTGGAGCAACTCCACTATGTCGTAGACGGCACCGGTCGCAGCAACGATCATGCCGCGACTATAACTGTCACGCGACAAGCGAGATGGCTCGCACCGCCGTCGTGCAGGCTCTCTTAGCATTGCGGCCGTGGCGAACGGTGGCTCCGGTGCCGGCAAGGATGGCCCGCTCGACGCAGGCGGATCACAGGGAGATCGGCTCGATCGCGAGGAACTGGCTAAGCGATCCGGTGTGCCCGAGTTTGTGGTCGATCTTGTAATCGACGCTGGGCTGCTAACTCCTCGCCATCAAGAAGGAGGGGCTGAGTTCTTCGGGCACGACGACGTTGCCATGCTTGAAGCAGCCCGCACGGTGGTGGGCGAGGGGGTTGCCATTGAGGAGATGGCTGCGCTTGCCATGCGTCATGCCACCAACGTTGAGCAACTCGTGGACGACGCCATCGACATCGTCAAAAGGCACGCCACCATCGGCTCAGACAGGGCAAGCCTCGTGGAGATGGTCCAACGTCTAGTGCCAGCAGCCGCACAGCTCGTTGCAGGCCACTTCGAGCGGACTCTCACAGAGCGTGCCATGGCTCGCATAGGCGGCGACACCCGCACGGCCACAGCGACAATCCTGGTGGCGACCAAGCAACTTGACGAGCCGGTCGATCCGCTCGCCATCTATGCCAGTGCCGACTCCAATGAGTATCGCAGCGTGTGGTTGCACCCGGATGCTCGCATCGGGATTGCGGCGATTGGCGCCATTGAGATGATTGAGCCGACTGGTTCCGATCGGTTCTCTGCAGCGTCGGCCGCACGCTCAGTGCTCGCTGCGCGCACCGAGTGTCATGGCCCGGATCAAACGCCGGCTCCCGTATTAGTCGGTGGGTTCGCATTCACGCCAGCAGACCAGACCGAGCAGTTGCTGGGCAGACCCAACAGCCCCAATTGGAGCGACTTCGGAGACTGTCGGCTGGTACTTCCGGAGTTCGCCGTTATCGATCGAGCCGGTAGCTGCTGGGTACAAGCTGCGATCCGAGTCGGAGCCGATGACAGCAAGGCTGACGCGCTAGCTGACCTGCAGCATCGTCTAGAAACCTTTCCTCTTCGCACGACCTCGCGATTCCCCGCAAGCAGAAGTTCGCAACCGCAACCGCAACCAGCAGGAGAGTTGCATCAAGCAGTTACTAGCAGAGATCACTACCTTTCAATTGTTGAGCAGGCTGTTGGAGCGATAGACGCTGGAGACCTCGACAAGGTGGTGCTGGCGCGAAGTGTGAGCATCGACGCCACCCCAGAAGTGCCCGCGATCTTGCAACGGCTCCGCCACCTCAACCCGAACTGCGCCACGTTTGCCTTCAGCACCCCGAAGCAGACGTTTCTCGGGTCAACCCCTGAAGAACTCGCCACGCTCAACGGTTCGCACCTACATACAACTGCCCTAGCAGGCACGGCGCCCCGAGGCGGCAGCACGGGCAGTGATGAGCGTCTTGCCCAGAGCTTGCTGGCCTCAGCCAAGAACCGCAGTGAACATCACTTTGTCGTTGAAGCCATCTCTGCTGCACTCTCGAGCCTTGGACTCCTGAATCCTGTTCCTTTGCGGCCCGACGTGATGAAGCTAAACGGGTTGCAACACCTGCGCACCCCGATCACTGCGCAGGTCCAGAGGATGCGCAGCGGCATGAACGACATGGATGTGTTGCGTGCGGCAGGTGCGCTTCACCCAACAGCCGCGGTAGGTGGCGCGCCCAGCGACGTTGCGCTGTCGTTCATTGCTCAACACGAAAGCTTCGACCGAGGCTGGTATGCGGCGCCCGTCGGTTGGTGCGATCTCGAAGGTAATGGTGAGATGGCGGTGGCGTTGCGATCTGGATTGGCTGAGGCCGCTCGCATGCACTTGTTCGCGGGCGCAGGCATCGTGGCAGGATCAGTGCCTGAGTCTGAACTTGCCGAGACAGATGTCAAGCTCAGTGCCTTGCTTGATGTAATTCAAGAGCTTGAGCAGGCTCAAGGCGATACGGCGATCGTGTCGTCGTACTGACTCACGCTTCCAGCAGTGAGAGATCCCGTCTATGACGTTGTCGGTGCCTTTGCTAGGCGTCTCGTGGAGCTTGGAGTCGAACATGTCGTCGTAAGCCCAGGTTCACGCTCAACCGCCTTGGCCTTGTGCTTTGATGCGCAGCCGGGACTCAAGACCTGGATTCAACATGATGAGCGTTGTGCAGGCTTCTTTGCATTAGGTGTTGCTCGAGCAACCGGTCAACCCGCTGTGATGGTTTGCAGCTCGGGAACTGCGGCGGCCAACTACCTGCCGGCCGTAGTCGAGGCTTCACATGCCGGGGTGCCCATGATCGTATGCACCGCCGACCGACCACCTGAGTTGCGAGACGGCTGGGGTGCGCCTCAGACGATCGATCAGATCAACCTCTATGGCACCGCTGTGCGCTACCACGCCGACCTTGACTTGCCCCAAGACGTTGACGCTGCGACAGCGGTTGGCTGGGCAAACACTGCCGTGTCAGCAGCGCTCGGGCCAGACCCTGGACCTGCTCATCTGAACTGGCCCCTCCGAGAACCCTTAGCGCCCATCGACTGGCCCAACTCCCCCGACACGCCCACAGAAAGTCTGAGAGGTAGTGAGATCAGCTCTCCTGTCCCCGGTGTGACTGTCGATGAGGTGCAGTCTGGGCTGGATCGGCTACTGCAGCTGGCGCAGCGACATGAGCGTGGAGTGGTGGTCGCAGGGCCTTGGCCTGGGGGTGGGCTTCAGCGGGAACAACAATGGGCAGCCGACGTGGTTGAGTTTGCAGCGTGGGCAGGCTGGCCAGCAATTGGAGAGCCAATCACGCAGCTACGCAGCCTCGGAGGAGGTGCCGGAATGTGGTCTAGTGGTGCTGTCCCAAACAGCAGCACCTCTCGCTCTCAGTCCCGTGTCGTGGAAGGGGACGCTGTCAGCCAAGTCGGTGTCGGCGTGGTGGTGACGGCGGATCATCTGCTGGCCGACCGAAACCTCGCCGACAGGCTCGCCCCCGATGTGGCAGTGCTAGCTGGGCGGACAATTACTACAAAACCGGTGCGGTTGTGGCTTGAGCGAACTCGACCCCGTCATGTGATTCTCATCGACCCCGAAAACCGTTGGGACTCTGCTGTATTCCACCTCACGGATCACGTGCCGGCAAACGTTGAGACTCTGCGTACCCGGATTGACGACATGGACTCGCCGCGACCGTTCGATAGCGACAGGAGCTGGCTTCACGGGTGGCACGCACTGGACAAGGCTGCTCGAATCACCATCAACGCGCTGATCGAACCAGCGTCTGACTTTCAACAACCTCAACAGTTTGACGCTCAGAGTGCCGCATCGATGTCTAAGCGGATGCTGTCGGCCCAAGCAACACGTGCCGTGGTCGGGTCGCTGCCCCCGGGTTCAGTGCTGGTCGCGTCGAACTCCATGCCCGTACGTGACCTCGACGCGTACGTGTTTGAGGCTGACGACCTGTTGTCTTGTGCCAACCGTGGCGCTGCGGGCATCGATGGGACGACCTCCACTGCCCTGGGTGTCGCGGCGGCCCATCCCGATCGCAACGCTGTGCTCTACAGCGGTGACCTGGCCTTGCTTCACGACCTGGGCGGTCTCGTAGCGGCTGCACGCTTGGGGCTTCATCTGGTGATCGTGTGCATCGATAACAACGGTGGGGAGATCTTCTCGCTGCTGCCCATCGTCAAACGCATCAGCAGCAGCGATCACGAGCGACTCTTCAACACTCCTCACAACATCGACTTGAATGCCCTTAACGGTTTCGCAGGCATCCGTGCCTCACGCCCGTTGAATCCCAGTGAGCTTGCGAGTGCAATCCGAGAGGCTTGCAAGCTTCGACAACCAGGCGTTGATCTACTGATAGTTGATGTCGATCGTGATGCGGACATCGCTCAACGCCGCTCCCTGACAGCCACTGCCCAACAAGCAGCTCGCGATGTTGCAACCCAGATCAAATGGCTCAACTAGCTCCACCTACTGAGAATGCGCAATCAAGGCTCTGATTGACATGACTCGACGGGTTCGTTGTGATGTTGGTGGGTTTGAGCTAGCGGCTATGCACTCGGGCCCTCTGGACGGGGTGCCCGTGATGCTTCTTCATGGGTTCACGGGTGCGGCCGAGGCGATGGCGCCACTTCAGCAGCGGCTCACTGCGCCAGGGTCCGAAGGACACCGGGGACAACAGTTCCTAACGGTCGCAGTTGACCTAGTTGGGCATGGACGATCAGAAGTGCCTGAAGAGCCAGGGCGTTACAACGTCCCGGCAATGGCTCAACATGTCTCAGCAGTTGCTGACTCGCTCGGACACGAGACCTTTCACCTGGTCGGCTATTCGATGGGTGGACGGGTCGCACTGACGCTGGCATGTGACGTGCCGCAGCGACTCCGATCCTTAACACTCATCGGTGCGACAGCAGGCATCGCTGATGCCGGCCTGCGTCAGCAGCGTCAAGTTCATGATGCTGCCCTCGCCGATCTAATCGAAGCCGACTTTGCAGCGTTTGTTGACCGCTGGATGGCTAACCCGCTCTTTGCGGGTCAAGCAGCACTCGGCGAATCTCACCTGCAGGCAGCTCGACGGCAACGACTCCGCTCCGATCCTGCGGGACTCGCTCGCAGCTTGCGTTTCGGTGGAACCGGCTCGATGCCACCGCTACACGCCCACCTCAAGAGTGTCGATACGCCGACGTTGCTGGTGGTCGGCGAGCAGGACACCAAGTTCTGTGCCATCGCCAAAGACCTTCATGCGGAGTTACCGCAAGCAAAGATCGCGCACATTGTGGGTGCCGGACATGCAGCACACATCGAGCGCAGCGACGCAACAGGACAGGCCATCAGTGCGTTCATTAATAGTTGTCAGAGCCAGTGCCAACAATCGATGACCACCCAAGACTCGAGTCGCGGCACTAGCTCGGATCGTGAGCCGAGCTCGTGAACAACGTCAAGGTTGGTATCCACCCGTTCCGGCTGGCATTGCGTGCTCCGTTGGTTACTGGACGAGTGTCGGTTCGCCATCGCTCAGGCGTTCTGGTTTCGATCAGCGACTCCAGAGTTTGCGGGTGGGGGGAAGCAAGCCCGCTGCCAGGTTGGGCCCAAACGCCGCTGACCGACACGGAGACGCTTCTCCATCAAGCCGCGCCGCTTCTCGAAGCGCGTCTGGCAGCCGCGACACCGGTGAAGCCGTGCGCTGCGTTCCAAACTGCGACTCATCTCACCGAGGGTCTCGGGCTTGTCGGTCACGCTCGTGCAGCAGTCGTAGGAGCCTTGTTTGACCTGTGGGCTCGCCAGTCAAACGTGCGCCTCGCTGACTTCTTGTTGGCAGCCGATCCCGCCCAGTCCAACTTTGGCAGAGTGAACTCACAAGGGCGGCTCCTACGCGAAGGCGCATCTGCGTCAACAAGCGTGTCCGTCAATGCGTTAGTAACTGCAGTTGATCCCAAAGACGTAGCCCAGGCGACAACCGCAGCAGTCCGCCAAGGGTTCAGCGCGGTGAAACTCAAGGTCGGCATGGTCGCACCCGAGGATGACGTTGACCGCATCGACGCTGCCCGTTCTGCCGCGGGCGCCGAAACCGAGTTGCGTCTCGACGCCAATGGTGCCTGGGATAGCACGACCGCCACCCGAGTCCTAGAAGCGGTAGCGGACTGGGACATTTCCTTCTGTGAGGAGCCCGTAAGCGGAATCGAGGCCATCGCAGAGATCGGCGAACACACGTCCGTGCCGGTCGCCGTGGACGAGTCAATGCGCAACGAAATTGACGCCCACCTTGCAATCGTCCGCGGGATCACGACGCTCATCATCAAGCCACAAGCCCTGGGCGGCCCCGATGTGGCCCTTCGCATCGCAGCGCAAGCTCACAATCAAGGCGCCCGTGTCATCGTGACATCGTTCATGGATTCTGCGGTCGGGCTCTGTCATGCAGCCCATGTCGCGGCCGCTGTGGATGCCATGTCGCCAGAACGGATGTCACAAACTTTCCGACGACATGCTCACGGTCTTGCTACTGCTGGATTGTTCGCCCAAGACGTAGCCAAGCCTCCCCCAATCACGAGAGGCAGGATGAAACTCTCCGCCAAACCAGGTATCGGTATCAACCCGCACGTACCCGGGCGTGACCAGCCACCACCCCGGTAGAGCCAGCGGGGTAGCCCGCTAGCCTCACGTGCCGTGGAGTTGATCGTCGTGCGTCACGCTCGGCCTGTGCGCGCAGAGGCGATAGACGGTCAGGCAGCCGATCCGATACTTGCCGAGCGGGGCCACCGCCAGGCCCGTGCCACCGCTCGATACCTAGCCTCCCAGGGGATCCACCACGTCGTGTCATCCTCGATGAAGCGAGCTATCCAGACTGCAGAACCGCTAGCGGATCGGCTCGGGCTTGAGATCGAAATGCTTGATGACCTTCGTGAATCTGACCATCGAGCCCAGGCTTACATTCCCCTGGAAGAATGGGATAGCAACGACCCGGCCTTAGCCAAGTACTACGACCCCGACGCTGACATAACCGACACCATCTTCTCCGACGGCTACGAGAATTTTCGTGAGTGTGTCGAGCGTGGATTCGACTACATAATCGACACCAACCGCTCCCGCAAGGTGGCGGTGTATTGCCATGGGATGGTCACATCCGTATACATGCAGATCCTGCTGGGTTTCGATGACCCAATGAAGGTGCTTGTCGACTACTGCGGCATCACAAGGGTCGAAGCGTCCTCTAAGGGCCTGAGAACGGTGCGCTCGATGAACGAGACGCAACACGTACGTCACCTACTGGAGCGCTGAGCGACCAGCCCCGAGATGTTCACACTGGTGGTGATGGCAGCCGGGGTAGGTAGGCGTTTCGGGGGTGACAAGCAACTCGCTGCGGTGGGCCCCAACGGTGAAGCATTCCTGGATTACGCAATCGTCGACGCCGTCGCGGCTGGAGCGTCACAGGTGATCGTGGTCGTCCGATCCGAGATAGAAGCCAGCATCCAAAACCACATCAACCAGCGCCATCAGCAACTAGAGCGCAACGGCATCGACTTTCGTTATGTCTGCCAAGACCGCCACGGCCCCAGTCGCCAGAAGCCGTGGGGGACAGCTCACGCGGTGCTGTCTGCTGAGCCTGCAATGCGAGCATCCGGCCACGTCAACCAAATGTTCGCGGTATGTAACGCCGACGATTACTACGGCACCCGCGCCTTTGCCACACTCGCAAGAGCCTCAGCGACGACGGGTCAGAACAACGCCCGGCTATGCGGTTACCGCCTGCCGATGACCTTGCCCCGCTCCGGTGCGGTCAATCGCGGGGTATGCGATCTCCGTGATGCGGCCACTGGTTCCACGTCCACGACAGAACTCGCCGGCATTGTTGAGCACCTTGGCGTGTCTCACGGCCCCGATGGAGTCATCACGTCCCGATCTCCCAAAGCCACACTCGCCGAAGACACGATCGTGTCAATGAACCTCTGGATGTTCCCCACCACTGCCTTCACCTGGCTAGCCGAAGCCTTCGAGCGCTTCCTCGCATCGAATCCCGATCCGCGCACCGAGTGCTTGTTGCCGGTAGCGGTCGCCGAACAGATGTCCGCCGGTGAACTAACCGTGCAGGTGGTTGTCACCGATGAAGCCTGGATCGGTGTCACCAGCCGCGAAGACCTAGCGGTGGCGGTAGAAGCGCTGTCCCACCGGAGGCTCGAACCACCCGTCACGCAGACCACAACATGACGTCGACCACAAAGCCACTCGACAGTTGCTGATTTCCGCGGCAGGATTGCTACTGCTAGCAGCACAACCAATCTGACCCCCAGACCCCTACAACACGGAGACGCCCATGACAGCTGTGACTCTGACAGTCAATGGCACCCGACGAAGCATTGATGTGGAGCCGCGCACCTTGCTGGTTCACGCAATACGTGACGATCTCGGGCTTACGGGCACCAACATTGGCTGCGATTCGAGTAGTTGTGGTGCCTGCACCGTGCTGGTGGACGGGCAATCCGCCAAGTCATGCACCATGTTCGCGGTTCAGGCCGACGGTGCTGATGTGACCACCATCGAGGGGCTTGCAGACGCCGACGGCACGCTGCACCCCATGCAGCAGGCATTCCACGAACACCACGCCCTGCAGTGCGGCTACTGCACGCCTGGCATGGTGATGGCATCGGTGTCGCTGGTGGAGGAGTACCCCGACCTCGACGAGAATGGTGTGCGCCACGGCCTTGAAGGCAACCTGTGCCGCTGCACCGGCTACCAGAACATCGTGGATGCGGTATTAGCCGTAGCCACCTCGGGCTCTGGAGGTGACTGACACATGACCATGACTGCAGAAGCCCCCGCCGCACATGTCGGCTCCCGCCGGCTCCGCAAGGAAGACCCGGCGCTTCTCACCGGTGAAGCAAAGTTCATCGACGACCTCAACCTTCCCGGTGCCATCTGGGTTGGCGTAGTCCGCTCAACCGAAGCGCACGCCCGCATTACTGGCGTTGACGCGTCCGAGGCCCTCGAGATTGACGGCGTAAACGAGGTGCTCAGCGGTGCTGATCTGGCGCCAATGTGGGGTGGCGCAGCGCTGCCTTGTGCCTGGCCGGTCACCGAGGACATGAAGAACCCGGCGCATCTGCCGGTTGCTACCGAGGTCGCCAAGTATGTCGGTGACGCGGTGGCGATCGTGCTGGCCGACTCGAGATACGCAGCTGCAGATGGCGCCGAGGCCGTGATCGTGGACTACGAGCCGCTCGATGCGGTCGTCAACATCGAAGACGCCGTAGCTGATGGCGCCCCGCTGGTTCACCCCGATCTGGGAACCAACGAGAGCTACACCTGGCCGCTGATCCCTGATGCCGACGCCGTAGCTGCCGCTTTCGCAGACGCTGCCCATGTCATCTCGGGCCGCTACGTGCAGCAGCGGCTGATCCCCGCTCCGATGGAGCCTCGTGGGGTGGCGGCTGTTCCTTCACCGGCGGGTGGCGAACTCACCCTGTATTCGGCGACGCAGATCCCGCACGTGCTCAAGGTGATGACCGCGGTAACGCTTGGCATCCCCGAGAACAAGTTGCGTGTCGTGGCACCTTCAGTCGGTGGCGGATTCGGTTGCAAGCTCAACGTTTACGCCGAGGAGATCGTCTGTTCGGCTCTAGCCATGCAACGTGGCGTGCCGGTGCGCTGGACTGAGGGCCGCAGCGAAGGTGCGCTTTCGACGATCCAGGGCCGTGGCCAGATCCAGAACATTGAACTGGCAGCCGACGCTGACGGCAAGGTTCAAGCCGTGCGGGTGAAGTTGCTCGCCGACATGGGTGCCTACCTGCAGCTCGTCACCCCGGGCATCCCGCTGCTCGGTGCGTTCCTGTATCACGGCTGCTATGACATCCCCCACTATTCGTTTGAATGCACCTCGGTGTTCACCAACAAGACACCAACTGATGCATATCGCGGCGCTGGACGCCCCGAGGCGACCTATGCCATTGAGCGGGCCATGGATGAACTCGCTGCGGCTGTGGGATTGACGCCCGAAGAGATCAGGGCGCGCAATTTTATTGAGTCGGCTTCGTTCCCCTACACCTCGTGCGCAGGGCTCGTGTTCGATAGCGGCGACTATCACGCTGTGCTCGATAAGGCCACAGCTATGGCAGGCCTTGAGGCGCGTCGTGCCGATCAGGAGGCTGCACGCGCGGCCGGATCGTCCAAGCGCATCGGCATTGGCTTTTCGAGCTATGTCGAGATGTGCGGGCTCGCCCCGAGCCGCGTGCTGGCATCGTTGAGCTATGGCGCTGGTGGCTGGGAGGCCGCCACCGTGCGGGTGCTGCCCACCTGCAAGGTGCAGGTAGTGACCGGCTCGACACCTCACGGCCAGGGTCACGAGACCTGCTGGTCGATGATCGTGGCCGACAAGCTCGGCATTGATCCTGATGATGTTGAGGTGTTGCACTCCGACACTGCAGTCAGCCCGCTTGGCATGGACACCTACGGTTCACGCTCACTAGCTGTGGGCGGCACGGCCGTGTTCATGGCGACCGATCGGGTGATCGACAAGGCTCGCATCATCGCCGCGCATCAACTCGAGGCCAGCGAGGATGATCTTGAGTTCTCAGGTGGTGTCTTCAGGGTTCGAGGAACTCCCGAAGCCGAAGTACCCCTCGCAGCTGTGGCGTTCGCGGCGTTCACCGCGCACGACCTGCCCGATGGTGTCGAGCCCAACCTGGAAGCTCACGTCACCTATGACCCACCCAACTTCACCTTCCCCAACGGCACCCACATAGCCGTGGTTGAGGTCGATACCGACACCGGCAATGTCGAGTTGCTTGACTATGTGGCCGTGGACGATTGCGGTGTTCAGATCAACCCGCTAATCGTTGAGGGCCAGGTTCACGGTGGGATCCTCCAAGGTGCTGCGCAGGCCCTATATGAGGACGCCGTGTACAACTCCGATGGTCAGTTGGTTTCGGCCAACCTGGGTGACTACCTGGTGCCGTCGGCCGCGGAAGCACCCCGCTATCGCCTTGACAGCCACAGCTCGCCGAGCCCCACCAACCCGATGGGCGTCAAGGGCATCGGTGAAGCCGGCACCATCGCTGCCACCCCAGCTGTGATCAACGCCATCGTGGACGCCTTGCGTGACCTTGGCGTAACCGACGTGGCAATGCCGGCGTCGCCGCAAACTGTTTGGAGAGCCATCGCCGATGCCCAAGGAGGTGCGTCGTGATCCCCGCTGCTTTTGATTACGAGGTTGCCGAGTCGGCCGACCACGCCGTTTCACTGCTTGCCGAACACGGTGACGAAGCGAAGCTGCTGGCCGGTGGTCACAGCTTGATCCCGATGATGCGCTACCGGCTCGCGGTGCCGAGCGTGATCGTGGATGTAGGCCGGCTCGACGACCTGCGTTACATCCGTTCCGACAACGGTACGGTTTCGATCGGTGCGCTGACCCGCCACAGCGAGCTTGAGCACTCAGATGTTCTGGCTGCGTCTTGTCCGATACTGGCGTCTGTCGCGGCGCTGGTTGGCGACCCGGCAGTGCGTCACCGTGGCACACTCGGCGGCACCCTGGCTCACGCTGATCCGGCGTCGGATCTTCCTGCAGCAGTGCTAGCGCTGGGCGGCACGATCGTCGCACAGGGTCCCGGTGGTCAGCGTGAGATCGCCGCAACCAACTTCTTTGAGGGCTATTTCGAGTCGGTACTTGCCGAGGACGAGATGATCACCGAAGTGCGGGTACCGGCGTCCACTGGCGGCTGGAACTACCAGAAGTTCAACCGGCGTGCCCAGGACTGGGCGATTGTTGGTGTAGCCGTGGCCGAGGGTGGTTCCGGTGTGAGCCTCGTGAACATGGGCTCCACACCGTTGCGTGCGACTGGCGTGGAGGATGCCCTCGCCGGCGGCGCTTCAGCGGCAGAGGCTGCTGCGGTTGCCGCTGAGGGTCTCGAACCTCCAGAAGACCTCAACGCAAACGCCGACTACCGGTCGCATCTCGCTCGGGTGCTGACACACCGTGCCCTTAACGCGGCAGGCGTCGCTTAGCCCTCAAGTTCTGAGCTCTGAGGCCGAAGCCGCAGACATAAAACCAACCAAACCTACATTTACCTAGGGACGGCTAGCTGCCCATCAAGGGTGGCTAGCCGCCTGGGGTCTCTAGACCACTGATGCCCGCCAACTAAGTTGGTGCCTGGCGTCGCTAAATGAGCGCGCCGATGTGCTGGGTTACCGAAGGAGGTTGGCGGGATGACCATTGACACGAGGGTGTTTGCGGTCTACTTCAAGTTGGTGGCTGCGGCGGTGGTCATCAACTTCTTCCTGTACCCGTTCTACGGGCCCAACGATGCAGGCGAGCTGGAGAACCTCGGCGTCTGGCACACAATCGACTGGTTCATGGCAGCGGCCATATTGCTGGCCATCTACACCACCTACCGGCGCAAGGCCGCCGAATCAGATAACTGCAATGCCAGCGGCATGTTCGTGTTCGCGGTAGCGATCGGCATTGCGTTCTTCCCAAACTGGTTTGCTATTTCGTCAGGAACTGACAATTACACGATCTGGCACCTGATCGACGTGGCTCTGCCGATCATGTTGTGGACGGAGGGTCCGCCTCTGGAAGGCCAACGGAGCGAGCTAACGCCCCAAACGACAGCGAAAACGACTGGGAGCCCGCAGCGGTTACTGCGGACTCCCAGTCATCTCTTAGGTCTTCAGGTCTTCAGGTTTGGGTGGCGCCATTGATTTTGGGTGGCGCCACTGAGCGCCACTGAGCACCTACCCGAAAGGTGCGTTTAGTCGAAGGTGATTGCTTCGAGCATTGGCAGCCTTGAGGCTCGCCAACTGGGGTATGCCGCTACGAGAACGCCGGCGATCATCCCGCCGACTGCGATCAGAGATAGCGACAGCCAGGGCACAACTATGTCAGGGGTGAACGCAACCGCTGAGAACAGTCCCCATCCGCCAAACACCGACACGACGAGACCTACCAGCGCGCCAACGGTGGCGACTAGAGCAGCCTCGATGCGGATTATCCGTCGAACCCCAGACCGGGTCGTCCCGACAGCTCGCAGCAGGCCAATTTCTCTTGTGCGTTCATTGATTGCCAGCATCGTCGTGTTGGCAATCCCGACTAGGGCGATCACGACCGTCAACCCGAGCATCGCGTAGACAAGGTTGCGGAACGAGTCAATCTCGGTACCTGTTGAGGCCAAGAAGTCTTCCTTGGTCTGTAGTAGCGCGCCTGGTGATGCATTTATGGCGGTACGCACAGTGTCCACGGCGCGGTCTTCCACCGACAGGTAAATCGACTGGTGCAGCAGACTGCTCTGGGTCTGGGTCTGTTCAAGCAGTTCCGAGTCAATGAAATACGGCGCTGGGTCGAATGTTCCGACGCCCGTCGACACGACAGCGACGATGGGCGCTTGCACCGTGCCACCAGAGAACTCCATCGTTAACTCGTCGCCGATTTGAAGCTCTTCAGGAGTCTCGCCTGCGAGTATTGCGGCACCCCCGCTCGCCAATCCGTCGAGAGATCCTTCGGTCACGCCCAGATCGAATACCTCGCTGAACGACGCTGCATCGATACCGGCAACAAAGCGCCCCTGACCATTGACCCGAGCAGGTGCTTGAGCCAGAGCTCCAGCAGCGTTGACGCCATCGATTGCGGCGAGATGCGACACGAGCGACTTATCGATCGTGGAGGCTTCGTCAGTGAGTGAACTGACGACGTAGTTGCCCTTGATCGAGGAGTCGAGGTCGTTGGTGACGGTGGCGGCGAGGGAGTTAGCCATGATCGTAAAGAAGCCGATCAAGGTGACACCCAGCGACAGCGCCAGCGAGGTCGAAGCTGCTCGCCTGCGGTTTCGTCGCAGGTTGGTGGCAGCCATCGACCCTTCAATGTCTGCCCAACTCGCGACGACCGGGCGAGCCAAGCGCGCAACAGCACCCATCAGCAGGGGGCCGCTAAGGGCGAGGCCAGGTACCACCAAACCGACGCCAAGGAGAAGCCATGCAGATTCAGCAGTTGCCGCTGCGATGACCGAGATTGCGCCGATCGCCAGACAAATCCCGCCGATGGTTAGGCGCATTGCGGGGATGTTCTTCTGTTCGGTGACTGCGTCACGCAACGCCTCGACTGGCGCAACCGATGTCGCGCTCAGAGCCGGGAAGAACGCTGAGATGAGGGTGACAACTACACCAGTCACCGCTGCGATCACCAGCGAGCTAGCACTGATGACCAACGTTCCCGAAAGGAAATCCAGACCGAGTACTTTCATGATCCAGCGCAGCAACCCGACCCCGAAGTAACCGGCGACGAGCCCGACAGCGGTCGCACCCACACCCACGAGCGCAGATTCGCCCATGACCGATCTCATCACCTGGCAGCGCTCGGCACCGACAGCCCGCAACAACGCAAACTCGCGACGACGCTGCGAGAAAGCGATAGCGAAAGTGTTGTAGATGATGGTGACCCCGACCAGCATGGCTATCACCGCAAACGACAGCAAGAAGATCGTGATGAAGGTGGAGAGGGCCTCAAGTAGTTGTAGCTGATCATCCACATAGACATCTCCGCTGGTCACTTCAACGCCTGGCAGCGCTTCGGCGAGCGCCGCAAGTGTTGCGTTGGCGGCTGCTTCGTCAGTACTGGATTCGAAGCCGACGTATACCTGGGTCACGGCTCCGTCAAGGATCTCGGCCGCGTAAGCGGGAGCAAACAGTGTGGTCTGGTTGTTCGGGTCGCCGTCACCTCCACCAAAGCTGGCGATGCCACTTACAGTTACGTCCCAGGTGCCCGTTGTGGTTAGCACCTGGACCTCGTCACCGACACCTAACCCAAAATCAGATGCGGCACGCCGGTCGATGACTACCTCATCGGCCAACACCGGTGCTGAGCCATCAATCAGGTCGAAAGCGTTGAGTTCCGAGTCGATCCAGTTCTGCCCTGCATCGGCATAGATTTCCGCGCCAAGAACTTCGCCATTGCGGATCAGCTTCGCGAATCCACTGACAACCGGGGCGGCTTCGCTGACGCCCGGCGTTGTGGTCACGACATCGAGAGTCCCTGCGGGCAGGGACTGCCGGGTGAAACTGTCGTTGGGGCCGTCGTCAGCCCGGAACTCCCGGCCTGATACGACGGCGTCGACATCAGAGAACGCTGCCGGGAGGTCCTGAGCAGCAGTGCCGCTTACCGAGTCGGTAAGGATGAGCGTCGATGTCAGAAACGCCACCGACAGCACCACTGCAAGACCCGTCAGGGCAAACCGTGACCAGTGCGCTGCAGCGCTTCTCCATGCAAGTTTCAACATGTCTATTGACTCCCTCCTAGCCGCATCATCACATCAACGATGTTGTCAACATCAGGGTTTTCGATCTCGTGGCGCAGCCGTCCGTCGACGATGAACGCGACCCGGTCAGCCCAGGCCGCAGCCGATGAATCATGGGTCACCATAACGAGGCTCTGCCCTCCAGTGGTCACTGCCTGCCGCAGATACGACAGGATCTGAGTTCCCGACCGAGAGTCGAGGTTGCCGGTCGGTTCGTCAGCGACGATGAGATCAGGCTCAGACACCAGCGCCCTCGCCACGGCGACACGCTGTTGTTGACCACCCGACAACTCCGAGGGGCGGTGAGTGAGCCGGTCACCGAGGGCTATGACGGATACGACCTGATCCAGGACATCTTGGTTGGCCGGTCGCTTCTCCAGGCGCAACGGAAGTGTGATGTTCTCGGCGGCAGTGAGCGTCGGGATCAGGTTGTATGACTGGAACACGAAGCCGATCTTGGAGCGTCGCAGCAACGTGAGTTCCCGGTCGCTGAGGGTGCCAAGTTCAACATCGCCGATGTAAGCGTGGCCCTTTGAGAGGCGATCGAGACCGGCAAGACAGTGCAGCAGCGTTGACTTGCCCGAGCCTGATGGGCCCATGATTGCGGTGAACTCGCCAGCTGCGAATTCGATGTCGATCGAGTTGAGCGCCGTGACTGACACAGCTCCAGAGTCCTAGACCTTGGTGGCGCGCTCCAGCCGTGCCACGGCAGACACTTGTGAGTCGCCTGAGCGCTCGGTCGCATGTTGTTCGAGGACTGGTAGTCCGATGGTTGGATCGCTGGATGGTGCATCAACCATCGCCGATGACGACGCCATCTGGGCTGCCTCCTGGTGTGGGATTGAGGTGGATTGGTTGATAACGATTGTGTTGGGGCGATGCGATGCCGGCGTCGTCTCGCTGGAGGTCGCGCGTACACCCGTGGATGTATTCGACAGCCGGCTAACGACACCTGCGGGACTAGCTTCCAAGTAAGCGGCTCGCTGCCACGTAAGCGGCTGGCTGTTTACGTCGCTCGTGCCGTCTCTGTGGCTGGAATCCCTAGCTGCCGGGTGAGACCAATCCCGTCTCGTAGGCAATTACCACGAGCTGCACCCGGTCGCGGGCACCAAGCTTGGAGAGGATCCGGCTCACGTGCGTCTTGGCCGTAAGCGGAGAGATGAACAGCGACTCGGCGATCTCTTTGTTGTTGCTGCCCCGTCCGATCTCGGTGAGCACATCTCGTTCCCGGTCGGTGAGCACGTCGAGCGTGTCTGCATGACTGGTCACGTCGGGCCGAGCGACGAAGTCTGCGATAAGGCGTCGGGTGATAGATGGTGCGATCAGAGCCTCGCCCTGGGCGACCACGCGAATAGCCTCGATTAGCTGGCGTGGTGCGGTGTCCTTGAGCAGGAAGCCTGACGCCCCAGCCTTGAGAGCGCCGTATACGTACTGATCGAGATCAAACGTCGTCAAGATCAGCACCCGCACGTCACTAAGGAGTGGATGAGACGTGATCTGGCTGGTGGCGGCGATGCCATCGAGCGTCGGCATGCGGATGTCCATCAACACCACATCTGGGCCAGTTGTGAGGCACTGCTGGATGGCCTCGGCGCCGGTGCCTGCTTCACCCGCAAGATCAAATCCCGGCTCGGCTTGGATGAGCGCCGCGAAGCCGCGCCGCACGAGTTGCTGATCGTCTGCCACCAGCACCCGGATGGGTTTGGGGCTCACTGGCGCCGACGCAATCGGTTGTATAGGTGCCAACGGGAATTGTTCATGGCTTCCTGCGCAGGTAGGGCACCACGGCAGCGACCTCGAAACCTCCACTGGCGAGGGGGCCAGCGTTAAACGTGCCGCCGAGCGTCTCGGCGCGCTCTCGCATCCCCACAATGCCTACTCCAGTTGAAGCCACTTTGGAGCCAGACGGGTCGACTGCTAGTTCGTTACTGACCCGCACGGTCACGCCAGTTGCTTCATGAACGACCGTGACATCCGCGGGTACCGGGCCCGCATGGCGTGCCACGTTGGTGAGGGCTTCTTGAACGATGCGATGTGTCGCCACCACCGACGCGTCGCTGGCATCATCTGGAAACGCACCCTCAACCTTGAGATTGACGCCTACTCCTGCTTGTGCGGCCTGTTCCACGAGGTCAGCTAAGTCGTTGGGATCGGTGGGGATCGGCCCTAGTTCGGCAGTCTCGGTAGACCGCAACACGCCGACCATCGTGCGGAGTTCCTCGAGCGATCTTCTGCCGGTTGCGTTGATCGTCTGCAGCGCGTCTCTGGCTTGGTCGACATCTCTATCGATGAGGTGCGCAGCGACCCCGGATTGCACTGTCATCACCGACAGTCCATGTGCCACCACATCATGAAGATCCCTCGCGATCCGGAGCCGTTCCGAATGCATCCGCTTTTCGACCTCTGCCTCGATGGTGGCACGGACTCGCTCCGCTCGAGCACGCAACGCCTCGCCCAGGGCGATAGGCAGCATGGATTGCATCACATGGCCGAAGAGTTCTAGAGCGATCCCTTGACTGCCTTCGATTCGCAGTTCTAGCGAAGCTGTGATCAGGGCCAGAACAACACCTACCGGGATTGCCACCAGCAACCGCCGTGTCGTGCGTCCCGAGCGTGTCAATGTGTAGAGGGCGACAGCAAGAGCTGGGAATCCGGCAACGCTGCTGTCTGTGTCGATCAGAATAAGCGGCCGCAAGACGGCGACCACCACAAGCACGGTCACCGGATACTTGCGTCTTGCGAGCAAGGTCAACCCAGCAGTAGCGGCAAGGAACCCACCCGAAAGGGTGATCTCACCATGGTGGCCGGGGCCTTCTCCGCCAAGCAGCAAGAGCACCCCAAGCGCTGCCACCCCAACCGCGATCAACAGGTTTGTAGTGACCCGCCGACGACTTGTGAGCATCGCTCGCTAGTGGCTAGCGGAGGTTGGTGGGATCGGCGGACTCGAGGTGGGTGCGTAGTTGGGCCAGGAATCGGCCTGCGCTGCCACCATCGATGAGTCGGTGATCGAAGGTTGCGCTAACGATCATGGTGGGAACCTCAACCGGCTGACCATCAACAAGTCGCAGGGTCGGTCGGGCTTCACCAAACGCAGCGAGCATGCTTGTGCCCAGGGGCAGGATTGGGGTGCCCGCCAGTAAACCGACGGGGCCAACGTTGTTGACCGTGGCAGTCGAGCCAGCTAATTCTTGAGGTCTGATTGTGCGGTTGCGGGCTGTGGCTGAGAGCCGCAGCACCTCTGCTGCGATGTCCGCCACACACCGCTTATCCACATCACGCACGACCGGCACGACCAGGCCCACCGATGTGTCGACTGCAATGCCGATGTCGTATCGGTTGTAGTAGACGATCTCGTTGCCGTCGAGTGTGGCGTTCATGATCGGGTGATCTTGCAGCACTGGCACCAGGATGGCGGCCAGTACAGCATCTAATGGCACCCGCCCGCCGATCCGCTCAGCGATAGCCGCTCGTGCCGCCATTAGCGGTGCAGCGTTTACCTCCACCATGGCGGTGAACTGCGGGATCCGCTGCACTGACTCGCTGAGGTGTTCGATGATTGCTCGCCTTGTGGCGCTCAGGCGTTCACGCCGACCCTCACCAGGCTGTGAGGCAGCCTCAACATCGGGGAGGGTGATAATCCCCCTCGGCCCGGTGCCGACAACGGTGGCAAGATCAATTAGCCGTTCCCGTGCCCGTTTGCGGACATGAGGCATGGCGTAGATCGCGCGCCGAGCGTCGCTGGCTTCGGCGTGTCTCCTGCGCTCTTGATCACTCGGTGGAGCCGGCAATGCCCCCGGGCCCGCTACAGCACCTTGCGACTCGGCTGGCGGCGATGACCCGAAAGACTCTGAAGCCGCTGAAGCCGCGTTCAAGTCTGTGACTGTGTTATCGACGTTGTGTGGCTTGGGCGTAGACGGTGTGGCTCCCGGCGATTTGGTCTCAGGTGGTGTGGTTCCAAATGGTGCAGCGGTTCCCGACCCCTCGCCAACGTCGTCAACTTCACCAACGACGATTAGCGGTTCGCCTACTTCGAGGATGTCGCCGGGCTCGCCGCCCAGTTCGAGAACCACTCCCCGGAATGGCGTTGTCATCTCCACTACCGACTTGTCGGTCTCGATGGAACAGATCGGTTGATCGAGGGTTACCTCATCGCCGACATCAACGAGCCACTCAACGATCTCGGCTTCCACCATGGTGTCGCCGACAGCCGGCAACTTGAATGTTTGAGTCATCAACCAGTCACGGCGCGGCGGATACCTGCGGCGATGCGTTCAGCGGTGATGATCGAGTAGTGCTCGAGGTTTGTAGTTCCCCAGAACACGTCCATGTGCCCGATCCGCACCGGTGGAGCCTCCAAGAAATACGCACCTTGCTCTGCGACTGTGGCGACGATCTCGGCACCCATCCCGGCACTAAGTGGCGCTTCCTGAACCACAACTAGGCGACCGGTGTACTCAACGCTGTTCAGCACCGACTCACGATCCCACGGGTACAGCGAGCGCAGGTCGATCACCTCAGCGGACACGCCGTTGTCGGCCAGTGACTCAGCCGCTTCGAGTGCTGCATGCACTGGCGCTCCCCAGGACACGACCGTCACGTCATCGCCTCGGCGCCGCACCGCAGCCCGCCCGAACGGGATCGTGTACGGCTCGGTGGGAACCTCTTCGTATAGCCCCCGGTACAGCGAGATCGGTTCCAGGAACACAACCGGGTCGGGGCTGCACAGGGAGTTTTCTAGCAGGCCTTTGGCGTCATAGGGGGTAGAGGGATACACCACCACCAGACCGGGTGCATGCACAAAGGACGCTTCAGGCGAGTCGACATGGAACTCGTAGTTGCCGAGGTTGGTGCCGACAGGCATCCGGACCACAACGGGCGCCGTCATGTGGCCCCGGTAACGCCAGCGGATCCGGGCGACATGGCCGATTATCTGGTCGAACGCTGGGTACACGAACCCCGCAAACTCCATCTCAGCCACAGGACGCAAACCGGCCATCGCCATACCAACCGAGGTGCCAACGATCCCGGTCTCACATAAGGGTGTGTCAAACACTCGATCCTTGCCAAAGGTGTCCTCGAGACCTTCCGTTATGCGAAACACCCCGCCTTCCAGGGCGACATCCTCGCCTAGCACGACGATCGAAGGGTCACGAGACATGGCCGAGTGAAGGGTCAAGTTGAGCGCAGCAGTCATGTCCATGCGCTTCGTGGAACTCGTAGAACGCCTGGACCGCATCGGGCGCGTCGTTGAGCGCCGCCTACCGGTAGGCGCCTCGGTGGTGGAGTCCTCCCAGAATTCGCCGAAGTCGTGGTGTGACTGGCCCAGTTCGGGGCGCAACTCACCCAGATCTAGGCACTCCTGGTCGAGTTGGTCTGCCAGGATCGATGGCATCTGAGCGTAAAGATGACGTGGTGAATAGTCCCGGCTGACACCCGTGCGGGCTTCAAGTTCAGCAACGGCAGCCTCAAGTTCTGTAGCGAGGCGCTCACGGATCGAGTCCTCTTCGCTGCTGTCCCAGAGTCCCTTGTTCTCAAGGAAGATGCGCATCCTCGTTATCGGATCCAGTGCCCGCCACCTGGTCTCCTGGGACTCGGTGCGATACACGGGGGCGCCGTCATAGGTGGAATGAGCGGCGTAACGGTAGGTGTACATCTCCAGCAGGGTCGGCCCCTCACCTGCAGCTGCCCGGCGTATTGCGTCGCTGCCGGCCTGATACATCGCCAGGGGATCCATGCCATCAACGAGCACGCCCGGGAACCCATATCCGCTCGCTTTGATTGCCAGGTTCTTCGATGCCGTCTGCTTGTCGATCGTTGTCGACTGCGCGACCTGGTTGTTCTGGCACAAGAACACTGTCGGCGCCTTCCACACGCCGGCGAAGTTGGCAGCGGAATGAAAGTCCGACTCCGAAGTGGCCCCGTCGCCGAAGACCACCATCGTGACGGTGTCCCGCCCAGCCAGAGCTTCTGCATGGCCGAAACCGACCGCATGGGGGAGATGGGTGCCGATCGTGGCGTTGAGGCGCGTCACCCGGTAGCGGTGCACATCCCAGATGTCATCGTCATCTGGTACCCCCATCCAGAAGCCCACGACTCCCAGGGTGCTCACACCGCGGGCTAGCCACATGCCGAGTTCGCGGTAGGCGGTGAAGATCCAGTCATGCTCACGCAGAGCCCAGGCAGCCCCAACATGAGCTTCCTGACCGCTCACCTGGTAATACGCGGCCATCCGCCCCTGGCGTTGCAGGTTCAGCAGCTTCTCGTCCGCGACACGGGTCTTGAGTAGGCAGCGATACATGTCAACGAGCTGAGAATCGTCGAGAGGTGGCGGCGCTTCAACCAGCTCACCGGACGGGTCAAGGATCTGCAGCATCTCCATGATTTCCGAATAAACCTCAGCTTTGGCGGCCTAGGAGTGAAGATTTGATTGTCAAACTCCACGATCTGCTTGTGATTCTATGATTGCATTTTGAAGCGTGCCGGGCCGCGGCCGGCTGGGCAGAACTAGAGTCCGGTTGCGATGGATGCTCAGAAAGCGATGCAACAGAACCCGCAGTCGACGATGACGCAGCCACTGCGTAACCGTGTGGCGCTTATCACTGGTGCCGGACGTAGCGGTGGCATGGGTGAAGCAACCGCTCGCCGGTTTGCGGCCGCGGGTGCCGATGTGGTGGTGACAGACCTGGGTCGTGATCGCCCGGAGTTGCGCCAGAACGAGACCCATGGGTTAGGCGACGACATCGGCGCGGTCGAGGCGCTCGCTGCCGAGTTGGAGTCGAGCTTTGGAGTGCGCGCAAGAGCCGCCGCTCTTGATGTGACCGATCCCGCCCAGGCACGCCAGGTCGTCTCAGAGACCGTCAACGAGTTCGGAACGCTCGACATTCTGTTCAACAATGCGGGCGCTACGACTGGCATAGGGCGTTTCATTGACTCCACCGATGAGCAGTGGGAGTTGTCGTGGCAGGTCAACGTGATGGGCACTCGGCGGATGTCACGGCTAGCGCTCGAGGTGATGATCCCTCAGCGCAGTGGTGTCATCGTCAACAACATCTCGGTGGGTGGGCTGATCGCGGATGCTGGCTATGGCGCTTACAACGTCACCAAGTTCGGGGTCACCGCTATCACCAAGCTGATTGCCAAAGAACACGGACCCGACGGGATCCGTTGCGTCGGCGTGTGCCCCGGGGCCATCAACACCCAGATGTCGGTGGCTAACCGCCGCCTCGTCGCGGATCTTGAGGGTGTTGATTCTGATGTTGCCTCGGAGATGTTGACGGCTGACGTGCCGATGGGTCGCTGGGGCACGGCAGACGAAGTCGCTCCGTTGGTGACGTTCTTATGCTCGCCGGCGGCGAGCTATATCAACGGCGCATTGATCCCCGTCGATGGTGGGTTGTTGCCGTAGCTACTGACAGTTGCTTTTGCGTACTCACGGTTGCTTAGACCAGGCCGGCGGTCATTGACTCCTTGACTTCGACGAGATATATGAAGGCATCAAGGCGGTACACGTTGTCGGTTGCCCGGATCTCATCAAGCAGGTGCGCGAGGTGTGTCTCGTTGCGGGAGCCGACCTCAACTATCAGGTCGAATCGGCCGAGCACCGTAGCTACAAGCGCCACATCGGGGCGTTGCGCGATCGCTTGGGCAGCTGCTCGCACTGGCCCGCTGGTCTGGATCAACAAACCTGCATAGCCCCGTAAACCTCGCACTCCCGGGCTCACGATCGTCTGAACTGTCACGACGCCCGAGCCGATGAGCCCAAGCACCTGTTCACGTGCTCCCGCAGGCGACATTGCGGCCGTTAGCGCCAGGTCGGTATAGGTAGCGCGACCATCACGGGCGAGGTGTTGGAGAATCTTGATGTCGGTGTTGTCGACCCCGCGGGACGGCGCTGTGACGGCGCGGCCGTGTTGGTGAGCGCCGCCGGCCACTTGCGACCAGTCCTGTTTGATGTAGGCGATCAGCGAGGCAACCTCGACGCCGCGTACTTGTGGATCGGCTCGCAAAGTTTCGATGGCAGCGTTGAGATGTTCGGCGTCGCGGGCTCGTAACTCGATGAACAGCCCGCCTCCACCGGCGAATATGAGCACAAAAGCTGCTTCATCCAGCTCAGCGAGCCGCTTTGCGACTGGGTCGACGCGACCCGCTACGTCGACAAGGCAGTAGGCGAATTCGCCGTAACCCAGAACCCGGGGGTCGATACGGCCGAGGATGTGGATGACGCCATTGTCGATGAGCCGCTTGACCCTGGTCTTGACCGCTGCCTGGGACATCTCGACTTGCCGTGCGAGGGCTGTGTAACTGGCTCGACCATCAGCGACGAGTTGATCGATGAGCGCTCTGTCAATGTCGTCAATCTCAACCGTCACTTCACCAAGGCTACGAGCCTGGTTACCTGCAACTCAGCCATGTCAGGCTCGGGGTTATGTGGGTCGTGGGGCTTGGCGTCGGAGTTGGATCGGGTTGTCTGATTGGTTTGGTTGGTGCGTGAAGACTTCGGGATTGCGGCGCCAGTCGTCTACCCAGTGATTTGAACAATGACTGCCACGGTGGGCATCGAGCATTAGCTCGGGTGGTGGTGGGTTCATTAACTCAATGTGTGTTCCATCGGCGTCATACAGCCAGGCGATAGTTGTGTCGTATTCGGGGTAGTACGCGGGTTTGCTAAGTGGTGCAACACCTGCATCGACGGCACGCTGCCACACTCGGCTGACATCGTCAGTCGTGAAGCAAAGATGATCAAAGCAGGGGCCTCTTTGCTCAAACACCGGCCCGTCGATCGTGTCAAAGGCCCCGCCGATTATTTCCAGGCAGAATTCATGCTCGTCCGTATCAAAGAATGGATCGGCCAACATCACAAAGCCCTGTACTGATTCGCGCGACGTGGTGCAGTAGTCGGTTGTGGAACTGGCTGGTTTCGCGTTGTCAAGTTCGAGTGGTGCAGTGAAGTCGTAAGTCTTGATCAAGCCGAAGTGCTGGGTCCAGAACGCTTCGGCTTGGGCAAGATCATCTGTCAAGCAAGACAGGTGATGTAGTGCCAGTTTGTCTCGGTTGTGTCGCTGGGGTCGGGGTACTGCGACATTGCGGTGTTCCACAATGTCGATCATCAATCCTTCTGGCGACCACACACCAGCAGCAATCGCCAGGGTTGTGCCGTCGATGATGAAAGGCTCGGGCTTCCAGGCTGACTTCAGGCCTGCGGCGATCAGTTCCTGATAGGCGTGCTCGACATCGTCGCACCGGAGCGCTACACGCTCAATACTCCAACCTTGCCGTGTGAGATACTCCTCGGATTCGGGTGGCAACGGCCGACCTTGTATTTCGATCAGGACGTCCGTGCCCGCACCCCCATATGCGACGTCATGGGTGTCCCGCCGGTAGGAGCGTTCGGTCAACTCACAGCCGAGCGCGCGGTAAGCACTCCAGGCATAGTCCACATCAGCCGTGAGCAAACCGACATGATCAAACCGAAACCGTGTCACTGCGAGTGACCTAGATCGGCAGCGGTTGATTCAGCAGTGGGCGTTGCTTGCTTAGTGTCTCCGTTAGCAACAGTTGCCGCGAACTCGTTTCGCAAGCCTTCAATTGTGAGACCGACGCTGCTGGTAATTCGCTCGAATGACTCCCAGTGAGCCGGCAGGATGTCGACGTGTTGCTGTGAGTTCATGGCACGCCAGCCGCGCTCACCAGGCAGGAAGATCTCATCGACGCCGGGTCGCCGTTTGGCTCCCTTGACTGCAGTCACTAGCTCGTCTGACTTGGCGCCGGGTTCGGCTGCGGGCATCCAGTGCGATGGGTCGATCACAATCACACACGCACCACCAGTCAAGGCTTCGTCTCGAGGCTCCAACCAGTACGACGGCGGGCCCGGGATCTGCGGTGTCAGGCGGGCACCGGGGTTGATCAACCCAGCAAGCATCTCGGTGAACAAGTTCAAGGCATACATGCGCGGTGTGCCGAACACGGATGGTGCCTCGCAATCCGAGATTCGTCCGTACTCCTCCATCTGTCGGAAGTAGGGCGCCGGATCGTCTGTTAACTCGCCCGTCTCGGGGTCGGCAAGGAACGGTCCGGGCAGTTTGGTGCCTTTGAAGTAGGCCTCGCTGAGGTTGCCGTCGTGAACCTCTATGGCCTGGATGTCGCAAACGATTGGGGGATGCTCGCCGCCGGGTGATGCCGCCGCGAACGGTGCCCCAGAGAGGACGTTTTGCATCCCACCCCAGGGCGACACCAGCGGAAGGCTGTTGTTGGTCGCGATCGCCATCATGTTGTTAGCGGCGGCCATGCGGACATAGGTACCGAAGGCTCCAGCGTCGTTGAAGTCACGCACAAACGCGATGGCGATGGCATGGTCGCGTGCCTTGTCGATAGCCGCTTGTGTTGCCATCGTGAGTGCCCACTGGCCGGAGGAACGGTGAGCGTCGATAACCAGCCAGGTCGGCCCCTCGCCGGTGACTTCAGGTGTGGCGTTCACGTCCATCGTTCCGGTTCGAGCCAGCAGCACCGGGATCTCAAACACGCCCATGCCTTGGGTGAGCTTGCCGTTGCGGTCACCGTCAGACACGCAATGTGCCACAACCTTGGCGTGTTCCTGCGAGAACCCCAGTTCAACAAGCACCCGCCGATAGCAATACTCAAGAAAGTCCGGATCTTCTCGCAACATCGCAGCCACGTTATGGCCACCACCTCCGTCGATCTAGCTAAACCCAGTCCGTCCGACAGGCTCTCAGAGACGGCCGGACTCATGGCCCAACGAGATGTGCGCTCGCTTCACGGCTGGTGCCGAGTCATTGCTCGTGCGCACTGCCATTACAAGTCATCAGTCGAACGCTCCGGATACCCGTTGGTACCACGACAACTAGCTCAATGACCGTTGCTCAACAACTCAAGCACAAGTACATGAGTTCGGATCGTTGACACGAAGTGCCCAGAATCACTCTTAAGCGGCGGATACAACCCTGTACAGATCTCATGCACACGCCGGTTGCGAACTTCAGTGCGATAGTGGCCTTGCTCACGCCGCGTGCATCAGCGGTGTGCACTTGCTAGCGAGACAAGAGTGACGTAAGCGTGCTGCTGACGAGACAGATCCAGGTTGAAGAGCCATGAGCACGTCGCAGTCAGCCGATGCGTCAATCGCCCCGGGAGTCTGTGTGTACCGCGAGTATTAACGGGAACTCGCAATGAAGTGCCGTAAGTTCGCGGGAACTTTGATGCAAGTGATTGGGGTGCGAGTGTCGTGAGCAGAACCTTGACGAGGCTTGGGCCTGACTGCAGTACTGACGACATCGTTGCGGTGAGCGAGCGCGACGGTGGTGTAATCGTTGACAGTTGGTTGTCACCGGATTTGCTCGGTCGGTTCAACGCCGAGATTGAGCCGTGGATGTTGAGTTATCAGGGCACGGACTCTGGCTCAGAGGCCTCCGATGAGTTCCTGGGACGACGCACCAAACGAATCCAGGGTCTGTGCGCGAAGACGCCAAGCTTCGTTGAGATCATGCTTAATGAGCGGCTCTTGGGGTTTGCCGAAGCAGTGATCGGGCCGATCAGTCCCAGTTTGATTCTCAATGACGGCGAGGTGATCGACATTGGCCCTGGCGAGGCTGCACAACCGTTTCATCGAGATGATGACGCCTGGAACTTTGCGCATGCCGAGGCTCCGATGATTGTTAACACGATCGCTGCGCTGGTTGACATCACCCCCGAAATGGGTGGCACGCTGGTGGTGCCGGGCAGTCACCGCTGGGAACCAGGGCGAATCCCGCAACCCCACGAAGTCGTTGCCTGTAGCCTTCCGGCAGGTTCGGCACTGTTCTTCAGGGGAAACACGCTCCACGCGGGCGGCACTAACCGCACCACGAATCGGTGGCGCCGCGCACTCTCAACCAGCTATTGCTGCGGCTGGTTGCGCCCAGTCGAGAATAGCTACACGAACGTCCCACTTGAAGTAGTCCGGAAGCTTCCAAGACGCGCCCAGCAACTCCTCGGTTATGAGTTGTACGACGCCTCAGCAGTAGGCGGCGGCTACCTTGGCTACCACGAAATGTCCGACCCAATGCACCTGCTCAATTAGCAACGGCCCACGACAGACGCAAGCGGCAAAGCTTGGACGTCCAGATTCGAGCTACGTGGTCTCCAGTTCACGCCGAACCTCCAGCGCTACCAACCGTTCCTTGACCTGATAGATCGCTGCAGTGTTGGCATAGATCTTGGTCGACAACTTCGTGTCAAGCCTGTTGATCCTGTTGTCGAGTCTGTCAAATTGTTCCAAAATCCGGTCCCTGAACCCATTCATGATCCGGTAGATAACGTAAACGTAAAGCATGGCCCCAAGCGTCATCACACCAACATCGACCCAATCAGCGTCCACATCTGTGCGTGCGTCATGCCGACACTCGACGTCAACTCAGTCTCTCAAGATCACGCCCATCGTCCACATGCATTGTGCGATGATCTGGTCTTGTGGCCGTACGCCCTTGTCATGGTCTGCATCTATAGTATGTAGCTACTGAGTCCGGCAAACATCAGTCGAACCTGTCGTGTGACTGCTTGCGACCGGTAAGTGATCGATGGCCGCGCTATGGCAACCGAACACAGCGCTCATGGTTTGGAGAGCTCGTGGGTGGTCTGCTGGGCGTGCGAGCTATAGGTCTAGCTGGGGCTGGAGAGTTGGCTCGGCTAGTGGCCTTTGCTTGGTCGGTGCTGCCGCCTTTGGACCATGGGATGAGGGTCGCTGGGTTTGTTGGTGGCTTGTTTTGGTGGGTCGCTGGGTTGTGGGTGTTTAGCGTTGGGTTGGTTGGTGTCTGGTGGGGTTGCGGGTTCGGGCGGTTGGTGTGGTTTTGGAGGTGGAGCGTTAGGGTGATTCGCGGTGGTGTGCGGTTCGTTGGGTTGGCGAGAAGCTGGGACCGAATCTTGAGACGATTCGTAAGTGGGTTCGCTGCTTCGAGATCGATAACGGTGAGTTGCCTGGTTTCAAGACTGAGGATCGTGAACGGTTGAAGCAACCCGAACGCGAGAATCGCGAGTTGCGCAGAGCGAACGAGATTTTGAAGTTGGCTTCGGGTTTCTTCGCGGCGGAGCTCGACCGTCCACAAAGTCGCAGGTAAAGTTCATTGACGCTCACCGGGATGAGTTCGGGGTCGAGCCGATCTGTGGAACACTGCGGATCGCCCCTTCCACGTATTGGGCTTATAAGCGGCGTCCTTCGTCTGCTCGCGCGATCCGTGATGAGCAGTTAAAGATCGAGATCAGCCGCGTTTTTCACGACAATTTTGGTGTTTATGGGGCACCCAAGATTTGGGCTCAACTCAACCGCGAAAACATCAGGGTTGCTCGTTGCACCGTCGAACGTTTGATGCGTGACCTCGGGATACGCGGAGCTACTCGAGGCAAACCCAAACAAACCACCACCCCAGTCGCGGCTTCGGAGAGTCCCAGGGATCTCCTGGATCGCAAGTTCGGGGCGGTGGCACCGAACCGCCTGTGGGTAGCAGATCTCACCTATGTACGCACCAAGACCGGGTTCGTATATGTGCGGATCGTCGGCTGCAAAGCCTCCAGATCGCTAACCGCAAACATCGCTCTAGACGCCCTCGAACAAGCCATCTGGGACCGCAAACGCGACAACGGTGATCTCACCGGCTTGATCCATCACAGCGACAAGGGCAGCCAATACCTCGCCATCGCATACACCAACCGCTTAGCCCGAAACGGAGTCATCGCCCCAGTCGGATCCCGCGGTGACTCCTACGACAACGCCCTAGCCGAAACCATCATCGGCCTCTACAAAACCGAACTCATCAACAACAAAAGACCCTGGAGCGGACTCAAAGACCTCGAACTAGCCACCCTCGAATATATTGACTGGTACAACCACCAGCGCATCTATGACACCCTCAGAAACACCACACCCACCGAACACGAAACCAACCACCACACTCAAACCACAACAAAAACAACCAAACAAAAACACCACCAAACAACCCGGTGAAATTCACAGACCATCAGCTCGCTCATTAACGGCACCGCCTAGGGAAGTCAAGTCCGAGCCACCAACAGCGGCGCAACAGCTTCTGGTCTGTGAGTGCCACCTCAACAACCGGTCACGAGCGAGAGGGAGCTCCAGAAGCAGCGACCGGAGTGCCCTCTACACAGTCAAACAACTCCAATGGCAGAGCCTCCGCCCAAACTGCCCCGTAACAAGTCATAATGGAGCCAAGCGGAGTGCATTTAGCATCAACCCTTGAAAGGTTCATCAGTGACTGTCAATCCCACGAGGAGGCGCGACAAGCACGCCTCTGAGTCTTGCACGACTGCTTTTGACAATCGTCAACTCTTGCGTGGCTTAGCCGTCCTTGCGTCCTAGGTGCCATTTGTGCCTTAGCACCTAGTGTCGCGCTCGCTGCCAACCTGGGCACTCCGCAAGCACCTCAGAATGTAACGGTTGATGAGTACAACGGTCGCGTAGATGTGACCTGGACAGCGGCCACTTCTCAGGGCGGTGACCTTCTCAACAACATCGTCGCATACCGCAAGAATCTGCCCGGTGAGGCTTGGAAGTACGAACAACCGACTTCGCTGGCAACTTCGTGGGCTGTCTACCCATTGGACAACGGTGTTGAGCACGAATTCCGGGTTGCGGCACGTAACTCCTACGGTTACGGACCGTGGTCGGCGGTCGTTACCGGGACACCCAAAGCTGTGCCCTCTGTTCCGTTTTCGATATCGGCCACATCTGCCGGAACAACGTCAATTAAGGCGACGTGGGGCAAGCCGGCTCAAGGCTTAGATCCGACCGGATATCGAGTGGAAGCCACTGTCAGTGACTGGGAGGAAGTTGTTTCAGCAACGACTCGCGAAACAGGTGACACTGTCTCACTAACCCTCACTGGTCTGGAGAGGGGAACGCCATACATGCTGCGTGTGCAAGCCACCAACGCCGAGGGCGGCGGGCCATGGCGGTACGGAGCTAGCGCCACAACTGAGGGCACCAGAGTTCCGGGCAAACTCATTTTATTCGCAATTGAATGTATGGACGGCGTTCTGCCACTACAACCCGATCCTCCGACCGACTCCGACGCCCAATCGATCACAAAAATCGAATTTCAATACAAGGTACATTCGCAGAGTTGGGGTGAAGCAACATCCAAGTTCGTTGAATACCCACCAGAAGACTCATCACCTGTCTTCTACGACATCATGAATGCAGAAAACGGTGTCTTCTACACTGCTCGTGTTCGAGCGGTTAGTGACGCTGGCAACGGTGAGTGGTCCGACAGTGTGACAGCGTCTCCGTCTGGTCGACCTACAGCCCCACAACAGATCAATGTCGTTCCCGGAGACGGAGACATTTCCGCTACGTGGTCTTATCCAGCTGAAGATGGTGGGCACGACATAATTCAGTACAAAATCATATGGTGGAGCCTTGACTCAAATGACGAAGCAGTCAAGGACCCCACAGAAGTAGTGCTTGATGCCAACACTCTTACGTGGACAAAGTCTGACCTAACCAATGGAGAGCGATACGGCATCACGGTTGATCCACGAAACACCTGCGGTAAAGGATTAGCGAGTCAGAAGGCCTCCCTGTGGGTCGTGGCCGGATCACCCGTAGCACCGGACGCTCCGTCGCTTACCGCAGGCACGCAACAGATCGAAGCGTCGTGGACAGCGCCGGAAAACAACAACGGATCTCCCATCACTCATTACGACCTGCAACACCGCATCTCTGGTTCGTCGACGTGGACAGAAGTAAGCGTTCCTAAAGGCACTTCTCACACGATCACATCTTTGGAGTCTGGAGATCATGAGGTTCGGGTGCGTGCGGCAAATGCTCGTGGTGACGGGCCATGGTCGGCAAGTTCAACTGCCACGGTCATGGGTACACCTGCAAGGCCGGCTGCCCCAGCGCTCGTTGGGGGTGACGAACAGATCGAGGCATCTTGGAAGGCTCCCTATGACGGAGACTCACCGATCACCGGTTACATATTGCGATATCGAGTGTCGGACAAGGGCACCTGGACTGAGCAGACTGTCGGAACAAGCACGTCGTACACAATCGGTTCGCTCATCAACGGCACCGAGTACGACGTACAAGTCAGCGCATCAAATGACGACGGCTCTAGCGACTGGTCGCCGACTTCAACTGCGATGGCTCAGATCGAAGCGCCGGGCACTCCGGACGCACTCGAACTTGCCCCAGGCAATGGTGTGATCACAGTGTCGTGGGATCCGCCGACCAGCGGCGGTCCAATGGATCACTACGACCTTCAGTACCGCGAAAAAGATGACACCACCTGGATCGCGATTGACGGTATCTCGGGTACTTCGTATCGGATTGGTGGGCTGACCAATGGCACCGGGTACGAAGTCCGCGTCCGTGCCGACAATCCACCGGTGCACAGCGACTACTCGGATATCAAGACTGCGACGCCGATAGCGGCGCCGAGGGCACCCGCTGCGCCGACACTCGAAGCTGGCGATGCTCAGATCACAGCATCCTGGAACGCACCAACCAGCGGGGGTCCAGTGCACTCCTACGAGTTACAATACCGGACAGGCGAAGGCAGCTGGAATGAGGTCGAGAATCTCAGTGGTATGTCACATGTCATCACTTCGCTCACGAACGGCGCCACGTACGAGGTGCGAGTGCGAGCGAGTAACACGTCGGGCGACAGTGCTTGGTCTGACAGCGCTACTGCCACACCCCAAGAGCCCTTACAGGTACCTAACAAACCTGCCGCGCCAACACTTATAGCTGGCGATGGCCGGATAACGGCATCCTGGAACGCACCAACCAGCGGAGGCGCGCCAAGCCACTACGACCTGCAATACCGCCAGCAAAACGTAGGCAACTGGACTGAGGTTGAGATCTTGAGCGGCATGTCACATGAAATCATGTCGCTCACCAATGGCACCACCTATGAGGTTCAAGTCCGATCGGCGAACGATGCAGGTGACAGCGACTGGTCGGCGAGTGCGACCGCTACACCTCAGCCGGCGTTGTTGCCGCCACGCACACCGGACGCCCCTTCTCTTGTCGCTGGTAACCGTCAGATAACGGCATCTTGGAGCGCACCGAGTCGTGGCGGCGCACCCGATCACTACGACTTGCGATACGGAGTGTCCGGTTCGGGCACCTGGACCGAGGTCGAGGTCATCAGTACCTCGTTAGTACCTCGTTTGTGATCCGCTCGCTGAGAAACGGGATGACCTACGAGGTTCAAGTCCGGGCGTCCAACGATGCCGGTGACAGCGACTGGTCGGCTAGTGGGAGGGCGAGACCCCGAGCGCCTTCGGTGCCCGTGCGGGCGCAACCAGACCCGACGCCAGTTAGGCCAGCGTGCGGCACGTCGGCGCGCTCACCTGAGAAGCAAACGAGACCGGATATGCCTGATGCCAACTCCTTCAGTGACATCACTGGACACTGGCATGCACCTCACATCTTGTTGATGCGTAGCGCGGGTGTGATCAACGGCTATCCCAACGGCGAGTTCGGCCCCGAGAACGCGATCACTCGCGCTGAGATCGCCGCCATGCTCGCACGTGCGTTGGGGTTCTCCGCATCGGATGACTTCGAAGGCTTCCGTGATGCCCGAGGTCACGCCCTTGAAGCAGAGATCAACGCTCTAGCTGAACAAGGCATCTTGCGAGGCTTCCGCAACGGCAACTACTACCCGGAGCGTGCAACCACTCGGGCCCAGGCAGCAGCCATCATGTCGCGGGTGCTCCAACTGATCGAATGTGATGATGCGCCGTTTGCCGACACTCGCAGCCACGGGCTACGAGGCACCATCGGTGCGGCTACCAAGGCAGGGATCTTCAATGGCTACAACAGCACAACCTTCGGGCCGACCGACCCGATAACCCGTGCCCAGCTAGCCACAATCATCAGAAGAGCCCTCTACAACTAACGCACGCTCACAGAGTTGGGGGCTCCGGGAAACAACCCGGAGCCCCAAACACCGATCAGGCAGATGGCGGTGCCTGGGCGCCGCCATCCGTTTTGTGTGCCGCGGTTAACCGGGTGCGTACGGACGCGTGACATCGAGTCTGTTCAAAACAATGCATCGATGTCCCCTGAATTCGCGTGCAAGACTATCATATATACATTCAGCATGTCTATGCAGTAATCAGCCATTTATACAAGGCTGATATCAACTATTTGAATCGTATTTTACTTACATAATAAAGCTTCATAGTAATCGAAATCTGAAGCGATCTACTAGCTCTCTCAATTGTTATTCAGTTGAACCGGGTCTTGCCAAGTCGGGCGAGCAAGTGTCCGCTAAGCCACAATGCTTGACAGTTGCAATTACTGGGTGGTACTCATAAAAGGCTGACCAAACCGGGGAAACTTCAAGGATGCCGCGGACATTTGTCTCGATTGTCTCTCACTCGTGATAAGTGACGCTCATTTTGGAGTAATCCCCGGACTCCCCCCAACAATGGAAGGTAAAAAGTGACCGATAATCCGACTATGAAGATTGTCAGACAAACATATAGATCGGGCGAATCTGCCAATGGCAAACGTCAAGTTTGGCGAGGCTTTGCCGTGATTTGCCTATTGACCGTTGTGTGCGCTTTGACGCCTGCCGCCTCGCTCGCCGTCGCGCCAATGGACACAACGTCGAAGCCCGAAGCAGTGCCTGGCACACCTCAGAACCTGTCACTTGCGCCTGGAAGTGGCAACATCACAGCATCCTGGGACCCACCAACGAGCGGAGGCTCGCCAAGTCACTACGACCTGCAATACCGCCAGCAAAACGTAGGCACCTGGATCGGAGCTGTCGGTGTCTCCAGCCCACACTACATAGGCGCGCTCACCAACGGCACCACATACGAAGTGCGTGTCCGTGCTCGGAACACGTCCGGCAGCAGTCCCTACACCCAGCCCGAAACTGCCACGCCGATCGCAGTGCCTGGCACACCTGACGCACCGACACTTGACGCTGGCGATGCTCAGATCACAGCCTCCTGGACAGCACCGAACAACAACGGGTCAGCCATAACCCAATACACGCTGGCGTACGGCGAGTCCGGATCAGACAACTGGACTGATGTCGTAGTTGAAGATGGTACGTCGCACACGATCATGTCGCTCACCAACGGCACGGCCTATGACGTACGCGTGCTTGCAACCAACAATGCCGGCGACAGCGACTGGTCAGCAACCTCAACTGCCACGCCGGTGGCGCCGAGGCAGCCTGTTGCGGTGCCCGGAACGCCCGACGCTCCGAGGCTCTCGGCCGGCAATGCTCAGATCATTGCCTCTTGGAGCGCACCAACTAGCGGTGGTGCGGCTACCTACTACGACGTGCAGTACTCGGTGTCGGGTTCTGGCAACTGGACGCCCGCCGTCTCGAACCTCTCGGATACGTCCCAAGTAATCGAGTCGCTCAGCAACGGCATTGCATATGAGGTGCAGGTGCGGGCCGGCAACTCTTCGGGTGTAAGCGACTGGTCTGCGAGCGCCACCGCAACACCACGAGCACCCGCCGTAACTGTGCCCGTGTACACGCAGACGGTCACTACGGTGACTGTGTCGGAGTGTGGTACGTCCGCTCTCACGCCTGAGAAACGGGCACGACCGGAAATGCGCGGCAATCCATTCAGTGACATCACCGGGAACTGGCACGCACAGCACATCTTGTTGATGAACAGCGCCGGCGTGATCAACGGCTACCCCGACGGCGAGTTCCGTCCGAGTCGTCCGATCAGCCGAGCCGAAATCGCAGCCATGCTGGCTCGTGCGCTCGATCTCAGCGCGTCGGCCGGGTTTGAGGGCTTCCGCGACACTCAAGGCCACGCGCTTGAAGACTCCATCAACGCTCTTGCAGAGCGAGGCGTGTTGCGAGGCTTCGGCGACGGCAACTACCACCCCGAACGCCAAACGACCCGGGCACAAGCAGCCGCGATCATGTCACGCGCACTCAACCTCATCGAGTGCGACGGCGCCCCGTTTGCCGATACGCGAGGTCACGTCCTCCAAGACGAGATCGGAGCAGCCGCAGAAGCCGGGATCATCAACGGCTTGAGCAGCACAGAATTCAGGCCAAACGAACCGATCACCCGTGCCCAGCTAGCCACAATCATCCGAAGAGCCCTCTACAACTAACGCACGCTCACAGAGTTGGGGGCTCCGGGAAACAACCCGGAGCCCCCATTTGGCCTTTTGCCCCGTCACCCTGACGCCAAGCACCCAATACCGCCGCTTGAAACTTGATGGCGAGCAATTTTCAAGTGCCTCAACCGTTGTTGATCTATCGTGACGCTCCCACCGGTGTCGCAGTTGACGTGTGTACTTCTGACGTGTGTACTTCTTGTGAAGCGGTCGGGACCTTTGCTTCCAGCCGAGCCACCCGCTCACGAGTATCGATTCGAACGACAAGATCCTCAGTCCGTTCAATCCGATCCTCGGTGCGGTCATCGCGTTGATCTGACTGCTCCTTGAGCGCCGCCACACACCGATCCGTATGAGCCCGAATATCCGCACAACTCCGATCGGTATGAGCCCGAAGGTCCGCGACAGTTCGATCCGTGTGATCCCTGAGAGCCTTGGTGTTGGTCTCCATCCGCTCCCCGAGGCTGTCAATGCGTGTTCCGAGATTGTCACCGAGCTTCTCGATGCGCTCTCCGAGATTGTCACCGAGGTCATCAATGCGCGTTCGGAGGTTGCTGATGCGACGGTGCGCAATTAGCTCCAGCACACCTATCAATCCGATCAATGCAACGATCACTTCTGTTTCTTCCATTGTTGTACTCCTAGTTAAACGTCTCCTTTGTGACGCTTTTGCGTCGTTGTCTCTTGGCCGAAGGCGAGTGCGCAACGATAGCGCAACGGTTGGTTAGAATACTACACATATCTACCGGTATCATTTCCGCCCGTTTCAAGCGTGCCGGGAGTATAGGCAGCTTCAGCAAAGCCTCACAATCTGGCCACACGGTTTGCGCGAAGTCGACACATCGGGACCGGTCAGGAACTCGCCACTAATGTCGTCACATGGCTGTGGGCCTGGCCCGACACGTGATTCGAAGCGTCGTAGCACTACTGGCTGTGCTGACTCTTGGCTGCAGTACCTCTTCCACCGAGCCGGATGCAAGCGAATCGCTCGACACGACCGAACGCAGCGAGCCTGACGAAAGTAAGTCGCCTGATCAAAGGGAACTGCTGGCTTGCTATGTCGAGGGGCTGAGTCAGTCACGCTATGTCGGCGAGAACGGCGGAACCGGCAAATGTAGACATCTTCACTGCCTCCCAAAGTCACACATGCCTTCTAGTATCATTTCCGCCGTAGGCCGCGAGCTTAGGGCCGGGCACTCCAAGTTGCGCCTGCAACTCGGACTGGAGTGGAGAACACTCATCGTTGACTCAACGCGCAGCATGATCTAGCGACTTGACATCGGGAAACGTAAGGGGACCCACTACTAATGTGGTTTATGTGGCGGTGGGCCTGGTTCGGCTGGCGCGTCGCAAAGTGACACAGCGACGCTCTAGTTGTCGCTGTGTTGTAGCTCTACTCATCGTGATAACACTCGGATGCTCATCCTCAGGGGGCGAGACCGGGTTGCTGGGCTGCTATGACTCAGCATTGGGCAGGACCCGAGATGTCACACAGATCTTCGGACACGGAGTTGCAGAGGTTCACGACGCCTACGCCGAGTATTTGACCGCCGACGCTGCAGCCCGAGAATCCGCTCGCGCCTATGACGCCGCAGTTGAAGCTTTAGCCAGTGACCAACCCGCCGCCCTCGTCGCAGAGCTAGCCGAATTCGACAACGCACGCCGAAACGCCGACACCGCTCACGTTATATACCGGCGCGCTGGCCCAGCATGAAGCGGACAACGCGGGCGTTGAAGCGTTCGCCGACTCCCTCGGTCTCACAATCGAACACTTATCACCCGTCTACGAGGAGATTCACGACTACAAGCCTTTGAGCATTATTGACATGTTTCGTGGGTACGCCGGACTCGCCAGCGCATCTCGAGTTGTGCGCGTGGATGACTTCGCTAAGGCTTTTGGCGTTTCTGTAGAGGCTGCCCGCACATCACTAAGTGTCGCTTCGCATGAGGCTCGTAATCCGAGGATGCTTGGTTTCGCTGTCGGCTGGTATGTCTATTCTGAACACACGACAGTTGAACTGGCGGAAGCACTGGGTGTGCCGGTTGAGACGCTCGACCCGTTGGTTTATTACTACTTGACCGTGTCTGAGGTGTTAGGAGTTCCAACAACAGATGTCGTTGTCCCCACTGACACCATTCTTTCCGAGTCATACGACGTCCACCACCGCGGATTACAGGAGGCCGAGTCAGCTTACGACATTGCCATCGCGGAGTTTCTTGGAGTGTCTGTAGCAGAGGTTGCTGCACTCGGTGCCTACTCAGTTAGCAACGGTTTCTACGGTTATGTCCATGACATCAACTATCTGGCTAAGGCGTTCAATGCTCCCACTGCGACCGTTACTGCAGCAGTCGAATACGCTCATTGGGATTACATTCCTGGTCACTTTGACACCCGCAACGCCTACGGCACAGCTATTCGAGAAGCAATTGCGAAGACGCTTGATGTCACCGTCGAGGACATTAGACACGCCGAAGAGAGACACCGATCTACGCTGGAAATCCCTCACGGTGGCATGCTAGATGAGACAAGACTGCTTGAGTTCGGCGTGCCTGCCGAGGCATACTCATTTGCGGTTGAAATGGGGTTGACCCCAGACTTAAGCTACCCTGAGATCCGGAGGGAAGATCTCACAGTTGCACTAGCTGAAGCGCTTGATGTGACATCGGAGTCCCTTGAAGCGGTGGTCGTGATTGCCGAACGCCCCCTTGAAATGACACGGGGTGCTGATTTTAAGCCTGCCGACGGTGTCAGTCCGGAGGGCACCGCGGTGGCTAAGGCGCTTGGTGCGTCTGTAGTAGAGGCCGCCAACGCCGCAGTCAAAGCCGAAGCAGCCCACAGGGCAACCCGATTTGATCACCTCCGACAGGAGACCGAACGCTACCGCAAGGAAGCCGAACTGCTCGACTCCTGCCTATAGCCCCCACTCCCCTTCGTGTCCGGCTACGGGGGTGTGGATGGTCCTAGCTTGATGGAAGCGGTGTGGCGTTCGGGCCTGCTCCTGGGATTGTGGTTGAGAGCGTCACACATACCTTCCGGCAGTATTTCCGCCCGTTTCAACCATGAGCCGCAAGCCTAGACCCAGCTGCCGCAAACGCAAAGAGGCTTCAGATCGGCTATCACTGGCCGCTACTGTCTGTTGCGTGGTTGTGGGTCTCGTGCGATGGGCACGTTGGAGCATGACGCTCCGACGCGTCATCAAACGCATCGCCTTGGCACTACTCGTGGTTCTGTTGCTCAGTTGCTCGGGCTCGTCCAGCGACAACAGCTTGCTTGGATGCTACTACTCTGCATTGAGCAACACCCGGGATCTCGGCGAGACCAGCAGAACCGGAGATGCGGATGTTGACGCTGCCTACGACACTTACCTGGTTGCTCAAGAGGCAACTCGGGAAGCCGCTAGCGCTCACGACGTCGCCAAAGAAGCTACTGAGAACGATCAAGCTGCAGACCTGGCGACTGCCCGGGCGGAATTTGACAGTGCCCGCGACGCGGCCGACGCTGCCTATGACGCCTACCGAGACGCCCTGGCGCTACACAAAGCTCTTCATGCGTTAGACACGCTTTTTGCCGAAGCGCTCGGCGTCACCGTTGAAGAAGTTGTCGCAGCCGAAAATGCGGTCTATGGCTCCGTGTACTCCAACCGCCACGAACGTGCCTTCGAAACACAGCGGGGAGGATCACGCGTTGTGCTTTTGGGCGACTTCGCAGAGGCCCAGGGCATTTCAATCAAAGACGCCCAAACTACCCTCGGAGTCGCTTACGCTGAAGCTTCCATCGCTACCGCTTACGTCATCATTGACAACTACGATTCCTGGATCGCTGAGGCACTTGGTGTATCCCTCGACGATCGCTCTGCCTCGGGACCTGCTGCGGCTGTCGCTGACACGCTCGGGTTACCGCTGGAAGCCGTCTCTGAGGCAATCGATGCCGCGTTTAGCGCCTCGCTAATGAACGATGCCAAAGCACTCGTCGACTCTGAGGCGACATACGCTGCCGTGCTTGCCGAGGTTCTTCAAGTGCCCGTCGAAGTCGTCGCATCCCAAGCTGCTTACTCTCTCAGTTGGAGCGACAGTGATCGTGCTCGTCACGACCACGCGCGACTCGCGGAAGCACTTGGCGCGCCTATCGCAGAAGTCGCCAAAGCATCCGAGGTCGCCGAGAGCGCTGCCGACATAAATCCTTATGGCGACGCCACACAGGACGCTGCCATGGTTGCTCTGATCGCTGAAGAGCTAGATGTGACATCAGACACGATTGAAGCCGCGTTTGAGGCCACAGACCATGACGACCTCTTCAACGAAACCGACGGGGCTATGCGCCTCGGTGTGCCAGTCAAGGCCTACACGGCCGCCAGGACTTTCGCCTCTATGAGCTTCTTTGTTGAAACGCACGATGTCTTCGAAGCGACACTGCTTGAGACGCTCAACGTGACTCGGGATGACCTAGACGCTCTAGCCGAAGTCGTGGGAGTCACTCCGAGACAAGCAGAGCTTGCTGAGGCTCTTGGAGTGACGACAAAGGCCGCTGCGGAGGCATGGCATGAAACATCAACGACCTACTACGCCACAATGAGAGACCACTATCAACTTGAAGCCGCCCGCCACATCAAAGAAGCCGACCTACTCAACGCCTGTCTATAGGGCAGTCGCCTAGCGTCAATGGTGCTGAGCAGCTGTCTGCTCTTTGAGCCCCGCCACACACCGATCCGTGTGATTCCTGAGGGCCTCGGTACTGCTCTCGATGCGATCTGCGAGTTTGTCAATGCGGCGATAGATGATCACCCCGTGCAGACTAAGTAGAACACCAACCAGTCCAATCAAGGCTGCTATCAGTTCCGTGTCTGTCATTCTTGCGCTCCTAGCTGAGTTCGTTCGTGACGCCGTGCGTCGTTGTCATCGCGAGGCCCGAGGCAATGGGCGCTGCCTTAGCGCAACAGTTGGTTAGAGGACTAACCATGCATTCCAGTATGATTTCCGCTCGTTTCAACTAGGCGGCGAGAGTTTAGAGGCTGTTACCGCACATTGGCTCCAAGGTCGGCCCCGGAAGCGAGCGGCAGCGTTGATGCACTCACGGACAAAACGTGTGCTAGAGGCCGGCGGCTATGCCGATTAGGGCTCTTGGGTCGGCGGCGCCTGCTAGGGAGCCGTGTTCGGTCACTTCGATGAGGTGAGCGTGGCCGAAGCTGCTGGGATCATTCTCGACTAGAGCAGTGTGATGGCCTCGGACTGCAAGCGGTTCGTGCCAGCCAGTAGCGGCGTCTTCGATCAGCACACGACGGGTCTGGCCTGGCTTCCAGGTAGCGAACCCGACCCCATAGTCGTCGGGGGCTAGCACCCATCGGGGAGCGCGGATCGCGACACCCACGGATTGGCCGAGGCCAAGAGTGCGAGCCAGTATCTGCAGCAGGATTTGGGGTTGCGAGTCGCCGCCCATCGTGCCGACCACCTGCCGTAGCGAACCGTCCGGGTTGGTGACGAGCGCAGGTGACAGGGTGTGCGGGGGCCGCTTCCCGGGCTGATACATCGCTGGGTGGCCGTCTTCCAGACTGAAGCCAATACCGCGGTCATGCAAGAAGATGCCCGTGGAACCGCACACAATGTGAGCACCAAAACCGCTGGCATTTGAGTTGATTAGCGACACGCCCATGCCGTCACCATCAACGGCACACAGATACGTGGTGTCGCCGTTGTGTACTGGGAACTCAACGTTGGCAGCTTGGTTGGGGTCGATGGCTGCCCGGCGTGGCTCAAGGCGGCTGGGTGCCACGAGAGCCTCGCCATCGGCCCCGTCGAACAGCACGGCGGTGCGGTCGTAGGCCGCTTGGGATGCCGCTTCAATGAGAAGGTGTGCCCACAGGTCATCGTCGGTGTCTGGGAGGTTGAGCCCGTCTGCAATCCGGGCCCCCGCGAGCGTTAGGTATCCCTGTGAGCTCGGCGGAACAGTCCAGAGGCGGTGCCCGAACGCATCCACGCACACCGGTTCGACCCAGCGAGCGATCGGTCGCGACAGGTCATCTTCGGTGTATTCGCCGTCCCCTACCTCAAGCAGGCACTCACCGAACTCTCCGCCGTAGAAGCCGTCGCGACCGTGGGATTGGATGGCCCGCAATGACCGTGCGGTGCCGGGACGGAGGATCACCCCGCCTGTCTTCAGATCTGCAGGTATGTCTGCGTTGCCAGCCACATCCGCGACGAGCGAAGCGCGGTCGGCAAGCAAGGGCGATGCTGCGAAACCGTGCTCTGCGATGCGGATCGCTTCAGCTAGCACGTCGGCGAGTTCAAGCCGGCCGAAGCGGGCGTGAAGTGCCAACCAGCCGTCAACCGCACCTGGCACGGGTACCGCACAGATGTGGTCTCGCACAGGGATCTCGGTATGGCCTTCCTCACGGACACGGGCCGCATCAGCGCCCGACCCAGCGAAGCCGGCCGCGTCAAGGGCGACCGGTGGGCTGTTGCCGCCAGGATGCACGAGCGCCCACACATCGCCGCCTGGCCCACACATATGTGGAGCAACCACCGCCAAGACCGCGTTCGCACCGACTGCGGCGTCGACCGCCGAACCACCCTTCCGCAACAGGTCAACCCCGACACCCGTAGCAAGGTGATCAACCGTAGAAACCATCCCCGAAACAGACATCCGAGTAACCACCGGCACCAAAGCAGACACCCTCCAAGTCTGACACGCCCACGGCCCCACCCTCTCGCTGTAGGACCACCCAACAGCTATCTTCGCCTTTGAGTGATACGGAGGTTCTGGCTGGTCTCTAGATTCTGTTTGTGAGCGTGCAACTGGGGTTCAGGATTCATCATGTTGGGATCGTGGTTACGGATCTCGATGCAGCCGTGGCGTTCTACGGTGCGCTGCTCAATATGGAGGTGATTGAACGCGACCACTGGCGAGCTCCTAGCCCCGAAATTGACGACGCTGTAGGGCTCTCGGGTTCGTCAGCCGATGGTGTGATGCTGCGTGGTCCGGGTGACTATCTCGAGTTGTGGCAATACCAAGAACCCGCCCGAAGGTACGCTGAACCGGCAGTGTTAGGTGCTCACGAACTCGGCTTGCGTCATCTAGCAATTGAGGTCGAGGATGTCGATGCCGCGTTGGATCGAGTCTGTGAACTCGGTGGCTCACGGATGGGCGAGCCACTCCGGTACCCCGACGGTTCCACCGCGGTCTACTGCCGCGACCCCTTCGGAAACCTCATCGAACTAATGGCCCCATCCAAATCCATGGCCTCCCTAAACGACCTCTAACCCAAACCACGATCACACTTTCACGACGACAGTCTGAGACGCCTTGTCATGCCAACCTCGCCGGGACATGCATTGCGACGTCCGCCGAGAACAGCACTCCCTGTTCATTCTCGGTTGTTCAGGTGAGTGTCAATTGATGTCATACCCTTGTGAGATAATTTAGTCATGGTCTTGGAAGCGATCCGGCGAATGGATGCGGATGCCAGCGAGTTGCTGGCAGGTGTCAATTCAGCACCCCTTGCGGACTTGCGGTCGAGCTTGGGGGGAGCGAAGTCTGTGCGAGCGAAGCTCGAAGCGTTCTTAGCTCAGGCTGCTCATCTGATCGCAGTTGTGGAGCGTCACGGCGATGGTGGTGCGGGTGTGCTCGTCGAGGAGGCAGGAGTCTCACGACGGGAGGCGCGTAGTCACACTCAAACTGCTAAGCAACTGCGAGAGATGCCCCGGTTGCGTGACGCGGTGAAGTCTGGTCAGGTCAGCTTCAGGAACGCCACCCGGCTGGCCAATGCGGCGAGCAGCACAAGCTCGGACGCAGTTGATTCAGACCCAGAGTTGTTGGCTCAGGCTGCTTCGTTGACCGAAGACCAGTTTGCTCGGACTGCGCGACGGTGGAGCCGGGATCACCAGAGCGATCAGGGTGAAGCCCAGCACGAAAGATTGCGCAAGCGCAGGAGTCTGAGAGTCGTTAATGGCGACGACGGCATGAAGCACCTACACGGGAGCTTTGATCCCGTGACCGGTACTCGGATCGCTAATCGAATACGCCACGTCGCCAAGGACCTGTACAACAACGACAAGAAGGCTGCTGCTTACGGTGGTTGCGAGCGTCGCAGTTTCGAGCAGTGCATGGCAGATGCACTTGATGCCCTAACCGGGGGATCTGGTTTAGCTAGCAGCAACGCTTGCACGTCAACACGTCCGCGGCCTGCTGAGATCACTGTCGTTGCGCATCTCAACGAGTCATCGGGGCGTTTGGTTGCGGAGGTCACCGGTGGCGAGCCTCTACCGCCGAGCATCTTGGACGAGTTGATGTGCAATTCGATACTGACCGCTGTCTTGTTTAGCTCAAAGGGTGTGCCACTGTGGCAGGGATACACCAAATGAATTTCACCGGGTTGTTTGGTGGTGTTTTTGTTTGGTTGTTTTTGTTGTGGTTTGAGTGTGGTGGTTGGTTTCGTGTTCGGCGGGTGTGGTGTTTCTGAGGGTGTCATAGATGCGCTGGTGGTTGTACCAGTCAATATATTCGAGGGTGGCTAGTTCGAGGTCTTTGAGTCCGCTCCAGGGTCTTTTGTTGTTGATGAGTTCGGTTTTGTAGAGGCCGATGATGGTTTCGGCTAGGGCGTTGTCGTAGGAGTCACCGCGGGATCCGACTGGGGCGATGACTCCGTTTCGGGCTAAGCGGTTGGTGTATGCGATGGCGAGGTATTGGCTGCCCTTGTCGCTGTGATGGATCAAGCCGGTGAGATCACCGTTGTCGCGTTTGCGGTCCCAGATGGCTTGTTCGAGGGCGTCTAGAGCGATGTTTGCGGTTAGCGATCTGGAGGCTTTGCAGCCGACGATCCGCACATATACGAACCCGGTCTTGGTGCGTACATAGGTGAGATCTGCTACCCACAGGCGGTTCGGTGCCACCGCCCCGAACTTGCGATCCAGGAGATCCCTGGGACTCTCCGAAGCCGCGACTGGGGTGGTGGTTTGTTTGGGTTTGCCTCGAGTAGCTCCGCGTATCCCGAGGTCACGCATCAAACGTTCGACGGTGCAACGAGCAACCCTGATGTTTTCGCGGTTGAGTTGAGCCCAAATCTTGGGTGCCCCATAAACACCAAAATTGTCGTGAAAAACGCGGCTGATCTCGATCTTTAACTGCTCATCACGGATCGCGCGAGCAGACGAAGGACGCCGCTTATAAGCCCAATACGTGGAAGGGGCGATCCGCAGTGTTCCACAGATCGGCTCGACCCCGAACTCATCCCGGTGAGCGTCAATGAACTTTACCTGCGACTTTGTGGACGGTCGAGCTCCGCCGCGAAGAAACCCGAAGCCAACTTCAAAATCTCGTTCGCTCTGCGCAACTCGCGATTCTCGCGTTCGGGTTGCTTCAACCGTTCACGATCCTCAGTCTTGAAACCAGGCAACTCACCGTTATCGATCTCGAAGCAGCGAACCCACTTACGAATCGTCTCAAGATTCGGTCCCAGCTTCTCGCCAACCCAACGAACCGCACACCACCGCGAATCACCCTAACGCTCCACCTCCAAAACCACACCAACCGCCCGAACCCGCAACCCCACCAGACACCAACCAACCCAACGCTAAACACCCACAACCCAGCGACCCACCAAAACAAGCCACCAACAAACCCAGCGACCCTCACTGTGACAGGTGGATGCTCTTGCATCGAAGTTGCGTGATTGCGACTAACTGCCGCAACAAGGTCTGCGACCGGGATTAGAACCGGCGGGCGCGGCACCCAAACACCGCCAACAGAATTGACTATGTAAGAGGGGGCTCCGGGTTGTTGACTCCGGAGCCCCCTCTTGTGGTTTGTGTGTGTTGTTCTAGTTGTAGAGGGCTCTTCTGATGATTGTGGCTAGTTGTCCACGGGTGATCGGTTCGTTTGGCTTGAATTCTGTGCTGTTGAAGCCGTTGATGATCCCGGCCTCGGCGGCTGCACCGATCTCGTCTTGTAAGACGTGACCGTGGGTATCGGCAAACGGGGCCCCGTCGCATTCGATGAGGTTGAGTGCTCGTGACATGATCGCTGCTGCCTGTGCCCTTGTGGTTAGGGCAGTAGGGCGGTAGTTGCCGTCACCGAAGCCTTGCAAGATTCCGCGTTCAGCTAGAGCGTTGATGGAGTCTTCAAGGGCGTGGCCTTGGGTGTCGCGGAAGCCTTCAAATCCGGCAGATGCACTGAGATCCAACGCACATGCGATCATGGCTGCGATTTCAGATCGGCTGATCGCGTTATTGGGGCGGAACTCGCCGTTGGGGTAGCCGTTGATCACACCAGCGCCATGCATCAACAAAATGTGTGTTGCGTGCCAGTTGCCGGTGATGTCACTAAACGGGTTACCACGCAGAGCAGGTCTGGCTTGCTTGTCAGGCGTGCGAGACGACGTGCCACACTCGGGCTCCGGGGGCGTCGTGTCCGGCTGCGGCCGCGGCACGTAGGGCGCTCGTGGTGTGGCGGTTGAACTTCGGTTGAACTTGCTGACCAGATGCTGTCGCCAGTGCTGTTGGCTGCTCGGACTTGTACTTCGTAGGTGGTGCCGTTGGTTAGTGAGTCGATGACAAGCTCGGTGCCGCTCAGGACTTCTTCTTCGGTCCAGCTGCCGATGCCGTCTTCGCGGTATTGCACGTCGTAGTGGCTTGGTGCGCCGCCACTGCTTGGCGCTTCCCAGGACGCTGTGATCTGCTCGTCGCCTGCCTCAAGCTCGGGCTTGTCGGGTGTGCCCGGTGCTTCCAAAGCGGGTTCTGGTGTGGCGGTTTCCGTCGGTGACCAGGCGCTGTTACCTCTTGCGTTGGTGGCAAGCACGCGCACGTCATATTCCGTGCCGTTAGTGAGCGACATGATCGTGTACGAGGTGCCCTCCTCCACCAACTCATCATCCCAGTCGCTTTCGCCCGACTCAACCCACGCCAACGTGTATTCGGTTATGTCTGAACCGTTGTTACTTGGCGCGTCCCACGATGCCGTGATCTGAGTATCACCTGCCGTTAGCATCGGTGCTGCCGGTGCCGCTGGAACTCCGTAGGGGGTTCCAGTTGAACTGTCGGACCAGTTACTGTCGCCTGTGCTGTTGGCCGCTCGGACTTGTACTTCGTAGGTGGTGCCGTTCGTGAGTGACGTGATGACGTGTGAGGTGCCGCTGGTGACTTCGACCGGGGTACAGTTACCAACGCCGTCCTGTCGATATTGCAGGTCGTAGTGGCTGGGCGTTCCGCCGCTGGTCGGAGCGTTCCACGATGCTGTGATTTCCTCGTCGCCCTCTGTCAGCGCTAGCGAGCCAGGGACTCCTGGCGCTTCAAGTTGTGGTGTCGCTGTGGCGGAAGACGACCAGTCACCATCACCTACACCATTTGCTGCGCGAACTTGTACTTCGTAGGTGGTGCCGTTGTCTAGTTGGCTAATCGTGCGTGACGTTGACGTAGGAGGAATGTCGTCAATGGGCTGCCAGGTGCCTGATGGTGACTCGCGATATTGCAGGTCGTAATGGGTTATGGCCGAGCCGTTATGTCCCGGGGCTGTCCACACTGCCGTGATCTGGCCGTCACCCGCCGTTAGAGACGGAGCAGCCGGCGCATCAGGCACTCCAACTACCGTCGCAGTTGCACTTGCCGACCAAGGCCCATCGCCACGGCCGTTTACTGCACGAACCTGTACCTCATATGTGCCAGAACTCAAAGACATCATCGTGTGTGAGGTGCCGTTGGTGACTTCGACAGGTGTCCAGTTGCCAACGCCGTCCTTGCGGTGTTGCAGGTCGTAGTGGGTGATTGCTGACCCGTTGTCACCTGGCGCTGTCCATGATGCAGTGATCTGACTGTCACCCGTGGTGAGCATCGGTGCGCCCGATGCTACTGGTGATCCGGCGACTACCCACTGAGACGGACTCTGAAGTTCTGATGCCTTGTCACAAGCGTTGTAGGGCTGAATCGCGATGCTGTATTGCTCTCCGTTTGTCAGGCTGGACTTTGTCCACGTGAAGGTGCTTGCGTCAAGCCGGATGTTCGTGAAGTTGAAGTTCGGAGTGCCGCCGGACACGTCCACCCACCAAGGTGCGTACTCGACTATGTCGTGCCCACCGTTGTTAGCAGGTTGAGACCAGGTGGCAGTTACCGCTCCATCTCCGGGTACGAGCCGCAGGTTTCGTACGTCTGTTGGCATACCAGAAGGCGATGCAGTTTGATCTTGAGCATCGGCCCACTTGCCATTGCCCGCGGAACTCACACCGCGAGCACGGAACGAGTAGAAGACTCCGTTGTTGAGATCCTCGAACGTGTAGCTCTGGCTGTTTCCCGGTGGAGAAATGATTGTGTCATTACTCCAACTCTGGGAGTGCGTCTTGTATTGATATTCAATTGCAGTGAGTGTCAAACTCCCCGGGTCCAGAGCAGTTGTAATCGTCACGGTGGCCTCGCTGTCATCGCAGGTACTTACCGTGATGATGGGTTTGGTTGGCACCCTGTTGCCGTCTGTTGTGGCGGTGGCGCCACTCTTCCACGGTCCGAATCCACTGTTGTTATGGGCTCGTACTCGGATCTTGTAGGGCGTTCCGCTGAGCAGTCCGGTGACCGTTAGTGAGATATTGTCACCCGTCTCGCTCATAGTCGCAGATACGGCGTCTTCCCAGTCATTAACGGTCAATTCGACTCGATATCCGGTCGGCCCATAGCCACTCTGTGGTTTCGACCAGTTGACCTTGATCGATGAGGCACCTGCTGACTCTGCTGACAACGTGAACGGAGCTGAGGGCGTTGTCTTTGGCGTCCCCGTGACGGTTGCAGACCAAGGCTCGTAGCCGTATTGATTTCTCGCCTTTACCCGGAACTGATACTCAGTTCCGTTGTCCAACGGGAACACATACCACCACGTGTCCAGCCAGGGTGGTTGACGGTCTATCCACTTTTCGCCAAGCGCGTTTTTGCGGTAAGAGACGACTAGGTAATTGATGATTTCACCACCCGCGGAAGTGGCGTCATCCCAGTCCACATCGACGCGACCGTTGTACTCATAGGTGACGACGTTTTGTGGCGCTGATGGAGTGCCTGGGTCGGCAGCCAACGCGGTGCTAGGTGCCATAGCACACGTAACGGCGAGCACGCTCAAGACGACTAGTCCACGCCAGATTCGGCGACTTGCATTACCAATGGAGTGAGACCTAGAGACGAATCGGCCTTTGCTCGTTGTCGCGACAACACTCATTGCTTCACCCTCCGTTACTTGTCATGGTGTTCACTGGAAGACACGATGAGGACGTTGAGCTTGGCGAATTCAGGCACGTCATCATCCTCCTTCAAGTGACGCCATACACCGTCAGCGAATCTCGCAACTATAGCTTGTGATGATGATTAAGGAGCACACACTTAACTGCACTAGAAGCACTAGAGCAGCCTGAGCATAAGGAGCCATTAGTGAAACAGCAATTGAAGAATCGTGATGGTCGCCATTTATCTGCAATTTCTGGTAGACGCGGAGATTGCAGTGCCTAGGCACTGCAATCCGCTTCACTTGATGTAGAGGGGCTCCGGGTTGTTGACTCCGGAGCCCCCTCTTGTGGTTTGTGTGTGTTGTTCTAGTTGTAGAGGGCTCTTCTGATGATTGTGGCTAGTTGTCCACGGGTGATCGGTTCGTTTGGCTTGAATTCTGTGCTGTTGAAGCCGTTGATGATCCCGGCCTCGGCGGCTGCACCGATCTCGTCTTGTAAGACGTGACCGTGGGTATCGGCAAACGGGGCCCCGTCGCATTCGATGAGGTTGAGTGCTCGTGACATGATCGCTGCTGCCTGTGCCCTTGTGGTTAGGGCAGTAGGGCGGTAGTTTGAGTTTTCAATTAACCGGCTTCGCTGTGGGTTACGGGTTCTTCGCCCATCCATTCTCGTAATGTGTTCTTCACTTTAGTTTGCTGAATGAAGAGGTCATGCTCGACGCTTTGGACGGACGTATCGTGCCTCTTCGAGGCAGAGTGTTACAACACGCCGCTGAGTCGCCTTGTGGCCGCACAACTCGCATCCGTGGGCCCGATCCGACACGGCCGAGCCGTGCACCGGCGGTCAGCGCCCGTCACGGGCATCCTCCCGTTAGTGCTCGTGAAGACGGCATACACCTGCTGGTGTGGTGCCAATACAACGAATCAGCCCAGCACTCACAATCGGTAGGGGTACTCCCTCCGTAGCGCCCGTTGAAACTCCCGAAAGGCCTCCAGTTTCTCCAACCGCGAGAAGTCGGAGATGTACGAAGCAACCTGCACACGTTTCTCGGTAAGGGCTCTCTTGAGCGTTTGGAGGCGTCTACCTGTTGGCTGACCCGCCGCCTTGACGAGCAACTCGTCTAGGACCCTCTTTGGGTCTCTGACACTCTCTAGTTTGCGAACGCGCGGAACTCTCACGGGTTTGGCACTGCGGCCAGCGGCCCGCGCGATTGCACGACCATCAATCAACAGCCAGGTTTCCGACATTCGCACCGGCACAACTGGAACAACCCCGCGACGCTCATAGCCGGCGAACTCGTTCAACCTCTGCCGAAGCGACACATTCTCAGCGTCCCGATGCACGAACATGAGCATTGGTCTGCCCTCGCCGCGTAATGCCGTGTGTTGTCTTGATAGTGACTCACTACCGAGCAAGTCGGCTATCGTTCCCCGCCGTTTCTCGAAAGTCGGCTCAAGGATTTGTACATCCGGGTCAAGTCTTCCAATTGCCCACTCAACTATTGGAATTAGCATCCGGTCAGTTCCGCCGTCACCTACGACATAGACAGTGAGTTGCCTCACTAGTATGCGGAACCTGCTTCTACCGATATCAAGTTTCCCGCGTCGCCTGGACGCAGTTCAGCTATCAGCTCGGCACCGCCGAGGAAGTCTCCGTATGCTTGACGATGCATCGGAAGCGCCGACAGACCTGACTCACGATCCTTGGTTCTCCAGGTTCTCTCTATCGGACGAAAGACAGTAGTTGGCCCTTGAGACTTGCTCTTTGCAATCTGAACGAATACGACTTCGTCAAATGGTACTTGTCGAGCTACATCTGGAGAGTGCGTGTTGACAATAGCCTGTCTCAGCGGATTGTCATCGTCGACCGCAAACTGTGGGTCAACAGCGAAGTCTCGAAGTAGTCTTACAATGCTGTGTATTCGAGCAGGGTGGATGCCATTCTCTGGCTCTTCTAGGCACAAGACAGATCGATCTTGTACATCTAGGAGCATCAGCAGCATGGCAATATATCGAAGCGTTCCATCAGACAGTGAGCGGGCGAAGAGCCACCTATCTACACCTGGAACTTTGGCACGCAAGGAAAGTTGATTCGTCGCTTCATTCAGATAAACATCGATGTCCTGTATATTGTCAACGAGTTCATGCAGCCTGCTCAAGAGCTCATACTTGACATCTGAATTAGACATCAATAGTCGTTCTAAGGTTGCGGAGAGACCTGCGCCTGAGGCGGACACATGGCACATACGGGAAGTCTTGCGGTCTGGTGAACGCATCATGCTAGGCTCAAGCTGTACAACCTTCCAGGAGGACATTTCCCGCTTTGCCCCTAACACTGTCGGATAGTCCGACGTGGAAGTTCCGCCTATTACGGTAAGTGGTGTCCGACAGATCGGACGCGTTCGCTCTATACCTCTTCCGTCCTGGTGCAATTTGACTGTGCCTTCGTGGGTTGAGATATAGTCATATGTCCGGCTTGATCTTTTGACTACTGACTCTTTGAAATCATCGTGCCAGTCAAATCCAATGAAAGCCTCAGTATCCTCAAGTAGTGGTGCCCTTAGCCTCTCGTGCGCGACCGATAGAAGATCGAACTTAGGAGAGTATTGTAACCGGAGCTCATAAGTGAGAAGGGTTTTGGTAGCTTCTGCAAGCTGACCGAAGTCATCCTCGGAGGAAGCAGGGACAATCATGTCCGCCGAGAGTTCAATCTGTCTAGTCGCGTCTCGCCTAAAGACTAAGTCAAGCGGTGACGCATCTCCCGAGGCGCTTCTAATCCGGCTAGCGGCAGTGTGTATGTCACGAGACGCCAGTTCACGCAGCAGATGTATCGCGTCAAAGAGGTTGCTCTTTCCTGATCCATTGTGCCCGATGAAGCAGGTGAATGGCCCGAAACGAACCTCAGCTTCCCTGATGCTCTTGAAGTTCTTGATCCTAAGTGCTAGGAGCATGGCATCGTTAGCCGGCTTCGCTGTGGGTTACGGGTTCTTCACCCATCCATTCTCGTAATGTGTTCTTCAACTTAGTTTGCTGAATGAAGAGGTCATGCTCGACATCGGCCTCACCGGAGGGTTGAGGTGCTTTGAAGAAGAAACTGAGCCACTCTTGAACACCTGACTCACCTGCGCGGGCAGCCAAGTCCATGAACAGAGCCAAGTCGAGCACGATCGGTGCGGCCAGAATCGAATCTCGGCACAAGAAATCAACTTTGATCTGCATCGGGTAACCTAGCCACCCGAAGATGTCAATGTTGTCCCAACCCTCTTTGTTGTCACCACGTGGAGGATAGAAATTGATTCTCACCACATGGTGTATCTCGTCATACAAATCCGGATAAAGCTCTGGTTGAAGGATAGTTCCAAGCACACCGAGCTTTGAGACCTCTTTGGTCTTGAAGTTCTCAGGTGCGTCAAGCACCTCCCCGTCACGGTTCCCCAGGATGTTTGTTGAGTACCAACCACGCAAACCGAGCATCCGTGCCTTGAAACCCGGTGCGATCATCGTCTTCATCAAGGTTTGGCCGGTCTTGAAGTCCTTGCCCGCAATTGGCACACCCCGCAGTTGAGCCAACTCTTCCATGCAAGGCAGATCAACGGTCAGATTCGGTGCGCCGTTAGCGAAAGGCGCCTCGCTCTGCAGTGCCGCATATGCATAGATCTGGCTCGATGCTATCGCATCATCATCAGATCGCAAACCCGCCTCAAAAGATGCCAATGACTCATGCACCGGTGCAGGCTCCGAAAACGCCTCAGTTGATCCGCACCATACCATCACCAACCGGTCACAATCCTCTTCGGAACGGAATGTCTCAATGTCGTCAATCAGTGCGAGAGCTTGATCCCACTTCGAGGTGATCGGCTTGACTCGCACCCCGTCGAGACGACTGACCCAGCGTTGATCAAATACCGCGTCTTTTGCTACAACACCCTCAAGTTCGGCTGAGATAGACCCGAGATCGCCCTCCTCAAGCACACCACAAGTCCGTGCCGCCTCCAACACGTTTGCCGATAGCGGATCCCAACCGCCAAATGTCAGATCATCGAGTTGCGCCAGCGGCACGAACTCTCTAATGAGCGGCTCACGGTTCTCGATCTTGGTGCCCAGACGAATGTGAGCCATCTGGCTGATCGAGCCAATCGGTGGGCTGATCCCCTTGCGAGCCGCTATCACACCAGCAATGAATGTCGAGGCAACAGCCCCCATTCCGGGTGTGAGAACCCCCAACTTGCCGGTGGCGGGCGCAATCACGCGGGCGCTAGATGACAGCATGAGGCGCAGGCTAACGAGCCGCAAACGATGCAGCCGGACTGTCTGGCCCGTCTGGCGGAACCGGCCGGCGAGAGATACGCCTGCAGATCGTCGGCACACATCCGGCACATCGTCGGGGGCAAATGCGCCGCCTGCGGTAGGTTCACACCGCCAACAAGCCAACAAGCCAACAAGCCACCACGCCAACCAACAAAGATGCGTAGTCGACGAAGGGAATGCCCGCCATGAGCAACGCACATGCTGCATTTGAAGTGCTGAAGGCCCAAGAGGGCACCGAACTAGGTCACGGTGACTGGTTCCAGATCACCCAGCAGCAGATCAACGACTTCGCAGATTGCACGATCGACCACCAGTTCATCCATGTCGACGAGCAGCGAGCCAAAGCCGAGACGCCCTTCGGTGGCACAATCGCTCACGGCTTCCTAACGCTGTCGATGTTGGTTCACCTGATGAAATCGGTGCCCTCGGAAGACCAGTCACTGCAAGGCTTGGTGATGGGTATCAACTACGGGTTCGATCGTGTGCGCTTCGTGTCGCCCGTACCCAGGGGCTCACAGGTGCGAGCTAACGCCACCGTCAAGTCAATTGGCCTGAAAGGAACGTCGGTTCAGACTGTCACCACGATCGTCGTTGAGATCGACGGTTCGCCCCGACCGGCTCTGGTGGCCGACTGGGTCACCCTCACGGTGTTTGACTCATGAACACCTACCCGATCCGGGTCGGGAGTTGTCTATTCACGATGGTCGACCCCAAGCCGGGACACGAAGTTGCGTACAACCGCTGGTATGAGCGTGATCACTTCTATGCCGGCTGCATGGTGGGGCCGTGGCTGTTCGCTGGGCGGCGCTGGGTGGCTACACGGCCGCTAAAAGACCTGCGATTCCCGCAAGATTCGCCACTCGCAGTGCCGGTGGATGCTGGTTCGTACCTGGCCATCTATTGGGTGCATGAGGGGCATCATCGGGAGCACTTCGCCTGGGCCATTGATCAGGTTGTTGACCTCTACAAGAACGGCCGGGGGTTCGCTGAGCGAGTCCATGCTCACACGGTGCTGCTGCACCGGCCCTGGTCGCACTATCGCGACCCCGATGGTGTGCCCATTGAGCTCTCGCTAGATCACCCCTATGAGGGTCTTGCTGTAGTAGCGGTTGATCCTGCGGCAGGTGTCGACACAGCGTCGCTCAATGCGCATCTGAGCGGTGTGGCGCTGCCGGAACTTATGAATGGTTCCTCCGTGGCTTCGATGGTGTCGTGGACCTATGTCGATCCGACGGGTGGTGAGACCGAGCGCGCACCCATGGATCTGGGTACACCTGCGGGCCCTGTTGAACGTCAGGTGCAGATGTTCTTCTTGAACAGCAACCCGGCCGACTGCTGGGACGGGTTCGTGCAGTATGCCGAGGGGCTGACTGATGCTGGCATGGCCAACGTCGTGTTCGCTGCCCCGTTCCTGCCGACGATTGTGGGAACAGACACCTACACCGACCAACTCTGGTAGCTGCGTTGATGACGATCATGCGTATGGCAACGGTCTCGAAGACGGCCTTTGGTAATGGCGCCCCGCGGCTGGTTGCCATCGTTGCGTCTCTGGCTCTGCTTGTGGCGGCCTGTGGTTCGGATGAGGAGGTGTCAACGCCGACTGTCGAGTCAGACCCAGACATCCAAGCCACTACACAAGACGGTGAAGCGACAACGTCCGACGCGGGGCCGCAACCGCCCGATGACGAGGTTGCAAATGGAGCCGAAGACGAGGCAAAGGACTCGGTTGATCCCGACAGTGGATCGGATGAGCCGGGTTCAGATAACTCAAGCGCTCAACTTGCTGAACCTGCTGAATCAGCTGAACCTGAGGACACCGCTGGGCTAGGTGACGACCCGATGGTTGACCTTCCCGAGAATGCAACGGAGGTTGATTGCTCAGACCTCCTAGTGGTTCAGGGGCTCACGCCTCCAAACGTCGACGATTTTCACTGTCTGCTGATCACGGTGCCAGTTGATCACAACAATCCCACGGAGGGCACTACTGATATCAGCGTTGCACTGCTCCCTGGTGAAGGTGATCCGTCCCTGCCAGCACTAGCGGTGCTCAATGGCGGCCCCGGAGGTGCCAGCACCGAAATGACAGTGGTGCATGAACGGCAAAACTACGACCTGGTGTTCATCGATCAGCGTGGAACCGGGTTCGGCAGCGTCGACTTTGTCTGCTCAGAGTTCGGGGATCGCTTCCGTGAGTTGCTACAACTCAGTTCCCAAGAACAAAACGACGCCTTGACCGAGATGTTCAATCGATGTGTTGCCGACTGGTCAGAAGAACCGGCGTTCATTCATACGAACACACCGCAGATGGCAAGAGATGTGGCCGCAGTAATGGCGGCTCTCGCTCATGACCGATGGGTTGTCTACGGGTTGAGTTATGGCACAACAATCGCTCAAGAACTTCTACGGAGTGCTCCAAATGAACTGATTGGTGCGATACTCGATGGAACACTGCCAGTGGACGTGGACTTTGACAGCGACGTAGCACGTGCAGCTGATCAAGCATTGGTTGAACTCCAGGCCTCATGCATCGAACGTCCCGGCTGCTTGGTCACCCTGGCAATGGGAGGATCCGAGAACGCGACAATTACAGAACTGGTCTCGAACGCGATTGAGCGACTCAACGAAGAGCCCGTCACAGTAAGCCTTGGCCCAGCCGACACAAGCCTGGGTGAAGGATTCGATGTCTTGTTCGATGGTGACGCCGCAGCTGGAGTTCTATTTAATGCCCTCTATTTCGAACTGTTTCTGCCAGCTCTGCCTGTAGTTCTAGCTGGCTTACAGACAGGCAGCGACAGTACCTTGGGCGAAGCTGCTTTAAGTACTCTCGGTGCCTTCGCTGTCGAACTCGCAAATGCGAACACTGAGCAGTCTCATGGAACGTATTTCAGGGTTCTATGCACCGACTTCTTGCCTGGTGTTTCGGGCGTTCAAGATGATGTCGGTGACTTTGGAGCCGTGTTTGTCGGTGAGGGTCTCCCGGCCCTTTGCGAAGAGTTCTCCGAGATGCCAGAGATGCCCAATGTGACGAGTGGCGGCACTCCGGCTGAGCCGGTTGCGACTGACTTACCTGTGTTGTTCCTGTCAGGACAGTTCGATCCCGTAACGCCGCCAAGCTTTGCGACACAAGTCGCTGAGTTGATGCCAGCGGCAACGCTCATCGAACTAAGTGGTGGATCTCATGGTCAGTGGGCTCCTTGGCTGGGCTTCGGAACGTGTGTGGATGACATGATTGGTAGCTTTGTCGTCGACCCTGCTGGCTTCGCTGTCCCTGACTGCGCATCCGAAGAGAACTCACCGTGGTAGCGGCTTGAGTTGACATCGCCTAAGAACCTGAGAAGTCGCGGCAACAAGCTCACACTTGAGGACATAGCTTGATGGACTTGGACACCACAATTGGAAACATCAAGCCGGTCGATCAAGCCGCTGTGGCTCAAGCCGTCGAGCGCCAGCAGCTACTCACGAAGCCTGCGGGAAGCCTCGGACGTCTCGAAGATGTCGCCGCACGAGTCGCGGGCATCGTTGGTACTGAACGCCCCACAATCCGCAACGCCGCCGTGATAGTCGCAGCCGCCGATCACGGAGTGACACGACAGCGTGTAACCGGCTACCCGAGCGATGTCACGGCTCAGATGGTGCTGAACTTCCTTGCGGGGGGAGCAGCCATAAGCGTCATGTGCCGTGAACTCGGCGTGCGACAGGTGATCGTCGATGCAGGTGTAGCCGCTGACTTGCCCGAGCATCCTGATCTTCGCTCTGTCAAGGTTGAACGAGGAACTGCCGACATCAGCGTCGGCCCGGCCATGACACGAGGTCAAGCGCGGCAATGCCTCGAAGCTGGTATTTCGCTGGCCGCTGAACTCGTGGCCGACGGTGTCGACTTGATCGCCACCGGCGAGATGGGCATCGGCAACACCACTGCGTCAGCAGCCATCACAGCTGCTGTGACAGGCCTTCCCCCCGAGCAGGCCACCGGTGAAGGAACCGGGCGAACACCTGCTGAGTTGCGATCAAAGATTGAGGTCGTACGAACCGCCCTGGAAGTCAATGATCCTGATCCGAGCGACGGCATTGATGTGCTCTCCAAAGTTGGCGGCTTCGAGATTGGTGTGCTCGCGGGCGTCGTCTTGGGCACGGCTGCACATCGGCGTGTGGTGGTTCTGGACGGCTTCATTTCCACCGCCGCGGCTCTGGTGGCTTGCACGCTCTGCCCGCACGCCAGCGAATACATGGTTTCGTCCCATGTCTCAGCCGAGCGTGGACACCGCTCGGCACTCGCGCACTTGAACCAAGTCCCGCTGCTCGACCTTGAGATGAGACTGGGTGAGGGGACAGGAGCGGTGTTGGCGATCCCGATCATCAGGTGCGCGGCTGCGACGCTGTCGGAGATGGCGACATTCGCTGAGGCGGGCGTGTCTGAGGGCGAACTGACTGTGTGAAGGGGCTCGTTGACGCCATCGGCTTCCTGACGATCGTCCCAGTCGGGAGCCGGTCCTCAAGCGACTCGAAGGATCTTTCGACAGCAAAGAGTTGGTTCGGTGTTGTCGGCCTGCTCCTTGGTGCCGCTCTCGCACTGGCTGACCTGCTTCTGAGTGTGGGCTTCGGGCTGTCTGGCGATGACGGTGGACAGTCACCATTAAACGCTGCGCTACCACTCACGGCGACACTGCTAGTTGGGCTGCTGGTTGTGCTGACTCGGGCACTTCATCTCGATGGGTTCATGGATTGTTGTGACGGTCTGTTTGGTAGTTCTGACCGCAAACGCCGTCTTGAGATCATGCGAGACCCTCGGGTGGGAGCGTTCGCCGTCGTCGGGGTCGTCGTCCTGTTGATGCTCAAAGTCACCGCGATCATTGCCCTGCCACAATCAAGTCGAGTCTGGGTGCTACTGGTGTTCCCTTGCGTGTCTCGTTGCTCAATGTTTCTGGCTATGGAGAGCTTTAACTATGTGCGGCCATGGGGCACAGGCACAGCGTTTGTTCGACCTGCTTCAATGCGTCAACGTTTAGCAGTAGGGCTCGTGGTGTTGACAGTTTCAGTGCTGTTTGGTGGCCTAGGTGGAATTGTGCTGCTCGCAGTGGGCTGTTCGGTAGCGCTCGTTATCGGACAGTGTGCCAAGCGGCTGCTCGGAGGCCTGACCGGTGATGTTTACGGTGCCATCAATGAGATCGCCGAGGTCTTGGTGTTGGTGGTCGCAGCCGTCTTGTCACTGTCGACTTTGTCATTTGCGGTGGACTACTTGTCGGTTGAGCCAATCATGACGTTGTGGTGAGGATCAAGTGTGCTCCTCGCACCAAGTGCCTTGACTTCAAGTGCTAATCCCGCCACGGCTAGGAACACTCGATCCGCACGGCTTGCGATTATTTGATTCACGCGACCTAGTGCATCGCGATACACCCGACCCAACGATGTTGCCGGCACTATGCCTTGACCGACTTCGTTACTAACGACAATCCAGGACGCGTTCGAGCATTCAAACACGTCAAGCAACGCCTTCGCAGCCATAACTGCTTGATGTTCACGATCTTCATCTGAATCTAAGTCAAGTATCAGGTTGCTCACCCAGAGTGTGAGACAATCGATCAAGCAAATGTCATAGCCACTCAATGTGCTGTTGAGAGATGACGCCAGCGCCCGGGGTGCTTCAAGCGTGTCCCAATCGGGCGGCCGGCGCTCACGATGTTTAGCAATGCGCACCCTCATCTCGTCATCGCCGGGTTCGGCCGTTGCCACATACAGGACTCGTGTTCCGTGGCTCGCCAAACCCTCAGCCAGCGTGCTCTTGCCGGAGCGGGCACCACCAACAATCAGCGTCAGAGTCTTAGGCACAGGGTTCCTTGGCTGCGAGACTGCGACACTAACAGTCGCTGGGGAGGTGCCCTGATGATCCTTGAAGGACGAACTGTGCTGGTAGTTGGTGTCGGGCCGGGCCTTGGGGCGAGTTGTGCTCGCCTCGCTCTACGAGACGGCGCCAATGTGGCAGTCATGGCTCGCAACGCAGACCGACTTGAAGCAACGGCCAATGACCTCGACCCGAGCGGCGAGCGTGTACTCGCTTGTGCAGGGGACATCACCAACCAGGAGCAGTGCAGTGCTGCTGCGGACGCTGCGGCGCAACGATTCGGGGCGCTGCATGCGGTGATCAACGTAGCAGCGCTTGACACTAGGCACGGGCCCTTCGAATCCCTTAGCGACGACGACTGGACGGCCAACCTGACCGTCAACGTGTTGGGAGCCGTGCATGTGGTACGTGCCGTGACACCTCATCTGCGAGCCGCAGGAGGCGGTTCGGTGGTGCTGATTGGATCCCAGGCCTCAATGCGACCTGTTGCTGTATTCCCTCAGAGTGCCTACGGGGCAGCCAAGTCGGCGCTGTTGTCGCTGGCTCGTGACATGGCAGCCGAGCTTGGGCCCTCGGGTATCCGGGTCAACACGGTTGTGCCCAGTTGGATGTGGGGGCCAAACGTTGAGTTCTATTGCAAATGGCAGGCCGGCGAACGTGGCATCACCACCGAGGAGATGAAGCAGGAGATTGCTTCGAACATGGCACTGCGTGAAATGCCTGACGACTCTGATGTGGCCGAGGCAGCAGTGTTCTTTGCATCGGAGCGAGCCCGCATGATCACTGGCCAGTCGCTGCTGGTGAACGCCGGGGACTTCTACCCGGTGGCCTGAGTTTCCGGCCAACGCCGCAACTCGAGCCAACCCTCGACCACAGAGCATTACACGGGTGTCCCCAGCGAGCGGGCAGCCGGCTGCTTGGTTGCGTGACGCAGTCGTGGTGTTTGCGGGATTCCCTGCCCTCGCCGGATTAACCCTCGAGGTAGATCGTGGCGAGGTCGTGCTATTGCGAGGAGCCAACGGCGCGGGCAAGTCAACTTTGTTGCACTTGTGTGCCGGCCTGCTGCGCTTGTCATCGGGCAGCGGGCGGATCTTGGGCTGCGATCTCGCTACGAGCAGGGCAGAGGTGCGCAGGAGGGTTGGGCTGCTTGGACATGACAGCGGCCTCTACGGCGAGTTGAGCGCAGCCGAGAACCTGCGCTTCTGGGCTCAAGCAGCCCGTCTAGTCGACTCCGGTAGCCGTAGCGGTTCCGCGGCCCAAATGACCCAGATCGATGGCGCGCTCGAGCGGCTCGGATTGCCCGAACGGTTGTGGGATGTGCCGGTTGCGAGCCTGTCAGAAGGTCAACGACGCAGGGTTGCGATGGCCGCGATCGTGTTGCGCCGCCCCGAGTTGTGGCTGCTCGATGAACCCTTTGCCGGTCTCGACGGCGATGGTCGCAGCATTGTGGATGATCTGATCGCAACAGCCTCCGCGTCCGGCGCAACCGTGATTCTGGCCGCTCATGAACACGTGCCCGAGGCCACTTTCGGCGCTCGAGAAGTCACGCTCGCAGGTGGCATGTGTGCCGCCGGGCAAGCCCACCCAATGCAGGCGAGCATCACATGAGCGGCGGGGTGTGGAGCTTGGTTCGTGAGTCGAGTGGAGATGCGTGGCTGATTGCCAGAAAGGACTTACAAATCGAGTGGCGTGCCCGCACGACGATAGGTCAGGTCGCTCCCTTCACGTTGCTCGTGCTGGTGCTGTTCGGGTTCGCGCTAAGTGCAAACCGGCCAGCGTTGCGCCTTGCAACACCAGGCCTGCTGTGGATGACCGTGTTGTTTGCCACCGTTGTGGCGGTGCAGCGCTCATCCGCGGTGGAGTTCGCCAGCGGTGCGCGCCGACTCGTGCTGCTAAGCGGCATGACTCCGGGTGCTGCATTCATCGGCAAGGCAATGGCCGTTGCGGCCCAGCTGCTCGTAGTCGAGGCGTTGTTGGTGCCTGGCGTGATGCTGCTGTATGGGGCGCAGATCGACTCGGTAGCGCTCGTGGTAGTGGCGTGTTTGGCGGCAACGGTAGGTCTGGCAGCCGCAGGTAGCCTGCTCGGTGCTGTGGTAGCGGGAGTTCGAGCCCAACAGGCACTCCTGGGTGTTCTGCTGCTACCTGTTGTTGCCCCTGTTTTGATTGCTGCAACCAGGGCCTTTGAAGATGCGACAGATGTTGCGGCTGTGAATGGCTGGTCTTGGGTTGGCTTACTTGGTGGCTTCGCGGCCATCAACATGGCGCTGGGCGCAGCCGTCTATGGCGTGTTGTTGCACGACTCTTGAAGTGACGCTGGACTCTTGAAGTGACGCTGGATGACACGAAATGAGCATGACCGGGGCCACAGTTATGAATGACACAGCGAGCATCACGGGTTTTCTCGGTGGGCCGCCGCGAACCGGATCTCGCTTCACGTTCTGGCTCGGAGCAGCCACTCTTGCGGGCTTTGCTGTTGTGGCGGCTCTGGGCTTGTTCGCTGTCGAGGCCGACGATGTCCAAGGCGATGCGGTGCGAATCATGTTCGTACACGTGCCCTCGGCACTCGGCGCCTATGCGGCGTTGACCCTTACGGCCGCAGGGTCGATCATGTGGCTCTGGAAGCGCTCCGTGTTTTGGGACATCGTCGCTCATGCGGGTGCAGAAGTGGGCGTGCTCCTGTGTGGCTTGACGCTTCTCACAGGCATGTTGTGGGGACGCCCCACCTGGGGCACCTACTGGGAGTGGGGCGATGTACGGCTCGTCACGACCCTGATCTTGTTTGTGGTGATGGTCGGCTATCTCTCGGTACATTCGGTCGGCGGCGACGAAGGCGAGGTCGCCACACGTGCAGCAGTCATCGGCCTCGTGGGAGCCGTCAACATCCCAATCGTCAACCGTTCGGTGAACTGGTGGGCCAACCGCACGCTGCACCAGCAGTCGTCGCTCACCGACGGCAAACTCGAAGACCTGACACTGTTCACCTTGTTTCTTGCTCTTGTCGTGGCTGCGATGGCGATTGTTTGGCTAGTAGTTCATCGCTTCCGAGCGGGTTGGCTCGAACGAATGCTTGCTCGTCGTGAACTCGAGATGGCCGTCGAACTAAGACGCTCCGAGGTGCTGCGATGACCCACCTCAGCTACATAGTCGGTGCCTGGGGTACGACGGTTGTCGCAGTTGGTTTGTATGCCTGGGCATTGCGGATGCGAGGACGTCGGGTGATGCGTCGCGTCAAGCGCATTCAAGCCGACGTCACATCGGGTGATCGCCGGTGACCGTGCGACCTCCATCGGATCAAGATGCTCCCGAGCGGTCACCTTCCGGTACTGCGCCCGAAGAAGCGGATCTTGCCCCAAGACTTCCCGGACGCAAGCCGAGGTCTGTCAAACGTTCACGCTGGACGGCCGCTGCAGTGGTCGTGGTCGTGTGCGTGACAGTCGGGTTGTTAATCAACAACCTGCTCGGTGACGCAGCTCTGTTCTTCTACAACGCGGATGAAGCAGTAGAACGACGTGCCGAGCTCGGAGATCAACGCTTCCGCATCCAGGGAACACCACTGGAGGAGGCAACAGAGACATTCGATGGAACCGGCTTGGTGCTGGCGTTTCAGATCGGCTTCGAAGGCACAGTTGTGAACGTGATTCACGCAGGCGACCCGCCTGAGTTGTTCCAACCGGGTGTCCCCGTCGTACTTGAAGGCTCTTGGAGCCGAGCGTCGATTGGTGCGACCGGCGAGGCCGCAGTGGTCGCAGACGATGGTGCCTGGGTCTTCCGCTCGGATCGGATGCTTGTCAAACACGACAACGAATACCGCAACCGAGACGATTACGACGAACGCATCAGCGAGGCAAACACAGCAAACATTGAGTCGTAGCCTGCGGGGGTGACTAACGCCGCTGCTGGTTCGGCTGCCGTGGCGCTGGGCATGGCGGCCGCACTAGTTGGAGCCGTGATCGTGGCTGCCGGACTGGCCGGACATCACCGGCGCTGGAGCCGGGACGCTCGCTGGGCCGTGTTGGTGATGGCAGCGGCCGCGCTAGCGGCAGTCATCGTGATGGAACGGGCGCTGATCACCCGTGACTTCACGGTCGAGTTCGTTGCCAACAATGGCTCGACATCCACTCCCGCCGTGTTCAACGTGGCAACCCTGTGGTCGGCACTTGAGGGATCGATCCTGCTGTGGGTGCTGGTGCTGTGCGGCTACTCGACAGCTGTGGTTGTCAAGTTCCGCAAACAAGCCAGCGACCCGATGCTCGGCTGGGTGTTGCTGGTGATGTTCATCGTCAGCGCCTTCTTTTTTGCACTCATGGTCGGCCCCGCAGCACCATTCCGTGCCGTTGAAGTGCCGCCGGGCTATGACGGCCCGGGCCCCAACCCGTTGCTGCAGAACAACATTTTGATGGCGTTTCACCCGCCGATCCTTTACCTGGGGTATGTGGGTTTCACCGTGCCGTTCGCCTTTGCGATAGGGGCACTGGCAACCGGGCGGGTCGGCGAGGGCTGGCTCGTCGCTACCCGCCGCTGGACAGTGATCGCCTGGGGATGCCTCACGCTGGGAATCATCTTGGGTGCCTGGTGGAGCTATGAGACCCTTGGCTGGGGTGGCTACTGGGCCTGGGATCCAGTCGAGAACGCCTCGCTGCTGCCGTGGCTGACCGGCACCGCATTCCTGCACTCAGTGATGGTGCAGGAGCGGCGAGGAATGCTTCGAGTCTGGAACCTGTCGCTCGTGATTGCCACGTTCTCACTAACGATCCTGGGAACGTTCTTGACCCGCTCCGGCGTGTTGGACTCGGTTCACACGTTCACAGAGTCGGGGATCGGCCCGGCCATCTTGGGGTTCTTTGCGGTGACAGTGGCTGTGTCGCTGGTGTTAATCGGCTGGCGTGGTGACCGGCTTCGCCCGACCGGTGCCATCGGTTCGCCTCTGTCTCGTGAAGCTTCGTTCCTGGTCAACAACGCCCTGTTTGCAGCGTTTGCTTTCGTGGTGTTGCTCGGGACTGTCTTCCCGCTAATCGTCGAGGCAATTGACGGTCGCACGATGTCGGTCGGGAACCCCTATTTCGATCGGATGACCCGCCCGATCGGTCTGGCACTGCTGTTCCTGATGGCAGTTGCGCCGCTGTTGCCGTGGAGTGGCACGTCTGTGGAGCGCCTAAGCCAGCGACTGCTCGTACCTGCATGGTTTGGGGCTGCTGCGCTGGTCGTCGCTGCCATTTTCGGGGGTCATGGTTGGGCGTCGATGCTGGCGTTCGGGCTGGGTGGTTTCGCTGGCGGCGCAGCACTCAAGCAGCTGTCGTTGTCGGTTAAGCGCCACGGGCTGCGGGGCCTGATTGGACGCACCAACGGCGGGATGATCGTGCATCTGGGTGTGGTGCTGATCGCCGTGGCACTAGCGGCCAGCCAGTCATATGTGCGTCAAGCGGAGTTCGATCTCGAGCCGGGCGAGTCGGCAGTCATTTCCGGTCACGAGATCCACTACGTCGGAGCGGCAGTGGTCACCTACAACAACCGCACCGAGCGTGCCGCCTATGTGCAGGTCGATGGCGGTACTACATATGCACCGGCGATCGCCACCTATCCCTTTGCGGGTCGCACCATTGGCATCCCATCGGTGCGATCCAGCCTGCGTGACGATGTGGCACTGTCGGTGCTGTCGTTCCCCCAAGACACGACAAGCCCCCAGACGCCGGTGATCCTGCGAGTGACGGTGCAGCCGATGGTGGCCTGGCTTTGGCTAGGTGGCCTGGTCATGGCGTTGGGCACGCTGCTGTCGCTCTTCGGGGGTGACAGGCGCACTCGACGTCGAGCTCAACAACACAGACTGGGCAGCGAAGACTCGGTGGCCAAGGCTCGAGCAACTGTTGTGAGTGGAGTCGAGCCGTGAGCGGCAGTGAACAATCTGCAGTCACTGGCTCGGCAGTCGAAGAGAGCGACGGCAAGACCAGCAACCGGCGCAGGCAGCGGGCGCTTTTGATCGTGTTGCCGGTGGCTGTCGTATTGGCGCTGTTTGTTCTGGTTCTGGCAACACGAGACAGTGCCTCACAACGCCGAGCTTCGAGTGCTCTGCTTGGCGAACTCGCGCCCGCGATTATGGGTACCACTACTACCGGTGAGCACTTCGACCTGGACTCATGGCGGGGCCGGTGGGTGCTTGTCAACTTCTTCTCTTCAACCTGCGTGCCTTGCATTATTGAGCACCCAGAGCTAGTCGACTTCCACGAGAAGCACACGGAGACGGGTGATGCCCGATTGGTGTCGGTCGTCTTTGATGACAGCGTGACCAACATCAAGCGGTTCTTTGAGACCCACGGAGGCGACTGGCCAGTCGTTGCTGATGGCGCTACTGCTGCAGCAGTTGGCTACGGCGTGACCGGCGTACCCGAGTCGTACCTGGTGGCGCCCTCGGGTGTTGTCGTCTGGAAACAACTTGGCGGGGTTACGGCGGCTGGCATCAATGAGGTGATCGATCAGTTCAGCCAAGCAACATGAGCAAACGAGCCTGGAGCTGGACTGCCGTACTTGTCGTTGCAACTGCAGCGTTTCTATATGGCGCGGTCAACGAGGGCCCCCCACGAACGAACGCCGATCGTGCCTACCAGTTAGCCCAAGGTTTTGCCTGCCCTGTATGTGCCGGGCAGTCAGTGGCCGAGAGCGATGTCTCGGTCGCCCGTGAGATTCGCCGCCAGATAGCGGTATGGGTTGACGAGGGTCGCAGTGACAGCTACATCCGAGACCAGATCGTCGCCGTCTACGGGGATGAGACCGACTATCTCCCGCCAGCTTCGGGTCTCTCAAGCCTCGTCTGGATCCTGCCGCTGGTAGCCGCCGGTGGCATTGGCACTGTGCTGTTCACAATCCTTCGCGGCGTCCGCGGCGACAGCAGCGACAACGCCACCAGCAAGACTTTGGGTGAAACCAGGGCGCCGGTGGCAACGGGCGACAACTTGAGTCGCCGCAGACGTGTGGTTGTTTGGACAGCGGCAATCCTTGTATTCACAACTGCGGCGGGCGTGATCGTGGCGCGTTGCTCCGGCAGCCGGGGCGTTGCCGACTCGGTCACAGGGGAGATCCGTTTAGGTGCCCGGGAACTGAACTTCAGGGCTCTTGAAGCTTTCAATTCGGGTGACATCGAAGAGGCCCTAGCGCTGTATGACGAATCGCTCGCGCAGCAGCCTTCCAATGTGGAGGCTCTCACCTACCGCGGATGGCTGACCTCACGGTTTGGTGATCCTGAAGACGCCGTCGGTTACTTGGAGGACGCCATCGCTTCGGACCCCGAGTACGCCGACGCCCGCCTGTTCCGGGCCATTGTTGCTCTTGACGAAGGCGACGCTGAGCGAGCGGCAGCAGAGTTGGAGGTGTTCGACTCACTCGATCCGTCACCAACCGCCATGGCGCTGGTAGAGCAGGCACAACTACGTCAGCGGATAGTTGCTGCAGCCGGGTCTGAGGCGTTGCTGCAGGTTGAGGCGATCTACTTGGCCCCGAACCGGGTTGACTTCGATAACTCTGGCTTGACAGACGAGATGTTGGTAGCAGCTGCGGAGAACAAGGCATCACAAGGTTGTGAAGGCTGCCTGCTAAGCGCGTTGCAGATGCTTGAGTGGCTGCTGCAGGCCGAGCCAGACAATGTGGGTGCTCTGGCGGCACGGGGCTGGTTGCTGGCTCGTACCGGCGACGCCGAGTTGGTTGTGTTAGCTGTTGACTACCTAGATGAAGCCATCGAAGTTGACCCGAGTGATCCCCACGCGCTCACCTACCGGATGTTCGCTCTGATGGCCGCCGGGAGACTCGATGCTGCACGCGGCGACCTCGCCGCGTTCGATGCTCTAGCCGATCCACCCCGCGACTTGGTTGAACTAATCGAAGCTCAAGGTCTGCGGGAGGCACTGGACTCGTGACCATGTCAGCCAATTCAAGAACCGGGATGCTGACACTGCTAGCGGCGTTCGCTTTGGTGGTCGCTGTCGTTTCCTGCAGTGAGAGCTCGACGACGGAAGAAAGCACCGAGACTCCAGTTGACAGCGTCAACACGACCTCAGTAGACGACTCCATCACCACCGAAAACGACTCAGGCCAAGATGCCATGAGTTCGACGGACTCGGAAGCTTCGGATGCTGGAGCCAGCGTTGCTGTCAACGACAGTGAATCCGAGCCAGTCAGTTCGAGTTCGGTTCCAGAGGACAGTCGCCTCGGAGACGAAGACACTTCTGGGGAGTCCGTAGAACAGGCACCGACGGTCACAGACAATGACGGAAACGTGATGTCGACTGAGCGTGAGCAGGTGCCTAGTGCGCTTCGTGATCCAGAGAACGAGTCCCATCCCGAACCGCTCTTGGATCTGTCCGAGATTCGCGGAGTTGTTCCACCAGATGCGATTCCAGCGCTCGATGATCCCGACTTTGTGACCATCGATGAAGCCGATTGGCTTCCCGGTGTCGAGCCTGTAGTGGCGCTAGTTCTCAACAGTGATGCCAGGGCTTACCCGTTGCGATTGATGACCTGGCATGAACTCGTCAACGGCACTGTCGGGGGCATTCCTGTCACGGTGTCGTATTGCCCGTTGTGTAACTCAGCCGTGGCTTACGATCGACGTGTCGGTGAACGCATCCTTGACTTCGGCACCTCGGGAGCCTTGCTGAACTCGTCGCTTGTGATGTATGACCGGCAGACGGAGAGCCTTTGGTCGCATTACACAGGCGAAGCCATAGTCGGTCATCTCACCGGTGCTCAACTAGATCTGATCCCAGTCCAGACGGTGTCGTTTCGGACCTTCATTGACGCATTCCCTAATGGTTTGGTATTGAGTCAAGACACGGGACACTCTCGTGGTTACGGCTTCAACCCCTACGAGTACTACGACTCAAGCGAGCGGCCGTTCCTGTTTGGTGGACCATTCGATGACCGTCTTGATCCCCTGAAAAGAGTGGTCGCAGTCCGGTTTGGGACCGACGCTGCGGTGATCCCCTACGAGTTGCTATCCGAACAGCAAGTGGTTGAGTTTGACGTAGGCGACAGGCAACTTGTAGCTCTGCATGAACCGGGTGTGGCCAGTGCATTGGATACATCGGAGATTGCTCAAGGCGCTGATGTTGGTGCAACAGGCGTGTTTATGCGACAAGTCGATGGCAACCCGTTGCAACTAGCACCAGTTAGTGACGGCGGCTTTGTTGACACACTCACTGGCTTGACGTTTGACATCTTGGGCCGTGGCGCTGGTGGAGATGCCTCGGGCCTATCGGTGCAACTGGACAGCGTTGAACACCTAGACACGTTCTGGTTTGCCGCCGCTGCGTTCTACCCAGATGCAACAATTGTCACCGGTTGAGCCTCGCTCCAAAAGAAGGGGAGACCTCCTATGTCTGACGTAACAATCCTCGGACCTCAAGTCGTAACAGCAGGCCCTCGGGCCTCCTCTGCCACGGACGCGCTGGACGAGAACTTCACCGTGAGTTGGACTGCTATGGCCGACGGCACCCAGCAGGATTACGAGCATCTGACTCGGATCTTCGAGAGTCACACCCACGAAACACTGGTGGGTCATCTGTTGTCAATTCTGAGCTTGCTGGAAGGGCCAACACGGGGATACCAGATCGACCGCGCTCGGCATTGTCGGCAGTCAGCCACCCGGGCGCTGCGCAACGGCGAGCCAGATGACTTTGTGGTCGCAGCCTTGCTGCACGACATAGGAGATGTGCTCGCGCCCGACAACCACAGCGCGGTGGCTGCGGCGATCCTTGCGCCCTATGTGAGCGCGGAAACCGAATGGGTAGTCCGCCATCATGGCCTGTTCCAGGGTTACTACTACTTCCATCACCTCGGCGGTGACCGGGATGCCCGTGACCGCTATCGGGAGTCGCCGCACTACGACCGTTGCGTTGACTTCTGCGCCTCCTATGACCAGAACTGCTTCGACCCGGCATATGACGACTTGCCGCTAGAGGACTTCATGCCCCTTGTGACTGAGGTGTTCTCCCGCCAGCCCTGCTACAACGCCTGAACACGACCTGAACACAACATTGACAGCAACAGCAACAGCGGCGACTAGCCGCCCCGACTTCGAGGACTCCGGAGACTGGTTCAAAGCCGATATTGACCGGCAGACCCTCATCAAGTTGAGTCAGCGCAGCGATCGGCTGGGTCTGCGACGGATCGGTGCCTACTTCGCTTTGCTTGGCGCGCTAGGTGTGCTGTCGGTGGCACTGTGGGGCAGTTGGTGGTTCCTAGCGGCCTATGCGGTGTTCTGTTTTGTCTGGTCTTTCGCCAACGCGGTCGGTCACGAAGCCTGCCATTACACCCCGTTTGCAAGCCGCCGACTAAATGACGCAGTGCTGTATGTGACGGCTTGGATGCTCAACATGGAACCGGTCACCGAGCGCTGGGTGCATGCACGCCATCACAGCTTCACGTCAATGGTCGACGATGACGCCGAATACCTGCTGCCTAATCCGATCAGCCGCCGCGACTTCGCAAACCTGCTCTTCGGTACCAATCACTTCTGGAACTACAACAAAGAGTTGGTGTTGACCGCTTGCAGGCGGCCCACATCGATGATTGTCGCTTCGGTGCCGGCGGGGCAGGGGGAAATGGGTGCTGCGGTGCGCAACGCACGGCTGTTTCTTGCTCTCTATGGGATTGTGATCGTATGGAGCGTTTCGATCTGGTCGCCGCTGCCATTCGTAATGTTGATGTTGCCTCGTGTGGTGGGTGAGCCGATGCATGGGATCGTGCGGATCCTGCAACACGGTGGGCTTGAGACAGAAGTGGCTGATCATCGGCGTACGACTCGCAGCATGTATGTGAGCAGGCCGTTCCAGTGGATCTATCTCAACATGAACTTCCACATCGAACATCACATGTTCCCGATGGTGCCGTTTCACGCTCTGCCTCAACTTCACAGTGAGATCAAGGATCAGTTACCCGAGCCGTCGCCTGGGATCTGGGCGGGGATGACCGAAGTGGTGCGAGCGATGCGCCGCCAGAGGATCGATTCCAGCTACAGGATCCCCAACCGGGTGCCCCAGGGGTTGAAACGGCTGGACCCCGGAAGCAGTGTTCACTCAGTGGCGACTGCGAGCCCGCTCATTGCGACACCGGCTCGCAAGGTTGCCGCCGCAGTCGTTGATGTCTGTGCCCTGGCTGAAGTGCCGAAAGGTGACGTGATCGGTGTTGAGTGCGACGGCCAGCGTTATGCAGTCGGTCGCACGTCTGACGGCACTTTGTTTGCAGTTAGCGACACCTGCACTCACCAGAAGGCAAGGCTGTCGGAGGGCCTGTTGACCGGTTGTGAACTTGAATGCCCCATGCATCAAGGACGTTTTGATGTGCTAACTGGCGAGCCAACACGGCGACCTGCACGACGGCCGCTGGCTACCTATCCCGTTGAAGTAGTGGAGGGCCGGGTTCAGATCCGGGCGACGGATGCGGCCAGAGAGAGATCAGCTTCAGCGGAGGTGGGGTCACCAACCGCCACCTGAAACTCATCGATTTGATGAGTTGTTGTGAGTTCCGTTAGCTCGGATTGGCACTCGCTCACAGTTCCACAGATCGTGAACGCTTCAACCCACTCGTCACGAACGAAGCTCGCGGCCGCGGCTGGCCCTTCGGCAGCGAGCCCTTCGCGAATGTTCGTTTCGGTTTGCGGGGTCAAGCCAATGCGTTGCTTTACTGCTTTGGGAGAGTCAACGAGACGGAACGTGAGCGCACCTCGGGCCGCCGCAAATGCCTCGTCGGTCGTCACGATCATTGTCATGTAACACAGTCGCGGTGATGGTCGGCCATGCTCTGCTGCCGAGTCACGAACCGCCCCGATGTGTTCACCAAGCAACTGCTTGTGGACGAACGACATGATGAAACCATCCGCGATCTCACCCGCGAGACGCAACACCTTAGGCCCACGCCCCGCTAGCCAGATCGGGATGTTTGGGCGACCAAATGGGAGTTGTGCCCTTACAAATCCTCCGCCTACTCCGCTGGCATCAACGGTCTCACCCGCCCACAACGCCCGGCTCGTGGCGACAAGTTGTCGCATCGCCAGCAGTGGTGCTCGACGTTCGATCGCGAGTGGCGTGAGCGTGAGCGCGCCACCAGCACCAATCCCTAAGGCGGCGCGCCCTGCGGAGGCTTCGTCGAGTGTGGCAACCGCGGCGGCCGTGACGCCAGGGTGGCGGGTGTAAGCGTTGGTGATGCCAGTGCCGATCTGTACCGACTGAGTAGCGGCCGCTACGGCACCAAGGGTCACCCAGCACTCTCGGGCAACTAGGCCCTCATCGGGTATCCAAACCCGCTTGCACCCGAGTTGTTCAGCGGTAACAGCGGCTTCCACGATGGCCGCGACAGGCCCCTTGGGCATCACCATGCAGGCGAGTTCAACCATTACCTGACCCTAGAAGAAGGGCGGCGTGTGTCTAAGCAGCGCCGAATGTGCGGGGATGGCGGTATTTGCCTGAGACGATGCGCCCGTCGTCAGCGTGTAGTTCCCAGATAGAAGCCTTCTTGCAGCGGCTGCGGTTGCCCAGGGGTACGCCGTAGCGATCAAGCAACCACAACACACCAGGGATCACATCCCCGTGGCTGCACAGCACCGAATCCCCTTCCTCGGACGCAAGCGAGTTAATGAAACTGAAGGCCTCAACGGGATGAGTACCTTCGGCAATCTGATCACAGTCTTGGACGGGCAGCCCGAGCATTCGTCCGAGCGGTTCCACCGTCTGGGTGCAGCGAAGATAAGGGCTTGAAAGGATCCGCTTCACCGGTTTAGCGGCTAGTTCAACACCGATGGCTTCGGCTTGGGCAAACCCGCCCTCGTCTAGGGGACGCTGCGAATCGTCGGTTGGTCCGCCGTAACGCGAACCCGCAAGCGCATGCCGGACCATGTGAATCATGGGCCGCGACATTACCGCTTGAGGTTTCAGGTGGTGCCGGCAGCCAGTTCGGTCGCTAACTCGGTCACCGGTTTGGGCTTTGTGGGTGAGGCGGGCAGCTAGTTCGCACACCTATAACGTCAGGCTTCGTGCGCGGCATCATCTCGGCTGCTGGCTATGTGCCGTTCCGTCGGTTGCATCGCACCGAGATCACCAGTGTGCTCGGGACAGGCGGGGGACGTGGCGCTCGGGCCGTGGCCTCCTACGACGAGGACACCACCACAATGGCCCAGGCAGCCTGTGATCTGGTACTGGGAGCCACGACACTACGTCCCGACAGTTTGTGGTTTGCGACCTGCGCTCCTGCTTACGTGGAAAAGACCAACGCAGCAGCGATACATGCAGCACTGAGGCTTGATGCTTGGGTGGATGCTCTTGACTTTGGTGGGGCGATCCGTTCTGGGATAGGTGCTCTGCGCACAGCGCTTGAGATTCCGGGCAGCACCAAGCTGGTCGTGGCATCCGATCTGCGAGACGGGCTCCCTGGCGGTGCCGATGAAGCCACTTGCGGTGACGCCGCCGCCGCCGTGCTGGTGGGCGATGAGGGCGATGAATCAATCATTGCCAGCTATCTCGGTGGTGCGAGTTCAACGCTGGAGGTCACCGAACGTTGGCGCCTCCCCGGTGGCCAGCGATCGCGTTCGTGGGAAGATCGATTTGCTCCTCACGCTTACGGTTCGCTTGTCACCGACACGTGGCACAAGGCTCTCAGCAACACGGGAGTGAAGCCCGGCAACATCGACCACCTCATAGTCACTGGTCTCAACGCACGCACCGTTGCTGCTGCTCGCAAGGCCACCGGGGTCGATCCAGCACGGATGGTTGATGACTTGGTGGCCACCGTTGGCAACACCGCTACCGCACACCCTGCGTTGCTGCTCACCTCTGCCCTGGAGTCCGCCAACCCTGGGGACACCATTGCAGTGCTTGCCATCGCTGACGGTGTTGAGGTGATCGTGCTGCGTGCAACCGAAGCAATCAGCGAGTACCGACCTGCCGCATCCGTCGCTTCACAGATCGAAGAAGGACGACCCATGAGCTATGGCAGGTTCCTCGCCTGGCGCAAGATGATCACAGTCGAACCACCGAACCGCCCGCCACCGGCGCGTCCCTCATCGCCAGCTGCGCTGCGACGATCCGGCTGGAAGTACGGGTTCGAAGGATCACAAGACCGTTCCAGCCGGATGGTGCATCTACCTCCCGCCCGGGTCTCAGAGATCGGTGGGGCAGCCGACGACATGGATCCCGCCGAGATGGCTGGCCGAGTCGGGACGGTGGCGAGCTTCACGATCGACCGGCTTGCCTACTCGCCGAGCCCTCCGACCGTGTTCGCCATCATCGACTTCGAGGGTGGCGGCAGGGCTGCTCTGGAGGTCACCGATGTCGACGTCTCAGATGTCGCGATCGGCATGCGAGTGGTACCAACATTCAGGCGTCTCTACACCTCCGATGAGATCCACAACTACTTCTGGAAGGTTCGCCCCACGAGGGCTGACGCATGAGTTCGCATGGCATCGCCGATCGTGTGGCTGTGATCGGCATGGGATGCACCCGGTTTGCTGAACATTGGGATGCTTCCCTGGATGACCTCATCATCGATGCTGCTCACAGTGCCTACCGCAGCGCCGGCATCACCCAAGATGACATCGACGCCTTCTGGTTTGGAACCTCACAATCCGCCGCATCGGGTCTAGCCATGGCAGGGCCGCTCAAGATCCATGGCAAGCCCGTGACCCGGGTTGAGAACTACTGCGCAACCGGTTCTGAAGCCCTGCGCCAGGCCTGTTACGCCGTTGCCTCAGGTGCTTATGACACTGCCATGGCGCTCGGGGCCGAGAAGGTAAAGGACGGCGGCTACCAGGGTCTCAATGGCATGCCGATCCCCACCGATGGCACCCAACGCACCCTCACGGCGGCTGCGATGTTCAGCCTGATCCTGCCAGCCTATGCCAACCGTTACGGCGTCGACCTCGACGAACTGCGCTCCGTTGTCGCTCAAATTGGCGCCAAGAACCACCGCAACGGTGCCCGCAACCCGCTAGCGCAGTTCCGCCGGGAGATCTCCGCCGAGCGGATCTGTGCGATGCCTGCGGTGGCGGGGATGTTGTCGGTGTTTGACTGCGCTGGTGTTGCTGACGGTGCTGCGGCGGCCATCGTGTGCCGGGCCGAAGATGCATCGCGGTGGTGCAACAATCCCCTCTATGTCAAGGGCCTCTCAGTGGTTACCGGCACCGGTGCTGGGACGCTTGACCCCAGCTACGACTACACGACCCTGCCCGAATGCCAGCAAGCAGCAGCTGACGCCTACGCCCAAGCTGGCATCACCGACCCCCGAAGCCAACTGGCACTAGCAGAGGTTCACGACTGTTTCACGCCAACCGAGTTAGTGCTTATGGAAGACCTGGGCTTCTCCGAGCGTGGCCAGGCTTGGCAAGACGTGCTTGATGGCACCTTTGGTCTTGAAGGCGAGCTTCCCGTGAACACCGACGGCGGGTTGAAGTCGTTCGGTCACCCGGTCGGAGCGAGTGGTTTGCGGATGCTTTACGAAGTGTGGCTGCAACTGCGCGGCGAGGCACCTGAGAAGCGGCGGATCCCCGACACCGGCCGCAGCCTCGGGCTCACCCACAACCTCGGCGGCTATCCCGGCGAGATAGTCAGCTTCGTCGGCATCTTCGGCTCGGAACCCGGGTGAGGCTTACTGCTGACCAGCGCGCACGTGCGTGCGTAGCTGCGACCCAACCACTTGACCGCTGACCTTGTCACACCTATGCCGTAACTTTGCGGACATGGCTGAAATTGTCGAGACCGAACAGTCGTGACTATCCCGATCCGACCCCTTGCAGGGATCCGAGTTGTCGATCTCGCCGTTGACCGCGGCGAACTCTGTGGACGGTTGCTCAGCGATCTCGGTGCCGAAGTAATCCTGGTTGAGCCTCCCGAAGGTTCACCGAGCCGCCAGCTCCCACCATTAGATCCGCTCACCCCGCAGCACTCGCTGTTCTTCACGATGCGCAACTGCGGCAAACGCAGCGTCGTGATTGATCTCGATTCACCGGAGGGTGCCGAGAGCTTCGAGAGGCTTGTGGCTTCGGCTGATGTGCTGATCGACTCAGTCGAACCAGGTGCGCATGCAACGGCCGCTCGTCATGCTCTCGAGGCAGAGCGGCTAGCTGAACAGCATCCTCATCTAGTTGTTGCATCGGTCACGGCTTACGGTCGCAGAGGCCCGTATGCGGGCCGTGATGTGCCCGGTTCAGTCATTGATGCAACCTCGGGCATGTGCTGGAAGGCAGGGTTGGCTGAACGCGAGCCGTTGGTGCCGCCCGGCAACATCTCTGGCGACGCCGCAGGCTTGATCGCAGCCTTCGCCATCGTCTGCGCGCTCATCCAGCGTTGCGAACACGGCGCCGGGCAACTCATTGATGTGTCGGCCAATGAAGCGACCGCTGGCATCACCGACTGGTCGCTAAGCAACGTCTCGCGAACAATCGCCTCGGGCGTCGATCCTGTAGAGAAACGTGCCGGGCCGGGGCCGGTGTACACGATCCTCGCCGCAGCCGATGGCTTCGTCAGGCTGGTCGTGCTGAGTCCCCGCCAATGGCGTGCCATGAGGGCATGGCTGGGGGAACCGGACTACCTGCAGGATCCCGAATACGACGGCTTCATGGGGCGCTTCATGATCGCCGACGCGGTGCTCAACCCTCTCTATGAGGAACTGTTCTCGACCATGACCATGCAGGAGGTATCCGAAGAGGCCCAGCGCCGTGGCATCGTCGCAACACCGATCCTCAAACCCGCCGATGTCATCACCAACGAACACTTCGAGGCTCGCAAGACCTTCGACCGGGTGCCGCTCTCAACTGGCGGGCAGATGAGCTTGCCGTCGGGTTGGATGGAGGTTGACGGCATCCGGCTCGGCCCCACTGGGCGACCACCTCATCTTGGGGAGCACACCAGTGAGATCCTCGGGGTCGCTCGTGATGCATCAGGGCCCCCGGCCTGGCCAGAAGTGCCGCCTGCATCTCCACAACCGTCAGCGCCGCTTGCGGGAGTGCGTGTGGCTGACTTCGGTCACGGTGGCGTGGGCGTGGAAGTGGGCCGGATGCTTGCCGAATACGGAGCTGACGTCATCAAGATCGAGAGTCGCAGTTACCCGGACTTCATCCGGGTCGTGCTCGGAAGCGAGATGTCACCATCGTTTGCTTCTTCTTCACGCACCAAGCGCAGTCTGGGGGTAAACGCCAAGACCGCTGAAGGACGGCAATTGTTGCTTGACATCGCGGCCGGATCCGGCCCTGCTGCCCGATTCGATGTGGTGATCGAGAACAGCTCAACTGGAGCCATGGCCGGGCTCGGGCTGGGATACGACGACTTTGTTGCTGCGAACCCCGATGTGGTGATGATCTCGAGTCAGTTGATGGGCTCGTCAGGGCCGTGGTCGGCGTGGCGTGGCTATGGCCCCAACTCGCAGGTAACCGGCGGGCTAACTCACCTGTGGGATTACGCCGATGTCACTCGGCCTTCGGGCTCCCAGTCGATCTTCCCCGACCACTGGGCAGGTCGCATGGGCGCTTTGGCCGCCGTAGCTGCGCTGCTTGGGCAACGCCGGGGTGTGCTTGAGAGCGGTTGTCATGCAGAGGTGTGTCAGGCCGAGCAGGTGATCGGCGTTATGGGTGATCTGCTTGCACGCGAATCACTGAAGGCCAACTCCGTGCGGCCACAGGGAAATCGCAGCGACCGGGGATCGCCCTGGGGTCTGTTCGCTTGTGCGGGTGACGATCAGTGGGTTGCAATTTGCTGTCGGAGCGACGACGAGTGGGCAGCCCTTGCAAGCCTCGCGGGTCTGGCAGGCAGCGCGGACGACCATGGTGCATTAGGCGAACTTGACCTCAGCAACGTCTCGGAACGACGCAATCACGAAGACGAGATCGAGGCAGCCGTGACGTCCTGGACACAACACTTGTCCAAGCATGAGGTCACCGAGGCCTGCCTGGCCGCCGGCGTTCCGGCGGGGCCGATGCTGACCTCCAAAGAACAACTGCACGATCCGCATCTGGTTGCCCGTGGCTACCTAGTCGAGATGGAGCAGCCACCCATCGGGGTGATGACCTTCGAAGGACAAGCTTTCGGTGCCACTGGCATGCCTGACGCCGACATCCGCCCAGCACCCGGCTTAGGGCAGCACACCCGCGAGATTGCTGCAGAACTCGACCTTGACGAGGAGGCAATCGATGACCTGATTGCCCGAGGCATCCTCGAGACCGACACTTCCTGAACCTCTACCATCGGGAGCGCTAGGTAGCCGTTAGCCTGCGCCTCGTGGCCGTAACTGAGGCGCAGGTGGTTGAGGCCCTCAGGCCCGTACAAGACCCGGAGTTGCATCGCAGCATCGTCGATCTTGGCATGTACCGGGGGGTACGTATCGATGGTGGCCATGCTGACGTAAAGATCGCACTAACAATCGCCGGTTGCCCGCTGCGCAGCGAGATTCAACAGCGGGTCACAAACGCCCTAGTGGGGCTCGGTGGTATCAAGGCCGTCACTCTTGACTTCACCGTCATGACCGACGAGGAACGTGCCGAGCTACGCCAGTCCCTGCACGGCGATCCGGCAGCAACCGCGGGTTCAACCCAAGCACATGGTCACGCCCAGGGCCGCGCGATTCCCTTTGCTCAGCCCGGAAACCGCACACGCACCCTGCTCGTTGCCTCCGGTAAGGGCGGTGTCGGCAAGTCTTCGGTCACTGCCAACCTCGCAATAGCTCTAGCCGCAAAGGGCAACTCAACCGCAGTGGTTGATGCTGATGTTTGGGGATTCTCGATTCCGAGAATGCTCGGGGTTACCCGAGGCCCGGTCGTGATCGATGACATGATCGTTCCCCCCGAGGCTCACGGGGTGCGCTGTATTTCCATGGGATTCTTCGCTCAGGAAGACCAGGCAGTGATCTGGCGGGGCCCCATGCTTCACAAGGCACTTGAGCAGTTCCTCACCGACGTGTACTGGGACAACCCCGACTTCCTGCTAGTTGACCTACCTCCCGGCACGGGCGATATCTCACTGTCGCTTTCACAGTTCTTGCCCCGCTCAGAGGCCTACATCGTCACTACTCCAAACCCTGCCGCCCAGAAGGTTGCACAACGTTCCGCCTTCATGTTCGACAAGGTCAACATCAGTGTCAAGGGTGTGATCGAGAACATGTCGTGGTTCAAGGGTGACGACGGTAAGCGCTACCCGATCTTCGGTTCGGGCGGCGGCAAGGATCTCGCCAAGCGGCTCGGCGTCAAACAAATCGGACAGGTGCCGTTGACGATCCCGCTGCGTGAGGGCAGCGACTCGGGACGTCCGATCATGGCAGTTGACCCGAAGTCGGAAGCGTCGAAAGTCTTCGCGTCGATGGCCCGCTGGATCAAGGCTCATGGCCCGACCAAGCGTTCACATCCTGAACTCAAGTTCGTCTCGTAAGGATCCTAAGGAGAAGCGTGGATCTTCGCATCGGAATCCTTGACTCGCCCCAGCCGATCGCCGTCACCCTTGCTGATGGCACCGACCGCGAAGCCATCAAGTCCTCGGTGGAGGATGCTCTAGCTGGCGACTCAAGTGTGCTGTGGCTCACCGACAGCAAGGGTCGCGAGGTGGCAGTCGCCTCTGGCCGCCTTGCCTTTGTGGAAATCGGCCCAGACAGTTCCAACCCGATCGGGTTCGGCTGAAACACTGAAACTCGGGTTCGGCTGAAACACTGAAACATCGCGGAGCCCCATGCTTGGCCTCGCCAAACTGGCCCGGGCCGAGACGACGCTCACGGAAGGTGCAATAGATCACCTCCAACGGTTAGTTGAAGCCTGGTCGCTCCTCGCTGACCTCTCATTTGGCGACCTACTGCTTTACGCACCGTGCGGGCCCGTCCCCACTGCGCAGCATCCCCAACACCCAGCAGACGCCGATCCCGAGAGGCGGCCCGTCATAACTCACGGGGTTGGCCGCTACCGGCTGCCCCTCGCCTCACATCCCGAATTTGGGGTACCGATGAGCCGCCCGAATCCTGCCGGAGTTTCCCTCGGCAGCACAAGCACTCCCCACGACTTTGTGGTGCTCGCCCATGTGCGTGCCACAACCGCCCCCACGGTGCATGTCACCGACCCGGTACGAACTCGGGTTAGTCACCCTCGTTCCCGCTGGCTACACAGCGCCATCAACCGGGGTATCTCGGGCCAGATCGAGATTCTCGACTACCAGTCGGTGCCACCGGTCGGCGATGACGATGTTGTCCACGATGAAGTCACACATCCCCCGGGAAGCCGCAGCCGTGTCGTGAGCTTCGTGCCTGTGCGCCGCGCCACAAACGCAAACACCAACACAATTGCGGTGCTGGCAAGAGAAGGCGAGTTGCCGAGGATCCGCCATCGCAGCCCGCTTGAAGACATCTACCGGGGCATCTACTCACAGTTCGCGCAGATGATCTCCGACGGCACGTTCCCCTACGAACAGGTGGAACAGATCGGCCAATACCGGGAGCCACGAGTTAGCGACGGTGTGCTGTTGCACGACCAGGAGGGGCGCGTCGCGTATGCCTCGCCTAACGCTGTTAGCGCACTTCATCGGCTAGGAGTGATCGAGTCAGTAATCGGTAGGCGGTTGCGTGATCTTGGTCTCGACGACACGGTGGTGCTGCGCTCGTTCTGGCGGCGCCGCGCGACCGTCGCGGAGTTTGGCCCTGAACCTGAGACGACTGTGGTCATGCGCTCCTTCCCGCTACTTGCCGAGGGTCGGGTCTCTGGGGCAGTTGCGGTGCTGCGGGACATCTCGGAATTGCGAAACCGTGACCGGCTGCTCGTATCGAAAGACGTAACGATTCGCGAGATCCATCACCGGGTCAAGAACAACCTGCAGACGGTGAGTTCGCTACTGAACCTGCAGGTGCGGCGGCTCCCCAGTGCTGACGCCCGTGCGGCTCTTGAGAGTTCCGTGCGCCGCATCTCCTCGATCGCCATGGTGCATGAGCACCTGTCGCGCGACACGTCTTCAGAAGTCAACTTCGACAACCTTGTAGTTGAACTAGTGAAGATGGTGCGTCACGGGTTGGCAACGAGTGAGCGTCCAGTCGACATCAGGGTTGACGGCTCGACCGGCAACATTGACGGCGAGGTCGCAATGCCGCTCGCTGTGGTGTTGGTCGAACTTGTCCAGAATGCTCTGCAGCATGCTGGTGTCACCTCAGCCGACGTGAGGAATCTCGTTGACCCCGAAGCGGATCTCCCCAGCACCGGTGAAGGAGTCCGCAATCACGAACCAACGCAGGTGGTGTCAGTGCATCTGACTCGTGACGCGGAACGGGTCAAGATGCGGGTGGGTGACAGTGGCCCTGGAGTCCCCGAAGGCTTCTCCCTAGATCGTGACGCGGGCCTCGGGCTCACGGTGGTTCGTGCCTTCGTCGTGCAACATCTCGGTGGCACGATCTCCATCCGAGGAAGCACTGAAGGCACCTCTAGCGGAGCGGTGGTTGAGGTCGCTGTGCCTCGCCGACTCGCTTCTGCGAGTGCGACATGAGGTGTAGCTAGCAGCGCCCAATTCACTAGTCGTTTGGCGAAGGATCAGCTGAGCCAATCTGGGTACAACAAGCATGCTCAGTTTCAAGTGACGCATCCTAAAGAGCGCGCTATCTTTAATGTCTGACATATCGGCGAGGGATTAGAACTTCGCATGTTGGAATTGACTAGGAGAGTTGAATAAGGGGTCCGATAGTCCCACCCACCAGACGCGCGTAGCGGTCGGGAGTCGTTCACAGCGCCGCCGTTTGCATGCCAGCACAGCCGCGATAATCGCGACAATCACGTGCCTGCTCCTTGCACCGATGCTTGCTACCAGTGTTGCCTCGGCTTCTGGAACTTATGAGGCAACCTTGCGAGTCTACGCCGGCAAGCCCTCATATGTTCCCGGCAAGGTGTATGACGGTGGCGGCACCGTGAACATTGGAAGCTGGGGTGACAATCCACGCACTATGGTCTTCTCGAAGACCGGCGAAACCAGTGTCACGTTGACCTGGGAGGTTGATGAGGATGGAGCGCTCATCTGGTCGTTTAGTAGCTAGCCGTCCAACAGAAATAATCGTCTAGTACTGGGGCGGTGTCGGCTTAGGTCGGCACCGCCCTTGTCTCGTTCTCGTTGCAGTTGGCAAGCTCGTATGGACCTAGCAGTTGTGTAAAGCTTGCGGCGTGGTGCAGATAGTCGCCCATCGTGGCGCCTCTAGAGCAGCTCGTGAGAACACGTTGGAAGCATTCGAGCTCGCCCGAGATTTCGGGGCCGACTGGGTCGAATTGGACGTGCGGCGCACCCGAGACGGTGTTGCAGTGGTTCATCACGACGCTCACCTCCAAGATGGGCGCCGCATCGGAGTAATCAGTGCTGATGACTTGCCTTCATATGTGCCAAGCCTCGCTGAGGCTTTTGAGGTCACCGAAGGCATGGGCGTACACATCGAGATCAAGAACTTACCCGATGACCCCGACTATGACAGCGATCACCTCGTGGCTGATGCCGTTGCCGGTCTGATTGACGCTTACCTGGGTCCTGAGCGAGCGGTGGTGTCGTCGTTCAATGTTGATGCAGTCGATGCTGTGCGTGCTGTCGACTCCACGATCCCCACGGCATTGTTATGCGGGATCGTGCAGCCGTCTGCCGCAGTCGAACGTGCCGTAGCCCACCAAATGAGCTATGTCCATCCTTTCGACGCCATGTGTGACTCACGCTTTGTCCGCAGCGCCCACGAAGCCGGGCTAGCTGTAAATGTCTGGACTATCAACGACCCCGACCGCATGCAACAGTTGGTCGAAATCGGTGTGGACGGACTGATAACAGACGTGCCCGATGTCGCACGAGTGGTTGTATCTGGCCGCTAATGGGAGCTAACCGGAATCGTCAGATTTCGTGAGTGGCACAACCAACTCGAGGGCGTCGCGTTCCCAGCCAACCTGAAGATCTGTGCTGGTGCCCATGTAGTCACCGTCGATCTGGTAACCGATCTCCGGTTCTGCGTGAACGCTCAACTCGGTTAGCCCGGAGTGCACGATGACTCCCTTGCGGTCGGCCAGTTCGCCTGAACCGAGAGCCCGCGCGGCCACGGGTAGCAACCTATGAAGCGACATCGAGGGCAGCGTCACCACCGAAAGAGGGCTGCCAAGACTTAGCTCTGGAACTAGGTCGAGGCTGCGTCCGCCCACAAATGTGTAGGGATTGGCGTTGAGGATCACCGTCATGAGGCCCGTCGCAAGCCGCCTGCCGTCGCTATCAAGAACTGTCATCGGTGAGCGGCTGCGGTGTGCCCGTCGCCGCCAAGTGTCAATCGCCGCATAGATGAAGAGCGGGTGACCCGCCCAGCGCTTCCAGGTGCCCCTGCGCTCAACTTGCTCTACAACGGCGGCATCAAAGCCAATCCCGCAGTGAAACAAGAAGTAGCGACCCTGAACCATGCCCAACCCGATCCGGGTTGTTGATCCAGCTTCGAGCGCTTCAAGCAGTTCCGCGGCCGCTTCGATCGGATCATCCGCCACCCCGATAATGCGGGCGAAGACGTTGGTTGAGCCCCCAGGCAGTGCAGCGAGCGCCGTTGTTGTGCCTGCCAGGCCGTTGGCTGCCTCGTTGAGGGTGCCATCGCCTCCCAGCACAACCACCGCATCCACCCCTTCACCGGCAGCCGAACGCGCCAAGCGCGAGGCATGACCACGGCGCGCCGTCTCGGCGAGTCGCACATCATGATCCGCCGAGAGTGCCTTCTGGATCACGACCCGGCGTCGACCGGTAACAGAGGATGCGGCGGAGTTCACTAGCAGCAGTATCCACATTTGGCTCAGTCTGTCACTTTCAACGGGCGTCCTTAGGAGCTGCCTCCGCAAATGTGTCTGACATTGTTCGCTGGAGGCCGGCCTAACTGGGTGATTGCGGTGGCACAATTGAAGACTATGAAGGTTGCTGTCTGCGTGAAGCAGATCCCCGATCCCGCCGATCCTGGTTCGCTCGATCCCGAGACAAACACCTTGCGGCGCAACGTGAAGCTGATCCTCGATGAGTCCGACTCTTACGGCGTCGAGATGGCTTTGCAGCTCGTTGAAGCCGCTGGAGCCGGGTCTGTGCATCTTGTTTCCATGGTTCCCAACTCTGAGATGGCCGGTCTGCGCACCGCCCTAGCTATGGGTGCCGATTCCGCCACTCTCATCAGCGACGAAGCCCTGGGGGGTTCGGATGCGTTGGGCACAGCACGAGTTCTGGCCGCTGCCATCGACCGTGCAGAGCCCGATCTGATACTTGCCGCTACCGAGTCGAGTGACGGCTACACAGGTGTCGTTCCTGCACAGGTTGCTGAGCTGCTGGGACTGCCGTCGGTGACCTTTGCGAAAGAAGTATCAGTCACTGATGGCATTGCCTCTGTGAGACGTCAGACCGAAGCGGGTGCCGACCTAGTTGAGTGTCCGCTACCGGCGGTTGTGTCGGTTACTGCCGGTGTGGTTGAGCCCCGCTACCCGTCATTTCGGGGGATCATGCAAGCAAAGCGCAAGCCAGTCGATCAATTGAGCATCGCCGACCTCGGGTTGGACGCTTCGGATGTGGGTTGGGCTGGTGCCGGTCAAGAGATCGTTGATGTGTCGGAGGCTCCGGCACGTGCCGCGGGCCAGGTGTTTGATGACGAGGGCATCGGTCATGAACGCATCGTTGCGTTTCTTGAAGAACTCAAGGTCATTTAGGGGGCGAGATGGGACTTAACAAGATCTGGGTCTACGGGCAGGCGGGTCCTGAAGGCGCCGCCACGATCACACTTGAGATGCTCGCCAAGGCCCGCGAGCTAGCCACAACGGTAGAAGTGATCGCCGGTTGTGATGGGTCAGCGCTCGCCGCCGAGTTGGGCGATCACGGCGCTTCAACTGTGTACGCCACCGGTGATCTCAATGGCACCATGCAAGGCGTTGCCGTGGCATCGGCCATGGCGGCCGCGATCAACTCAGGGGAGCTCGAGGCTCCTGAGGCGATCATGTTGGGGACGACATATGACGGACGCGACGTAGCCGCTCGACTGTCGGTGAAGTTAAATGTCGGAGTCTTGTCCAACGTTGTCGATGTCGTGGGCAGCGACGAAGGTCTGGTGGGTATAGAACCGGTCTTTGGCGGCACCCACAATGTGACGTCGCGCTTTACGGGTCCCGGCCCCCAAATCTGGCTGGTCAGACCTAAGTCATTTGAGCCCTCCGCGGTTGGGGGTCCCCCAGCCGAAGTTGCCGATCTAGCGGTACCAGACCTTGGGGCTGCAGGCGCTGCCGTCGTGAGAGATCGCTTCACCGAGAAGGCCGAAGGCCCCAAGCTTGATGAGGCCGCCATCGTCGTTTCGGGTGGTCGCGGGCTTGGCTCCGCTGGTGCCTACTCGATGATTGAGAGGGTGGCAGGCAACCTCGGTGCCGCACCCGGTGCGAGCCGTGCCATCGTTGATGCCGGCTGGGTGCCTTACAGCTACCAGGTGGGCCAGACCGGCAAGGTTGTCAAACCCACCGTCTACATCGCGTGTGGGATCTCTGGTGCAACCCAGCATCTCGTGGGGATGAAGGGCTCTAAGAACATCATCGCTATCAACAAGGACTCCGAGGCGCCGATCTTTGCGGTCGCCGACCTGGGAATTGTTGGCGATGTCCACAAGGTGTTGCCAAAGCTAAGCGACACTCTAGAAGCCCGCTAACACCTCACACAGCACCTCCCAGCGCGAAGGACTGGCTGCATCTGCAGCCGCTGGACTTCGCCGCCTAGACGTAACCTATCATTTGATAGGTTACGGTACTTCTAGGAAGGATGGCGTCATGAACCAGACTCTCGCCGAGCGCATAGTTGCTGCGGATCAGCGTCACTTGCTGCATCCATACCAACTCTTTGACAGCTATCTCACCGATGCTGTGCTACCCATTAGCGACGGCACCGGTGCGCGGTTGCTGGACGTGCATGGTCAGGAATACATCGATGCCGTCGGCGGGATGTGGTGTACGAACATCGGTCTTGGTCGTGAAGAAATGGCCGAGGCGATTGCCAGCCAGGTGCGCAATCTCGCCTATGCCAATCCCTTTACCGACATGACAAATGTGCCTGCGGTCGAGTTAGCGGAACGGTTAGCAGAGTTGGCACCTGGATCGCTCAATCATGTCTTTTTCACTTGTGGTGGCTCAACAGCCAACGACTCTGCATTGCGGCTCATCCAGTACTACTGGTCGGTGCGAGGCGAGCCAAAACGACGACACATCTTGAGCCGTGTTGACTCATATCATGGCACCACGCTGGCGTCTGTCTCGATTGGTGGTAAGCCTGGTGACCGACAGCCCGAGTTCACCTATATCACCGACACAATCCATCATCTCAGCAGCCCCAATTACTACCGCCACGGCAACGGCCGCACTGAAGACGAGTTCGCTGATGACCTTGTCACCGAGTTCCTGAACAAGGTCGACCAACTTGGTGGGCCATCAGCGATAGCGGCGTTCTATGCAGAGCCGGTCATGGGTTCAGGTGGTGTGATCTTGCCTCCCGGTGACTACCTGCAGCGCATAGCAAGCTTCTGCAACGAGCACGAGATCATCTTCGTATCTGACGAGGTTGTGACGGGGTTCGGACGCCTCGGCGAGTGGTTCGTATCAGAGTCGATGTTCGGTTTACGACCCGACATCATCACATCGGCGAAGGGTCTCACCTCCGGCTACCTACCCCTTGGGGCCATGATCTTCAGCGATGAGATCTTTGATGTGATATCGGCACCCGGATTTGGGCGATGTTTTGGAGTCGGCTACACGTATTCAGGTCACCCCGTCTCATGTGCTGCAGCGCTAAAGAACATCGAGATCATGGAACGTGAAGGTGTGCTCGATCACGTCAAAAAGATCGGTCCCTACTTCATTGAACAACTCGAAGATCTCTGCGATCTACCGATGGTGGGTGACGTTCGAGGTTCGCACCTTATGGGTTGTGTCGAGTTTGTTGCTGACGCCGCGTCTAAGCGCGACTATCCCGAAGAGCTTGGGGTTGGCAAGTGGGTTTCAAACGAAGCCGACGCTATGGGCCTGATTGTGCGGCCCATCACAAACCTGAATGTGATGTCACCACCGCTAGTTATCAGCCGCGACGAGGTTGATGTCATTGTGGCTCGCCTTCGTGAAGCCATCATCGCGGCCCGTGCCAAACTTGAAGCGTCTGGTCATCACTAAAGCAGTTCGGGCTCTCCTAGACGTCGGTGCCGTTGGCCGTACCTGCGAGAGCCATAGCTTCGCTGCGCACAGCGGCTAACTCGTCAACATCAGCAAGCAATGAACGGATCACGAAGGAGGCAAGCAGTTCCGCGAAGACGGGAGCACTGACATCAGAGTTGCGGGTGGCATCAATCAAGACTCCCTCAATCACCCAGTCAATTACCCGGCTCGCTAGATCTGCGTCGATCGTCACCAACTCTCCTGCGTCTATGCCGTTAGCGATGATCTCGCTTTGGAGTGACTGCACGTGCTTGTACTCGTCACGAGCCTTGAAGAACTGAGGGTCGCGCAACACTGCTGCTGAGGTTGTCCCTGTGAAGTTCAAGCTTGAGTCGAGGTAGCGGAGCACCTCCATATACAAGAAGTAGTACAACTGCGCGGCCGGCCGAGCCTTCGCTGTGCGGGCGTTTTCCAATCGCTCAACGGCAGGACCGAGATCAAGCTCCTGCAGTGTCTGCATTATCTTTGGCTTGGAGGCGAAGTGATGGAACAGCGAAGGCTGCCTGATGCCCACCGCACTAGCGATGTCACGCGTAGAGGTGCCGTGATAGCCGCGCTCGGCGAACAGTTGCGAGGCCTCACGCAGGATTACGTCACGGGTTGGCACCCGTCTGTTTGTGATACGAGGCACAGTTCAGTGTCTTTTCAAAGTCTGCAAGAGCATCTAGTTGGAACCTCCTGAAGAAGTTCTCTTGACAGGCACCCTATCAAGCGATAGGTTCGGGTGCCTATCAGTTGATAATGTAGCCGTCGCATCGCGGCCACACGTGAAACCTCGATCAACTCCGACCCCAATCATCCAAGAAGGGACACGTTATGAAGACTCGACAAAGGCGAATCGGATGGACATTACGACTTCTTGCGGTCGCAGCAGCGGTGATGTTGGTTGCCGCTGCCTGCGGTGATGACGGGGACACAGAAGACACATCTGCAGACACTTCAACGGGAACTAGCGGCGATGCAGGTACTGGTGGCAGCACAGAGGATGCCGCTAGCACGGAATCTGAACCTTCGGGCCCGCAGCCAGGTAGCGAATTGCGCGTGGTGCGGGGACTTTTCCATGAAGGATGGGATCCCGACAACGCCCTTGAGTTGGGCTCAATCCAGTACATCCAACACGTGATGGAGCCTCTCATCCGGGCAAATCCCGACGGTCAGACGCTCAGCCCAGGATTGGCAGATTCCTGGGAGTACGACGATGAAGCCTTGACCTTCAGCGTGACTCTGAACCCGGATGCGACATTCTCTGATGGCACTCCGGTGACATCAGCCGATGTCGCGTTCTCGGTTGAGGAGTGGAAGGCAGGGCCGAATTACGGCATCTTGTACGCGGCTATTGACACCACTGAGATCGTCGATGATCACAGTCTCGTCTTCTCGATGGGATACCCCGATTCAAGTCTTGAAGCTGTGCTCACCTGGCAGTCGGCGGCAATCATGCCTCTGGACTACGGCGGGATGAGCCGCGAGGAGTAGATGGCCAACCCGATCGGTGCAGGCCCATATGCCGTGGAGTCGTGGTCACCTGGTGCGGAACTCGTGCTCACCCGCAACGAGCACTATCACGACCCTGAGCGTCCCTATATCGATCGCATCGTGATTACCGAGACGTCCGATGTCAACCAGCGCATGATTGCATATGAAGCCAACAATGCTCAGTTGATTCTGGTGCCGCCCGATCAGGTTCCTTCAGTTGATGCCAGCGAACTTGTCTTTGCTCCTCACCATTTGATGACTTTCCTTGGCTTCAACACCACGGCTCCACCATTTGACGATGTCCGGGTACGCCGTGCCATTGCTCTAGCGATTGACACGGACTCTCTTGTCGCTCTCGGAAACGGTACTTATGAGAAAGGCAACGGCGGTATTCCACCAAATATCGCGGGCTGGGCACCACCCTCTCAGCCTTACTACAGCCGTGATGTAGATGCGGCTGCAGCCTTGCTTGCCGAAGCTGGCGCGGAAGGCATAAGCGTTGAGTTGACATACGACTCTGGTCTCGTTAACCACGACCTGGTCGCACAGGTCATCCAGGCGTCGCTTGCTGACATCGGCATTGATGTGACAATCCAGGCGCTTGACACGACGTCACACATTGAGCGCACAAGTTCGCTCGAGTATGAGATGGATCTGTGGACGATGAGTGCCATCTCGCCGACAGCCGCTGACCCAATTGGTTACTACCTAGCGGTCAGCTATCTGTTTACAGGCTTCCCGATGGATGTTCTTGAGGCTGGGTACCTTGACTTCACTGGAACCACTGATCCCGCTGCTCAAGATGCTGCGATCACCATGGTCCAAGACGAGATCTTCAACGAGGCACCCTTCGTTGGTCTGACCAACCAGCAAACAGCCTTTGCGGTCAAGCCTTCGGTTCACGGGTTCGCACCTGCTCCCTGGGCCACCTGGTGGTATGACACGATCTGGTTGGAACAGTAAGTACCGGTTAGCCGTTAGCTGAGGATCACGGGAGCCTGAACTATGGGTCGCTTCGGGTTTGTCCTCAAGAGGTTGCTGGTCTCGATCCCATTGCTAATGGGCGTGGTCCTGCTGGTGTTCATGCTGTTGAAGATCGCCCCCGGAGATCCGGCACGGGTCGTTGCCGGACTCCGGGCGTCCGATGAGGACGTCGCTGAGGTACGTGAAGAGTTGGGACTAGCCGACAACTTCGTAGTCCAGTACGCCCACTATCTCGGTGACGTTGCACAAGGCGACTTTGGCTACTCGTTCAAGTCGCGCCAGCCAGTTACCAGCATTATCAGTGAACGCATCGGGCCCAGTTTCTGGCTGGTGGCCGGCGGGGTACTCGTCAGCCTCATCATCTCGGTGCCGCTGGGAATATTGGCGGCTGTCAAACGGGACGGAGCAACCGATCAAGGAATACGAGGTCTCAGCCTGCTCGGGATAACGATGCCCGTGTTCTGGGTGGGTTTGATGTTGATAGTGCTGGTGGCGTTACCCACCGGGTGGTTACCCGTGGGTGGCTATGGCGAGGGCTTCTTCGGCCACCTGCACCACATGGTTCTGCCATCGATTGCCCTCGGTGTGTCGCTGTCGCCAGTGCTCATCCGCAGCCTGCGCACGTCGACTATCAAGGTTCTTGAGAGTGACTATGTGCAGGTGGGGCACTCGATCGGCTTTAGCGGCTTCGGTTTGATCCGCCGGTTTGTGTTGCGGAACACGCTGTCGTCGATGGTCACGTTGCTTGCAATCGAAACGAGTTTCTTGCTCTTTGGCATGGTTGTCATCGAGACGACATTCAGTATTCCGGGTCTGGGTCAAGGCATGGTGTTGGCAGCATCACAGCGTGACTTCCCTGCAATTCAGGGGTTGACATTGCTGTTCGCTCTGGTAGTCGTGGCCGTTTACCTCATTGCTGATGTGATTAACGCGATCCTTGATCCTCGGGTGGAGATTTCAGCATGAGTGATCCAACTGCTTTAAACAGTGCGGTTGATGTTGCGGACGCAAACGGCTCTGCTGTGGCATCTACTGACACCGACTCCGAAACAAGTTCCTCCGAGCACAAGTCAGTCCGACCGAAGCTTCCCAAGAAGTTCTGGGTTGGGCTTACGATCGTCGGTCTTTATGCGCTGATTGCGATCTTTGCGCCGTGGATCGCACCCCATGATCCCAATGCGCAAGATGTTGTCAACCGTCTTGCTGACCCGTCCTCTGAGCATCTGGTCGGTACCGATGAGGTTGGCCGTGATGTGTTCTCGCGGCTCATCCATGCCGCGAGAATCGACTTGACTGTCGGGATTCTCGGGGCGTTGTTCCCGCTGATTGTTGGCACGATTCTCGGGGCAATAGCGGGATATGCGGGTCGCTGGGTTGACGTTGTGATCATGCGGGTAGCGGATGTGGTTCAAGCATTCCCTGCATACATCCTCATCATTGCGCTTGTTTTTGCGCTCGGACAGGGAGCCAGCACGATCCTGCTGGCATTCACGTTGACGGTCTGGGTGATCTATGCACGCTTGATTCGTGACGAGATTCTCAGAGTAAGAAATATCGACTATGTGCATGCGGCCCGGGCAGCTGACTTACCGCATTGGCGGATAGTCGGTCGTCACATCCTGCCCAACACGATCTCACAGACTGTTGTGTATTTCACGACCGACATCCTGTATGCGATCTTGGCACTGGCTGCTTTCAGCTTTATCGGTCTGGGTATCCACCTCCAGATGCGGAGTGGGGATCAATGATCGAAGGCGGCAAGGAGTTCTTGCGTGACCAATGGTGGTTGACCGCCGCTCCCGGTGTTGTGCTGTCAATCATTGGCTTGGGATTGATGCTCATGGGTGACGGGCTTGACGACTGGATTTCGGAGTAGTCATGGCCACTAATCCCAAACCTCTGCTTGCTGTTCGTGACCTTTCGGTGACATTCACTGGACATCGACGACATTGGCGGCAGCGGATCTCAAGTTTGCAGTCGATGGGGACGGACTAAGGCACTACACGGCTGAAGAAGTCCGTGGCTCTGGCATGTCGATGGTGTTCCAGGAGCCGATGACAGCGCTCAATCCCACGATGCGAGTCGGTGATCTCATCGGGCTCGGGGCCCGGCTGCAGCTTGGTAGATCCAAGTCCGAGGCTCTCGAAGATGCCATCGGGCTGATGCGTGAGGTCGGGATCCCGGCACCGAAGCGTCGTTCACGCTCGTGGCCACATGAGCTGTCAGGTGGTTTACGCCCTAGATGTAACTGTCCAACATCAGATCCTTGAGTTGTTGCTGGGTCTTGTGCGCAGTCGTGGTATGAGTCTGATCTTTGTCACGCACGACTTACCGGTGTTGCGCAAACTCTCGGATCGGATTGCGGTGATGTATGCCGGGCGATTCGTCGAGATCAACTCGGCTGAGGCGCTGTTCAGGCGCCCAAGGCATCCCTACACGCATGCGTTGATGCACTCGGCACCGGTTATTGATGTGACAGCCGATCGTCTCGAAGGCATCGCGGGTCGCCCACCCGACCCGAGAGCCTTCCCGAAGGGGTGCCGCTTTGCCGATCGTTGCCCGCACGTGATTGATGCCTGCGGGGACGCGCCTTACCGGCTGGCCCGAACAGCAGATGGCGCAGTCGAGTCAGCATGTATACGTGATGAACTGGTGCTTGAGGGGGTCCGATGAGCGGAGATTTGGTGGTTGAAGACCTCTATGTAAGGTTTGCAATCAAGAACTCGTGGCTGTCGAGGATCCGTGGGACATCGGTTCACCTGACGGCCGTTGACGGTGTGAGTTTCACCATCGGAGAGGGCCGCAGCCTCGGCATCGTTGGCGAGAGTGGCTGTGGTAAATCCACTGTGGCACGAGCACTCGTGGGACTTGTGAAACCGGCATCGGGCACGATCACCTACGACGGTCAACAGCTAGGTACCAAGCGCACCCAGGCGCAGCGGCGAGCCATTCAGATGGTGTTTCAGGATCCAGGATCGTCGCTCAACCCGTCGCTGTCGGTGCGCCAGATCCTGAGCGAGTTGCTCAAGGTGCATGATCGTGTTCCTCGCAATCAGATCGACGCTCGCTGTGCGGAGTTGCTTGACCTTGTTGAGATGCCCGAGCGGTTCCTCGACGTGCGGCCTCGAGCGATGTCAGGCGGGCAGCGCCAGCGGATCGGGATCGCACGGGCTCTGGCGCTTGATCCTGCGGTGTTGATTGCCGATGAGTCGGTCGCGGCGCTAGATGTCTCGGTGCAGGCGTCGGTACTCAACCTGCTCGATGACCTGCGGGAACGGCTCAATCTGACGCTGATGTTCATCTCCCATGACCTCGGTGTGGTGCGTCACATCTCCGAGGATGTGCTCGTGATGTATCTGGGTGGCGCGGTCGAGTACGGCCGCTGCGAGGACATCTTCGACAATCCCCAGCACCCCTACACGCAGGCCTTACTTGCTTCTGCACCAAGCCTCAAGCGGGATCTGAAGCAGGAGGTCAGGCTGCTCGGTGAGCCGCCGAGTCCGCTCGACGTTCAGCCAGGATGCCGGTTTGTGGGACGTTGCCCTGTGGCGATTGATGTCTGTCATGACACAAAGCCTGAACTGGTTGAGTCACCATCGGGTCGTGCTGCCTGCCTGCTCGTCGGTCAGCCAACTGGCGCTCAATAGGTAACCGCTTAGTAGCTAGGTACTGTTCGCGGATCGGTCCCTCGATGCAAGAACAGTTGATTTATGGCGGGAGGGTGTTTACCGCCGACCCCGAGCGGCCCTCGGCCGAGGCTCTGGTGGCGCGTCGCGGCTCGATTGTCTATGCGGGCAGCCTGCGAGGCGCTCGGGCAATTGCCAGCGACAGTGCTGTGCGGATCGACTCAGCGGGAGGTCTGATCCTTCCGGGTTTCGTTGACGGGCACGCCCACGTTGAGTGGACAGGAGCCAGTGCCACCAAAGGTTCAGCTGCGGTCGGCACGCAGCGTTGCGGAGATCCAGCAGCGTCTGAAGCAGCGTGTGGTTGACGACCCGGGTAGCGATCGGGTGCTAGGAACCGGCTGGGTGCATGCGGTGCTGCCGGGTGGCGAGCCGCACAAGGCGCTGATCGACTCGGTTGTAGCTGACCGGCCCGCATATCTGGAGGCTCACGACCTGCATTCGGTGTGGGTTAACTCCCTTGCGCTCGAAGAGATGGGCATCACTGCGGCAACAGGTGATCCTGCTGGCGGAGAGATTGTCCGTGACGCTGGCACGGGTGAGGCGACCGGGTACCTGCTCGAGAGCGCGGCACGGCTTCATGCCTGGCCAATGTTGAGCGAGTCGGGCCCGGGCGCCATCCAGCATCACCTGAGTGTGGCGCTCGCCGAGTATGCGGCCGCTGGCGTAACCACATTGGTCGAGATGGCTCTAGACGAAGAGACGCTGGAGTCAATGGCGACGCTGTTGGAGCGAGGCGAGTTGACGTCGCGGATCGTCGCTCACATGATCGTGTACCCGTCGGGTGATGCCTCTGTTGATCTTGCGGCCGTTACCCGGGTCGTGGAACTTCGCCGCCAGCACCATGGCAACCTCCTGCGGGTTACCGGCATCAAGTTGATGCTTGATGGCACGATTGACGGTTGCACGGCTGCTCTGCGCATGCCCTACACCGATGGCAGCAACGCTGATCCGGTGTGGGAGCCCGCTGAGTTGGCCGACCTTGTAACTGCGGCCGACGCTCTGGGGTTGCAGGTGGCGGTACACGCGATTGGCGATCGGGCGATCTCGCTGGCGCTGGATGCGTTCGGGGCCACGAAGCAGCGCAACACTGCCTTTAGCGCACGTCATCGAGTTGAGCATCTTGAGTACGCCACGACAGATGACATTGAGCGGCTCGGTGCCCTGGGCCTGACGGCTTCAATGCAGCCGGTGCATGTGGATCCGATGTTCCTCGACAACTGGATCGCCATGCTTGGCTCCGAGCGGGCCAGCATGGGGTTTGCATGGCCCCTGTTTGTGCGGGCTGGTGCCACGCTCGCGTTTGGTACGGACTCCCCGACAGCACCACTTGAGGCGCTGGCCAATATGTATCTCGCTGCGACCCGGCGGTCGCCGCTGGATCCGACGCTGGAGCCTCATCGCCCTGACTGGGCGCTGGCCCTGGACGCGGCGCTGGTTCACGGTACGCGTGACTCGGCCTATGCCGCCGAGATGGATCACGTTGTGGGATCGCTGCGTCCGGGCAAAGCTGCCGATGTCGTCGTGCTAGACGATGACCCTCTCGCTGGAGATGTTGAGACGCTGCTTGAGACTCGGGTCGCGATGACCCTGATGGCTGGAGAGGTCACGTACCGCCTGGGTGACGGTTAATCTACTGCGAGAGCGAGTTGCCTGCCGGGCTGTCCTAACCGTTAGACAAGCGGCCAGGGCCAACTGCGACGATCATTTTCGGCCGGGAAGTGACCAGCATCAACTAGGGCCTGTGTTCGGGTTAGGGTTGCCGCGTTCTCGAGTGGCGACAAGGTCTCGGTGATCGCCTCGGGCAGTCCGTTGTCGAGCAGTTGTTGTAGGTCGGCTCGTACATCGGTGGGTAACGGTTCGCTCGCAAAGTCCCAGATGACTGTGCGGAGTTTGAACTCTGCGTGAAACGTCAGACCGTTGTCAATTGCCCAGATCGTGTCGTCTGTTCCCAAAAGGCAGTGTCCAGACTTTCGATCTGTGCTGTTGATAACGACGTCTAGTGCACAGAGCCGCCGGAACTGTGGCTGTAGACGCTCTTCGCCTGCAAGTGTGAAGTAATGCTCTTCGAACTTCGCTGGCATGAATAGTTGTAAGGATCCGTAGCCAAACGGTAAGTCGTCACGCGCCACTGTTGGTGGTATCAGACCCCAACCCAGTTCCTGGTCGATGAGGAACGTTGCAACTTCCCGGTGAGCCAGACCATGGGGGAAGTCCCACAACGGTCGCTCGCCTCGGGTCGGTTTGTAAATCCCTTGCGCTTGGGTATTGTCAGATACCTCAACAAGAAATGTTGCATTGGAGCTATAGGGCATGCGCCCGAGTGGTGACACATCACCGTCTATTAGCAACTCGATGGCACGCTGTGTCTCTATCGGTGCGCGGTCTCTGAGTAGTGACGTCTCGTCGCTCACCTTCGCCTAGCGGTGCGTAGTGTCCGCTTGAGCTAGTTGTGACATGGGCACCAGTTGCCAAGATTTGGTTCAAGCGGTCGCATACAGAAGGGGCACGGAGGTCTCCCTGCTGCTACCACGGCGTTGGCACGCATAGTCAAGGCAGCAACCTGTTCTCGAGTCAAGGTAAATCGAGCAGATGCACCGACTCGGTCTGGGTCGTCGATCACTTCTTCGGCCACAAGAATTATCCGGTCGCCACGATCGTCATAGGCGATTCCCAACGATCCGATCGTCCACGCTTCGATTACTGGCTCGCGCATGTCGAGCCTGCTCGGAAGCTTGCCCTTCTTGATCGGTTCGAGTTTCTGCAGCATCGTGTCTAGATATTTTGCCAATGCTGCTGCCTGCGTCTTCTCGAACTTGAGCGACACTAGTTTGCCTTCAGCTGCACATTGAAGGTAGAAGACACGTTGACCCTTGGGGCCCAATGTGCCGACAGTGAGCATGTCGACAACCTCAAATGAGAACGACTCACTATTACTCATGATGGTTTTAGCTTCCCGAGGTCGTCTCCAGTGTTGTTGACAGTCAAGACAATCTGTCCTTCGGGTGAGAAAGCAATCGCACTGATCGAGCATGGCGCAACGACGATGCGTTGGGCGACTACTTACGTAGCTAGCCATGCTTTGCATATACAACTCAGGTTAGTGGCAGTCGCTCAGAGGTGCTGATCTGGTTGCGTTGTCACACCCCTATGGCATCATGGCTACATGAGCAGAGCTTGTGATCTGGTTAAGGTCAGCGCCTCAATACGTGAACTGTTGGCACGGTTCCCGGACGACGCGACGGCTGAAGAGTGGTTTGTGGCTTGGCGGTGGCCGAACGGGATCACCTGCCCGCACTGTGACAGTGACAACGTGGCAAAGGTGACCTCGCGTAAGCCGATGCCGTTCCGGTGTCGTAAATGTCGTCAACATTTTAGTGTCAAATCGCAGACTGTTATGCAATCCTCGAAGCTTGGAGTGCAAACATGGTTGCTAGCGATGTTTCTGATCCTGTCCCGCCCAAAAGGGGATCAGCTCAATCCAGCTCGCTTCTGATCTTGGGATCACTCAGAAGTCGGCTTGGCATCTAGGTCATCGCATACGGGAAGCGATGGCTAGCGGTGAGCTAGCAGGGTTCTCAGGGCCGGTTGAAGCCGATGAGACCTACATCGGAGGTAAAGAAGCCAACCGGCACGCCAACAAACGCAAGAAGCTTGGACGGGGCACAGTCGGTAAGGCACCAGTGATCGGAGTCAAGGATCGGGCTACTGGAGAAGTGGTAGCGACTACCGCTCACGCAGTGACCGCGGCTACCGCGACAGGGATGGTGAAGGCAACTACCCGCAAAGGAGCGAGCGTGTTCACCGACTACAGCAGCGTTTATGACTCTTTGAGCGACATGGGGTACAAGCATGAAAGTGTCAAACACTCACTTGGGGAGTATGTGCGAGGCAAAGTGTCCACAAACGGGATCGAGAACTTTTGGAGTCTCCTGAAACGGGTCTATATTGGTACTCATCATTACATGTCACCCCGTCATTTGCATAGGTATGTGGATGAGAACACTTTCAAGTTCAACCGAAGACTACTCAAAATCGGGTATAGGATGAGCGAATTAGCGCATCGGATGCACGGACGACGGCTCACATGGGCACGGTTGACAGGCGCACAGTGACACGGGTTAGCTTTATGTCCACCACCACAACACGGAGGCTCACTATGAGCAAACCCGACACCGACCCCGACCCCAGGTTTCCTTCGTGGATTAACCCAGATGAGCCCCTGGTTGACTGGGCAACGCTCGAAGCTGCGACACGCGCATTAGTTGCAACAGTACAACCGAAAGAAACGACGCAACAGTGAACACTTCGGATTATCGGCTAGCAGCGCGCCCTCCGCACACAGGTGACAGGGATATTCGCACATCCAATCGGGAGATACATCGAGGCGACAATCTTGATGTCTTGAGCGACATGGTGATGTTCCCCAACGACTCGGTTGATCTGATCTATCTTGATCCGCCCTTCAACTCCAATGTCACTTACAACCTGCCGTTCTCCACTAAGGGTCGCAAAGACATCGAAGCAGTAGCAGCGTTTGATGACACATGGACATGGGGGGGCTGAACAGGAACTATACGAACAAATCCAAGTCAGTCGAGACCCATCTGATCTAACAGTCGCACAGATAGTCAGACTCACGCTTCAGTTGCGAGGCACACGCGGCAAAGACAACATTTCTGCCTATCTGTTGAACATGGGAGTGAGGCTCAAACATCTCAAACGGGCTCAAACGCACAGGCAGCGTCTACCTGCACTGTGATCCAACCGCAAGCCACTATCTCAAGATGCTTATGGACGCCATATTCGGGCACCCTAGGTTCCGGCGAGAAATCATCTGGAATCTGCGCACTGCTTCGGGTTTCAAAACTCAAGTGGCGGGCTTCGTGCGTGGCCACGACGTGATCCTCTACTACACCAAAGGCAAGGCGTTCAATTTCACAAAGCAATACTTGCCTCATAAGCGTGAATATGTTTGCACGGTTCAACAAGCAAGATGAGCGTGGCAAATACCGAGACGACCGGCCTGGTGGTCGTCGGCAATATCTGGATCAGACAAAGGGCGTGCTTCTCACAGATGTTTGGTCAGACATCATGTCTTTCCAACAGGCATCAACTTCTCAAGAACGTCTTGGTTACCCCACTCAGAAACCCTTAGCGCTTCTCGAACGGATCATCACTGCTAGCAGCAACAGAGGCGACTTAGTACTTGACCCTTTCTGTGGATGTGGCACAACACTGCACGCTGCCGAGAAGTTGAATAGACGCTGGATCGGTATCGACACTTCACGATACGCAGCGAGTCTGGTAAAGAACAGGTTGTTGGGCAACTTTGACAAACTGAACGATTTCCATATCGACGTGTTCGGTTTGCCCACAACTGTTGAAGAGGCGCGTGCCCTGGCGACGGGTTCTCTGTTTGGCAGGTTCGAGTTCGAGAAATGGGTTTGTGGTGTGCTTGGCACCGCCAACATGATTCATAGGTCCAACCCGGGTGAACCTGGTGCTGATGGTGGTGTTGACGGGTTGCTTCGTTTCTTTCCGATAGCGAAGAAAGCGGTCACAACCGCAGAGGGCAAAATCGGCGAAATTACGCAGTGGTTCAAGTCAAATCAGGAAAAGTGACGCCCGATGCTGTCCGTGCGCTCACACAAGTTATAGAAGACGTGCCCGGTGCCGTCGCAGCAGTGCTAGTAGCTTTCGACGAGTACCGCACCACGTTTGAGCGCAACGCAAGTAAAGTTCGACTTACGGAATACCTTGGTGACCCTCCAAAGGTTCAGTTCATGTCAATAGACGAACTGCTCGCGTTGCCGGACTTGCCAACGTATCTACCGAACATTACCAAACTAGGCGGTAGATCAGAGTCGGTGAAACTACCCAAGACTGAGACATTGGAAGGTCAACTCGCGTTGGACAAGACGTAGTAGGGGGCGTGAGTGACTTGTCGGTGGCGTTTGGCTGAGTTGGCTAGCTAGGTAAGTAGTCGCCAAACATAGCCACCCAAACACTCAGCGTCAGCCACGACCTGCTTCACCGAGCCAAGTCTGTTCATTCAGGGTAATCCTGCAACCGTTTCTGAGTGATTTCCGGACCATGTCGTAGTTTATCCGACCAAGGTCCAAACACATGTCCATTGTCCTGTTCCGACTCGACGGTCGATCCCGATGAGGCAAATCTACAATCTTGCGGTAAACGAAGACTAGCCAGTATACGCACAGCAGTAACGCGACAATTAACAAGATTCCGAATAACAATGCATCGATCGCAGACGTTGCAATTGCGCGAGCAGTGAACTCTTCTGGTGAAATCGATGAAGGCAAAATCCCTTTCGTTGCGAGCAAAGTGTCAAAAGTAGCACCCTGACAGAATCAAGAGTGCAATTCGTGACACTAGTGCTTCCATCAATCGACCGTCTCTATTTTGCTGAATTAGCATCTCAATCTCACTTGCCTCCTTCTTGCAGTTGACAATACTCTCGTCATCTACGGGCAACTCCCTATGTGATCCCACAGACCACCCGCTGTCCGCAACTATCCAATCGCGCTTGGGTTCCGGAAGGTCAGACTCAGGTAGTTACAAGCCAAACTGCATCACCTGGAATAGCTGTCGAACATCGGACAGAACAGATTCGACTATCAGTAGGCCGTAGATCCGATGTCATCAACACAAGCGACCTACCATCGGAGGACTCCGTGACTCGTCGATCCACTAGGACACAACGTATCCTCCGTGTGCTCGATACTAGATCATCAGCACTCGCAATAACAATCAAGCGATCCCTTCGAGACCCTAGAGGACGCCTTAGTGACCACCTGAACTGCGACCAACTCTCAGATTCGTGAAGACGAATTGAGAGAAAGTAGCCTTCACAGAGTCGAGTCACACCTTCGAATCCCGACTCCGTCATCGAGGCAGGCCGCCAACTATCAATCAGGAAAGCTGACTTCTTAACTCTCTTGCGGTACGGTAACTCCAGGTCTCCTATTGCCCTCGCTATTCTATGGAGATGACGAGGATGCCGATATACTTCTAGAGGAACCATGCCAACAATTCGCATTAGACATGCTAATTCTCTAGCTATTTCGAGTCGATTGTTCGGCAAGGTAGACAATCTTGCGGGTGGGGTTAAGTTGAGTGGCTGGTTGTGTGGACGACGATAACCCGGCCGCGTCGGCCTGGTCTGCTGTACGTCTAGTGCTTGGCGCTCCTTCAATCTCCACACCATCAATCGCCTAGCGATTACGATAACTGAACTCGCTGCACCAATGATCCTGAAAAATCTTATCCATAAGCAATTGTCCCTCCATTGTCGCCTGACGATAGAGTACGGCTAGCTTGTAACGCGCGCATCGCGAGACTCTGTAGCAACAGGCGCTACGCCTTCAGAGAGATTAGGCTTGACTTGCTCTCGACAAAAAAGCAACATCGGAGAGAACAACTTGCATCTTCATACTCACCAATGTCCTGGTCGTTTGAGTTTGAAGGTGACGCGGACTGATTTGCTGCCTGGGTCTTCGATTAGTTCTGGAGTTGTGCCGTTGAATTGTTGCATTTCGCGGCGCATGATGGGCCAGCCTCGGCCGCGCTGTTCCATGTAGCCGAGTGTCTGAAGATAGTTCGCGACAAGTTCGTTTCTGGACCGTGGGTGGCCACCCGCCATCACGCTTGCTACCGTCATGTGATTGGGCAACAGTCCTGGGTTTGTCAGATCTACACGGTCAGAGAAAACCTCCAAAAGGATTCTCGAACCAGTTATGGCATAGTCACGATGTGCAACAGCATTGACTAGAGCCTCGCGCAGAACCCGCAGTGGCAACAAGAAGCGGTCCGTGCGCCTCAGGCCTTCATAGGACTCGACTCTGCCGAGACTTGCTATCCAACCAGCAGCCCGATCTACTTGTTCACCGACGCGGCCTAACGCCTCCCCGGCTATCAACGTGCGGTCCGACCTGTCAACTCCGTCATAAGCAACATAGCCGATCGTAAAACTACGAGTCTGCGGATAGCTCTGGGGCTCTCTGCCAAACGCGAGCACGCCGTACAAAGTTGCCCGAAGCCTCCCACCTACTTCCACGACAGCGCCGCGGTTGCGAAGGTCATCCTCTCTACTCGGTTGTGGAAACTCTTCCGTCTCGAAGCCACTCCTCTTGAGGAAGACTCTGAACGACTGAAAATCCAATGCCTCAACGGATGCCGCGTCAATAGCCCGCTCTTCAGTCAGAATGTAACCAAACATGTTGTACAACTCATGCAACTCTGAGGGAGAAGGTTCAACACTACTTCGTCCTCGCCTCACCCAAACTCGGCCGCCAAAACGTAGTGGTTCAAAGCCTCTTTGGCGCGGCACTTCAAGCCAATGAACCCAGCCGTTAGTATCCTTATGGCTCCCAAGTCGGGCACTCACAGGTGCGCTACAACCGCTTTGCAAGAACGCCGTTAGTCGCTCCTGCACCTTCTCAGGATCCTGTTTCACACCGACTATCTCTCGTGAGTCCGTTACGCCCAAGATCAACACTCCGCCAAGAGTGTTGGCAAACGCACAGATCGTTCTTCCGATAGCCCTCCTGTCCCCGTAGTTCTGCTTGAACTCGGTGACAGCGCTTTCTCCTGATGCAATACGATCCAAGATGGATGTCCACTGCATCATCACAGTCGACACTTCGTTGTTGGGTGAGCGAAGTGAAGTTTATGTACTTTCTTTCGGTACTCGTGCGAGATGATTGACTTCTTAATTCCTGGAGTTTGCTTGGTGCGCTGTGCTGTATGGGCGTATGTGGTGTGGATGTGTAGGTCAGTTCGGAACCACTGAACGCCAGACACCTTCGTCGACGATGAGGAGTCGGCTTGTCTTCGGATGAAACGAGAGACCTGATCCTCCACGAGCACAGGTCAATCGTACGCGGTCATCGGCGGTGGAGGTAGAAGGCTGACTGCTTGTTCTGTTCCCACTGTTGTCGCGATCGCCGTCGATGCTCGTCTGATTCCAGGACGATGGCCTAGCCGCCCGTTGGGGTTTGCTGGCATGTTGGGTCGCAACCGGGGACCGATGTCGGTGGGTCATTGGGCGCGGTAGTTTGCTCGGGCGATGTCTTTAGATGAAGGTTTTGGTCAAGCAGCGGTGAGCGGGGCCTGAGAGCGTGGTTCGGAGGGGTCGTAGCCGTACGCGCAGGGTGGCGAGGTCTGGAGGGATCTCGCAGTTGGAGTGGCGGCGGGTTGAGAACCCGTATGGAGAGCTTGCTGTTCTTGATGATGAGAGCGTGCAGGCTATTCACGACACTTCTATTCGGGTGCTTGAAGAACTTGGCATTGAGGTGCTGTCAGCAAGAGCTCGTGAACTGTTTGCACAGGCTGGAGCGATTGTTGACGGTGAGATTGTTCGGATTGGGCGGGACATTGTCGAGTCCGCCCTAGCTACTGCACCTTCGGAGTTCACGCTTACTTCCCGAAATTGGGCCAAACGACTGCGTCTCGGTGGCAACCGAATGGCGTTCGGACTTGTGGCTGGACCTGCCGCTGTGCATGACGAGATTCGTGGACGTCGTAGTTCCAACATGGCCGACTATGAGAATTTCATCCGTCTAGCGCACTACTTCAATGCCATTCACCTAATCGGTAATCAGGTAATGGCTCCAATGGAGTTACCTGCTAATACTCGTCATCTTGATGCTTATCGTGCTAATCTGATGCTGTCAGACCTTACATATCACTGCACCGCAATAGGGCGCGGTCGGGTACTTGATGGGATCAAGATGATGGCCATCAGCCGGGGGATCACCCTCGAAGAGATGGCTCTAGATCCAGGAGTCACGACGATCATCAACATCAACTCACCACGACGCTTTGACGGTGAGATGCTCGCCGGGCTTATGACGATGTCCGAATACGGTCAGCCGGTTTCCGTAACCCCGTTCACTCTGATGGGCGCTATGGCACCCGTAACGTTGGCAGCAGCACTTACACAGCAGAATGCTGAAGCCCTGTTCGGGATCACACTTACGCAGTTGGTGCGCCCCGGAACTCCCGTGTTGTACGGCGCATTCACATCAAACGTCGACATGCGCTCGGGTGCTCCAGCATTTGGCACACCCGAACAGGTGAAAGCCAACATCGCGTCAGGCCAATTGGCACGTCGATATGGCCTGCCATTTCGGGCATCCAACTCGAGCGCTTCCAACGTGGTAGACGCTCAAGCCGCCTATGAGACGTTGATGTCGTTATGGGGCTGTGTGCTAGGTGGCGTGAATTTGGTGTATCACGCTGCCGGTTGGATGGAAGGGGGCCTGCAGGCGAGCTACGAAAAGCTCGCACTGGATGTGGAACTGTTGCAACAGACCATGGAGTTCCTTACACCTGTCTCAACATCGGAGACCGAGTTGGGGTTTGATGCCCTGAAGCGTGTTCCTGCAGGGGGGCACTTCTTCGGCGATGCTCACACCATGGAGCGTTACGAGACCGCCTTTTACGCACCACTGCTGTCTGATTGGCAGAACTATGGTGCGTGGTCAGCTTCGGGAAGCCTCAACACAACCCAACGCGCCACAGCACTGTGGCAAAGGGCCCTGCGCGAATACCAGCAACCGTCGCTCGATGAAGCCCGACGAGAAGAACTCAATCACTACGTCGCAACGCGCAAAGAACAGATCGGCGACGCGGACCCGTAAGTCATCGCAACCAGTCACACCCAAAGGACTCATCGCGGTTCGTGAGTTGGATGCACCACTCGCAAGACCAAATCGAAGTCAGCATGTGGGTCTCTCTCGTTCAAGCCTCAGCCAGTGCCTCAATGCCCGGCTACATGGCCGTTCACTTGGAGTAGTACCTCTCGAGGAGACGCGAAGTACGCGAACTTCCGCACACGGGAGGCAGAGTGTCCCGCAGGCCTAGCGGTTGACGATGAAGTCGACTTGTTCGCCTCGTAGCACTCCCAGCAGGTTGTCGACGGCTTGGGTTGCGACGTTGCGTTGAGCCTGAAACGTGCTCGCACCGAGATGCGGTGTATGCACGACAAGCGGGTGACCGATCAGGGGGTGATCCGCCGGAGGGGGCTCAGGGTTGTACACGTCGATTCCCATACCGGCTAGCCGTCCCGCATCAAGAGCAGCGCGTGCCGCCTTGGCATCAATCAGCACGCCCCGAGCTGCATTGATGATGATCGCTCCTTGTTTCACGCTTGCGAACGCGGCTTCGTCGAGCAGCGGCGGAGCCCCGGGCGGGAGCGCCGCATGAAGACTGATGACATCAGCCGTCGCTAGCACATCGTCGAGGCTCATCGGCTCCGCGCCTTGTGAGCGCACATAGTCGTCGGGGATATATGGGTCAGACGCAACGATGTCCATTCCAAACGCCTTAGCGCGTGAAGCCACTTCTTGGCCGATCCGACCGAAACCGACGAGTCCCAGCGTCAACCCTGCCAGCTGGATGCCCACGTAGCGTTTGCGGTCCCAGCGGCCTGCCGCGACTGAGTTGTGAGCCTGAACCACCTGCCGGGCCACGGCCAGCATCAACGTAAAGGCATGCTCGGCAGTGGTGTACGTACTCGCCATCGGAGTGTTCGTTACATCGATGCCGCGCTCGCGGGCAGCAGCCAAGTCGATGTTGTCAACACCGACACCTGCACGGCTCACTGCCCGCAACCTCGGAGCAGCAGTGATCAACTCAGCATCAACCTGAGTACCGCTGCGAACGATCAACCCGTCAGCCGCACCCACCGCCTCAAGCAACTCAACTCTCGACAGATCATCCACCAGCGAGTACTCAACATCGTCAGCATCCGAGAGAGCCTCGACCCCCGCCGGCCCAAACGGATCACAAACCAACACCCGAAACGCGTCAGCCATCAAGCCTCTCCCTCGCTACGTCGCCGTGACAGTAAATCTAGGCTCGTCTTCACACCAGATCAGATCAGCGCCTCAACTGTGAAATGGGCATGTCCGCGGTGTCCACCAGTTGCTCCATGGCACCCGTGTCGACGACTATCCCGCTTACTGAGCCGCAGCTTCGTCCCGTGCGCGAAGCATCGGATCTGTCTCGAGTCGCAAGGGATTGCCGCGTCGAGAACAGGGTGTAATTCCCTCCCGCGATCTCAATGAAGTTACCGGTACCGGCGTCCCAGAGACAGTAAGCGACGGATTGCGCTCAAGTTCACGTCAGTGAATAAACACGGGATTGTTGTCACACTCTGATATGCACGTTCCTGGTGACGGCGTAGCAGCTAGCGACATTCGCCGTTGAGTAGGCACGACGGCCAAACGAGGCACCCACCGACATCCGACCAAATCATCGGTTCGGGGTCGGAGCGTTCGGATGGGCATCGAAGGCATATGTGACGTGTCTGGGTAAGATATGCTGAATATGCCCATAGACGACATTGATGATGATGCCCTGTTTGTCCGTCGTGGCGTGAGTACCGCCATAGATATCAGGACAGTGTTGCGGGATCGGCGAAAGCTTCTCGGGATAACCCAAAAGGCGCTCGCTGAGCAGATGAGAGTCAGCCAGTCGTGGCTGTCCAGATATGAGCGTGGCCGTTGTGACGCCAGCGTCTCGAACATGATGCGGATCGCATATCAATTGCGCCTCAGTGTGGACTTCGTTGCGAGGCCGCCTTCGCATGCCGAGTCGCTGGTAGATGACTGATCGATACAGGCGTCTCAATGAGCTCCTAGTTCTTGGTGGCGGCGAGAGGGCTGGCCGTCTTCGACGGCTTGGATCAAGGGGAACCGTGTTCAACTATGATGACGCGTACCTCGCCTCTCCAACCGCTGTTCCAGTGTCAACGAGGCTGCCGCTGACCCACCAGACCTTCGGGCACGAAGAGGTTGCCAATTGGTTGTTGGGGCTAATGCCGAACAACCCACGAGTGGTACAGAGTTGGCAGTCGCGGTTCGGGGTGTCCGGCCAAGGACTCCTGGAGTTGCTCGCGACCCCGGTTGGGCTTGATTGCGCCGGCGCCCTTCAGTTTTGCGAACGTGGACACGAGGCTGCGGCGGTGTCACGGCGCGGGCGCCTTCGCTGGGTTAGCGACGAGGAGTTGACGGCCCATCTGGATCGAATGACGCGACAACCGGAACTCTGGATGTGGCGCGATACTGACATCGACTCTCGGGGTTGCTTCAGCCTGGCGGGCGCTCAGAGCAAAGTCGCCTTGGTGCGCACCGTTGATGGGCATTGGGGACGGCCTACTGGTTCACATCCCACCACCCACATCCTCAAACCCGGCATTCAACGATTCGACCTCCAAGCTGTTGTTGAACATGTCACGATGCGAGCCTGTCGAATTGCCGGCCTCCCGACCGCCAGAACAGAGGTTGTGGAACTCGGAAGCTTCAAAGCAATTCTTGTGGAACGTTACGACAGGGCGAGAGATAGCGCAGGCCGGTTCGTTCGGATTCACCAGGAAGACTTATGTCAAGCCGCGGGTGTGCCTGCTCACCAGAAGTATCAACATGAGGGAGGGCCTTCACCTCAAGACATCGCAACCATCTTGCGTCAAGTGTCAGCTAATCCAGCCTCAGACATCCGACGACTCCTTGACGCTCAAGTGTTCAACTGGGTAACACTGAACGGTGACGCTCACTCCAAGAACTTCAGTCTCATCATTGAACCATCAGGGGTCAGACTCGCACCTCTCTACGATGTGTGTTCCGAATTGCCGTATCGACGTTCCGCGCGTGACATCCCGACAAAACGGTTGTCAATGAGGATCGGATCCGACTACACCGCGGGCTCAGCAGACTCGAACCCGCAAGTGTGGGACACCTTCGGTCGTTCGCTGGGTCTTGCTGTCGGTGAATCCGTCAGCCGAGCCCGACGCATCGTTGATGTATTGCCAGACGCATTCAATCAGGCTGTGAAGACCCTGTCTCCGACGCTTAGACGAACCTCCACGCTCCAACTGCTGCTGAATCGTGCCATCAACAGGAGCCGTCAGCAAGCGAAAGCGTTACAACTCGGTTCAATGTGACAGAGAAAAGAAACAGCCAGCGCAACCACCCACTTGAACTCGACAGCGGTGCTCTCTCCACCCTCGATCAAGTAGAGAAGATCAAGCGACTGCACGAGTTGGCCTCTGTGTGAGGCTCCTTGTTGGTTAGTTGGTGATGCCGAAGCGGTGGAGGCCGTAGGCGACTATGGCGTTGCCTCGCAGGACTTTGTGACACTCTTCGGCGTTCATGCCTACTGCAGCGAACATTGAGTGAGCGACCTTGCGTGAATGCGGGAAGGTGCCATCGGAGTGTGGGTAGTCGGTCTCGAAGAGAATCTGATCAATACCAACATCGTCACGTTGCTTGAGACCGACAAGGTCATCGAAAATGCATCCGAAGACACGGCCCTGGACTATCTCGCTCGGCAGTGGCCCACTGCCGCCTACACCACCACGGCCCTCACGGAACACCGAATCCATCCGCTCGACCTGGAACGGCATCCAGCCAACCTGGCTCTCGGCATAAGTGATCTTGATCTTCTTGAAGCGTTGCAAGGTGCCCGAAAACACCCAGTCCACCATCGAACCCTCGGCGTTCTGGGCATACAACGACATCGAAGTCGCTAGCGGCGCATCATCAGAAGTGGCCGGCATCGACGACGACGAGCCGATGTGCATCGACACGGTCGTGTCGGTCTCCTCGCACGCCTGCCACACCGGATCCCATTCGCCCGAATACATGGTCGGCAAACCGAGCTTCGATGGATTCTCCGAGAAAGCCACCGCAAAACAGCCCTTAGCGGCACAGCGTCGCACCTCAGCCGCTGCTGCCTCCCTATCCCACAACGGCAACAGAGCTAGCGGTATCAATCGTCCGCGACCGGCTCCGGCTCCCCAGTCGTCGATCATCCAGTCGTTGTAAATCCTCAGACATTCCGCTGCGAGTTTCTTGTCGTTGCGCTCCAAAAAACCCTGACCGCAAAAGCGAGGGAAGATGTTCGGGAAGTTGATCGCGGCCTCAACATGGTTTAGATCCATGTCCGCCAGGCGCGCACCTTGCTCGTAGGTCCCGGGACGCAAGTCTTCATAGCGAGCCGCCACATTGCGCTGCTCCTCACGGGGCATACCGGCCGGGCCATGCAGCAAGCCAGTAGGCGTGACGCTGTCTTCAAACAGCCATAGATCACACCAATGACCGTCGGGGTCATCACGGATAAACCCGTAATGGCCGCCCGTGAAATGCAGGCGAACCTTTTCCTGCACAACCCTGGGCCCCTGCGACCGCATTGAAGGCGGCAACTGCTGTTGCCACAGATCCTTGGGCTCCATCACGTGATCATCAACTGAGATGATCAGCGGCAGGTCCTCGACTTTCGGGGTCACACTCACTCCCCCGTTCTATCGCTGTGTGTCGTTCTGCCTATCAGGTGCTAGCAGCAACCTCAGGCATCGACCCGGCGGGCACAAGACTCGATCACCTGTTCTGCGATGTCGTCCCAGGTGTCTTCAGGCTCCTCGTCTAGATCGCTCGGATTTGGTGTCTCGCGCAAAGCCTGGTCGAGTGCCTTGAACTCCTGCATCGACACCCGCTCACGCAGGCCCACAAACGAGCACTGACACAACACGTAAGCCTCTTCGTCGTTGAGGTCTCCGCCGCCCGACTCGGCGTTTGCGATCAGGCATGCGGTCATGAAGTTGAACTCAACCGCTGAGCTGTATTCGACGTTGGTTGCAGGATCGACATAACCGTGCTCTTCAGCTTCGGCCCAAGTCTCGGGATCGGCGCTGCTGCCACAACCAGCGGCCACAGACACGACCAGCGCAGCACCGACCAGATAGAGCACCCAACGCTTCAAGTGAGACAAGCTTGTCCGGCGTACCGGGTCGTGCTGAGAAGAAGACGATGCCTCGGAAACACTCACAGATTGGGGCGAACTCATGCGGGACTGAGGCTATCGCTAGACGGTGGGCCAAGCTCCCTAGCCCGCTCAAACACCTCATCAAACATTGCTTCACTGAGACGCCCGGTAAAGGTGTTCTGCTGGCTCGGGTGATAGCTGCACAGCAGCATGCGCCCGTGCGGCAACGCTGCTGAGACGCCATGGCCGAAGCGTGGACGCCGTCCTGATCCCAGCTCGCGCCACACAACCTGATAAGCGAACCCACCTAGGGCGATGATCACCCGCACGCGCTGCAGCGCCTGAACCTCGCGCCGCAGGAAGGCTACGCAACGGTCGCGCTCGACGACTGTTGGCTTGTTGGCAGGCGGAGCGCACTTCACGGCTGATGTGATCCAAGCCCCGTTGAGTTCGAGCCCGTCATCTCGGTGTGAAGACTCCGCCTGATTTGCGTACCCAGCACGGTGCAATGCCCGGTAGAGCCATTCACCTGAGCGATCACCGGTAAACATCCGACCTGTGCGGTTGGCGCCATGAGCTGCAGGTGCCAGACCAACCACAAGCAAGCTGGCTCGGGGATCGCCAAAGCCAGGAACGCCCCGTGCCCAATACTGCTCATCGCGAAACGACGCCCGCTTCGTTGCGCCGATGTGTTCACGCCACTGCACAAGGCGATCACAGGCGCGACACGCCGAGACCGCATCACCGGTCTCAGCGAGCAGGTTCACGCCTCGAGATAACTCCACCAACCAACAGGCTACGTTTGACTCCATATGAGCAGCGGCAAACCCAGCGCTCCTGAACCAACTCTGGTTCTGCTAGTGCGCCATGGGCAAACCCCAACCACCGGAGAGGTACTGCCTGGCCGCGCTCCCGGCTTGCATTTGTCGAAAGAGGGCGAAAGCCACGCTGAGCACACGGCTCAACGCATCGTCGCTCTGGGGCGCATTGATGCTGTGTACTCCTCACCGATGGAACGCACTGTCGAAACCGCAACCCCGATTGCAAAGGCTCTCGGGCTGTCAGTACTTCAACATGACGGCCTCAATGAATGTGACTTTGGTGACTGGACAGGTCGCAAGCTGTCCGATTTACGCAAGCTGCCGGAGTGGGTAACTGTGCAGCGCAACCCCAGCGGCTTCTGCTTCCCAAGTGGCGAGTCCTTTGCCGGCATGCAGGCCCGTGCCGTCAGAGCAATCAACGCCATGGTGAACGAATATCAGGGCAAGCGGGTTGTGGCAGTTTCACATGCGGATGTGATAAAGGCCGTGGTGGCATCGGCTGCGGGAACACCACTTGACCTGTTTCAACGCATGGCGACTACTTACCTAGCTAGCCAACTCAGCCAAACGCCACCGACAAGTCACTCACGCCCCCTACTACGTCTTGTCCAACGCGAGTTGACCTTCCAATGTCTCAGTCTTGGGTAGTTTCACCGACTCTGATCTACCGCCTAGTTTGGTAATGTTCGGTAGATACGTTGGCAAGTCCGGCAACGCGAGCAGTTCGTCTATTGACATGAACTGAACCTTTGGAGGGTCACCAAGGTATTCCGTAAGTCGAACTTTACTTGCGTTGCGCTCAAACGTGGTGCGGTACTCGTCGAAAGCTACTAGCACTGCTGCGACGGCACCGGGCACGTCTTCTATAACTTGTGTGAGCGCACGGACAGCATCGGGCGTCACTTTTCCTGATTTGACTTGAACCACTGCGTATTTTTCGCCGATTTTGCCCTCTGCGGTTGTGACCGCTTTCTTCGCTATCGGAAAGAAACGAAGCAACCCGTCAACACCACCATCAGCACCAGGTTCACCCGGGTTGGACCTATGAATCATGTTGGCGGTGCCAAGCACACCACAAACCCATTTCTCGAACTCGAACCTGCCAAACAGAGAACCCGTCGCCAGGGCACGCGCCTCTTCAACAGTTGTGGGCAAACCGAACACGTCGATATGGAAATCGTTCAGTTTGTCAAAGTTGCCCAACAACCTGTTCTTTACCAGACTCGCTGCGTATCGTGAAATGTCGATACCGATCCAGCGTCTATTCAACTTCTCGGCAGCGTGCAGTGTTGTGCCACATCCACAGAAAGGGTCAAGTACTAAGTCGCCTCTGTTGCTGCTAGCAGTGATGATCCGTTCGAGAAGCGCTAAGGGTTTCTGAGTGGGGTAACCAAGACGTTCTTGAGAAGTTGATGCCTGTTGGAAAGACATGATGTCTGACCAAACATCTGTGAGAAGCACGCCCTTTGTCTGATCTAGATATTGCCGACGACCACCAGGCCGGTCGTCTCGGTATTTGCCACGCTCATCTTGCTTGTTGAACCGTGCAAACATATTCACGCTTATGAGGCAAGTATTGCTTTGTGAAATTGAACGCCTTGCCTTTGGTGTAGTAGAGGATCACGTCGTGGCCACGCACGAAGCCCGCCACTTGAGTTTTGAAACCCGAAGCAGTGCGCAGATTCCAGATGATTTCTCGCCGGAACCTAGGGTGCCCGAATATGGCGTCCATAAGCATCTTGAGATAGTGGCTTGCTGTTGGATCGCAGTGCAGGTAGACGCTGCCTGTCGGCTTGAGTACCCGTTTGAGATGTTTGAGCCTCACTCCCATGTTCAACAGATAGGCAGAAATGTTGTCTTTGCCGCGTGTGCCTCGCAGTTCAAGTGTGAGTCTGACTATCTGTGCGACTGTTAGATCAGATGGGTCTCGACTGACTTGGATTTGTTCGTACAGTTCCTGTTCAGCCCCCCCATGTCCATGTGTCATCAAACGCTGCTACTGCTTCGATGTCTTTGCGACCCTTAGTGGAGAACGGCAGGTTGTAAGTGACATTGGAGTTGAAGGGCGGATCAAGATAGATCAGATCAACCGAGTCGTTGGGGAACATCACCATGTCGCTCAAGACATCAAGATTGTCGCCTCGATGTATCTCCCGATTGGATGTGCGAATATCCCTGTCACCTGTGTGCGGAGGGCGCGCTGCTAGCCGATAATCCGAAGTGTTCACTGTTGCGTCGTTTCTTTCGGTTGTACTGTTGCAACTAATGCGCGTGTCGCAGCTTCGAGCGTTGCCCAGTCAACCAGGGGCTCATCTGGGTTAATCCACGAAGGAAACCTGGGGTCGGGGTCGGTGTCGGGTTTGCTCATAGTGAGCCTCCGTGTTGTGGTGGTGGACATAAAGCTAACCCGTGTCACTGTGCGCCTGTCAACCGTGCCCATGTGAGCCGTCGTCCGTGCATCCGATGCGCTAATTCGCTCATCCTATACCCGATTTTGAGTAGTCTTCGGTTGAACTTGAAAGTGTTCTCATCCACATACCTATGCAAATGACGGGGTGACATGTAATGATGAGTACCAATATAGACCCGTTTCAGGAGACTCCAAAAGTTCTCGATCCCGTTTGTGGACACTTTGCCTCGCACATACTCCCCAAGTGAGTGTTTGACACTTTCATGCTTGTACCCCATGTCGCTCAAAGAGTCATAAACGCTGCTGTAGTCGGTGAACACGCTCGCTCCTTTGCGGGTAGTTGCCTTCACCATCCCTGTCGCGGTAGCCGCGGTCACTGCGTGAGCGGTAGTCGCTACCACTTCTCCAGTAGCCCGATCCTTGACTCCGATCACTGGTGCCTTACCGACTGTGCCCCGTCCAAGCTTCTTGCGTTTGTTGGCGTGCCGGTTGGCTTCTTTACCTCCGATGTAGGTCTCATCGGCTTCAACCGGCCCTGAGAACCCTGCTAGCTCACCGCTAGCCATCGCTTCCCGTATGCGATGACCTAGATGCCAAGCCGACTTCTGAGTGATCCCAAGATCAGAAGCGAGCTGGATTGAGCTGATCCCCTTTTGGGCGGGACAGGATCAGAAACATCGCTAGCAACCATGTTTGCACTCCAAGCTTCGAGGATTGCATAACAGTCTGCGATTTGACACTAAAATGTTGACGACATTTACGACACCGGAACGGCATCGGCTTACGCGAGGTCACCTTTGCCACGTTGTCACTGTCACAGTGCGGGCAGGTGATCCCGTTCGGCCACCGCCAAGCCACAAACCACTCTTCAGCCGTCGCGTCGTCCGGGAACCGTGCCAACAGTTCACGTATTGAGGCGCTGACCTTAACCAGATCACAAGCTCTGCTCATGTAGCCATGATGCCATAGGGGTGTGACAACGCAACCAGATCAGCACCTCTGAGCGACTGCCACTAACCTGAGTTGTGTATGCAAAGCATGGCTAGCTACGTAAGTAGTCGCCCTATGTTTAGGGCATAGCTGACTGAACGGAAGCCTATTCGGTCTTCGCCGAGCGGTGCGCCGGGGAAGACGGCATGTACGTCAAGCCGTCACTTGACGTTGGAGTTCATGTTGTCACTTTGCTTTTCCTGGTGACGATCGCGTGGCAAGGTGGTGTGGCAGGATTGGTGGGTGGTGCAGAGGCATGTTCCTAGGATTGGATTGTCGGGTGGTCGGGCGCCGGATTGGTTGGTTGAGCATGGGGCTCGCAACATGCATGCGCTGGGTCCGGGGACAGAACTTGAGACGGAGTGGACGGCTGCTGGGCTTGAGTTGCCAGACCGAACCGCGATCCGGTGGTATCGCTTGGAACGCATTCGAGAGCAGTTGCGTGCCCTCGGATGTGACGGGGCGCTGCTGTATGACCCACTAAACGTCCGCTATGCCACCGACACAACGAATATGTCGGTGTGGACAATGCACAACGCCGTTCGATACGCGTTTGTGGCTACTGACGGCCCCGTTGTCGTGTTTGAGTTCTCGAAGGGTAAGTTTCTCGACACGCACTCTGAGGTTGTCGACGAGATTCGCCCGGGCACCTCATACATCTACTTCTACGCCGGCACCCTTGCTGAAGAGGTAGCTGAGCGATGGGCAGATGAGATAGTCGAGTTACTCACCAGTTGCGGGCGTGGCGACAAAGTGCTGGCAGTCGATCGCATTGATCCGCTCGGTATGAGCGTGCTGCAACAACGAGGAGTGCGTGTTGTTGACGCGGATGCACCGATGGAGGAAGCGCGCAAGGTCAAGTCAGCCGATGAGATCGACGCAATGCGCTGCGCTGTGCATGCCTGTGAAGCGGCGATCTCAGAGATGCGTGACGCCCTAAAGCCCGGGATCACCGAGATGGCACTCTGGGCTGTCCTTCAAGCCGGGAACTTCTCCAGGTACGGCGAGTGGATCGAAACCCGGCTGCTTTCCTCGGGCCCTCGCACAAACCCCTGGTATCAAGAAGTGAGCAGCAGGGTCATTCAGGCAGGTGAGTTAGTTGGGTTCGATACTGACATGGTGTGCGCCTACGGTGCGTGTGTTGATGTCTCCCGAACCTGGTTATGCGGTGCCGACCGTCCCACGCCAGCCCAACATGACATCTGGTCACTGGCTGCCGAACAGATTGAACGCAACACAACTCTGCATGTTCCCGGTGCATCTCTAGAGGAGATAACCGAGAAGTCGTGGTATCCATCGATCGATGACTACAACTGTTACACGGTTCTCTCGCACGGAGTCGGACTTTGTGATGAGTTCCCGTCCATATTCACCCGCGAACGGCGGGCAATTCTCGCATGCGACTCTGTCCTAGAGCCAGGCATGGTGATGTGCGTAGAAGCGTTCGTGGGCTCAAAGTCCGGTGGCGAGGGAGTGAAGCTAGAACAGCAAGTACTCATCACCGAAACCGGCAACGAACTCCTGTCCCACTACCCGCTTGATCTGGTCTGACGGTCGGCAAAGGACATTGTCAGGTCGACGAAACTAAGCAACCGAGTGAGGTGTGCAGCGACCCAACGTCTGACTTCAGGTTGGCGCGACGTCAATGCCTGAACGCATCTCAACGCAGGTTTGAGTCCGTTAGTGGTAAGCCTTTGGGTGTTGGGTCTTGATTGGTCGGTGTGTTTGAGCGGGTGAATCCGATGGGTTGTTTCGGGGTCAGGGATTCAACTAGCCAGGGGTATTCGTCTAGGTTTCGGATCCAGTTGCGTGCCGCCTCGATTGCGAAGGTGACCTTGCCTCGGGCGGGCTGTGAGATGAGGCCTGTGCGCAATAGGCGGCGACGGTACACAGAGGCGTAACCGCTACTGACACCTAGGCAGGTAGCTACATCTGCTACCCGTGTTGGCCCTTCGTCCAGAGTCATCGCCACGACGAAGAGTTGGTCGACGTCCGATAGCCCACTCCAGAGTGGAGCAACGACCATTTGCCCGACAGCGCTCAGAGCTACTTCGGATCCGGCTCTGACATTTTTGAGCGTGACCGTTGACGTTGGGGTTGATGCCGCTTCCCAGGTGTGAAAGCCGACCAGTTGAATCATGAACGGAAAGCCCTGGGCAGTGTCAACGGCAGCCTTCAGGGCTTCGGTGGTCATTCGACTGCCGAGCGCGCGCAATGGTGAACTGAAAGCCTGCCAGGCGTCTGTGTTGTTGAGAAAGCCGACTTCGTAGCGGGCGCAGCGTTGTAGGAACGTGACGCTCTCGTCGCTCAGCAGAGTCTCCTCAAGTGTCTTCAGGCCCGCTCCAATAAAGGCCACCGGGTTTCCGTCGATTCTCGTCACCTGTTGAATCGTCACTCCCAGCATCCTGAGCTCATCCATGTCGCCACTGTGGAGTTCATCCACCGTGAGCAACAGTCCTGTGCCATGCATGTTGAGGAAAGCGCCAAGGGCTGAGAGAACGTTACGGATACGTCGTGAGAGATCGGTATTCGCGTCATATGCAGTTCCCACATTGATCCCGGCAGCAGCGAGCTTCTCGACGATGTCTGGCGGCAGCCGGCTCTCGTGAACGTTTAAGTACTCCAAGGCGTGGTGTGCGATGCGATCGAGAAGCCCCTTCTTGACTGCTGCCTCCGAGATGGATACCCAGCCGCGTTCTCGCACAAGATCGTGTAGAGCCGCAAGAACTACGGTCTTGCCGGAGCCACGGGATCCGAGGAGCAGCGACGTGAAGCTTGGGTGCTTCGGCCCCACTCTCAGCGCATTGGAGAGTTCAAGCAACAGTCCATTACGCCCGGCGAGCATCGGCGGGGGAGTGCCGAAAGTTGGCACGAAGGGATTAGCGACGCTCACTGATTCCTCCTCGCTCCTAGGGATCGCACCTACGGAACTCTAGAGGGTGCTTTTGGTTTCTTTGGCTTGATTTGGTTTCTTTGTTTCCGTTTGTTTTCTTTGTTTTGGAGACGGACAGGTGGAATCGGCTGCGTTAGATTTGGCGGCCGATGAGTGGCACAGAAGGTGCATCACCTGGTAAGCGGGAACGGCCCCGCATCGGATTTATCGGCCTTGGCACTATGGGTGGGCCGATGTGCCGGCGGCTCTTGGCAGCGGGCTTTGAAGTAACTGCGTATGATATGGACACCGCCGCTTTGGATCGTGCAGTTCAGGCGGGCGTTTCCAGGGCTAGTTCCGCAACGCAGTGCGCAGTTCAAGCAGATCTATTGGTGACCTCGCTGCCTGGGCCTCCACAAGTCAAAGCAGTCATGGCGGGACCGCACGGTGCTCTACGTGCCCTCAGCGCCGGCTCTGTCTGGGTTGACCTCACGACCAACAGTCGTGAACTCGTCCTCAATCTTGCTGCTGGTGCTCCCGATGGAGTTGCGGTTGTCGATGCGCCAGTGACCGGGGCCGTTGACGGTGCTCGAACAGGCAGTCTTACTCTCTTCGCTGGAGGCGATCCCGAATCAGTTGCGTCGGTTCGTCCGGTTCTTGAACACCTCGGCAACGTCATTGAGTGTGGTACGCTTGGTTCCGGAAATGTCGTAAAGCTCGTAACCAACCAACTTTGGTTCGTAGCGGCTGCTGCCCTTGGTGAGGGACTTGCTGTTGGTATGGCTAACGGCGTTGAGCTAGCAACGCTATGGAGCGCAATTCTCAACAGTGTCGGCGACAGTTTTGTCGCACGTCACGATGCTCCGAGCATTTTCGCTGGTCACTATGACCCCTCGTTCCCGCTGGCATTGTGCATCAAGGACCTGGGTCTGTTGAGACAACTCCAAGCGAGCGTTGCAGGCGAACTACCCATGACAGATGCTGCGCGCACGGTGTTTCAGCGGGCTGCTGAACGCTACGGAACGAGTGCGGGAGAGATGTGTGTAGCTCGCATGATTGAAGATGATGCCGACATCTCAATGAGAATGGACGGCAACTGGACACCTCACTGGGAAAAGTGACGCTGGCACCTTCGTCCCGGATAAGCACGTTCATCTGAGCAAGAGATAGAGATGACGTGGGACATAGACCTGCGACACGAGTGCGACAGGATGTGCGAACATCTAGGTAACAGTTGAAGGGGAGGAATCTGGATCATGGCAGTGGTCGCACCAACACGGCTTAGTGAGCTTGTTGACTTGGAGTCTTTTCCTATCGATGAGCCAACTTCAGTGCTATACCAGCACATCGTGGAGATTGCGAGAAGTGGTTTGCGTTCCGAGGGCTGTGCGGTGCTCAAGGGGTTCGTGCGCAAACAAGCGATTCAGTCGCTCAACGCCGAGGTATACGAGCGCAAGCACCTCACCCATTACTCAACGCAAGTCATTAACCCGTATTTTCATACAGAGTTCAACCCCGATTACGCCGAAGACCACCCTGTAAACACCTTCATAGAGCGCTCGAGTGGCTTCATTCCGGGCGATGCTTGGGAACGCGGGTGTGCGACTGGCCTCCTCTTTAGGGCACCAGAAGTTGCACGGCTACTGGCAGATTGCCTCGAGATCCCTGCGCTGTATTGCTATGACGACCCTCTCGCTGGGCTCACCGCAAACATCTGTGATCCCGGTCAGCAATTCACCTGGCACTTTGACACCAACGAGTTCGCTGTGACGGTGCTGGTACAGCCAGCAAGTGATGGGGGACTATTTGAGTACGTACCAGCAATCCGGTCGACTGAAGATGAGGGCTTTGAGGCCATTGGCGACGTGCTCAGAGAGGGACGTACCGGTGTGCGTACTCTTGATCTTCGGCCCGGTGACTTGCAGATCTTCAGGGGTCGTCACTCACTACACCGAGTGACACGGGTAGCCGCCAATTCACGACCTCGACACGCTGCGATCTTCGCTTACACACTTGAACCGGGTGTAATCGGTCGCGTTACGCGAACACGCCAACTCTTTGGTCGCGTTCTACCCGAGCACGAACAAGCAGAGAAAGAACGGGTGCGCTCAGACGCACTACTCGACTGAGAACTCGTCATGATGGAACGGGAAGTCTCGCCGCCGGATCTGATCAACCGCTTCCTAGCCGACAGTCCCCACGGCAAACTCCACATCGCAGTCGGTTACTCCTGACGTTGCTGGCGCACATCAAGGGAGAGCGCATAGCGACTTGGGAATGCCTGAGGGCCTAGAGTTCCGACATGTTTTGGCCGGGTAAGGGATCATGTCTGATCTCGACTCGGTACCAGTGTGGCAGACATCAGCGTCGAGACGCTAGAGCCTTTTGATTCAAGTGGGTCTTGACTTTCAGCTACGCCCGGAGTGGCTAAAACTCCAGCAGCGAGCGCGTGCAGTCGCGGCATCGGGAGTCGCAAAATTCGGACAGTGGAGCGACTCCTGGATTAATGGTCACAGCCGCGAGTTTTCGCAGGTACTAGCAGCCGAAGGCTGGATTGGCATGACCTGGCCTACCGAAGTTGGTGGCGGAGGTCGGCCAGGCATCGAACGGATCATTATGGGCGAGGAGATGATCAGCGCCGGAGCACCCATTGCTGCTAGCTGGTTCGCCGATCGTCAGATGGGCCCAGCCATTTACACCTACGGCACTAACGAACAAAAAGAGCGCTTCCTTCCAGGAATCTTGTCTGGAACTGCCGGTTGGTGTATTGGCATGAGCGAGCCCGATGCGGGTTCAGACCTTGCATCTCTTCGCACCTCAGCGACGAGAGACGGCAATCAATATCTGGTAAACGGCCAGAAGATCTGGACAAGCGGAGCTGCAACAGCTGACTATTGCTATCTCATCTGTCGTACCGACACGACAGGCCGTCCACATCAAGGCATTAGTGAGCTAATCGTGCCGATGAACCTCGATGGCATTGAGGTGAGACCGGTCAAGGACATGGTCGGTAATGAACACTTCTGCGAGATCTTCTTCAACGATGTCGTCGTAGGGGCTGAGAACATAGTCGGTGTCGAAGGCGGCGCCTTCAAGCAAACGATGGTGCAACTCGGTTATGAGAGGGGAGGCATTGACCGCCTTGTGTCAAACCGCCCCCTTTACGAACTAGCCCTCAAACATGCGGATCGGAGTGACCCTCTAGTTCGCCAAGAGATTGCCGCGCTCGAAGCCGGTTATCGCCTGGGTCGATTAATGGTTTATCGCGGCGCGCTTGGTCAGGCGAGCGCTGACTTCAGTGCAGGTACCAAGACCTTTTGCACCGAACATGAGCAGAGGGTCGCCCGTTTCGCAGCGAGAGTTCTCGGCCCAGCCGCCCTTATAGGTGATATTGCACCGAATGCGATCTGTTACGAACCGGCGTACACGATTCAAGGCGGCACGTCTAATGTGCTTCGAAACATCCTCGGCGACCGTTACCTTCGCTTACCTCGCGAGCCCCGCGCCGCCTAGCGCGACGTCAGTCAGCCGTGAACTGACATTGATGAGTTGAGGTTTATCTCACGGTTGCGACTGAAAGTGCCCATGTCAATGTCTAGACCTGTGTATCGGCCTCGGATCACAAGTGGCGAGTTGTCATGGTCGTAACCGGACTCAACTGCTTCGATTAGCTCAGCCATGCAATGGCCTGCAACACCGGCATTCTTGAACTGATTGCCACTTGTGCCGATGGCCACATAGAAGCCGTCTAGATCTGTGCGGTCATAAATCGGGATCCAGTCATCACTCACGTCATATAGGTCAACGACACCCTTACGGTTGTGAGGTACACCAACCGACGGTAAGCGCCGGTTCAAACGCAGCACTTGAGCCTCCCACTGCTCAGCGCTCAACTGCTGATCATAATCGTCCGGATCTACCCAATCTTGGGGATCACAATGAGGATCGGTACTACCTATAAGGATGTGGTTGGATGTCTCCGGACGGAAGTAAATGCCATTATCGTCGTCAGCAACATTGAATCCGTCATGCTCAAAGTCAAACTCAGAAGGTCCCGGAGTGTGATGTACTTCATGACGTAATGCACGAGTCTTGATGTTCATTGAATCATAGACTCCAGCCATCTTGTTGATCACAAACGAGTGTGGCCCAGCAACATTAACAACGACTGGAGCGTCCACATCTGAACTTGCATCAAGTGTCACACCCTGAACACGATCGTCGCCCTTACGGATAGCAGTTACAGTCGTTCCAAACCGGAACTGTGCACCCGCAGCCTCAGCTGCACGCTGCAGATTGTGCGTAGTCAGTTGCGGATCGCTCACATAACCGGCTTCAGGAGTAAAGATTGCCCCGGGCAATTGTTCGCTTGCATCAGCCCAGAAGTTCGGATCGTCCGGACGTTTCGGTGGACCAAAGAGGCCGGGGTCAAGAATCGGCATACGCCTACACAATTCCTCAGTAGACCAGTCCTCGTATTGCACACCAATAGCATCGAAATGGGGCAAGACTTTGAGATAGTGCGCCCCCGGATCCTTTAGTGATGCCATGCCACACTGCTTGTATTCGATGAGCCCCAACTCATCGTCAGCACCAAGATATTGAGGCCAGTCCAACCAGTACTGCAAGCCTTCGTAGGCGAGCGCCACACCTGCATACGTTGAGTACGTGAAGCGAACGATGGCGCACGAATTCACGGTTGAACCAAAGCCAGCAGCTTGCAGCTTGTCGACACACAACACCCGCCGACCACGCTTACTTAGTTCGAATGCGGTCGCCGCACCGATGACTCCAGCACCGATAACTACAGCATCGAATCTTGCAGATTGCCCATTAGATGCCACGATGACGCTCCTGACGCATATCAAACACAATCTTGACTGCCCCGCGCCGTCCGGCCTCGGCGGCATGGCTCAGGGCATCCACATAGCGCCGCAAGGGGTAATGCGCAGACACAAGCTCATCAACGCCAACCTTGCCCGCCAACTCAATCGCCAACTCAAAGCTTGAGGCCGAACTCCCGTCGGATCGCACCTCGGTGCCATACGCGTAGCACCCGACTAGCTCAATCTCACGGTGCCACAATCCGGTTAATTCCGTAGTCACCACGCTGGGCATACCCAGCATGACCACCCGGCCTCGAGGTCGACACACCGCAAGTGCCTCAGCCAGTGAGGCCGAAGACCCAACTGCGTCAATCACCACATCGGCACCGCCAGACACATAGTCGCCCACCAGGAACGATCCGGTCGCCCGGCGCACCGCCCGCTTGAGTTCAGGGGGGTCAACAGCAAGGTCAGCACCGAAACTGCGAGCGAGCCGCTGCTGGGTTGAGTAGCGGGCACCGACGATTAGCGAGGCGGGTTCGCAGAAGTGCCTGAGCGCCGCGGTCACAACCAGACCCATCGTCCCAGCACCGATAACGGCCACGGTGTCTCCCGGCCCGGCACCCGAGCGCAACGCTGCGTGAACGCCTCCGGCCAGAGGCTCAATCATCACCGCAAGTTCGTCGCTCATCCACTCGGGAACGACGTGCAACTGTGAGTCGTGTGCGATCAACTCCGTCGACCAGCCCCCGCCAGTCGAGGCGCAAAACCCGGTTTGCAGACCGGATTTGAGATGGCCGCAGATCAGATGGCGATAGTCGTTTCCGTCTCCCGGCGAGGCACCCTCAAAAGGTAGGTCAAATCCCCGGGCAGTGTGGCCAAGCACCGGCTCAACTATCACCCTGTCGCCGTGTGCTGTGTCTGCCACGATCTCATGCCCCGGGACGAACGGGAAGGACACGTAATCTTCGAAGTAGTGAGCCGACCGTCCGTCAATGGTCGATAGATCCGACCCACAGATCCCAGCGAGGCGCGGATAGATGCGCTGCCAGCCACTCGCTGGCAACCTGGGTGGCTTAGTCTCGGAGAGCTTGAGCGGCCCCCACGAAGCACCAGCGCCAGGGCGAAACCGTGATGCAACGGCAGCGGCCACGTAGCGGGCCTCATGGCGATGGAAGCGCAGCGCCTTCACGCCGGGCGATGGTAGCGACATTAGGGTCAGCGGACGTGATGCTGCCTTCAGACGCCTCCACGAGATCGGCCGCTCCTGACTGCGGCACCCCATTCCGAACCGATATCAAGCCAGCGGAATGAAGCTTGGACTAGGACTCGACCTCTATCGGGGCGCCTCACTGGAGGTGCCTGTCAAACAGGTGCAGCTAGCTGAGCGACTCGGCTATCACAGTGTCTGGACAGCCGAGGCTTACGGTGCCGATGCGCTTTCACCGCTGGCATTCCTGGCGGCACACACACACCGCATCAAGCTCGCTACTGCCGTGGTGCAGATGGCGGCTCGCACTCCCGCAGGTACAGCGATGCACGCCATGACGATCGATGCGCTGGCTGGGGGAAACCGCACCATCATCGGTCTCGGAGTGTCAGGGCCACAGGTTGTGGAGGGTTGGCATGGTGTGGCCTGGGGCTCGCCCAACAAGACGCTGCGGGACTACGTGGCGATCATGCGCAAGGTCTTCGCCCGCGACGCTCCTGTCAGCCACGATGGTGCGGCAATCCAGCTGCCATATGTTGGGCCCGGCGCGTTGGGTCAGGGAAAGCCGCTGCGTTCGATCCTTCATCCCGCAGGAGACATCGAGATCTGGATCGCAGCTGGTGGGCCCCTAAACGTGGCACTCGCTGCGGAGGTCGCCGATGGCTTGTTACCGATGGGTTATGGGCCCGACGGTGAGGTGACATTCAGCAAGCCCCTTGAGCGGGGCGCGCTGCGCCGCCCCAAAGCGTTGCCTCCGAAGCTGGAGATCTTCACGTCGGTGTCGGTGCAGATAACCGATGACGTCGAGGCCGCCATCGAGGTACGTAAACCTCTGACTGCCATGTACGTCGGCGGCATGGGAAGCGAGACCCACAACTTTCACGCTGAATCGATGGCGCGACGGGGTTGGCCCGAAGCAGCTGCACGCATAGTCGAGTTGTGGCGAGCAGGCCGACGATCCGAAGCGGTCGCGGCCGTGCCCGATGACTACATCGACTCTCAAGGTCTGTTCGGATCACCTCAACGGATACGCGACCGCTGGGCCCAAGCCGTTCCAGCGGGGCTAACTGGCGTGATCGTTCGCCCCAGTAGCGACGAGGCACTGAAACTCATCGCTGAGTTAGCCAATTGTGAGCCGTTTACGTCGAAACCGCCGAGCGTCCAATCGTCTGATGTTTGCTAGAGGGGCATTGCATGCCTGAAAGGTCGCTGATCGTCGTTGACGAGCCACGGCAAGGGGTGTGCCGCATCACCCTGAACCGTCCCCATAAGCGCAATGCCATCTCCACTCCGATGCGCGCCCAACTGTTTCACACTCTCCACGACGTCGACAACAACGAAGCTCTAAAGGTCACTGTCCTGCGAGGCGCCGGGCCTTGCTTCTCCTCCGGCTATGACCTCTCCGGAGGACTCATGGATGATCCTCCCTACCCTTCGGCCCCCGGTGATGGCCAGTGGACTCGCCAGGCGACCGACGGCTGGTTCTCAATCTGGGATCTCGCCAAGCCCGTCATTGCCCAGGTTCACGGCTACGCATACGCAGGCGGGACTGAGCTGGCTACTGCCTGTGACCTGGTGTACGTGGCCGAAGACGCCCGCATCGGCTACCCGGTCGTGAGGGTCGTGTCGCCTCCCGATTGGCAGTACCACACGCCTCTGATGGGTCTGCGCCATGCCATGGAGGCAATGCTCACAGGCGACTCCGTCTCGGGCATTGAGGCCGCGCGGATGGGGTGGGCAAACCGCTCATACCCGCCTGACGAACTCAACAGTGAAGTGCTCGCCATCGCGGGTCGCATCGCGGGGGTGGCGTCCGATCTCACACAGATCAACAAGCGCATGGTTGCATCGTGCGTTTGATGTGTTGGGCGGCCGGGCGGCGATGCGTTCGGGCCAGGAATTCCAGGCTCTCGCCGGCCACCAGAAGTCCGTCCGAGCCTTCCGCTCCAACTTGCAAGAGTCGATCAAGAGAGCCATCTCCGACCGCTAACCAGATTTCTTGGCCAGCCATGTTGCATTTGGCTCAATGACATGCCATCATGCTCCGACCACAACTGGAACAGCATGAAAACCATGTTGTTGAGATGAAGGAGGATTTGATGGCAGGCGACATGTTGATGATGTCGAAGTCTCAGATGGAGCAGCTCGCGGTGATCTTCGCGAGGCAGCGGGAGACCGCCGAGGGAGTGATCAGCGCGATCAGTGCTGGTATTGAGAACACCACCTGGCAGGGAGCCCGCTCCGACCGTTTCCGGTCGCAGTGGGAGTCAGAGTTCAGGCCGGGATTGCGGGCACTCTGTGATGCCTTGAACGAGCACTCAGCGTTTATCACTGCTGAACTTCAGGCCGGCGTAAGCGCGCTCGACACGGTCTGACGGTCTGATCGCGGCGATTCCTTCGGCCGACCCCCTTTACTACGAAGGAATAAGGCAAAGAAGGAAGTTGCTTTCTGAGATTGTCTCTTGCGGGTACGGCTTCGTCGCGACGGCGTCGAGCGCGTTGTTGAGTTCGACTTCGGGCTTGACGGTCTAGGGGTCGCAGATCTTGCGGCAGCGCTCGGCGCCGAAATCTCAGCAACCGGCGAGAGGTTCGAGTCAGAGGGCTTGTATATCGACAGAAGTTGGTATGACCCTCGGACTCGCCTCTCGTCGGTTCAGATCTACGAGGGCGCATTACTCGAACCGGCTTCGGCCAGCAAGGTCGAGTTAGTCCCATCCACACCTAACAGGGCACAGCATCGGATCGATTCATATCGGCCCGGTGCTGTGTCGCGTCCGGCTACGGGGTTGAGCGGATCACAGCGGGCCGCCACGTTCAATCGCGAGGCGGCGCCGAAGCGCATTAGCCGGAGTGCAAGACCGAAGCCCCATTTGGTAGTGACTGGCGGGCTGGATGCAGGGGTTGTCCTGACACAAGCGGCAGGCAGGCGCAGGCGCTGGCGTTGGATGATCGGTCGCAGTCACAGTTGTGACCTAACACTTGACGATCCTGCGGTTTCGCGCCGTCACGCCCTGCTCGAGGCTGACGGCACCGCTGGCAGCCTGCGAGTTACCGACCTCGGCTCACGAAACGCCACGAGCATCAAAGAGCGTGCCATCACCGGTGCGACCCAACTGTCAAGAGGCGTCACGTTGCGGCTCGGCACAACCTGTTTGCAATGGCGCCAGGTAATCAACGACACGCCACCGTCGGTGCGAGCCGGCATCGGCGCTGCCGGCGGCAAGATCCCGTTCAACCGGCCACCCCGGCGATGCCCTCAGATGACCCAAGCAGGTCTGTCACTACCAGCAGAACCTCCCGAGCGCCCCGAACAAGAGCCGCTGAGCTGGGCGGGGATTGTGCTGCCAGTTGTAGCGGGCCTAATCCTGGCGGTGCTCTGGTCACCCTTCATGGCGGTCTTTGCCATCCTGGGTCCGCTCGTCACCATCAGCACCTGTCTGGAACGTCGGCGTCGCTCCAGGAACAAACACGAAACTGCCTGCGAGGAGGTAACAGCAGCCGTGAGAGAACTCGCCGCCACGTTGCCTGCTGCCAAAGAGCGCGAACGTCAACGGCTCATCGCGCTGGTGCCAGATCTTGGCGAGATCGTCCGGCGAGCATCGTGTGGATCAGTTCGTTGCTGGGAGCGCCGCCTCGGCGACCCCGACGGTATGCGGCTCGGAGTTGGCACGGCTGACCTTGCATTTTCCCCTCCGTTTACGGTCGAAGGCGGTGCCCAAGCAGCTCCAGAAGCATTAGCGGTGCTGCATGAAGCGGGGAATCTCGGTCAGGTACCCGTGGCCGTATCTCTGTCATCCGGCGAAGTTGTGGGCATCATCGGGGCTCCGCCAGTCGCTCGCGCAGTCGCCCGCTCACTGCTACTACAAGCTGCGGTGCTGCATGGTCCCGCTGATCTCGCGGTGGTTGCCATGGCACCCGGCCATGCTCGAGAGTGGTCGTGGCTTCGCTGGCTGCCCCATACCACCGATCTGGTCGCTGGCACACCCGGTGCGCTCGTCGCCACTGAAGCGAAGCAGCTTGTAGGCGTAGCCGACACTGCAATCGCCGAGCCCAGCAAGCGGATCAAGCTCACGATCATCGATGGCTCAGCCGCGCTAGCAGGTCGCAAGGCAGCCGGACGGCTGTTGTCTGAAGACGAGACGGTGGCTGCGATTGTGATCGCCAAAGAAGCGAGTGACCTTCCCTGCACTTGCACGACGATTGTTGAAGCACGCCGGCGCTCAGCGGGTCTCCGCCTGGTTGATCCTCGTTCAGCTGTGGTGCTCAAGCCGGTGATCCCGTGGGGAGTCAGCATTGGAACCGCAAGCGAAGCGGCAGCGCGCCTCGCCCGCCTTGACGATCCAGACTTGCGTGCGGATAGTGCCAATCTGTCTGCACTGGTTCCGCTTGTGGATCTGATCGGCGATCTGACAGCAGATGCGGTGATGCGGCGCTGGGCAGAGACACGGGGGACTGCGGATCTCAAGGCACCGATCGGTGCTGCCAGCGACGGGCCGCTTGAGTTGGATCTGGTAGCTGACGGGCCTCACATGCTGGTCGGCGGAACCACCGGCTCGGGCAAGTCGGAATTGCTGCGATCGCTAGTACGCTAGTAGCGGCACTGGCAGTCTCGGCGGATCCCGAACATCTCGCCTTTGTATTGGTCGACTACAAGGGTGGGGCAGCGTTTGATCGTTGTGCTGACATGCCTCACGTCGCCGGTCTGGTGACCGACCTCGACGACCGGCTTGCCGAGCGTGCGCTCATCTGCCTTGAAGCCGAGTTACGCCGTCGCGAGGCACGACTTCGTGAGGTTGGTGCGGAAGATCTCGTGGCGTTCCGTGCCGCAACACGTGGCAAACGGCGGGGCTCCACCGCCACGGCGGATAGCGGGTCGATGCACGAACCATTGCCCCGCCTTGTAGTGGTTGTCGACGAGTTCGCGACATTGGCTGCCGAGTTGCCCGACTTCATGCAGTCGCTTGTGGGGATCGCGCAGCGGGGTCGCAGCCTCGGCGTTCACATGGTGCTTGCCACTCAACGACCCGCAGGTGTGGTCACCGAAGACATTCGCGCCAACACCTCTTGCCGGATCGCCCTGCGTGTCACAGATCGACACGACTCCAACGATGTCATTGGCTCCCCCGAGGCTGCTCGCATCGCCCGCCGCCGTCCGGGTCGTGCCTTCGCTCGATTCGGCCCAAGTGAACTCGTAGCGTTTCAGTCTGCTCTTGTGACCGGAACCACGTCCGATTCGACCGGGTTGCGAGTGCGGATCTTGCCTGAGTTCTCAGATCCATCTGCAGACCCGTCAAGTGGCGTATCGCAGTCATTTGCAGTGAGGTGCCTACCACCTACCCACGACACGCAGATGTTAGACGCATCCCCGCACATACGAGCACGGGAGATCAACGCGGGGCAACAGGTGTCTGGTGCAGAGCAAGCAGCCACCGAAACATCGGAGCCCACCGACCTGGATCGTGTCGTGGAGGCGGTGCGTGCAGCACACCAGCGTTGCGGTGGGATTGCACCGCGGTCGCCCTGGCCGGCACCGCTGCCTGAGGCGGTGAGTTTGGAGCAACTCACCACAATGGCGGGCCCTCGCGACCGGGCTGCCTGGCTTGTTGACGATCCTCACAATCAGAGCCAGTTCAGTGACGGCTGGCGCCCTGAGGATGGTCATCTCGTGGTGCTTGGAGGTCCGAAGTCAGGCACCTCTACCACCCTCGCAACCTGCATCCTCGACATCTGCACGGCCCGATCAGCAACTGAACTACATGTCTATGTGATTGATCTAGATTCGGGTCAGCTTGAAGCCCTAGCCGACCTCCCAAACGTCGGTGCCTCTGTCGGACCGGCTGACAACGACCGGCGTCTGCGAGTCTTGAGATTCCTAGATGGCGAAGTTGCACGGCGCCGAGCGTCCGCAGACGGGGGCAGGGGCAAGGGCGCCTCGGCGCGCATCGTCTTGGTTGTCGACGACTTCGCTGGCCTGGCTCGTGCCCATGACCCGGTGCGTGACACCGAGCCGCATGAGCGCTTCAACCGGATCTGGAGTGATGGCCCTGCCGTTGGTGTTCATGTGGCGGTGAGCATCGGCCGTAGCGCCGACTTGCCTGCAGACCTCTCAGCCGCTGCCGGGGTAGTGCTCGTACAGGCGACAGTGGATTCCTCGGAGGGCTTGCGCTTCGGGTTGCGCTCTGGAACTAGCGATCTCGCGGTCGGCCGTGCCATCAGGGCTGATGACGGGCGCGAACTGCTGTTTGGCCTTCCATGCGATGGAGATCTGCTAGCAGCTGTTGCATCCCTAGCCCGCGGATGCATTGACACCAACCAGGGGCCAATACCGATCGGGTCGCTGCCCGCTGTTGTAGACGCAAGCCTGTTGCCCCTCAGCGCTGAGGTGGTTGAGCACTATGTGGATCTCAGGTTCGCGATGAGCGATCTCAACCTTGAGTCTGTGGGTTTGCGCTTACACGATGGGGAGCATGCGCTAGTGCTCGGCCCGCCCCGCACCGGACGGAGTACAACTCTTGCCGCCATCGGTGCGGCAGCGCGAGACTCGGGCCTTCAAGTCGTTGTCGTGTCACCCAAGCAGAACCCCTTGTGGGAGGAACTCGCTATTGCGCGTCGAGATCCGGGAGAGCTAAGCGAGCACGTCACGGTGGGCGACTGGCCGCCCCACAGCTTGGTGCTGGTTGATGACGCGGAGCACGTCGAAGATGTCCGAGGCGGGCTCGCAGATCTGGCTTCAAGTAGCGATTGCGGTGTTCATCTGATTGTGGTCACCACGCCAGAGCGGATGCGATCCTGCTACGGACACTGGCTTGCGTCGTTGCGGTCGTGTCGCAGCGGGGTTCTCTTCAGGCCCGGGCCCCTAGATGGCGACCTCCTCGGAGTATCGCTGCCCCCTCGGCTGAGGTTGACACAACTTCCAGGTCGGGGAGTAATCGTGGCCGAAGGCGAGAGCCTCGTTGCTCAAGTGGCGATGCCATATCTCCAACGGTGATGCCCTAGGCACGATCCGCGGCGTCGTCGGCGCGTCGTCGGTAGTGTCGCAACTTCCGACCCTCAGCCGCGAGCCACGACACGACCTTGGGTCGATCGTAGAACTGTCAGACCATCGTCATCTGGAGCACAAGTTGTCTCACCCCAACGTCCTCATCGAAAAGTCCGACATGGTCACGACCGTGACCATTGACAAACCGAGGCGCAAGAACGCTTGCACGCCTGGAATGTGGGCTGCGTTACGGACCGAGTTTCGCGAGATAGCTGCATCTGACGTCCGCTGCGTTGTAATGACGGGTGCTGGCGGTGACTTTTGCGCTGGTGCCGATGTGGTCGGTGGTGATACTCCCGACTATCCCCGGCGCAGCGGGGTTGATCAGATGCGTGATATCGCCGACACAGTCATGGCGATTCATGACTGCCCCAAGCCGGTGATCGCAAAGGTTGACGGCGTCGCAGTAGGTGCCGGGATGGGGGTGGCACTGGCGGCGGACATGCTGTGGTGCTCAAGCCGGGCGCGCTTCTCGTTGATCTTTGCGAAACGTGGCCTAAGCCTCGACTTCGGGACCTCCTGGTTGTTGCCCAAGCGTGTCGGAATCCACCAAGCCAAACGACTTGCATTTACCGGCGAGATCATCGACGCACAGACCGCCGCGGATTTGGGAATCGTCAACGAAGTGGTTCCCCCAGATGAACTAGATGCCGCGGTTCAAGCTGTCGTCGACCAGATCACCGCTGGCCCTCCAATCGCTTTGGCAAGCTCGAAGCGATTCTTGAATGCGGCCTCTACCGCATCGCTGTTTGACGCGCTCGAGGCTGAAGCGCTTGGGCAGGCAGTCAACTTCAAGACACGTGACACGACCGAAGCCATGGCTGCGTTTGTTGAGAAGCGCACACCCGTCTTCCAAGGCCGCTAGCCGCTAGGCCGATCGACGGCCACAGCAAGAACGAGCTAAACCTCAGGCTCAACCGCGACGGTTGCCGTGGCTGAGCCTGACAAAGCCGAAGACATGAAGACTTAACGACGAATGCCCAACCCCTACTGCAGCGTCCCTATGTCGTCGCTTTCCGAAATCCCGAGCGCATCCCAGGCCGGTCGCAGAGCGGCGCGTACGGCGTCGCCATATCCACTAGCTCCGGGAGCGTTGTCGAGATCGAAGATGTCTTGCATTGCCTCGCCGTCGGCACCCTCGGGCACCATGTATGCCTCAACGACTCGCCAGAACGCGAGTCCCTCGGCTTGGTGCTCCTTGGCTTGGTGCTCCTTGGCTTGGTGCTCCTTGGCTTTGGCATCGTTGCCGTCGGCTAGATCGCCTTCAATGAGGCTGGCGTAGCGAATAGCTGCTTGTGAGTAGGTAATGACGATGTTGCGGATGACTTCTGCTGCTGCCGCTTCTGCGCCTATGGCGTCAGAAGTCAGCAAGGCATCACGTCCGGCGATCATTGCCGCAAGGATTGCCTCATTGGCGACGGCCGTCTCGCCGTCAGCACCGGTCGTCGCAAAGTTGCCGGCTCGCTTGTTGCCGGTGGCGTAGGGAGCGCAACCGGGCTCGGCACCGTGAAAGAATGCCCACCCTTCGTCCCAGTTGTGAACTGCTCCGCTGGCAACGTCGAAGTTCCCATCGTGCGCCTTGCTCAGCGCGGCATTTAGTTCGTGAACCACCCAGGCGACCATCACCTGGTTCTGGATGCCTTTCTCGACACCCTGTCCACGAACCGCGTCGCTATGTCCGGCGAACACTCCGTCGCCATGCAGTGCCGACATCACAAAGTCGTCAAGCGGGGTAGGCGTCCCGTAGTACGCGTCAAGACCATGGGAGCGGTCGTCGCGAGCAGCGAATCCGCCAATGCTGCGGATCGACCCGTCGTTTTTCACGGAGTGTTCGCCGTCGCGGTAGATGTCCTCAACAGCGTGGAAGTTGCCCTCATCAAGGAGGCCGCCTATGCCACAGATGTCGGCAACAACAAGGCGGTGTGAGTCGACACTTGAGGCATATTCGTAGCCACCATCGGCCGGTGTGCTTCCACCGCCGCTGGTTGCGGGAACCGAAGCCGATGCAGAACCTGAGGCACTAACTGAGCCTGAGCCCGAGCCGGTTCCAGAGGCTGGCGCGGATGCACTACCGGATGCTGAGCCTGAGGCGCTAGCAGAGCCCGAGGCGCTAGCGGAGCCTGAGCCCGAGCCGCTTGCGGATGCGGAGACCGACTCGGATGAGGCACCGATCTCACGCACGGCTGCACCGTCATCAGAGCCGCATCCTGCTGCCAATAGAGCGCTCAGACTCAGACAGGTCAGTGCCGACTTCCACGTTGTCAACCTCATCTTGCCTCTCGGACTCTGTCGCATGGGTTCGTGCTTGTTATGTCGCATAACGACAGATAGTAGGTAAACCTTACAAAGACTGCCAACTCATCTAAACAGACAAGTCCAAGTCCGAGTACCAACTTCAACTGCGGAACGCAGGGGCACGAGTCGTCAGGCAGTGTTCAGCTGACGATGCACCGCAGGCACGACATGGCGCAGGTAGCTGCCAAGCTTCACGAAACTCTCACCGGTCGAGCGGAACCGGTAAGTGATGGGCACTTCGAGGTAGCTATACCCCTTGGCAAGCAGATCTAGGGTCATGACCTGCGCGTAGTTGAAGTCGTGGATCACTTCGGCGTCCGCGGCGGCGCGCTGTGACAGAGCGCGATATCCCGTCTGACCGTCCGTAATTCTTCGACGGGTGATAACCGAGAGCAGCAGCGTAAGCACCCGGTTGCCAAAGCGGCGATGCGGCATCATGTGATCGATCCTCCCCGCGAACCGGCTACCGACGACGTAATCGGCCTTACCCTCCAAGATTGGTGCGATAAGCACGTCAAGTTCCTCGGGCGCGTACTCGCCGTCCGCGTCGCAGAACGCGACGGCCACGGCATCACGTTCCACCGACATCGCTAGACCGCGACGGACTGCGGCACCAAGGCCCCGGTTCTGTGATTCCTGGTACACCTCCGCACCAGCCGCTCGCGCTCTCTCGCTGGTTGAATCGCTGGAACCATCATCAATGACGAGCACCTGGACCGGATGGCCGCACACCGTCTCAGGCACGCGCTCAACGCAGGCCCCCACGGTCTGCTCCTCGTTGTGTGCGGGCATGAACAACATGACGGGTGCCTGCGTGGGCGGGGGCGACGATGCTGGCGGCATCGGCTTGAGGTGCCGGCTCAACCGGAACCGACCGAGTAGAGATGGACGTGGCACGGCCATGGCGGCGACACCACCAACCAAGGAGTACGCGGTCTTTAGGGTGTGAGCTGTCAGCGCTGCGACAAGTGCGTCACCAGCATTGTGACCCAACGCCACATAGGCAGCGACGGCCGCTGCTTCATAGGTGCCAAAGCCTCCTGGTGCTATCGCTGCGACTTGAGCGGCGACAGACACAGCCGTTACGGCCAGAGCTTCGGCCCAACTGATCTGAAGGCCAGCCCAGGTGGCGCATTGCCACACGAGCGTCGCTTCGCATACCCAGGCGATGAGCGAGAGACCGAGTGCGACAGTGCCAAGTGGGCGCACCTGAGTGCCACGCCGAGCGAGCCTGAGCAGCCAGAGGATCCCAACCAGCCCTACGCCGACCACTAGCACGAGAACCATCCAGCCAATCCAGCCTGCAATTGTCGCTAGCGTTGCCGGTGCCGCTATCGCGCCGATCGCAACCAGAGTCAGCATGTCGGTCGATCGCAGAGCAACTACTGATGCGGTGGCTTCGTCTAAGCCAACATCAGTCCGTCGCACGACGCTTGCAACACGCAATGGTTCACCGAGACGGAGTGGCAGCACGTGGTTTGCCCCTAACGCCAGGTGTATTCCCGATAAGGCTTGACCAAATTCCAAAGCTGGCAGCACCCGACGCCAAGCAGCAGCTCGAAGCACGAACGCCAACCCGAATGCGCTCAACACTCCTAGCACCCGCAGCGGTTCGTCGCGCGCAGCACCGACAGCTTCCGTCAGCCGCGCGACATCAACGGAGATGACAACAGCGAACAGCGCAGCCGCCGTTGCACATGCGACAAGCGCTAACAGGACCGGTGTGCCACAGCGCGCCTTGAATGTACGAGAAAGATCCATGTCTCGAAGCTGCATAGTTAGGCACACCTTACAGATAGCGCAAACCATCGCTATAATCCGCCGCCATGCTTAGAGCCACCCGCATGACAACCACGCCTAAATCGACGGCACATTCTCAACTGTTGTTAGCCCTCGTGTTGCTAATCGGCGTTGTAGGCGCTGCGTGCTCTTCAGACGAAACACGGCAACTCGACGGTACCGCTGCGGGCATTTATGGCGGAAACTGCGCGAGCTCCAATGGGCGCGAGGTGGTTGTCTATTCGGGCCGAACCGAGAACCTGATCGGGCCAACCCTAGAAGCCTTTGCTTGCGAGACCGGTACCGATGTTTTCGTGAGATGGGGCGGTTCTACTGACCTCGCCCTGCTGCTTGATGTTGAAGGTGACCGAACGGCTGCCGACGTATTCCTGTCACGATCACCAGGACCTGTCGGCTTCCTGGAAAGCCGCGGCTTACTGGGAACAATTGATGACGAAGTGCTCGAGTTGGTACGTCCTCAGAGTCGCTCGTCGGCAGGTACCTGGGTTGGCTTTTCTGGTCGCAAACGTGTGTTGGTACACAACATTGATCTAGTACAAGGAGATGACCTCCCGCAGTCAGTGTTTGATCTCACACAAGAGCGCTATCGCGGGCGAGTCGCAATACCGGCAACTAACGGTTCATTCATTGACTGGTTCACAGTGTTCCGCGACCAGTTCGGCACCGATACTGCAGCGCAGTGGCTTGAAGACATGGTCGCAAACGATGCTCGCTATTATCCGAACAATCGTTCCATTGTTGAGGCAGCAGGCCGAGGCGAGATCGACATGGGCCTCGTGAACCACTATTACCAGTACCAGGAAGCCGCTGCTGCAGGTGACAGTCACAGGGCAGCAAACCACGATCTAGCAGATAGCGACATCGGATCACTACTTATAATCACGGCTGCAACGATTACGGCAAGCAGTCCGAACTCCGAGGCTGCGAACGACCTGATCCAGTACCTATTGACCGAGCCTGTGCAACGCTATTTCAGTGAAGAGACCTTTGAGTATCCGCTTTCTGCAGGTGTCGAACCCGCGGATATTCTCCCTCCACTTCAGGCTTTAGAGATAGGAAGCGTTGACTTTGAGGGCCTTGGTGGTGGCTTCACGGAGACGATCGAGATCATCGAGGCAAGCGGGATTCTCAATCAGTAACCGCGCCGCCATAGGGGGGGGAGGGCGCAGCACCCACCCCCGAACGCCTTACACCTTGAGGCTGCTGGGATTGACACTCGCGCTCTTGTTCGCCTTTCCTGGCGCCTATCTCATCTACCGCAGCCTTATAGACGGCGCTGACCCGCTTGGCGTATTGCTGAGCGGTCGCACGATTGCCCCGCTTTTGCGCACTCTCAGGCTGGCGGTAACCGTCTCCGCTGCTGCACTTGTACTCGGGACCACTCTGGCTTGGTTGACCACACGCACCGACCTGCCAATGCGGCGCATCTGGCGTGTCATTTTGCCGCTTCCTCTCGTGTTGCCGACTTTTGTTGGCGCCGCGGCGTTCATTCACGCGCTCAATCCTGGTGGGCTAGCTAATGATCTACTGCGTGGAATAGGCATCGAACGCACGCCGGAGTTACGAGGGTTTGTCGGCGCATGGCTCGTGTTGACGCTCTTGACCTATCCCTACGTCTACCTGCCAGTTGCGGCTCGGCTTAAACAACTTCCTGCCACACTCGAGGAGAGCGCTCGAGTGCTTGGCGACTCAACTACAACGCTGTTCAGACGGATTTGTTTGCCCCAGATGTCGAGCGCTATGGCCGCAGGGACCTTGCTCGTATTTCTATACACGTTGAGTGACTTCGGTGCTGTTCAGCTGATGCGCTACGACACCCTCACGCGTGCCATTCACACCAACCATTTGGCCGACACCACTGTGGCGCTTGCTCTGAGCCTTATCTTGCTGGTTCTCGCAGCCCTAGTGGTTGTAGCCGAGAGACGCTTCTCGCGCCGCACTCACGACGCAGCAAGGTCCAATTCAAACCGACCCATCATCTACCCGCTTGGTCGCTGGCGGCTAGCGGCCGTGAGTCTTGTTTGGGTTGCTTCGGCTGCCAGTGTTGGTGCCCCGGTGGTCGCGTTGCTGGATTGGGCGACAGACGGGTTGCGGCGATCGTTTTTTGGGGGAAGACCCTTAACGGTCGGCCTTGAAGAGGTGGTCGACGCGACGTTCGGCACCCTAAGTGTGAGCGTGTTAGCTGCGGTGGTGGCGGTAGCCGCGGTGTTGCCCATTGCATTGCTGGCGGGCCGTTATCGGTCACGTAGCGGGTCGGTCGCACACGCCATCGTGATCAGCACGTTCGCCTTGCCGGGGCTGCTGATCGCGCTGTCCATTCGATTCTGGGTGCTTCGTTCGGATCTGGCACACAGCCTGTTGAGCGACACGATGCTGTTGCTCGTATTCGCGTACGTCGTGCGGTTTGGTTCGTTGGCGATGGGGGTGACGCTTGTAGCAGTCAAGAGCGTGCCTCAGCGACTACACGACTCCGCTCGAACATTTGGCGCGGGCAGGCTGAGTCGCTTCGTGCGAGTCGACGTGCCGATGATGGGGCCGGGATTGGTCGCTGGAGTCGGGCTCGTCCTGCTGTTGGTAATGAAAGAGTTGCCGATCAGCTTGCTGGTGTCACCGCTTGGATTCTCCACGTTGGCAACCCGGATCTTCAGTTCGTTTGAGGACGCCTTCGTTGCTGAGGCCGGAATCATGGCTGTCGTCTTGGTTGCAATCTCGTTCGTATTGACCTGGTTCCTGGTGATCCGCCGTGAAGATGTTCTGTGATCGGGGATCGAACTGTTGACTCGTTGGATTCGGCTGAATCCATTACCGGGCGCAAACATCAACGGCTCGGGATCGCAATGGTGCTGGTTGCGCTTTGGACGATCGCAATTGCTTTACCGGGCATCGGTGCTCGCGCGTCCTATGGCGCACAAGTCACTGGTGACGAGCCGCAATATCTCACAACTGCCATCAGCATCGCTGAGGACTTCAGTCTTGACATCAGCGATAAACTTGCGGAGCGACGCTTCGTGCCGTACCACGAGATCAACCTCAACCCTCAGACAATTGAACTAGACGCCTCGGGACGCCAAGTCAGCCCGCATGATCCGCTCCTTCCGGCGCTGCTGGCACTGCCGATGGCTCTTGGTGGCTGGGTCGCTGCCAAAGCAACTCTGGCACTTGTCGCGGGTAGCGCAGCTGCCGCAACGTTGTGGTTTGTTGTTCGGCGCTTGTCGGTTCCAGTGGGAATCGCTGCTCTGATCGTTGGCGCCTTCTTCGGCGCGCCCCCGCTGTCGGTCTATGCCACTCAGGTGTACCCGGAAATGCCCGCTGCACTGTGCTTGATAGTGGGGCTCGCTGCAGTGTCCGGCCCCCTCGGGCGTACGGGATGCACGGCAACTCTCGTCTCGGTCATCGCGTTGGCATGGCTGTCGATCAAGTACGTGCCTGTGGCCGCGGTGCTCAGCGTCGCATTACTGGTGCGATTGTGGCCTCGGAGCCGCCTCAGGGCTCTAGGCCACACGGCGGTCTTGAGTGTGGCTGGGGTCGTCTACCTTGTGTTTCACCGTCGAAGCTACGGCGGATGGACCTCATACGCCAGCGGTGATCACTTCGTGAACGGTGAGTGGCTCGCAGTCGGGCACGATCCCGACTACTGGGGCCGCACCCGACGCTTAGCCGGCTTGCTGCTCGATAACGGCTTCGGGCTTGTCGCCTGGACGCCTGCCTACCTATTGACGGCGGCTGGCCTAGTGCTGCTATTGCAGCATTGTCGTCGCATCTGGGCGGTTGCTTTGCCGGCTGTGGCTGTGGGTTACGGCGTGGCGACCTGGGTCGCGCTAACCATGCATGGATGGTGGTGGCCTGGACGCCAACTCGTGGTGGTGCTTCCTATTGTGGCTGCGTCCATTGCTGCGCTGGTCAACCGGTTCCGCTCGCTGGCGATACCAACCGTTGCGGGCTGTGTTGCTGGCACGATGTCTCTGTACTGGCTGATAGTGGAGTCATGGCTCGGTCATCAAACCCTGGTTACTGACTTCACCGGGACTGCGAATCCCTTCTACAGGGTGTGGTCTCTGCTACTTCCTGATCACCGCGACTTTGACAGCACTGCTGTGACCTTGACCGTTGTATGGAGCGCCATGCTGGTCGCATCAGCTGCATGGGCTTGGGTGCGGACGAACCGCCGCTTGGTGCCAGGTCCACTGATTGGCTAGACCCTCGCGAAGGGTTGTCCGTGGCCGCCAACGCAATAGCCATCGAGCCTGCCGTCGGTTTGCCACCGTGGCCTTTGGATCGCCAGGCGGTTCCTCAACATCCACCACCGGAACCGTCCTTCCGGTTAAGCGTTCGACCTCCTCAATCACGCTGTTGAGCGAAGCTCCGAGGCCGCCACCAATGTCAAAGGTGCGTCCTGTGGCAGAGCGCAGCATCCCAGCGGCCGCTGTCGCCTTCACGACGTCTTCAACATAAGTGAATTCGCGTGTTTGGGTACCACTGCCGCGCTTTATGAATGGGTTGCGCCCTGATCTTGCGGCTTCGAACAATCTGTGCATTGCCATATCAGCACGCTGGCGCGGTCCGAACACTGTGAAATAGCGCAAAGTCACTACATCTAGTCCGCGTCTCCGGTACACATTCGCGAGGTGTTCACAGGCGGCCTTTGTTGCACCATAAGGACTGATTGGTGCCACAATCCGGCGACCGCCGCGACAAGCGGTGTCACCGTAGACCGAAGAACTTGACGCCAATACGACTCTCGGCTTACCGCTGGAAAGGGCGGCGTCAAGTACGGCCTGAGTGCTCGCCACATTGCCATCCCATATGCGTCTGGAGTCCGGTTGCCAGGAGTCTTGCACGCCTGCGCGAGCCGCTAGATGAAAGACTGTCCGTGCGCCCGCGAAGATGTCATGAAGGCTCATGGACCGCAAGTCTTCTACGCAGAGTTGAAATGACGGGTTCTCTTTTGCCGTGTTGAGATTGCTCTGCCGGTGGTTGCTACAAAGAGACGGATTGGACTTGTCGATTCCGATTACTTCGTTACCAAGCTTCAACAACAGATCAATCAGGTGGGAACCGATAAAGCCCGCCGCTCCCGTAACAACGCACCGGTCATGTCGCCGGGATGGCCCATCCGAGTGCCATCGCAGATGTCTGCGATATTCATCATGCTCTACAGAAGACATTAGGCAGACTTTACATTAGTGTTTCACCGATGAGAACTTCTGCCGGCTCGCCTTATGTCTGATGTAGTCGTGATCGGGGCCGGCCCTGCTGGCCTCATGACCGCGCTGGGTGTGGCGCAACGTGGTCACAGCTGCACCGTTTTGGAGGCTCTCCCAGTAGTGGGGGGCATGGCCGGCAGCTTTGCGGTAGCCGGTCAGCGTGTTGACTATGGCTCGCACCGGCTGCATCCGGCGACATCGCCGACGCGTCTAAAGTTGCTCAAGTCACTGCTGGGTTCTGACCTGCAGGTGAGGCCTCGCAACGGCAGGATCCGTTTGCAGGGTCGCTGGATCAACTTCCCGCTACGAGCAGTCGACATGGTGCGGAACCTGCCACCCCGGTTTGCACTGCGTGCCATGACTGACGTAGCCAGCGGACCGGTACGGAGACGTGTTCACAATGCCTCTGACTCCTTTGAGTCCGAGGTCACGCGCCGACTCGGAGCCGCCGTTGCTCGAGAGTTCTACGTGCCATATGCGCGCAAGCTCTACGGGGTTGAGGCATCTGAACTAGATCGTGAACTAGCTAGGCGTCGCGTATTCGCTTCTGGTGCAGGCACCATCTTGCGCCGGATAGTGCGCGCTAGTCGACCACAGGGCAGGACGTTTCTGTATCCCAGGCTCGGTTACGGCCAGATCAGCGAGGCGCTTGCAGCCGCGGCCACCGGAGCGGGGGCTGACCTGCGTCTCAACTCTGCCGTCAACAGCGTGAAAGTCACTGGCAAAGGGGTCGAAGTCAGGGCGGCGCACATCGTGCGTGCCGACCTTGTGTTTTCAACGATGCCGCTGCCCGCACTTGCAAGTGTGCTGTCGCAGCGAGCGCTGCCACCATCCATCAAGTCCGCCCTGAAGCGTTGTCGCAACCGAGCAATGGTACTCGCATACCTTGTTGTCAATAGACCTAAATTCACGAGCTTTGACGCCCATTACTTCCCAGGCGGCGAGACGGTCGTGTCACGCTTGTCGGAGCCGAAGAACTACCGCGACGGCGAGGATCCACGAAATCACACAGTGCTCTGCGCAGAGATTCCATGTTGGCGTAACGACTCCCTGTGGCAGTCGAGCGATCAGCGCATCTCACGCCTCGTTGTTGACGGCATCAGAGCCTGCGGCCTGCCCTTAGTCGATCCATCTTCTGTGACCGTTCGCCGTCTCCCTTCCGTCTACCCTGTCTATGAGATCGCTACAGCCAATGACCGGGCGAATTTGGATCGTTGGATTCGTGAACTCGCTCCCCAAGGTGTTGTCGTGTTGGGACGCCAAGGCTTGGGTGTGCCTGACAACCTTCATCACGTGCTTGCAATGGCTGAGGCGGCCGCTTCGTCGACCGGCGATGATGGCACCTTCGACCACTTTGGCTGGGCGCAGTCGCTTGACGGCTTCGCTTCTCATGTTGTCGAGGATTGATGGGCTGGGTTTTGCGACTTGATAAAGATCTGCCAACGTGTACAGTTAGTCGCACTTAACTCGGCTCTAGGAGAGACGCGTGGTCGTTTGCCATTGCAACGCAGTGAATGATCGGGTCATCCGCGAGTTGATCGCGGCCGGAGCAATGGAACTGGATGACGTAATCAACCACTGTGGGGCAGGTGCTCGCTGCGGGGGATGTCTGGACACTGTGCGATTGCTAATGGAGTCTTACCGGTCGGTTGAGCCTCAACCGGTGGCTATCGGCTAGCAAGTCAAGTACCTGCAACCCTGACCGTTAGGGTAAAGCTATGCAGGGTTCTTCTGAGATAATCGCGTTTCTCAACGAGGCGCTTACGGCAGAGTTGACTGCCATCAATCAGTACTTTGCTCACTCCAAGCTCTGTGAGAACTGGGGCTGGAAGCGGCTAGCAGAAAAGTACCGTGAGGAATCCATCGAAGAGATGCAAGATGCCGAGAAACTAATCGATCGCATCTTGTTGCTTGAAGGCATGCCGAATTTGCAGCGGCTTGGCAGTGTGCGTGTCGGTGAGACGGTTGTTGAGCAGTTGAAGCTCGACAAAGCACTTGAAGAGGCAGCCGTGGAGCGTTACCGGCGTGGCGTGACGCTTGCATTGGAAGAAAAGGATGCTGGCACCCGGGAGCTACTTGAACAGCTGCTCATTGGAGAGGAACAGCACCTGGACTGGATCGAAACTCAAGAGCACATCATCTCCAAGATTGGTGCTCAGATGTACATGCAATCGCAAATCGGTGACTGACCTGGGCAGCTACTAGTAGCAAACACTTTGAGTCCAGCAGGACACAGCCGCCCCTAGCTGGCTCAACCTTGAGTTTGTCCGAAGCAGAGTCGTTCCCGCGGCGCCAGGCGCGAACCAGACGTTTCTCGCTGGGGCAGCCTCGTGATGTTCGCGTTTCAGGAGACGGATTGAGGGTCGCTTTCTTGCGATCGCCAGGGCCGACCGATCCAGTCAACGCCTTGTGGGTGCTTGATGTTGCGACTGGCGAGGAGCGCCTGGTTGCTGATCCATACGATCTCGATTCGGGCCCCCGACGGCCCCAAGACGGCGAAGTCAGCGCAGCGGAGCGAGCACGTCGTGAACGAGTTCGCGAACTTGCTTCGGGAATCGTCTCCTATGACACAGACGCCGACCTGGCCACCGCTGCGTTCACCCACGCTGGCAGGCTCTGGCGGGCCTCGCTCGTTGATCAAGGTTCGGTCCCCGAGGTGGTTCCGTCGATGTCAGCGCCGTTCGATCCAAGAATCTCTCCAAACGCCAGACAGATCAGCTTTGTGAGCGGTTCAGCGCTAAGGGTGACCGGCCGTGACGCCCTCGGCGGTGATCGTGTTGTGATCGATGAGCCCGCTGACACAGTCACTTGGGGATCTGCTGAGTTTGTTGCTGCCGAGGAAATGGGTCGTACCCGGGGTCACTGGTGGTCACCCGACAGCACACGACTCCTGGCCGCCCGTGTTGACAATGCACCCGTGGACACCTGGTGGATAGCCAACCCGGTATCGCCGTCGTCTGAGCCGACGCAAGTTCGCTATCCGGCGGCGGGGCGCCCTAACGCAGCCGTGAGCCTTGCAATCTTCGGAGCCGACACTGACACAACTGATGCTTCCCAGCGTGTGGATGTCCATTGGGATCGCGATGGCTGGGAGTACCTAGCCGATGCACGCTGGAGTGCCGAAGGTCTACTACTCGTGGTGCAGAGCCGTGACCAGCGCGGCCTCGGTGTACTTGCGGTCGACACCCAAACAGGTGCATGTGATCTGTTGTACGACGTTCGCGATGAATGCTGGGTTGAACTTGTCGCGGGAGTGCCTGCGCTTCACGGCGGGCGGCTAGTGACTGTTGAAGACCGTGGGACTGCGCGCAGACTGTGCATTGACTCAATGGCGATCACCAGTTATGACGTGCAAGTGCGGGGTGTGCATCACATCGATGATGACGCGCTAACGATCACTGCGTCGGTCGATCCGACAGAGATACAGGTAGCTCGTGTGAGCTGGCAGGGCGAGATTGAGTGGCTCACCCGTGAGCCCGGTGTACATGGCGTGGCCATCGGCGGGGGAACGACGGTTATCTGGCGCCGCTCGTTGCAGCAGGACGGTTGTATCCACGAGGTCTACGTGACCCAGGACAAAGATTCCGAGCCGTCAGGCGCGAGCGTCTCCGAGTTTGAGCAGCCTGGTGAATCTGGCTTGAAGTCCTCGTGGGCTCACTCGCGTGTTCTAAGATCCGAGGCAGCACCGTCTGGGCTCGAACTGAACGTCCAGATCCTTGAGTTAGGGCCCCGTGGGCTTAGATCGGCGCTCGTGTTGCCCGCAAACCCACCCGCTGTTCTGGCCGCAGAAACAGAACAATCCCCGCAAGAACAGCCGATAGAGCTGCCGGTGTTGTGTGACCCCTACGGTGGTCCGCACTTCCAGCGTGTGCAAAAGGCCGAAGCGCTGTTCCAGACCTCGCAGTGGTTCGCCGACCAAGGATTCGCGGTGCTTGTCACCGATGGTCGGGGCACACCGGGGCGCGGCCCAGCCTTCGAGCGTGAAGTGTGGGGTGATCTGGCGGGCCCGGTGCTGGCAGATCAGATCGATGCCTTGGATCATGCCGCGCAGTTGTTCCCACAACTCGACCTAAGTCGTGTGGGTATCCGAGGTTGGTCGTTTGGCGGGTACCTCGCAGCATTAGCCGTGTTGCGCCGACCCGACATATTCGGTGCGGCCATCGCTGGAGCTCCCGTAACCGACTGGCGCTTCTACGACACGCACTACACCGAGCGTTATCTGGGTCACCCCGATCAAGAGCCTGCGAACTATGAGCGAACCGCCGCGCTGCCAGCAATGGACGGCGTGCATCGCCCGCTGATGATCATTCACGGCATGGCTGACGACAACGTCGTTGTTGCTCACAGCTTGCGTCTGTCCCGAGCGCTAACCGAAGCGGGGTACTCCCACTCGGTGCTGCCGCTGAGTGGTGTGACCCATATGACACCGCAGGAAGAAGTAGCCGAGAACTTGTTGCTGGTTCAGCTGCACTTCCTCAGGCAGGCTCTCGGGATAGACAACTGACAGATGCGAACACGTGGAACGTTCAGCGAGACGGCCAACCAAGACGGCCAAGCGAGACGGCCAGATGATCAACGCAGCGGAGAACCGATGACATCAGACAACATCACAGACCTCAGGCGCGCCCGGCTGCTAGACGGCAGTGCCTGGGACGACTATTGCGACACTCTCAAGGCCGCGGGCCACATCGTGCTGCGAGAAACTCCCGATGGTGACCCCACGGACCGTGTTGAGGGCTTCCGTTACCTGACCCGCATGATGATGATGGCCTCGGCTCGAGCCATCGAACGCCGCACACCAGGGATGCGACCCGGCCGAGTACGGCTCATCCCACCACCGCTCAGGGGCGGCCAGGGTGTTCAGTCGCCCAACCAGGATCACATCGTCACGCCTGTGGACTCCCGCTATCGCTACCGCGTCAGGGGCACCGTGGGTGATGCTTACACGCACCTTTCATCCTGGAGTCCGCCCATCCCCGAAAATGTCGGAGCTTTTGCTTGCGGGCTTGATGCGGAAGCTCAGCTACCGAGTTTCAACCCAAACATGGCGCTCACGCCGCATAGCTTCGTACTCGCGGAACTTGCTGGAGACGACGGCACTGTCGACTTTGTACTGTCGGTCGACGATCCCGGCAAGGACGAGGTGTGGTTCCCGATGACGCCTCAGACCAGGGAGTTAATGGGACGAGTGGTGTATGAGGATCGGAGATCGCAGACACCGCCGCGCCTGACGATTCAATGTCTTGATGATCACCCGCGACCTGGCACGCCTGAGCCCGATGAAATGGCGGTGAGGCTTGCTGTTGCTGCGCAGCTGGTGTGTGGTGTGCTGAGCGATTATGGCGGTTGGACGCGTGATTTGCTGACCCGCGAGAACGATCTGGAGTTCACTCGTGAGTGGTACGAGCGCATCGGCGGATCACCAGATGACCGCCACTTCGAGTTCGGATACTGGAGGCTGCCGCCCGATACTGCGCTGGTTGTGTCCTTTGAGGAACCAAGGTGTCAGCACTGGAACTTCCAGTTGTGCAACCACTGGATGGAGAACCTCGCCGACTACATCCGAGGTCGCGGCTATGTGGACAGCTTGGGTGCCGAGCGTGAGGCTGGCGGTCGGGTTCGGATTGTTGTAGCGCGTAAAGATCCTGGTGTAGCCAATTGGATAGATCCGGGTGATCGTGATCATGGCATCATGGGTTTGCGTTTCGTGCAGCCCACGGTGGTGCCCGAGATCTCCACCGAGTTGCGTCCCCTTGCTGGGTTGCGTGACTCAAGGTGAGCGCCGCTTATCGTTGCGAGCATCCAGGGCCTCCAGCAAGTGCATGTAAATGAGCGAGCGCGTACGAGGTTTCTTCGGAAGTACTCAGCGCGGGAGCGGCTCCGGGTTGAAGCTGCAGCGATCGGTGCGCGAACATAGGACAGGTCGATTCGTGGCACTGTCTTCGACCGATGCCGATGGGCATCAGGTCACACAGCGGGGCGGTGGTGCGCACTACCGGGGGGAGAAGGTGCGCACCGCCGCCGCCGCGCCCCGCCAGACTGCTCGGCCGAGCCTGAAGAGCCAAACGACGTGTAGACATTTCGCCGAATGTTCGCCAAGTCGCATTACGTCGGGCAATTGCGCGACTAGCGGCAATTCTCAAACGTCAACGTTAGGAGAACACGATGGTTACCAATGACAGCTACTCACACGGTGATTTCAGTTGGACGGACGTGAGCGTCCCCGATCCTGCGGCGGGGAAGGCTTTCTACTCAGAGTTGTTCGGGCACGACTTCTCTGATGTGCATGACGACAGCGGTGGCACCTACACGATGGTGTTCAAGCGTGGAATACCCGTCTGGGGCTTGATGGAGTTGACCGCCGACATGGCATCGGCGGGAGTGCCCCCGTGTTGGACGACATACATCACAGTTGACGACATCGAGGAGGCACTGCAGCGGGTTCCACAACTCGGTGGGACTCCCATGAGCCCAATCAACGAGGTGGAGGAGGCGGGACGGTTCTTCGTCTTTGCCGATCCTTCAGGCGCCGTTGCAATCCTCTGGGAGACGATCGGACACTTTGGCCACCACATCGTCGATGAACACGGCACGATGTGCTGGCACGAGCTGCAGTCCGGCGATATTGACTCAGCGATGGCGTTCTACTCTGAGTTGCTCGGCTGGACTGGGGTCGATCTGGGGATGGATGGCCTCGTTGGTATCCGCCACAACGGCGCCATCATCGCCACGGCTTCGCCACTCGCTGAAGGCGTCCCGGCGCACTGGGCGATGTACTTCGCAGTGGACGACTGCGACGAGACCGTCGAGTCCTGTAACCGCATGGGAGGCTCGACACTCGTGCCGGCGATGGATCTTCCCCCGGGCCGTATGGCACTGATCGCCGACAATCAGGGAGCGCCGTTCTGGGTTGTAACTCCCAACCCAGACTTCTCAATGAGCTAAACACACAGCTGACAAAGGCGTTTGCGTAGATCTAGCTGACGACTGTGATCTCGGTCGCCTTGACGGCAGCCCAGATCCTCAGTCCCGGTCGAAGCCCGAGTTCGCTTGCAGAGCGGCTGGTGATGTCGGCACGAACGTCGATGGGGCCGCCAAGGTGAACTCTGGCCCTCTCACCATCGACATCCACACGCTCCAAATTGGCTCGCCAGACGTTGCGCACGCTGCCTTCGGGTCGTTCGAAGTGCAGTGTCACTGCGTTTGCCGGAAAGGTGACGATCACCTCACCCGCAGCTGACTCTGCAATCGAGAGTTCGAGTTCGTCGCTGACGATCACGGCGGTGCCCTCGGCACGGCCGGTCACGACATTGGCACCGAGGAACTCCGCCGCCCATCCGCATCCTGGCGATGCTGTTACCTGCCCGAGCGAGCCATGACTAGCGACCCGGCCACGATCGATTACCAACACACGTTGGGCCAAGGTGATGACATCTACGGGATCGTGGGAGATGAGCAACGTGTGCCGTATTGCGGCCGCTCCAATGGCGTGGCGGAGTCGGGCACGTCCGGTGGAGTCAATCGAAGCTAGTGGCTCGTCAACTATGAGGGTGTCGGGCTCGATGGCAAGGCTCCGAGCTAGGGCAACTCGCTGGCGTTGGCCTCCCGAGAGAGCATCAGGGCGGTGTTGCCACAACGAGGCATCGAGTCCAACGAGTTCAAGTGCCTGCTGGGCCTTTCGGCGTGCCGTTGAGCGGGTCGATCCGGCGCGACGCAACCCGAAGGCGGCGTTGTCGATGACCCGCAGGTGACCGAACAGCCGAAGGTCTTGAAACACCATTCCCACACGTCTGCGATGAGCTGGCACGAACGTCTGTGTGCTGGGGTCATCCAACGTGACACCGTCGATGCTCAGACAACCAGTCGATAGAGCATCTAGTCCCACGATTACCCGACCGAGCGATGTTTTGCCGGATCCGTTAGCGCCGATAACTGCTGTCAATCCTGGCTTAATGACAAGGTCATCAATCTGCAGCGCCCAATCGCCTCGACGCAACCTGCAGTTGCGGAACCGGATCGTCATCGTGGAATCCAGCGGTCTCGCAGTGCAACTAGCACGCAAAGCGCCACAGCCACCAGCACGAGGCTTATGGCCAGGGCTGCTTCGGGATCGCGTTCAAGGGCGACATACGTTTCCAGGGGAAGGGTGCGGGTTCGACCAGGGAAGCTGCCAGCGAACGTAAGGGTGGCACCAAACTCCCCAAGAGCTCGTGCCCAAGCGAGCGCAGTACCGGCGACAAGTGAGGGTCGAATTGCTGGCAACGTCACATTGAGGAGCCTGTCCCAGGGACCGGCTCCCAGGGTTGCAGCGGCCTCGTCAAGATCGGAACCCGCTTGTCGTACTGCAGCCTCAACAGTTGTCACAAAGAACGGCAGGGCCACGAAAGTTGCTGCCACTACAGCACCAGCAGTTGTGAAAGGGAGGCTGATCCCAAACCACGAGTGCAACCACTGACCGATGAGGCCACGGCGACCTAGGGCAAACAGCAGAGCTGTTCCTGCGACAACGGGCGGTAACACCATCGGCAGCAACACGAAGGCTCTCACAAGGCGCGGGAACCGCATTCGTCGCCGAGCTAGCACGAGTGCCAGGGGCAGCCCCAATATCACACAGCCAGCGGCCGCCGAAACACTGACGATTAGCGAGACTCGTAGGGATTCGAGCACAGCGGCCTCGGCGAGAAGCGTCGGCAGTGCCGACCATGGCGCACGCTGAACGAGTGCCAGCAGTGGGATCACAAGTAGTGCCAGGGTGAGCCCGCCGACTGTCGTCACCAGCCGGGGCAGCCCGCTACTGAGGCGTGAGCGTCTGCTGGGCTGGGTGGCGGAGCGTCGGCTCACTGTGAGCTGAAGCCCAACTCATGAAGTACTCGTGCTGCAACACTGTCGCTCTCGGTGAAGACATCGATCACTGCTTGAACTTGTGGAGAGGGCTGGCTGCTTTTGGCAGCGATTAAGTAGTGATTCAGGTGTCCCACTAGTTCATGTGTCTCCACCATGTCAAGGTCTGCGGCCTTGGCGTCGGTGCGGTAAATGAGCCCGGCGTCAAGTTCGCCGAGTGACAACTTGGCGGTTAGGGCCCGCACGCTGGACTCAAGGGTGTCAACGGAGGCGGCTAGTCCTTCTGTTTGCAGTACTCGTTGAGCAAGTGCACCACATGGAACTTCAGGAGCGCATAATCCGATGAGCAGATCGCTGCGCTCAAGATCAGCAAGTCTTGCGACGCCGCCGGGATTGCCCGCTGCAACAGCGAGCACCAAAGAGTTGCTTGCTATTGCTGCGGGATCACCGTTTATGAGCCCAAGCGTTTTGGCGCGTTCCATGGACTGCGCATCGGCTGTTATCAAGACATCAGCATCCGCACCAGCCTGCAGTTGGGCCACCAACGTAGAGCTACCCGCAATCACTGGCGTGATCGTCGGAATCTCAGCAGCAACCGTCTCAACCACTTCAGCCAACGACGATGCAGCCATCACAATTACATCACTCTGGCCACCATCATTACTTGGCGAGCTCGACTCCACACTGCCGCATCCACCGATCACCATCGCAACAAGCGCAACCCAAACAGGCACAATGCGGCCCAAAAGCCGTCCGCAATCAGTCAGACACCCTCCAAGCAAGCAGTCAAACGACCTACGCTGCGCCCACCGATTTCAGCTATGTCTCGCATTACGGCGTCGACCTCTGCCGGCAGCCTCGATTCGTGGCTGCGTGTGGCGGCGGCTCACTTGGCTGGGCGTCGGGCGATCACTGATAGGCCATCGCCGACCGGGAGCAACGCGACTAGTACCCGTGGGTCAGCCGCAACGTGGACATTGAACTTGCGAAGATGTCCGGTGGTGGCATCGGTGATCGAGGGATCAGCCACGTGACCGTCCCACAAGGTGTTGTCGACCAGGATCACTCCCCGTTCGGACAAACGGGGAACTAGTTCCTCGTAATAGTCGATGTAGGAGCCCTTGTCGGCATCTATGAATGCCATGTCAACTAGCGGCTCTGGCGGTAGACCTCTGAGCGTCTCGAGCGCAGGGGCGATTCGTAGATCAATACGATCCGACACACCGCCACGCTCCCAGAAGCCTCGTGCAATGTCTGTCCATTCCCTGGAGATGTCGCAACACAGCAAGCGGCCCTGCGGAGGCAAGGCTTTGGCCACGGCGAGTGCCGAGTATCCCGTGAACGTGCCGATCTCAATCGCGAACTGGGGTCGAAGCACCGTCGTCAACAGTGTCATGAAGGTGCCCTGCGCAGGACTGATCTGCATGACGGCAGTGTCACCGAGCGCGTCGGTGGCCTTGATCAACTCGAGTTGCAGATCATCAGGCGTGCTGCAGTGAGCTTCGACATAGTCGGCTAATGCCGTATTCAGGAAGGCGTGTTGTGAACTCATGCCTACACGATGATGTCGCGTCGCCCAAGCCGCAACCTCAAGTTCTCCGCACTAGCACCAGCGGTCGACCGGCAGCCACAGACATCACCTTCATCACCCTGGATCTCACAAGAGAGCATAAGCATCAGCGTAATTGCTGTAAATCGCCGATACAGTCTGAGCACTATTGCGTCTTCTTATATGACGCCACGCTAACAAGCTGACAACCTGGGAGCGATGAAATGGCACCCGTCGACATGTCCATATTCGTGCTATACACCCTTGCGACGTTTCTCGTTGGTGCGACGGTCGGGATGCGATGGGCGATCTGGTATCGACAGCACCTTGAACGCAAATTCTCACAACGTGAGCCTGGCACGAAAGCCTCAGACGACAAAATGGGTGTCCTGACCAAATTCAGGAGGGCTCGAAGCCAGGCCAAGAAGTCTCGACAAGACGGCATCCCTCGCAAAGTGAGTCGTTCTGACATTCGAAACGAGTTTCACCGCGATCCGGTGGCAGCTGAGTTGTTCCTCAGCGATGACACTCCTGACGACGTCCAGCGCTACTTGTATCTAGAAGCCGGGCGAAGAGCCCTTCTGCGGCGGCGCCGTCAACTTGACAATGATGAGAACGACTTCTTCGCGCCACCGAAACGACACGGACCCGATCCCGGTTTCAGTGGATGCCGCAACTAGCACTAGCTCGTGCCGATGTAACTGGCGACAACTAGCGGGTCACTGCGCACAGCTTCGGGTGTGCCATGAGAGATCACCGAACCTGACTCGAGACAATAGACCCGATCACTTACTCCCATAATCAGCGTCATGTCGTGCTCAATTAGAAGTATTCCGGCTCCGAGCTCGTCACGAATGCTGCGGATCAGTGGCGCAAACGCTTCGGTCTCACGCTGAGCAACTCCTGCGGTTGGTTCATCTAAGCAGAGCACTCTCGCATCGAGCGCCAACAATCCCGCTAACTCCACTATGCGCCTCGAGCCAGTGGATAGGTCTGACACGCAGTAATCGGCATAAGAGCCCAGACCGAGCCAGCCGATCAGCTCGTCGGCTTCGCGCCGGCGACGACTCTCGTTCGCAAATGTCTGCGGCAGGTGCAGAGCCGTAGCGAGAAATGGTGTGCGGCCCCTGGCTTCAAGAGCCACCATCACGGTTTCACGCACTGTGAGTTCTGGGAAGAGTGTGGCGGCCTGGAAGGTGCGACCAAGCCCCGCCCGGGCACGTCTAGCAGCAGACACTCCGGTGAAGTCCTTGCCCATAATCTCAACAGTTCCTCGTGAGGGTACGAAACCACCGACAGCGTTCATCAGTGTTGTCTTGCCTGCACCGTTCGTGCCGATCAACCCGACAATCTCGTCGCTGCGCACCTCAACGTCCACATCAGATACGGCCTGGTTGCCACCAAATCGCACCGAGATGTTCTTGGCTTGCATTACTACTTGTGATGCCGCATCACCCTTGTGATCAGAGCGGGACAGACTCGGCGGCGCGGCAGTAGATGCAACTTCTGATTGCTCAGGTGGTAAGCGTGACTCGATAGTGCGCAGCAGCAAGTCACGCAATCCGTACACAACCTGGATGAAGCCACCAGGCACATACATGATGATGATGAGCAAGCCCATGCTCGATGTGAGCAAGGGAACCACGTCGCTCTCGCTAAAGAAAGCCGGCATTCCCTCAACCCAGACGGCGCCAAGTACGGCTCCGGTTACAGAACCCAGCCCGCCAATCACGGCCATGCCGACTACTCGCAGCGAGTCTTCAACCTGGAACAGCGCTTCAGAGAAACGGATGTTCTGCACAAGCCCGCCGAGCAAAGCACCACCGAATCCGGCTAGTCCACCTGCCAGAGCGAAGGCAGTGAGCTTTGCTCGAGTTGGACTGACCGTGTACGCGGAGGCACCTGCGGCATTGTCTCGTACTGCGATGGTTGAACGGCCAATCCCGCTGTTGCGCAGCCGTGTCACGATCGCATAGGCGATCACAAAGCCGCCCAGCATGAAGTAGTAGTACGAGCGTTGCGACGTTAAGTCAATCCCGAAGAAGGTGCCACGGTTAAAGGGAACTCCAGAGGTGCTGCCATCGCTAAAGAAGGGCCTGCGGAAGAGATACTGGGTTGATGCAATCGAGAAGGCAAATGTGCTCACCGCGAGCATCAGACCGCGCACCCGAAGCGCGCCGGTACCGATAAGCGCAGCGATAGCTGCGGTGAACAGCGACGCCAGGATTATCGATACAACAAAGGGAACACCAGCGGCCTCGACATCAATAATGCGGAAACTGCGCCAGCCGATATCTAATTCAAATCCTCGGTTGAATGCTGCTGCCGACAATGCACCGATACCTGCAAACGCCATTTGTGACAGCGACAGCTGCCCCGACCAGCCAGTTATGACGGTCACAGACATGGCACAGATTGCGAAGCCCAACACTGTGGCATAAAGCAGATGACGTGAGGGCAACTCCACGATCAGCGGCAACACGATTGCGAGTGCCAGACATACTCCGAGGCCGATCCGAGGCAGCGCTCGCACCCACCAGAGTTGCTCTAGACGTGCCGGGACAGGTCGGATCCGCGGCACAAAGGCCAGCATGGCTTCGTCTCTGCTACCACGACTCTGTAGGTGGACGGCAATAAGCACTGCACAGAACAGCAAGAAGTCAATGAGCCCAGCTTCGGAGAGGTAGTTGAATCTGACTACCGACTCGACAACCCCAATAGCAAGACCCGCAATTGCAGCCCTGGGAAATGATGTCATGCCTGCGACCGTCGCTGCCGCTAAGGCTCTAGCAAGCGTTAATGGGCCTAGATTCTCAAGACCTGTAACTGCCCCTGATTGTCCGCTCAACAGGATGATTGCCAACGATGAGAGCAGACCGGCGGCTGTCCACACGAAAGTGGAAACAACCTTGGGATTAACGCCCGACAAACGAGCCAACTCAGGATTGCCTGCTGAGGCTGCTACAGCTCGCCCGAACGTAGTGCGATTGAGCAACCACCCCAGCGCCAAAGCAACAAGAGGAACCACAACAAGAATCGCAACCTGGGGAGCGGTGATGCGTAATCCGAAGGGTCCGTTTTCCCAGGTTGTTCGAGCTGCAACGGGGTAGCGGCCTCCAGTGTTCTCAATGTCAGGAAGGGCAGTGATCACCGCTCTCATGAGCTGCGCAACACCCACTGTTGCTACCAACAAGATCACACGAGGGCGGCTGAACAGTCTCCGTACCACGGTCAGTTCGACGAGTGCTCCCGCCATTGTCCCGACACCGAGTGCGCAAGCCAGACCGATCCAGAAAGGGAACCCCCAGTCGATTTGCATCAACGCAAACAGTGCAGCTGCGGGGAGCCCAAGGTTGCCAACTGCGAAATTGATGACACGCGTTGAGCGGTAGATCAACACGATGCCCATAGCAAGCATGCCGATCACAAGACCGGTCACCGCGCCGTTAAAGACCAACTGACGCGTAATCCAGGCTGCGACTATCACAACAATTCAGTCCCGGGCGCTTGTGGAGGCTCCGAGCAACACCGCATGAACAAGGTCGGGCCGATCTCTCAGGTCACTCGCCCGGCCTGAGTAACGCACCTCTCCCTTTTCGAGAAACACAGCGTCATCAGCGAGCGAAAGTGCAAGATGAAGCGACTGTTCAACAATGATCATTGTCTGGCCAGCACGCCGGAGTTGCTCAAGTGTGGCAAGCAGGTCACGCACAACCGTTGGAGCGAGACCCATGCTCAATTCATCAATTATGAGCACGTCGGGGTCATGCATTAGCACTCGAGCGAGTGCCAGCATCTGTTGCTGACCACCGGAGAGGTCACCTGCTCGCTCACCGAGACGCCCATCGAGTTGATCAAACATTTCAACAACTCGATCTATGCGACGGTTCACGTCAGCAGTGTCCCGGCGGTAGCGGTAGGCACCGATGCGCAAATTGTCCTCGATGCTCAGGTCACGAAATACTCCCCGCCCTCCGGGCAGCATCTGTATTCCCATTGCGGAGCGTTGTTCGGGCGTGGTGTAAGTGATGGAGCGACCATGCATCCGCACTACTCCACGCTCGGGAGTGCATAGTCCAGTCACGACATTGAGGGCAGTCGACTTTCCCGCTCCGTTAGCACCGAGCAGTGCCAGTGACTTGCCCTTACGCACCTCGAAGGACACATCAAAGAGCACCTGCACATTGCCGTAACTGAAGTCGATGCCATTGGCTTGCAGTGCCGGGGTCGACTCGGGGTCAACGCTGCGTCTCTGGTGTTCTGCGAGTTCCTCCTTGAGTTCTTCGACAACCATCGACAGGTCGTGTTTGATCGACAGCGAGCCTCGCATCAAAAATACGGATCCGATGCTCACAGCCGGGATTGCCAGCGCCGTTACAGCCGTCTGCACTCCGTAGGTGTCAATTAGAAATGCGGCCGCGAGCGAACCACCCACAGCTCCGAACAAGAAGATGAACAGCGTGATTAGTGCAGATCCGAGTCCCCTAAGCCGGTAGGGGACAATCGACCAGATCATCGGTCCCACCATTGCGAATGCCGCGGCGGAGAGCACCGTGCGGGGAACATCGATAGCTACGAACAAGAACTCGTTGGGCATTGCAAACTGCAATGGCACAAGTACCGCAGTCGGCAACAGTAGACCGCCAATCAGACGCAGTGTCAGTGCGGGATCCCTCCGGTAGAGACGGTCGAAGCGAATCCCAACCATGGGCAACACGATTGCGGCAACGAACCCGGCAACAGATGTTGCTAAGCCTCGCTCGAATGTGTCGAGTCCGAACTCCTCTTCAAGGAATAAGTTCGCTTGCACCGGGATCGTAAACAGCACAAACCCCAGGGCGATAAACGCGAGCAACACGGCTCGCACGGTGTGGATCCTCAACAAGCGCGCAAATGCTGCTTCAATCGAGATCGGTGCCGGGTCAGAATCTGCAATCACCTCGTTTAGGACTGTGGTCTTTTCCCACTGTCCCCGGGGAGGTTCTGGAATACGGAACGCTGCGAGAGCAAACACAGCTACCGGCAGACCCAGCAAAAAAAGGCCCAACGCCAGCCCTCGTCACCACCAGCAACGAAAGCGACTGTGCCCACAGCGATCGGGCTGATTGCCGCCACAGCACGACCAATGGACTGCGTCAATCCACCTATGCGGCCTCGCACTCCGATCGGATAGGTGTCAGCTAGCAGAGAAGAATGCACTGGGATCGTGTTGGACTTCGCTATTCCCGCACCGAAGCGAGTCCAGAACAACATGAAGGCATTAACTGCGAATCCCGAAAGGAAAACCATTGCCGAAAACACGGCACTTGCCAGTCCCACGATCGGTGCGCGTTTCATGCGATCGGCAAGCCAGCCCATGGGGAAGGCACCCAGCACCACAAATGCAGCAGAAGCCGAAGCGATAAAGGTGATCGTGCCGTCTGACACACCGAAAGTGTCCCGGATGTCGGGGGCCAGCACTGCCATCGCAGCCTGCTCGAGCTCATCGAGGCTGTTGAGCACCAACAAGACAACGAACGTAAAGGCGCCGCCCATGGCGAGCCCCTTCTTGAGGGGCATTGCCTCATCGCCTACTCCCGGCAGCAGGTCATCAGCGAATAGAACCTGGTCGTCAGCACCTTGCTGAGCACTGCGACGGGTGGACTCCTCAGTTAGAAGCGCTGCGGTGAGCGATGCGGTCTCGGTGTGAGGTTGATCGTTTGCGGCACCCATCGTTGCTGCCGGTGGCTGGGTTGAGATGTCTGGGTCGGGCTGTTGCTGACTCACTTGTCGGGTGCCCTCACCTCACGAGATGGCCGGAACTGTGTCCGGCTGTTGTTGACATCTGGTTGCCGCAAACCGATACCTGACACTAGGCGCAATAGCGGGCGCACCGTAACGCCCCGCAACGTTTAGTCTCGGCTTGTGGCTGCAATAACCCCCTCGGGAGGGTGGACTTACGGACTGGCGCTCCCGATCCAGACTCTCACACGCACGCTCGCTGACCCCTGGGAGCACACGGCCGACGTGTCAGATCTGGTGACGGTGGCACGCAAAGCTGAAGCGACTGGGCACAGCTTTGTTGGCGTGTGCGATCACGTCGCCATCCCCGACAATGAATATGCCAGACATATGGGCACAACCTGGTTTGACACTGTTGCCACCCTTTCGTATCTGGCAGCGCATACCACGACCCTCAACCTGGCATCTGCGGTCTGGATAGCCGCATACCGCCACCCGCTCCAAACCGCAAAGTCGTTCGCGACTCTGGACAGGCTCTCAGGCGGCAGAGCCATCCTTGGTGTTGGTGCTGGTCATCTCGAAGCTGAGTTTGAGGCGTTGGGAGTCGACTTTGAGACTCGGGGCCGGTTGCTTGATGAGACTCTCGAAGCGATCCGCGGGGCGTTCTTGGATCGCTACGTGAGCCATCGGGGTGCGGCCTTCAGTTATGAAGACATGGGCGTGGGCCCCGCACCGACACGCGATCTGCCTATCTGGGTCGGGGGCAGCGGAGCACCCGCGTGGCGCCGCGCCGGACGTTACGGCGATGGCTATGTGCCGATGGGCAATCCCGCGAGCCAGTACCGCAAGATCATTGACACCATGCATCAAGCAGCTAGCGATGCTGGTCGAAGCGAGCCGAGCTTCGATATTGGTTTCATGCCGCCGTGGTGCTATTTGCTAGCCGACGAAGCCCCCGAAGGCCTGCCGCCGACCATGGTGTGCGGAGCGCACAAGGTTGCCGACAACATCCGTCAGGCGATCGCGGCGGGTGCGAACACGATGCATCTCAAGTTCCGGGCGCGCACTCTTGACGAATACCTCGAACAATTCGATGTGTTCGCCGAGATAGTGGCCCCGGCCGTTAACGGTGCTTAGGCAGGCCTTTCCCTTTTCCGAAGATTCAGCCTCTTCCCGAAGATCCCGAAGATTCAGCGGCCGCTCTGCCTAAGTCGGCAAGCGAGAAATCGGCTGGGATGACCAGATTCTCGGGCCCGATGTGGCCGATGTTGGATTCTCCGAGACCCAAAAGCGTTGAGCTAATCCCGTCTCGCATTATGTCGAGCACATTCTCGACGCCCGCCTGACCGTTCGCCGCGAGCCCCCACAGCACCGAGCGACCAAGCATCACGGCCTGCGCGCCAAGGGCCACCGCCTTCACGACATCGGCTCCCCGACGCACCCCGCCATCCATCAACACGTCAATCTCGTCACCTACCGTGTCAACGATCGGGGCAAGCATCCGCAGTGGCGCAGGCGAGCCATCAAGGTTGTTGCCGCCGTGATTCGACACCGAGATGGCGCTCACACCCGCGTCCCGAGCACGCTGGGCGTCGAGAGGCGTCATCACGCCCTTAAGCATGAACGGCCCCTCCCACTGCTCGCGCAACCAGGCAACGTCGTCCCAGGTGGGTGGCGGTGTCTGCATCCAGGTGCCGTAAGTCTCAAAGAACGTCGGAGCAGGGCTGGCGGAGGTCGCGAAGTTGGGAACCACAAGGCTCGGCGGGCGTCCAGTGCGGGCCCAGGCGGCGAGCCAACGTGGCCGCCTGAGAGCCTCGGGAAGGTGCTTGAGAATTGTAAGGATGCCGAGCTTGGTTGGGATAGTGGGGCTGCCCCAGTCCCGTGAGTGTGAGAATGACCAGTCCAGGGTCAAGATCAGCCCAACCGCGCCTGCCTGGTGAGCCCGTTGCATTCGTTCGAGAATCGACTCACGATCGCCCGCCCAGTACATCTGAAAGATTGTCTGAGGGTTTGCTTCGATAACTGACTCGATGGGTTTGCTAGCAAACGAACTCAGCCCTATCGGCACGCCACGAGCAGCAGATGCACGAGCCACAGCTACCTCGCCATCGGGATGAACTGCCTGCACACCAGTTGGCGAGATCATCGCCGGAAGCGGCAAAGACAAGCCCATTGCGGTGGTGGTCGTATTGCGATTCGCAGTCGATCCGATTAGGCGAGGTACGAACCCCAGTTTCGAGAAGGCCCGAGTATTGGCCGACATTGACACTCCGGCCTCTGAGCCTGCGATCAATGCTGAATAGACAGACGCCGGTAGCCGCTTTTGGGCACGCCGCTGCGCAACGGCTACGGATTCAAACCAACTATTGGCCATGGTGGTTTGGGTTAGCCGACTTGGGTGTTCTAGTTGATCCGGCGTTCACGATCGGCCCAGAGCTTCTCTCGTAGTGCGAACTTTTGGATCTTGCCGGTCGCTGTCTTGGGAAGCTCACCGAACGTGACGGTCTTGGGTGCCTTGAAGCGGGCAATACGACTCTTGACATGTTCAATCAGGTCGCTAGACGTAACGTCGGATCCGCGGCGCAACACCACGAACGCTGCCGGTACTTCACCCCACACGTCATGAGGTGCAGCTACAACTGCACATTCCACGACATCAAGATGTGACGCGAGTGCTTGCTCTACCTCGATTGACGCGATGTTCTCTCCGCCCGAGATGATCACATCCTTGGCACGATCTCGCACTTCCACATACCCATGGTCATGCATTACAGCAACATCACCGGTGCGGAACCATGTCCCGTCTGGGCCTTCGAGCGAGGCTTCAGCAGTGGCTTCGGGATTCTTGAAATAGCCAAGCATCACGTTGTTGCCTTTGATCGCGATCTCGCCCGGAGTCTCGCCATCGGCAGGAACGTCTTGGCCTTCGGTGTCGACTACCCGCACCGACGATGTAACGAGCGTGCCGACACCCTGGCGTGCCTTGATAGCCGCCTGCCTGCCGGCTGGTAATTCGTTCCAGTCGCTTCGCCAGTCACAGATCAGCGAGGGGCCGTATGTCTCGGTGAGTCCGTAGAGGTGCGTGACATCAATGTTGAGATCAGCGAGTTGAGAGAGCAGCGTTGGTGTGGGGGGAGCGCCGCCAGTTGCGACCTTGACGGTACGGGGTGCTGGTGCAGCATCGCGGTGGTTAACGAGGCCAATTAGCACAGTGGGTGCGGCGTTGAAGTGGGTTACGCCGTCGTCTCGGATGGCACGCCACACCTCCGCTGGGTCAAGGTCTCGGAGCATGACATGAGTGCCGCCAACTGCGGTTACTGCCCAAGGGAAGCACCATCCATTGCAGTGAAAGATGGGCAACGTCCACAAGAAAACGGCGTCGCTGTCGAGACCTGCTTGCGCGGCCATCGCCAGAGCGTTCAGGTTCGCTCCGCGGTGCGAGTACATAACGCCTTTAGGGGTGCCGGTTGTGCCCGACGTGTAGTTGAGGCTCAACAGAGTCTGCTCGTCTACTACAGCAGCCTGGTGAGGGTTCGCTCGTGCCAGCAGGCTCTCGTATTGGCACGTAGATGGGGGATCGCCATCGGTAGCGCCCCCGCCGGCATCCTGTCGTTCGCCGGAGGCACCAACGTCGTTAGAGATCACAACAGCCAAGCCGGGCACTTGCTGACGGATCGCTTCGGCAGTATCCGCCAACTCGTGGTCGACGAACAGAACTTTTGACTCGGCATGGTTAACGATCCAGGCGAGCTCGTTGGCCGATAGCCGTGTGTTGAGAGCATTGAACACCACTTGGGCCATCGGAAAGGCGAACGCTGCTTCAAGTGCCATGGAGACGTTGGGCGCTAGAACCGATACCTTGTCGCCAGGCTGCAGTCCTAGCTCTAGGGTTGCACCGGACAGGCGTTCACAGCGGTCTGCGAACTCCGAATACGTGCGGCGCAGCGGCCCGTCCGCCACCGCCACGCGATCTCCGTGAACCAGGCGAGCACGTTCGAGGTACGACACCGGCGTTAGCGGCACTGGCACAAACGGCGACGCCGCCCGGTTAGTGAGTTGTGGTGCCTTGGTCACGTCTGTCACGGCGATCCACGTTAGGAGACCGTTGCTTGGCTTGCCACGAAGGTGCTGGCAAGCGTGCGGTGTGGTTGCGGCTCAAGTAGATCCGCTTACGGACTCGCACAGGAGTCCGTACGAACAATGTCGATTTGCTCTAGTTGCTCTAGTCTTACCCATGAGCTAGAAATATCAGACATTAAAATTGTAACTATTGGGTGTGGATAGTCAGAGGGGAGGCCAGAGTGTCAAGCACCGAAACGACAATCCCAGAGAAGTTGCTCGTGCCGCCGCCAGAGTGGGGATGCCGGCCGACACCAATCTTGCCGCGCTGCTATGTCAACGCCGTGCGAAACGTCGCCTTGCCAGCTGGACTCAGGGACGGATTGGCAACATCCGCGGATGATGAGCGGCTCCGGGTTGTAGGTGACATTGCCGGATACTGGGCATCTTCTCGCCAGCGGGTCCCGAAACCGGTACTTCGTAAGTTGGCCACCTGGATATCTGGCGAGTTTCAGCCTCCGCAAGATCTGGTGGTGTTGCCAGCGCACGCTCAGGTAACGCGTTTGCTTGAGTGTTCGCTGAGTACTCGACCGTTCAACTGCATCATCCGCGGCTTGCGGGAGGCAAGACTTCAGCGCGGACGTGCCATCACGGTAGGCGATCTGCTGTCACTGAGGAGCTTTGGCTTGAGGTCGCTGCTGGAGACGATGTGCGTTCTCGAAGCTGCCCTAGACAGTGGCTACTTGTTTGACGAGTCCCCCCCCCCAGGAGTGGATCACTTCGCGACGGTGCCGACTAATGGTCACAACGGGTCCTCAATGTCAGGGTCTAATGGCCGACATTCAGCCTTCTCGTTTAGCCACAATGGCAGCCCATCTTCTAGAAACGCTCAAGCGTCAGCAATTGACTCAAGAAGGATTCTGGAATCCTGGGGACAGATCATTCCCCAAATTGAGAGATTGCTCACAGCTGCTCGGGATGTTCATGGTGTCGAGACTCTTGGGGACTCACTATCTGTTGACCTGTCGTCGCTTGTAACTCAGTTTGACCTCAAGAATCAGTTCCAAGACATAACACTCGAAGACGTCATTGGTGACCGAACTCTTGCGGGTGACTTGCTGTCGTCAGTGTTCATGCTCTGGCAGTCTTGTTCAGAGAGTAAACGTCTCATCTTGACTGATCGACTATATGCGTCTAATCCCAAGAGTTGTCGGGAGATCGGCGAAGTAGTCGGCGTGACCGGCGAGATGATTAGGCGACATGCGCTCAACACAATGAAGGCGATTAATGATCCTCAGGAATTTGGTGACTTGAAATTCTCCCTTCGTGCTGTGGCAGCTATGATCAGAAGAAGACTAGCTCCTGTAACACGTCAGAGTGAGTTTGAGAAGTTGATAGCTACAAGTGTCTGCTCCAAAGATCTTCCGCCGGGAGCTGATACCGAAGTGGTGACCCTTGCACGCTTGATGGTCTCTAGAGAGCTTGACTACAAGCTTGCCCACGGCTACTATTTCAGCGAACAAGCAGATGCTCTGTGCTATGAGCTCCTGGACTTTGCAAGAGAGAACGCTGATGACGTCGGGATGTTTGAGGAAGCAAAGATTCAAGCTTTGCTTCCTGACGCAGGTTGGCGTCGCCATTGGAATGTACTTTTGAAGCGTGTCAGCCTGTACCCGATTGCATACGGATTTGTAGGGCTAAGGGACACTAACAAGGCTCGTGTAAAGGCCGCGATTCTCGCTGCCGGTGCACCTACAACGAAGCAGAACATCGCTTCTCTTTCGGGTCTTCCTGTGGGAACAGTCGGTTCAACTCTGTCGGCCATCAAATCCATAGTCCGTGCGGACAAGTACCGTTGGGCGATCTCAGACTGGGTCGGTGACAGTTATGACGGCATCTGTGAAGAGATCAGGCAGCGGATTGATGAGGATGGGGGCAAGACGCGCTTAGACCGCTTGCTTGACGAGATTCCACGACTGTTTGGAGTCAAAGCCACAAGTGTGCGTGCCTATGCCGAGACTGATCAGTTCAGTATTGATGATGGGTGGGTGAGTCTCTCGTATCCTGGTGAATTGGATCTTGCCCCATTTTCAGATGTTGCGGTTGGTCGGGACTCTTCAGGCGACCCGTACTGGCAATTCGAAATGGATTCAAGATACAAGAGGGGCTACAGCATTGTTTCGGTTCCTAAGGAACTGGTTGCAGAGCTTGATTGCCCGATGGGTGGGAACACTCTTGTTCCCGTCCGTTCACCGTCAGATGTTCGCGATGTCTCGGTTATCTGGCGGATGACGTCTCTTAACGGACCTGAGATAGGTCGTGTATCAAATGCGCTAGCTGCAATTGAGGCTGAACACGGCGACTCAGTGCGTCTTGTCTTGCATGACGATCGTTCAGTCTCCTTCGTTCAGGCCGGTTAAGCAGACCGACTAAACAAGGAGCCGCGCTAGTCGCGCACAGTGGAGTGAACTGACGCGCTTGAGAAACTCAAGCGTTGGTAAGCCTCTTGCGTAGTTCGTGCTTTTGCACTTTCCCTGATGCGGTTAACGGAAGTTGGTCACAGAACGTAACGGCTCGGGGGACTTTGTAGTTGGCAAGTCGTTCACGGCTCCATGCAAGAATCGCACCCTCGAGTTCGGTAGTTGAGGTGGCAAGCCGCTTGGCGGCCATGGGGGTGGGCACCACAAAAGCGTGCCCAACTTCACCTAAACGGTCATGTAGCTGTCCTACGACCGCTACTTGGCCAACAGCATCGTGAGCCAACATCACCGACTCGATTTCCGCCGGGTATGCATTGAACCCACCGCAGATGAACATGTCCTTGAGCCGGTCGGTGATGGCGATGTAGCCCGCAGAGTCCATCGTTCCGATGTCGCCGGTGTGTAGCCAGCCCCTCTCATCAATCACGTCTCGTGTAGCGTCAGGATCGCCCAGGTACCCATCCATTACGTTGTACCCGCGCACAACAATCTCACCGGGTTCTCCCCGGCTTAGCTCTTCACCCCTACTGTCGATAACTCGTACTTCTACATCTTCGATGGCGCGTCCAGAGGTAGCTGAGATCACTTCTGGTGCATCATCATGTCGGCACATCGTCGCAATTCCTGATGCTTCGGTTAGCCCATAACCAGTCACAACAACCTCAAAGTTGAGTTGCTCTCGCATTGCTTCAATCATGGGTACAGGTACGGGAGCAGCTCCAGTCACTGCTAGCCGCAACGTAGACATGTCGAAGGTGTTGAGATCCTGATGGTTCAGGATGCTCTGATAGATAGCGGGTGGCCCAGGCAACACAGTCACCCTCTCTTGAGGGATACGTTTCATGACGGACTCCACATCAAACACAGCATGTGGCAACATCGTCGCTCCGGTCATCAAGCAAGCAAGGATCCCAGCGTTTAACCCGAAAGAGTGAAAGAACGGGTTGACGATCAGGTACCGGTCACCATGACGGAGACCAATCACTGAAGCCCAACTGCGGTAGGCACGACAGATCGCTTCGTGATTCAACAGCACGCCTTTGGGCAATCCGGTTGTTCCTGATGTGAACATGATGTGACACGTGTCGCTTGGCGCTACCGGAGCCAGGTCCGTGCCACTGATGTCACCCGGCCCGAGCGGTTGGGTCACGAAGTCTTCAAAGGACATAGCGTTTGGCGGCACCGGTGTTCGCAGCGCCACAACCTGCTTGATGCATTTCGGGACTCCACCGTCTGCCTGCTGGAGAAGGTCTAGGTGGTCAATCCCTAGGAAGCCCGTCGCACAGAACAGCAAACGCGCATCGGATTGACGTAACACGAATGCAGCCTCTTGCCCCTTGAAGCGAGTGTTGATCGGTACAACAACCCCCCCAGCCGTGTGTACCCCAAGAGCCGCAACCGCCCATTCCCACCAGTTCGGACCCCACAAACCAACCCGATCTCCACGCCGAAGTCCCCAGGCCTGCAAGGCTTCAGCCATCCGCCTGACTTGACTGTTCAAGTCAGCAAACGTCATTCGAATGCCGTTGTCGACTATGGCTTCGGATGTCCCGTAGCGGTTAGCGGCCTCACGAACCAGTTGTGGGATTGTGTTGGCCACGATTGGTGATCTGTCAAGCACCTATGAGTCCCAAGCTACCAGTAGCTCGCGTGGACCTCGGAACGTGATATTGGGGAATCGTTCAAGTGTCTGACCCTCGATGAGGCGTAGTGAGGGGATACGTTGAGTTAGGACTTCGAGCATGATCGTTGCCTCAAAACGCGCCAGTCTCGCACCGAGACAGAAGTGAATGCCCTTGCCGAATGATATGTGGTAGCGGGCATTGGCTCTGTGTATATCAAACTGATCTGCCCCATCGAATATGTCTGCTTGATGATTCGCAGCGCCCAAACTTAAGAAAATGTTCGTACCGGCCGGCACTTCAACTCCCGCTACCTCAGTGTTAATATTCGTGACACGACGCCAGCTTGTTTGTGGAGACTCGAATCGCAATACCTCTTCAAGAGCATTAGGAATCAATGACGCATCAGCGCACAACTGATCCCATTGATTGCGATGATGCAGTAGACAGATGAGAGAATTCGAGAGCAGGTGACTCACGATTTCATGACCTGCAAACGACAGTCCATAGACGATAGATTCGACCTCTCGAAGAGACAGTTCGTCAGGATCGCTTTGGTGAACAGCTAGCAGTTCTGAAGTGAAGTCATCTGCTGGTTCGCTTGCACGCATCGCCACGAACTCTCGACAATACCGAAAGTATCCCAGCATCTTGTGAGCAATAGTGATCTGCTCATCTTCGCTGGGTCGTCCCCATGTGAAGGCAAGCCTGTCAGAGCACCAACGCTTGAGTTTGTCGTCATCGCTCTCGGGAAACCCGATGAAGCGAAAGATTGTCTCACCGGGTAGTGGATGCGCGAACAGTGGCACAAAGTCTGCAGGCTGTTCTGCTGCTAGGAGTTCATCAGCAAGCTCGTGACTCCTGCGCCGAATGTATGGCTCCAGGGTGCGCATTCTCCGATTGGAGAAGCCACGTTTGGTGTACTTGCGAATGCGACCATGATCTGGTGGTTGGCGATTTGACATTACCGCGATCGGGTTGAAATCCGGTGCAGCAAGAACCGAATGTGCTGCCTCGCTGATGGGGAATACAGGGTCTTGCACGTTCTGGGATCCAAACGTCTTGGGATCAAGGAATACCGACGTCACGTCCTCCATCCGGGTCAACACCAGATAGCCAAGTTCGCTCGCGTAGAACACTGGTTTGTTCTCGCGCAACTCATCAAGAACCGCATATGGGTCCTGCAAGTAGTCGTCGCTTAGAGGTGTGAACTCGTGGTCGATTGGGCAGCCTCGAGGTGACTCCGGGACTGCCTGCGGCACTCGGTGATACAACTCTGTTGTGCTAGTCATGTTTCCTCCCATGTGACGAAGATCACCTCGGTAACAGCACCCGACCAACGTAGCTTGCCTCCCGGCGCTGTCTAAAGGACAGCACCCGGATCGGCCCGCTAATGGGCCGATGCGACGCAGCAAATTGGGACAAGGAGGACGGCAATGTCTTCGATACCTTCAGTAGTTGTTGGTGGGTTCCTGGTGTTGCTCGTAGCGTTCGTGGCTGCGAGCTGCGTCTCGTACCTCAACATCACAATGCGATACGGCTTCGCGACCGGGTCTGGAGTTCTGCGAGCAGCCTGGACGGGCTCGCCGGCCACGATGGTTGCCTGGCTCAGCGACACCTCAGGTGCAAACGCTCGGTTCTCTCCCACGAGAGCCTTCATCAGCCGAGAGTTCGTCAAGTAACTCTCGGTTAGCTCGCCCCGGCTAAGCACAGCTGCGCAGCGGAGGCTTGCTTTACGCCTAAGGCCAGTTTGCGACCTAAGGTGAAAATCGTGACATCGCGCACGGACACCTTGGGTCGCTTCCTGCGCCGTCGGACTGCACAAGCAACACGGCTGGGGCAGATGTCCCGTGAGGCAGCCCGAGCCAGGTTTGAGGCTCGCCGCCGCCGCAAACGTGGCCCGCGATCTTTGTCGGACGATCCACACTCAAGTGGCGATACGACACCCGATTCCTATACATCAGACATCACGCCTGTTGCCGAAAGCAGCGAGGAAGCGTTGGTCGCAGAACTTGGCGCTGCAATCGGTGCTCACAAGGTGCGTAGCGACGCAGCGGCGCGCTACCTCGCCTCGAGGGATGCGTCGATTTATCGGGAAGGCAACGCCGGCCCGGTCTGTTTCCCGACCACGACCGAAGATGTCGTGGCGTGCATGAAGGTTGCGATCCGTCACGGGCGAGCCATCGCACCTCGAGGTGCAGGCACGGGGCTTGCGGGAAACGCAGCACCGCTGGGCAAGCCGGTGGTGTTGTCGATGACAAAGATGAAAGCTCTGCTAGAAGTTGACGAAGCCAATGGTGTTGCCTGGGTGCAGCCCGGGATGGTCAACCTCGACTTGAGCAAAGCTCTCGCACCTCTCGGATTCCACTTCTCTCCAGATCCCTCAAGCCAGGCGGCCTGCACGATCGGCGGCAACGTGGCGAACAACTCCGGCGGGCCGCACTGTCTTGCTCAAGGGGTTACCAGTGCTCACGTGGTGGCTACGGAGGTAGTGCTGTCTGATGCTTCGGTTGTGGTGCTGGGCGATCTGACAGCCGAGCCCGCCGGATATGACCTGCGTGGAGCGTTCGTGGGATCCGAAGGCATGTGTGGGATTGCCACGGCGGTAGCTGTACGACTCACCCGCAATCCCGAAACGGTGCGCACGTTGCTGTTGAGCTTTGACGAGGTTGCACATGCGGCGTCGACGGTGAGTGCCATCATCGCCGCAGGGATTGTGCCCGCTGCGGTGGAGATGATGGATCGCCGTTGTGTGGGTGCAGTTGAGGATTTCGCCCAGGCGGGATATCCGCGCGACGCCGCCGCGGTGCTGCTATGTGAGGTCGACGGCCAGCCTGGGGGAGTCGAGATGGCAGCTACCCGGATCGCCGAGATCGCTCGCAGCAGCGGCGCAATCAATGTGCGGGTCGCCGCCGACGACGCTGAGCGTGCCCGGCTTTGGAAGGGCCGCAAGAGCGCCTTCGGTGCGATCGCCAACGTCATGCCGGACTATTACCTGCATGACACTGTGGTTCCCCGCACGCGCTTAGCCGAGGTGCTTGAGAGGATCTATGAGATCGTGGATCGTTACGAACTGATCGTTCTCAACGTCTTCCATGCGGGAGATGGCAACCTGCATCCCATCTTGGCTTATGACTCACGAGTCCCGGGCGCCAACGAGCGGATACATGCTGCAGGCAAGGAGATCATCGAGCTCTCGCTGGAGCTTGGTGGAGCGTTGTCTGGCGAGCATGGCATCGGGGTCGAGAAGCGTGACTACATGAAGCTCATGTTCACTGACGCCGACCTTGAGCAGCAACGTCTGTTGAAGTCGTCGTTTGACCCACACTGCCGCCTCAACCCCGGCAAAGTACTGCCGAGCGCCCATAGCTGTTCTGACATTGCCGCGCTGAAGGCTGCCGATCGCGCCGGCGTCTGGGGCTAATCGAGCGATGCGCGCGTGAGAACCTTGAGTCGCGCCCCTGACGCAGTCTTGAGAGCATTCGCCGACGATGTGGGCCGGGTCGGGCCGGTGTGTGTGCGAGGCGGCGGCACTCGCTGGAGTCTTGGGGGTGATTTGGCCGCGGGCACACGCCAGGTGCAAGCACCCGTTGGGATCGTGAAGTTTGAGCCTGCTGAGATGACGGTGCGGGTGCGCGCAGGTACAACAGTCGCCGAACTGCATCAGGCATTGCTCGCCGAAGGTCAGCGCACATCGTTGCCGCAGCGAGATGGTGGAACGGTTGGTGGTGCTTTGATGGCCGGCGAGTCAGCCGTGACGCGACTTGGTTTGGGGCCAGTGCGTGAGGCGCTGTTGCAGGCTCGATATGTCTGCGCTGATGGTTCACTGGCAACAGCAGGAGCAGCAACGGTCAAGAACGTGAGTGGATTCGACTTGTGCCGCTTGCTGGTTGGGTCGCTAGGAACCCTTGGCCTGATTGGTGAAGTGTTGCTGCGCACTAGGCCGATTGGTGAGGTTGAGCGTTGGTTCCGTGTCACCGGTGCCGATCCAAAAGAGGTGCATCGTCGCTCGTGGTGTGCTATGTCGATCCTTCATGACGGGTCGACGGTGTGGGTGCTGTTGGGGGGCTACGGAGTCGATGTGCAAGCTGATCTCGATCGCTTGCGAGAATTGAAGTGCTCCACTCCTGTCGAGGTGCAAGGCCCACCAGAGTTGCCACCGCATCGCTGGTCTTGCACGCCGGCGCAGGCGGCGTCGTTTGGTGGACGAGCCCCGGGGCGGGGAGGCGCCGCAGGGGGCTTCGTTGCCGAGATCGGCGTCGGCGTGGTTCATGCGTCTGTTCCTCAGGAGCCACTACAGGTGCCAGCGGGCGTGGTCGCGCTGAACCGTCGGTTCAAGGAGAGGTTTGATCCCACCAGACGGCTCAATCCCGGTCGTGATCCGCTGCAGCGCCCATAAAGAGTCGGCGAGTAAGTGGACATTGTGGGCATGGAAGTCTTGGGCAAATTGGTAATGGGCAGTAAGGCAGCCCTGAGGAGACCGCGATGAAGTTGGGGCTCGACGAAGACGAACTTGTCACGTGCGTGGCCTGTGGCTTGTGTCTACCGCACTGTCCGACATTTGTGGTTACGGGACGTGACACCGAGTCCCCGAGAGGCCGGATTGCGCTGATGAGGGCGGTGCAAGACGAGGGTGCCCCTGTGACCGATGAGGTGATCGGTTCATTCGCGAGCTGCGTGCAGTGCCGAGGTTGTGAGACTGCGTGTCCATCTGGTGTGCCTTTCGGGCACCTAATGGAAGGCACTAGGGCCGCTCTCGCATCCGCGGGTCGCATCACGCCGGGGTGGCAACGACTTGCTATGCGGGTGTTGCGCCATCGCCGGTTGCTGCTGGCTGGCTCGACTCTTCTTGCGTTAGCGGCGAGGTTGCGCCTGATCCCTACTCGACGCCTGGGTCTGCCGGCTCGGTTGCCGATTCGCAGAGGCAGGCTGCACACCTCGGGGAGCGATGTCTGGCTGTTCACGGGCTGCGTGATGGATGCGTGGCAGCGTGATGTGCATGCTGCGGTTCAGCGTGTGATCGAAGCCACCGGGGTTGGGGTCACACCGACTGGGGGGGCTGCGCCTTGTTGTGGCGCGCTGCACGTCCATGCTGGGTTGCACGACGAAACCAAGGCGATGGCCCGCCGTGTCATCCGCGGGCTGTCAGGCGATGATCGGCCGATTCTGGTGGATGCAGCGGGTTGTGGCGCTGCCCTAAAGGAATATGGACAGTTGCTTGGAACTAAAGAGGCTCGGGACTTCTCTGCTCGAGTGTTTGATGTTCACGAGTGGCTGGCGCCTCGCATTGAACGCCTAGAGGCAACTGCCCGTGAGCGTGACAGTGCTCGCCTCGATGTTGTTGTGGCGGTGCAAGACCCGTGTCATCTGCGTCACGTGCAACGTGCTCATCAGTGGGTGCCACGGGTTGTTTCACCGTTTGTGGCCCATGTAGTGACACTTGATGACGATGGTTTGTGTTGTGGTGCCGGCGGCGCTTACTCGCTGCTAGAGCCAGAACTCTCAAAAGCGATCAGGGAACGCAAACTCGCAGCAATCACACGTGCAGGCGCATCAGTAATCGTGAGCGCAAACCCTGGTTGTTCACTACATCTTGCTGCCGCAGGTCTTGACGTTTATCACCCTTTGGAACTGGTTGATGCGGCCCTGCAGTCTCAGGCGAATCCAAAGACAGGCGGGAAGGCCACAACCACGACTGCTGCCCAGATTCCGTAGACAGCCAGGTAGGACGTTTGCCAGCGTTCCAACACACCGAAAGACTTCTGTCGTCGCCAGAATCCGAGCGTTAGCCAGGCCGCACCAGCAAGGTTGGCGAGCAGAACTAGGTTCTCTCCGAGTGCTGTGATCCTGTTGGGGCTAAACCCGTAGTCACTGATGCGAACCAAGATCGATGTGAGTACTAGTAGATCGGTAATGAGCGCACTGATCACCAATACAAGATGCATGAAGTCAAACACGCCTCGGGGCGCGTCTGGGTTACGTGCTGTGATCGCATAGATCAACAGTCCGAGCACCACTGCAAGCAACACGTTGAAGATGATGAGTTCGTCACGATCGAAGTCGATGCCTCGCCGTGTCCAGGCATACACAGCCAGAAACATCACGAGCAGGGGCGTAAAGAATGGTGTGAATAGTCGTGTCAGAGTTGGTGCGAGGTTCTCGACGAATCCTTGCTTCGAGTCAACTAGCCAGGCTGCGACCACTGTTGCGGCTGCGGCTCCGCAGGGCATTAACCACTCGGTCACGGCAGTCTCAACATCAACACCGATTGCTTCAAACGTCCCAATCGCCACAGCTGCAAGCACAGAGCCACCTAGCGATATGAGCACCAGATAAATGATCCATTCGCCGGTGAACCGCACGAAGTCCATCCGCTTGCGCTGCGAACGCCAGTCACCGCCCACATACGCGATACCGACAAGCACCCACAAAGCGATTGGCAGATGTATCGCCGCAAGAACCTCGGTGTCGCTGTCATGGTCGTAGGGGTAAGCGTTGATGACAACGAAAGCCACGAAGAAGGTCGGTGCAAGTGCTCCGATGGCACCGCGCCTTGTGAGTGAATTGATCTGACCTCTCTTCCATACGAAGTAAGCCGCTAGCGGAGCAACGCCAAAGAAGCTGAAGTTACGCAGGTAGAAGTTCTCGTCATTATCAAATCGAATGCCAAAGACCTCGGGTACCTTGACAGCGATGGCAGCAGCAAATGCAAAGACGATTACGCCCATTAGCTCTCGCTGCGACAATCCAAAGTGTTGCCTTGTGGTGGATGACTCCGTGCTGCTGGCGGCGTAATGTGAGCGATGAGCCTCTAGGCCTTGCGAGAGTCCATCCACGCCTCCAGTTCGTTTAAGGGCGATCAGGAAGGCTTCATCTGCCGTGAGACCAGTGTCGGTGAGTGTCGCTAGATGTTCGCGTAACTGTCGTTCCAGTTCATCTATATCGCTCCAATTGAGAGCCTGGCGTTTGGGTAAATCCTGACGCCACTGTTGAATTAGTGACTCAATGACAGTGCTATTGCCATTGTCATGAGCTGACATGTTGGCCTCCGGTCGTCACTGTGAGATCTGTCTCAATCGAACCGCAAAGAGAGCTCTAGACATAGGTTGCTGTCGGTGCGGTAAAGCAACGTTGTGCGGCATCAACAATCCTGCCGCTGCGTGGGTCTCCCATCATGTCTGATTCCATGTGATTCATCACATAGGCGATGCTCATACGGCGGTTGAAGTCCACAACGGCGAGCGAACCGCCCCACCCACCCCAGAACGCTTGCCCGGGTTGGGTGGTCACAGTGCCGAGTTGGAACCCGAATCCGAGTCCGTGGTGCATCCGAACCATTAGCACCTGATCGATGCAGTCGATCTCTTCTTCTAGGGCAACTCGAGCGCCGGGTTCAGACAGGAGCCGCACACCATCGACAGCACCCCCGCATGCAAGCGCCGAATGAATGCGGGCAACAGAGCGAGCATTGCCGATGCCTCCCCCGGCGGGGATCTCGGCTGCTCGCCACTCCCGAGTCGTAGGTTCATTGCCGGTTAGTCGGCAGCTCACCAGGGTTCGCACGGCTATCGAGTCCCAATCGACCTGTACTCCGTTGATGGTGCGGCGATCGGAAATGACCGGCGGGGTGAGAGTGGCAACTCGATGATCTTCAGATTCGGGCAAGCTCATCCAGAAGTCGGCACCGAGGGGCTCAGCGACTTCGGTCTGGAACCATTCCGCCATGCGCCTGCCAGTAATGCGATACAGGATCTCGCCTTGCAGGTGGCCTTGAGTTATCGAGTGGTAACCGGAGGCAGAACCGGGATCCCACCACGGGCGCTGTGCGGCAAGATGAGCGGCTAGGCCGTCAGGGTCATACAGCTGTGCCACGGACTTCAGGGGCGGGTCGAAACCTGAGAGTCCAGCGGTGTGTGCCATGACGTGGCGCACAAGCACTCTCTCTTTGCCGTTCTGTGCGAACTCTGGCCAGTAGTGAGCTACTGGTGCATCAAAGTCAAGCAGGCCACGGTCGGAAAGCATCAGCATGCAGATGGCTGCCATCGTCTTGGTGGTTGAGTACACATTGACGATCGTGTCTTGTTCCCACGGGCGGCCGTGTTTGTCAGCATCACCTGCCCACAGGTCAACGACGAATTCTCCGTCCACTGTTACCGCGGCTGCGGCACCGAGTTCAAGTCCCTCATCGAAGCTCTGCTTGAAGGCGTCGCGAACGGGTGCAAATCTCTCGTCGCATGTTCCTTGGATGTCCATGCCTGAGTCTGGCCTGCGGGGGAACCGGATCGTCGCTGATGGTTCGGCCAACGTGTGTCTGTACGGGATCGGAACGGGATCGGATTCTGTGGCTTGCAGCCGCTGGTCGGTTCTAGCGTCGGTCAATGTGTGGCCGTTTGGATGGGATCTCGTTGAGGAGGATTGTGAGTTCATATGACGGTGTAGAAGGTGCTCGTGTGGTCGTTACTGGAGCGAGTTCGGGGATCGGGCGCTCAATAGCGGAGCTCTTCGTGGCAGCAGGTGCTCGTGTGGTCACGGGAAGTCGACGCGATCCGCAGATCGTCGCGGCGCACTGGCAGCAGACTGATGTCTCGAATTCCGCTCAGGCAGACCGACTAATTGAGGCCACTGTTGAAGCCTTGGGTGGGGTTGATGTCGTCGTCAATAACGCTGGAGTTCAACTCAAACTGACAGTCGCAGATACGAGCGATGAAGAGTTCGCTCATGTCATGGGTGTGAACCTTGCGGGTGTGTTCTATTTGTGCCGGGCTGCGGTGCGACAGATGCAAGCACAAGACCGCGGGGGAGTGATCATCAATATCGGTTCGATTGCTGGTGACGGCGCTTCAGATCATGCGATGGCTGTGTACAACGCGTCAAAGGCTGCAGTTCACGCGTTGACCCGCTCGATCGCAATTGACCACGGTGCAGACGGCATCCGCTGCAATGCGGTGCTGCCAGGCTGGATTACTACAGCCATGGCTGATGATGCGTTTGCTGGGCTGCCTGATCCTGCCGCCGCACGGGTGGCGGCAGTTAAATGTCACCCAGTCGGACGGCTGGGCATCCCCAGCGACGTAGCAGGTCTAGTGCTGTGGCTTGCCAGTGCTGAAGCAACTTTCGTGTCCGGCAGCCTGTTCACCATCGACGGAGGGTTAACCGCCCAAACCCCAATCTCCCTCTAGCCGAGATTGCGTCTTCGCTTACGACTACAGGACGGTTTTGTGTGCCTGTCACGAGAGCCTGCGACAGTTGCCAACTACCCGCCACTCGTTGCGAATCCAATCAGCGCGATCGCTACGGGCACCCAGAACGACAAGAAGAACCCAACCAGTCCGTAGATCGTCCAACGTGCATGTTTAGCGAGCACAAGCCGGAACTCCGCGAGACTCTCTGTCAATTTACTTTCAATGCCGCTGATTTCGGCCCTTACGCTGGCAAAACCCTCGGTCATCTCATTTCTTACGTTGGCGAATCCCTCGGTCATCTTGGGTTCGATTTTGGTGCGTTCTGTTTGTGCGTTGGCGAATCCTTCGGTCATCTTGTTCTCAACGCTGCCGGTTTCGGAGCTTGCAGCGGAGAGGCCCTCGGTCAGTTTGGTGTCAAGGCTGGCAAAGCCTTCCACCATGTCCGACTGCAGCAAAGCGACGCTCTTGTTAGTGGCAGCGAGCTTCTCGTTGGTGGCGTCCAGCTTGGCAACGGTCTTTAGGGCTATATCAGTGTGGCGTGCATCAAGAGCGGCGATCTCGGCGAGAAGTCGGCCTTCGAGCTTGGCAAGGTCGGCCTTTGTGGCGATCTCGCTCCAATCGACCGGGGGTAGCTGCTGAATCAACGTGTCTGCTGCCTCCGCTCCGATTGCGTCGGTGAGCCGGTGGAAGAGTTCCACTTTCTGTGCTTCGGTGACGGTCACTTCGGATGTCCCCTCTGTTCAGGTGTGTGATCAGTGGGGAGCGCTAGCGCCGCTCCCGAGCGACTGTCCCGTGGTCTGCTGACACCGCCGGTGACCGGCACTGTATCAATCTGTATCAGTCCATATCAACACCTGTTAACAACTCTCAGCTGCTGCTTCATCTGTCGGATGTTTAGTGCGGCAACTACAATCGGCATTAACCCTGACACCGTTCAAGAGCGCAGTAGTGAGAAAACTGAACCAGCTGTTAGAGACCACTAAGGATGCTGAGGCGGAGTTCTGGGTGAACGAGGTCACCTCAATCCGACGCTGGAGCAAACCCGGCACCGAAACTCGCGCTCCTTACAAGCCGCTGCTGCTCTTGTGGCTCATCGGCCGCCTTGCGTCGGGTGGGTCTGAGACCGTGTCGTTCAAGGAAGCCGAGTTCGACCTCAAACTGTTGATGTTTAAATACCGGCTCGGCAGAGCGGTGCGAGTGCAGTACCCGTTTGTCTACCTTGCATCAAATCCCAAGTTGTGGCGAGTGCATGACTCAAAGGGCAACAACATCTTCAAGATGCCCCAGAACCGGAAGCAAAGTCGACCGTTCCTGGTCGCGGAAGCGGTTGGCAGTCTCGCACCGGAGTTCGAGTTGGCCTTGAATAAGCCAGTCGTGCGAGCTGCAGTAGTGAACGCATTACTACATATGGAGTTTCCTGAGACGCTTCACGAGGAGCTGCTTGAAGAGGCAAATCTGGGTCATCTCGTTGTTCCCAAGCAAGCAAGGCGAGACCCACATTTCAAGCACGTAGTCGTGCTCGCCTACGAGCAGCGCTGTGCTTTCTGCGGCTTCGGAGGCACGCTCTTGAACACTCCCGTAGGTGTGGAGGCGGCCCACGTGAAGATGCGGGCACACAATGGTCCCGATCGCATCGACAACGGTTTAGCGCTATGCGTAATGCACCATCGCCTGTTCGATAGAGGTGCCCTCGGCCTAGATGACGAACTGCGCATTCTCGTGAGCCAGCACATGATGCTCAGAGAGCACGAGTCTCCAGTGCCAATCAAGGAACTAGTCGGTGCCCCAATGCGCCAACCCCAACAGGGTTACAAGACCCCCGATCCCAATTTCATAAAGTGGCACTACAACAACCTATTCATAACCCCCCACCGCCACCCCACCTGAACTGAGCGAGACCGTCACGTCGACGTCATTTGCGGGCTGAACACTCCGGTGGAGCCTCACCACGCGCGACTCAACCTGACTCGGTCCTGTGCTGGTCTCACTCGACCGCACCGCCAAATCCCAGCTCAGCCGTGGCACAGAGGCAGAGGATACATCAAGCGATTAGAAGCGCTGTTCCGATCACTGCGACTTCACACTGTTCCCTTGGTCGGACTGATCATCGTGCTACCAGGTCTCTTGTTCTTTGCATGCCAGGCCTTGTGGCGAGTGTCATATGTGCCGACCACCGTGTTGTCAGGCAACGCGACCTGCCATAGGCCCGCGATCGACTTCGGCTTAGCGCTCTCTGTGAACGACTCACAGGCCTGATCGCCATCTTCAATTCCCAACCACGGCGCCAGTCGATCCCAAGCAAGTCCCAACAGGCACTCAGAGCGGCGTTGTACCATCGTCGCATCCCAAGGTCCTTTAACGGTAGCCAGCGAGGCCGTTACCGGCACATAGACTTTCGGCAACTCGAATTCAAAGCTAATCCCTTCAGAACGAGCCTGCTTGAGCCTCTGTTGTGCTTCAACCTTTGATCTCGCCGCGATTACACGATAGATTGCTCGCTTCTCTTCCCATGAACGATCCGACAGAGTTGAGTTGATAGATCGCGAGACAAGAACGAGATTACCGACATGGTGGACATTCTCCTGATCCAGCGAGGCGTGCCAACGCGCTCGACCTGTGCTGTGTTGAGGTGCAATGTGTTCCACTGTAAGGTTCTTTTCGTTTGTCCAACCCTCATAGTTCAGAAGGTCAAGCACGCCGTCTTTCGCAGGGAGAAGGAGTCCGGGGGCGTCTGGGTCAGGGACAGTGTCATGCAATCCTGCCAATAGCAGTAGACGTGCCAGCGGACGACTCCGAATGTACGTGGGAACTCGGGCTGCCCTACGAATCCACATCTCTTTGTGGTTCAAGTCTGCTTCATGAAGTTCCTCGGCAAGAAAGTCTTTGAGTCTTCCCACGAGAAGATCAGACGTGTCATTGTCTTGGCACTGAGATCTTGCCAATCCCAAAAGCTCTCTCTCCGCACCCTCATCTTGAGAATTGCGACCTGCCATTAGTGTTCGGTACTTTGAATCAATATTCTGTGTTGTCCCGTGAGCTCCCCGCCAAAGCGCGAAGAAGGCAGTTATGGCCTTGATCGCCTCCTCCATCGAAGCGAGATCAAGACCTGGCTGTTCGGACGACTGTCCGAGCGACTTCTCAACACTGCGACTGGTAGCGACATTTAGAATTCTGATAAGAGGCGACATAACTATGTTGTGTTTTGCGTCTCGAAGCACTTCTAGACACATCTTGGCCGTACTGCTTAGTTCACCTAACTGAGGTAGCGTGGGGCCCGACTTGGGTCTAGTCTTGGGATTCCAAGTGTGTTGAATTAGGGCAACTGAGTCAGCCATGTGGCGAATGAAACTCAACTTTGCATCTGAGGTGTCGAGTTCTTCGAACCGTTGTCGAAGGTAGTATCGTTGCGCACTAAGTTGTCGTGGCATCTTGTACGCTGTTTCAGCAAGCGCGAACGCAGTCAGGAATTCATTCGTTCGCGTCCTCTGATCTCTGTTGCTGTGCTTCTTGAGATATTTCTCGATCCGGCCCATGTAACGTGCAGCAGTAGAAGTCTTGTACTCCTTATAGCCTTCTTCCTTGATCACTCTAGGCCTGAATGTCTCAAACGCTGTAAGCGGCGTGCCGGTGGTATTTAAGGACTCGAACATGTCGAAGGCATCGTCTTCCGATTGAGAAGTTACAACGGTTATTGCGACATGATGAAGAGCAAAGCGTGCAAAGATCAATAGTTTGAACAGCCGGCGTAACGTTGATTGGGATCTGTCTGCGAGGGCCTGTGCGACGGCAGGTGGTACTGGCTCATTGAAGAGTGAATTGCCGAGATTCGCGGACTCTATGAGTTCCCTTACACTCGGAAACTCACTCTCAGCATCGCTACTCTCGAGATGATCTTCCAATCTCTCACTAATCTGATCATAACGAGTGGAAACTACAGTCTTCGATGGTTTGAAAGAGCCGGTTGTCTGAACTCGAGCATGAGCACAATATTCGTGCAAGAAGGCTGCTATGTCGGACTCGTAGAGGGCACTGACTCTGTACGGTGACCAACAGTCAACATACGCCCGGATCAGTGAAGGATACCACCTATAGTCATCATCTCCAGTGTGTTGATCCTCCTGGAGAGTCCGCATCAACTGTGGCAGAGTGCTCTGACGATGCTTCAGCAACCAACTCTGCGCGTCCTGTTCAACTATCAGCTTGGGATCGTCAATGTCTCGACTCGATTCGGAGGGTTGTCGGATGGACACATCGACTATCAATCGATGTAGGGAAGTAAAGAGTAGGAGCAGTGTAGTTAGACGCTGCTGCCCATCTATGATCGTCATTACACTTGCAGGTGTGTTTGGTTTGTCGATTGGCTCAATGCTTGTGTGGCTCTGATCATTGACTGTGATCACAGTACCTATGAACGTGAACGCATCCGCTTTGTGCAGCAGCGCATCAATTCCATGAGATATGTCGTCAACAAGACGCCTTACATGACGCCGAGCCCAAGAGTATGGACGCTGATATGCGGGGATATAGAATCCAGTGCCAGGATTCTGCAAGAGAGTGAGGGCGCTCTTGGCGCTGGCTTCTAGGATCGTGTGAATCTGTCTCATACAGGGTTCCTAGTTGTTGGTCTTGAAGTGTCGGCTGAAGTTCGTACGAGAGTTACCAAGTGCGGTTGTGGGGTCATGGGGCGCAGACTTGGCAGGGGGGAGTGTCGTCGTCTTCGTTTAGGGCTTCGGCTAGAGCCTCTACTAGGGGGAGGTTTGCCCTTACGGTTGTTTGGCGTTTGAGGGCTGCTTCGTGACGCTTGAGGATTTGGTCTTTGCGGGATCGCAACTGGAGAAGTGTCTCCCCGCCTGACCAGGTGTATTGACGGCCGCGCATTGCACGGTCGCGGAAGTCAGCGTCACGGTTAACTCCGGCGTCCTGCAAGACCTTTTGCTCAATGGCGACGGCACGGTCGAATAGATCTGGGTGATGTTCGGATAATCCGATCCACTCGGCTTTTCGCTGATAAAAGCAGAAGTAGCAGCCGGAGCGTGTGCGCCACTGGTAGTAATCCGGCAGGCCGATCCCGGCGTCCTCGAGTATTCGCAACACCTGATCACGGTCGATCCCATCCTCGATGAACGGAAATCGTGTGCTGATGTTCGGCTTCGTCGAGATATGTCCCTTACGGTTTGATTCATCAGCTCGTATCGCCACATACGAAACGGCAGGTGTGTCGCCAATCCATTGCTCGATCGGCTTGATCTTCATGTTCTTGGTACACCAGCGCATCTGCGGAGATGGCAAAGTTCCACGAAAGACCTCAAACCAATGATCGAAACCACGCGAAGCGTTAAGCAACGCAATCGGTTTACCGAGAATCACCTCAAGACGAGTCAGGTACTCATAGGTCTCAGGTAACTCGGCACCGGTATCGCAAAAGAAGTACTCCATCTCAGGTACTCGCTCTCGCATGTAGACGGCAAGTGCACTGGAGTCCTTGCCGCCCGAAATCCCACAAATGTGACGCACGGACGCTGCACCGTCGTGATGATCAGCCATTAGTCACACTCCGTAGATCTCGAGAGGTCTGAGTTGCCTGTGTTGACCGAGTTACCGATGGCACTTCATCCGGCTCCCGGCGAGGCATTAGTCGCTCGCTCAACACTGCAAGCAGGCCCTGATGAGCACGCTGCTGCGACCCCAAAACAATCGCCAATTGATCGGCCGCAGTGTCAAGTGCCTCAGTAACGGCCGATCTCTCAGCATCGTCTATTCCGACAAGACGGATGTACTCGCTGCCATCGGGTCGTGTCACCGTTACGCGCAGTGCATCAAATGTTCCACCGGTCGCCCGTCGATCGGCTCGCAGCGCCACTAACCGATAGAACGCTGCCAACTGTTCGGGTAACTCACGGCGGAACCGACGTAAGTCGTGGTCAGTCCACTCAGCAGGTGCTTTGCGAGTGACGACCGTTGCTATTGCTGAGACCCACGCCGCATCAGATGGCGCGCTGTCATTGCCCAGAGCGAGCACAAACGCCCGCACGTGCGGATCAAGGATCCTGTAGTCGAGTGCTGCCGCCTCGCCCATCAAGATCTTGCGACTCGTGGTTGCGCTTGACTGCAACACGAGCGCCGTCAGATCCTCAAGCAGTCTCTCAAAGCAAGTCTCGAGTTCTGCCATTGCAGTCACTAGAGCATTGGCCAATTCATCTGCGTGCTCGTAGTTCGCGACACCCGCGGGAACCGTGGGAAACTCCAGGGCACCGGGCAATGCTGAGAACAGCAACTTGTCGGGTTCAACCGCTTTGAGCAGAGCCTTACGAACTGCCAACGCAGGAGCGCTTAGGCGAGAAGTACGACGCGAATAGTTCTCAAGCCTGTTCACTCGCAAGACGAGATTTGCGACGACCGACAGCACATTTGCCACACGACGCTTCGAGCGGCTTGCGCTTTGCGTATCCGAAGCCAACCCGAGTCGGGTGCCAAGTGCTTCAATCACCGCTAGGCGGCCACCGGTCGTATTGGCAAAGTGCTTGATGTCAAAATGTGAAGGGTTACGAACCAGTCTCTCGGCTACCTGAGGCGACAGATGCGGCTTGAACGTGCCGTGCTCATAGATGGCAACTTCGTCACGGAACGCCAGCAGTCCAGCGACCACTAACACCGGCACTGCTGCAGCTTTCATGCCGATCGGTGGTGACATCAACGATGCATTTACATCACTCAGGTTGACCCGGTTGGAGGTGGCACCCTTGAAGATGCGCTCCATTACGTCCCATGCAGGTTGAACCGCGTTATCAGTCGGACGCCGGAAACCAGGGCCTGCAACACTTGACGATCCCGCGGCTGTATACGAGATGTGAATGCCGGTGCGGGCAAGGAAGGCGCGGTACATCGCCACCTCTGGGCCATACCCTTTGAACCCCAACTCGGCGACTTCTTCTCCGCCCCGTTCAATCATTGCCTCAATCAAGACACGGCGGGCTCTAGAGCCTTGAGACGTCAACTCGCAGCGGTTGAGCATCTCGTTACCCACAGGGGGAGTGTTCGGATAAGCCTCATCAGCAGCATCAGAGACGGCTGCACTGCCTCGGCCGCCTTTCAACTCACCGGCCTCGGAATCGCCGCAACCAAGCAACACCCAGTCACAAGAGTCCGAACGGAAACAGTCAATTGCAGCACGATCAAACTCAGCGCGCGCTTGTGCCTGGCGTTCACTCAACTCGCGTCGAGCGACCCTGTCAGAAAGAACCTCGTCATCATCAAGCACGTATGCCATCGCAGCGACTTCACGAGCTGCGGCATCGAACCACTCGATCTCGGTAGGAACTGCTGCAACCACCGGCTTGGTGTTCGCAACTGATTCGTGGTGCGCGACCACCGGTAGTTCAGGTGAGGAATCCGTCACGAGCAAGACGAGACCGTCATAAGGAGAGGTAGCACCGGGAGGTTCAACAGCCTCCGCGCTACGCGCATAGCGGCAGTCGAAGATGCGCAACACATCGTTTTGAGCACTATGGCGGGCAGCGACAATCGGAGACGGAGTTTCAATTTCAGCTGCAATTTCGGCGAGCGATACAGTGCGCGCACGCTGGCGAGCACTGTCCAGCAAGACCCCAATATCAATGTCACTGCCGTGCCAGATCCGGTACTCATCGGCAAAGTCCCGATACGTAACGAGTCCCGAAGACTGCAACTGTGACAACGTTTTGTCGGTTATGCCGGTACGCGTCTCACAAAGTCGCAACAGCTGCCGTGACGCTCTCAACGTTCCACTCGTTGAGACGAGATTGAGCAGAGCGATCGTCTTCGCCATGCGCGACTGCGGCACGGTCAAACCCTGCGAATCTCGCACTCTGGTAGCGATCTCAGACCAGCGACTTGACTCACGCGCCGACGAAATGCTCAGAGCGCCGCTGCCAACGAAGTAGTCATAGACTGGCTCAAGTCCCAACGATGGAAGAACACAGCGAGGAGGTAAGTTCGTGCGACGCAAGAATGAGGCGACACCAGCCGGATGCGCGCCAGCTAGGAACGAGAACAATGTGCGTTCGTGTTGCCCGTAGCGGTTACACAACTCGGGTAACACCAGTGCCACCACCGGATGAAGCGGGTAGCACGCTGCCACAGACTCTGCGTCACCAAGATCAGAAACGCCGGCTGTGCGCAAGCCTCTGGTAAGCGACTTTGCCCAACGGTCAATTCGATCCTTCAACTTGTTGTCGGTAACCGTGAACACGGTTGAGATCAGTGCTCTTGTTTGTGCGGCCGATTCGGTGAAAGAGACGTCCTCGAACCGACCTTGAACCTTGGTCCACTCACGACGTTGCGCCGCAGAAACACCGCTTAAGGAGTCCTCAAACGACAAGTGCTGCAGAGTCACCACAAAGATCAGCAGTCCCGACCCCTGTCCAGCCTCAGCAAGTTGTTGCAACAGGTAAGGATCGGAGTCGCCACCCTCGCGGATCGACTCAAGGTTCTTGCCGAACTCGTCAATGATCAACAGCAGAGGACGAGATGCCGCGAGTTGGCGTGCGGCATCAACCAACGTTGACGGTGACAGATCGGCACCGCCTGGGCCAGGCTCGGCGGCCCGAGCCAGTAATTCGACTAACTCAGCAGATTCTAAAGAATCAGGGCTGCGGGGGGGGGGGCGTCGCTGCGAACAACCGCAGAGTGCAGCGCGCGTGCGATCGTGCGAGCCAGTGGCTCGCGGCGCGCGGTCACCAGCGCGCGACTAAAGCCATGGCCGTGAGTGTCGTGCTGTTCATGCGCGCGCCTCACCAGTGAGTAGGCACTTGCTGACGCTTTGCTGATCACCTGAAGGGCCCGCGTGCGGAGCTTGCACGCGCCGCTGAATGCAGCATCAAGTAGCAGTGCCAGCGAAGACTTTCCCGACCCGTACGGGCCTGTAATCGACCACGCTCCACCTGCTGAGCCATTGACCGCAGTCGTGGCGATGCGCTCTACCACATCAAGGCCACGAGCCGTAAGCACATATCCGTCAAGTGGCTCAAGGCGCGCAACATCGCGTTCAAGATTGGCAGAGCGCGAGAACCGTCCACGCACCGAAATGCGGTCGGCCAGAACAGGCATCAGGCTGTTCCACCACTCGCAGAAGAGGTGCGGTGCAAATGCTCGCCTCTAGGCCGAACGTGAAAGCGGCCTTCAAACAGGTCTAAGTCGACAACTGTGTCACCGACGCAGCCAGAACTGTTCTTCTCCTGTCGCCTTCCCGAACCACCACCTGCGGCGTAGTAGTCATCAAGAACCGTGGTTGCGATCTCCGCGGGATCACCGCGCCACGAGAGCTGCCACACACCCGCGGCAGCCGACAGACTCAACGAGTCGTGATCGCTCTCGACGAGTTGCAGCAACTCCAGCAGGTCAGCGTCGCTCAACTTGAAAGCCCTGCCGGGACTGCCGATCTCGGTAGCGAGCCTGTCGAGCGTGATGGTGTTGGCACCACCAACGGTGCGATCGACGTAATCCAGGGTCACATGCAGCGCAATTGCAGCGGGAAGTGTCGGCTTGTCGCCCAAAGAAAATCGCCACAATCCAGTCGCACTGGACAACCGCAGCAGACCCAATTCCCGAAGCGGGCAGTCGAGCGAGTCATCGATACTGACCCGGCGAGAGTGCTGCGCAGGGCCATAAGTTCGCAGCAACGCCTTTACGTCTTTTTTGACAGAAGTGTTACTCGGTTTGGCCCAACCAGAAGTGGCTTCAAGTTGGCGAGTGACTGCTTGTAGCAACTGTGGCTCACCAAACTCGACTGCTCCGAACTCGTTGAACCCGACCCACCACACCGGCAGTCTCGAGGGCGGTGCAAGCAACAGCCAATGCAGCAACCACAGCGTTCCCGGGTCTTCCATGTAGGGATCCCAGCCACTCTGACCGAACAGTGCGTGGCCGCGCCTCGTGGGAACTATCTGCGGCGCCCGCTTGTTCGGCGACTGCGGGTTCTCGGTGATCAGCTTGGCGGCGAGTCCCCAGAAGCGGATGGCTCGCACCATGTTCTTGCCGACACCCAGAGTTACGGGGGCGTCGGGACGACGGAAAGCGTCAGGATCAGCCGCAGCAACCGAGTAGGCCTTGCGGAACCAGCCGTAGCGAGGGTGAAAGGTCTCGTGGCGCGCGAACGACTTGATCGCTGCGTCTGCCAGTCTCACCGGCGGCTACCCCCGAACACGCTCACCCAAGATAATGCAAACCTATGACATCGCCTGGCGCGGTGGGCCGAACCCGTTCTCGACGGTTTCGCTGATGCTGCGCTAAGCCGTCATACCTCGGACAAATTCGACGCCAGCGATTGTTGACTCGACTGCAAAATCAATGTCTTCGGCAGTTGTAAAGCGACCGAGACTGAAACGAATCGACTCGAATGCCGCCTCTCGGGATAGTCCCATCGCAACCAAGACTCTTGATGGCTCGATGGAACCTGAACTACAAGCGCTTCCCGAAGACACCGCTACAGGATACATGTTTGTGATGACCGCTTCGGCATCGGCACCCTCGAACCGCACGCTCGCAGTGTTGGGCAAACGCCCATTGACATCACCGTTCTGGCTCGACGATGGGATCCGTGACTGCAGTTCGCTAACTAGGCGGTCACGTAGAACTCCAACCCGCGCCGACTCGCTCTCACGTTCTTCGGCAGCGATGCGAGCCGCACAACCAAGACCAACGATCCCGGCAACATTGAGCGACCCAGACCGCAGCCCGCGTTCATGGCCACCGCCATGTAGAAGTGCCTCAAGTTGGCTCAAACCTCGGTGGGTGCCCACAAGCGCACCAACACCGCCAGGGCCGCAGAACTTGTGGCCACTGATCGAAACAAGGTCAACACCCAGAGTCTCCATATCGAACGTCAAGCGCCCCGCCGCCTGAGTGGCGTCACAGTGAAGTAAGGCCCCTGTGCCGTGAACACTCTCAGCAATCGCGCCTATGTCATTGAGCACGCCCGTCTCACTGTTGGCTGCCATTACCGAAACCAGACCAACATCGTCACCGAGTTGACTCTCAAGCGAATCCAGATCAACCCATCCCGAAGGTGTCACAGCAATCACGTCAACTTTGGCGAGACCATGATCGCTCAACCAGTTGGCCGTTTGAGCCACTGAATCATGCTCAACCGCCGAGATAAGTATGCGGCTCCGGCTCACCCAATCAGCATCGGCAACTCCACGCAATGCGAGATTATTTGCCTCGGTCGCGCTTGAAGTGAACACGACTCCGCTGGCTCGACCTCCCACGAGAACTGCGACTTCCTCGCGTGCGTCATCAACGACTGCTGCCTGCCGACGCCCGAATCGATGCACCGACGAGGCATTACCAAATGCTTCGCCCAAGAAAGGCATCATCGCTTCTAGCACTCGAGGATCAAGTGGCGAGGATGCGTTGTAATCGAGATAAACGTGTCTCACGCAACCCGCCCTAGCTTCATCGCTTCTAGCCAGATGATGCCGCAGCCTCCGGCGGTGCCACACCTTCGGGAGACTCATAGCGCAGCGGCTCAACGGTTGGGTCAAGGTTGTGATAATCAGCCGCGTCGGCAGTAAAGACCGAAAGCTCGGTCGTGAGACCCGTAGGTTGATCGAGGCTGCCTGCACAGATCGCCACTCTCTTAGTCTGTGCATCAGGCCCCTCAATAACTTTCCAGAAAAGCGATCCACCGCAGCGAACACAGAATCCGTAAGCCACGTTGGGGTCATCGGCAGGGCGATGCCACCGCAAAGTCTCATCAGAGATGAAGCGCAAGTCAGTGCGCAGGCAACCAGAAGCCGCCATGAAGTGACCTGTAAAGCGCCGGCACCGCCAGCAATGACAATTCCACACTGGTCGCAATGGCCCGTCAATCACATAGCTCACGGCACCACACATGCAATGCCCAGAAGGGGCCAGTTTGCTTGAATGCGGCGTGTCGTTCACGGACATCAACCTCTGGTTTAGAAGATGGGGCAGTAACGTCGCGATTCTTGCAGGGTCGGACGGTTCCTTGTCGGATCGTCCCACGGTGCTGAGGTGACCATGGCAATTCACAACAACCGCTACGACTTTGTGATTGTCGGGGGTGGCTCAGCTGGCTGTGCGCTCGCTAATCGCCTGAGTTCCAACCCGGATGTCTCTGTTCTTGTGCTTGAAGCCGGCCGCCGTGATTGGCGTTTCGATGTCTTCATTCACATGCCTGCTGCGTTGTCTTTCCCGATCGGTAACCGGCTATATGACTGGCAATTCACATCAGAACCCGAGCCTCATATGGGTGGGCGGCGTGTCTATCACGCTCGCGGCAAGGTTCTCGGGGGTTCTTCAAGCATCAACGGGATGATCTTTCAGCGCGGCAATCCGCTGGATTATCAGCGTTGGGCGGCCGATGAAGGCATGCAATCTTGGGACTACGCCCATTGCTTGCCCTATTTCAAGCGCATGGAAAGTTGCCTCGCCGGCGACGACAGCAGTGACCCCAAAGCAACAGGCGGATATCGGGGCAACACAGGCCCGCTTGTGCTCGAGCGAGGCCCGGCCTCCAACCCTCTATTTGAGGCGTTCCTTGAAACAACAGAGCAAGCGGGCCACCCGCGCACCAGTGACGTCAACGGCTTTCGTCAGGAGGGTTTTGCAGCCTTTGACCGCAACGTGCATCGAGGCCGGCGTCTCAGCGCGGCTCGTGCTTACCTGCATCCGGTACTGCGTAGACCGAACTTGAAGCTGCTAACCGGTGCGTTCACTACGAAGATTCGCTTTAGGGGCCGGCGCGCAGTGGGCGTGGACTACACGCGACGTGGACGTTCACATACAGCGTTTGCAGGCGAGGTGATCTGCTGTGGAGGTGCCATCAACTCCCCGCAACTGTTGCAACTCTCAGGTGTTGGGCCCGCAGAACTGTTGGAACAACACGGCATCAACGTTGTAGCCGATGTGCCTGCGGTGGGCGCCAACTTGCAAGACCACCTTGAAGTCTATGTCCAGTACGCCTGCAAGAAACCTGTTTCGATGCAGCCCAACCTGGCGTTGTGGCGAAGGCCCTGGATCGGGTTGCAGTGGCTAGCACGCCGAGGCCCCGGCGCCACCAATCATTTTGAAGCTGGTGGATTCATCCGCAGCAACAACAACGTCGCGTATCCAAATCTGATGTTTCACTTCCTGCCCATTGCCATCCGATATGACGGTTCAGTTCCCGAAGGTGGACATGGCTATCAGGTGCATGTCGGGCCGATGTACAGCAACTCACGCGGGAGTGTGCAGATCACCTCAACCGATCCTCGCGCCAAGCCAGCATTGCGTTTCAACTACCTGTCAACTAACGAGGATCGACGTGAATGGGTTGAGGCAGTTCGCCATGCCCGCCACATCCTCAACCAACCGGCGATGGCTCCATTCAACGGCGGCGAGGTATCGCCGGGCGAGGACGTTGACACCGACGAAGAAATCCTTGATTGGGTGCGCAGCGACGCCGAGACGGCGCTGCATCCGTCCTGCACGGCCCGCATGGGGTTAGGCACCGACTCCGCACTGCATCCTGATTCAATGAAGGTGCATGGCACCGAAGGCTTGCGTGTCGTTGATGCGTCTTCGATGCCGTATGTCACAAATGGCAACATTTACGCTCCGGTGATGATGCTTGCCGAAAAGGCGGCTGATCTGATCTGTGGAAATACGCGGCTGCCTCCCGAGCCCGTCACCTTCTACCGAGCTACCGATCAGGCGATGTGACGAAAATCACCGGCTTCTGGGCTCCGAATCGCTTGCGGAACGTTGCCTGAGGCGGGACAATTTTGGGACCTGCCGCGACCTAGCGGCCATGAACCAGGTGACAAGGAGTTGCCGTGCGTTCGATTCCCCACAGGGGCTTCCAATCAATCAATCCCTCAATCCCCAAACCTGGTGTGGTCTGGCGTGACGCTTTGGGCCCCGGTTATGCCGTCGGTGTAGCCGAGAGTCTCATACAAATCGCCGGCTCCGCAGCACAGCGTCCCTACCGCGCACAACGCTGAACGACAAGCACAAACAGCGCTGGCAGATCGTGGTGGTCAATGCCTTCATGCTGCCCGAGAGAGAATATGACAACAGATAAATCACAAGGCCAATCAACGCAGTCAGTGCAAACCTCAGAGTTGGTGCAGCCAGTAGCAGGCGGGCCGTGGATTGAAGCACAGGGCGACGCGCTAGGCGCTGTCCGATCTTTACTGATCGGCGTTGCTCTGGTGATGTCAAGCAACGGCCTGCTACGTGTCTCACTAGGAGTGCGAGCCGAAATCGAAGGGTTCGGACTAGTCGTAACCGGGCTAGTGATGGCGGGCTACTTCCTCGGCTTTCTCTTCGGCACAAAGGCAGCCGAATACTTCATCGCCAGTGTCGGACACATCCGGGTGTTCGCCGCGCTCGCATCGGTCGCTTCAACGGCCACCTTGTTGCATGTCGTGTGGATCAACCCGGTCTCATGGGCGCTGCTTAGGCTCGCTTTCGGGCTCTGCTTGGCGGGGATCCTCGTGACGGTCGAGTCGTGGCTCAACGACATGGCGACAAATGCCACTCGGGGTCGGATGCTGGCCCGTTACATGATCGTCACGATGGGTGGCATCGGTGTTGGCCAGTTGATGCTGAACACCGCCGATCCATCGGGTTTCAAGCTCTTCGTGATCGCATCAGTGTTGGTGTCGCTGGCCCTCGTACCGGTGACGCTGTCGGCTTCCACCGCACCACCGCTGAGCGTCCCAGAGCCGATCTCGATCCGAAAACTGTTCAGCAACATCCCGCTTGGGCTTGTGACGTCGTTTCTGATCGGTATAGCGCAAGGCTGCTTGATGGGCCTCGGGGCCTACTTCGCGGCGATCGAGGGACTTTCGAATAGTCGCATCTCACTGTTTGTTGTTGCACCGATATTCGGCGCGGTCGCACTGCAGTGGGTGATCGGCAGCGCTTCGGACCGGGTGTCTCGACGACTTGTAATACTCGTGATCGCGTCCATTGCAGCGGCAACTGCAGGCTTGCATCTTTGGGTGCAAGCTGGCTCCGTCATCTCGCTGGTGTTGATGTTTGTTCACGGCGGTACAACGTTTCCGCTGTACTCACTCGCCATGGCTGTCACTGCAGATGCCGTCTCACGATCGCAGCTAACTGGTGCGAGCGCATCAGTCGTGCGTGTCAGCGGGATAGGTGCCGTTTTCGGGCCGCTCCTCGCTGGCGTGTTGATGTCGGTCATATCGCCGCTGCTGTACTTCATCGTGATCGCCGTAGCACATATTGCGGTTGCGATGTACGCGGGTTATCGCATGACTGCTCGCCCAGCTTTGCCGGTTGAGCAGCAACGCCGGTTCCAGCCGTGGCCGATGCGAGCCTCGGCGGTTGCGTCCTACCTGTTGCGCCGACCGCGACGCGATAGGTCACGCAGATCGTGAAGCCAGACCGGGGTCAGCTGGCGCCTCCCACCCCCGTGGTGCCACCACCCGGAGAAGGCTGACGGAGACGTCTGACGAGAAGGCACATCTGCCCGAGCATGGTTCAGGCGCATTAGCCTCGGGGCTGAACTCCAGGACTGCGCCGAAAGGATGGCATGGTGCGAGGATCGACAGCTTGGCATGCATGGGTTGAGGCCGTCTTTGAAGACCCGACCAACCAGTCCCGGCCCCGTGCGCTCAGAGCACTCTCAGAGTGGGCCGCGGCTTCTGTCTCCGTTAACAGCGATGTCTACGCAGGTATCTCGGCTGGCTACGCCGCAGTGTCACGTGCAGCCGAGTCACCCGAAGCAACCGTTCACGCGGCTCGGCTTGCCATCTGGCATGCGGTCACGTCACTTCGTGAGAGCAGCCCCGACGATCTTGATGTCTGGCATTTTGAGCTTCACGCAGCCGGCGCCCTGATTGGCCTTCGACTACCAGACCGGCCCTAGCCCCAGCTAACCGATCTCGTCAGGCATTTCAGCTTTACGCCGGGCGACATAGTCACACATTTGCTCGTTGATGGAGTCATCCATCGGCGGCAATTCGTAATCTGCTAGCAACTTCTTCCAGCGCGCATTGGCGCGCTGTGCTGCGCTCAAGGCACCCTCATCGTTCCACTGTTCGTAGCTAGCAGCGTCGCTTATGTCAGATCGCCAGAAGGCACTTTCAAAGTTGGCCAGGGTGTGAGCATTCCCCAGGAAATGATCGCCATGAGCGTTCGTGCGGAATGCCTGCATCGCCTGGCCATTGTCGCTGACATCCACACCCCGAGCCCACACTTCCATGGCACCTAGCTGATCGGCGTCAAGGATCAATTTCTCGTAGCCCAGCGCCAGGCCACCTTCCTGCCAGCCCGCAGCGTGAAGCACGAAGTTCACGCCCGCTTGAACTGTTGGCAGCAACGTGTGAGCAGACTCGTATGCAGCTTGCGCGTCTGGCAGCTTGGACGAGGTGAACTGGCCGCCAGAGCGGAACGGCACACCCAGCCGCCGTGCTAGCGAGGCCATTACGAAGATCGCCTGACCTGCTTCAGGTGTGCCGAACGTCGGAGCCCCGGTCGCCATTGACATTGACGATGCGAACGTCCCGAACACCACTGGAGCTCCGGGCCGTACCAACTGCAGATAGGCAATGCCCGACAGCGCCTCAGCCAGTGCCTGTGCAGCCAGTCCGGCAACTGTCACCGGTGACATTGCGCCGGCAAGAATGAATGGACTGATGATGCATGCCTGGTTGGCTCGGGCGTACTCGGTGGCAGCTCCAAGCATGGTGGCGTCCCAGCGCATCGGCGATGAGGCGTTAATCAACGATGTGATCACGGTGCGGTCGGCTAGGTCGCCACCGAAAGCGATGCGGGCCAACTCGATCGAGTCAGCAGCGCGTTCTTGTGCGGTCACCGATCCCATGATCGGCTTGTCGCTATATCTGAGATGCGAATACACCATGTCGAGGTGACGTTTGTTGACTGCCACATCAACCGGCTCACACACCGTGCCGCCACTGTGATGCATCTGCGGCAGGCTGTAACACAGCTTGACGACGTTCTGAAAGTCTTCAAGAGTCGCATAGCGGCGGCCGCGATCAAGATCCATCACAAAAGGCGAGCCGTAATTCGGCGCGAACACTGTTGTATTTCCTCCGACCTTTACGCTGCGGGCCGGGTTGCGGGCGTGTTGTATGTAGGTCGCAGGGGCGTTGTCTTGGACGATCTTGCGACATAGCCCAGGTGGGAACTTGACAAGTTCGCCGTGAACCTCCGCACCTGCCTCGCGCCACAGATCTAGTGCTTCGGGGAACTCCTGGAATGCAATCCCGACCTGAGAGAGGATGATCTCGGCATTGCGCTCGATCGCGACAAGGCCCTCCTCGTCAAGGATCTCAACCGGTTTGAGATGCCGGGTGAGATACGGCAGGCTCGAAGAGGCCCGCGAACTTCTTGCTGCTCGCCGTGCGGCTCGTCCGCCGCCTCTGCGTCTACGTCGTCGGCTCACCGCTCACCTCGTCGGTCACGTAGTTCACAACTTACGCCTGTTTCAGCTTGCTCGCCGCCGGCGCCGACCTCTCCGCCGCCGACGGCCACCCGGCACAGCCGCTGCTGGCACCCGTTCGGGAAGTCTTACCTGGGCACCAAGATGTGGGGTTGGCTCGCTCTTATGCGGGAAGGCCATGGCCGCCACGAATAGCTCCTGGAAGCGAGCCTCAGTTGCCGTTTCGATCTTGATCACAGAACGCACGAGACGCTCCACTTCACGTCGTTGCTGAGCCGACAGCAGCATCCGCGCTGCGCCTACCCCAGACGCATTGCCGGCAGAACGCACAGCGCCGCTTGGTGCATCGGGAACGAGCCCTAGCACCATGGCATGAACCGGATCGATGTGGGTTCCGAAAGCGCCCGCGAGGCGGATGTCGTGAACCTCTTGGATTCCTGAGTGTTCACGCAGCAGGTCAATTCCGGCGCGCAACGCTGCCTTAGCGAGCTGTATGGCGCGGATGTCGTTCTGGGTTATCAGTAGCGGGATCGGATCAACCTGCAGCACGTAACAGAACGTGCGACCATCAGGGATGATCCGCCCGCTCGGATGATCGGGCACCGCGGCGATCACACCATGTGCGTCGACGATGCCGGCAAGGAACATCTCGGCGATCACCTCGATGATGCCCGAACCGCAGAGTCCAGACACTTCCAGGCCACTTCGCTTGATCTCCGCGTCGAATTCAGGGTCATCCGACCACCGGTTACTGCCGATCACCTTGAATCGAGGATCCCAGGTATTCGGATCGATCCTCACCCGTTCAACCGCACCAGCGGTGGCCCGCTGACCGCAGCTGATCTGTGCACCCTCAAAGGCGGGGCCCGTCGGGCTTGAAGCTGCAAGAACTCGCTGGTCGTCGCCAAGCACGATCTCGGCGTTGGTACCCACGTCCACTACCAACATCGGACTGCTCGAGCGGTGCGGGCCCTCGGCGAGAGTCGCGGCCGCGGCGTCAGCACCCACGTGACCTGCAATGCAGGGGCCCACGAACAGGTTTGCACACGGCAGCGACACATCAATGTCGGTTGCTCGGCCGTGTACCGGCGCCGATGTCGCAAGGGTGAAGGGTGCGGCCCCTAAGGGTGTCGGGTCAATGCCGAGCACCAGGTGATGCATGATCGGGTTGCCGACAATCACCAGGTCATGCACCCGGCGGGGATCCACGTCACCGTCGCTACACAGGGTGCTGACGAGGTCGTTGATGGCACCCCGGACGCTGGCGGTCAACTCCGCGTCGCCACCAGAGTTCATCATCACATACGAGACCCGGCTCATCAGATCTTCACCGAAGCGGATCTGGGGGTTCATCCGTCCCGAGGCGCTCACAAGCTCACCGGTGGACAGGTCAAGCAAGTAACCCGCTATGGTCGTGGACCCCACGTCGACGGCTATCCCCCACGCCTCGTCGGAGTAGCCGGGACGCACATCGAGCACGCTGTGATGGTTATGTAGGACAACTGTCACTGCGCGCTTGCCTCGGGTAATTGCCGGTGACAGCCATGGCAGCACAGCGAGGGGGAACTCGACACCCTCGATGCCCCAATCCAATGCCAGAGCGTCACGGAGCAAATCAACTTCTGCGGCTTCGAATCCCAGGACTACCTCAGGCAACTCCACATAGTGAAGTGTGACGTTCGGGTCGATTGTGACATCGCCTAAATCGATGGTCTTTCGAACCACGGGGCGATGTACCTGGCTCGCCTCGGGGACGTCGATCACGGCGTTGCGCAAAACCACGGCTTGGCAGCCCAGGCGACAGCCCGGCGCCATGGGACGTCGCCCCCGGTAACGCCGCTCGGTGGCGCCAGGTGCCGAAAGTGCATTGGGCGTCACGGGGGAGACCTGGCATCTTCCGCAGATGCCCCGGCCGCCACACACAGAGTCAATGTCAACACCGCCCGCTCGGGCTGCGTCAAGCACCGTCGAACCAGCCGCAATCGAGGCGCGGATACCCGACGGGTTGAACACAACACTGTGCATCTCAGACATCGGTGGACCTGGCACTGTTGGTGGGGCTGTTGCTAGGCGCGCTTCGCGGGTGGGCGACCCGCAGGTGCAGTTGATGGATTGCCGGCGGTTTGCTCAGGCTGCACCTCTGCGGCGCCGCGCCCGTGCGCGACCTCCTCGCGCCCCACGTCCAGCGCGCCCACCCCGGCCTCGGCTAACCATTGTGGACGGGTCGCGATGTGCCTTGATCCAGGCTGCGCAGTCTCGATCATGCCCTGCTAGCACATCAGCGGCCAGTACTGCGTTCTTGACCTCCGGGTGAAGCGGGTTCATGATGGCAGATGTCATCCCGGCACCGATCGCCATAGACAAAAACGTGCCGGTGATCATGTGCCGGGCGGGCAGCCCGAAACTCACATTGCTCGCCCCGCAAGTCGTGTTGACGCGAAGCTCCTCTCGAAGGCGCCGCACCAGCCGGAACACCTGCTGGCCTGCAGTTCCCATCGCACCGATCGGCATCACCAGCGGGTCGACGACCACATCTGCTGCAGCGATTCCATGATCGCTGGCACGATTGACAATCTTGCGTGCAACCTCAAAGCGCACATCGGGATCTTCGCTGATGCCGGTCTCGTCATTGGATATCGCGACCACTGCAGCACCATTGCGGGCGACTAGCGGCAGCACCCTCTCGAGTACTTCTTCCTCGCCTGTCACCGAGTTGATCAGCGGTTTGCCCTGATACACGGCCATGCCCGCCTCGAGTGCCTCAATGATTGAGGAGTCAATCGAGAGCGGCACATCGGTAACGCTTTGAACTAGTTGGATTGCTTGTGCGAGCAGGGCTGGCTCGTCGGCGAGAGGGATCCCGGCATTGACATCAAGCATGTGTGCGCCGGCGGCTGTCTGGGCTAGGGCGTCAGCCTCGACACGGCTGAAGTCACCGTTGCGCATCTCTTCAGCGAGTAACCGCCGACCCGTCGGATTGATGCGTTCACCGATCATGACGAAAGGTCGGTCGTATCCGATTACGACCTCTCGGGTGGCTGAACTGATGACAGTGTCGGTCATGCTGGGTCCTCTGCTACAGGTTCGGCGGTGCCACTGTCTTCGGCGGGCACAGGCCGGGAGGGATCCCAGCCCCCCGACTTGACGTACTCGTTGAGGCGAGACAGCGGGAATTCTTCTTCGATGCGTGCTGCGGCTGCTAGGGCTGCCGCTTCAGGGTCAGCCGCGTTTCCGGGGATCAGGCTGCGACGCCACTCACCTACATATTCAGACGCTGTCCTCTTGCCTGCGACCATGGCGGCTCGGTCGATAGCCCGCTGGAATCGCCGGGGCAGGATGCGCTGAACACGGTTGCGGCCGGATCCACCGTTGACTTGGGCTGGAATGTCGCGCCAGGAGATGAGTACGAGGTTGGCGTCGTTGCTGCGACGACGGCCACGCCCCCTCCGAGCCGGCCGACTCATGCTGCACCTGCTAACGCCACTACATGGCGGTTCAACTCAGAGATTCCGGTGAAGATGCGCTCACAGCGAAGTCCAAGCTTCGCAGCAGCATTTTGCGCGGCTTGTGTGAGAGTTGGATTCTCTGTTTGTGCCAGATGAACGACCTGGGTGTAGTTGCCGAAGTACATCTCTAGCAACTGCGGATGTTTGGTGATACCGAGACCGTCCATAATCAGCCGATCGAAGTGTCTGACCAGAAAGTCGGTGAGGTAAAAGGTCCCAGGTTCGACATCATGGAGCGAAGCGAACTCCGACGCTCCCGCGTAAAGCTCATAACAATGCACGCCCGGCAGGCGCTTCACGCCTTCGGCTCGACAGACCTTGTCCAATTCGCCCCCCGTGCCACAATCCATGTAGCCGACAAGGATCGTCTGACTGGCGCCCTCGGCTGCGGCTCGGGCTTTGGCGGCGCGGATGCGTGCCTGCACTGCACCAGCGATGCGCTCAGGTCGATTGTGCAACTTCGCTGGCAAGCACTCAATGCGGATGCTCAGGCTTGGGTTTAGTGCTGCGACACCTTGCAACTCGCGCACCAACGCACCGCAGCCAATTATGAGCAGCCGGCTCGCGCGACTTTTGAGGGGGCGGCTGCCTTGCTCGGACCCGACGGCTGCCGGGGCCGAGGTGGTCATGCGGCTGCGCGTCGCGCGGTTACGAGAGTCTTTGCAGTCTCGGAAGCGACTGCTGCGTCTCGGCAGTAAGCGTCGGCGCCTATAGCTGCACCGAACTCCTCATTCAGAGGCGCTCCTCCGACCAAGATGATGAAGTTCTGACGTATGCCCTTTTCGATCAGCGTGTCGATAACGACTTTCATATAGGGCATGGTTGTGGTCAATAGCGCAGACATCCCCAAAATGTCGGGCTGATGCTCATCAAGGGCATTGAGGAACTCTTCGGCGTCGGTGTTGATGCCAAGATCAAACACCTCAAATCCTGCGCCCTCAAGCATCATGGCAACGAGGTTCTTGCCGATGTCGTGGATGTCACCCTTGACCGTGCCGATCACAACGCTGCCGATTGGTTCAGCGCCTGTCTCGGCGAGAAGCGGCCTCAAGATTGCCATGCCGGCCTTCATGGCGTTTGCGGCGAGCAGCACTTCGGGCACAAACAGGATACCGTCTCGGAAGTCGATACCTATGATGCGCATTCCCTCGACGAGGGCATCGTTTAGTACTTTGTCGGCTGACCAGCCTCTGGCGAGAAGGATCTCGGTTCCTTCGGTGATCTCATCAGCGAGCCCGTCGTAGAGATCATCATGCATCTGTTCAGTTAGCTCGTCATCGTCAAGGCTTGATAAGTCAAGATCATCTTCATACTCATCGAACTCATCAGATGCGTCCGGACCCACAGCACCAAAGTCGGCCATCCTGCGTAGCCCTCCAATTTGTCGGGGTTCCGCGCTACAGATGCCGGCTTTTCGGTGGGTTCCCTACCACCGGCGGTTCCATACTGCGGACCTGTGCCACGATACGGAACGCGACTTTATCACGCGTTACTGCTTCGCTTTGCAACACGGACACTTCGTGAACAACCCGAACTGGCTGACCTTGTAGGTGCGGAGCTGCTTCTAGCCTTAGCAACTATGTCCCAGGCGAAGACAGCTGACGCACCCGCATTCCGTTACAACGCTGCGCTAGCTGCTGAGATTGAAACCCGCTGGCAGCAGCGTTGGGAGTCCGATGGAACCTATGAGGTTGCTAACCCGAGTGGCCTCTTAGCAGACACCAGCGACTGTCTTGACGATGAGTTGAGTGCTCTCAACGGTCGTACTAGCAGTGGCGATGCCGTTGACTCTCGCAAGTTGTTTGTGATGGACATGTTTCCGTACCCGTCGGGATCCGGACTTCATGTTGGCCATCCACTTGGCTATATCTCCACGGATGTGTATGTCCGCTACAAGCGGATGTGTGGGTTCAATGTGTTGTACACGATGGGTTTTGATGCCTTTGGATTGCCTGCTGAGGAGCATGCTCGTCAGACCGGTCAGCACCCTCGCATAAACACTGAAGCAAACATTGCCAACATGAGACGTCAGCTAGACCGTCTAGGTCTAGCCCACGATAAACGCCGCGGGATTGCCACGACGGACACCGATTACTACCGCTGGACACAGTGGATCTTCCTGCAGATCTTTAACTCGTGGTTCGACCCGGACACTCGTCGGGCTCGACCGATTTCGGAGTTGATCGACGAGCTTGAGTCTGGTCAACGAACACCTGATGGCGGGACGAATTGGTCTGATATGGATGGGGCTTCTCGGCGTCGCCTTGTAGATGATCATCGGCTCGCTTATCTGGCTGATGCACCCGTGAACTGGTGTCCGGCTTTGGGCACCGTGTTGGCGAATGAAGAGGTCACAGCTCAGGGTCGTTCCGAGCGTGGAAACCATGAGGTCTTTAAGCGTCCACTGAAACAGTGGATGATGCGGATTACCACTTATGCCGATCGTTTGTTGGAAGATCTTGACTTGTTGGACTGGCCGGAGTCGGTCAAGACGATGCAACGCAACTGGATTGGCCGATCCGAAGGCGCCTACATCTCGTTTCCTGTCGCAGACCGATCTCGTAATGCTGGCAGTGGCAGTGGCAGTGGCAGTGGCGGCGATGAATCCGATGTAGCGATCGAGGTGTTTACAACTCGTCCTGACACTATTTATGGCACCACATACATGGTTCTAGCTCCTGAGCATCCGTTGGTGGACTCGCTTATGCCGGATGTGTGGCCTGATGGGACACCTCCAATGTGGACTGGTGGCGGTGCAACACCCGGTGCCGCTGTGGAGGCTTACCGCGCCCGTGCAGCACAGATGAGTGACTACGACCGCAGCGACTCCAAGACAGGTGTGTACCTAGGAGCCGAGGTTGTTGTTCCAACAAACGGCAGTCCGGTGCCGGTGTTCATCGCCGACTACGTGTTGATGGGTTATGGCACTGGTGCCGTGATGGGCGTGCCCGGCGAAGATCAGCGAGATCTTGAGTTTGCCGAGACCTACGGGCTCGATGTGATCCGAACTGTGCAGCCACCCGAGGACTATCCCAGCAATCTCGCCTATAGCGGCGAAGGTCCCTCCATTAATTCAGGGTTCCTGGACGGGCTTGATGTAGCTGCCTCAAAGACTCGGATTATTGAGTGGCTTGAGGCGAACGGATACGGCAAAGCAACCGTCACTTACCGGATGCGTGACTGGCTCTTTAGTCGCCAGCGTTACTGGGGAGAACCGATCCCTATCGTGTTTGATGACTTCGGCCCAGTGGCCTTGCCAGATGAGCAGTTGCCACTGGAATTGCCAGAGTTGACTGACTGGGCTCCTCGGTCGCTTGCTCGTGACTCTGAGCCCGAGCCACCTCTAGGTCGTGTTAGTGACTGGCTTGAGATTGAAGAAGACCTCGGTGAAGGAGTGCGGCGCTACCGCCGTGAACTAAACACCATGCCGCAGTGGGCCGGATCGTGCTGGTATTACCTGCGTTATCTCGACCCAACTAACAACGAGGCGCTGGCAGATTCCTCAGTTGAGCGTTACTGGATGTCAGACCCCGAGCCTGACGGAGCGGGGGGTGTTGACCTATATGTAGGTGGCGTTGAGCATGCGGTGTTGCATCTGCTGTATGCACGTTTCTGGCACAAGGTTCTGTTCGATCTGGGCCATGTTTGTAGCCCGGAACCGTTCAAGCGGTTGATCAACCAGGGCTACATACTGGCTTACGCTTACCGCGACGAGCGTGGTGTACATGTGCCCGCTGAAGATGTGACGGGTAACTCATCTGATGGCTTCCTTTACAACGGAAAACCCGTTACTCGTGATCTCGGCAAGATGGGGAAGTCACTGCGAAATGCCGTAACTCCTGATGACATGTATGACGCTTACGGTGCCGACACTCTGCGTCTCTATGAGATGTTTATGGGGCCGATTAACCAGGACAGGCCTTGGGAAACACGTTCAGTGGTGGGCTCGCAGCGAGTGCTGCAGCGCGTCTGGCGCAATCTCATTGACGAAGACACTGGAGCGCTACATGTTCGAGACGAGCCTTGCGACAAACGGCTACTGCGGTTGCTGCATCGCACGATTGACGGCGTTAGTGCTGACATGGAAGCGATGCGGTTCAACACAGCGATCGCAAAGCTGACCGAGCTAAACAACGAGGTCACGCGCCGCGGGGTTGGTGCCCCACGTGAGGTGGCGGACACCATGGTTCGGATGCTGGCACCACTGGTGCCGCACTTCGCGGAGGAGTTGTGGCACCGGCTTCACGGTGATGCTGCTGGGTCGGTGACCGGGGCACAGTTCCCCGAACCAGACCCGGAGCTGCTAGTGCAGGAGACCATTGAGGTTCCGGTGCAGGTGAACGGCAAGGTGCGGGGCCGGGTAACGATTCCAGCCGAGGCCGATGAGGCAACTGCTGTGGCCGCTGCTCTTGCTGAGCCGAACGTGACCTTCCATGTTGGTGGGCGCGAGTTGCATCTCAAGATGTATGTACCCGGGCGCATCATCACTTTGGTCGCATAACCGGATCACACCCGCCCAGAGCGGCCTCACCCGATAAACGTCCGATGTTTGCAGGGTCGGACTTCAGCTAGGCGACACCAAGTGTGAGACGTCTGTCACTCTCGCAGGCACGGCGGGTCGCGCTCGCTGCTCAAGGCTTTGCCGACCCCGCGCCGAAAGGTCGGGTTGACCGGCGTCACATGCGCAGGGTGATGAGGCGAATCAAGTTGCTGCAACTCGACTCCGTCCCGGTGCTGGTGCGCACGCAGTACCTGCCCGCCTTTTCCCGGCTTGGCGATCACGACATTGGCTTGCTCGATCGCATCGCGTATCAGCACGACGAATGGTTCGAGTCATGGGCTCATGAGGCGTCGCTGTTGCCGGTGACCGACGAGCCGCTGTTGCGTTGGCAAAAGGAACGTGCCCGGGATGGGGACACTTGGCGAGGCCTGCATCAGCTTGCTCAGCGCGACCCCGCATATGTGGATGAGGTACTTGCGCAAGTCGTGGAACGTCCGCTTGCTGCCGGTGAACTTTCTGATCCGAGGCGACGATCCGGTGAGTGGTGGGGTGGCCGGTCGATGGGCTCATTGGCGCTTGACTGGTTGTTCCGCATCGGAGTCCTGGGTGTGCGCCGCCGTGGCAACTTTGTCAAAGAGTTTGATCTGCTTGAACGGATCGTTCCTGCCGAGGTGCTTGCGAGACCCACACCGGCACCAGCGGAGGCCCAGCGTGCGTTGCTCTTGAACTCTGCCGAAGCGCTTGGCGTGGCGACCGCTAGTGATTTGGTCGACTACTACCGGCTGCCGAAACGTGAAGGCAAGAAGCGACTCGGGGAGCTGCTTGAAGCGGGCGAGTTGGCCGAGGCGCAAGTTGAGGGCTGGCATGAGCGGGCCTACTTGTGGCCCCGAGCGCGTGTACCGCGTTCTGTTAGTGGTGTGGCTGTGCTCTCACCGTTTGATCCTGTGGTGTGGTACAGGCCTCGAGCCGAGCGATTGTGGAACTTCAAGTACCGCATCGAGATCTACGTACCGAAGGCTCAGCGCGTCTATGGCTATTACGTGTTGCCTGTGCTTCATGGTGAACGGCTTGTGGCTCGCCTTGATTTAAAGACCGACCGGGGCAGTGACGCTCTGAGGGTGATGGGAGCATTCGCAGAGCCTGAGGTTGACTGTGTAGCACTGGCAGAGCGCTTGTTGCCGCACCTATCGGAATTGGCTCGCTTTGTTGGTGTTAGTGAAGTGAGCCTTGGAAGCCGCGGAGATCTCATGCCTTCATTGCGTGCTAGCCAGTGATGTACGTTGGCGGACGATGAGTATCGCAGTCCCGCCTGAGGAGTTAGCCGCTACAGCGAAGGATCACGGCCCGAGCGCGTTCGTGCTAACTGTCGGTGATGATCGTCGTGCACGTGTGTTGCACGTTCCAGTGTCAATTGATGTTAAAGGTGTAATTCGGACTCGTGTTGGTCGTCGTACTGCTCAAAGTGCATTAGCGCGTCCGAAAGTCTCTGTATTGTGGATGCCAGCATCCGACGGATACAGCCTCATTGCTGATGGCATTGCGGAGCTTGATGGTGAGCCTAGACCCAACACTCCATTAAAGATAAGTGTGAGTTGGGCAGTCAAACACAGACCAGCACCGATGTGATGCAACACCTCATGGCAACATTACAACTTATGCGTCGACTGCTGGATTGAACGAGTCACAGAAGAGAGACCAGTTAGTCACTTGTCCGTAGCCAGGTCTTTGGTTGGATGCGAGACACGACTGTCGCTGATGTAGCGGCCGCTAAGCCTGCAGCAGCAAGAACCGCAGCAGTTAGAACACCTGAAGGCCACAAGTACGTCGTATGGAGTCCGTCAACTGCCGCATATGCAACGGCACCGACAGTTCCTAATGAAACACCACTGAGGCCAACAACTGCAACTATCGTCGCAGATTCTGCTGCGGCGAGCCGTCGAATCACTCTCGGGTCTGCACCAACCGCCAGCAACCGTTGTCTGGTAGCGGCATTGCGCGAAGCTCCCGTAGCTACAGACAACATCAACGTCAACAGAACTGTCACAGATCCGATCACAATTCCTGCCATGATCCACGGTACGACGCGTGACTCGCTCATCTGGTAGTCGTCGTGAGAGTTGACACTCAGCCCCAGTCGGCCCCTGTTCAATGCATATGTTCGTAACACGGACTCCGCATGGGTGAGGTCTCTCGTGACAAAGAGCCGTGGCCCAACATGGTGACCCACTGGTGATGCAGTCGTACCTACATCAAATCGGGCAAACGCGCTTGCGGCAGAAGGGTCGAGGCGGATTCCATCGGATCCACAACTTGACATTGAAACTAAAGGGGCCAACTTCTCACAGTCCCCAACCCACGTCCATGTCGACTCTTCCGTACCTTCTGGTTTGGACCTGTATGTGTCGACGAAGACACCTCTGGCCTCTGACTCAAGCATTCGTATCTCGGTTTCATCCAGTGGGCCATTGACGTCAATTGCCGAAACCGCTGACGGTGGAGGTTCAGGATCTCGTTCACGCGCAACGGTGATGTAGGACGCTGCCAAAGGAACTAGCACTGCCACACTCGCGAGCACTGTCAAGGGACGTGAAGAGTTGCCTGCTTGCCAACTGAAGTTACGCCCGGCAAGGTGAAAAAACGTCGATCCTGCTCGCGCTAGTGCTACACCGAGACGGTGCATGAGCACTGGAGTAGCTAATATCACACTGATGGATGCGCCAAGCGCGCCCATGAGTAGGAGCCCGACGGAGAGTTCCCCTGATACAACAGTGGCACTGACGATTGCCAATGTGCTTGCCGTGGCCGGAGCAAGACGCCATCTGGACGGGGGCGTGGGGATTCGCGAGGCCGGACGCGATCCGTCAGGCTGTCTGACGCGAGTTGTTCCAAGCGTGGCGACCAACAGGGTGACGGCCACGGCAGCGCTAACTGATAACAGCGCCGGGATCTCCAGATCGCCAGGCAAGATCCGTTGCCCGACGAGCGGGATGCTCTCAAGTCGCGGTGCGATGACGTACCATGCAAGGGCCGAAGCGAGTGTGCCCGGCATCGCAGCCACTGCCGCACTTGTTGCGCCGACCATCCAGACGGAGCGGCCAGAAGCCCCGAGGGCACGCAGGAGCGCGAGTCGCCTGTTCAACCCGACTGTGGCGGGGCCGAGAGCAGCAAGCAGTAGCCCCGATCCGATGACGAGAACAATCACAGCACCACCCGCGGCGACTTCGCTCGTTTTGACACCCGCGTTCAAGCCAATCCAACTCAATCCGGGCTCGTCTCTCAGTCGATGAGTCAGATCGGCATCAGGTCCTACCAGTCGGTAGGCAACGAGTTCGTCAGCGGAGCCCACACCGGCGTCAGTGATCTGACGTGCCGCTGGGAAGCGATCGAGTAGTTGCGGCTCCACTCGTATACGTCTCATCAGTTCAGGTGACACGAACCAATCGCCAATCTGAGCGTCAGTAGGCACTCCGGGAACTGTCAACCCAGGTGTCTCAACACGCCAGTAGTAGACGTAAATCTGCTCTCCTCGAATCGAGTCATAGGCACCACCTCTGCTGAAGTCGGCCGGTTCACCAGCTAGGGCCGGTTGCGCCGACCGTGTATTGGCTCGCTCATTGACATTGTGCGCCATTAGGGCGGCACTGAGTGTCGCACATGCGCACAGCGTCACGATTGCCGATGCAAAATGTCACAACTACGCTGCGGAGCTTCGCCTGCCGATCACCACGCCAGGTGACGGCCAGCGCTATTCGAGTGATCACTTTCGCCTGCTTTGGGTGAGACCACCATCCGTGAGGAGATAAGTCTCGTCCATGCGCGCCGCGACCGATGGGTCATGTGTCGACACCACGGTTGCCGTTGACTCCCTGGTGGAGTTCAGCAGCAGTGTGATCACGTTCTCGGAATTGGCCGCATCCAGCGCGCCTGTTGGCTCATCACATAGCAGCACCTTTGGACGGGTGACCAGGGCACGTGCGAGGGCAACTCTTTGTGTCTCGCCGCCCGACAGTTGTCCCGGCCGGGCATCGAGTTGAGTCACGCCAACAGACTCCAGCACGCGCTCAACGACACGTCTGCGAGGCTTCTCGCCTCTGATTCTGAGTGGCAGACCAACATTCTCAGCGACTGTCAGTTCGGGAAGGAGTTCGCCGAACTGGAACACCATCGCAACGTTGAATTGACGATGGCGTGTTAGAGCACGCTGTGATGCCCCGACGAGTTCCAGTCCGGCGACACTCACTTTGCCACTATCTGATGGGACTAATCCCGCCAGTATGTGCAGCAGAGTAGTTTTTCCCGAACCACTGGGCCCCATTATCGCAACGGAACGCCCTGGCGGAACAATCAACTTCAGATCATCTAAGACTTTGCTGTAACCGAACGACTTTCTAATACCTTGGCAACTGACCGATGGAGCTTCGTAGACCATTGAATCATGACCGATCTGTCATTGATGGGACAAGGCAAAACTACCTTTAGTCTCCCGCTCCATTAGTTCGAATCAGAGGAGAAGGCTGCCAGATTTGTGGCAGGTATCTGCCAAACGTTGAGAAATTTGCTACTGAGTAGCTCGTCGTCTAAGGGCAACATTCATGAGGTGATTGTCAGACATCACTTGAATTGTCAGACATCAGATGTAGAACGTGGCACCGATTGGGCGGATAGCGTCTGCGCAATGTCGTACAAGCTTGCGCGACCGGCAGCTCGTTGCGTTTTACTTGATCAGCAGCGGCGGATCTTTCTCATACGTTCGGAGGATCCGATCGACCCCTACAAGCCCGAGATGCTCGAGATCCCGGGAGGTGGTATCGATCATGGAGAAGACTCAGATACCGCCTGCCGTCGTGAACTCTACGAGGAGACCGGCATTAGCGAGGTCGAGATGGGGCCTTGTGTTTGGACTCAGTATGTCGAGTTCACCTTCTGTGGCATTCAGTTTGCGTCCAACGAGCGAATCCATGTGGCTTGGTGTGAGGGAGGGGATTTCCGACCTCAAGGCCTCGAGGCACTTGAGGCCGCCGCCTTCATCGAGGCCGGATGGTGGACACTCGATGCACTGCTCGCGAACCAGGAACCAACGGTTCCGGCGCGACTCCGAGAGTTCCTGCCTGACTTGATAGAAGGAGACGTTCCCTCCACCCCAATCGACATCTCACCCCATTAGGGGCGAGATGTCGCAGGTGCCTGGCTTAGGTTTAACTTCAGTCCTGTGAAGCGTTCTCGGCAGCAGAGCGCACATCATCAAGCGTCAATTTGTGCGGGTGCAGTGAGTCGCCGTGGATGGTCATTGCGAAAGGCGATGACATGCCCTGACCAAGGGTTCCGTCCGACCTTATCCGTGCCGCACCGCCCCCAGTGTTGAACACGTACGAGTCAGTGCCGAACAAATCGCTCGACTTGACAAAGACGACGTATGTCGGTCGTTCATCGGCGTCTCTAGCAAAGACTCCCGGCTGAACCGTAGACATCGGGGGATCAAAGATCCGCATCTGTCGTGATCCGTCCTCGCTGACGACTAATGCTGGCCGCAGCACTGTCACGCGAGGCGTGTCATTGGGCAATTCACCATGCAACACTTCACTGACTGTGAATTCAACCCCTTCCCAAATCTCGTATGGCGCTGGATCTCCAAAACCCTCAATGATTCTCTCTAACTCCAACTCTTGATCTGGGGTCGCTGATTGAGTATCAACCCCGAATTTGAACCGCTTGACGTCTTGTACGTACCCAGTGATATGTCCGACAAAAATCAGATCAGACGAGTCCGACAGTGCTTGAATCTCGGGATACTCAGACTCATTAGAGAACGGGTAACCGGCCAGTAGACTTGGATCGCTGTAGGACTCAAGACCTGCTACAGGGCTCCCCTGTTCGATCAGTTCAGTCCGGATGCTTTCAAAACTAAGGGCCATGTTGGGCCCTACGTCGGGTGCTTCCGTAGCGTCTTCCGGCCAGACTGAACTGCAGTACGCTTTGGCACCATACCAAATAGCTTGGACTCCGCTCTGAAGCATTGCGGGTGAGCCAGGATCCCAACCGTCCTCTATGAAGAACGAACTGACTAAGGTCCTTGCTGGTTCAGCCTCCCAGATCGGTGCCTCACACGCTTGCCAAAGCCGTTTACTCCACAATCGAACGTCCGGCCAGTTTGTGAAGTCACCTGCGAACACTTCTTCCCAATGCTGTACGGGCGGTGTACCAAGTCCCGTCATGTTGAGCCACGTGTTTGAAGCCTCCAACACCTCATCTAGTGTTGCAAGCCGTATTGGCTGTGTCGGCTCACCCAATTGATCTACCTCGGCAGCGCCTGACCCACCAAATACATCAGACCCCGCAGTCGTAGGCGGCGGTATTGATGAAGACAGATCAATGGAACCATCCTCTGTGGCTAAACTCTCCGGGCTCGCCTCGGTAGTTGCCAAGACTCTTCGTACGTCGTCATCATCGCTACATCCAATTGCTACAACTGCGAGCAAAGTGACTACTGCTACGAATGTCAGACTTGACTCTCAACCTACTCGCATCCGGCACTCCTTCCCCTTGGTGAACTTTGGGCGTTGACTCGGTTTTCATGGGTTGTGAGGCGATTTGCTTCACGGAGATGAACGTATGTGACCTGGGCAGCCTCGGGGAGCGAGAATGCGGGGAAACACTGCCAGATTTGTGGCAGGTGTATGCCAATCAACTGATGTAGGCCGGGGCGCGACACTTCCAGGCGACGCCCGCTTGTCTTCTTGCCTGTGACGTAGTGGTAATACGTCTTCATGAAAGGAGTTCTAGGTGGGGAGGAGACGCTCCGGGAGGTAGTCGCGGTGAGCGTGAGCCATATCGACGTACATTCGTTCGGCAACGTCAACACTGCGCACCAGTGGATGTGAAGCAAGCGCTCGCGTCGCCGAACGTGCGTCTCCGTCCCATGCAGCGTCCGCGGCTGCCTGCTGGTAGCAGCCCAGAGCGTCGACCAGTCCCTGCACATGCACAGGCAGGCCCGGCATGTGCAGGGGAGTCACCCCAGCGGCGTCACAGTGGCCGACTGTTTCTACTACCAGACCGTCATCAAACCCGGGAATCGAACCGCAGTTGGGAACATTGACTGGCATCGTCTCCCCACGGTCATTGAAAACAGCGTCCATGCAGTCAATCGCTAGTTCAAGTTCGTGAATGCCTCCTCGAGAGCGGGCAGGATCAAGTTGAGGGTCATCGACCCATGACTGCTCTTCATAGTGATGCCAGTAGGTCGGAACCTCCGCGAGGATGTCTTGAGCACGAGTCGTTGGCTTCGCATGGTAATGCTCCAGTATCTCCTTCTCGAAGTAGTAGTACTGGAAGTACCAGCTAGGCAAAGAATCCATCAAGGCAACTAGCTTCAAGATGCGTTTTGGCTCATCACTAATAGCTGGATCATCACTTCTCTCTTCCCAGATGTCTGTCAGTAGTGATGGAAGGTCCTCGCCGTCATAAGTGTGTTCGACCGACCAAGAACCATGGTTCAATCCGATGCTCGTTACCTCGAGCTTGAGGGGATCAAGCCCCACAGACTCAGCCAGAATCTCAGGATAAACAATCGGGCCTTCACACAGTGACACGATCCAGTTATCAGTGTGATCACACACGGCTTGTGATACAAGGTTGATTGGATTTGTGTAGTTGAAAACCTTGGCATTCGGGCACACGTCATTGATATCAGCGAGCATTCCCTTAAGCGCAGAGATTGAACGCAGTGCCATAAAGAACCCACCGGGGCCTTGCGTCTCCTGGCCGATCACGTTGTAGGAGAGCGGAATCTGCTCATCTAGTACTCGCGCTTCGAAGCCACCCGGCCGATAGCTCGTCAAGACAGCGTCACAGTCGCTTAGGCCCGCTCGTCGGTCTGTTGTGGCGCTGACTTTGATGTCAAGTCCACGAGCCGACATCAGTCGCTTAGCGATTCGCTCGACTAGCTCAAGACGATCGCTGTCAAGGTCGATCAGCACGACGTCTGAACCGTCGAAGTTTTCGCCCTGGTGAGCAAAGCTCGCCATTGTTCCCGCGGCTCTGGTCGATCCACCGCCGATGTAGGCGAGCTTGATACGTGCCATCGTTGTTCTCCTGAACTGCCGTTGCAGCGCGAGAGTTGCGCTTTCGAGAAAGTAGCGCATTGAGTTCCGCCTCTATGTGTCGCAACTGGTGACCACGATCTAGCGTCACGAGCCAGTGAGCAGCAGTGGTCAAGTCCTAGCCGTAGATGGCGGTAACACAAAGACCATCGCGGTCATCGCAAAAGCGTCCGGCCAAGTGTCGGGAGTCGCGCAGGGCGGCTGCACCGACGTCTATGGCGCTACCAATGCTGGCACCGCATTTGCTGAACTGGCTCGAGTGGTGGACTTAGCGCTCAGTTCGGCAAGTGCACCACAAGCCAGTGTCGAGGCAGCAGTGTTTAGCCTTGCCGGGGCTGACTGGCCCGAGGACTATGCCTATCTGTACGAGTTTCTGGGCTCAAGTTTCACGTTCGGTGCCCAACCGGTAATCGTGAACGATTCAATCGGAGGTCTGAGAGCTGGCTCAGAAGACTGGTCCGGTATCTCGATCATCTGTGGTACCGGTAACGCGGTTGGTGCCAGACGCAAAGACGGGCGCTACTTCCATCTCGGTTTCTGGCCTGACACGATTGGTTCCCCAGCTCTGAGTCAGCAAGCTTTGGATGCGGTACAGCGTCACTCACTGGGGCTTGGGCCGGCGACGAGCCTTACCGAACGTGCACTCGAAACCTACGGGTCAGCTCACCCGATGCAGTTACTTCATTGGTTTACCCGTCGGGGAGGTTTCGGCAGATCCGAACTCGTAAAGATGAGCCCTGTCCTGCTTGATGAGGCGGACCGTGGGGACTCGGTAGCCCACAAGATCGTTGAAGATGCCGGAAAGGGTCTCGGAGGTCAGGGACGTGTTTGTGCCGAACGTCTCGGAATGGAGATCGTCGGTACGCGTGTAGTACTCGGCGGCGGCATATTTGAACATCCCTCAAATCTGCTTGAACGCAGAGTGATGTCGCAGCTACCTGGAGCTCACGCTGTCAGACTCAAAGTGCCCCCAATTGTTGGAGCAGTGCTCGCAGCACTCGACATGATCAACGTTGCTGCGACACCGGAAAGTGTCTATGAGTCGATCAAGGAGTGGAGCAGTATTCCTCAGTCCCGGTGACGTCGAATGCGGTGGTCGTGGCCATGCTTGCCGCCACGCTGCACATAGATAGCCTCGGGATCATATGGGATTGCTGGTGCCGTGCTCTGGATCGTCTGTGTCTGCCCAGTTTCGGCAGCGACCTGTGCTCTCGTCATGATCTCCAAGCAGTGAAACGCTGTCTCGGGTCGTATCAGCAAGTCGGTGCCATCAATCAAACAATCGACGAGGTGCCGTAATCCAGCAGTCCATGGCCAGTTCGGTTCGACTTCGGGATAGATCGTCCAGCCAGCGCGATCTGTGCGCGTTATCTCGTATCCCTGCGGTGCCCAGTCATCACTAAGCAATTGCGCCGTACCGCCAGTTCCATAGAGCTCAACAGCCGGTGATCGATACTCATACATTGTGAAGCCGGTTGTGACTGCAGCAATCCTGGCATCACCAAAATCGAGCAATATGTGATAGTTATCGAAGTTGTTGACTGTGATCTTGGTGCCATCGACAACCCGTTCGCGTATGGCCGTACCGGCGACTGCACTGACCCGATTCACCGAGCCCATCAATCCCACGAGCGATGTGATGTTGTAGACACCCAGATCAAATAAAGGCCCGCCACCGGTCTGGTAATACCAACTGCCCCAAGTGGGGCCTGACCATCCGTAACGGGCACGGGCGGTGAGTATTTCGCCAATCTCCTGTTCGTGAACGACCCGCTTCCAGAGGGCCTGATAAGTGGGGCTCAGCACTACATGAGGCGCACACAACAGCATCCGCCCGTGTTCGCTGGCAAGTCGTAGAAGTGAGGCGGCTTCGACCAGATCGACCGACATTGGCTTCTCGACTAGCACGTGTTTTCCTGCTTTGAGGGCGGCTGCGGTTATCTCACCATGAGAGGGCATCGCTGTTAGTACCAAGACGACATCTATGTCGTCTCGCTCGATCACAGCCCTGCAGTCGGTGCTGAAGTCTGAGTCTTGTTGCAGGAACATCTGCACTCTCGAAGCACGGGATGCCACGATGTCACATGTAGCGACAACCTCTAAGCGGCCCTCATAGCGCAGTTCACGAATCAGTGTGGCGTAAGGCTCGAAGACGCTTCCCAACCCGATGACGCCGAGATGCACAGAAGCTAGCGGATCCATCAGAGTGCCATTAGTGCAATAGCAATGTTTCGTAACGATGTCGTGTCACGTGATTCGAAGTCCGGCAGCCGCCTTTGAGTCGAGTAGGACTTGAGCATGCGGGCAGTTGTGAATGAATGTGGCAGGCCAGTCCGGGTCGTATTTTTTTGACGACAACACGCGCTGCGCTGAGAGGCGCTTGTCGGTTCCGGTCAACACGAGTGTGACCGACCGCGACAGTAAGCGGATCGTTCCAAGACCTACAGAAACACCTCTTGTTGGTACCTGTTGAACCGACTCAAAATCTGGAAATGTCACGGTGTTATCGGCTCGGGTTGTCTCTGCAAGATGCACGATAGACGTGTGCCCGCCTAGCTCCGCGCCAGGCCCACAGAAGGCCACATGACCATCAGAAGCACCGCTTGCCACGATGAAGAGATCAATCCCTCCGGCCTGCTTGATCCGTTCGTCGTAGGCAGCGGGATCATGCGGCTCGGGCATCCAAACCGACTCGGCACGTATCCGCTTGTACGGCGGCAAACCGGCGTTGATCCTGTCACGAATCTCACGTTTGGCATACCCTCGACACGAATGGTGCAGTGTCTCTGAGACCGCAGTCGTTTCCACATCTGTCGGATCCAGGTACTCGTCCATCATCACGATCACAAGACCCGAACAGTCAAGCGACTCTGCAGCAACCAGCCGTGCCAGGCCCGCAAAGATGGGAGCGGGTGTCCGGCCACCAGGGCAACCGAGCAGATACCTTCGGCCCGCCTCTGAACTGCGTGCCACAACGTTGGCAATAACGCCAGCAAGAGCCTTACCTAGGTCGTCAGCAGTCGCAAAGACTTGAGCCTTCGCCGGTGTATTCATCCCTTTTCGGCTCCTGTTGCTATACCGCGGATGAAACGCCGTTGTAGTGCGATGTACATGATAAGCACCGGAATGGCAACGATGATCGCAGCCGCGGCGATGGTGGGCGGATCACCGCCCCTGCGTTGACCTGCAAAGAACGACAGCGCTAGCGGCGCTGTTTGAGCATCCTCGTTCAAGGGGATTAGTACGAGAGCAAGAAGGAAGTCATTCCACGCAAACAGGAACATCAGTGCCGACAGCGACAACATCGCGGGCATAGCTATCGGAACGAGCACACGCCACAGAATTGCCCACGAATTAGCACCGTCGATCTTGGCTGCATCAACCAGGGATCCTCGTAACGTCTCAAAAGATGTTCGCATCCAAAACGTTCCGAACGACACGCTGAAACCGATCTGAGGGAGGATTACTGCCCAACGGCTGTCGATTAGACCCAGATCCTTGAACCCAAAGTACAGCGGAATGATGAGTGCCTCATAGGGAAGCAACAAACCGGCAATAAGCACAACGAACAGCGTTCGCTTCAGCGGGAATTGCATACTGGCGAACGCATATCCCGCTAGCACCGAGAACGCCACGCTAAAGATCACAACAGTGATGGCAATGATGGCGCTCGAAAACAATGCTTGCCCGAACCCACCACGCTGCCAGGCGGTCGTGAACGACTCAAATGAGATCGTCTCCGGGATCGTGAACCCGCTAACACGTTTGGTTGGCTCATTCAATGCAAGTAGCAGCACAGACAGCAGCGGGTACAGCGCGATGACGCTTGCAATCGTCAGCATCAGGTGGACGCTGCGTCTCTCGTTGCGACTCTCGATCATGCCGGTTCACCGCGACGCCGGTACCACAACACGCTCATGTTCACGACCAGCAAGATCAGCATCAAAACCATGCCAATCGCCGCCCCGACGCCGACTTCACGAGTCTGGAACACCGAACGGTAAATGAACACCGACGGTACCTCAGTGGTTGTGCCTGGCCCGCCTCTGGTCGTAACGAACACCACATCAAAATTGCGTAAAGCAGCAGTGATCGTGAGAACCAGAGCAACAGTGATTTCGCCGCGCAAAGCTGGCAGCGTCACGGCAAAGAACTCCCGGAACATGTTGGCACCATCAAGACGAGCGGCCTCATATAACTCGACCGGGATCTTCTGTACACCAGCAGCAAACAACACAAAGACCAGTCCGAAAGTGACCCAGGTTCCCACGAGACCCAGCGAGGGAAGCGCGAACGTAAAGTCGCCAAGCCATGCCCGGCTAATGCTGTCGAGTCCGACAAAGTCAAGTGCTGTATTGATGGGACCGTCAGTGGCATACAACCATCTCCAAGCGACAGCCACAACCGTCAACGGGAGGATCGTCGGGACAAAGAGCACCGCTCGATAGAAGGCGTGACCACGTATGCGTACCCGCACCATCAGCCCCACAATCGCAAGAGCGATGGTGATAGGCAACAACGCATAGAAGATGATCAGGATCAGCGAGTGCTGCAGTGCCTCGCGGATTTTCTCGTCGGTTATGACTCTCGCGTAGTTGTCCAGACCCACAAACACTCGGTCTGGGCTCAGGCCGTTCCAGTCATAAAACGACAGGTTGAAGGCCTGAGCGAGCGGTATCAGCCCAAACGCAATGAAGAAGGCAAACGCCGGTAGCAGGTAGAGGTAGGCAACCGGCTGGTACCCGCCTAGGGCGCGCCGCCGCTTAGCCACGGCAGCGGCGCGCCCTAAACAGGTGTGCTATCGAGCTAGTCGAATTAGCCAGGGAATTGGTTATCCCAATCCGCCTGAACGTCGCTCAAGAACTGCGCGCCATCAATCTGTTGTCCCAGCAACTCTTGAGTCTTTGATGTGAGCGTGTCAAACATCGTCGGCGTTGCCCAGTCCGCATACAAAGTGATGCCGTCAGAGGCAATCACTTCAGCAGCACCAGCTGCGACATCGGCAAGAAGTCCCGTGGGCGGTTCAGCCAGGTCATGAGCAGGCACGCGGCCTAAAGAAGCCAGTTCGGGAGCGAACTCTTCACTCACAAGCAGAGCAATAAACGCCGCAGCAAGGTCTGGATGTTCAGCATTTGTGGTGATATGCCATGGCAAAGCAAGCGCTGCTGTGCCTCCCAGGATGCCACTTGGTCCAACTGGCATTGCGAAGTAGCCAACATTGTCCCCCATGCCTTCAGCAAGTGCGGCAGTGTTCCAGTTACCGCCGATCAAGAAGACACCTTCGCCGCCGATGAACTCTGCCACTGAGTCATCCCATGCCACACCGTTTGTGTCTTCAGGCAGGTAGCCAGCCTCAACCCATTCCACGAGTTTGTCGGCAGCTTGCTGTTCAGTTTCGACAACAACGGTTGAACCAGGCTCGCCAAACACCCAATCACGAATCTCGTTAGCGGGCCGATAGGCCGCCTGCACCATTCCATAGACATGCAGAGCGGGCCAACCTTCAAGGTTTCCTAGCTGTATCGGCAATTCGCCGGCAGCGTGCGCATCGGCGAGCAGGCTTTCGAACTCGGCGAATGTTGAGGGCAGTTCCCCACCTATCGCAGCCAGTTTCTCCTTGTTGTAATAGACGCCCACAAACTCGGCGACGCCGTTGATGCCCCAGAGACGTCCGTTACCGAAGTCGGTTCCCTCGTCGTTGAAGCGATATTGCGCCAGCGTTCCACTACCGAAGGCTTCTTCCCATCCATACACCTCGGCATAGTCATCAAGCGGGATGATTGCGTTCGAAGACACCAGCAACCCGTCAATGGTGTAACCCTGGTTGCCATGAGCCACATCAGGAGCATCGTCGCTAATGATGATGTTGGGTGCCACCACCATGTAGTCATCGAATGCGTGCAGCGTGTAATTGATGGTTACGTTCGGATAGCGCTCTGTGAAGATCTCAATGGCGCGATCTAGCGTCCCCTCGTCACCGGCCTCGGCCATCACGTCAAGAGTGACCTCTCCGAGCGCCTCAAAGCCGTCGGTCTGGATCCCTTCAGCAGGCATCTCCTCGGCAGGCATTTCCTCGGCTGGTTCGGGCTCCTCAGCAGCAGTGTCATCAGGCTCGCTGGCTTCCGCCGCAGGGGTTTCCGTTACATCGGCCGGAGCAGCCGTATCGTCATCATCGCCACATGCCGCAGCTACTAGCGCAGTAGCTAGCAGAACGGCGAGCAAGCTTGTAATCGTGCGTAATTTCATATGTTTTACCTCCAGGTAGGTGCTTGGCGTTCTGACACGCCTAGCCAGACGACTTGTAGTGACAATATCGACCATGTTCGAAGTGTTAGCAATCGCGCGCAGAAGGGATTTCTATGACCACTCCACCGCCACGACGCCCGACACCTAGACCGACCTTTGAGCAACCTACCGCCCTGTTGGCGACCGATCGGAACCGACACATCTGGGGGGATTCGCAGTCGGGGTATGTGATCGATCGGGTTTATCTGTCTTCAGAGAACCTGCACGTGCTTGAGTTCAGTCTTGTTGTAGGTGGACGCTTCGGGCATTCACCCACAAATCCGACGATCTTTGCCGCTGACGAACTGCTGTATGTGCTTGAGGGTGAGTTGTTGCTGAGCGATCCCTCTACAGGAGAGACACAGCGAGCCCGCAAAGGCGAGGCGGTGTTCTTCCAGCGAGACACGTGGCATCACGGAAGGGCAGGCGGCGATGAGGGCGTAAGGGTGTTGGAGTTCTTCTCGCCAACTCCCGCAACTGGTGCCTCGAGTGACTACGCACGCAAGCAGCCCTACCTGGATCAAGTTGCGACGCTTGACTCACGGCTGTTACAAAACTGGCCAAATTGCGCAGACAGTTATCGGCAGAGCCAGCGAATCGCGCCCGTTCGAGAGCATGACTTAGCATGGGCAACTAGGAGTGAACTCGAGATGGCACTCTTTGCTAGTACCGAGAACCTGAGTGTCGCTCGTTGCTTTTTGCGGCCCGGGTGTTCAGCGGAACCTGAGTTGCATCGGGGTGAGGAGTTTCTGATCGTGCTTTCCGGAGGATTGACCGTCCTCACGCCCGACGCTCCCTCGGCAAACTGTTTGTTTCTGGGCACCGGTGATGCCTGCGTGCTACCACCCAACACGCCTCACTCGTATCTATGTTCGAGCGATGAAGGTGTGACGTGGTTGAGCGGAGTCGGGCCCGGCTGGAGTGACACGTCTGACATCTGGCCCGCGGGTTAGCGAGGTTGGTCATTCGTGGAATTAGCTCACGTTGGTGTCGATGTCGGTGGCACCAAGATAGCGGGAGCGCTACTTGATGATGATCTGAATCTGCTGCACTGGGACGTTTTTGCCACACCTCGTAGCGAGCACGGAGCAGACCCGGGCGCTCAAGTCACGATGACAATGTTGCAGCAGTTGTGTGACCTGGCAGAGAGCAAGTCAAGGCAGGTGCGCGCTGTGGGTATTGGGATTCCAGATTACATCTCACCATCAGGGAGCCTCAGTAGTCACATTGTGGTAGCGCCAGACTTTGAAGTGCGTAAGACGCTTGAGGGTGGCGTAAGCGCGTTGTTGGAGTCCGATGTTCGGTGTGCTGCATTGGCTGAACAGCGCTTAGGAAGCGGACGCGGACTTCCTAGTTTCTGCTATGTGACGATCGGAACCGGAATCTCTTATGCGTTTGTCAGTCGTGGCCACATCTGGGCAGGTCATCGAGGTGAAGCCATTGCCCTAGGTGAAATGCCAATTGCGTACGGCGAAGAGCTGATCACAGATGCCGCACCGACCCTCGAGTTACAGGCGTCAGGCCTTGCGATTGAGCGAGCACTGGTAGCTAAGCCTTCGACCCTCGGTGTGGCAACAAACGATCGGGCTCGTCTGGAGGAAGAAATCCACACGAAGGCGGGTCGTTTCATTGGACACGCCTTAGCGACGCTGGTGTGCTTGTTGGATCCCGCAGCCGTTGTCATCGGTGGCGGTCTTGGGCTTAGTGGGGGAGTGTTCGGTGACTCTTTGCGCCGTCACTATCGGGACTCGGTTCGTGTCCGTCCAGCTCCTCCACCTTTGCTGCGCGCGAATCTAGGGGAAAGCGCCGGCGCCATCGGTGCAGCGCTCGTGGCAAAAGAGAGCTTGCAAGCTTGAGATATTCAGGTGATGGGGCGACCATGTTTTACTGCCGGTTGAAGCACTTATAGCACTTGTAGAAGTTCAGTCGTCTACCATTCGTCATTCTCATCAGCGCGATGTGCGGCTCGAACTCCGTAGCCGATGATGATCGCAGGAGCAAGTACCACCGATCCAGCAACAAGTGTCACAGCTGTGATGGTCGCCAAAGCATCGTTGAATCCCGTTGTCACGCCAACAATGAACACGATTAGGGATAGCGCATACAAGGCGTAGCCGGAACGGCGACCTAACGAGGCGAGCCGCTCCATGCGTTTGCGGCGTTCAAGGACTGGATCAGTGGCGGGCCTCAAAATGCTGTGGCCTTCGCGTCACCCGATAGCGGATCCTCATGAACGTGATAGAGCCAACAGTGCACTCCTCTATACCGGGCCGTGGCATGCTCGAAGTTCGTGCGGTTAGGTGTGAACACTCCTATTTCATATATCGACAGCTCATACGAGGAGCCAACGAACGCTTCGAATTGGGCATAACAACTTTGTAGAGCAAAGTCTCGCATCGCTTCATCCCCGGGATAGATGGCCGGGTGGGGCGCGTCAATCTCGAAGAAGTAATACACCTGAGCAAAGTGGGGCTCAGCACAGTCGACACGAGCTGTAATCGTGAGCCGGCGACCGGCTTGAAGGGCCTCAACACGATTGAAGCACTCACCGACCGACAAGTGATACTCGTTGAGTATCTCTCCCCGGATATCAAGGGGATTCGTGTCCTCTAGCTCTTCTTCAGAATCTTCGGTATCTTCGGTATCTTCTGCAGACTCCGATGAGGTTGAACCCACTACATCGGTTGGCGGAACTTCACTTGCGGCAACCGCAGCTGCGGGATCAATAGGAGCCTCGTCAAAGGGATCATCGGCACTGATGCCACAAGCTGACGTCACCCAACCCAGAGCCACCACCATGACAGCGACTGTCATGTAGCGCGCCTTGCCACGCTGTCTTGCGGCAATCGATCGCATCATCGGCGAGGCTAGGTAGCTACGTGGCGCAATCGCGCACACCTCGTAGAGTCCAAAACCTGTGCGCGACTTTGCTGCCTTCGACGCTGACAATCACTACTACGAGGCGACTGACGCTTTCGTGCGACATGTCGAACCAGCCATGCATAAGCGCTGCATGCAGTGGGCCACAGTCAACGGTCGTGATCGCTTACTGGTAGCCGGACGGATCAACCGCTTCATTCCCAACCCGACGTTTGACCCCGTAGCTAGACCCGGTTGTCTGGACGACTACTTCCGGGGCAAGACACCGGTATCAGATATGCGAGAGGCGTTCGGCAGACTCGAGCCAATCTCGGCCGCTTACCGAAACCGTGATGCGCGCCTTAATCTGCTTGATTCCCAGGGCCTCCAGGGTTGCTTGTTGTTTCCAACTCTTGGTGTTGGGATGGAAGCAGCCCTTGAACATGACGTTGATGCCCTGGCAGCAGCGTTTCGTGGGTTCAATCGCTGGATTGCCGATGATTGGGGTTTCTCGTACCAGAATCGAATCTTTGCTGCGGGGTATCTGACCCTTGCCGACCCACAGTGGGCACTTGATGAGCTGAACTGGTTGATTGATAACGATGTACGCGTTATCAACATGAGGCCGTCGTCGGTAACGGACGGCTCAGGAGGCCGGCGTTCACTTGGTCACCTGGCTCATGAACAGGTCTGGGAACGTCTCAACGACTCCGGCATAACGCTGGCAATGCATTCAGGAGATGCTGGCTATGGCTTCATGCTTGACCATTGGGGACTGTCATCTGAGTTTGAGTCCTTCCGCTATAGCCCGTTGCGAAGTCTGCTCACGTACTCTCCGATCTCAGATGCTCTTGCATCCTTGATTGCGGAGGGCGTTCTCAGCCGACATCGAAACATCCGGGTTGCCACCATTGAGAACGGCTCGGAGTGGGTGTGGCCATTCGTGAAGAAACTACAGAAGACCTACCAGCAGCAGGCCCATGCCTTCGACGAAGATCCACTAGATGTGTTCAGGCGACAGGTTTGGATCTCCCCCTATTACGAGGATGATCTGTTAGGACTGCGCGATCTGATTGGCGCAAATCACATGCTGTTTGGATCTGATTTTCCACACGCAGAAGGACTAGCAGACCCCGTCTCCTTCGTGCATGACTTAGCGGGGTTTGACGATAGTGATGTCGAGAAAGTGATGCGTACAAACACGCTCGGCCTCACACAACGAGCGGTCTAAGAGACCATAGGAATCGCTGCCACACCTTCACGACGACGCAGTAGATCGCGTGTGCGTTCATGTATCGCTTCGAGCGCCTCGGATTCGCTGATACGGACGATCTGACCACCACTTAGGCATGGTCGCCCATCAACCCACACATCTTGCACATCGCTGGCGCGTCCCGCGAACACAAGATTCCACAAGATCGGGTCATGCGCCTCAGAGAGCGCTATCGGCAGCAGGTGAGGTTGCCACAGGTCAACGGTGATGAGGTCTGCCTGCTTACCGACCTCAATTGATCCAACTTCAGCGTCAATCCCAAGCAGGCGAGCTCCATCAATGGTCGCTGCCGTTAGAGCCTGCCGAGCGCCAAACACAGTCGCATCAAGGTGCGTTACTTTCTGAAGCAACGAGCCAATCTTCATGCATTCCCACATGCTCACAGAGTTGTTGCTGATGCCGCCATCAGTCCCGAGACCAACCACAACGCCGCTCTTTGAGTACTGATGCAGTGGTGCCGCGCCGCCGGCAAGCTTCATGTTGCTAACCGGACAGTGGGCAACACCTGTCCCGGTCTCCGCTAGCACCTGAATCTCTGAGTCATCAAGCCAGACGCAGTGTGCTAGCACAGTGCCGCGGCGCAGGATTCCCCGCTGCCGGAATACGTACACCGGTCGATCACCGAATAACTCCTCCACAACAGCAACTTCCTCGCGCTGTTCGCTGGTGTGAGTGTGGATTCGCACCGAGTACTTGTCTGCGAGTTCTACCGTCTTGTGGAACATCGACTCCGAGCAATACGTGATGTGTTCCAGACCTAGCCAGACCTTGATGCGGCCTGAATCTGTGTCGTGACAGTCTCGAATCAGTTGCTCACTGGTCTCAAGAGTCTCGAAGAACTTCTTTGTCGGATGATCCGCTGCATAGGGCACAAGGTGGGCGCGCATACCCAGTTTCATCGCTGCCTCTGCCCCACGATGCGGGTACCGGTACATATCCATGACCGTGGTCGTGCCACCCTTGAGTGCCTCCATGTACGTGACCAGGTAGCCGTAGAAGGCATCGTGTTCCGTAAGGACTTGGTGCTCTCGCTGGTATTCGGGCAGCCAATCAATCAGCTGAGCGTTCTCGGAGTAGCCCTTGAGCATGCTTGAATGGCAATGGACATCTATCAATCCGGGCAACACAGCCAGACGCCCCGCACCGTCAATCACAGTCGCATCCGCCGGTACTTCTACGTCGGAGTCCGGGCCAACAGCAGATATCACGCCATCTCGAAACACCACTGTTCCCGGATTGAAACTCGAGAACGTGTAATCACAGCAGTAGATGGCAGCGTTCACTATCGCCGTTGCATTGCCAGCGGCATCCGCTGTGTTTGAGTGGTGCACAGAGGCACCCCTCATCAGGGGCGGGCCCGTATGTGTTGTCTCCGGTGATCCGTCGGTTTCGCTCACATGTCTCCGATGCTCAATAGTCCGGCGGCGTTGTGAAACGTAGTCCTTGGCACCTGTGGCTGCGGTAGGCAAGACTCCTCCTGAGCGTTCATTGGAGGCATCCGCATGGATCAAGTGACGGGGTTGAGGTCGGGGACCGCATTTGGTGACGGGTGGGTGCGAAGCGCCTGCACGATCTGTCTCAACCGTTGCGGCATTCTTGCCCATGTCAATGATGACGATGTCGTTGACCAGATTCTCGGTGACCCCGACAATCCTCACAATCACGGACGCACTTGCGCTAAAGGAGACGCCGGATTTGAGGGTTTGACCGACCCAGATCGCATTACTACTCCGCTAAGGCGCACGAACCCCGTCAAGGGAGTCGGGGTAGATCCCGGGTGGGTGCCGATCTCATGGGACGAAGCACTTGATGAGATTGCGATGCATCTGCGTGAGACCATCGCCGATGATCCTGAAAAGATTCTTTACACGAGTTTCGATGTGTTTCACCTGCGTGGAGCTCTTGCTGCATCTTGGGTGACAGGGCTTGGAATGCCAGGTTATTCGACATGGTCGGCGGCGATCTTTTGCGGCAACAACGTCCATGGCATCGCCTACATGAACCAGAACGCCTTTGAGGGAACACCTGACCCCAACTACAGCCGATACATCTTGAACTTCGGTTCGCAGTTCGGCTCTGTAGTGCATTACGACACCATGCATGCCACTCACGAACTGTCAGTTCGGCGTAGTGACGTGAAGTTGGTGTCAATCGATCCGGTGTGTTCATCGGCTGCTGCTGTAGCTGACGAGTGGGTGCCTATCCGACCTGGAACCGACGCAGCCCTGATCCTCGGCATGGTCAACCAACTAGTCAATGAACTCGAGATCTATGACGCTGAGTTCCTAAGGAACTTCACGAATGCGTGCTATCTCGTTGGTGACGACGGGCGTTATGTGCGACACACCGATAGTGGCAAGCCGTTGGTTTGGGACCAGAGTAATGGAGCGCAGCCCTTCGATTTGGGCACGAGTAATGCAGCACTTACAGGGACATTCAGGGTTGATGGCAGCCGCGTTCGGCCAGGCTTTCAGGTACTCGCCGATCACGTGCGGAGCTACACACCTAGCTTTGTCGAGTCAATAACCACAGTGCCGGCCGCAACGGTTTGCAGGCTGGCTCGTGAGTTCGGTGAGGCTGCTTGTATCGGCCAAACGATCGAGATTAACGGTGTCGAACTGCCCTACCGGCCAGCAACCGCTATCTGGTATCGGGGTCTCTCGGCACACAAACACTCAATGCTGAATGGCCTCGCGATCATCTTGTTGCCAACTCTCGTGGGCGGTATCGACGTGCCCGGTGGTTTGCTTGGCGACCCGTGGGGCTTGATGGGCAAGGTCAAGGATCGCACTTACAGTGCAACCGCAAGCCCTGACGGCCTCATCTCGCAAGGCTTCATTGGCGGGGGCCGGGTAGGTGGTCTATACCCACCACGTCCGACACGAGCACCTCGCACGACCGAGATGTTCGAGTTGATGCCGTGCGCGCCGTACGGGACAGTCTTCTCGCTCCTCAACTCTGAAGATCCTGAACTGTTTGGCGCGCCACCGTTCCCGTCGATGATGATCAACTTCCAGTCAAACATGATGAAAACATCGGGGCCGCCTGAGATCGTGGAGAGGTTCATCAAACGGATTCCCTTCGTGGCTTCGATTAGCAGACGCTTTGAAGAGACGACGATGATGGCAGACATAGTGCTGCCCGATCTGCACTACTTGGAGCGTTTGACTCCCTTCGTGTTTCAGCATCTGTCCTCGGGCGATGGACAGTATTCCGTTTATGGCTCGAAGCCAGTGGTGTCGTCAGGGATTACTGGGCCTATTCCCGATGAGCCGTATGTGGATGCAATGCAGATCTTTCTGGAGTTGTCTCGGCGTGCCGGTCGGCTTCCCTATCTGCTAGAGGCTTTCAACAACATTGCCAAGATGCGTGAGCCGTATCGCTTGGATGTGAACTCTGAGTACTCGTACTTTGAGATCTGTGATCGCTGGCTCAAGAACACTTTCGGGGAAGACAAGGGCCTTGAGTGGCATCTACGTGATGGCCTTTGGACAGATGACAAGACGGTGCAGGAGAAGTATCCACGCCCGTTCTTTGAGGCAAGAGCGCAGATCTATTACGAGTTCATGCTTGAAGCGAAGCAGGACTTGGAGAATACGGTCGCCGATCTCGGCATCGAATGGGAGACCGATGACTATCAGCCAGTACCGGACTGGAAACCCGGGCCTTCCTATGTGCGAAAACCCCCGCATGATCTATTCGTTACGAACATGAAGGTGCCCAATCACGCGCTCTCACATACGCACAAGAACTCCATACTCTCCACCCTGTCCAACCGTCATAACGATCTGCGGTCAGTGTGGATCAACACGAAAACGGCCGCAACCCGAGGCATTAACCATGGTGATCTTGTCGAGATAGAAACAACGCAGGGGCGACTCCAAACCGCCACTGCACGTGTGACTCAACTTGTTCATCCCGAGGTACTTGCGACGCAAGGCTGTGGAGGTGGTTGGACCAAGGGCAGCAGCGGCGATGAGGTCAACTTCAACGCATTGTTGAACATTGATGCCGACCACATCGACTTTGTCTCTGGAGCTCTGGACTCTGCAATTGCGGCTGATGTGCGTAAGGTGAACGGAGGAAGGAAGTGACCCGATGGGGGATGGTAATTGACGTAGATCGCTGCGTCGGTTGCCAGGCATGCACCGTTGCGTGCAAGACAGAGAACCAGTCACCACTCGATGCTTGGTATGCACCGGTAATTGAATGGGAACAGGGCGAGTTTCCTGATGCAACGCTGAACTACCTCCCCGCGCTTTGCAATCACTGCGAAGACGCTCCCTGTGTGACGGCTTGTCCTTCGGGTGCCCTCAAGCGCCGAGACGATGGCATCGTCATCGCAGACGAGGACATCTGTATTGGCTCTCGAGCATGTATGGCGGCTTGCCCATATGGAGCGCTCCACTACTTTGATGATCGCGGCACCGTTGCCGTGTCTGGCTCGACACAAACACCGGCGGAATTCGGTTCACCGGCCGCGACGAGCGTCCCAGAGAGTTATGCCCACCGACGACACGTCAAGGGTGCCGTATCGAAATGCACCTACTGCTCACACCGCATTGACTTCGGGCTTGAGAATGGACTTGAAGTGGGAGTCGATCCGCTCGCAACACCAGCGTGTGTAGTCACCTGTCCAGCGGAGTGTCGAATCTTTGGCGACCTTGATGACCCTGAGAGCAATGTCAGCCAATACATGAATGCGAAGGGACAAGGAGAGGTGCTGCGCCCTGATGCGCAAACTGGGCCTTCAACGAGATATGTCGGGCTGCCATGACAGCTGACTACTACGGGTGACGGCAATGGTTGCTAGCAACACAGGGGCCATGGCGCCGCAGAACGTGTTCATGGACCAGTTCAATCTTGAGGCACGGACCCAGCGGGTCTGGGATCTCAACCATGCCATCTGGTTCACGCTGATGGGCCTAGGTGGGGGAGTGTTCCTCGCAGGTCGAATCTTCAATCTGACCGACGGGCTAGGCGAAGTGCTCGGCATCCCCACCGTCGACGTGGTGAGTTTCGTAGCCATCGCCGTGGGCGGAGCGATCCTGGTCGCCGACCTCGGTAGGCCGCTTCAGTTCTGGCGAGCCTTCGCCAACATTCGAACCAGTTGGATCAGTTGGGGAGCATGGTCGGATCTGATCTTCTTGACGGTCGCCGGGCTGTTGGTGCTGCCTGCACTCCAGCTCGGCGACGCACAGCCATTCGAATGGCTCGGCTGGGACCCCCACGGCACCGATGGCGTTGGTCTGACCTTTGAGATCGTGGCCGGTGCGGCAGCCGTTGTTGTAATGACCTACGCGGGAGCGGTGCTGGCTCGCCCGAGGGCAATCCCGTATTGGAACTCCCTGGCGATTCCGGCACAGTTTCTGCTGTCGTCGGCAGCAATGTCGGTTGCACTTGTGGCGAGCCTTGAAGTGTTCGCCGGAGTGCCGGTGGGTGCGGCTCGAATGTTGCAGGTAGCAGTTGTGTCAGCTGGGGTCATCGTGGCAGTGCTGACGCACTTGCGTACAGATGTCAACACGCCGGGAAAGAAGCAAAGTCTTCATCGCTTGCTCAAGGGTCGCTACCGCGCCTCATTCGTGGGATTGACACTAGGTGTCGGCACTGTGTTGCCTTGCTTACTCTCGCTGATGGCCGCTGGTATTGAGACGATGCGTGATGTTGCAGCAATTTCATGTTGTGTGCTGCTGATTGGTGGCGGATTTATGCTGCGACTGACAACGCTGCGTGTCGGCATCTATCCGCCTGTTCACATCCCAACCGGACTCAAGTAGTGGCGATCACTGCGGCGGCACTAGAAGCCGCACATTCTGGTTTGAAGGCTGCAGGCATCAACTTTGTGTCGGGGCTACCCGATGGCTGGCAGCGGCCGTTACACGAACGAGTAGAGGCAGATCCTGAGTTTCTCTATGTTCCCGTCTGCAATGAGGGTGTCGGGTTTTCGATCTGTGCAGGAGCGTGGCTCGGTGGCAAGAAACCGGCGCTGATTATGGAAAACAGCGGGTTGCGGGTCGCTTCTGAATACATCGCGCGGATCTCGTTGGGTACGGGTGTTCCGGTCACTCTGCTGCTGTCATACCGAGGTGATGTCGGGGAGACGGAGCATTGGGGCATCCCTCACGGCCATTGTCGCCGAGCCCTTACTCGCGGCTCTTCGCATCAAGTATCTCGTCGTCCGACATGTTGAAGACTTAGCAAAGTCGATCGTTCGTGCTAAACGTCTCGGTGAGGCCCAACTTCACCCTGCTGCAGTTCTTGTCTCGGGTGATTGTGTGTGGCAGGACTGACGCGAATGCGGATTCGAACCTCTGTGATGGGCGTGGGATTCACAGATGGCACTTGATCGATACGAGTGGCTAGGCCGACTAGCTCACCGGCTTCCCAAGGATTGTCTGGTCATGTCCACATACATCGGTGCCGTGTCATTCGAATGGGCACACCACACCGAAGAACATCACCGCAGCGCACATCTCGGTCAGATGGGCGATGTGATCGGCATGGCTTTAGGGCTTGCCCTGGCGTTACCTCACCGCCGGATTGTCTGCCTTGACGGTGACGGCTCAGTTCTTATGGAGCTTGGTCAATTGGTTGCAATGGGTGAACAGCAGCCAGGCAATCTCGTTGTGTTTGTGGTCGACAACGGCGTCTATGAGTCCATCGGCTGGAGCCGTGGTGGCAGACGACGAACGGCCACATCTGGCAACTTGAGCCTCGCCTCTATAGCGGCTGGTTGTGGAGTTCCTTACAGCGTTGATGTCCGAGATGAAGACGAACTTGACGCTGAGATTGATCTAGCTTTTTCACGTAACGTGTGTAGCTTCATCAACGTCAGAACACTGCCCGGACGTAGTCATGTGCGGCCGCGGCGGACCGACGGCTTTGAGGATAAGTACCGGTTCGTTCGCTATGTGGAGCGTCTCGAAGGAATCTGGATTACCGGTGTGCCACCCCAAGACATCGCGTTAATGAAGGACCAACAACCGTAAGTCTCACATCGCCGTTGCAGAGGTCGATTGTGGCGGTGTCAGGTAACCGTTCGCAGTGACTCGGCCATAGTGTCGATGATCTGACCGATCTCTTGATCGGTGATCACCAGCGGTGGGCAGATTGCCAGCGCATCCTCAATTGGCCGCACTATTGTTCCACGGCGCATCATGTCGTTTCGTACGTTTAGTGACGGTCGATCAAGCTGTGCTGCGTGAACACCAGCAACCCCGCGATAAGACACAATCAAGCCATCAGCTGCCAGAGCCGCCAACCCCTCGGTTAGCTGCTCGCCGATGTGAACGGAGCGCTGCACAAGACCCTCTTCGGCGATTATCTCAATGTTCTTTACAGCTGCGGCAGCCGATGACGGGTGACCCGAATAGGTGTAACCATGCCGGAAGAGGAATCCGGGTTCTTCAAGATTGTCACAAACCTGCCGGCTAACGATCACACCACTGAACGGCAAGTACCCGGAAGTAACGCCCTTAGCAAACGTCATTAGGTCGGGCTTCACGTCATAGGTCTGTGCCGCGAACCACTCACCGGTTCGCCCGAAACCGCAAATGACTTCGTCAAGAATCATCAAAGCACCGTGTTGGTCACAGAGTCTGCGCACACCACTCAGGTAGCCCTCAATTGGTGGATGTACACCGCCGGCTCCCTGCACAGGTTCGCTAATCACTGCAGCTACCCGCTCGCCAAACTGCGAGAACGCCGTAGCCATCGCCTCGATGTCGTCATGGGGAACTTCAACAAAATGCGGCACCAGATCACCCCAACCAGAGCGGTTAAGCGCGATGCCCTGAGCAGAGGTACCGCCGAAGTTGGTGCCGTGATAGCCATTGGTACGGGTAATGACCACCTGCCGGTCTGCACTGCTGGTGCGTTGTGCGTATAGACGAGCGATCTTCAGCGCAGTGTCGACTGCCTCCGATCCCGAACACCCGAAGAAGACCCTGCCGTCAGGCAAAGGAGAGATTTCGCTGATCAACTCGGCTGCTCTTCTGGTGGGATCGTTAGAGAAAGGATCAAAGATGTTGTACGTTGCGAGTTGGCGCATCTGCTTGGAGACGGCGTCCGCCATCTCGGGACGCGAATGGCCAATCTGGCAGTACCAGAGGCTTCCTAGTCCGTCGATATAGGAACGCCCTTCGTCGTCATAAAGAGTTGAACCCGATGCTCTAACGATGTTGATCATCTCTGCTTCGGGCTTTGCGGGTGGAGTGAACGGGTGAAGCAACGGGTGAGTTGTCATGGAGAGACTCCGTCCTTGATGAGGTTGGTCTACGCCGTGAGAGCGCCAAGCAGCCGCCAATCCTACGCCGAGATTGTCTTGTGAGCCGGTGGCGAGTGATCAGATGAGGACTTGTCCCTCCTCCACAACCGTGAGCTCATCAAGGGTGACAGTGCAGTTGCGCATTGGTAGATCGAAGTGACCGAGCGTGTGACGCCCTGCAGTTTCATTAGCGCCTGTTGAATAAAGGAAGTTCCCCGCAAAAGCACGCAGTTCTGTGCCATTGAGCTGTGTGCGGTCATACATGGTCAGCGCATCCCAGCGCGCTGCTGAATTCATCCCCCAACCAACATGGGACACGGCATAAGCATCCGGGTCTTGCCAAGCTGCGAAGTAACTGGCTGTAAGTGCGGCGTCAAGCCCCTCACCGCTTATGTCAATGATGTAGTCATCCTTGACTTGCATCGTTACTGGCGACTCGAGGTAGCGCTTGAACGTCAGGTTGACATCACCAGCATCCAGAACCAGTGTTCCGTTCACCGTACTATTGGCCGGAAAACACAAGCAGAGTCCGCCTGGCCAATGTGCCACCGTGCCCGGGCCGTCGGTGAAACCCCAACTACCGGCTGACGGTGCCGCTGATACGTCAATACACAGATCTGTTCCTGCTCCAGAAGTGACCCGCATCTGTGAGGCAGCCTTCAAGAGTTCGGCACCTGCTTCTACTCTTGGCTTGAGACCTGGATCTGGCGTCAGCCGTTCAAGTATCTCTGGATGTTCGTTTGAGACCATCAGCACTCGAGCCCCGTGTGCGAGGATCGCGCCAAGTTCGGGTGCGTGGAGTAACCCTTCAACAGTGCAATCGACAACGAGATCCGAAGCGGCTAGGGCAGCGACGACTGGTGTTAGTCCGCCGATTGCGTCCGACGCTCCGGTGGATCGGATCGGTACCGGTGCTCGCTGTGGAGGTGTCGGCAACGTGACGTGAAACACTCGGGCGCCGAGACGCTGAAGCGCGAGGCTGCTCAGTTCAACATTTATCTGTCGGCTCTGCGACTCCGAGAGCACTGCTGCGGATTCGCCTGGTTGAACTGCGCAGAGACGAAATGTCTCAGCGAATGACTCAATCCACTTATGTTCAACCTGCTCGACGAGCATCAGGATCGGCGTTGCACGCCAGGCAACACACAAAGCATCTCATACACAAGGTCTGCTGCGATGCGCGAAGTCATGCCTGAGGTGTCATATATAGGTGCAACTTCCACCAGGTCGCAGCCAACGAGGTCAAGCCCCCAACATCCTCGAATGATCTCAAGTGCCTGCGGCGTGGTCAATCCGCCAATCTCTGGAGTACCTGTACCGGGAGCAAACGCAGGATCAAGCCCGTCTATGTCGAAACTGAGGTAAACGGGCCCACCTGAAACTTGCTCATGGACTTCAGTCATTAACGGTGCAAGGGAACGGTGCCAGCACTCCTCAACCTGCACAACCCGGAATCCCTGCTCACGTGACCAGTCAAAGTCATCAGCCGCATATCCGGTGGCTCGCACCCCGATCTGGGCGACTCTCTCACAATCGAGAAGCCCCTCTTCGACTGCCCGCCGAAAGGGGGTTCCATGAGCTATGCGTTCACCGAACATATGGTCGTTTATGTCTGTGTGAGCATCTACATGGATGAGTCCGACTGGGCCATGTCGTTTACGCATCGCTCGCAAGATTGGCAGCACGATTGTGTGGTCGCCGCCAAGGGCAACAGTGACTAGGTCATGTGATAACAACTCGTCAAAGTGAGTTTCGATTCGTGTGACAGAGTCAGCGAGGTTGTAAGGATTAGTTGCCACATCGCCAGTGTCGTCAATGCGCAGTCCGTCGAACGGAGCTGCCCTGGTTGCCATGTTGTATGGCCGTGTCAGGACTGACTCTTCGCGGATTCCTCGGGGCCCGAACCTCGCACCAGGACGGTTGGAGGTTCCGATGTCAAATGGCACACCTACGACGGCCACATCGAGATCTTCGGGTTTTGAACGACCAGGCAGACGCATGAAGGTTGTAATGCCAGCAAAACGCGGCATCTCATTGCCACCGAGTGGCTGAGGGTGTGATGAAGCGGTCACGTTCAAGACCCTAGATGAGGAATCAAACGGTCGATGATCCGATCAAGCATGGCGCGCGACGTGCCGAAGTTGAGACGTACATGGCCGGCACCGTTGCTGCCGTAATCGGTGCCTTCATTTAGTGCCACACGCGCTCTATTGAGCAGTGACTCAGCCGGTCGATCACCAAGTTCACATGCCGACACATCAAGCCATGCCAGAAACGTTGCCTCCGGCTGATGAAACACCACTTCCGGCGCCTCGGCTGCTAGACGGCGCGCAAGGTGCTGGCGATTAGCTGTGAGATGTTTCAACAGACCGTCTGCCCAAGCAGCCCCAGTGGTCCACGCCGCGATTGTGGCGTCAATTCCGCTGCGAGACGCATGTCCAAGAAGTAGCAGTGGATGTGCGCTACGCACGCGCCGGCGCAGGTCACGGTCGTTGTATGCCATAACGGCGCATCGCAAACCGGACAGCGCGAACGTCTTTGCCGGTGACGTAACAGTGACTACTCGTGACGAGGCCCCGGGCACCTCCAGCATCGACATGAAGCGAGCGCTGGAGTCGCCATATGAGAGATCAGCATGGATCTCATCACTAACAATGTAAATGTCATACTTATGGGCTAGCTCTACGATTCGAGCTAGCACTTCGGGGTCGGTGACACGACCGGTTGGGTTGTGCGGGTGGCACCACAACAGCACTCTCGCTTGCGGCTCGCGCTGCAGCAATGCCTCAAGGTCGTCTGGGTCGAGAGTCCAGCCGATTCCGCTATCGTAGCGCATGGGCCACTCGAGTTGTCGACGGCGCGACGTTGGGCAGATCTGCAGGAAGATCTGATAAATCGGCGGTGTCAATACCACACCATCGCCGGGTGCCGCTAGGGCTGTGACCGCAGCCGTGACACCCTGCAACACGTCCACACACGTATGAACCATGCTGGGTTCGGGAGCCCATCCGTAGCGTTGGCGAGCCCACTCTGTGAACGCGATGCCTACGTCAGCATCAAGGTTATGGTAACCGAAATCGCGCCGATCAACTGTCGAGGTCAGGGCGTTGGTTATGCCTCTAGGAGGCGTGAAGTCGTGCTCGGCTATCCAAGCCGGCAACACGTCGTCTTCGTACGTGGTCCACTTGCGGTTGCGATTGGCGCGCCGACGACGCTGTGACGCAGTCTCGTCGAAGGGCTCAGATGCAGTATCGGGGGGCGACGAACCTAGCATTCGCTACGAATTGACTCCGGCATTGACGACTGGAGTGGTCTGTTGCTCGCTGGTGAGAACCATCAATAGGTTGGCGACCATTGCCGCTTTAGCGTTCTCGTCAAACTCCACAACTGAGCGATTGGCAAGCAGGTCAAGAGCATCCTCAACCATTCCGACAGCACCTTCAACAATCGTGCGACGGGCTGCTACCACTGCCGCTGCTTGCTGACGCCGCAACATTGCTTCTGCGATTTCTGTCGCATATGCAAGATGATTGAGACGAGTTTCGATTACTTCTACTCCCGCTCGAGCTAACCGGTCTTGCACCTCAGAGTGCAGAGTCGCAGCCACGATGTCGGGGTTAGAACGCAGTGAAACGCTCTCACCATCAAAGTCGTCATAGGGATATTGAGTTCCGAGATGTCGTATCGCTGTCTCGCTTTGTACGTGGACGAAGTCTTCGAAGTCGTCTACCTCAAAGATGGCTGCCGCTGTATCAACTACCCGCCACACCACAACCGCTGAGATCTCAATCGGGTTGCCCTCGGCATCGTTGACTTTCGACACGCTGGTAGTGAAGTTGTGAACTCGAAGTGAAACCTTGCGTGACTCCATTCGTGTGAACGGGTTTGTCTGATGCCAGCCAGGTTTGCTGACCGTTCCCTTGTAGCGGCCGAACAGGATCAATACCAGAGCTTCATTGGGTTGCACTAGGTATTGCCCAGGCCAGACGGCTATCAGCAGGATGATGCCGGGCAGCCCCAGAAATGCGAGCGGCCAAGCCACAAAGATCGCTCCAAGCGTGGCCGCCGCGCACAACACAAGACCCGCGAGCGCAATAAGCACGCCAATCGCGCCCGGTGTTGTTGAAGCAGGTTGATCGTCCATCTACGAATCTTGCCACGCAGCGGAAGCGACGGGATGTCTCGTCCGCTTCCGGTTACGGTTGGCCGCCGTTGGGTGAGTCTCAACAAGAGCTCAGGAGCTAAGGAGCACAAGTGAAGTTCGGTATCAGCTTTGCAAACGTCGGGCCGTTCGTTACTGGCAGGGGGGCAGGGCGCTTAGCAAAGGCTGCTGAATCCGCCGGGTTCGACTCACTTTGGACAGTGGAACACATCTTGTATCCCGAGGGCTACGAGTCGACATATCCGTATGCACCGGATGGCAAGATGCCTGGTTCGGGAAATAACCCGATTCCCGATCCTCTTGTATGGCTCTCTTATACGGCTGCTGTCACTTCTGAAATCCGTCTCGCAACAGGTATATCGCTCCTACCGGAGCGTCACCCGCTTACGTTCGCCAAGGAAGTCGCAACTCTTGATCTGCTTTCGGGCGGTCGAGTGACGCTTGGCGTGGGGATTGGGTGGCTAAAAGAGGAGTTCGTTGCACTAGGAGTGCCATGGGCACGGCGAGCGGCGCGTACCGAGGAATACATCGAGGTGATGCAAAAGGTCTGGGCCGAAGATGATGTGACATTTGACGGCGAGTTTGTGTCGTTCAGCCGCGCCAGTTCTAATCCCAAGCCGGTGGCACGTTCAGTTCCGATCCATATCGGTGGTCACAGTGAGGCTGCAGCTAGGCGTGCAGGTCGTTTAGCTGATGGGATGTTCCTTGCAGGCGGTGACATTGGACATCTGATCAATGTTGCTCGAAACACTGCTGCCGACAGCGGACGTGATCCTGAAGCACTTGAGATGTCAGTCGTGCATATGGGGATGTTTGGTGCGGATGTACGAGCCGCCGTGGAGGAGACCGAGTCTTGGGGTGCTCAGCGACTGATGATCCCCTCACTGTTGTTTATGCGCAAGACCGCCAATGCGCTAGCGGAGTTCGGCGAGTCGGTTATCGCCGCTCACGCCTAGAAGAGTGCGCTGTCGGAATTGTGGGCTAATTGAAGTTACGCGTCGGGCGCCAGTTGCCCGGTGTCAAGTTATCGATTTCAACAACATGAAAGTCAACTGAACGACCCAAGGCATCTTCGAGCAGGTCTCGACTTCGACTTGCTGTGAAGTGTTCAATGCTCACATCAGTCCCTGGTGAGACCTCAACCGCGACCTGCACTTTGTCGTCGTCGGTGAGTGCATGAATCTGGCGGACAGCTTGACGGTAAGTGCGGTCAAGTGCGATGCCGACCCGAAGCAATCCTGCTAACACGCGTACGCGATAGCGATTCTTTGGGCTCAACGCCATATATTCGGTGTGCTTTCGTTTGGGAGAGGCCTTGCGGTGGTAACGAGCAACGAGAGCGATTAGTTCGAGTTCGCCTTCGGTGAATCCTGCTAGGCGTTCGCTGTTTCGGATCAGGTAGTACGAGTGCTTGTGATGTTTCGATTCTGCGACGAAGCGACCGATGTTGTGAAGCAGTCCTGCGGCCTCGAGCATCTCACTGTCTTCGGAACCGAGGCCATGCACGACTCTGGTCTCGTCGAACAGTTCTAGAGCAAGGTCAGTGGCATGCTCAGCGTGGTTCAAGTCTTCCTGGTAGTTGCTTGCGAGAGCGATGGCACTCAGGCGCCTTAGATCGTTGAGGTGATGCAACCCGTCACCGTTACTGCGCTCCCGCAAGTTCAACCTGTCGAGTAGCACGCCTTCTCGTAGCGCAGCGTTGGATACGACCATCGACTTGATGTTGAGCGACTTGAACAGTTGCCGCAACAAAACAACTCCGCCGACGATCACGTCGCTCCGGTTGGGGTCGAGACCTTCTATGTGTACGCGCTCAGTGGGATGTACTCGTGTGATCAGACTCGTTTCGATGGTTTTTAGCTCTGATCGCGTAATGGTCGCATTGGCGGCGCTGCGCAATGGTTCACCTCGGTGGGCGGCACACATCAACGCCACCGACTCGATCGTTCCTGACGACCCGACGGCGACCTCAAATCCGAGCCTTTGCGCCTGCTGACGAATTGGAGCGATGAATGACTTGATGTGTCGGCGGCATGCCTTTGCCGCACCGCTGCGAACCACACCGTTGGGGAAGAAGCGGTCGGTTAGTCGTATGTGACCTAACTTGACGCTGCGGGCATAGTCGGGCGATACGCCATCACCAAGGATTACCTCAGTTGATCCACCGCCTATATCTATTACGAGGTGCGGTTTTCCCGCAATCGGCACTGCACTCATCGCACCCAGGTGAATTAAGCGAGCTTCCTCAACACCCGATACCACCTCAACTGTAATTTCTGCTTCATCTTTGGCTCGTCGCAAGAACTCGTGCTGGTTTCGGGCCTCTCGAACTGCGCTAGTTGCGATTGCGGCAATCTCCGCATCGTGTACGTCTGCGATGTGACGCATCTCGATGAGAGCCTCAATTGCGCGGTCGATGGCGTCTGGTAATAGGCGGTCCATGTCGGCTCCACCGCTACCGAGCCGTACTCGCATCTTCTCTCGGGCTAGCAGTTCGGGAGTTCCGTTTGGTACTTCCCGTGCAATTACCATGTGTATTGAGTTGGTACCGATGTCGATAGCAGCTATCGGTGTTGAGGCTTCTGAGCGCCGCGGAATCATGGGCGCGTGGTTCTTGTTCTCTTGACTCCGTGATCCGTGAACGTCATGTTTGCTCAGTTAGTGACCTCAGCCGACTCTGCTCTCGCCCAGATGTCGCGAGCCATATCGGCCACATGGCTGGAATGCGTCCGCATCAGTCGATGTCGTCCACCTTCAACAGTGTCGCGGGTCACATTGGAGAGCTTGCGTTGCATGTAGTCGTTCGCGCCAAGGAACGCTCGGTCATGGCTGCCCAAAACCAGGCCGACTGGAACTGCTATCTCAGAGAAGCGTTCAATAACCATCGAGTCAACATGGAGACTTGAGATAGTTGCCACTTCGGGAATGGGGAGTCTGTTGGCGCTGCGTCGAACCCAGTTGTTCCAGTTCTCCATGGATTTGGCATCACGAAAGCCTGGACCTGTAGCAACGAGCACTAAGCCCCGCAACACGTTTGGACGCGTAATTGCATGAGCAAGACCGAGATATCCACCTAGAGAGTGTCCGATCCAGATAGCGGGCCCAATCTCGTCAAGTACATCATCAATTGATTCAAGTAACGCTTCACGCGCATATGCCTCTGGCTCCTCAGGTGCAGGGGATACACCATGGCCGGGCAGATCCAGCCTCGTGCAAGTGAAGTCATCGGTTAGTGCCGCGACAGTTGAATCCCAGATGGAGGAGTCATCGGCCATGCCATGCACAAAGACCAGCGGTGGGCCAGTGCCGGAGGTCGTGCGATGTAGCCGAGTCTTCAAGGTCGTGGCTCGTAGTTCACGGCACCGCAGGCTAATGCGATACCCCGGCGTCGCAGGCTTGCTGACTTGCCGTTAGCTCAAGTCAGCTAGCGTCCCGGTCATGACGACGGTGTTTGCCTCGCCCGATGAACTCTTGGGCGGTGTTGGGCGCCACCTTGGTTACAGCGAATGGGTCACGGTTAACCAGGATCGGATTAATCTATTCGCTGACGCGACTGGTGATCGTCAGTGGATTCATGTTGATCCAGTAGCTGCGGCTAATGGCCCGTTTGGTTCAACTATCGCGCACGGCTATCTGACGCTGGCCCTCACGAACCTGTTTCTGCCTCAGATTGTGCGGGTTGAAGGCATTTCAATGGGTGTCAACTACGGCGTCAACAGGGTTCGCTTTCCTCATCCGGTTCTGGTTGGGTCACGACTAAGAGCCTCAGCCGTGCTGACCGCTGTTGAGGAGTTGCGTGGCGGTGTTGGTGTGCAGGCCATCATCACAATCACTGTGGAGATTGAAGGTGTTGCCAAACCTGCGTGTGTGGTTGAGTCCGTCAGTCGATTCTTGCGTTGATCGACAGTCTCATGGGGAGAGCCTGCACGTTTGGGGAGCGCCGAGTAGCGCTCTTGTCTTTGGCTGTTCTTTTGTGTCTCGGAGTGTTCTTGACTGTCTTCGAGAGCCCAGCGAGGGCATTGGCTTCTCCGGGGCCCGACGCCGCGCTGGTCCAGAACGGCAACGATCAGCCTGCTAAGCCCGTCGATTGCCGCTCCGTCTCAAGGGACATTGAGTTGCTATGTCGTGCCTATTCGGTGATCGCGCAGCACGCTGTCAAACAGGTCAGCAGTCAGTTCCTTGCAGATGCCGCCGTGGACGGAATTGCTCAAGCAGGTTCTGGGTCTGAGGGAGTTGTTTCGGATGCCTGCGGTTTGCCGTCACCAGAATTCGACCGGGTCTGTGGTCTGATTGACGCCGCTGATGACACATCGGCTGCGGTTTGGGCTGCGACGGTTGCGATGATCCGTGCCTTAGATGATCCGTTTGCGAAGTTAATGACGTCTCAGGAGTACTCGGCAATGTTGGAGTCGTACTCCAGCGGTGTTCCACTTGTTGGCATCGGGCTGCGTTTGGGTTTGTTGGCTGGGGTGTCACCCTGTGAAGCGCTGTCATCATCATGTCGTCTAGTTATAGCTGATGTTGTTCCACACAGTCCCGCCGAGCGTGCAGGTCTGCAAACCGGAGATGAGATAGTCACATTGGACGGCCTGATACCTGCAGGTGGCAACTGCGGATTGGGTGACCTGAGACAGTTTCGTGAGGGCGAGCAGGTGGTTGTTCGAGTGCTTCGCAGCGGAGTTGTCATCGAATTCGCTGTAGACGTTGAGCAAGTAGCGATTGACGTGGCTTGGACCGATTTGATCCCGAACGAGATCGGGTATCTGCGACTCGAGTCATTCACGGACTGGGCCGCGGAGCCGTTTGAAGATGAACTCAGGCGTCTCATCGATTCAGACGTTGAGGTATTGGTTGTTGATCTAATGGGCAACGGCGGTGGTCGCCTTAGCACGGTCATTGAGATCGCAGAATTGTTCCTGGAATCTGGAGACGACATCACCCGCGTGATTGAGCGGGGCAGTGACGTAACCCACAGCGCCGATCATCCCGAGCCGCTGGTCTTTGGGCGACGCATGCCAGTCGTCATCACTGTGAATTCGGGAACCGCGTCGGGTTCTGAGATGCTGGCTATGGCTTTACGTGATCAATCGGTTGCGACAGTCGTAGGCGAGTCAACCTATGGCAAATCGAGTGGTCAGGTGGCCTACGAGCTTCGCACCAGTGGCAACGAGTTGCTTGCCGCGCTACAGCTGACAACTCTGCGGTGGGAGAGTCCAAGCGGTGCTAGCGCTGATGGCGGTGTTGTGCCAGACATTGAGGTTGACTTTTCCAGTTGCGTGCATCCGGTTGGATTGGCTCGATGGGCTGCTGCAGCTGCTGCAGTTGAGGGAGTGTTACCGGCAGACCTTGCACTTCAAGGGGAGCGAAGTGAAGCTGTGGGCGCTTTACGAGATGCCGGTGTGTTTGCAGGAACTGACTGTCATCCCGGCCTCTTCTGCGCTGATGACTCAGTTACCCGCTGGGAGATGGCGGTCTGGTTGACACGACTTCTGGATGGAAATGAACCAGAACATGTGGAAGTCAGCAGGTTCGATGATGTTGATGTTTCGTCGTGGTGGGCTCCCCATGTTGAGCGACTGGCTCAATTGGGTGTCACACTCGGCTGTTCGAGAAGTCCGGCAATGTATTGCCCTTATGAGGGTGTCGACCGGCTGCAAATGGCCCGGTTCTTCGTTCGTGCGTTGAGTCTGCAGTTCGGTCAGACAGTGCACTTCGAAGATGTTGAAGATGCGGAAGCAATTCCGGTGGTGTCTGCGCTGTTTGAGGCCGGCATCACCAAGGGGTGTGTCAGTGAGCCGCTGCAATTCTGCCCTGGCGGTCTAACGAGCAGAGGTGAGATGGCGCTGTTCATGCAGCGAGCTTTTTTGAATTGACGGGGCTTATGCGGAGAATTCGCTCCCGCTACTGACCCGTGACTGTGAGGCTCTAGCCTTGAGTGTGATGGCCAAGCGCAAGAGGCGACGTGGAGTGCCTGTGGGTGCTGGCGCAGTTCCCGTCTCTCGACCTCCTGTTCGGCCAGGCCTGGTGAGTTCTCGGCGGGCTGTGCCTTCGGGGCTTGAACGGCCGCCCTACACATTCCGTCCCGGGGGCGAGCCGGATCCGCCCATGTCGTCGCCTGTGCGTACTCGTAAGGAACTCGCGGCTATGCGCCGTACTGGTGCTTTGGCCGCTGAGGTATTGATTGCGGCCTGTGAGAAGGTTCGTGTCGGGATGACAACCGATGCGATTGACCGGTTTGTTCATGAACGATCAGTGAAGGCTGGTGCGTATCCGAGCCCGCTGGGTTATAGGGGTTATCCGAAGTCTGTGTGTACTTCTGTGAATGAAGTGATCTGTCACGGCATTCCTGATTCTCGCCGGCTAGCTGATGGGGACATCATCAATATTGATGTGACTGTGTATCGAGAAGGCGTGCATGGGGACACATCTGTCACGTTGATGCTTGGTGACGTTGATAAGCACTCTCGCCGGCTGGTGACTGAGACCCGCCAGTCGTTGTATGCAGGGATTGCCGCAGTTAGAGCGGGTGTGCCTGTTTCGGCTATTGGGCGTGCGATCCAGAATCACGCGTGGAAGCACCGTTTAGGTGTGGTGCGGGAGTTCATAGGACACGGTGTTGGTACTGAGTTTCATTCAGGCTTGCAGGTGCCGCACTATTACGACCGGCGAGCCTCGGTGTTGCTAGCCGACGGAATGACCTTCACGATCGAACCGATGTTGACGCTCGGCTCACCCATGGCTGCAATGTGGGACGACGGTTGGACAGCAGTAACCGCCGACGGCCGCCGCACCGCCCAGTTCGAACACACCCTCGCCTGCACCCCCGACGGCGCCGAAATCCTCACAACCACATTCACAGGCGACTGCGCCCACACTCTCTTCACCACCCCCATCCACGAGTCCGGTCAGTCGTTTTGTAATCTGCGGGCTTCGTGGGACGTGTCCCTTGCGAAGTCATCCGAGTCTCCAATCGTGACGGACTGACTCGATGGATTGATCAAAGTTGCATATCGCTACGTGTTGGACAACCGTCTCGGACCAAGGCGGATTCCTACAGGCGTTGACCGCCGACTACGGCGAGCAATTCGTCAACTCGGACGTGACGACAAGCGTATAGACGACATGCGGCACCCGACGGCCGCTGAGTATGTCACACCCCACTGCGAGACTTGGCTTCGTTCGGTTCGTTCGTTCAGACCAGCGAACTCTCGCGACTTGTGTCACACCCCGCTGACACAATGCGAACAGTCAAGTGGATCCCCGTGGTTCAACAACGACAACAATTAACAAGAAAGGACAACATGACAGAGTTGACAATTGAGCGGCTTACGGAAGCCGTTGCAGGAAGGGCGGTTGCGATGCGATCAATCATGCGCTTGCAGCCAGCCGATGGACCGGGAGGCAAAGTCTTCCCGCCGACCTACGCAGTGAGTGCGAGTCATAAGTATGCGGTAGAGGAGCGCCAGTTGGGTGACCGGCTCGTCACGACCGTGCTGCTTGATTCAGTCGCTTCTCAGGCAAACCGGGCCGAACTAGCGCTACTTGATGGACTTGACGCAGGCGAACTCAGCTTTCCGGCGCCGTTCGTGGACTTCACAGATGTGGAAGACCTGTCCGACATCGGGCGCATCACCGTGCTTGAGGCACCACACCGCATAGCCGACGCCATATTCCGAGACAGCCTCCTAGACGGCACCCTGTTTCGCTTGAGTGATGTTGGGCGGCGTATTACTGAGGCGCGACCAGCCGACGCAACTGACATGTTCCGCTTTGCACCGACGGCTCTGCTGTTCGGACAGTGGGACTCAACCGGGCCCAAAGGCGGTCTTGGGTCAAAGTTCCAGCGCGCCTACGTATCCGAGATAGTGGGCCTTGATGCCCAGATCGGGAAGAAAGTAGGAAGCCGAATCGATCCGCTCCAGATTGAGCGGCTCGCTCCGAATGAGATTGCGTACAACCACAGCGATCCGACGCAAGTTTGGACGTTCGACAAGAGCGAAGCATCGATGAAGGGGAAGAAGCCTCAGCCGGCGGCACGGAGCGAAGGTTCGGGAACTCCGGGTCAGCCTTCAAAGATAAATCATGGGAACATCGCTCCTTCGATCGACTCCCAGGCCGGCGGTGTCACGATCTCGGTGGCTCGCCAGACGACAGTGCTGTCGCTTGCAGCACTCAGGCGACTGAGGTTCGCTGGCTTTAGTCGTGAAGCAGAGATTGCCGCACGCACTGCTGTTGCTGCACTAGGCGTCGTTTCGATTGTTTACGGCTACGAAGCCGACTTCGACCTACGGTCACGATGTCTACTGATCCCTGAGCATGCTCCATCCCTAGAGGTGGTGCGCCGGGATGGCACGGCGCCGAGTGCAGTGGCCCTTGACCGTGAGAGTGCTAGCCGGCTGCTGTCTGAAGCAGCAGCACAAGCAGAGAAGTTCGGAATCGGATGGGAGACAAGTGAGATCGCGCTACGGCCTGCGCCGAAGTTGGTTGAACTGCTGCGTCGCAGCCGAAAGACTTCTGAACTTGAACCTTCAAGTTCCTGACTCATGATCGCAATCGAAGTCAACTTTCTAACCGGGCGCTACTGCGCCGCTTCGCACCATGATCGCCGTCAGCCTGAGTGGCCGCCTCACGGCGCTCGCTTGTTTTCGGCCATGGTGGCTGCCTGGGCTGACTGTGAGCCTACTGATGACGCAGAACGCGAAGCACTTGAGTGGCTTGAGTCTCGGCCTCCCCCGCAAATCTCCGCGCCCAACGTCATTCCTCGTTCGGTCGTCAGCCACTTCGTGCCTGTGAATGATGTTGGCGTGATATCTACGAGTCCCTATCACACCCGGTTTAGTTCGATACGAGACCTATTGACTCAATGGGACGAGGAGAAGACGTCAGCGGGCCGATTCACGCCGAAGTCAAAGAGGATTCGGCGCGGTATTGATAAGAAGCGCGACGTCTCGTCAATTGTCAAATTCACCAAGGACAGCAAACAGGCACTGAAGGATGCCCAAGCCTTAATGCCTGAAGGGCGTGTCAAGAAGGAGAGGTTCTTTCCGTCTGTGACGTTGGCGCCGTCTTGCGAATCCGGATCTGATGATGCTGGAACTGCAACTGTTAGGTGTGGGCACTCACCGCCTGTTGTGTATTCCTGGAGCGAGGATCCTAAGCCTGAGATTGCTGTAGCGCTTGATCGCCTGCTAAGCCGGGTGACGCGACTTGGACACTCATCGTCGCTAGTGTCGTGTCGCCTTCGAGTTCGGCAAGCCGAGCCGACTTACCTGCCTGGTCGAGGACCAGTGATATTGCGGTGGGTGCGGACCGGTCAGCTTGAGGCGTTAGAGCGTGAGCACGAACGGCACCTTGGGGTTCGAGTCCGCCATTTGCCCTCTGTCGCAGTCCCATATCGGGAACTGCGCCCCAGACATGATCGCAGTCGTCAGGCGAGCACACCGAAGACCGCGGGAGACTGGATCGTCTTCGAGTTGCTGCCTCGTCATCGGAGCCTGCCGATGACTCGCACGGTTGAAGTGACTCGACTGTTGCGTGACTCACTGCTAAGTCACGCACGAGACCCGTTACCGGAAGGGCTCAGTGGTCACTGTTCTAACGGATCTCCGACCAAGAAGCCTCACGTCTCGTTCCTTGCACTACCGAACGTCGGGCACGAGTTCGGTGATGGTCGGCTTATGGGACTAGCGGTTTCGCTGCCCAACGACCTCGAGTCGCTCGCCAGGACGGTAACCCTCGCGGGAATTGGCGCATGGGAGAGGGCCCAAGGGGGCGAATCGTTAAGGCTGACGATGGGTCGTCATGGGGTAGTGGAGATTGTGAGACGGCAAGGCCCGCACGCACTTGTGAGTCTCCGTCGTGGCCTATGGGCGCGCCAATCCCGTAGCTGGGTATCGGTGAGCCCCGTCGCCCTACCGAAGCATCCCGGAAACTTCGGCAAGGGCAGCTACTCCAAGAGAGCTAGGGCGTGGAGAAGGGCGGAGGAACTCGTTGCTGACTCCTGCGAACATGTCGGCCTCCCGCGCCCAGCGCGTGTTCAAGTGTCTCTGAATCCATATGTGACTGGCGCACGTCCTGTTCGGGACTTTCCGAGTTTCAGGCAGGGGCGAGGTCAAGGATTCATTCGAAGACTTGTCCACGCGGCCGTCGACTTCGACCAACCAGTGAGGGGACCTCTGTTGCTGGGAAGCGGCCGCTTTCTAGGTCTTGGACTAATGCGACCGTCACAATCACCAAGCAAGGCGGAGAATGCAGGCCGAACCAAAGTCAAGGGAGGTTCCGATGAGTGAACTAACAGCCAATGACTTTGATGCCTACTTCCGAGAGGTTCATGGCCATGTGCCCTATCCATGGCAGAGTCGTCTGACTCGTCGAGTTCTTAGTGAGCGTGGTTGGCCTGAAGTCATAAGCCTTCCAACCGGCACCGGCAAGACATCTGTATTGGATACTGCGCTATTCACCCTTGCCGCACGACCTGACGCTTCTCCGCGCCGAGTCATATTCGTGATCGACCGTCGCATTGTCGTTGATCAAGTTTATTCGCGTGCTACTAGGATACGTGATCAAATTATGCGAGCTGAGTCGGGTGTACTCGCTCGCGTGCGGAGACGACTCGGAAACCTGACTGACGCTCAGGAATCACTTGGCGTGGCGGCTCTTCGTGGAGGTATTCCGATTGACGGTGAGTGGGCTCACTATCCCGAACAGCCTTGGGTTATCGTCTCTACGATAGATCAGTTCGGTTCCCGACTACTCTTTCGTGGTTACGGCGTAAGTCAAGGTATGTGGCCAGTACACGCTGGGCTCGCGGGCAACGACTGCCTTGTGATTCTCGATGAAGTTCATCTCAGTAAAGCCTTTGCTTCGACCCTGACCGATGTTTCTTCCAACGGAGAAGTACCACTCATACATTCAGTCAATCAAGAGTTGCTTCCACGAAGATTCACAGTCGTGGAGATGTCAGCTACGCCTCCTGATGATGCCACCGATCAGTTCCGGTTAGAGAGGGAGGACACCGAGAATTCCGCTCGCTTGGCAAGAATAGTTGAAGCTCGGAAGCGAATCGAGCTGGAATCTATCAAGGGAACTACACCCGCTCACGTATCAGTTCCCAAGCAAACGCTCAAGATTCTCAGGACGATTCGTCCTGAAGTCGAAAAGTGTGTTGGGGTAGTCACAAACAGGGTTAGGACCGCTAGAGAAACGTATGCCGCGGTTGCTGCAAAGGGATATGAGGCGCACTTGATTACAGGTCGGATGCGCCCCGTGGATAGGCAGATTGCAGTTGACCGGATCAGCAAACACTTAGATCCTGATCGTTTAGCAAGCTCCTCTTCGCTCGGTGATAACCAAAAGGTTGATGGACCTCCGAAAGGGAACCGGTCAAGTTCGAAACGCCCTGATAAGCCGATAGTAGTGGTTGCCACACAAGCGATCGAAGTAGGCGCGGACTTCAGTTTCGATGCAATGATTACCGAAGTCGCACCGATCGATAGTCTACTTCAGCGCTTTGGTCGGCTTGATCGGCGTGGATTGCTATCAGCAGCAGAGGGATACTCTAGGTGCTGGATCTTCGGTGTTGCATCCGCGCTCAAGCCAAAGAAGCCGGATCCGGTTTACGGGCATGCAGCCAGGCAAACATGGGTTGATCTTCAAACGCTTGCTAACAATGATCCGATCCTCGTACGACCTGGAGCCAACCTGGTAGATCAGTGCAGTCCTGAGGCTCGCGCACCTAAGCAAGACGCGCCGCTCCTATTGCCAACACATGTTGAGTCATGGACACAGACAAATCCGGTGCCCGTGGTGGATCCTGGCATAACCGAGTTTCTTCATGGCATGCAGAGCGAGCATGAGCCTGAGATATCTGTGGTTTGGCGCCGAGACTTGTCGTTTGATGTCCTCAAACTCGTTCCCCCAAGACCTGTTGAGATGCTCTCAGTTCCTATTTCAGCGGTCAAACACTGGTTACTGAACAAGGATGAAGTTCCGATTGCGGATGTTGATCTAGCGGTTTCCTCTGGCAATGGCGAAAGCGCGCAACGATCGATCCCTCAACAGTCGACTGGGGCAATCAAGTGGAGGGGTCAGGGGCAAACGACTCCAGCGGAACTGGTGAGCGTAGATGACATCACACCTGGCGATGTTATCGTCATACCGTGTGATTGGGGTGGGTTGAGTGGCGGAACATGGGATCCTACGCTAGCTCCTACCAATCGAGATGGACTTCAGGATGAGGACCATCGTCCCTTAAGTGTTGAGGATCTGGGCGACCGAGCACAGTACGAGTATCGGCGCCGCGTGACGCTCCGTCTGGACCCTGAACTGCTTCCATCACTATCAACTCCGCCGAACCCTGCTGATGAGGTGGATGCCACTGAAGGGACGAAGGATCGCATTGACAACTGGCTCAAGAGTCTCCTCACAGGTGAATTACCTCAGTGGATGCGCGAAGTGGTACAGCGGTTCGAGCAGTCGTCGTACCGCGTGCATGCGATTGAGAGTGAGGGAACTGACGGATACTACGTATTGACGGAGAACACGGTCGATATCCGAGTATTGGACTTACATGACGATGCTGTGTCTGATACAGGCACGGGTGTGAGTCTCAATGATCATCTCTCTGGTGTTGGTCGGCGAGCAGCACGCTTCGGAGAACTGTTGGGAATGTCGCCGTCTATTGTTGCCGACTTGAAGTTGGCCGGGGAACTGCACGATCTAGGCAAAGTTGACTCGCGCTTTCAGGCACAGATGCATGGCCAGGATGAGATCCGAATAGCGGAGTCCAACCTGGAGGATAGATGGCTAGCTAAGAGCCTGCCGGGTGCAAGGACCGACCCTCGTCGATGGCCGGCGTTGCGCCATGAGTTCGGCAGCGTCGCGCTGGTAGCGAGTAACCCCGAGGTTCTGAAGCACGCCAACGACCCGGACCTAGTGCTCCATCTCGTTGGTACTCACCACGGTCATGCCAGGCCGCTTCCGTTCATCAGGAGAGATCCGATACCTGAATATTTGACTGTAGAAGGTCAATTCAACGAGGACGGTTTCTGTTTAAATGGCTCCAGCGACAAGTCGCCCGCGGATCCTGATGTGACTCCTGGTGTCATCAAGATGACTTCAACAACTGACCTTGTTAAGACGCCCATGGCTATTGAGCTAGCAGACAGGTTCTGGCGGCTCCAGGAACGATACGGCCACCACGGTTTGGCATGGCTGGAGGCGACGTTCCGGCTAGCTGATCACCGCCAGAGTGCTGCTGAATCGAGTCTGGAGAAGCAAGATGGCTAGCACTACCACTTACACCGCACTCAATGGGTTGCCAGGAAACAATCCTCTGGGATTCATGGCGGCATTGGGAGTTCAAATGGCACTTGAGGCCTGCGGACACCAACACAGTCTGCACTGGTCTAGTGCGGTCATCCCGACTCCAATCATTAGTCCCGCTGTTGACAAAGCTACAGTTCTGCAGTCCTTTCAAGATGTGTCGCGCGAGTGGCTTCGCGGCCCGGTGTTCGATCGGGGTGTAGACGACAAGCTCAAATTGAAGCCTCCGGCAATTCGAGCCTTCTTGGAGCGAGGGCGCCGTGCCGGCCCGGCGGGAGTGCTCGCTGGTTGCCTCGTAGCGGAGGGCAGCCTCGACAACAAGGGTAATGCCAAGCCGACGGATTTCTATTTTACGGCTGGGAATCAAAGGTTCCTTGGAATCGCTCGTGATTTGCTCTCTGATACCTCAGATGAGCGAATATGGAGGGACATCAGTAGTACGTGGGAGTATGACAGTCAGCAGGCGCCCCTTATGTGGGACTCGACTGATGATCGCCTTCACGCTTATAGTGCGTCCGATCCGAGCAAGAAGTCCAAGAACCCCAAAATGAGTAATCCTGGTGGTGAAGCGCTTGCGATTGTCGGACTGGCTAACTTTCCCTGCTTCGCTTCGCCTGAGCGGACAGTGACCAGAGGGACGTCCGGCAAGTGGAAGCTAGGCCGGTTTGTTTGGCCGGTGTGGCGCACTCCTGCGTCCTCACGAGTAGTTCGTACCTTGATCGCTCAGTGCAGCGTCCCGACATCCAGTGGAGCGACTCGTCGGATGACTCGGCGGATCGACACCTTTGATTCTTGGGGAATTCAGCACGTGTATCAATCACAGATACGGCGTAGCTCTCAAGGCGGATACGGAACCTTTGGACCGTCACGAATAATCTGGCAGCGTGACTGATGTACCGGAGCTTGTACCAGCCCGAATGATCAACGAGTATGCGTATTGTCCGAGACTCTTCTACCTTGAATGGGTACAAGGACAGTTTGAGCACAATCAGGACACAGTTGAAGGTCGCTTCCTGCATCGAGTCGTTGATGCAGGAGGCGGACAGATGGGAAGATCACCACATGCACGTGCAGCAAGGTCGGTCGAACTAAGTTCTCGGAGGTTAGGCCTCATTGCGAAGGCCGACATCATCGAGAGCAAAGATGGTGCCGTCATACCCGTGGAAGTCAAGAGAGGGAGGCCTCCGAAGCACGGACCTGCGTGGATGCCCGAAAAAGTCCAGTTATGCACGATCGGAATTCTCCTGAACGAGAACGGCTATGAGTCGACCGAGGGTCAGATCTACTTTGCCAAGACCCGTCGCAGAGTAACCATTCCGTTCGATAACACTCTCGTCTCCCATACTCTGAACCTTGTCGAAGAACTAAGGGAGGTAGCGAGGAGCCCCGAGCCTCCTGCTCCTCTCGTTGATAGCCCAAAATGCCCTCGTTGTTCGCTAGTTGGGATCTGTCTCCCAGATGAGATCAATGTCAACTGCGGCCGTCTCGAGACATCGACCATAAGGCGTCGGCTAACGCCGCGTGACTCAGCAGCTAGGCCGCTCTATGTCACTGAACAGGGCGCTCGCATCGGAGTTAGATCGGGTCGCGTGGTAGTTCGCAAGCACAAGGAGGAACTTGAACAGATTCGGCTAATTGATGTCTCGCAGATCGCGATATACGGCAACGTCCAGATCAGCAGTCAGATGATGCGAGCAGCCTTCCGGTCTGAAATCCCAGTCTGCTGGTTCTCGTACGGCGGTTGGTTTCAAGGTATTGCTGAGGGGCTACCGTCCAAACACGTTGAACTGCGTCGCCGTCAGGCAGCTATTGCGGCACAAGCTGGACTGCCAATCGCACGTTCAATGATCCAAGGCAAGATACGCAATTCACGTACAATCTTGATGAGGAACTCCCGCGAGAACGTCAAGACGACGACCGATCAACTCAAGCAGATGGCACAGAAAACGGATGAGATCGAAAGCGTGGAGTCACTGCTTGGACTAGAGGGTGCCGCTGCCCGACTGTACTTCTCAAAGTTCAGCAGCATGCTCTCTAACGCGAGCATTTCAGACTTCGACTATCGGGGTCGCAATAGACGACCACCGCGTGACTTGACTAACTGTCTGCTGTCGTTCGTGTACGCGCTGCTGGTGAAAGACTTAACTGCAGCTGCATTTGCCGTCGGACTTGATCCGTATCTTGGTGTATATCATCGACCAAGATTCGGGCGGCCTGCACTCGCTCTGGACTTGGCGGAAGAGTTCCGTCCACTGATCGCAGAGTCAGTAGTGTTAACGGTCATCAACAACGGTGAAGTGCGACCATCTCTCTTCATTCGACGAGCTGGAGCCGTTTCAATGACTAAAGGGTGTCGTCGATCAGTGATTGCGGCATACGAGCGTCGTATGGACACGCATGTAACGCATCCAACGTATGGATACCGGATCACTTATCGTCGAGTCCTAGAGGTTCAGGCGCGAGTGCTTGCTGCTCACTTGATGCGTGAGGTTCCAGACTACGTTCCCTTCATGACCCGGTAACTGTGGCCTACTATAGAAGCCGATACTTGGTCTGTTATGACATTAGTGATCCCAAACGCTTAAGGGCTGTACACAAGACGGTCAAAGATTTCGGCTGGGCACTGCAGTACAGTGTGTTCGTGTGTGATCTTGACCGCGTAGAACTGTATGCGCTAAAGCAAGAGCTAGCCAACATTATCCACCACGCCGACGATTCAATCGCATACATTAATCTTGGCTCACCAACTGGCAAGGGCGAGGAGTGCTTTGATTTCATGGGAGTCAGGCCAGCTCTCCCAACGGCTGGACCGACGATTGTCTAGCTGCGAGTGCTAGAATGAGCATCCGGACCTCGGGAACCGCTCGAATCCATGTCCGACACGAATTCCAGTTGCTTGAAAACCGAATACAGATGCTTCAGGGAGCATGGACTCCCTCACCGCTCGAAATGTGCCGCAAAGTCCAAGGTCAAGCAGCACAAAATCAGCGAGCCGTTTGGCCGAGTGTTAACTCGGCCAAACGGCTCGGCGACACTCATCGTCGCTAGTGTCGTGTCGCCTTCGAGGTTTGGCCGAGTGTTAACTCGGCCAAACGGCTCGGCCAATTAAAAGCAGGACGGGCCCCCGTTTAGGCGGGGGGTTTGGCCGAGTGTTAACTCGGCCAAACGGCTCGGCAACGGCAAGTGATACTCACCGCTCATCATTATAGCGGGTTTGGCCGAGTGTTAACTCGGCCAAACGGCTCGGCTCATTGCTGGTGGTGGCGGAGGTCAGGGTGCCCGCGGGTTTGGCCGAGTGTTAACTCGGCCAAACGGCTCGGCGATCTCAAGGGCTAAGCATCGGTCGTCGCGGATCAGCAGTTTGGCCGAGTGTTAACTCGGCCAAACGGCTCGGCCGGCATGAGCCACTGGGTAACCCGCGAAATCAACAGGTTTGGCCGAGTGTTAACTCGGCCAAACGGCTCGGCCGACGATCTGATCAACTGGAATGCCCGAGATCTCCGGTTTGGCCGAGTGTTAACTCGGCCAAACGGCTCGGCCAGTGCGGCCGGCCTTTTGTGCGAACCGGGGGCACCGCGTTTGGCCGAGTGTTAACTCGGCCAAACGGCTCGGCCGGGGGATTCTGTCGCACCAACTGTTGTTTCAGTTTGGTTTGGCCGAGTGTTAACTCGGCCAAACGGCTCGGCCAAGCGTTGATCCTCGACGCGGCCCAATGGTCAGGAGTTTGGCCGAGTGTTAACTCGGCCAAACGGCTCGGCGGATTATACAGATCGCTAATAGCCTCCTGCTTATCGGGTTTGGCCGAGTGTTAACTCGGCCAAACGGCTCGGCCGAATAGTCGTGCCCAACCAAAGCATGGATCTCACGAGTTTGGCCGAGTGTTAACTCGGCCAAACGGCTCGGCGGTTCAGCACAGGTCAGATCAGTATCCCCTATGGGATGTTTGGCCGAGTGTTAACTCGGCCAAACGGCTCGGCCGGAAACCCATCCGGATCCACCGGGAGGCACCTCGGGGTTTGGCCGAGTGTTAACTCGGCCAAACGGCTCGGCTTAGGAAACAGCCGGATTGATCCGTGCTCAAAGATGTTTGGCCGAGTGTTAACTCGGCCAAACGGCTCGGCTGCCCCCATCTTTCCACATATCCACGAAAGATAGTGGGGTTTGGCCGAGTGTTAACTCGGCCAAACGGCTCGGCTGGATCACCCTCCCGGGGATCCTCCGGTACTTTCGGGAGTTTGGCCGAGTGTTAACTCGGCCAAACGGCTCGGCCCGAATCTGCTGGTGAACGGTAGTCAGGGAATCGCAGTTTGGCCGAGTGTTAACTCGGCCAAACGGCTCGGCATCCGCAATCATGGAAGCCCTCAACTGAATTTCAGTGGTTTGGCCGAGTGTTAACTCGGCCAAACGGCTCGGCAAAGCCCGGGCCCGTCCTGCCATATCTGACGCCGCGAGTTTGGCCGAGTGTTAACTCGGCCAAACGGCTCGGCCTGAGGCGTCAACCCCGATCGGGGTTTGGCCGAGTGTTAACTCGGCCCCTCATTGAAGGCGACAGGAACTCACAGGATAATGATCGGAATCCCACGTTTGGCCGAGTGTTAACTCGGCCCCTCATTGAAGGTCGATATCCCAGATCGTAATGAGTGACCGTTCCGGGTTTGGCCGAGTGTTAACTCGGCCCCTCATTGAAGGGCGAAGGCGGTAGCCAGTTGATGTAGCTCGGTGAGATGTTTGGCCGAGTGTTAACTCGGCCCCTCATTGAAGGTAGCCGGGCTAGGCGGGGTTCCCGGTCTATGAGATGTTTGGCCGAGTGTTAACTCGGCCCCTCATTGAAGGCGTTGTAGCCGTTTCAGCTACATGTGATGTAGCCGTGTTTGGCCGAGTGTTAACTCGGCCCCTCATTGAAGGCGAGTGATGGGCAGTGATCCCAACCGGGCACAGGGTGTTTGGCCGAGTGTTAACTCGGCCCCTCATTGAAGGCAACAAAACACCTAGCATCCCCGCAAACGGTTCAACATGTTTGGCCGAGTGTTAACTCGGCCCCTCATTGAAGGAGCGCGGCTCCGATGCGCCGCACCGTGATCATCGCTAGTTTGGCCGAGTGTTAACTCGGCCCCTCATTGAAGGCCGGGCACCGCGCCCGGAGTGGCTCGTGCCGATGCTGGTTTGGCCGAGTGTTAACTCGGCCCCTCATTGAAGGATTGTGATCAGGCCGGACGCTCCGGTAGTGTCCCGAGTTTGGCCGAGTGTTAACTCGGCCCCTCATTGAAGGGCGAAATAAGCCGCAGCGAGACGCTCACACTCAGCAGTTTGGCCGAGTGTTAACTCGGCCCCTCATTGAAGGTCAACCAAGCAGTTCTATGGAGTGAAGCTTGACGGGTTTGGCCGAGTGTTAACTCGGCCCCTCATTGAAGGCAACTGGCCGGCATCGGGGTTCTCATCATCGCGCATGTTTGGCCGAGTGTTAACTCGGCCCCTCATTGAAGGCTTGCCATAGGCGGCGAGTGTTTCAAGTGTGGTGCCGGTTTGGCCGAGTGTTAACTCGGCCCCTCATTGAAGGGGCAACAGCGATAGGGATGTCGGTGGTGCCGGCGGCGGGTTTGGCCGAGTGTTAACTCGGCCCCTCATTGAAGGCAACGGGCCGAAATCGACGGGGACTAGTTCCTGCGACTCGTTTGGCCGAGTGTTAACTCGGCCCCTCATTGAAGGCGACACTATTTAGCTGATCTCGTCGAGGATTTCTGCGTTTGGCCGAGTGTTAACTCGGCCCCTCATTGAAGCGATCTGGCTAAGCGCATCCTGAACGGGGGGATCCCCGGTTTGGCCGAGTGTTAACTCGGCCCCTCATTGAAGCTCGCTCGCTGATTGCGACACGGCAATCCGGGCCGTTGTTTGGCCGAGTGTTAACTCGGCCCCTCATTGAAGCAAATATCATGGCGCAAGGATCGTCAATCGATTTGCGGGTTTGGCCGAGTGTTAACTCGGCCCCTCATTGAAGCCGGATCCTCTTTCGAACCGGGCAGCCACCGGTTCCGCTCGTTTGGCCGAGTGTTAACTCGGCCCCTCATTGAAGCGCCGGGTTCGGACGCTCCGCCTCGCTCGTCGCAAGTCGTTTGGCCGAGTGTTAACTCGGCCCCTCATTGAAGCCACGGTTTACGCCGGCAATCGAATAAGCATGCCCGGCCGTTTGGCCGAGTGTTAACTCGGCCCCTCATTGAAGCCGAGTTCGGTCTGGCTCGTGAGCTGGGTATGACGGTTGTTTGGCCGAGTGTTAACTCGGCCCCTCATTGAAGCCGACTGAGATAGCGAAACTGGCACTCCCGGGTGACTCGTTTGGCCGAGTGTTAACTCGGCCCCTCATTGAAGCTGAGTGGTCACCAACCACCGCAGCATCGCCGATGGGTTTGGCCGAGTGTTAACTCGGCCCCTCATTGAAGCAAAACATCAGGCCACGCCGGGCGAAGATTCATCCAGGTTTGGCCGAGTGTTAACTCGGCCCCTCATTGAAGCCAAAGGCCGGGGGCGCACCCAACGACCTCACTGAATGTTTGGCCGAGTGTTAACTCGGCCCCTCATTGAAGCTAATATCTTTGAGCAGGGATCAATCCGAGAATTTCCTAGTTTGGCCGAGTGTTAACTCGGCCCCTCATTGAAGCCACCGGCCCGGACGGGACAGTGACATTAACTTGCACGTTTGGCCGAGTGTTAACTCGGCCCCTCATTGAAGCCGTACAGTTCGTCGCCTGTGGCGAGTGTTGTCTTGGCTGTTTGGCCGAGTGTTAACTCGGCCCCTCATTGAAGCGGTGCGCAGCTCGGCTTCCGCCCCGGTCACATCCAGGCGTTTGGCCGAGTGTTAACTCGGCCCCCTCATTGAAGCGATCGCTTTATTGTTTGAAGCACAGGCATACCCGCAAGTCGTTTGGCCGAGTGTTAACTCGGCCCCTCATTGAAGCGTTATGTTGCCTTCGACGATCGTGACGGGATAGTCAGGTTTGGCCGAGTGTTAACTCGGCCCCTCATTGAAGCTCATATCCCATAGGGGGCCTTCCTTCCTAGTGTTCATGTTTGGCCGAGTGTTAACTCGGCCCCTCATTGAAGCTGGCGTGAGCGTCGTATGCGTCCGGGGCAGGATCCTTGTTTGGCCGAGTGTTAACTCGGCCCCTCATTGAAGCGGTGCGCAGCTCGGCTTCCGCCCCGGTCACATCCAGGCGTTTGGCCGAGTGTTAACTCGGCCCCTCATTGAAGCGATCGCTTTATTGTTTGAAGCACAGGCATACCCGCAAGTCGTTTGGCCGAGTGTTAACTCGGCCCCTCATTGAAGCGTTATGTTGCCTTCGACGATCGTGACGGGATAGTCAGGTTTGGCCGAGTGTTAACTCGGCCCCTCATTGAAGCTCATATCCCATAGGGGGCCTTCCTTCCTAGTGTTCATGTTTGGCCGAGTGTTAACTTGGCCGAGTGTTAACTCGGCCCCTCATTGAAGCTGGCGTGAGCGTCGTATGCGTCCGGGGCAGGATCCTTGTTTGGCCGAGTGTTAACTCGGCCCCTCATTGAAGCGCCATCGCTACCACGCCCCGGAAAGTGCCCTTAGCCAGTTTGGCCGAGTGTTAACTCGGCCCCTCGTTGAAGCGACGAACACCGGTGAAACTCTTGCTTTCCTTGCGGGTGGTTTGGCCGAGTGTTAACTCGGCCCCTCATTGAAGCGGTGACTACCACCCCGAGATCTCGTCGGAGTTATTGGGGTTGTGGGGAGTTGGGTTATGCGGGATAGCCGGTTAGGAGATCGTGTTCGTGAACGGAGGTTTTGGCGGCATCAATCTCGCGTTGTACGACCGAAATAGTCGGATCGGACTCGTGGTCGGCAGCGATCTCGGACATCGTGTACTCTGCTATCTTGAGTGCGGCTGTGACAAATGCAGGCACACGGCGTTTGAGATATTCCAGATCAGTGTCTGGGAAGTCACCCGGATAGCTCTCTACTTGACGCCACAAACCAACATCATCGAACGACTCGAAATCAGGGCGCAGCGTGTTGTCTCGAACACCATCCAACAACTCTGCCAACTGCGATGCACGGTCGCCCGATCCACGGAGCAGATGAGCGATGCTATGTGTGTAACGTGGCCTTTGCCCGGAGACGGCAATCACAGTCTTGAGCGACGTTTCGATTGTCATGCAAGCATCTCTGCCGATCGTACGCAACCGGCGCGCCTCGGCGCGCTCCCAAAACAGAGATTCGGGATCTGGATCTGCAGGCAACCCAAACGCATGCCGAGGAATGTTGCGACCCATCTGACTGATGGCGTCGCCCATCTCTGCAAGTCTCTTGAGGGCTATCTCGGAGTTTGAGGCTGGCAATCCGATCTCCTTTCTCCACTCCACTGCCACAATGGGGTCACGCTCGGCGATGCAGATGGCATCACTTGAGATGGCGGCCTCAAACGAGGCTGACACTCGTTGTCGTACGCGCCATTCAGGGCGATCCGTCACATGAACGTCAATGGCAACACCAGCAGCCGTCTCAGCGATCTGGGTCAGACGCCACTTCAGAGGTAGACGCGCCGAATAATTGCCGAGATCATCGAACAGGGCGATGAGGTCGACGTCACTACCAGGATGCGGTTCGCCCCGAGCGACCGATCCGTACAGCAAGACTTGCCCGACGCCTTCACCCATGAGCGCTTGAGCAGCTTGACGCGCGTGGTCAAGTGTTGGTGTTACCTCTAGACGAGCGACTTCTGGGCTGAAGACAGCCATGACGTCAAACCTAGTCTCCGCTCAGATTTGTTCGTTTGGCCGGACGCCTGGGCTTGTGACTTTGATCGGAACTTCCAAGCGTTGGGATTAGTCGCTCAGGACGCACGGCTTGCGACTCGCATCCTACAAGCCCATGCCGAAGTCGGCACGTTCTCTGCACGTGCCGAGAGCGCGCAACTCGTGGCCGTACTTAAGGGTACAATTGGGCGTGATAAGCGCGTTGCCACTGACGCTGGGAATGCGGCGGCGCTAGTAGTGTCGTTACGCATGGCGCGCAAGTCAGCGTTGTCGTGCTACATGAGTATTTTGGGTGAGACTCTTAATGGACGTCCGGAGAACAACTTTGGAGACAATGAAGAAGGACAACCGGTCCCTTTTGTGTGACTATAGAGATGCCCTCAATGCTTACGGTCAAGAGACGTGCTAGTCGCTATGACCCGACGTAGAACATACTGGTTGAGGCGATGTATAATATTCGCAGCGCTTGCAACTGTTAGCTCTGTCTCTTGTAGCTCATACTCTAACGTTGCATGTACTACACCAACCATCGTGGAGAACGTCAAGGTCGGAGTGAGAACTAAGGGTGACACTGTCGAGCTTGTACGATTAACTGACGAAGAATTTCAAGCTCTTTTCCGGGAGATTGGTGGTCCTAGATCAACGTGGCACGCGACAAATCTAGGCGAGGAAGGAGTTGTCTACTTGTGGCTGGAAGTTGATCCTGTAGCACAACTTCCATTGTGGCTTGATACTCCGAGTCGAGAAACGCTCGAGGCAACGCGATGTGAGCTTGGTCACTTCAGAGCGTCGCTAGTCGTATCTCATGACAGTGTCATCCTCGTTAGGGGCTCGAACGAGGATCTCTTAACGCCTGGGCCGCCGGGTTCGTCCACTGGTCACGTCTCTATGTTCGGTTAGTTCCACGGTGTTCGGGGTTAGTCAGTGGGGACGTCGTAGGTTTGGGCGGTTAGGGCTCCGTCTACTACTAGGTTGATGCCTGATACGTAGCGAGCTTCTTCAGATGCCAGATACAAGAACGCATGCGCAATGTCATCGGTTGAAGCTAAACGGTTGAGCGGCACGAGTGGGAATCCATCGGAGCGCCACTTCTGCATCAACTCTTCGCCTGCCACATCTACCGATTGCTGGGTGTCAGCGGGACCCGGAGCCACACAGTTGCAACGAATGTTGAAAGGAGCGCACTCGACAGCGATGGCTTTCGCTAATGCAACAACGCCTGCTTTAGCAACACAATAGTTGGTGAACCCTCGCCCATGACCGAGAGCAGAGATTGAGGAAGTGAACAGGATTACACCTCCTCCAGTACGCGCCATTGCCTGCGCTGATCGCTGAGCTATCACGTAATACGCGTCAAGGTTCACCGCCAATACACCGCGCCAATCAGCATCAGACATCTCAAGGAATCCCCGATCCGTCCAGGCTGCCGCATTTGAAATCACGACATCAAGCTTGGCATCAACCTGAAGCGCGTAAGAGATTGCCTCAGCGCAATTGTCCATAACACCCAGGTCGAAGTTGAGCAGGTGAGGTGTTGCGCCCGATGCCGCGATCACAGGTGCCACCGCATCCAGTCGGTCCTGCTTGTAGTCGACAAGATAGATGTTGTTGGCACCCTCAGCAGCGAAAAGTTCCGCGCACCGCCTACCTATTCCGCTACCGGCTCCAGTAATGAAGATGTTTTGGCCAGAAAATCGTTGAGTCATGGTTCTGTCAGGGATTCAACTCCAAGTCGGTGAGCGAAATGGCGTCGCACCAGATCGGATAACGATGCCTCTGGTATCTCTTGAGTGTTGCACTAACCACACCCACGCAGCCAGTGTTCATTCTGCCAGACGATTAGAGAGGCCCAGTTGTCTACAGCTGGATCGACGATGTAGTCGGCGATTACGCCTCTGGCTTCGAAGCCGTTTGCCAACTGCATGGTCAGTGTTGGATCGTATAACTCACCGTTAGAGACTCTTGACACATAGTCCGCAGCTGACATCTCATGTTTGTGATCGGCGTAACCCGGGATCACACCACCTGCCACTATTCCCTTAAGGCCTAAACGTCGACAGACTTCCTTGCGCAAATCGTAGAGTCTCCGGCCGATTCCACGGCGGCGGTAGTTGGGCAACACCGCGATGCTCGTTCCGTAATACCAGTCACCATCGGGATCATGGCCGCTTCCACCGTCAGTGCCTACGAGATCACGAATTGAGTGCTGGCTGTGTTCGAAGTCGAAGTTCAAACGGATACCTAACCCCATAGCAACTGGCACATCGCTATCCAGAACTACAACGCATCCTTCCGCGAAATCGTCGGCTAGAGCCCGCAGTTCATGAGCGTCATAAAGGTCAGCACGATCAGCGGTCGGGAATGACGAGTGCTCTATGTGCTCAAGAGCATCTGCCCACTCTCGACGAATGTTCGTATAGATCAACTCACCCATGTCACGCTAATGCGGGGATCATTGAGAAGTATTCGAAGTCATTGTCAGCAGGGATTCCCCAACAAGCCCAAAAGTCGCCTCTCCGAGGCCTCATAACAACTGCACCACTCGACTCAACTCCATGAACACCAATAGGTCGCCGACAGATTGCAGTGGGTTCACGCAACACAGCAATCAGATCTTCCAAATCAATCTCGCCCTCACAGTCCTTCAGCATCTCGGTCGCAACTTCTAGGCGCCGTTGAGAGTTGATCACTGAGTCCAGTTCGCGTTCACCCTCAAGAGTCACAACAGTTGGATCGATCACATGGTTCGTGTGAACGCTCGGCTCATCGGCTAGAGCTTCAACGCGCCTCATCGACGGCATCGCTTCAATGTTGTAACCGACCCCGGAGGCATCAAGTATCAAATAATTGTGAGCACCAGCGAGGTTTGCTCCTAGTAGCACCCGCAGTGCCGCCGCCGCACTCTCGCATGCCAACATCTCGCGCACAACCAGTGGCCAGGTAACCCCAAAACAACCGTCCGACCCTGTGAGGTTGTTGATCCCCACACAAACCCCTGCCTCGTTCATGCCAATCTGACCCAAACAGCCAACAGTCGTGAACACCAATGCCTCAGGACTCGACTCAGGTCTCAATCTCGCAAGCACAACATGATCGGTCGCAGAAGCGTGCATGTCCCAGGTCTGACCCAGAAAGCCCGACCCGCCAGCCCCACCATCCGGTATCAGAAACGCAGTGCAATCGTCGGTCTCCGCAGCCTCCCGGATTTGTGGACGATCAACTGCCGTTTCTCCGTTCGCACCACCACCGTGCAACTGGATCTCGACGTTCCCAATGCCTGTGAACAAATGCCCGGTCTTGTCGATGGGCATTGTCTCGCCGTCAAACGAGTGCTCTGGTGAAGCGTCAACCGCTCCATCCGAATGCAGTTTGGCTGACCCGTTCGATCTGGTTGCACAAACTGTGTCGACGAAGTCGGTGAATCCTCCGACAACGACCGCCTCGGCAAGCGAGATTCCAGCCGCCGCAGCCATCGCTTCCATCTCAGCAAACAGCGAGGGCGAAAACTCCTGGTGAGCGGCTACACACTGGCCGGCGAGGTCAAGCACATCGCTTCGATCAATTGGCCCACCACTCCAGACCCCTGACGCGACCAACCCGACACGATCATCCACATATCGTCGGATCTCCGCCGCGTACGTCCCTCCGTGGGTTTCACCCATCTCCTCGGGACAGCCGCTGAACTCAACAAACCTGATCTGTGGTCGGCGCACTCTGGCACAGTAGCCGCCGGTTGCACATGGGCCGGGCGAACAAGCAACCACCATACAGTTCGGCCATGGCTGACGAAGCCCGCTACCGGTCACGCTCAATGTGGCTCGACAACTATCCCGGCTCGCTGACTCCCCGCCCAGCCCTAGACGGCGACACCGATGTCGATATCGCCATAGTCGGCGGTGGTTTCACTGGCCTTTGGACGGCCTACTACCTCCTCGCCCGTGACCCGAACTTGCGGGTCGCGGTCATCGAACGCGAAGTGTGTGGCTTCGGAGCGTCGGGCCGAAATGGGGGATGGGCGGTCGGCGAACTTGCGGCGGGCATCAAAAAATACGCTGCCCTCTCCAATCTCGAATCGTCGCTGCGCTTATGTCGAGCGGTCTTCGACAGCGTCGATGAAATCGGACATGTCTGTCGCACCGAAAGCATCAACTGCGGATACCAGAAAGGCGGCGTCATCCGCCTTGCTCGCAACGAACCACAAGCCAAGCGACAAGCCGCAGAGGTAGCCCACCATCACGAACTCGGGCTCACCAGCGACGAGATCCGCCTCCTTAGAGCCGACGAAGCCCGCAACTATGCCAGAGCAACCGAAGTCCGCAGTGGCATCTTCTTTGCAGCATGTGCGGCGGTCGATCCCGCTCGGCTCGTGAGGGGGCTCGCACAAGCCACCGAACGACGAGGCGCCACCATCTACGAGGGCACATCTGTGGTCGCGCTGGAGCCGCAGCAAGTTCACACAACCCGAGGCGTCATACGAGCAGAAGTGGTGGTACGTGCCACCGAGGCCTACACCCGAGATCTGCGAGGCAGGCGGCGACAGTTGCTGCCCATCTACTCGCTGATGATCGGCACCGAGCCAATCCCAGAGGAAGTATTTGACGAGATCGGCCTACACGATCGTCCGACATTTACAGACGACCGCTACATGGTCATCTATGGACAGCGCACTGCAGATAACCGCCTCGCCTTTGGGGGGAGAGGTGTGCCCTACCTGTTCGGGTCGAGGATCAGCCCCAAAATCGAACGTCATCACCGCTCCCACGACCGCATCCACGCCACTCTCGTCGACCTGTTTCCAGCGCTCAAAGACGTTGCCGTCACCCACCGCTGGGGTGGCGTACTCGGGGTGACACGCAACTGGACGCCCTTCGTTCACTACGACAAACCGGCAGGAACAGCAGGGGCCGGGGGCTACGTAGGCGAAGGCGTAGCACCCTCAAATCTTGTCGGGCGTACCCTTGCGGATCTCATCACGGACCATGACACGGATCGCACCCGACTCCCTTGGGTCAACGTTCGCCATCGCAACTGGGAACCGGAGCCTCTGCGATGGCTTGGGGTTCGAGGCAGTCGCTGGATCCTCGCCAGCGCTGACAGCTACGAGTTTCGCACTAACCGAGAAGCCAAGTTGGCCGTGTACCTGGCGCGCAAGCTCCGAGGTGACTAGATCGTCGTAACGCAGCGATGCCTGAGTACGGCATAATCTCGGGCGATGAACACTAATGCTGAACTTACGGCGCGCTACTCCGCCGTATTGCCGAGCTTCCTGCACCTTCTCTATGACGAACCGGTGTCAATCGATCGGGGTGAAGGCAGCTATATCTACGACGTAGAGGGCAATCGCTATCTCGACTTCTTCGGTGGCGTGCTAACGACGATGATCGGCCACAGCGAACCGAGCGTTGTGGCAGCCGTGCAAGAGCAGGCAGCCAAAGTCATGCACACCTCAACGCTCTATTTGAGCGAGCCGATGATTGCATTCGCCGAGGACGTCGCAGCAGTTTCTGGCATTGAAGACGCTCGAGTTTTCTTTACGCCTTCCGGCAGCGAAGCAAATGACGCAGCGCTACTGATGGCCACAGCTCACCGTGGTTCCAATCAGATTCTGGCGATGCGAAATAGCTATCACGGTCGTTCCTTCGCAACCCAAGCCATTACTGCACATCGAGGTTGGTCAAGTACCAGCCTCACCGGCCTCAACGTCACGTTTGTTCATGGGGGTTACCGGTTACGTAGCCCCTTCCGTCATCTAGATGATGACGCATACACAGGTGCCTGTGTTGATGACCTGGTGCAGTTAATTGATATGACTACATCTGGTGATGTGGCAGCAATGATTGCAGAACCGATCCAGGGAGTCGGAGGGTTCGCAACACCTCCAGACGGGTTCTTTGGAGAGATGCACAAGATCCTTTCCGCACACAAGATCCTGTTCATCTCGGATGAAGTGCAGACCGGATGGGGACGCACTGGCAAGCATTTCTGGGGATACGAAGCACACGGGATAGTGCCAGACATGCTCACATTTGCCAAAGGTGTAGGTAACGGCATCACCCTTGCAGGTGTCGTAGTGCGTGCTGACATTGCTGACTCGATAGGCGCATTGCAGTTCTCTACGTTTGGTGGCAATCCACTTTCTGCTGCGGCTGGTCGAGCCACACTTCGCCGGGTGCTTGAAGACAATCTTCAAGCTAACGCTGCGGTGATGGGAAAACGTCTCACAGACGCACTAGCGCCTGTTGTTGAGCGCAGCGAAACGGCTGCTGAGTTGCGTGGTCGAGGGCTCATGCAAGCCGTTGAGTTCGTTCATGCTGGGTCACTAGAACCCGATGCAGCAGGCGCAGGACGTGTGCTTGAGAGGTGCCGCAGGCGGGGATTGTTGGTTGGCAAAGGCGGTCTTTATGGCAATGTGATCCGAATCACGCCCATGCTAAACGTCACAGCAGACGAGATAGACGAAGGCGCAGCAATACTCACCGAGGCGATTCAAGCAGCCGACCTTTGATCTGTAGCCCAGACGTGACTGGGACAAACCAGATAGTGCGGCAAAGCTTGACGCACTATGTGCCACAGCCAAGTGCTGAGACCCTGCTCGAATTCAAGGCCTTGGCAAAAGAGCACTTCGGTGGCACGGTTCAGGTTGGCGATGACTCACACCGCGTTGTGATCGACTAAGGATGGGTAAACTGACCATGTCTGATCAGGCGGCGTTCGTTCCGATACCTGAGTTCAAGGGTCGTATCGGACGCACTCTCCCAGAGTCTGAGCCCGAATTCATTGAACCTCGTCATCCCGGTGACAGCGTTCCAAACGTAGTGATCGTGCTACTGGATGACACGGGGTTTGCGCAGTTCGGCTGCTATGGCTCCGACATCGACACGCCCCATGTTGACAAACTCGCCGCCAACGGGCTGCAGTTCACGAACTTCCATGTGACACCGCTGTGCTCACCAACCCGGGCTGCACTGCTTACGGGGCGTTCGCCTCACGCTGTCGGCCTACGCGCATTGTCCAACTTCAATACCGGTTTCCCGAACCAGCGTGGACACATCTCAAACCACGCTGCGACGATCGCCGAGCACATGCAAGCCAGCGGATATGCGACTTTCTGTGTCGGAAAGTGGCATCTGGCTCCCACACAAAATGCCTCAGCAGCAGGCCCGTTTGATCAATGGCCGCTCGCCCGGGGATTTGATCGGTTCTATGGGTTCCTTGAAGGTGAGACTGATCAGTTCTATCCCGAGTTAGTGATCGACAATCACCTTGCTGATCCTCCCCAGCGGCCCGAGGATGGCTATCACCTGAGCCAAGACCTTGTCGATCAACTGCTTCAGATGATCAACGACAGCAAGGGGATTCGACCCGACCGGCCGTTCTTCGGCTACCTAGCATTTGGCGCTACACACGCCCCGCACCAGGCGCCTGAGTCGTATCTCCTCAAGTACCGGGGACAATACGACGACGGCTGGGATGTCATACGCGAACGTTGGTACGAACGACAACTCAAACTCGGAGTAATCCCACCAGGCACTCAGTTGGCGCCACGTAATCCAGGCGTCGAGCCTTGGGATGACTTACCCGCCGATCAACAAGTGTTTGCATGCCGGCTCCAAGAAGCGTTTGCAGCTTTTCTTGATCACACAGACGATCAGATCGGTCGTTTAGTCGACGGCCTCGAGAGTCTTGGCCAACTCGACAACACACTTTTGATGGTGCTTGCTGATAACGGCGCTTCTCAAGAGGGCGGGCCATTTGGAGTGCTACACGAGATGAAGTACTTCAACGGCATCCTCGAGACACCTTCCGAGGCTGTCAAGCGTCTTGATGAAATTGGTGGCCCGCGCAGCCATGTCAACTATCCGTGGGGATGGGCTCAGTGTGGTAACACCCCGTTCAAGTGGTACAAACAGAACACCCATGAAGGTGGAGTTCATGTGCCTATGGTCATTCATTGGCCAGAGGCAATCGCGACAGATCAGCGAGGAACGAAGCGGCACCAGTTCGTCAACGTGTCAGATATTGCACCAACAATCTATGAGGTAACAAGCACCGAAACACCGGCGGTGTTTCGCGGGCTCGAACAGATGCCAATCACAGGTCAGTCGTTTTCTCCGATCATCTCTGATGCCTCACATCCGGCTACCAACGATCTTCAGTACTTCGAGATGTTCGGATCTCGGGCACTCATTGCAGGCAACTGGAAGGCTGTGTGCCGGCACCAACCCAGAGCTGACTTCCATACAGAGTCCTGGGAACTCTATGATCTCTCGGTTGACTTCTCTGAGTGTAATGATCTAGCGCAGAGTCACGCAGAGAAGCTAAGTGAACTGATTGAGTTGTGGTGGAGTGAAGCCCAACGACACGGCGTGTTGCCTCTCGATGACACGCCAGCTTTCCGGTTGTTCGCTTCCCGGCTCAGCGATCACTCACCTCACCGGCTAAATCGCCGGTACATCTACCGGCCACCGATGTCACCTATCGCCGTGCAAGCAGCGCCATCGCCCGGCGGCAAGAGATTCGATCTCGCAGCTCGGATCACTCGTCAGAGAGGTGATGAGGGAGTCATCTGGGCGCTCGGTAGTGCGGGTGGGGGAGTCTCACTGTTTGTCCAAAACGATCACCTTGTCGTTGACTACAACGCGTTTGGCGACCACACACTTGTCGAATCCAAGAGTCAGATACCACTAGGTGACGTCACGCTGACATTGCGGATTCGCCGCCGCAGCCGTACAACCGGAATGCTTAAAATCGGCGACTACTTACGGTCGCCTTAAAATCGGCATTAACGGTGTGCGTAGCGGGCGCTGTGAACTGCCCGTGTTCATGGGAATTGTGTCGTCGCTTGGAACCAGCATCGGGCGTGATCACGGTTCGGCTGTATCACCTCGGTACGAAGGCCCCTTTGCCTTTAGCGGCGTCCTGCATGAAGTCGAGATACGTCTCGCGCCAAGGACACAGCTTGATTTGGCCGCTACTGCACGCGCTGAGATGGCACGTCAGTAGTAAGGCGGCTAAGACGGCGTCAAGTGAGCTGTTGCACCCCTACCGAGCACACGCAAGAAGATCCCCGCCCTTGTCTTGGGATAAAAGAAGCTTGACTTTGGCGGCATCTTGGTTCTAGCATCAGCAACTTCAAGTAGCTCATCTACCTCAAGCGGGTACATCACAAACCCCACTCTCCCGGTTGAGTCACAACTTTGCATAAGCGTCACAAGGCCCGCAGTATCAGGCAGATAGTCAACTGTCCCATTAGTTGCGAGCTCATCAGCGCCGAGCGCACCATCAATGATCAGGCACCTGAGACGCTCGACATCAAGCGAGTCGATAGGACCCGCACCTTCAGGTGCCGGCGGCAAAGTGAGTCGGAACCACGACCTGTTGAGATACACACCAACCTCGCCGCGACAGCGAGGCAAAGCGTCTGCTACGTCAACTGCGGTATCTAGGCGTGTCACCGCTTGTATAGCCAACAGCGTGTCGGCAGGATCGCTATGACGCTGATCGGCCACCATCCGGTGGTAAGCCTCCACATGCAACTGCCTGTGAGGAAAGACAGACGCAAGGGTGCGAGTTAACACTGGATCTTCCGGGTGGCGAGCCAATGCCCGCTGTGCCGCCGCGGAGCGGTGATGTCCATCCGTTACATACAGCACCTTCGTTTCAAGCGAAGACACGAACGGCTCCGTCAACTCCTCGGGAACCGTCCAGATCTCGTGGCGAACTAGATCTGAGCCGAACGTGAGCTCCGCTGCAGCATTATCGGTGACCGCATCCAGGAGTTGCTCAAACTCCGGGGCTTCCCGCACGGTCAACGAAGCTGGGCTTGAACTAGCCCCAACCCCCAACAGATGTGAGGTCAACAACTCGGCGCGATCGTCTCGCACACCCTCATGAATCCGGATGCGATCGTTGCAGTAACCGCTCACAGGAACTGTGCAGATCAGACCAGTCTGCGAGGCGCGTGAATGCGTCAGCCGGTACAGGTACAAGGCCGGGCGACCTGTCTCGGCAAAGACCTCAGCGTCGAGCAGGCGGGTTAATGCAGCAGCACCATGGGTGACCAGGTTCGGGATCGACAGGTCATCGTCATCGAGGATGTCTTCGTTGCTGCGGGTCACGTTCACATAGCTGTACGGATTCGCCAGAGTTATTGACCTGCGCTGATCTGGGGTCAAATTGTCATATGCCCGACTTATTACCCGGTCGGCCCACTCCGGCTTCACCATCCACCCTGAGAACGGAGCAATTAGAGGTTCAACGGCCTCACTCGTGGTTCGAAGTGAACTCATGACCGAAAAACCAACACGCCGATTACGCCTTCTTGCCGGGTGCGCGCGACGCTCGCAATAGCAGACTTAGACAAAATGTCGGCGACGAGAACCATGCGCGGCGATACCCCGGTCGTGAACAGCCACGGTGATCGGCATGCGAATCACCGCAGCGACGGGCCCACATGCTGAAGCAGTCATCGTAGGTCGAGGATGCGTACTCTTGTGCGCTGAGTTGTGCAAAGACGAGCGAAATTGCAGCCGCACTTCGCAGTGACAGCCGCAACTGAGGAAACAAGATGACACAGCAACCGAAACTTGTCGAGGTACTACCGTGAACGCAACAAGCGAACGCACCCCTGGTGGTGCAGTCCTCATGGATGGCAACCGTCTGCGGGACGAGATCGTCGCTCAGATCAACGCCGAGATCACTGCGGCCGGTAGCCCCGAAGTGTGTCTCGCCACCGTATTGGTGGGTGACGACAGGCCAAGCCGCATCTATGTGCGCAACAAGCAGCGCAAGGCTGCGGAGGCCGCAATGCGGTCTCGCCATGTGGAGCTTGATGCGGATGTGACGCAAGCCGAAGTCGAAGAAGCCGTGAGGGGCCTCGCCAATGACCCTCGAGTGCATGGGATCCTGGTGCAGTTGCCGCTACCGCAAGGTCTCAACGCCGAGGCCGTGCTTGATCTGATCCCGCCTGCCAAGGACGTAGATGGGCTAACGCCCGCGTCGATGGGGCGCCTAGTGCGAGGCCAGCAGGGACACGTGCCCTGTACGCCACTCGGGGTGATGCGACTGCTAGATCGCTATGGCGTCACGACCTCGGGCAAGAACGCTGTGGTGATCGGGCGTTCCACACTGGTGGGCCTGCCACAGATACTTCTGCTCGGTCGCAAGGGCATCGACACAACACCCACGCTTGCTCACAGCCGGACTCGAGAGTTACAAGCGCAATGCCGGCGTGCCGACATCATCGTCGCTGCAGTTGGCGTGGCCCGGCTAGTAACGGCGGACTTTGTGAAGCCGGGTGCCGCAGTGGTTGATGTAGGCATCTCACGCACCGCTGAGGGCATCGTGGGCGATGTGGACTTCGATGGAGTTCAGGAGGTCGCCGGAGCGGTTACTCCGATGCCTGGGGGTACAGGCCCGATGACGATCGCTTGTCTGTTGCAGAACACCCTTTCAGCTGCTCGTATGCAAGGCGCCTTCCCCTAAGCCATACGGTGCCGCCGCCGACACCCGCCAAACCGCCGGAGTCCGGCCTCTAAGCACTAAGGCTTCAACGGCAGCCTCGGCGAAGTTGGCTGGTTAGTTGTGGTCAGCCCGGAGATGACGGCGGATAGCCCAGTTGAACAGGTCCCATCCATAATCGCCCTCGCCGATGTCGTCACGCGACGCGCGCGCGGCGATTGCAGAGATCGGTAGACCGCGGCGAGCCTTCATCTGAACTTCTGCAACCCGCTCCATCAACACAAACCAACCGACTGCGTCAGCAGGGCTGTTGCCGACCGTTAACAACCCGTGGTTTGCCAGGATCACGGCACGGTTGTCGCCGAGCGCAACCGCAATGCGCTTGCCACCGTCACACGAGAGGATCTGCACTTCCTCGTCATCAAAGAGTGCGTGATCTTCGAAGAACATCGTCGACTCTTGGGTGATCGGCTCGATCATGCGACGCTCGGCCGCAAACGGAGTGCCCCACTGGGTGTGAACATGCGCCGCGGCTGTCACGTCGGGCCGGGCGTCGTGGATCGGCTGGTGAATGTGGTACGCCGTGTTGTTGATTTGGACCCTCTTGCCCGACTGGTCAAATGCGCGACCGTCAGGGCTGACCAGAACCATGTCGGCGGCCCGGGCGCACTCGAACGGCACCCGGTAGCGCAGCAACCACATGTGATCAAGCTGTTCGGGATCACGACAGGTGATGTGACCATCACCGAGTTCGCCCCAACGCAGCGCCGCGAATAGCCGATAGCTGCGTGCCAGGTCTTCGAGCAGCCTCGCTCGCTCAGCATCAGGGTCATCAAGCCTCGGCTCTAGTTCGGGCCAAGCTTCGAAGTCAGTTGGATCGTTCATCTAGTCGCTGTCTTGTCCAGTCAGTTGGGTTGGTTACGGTCACCCGTCGAGCTAAGGAGAACGAGCCTGATAGGTGAGGCTCAGTCGACCGGCGCCCTTACAACGCAACACAATACGTCTATGCGGCTCGCTTGTTGGATGGTTCGCGCACCTGGCGCTCGACCCGTGCCAACTCTGCGATTGGTGTTGCTGTCTCGGCGACTGCACCCAGCTCTGTGAAGCGACGAGCCTGCGGCAGAACTCGACGCTCGAGCGATCCGACGCCCTGGTTGTAAGCGGTAACGGCCTTCTCAAGACTTGCGCCGACCTTGCGTACGTGGGATGTGAAGATGTTCAGGCGGTTAAACAGTTCCTTCCCAAGGGCTGCAATTGCCAGTGCATTCTCGTGCATGTCGTGTTGCTGCCAAGCAAGAGCAACTGTTCGAAGGAACGCAAGCAGCGTGCCAGGCGTTGCGATCAGCACCTTGTGTTGACTCCAAGCCTCCTCCCAGAGCGTCGGCCGCACCTTCATTGCCGCATCAAGAATCGGATCTGCGGGTACGAACATCAGCACGAAGTCGGGAGACCCACCAACAGCAGTGTCGTAATTGCGCCTCCCCAGAGCCTTCGCATGGCCTTCAAGGGCGGCTGCATGCGCCGTAATCGCTGTCTGCGCAACAGACCCTTCAACTGCTTCTTGCGCACGCAAGTAGCTGTCAAGAGGCGCCTTGGCGTCAATAACGACCTTCGCAGAAGGCGGGACACGTACGACTGCGTCCGGTCGGATGTTGCCTCCAGCGACCGGGATCGTGCATTGCAGGTCGAAATCGATGCGCTGGTGCATTCCTGAGAGTTCCAGGATGTTTGCAAGCTGCTGCTCTGCCCACTGACCCCGCAGGTTCGGCGATCGCAGTGTTTCGTTCAGGTTCCCGGTAACTCTGGACAACGACTCAAGCTGAGCAGTCAACCGTTCAGAGTCACCAACCCGGCGACGTTCCATCGCGCGAGTGTGTTCATCTAGCCGCTGGAGGCCCGCCTGGACGGGGCCTATGACAGCTCCGATGGCGTCCTTTTGCTTCTCAAGTTCGGCGACCCCGAGTTGGCGTTGACCATCCAACTGTTCCTTCGCTTGCTGAAGAAACGCTTCGTTGTTCTCACGCAGTGCAGTGGTTGCAATGCTGCGGAACTTCTCGTTCAGCTTCGTCTCGGCACGCTCAAGCTCCTCGGTGCGTGCCTCGTGCTGCGCTTCGACCTGCGCCAAGCGATTCTCGGTAGCACTTAGGCGCTTCCTGGCAGCATCACGAGCCGCCCGGACCGTGGTGAGATCGGAAGAGAGCTTCTTGAACTGCTCGTCTCGCTGGTCAAGAAGTGTTGATGAACGAACCAACTTGCTCTGCAGGTCACCGTTGCTGGTGTGTAGGTCAACCACGCGCCGTTGACTGTCTCGCAAGCCCTGTTGACAATCCCGCAAGACCGAAGATGTGCGCGCCACTTCCTCCTGCAAGCCAACAACACGCTGGCCGCTCTCGTGTAACTCCCGTTGTGTTTCTTGAAGGAGTGAGGTCTTGTTTGCGAGCTCTAGGTGAGTGTCGGCGCCACTTCTACGACCTGCCGTAAAGCCGGCTGCGACACCTGCTCCGAGCACCACAACAGCCGTAGCAACGATGGCAATAATGGGGGTGATGTCCATGCATCCGAAAGTACTTGACCCCTATGACACGGCCGCGCACCCTCACCGCTGTGACCCTCAAAGCGACACGCCCGATGGCAGCCCCGGATTTAGCAACCCCTAGGAGCGATAACTCCTAGGGGGAGTGGGAGGCTTGCCAGGTGGCCGTGGCGTCGACCTGGTTGAACGTGAACACGTGCAGCCCGGTGATGTTTAGCTCGGTTGCAACAGGGCTAAGAGCACTCAGCAGGTGATCGGGGTTGTAGCTCGGCTTGGTCATCAGACGCGAGATCGCCGCTCGGTTCTTGCGCAGATACCGCAGTGATGGGCCCACACCGAGGCGTACCCCCATTGTCAGCAACCTCGCCCGGTCAACCACCCCAGCGATCCCGAGATGAACAGGAAGCTTCATGCCAGCAGCCCGCTCAGTACGCACCCAGTTCTCAATACGGCGCGCATCAAAGCACATCTGAGTACTGCAGTAGCCCTCAAGTCCAGCCTCGTCGAGCATCGCTTGCTTGTCGTGAAGCGCCTTATGCAACGCCTCATCAGAGATCAGCGGATGCCCATGGGGGTACGCAGTCACGCCGATGGTCTCGAGCCCGTGATCGCAATCAAGCAGATCACGCAAGAACGACGGAGCATCAAAGTAAGCCCCAGGCGGGTCGGCATCGCCCCCAACGAGAAACATCGTCGAGATGCCTGTCGAGCGCAGCCATGCCGCCAACTTCGGCACGTCCGCTTCATCGGCGACCATCCGCGCCGAGACATGAGGTATCGCCTCGTGGCCCATATCGAGCACACGTTCGGCAATGTCACATGTTTCCTTCTGTCCCCTAACCGGTGAAGCCGTCACCGATACACGGGAACCAGGCGGCAAAGCCTCAAGCGCAGCGTTAAGGCTCTTGAGAGGGATTACCTCAAAAGTCAGACCTTCGATCAACCCAAGCCGGGCGGCCCGAGCCGCCGACGTCTCGGAACGGCGCGCGGAACGCCGCAGCAAGCGCAACATGAGACTGTGTCGCTGTAGCTAGTTGAGACCGACGATGTTGCCGTCGGAGTCGATGTCGATACCCATGGCAGCTGGCACCTTTCCGAGTCCGGGCATCGTGCTCATATTCCCGCAGATCGGGTACACGAACCCCGCACCGACAGAAGCCCGAACCTCACGCACCGGCAAAGTCCAGCCCGTTGGCGCGCCCTTTAGTGTCGGATCAGACGAGATCGACAGGTGCGTCTTGGCGATACACACCGGCAGATTGCCGAAGCCGGCCGCGGTGTAGGTAGCGAGCTGGCGGTTTGCGAGCACCGAGTACTCCACGTTTGCGGCGCCGTAGACCTTGCTCGCGACGGTCTCGATCTTCTCCTTGAGCGAGGCCGAGTCTGGATACAAGACCGAGAAGTTGCTCGGCTCGTCCGCTGCCTCTGCCACAGCTTCGGCAAGCTCGGCAGCACCCCGGCCGCCGTCGACAAAGTGTGTCGACACCGCAGAGCGTGCGTTGTACTCCGAAGCGATCTCCCCAATTGCCGCAAGGTCGGCCGGGTGGTCATCGGGGAAGGCGTTGATCGCCACCACCGGCGTACATCCGTGGATACGCATGTTGTCAAGCTGCTTGCGGAGGTTGTCTCCGCCGGCATGCACCTCGTCGGGATTCTCGGCCAGGATTGCCTCTGGCAGAGGACGGCCCGCGACGATCTTGTGTTTGCCCGAGTGAGCCTTCAGTCCTCGCACGGTCGCCACCAGCACGGCGGCATCGGGCGCAAGCCCCGAGTAACGGCACTTGATGTTGAAGAAACGTTCGCATCCCATGTCCGCACCGAAGCCAGCCTCGGTCAGCAGGAACTCAGATGTTCGGATGCCCACCTGATCGGCCACGATCGAAGAGTTGCCCGTGGCGATATTTCCAAACGGCCCCGCATGCACCAGCGCAGGCGTGTTCTCAAGTGTCTGCATCAGGTTCGGCTTCACAGCCTCCCGCAAGATCACCGCCATCGAACCCGCTACGCCGATCTCCTCGGCAGTAATTGGGGTACCCGCCTTGGTGTAGCCAACAACGATGCGACCCAGGCGCGCCCGCAGGTCTTGCAACCCGGTACACAGCGCAAGAGCGGCCATCACCTCAGAAGCAGCGGTGATGTCAAAGCCGGACTCACGGGGCACCCCGTCGAGGCGTCCGCCCAGCCCGATAGTGATGTTGCGCAACGAGCGGTCGTTCACATCCAAGACACGCCGCCAGGTGATGTTGTGGATGTCAAGGCCGAGCTCGTTGCCGTGATACAGGTGAGCGTCAACCATTGCCGAGCACATGTTGTGAGCGGCGGTGACGGCGTGCATGTCGCCGGTGAGGTGCAGGTTGAACAACTCCATCGGCACGACCTGGCTGTAACCGCCACCAGCGGCTCCGCCCTTGATCCCAAATGTCGGACCCATTGATGGCTGACGTATAGCGACCGTGGCCGTACGACCGATGTGTGAAAACCCCTGACCTAAGCCAACAGTGGTCGTGGTCTTGCCCTCACCGAGCGGTGTCGGAGTTATTGCCGAGACAATCACATAGCGGGCCTTGGGCCGACCTGCAGCCGCCATCGCATCAATGGCGTCTAAGTTGACTTTGGCCGCACCACTGCCGTAAGGCTCAAGCATCTCAGCGGGGATCCCGGCATTAGCGGCGATCTCATCAAGAGGCTTAAGGTTTGCCTTGGAGGCAATCGCGAGATCTGACGGAAACGGCATCGGCGCCCCTCCTATAGCTGCGTCAGAAGCAAACGTAGTGCGCTTGCTACGCAGCAGAAGTGTTGGCGCTGCGCAAATGCGCAGGCTAGCTTGGCGTTCCGTATCTCGGAACGATTCCGCATTACAGAACACGTCGCCTGACGGCTCCGGGGCAGGCGACCGGTGCAGCGGGTCGACCGCCCGCGGCTCCAAGTGAGTAGACGATGGAGGACTGTAGGTGAGCGACTTCCCGACCAACGCCAAGTGCGTCGTGATCGGTGCTGGCATTGTTGGCAATTGCCTAGTGGGGCACCTAACCAAGCTGGGTTGGACTGACCTCGTTTTGATCGACAAAGGACCTCTGCCCAACCCGGGCGGATCAACTGGTCACGCCTCCAACTTCATCTTCCCGGTCGACCACAACAAAGAGATGTGTTTGCTTGGCGTTCAAAGTGCCAACCAGTACCGCGACCTTGACCTCTCTGTTGACTCTGGTGGCATTGAGGTGGCTCGAACCAACGAACGTATGGACGAGTTGCAGCGACGGATGACCTCTGCCAAAGCCTGGGGCGTGGAGGCCCGGCTGCTCACGCCCGACGAGGTGGGCGAACTCGTCCCGTTCATAAGTACCGATGTGATCCTTGGCGGCTTCTATTGTCCGACAGTTTCTGTTGTGGACTCGCTCGAAACGGGCACCGTGATGCGCCGCCTCGCCACCGACAACGGCTGTGCGGTGTTCGCCAACACTGAGGTGCTCGATATTGAGACCGAGGACGGCCCGGGTGAAGGTGAACGCCGCGTCAAGGCTGTTGTGACGAATGCCGGGCGGATCGAGACCGAATACGTCGTGATCGCTTGTGGTGTCTGGTCGAACCGACTCGCCAACATGGCAGATGCACACATACCGCTAGTACCCGCGGTGCATCAGATGGCAGATGTCGGACCTATTGACATTCTGGCTGCCACCAACAATGAGATCGGCTACCCGATCGTGCGTGACATGGACACGTTCTGTTACGAGCGCCAGTCGGCGGGTTCAATGGAAGTCGGCTCCTATGCCCACCGGCCGATCTTCTTTCATCCCGACGACATCCCGTCCAACGAAGAAGCCGCCCTTTCGCCCACCGAGATGCCCTTCACGGTCGACGACTTCGACCCGCAGATGGAACAGGCCATCGAGTTGATGGACATGCTCGGTGACGCCGAGATCAAATACGCCATCAACGGGTTGCTGTCGTTGACTCCTGATGCAATGCCATGTCTCGGTGAGGTCCCCGAGGTGCGCAACCTGTGGTCGGCCGCGGCTGTCTGGGTAAAGGAGGGCCCGGGCATGGCGCAGGTAGTGGCGGAATGGATGACGTTTGGTTATCCCCGTGTAATCGACGCTCACGGAGCCGACATCGCTCGCTTCTATCCCGAAGAACGCTCCGACACCCACATCTGGGCTCGCTCGGCCGAGCACTTCAACAAAACGTATGGCATCGTGCATCCCGCAGAGCAGTGGGATAGTCGGCGCAACCTGCGTGTGGGGCCCTACTTCTCACGCCAGGAAGAACTTGGTGCATTCTTCTTCCAGGCACGCACCTGGGAGCGTCCGCAGTGGTTCGAGTCCAACGCCGATCTCGTCGAACGATATGGACTAGCTCGCCGAGAGGTCGAATGGGACGACCGATGGTGGAGCCCGATCACAATCGCAGAACACCTCAACCTGCGCGAGAACTGCGGTCTGGTGGACTTAAGTGCCTTCCAGATTTACGAGCTGACCGGCCCGGGTGCTGTCGCCTATGCCGATTACCTAGCTGTCAACAAGATTGACGTGCCGGTCGGTCGTTCGATTTACACGCCCTGGTTGACCCCGGATGGTGGATTCCACTCCGACCTGACGATGATGCGCCTTGGTGAGGAGCGGGTTCGCATCGTGACGGGCGTATTTGACGGGGGCCGCGACGAGTTCTGGGCTCGTCGTCACATGCCAACAGACGGGTCGGTGACCTTCACGAATGTCACCGGTCGCATCACCACCCTCGGACTTTGGGGGCCGAACGCCCCAGCGGTGCTCGCCGAGTTGTGCGACGCCGACCTCTCACAGGTTGGCTCACCATATGGATCGGTGAGAGATGTGACCCTGGTGTGCGGCTCGCAGGCGGTGCCGGCCACACTGTTCCGCATCTCTTATGTGGGCGACACCGGGTGGGAGATCTACCTCGACTGGGACGACGGCCCGGCGGTCTGGGATGCCTTGATGCGTGCCGGTGCGGACTATGGATTGCGTGCCACCGGTGGTGGTGTGTATGGCACTTCGGGCCGGCTCGAGAAGGGCTACCGGCTCATGGGCGCCGAACTTGAAAGCGAGTACAACCCTCTCGAGGCTGGCCTGGCACGCCCGCTTGTGAAGGCCGCCGACTTCATCGGTAAGGAGCCTTACCTGGCGGCTCGTGCGGCCGGAGAACCCGAGGTCAAGATGTGTGTGCTGACGGTCGAAGACCTACACGACTCAAGGGGCCGCAAACGTTACATGCAGGGCGGCAACGAACCGATCCTCACCCCAAGCGGTGAGCGGATCGTCGACTCCCACGGTCGGGTCTCACGGGTGACCAGCGCTGGGCCGGGCCCGTCTGTGGACAGGCACCTGCTCATGGCGTATCTGCCCTCGGAACTCGCTACGGCTGGCACCGATTTGCAGGTCATGTACATGAACGAGATGTTTCCGGTGAGAGTTGCGGGCACCGGTGCGGTCTTTGATCCCACCGACTCACGGATGAAGTCATGAATCTGACCGAGTCTGCCCGCAAGCGCGAGGCGAAGGGTGAGAGGAGATAGCGGATGCGGATTCTTTGTTGTGTGAAGCGGGTGCCAGCTCCCGGGGCGAAGATCAACGTCACCGGCGATGGCCAGGAGGTTGACGCAACCCACCTCGGGTTCACCACTAGCCCGCATGAAGAGTGTGGTGTTGAAGAGGCAGTCCAGATTTGTGAGCGCCGTGGGGGACAGGTCACGGTGCTGACGCTGGGCCCGCCCGAAGCCGTTGAGCAGTTGCGCTACGCAGCTTCAGTCGGGGCGCACCGCTGCGTGCTCGTTCCCACTGATGGCTCGGCCTGGGATCCGATGCGCACGGCGGCGTCAATCACGTCGGCGACTAGGGCTCTTGAGTCTGCCGAAGGGCAGTTCGATCTGATCCTGTTCGGCAACGAGTCTGCCGATTCGGGCGGCTTTCAGGTGGGTGTGCGCGTTGCGTTCGCTCTGGATCGTCCAATTGTCAACGGCATCAAGGGCATTGATGTTGTCGACGATGATGATGGTGGCGCTGTCGGTGTTCGGGCCCGGCGTGAGGTGGACGGAGGCTTTGAGGTTTATGAGATGAGCTTGCCCGCGGCGCTTGGTGTAAAGGAGGGCCTCAACTTGCCTCGCTATCCGACAATGCGAGGACGGCTGGCATCAAAGCGGATCAAAATAAACACGGTGGAAGCAGACGCCGACGCAGGCCCTCAATCGATGACCCGTCTTTATCGGCCTGCGGAGACCGTCTCACAGACCACCATCCTGGGTGATGGCCCAGAGGCCGCCCCAGCAGTTGTTGATGTGCTCGAAGAGCTAGGACTGATGTGATGTTGCTTGTAGTTCTCGAACATGACGGCACTGCTCTTGCTGAGCCCGCCCGTGAGGCCCTGACCTTTGGTCGGACACTTGCCGCCAAGCTCGATACCGAGATCCATGCACTAATTGTCGGAGCTGGCGCGGGCTCGAGCGCCGCTGACAGCATGCTGTCTGAAGCAGCCAGATTTGGTGCCCAAGGCGCCTACTTGGTTCACCATGAGATGTTGAGTGACTTTGGCCCTGAAGCTTGGGGTGAAGCTGTCGCTCAAGCGATCAGTGAACTAGCCCCGCTCGCGGTCTTGACATGTGGCAGCGAGCGTGGCAATGAGGTGATGGCACAAGCGGCAGCACGCCTTGATGCACCCTTCGTCGCCAATTGCACTGATATCTCGCCTCCATCCGGCGACGTTTGGTCGATGGTGCGAGTGCAATGGGGTGGTTCGTTGCTTGAGGAGGCCCAGCTTGTTGCAAGTCCGGCCTTGCTGTCATGTGCTCTCCACACAGTCGCGTCAGAGCCCGCTGCCTCGGCCGGCGAGATCGCCGATCCCGTGTCCCTAACTGTGGATCTTGCCCCGGAGTTGGAACGCACCATTGTTAAGGATCGGGTGGTGCTTGAAGCGGGCGTCACCCTGCCAACGGCGCCCGTTGTGATTGGTGGCGGGCGTGGTGTCGGCTCAGCGGAAGGGTTCGCACCGCTCGAAGAGTTGGCCAGTTTGCTCGGCGGGAGGGTCGGTTGTAGTCGAGCCGTCACCAACAACGGGTGGCGACCACACTCCGATCAGGTTGGTCAAACCGGCACTCGCATAGCACCCGAGATCTACATTGCCTCGGGTATCTCGGGGGCAATCCAACATTGGGTAGGGGCGATGGGCTCCAAACACATTCTTGCCGTCAACACCGATCCTCAGGCAAACATGGTGGTCAAGGCGGATTGGGCGGTGATTGCCGACCTGCACCAGGTGATTCCCGCAATCAACGCCGAGATTCGCAAGCGTCGAAGTTGATGCAGTAGCGGTCGCGGTGTCGGTGTGACGGTTCAGTCGATCAAGCGATCGTTTGCGTTGCTGAGGGCCCTAGCGCTGGGGCCCGTAGGCGTAACCGAACTTGCTGAACGCGTCACGCTCCCAAAGAGCACCGTCGCGCGCTTACTGGCGTCGCTGGAAGAGGAAGGGGCCGTTGAACACACCGAGTCGGGGGGTGAGTACCGCCTAGGCCCGATACTCATCGACCTTGCCGGTGCGGTGCCGAGTGACCGCAACCTGGTGGCCCTGGCGAGGCCGCACCTGCGCGAACTAACGCAACTCGCTGGCGAGGTTGCTGGTCTGTCGATCATCGATGGTGACCAGGTGCTGTATCTCGATCAGACCGAATCGTCATCGGACGTTCAGGTGCGCAACTGGACTGGTGAACACTGCCCAATGCACGCAGTGCCTTCCGGTCTCGTGATCCTCGCTCACAGTCCAGAGTCCTACGTGGATGAGTTCCTGAGCGGTTCACTCGAGCGCTACACACCACGGACGATGACCAACCCCCAGCAGTTGCGTGACCGGCTCGATCGCATCCGCAGCACCGGATACTCGTGGGTATTCGAAGAGTTTGCTGAGGGCATCAACTCGGTAGCGGCGCCGATCATCGAGAACGACGACCGGGTGGTAGCGGCCTTACACATTCACGGGCCCGCGTACCGCTTCCCGAAGCCTGAGCTGACGCATGACCACGGCCTAGCCATCAGACAGGCAGCAAATCGTCTGGCCTCTCAGCTACCCAAATAGGTACCGACACTCCCGCAAAGGACGGACGTACCCCGATCAAGAACGGACACACCCCGAGTCTTGATGTCTTGATGTAGCCCTATGAATGGGGTGTCGGCGTCAAGTACCCACTAGGGAGCGTGCGTCACGGACTGCGGTAGCGATGTGAGCCGCCGCGGAACCGACCGCGACCGTCTCGGTGGTGCCGGTAGCTCGCTCAGTAATCTCGACGTTTCCGTCTCTGAGTGCTCGACCAACCGTTATCCGCCACGGGATCCCGATCAGCTCGGCATCGGCGAACTTGACACCAGCACGAGCCCCACGATCGTCAAACAGCACGTCAACGCCTGCAACTCGCAATTCGGAATAGAGCTGTTCGGCTGCTGTGACTGCGGCACGGTTCTTCATGACTGCGACAGTGATCACAGCCTCATACGGGGCTACTGCTACGGGCCAGATCAAGCCCCGATCGTCGTGGTGGGTTTCGGCGATCGCGGCGACCGCGCGACCGATACCGATGCCATATGAACCCATCGTGATGGTGCGTGAAACACCGTTGGAGTCGAGCACGGATGCACCCATGGCAGTGGCGTATTTGCGGCCCAGTTTGAAGATGTGACCCGTCTCGATACAGCGCAGCACTTCTAGAGCAGTGCCACAACCTGGGCATGGTTCGCCCGCTGAAACCTGGCGCAGATCGACCCAATCGTCTACGGCTATGTCCCGGTTTATGTCCACGCCCGAGAAATGCCAGTCATCTTCATTGGCACCTGTTGCAAGGTTGAAACGGCCCCGCAAGGCATGGTCTGCCAGAACTCGCTTCCCAGTCACACCAACAGCACCTAGCGACCCAGGGTGCGCGCCCAACTCTGAGAACGTCTCGAAAGGCTCGGCCGGTCGGATGTCCACGCTGGCCGTGGCGTCGGCAAGCTTCTGCAGATTGAGTTGATGGTCTCCACGCACGAGTGCAAGCGTCATCATGCCGTCGAGCATCATCACCATCGTCTTGATCTGACGGTTCGCAGGTGCGCCACCGTCAACCTGCTCGAGGGCAGCGATCGTGCGCACTCCAGGGGTCGGGAATCTCTTGAGATCGGCGGACGTCTGGCCGTCATCTATCGAAGCCAGAGCAGAAGTGGCCCGTTCGACGTTTGCAGCGTACCCGCAACCTGAACAGCGTGCGATGTCATCTTCGCCAGCATCCGAGGGCACCATGAACTCCACCGAACCAGTGCCACCCATCGCCCCCGAAGATGCTTCAACCGCGATGGTTTCGAGAGACATCCGGTTGAAGATCCTCGTATAGGCCGCACGGTGGATCTCAAAGTTGCGATCTAATCCAGCGTCGTCAATGTCGAAGGAGTAACTGTCCTTCATCGAGAATTCGCGCACCCTTAGCAGACCTGATTTGGGGCGAGGCTCGTCACGGAATTTCCATTGGATCTGGTACCAGATCTGGGGCAGCGACCGGTATGACGTGATCTCGCGGGCGATCTCCGCGAACACCTCTTCGTGGGTCATGCCGAGCGCCAAGTCGGCTTGCTTGCGATCCTTGAGCCGGAACATCTCCGCACCCATTGATGCCCAGCGCCCCGATTGCTGCCAGAGGGCAGCCGGATGCATCGCGGGCAGCAAGAATTCCTGGGCGCCGATCTCCTCCATGCCCGTCCGGACTATGTTCTCGACCTTGTCGTGAACCCGCAGACCGAGCGGCAACAGCGAGTAGTGGCCCGCATGGAGCTGACGGATGAAGCCACCGCGGACAAGCAGCTTGTGGCTGGCAGCTTCAGCATCCGCAGGCGCGTCACGAAGCGTGGGAACAAAGAGCTGTGACCATCTCATGGCGCCGCAACCTACCGGTTGTATGTCGTGAGGTTGTTGACGCGAGTTGATGGTGCGTAGCCGGTGTCGGTGGTGATGTAAGCCACTACAACTCGTTTGGGTCGCCCGGTTGGGGGTTGGGGTGGAGGAAGTTGGTTTAGGACGTTGGTGGGTTCTTAGCTGCTAGCAGATTGCAGCGTTGGGCACTGACCAGCGCAGACTGCCAGCTAGTTTGCGCATCTGGTCCTTTAGGATTTGATCTCTCGTGGCCGGGTTCGTGGCGCTGCTGGGGATTGGTTGCTGTGACTTGCTAGCGGGGAGTTAGGCGCGCAACGGTTAGGGAGTATTGTTGAGCGGGTGAATCGCAATCCGATCATCACTTGTGCCATTACTGGTGCGGGAGATACAGCCGGCAAGCATCCTGACCTCCCGATTACCCCTGAACAGATCGGCAAGTCCGCCCTAGAAGCTGCCGAAGCAGGTGCTGCGATCGTGCATGTTCATGTGCGCGATCCCAAGACTGGCAAGGGTTCCCGTGACGTTGAGCTGTATCGCGAGGCCCTAGCTGTCATCCGCGCCTCAAACAGCGATGTGATTATCAACACCACCGCAGGCATGGGTGGTGATTTGATGATCGGCGATCCGGATCCCTTCGACTTTGAGCCCGAGGGCACCGATCTTGTCAACGGGCTCGAACGGCTAGTTCATGTCGAGGAACTGCGACCCGATATGTGCAGCATCGACTGCGGCTCGCTGAACTTTGGCGAGGGTCAGGCCGTCTATGTGAGCACTCCAGACATGATCCGTGACATGGCCAAACGGGTTCGTGAGATCGGCGTGAAACCTGAACTTGAGATCTTTGACACGGGCCATCTCTGGCTCGCGAACCGGCTAATTGATGAGGGTTTGATTGCTGATCCACCATGGATTCAGCTCTGCACCGGCATCCCCTATGGCATGCCAACAGACGTGGGACTGTTAACGTCCCTGACCCGTCTGTTGCCTAGTGGTGCCGAATTCACGACCTTTGCGCTCTCGGCGAACCAGATCCCTTGGGTAGCGCAAGCCATGCTGCTAGATGGCCACATCCGGGTCGGCCTTGAAGACAACTTGTATTTGGCACGGGGAGTGTTCGCTTCGAACGCTGATCTGGTTGATCGGGCACAAGACGTGGTGCGTTCAATGGGCGGCCGGGTGCAGACTCCAGATCAGGCTCGTGAGACACTCTCGCTGGGTTGAGTTGATCTTGATTCGAGACTCTCAGGCCGCAACCGCAAGTGCTGGCGTCGGGGGGCGCTAGGGGGAACAGGCTCACAGGAGGAACTGTTGTGGGTAGAAAGACACCGGCACCCAAACGGCTGGCGCGACTGATGACGCCTATGGTGCGAAACAACGGACATTTGCGTCCGGCGTCCTGGGACGAGGCACTAGATCGGGCTGTCGACGGTTTCCGCCGCGTGGTTGAGCGTCATGGCCCTGAGGGCTTCGGGATGTTCAGTTGCTCCAAAGCCACGAACGAGATGAACTACGCGGCACAGAAGTTCATCCGCACCGCCATCGGCTCCAACAACATTGACTCATGTAATCGAACTTGACACGCTCCTTCGGTCGTCGGTCTGGCGACAGTGTTCGGAGCAGGTGGCGGCACCTCGTCATACACCGAAGTAGAGCAAACAGATGTGATCTTGCTCTGGGGTTCGAACGCTCGGGAAGCGCATCCCATCTTCTTTCACCATGTCCTGAAGGGCATTCGCAACGGTGCTCGCATGTTTGCCATCGATCCACGCCGCACCTCGTCGGCCAAGTTTGCCGACCGTTGGCTGGGGTTGTCGGTCGGCACTGACATTGCGCTGGCAAACGCCATGGGCCGTGAGATCATCCACGCCGGTCTGCACGATGCTGACTTCATCGAACACTCAACGCAGGGTTTTGAGGATTACGCCCGATGCGTTGAGCACTGCACCCTGGATTGGGCAGAAGAACAGACTGGAGTACCCGCGGCCGCCATAGCCGAGGCTGCTCATGCTTATGCCACGGCCGACAAGGCCCAGATCCTTTGGACGCTAGGCATCACCGAGCACCACAATGCCGTGGACAACGTTGTCTCACTCTGCAATCTGGCACTGCTCACTGGCCATGTCGGTCGCTGGGGTTCGGGACTTGTTCCCTTGCGTGGCCAGAACAATGTGCAGGGCGGTGGTGACATGGGCGCCATACCCAACAAACTGCCCGGCTTTCAAGACGTTGACAATGACGAGTTGCGTGCCAAGTTTGAGCAGGCGTATGGGCGCAAGCTCAACCCAAAGCCGGGTAAGCACCTCACTCTGATGTTTGAGGCCATGGAGGCCAAGGAACTAAGGGCGTGCTATGTGATCGGCGAGAACCCTGCGGACTCAGAGGCTGATGTCGAACATGCTCGCAAATTGCTTGCCGGCCTTGACATCTTGGTAGTGCAGGACATTTTCATGACACGCACTGCGGAGATGGCTGATGTCGTTTTCCCGGCATCGGTTGCATGGGCTGAATCTGAGGGCACTGTGACGTCGAGTGAGCGACGTGTTCAACGTGTCCGCCCGGCCGTGCCTCCGCCTGGTCAAGCCCGCCACGATCTTGACATTCTCGGCGAACTGGCCCGCCGCTTAGGTGTCGACTGGGGACACCCAACGCCTGAAGACCTGTGGGACGAACTGAGGACGCTCTCTCCGATGCACGGTGGGATGTCGTGGAAGAGGCTTGAAGAGTCTGGCGGTTTGCAGTGGCCATGCCCCGATGAGAACCATCCTGGTTCGGCGTTCCTACATGGATGGCTATGGGCCGATGATCTAGAGGGACGTGATCCGGCACCGTTCAGTCTCACCGAACACGAAGGCCCCAAGGATCAACTGACGGATGAGTTCCCGTTGCGCTTGACAACCGGGCGGGCGTTGGATTCTTACAACACGGGTGTGCAGTCGAGTGGCTATGACTCGCCGATCCGCTATGGCGATGCCATCGACGTGAATCCAGTTGACGCGTTGGAGCTAGGAATTAATGACGGTGAGCGGGTGCTGGTGACCTCGAGACGGGGCTCGGTGAAGATGGACGTGCGCTTTGAGCCCGACCTTCCCGAGGGTCTGACCTTTACCACGTTTCACTTTCCCGACCTCGTTGATGCAAATATCTTGACAAATGATGCTTGGGATCGGCGCTCGGGCACGGCTGAGTTCAAAGCTGCTGCTATCCGGATTTCCAAGCTTGAGCCGCAGCCTGCCTGATGGTTGCCTCACCAAGATCTGTGCGAGGTCTTGGTAAGTGGAGGAAGCGTTAGCTTCCACGCACAGTTTCGGGGGAGGGGACACCTAGTTGACAGACATCTATTTGGGTGACGATCGCGCCACCACAACTGAAGTTGCTGCTGTGGATGCCGCAATGAGAGCGCGCGGCGTAGATCCCGTGGTGCAGCCGCAAACTGAGCGCCTCTACATCTCTGGGGCGACACGTCGGCGGGAACGACGCCACTACCTGTTGCCGGCACTTCACGCGCTACAGAACGCAGTCGGTTGGATCAGCCCAGGCGGCATCAACTACTTGGCGCAGGTGCTTGACGTGCCACCAGCTGATGCCTTTGGGGTTGCCACGTTCTATGACATGTTCCGCACCGAAGCACCTCATCACAGCGGTGACGTGTTTCATGTCTGTGTTGACGCTGCTTGCCAGGTCGCCGGTTATGAGGAGCTCGCCGCAGAGGTTGAGGCGGCGGGTGGTCATGTGCATCACAGCCCGTGCCTCGGGCAATGCGAACGGGCGCCGGCACTGTTCGTTCAAGCAACCTCGGGCGGCCATGACTATGTGCCCGCAGATGCTGAGCCCTTTGCGCTCCCGCAGGCCGGCGACGGAAGCCTCCGACTGTTGCGCCGTATCGGCGTGGTTGACCCCGAGTCGCTTACGTCCTACAGATCCCATGGCGGCTATGTGGCACTAGAGCGTGCCATTGAGATGGGCGCCGAAGGTGTGCTTGAAGCTGTTGGCGCTTCGGGACTTTCGGGTCGGGGCGGAGCGGCGTTTCCTACGGGGATCAAATGGCGCGCTGTTGCGTCTGAGGTCGGGCGTCCCAAACACATCGTCGCCAACTGTGATGAATCCGAGCCGGGAACCTTCAAAGATCGCATCGTCATGGAGCACGACCCGTTTGCGGTGATCGAATCGATGACGATTGCAGGGTTTGCGACAGGCGCGACCAACGGCTGGATCTACATACGTGGCGAGTACCCACTGGCGACTGCTCGCTTGCAAAGCGCGATCGACTCGGCGCGCAGCGCAGGACTGCTCGGGCAAGACGCGGCCGGCTCGGGACACGAATTCGATATCAAAATCTGGCGCGGTGCAGGTGCCTACATCTGCGGCGAGGAGACTGCCCTGTTCAACTCGCTGGAGGGTTTCAGGGGGGAGCCTCGCAACAAGCCGCCATTCCCGACCACTCACGGACTATTTGGTGAGCCGACTGCAATCAACAATCCAGAGACGCTCATCAACGTGCTTGAGGTGTGTATCTGGGGTGCGGCCGAGTATCGCAAGACAGGTACCGAGCGCTCGCCGGGTACCAAGTTGTTGTGCTTGTCAGGTCATGTCGGGCGCCCGGGACTCTATGAAGTGCCCTTCGGAACGACGCTAGGCGAGATGCTTGAGATAGCCGGTGGCATCACGGGCACGGGTGACCTACAAGCGGTGTTGATGGGCGGTGCAGCGGGTTCGTTTGTAGGGCGCGACTCGCTAGGCCTGCCGCTAACGCTGGAAGACACCCTTGCTGCGGGCACCACACTTGGATCGGGTGTGGTTATGGCCTTTGACACCTCGGTGAATATGACAGACATTGTCGTGCGTATCGCCGAATTTTTCCGTGATGAATCGTGCGGGCAATGCGTGCCTTGCAGGGTCGGTGCGGTTCGCCAGCATGAGACACTGGTACAGATGCGCCGGCGCGGCGGCTTGTCAGAGCAGCGTCGGTTGCTGATTGATGACATGGCCGAAGCCATGGTTGACGCATCAATTTGTGGATTGGGTCACACAGCAGCCTCAGCGGTGCGATCAGCCCTATCTCTCGGACTGATCGGTGAGGCTCTGCCTGCAATTGCCTAACCGCGGAGTCGCGTTCAGTCGCAAACAGGTTGTCAGTCGCTAGTCGCGACCTCTTTAGGCGGCATTGCAGAACACAATTGACGAGTGGCGCCAGGATCAGCCGTAGGAGCCAGATGGAGCGTTGCTCTGACCGAAGTCATTGCGACCCCAGCATCGAACCGTTCCATTTGTGGCAATGGCACAGTTATGAAATATCCCTGTTGCGATTTGAGTGTATGTGCCTGGGGGTGCTTCCGACTGACCGTACTCGTTACCAAATGGGCCACCGGTGAGGCCTTCCCAGCAATCAATCGTTCCATCGGTGGCGATGGCGCAGGAATGATTTCTTCTAGTTGTGATGTATCTGTAGGTGCCTTCGGGGGGTTCGGTTAAGACAACTTTGTACACTTCTCGATTTACGAAGTATGAGCCACTAAAGCCCCAGCATTCAATGGTCTGGTTCGTTGATATAGCGCACATGTGGCGGCTGCCGGTTGTGACGTGTGTGAAGGTGCCGGCGGGAGCATCATAAGGTTTGGCACTTACGTTGTCCCAGCACTGAAGAGTCTGGTTGGTTCTGATTGTGCAAGTATAACTGTGGCTTGTGTCCATGTCAGTATAAGCGCCTAAAGGCAACTCTTTATCAGTGTAGAAGTTCCCCAAAACGTTACGGGAGTAGTCCCCACCCCAACAGTCGACTGTCTTATTTGTCCTAATGGCACAGGTGTGAAATGTATCGCTCATTGCGAGGTGAGTGTAGGTACCAGGCGGCACAGAACTCTGATCATGGAAGTTGTCACCCCAGCACCTGATTGCCCCATCTGTCGCTAGGGCACAAGTAAACCAATTGTTGGCAACGACTCGTGTGTAAGTGCCTCCGGGAGCATCCGTTATGCCCCGTCCATCATCGCCCCAGCACTTGATAGTGTGGTTTGTGGCGATGGCATAAGAGTGGGTCCCACCTGCCGAGACTTGAATGAATTCGCCTTCGGGGGGATCGCTTTGGCCATACTGGTTCCAGCCCCAGCACTTGATGGTCTGGTCGGTAGCGATAGCACAAGAGTGAACTTCACCGACTGATACTTGACTCATGGAAACTGGAGTGTCTGTAGACGTGTGTGTTGTTTGGGGTTCGGGTAGGGGGATTAGGCCGGTTGCTCGTGCGAGGAAGCTGGCCATTTGTGCTCTGGTTGTGTTGTTGTTTGGGCAGTATTTCCCTGTGGCGCAGCCGGCTGTGATCCTCGACAGTGCCAAGGTGTCAATGTCGTCTCTGTGGAAGTGATCGGCGCTTACGTCACTAAAGCCTGGTTGTCCTCCTGCTGGTTCGGGGTCAAAGGCGCGTACTAGGAATGTGGCCATTTGTGCTCGGGTTACTGGTTCGTTTGGGCAGTATCGCAGTGGATTGGTTGCGCATCCTTGGGTGACGCCGAGTTCGGCGAGGCGTTGAACGTATGGTGCCCACCAAACGTTGCTGTTGACGTCGCTGAATTCGTTTGGTGTTTGGGATGGTTGTTCTCCGAGTGATCTCACAATCCACACGGCCATGGTTCACCGCAAGAACGGTTCATCGGGGCACAGCATGTTCTCGGCGCATTCGGTGCCCTCAATCACTCCAGCATCCGCGAGGGCATCAATCGCAGGAGCATGAACCCCACCAGACACATCACCAAACCCCGACTCCTGGCTAACGGCAGGTTTAGCTAACACAGCCAACGCAGCCGCCAACATGGCCAAAACCAGTACAGGCTTCAACCAGACATGAGAGTTAACGATCAGCCTCTGAGCAGGTGCCATCTCGCCCTCCTAGCACCTTCGAATCCCCATCTAACTCCTAGCACCTCCACACATTTGCCACCAAACCGCCCAAAAACCCCCACGCGCGCAGTGCGTGCGGCAACCCCCACGCGCGCAGTGCGTGCGGCGCCCGGTGAGCGGTTGAAGTGGGCTGGCGCAGGCTGGTGGTGACTGGATGCTGAACTTCTTGGGCGCGTAGGCTGGCGGGGTGAGCCTGTCGGGAACTGTTGTTGAAGGATCAGTGACGCCAGGTGGTCAGCCGCCCGGCACCGTGGCCTCTGAGGTGGCTGTGACACTGACGGTGGATGGGCGTGAGGTGAGTGTCGCTGAAGGTGCCACGATTCACGCTGCCTGCTCGGAGGCGGGCATCGTGACGCCGACACTTTGCTGGGCTCCGAACCTCACACCGGTCAACGTCTGCCGTGTCTGTGTGGTTGAAATGGAAGGATCCCGGGCGCTGGTACCAGCATGTTCAAGGCGGGCCGAGGATGGCATGGTTGTACAAACGGACACCCCAAGAGTTCGTCACAGCCGAAAAATGGTGCTTGAGTTTCTTGGCTCGGGTGTCGACTTGAGCCAAGCCGATGATCTGCACCGGTGGATTGAACATTACGAAGCAGATCCAGACCGTTACGAGAGTGAAGGTCATCCCGTGGAGCGGGTTGATGAGCCAGTAAAGATTCAAGATCAGCTCTATATTCGCGATTATTCCAAATGCGTGTTGTGCTACAAGTGCGTGGAGGCTTGTGGTGATGATGCCCAGCACACTTATGCGATCGCTGTCTCGGGTCGTGGATTTGATGCACGGATCTCAACCGAGTTTGACGTGGCGCTGCCCGACTCGGCTTGTGTTTATTGTGGCAATTGTGTAGGTGTTTGCCCGACTGGAGCATTGCAATTCAAGACCGAGTTCGATCTGCGACAGATAGGTGAGTGGCGGCCGGAAGAGCAATCAGTTACCCGCACGGTGTGTTCCTATTGTGGGGTCGGTTGCAATCTTGATCTTCACGTACAAGACGAGCGGATCGTCAAGGTGACATCTCCTTCTGACCACTCAGTAACAAGCGGTCACCTATGCATAAAGGGACGCTTCGGCTGGCAATACGTTCACGGCGAGTAAACCTGTCTACACCGGCTAGGAGAATTCATCCATGAATACGACTCGCTTGGTAGAGGCTGCCGCTCAGCTTCGTGAGGCTGCCAGAACACGCACCGCCTGTGAGCCTGTACGTGAGATTCTCGACACATCCACAGATACTGACCTGGCATATGCAGTACAACAACACAACGCCCAACTTGATGTGGAAAGTGGACGCCGTGTAAGTGGGCACAAGATCGGCCTGACTGCACGAGTAGTGCAACAGCAGATGGGTGTAGACCAACCCGATTATGGGGTGCTGTTTGCCGACATGTGCATCCCGAGTGGTGTCGAACTGGACTCAAGTCGCTTGATGCAACCCCGTGCTGAAGCAGAAGTTGCTGTCGTCATCGATCAAGATCTCGACAAGGGCGAGCACTGTGTAGTGGACGTCATCAACGCAACGGCATATGTGTTGCCGGCACTTGAGATCGTCGATAGCCGCATTGCAAATTGGAACATCAGCATTGTCGACACGATCGCTGACAACGCCAGTTGCGGTCTCTACGTGGTGGGAACCCGCCCTGTGAGTCTCGACAAGCTCAATCTTGTCGATCTCGCCATGCACATGTACATCGATGGCGCCACGGCTGCTAGTGGCAAAGGCAGAGCGTGCATGGGCAACCCGCTCAATGCGGCGGTGTGGCTAGCCAACACAATGTGTGAGCGAGGCACACCCCTGCGGGCAGGTGAATGTCTCATGACCGGCTCGCTCGGGCCGATGATCCCAATCTCTGCAGGCAGCGAAATAACTGCCGATATGGGTGACCTAGGCACCGTCACCACGCGACTCAGCGACTAACCTTCCATGCTCTTGTCGTAGTAATCACAAATCGGAGACCAAAGGAGGGCTCTAGTGAGTACACACGCAGTCCTCAATGCCGGCGCCGGTCGGCATGTTCGCAGCTGGGCACACGACGCTGAAGCCAACGCAGTGCAGCAAGCCAAGCGCACTGCGCGCAGCCCCGTCGTTTCTGGTGACATCGCCTTGATGCCTGATGCGCACATTGGCCACGGTGCCACAATCGGTTCGGTCATCCCAACTAGTGCCGCAATCATCCCCTCCGCTGTGGGTGTTGACCTCGGCTGTGGCATGACCGCAATCCGAACCTCACACACCGCATCACAGTTGCCAGATGATCTCGCCGGTTCGCTTGACACAATTTCTGGTGCTGTCCCGGCAGGGTTTGACAGCCACGATCAGGCCACCATGCAAGCCCGAGACTGGCTGCGCGCGAACAAGCTTCCCGATAAGAAGCATGTCTCGAACAAGGTCAAGCAGAAAATGGGTAAGCAGCTTGGCACGCTCGGTGGTGGAAACCACTTCGTGGAAGTGAGTCTTGATGAGCAGCAAAACGTCTGGATTGTGCTGCATTCGGGATCCCGAGGTATCGGTTTAAGTCTCGCGAACATGCACATCAAGAGAGCCAAAAAAACTTGCCGCCGCAAGGGTCGTAAACTTGAAGATCCAGATCTGGCGTATTTCACAGACGAAGATCAGGGCTTCGAACCGTACGTGACTCATATGTTGTGGGCTCAGGACTATGCGCGCTGCAACCGGCGGCTCATGGCAAATGCGATCCTTGAGGCGCTCAGATCATCCACAGGTTTGGACTTTGAGCCAACAGAGTGGATCGACTGCCACCACAACTATGCCGAGAAAGAAACCCACGATGGTGAGACGTATTGGATCACTCGCAAGGGTGCCATCCGGGCTCTCACGGGGGATCGAGGTGTTATCCCTGGAAGCATGGGTGATGACTCCTACATCGTGACCGGTAAGGGTTGCACCGACTCGTGGTGCTCGGCGGCACACGGTGCCGGTCGACAGATGAGTCGCACTCAGGCCAAAGAGTCGATCACACCAGAAGACCTCACTGAGTTGATGGGCGATCGCACCTGGCAGTCAGATAAGGCCGCTCGGTTGGTGGACGAAGCACCCGGTGCATATCGCCGTATTGGGCCTGTCATGAAGGCTCAGCGCGATCTAGTTAGCGTCGACCACAAGCTCACCGCAGTACTCAACTACAAGGGCTGCTGAGGCTGATCGTCACGCCGCTGGGCATCTGACAGCGGCTGGCTTGGTGACTACCGATCCGTCTTCACCACGGTTAACACTCAGCTAACGATTTGGGTGTCGCGTTGTCGTAATTCGTTGAGACTCTCGCAGCCGAGTTGGTGCATCACGGTGACTAGCTGCTCAGACATGATTGACACGACGTGCTGTGCGCCCTTGTCACCGAGGGCGCACAGCCCGTACATGAACGATCGCCCTGAGAAAGTGAAGTCGGCACCCAGAGCGTAAGCACGGGCAATATCAAGACCGCTGCGGACACCACTGTCGAATAGCACCGGCACTTGTGTGCCGACCCGTTCACAGATCGGCCCCAGTGCGTCAATTGCAGCGGGCGCGGCGTCGAGTTGACGTCCACCGTGGTTTGAGACGATTACCGCATCAGCGCCGACATCGACACAGCGTGCCGCATCGTCGGGATGCAAAATACCCTTGATGATCATCGGTCCACGCCACAACTCACGGGTACGACGTAGGTAATCCCACGACAATGTGCCACCAAGGCTCGCTCCAACAAAGCCAGCCAGATGGCGCAAGGTTGCCCGGTCGACATACGGCTCGAGCGTGTGAAACCGAGGCAACCCGGCACGCCACAATGCCAACGTCCACGCCGGACGCAAGGCGGCTTGTGAGACATGCCGGAAGCTGATTCGTGGTGGCAGCGAGACACGCTGGCGGGTTTGGCGCTCACGACGTGCTCGAGCTGGCACATCGGCGGTCACAACGAGGGCAACAAAGCCTGCATCGCTAGCCCGACTTAGCAGATCTTCGAGCACTTCGGGATCGGTGGGTGGATACAGCTGGAACCATCCCATGCCTTCAGCGGCAGGCCCGGCCACTGAAACGTCAGCTGTATTGACTGTGCTGGCGACGTAGGGAATTGTTGCTCGTGCCGCACAGCGAGCAAGAGCGACATCAGCACCCGGCCAGATCAGTCCAGTTAGCCCAACCGGTGAGATGCCCAGCGGCATCGAATAGCGAATGCCGAACAACTCCACCGAGGTGTCAGGCTCAAGTCGGCCTCGCATGAAGCGAGGCGTCATGACAACCCTCTGCAAGCGCTCTGTGTTGCGGCGGAGCGCGTATTCGGGTCCCTCGCCGCTGTCTAGGTACTCCCAAGCGAAGTGAGGTATCCGCCGCCGCGCCCGCCGGCGCAAGTCCTCCACGCTCTGGTAACGGAGGGGGACGTCAGTCACAGAAGCTTGAGGTGATTGCTCTTGCCCGGCTGTAGTAGGGGCAATTGGGCTAGGTAGCAGTCAAAGCTTCTTCAAAGATGGTGAGCATTTGACTCCAAGCACGTTCGGCGGCGGCTTCGTTGTAGCTCGGCGTGTTGGGCCAGGTGTAGCCATGTTCGGCACCCGGAAGGATGTCGACTGTGACGTGAGCAAGGGGCTCCACTGCCTTGATGAATGGCTGCATGCTTGCCACGGTCATATGTTCGTCGGCCTCGCCGAATCCCGCGTAGAGATGTCCGGAAATGTCGCCGGCGGTGAGGTGTGGCGAGTCCGGCTCATCATCAACAAGAAACGATGGATGCCACATCGCACCGGCACAGAACTGCTCGGGCAGCCGCATCATGGTTCGGAACACAACCCGAGCTCCAAGACAGAAGCCGGCGCAACCGACCTTTGCGAGCGACCCACTTGGCCGTTCGCTAACCAGTACTTCCAACGTCGCGTCGAGATCGTTCTGGATGCCGTCATCGGTCAGGGATCTCATCAGCCGCAGGATTCGGGGCCGCACCGTGGGGTCAGCCGCCACCTCGTCGGGCATGTATCCGATGAGTCGACCCTCGCGGTGGAACAGGTCAGGAACAGCGACATCAAATCCGTAGCTGGCAAGGCGTGTCGCAAACTCATGGGTTGAGAGACGGATGCCTGGTGCGTCTTGGAATAGCACGACAGCGGGGTAGCCGCCTGGGTCATCGGTCGGATGTTTACGCAACACGGCCATTGGCGAGCCGTCGCTTACTGTGTCGACAATTCTCTCGGAGACGTTGAGTCTGTTCATGGCGCCAAAAGCTACCGCTCAGTTAGCATCTGACCTCGTGACATCAGCCGGCTCATGGCTACCGCAAGGTTGTCGTGCGTCAGATAGCGCGAGACGTACGGAGAGACTCAATGCTTGAAACCGGTGACTACCTCCCAGCAATAGCAGCCCGAAATCTTGACGGTGACCAGGTGGATGTCACCGAACTGGTACAAGGATCTTGGGCCACAGTGCTGTTTTATCGAGGGAACTGGTGACCGTACTGCCGTCACCAGTTGGTTGACTTTGACCTCAATTCAAACCTTCTTAAGCGACTCGGCGTAAAGGTTGTTTCGGCATCTGTTGACACGGTGGCGGAGACTGCAGAGCTAGCGACAGGTTTGCGGCTGCGTTATGTCCAGCCGCTCGCCGAACTTGACGCCGAAGCGGTGACCGAGAGCACAGGCGCCTTCTTGCAGCGTGGCCCAAAGACGTTCCTGCACGCCACAGGTTGGCTTCTTGAACCATCTGGTGTCATCAACACAGCCGTCTATTCCAGTGGCCCGATCGGTCGTTTCACCGCGAACGATGTCCTCAAGAAGGTCATCTTTGAACAGATCATGGCTGCTCGCCACAAGCGCTAGATAACTGACCTAGTCAACTCATCTGTACATCGCTCTAGAAACACTGCAGGCCAGTGATCTACGATGCGAGTCGTGGTTGAACCACTCTCCGTCTCTGGCTGCGGTCTCTTCTCTCGCTATGAGCCGGGAGTCGCGGTTGATGAGGCGATCCGCGCCGATGGAACCCCTCGCGATGTGTACTCAAGAATCATTGACACATTCAAAGATCTTGATGCCGCAGAACTGAGGCGACTCGAGAAACTCGTCGCTGATGAGTTCCGTCGTCAAGGCGTCACTTTCACCGTTTACAGCGACAATGAGGGAACTGAACGCATCTGGCCAATGGACTTGTTTCCCAGGCTGATCTCAGCGACTGAATGGAGGCATTGTCAGCTGGCCTTACCCAGCGGATCGCAGCACTCAATTGCTTTCTTGCTGATCTCTATAGCGGCGAGGGTGCTGGGATCAAAGACGGTGTAGTGCCCAAGTGGCTGGTTGTATCTTCAACTGGATTTGAGAGAAATGCAGTAGGAATCAAGGTTCCGCACGGTGCTCACTGTAATGTTGCTGGTGTCGATGTAGTGCGTGGTGCAGACGGCCGCTATCTGGTGCTTGAAGACAATCTGCGCAGCCCTAGCGGTATCTCTTATGTGGCAGAGAATCGAGCAGCCATGGCGAAGGCCTTCAACTGGTTGTTTTATGACCATGCTGTTCACCCGACCGATCAATACGGGCAGATGCTGCGATCAACGCTTGAGTCAATGGCGCCGACTGGGCGGCGCAATCCTCTGGTGGTGGTGCTAACACCAGGCATATATAACTCGGCTTACTTTGAGCATGCATTTCTGGCGCGTTCAATGGGTGTTGAGTTAGTGGAAGGGCGTGACCTTGTGGTGGATGATCACAAGGTGTACGCCCGCACTATCTCTGGCTTGGTGCGTGTTGATGTGATTTATCGTCGCATCGATGACGACTTTCTCGATCCCGTGGCGTTCAGGAGTGATTCGACACTGGGTGTTGCTGGTCTGTTGAGCGCACTACGTGCTGGCACTGTCACAGTTTGTAATGCGCTGGGCAATGGTGTCGCTGACGACAAAGCTGTCTATCCCTACGTGCCAGACATGATCCGCTACTACCTCGGTGCAGAACCGATCATCGACAACGTCACGACATATCTGATGTGGGATGCAGATCAACGTGCCGAAGCACTGGCAAGAATTGATGAGCTAGTGATCAAGCCCGTAGCAGAGTCGGGGGGCTACGGGTTGCTCGTCGGACCACACGCAAGCGAGCAAGAACTCGCTGAGACTGCCGCCGCGGTTGAGGCTGAACCTCGCAACTGGATTGCCCAAGAAGTGGTACAATTATCGACGTTGCCGTCATTTGCCGGTGAGCGACTAGAGCCAAGACACCTTGACTTGCGACCCTTTGTGCTCACAGGGGAGCGCACCGAAGTCTTTCCCGGCGGCCTGACCCGGGTGGCGATGCGGCGCGGTTCGCTGGTCGTAAACTCCTCGCAAGGCGGAGGGTCCAAAGACACCTGGGTGCTTATGCCGGAGGCCCAGTGATGCCTGCGGTCCAGCAAGTCCAGTGATCCTGGCTCGCCACGCCGAGGCGCTGTTCTGGGTTGGCCGCCATGTCGAGCGTGCCGAAGCCACATCGCGCTGTCTCAACTATGCCGCCAACGCCATCAGTCACCTGCGTGACTCAGAGGCACGCATCGAGGGTGAGCAACTGATAAAGACGCTCGGTCTGAGTGCCGAACTTGCCCTCACTGGCAGCCTCGATAGTCGCCCGCAGTTGGTGGCCTTCCTGCTGACCGACACCGACAATCCTGGTTCCATTATCTCGTGTGTGAAGGCTGTGCGTGAGAACCTGAGGGCCACCCGTGACCGCATCCCCATCGAGTTATGGGAAGAAGCAAACGGGCTTTATTTGAGATTTCCGAACCTGGGAAAGGCAGCCCCCTCCGGTGGTCTCCATGAAGTTCTGCTGAGGGTGCGCCGGGCGTGCCTAGCCATCGGTGGCGTGCTCAATGAAGGCATGCGTCGTGACGAGGCGTACGAGTGCGCTGTTGTAGGTCGGATGCTTGAGCGCTCAATCTTCACCGTGGGCCTGCTTGCGTCAAGTCAGACAGATCCGCGTGGCGCTGTTGATATCAACCGCATCCTGCGGCTAGCGGCCCCGGTGCAGGCATATCACCGCCAGCACGGTCATGCCCCTGATGCCCACGAAGTCGTTGGCTACTTGCTTCACGCTGAGGATCTGCCGAGGTCGGTGCTGTCGTGTCTGGTGCGTGCCGAGCACTGCCTCAAGGGTCTCGCCGGCGCATCCAAGGCATTGCTCCGTTGTCGTCGTTCCGCAGGTCTGTTGCGTGCCCGCCTTGAGCTTGGTGAGATCGAATCCGCAGTTGCGGCCGAGCCGGTCGCCGCCTTGTGGAAGCTGTCAAGTGAGTTGTCGGACCTCGCCATTGATGTCGAGACAGCTCTGCAGCAACCACAGCTCGACCACGCTGTGTACTCCCGCTATGTGGCGGCGGGATAGGGCGAGATAGCTGAGATCGCAGAGATAGTGGAGAGGAACGGGCGATGACCGCCACGAGTTTCGACATTCGGTATCGAGTGGGGTTCCGTTACTCCGAACCTGTCTCGGAGTCTCACAACGAAGTGCGAATGCGGCCTTTGGAGGACGACTGCCAGCGCCTACTTTCCTACCGGCTGGCTACAGATCCCGTAACGCAGGTTCTACGAAAGACTGACTATTGGGGTACTTGCGTCGAACACTTTGGAGTGAGGCTGCCCCACTCAGAGCTTGAGATCGTGGCGAGCTCGTCCGTAGAGACGATGCCGAGACCGACACCAATCGAAGAGTTAGGTGTCGCAACGCTGAGATCCACACAGTTCCGGCTCGAGTTCCTCGAGTATCTCGAACCGTCCCCTCATGCGACGCCTCGATTTGTGGACGAGATAGCAAGGCTTGCGGCAGCAGTTGGCGCGGACAGTTCGCGTGGGTCGGTCAGAAACGTGATCACAGCCGTTGCCGATGGACTGCGCCGGATCCTGGATTACCGCCCGGGTTCAACCGAGATCGGCATGAGCATCGACAAGGTGCTCCAGAGCGGTTGCGGTGTGTGTCAAGACTTCGCTCATGTCGCTATTGCCATGCTTAGAACCATCGGCGTACCTGCCCGGTACGTCTCGGGATACATGTTCCCGCAGCGGGTGAGTGGTGAAGCATTCGCTAGCGGCCCTGCGGACTCGGACTCGGACTTGCACGCAGCAGAGGAGGGGCGACGACAGAGTGTAAGCGTTCAGACGCACGCATGGATTGAGGCAGCTGTGCCTGATTGGGGATGGTGGGCCTTGGATCCCACCAATGGCACGGAAGTGACTGACCAATACGTGGCAGTCGGTCGGGGTCGCGACTATGGAGACGTCCTACCGATTCGGGGCACGTTCAAAGGGCTCAGCAACGACTGTTGTTGATGCTGAAGTCACCATGGAACGACATCTCGGCGATAGTTCGCCTCCAAAGACCTCAGAGCAACCGATGCACTTTGGTCTTCCCCAATACGACTTCACCGACCCGATCGCGAGATCCGTCGACTACCAAAGCCGACAGCAGTAGTTGCACGTCCAAAGCCGTCAATAAGTCTGCCCGGCAAGAGCCGCACCGGAAAACACATCACATGGATCCAAATTCCCATTCATTACAAGACACACTGAACTTCTCGACCTTCGCTTGGATGTCTTCGCTTAACTGTTGAGGGTTGTGAGAGACGGCGTGCCGTACATCCCTATCAGGGTCTTCTGGCTAGACGGCGCAACACATCAGGCGGAGTAGAAGGGTTCCTAGCGACGTGCATTCGGATGTGGGGGTAAGTGGCAGTGCATGCGATCTCTGTGAGGAGCGTCGCAGACGCTGCTGGATTGCTTGCAACTGTCGAGATCCGATTGGGAGACTTCAAGAGTGATCTCAAGACTCTAAGAGAAGTCGACCGATTGCTTGCAACCGCCACATCGATGAAGTAGTTGGACTCTCTGGAGAGCTTTGCTAGCGTGTCTTTCGGTGTACGCTCATTCCCGGCGACTGCTCTGCGGACAGAGCGATTAGTATCGCTTGACAATCGGTCCAGATCTCGACGCAGAGTCCCGGAGTTGGATGCAACGGCCTCACGAACTTGCCACTTGGGATCTTTCGCTAGCGTACTCAATATGTTCCGTGACACCTTCGGTCGCCATGCCACCGCCTGGCGTACTTCAAGCGATCTGTCAGCAGCCATGCGCTTGAGTTGTGAAGCCGGAAAACTGGGATTGTTGACGACCGACTTTCGCACATGTCTATGGCGATGTTTTGATAGCTCCATAAGAACCTTAGGTGCTGACGTAATTGTACAAGCAATATGCACCAAAAATATCGTCTGGTCTATTGGATCCGGATAACTTCGGTGGACGCGGCTCAATACTCGCCGGATCATCGCCTCAGTGGCGCGAGGATGTGCTAATGCGGCCAAAACTACTAGGTAATGCCTGTCTCCAGCGAGCCGAACGAGCACTTCGTGTGTTGTATTGGGATGTGATGCGACCGCTTCCCTGAAATACGCGAGTCTGTTTCTTGACAGACTTTCAAGCAACTCTGGTGTCGCGTTTCTGTTACGTGCTGCACAGACGCGAACTTCATCAGCGAGTCTGGTCCTATGCGCTATACGCTTGAGAGCAAAGTCGGAGGTCTCTGGATGACATGCGAGCAATAGAGCTTCTTCGTTAGTACAGTTGTTTAGCCACCGAAGCGTCTTCCGATAAATCTGGCCCGTACTGGGCGATCTGGTCGCAAACTCCGGAATCGTCAACTGGTGCAGATTTTGAAGCATCTTGTTCGGATGACCTGCAAGTCTGCTCCAAAACTCAGCCGGCATCGCCTTGACGCACTCGACGGTTCTAGTCCAGGACGGATTTAGGTTCGCAGAGTTGGTATTGATTGGCCAACTCTCATGTCCGAGGTACTTCACAGCGACTCCCCTGCTGAAGAAGGAAGGTCTGCCGAATGTCATATTCTCGGCCAGCGGTGTCCTAAGTAGTGCTGCGAGCCATGACTCAAGCGTTGGATCGTTGCTGTGCGCGATGGCGAACGCAATGGCGGGAGCGGCACACAGAGAGGAGTAAGACAATTCGCCAATCGGCCTCAGTCCCTGATCGCTCGTGCAAATCCAATGTTCGCTAAGCCACTCAAGCTTGAGTAGCAGAACTTCGACCTCTTCCACGTCAATCAGCCCAGCGTTGATGGTCGCGATTGCGGCTGGAAGACACTTGATGGCCCGGGTGTCTGACTCGGCCCAGGACATGAACTGGAGCTCCTTGAGGTTTTGAAGCTGCCAGTGTCCGTCTTTAACCCGAAGCAGGTCACGGTTCTGAGCTCAAACTGCGAAGAACGGTTCTGGCTCCTGCGAACGGGTCTGGCGCGCCTTTGGCAAGGTGATGACGCTTTCGGTATTGAGATCACCTGGCGAGTCTGGTCTCTCGGGTGAGCCTCGGCTTGTTTCAGTTGCTTCTTTCATGGCATCCATGATCTACGATGGGTGTGACATCGGTAAGCTCAAGGCAACCGGTCTGGGCCTCAGACCTTGGGTACCATTTGCTCTCATCCATGGGGTATTTCTGTAACTCGTGCCGCTCATCTTTGGTGCCAATCCGCTCTTCGATTACACAAGTCGACTCGCGGCAGTGGTTGATGTTGGCGGTAGTTGTGTTTCAGCTTTGGAAGTGTGGTTCGTCTTCCCATTGGGGGCAGTGCAGGTTGAATTTGTTGACTTTGGCTCGCAGTTCGTCACTCAGTTGTTGTGGGTTGTGTGACACGGCGTGTCTTACGCCTTTGTCTGGGTCTTCAGCCAGGCGATGCAACAGATCTAGCGGTGTTGAAGGGTTTAGTGCGAGGCGCACTCGGAGAGTCTGATAGGCACGTTTGTCGCGGATCTCTCTGAGTAGCTCAGGTGATGCTGCTGGGTTACCTGCGACCTCGTAGATTAAGTTGTCGCGTCTAACGAGTGACTTCAGGACTCTGGCAGCAGTCGCCCGATTGCTTGCTACCTCTCTTCTGGCTAAGTGGTTGGAGTCTCTAGAGAGAGCTTCGAGTGTTCCCTTTGGTGTGCGTTCGTTTCTGGCGACTGCTCTGCGAACGGCTAAAACAGGGTCATGTGACAGTAGGTCAAGACCTCGACGTAGCGTTCCGGGGTTCCCTGCTGCTGCCTCACGGACTTGCCACTTAGGGTCCCTAGCGAGCACACCCAATATGTTTCGAGAAACTCCTGGCCTGTGTGCGACGGCTTGGCGAACCCTGAGAGATCTATCGGTTGCCATTCGCTTGATATGAGCGGTAGGAAAGCTAGGATTGTAGAGTACCGCTGATCGTACATATCTGTGGCGATGTCTAGACAGTTCTGTGAGAATCTTGGGTGCAGATGTAACTGTACCGGCGACACGCATCAAGAAGTACCTTCGATATCGTGAGTCCCGAGTCAATTGGCGAAGACGGCCCAGTACTTGCCGGATCATCGCTTCACGGGCACGAGGATGTGCCAACGCTGCCAAGACTACATCTAGATCTCTATCTTGTGAGAGCTTCAAAAGTACTTCACGTGTAGTGTTCGGATGTGATGCCACTGCCTCCCTGACAGGTTTCGAAGAAGTCATCGACATTCTTGCGAGAGGATATGGTCCTAAACTCCTGTTGCGTGCCGCGCAGACGCGAACTTCATCGGTGAAAGAAGAATTGTTAGCGATGAATCTGAGAGTTTGAGATGGAGTTCCTAGATTGCAGGCGAGGAGCAATGCATCCTCGTTACTCAGGTTGTGAATCCATCTGCGTGTTTGCCAGATTGTCGGGTCAGCAGGCACCTGTCTCGCATGTCTCGCGGACTTCGGAACCTCCAATTTTTGCAGATTGTGGAAGATGCTGTTTGAATGAACACATAGTCTGTTCCAAAGTTCAGGAGGCATGCTTTGAATGCATTCGACTGTCCTAGCCCAAGATGGATCTGAGTTGGATGAGTTAGCATCAATCCACCACCTCTCGTGTCCGAGCGATCTGGTGACTGAACCCCCTAGATTGAACTCGAGTCTGCCGTACGTCAGGTTTTCTGCCAAAGGCGTCCTCAGTAGGGCCGCCAGCCATGAGTCAAGTATCGGATCGTTGCAGTGAGCAGCCGCAAACGAAATGGCTGGCGCGGCGCAAAGCGACGAGAAGCACAACTCTCCAATTGGCTTCGAACCCTCGTCGGTCATCCAAGTCCAACGTTCCCTCACGTCCTCAAGTTGGTGCAGCAGAAGGCCAATGTCCTCCGCGTCTACTAGTCCAGCGTTGGCTGTCGTAACCGCGGCTTGTATCCACTTGATGGCCTGCAAGTCTGACTGTGCCCAAGCCAGAAACCGGACTTCCTCAAGATTCTTGATCCGCCACGCGTCTCTCTCCTTGGCAAGTCTGCATGGCAGCCCAAGGCAGGTCACAGTCATAGACTCGGGCAAACAAGCCTGGCGTGACTTCGTCGAGGTAACCGCGCCACCGGCATGGCGGCCACCAGGCGAGTTTGAGTTTCTGGATGAGCGTGGATCCGAATCAGCAGTCTCCATCATGACATCCATGATCCACGAGGGGTGTGACATCGGCTGCCGAGAAGCCACCTAACCCGCCGCGTCCGCCTTTCATCGTTGGTTCGCGCGGCCAACCAACTGGTCCGACTTCACTCCGACTTGTGGCACTCCCGTTCGGCCTGCCGCGACCGTTTCCGGCTGATGTCACACCCTTGAGTCATGATGAGCATCCCTATCAGATGATGCGTATCCCGGTCACGGGACGACTAAAGCAAACGACACCAAGGAGTGAATTGCGACATGAAGAAGCAACAGGTGAAGAAGCAAAAACCATCTACAGGCGCCGATCAACAGACAACCTTGACCGCCATGCAGGTGCTGCTCGCGGCACGCGTTCCCGTTGTGCTGTGGGGCGATCCCGGAACGGGCAAGACGGAGACAATCTCGAGGCTTGCGACCTCGGAAGGCTGGCACGTCGAAGTTGTGATGGCTTCGGTACACGAGCCGACTGACATTGGTGGATTGCCAGTGCTGTCCAAGTCCGGTGTGATTCTCGAACCACCACTGTGGGCTAAGCGAGTTGCTGCGCACGACGGCACGTCATTGGTGTTCTTTGACGAGGTCAACACGGCCGCGCCGGCAACGCAGAACGCGCTCATGCATGTGATCCTCACGAGTCACGTAGGGCAGTTTTCGCTGGGTCGAAACGTCGTGTTTATGGCAGCGGCAAATCCTCCCGAGCAGAACGCTGGGGCGTGGGATCTGTCGGCGCCACTCGCAAATCGCTTTGCCCATCTGCGCTGGCCGGTTGAGTTCGAAGCTTGGCGCAGTGGCTACCTGCGGGGGTGGCCCACTCCTCGGTCTATTGCAGTTGCGTCCCCGAGTGGCGATCGCCGCAGCTTTTTCCGTGCCATGCAAACATCGTTCTTGGCACGGCGACCCGGCATGTTGTGCAAGGTTCCCGATGATGACACGGCCGCGTCAATGGGATGGCCCTCCCCACGCACGTGGGAACGGCTCGCAGATTGTTTGGCAATCGGTAAGGCAGCTCACGCGAGTGATAGCGTCATTGCACTTGTGGCGGAGTCACTAGTTGGACCCGAGACCGCAACCGAGTTCCTTGCGTTCATGCGAGACCTTGATCTTCCGGACCCCGAAGCACTGCTTACCGATCCCAGTTCTCTCGTGTTGCCAGAGCGCACCGATCAGCAGTTTGCGTGTCTGGAGGCCGTCACGGCTGCGGTTCATGCCAATACAACAGCTAGGCGCTGGCAAAACGGCTTCTTAGTTTGCATCGAAGCAGCTCGCCAGAAGGCACCCGACATCGCCGCTTCGGCTGCTCGAGAACTCTGCTTGTGTAGGCCAGCCAACACGCATCTACCTCCAGGATTTGAAGTCTTCAGCGACATCATTGCTGCGGTCTCCTTTGAGCAGGCGGACTTCTAGGAGTACGGATGACTTCAGATCAAGACAAGAGCAACGCGGGCCGTCATCAAGACGACAGTCGGCGGCCTCAAGCACCAACGGGTCATGCGGATGAGAAGCTGAGGGCTGCACGCCTTTGGATCATGTTGAATCGGCCCTACTATGCGAGAGCGCTATTCGCCTGCCAACTGTTAAGCACGACTGCGGTCGAGAGCATGACAATCGATACTCAGTGGCGGATTTACAGTAATCCCAACTACCTAGAGTCCACAGGAGTAGCCGAAGTTGCGGCGCACATAGTTCATAATTTGAACCATGCGCTTCGCAATCATGCAGCGCGGTCAACGGCTCTCAGTGTTCAGGCTCGAATGGGAAACGTCTGGAATGTGGCTTGCTGCTGCGAGATCGACGATGATCTTGTAGCTGATGGACTCTCGCTGCCAGATGACTTACCGTTTCCCTACATGTACAGTCTCAATAATGGTGAGACGGCCGAGAAGTATTACAAGAATCTGATCGATAGTGACTTTGTCGAGTGGTTTGACCTAGATCTCTCGGAAGTCAACATTGAAGGGTATCCTTCATGTGGGTCAGCTGCGGATGGATTTCCCGGAAGCTACGAACTTGACGAGGCAACACTTAGCCCTGTTGAACAGGAGCTTCTGCGACATAGTACAGCGCAAGCAATCCGGGACTTTGCTGAATCTCAGACACCGGGGACGGTACCCGCCGGGCTATTCAGGTGGGCTTCGGCGCGACTAGAACCTAAAGTAAACTGGCGTAAGGTACTTGCGTCAACTGTACGCCGATCCCTCCATCAGAAGCGAGGTACGGCCGATTATTCTTGGAAGCGACTGCCCCGGAGGCAAGACCTAAGCTCTAGAATGTTGCGGCCTGGCACGATCCTGCCAGTGCCATCGCTAGCAGTAGTTGTCGATACTTCGGGTTCAATGTCTGAGGATGATCTGTCGAGTGCTATGGCTGAAGTTGAGGCCATACTCACTCGAGTTGTCCCAGGTTATGCGATAAATCTCGTCACGGTTGATGCCGAAGTACAGGCCTCTTCAAGAATCCTCACGAGACGAGGGATTGAGCTAAAAGGCGGAGGAGGCACCGACATGAGAGTTGGCATTGAAGAGGCTGCGCGCTCGCGGCCAGCCGCAATAATCGTCCTTACTGACGGCTTCACTCCTTGGCCGACCAGGCGGCCACCGCACGTTAACAAAGTGATTGCAACCCTAGTCGCGACTAGGGATCCTAGGCAACCAACACGCCCCGTACCAGCGCCAACAAGCCGTGTGCCGGCATGGATTGAGACGATCGTGGTTGACGACCTAAACAAAGGGTCATGACCTTGCAGTTCTTGCCCGGACCTAGCAACAACGTCGCAATCCCGACCGATTTGGTAGGGATTAGGTGCTCATGGCGATATTGTCCGCACCATGAGTGATAACACCTCCCCAGACTGGGGATTTGAGACCCGCATGATCCACTCGGGCCAGCGGCCCGACGCCGAGACCAGTGCTCGGGCAGTGCCGATCTACCAGACGACTTCGTATGTGTTTAATAGTGCCGAGCATGCGCAGAACTTATTCGCGCTGACTGAGATCGGCAATATTTACACGCGGATCATGAATCCCACCCAACATGTGCTTGAAGAGCGCGTCAACGCCCTTGAAGGCGGAGTGCGCACCGCTGTTGGGCTCCCTGGAACTCTGGCTCTCTCGTCAGGACAAGCAGCTGAGACACTTGCCCTACTCAACCTCGCCGAGAGCGGTGACCACATTGTTGCGAGCCCGTCACTGTATGGCGGCACCTACAACTTGTTGCATTACACCATGCCCAAGATGGGAATCGAGACAACGTTTGTAAACGACCCCGATGACCTTGATGAATGGGCTGATGCAGTGAAGTCCAACACCAGAGTTTTCTATGCCGAAACAATCGGCAATCCCAAAAACGATGTGCTCGACTTTGAGGGAGTTAGCGGTGTAGCGCATGCCAACGGTGTGCCACTAATGGTCGACAACACTGTGCCGACTCCTTACCTTTGCCAGCCCTTCCAGCACGGTGCCGACATCGTGGTGCATTCCGCTACCAAGTTCCTTGGTGGCCATGGCAACAGCATTGGTGGTTTGATCGTGGATGGCGGCACGTTTGACTTTGGTGCGGCCGGTCGCCACAAGATGCTCACCGATCCCGACCCGAGCTATCACGGCTTGCCGTACTGGCCGGCTCTGGGTCATGGCGCCTACATAATCAAGGCGCGAGTGCAACTGCTGCGAGATGTCGGCGCTGCAGTGTCACCCATGAATGCGTTCCTGTTCCTGCAGGGAATCGAGACTCTGTCACTTCGCATGGAACGTCACGTGTCAAACTCGATTGCAGTTGCTCAGTATCTAGAGGCTCACCCCCAGGTTGAGTGGGTTCAGTACGCCGGGCTGGAGTCGAGCCCGTACTACGAGCGTGCTAAGCGTTACCTGCCGAAGGGTGCCGGTTCGGTCATGGCGTTCGGTGTTGATGGTGGCTCCAAGGCGGGTCAGCGTTTCGTTGAGAGCCTGCAGTTGCATAGCCATGTCGCCAATATCGGTGATGTGCGCAGCCTCGCAATCCACCCCGCGAGCACCACTCACAGCCAACTCACTCCAGAAGAGCAGATCAGCACGGGTACGGCACCAAACATGGTGCGTCTCTCGGTTGGCATCGAATCGGTAGACGACATCATCGCCGATCTTGATGTCGGATTTGCGTCTATCCGCCAGCTCTAGGAGCCTCGCAACCAGCTAGCGGCCGCCACTACGTCGAGGCGGCCATCGAAGCGCTGCCTTCTAGAGGGTCGTTGCTTTCCGGAGGGTCATCGCAATCGCTGCGGGGCGTGGCTCAGCGTCTTGAGCTGCGCCTCGCGCCGCGGGCCCACAACTGGCTGCACAATGCCAGCGAGCTGTAGCTGAGGTATGCAATCGCAATCGGGGTGACGCTGCCGTCGATCGCTCGATCGGTAAACGACGCCAGCGCCGATCCAGCAATCCCGGCAGTGAACCCGATAACCGCGGCCGCGGTGCCTGCCATCTTCCCCATCGGTTCAAGGGCGAGGCTGGTCGCCATGGGAAACGTCGCCACATGAGACGCATTCGCGACCGTGAACAGCACCAACCAGAGCACAAAGTTAGGAGTGCCACCTGCCCGTAGTGTCACTACGAACAGCGTCACGCTGGCCAGGTTGAACGCAATACCAGTACCAAGCGCCACCTGGCGGGCTTCGACATAGCGCAACAATTGGTTCCCACCTAGAGCCACCGACGCTGAGATCATCCCCTTGATCGAAAAGAACGGCACGAACCATGCGGCCTTGTCGTAAACGTCTGAGAAAATCAACTCGGTGCTGCCCAGAAACGACATGAAGGCTGCAAAACCGAACGTGACTGTGAGTGTGTAGCCGAGCGACGTCCGGTTGCGGATAACCGTCACAACCCCCGATAGTGCAGACCCGAAACGTAGGGGCCGACGGTTGGACGGCTTTAGTGTCTCGACGAGCCGCAGCGACCAGATCATGGCTACAAGGGCCTGCACCATGCCAAATGCCATCACCCAGCGCCACGAACCAACCTCCACGAGACCCTTGCCGAGCAGCGGCGCGATGATCGGCCCAAGCGAGAACACGCTTTGCACGAGCGTCATCACCCGCGCCATGGCGGTGCCTTCGTAGCGGTCGCGAACGATCGCTTGTGACACGGTGCGTGGCCCAGCGGATGCCAGCCCCCAGAAGAAGCGACTGGCATACAGCACGCCGAGCGAGGGCGCGAGGGCAGCAGCCAGAGCGGCCAAGCCATAGAGGCCAAGCGAGATAGCGAGCGTGGCTTTTCGTCCGATCGCGTCGGTGATCGGCCCGTAGATCAAGGTGCCGATGCCTGAGCCCATCAAGAACAAAGTGATGGTGAGCGCTAGACGAGTGGAGTCAGGATCGAGGCCGAACGCCGGGCGCATCTGTTCAAACGCCGGTAGCGACATGTCGATAGCAAGCGCACTCATTACCGAGAGGAGCGCGATGAAGAAGATGAACTCGCCCTCTGACATGCGCTGGTTGTCGCCGCTTGGAGTCATGCGCACGGAGTCATGTCGGGCTCTCGGGGCTCTCGGGGTACTCGGGGTGCTTCATGTCGGTCGCGCCGAGCAATGTGGTGATCAATGTCACGTCGGGAGCCCCTTACCGCCGGCCTCGAAACTGCGGGTCGGGCATCTCACGCCGACGCTCACGGCGCCTGAGCTTACGTGAGATGGCCAGGTTGTCTACGATCAGCGCAGCATCATTAGCCAGCGCGCGACGGCAAGCCACGTTGAAGGAGACAGTCCCATGACCACACGTTTCGATCTTCCCGGACGCCTCGGAGATCCCGAAGCGACTTTCGCCGATGATCCTCGCGCCGATTCGCGTCTAGTGGCGCTGCTGGAGCCTGTTGGTCTAGCGTGTCGGGCTGATCCGGTACCCCTTGATGAGAACTCGTCCCTTGAAGAGATCAGGGCAGTGTCGGGGGCGGGGGAGCCGGGGTTCCAGACGCTGTTTGACGGCTTGTTTGGTGCTTTGGCACCTGTTGATGGTGTTGAGAGTTACACTGAGGTAATTACCGGAGTTGATGGCAACTCCATCAACCTCTATGTGCATCGGCCTTCGGGATCTTCGGACGGCAGCAGCGGGCCTCGGCCAGGCATCCTGCATATTCACGGTGGCGGCATGGCGATCCTCACTGCACAAGATGCCAACTACGTGCGCTGGCGCGAGGAACTTGCAGCATTGGATCTCGTAGTGGTGGGTGTGGAGTTCCGTAACGCTTGCGGTGTGCTTGGCCCTCATCCGTTCCCCGCTGCTCTTAACGATTGCAGTTCTGCGCTTGATTGGATGCACTCGCAGCGGGATGATCTGGGGTTGTCGAAGCTTGTGGTGTCGGGTGAAAGCGGTGGTGGCAATCTCACGCTGGCGACGTCCATCAAGGCGAGTCGCGAGGGTCGCCTGGGAGCCATTGATGGTGTATATGCGCAGTGTCCCTACATTTCGGGCACCTACGCTAAGCTGCCAGGCGAATTGCAATCACTCCATGAAAACGACGGGTATTTCATATCTAACGACATGATGGGTTATCTCGTTGAGGCATACGATCCCGGCGCTGCGAATCTCACCAACCCGCTCGCGTGGCCGTGGTATGTGACTGTTGAAGAGCTGGCGGGGATGCCGCCGCATGCGATCTCGGTCAACGAACTTGATCCGTTGAGAGACGAGGGACTCGACTATTGCCGCAAGCTTTGTCAGGCGGGTGTCTCGGTGTACGGCCGCACCGTAAATGGGACGTGTCACGCCGGAGATCTGTTGTTCCCGGGTGCGATGCCTGAGGTTTATGCTGCATCGGCGCGAGACGTTGCTGGCTTTGCCTGGAATTGCTGATTGCAGTCGCTGGATCAGAGGAGTTAGCTAGGAATCTCAATTGCGACAGTTGATCCGTGACGCTTTGGTTGTAGTGGGCGACGGTGTTACGGAGCCATTTGGCGCGGACGTGCTAATTGAAGACGATCGCATTGTCGAACTTGGTGACGTGTCACCGAGCGGTGTTGATAGCGCGGATCGCACAATTGATGCTGCCGGTCGGGTGTTGGCTCCTGGCTTCATTGACTGCCACAACCATGGCGCTCTAGGAGGCACACGAATCGGCAGTGCTGGTATTCCGATTGCATGTGAACTTGCGGTGCGGGCTGGTGTTACGAAGCGGATCTGTGGTGTTGATGGCTTTTCTCCCGCCCCTGTAGATCCAGCCGATCGTTTGGAGTACGCCGCTCAGTTGTCGCCCTTAGATGGCACTATTGGCGACTTCTCGAGTAACGGCTCCGATAGTGATCCTGTGGGTGCTCGGCATTGGAGTTGGACGACCCTTCAGGGATTCTTTGAGTGGCATTGCGGTCGATCCGTCACTGACATGGGCATGCATCTAGGTCATAGCGCTGTGCGGCGTGCAGTTATGGGCAACATTGAGCGGATCGCCGATGATCAACAGATCCGTGACATGCAGGCGCTAGTGCGACGTGAGGCACCGTGGGCACTAGGGCTTTCGACTGGGCTTGTTTACAATCCCGCGGTCTATTCGGACGAACGTGAGATTAAGGCTTTGGTGCGTGCCTTTGGCGATATCAAACCGGCTGCTCTGTACCCGCATTTGCGCTCCGAGAGTGACGACATTGTTGGGGCACTTGATGAAGTCACCACTGCTGCGGTTGAAGGTGGTGGTGGCTACTGCAGCGAGCATTCAAAGATTGCCGGTCGGCACAATTGGGATCGTTACGGTGACGTAGCGGCTCGGCTTGATGATGTTGCTGGTTCGGCACCGACGATGGCCAACATGTATCCGTACACGGCTGGTAGTACGACAGCTGATGCTCTATTCCCGCCTGAGCTTCGTTCCGGTACTCGTGGTGAGTTCCTGGACAGACTCACTGATGAGACTGTCAGACGCTTCGCTTTCGAGAAGATCTATGGCGATAGCTCGGGCTGGGATAACTTCGTGGCGTTCTGCGGGGGGCTTGAAGGAATTCAGATTGCTGGGGTGCTCGCCGGAGTAGGTGATGCGTTCTTGGGCAAGCGTTTCTCTGATGTTGTGCATGCTGCGGGTGTGCGTGACATGAGTTCGATCGAAGCACACGACGCTGTGTGCGATTTTTTCTTGTTGAATCGGGGTGAGGTGGCAATCATTAGCCACTACGGCAATGAAGCCACTGTGCAGAAGTTCTTTGAGCGACCAACTATGGCAATCTGCACCGACGGAATCATGCCTGGGAGAGGTCAAAAGCCTCATCCTCGGTGTCTTGGTGCGTTCCCCAAGTCGTTGCGTATGGCACGCGAACTTGGGATTTCACTAACTGAGATCGTGCATCGACTGTCAGTGTTGCCGAGCGATTTCATGGGCCTGGCATCACCAGTGCTACGGGAAGGTGCTGACGCTTCGCTTGTGCTGTTCGACTGGGAGCGAGTGACCGAACGCAACAGTTTCGAAGATCCGTTGGTGCCACCAGAGGGCATAGACGCAGTCTGGATCCACGGCCACCTAGTAAACGATCAGGGACAAATAAGAATCCCAAAACCCTTCCCCGGCCGCCCCCTCCTAACCCGTTAGCCGAATCTCGTCGGGCGGTAGGAAAGGGTCACGACTAGCACCTATCCGGTAAATCGCTGGCCAATCTCCCCTGTCACACTCAAGCGTCAGACCAGACTCAATCAAGATCGACACGACATTGTATTCATTCGCCAGAACTCTGTTGACCTTGCGCATGATGCGGATGTCCGCGCTCTTGGTGCGTAGGTTGACGATAACGACAATCGCACCGTCAAGTCGGCGAGGAAACAGTGGATCCTTGCCGACTAGATCCAATGCTGCTGCTGTTTGTCGCGCAACTCTCTCGCGAACTACTGCCTTTCATCTCAATTATGAGCCACTCAAACTTGTTCATGCATGAACGAACTGCGATGAGATCTGGGCGAGTGTCTGACGGCTGAAATGCTCGGCATTCGTCGCAATCGACGGCTATCGATAGACTCTCAACGCGAAGGTCACAGCCATTTTTGGACAGGGTTGAAATTCCTTGACTGTTAGGTAGATGATCTTGAAGGCACTGGCACTCACGACGATCTGAGCCAGACAATGATGTGTGAAGACTAGATAACTCAGCTGTGACATCAACCGTCATGATTGTTTATTCTTGTAGAAGAGATCATAGGTCTCAGTTGAGAGTCGTTCCGCGATAGCGACATGCTCATCTTCCGGTATGCCCCAGTTCGGATCGATTTCAACTGGAATAATTCGGGTACCTCCGACCGAATCGGAGTGCTCAAATCTGTATACGCCCAGTTCTTCGATACAGATTGCAACTTGGTCACTGTTGTCAAAAGTATCGGCTACTTTGGCACGCAACATACAGTTAGACACCTGATGCAGAAACTCAGAACTGTGCGTAGTGCATACAACTCGGATCCCGTTCCGCGCTAGTTCTACCAGAGTCTTGGCAACAGCCAATACAGCTTCTGGGTGCATATGCGCCTCAGGCTCATCAATGAGCAGTAGGTCACCCGGCACGAGTATGTTCTCGATCCAAGTCAACAGTGGCGCAACTTCTGCTACCATAGATGATGCTCTTTGTACAGGAATGCTACGACTGTCTTGAACATAGAACATCGACGGAGGTTGCTCACGATCTCTCGCTACTTCCATCGTCCCAGAAATCAACGCCTCCAATATTCTTAGGGCAGATTCTACGGAAGGCGAGCGGATTTGCAAAGACCTTTCAAATGTATGGCGCGGGGATGGTTGAATGATCTTCAGCAGTGTTATCAAGAAGTCAAATGCTGTTCCACCCAGAGAAGGTGCTTCGCGACCCTGAAGAGCCCAACTGTCTCGATCTTGTTGTAGTTGCAGTCGTACAACATCCGTCCACGCCTCAAGCAGTCCTGATCTACCGGCAGGTAGGTAATGTGCTGTTCCATTCAATCCAAGGCGCGGAAACAGAATATCAAGCCACACAATGTCATCCAAGATCGAGGATATACGTTGCAAATCGATGTTACGCCAGTCGATGACGGGCGCGCCTGTTGAGTAGTCATCAAGCAAATACCGCTCCACTGTCCTGAGAAGCGTATTGCCGCGAACTGACTTAAGCAGATCCCGCGAAGTTATGCTCGGAAGATGTAACTCAGAGCGAGTGTCCGCGTTGATACCGAACAGTCTTATACCATTGAAGAGGGAGTGTCGCACGAGCATGCTCAGCTCAGAATCGGAGTTCCAGCGAGTTAGTTCATCCATCTCGGCCACATTGAAATAGACTAAGAAACAGTTAGCCAGGGAACTCTCAATATCCTCTAGTCTTGGCTGGAGCCATCTAGCTACTTTATCTCGCAATGAACCTTGTAATACATTCCGACCGGGAGTTCCATCCGCAAAGTAGTTCCGGAGGACTTCGACTTCCTGTCTAGTGACGGTCTCTCCGTGACGGTAGTCATCTCCGTACAAGGCAAATTGTGGATTCGAACTGTCCGCACGCTCAAGGGCCTTGAAGGCCGAGTAAATGGATTGCGCCATGTAAGTCTTGCCGGTGTTGTTCTTGCCGATGAGAATTGTCAGTGGTCGGAGTTCAACAGTGCCTTCGGCAATCGGGCCAAGGTTGCGCACACTAAAGCTCGGATAGTCAGACACCGCCCCGCCTCCTTCCGGACTGTTTCGATGACTTGGGTGTGGACCCTACCCCTCCGTGTTGGATCGCCTCGTTTGTAGTTGCCTCCTGAGCGTTTGGTAATCCGTGTTGTCGCCTGGTAGCCCTATCGGCACTCTTGCGAGTGCCTTCGGGCTTTCTGCTGCGAACAGCAGGTGGGCTCAACTATCGACTGGGTCGTCTGTCTTCGAATGTGGGCTGCTGCTTGGTGCTCGATGAGAGCCGTATTGAAGTGTGGGATGTTTTAGTGTAATGTCACACCCTTGTGAGATCATGTAGCCATGTTGGTGAAAGCGAATCCAGCGAGTCGAGATACAGGTCGACAAGATGCTGGCACGTCTTGTTTGCTGATGGTTCACGATGCTCCGGTCTCGGCGCGGGTGAAGTCGGTTCGTGCAAAGTCTCATGTGCGTGTGCTGCTGCGTCCCAGCTTGTCGCAAGAGCCAAGGGGTTGGGTCGACTGCGGTGTGAGAGTCGCGGAGTTGGCTTTGGGGGCGGGTGCGTATTCTGTGCGCACTATCGGTACCGGCATTCGTACTGCTGAGGCTCCCGCAGCTTTCCGTAGGCGGATGGGCCATAGTCACGTCTCCAGGCAACTGCACGAGGGCTCGGCAAGACGAGCACTGCCACGGCTTAGCGACAACGCACTATTTCGTGTGGGATGTTTCAGTTGGTGTCATAACCCTTGTGGGAGAATGTGGTCATGGTGTTGGAAGTAGTCCGGCGGATGGATGCGGATGCCAGCGAATTGCTGGTCGGTGTGGATTCTGCACGGCTAGCGGATTTGCGTTTGAGTTTTGGTCGTGTGAGGTCGATTCGCACGAAACTGGAAGCGTTTGGTGCTCAGGCTGCTCGGTTGATCGCTGCTGTGGAGCGTCACGGTGACAGTGGTGCTGGTGTTCTTGTTGAGGAAGCGGGAGTCTCGCGACGCGAGGCGCATCGGCATACCGAGACCGCGAAGCGGTTGCAGGAGATGCCGCGGTTGCGGGATGCAGTGAAGTCCGGTCATGTGAGCTTCAGGAACGCTGAGCGCCTCGCGGAGGCTGCTAGCACGACAAGCAGCAACACGGTCGATTCAGACACAGAGTTGTTGTCCAAAGCTGCGACCTTGACCGAAGACGAGTTCGCTCGGGCTGCGCGTCGTTGGAGTCGCGATCATCAGAGTGACCAGGGCGAAGCTCAGCATGCCAAGTTGCGTCGCCGTCGAAGCCTGCGATTCTTTGATGACGATGACGGTATGAAGCATCTGCGGGCCTGTTTAGATCCCGTAACGGGTGCCCGTATCACTAACCGGATACGACACATAGTCAAGGATCTCTACGACAGCGACAAACAAAATGCTCTCAACGGCGACGCTCACCAACGTCGCACTTTTGATCAATGCATGGCTGATGCGTTGGAAGTCCTAACCGCCGGTTCTGCTTCAGGTGACAGCAACTCTTGCAAGTACATCGCGTTCTGGGCATGCTGAGATCAGCGTTGTCGCTCACTTGGATCCGGATTCGGATCGTCTCGTCGCTGAGCTGGTTGGAGGTGAACCGCTTCCACCGAGCATCCTCGATGAACTGACATGCAACTCAACACTCACCGGTGTGCTGTTCAGCTCAAAAGGCGTGCCACTCTGGCAGGGATACACGAAACGCAGCGCCACGACTGCTCAACTCAAAGCACTCAAAGCACGTGACCGAGGCTGCATCGGCTGCGGCGCCACTCCAGCGATCTGTCAAGCCCATCACGTAACACCATGGTCCAAAGGCGGAAGCACCGACATCACCAACATGGTGCTCGTCTGCTGGAACTGTCACAACAAGATCCACCACCACAACTGGCAAATCACTAACCGGCACGGCAAACGAATACTCATCCCGCCGAACGGCCCCAACCACGGCCCCGCCCACGCCGAACCACCCACAACCCAAACACCCCGCCAAACCCGACCTCCACCCATTCAATCGCAAGCCCAACATCAACGACAGCAACATGCGACCGCAAACTCGACCGCCATCGGACCTAACGGTCAGCCGTCCAAGCCGGCCAACCACAAACGAGCAGGGCCAAGTCATCAACCACAGCTCCTGTAGGAGAGCCCATGTGGAGTTAATCCTGGGGTCGTGTGAGATCGCGGAGACGCTCCGAGACGAGCGTTGATGTTCGTGACATGGGACGAGCGCCGCAAGATCATTGCGATTTCAGCAATTGTCTTCTGGCGGTGTTGGCAGGCAGAGAGAGGTTGAAGCTGACCTCAAGCCCGTTGTGTCACGGTCTAGTGCGCACCTCCGCGCAAGCGCGCCTTTGAGCAAGTTCCGAAGTGAGATGGGCCACTCTCGTCTCGACTACGGCAAATTGTCAGAAGCCGATGGTGGGGTCGATGAATTCGTTGGTGAATAGTTGGTCAGCGGTTAGGTCTGGATTGAGATCCCAACCGGCGGCGCGAATGTCATTGAGTACCTTCGCTATACGTTGGCCGACCATGTTCCCGACTGTGTAATCGGGACCATTACCAACCAGACGGTATCGAATCTGAGCTTGCACCGAGAAGTCTGCTAGATCAGATGGATACACCCAGAAGCCTTGGTACTTCTGAACAGCGTCAACGATGATCGCATTCGCCCTATCCGGCGAAGCGATAAACGACACCACCGCCTGCTGAATAATCGGTACTAGCCGCTCTAGACAGGGCCGTAACTTCTCCAAATCATCCGGTCTCACACTAATCGTCTGAGAATAGATCGGGAAGCCCGCATCGTGCAGCAATTGGAACGCCACAGGACGACCCCACTCCTCATGCACATGCTCATAAGTGTAGACTTCATTGGTGGCGAAGCCCTGTTGTGCAATCTCACCATCCTCAGCAATGAACCGAGCCGGCGAACCGTCATAAGACGGGTCAACCTGATTGTTGGTCCAGATTCCTTGAGCGATGAACACGTCTGGGAAAGTGCCACCACCAAACACATTGATAGTCACACCCAAATCACCCAAATCTGCAATACTCTCAACGTCGGGATAAGTCTCAGGATCCCACATCACCATCTGCGGATTCCGCTCCAGGGGCGCCACAACCGAAACCAACGGCGCAACATCCCAATGATTCACCTGCTGATCCGTAGACGCATACCCAAGATGAATCGAACCATCCGCAGCCATGTGCTGAGACACCGGCGAGAACCCAATAGCAGGCCCACCAGTACGAACCTCCCACTCAATACCCAAATCAGTGCCACCAAGCACCATCGAGCCACGAACCACCTTGTTGTCAACATCAACCGAGTAGTCATCACCCAACAACTCATACATAGCACCATGCTCAGACTCCGGGAACCAATCCGTCTGAACAACCAACGGAGACGGACACACACCTGAGAGAGCCAAATTCATTGGCATTGCCGTCTCGGTGTTTGTTGTTTGGGGTTCGGGTAGGGGGATTAGGCCGGTTGCTCGGGCTAGGAAGCTGGCCATTTGTGCTCTGGTTGTGTTGTTGTTTGGGCAGTATTTGTTGGTTGCGCAGCCGGCTGTGATTCTTGATAGTGCCAGGGTATTGATGTCGTTCTTGTGGAAGTGATCGGCGCTTACGTCGCTAAAGCCTGGTTGTCCTCCTGCTGGTTGGGGGTCAAAGGCGCGTACTAGGAATGTGGCCATTTGTGCTCTGGTTACTGGTTCGTTTGGGCAGTATCGGAGTGGATTGGTTGCGCATCCTTGGGTGACGCCGAGTTCGGCGAGGCGTTGCACATAGGGCGCCCACCAAACATCGCTGTCGACGTCACTAAACCCGTTCGCTGTGTCAGATGGTTGTTCTCCGAGAGATCGCACGATCCACACGGCCATAGTCCACCGCAGAAATGGTTCATCGGGGCAGAACATGTTTTGGGCGCATTCGGTGCCCTCGATCACTCCAGCATCCGCGAGGGCACCAATCGCAGGTGCATGAACCCCTCCAGACACATCACCAAACCCCGACTCCTGGCTAACGGCAGGTTTAGCTAACACAGCCAACGCAGCCGCCAACAAGGCCACAGCCGTCAGTATTTTCGAGCAGGAACTAGAAGGAGCTACCAACTTTGCGGCGGGGGGGGGGCATTAGCAAGCCTTTCGAGGGGCGCAAAACAGCGCGACTTTGTCTATCAGTTGCACACAATCAGCCAGTTGCACACAATCAGCGTAAGTCCGGCGTTGACAACTGACAACGCCAAAATCCCCCAAATTCTGTTGCGGGCATCCGACTGCACGCCGCGACGCTTCGGTCTGGCTCGTTGAATCGAGTATGAGATCGAAATGGTGAACCTCGGCGAGCCTGCGCCGGACATGACTTGTTTCGCGGAAGCACGACTTCTGGTTCGGCCACTCGACAGCGGTGCCGACCGTGGACCAGGCATTACCGACTAAGCGAGTGATATCCACAAGCTAATGATGTTCGCGAACTTGACGGTTGCTGCTCATGTGACTGGGCCTGCTGTCGTACAGCCAGAGACACAAAGCAGTCGTCGGTGACTCTAGGTGCAGGGGAGGGAGTTGTAGGCGGTTTGGAGGTGGGAGGTGTCAGGGAAGCGGATTGTGTTCCACTCCGTCGACGACGAGTTTTGCCAGGCGAATAGGAGTCTTCCTGGATTCTGGATCATTGCCTGAATCAGCCATCGGCTGTCGGCGCTACTGGCGAACAGAATGTTGTTGTTCTCGGACCAGGTTGAGTTGTGCGTATTCGTAGATGCGACTCTGTATCTGACGCTAACTGTATTATCCCAGACGCTTCCAAAGACGTAAGTGTCTGTTTGTATCTGTATGGTCGGTTGACCGGAGTAACAGTAGACGTAGAGTGTTCCTTCTGGCCCACCGATGGGAGCCTCTTCAGAAGATAGCGTGAAGTAGAGATCAACTTCATCTGTCCACTCGTCGACTGATTGCTGCTCTCTCCACAATCCAAGATTGTCAGCTGGCTCACATGGACTGACCTCGACTGTGAAGCTATAGCTAGATCTGCTGATGACATCAATGCGGGAACTCTCTCCGGGTGAGTCACAACTGCCTAGAATCCAACCACTTGAGGACTCATCAATGAGATGATCGGCATCCCCGCCATAGTAGCCAATAGTGCGGCTGAAGATCGGTCGAGTAAGGCGATCAAGGCCATGACAGAACTCACGGTCAGCCAGATCACAAGCGTACGTACTCTGGTCAATCCAGTAAATCTCGACGCCGTCTCTCGGGAGACTATAGTCAACCCACCAATTCTCACCCGTTCCCTTGATTCGCGCACCGACTGCCCAATATTGAAGCCGGCTGTCTTCATCAATCGGAATGATCAGAAGCTGGGTACCACTATCTGCATTAGGGGGTACGAGTGTGTACGTAGCTGTGGTTTCCGGATCATGTACATTCACGCGGCCAGGCGGGATCCAGCCGGCAGCGTACAGATTAGTTGCATGCGTGACTGTGAGAGGCACAGGATCGTCTTCACTGGAAGGAGAACCACTCATCACATCTGTAATGTTGTCGTACTCCCAGACAGATCCGTCAGTAGCGTCGGTTTCTCCACTGTAGGAATGCGGCCAGCAGAGTGAGTGCCCTATCTCGTGTGCGAGAATTGTCGGATCCGTGAAGACATCCTGATTGACCGCAACTAGCCGATTGTTTGACGGAAAGTTGCGCTGAGAATAGCGACCGCAACTTCCGACACCCACGACCTCCCAATGCGTGGGATTATCTACAACAATGACAACACCCCTCGTGTCATCAGAATCGCTGCCATATTCTGCCCAAACCGCGCGGTAGCAAGCATCAAAGTAGTCTGCCGCAGAGCTCACATCCACTACGCCGCCGGCTCTGAAACTTGGGTAGTCCCATCCACCGGAAATCCACCAGAAATAATACGTTACTTGACTTGACTGGTGAACTTATCAGCATAGTTCTCGGGATTATGCAAGACGTCAGGATTGGTGGAGAAATAGACACCATCGTTGGGTGTGTTGCATAGCCACACATCAAGCAGGTCCTGGAGTCACTGGGAAGGGAATAGGCTCGTCCAACCTTGGCATGAGCGATCAGTTGTAGCGGATCGCCTTCGAATACACCTTCGGGATCAGGAGGTAAGTGAGCAGTCTCAGCGGTGCGGAGGGTGATTGGGCCGGAGGGACGGACTTCTGTGTGTCCTAGAGATCGGATTAGGAAGGCGGCCATTTCAGAGCGGGTGAGTGTGCCTTCAGGATCAAACGAGCCATCGCGACGCCCTCGAGTGATGCCTAGCTCGTAGAGGGCATTGATTGCATAAAGTTCACTGTGCGAAGCTGACTGCAGATCACCGAATGAGTCATCAATTGGAACAGTTTGCCCGTCACGGGATAGCGAGACCTGTCCAGTGTTGCCATCTAGCGTGACTGTTGTCGGGGAGTTGTTGTCTGTGGCTAGATCAAGCAGGCGGATCAGGAATACCGCCATATCAGCACGTGTCACGCTGTCAAGGGGCGAGAAGTTACCGCTACTTGTCCCAGGCATGGTGCCTAGCGACGCAGCTGCATTAATTCCATCAACGACTGTGTCAGACAAGTCGCCAAGATCTGAATATCCCATGTCTCGACTGCGGATTGTGACGTCTGCTTGACGGGCAGTTCTAACCATGAACAGCGCCATCTGCCAGCGCGTCAGGGTGTCATTGGGAGCAAACCGTGTCCCATCGCCCGCGCCAGTCGTTATCTCGTAGTAGGCCACGCATCCGATGTCTGCGGCGAGAGCGTGTGACGCCTTGATGTCTGTAAATCGGCGGTCGGCTTGTTTGGCGACTTCCTGGCGATCAGGGCATGCCGGATTGCCCGACGCAGGCAGTCCAGCGTCCGAAGTTCCAGTCGCCGCCGCGGCCGGCGACGCGGTTACCAACACAATCGCGAGTGCCGCGAAGGCAATGGCAGCGAGCGCGGCAAGTCGCTGGGTCAGCGTGCGGAAGAGGGCAGTGGTGGGAAGCATCAATCGTTCATCCGTTCGAGACTTCTTGTAAGGCTCTGTTGAGCCAGTTGGTGACTATGTGCGAGGGTCTGATTAGGCCTAAGGAGGCTGTGTTGATCGCACAATTGCCTTGGAGACCTTCGCAGTCCAATTCGGAGGTCGTGCCGGCGGTTGGAACACCAACGAAGTTGCCCTGAGAGTCGAAGGCGGCACCGCCGCTGATTCCCGGGCCCATCTCGGCGCTCGTCTTCCAGAACACCCCATCATGAGACGTATCGATCGTTCCCGAGAAGTCGCCTCTGGTCAGAGTCACAGTGTCGATCCCGAACCCGGGGTAGCCGAGCGTGACCAACTCGTGACCCAACTGAATGTCTCGGGTCGTGATCTCGATCGGCGGGCGCACGGGCTCAGATAGTGGCCTCCGTGCCGAGTCAACTAGCTGCAGAATCGCAAGGTCAAGGTGGGAGTCCCAAACCACAAGTCCTACTTGAACTGTTTGAGTGGGGGGTTGATCGAAGCTCTCGGTAAGTACGACGATCAGATCGCACGGACGCGATCCGTTGACCGCGACATGTTCGTTGGTCAACACGATTGTGCCGTCGTGTATCACAGTGCCCGAGCCCATCCACCCGCAGCGGGGTGCTTCTACGAGCACTATCGAGCGGGCGAGTTCTTCCCAATCAGGTTCGGCCGCTTCGGGTGCTGCGGTCACGACCGCCTCTGGTTCGGTCTCCGGCTGCGGCTCGGCGCCTCCTGTGACGGACTCCTCAGCTTCCGACTGGCCGAAGTCGCTGTCGCTCCCGGGATCGGAAGGTGTAGTGGATGTAACCGGTTCATCTACGGTTGGCGCTTCGGGTTCTGGTTCCTCGATTGTCTCTACCTCGGTAGGTGGCTCTGCAGAGCCGGTCTCATCGATCAGTTCCGGAGAGGGAATAGATGTTCGGGGAGTCTCATGAGTCTCACCTGGAGGAGGGCTTGGCAGGCCAGCCTCGCCAGCGTCAAGCCCAGGAAACGCGGTGGTTGGGGTTGGCAAGTCAGTTCGGGGTGAGTTTTCGATCTGCGATGACGGGTCTTGTGACACTGCAAGTTCGTTCTCAGGTGGCTGGTCGCTCTCTCCGCGAAGTGCCAACCAGCCTCCGACGGCGAGCAGCACTGCAACTGCGGCGGCGGCTGCCTTGGCGCGCGGAGTGCTTGGGAGGTGTCTGGAAGTCAAATGCCTGGATCGTTTGTCCTCACCCTCGTGATCGCTCGCGCGCCGGGTGTGTGCCGCCATATTGGACCGTGTTGCCGCCGACCGGTAGGTTCTGCCGGAGTTGGGTCGCGAACGCCATGAGGTCGTGTCTCTGGGAGGGCGTTGAGCAGAGCGAACATCAGCGTGATTTGAGTCAGATCGTGATCGCGGTGGTGGCGTGTTTCTGTGCGGACCGATGGCTTGGTTCGTGTCGGCGCGAGTGCGTGCTTTATCCGGCTCGTCGGCACCACGACGCGGGGTGCCAATGCCATGGTCGCGGCGATTGCTTGTTGGTCGTGGCGGCGCTGACCGGTCAGGTGCTCGGCGGGTCTGTCGTGGCGGCCGTCGATGGCTTGACTGATCCGAACGCCTACGTGACCGGGGTTCTTGAGGACGCCGACTTGTCGGCCTCCGTCGTCCCTGTAGAGGACGGTTACCGCGGATTGGTCGCCTAGCCATCGTCAGTCGCGACCGTCACTTGACACCTGAATCCACTCACGCAATCAAGCAAATCCATTGGTATGCGACCAGCGCCAGCCGTTCGTAGAGCCCTAGATGGCAGGCGCAGCGCTGACCTCCCGCTGCCGCCCGCCGCTGCTAACTGGTGGCGGTGCAGTCATCGCGCCATGAGCTGGCTGATCGAACGGGATCGGCTTGGAGATGTCTACGCGCACAGCCAGATGCGTGATCGCATCCGAAGCCTCGACGCTTGAAGTGCCGATCACATCAGTTGAACCGCCAGGGATGGGAAGCCGGCGAGGCCACCAGACATGTGTCTCAAACTTCAACTCGGACGGACTGAGACCAACCGTCTTGAACCCAAGTGTTCCCGGTAACGCAGGATCGGCGTGAAGGCACACTTCATTAAGGATGTGTTCGGGCCGCTCGTCACTAGCGGTCTCGGCGGCACCTCCGAAGGTGCTGAAAGCCCCGAAATCGCCGTAGAGGTCATCGACGGCTGATCCCCTCACAAAGTCGGTGATGGTTGACCGCAGAGCCTCGTCAAACTCTCCCGCGTACAGACGCTTCGCGAACGGCCAGCGGTCACCTTCAGTCGTGATTAGTTGGTCGCCGCTACGGGCTGGGTAGGAACACTCCTCAGGACGCCCGGGCGCATCTGCATCAACCGGGTCGTCAGCACCCGTCGACTTCTGGTAGCTGCGAACCGCCCTGTCGTACTGCGCGTAGAGCCAACCTGGCCGCACCACCTCGGCCTTGAGCATCCGCCGAAGTCTTCCTGCAGCGTGCTCCGAAGCGACTAAGTCGACCCCGATGAACTTCAGCAGTTCGTCTGTCGCTATCGAGTGCTGCTCAGCACCGTCGCTGGCGCCGGTCGCAGCGCCAAACGGGAGTTCGATGATCCGCCGCATTGCCAAGGCTGTTCCGAGCCACTGCGTATGGAGGGTCGCCAAGGCATCGGCCTGCTCATGTGCGGTCTCGTGCGAACTGACAGCCGACTCAATGTCACATTTCCACCGCTCCCGATCAGCACGTTCACGGTGGTATGCGATAGAGAACTGCACAATGCTCGTAGCGACCAGAGTGAGACCCAGGCAAGTCAATACAAGCAACAGCCGCCCGGACTGGGTGTCGAGTACCTCGGGCCGAAAGTCCTCGTCGTTGAGCAGGAAGATGGCACCTAGCGCCAAGCCGCCAAGCACGATCACCAGCGACAATCGTGTGCTGCGCGATCGGGGGTCGATTGCAATTGCCAACCAGACAAGCATCACGATGACAAACACCAGAAACACGGGCGGAACCCAGGCTGGCTCGAAGGTTGTGATGTCGATCTTCAGCAGGTTCTCGATCGGTGCCGGCCACATCAACAGGCCCACAACAGCAAGCACCAGCCCTCCCAGACTGATCTGCAGGTGAGTCTGCTGACGCTTGGACTCGCGGGGAAGGTTCAGAATCAAGAGTGACAGGCAAAAGACAGCAGTGACTGCGGTGAAGATGCGAGCCCGCCATGCGCCCGATCGCAGCCGGGTATCGAAGTTGAGTAGTTCGTGTATGGGATCAAAGAGCGTCAGCCACCCGAGAGCTGTGATGAGCGCGCCGAACAGCAGGCAGAAAGGAACGACCTTAGACATCTCCGGCACGTCCTGTAGTTCGAGGTGCCGGTTTGGATCCATGCTGCGTAGTCGCGTATGACTCTGGGTGACCCGAGCCTTGGCTTGTTGCTTTTGACGAGCAAACTCCGCGTTGATGTGCCCCAAAACGGTCGGTTGCGAGTCGTCGTCGAGCGAAAGCGACTCCAAGACCTGCTCAAGTGACTCGTCATCGCCGGAAACGGTGAGGTGCTGCTTGGAGACGAGTGCGTGGTCGGCACTGCCGGAGCTTTGAAGACGTAGGTCCTGGCCGACTTCGGCCGCATCGGCGAGTGCGAATGTCTTCTCAAGAAGTTCGTGCCAGTTGTCGGGACTTGAGACCTCAGGAGTGGATGGCGGGATCCCACATGAGAACTCGGGGTTTCGTGCCGCGTCTGCCTTGCTGTCAGCTTCTCTTGTCTCCGGGTCGGAGGTCGGCTCGTGATGATCGGTGGACGGCGCCTCGGGTGCTACGCCATGTTGTAGTTCCGAGTCCTGGGCTTCGGGGTGCTCGGCGAAGACACCGTTGACGTCACGCTCGTCGGTCTCGGATTGTTCGGGCTCGCTGGACTCCAACTTGTAGTCCTCGAAGTGAGTCTCGAACTCGTCGGTCTCTGGCTGGGCTGAGAAGGACTCGTCCGTGTCAGGTTCGTGAGCTTCGAATTCTTCCGTCTCATACTCGTGCGCGCCGTAGTCGTCGGCCCTCTTGTTTTGGTGCCGCCCGTGAGGCTGCCACAAGCGCTCAAGGCCGGGATCGCTCTCGAGCAGTTTCGAGATTGTCTCGCCGACTACTCCTGACATTTCATGGCGAAGTCGCTGGCGCATCCTCTGGGGGAAGCGCCGGACATCGTCAATGATGTTGTTGAGCCAATGTCTTGAGCCGTAGGAAGTAATGCCTTCGGGAGCCTCTCCGAGATCCTCCGGTGGGAGGCGAAACGCCTCCGGAAACACGCTCGGTGCGTCAAGGCTCTTAGGAGTTACCGCTTCAAGTGCCATTGACGCAGGTGTTGGAGTGCGCTTCATGCCGGCTGGCAGGGGCAGGTTCTCGTCGCTGCCGATCATCCGCGGTGGCGAGAGATAGGACAATCTGGCTGCGCGCACCATGCAGCGGGTCAGTGTGACAAGCGGTACTTCTGACGTTGCTACCTGAACCTGGATCCGTTCGAGAGGGCAACCAACCATGGTCGTCCACAAGCCACACAGCGACAGCAGTTCAATGGCGATGTGCCAGGTGAACTTAGCGGTGTCCGTGGCGTCAAGGGGCAGCGCCATCGCCTCAGGTGTGCGCCGATCCTCTGGGATGACGACGATCGTCGGTCCTGAAGAGCCTGTCGGATAGTCGTCGCTTGCCAGCGCCTCGTAGTCGGGAAAGAGCACGCGGTGAAGGGACACCTCAATGCTCGGAGGCGCTAGTCGCTCACAAGTGGCAAAGAAGTCCGACGCAGCACCCGCCAAGGCCTCGGCATCACCGGATTCGAGACTGCTCGAAGCGACTTGTACCACGTCAAGGCGGTTGATCGCTCCGGCCCGGTGCAGCGCATCAAGTGGCTGAACGTCATGAGTGTCGCCGTTCGCGATAAGCACACCATCTAGGGCCCGCCACGCGTCCCCAGTCTCGGCATCGCTTAACGGTTCGGCAGTGGCAACCAGCAGCGACCTGACCAGGCTCTTCACCGTCAGTTGCCGAACATGTTCGAGAGCGTCAGCGACTGTCGAGTCCGCCTCATGTCGTACAACGACAAGTGCGCGGGTTGCCCCGTCGAAACCGGGATAAGTGATGCTGCGGTAATTCACGAAAAGGGCTAAATCTCGAAGGAACTGCGACCAGCGGTGCGCTGGGTGGCGTGCTTGCGGCAGGCGTCTGCCAACTGGGCCAGCGCCTGGCGGATCAGCGGGTACATGCCAGTCCACAGGGGCGAGTCACTGAGGTTGTCAGGGCTGAAATCCCACTTGGAACGCTCGCTATGCAGGTCCTCCTGGTAACGAAGAGCGAACCCTTCAAGCTCGCTTGCTAGGCGTTTGGCCCGCTCGGATGCACCAGCGGCACCACCGCGTTCAGTCCGACCAATGCCACTGATCACCGGGTGCGGTTCGCTGATCGACTCGGGTGGTTCACCCTGATCGACCCACCTCGCGAGGGCGTGGTTGAGTTGCTTGTAGGGCCGCATATCCGACCCTGGGCGGGAGCGACCAAGTTCCCGCAACTCGATATAGGCATTGAGTGGCTTGAGGTCGCTCAGCCGCTCAACTTCAAGATAAGCGAGTCCGAGCGACTCAAGAATGGCCGGCAACCAGTCACGGCTATTGCTTGGCTCGGTCAGCAATGGGTGCGGGAACTCGGCGTCGGGCCTGCCTCTCGAACCGGCAATCCGGACTGGACCATCGCCAGATATGTGACCGAGTAGCAGCCCCGTAAACCAGCCGCGGGTCATGCAGAGCAGCAGCGACTCTGGTGCAGGCGCGAACTTTGCGATCGGTCGTGCGCGCCGGTGCCTCCAGAAGCTCTTTCGGCGCGCCGGTGAACTCTGTGCCTCCGCCCAGGCTTCGCTGATCGGCCGCAACAGTGACTCCATTACGAGAGCCGAGTGAGGGGCATGCAGTGATGTCGTGAAACTGATGTTGTCAAGCTTCGGATCGCTGATTAGGACATCGGAAATGGTGCCGTCGTCAAGGCCGGCGTGCCTGAGACGCTCACGAACATAAGGCTCAAGCGGGTGGCCGTGCAGCGGGATCTGGCTCAAGTACAAGCTGTGTTTTTCGTGCGCTGCGTCGGGGTGAACGAGGCTCATGAGCGCAGCGCTGGTGCGCACCAGTGGTGCGGATGCATCGATGGCCGCCCCGAGTTGAGCCAGGAATCGCTTCTGGTTGGTCTCAATCTCACCGGGTAGGAAGTCGAACTCGCTGAACAGAGAGTCGGAGCCCAGGAATGATCTCATTCCGAGGTTGAGAAACTTGGCGAAGGGTCCCGGGAACTGAAGCCGCTGCTCGGCTCGTTCCTCAAGCGCCTTGGTTGACGTGCGGACTTCAGCATCGAGACGACGGGCAATGCGAGTGTCGTCGATCTTGAACGTGGTCTTGGGCCACCAGCCCTGCTCAACCCGGGTGCATCGCAAGCGTTCGCGTTGATGTGCATCTAGCGAGTTGTCATGTCGTAGAAACGCTCCCGTTGCAACGTCTTTCCGGATCTTGTCACGTTGCTCTCGAGGGGGATCTCCCTCGAAGGTCGCCTGCAGCAGGCTGAGAAATCGACCTGCATAGTCCTGCGGCCTGATCAAGGTGAACTCACCTTCGGGCGGGTGCAGGTCACGCGGAGGCAGGGCATCGTCGCTCCAATCCGGCCACGGCCCGACACGCCTGCTCTCGTTCAAGGCGCTGTGATCAGCGTGAGCCAGCGTTCTGGCTAGTGGTCGCAACAGGCTCGCGGCGATGTCTAGGCACAACTCAGAAGCAAGCGTGTGCAGCCTCTCATCGCCATCAAACCGGAAATAGTGGGTGCCTTCAAGAACTGCCTCTTCTACCTGCCGGTCGTCACCTGTGAGCTGACCGCTCGCGGGCAGCTTCTGCTGGGACTCTTGTTGCCAGCGGTTCGTCCACTCGCGGTAGCTGGCCGCGTTAGTGAGCATGGTGTCCCGTGTCTCGGACGCCAAGCGTTTAGCGGCTAGTTCACAGACCGAGCGGGCGACGCTAAGCCCGCTATGGGCGATCTGGGTTTCCACTGCTGCGATGACGCTTGCCTGTGTTGACTTGACCCACTCTGCAGCTGAGACCCGCAAGGCATCTTCGTACTCACCAACGAAAGTCGCTGACGCCTGATCGATTGCTTCCTCAATGGCTCCAGTCCACTTGGCAGCTGATTGGCGGGTGTCATCGTCTACACCCGCAAGCTGAAGTGCATACGCGTCGAAATTGCGCGCTGCTTCGTCGGCATCTGGCTTGAGTCCGTGGATAATCTGGTTTGCGGACGGGTCGTCCGCATCGGAGTCCGGGTCGACATAGAGGCCAGCCTCCGTTAGGAACCTCTCAAGACGCTCCGAGGCCATCTCGTGTGAAATCACGCGCGGGTCTTGAGTTCTCAGGCGCCTGGCAACCCGTTTCGCCTCTTCGGAGTGGCTGTGATAAGTGGCGAGGTGGGTGGCAGCGTCCTTCACGAGTCGACGCACTACGTAGTCTTGGAAGTACTTGCCGCCGACGCTGAGGCGGGCAAATCCAAGGGCTGAAAACAGAGGCAGTCCACCCTCGTCGTCGCCTGCCTCGTCCACCAGAACCGGTCCGGGCACGTTGGTTTGTGCCGCCTGCTCCCAGTTGGCGATGGTGTGAGCGAGAAAGCGGGACTGCACCTTCTCGTCAGTGACCCAACTGACCAACGACCGGCCCATCATGGCGAAGACACGATCTGCGGTCTCAAGCATGACGCCGTCGGCGCCGGCGCGCCCTACGAGGAACGGGAAGCGAGGTCCGCTGAGCCGGGAGGGTTTGGCAACGCCGACCTCTTGGAGTGAAGGGTCGACATGGGGGTCGCCGTCGCTCCAGTGGCCATTGATCACCTCGCTGATGGCACCCAGAGCGTTGGGATACACGCCGCCGGACTCGGCTCGGCCGAGCGAGCTAAAGACCTCGGGCGTGTAGAGGATCGCAAAGACCTGGTCGTCAGGGGCCTGCTCGGCTCTCAAGATGTCACAGACCAGGGTGAGCAAACCCGCACCGGTGCCACCTGCGAGCGATGAGATGACGACGGTGTACAGATTCGGCTTCTCTCTGGCTCTTGTTTCGGTTGCGCCCTCGTAGAACTCGGCCAACTCAGAGTTGACCGTAGGTCCCTGCAGCCGCCTTAGGTGGATTCGAAGTCGTTCGTGAATCGGCGCTGCATAGGCCATGGCGATGGTGTGCCCGATCGCTCGAAACTGACCGGCTCCCATCACGAGCGGAACGTTCACTGCGCGCGGGCTCACCCTCCAGGTATTCAGTTCGTCGTGCAGTCGGCGCTTGATGTCGAGGTTGCGCTGCACCGTGGCGAAGTCCACCCCCTGGGTGATCAGGCCCAGATACTCATCGGATGGCAGGGGATCTACGAGATCATTGATCTCGATGCCGTCCTGAACAGCAGGAGTGTCGATCTCGATGAACTGCCAAGCCTGCGGCAGGCGCTCGCCTAGGTCGTGCTGCTTTGCCCAGGCGAGCAGTTCGGCCTTGAGAAACCGGAGGGTCTTGCCGCCAGAGCCGCCGAGGCCGACGAACAAGAACTTGCTGAACATTGAGTTACTCCTTGTGAGTTAGATGCGTGTTGGTGGGCTGATTGGAAAGGTGTCGGGCGCTTGCGGACTAGTAGCCGGGAGGTCGCTTTGGAGGGGGCCTCCGCGGTGACTTCTGGCGACGAGGAGGCCGGGAGTCACCGCGTCCCGGGGCTGGTCGGCGCGGCGGTGGCTGGTGGTCACGCCGAGGTGGTGCCGACCGCCCAGGTGGTGGCCTCCGGTCTGGCGGAGGTGCCGGTGTTGTGCGCCGCGGCGGCGTGCGTTGACGACGGCGCGGTGGCTCAGGCGGACGAGAGGAGGTACCGGCCCCTGAACCCGAGTCGACACGAGAGGGTGGACGTGCGTTCGCTCTGGCTGGCGCGCTGACCGAATCTTCGGCTGACTCTCGCGGAACGGCCGCCCTGCTGGAGACCGGCTCTAGTTGACGTCGGGATCGCGCGCTGTCAAAGCTGACTCGCGCGCCTCGAATCAGGTTGCTGGGGGTACTGTCCTCGTAGTAGTACCCGCTGCGGCGACTCGACGGGACCAGCACGTAGAGCATGCCGATGGGCCCACTGTCGCCTCTGTTCGTGTCCAACACGATTGCGGTTAGGTCGTTGAAGTGGCGCGGTGCTCTATCTCGGTGGCCACCAGCGTTGGGAGCGAAGTAGACCGCAGCGGAATCGTCGCGAGTTGTGACCTCAGTCCAACCACCGTCGAGGAGGATGTGTGGCTGCCAGGGCGCTGGATGCTTTGCCGTAAGCGTCAGGTCACCAAACTGCAGTTCCTTGCGACTTGGACGTAGTCGGTCAAGTTGAGATTGGTAGTCGTTGAGATTGAATGCATTCAGCTGGTGTGAGCTAAGGCTCCCATTTGCGCCCACCTGAGTGTTAAATCGCCGCCTTATCCCCACTAGCCGATGGGAAGGCAGTCTCGTCGATCGCCAAACCCAGAGAAACAGGAGTAGGTAGGTCCCGGCGGCTGCAATCGCGGTTAGCAGTAGGGCTAGCATCGGGTTACTTCTCGCACGCAGGTCGAGGTCAAGGCTTAAGGTCTCTGGTTGCAGGGTGCTGTGTGTTCTCCCGTCGACTAGCCATTCGGCTTCGATCAGCGTTGATGTCGTACCGAGCCAGCGCCTGTTCTCAAGTGGCTCTGTGGAGATCAGGTTGATTGGCCCCTCGACACCCTCCACACTCTCCGGGCTAACGACCAGCGTGTCAGCAGACTCTGAGACGATCTCGTCGCCGGTAGCGAAGAGCCAGTCGACTGGCTCCAGCAGTGTCTGACTGGTGTCCTCGGTCGCGCCGGGAACGACTGGAGCAGGCCCAATTGTGAGCAGCAGTTCGCTCGAGACTCCGAGATCGTCACTGTTCGGAAACACAACTTGACAGTCCGTGGCAGCCAGCAGGCGATCCGTTGGGACCTCGCGACGGTCCGCGTTCACCAGTTCCAGCACTGGCTCGAATCCACAATGGAAGCTCGGCACGAAGACCTGAAGCCGGTCGAACCTGCCCACGAGCTGCGAGCGTTGCGTCGCCAGATGCGCGGGCACAGGCCCCTCTCCGACCACCTGCCAATCAAGGCGAACCTCGGACTGCCACTGGATTACCCAGGGAGCACTGGTAAGTGGGTCACTGACGACCGACACGTTCAAGTCGGCGTCTCCGGGTCGCACGTCGACCGGCCCGTCGATCGCAACACCGTCTGCACTCTGGAAGTGCCACCCCAAGTCTGTATTGCCGGGCATCAAGTTCAGTACCGACGAACCCGCGCCAGGAGCGCTCACAGCGCATTCGGCAACCACCAGGTTGCCTTCGAAGCCGCCCTCTAGGCGCGGCAACTCCTGGTCAGCTCCGTCCGAAGCCTGTGAGCACGAGAGATTCGGAGCGTTCTCTGCGAACCCGAACGGCTCCGGTTCCGGGGGCAAGGGCTCTAGACGGATGTCCACGGCCACCCTCACGTCGAAGGCCGGATCGGCCCAAACGTTTACAGAGTGAACTGGAGTGATCTCTCCGAAGATCTGTTTGAGATCACGGACTTCAGTGGTGAAGCCGCTGTAGTACTCAAAGTCAACAATCGAGCCGTCCCGGCACGCCTCGTTGCGTATCGGCGTGGCCGGGAAGTCGGGCTCGAGCGTGAATCCGCTGGCATCGATGGGGCACACATACGGATGCATGTCGACGCGCAGCGTGTAGGTCGTCTCTCGGGCTGGTCGAGCAACGCGCTCACCGTTGCTATCCCACAGTTGACCCACCATCTCCAGAGGAGACGGAGCGGCTTTGGCATAACACGACGCTGTGGCCTCGCGCCCTTCATCGGCGACCAACAGCATTCGCAACTGCCACCCTGATGCCAGCCCGTGGAGTTCGGAACTATCCAATGTCAGCCTTCGAGTGTCGGAGACATCGGGAGTCACGGTGGCAGCGTCAGGGTTGCCAAGATCGTCGAGGACGTACTCGCTGATGTGGCCTCCGTAGGTGAGGATCCGTAACTCCGTCATGTAGATCCCAGCGGGCAGGGAACTACTGGTCACCGCGTTGCCGTCGCGCTCGTTTACACAGTCACGCCATTCGATCCACTCTGGGCTTGGTTTGTAGACGGCGGCCTCAAGCAGTCGGTTGGGCAGGTCTTCAACATCACCGACAGCGAGCACCTCTCCCGAGCGCTCCGTAATCCAGCCGCATGACTCGCTCGCAGCGACCTGGTCAAACAAGGCGGCCTCGTTGTGTCCTGTGACCGCGCGAACAATCTCAAGAGATGCCGCCGCGAACGCATGGCGGTCGCCTGAGCCAGTCAAGCTCCGCTCGAACCTGTCACCGAACATCACCGCAAACGTCTCGACGCCCAGTTCCTGAAGCGTTCGTTTTCCTGAAGCGTTCGTTTCTGTGACGATCCGGCGCTGCCGCAAACGTCATCGCGGAGCGCCTCGGCGTTCTCGCGGTTCTGAGCGTTGTTGTTCACCAGCAACTCGTGAAAGCCATCCGTGAACCACACCAGGACTCGACACGAGCCGGCGGGTCGTGCTGAGAACGCTTCGATGGCAGCGTCGAGCGCCACCTCGTAGTCGGTGGTTCCGCGTGCGTCCGACGCTGCGGCGATGGCGCTGTCGGACGGATGCGCAGTTGATGCCGGTGCAAAAGTCGGTGCGTGGCGATGCAGTTGGTTGTTGAAGCCAAGGAGGGCAACACGCACTCGCTCGTGGCCCTGCAGTTCGTGGCGTATCAACTCCAGCGCTTCCCGGCGCTTCCTATTTGGGTCGGCTGTCTGTAGTGATGTGGATTGATCCATTAGCAGGAGCAGATCGATCCCGGCCTCCGGATCGCTGTCCTGGCAAGGTTCGTACGGTTGTTGCGCGGCAGCGTCTTGTGACAACGCCACCGGAACGGGCACCCAACCCGCCAGAACCACGACCACCATTGCGATCGTGAGACGCAGGATCGGCTGGCGCCGAAACAGAGCCAAAGCCCTCCCCGGAGCAGCTACCCCTCGCGATGACTTCAACCCAGGACTCCGCGGGTCATTTCAAGCGCGAAGAAGTAGGAGTGACCAATGCCAAAGGCCCAGGACAGCCATGCTGATGCCTTAACAACTTGTCGCGCGGGGATGCGCCAGTCGGTGTAACGACCGCTCTCTCGCCGCTTGTCCTCTACATGGACGAAGGCCGCGAGCAGTGCTAGGCCGCCGATTGAGCCGATGACAAATCCCAAGAAGTTGATTGCGGTGGCGCCGAAGAGGAAGTCGCCCGCACGAAACATCAGAAGCGTGACGACCAACCCAGCAAGGGATGCAAACACAAGGCGTGACGGTGGGCGAGTCGCCGAGGGTCGGCGCGTCTGCGATGGTGTGCGCGCCGTAGTCGACGGTCGAGTAGGGGTCATGTCTGTAGAACTTACGAAAGGGGTATGACAGCTATCGTCTCAAGTCCCGAGCGAGCCCGAGCGAGAAGGAACTAAGAACCCCTGCAAAACTGGTGAAAACACGGCTGCCGACATTAGCTAGTCGGCGTAGGTCTGTGCCTGCCGAGGGAAGGTCTCGCATTCACGCGCTAGCAGGTAAAGCGCTAGCTGGGCTGGTTAATCAGGTGGGTCGCGGCATTGTCGAAGTGGTTGAACATTGCCTGGCGAATCTCAGGCGGCAGCGCACGGTCGGTGCCATCAGCGAGCACCGCGACATCAAGTGAGGCCGTCATGTGAGCCATCCAAGCGTCTCGCTCTACTTGGCCGATCGAGAACGGGAAGTGACGCATGCGCAGCCGCGGGTGGCCGCGCTCGGCGCTGTAGTTCGGTGGCCCGCCCCAGTACTGGGCCAAGAAACCCGCTAGGCGACTGCGTGAAGGCCCCATGTCCTTGGGATACATCGGGCGCAGAACCGGGTCGCTCTCCACCGAGTCATAGAAGCGATCCACAAGTTCATCGAAGAACTGTTGACCCCCCACCAGGTCATAGACCGTTCGTGGTGCAGACATGGCTTCTCGCAGCGAGCCCTTAAGGCTCAGCCCTGCCGACCACTGCTCGCCCTGGTTGGTACGCATCGCCTGCAGCGTAGAAGGCCACGCGAACACAACCCATAGACACCGCTCACAAGGGGTCTCTAAACAATGCGGGGTCGTACTGCGCGCCGCAGCGTTCCAGTGCCGCCATCCAGGCCGGACTGTTGCGCATCGTCAGCCGCAACCCAGCAATGAGCGAGTTGGCTGCTGCTCTAGCTCCCCGCCGAGCCTTGAGTCCAAGCACATCAGCAATCCCTGTAGGGATAGTGGTGACCGCACCTTGCATCAGCACTCGATAACCGAGACGTTGGGCCGCTCCCAAGGGTGGCCGACTCAAGAAGTCCACCGCGTTGCGCATCCCGGGGCTAGGGCCGATCGCAGGATGTGAACCCACCCACTCGGCTAGATCATTCGCCGTACGCGGCAGCGGTGAGGCCGCAAGCATGGATCCCACTTGCGACTGCTCGGCAACGAAGCGATCCGCTTCAGCCGCGTCAAGCCCAGGGCCCATCGTCTGGTAGGCGACCAAGAACGAGTCAGTCAGGGTGTTGTGAACCCACGCGGCCATCTCGGGCACCGAAGCGCCATAGCGCAACCCCCGGTGCGAGATCCCGCTCACCCCACGATGAGCGTGTCGCACCATCTGCACGGCTTGCTGCACCTCGGGCATGGCCCCATAGGTCGCCGTCGTCACATAGAAAGAGGTACGACCGAGTCGCCCGAGAGGATCGCTGCGATAGCGGCTGTGCTCCTCGACACCAGCAACCACCTCGGGATGGGCAGCCTGGATGAGCAACGCTCGGATCGCGCCAACGAACACGCTCACATCGCCGATCACACGCCAACTCACCGAATCAGGCCCGCACAAGCCAGCATCACCCGGGTAGTCGGCGGTGTTGAGCAAGGGGCGTTCCGCATGGGCGAAGAGTCCGCTAACCGACGACCTCACCCGGTCGCGGACATCTGCGACGATCTTCACGCCCATCGACGAACAAAACTTGCGAGACGTTCCTGACCCGCGAGACGCTGCCGACGTGTGAGACCCATCAGACTCGCACGTCTGTCGACATGTCGTTCACAGTGTTGATGTCTAGCGCCCCTTAGCCAGTTGCTTGCGTCGACGCTGCTGCATCCGCTGACGCATACGTGCCTGAGCCTCAGGTGTCCCGTCATGAAACGTGCCCATCAGCTTGTCGATCGGCACGGGACGGTTGCCGTAGTTGCACTCGAAGTAGCGGTGATGCAGGTGATGGAAATAGTCAGCACCGGCAGCGGTCTGGCGATCACGCCCCAAGACCTCAAAGCGTTCAAATCCCGAATGCGAGACAGCAGGGGATAACCCGTTAAAGATGCCGCTAAGTATCACGATAAATGGGTGCGCGGGGACAATCCACCACAACGCGATCAAGCTGAAGTAAATGATGTGCTCGGTGGGGTGCATTGATATCCCAGTCCAGGGCCCGGTGTTGACATTGTGATGATGCAGGTAGTGGGCATGATCGTAAAGCCACTTCGTGTGCAGCAATCTGTGATTCAAATAGAAGTGAGTGACCGACCACAGGAACACACCAACTGTCAATACCGACAGATACAGCCACCCTGAGTCCCACGATACTGAAGGGATCCAATCATTGGCATAGAAACATAAGCTCAATGACTCATAAGCAGTCCAAATGGTGACGCCACTTGCCAGACTCCAGAAGATGTTGTCTCTTGTCTGATTCGACCACAAAAAGAGGCTGTTTGTTCTGCTGAGCCAGCGCCGGTTGTATTTGTAACGCTGGGCCTGAGCTTGCTTGGCGTATAACAACAGGTGAAGTGTCCCCGCTACCAGAGTCAATAACACAGCATTGCGCAACCAGATCAACAACACTGGTTGAAGCCGCAGTGTTTGCATTGTCTCCAGCGACGGCGTCAAGAAGTGCAAGCAAACTGCGGCGATCCCGATCCACAAAGCGCCATAGGGCATCGTCACCGGCCAGATCAGGTAACGCAGCGAGGCCAAGGGTTTGGGAGGCCACTCAAAAATGGGCGACACGGAGATCGGCACCTCGGGCACATATCCCGAATCGGCGCTAGGCGCTACGTTCACGGCTCCCGACCGCTCAACCATCGCCAGTACCCCTTTGGCCCTGCCCCTACTCGAGCGATTTGGCTCAACTACCCGTTCAGCTTGAGAAACTACATCAAGAATGCCGGTGCGGCCGTATGATTTTTTGCCATGAGATATGCCTCCCCGACGACGGTGCCCGATGCCGTCGAGCTTCTCGGCTCGGTCGCTGGCGCCCGGGCTTATGCAGGAGCCACCGACCTGATACCCCAGATTCGAGCGGGTCGACCCGCTCCAGCGCTCGCCGTAGACCTTAAGCGCATCAAACGACTCTGCAGCATTAATCAGGCTGGATCGACCTACACCGTCGGCGCCGCCACCCCCACCGCTGACATCTGCAACCACGCTGGACTCGCACAGGACTTCCCGGGGTTGGTTGAGGCAAGCGGACTGATCGGCTCGGATCAGATACAGAACAGATCCAGTTGGGGCGGCAACCTCGCCAATGCATCACCAGCCGCCGACACACCGCCGAGCCTCATTGTTAACGCTGCTCGTGCCGTGATCGCGGGCCCTGGCGGCGAGCGCACCGTGGATGCCTCCGAGGTTGCAACCGGCCCGGGTACCACATCGCTTGGCGAATCTGAACTGATTGTTGAGTTCGAACTGGATCAACCGCCGAGCCGTAACGCCGACTCGTACCTGCGCCTAATCCCCCGCACCGAGATGGACATCGCTGTTGTAGGTGCTGCAGCCCGGGTCACTCTCGACGCAGATGGAACCGTCAGCGATGCCGCCATCGCACTTGGCGCGGTGGCTCCCACAGTTGTGCGGGTGCCCGCAGCCGAACAGGCGCTCGTGGGCAGTGATCTCTCACCAGAGGTGCTTGCCGCCGTGCAGGCAGCGGCCGCGGAAGCGTGCAACCCGATTGATGACAAGCGAGGCACCGTCTCTTACCGGCGTCAAGTTGCGGGAGTGCTGGCACGCCGGGCTGTGTTGATTGCCGCGGAACGCGCCAGCGAGCGAGGAGGACAACAGTGAGTCGAGTACACGTCACCTGCACCATCAACGGCGACCCCGCCGAGTTCCTATGTGACGGCGGGCAGTCACTGCTAGATGCCCTGCGCGACGAGGTAGGGCTCACCGGAGCCAAAGAGGGATGCGGCACCGGCGACTGTGGCGCATGTTCGGTCATCATGGATGGTCGTCTGCTGTGCTCGTGTCTGGTGCTGGCGCCTGAAGCCTCCGGCACCGTCATAAACACCGTCGAGGGTCTCGCGGCTGGCGATGACCTTCATCCCCTACAGCAGAGCTTCCTTGAGGGCGCGGCGCTGCAATGCGGAGTTTGCACACCTGGAATCTTGATGGCAGCCAAGGCCTTGCTCGACCGCAACCCGGATCCCAGCGAGACCGAGGTGCGTTACGGCCTCGCCGGCAACCTCTGCCGCTGTACTGGCTATGACAAGATCGTCCGCTCGGTGCTTGACGCTGCCGACACGATGAACCAACGCTAGGAGCTAGCTGTGACAGTCACGGAATCAAAGCCCCGCTACAAGTACGTCGGCACCCGGCCCATCCGCCATGACGGGCTCGAGAAGGTGACCGGGCGCGCTCGCTTCGCAGCCGATCTCAACCTGCCGAGCCAGCTCATGGGTGTGGTGGTGCGCTCGCCTCATGCCCACGCCCGCATTGTCTCGATCGACACAACCAAAGCGGCCTCGATGCCGGGTGTCAAGTCGGTCGTTACTCGCGATGACTTCCCCGAGGTCGGCCCTAGAGACCGCAACTACGACATGTGCATCAACCTGATGGCACGTGACAAGGTCCTATATGAAGGTCACGCGGTAGCCGCAGTAGCGGCAACGACGCGAGCCCAGGCCGAAGCTGCAGCCGCAGCGGTGGATGTCACCTACGAACTTCTGCCGGCCGTGTTGACGATCTCTGAAGCTCTAGCGCCCGACGCGCCAGTGCTGCACGAGCACATGTTGACCCGGGGAGCGAACCCGCCCGCCACCGAGCCATCCAATGTGAGCGACATCACCCGCTTCGCAGGGGGCGACCTCGAAACAGGGTTTGCTCAAGCCGACCTGATTGTGGAGCGCAGTTTCACCACCAAACCAGTGCATCAGGGCTACATCGAGCCTCATGCGTGTGTTGCCGACACCGGACAGGATGGTCGCACAACCATCTGGTGTTCATCACAGGGCCACTTCAATGTGCGCTCCTCGACAGCGGCCATGTTGGGCTGGGAGAACACCCGAATCAAGGTGATCCCCGCCGAGATCGGCGGCGGATTCGGCGGCAAGACCACGATCTATCTTGAGCCGCTAGCAGTGGCGCTGTCTGCCAAGTCGGGCCGACCGGTCAAGATGGTGATGTCCCGAGACGAGGTATTCCGTGCGACCGGCCCTGCGCCGGGAACCGAGATCCGTGTCAAACTCGGAGTCGACAACGAGGGCAACCTTGTCGCGGGCGACTCTTGGATGGCGTATTCGGGTGGTGCTTATGCAGGTACCGGCGGTCTGCTTGGTGCCATGACCGTCTTTGAGTCTTACAAGATCCCTCACTTCTCTGTGGAAGCGCTGAACGTGCTGGTCAACACGGCCCGCTCGGCTGCTTACCGGGCCCCGTCTGCACCCATGACGGCATTCGCAGTTGAGACCGTGCTTGATGAGATCGCCGAGAAGCTCGAGATCGACCCGATCGATCTTCGCATTCGCAATGCAGTTACTGAGGGCGAGCCGTCAACCATGGGTGTGCCGTTCGCCCGGATCGGTTTCGAGGAGTGCCTTGAGGCTGTCCGTGAGTCCCCGCATTACACGGCACCCCTTGGCGAGAATCAAGGTCGGGGGCTAGCCGCGGGCTACTGGTTCAACATCGGCGAATCTTCGAGCGCAACTGTCAACCTGAACGAAGACGGCACGGCCACGGTGGTAACCGGCAGCCCAGACATCGGCGGCAGTCGTGCCTCGATGGCGCTCATGGCTGCCGAGGAACTCGGCATCGATGTCTATGACATCCGCCCCATCGTTGGTGACACCGAAGCCGTCGGTTTCACCGACATCACCGAAGGCAGCCGTGCCACCTTCGCGACCGGTATGGCCGTGGTCAACGCCTGTCGCAAGATGGTCAAAGAGTTGCGTGGTCGGGCCGCCAAGATGATGGGCGTTGACGTGGCAGACGTCGACTGGGTGGATGGCGCGGCCGTCTACACCGGTAGCGATGGTGACAAGGCGCCGCTGCCGCTTGCTGCGATCACCCGCAAAGCCAAACGCACCGGTGGGCCCCTGACTGCTACCGGGTCGCTGGAGGCTCGCGGCGCTGGGCCGGGTTTCGCGGTGCATCTGTGTGATGTTGAGGTCGATCCAGAGACGGGTGTCGTGAGGGTTGTGCGCTACACGGCCTCTCAGGATGCCGGCACGGCGATCCATCCCAGTTATGTGGAGGGTCAGATCCAGGGCGGCGTTGCCCAGGGTGTCGGTTGGGCGCTGAACGAGGAGTACATCTACGACTCGAGCGGCACCATGGAGAACCCGGGATTCCTCGATTATCGGGTGCCAGTGGCGTCTGATCTGCCGATGATCGATGCGATCATTGTCGAGGTGCCCAACCCAGCGCATCCCTACGGGGTGCGAGGTGTTGGCGAGACCGGCATCGTGCCACCACTGGCAACAGTTGCGAATGCGGTCTATGGCGCCACGGGATGTCGGATTCGTGACCTGCCGCTGTCTCCGCCGACGGTGCTAGCCGCAATCAACGCTCGCGCCGGCAGCAACGGTTCCAACGGATCGCACTAAGGCTCACCGGCCCGGCGGCGTTGTTGGACTTGCTGTAGTGACTTGCTGCAATACAGAGCTGACTTAGGGACTTAGGGACTCAGGGAGAGCGCTGCTACATGGCTGTTCGAGTTCATCTCAGTTCCAACCTGCGTGACCACACCGGCGGCGTCGCGGAGGTTGCGGCGAACGGCGGCACGGTCGGAGCGCTCATTGATGACCTTGACCGCCAGTATCCGGGTTTGGGCTCGGCGCTGCGGAGCGGAACCTCAGCCGTCATTGATGGGTTGCTCGTTGCTCACCCCGAGTACGAACCTGTTGAGGACGGATCGCTGATCTACTTCATCCCCCAAACGGCCGGCGGCTAATCGCAGGCGGCTAGTCGCTCGTTTGGTCGGTGGACGGCGGTTGACAGCGTCCAGGCGCTTCTAGGTGTCCGCCTAGCCGTTGCCACCCAATTTGGCCCGGTCAGGGACGAGCTATCTCGGCGAGCGTGTTTAGGAACCGGTCGTTCTGGCTTGGTGTGCCGATCGTGACACGAATGCCCACGCCTGAAAACGGGCGTGTGACTACGCCTCGCTGTTCAAGACCGACGTAGATCTCATCGGTGCGATCACCAAGTGGCATCCACACAAAGTTGGCTTGAGCATCAGGCAACTCCCAACCCTCGGAGGTGAGCGCTTCAACCACGCGTCCGCGTTCAGTGATGATGGTTTCAATGCCACGACGTGCTTCAGCTTCGGTTTCGGGATCAAGGGCGGCAAGGGCAGCTGCTTGGGCCAGTCCATTCACGTTGAAAGGCACCAGGCATTTGTCGATAGCTGAGACAACCTCGGGGTCACCAAGTACATAGCCGACCCGCAAACCGGCCAGGCCGAACGCCTTCGAGAAGGTGCGAGCCACAGCCACATTGGGGAACTGTGGCATCAGATCAGTCACCGGATCACCCAACGCAGGGTCAGCGAACTCCCGGTAGGCCTCATCCACAAGAACCACCACATCTGAGGGCACCTGACGCATCAACCGGTCTAGCTGAGCGCTCGACAACGCAGTGCCGGTCGGGTTGTTGGGGGTAGCTAGCAAGATCAACTTGGTGCGTTTAGTGACCGCGTGGGCTACGGCATCTAGGTCAAAGGAGTGTTCGTCTGCTAGCGGCACAGTTACGAGCTTTCCAGCCATGGTCTGCACCGCGATCGGGTATGCCTCAAAGGAGATCCAAGGCGTGACGGCCTCATCGTTCGGATCGACATATGCGGTCACAAGCTGGTACAGCAACGCAACTGAACCTGCGCCGATAGTCACACCAGAAACATCAAGGTCGAGCCGTTGCGCCACTGCCTCACGAAGCGCAGTTGCTCGATGATCACAATAAAGATTGGCACCCCTGCAGGCGGCAGCGACGGCATCTATAACCCCGTCGGGCGGGGGATACGGGTTCTCGTTTGAGGCGAGCTTGATGGCATCGGTGATGTCATGCTCTTGTTCTGCTTGCTCGGCAGCCTTACCGGGTTTGTAGGCAGGCAAAGCGTCGACCGCTGGTCGCACACGAGAGAAACGCGCTGTATCAGCCGGGTCGTTCATCGATGGGGATTGCTGTTGAGGCATCCACACATTTTGCCGCGCAACACGGCTAGCTGCGGGACGCGGCTCTAGGCTCGAGGCGTGGCCAGCATCGGGTCCACGAAACTTCGCACCGAGGTCGTGGTGCAGGGGATGCATTGTGGAGCTTGCGCGGCGCGTGTGCAATCTGCGCTGGCTGGCACAGCAGGGGTGCGCGACGCACGAGTGAACTTCGCTTCAAGCCGGGCAACGGTGCTCCATGACTCGCAACTGGATCTTGGCGCGCTACGCGAGGTCATTGAACGGGCTGGTTACTCGGTTTCAGACGAGTCCCAGAAGCAAGAACACGACAAGCTCCGAATCAAGAATCTGCAGCGTCTCCTGATCGTGGCCTGTGCGCTGACGGCCGTTGTGTTTGTGCCGTCGATGTTCGCTCCGCTGCGCTTTGAGGGTTGGCGCTGGGTCAGCTTTGTCGCATCGGGATTGGTGGTCTTCGGGGCGGGCTTCCAGTTCCATCGCAACGCTCTGCGCAACCTGGCGCACCGAAACGTCACGATGGACACGCTGATCTCGCTGGGCACCACAGCCGCCTGGACGTGGTCGGCGGTGGTTCTCATCGCAGACATCCAAGACGGTCACGTGTACTTCGAGACAGGTTGCGTGATCATCACCCTTGTACTAGCCGGCAAGTGGATGGAGGCGCGGGCCACTCGGCGTTCCGGTCAGGCCGTGCGGGCGCTGGCACGGCTGGGAACGCCCACTGCGCTGCTGGTGGATGGCACCGAGGTTGATGTTGATCAATTGCAGGTGGGGACGCGCTTTGTGGTGCGACCGGGAGAGCGGATCGCAACGGACGGTGTTGTCGTTCATGGTGCATCGGCTGTGGACATGTCGATGGTTACCGGCGAGTCGGTGCCGGTGGAGGTCGCTCCCGGCGACGAGGTGATCGGAGCGACCATCAACGCGGATGGGACGCTCGAAGTTGCAGCCACCAGGGTTGGGGCTGACACCGCTCTGGCTCAGATCGTGCGTCTCGTTGACGAAGCGCAGGGTGGCCGTGCCAAGGTGCAACGCCTCGCTGACCTCGTTGCTCGTGTGTTCGTGCCGGTGGTTGTCGGGATCGCCATGGTGACTTTTGTGGTGTGGTTTGCGATAGGCGGAGCTGCCTCGGATGCGCTGACAGCGGCCGTGGCGGTGCTGATCATCTCCTGCCCTTGCGCACTCGGACTCGCTACGCCGCTTGCGGTCATGGTCGGCACGGGCCGTGCTGCTCAACTCGGGGTGATTATCAAGGGTGCCGAAGTTCTGGAAGACACTCGCCGCACGGCTGTGGTATTGCTCGACAAGACCGGCACCGTCACCGATGGACGCCTTGAGGTGGCCGGAGCTGTTGCCGTTGACGGCGCCGACATGAAGGCGCTGGGGTTGCTGGCCGGTGCCCTTGAATCACGTTCTGAGCACCCCGTAGGGGCGGCAATTGCCCGCCGGTGGCTGTCGTTGCGGCGAGTGACCGAGTTCAAGAACCGGCCCGGGCTTGGCGTACAGGGCCGGGTTCATGGCGCTGAGGTGAGGGTTGGGCGTTACCCGCTGTTTGATGAGGTGCCCGAGCAACTGCAGGTCGCGCTCGCCGAAGCTGAGGCCAGAGGCCACACAGCGGTTCTCGTGGGTAGGGGAGCGACAGCCGAAGCAGTGATCTCGCTCGCCGACACTGTCAAGGAGACATCACCTGAAGCCGTGCAACACATGCGTGATCTGGGTCTTGACGTGGCTCTTCTCACGGGCGACAACCGGCGCACCGCTCAAACGGTCGGGGCCGCCATCGGGGTGAGCGATGTGCATGCTGAGTTGATGCCCGATGACAAGGTCGAGTTGGTGCGGGCTCAGCAGGCAAACGGAACCCGTGTTGCGTTTGTAGGTGACGGCGTCAACGATGCCCCGGCTCTAGCACACGCTGACCTGGGAATCGCTTTGGGGACAGGTGCAGATGTAGCGGTTGAGGCGTCTGATCTGACCATCATCGGCAGTGACCTGCGAGCAGTGCCAGAAGCGATCTCACTATCGCGCCGAACCCTTCGCACGATTGAGGTGAACCTGTTCTGGGCATTCGCCTACAACACCGCAGCAATACCGCTCGCCGCAGCAGGCGTACTAAGCCCGATGGCGGCCGCGGCAGCCATGGGCCTGTCGTCTCTGTTCGTAGTAACCAACAGCCTCCGCCTCCGCCGCTTCGGCTCAGTTAGGTCCTGATCGCGGGCGGGCTATCGCCCCCTGAGCCTTTCCCAGTGAACCCGTATCTGTGTCGCGTTATAGGCTCTAACGGATCGGGCGCCAGCGAGTAGAGGGGCGCCGAGAAGCGCTGATGGAGGACTTGCCGTGACCCGTATGACCCCCAGCGAGGCGTTCGTGGAGACAATGGTCGCTCACGGCGTTGACACCATCTTCGGCATTATGGGCAGCGCCTTCATGGACGCCATGGACATCTTCGAGCCTGCGGGGATCGAGCTGGTGCCGGTTGTCCATGAGCAGGGTGCAGCCCATATGGCCGATGGGTTCAGCCGAGTCTCGGGCCGCCACGGTGTGGTCATCGGCCAGAACGGCCCGGGCATCTCTAACTGCGTGACCGCGATCGCTGCTGCGTTTTGGGCACACAGTCCCGTAGTGATTGTCACCCCCGAGGCGGGCACGATCGGGATGGGTCTTGGTGGCTTTCAGGAAGCCAACCAGTTGCCCATGTTTGAGGAGTTCACCAAGTATCAGGGTCACATCAACAACGAACACCGGATGGCCGAGTTGACTGCCCGCTGCTTCGATCGGGCGCTCTCGGAGATGGGCCCGACGCAATTGAACATTCCTAGGGATCGCTTCTACGGCAACATTGATGTGGAGATCCCGACCCCACAACTTCTGGATCGTGGCCCCGGTGGTGAGCGCACCCTCTCAGCCGCTGCGGAGTTGCTGGCCTCGGCACGCAATCCCGTGATGATCTCCGGTGGCGGTGTGGTTATGGGAGACGCCGTTGCCGAGGCGGTCGCTCTCGCTGAGCGCCTGGGGTGTCCGGTGGTGAACAGTTACCTTCACAACGACTCGTTCCCGGCATCGCACCGGCTGTGGTGCGGCCCGCTCGGGTATCAGGGATCTAAAGCAGCAATGCGGTTGATCTCTAGGGCTGATGTCGTGCTTGCGCTAGGCACACGCCTTGGGCCCTTCGGCACGCTGCCTCAACATGGCCTTGACTACTGGCCAGCAGACGCCAAAGTCATCCAGGTGGACGCCGACTCCAAGATGCTGGGTCTGGTCAAACGCATCGATATTGGCATATGCGGCGATGCGGGTGCGGCGGCAGCCGATCTGTCGAACCGTCTCGGGCAACTTGACGTTGCTTGTGATGCCACCCGTGGCGCTCGAGCACGCGAGATAGTTACCGAGAAGGGTCTCTGGGAAGCAGAACTTGACGACTGGACAGAAGAGACCGACGACTTCAGCATCGACATGATCAAGCAGGCCGCGGCTGAGCCTGATGACTGGATGCATCCCCGCCAGGTGCTGCGAGAACTTGAGCGAGCGATGCCGGCTCGGGTGATGGTGTCGACCGATATTGGCAACATCAACTCGGTGGCGAATAGCTACCTGCGATTCGAAGAGCCACGGTCGTTCTTTGCTGCAATGAGTTGGGGCAACTGCGGTTACGCGTTGCCGACGATCATTGGGGCCAAGAAGGCTGCGCCGGATCGCCCGGCCGTTGCCTACGCAGGTGATGGTGCCTGGGCGATGAGCATGGTCGAGGTAATGACCGCCGTGCGTCACAACATCCCTGTTACCGCCGTGGTGTTCCACAATCGCCAGTGGGGTGCCGAGAAGAAGAACCAGGTCGACTTCTATGGACGCCGTTTCGTGGCGGGGGAGCTTGACGGCGGCGAGAACTGGTCGGAGATTGCCCGTGCCATGGGTGCCGACGGCGTAAGGGTCAACCAACTTGAGGATGTGGGGCCGGCTCTCAACTCAGCAATTGATGCACAGATGAACGACGGTCGCACAACCGTGATCGAAGCAATGTGTACCAAAGAACTAGGCGACCCTTTCCGCAAAGACGCCCTAAGCCGCCCAGTCCGCTACCTAGACAAATACCGCGACTTCACCTAATCCCCGTCACCGGCCGACGAGCCGGTGACCTTCTCATTACCTATTGATACGTGATGGGACACAACCATACGACGTAGCGTCTGATCCTCACAGCGGTGGCCGAAACTTGGCCGTCGATGGCCGTTTGTTGGCCGCGTTTTGGCCGCCTTTGTGCGACTCCTGCCCTACTGAAACTGCTATCACTTAATTTGAGCACGGCAAGGAGCGGCCCTCACCACAACCAGCGAGGAACACAACGTGTCGAATTCTCAACATTCGCACCAACGTCCAGTCAAGCCAATTGCCTGGCAAAACATCGTCGGAGTGGCTCTACTCATCGTTGCGCTGCTGTCTGCTAGCACGACAGTCGTGGCGCAGTCCAACGCCAGTTTGGTCGTCGCGAATGACAGCATCGCTTCACTCGGTGTTGTCGAAGTCACGACATATGCTGCCGAGCACTCCGTGACGAAGGGCGAGGCGCAGCGTCGTCTAGCACGGATTCGCGACCTGCAAGAAGTGCTCGAGACTTTGCGAGAGCTAGAGAGTGAGCGACTCGCTGGGTGGGGCATCGACCACGAAAGCGAGTTCGGCGCATGGATCTGGCTCACGGGGGACGAGGCACCAGGCGCTGCGGCTATCGCGTTGGCGAGCGCCCATGATGATGTAGCCACAAGGACGGGCGCTACACACAGCTACAAAGAACTGCTCGCAGCGCAGGAGTCATTCGGTGAAGGCCCTCCGCAGCTTGAAGCCCTCATCACGTTCACCGGCCTAGACATGCGAGCCAACGGCATGTACGTCGGAGTCGACCCAACCCTAAACGCCGAACTGTCAACCCCGCTCCCAGGTATCAACCATCTCCCGGCAGAGGAGGCGCGAATGGCCGCCAAAGCTCTCGCGACCACTCAACTGGCAAACCACATTGACGTGCGTTTTGAAGTTGTTGATGGCAGTGGTGTCAGCGAAGACGCCGCGTTTGACGGCGGCGACCGCATGACGACTTGCACTGCTGGGTTTGCAGCAAATCGGAATTCGAGTGACTGGTACGGACTGATTACGGCCGGTCACTGCGAAGGCATTCAGCGTGTGAACGGAGTGGATCTTCTGTTTGTGAACGGATTTGCAAGCCGCCGGGCAGATGCAGAGTTTCATCGTATTCCATCGGGTGCGTCACATCAACTCCGAGACGACTACATTTGCGCAACGGGTCACGGTGCAACGACATGCGATGTCACCGGCACGACTAATCGATCAAGCATGCTGAACGATTGGGTGTGTCACTATGGCATGAACAGCGGTGTCTCCTGCGGTGACGTGACAGACATTACATTTCGTCCAACCGACCCTGAGAGCTGCAAGAGTTCGACTGGTCAACTCGTTACGTGTCACAAGAAGTTTGTTAAAGTTATCGGATCACAGCTCCAAGCTTGCGACGGTGACAGCGGTGGACCTTGGTTCTCATCAGGCATAGCGTATGGGATACATAAGGGTGGCTCGACATCTGACGCTGACGACTGCAGTATCACTATAGATTATGCATACTTCTCTGCCATAGATGAAGTGCAATCCTTTCTCTCGCTTACTGTTCTTAAGGATGGAAACGTAATCATCGACTGAGCAATAGAGACAAGGGTCTGGATGGAACAGATGATAAAGCGTCGTGCCACAGGCATTTCGACCTGGCTAGCCTTGATTGGTTCGCTTAGCATCGGTTGTTCTGGTGTGTCTCCTGCTCCGATTAGAACTACGGATGAGACGGGGCATTTCATCAATGCTGAAGATGGGTTGCCGTTCGAACATATGTGGCGGGGAGGTCAAGACGAAGGCCCTCATGCATCACTTGAAGGTAGGCTTGAGATCTCTGATCGATGTGTGTATGTATATCAGAGCCATGGTGACGACTACGAGAGCAAGATCGTTGTGAGTATGCCGTGGATGGACACTCGGTACGATCCGAGTGTTCCCGCTATTGCAACGCGCTTCTATGTGTTGTCATCGTCGGGCAACAATGTGACTGGTGGTGGCGGGTACAACGATGCCTTTGACTTCTCGACCTCAGAGTGTTCTGGCGACTCTCTGTTCAGAGCGAGATCGTTGGGTCCAGTGTTTCACCGTGGTGGCCCCAGGGTACCCGAGTTATATGTGCAGTATCAGCGACGTTGGAACCCCACAGACCGCCGCCTCTTCCCGACACCGAGATAGATATGAACCGACTCCACAGTGTCCTTCACCTGGTTCTCATTGCGGCTTGCGTCTTGGGTTGTTCGGGTGTGTCTCCTGCTCCGATTAGGACTACGGATGAGACTGGGCACTTCATTGATGTTGAAGATAGATTGCCGTTCGATTATATGTGGCGGGGAGGTGAGGAGGATAAACTCATGGCAGAACTTGAAGGCACACTTGAGATCTTGGAGCGGTGTGTGTACGTACACGTGAGCGATATGGACTTTGAGGAGAAGGTTCTTGTAAGTCTCCCGTGGCTGGATACTCGGTATGATCCGAATGTTCCGGCAATTGCGACGCATTTCTATGAATTGTCAATAACCGGTGATCCTGTGTTTGGTATAGGTGGATACAGTTACCCCGACATGACCACAACGGTTTGTCATGGTGATGTTCTGTTTGAGGCGAACACGTTTGGTCCATCATTCCGTTGGGGTGGTACCACAGTACCCGAGTTGTACGAGCAGTATCAGCGGCGTTGGAACCCTACAGACCGTCGTCTCTTCCCGACACCACGGTAGGTCATCAGGTCTGCTGTGATCAGATTTGGCAGACACCTGACAGAATTGTGGCAGGGTTTCACTAGGTTTCAATATTTTTGTTGCTCCTTGGATTGCTATCACTGATGTAGCGAAAAGCAAGGTGCCGTTCGCTACGGCAACAGCAATGGAGTAACGACATGTCGAACCTCACGAATTCGTTCACAGATCAACTCAAAGTGGGTGCGCTCTGCAGGTCCGTTGCGGTGGCGTGCTTAATGGCGGCGCTGTCTTCGGCGTGTGCTTCTGACAAGGTGGAAACCACCACGAAGCTAGATTCTGCTGGCATCAGTAACGCCGAGTCGGAGGACGTAACCACCGTCCGGTCGGATGACGTACGCGTCGTACTTTCGGACGGAGTAGCCGGTGACTTGGCAGGCGTGGATGAGGACGAGCTCGTGGTTCAGCCAGGGGGAATTGAGGTCACGTCATACGCAGCCGAGTACTCGGTGTCGAGCACTGAAGCGCGGCGTCGACTGGACCGGATGCGTGAGATACAGAACATCCTTGCCGACTTGCGGGAATTTGAGAGCGAACGCCTCGCCGGTTGGGGAATAGATCATGAAGGCGACTTCGGGGGCTGGATCTGGCTGACGGGAGATGAGCCAGCAGGTACTGAGGCCACCGCAGTCGCGAATGCCTACGCGGACATCGGTATCAGAACCGGCGCGACACACAGCCTTGAGGAACTAATGGCAGCCCAGCGTAGGTTTGGTGCCGGCCCTCCGGAACTTAGCGCCATCGTGACATTCACAAGTCTTAACTTTCGAGCAAATGGCATGGAAATTGGGATCGACCCGGGTCTGAATAACAACCTGCCGACCCCATTGCCAGGTATCAGCGACCTCCCGCAGGAAGAAGGGTTACAAGCTGCTATTGCTGCTGTCACCGAGCAATTGGTTGATCGCATCAACGTGCGCTTCAAGATCGTCGACGGCAGTGGCATTGGCCATGACGCTGAGGAGTGACGCAGGCTGCGAACTGGAGTCAGGACATCAAGACAGCGAGAACTAGCATTGGCGGTTATGTCTTGTGATGGGTGTCCCAACTGCTTTGAGTTCTGGCACGAACTAAGTGTGCTGGGTGAACTGCGGTGAGTCCGTCCGACAATCCAGTGCGGAGGGCCCTTGTTACGGGCGCTGGCTCGGGTATTGGGGCTGCTTGTGTTGACCGGCTGCTAGCGGAGGGGTGCCGGGTCACCGCGGTTGATCTTCACGCTGGTGACATGGCTGCACGTGTCGGAGAGCTCGATGCGATCTGTGAGGTTGACGTGACCGACGCGGCGGCCGTCCGGGCAATCGACGGCATCACAGAGATGGACATCGTGGTGCAATCTGCTGGCATTGTGGGCCCGAACATGCCGTTGCTCGATACGCCGCTTGCCGATTGGGAACAGACACTCAAAGTCAATGTCACAGGCATCTTCAATGTGATGCAGGCAACGCTCGGCGGGATGGTTGAGCGAGGCTGGGGACGGGTTGTCAACATCGCCAGCATTGCCGGCAAGGAAGGAAACCCGAACCTGAGCGCCTACTCAGCCAGCAAGGGTGCCGTGATCGCGTTGACTAAGTCGGTCGCCAAGGAACTTGCTACCACCGGGGTGATTGTCAACTCGATCGCACCAGCCGTGATCGCAACGCCCATGAACCTGGCAACCGCTCCGCACGTGCTCGAATACATGCTGTCGAAGGTGCCGATGGGTCGCCTTGGGCTGCCCGAAGAAGTGGCTGCACTCGTGGCGTGGCTGTGCTCAGAGAATTGCTCGTTCAGCACCGGAGCTTGCTATGACCTCTCAGGCGGACGAGCCACCTACTGAGCACAGCCTGGGGTCTACGAGTGAGTCGGTGGGTGAGTACAGCTAATGGCTGAGAGGTTCCTTGTAACGGGCGCGGATGGTTGCATCGGAGCCTGGGTAGTTCGCCTGCTGCTTGACGAGGGGGCCGCGGTCACCGCATTCGACCTTGGCATCAACGACGACCGCCACATGTTGGTCTCACAAGGGCGCTCGCTCAACTTTGATCGTGTGGTCGGCGACATCACCGATTTGGATGCTGTCAACCAAGCGTTAGCAGGTGTTGATCGGGTAATCCACCTTGCGGCCCTGCAAGTGCCGTTCTGTAAGGCCGATCCCAGCGGCGGTGCAGCAGTGAACGTCGTGGGCACGGTCAATATCTTTGAGGCTGCGGCCGATCGTGGCGTCAACCCGGTTGCGTACGCCTCCAGTGTTGCCGTTTACGGTGCTGCGGACGACTATCCCGAACCGGTGCTGACACCCCGAGCCGCTCTCAAACCTTCAACGCTTTATGGCGCGTACAAGGTTGCGAATGAACAGAGCGCGGGTGTGTATGCAGCCGATCGCTCGCTGTCGACTGTCGGGTTGCGCCCGCACACGGTGTATGGCCCAGGCCGGGATCAGGGCTTGACGTCACAACCTACGGCTGCGATCTATAGCGCCGCTCGGGCCGAACCGTACCGAGTCGACTACAGGGGCGTTCTTGACTTCCAGTACGCGCCTGATGTGGCCCGGATGTTCATAATGGCAGCACGATCTGAGTTCAACGAGCCGACAGCAGCCGTTGCAAACCTGCGTGGCCACGTTGTGTCAGTAAGTGACTTCCTGCAGAGAGCTCGTGACGTAACCGGATTCGATGACCTGTCGTGTGGCACAGATGAGTTGCCGTTTCCCTATTGCGCTTCCACCGAGGGGCTTGCTGAACTGGTTGGAGAAGTCACTCCAACACCACTTGACGAAGCAATAGCAGAGACGTATCAGATTGTGAAAGCAGCCTGACCTCCCGTCGTCGATGCCCCAAAGCAGCCATTAGCTAACGGCATCTACCCCAAGCTGAACTGCAACCACGAGTTGGGGGTTCAGGATGCGGGGTTCAAGCGACTTCGAAGGGCCACGTCAACCACGTCCTGGTGATTGCGCACGTAGTGGTTAGCAACATCGTTGACCGGCTCGTGGTCCCAGGAGCGCAGACCTTCGGTGTAGCGCGTTGCCTGGTACACGGCGAGACGGTCACGTTGTGATGCCAATACCTGCTCTCGAATAGCTTCACTGTCCCAACGCGCTGAGACTTCGGCTGTGAAGCCCGCAGTTATGTCGGTGTAGCCCTCAACCGCCGCAAGGTTGGTTCGCTCAAGCGGGTCAGCAGTCACGTCATACAGCAACGGATTATCGGTGTCACACCAGATGAACTTGAGGTTGTCACGCCTGATCATGAACATCGGATGCGACGTCATCTCGGCCATGTATTCACCTGTGGTCTCTGAAACCGTGTCTTCTCCGCCGGTTACAAGATTCCAGAGGCTGCGGCCTTCTAGTTGAGCCAAGGATGCCGTGGTGTTACGCCAATGGTCGCCATCTGTCGCCACATCCAACAGAGTCGGCAACAGATCAAGGTGCGACGCCACACTGTCCACAGTGCGGTGAGCGACTCCTGGTCCGGCCATTACAAATGGCACACGAGCCGATCGTTCAAAGAAACACATCTTGTACCAAAGTCTCCGATCACCGAGCATATCACCGTGATCGCTTGTAAAGATGATAAGAGTCGAGTCATCAAGACCCGACTCACTTAGGGTCGCAATCAAGGTGCCTAACCAGCTGTCGATGTAGCTCGTATTGGCATAATACCCATGGCGAGCATTGCATGTCTGCGCATCCGTAAACCCAACCGTGTCGGCTTGGATGCCAGAGCGGATCCGCAAACTGTGTGCATCAAGAGCCTCGACGTCAACGGGATCTGGCAAGTCAATTTCGTCATCTCGATAGAGGTTCCACCACTCGGGTCGTGCCACATATGGATCATGTGGATGAATGAACGACACGACTAGACAGAACGGGCGACTGTCGCCATCACGCGCCAGGTCGTGAATCTTGCGTCGAGCCGTGTACCCGACCTCTTCGTCGTAGTCAATCTGATGCGTTGTGACGGCAGGGCCAGCCTCAGACAACGGATCCATGTTGTGGTACCACTTGTCGATGCGACGTTGTGACTCGTCCCAGATGGGTGTCCAAGCAAAGTCAGCCGGGTAGATGTCGGTGGTCAGACGCTCTTCAAAGCCATGCATCTGATCGGGCCCGACAAAGTGCATCTTGCCGGTAAGGATCGTGCGATACCCAGCACTCTGCAGATAATGGGCAAAGGTCGGAACCGATGCCGGGAACTCCGAGGCGTTGTCCCACGCCCCGATTGCACTCACGGGACGCCCCGAAATCATCGCAAAGCGTGAAGGTGCGCACAGGGGCGAGTGGCAGTACATGGCGTCAAACCGCACCCCCCGCTCGGCCAGCCCATCAAGGTGGGGCGTCTTCACGACCCGGTGACCGTAAGTCGAGGTGAAGTGAGGCGCCAGTTGATCCGCCATCACCAGGACAATGTTTGGTCTAGCCATGTCTTTGAGTAGATGTCACGCGTGAGCGACCTGCGTCAGATGTCAACGATGTCAACATGCCCGACTGCTACCAGCAATTCGGTCTGGCTGCAAGCATCACGAGCCCCGCTGTTGCTCGCGAACAGGATGGAGTGCGATCGAAACGACCCAAAGTAGGGGTTGAGCTTGGGTCTGGGCGTGGCAACCTTTTGAGGTGTCGATGCCAGAGACTGCGCCACCACTCCCGGCGACTAGGCCCCAGTCGAAGGCTGAGCGAGTCTTTAGCGCCTCGGTCGTTATCTCGGGGATCCGCTGCGTGCTCGCCTACGTTGTGTTCCCCTGGGTCTTGCCTGCGGTTGGGATCGCATCGGGTGCAGGTGCCGGCCTCGGTCTAGTCATTGGATCAGTCGCCATCGTGTTCAACGTGTTGAGCATCAGGCGGTTCCAGAGGTCACAACACACCTACCGATGGCCGATCACCGTCCTCAACAGCGGGATCATCGTGTTGCTGCTAATCCTGATGGTCATCGACCTGAACACCCTCAGTGGTTGACGCACCCGCAATTGTGAAGTAGGTACAGCAGATGGCCAGCGGCTCCGAGCGTTACAAGATCGCCGACAAGACAGCTCCGCAGTTCCCCGAAGAGCTAACGGCAGAGTGGATGACGGAGGCTATGCGCGCCGCAGGCACTATCGCCGACTCTGCGAGAGCTACTTCGGTCGATTTGGGGTCGCTGGGTGGCGACGGTCGCCCCATGACCGGCGAACTTGTGCGTTGCACGATGGAGTACGAACCTGTCGGCGCGGGCCCCGAACATGTCGTCGCAAAGTTCGCCTCGCGAGAACGCATCGTCAAGGGGCTCATTGAGCAAAGCAACAGTTACGCGCGTGAGATCTACTTTTACCGTGACCTTGCTGAGTCGGTACCAATCCGAGCTCCACGGCACTACGGAAGTGGGCTCACACCAGGGCGGTCACGAGATAGCGCTGGTGCGGCACGCATCGTCGATGCACTACCTGCCTGGTTCCAGCTGATTCTCGTGAAAGACCCTACAAAGCTCATGCGCCCGACCAAGCGGCACTATGCGCTATTGCTTGAGGACTGCAGTGGTGGAACTGTCGTATACAACATGGTGACTCCACCTTCGGTTGAGAAACTGAGCGAGAGCCTTGGTTCGCTAGCCAAGTTGCATGCGGCCTATTGGGGAGGGGCCGATCAAGTCGCTGGTCACCCGTCGTTGGGGTGGCTAGGCACGAGAACACCAAAGCTGTACAACAACGAACTGCGACTCCGCAGTCTTGAGGTTGCTCGTGAACACTGGTCGGACTGGTGGCAAGACTCCCATACCGAGATGGTGCTTGATGCAGGTGCCCGGCTGATCAAAGACATCCCGAGTGTCAACGAGCCTTTGACGCTTGTTCATGGTGATCCGCGCTCGGATAATTGGCTGTTCGCTGCAGATGGCGGCGACGAACCGATAGTGCTGGACTGGACACTTCAAGCCATAGGTCACCCGGCATGGGACGTGTCATATGTGCTGTCAAGCAGCGTTGAGTCTCGCGACCTTGCATCAGTGCCGTCGCTTGTTGACGGATACCTGGAAGCGTTGAGGAGTGAAGGTGTACACGTTGACAGTGACGATTTCTGGAAGGTCATTCGGGCGGGTTGGAGAGTTCAGGTAGTGCTGATGGCGCTCTCGGTTAGGGTTACCTCTAAGGGATACGGCGATGCGGCTTTCTATGACTTTTGGGGGCCGCGTGTGATCTCGCTTCTGGAGGAAATTGATTGAAGAAATTGATTAAGGCAACAGCGACCATGTTTGATGCCTATTGGTGCGTTAACTGAGCCCATAAGAGTTACAAGAGCATTGTCACCTATACCGGACTTCACCCAAGTCGCTCTTTTTGGTGACGCTGGCAATGGCCAGCAGTCGCCGCCAGAGAGCGATCTGTCGCAGAAACTTGATGCATCATGTTTTGTGACGCCCGAAGGGATCGGTCTGCCACAACTCGCTGGGCCGGACGATCTTCCCTCAGAGCCGTGGCTGCATAGTTACCCGGGTGTGGCGCCATTTGTGCGTGGCTCGTATCCGACTATGTACGTCACACGACCCTGGACAATCCGTCAATATGCAGGGTTCTCCACCGCCGAAGAGTCCAACGCCTTCTACCGTGCCAACCTCGCTGCTGGCCAGCGGGGACTTTCAATTGCTTTTGATCTGCCAACACATCGTGGTTATGACTCCGACAATCCCAGGGTCGGTGGCGATGTGGGTATGGCGGGTGTGGCCATTGATTCGATCCTTGACATGCGAGTGCTATTTGAGGGCATCCCGCTTGATGAGATGACCGTGTCAATGACGATGAACGGTGCAGTATTGCCCGTTCTGGCCCTCTATGTGGTAGCTGCCGAAGAACAAGGTGTGGCACGACGCCAGCTTGCAGGGACAATCCAGAACGACATTCTCAAAGAATTCATGGTCCGCAACACGTTCATATACCCGCCGCAAGCTTCCATGCGGATCGTGTCGGACATCATCGCTTACACGGCACAAAACATGCCGAAGTTCAACTCGATCTCAGTGTCGGGTTATCACATGCAAGAAGCAGGTGCCACCCTTGACATAGAGCTTGGTTACACGCTTGCTGACGGTCTCGAATACGCCCGTGCAGGTCTTGCTGCAGGCCTTGACATTGATGACTTCGCTCCCAGGCTCAGCTTTTTTTGGTGTATAGGCATGAACTTCTTTGCCGAGGTCGCCAAACTGCGGGCAGCCCGGTTGCTATGGGCTCAACTGATGTCACGCTTTGAGCCGCACAACCCCAAGTCGCTGTGCCTGCGGACACATTGTCAGACAAGTGGATGGAGTCTCACCGCGTACGATCCGTACAACAATGTGATGCGAACTTGCATTGAGGCCATGGCGGCAACACACGGACACACACAGTCGCTTCACACCAATGCCTTCGATGAGGCCCTGGCATTGCCGTCAGACTTTTCGGCTCGAATTGCGCGCAATACGCAACTGTTTTTGCAGCACGAGTCGGGAACTTGTCGCACGGTTGACCCGTGGGGTGGCAGTTATCACGTGGAACGCTTGACTTCGGAACTCGCTGATCGAGCAATGGCGCACATCGCTGAGATTGAAGACCTCGGGGGAATGGCTGCAGCCCTGTCGACGGGTCTGCCGAAGCTGCGGATTGAGGAAGCAGCGGCACGCACACAAGCACGCATCGACTCTGGTCGTCAGCGGGTTGTGGGAGTGAACTGTTATCGCGTTGATGGTGACGGGAGTACACCTGATGTGCGCCGCATCGACAACGCCGAGGTTCGCCGCCGCCAGATTGCTCGCTTGAAGGAGTTGCGGTCGCGGCGCGACTCCGAGGCCGTGTGTTCGGCCCTCGATGCCTTGAGTGCGGCGGCTGAATCGGGCGATGGCAACTTGCTCGCCTTAACGATCAACGCGGCGAGAGCCCACGCGACGGTGGGAGAGATGAGCGACGCCTTAGAGCGGGTCTACGGTCGTCATGTGGCGGAGATCCGTGCTGTCGAAGGTGTTTACCGTGATGAGGTTGCTGCGGGCGCTCTAACCGGCGATGGTTCGGCGTCGGCATCTGGCAGCATTGACTCACCTGAGGATGCCGAGTCGGGTCGGGCGGACACCTCGATCGAAACTGTTCGTCAAGCTGCCGACGAGTTCTCTCAAGAGCGTGGCCGCCGGCCTCGGATCCTCGTGGCCAAGATCGGCCAGGACGGCCACGACAGGGGGCAGAAGATCATCGCAACGGCGTTTGCTGATCTCGGCTTCGATGTGGACATAGGCCCGCTGTTCTCGACACCCGCAGAGGTAGCTCGCCAAGCTGCTGAGGCGGATGTTCATGTTGTGGGTGTGTCGTCGCTAGCGGCCGGACACCTAACGCTGGTACCAGAACTCCGTTGTGAACTCGCGGCGTTGGGGCGTGGCGACATCGCGGTCGTGGTGGGCGGCGTTGTTCCAGACGCAGATGTTGAGGCGTTGCTTAAGACGGGAGTCTTGGCCGTTTTTGGCCCTGGCACCCCAATCGCCGAAGCCGCAGTCGAGTTGTTAGAGCGCCTCTAACGCGCATCGACCCACCGAGTGCCGCCATGACCTCTAGGACGGCGCTCGTGCAAGGCGTGTTGTCAGGGGATCGCATTGCTCTAGCGCGTGCAATCACCTTGATCGAATCAACTTTGTCGGCCGATCGCCGAGAAGCCAAAGAGTTGCTCGCGGAGTTGGCGCCCCATGCCCGTAGCGCAATCCGTGTCGGAATAACTGGCCTGCCCGGTGCTGGTAAGTCCACGCTGATTGACGCGATCGGATCACGGTTAACGGCCCGGGGGCGGCGAGTCGGGGTGCTCGCAGTCGATCCGTCCAGCACGCTGTCTGGAGGATCGATCCTCGGCGACAAGACCCGAATGTCACGACTCGTGGCCGACACAAACGCCTTTGTGCGGCCTGCTCCCTCGGGAGGCTTGCTCGGTGGTGTCACCGAATCAACCCCACAAGTGATCACGCTGCTTGAAGCGGCCGGATATGACGTTGTGCTGATCGAGACGGTTGGCGTCGGACAATCCGAGTCGGCTGTTCATGCCGCGGTCGACTGCTTATGTGTCTTGACATTTGCCGGAGGCGGCGATGAGTTGCAGGCGGCTAAACGTGGGTTGCTTGAGCTAGCCGACGTAATCGCAGTCAACAAAGCCGATGGAGATGGCGAGCGTCCAGCTCGCCTAGCTGCTGCTGCCATTGGCAGAGCCCTCAAGCTGTTCTCGCCGGTGAGTTCAGCCGGTCACACACAAGTTGTTGTCACCTCAGCGATCACCGGTGCGGGCCTCGACGAGTTGTGGGATCAGATCGTGCAGCGTCGCGAGCACATGAGAGCCAGCGGAGAACTCGCCGAACGCCGCTGCAAGGGCCGACTCGCATGGATGCGCCTCCTGCTAGAGCGCCGTCTAATCGAGAACTTCGAATCTCAACCCGGAATAACACGCCGCCGCAAACACCTAGAACAACAAGTGCGCACCGGCGACCTAACCCCAGAAGCCGCCGTGAACCAACTCCTCCCACACTGGGGTGGTTAGCGGGCGCGAGCTTGTAGTTTGGTGCGGGATTTGATTTTGTAGTGGCGTTGGTTGTGGCTGATCCAACCGAGTTTGGTGAAGGCTCGGATGGCACGGTTGACACGCTCTCGGCTGGCACCGACCATTGAAGCCAACTCTTCTTGAGTAAGTGGCATCTCGAAAGTGTCTGCGCCACCAGACATCTCCAGCAGGCGCTTAGCTGTACGTCCCATTACGTCTAGGAACACAGTGTCCGACAGTGCCTCATCGGTCGCACGAAGACGACCGGCAAGCAACTCCACCGCACTCCATAGAGCTCTCGGGCTGCTCTCATAGAGCTGACGCAACTCCGAATAGGGGATCTCAAAGACTCTCGAGTCCTCTAGGGCACGCGCCTGCGCCGAGCGGCTGTGACCATCAAGAAAGCCCAGTTCGCCAAAAAGCTCTCCGGCGGCAAGCACGCTCAGCAGCGAGATCCGGCCGTCGATCGACTCTTGCTCGATGCCAATACGGCCTTCAAGCAGTAGGTAGAACTCGTGCGGCTCATCGCCTTGCTCGAACAGCACAGTGCCGCGTTGCAACTCCCGCGGCGATCCGGCGGCACCGATGTGATCAATCTGATCGACGTTCAGATCAGCGAAGAGGATCGTTCCCCACAGTGCCGCCCTGAGGTCTTCGGGAGAGTCGGCAACTCCTGACTTTGAGGCCTCAGCGGTGGAGTCGGCCATAGCGACCGCCACACTAGTGCTGATGAACCGATCCGGGCCTGCGAGCTCACAGCTTTGCCTATGAATTTGCCTGCGACAGCAGTCAGCGAAGCACGGCGAAGCTCGCCGCTGGTGTGGACAATCGTCGTGGCGGCTGGTTCTGGTCACCGGTTCGGGGGCCCAAAGCAGTTCCGGGTGCTCGGCCACAAGACAGTCCTTGAATGGTCGGTAGACACGGCTGCCTCGGCATCAACCGGAGTCGTGGTGGCAGTGCCAGCCAGCGAGGTTGCAGCAACCAGAGCCCGACTCGAAGGTGGGGCATCCACGGGCAAAGTCAGAGTCGTCGCCGGTGGGATCACACGGTCGGACTCGGTGCGCAACGGTCTGCAGCATGTGCCAGCAAGCGCCGAGATCGTGCTGGTTCATGATGGTGCTAGGCCACTGGCGACCAAGACAGTGTTCAGGCGGGTCATTGCGATCGTTGATCAAGGCAGCGATGCGGCAGTCCCAACCGTGCCCGTCACAGACACGCTGCGACACCGTGACGGCTCTCACGTAGATCGCAGCGAACTACTTGCCGTGCAGACACCACAAGCCTTCAGGGCAAAGGTTTTGCGACAAATACATACGACCATCCCGCAGGCGACCGATGATGCTTCCCTGGTTACCGCGAGCGGCGGGAAGGTGACGGCTGTGCAGGGTGACCCCACGAACCTCAAGATCACCGAACCCCACGACCTTGCAATAGCCGAAGTGCTACTGGCAACTACGGGGCCAGAATCACACGAAGGAAGGCCCGAGGAACGGGTTGGTGTGGGAGACTCAGGTGCGGTGGCTAGCAGCGAGATGCGGGTTGGCCAAGGCTTTGATGTGCATCGCTACAGCAATGATGCGGCACGCCCGCTGGTACTGGGCGGTGTCACGTTTGAGGGTGAGCAGGCCCTTGATGGACACTCCGACGCTGATGTCGTCGCTCATGCTTGCACGGACGCGTTGCTCGCAGCTGCAGGCCTTGATGACATTGGCCAGATGTTCAGCGACGCCGACCCAACGTGGAAGAACGCCGACAGCATCGACTTGCTGAGGCGTGCGGTTGCTGAGGTGCGCCAAGCGGGTTGGGAGCCAAGCAACGTGTCTTGCACGGTCGTGCTCGACACACCCAAGATCGCACCTGTGCGTGAGCAGATGCAGCTGCGGCTTGGCTCGGCTGTTGGTGCTCCGGTGTCGGTCACGGGTCGTCGAAGCGAGGGCATCGGAGCGCTCGGTCGCCGCGAGGGAGTCGCCGCGTGGGCTGTCGCACTGGTGTCTCGACAGTCGACCGGGCCAAACAACAAAGGACTGCCATGAGCCCGAGCCTCGTTTGCCTGCCTTTAGCAATGCTCGCATGGGCCACAGCGATTCCGTGAGTTCACGTCGACGCCCGAGACACCGTCAGCAACCTCGGCGGCGACCGAAAACGGCTGGGCCCCGTAGCGGGTCAAGACCCACTGATAGGTCTCAACAGCCCACCAAGTCGAAGCGCTCGACTCGGAGCAACATTGGTGGTGAGCAGGTGGAAGGCCGCCAGGCAGTGCGCGAACTATTGCAGGCCGGTCGTCGCAAAACACGAGAGGTTGTGCTTGCACGCGGGATCGAGCGAGCACCGATTGTCGAACACATCAATGAGCTGGCCCGTGAGCAGCGAGCGTTAGTCCGTGAGGTCAGCCCACGTGAGCTTGACTCGCTGGCTCGCACCGAGTCTCCCCAGGGAGTAGTTGCACGCGCTCAGCCACTCCCACAGACCGATCTCGTTGATCTGCTCGAATCCCAGCAGCAACCTGGTCGACTCAAGTACCCGGCTCGCGGCCAACGAACCATCGGCGCACGGCACGGCGGCAGTCGGCCGCACAAACCCTTTCTGTTGGCGCTCGCCGGGGTAACGGATCCTCGCAATCTCGGTGCAGTGCTTCGTACGGCGGAGTGCGCTGGGGTTAGCGGTGTGCTGCTGCCCCGTCACCGCGCTGCCCGTGTCACACCCGCCGTTACCAAAGCAGCAGCCGGAGCCATCGAGTACCTCAACTATGCATCAGTGCCAGGCTTGCCCGCAGCCTTGAAGGTGCTCAAGTCACACGACGTGTGGGTTGTCGGCCTAGACGCTGCAGGTCGTGTCAACATCCGCGATCTAGCCGTAAAGGACGCTGCGGTGGCACTGGTGCTCGGAGCGGAAGGTCGAGGCCTCTCCCGTCTGGTCTCTCAGCGCTGCGACGTGATCTGTTCGATCCCGATGGCCGGAGCCTTGTCGTCGCTAAGCGTCTCAGCAGCAGCCGCAGTCGCTTGTTTCGAGGTGTCTACTCACCGCCTCTCGAACTCGTGACGTCTCTTATCTAGCGGCGCTCTTGCCAGCGAAGTTATTGTTCAGCGACCCTCTAACCAGCGACCCTTTGGTTTAAGCATCCTCAAGGGCGGCCTGGGCTTCGGCAGGGCGGCCGGCGATCAAACCGTCTACACCTAGCGAGATCAACTCCGCGTAGAAGTCACGCGTCTCGACCACATCGGTGCCACTAAGCCACACCCATACGTGACGCCCCTCGCTGTGAACCCTCTCCACGAAGTCGGGCGTGATCACTTCGATGCCGTCATACGTGAACGGCACCTGTAGCACCGTCTGCGCATCCGGAAGTTCCACTCCCGAGATGAACCAGTCGAGCATTGCCTGCTCGGCTGGACTGGCCGCAACATCGGGTGCCGCTGCCACAAAAGCAGCAATCACCGTGTCATCAAAGCTTGAAACGATTACCGAGTCGGTGCGTCCCAGCGCAGCGATCTCGTCTGCTAGCACCTGAGCCGTTACGGCTCCGCCGGCGACATCGACCTCGCCCTCAGCATCGAGTTGCAGTTTGATCTCGACATCAAGCACGTGATCTGGGAACCTCTGGGCAACCTCGGCAAACGTTGCCACACGGAAGTCATCCGCCGTGAACCCTTCCGGGGGCTCCACCTCGCCGGTGCGCACGCCACGGAACACGTAGTCCTCGTCGGGAAGCGACTGATCTCCCCAAGAGCCGGGCACGAACCAGTAAGCGTTGTCAAGCGCCTGAATCTCTTCGAGTGTCAGCGACCTAACCGGACCTGACGTTTCTGTCGTGCGATCGACAGTGTCATCGTGCTGCACGATCAACACACCATCAGCGGTCAACTGGACATCAAGTTCCAAGAGGTCGGCACCTGCTAGCGCCGACTGGGTGTAGGCGTAAATCGTCGAGTGGGGATAGTCCTGGTCGCCACCCGCATGAGCGATCACCAATGCACGGTCCAAGGCCAACAACCCCTCAACCGTGGACGCAGCCGGAACCGGCAAGGTTGTCGTCGGTGGAGCAGGCTCCGTCGTTGTAGTTGAAGTTGAAGTGGTTGTGGATGAAGTTGGAGGTGTGGTTGAGGGGGTCGCCTCGGGATCGACAGTGCTCTCCGACGCTGTGTCGGTACCGGAGGGCTCAACTTCTACCTCGGGCGTTGCTGTCGACTCGTCGGCAATAGATGTGTCGGCTTGCTCCTCGGTTGCCTCTGTTGCGAGCGTCGTTTGGGGCGTGTCAGCCTCTGCGGCTTCGTCGCTGGTGTCGTCGCTGCCACAGCTCACAGCAAGCATTACGACGACAGCTAGCAACAGTGCCCTAAGTGACGTACGCATCATCGAAGTCCCACCCACGACCATGTGCGCGACCCTAGTCTCTTGCGAAGTTTGCCTTAGTCTCTTGCGAAGTTTGCCTTCCGCTCACCGACCACGACCCCCAGGGAACACCACATGTCACTAAACCACGACCGACTCATTTCACTATTTGGTCTAGACGGCAAGACAGCGGTCGTGACTGGCGGCAGCCGTGGCATTGGCTACATGATCGCTACTGGTCTCCTTGAGGCAGGCTGCCGGGTGATCATCGCAGCACGCAAAGCGCCACAAGCATTCGCAGCAGCAGAGCAACTCTCTGAGCTAGGGGAGTGCGAAGCCATCCCCTCAGATCTGTCGACCCCGCAGGGATGCAGCGAGCTAGCAGACGCCGTCGCGCAGCGTTGGGACAACCTCGACATCCTGGTCAACAACGCTGGCGCGAGCTGGGGAGCCCCCCTCGATGCTTTCCCGGAGCATGGATGGAACAAGGTCATGGCGATCAACGTGGGTGGAGTGTTCTTCCTCACACAGAAACTGCTCGGGTTGCTGCGAGCGTCTGCCGACGAGGGCGACCCAGCCCGTGTCATAAATGTTGCATCAGTGGATGGTTTGCGGGTGCCCGGATTGGAGACCTACTCATACTCGGCTTCCAAGGCAGGTGTGATCCACCTCACCCGTCACCTAGCAGCACGCCTCGCCGGAGAACACATCACCGTCAATGCCATTGCCCCCGGGCCATTTGACTCCAAGATGATGGCCTTCATACTTGACAACCCCGCGGCCCGTACCGATCTAGCTTCAAGCATCCCGCTCGGGCGGATCGGCGAGCCAGACGACATGGCTGGTGTGGCCGTCTACCTGGCATCTCGTGCGGGCTCCTATCTCACTGGCGCAACGATCCCGGTCGGTGGAGGGCTGGCCTGCACAAGCTCAGCCTGAACCTGAACACTCAAGCGCCGGCGCTCATGCGGCTACGGCGAGCCGTACGGGTAGGGACTTCAGGGCGTTGTTGAGATTGGAACGTTGACGCTTTGGTTCACCGGTCAGTTCGATTTGGGCAAACCGGCCAAGGAGTTCCTCAAAGAACACCCGACCCTCTAAGCAAGCCAGGTGAACACCTAGACAGAAGTGTGTCCCGATACCGAAGGACAGGTGCGGGTTCGGGTTACGGCTGATGTCAAAACGATGCGGATCTTCAAACACCGCGTCGTCTCGGTTCGCTGACGTGTAGATCATCGCCACCTTGTCACCCGCTGCTATGGCCTGATCCCCAACGTGGGTGTCAACAACGGCAGTTCGTCGGAAGTAGTGCAGCGGGTTCGCCCAGCGCAATACCTCTTCAACCATCGAAGGGATCGCCGACGGCTCGCGCCGCACCGTTCGTAGCTGATCGGGGTGCATCAGCAAAGCGTGTAAGCCGCTCGAAAGCATGGTGCGGGTCGTGTCGTTGCCCGCAGTTACCAGTTGCACGAAGAAGCGGCCGAAGTCGATATCGGTCATCTCGTGCCCGTCAAAGCTGCTGCCCAACAACACGTCGGTGAGATCGCCTTGGGGTGGCATCGACCTGCGCTTGGCTGCGAACTGCATCGCATAGAGCGCCATCTCCACACTGGATGAGCCACGTTCGGAGGCCTCAGCAATGTCGGGGTCTTGACCTCCCGAGTTGCGCTCGGCTAACGAGTGAATTTTCGGCCAATCCTGGTGCGGCAAACCCATGAGCTGTCCCACCACCGCGCTGGGCAGCAAGGCACACACGTCATGAACGAACTCAACTTGGGTATCGCCGCCGCCGCTGCCGTCTGCTCTGGCTGCAGCAACGAGCGGATCAAGGATCCCGGCTGTGATCTCACGGATGCGTGGTTCCATCTGGGCGATCACCCGGGCCCGGAAGTGCTTCGACACAGGCTTGCGGTAAGCGGTATGGCGGGGAGGATCCATCGCTAGCAACATGTCTCGCATGTTCTGGAGGCTCACCGGATCGAGATCCTCGATCACTACGCCACCCTCGGATGCCGAGAAGATCTCAGGATGACGCGCCACATGAATCACATCCGCGTGGCGCAGCACGGCCCAGTAGCCCTCGGCCTCGTCGGTGGCCTGCCAGTACACGGGATTCGTGGCCCGCAGCGCGGCGAAGGCATCGTGGGGAGGGCTCTTGACGTAGCTGTCGGGTGAGTAGATGTCGTAGTCCGTGAGGTACACGGTAATCGCCTCCGCCAGCTATCAAGATGGAAATCGGCCTAACAACACGTAGCCTCGTTCGATGGCTCTACAGACCTGAGGGCCGGGACCACCTAGGGAGGCCGTGGCTATGGCGACTGGACGATCAAGTTTCGCGAAGCGTCAAAGGGACATGGCGAAGAAGGCCCGAGCCGAGGCTAAGCGCCAGAAGCGCCTCGGCCGAGGCGAGCTTTTTGAGCTTGAGCACGGGCGCAAGGCCAAAAAGGATGAGCCAAAGCCTCAGGGGCCGACCATGAGCAACGATGAGATCATGGTCAAGGTGGCCGAGTTGCACCGCCGTTACGACGACGGGCTGCTCGATCTCGACACCTTCGATGAGCAGCGCACCCTCCTAATGTCACAGATCTCAGTTGACTAACCGGCCGCTCGGTTGACCGGCTCGCCGTTGTGTAGTGCAGCGGTGTTCCACAACTTTGAAACTCTGACGGGCACCAACCCGGGCAAACTGGGTGCCACATGAACATGAAGCAGTGGTGCCACACAGACCACAGACCCCGGTGGCGCATCCGTCCCTCTCACAACCGCATTGGACACCTGTGATGCGACTCTCGGGGATCCGTACAGGCCTGACGTTTGATGATGTGTTGATAGTGCCTCGCCGTTCGTCGGTGCGGTCCCGCCAAGACGTCTCCGTGCGCACCCGGCTGTCCCGCAATATCGAACTTGAACTACCGGTAGTGGCGGCCAACATGGACACTGTCTGTGAACATGAGATGGCCATTGCTATGGCACGCCTTGGTGGAGTCGGCATCCTGCACCGGTTCATGCCAATCGAAGCCCAGGCACGACAGGTTGAGAAGGTCGTTGAAGCGGGTCAGCACCTTGTAGTTGGTGCAGCCGTCGGCACCGATCGAGACATGATCGACCGTGCCAAGGCGCTTATGGCCGCCGGTGCCAACCCGCTTGTGCTTGACATCGCTCACGGGCACTCCGAACATGCCATCGATGGTGTTCGCCGGCTCAAGGATCACTTCGCCGATACCGATGTGATCGCAGGAAACGTCGCTACCTATCAAGGTGCCGCAGACCTTGTTGACGCGGGTGCGGATGCGATCAAGGTGGGCGTAGGCCCTGGTGGGGTTTGCACAACCCGCACGGTCGCAGGAGTGGGTGTGCCGCAACTCACCGCTGTCGCTGATGCCGCTGAAGTGGATGTTCCGGTGATCGCCGATGGAGGCATTCGCACCTCGGGAGATATCGCCAAGGCACTGGCTGCCGGCGCTTCCACGGTGATGGTCGGCAGCATGCTCGCCGGTACCAAAGAGAGCCCAGGCGAGGTCGAACAGGGCTCCAAGGGCCTCCAAAAGCGCATCCGGGGCATGGCGAGCTTTGAGGCGGCGCAAGCTCGAGCCGATCGCAGCGGCGAGGATCTCGACAAGGAGTACCTCTCCTATAGGGCGCCTGAAGGTGTGGAAGGCACGGTGCCCTACAAGGGTGAGGTCGCCAAGTTGGTGCATCAACTGATGGCAGGCCTGCGCAGTGCCATGAGTTACACAGATGCCCGCACGCTGGGGGAGTTCGCTCAGCTAGCCGAGTTCGTACGGGTCACGGCTCAGGGGGCAATCGAGAGTCTGCCGCACGCCACGTTTGCTAGCTAGTGCTAGTCGCACATGGATTTCGACTCGCCGCCCGATGATCATCCGCTGCGCACCGACGTTCGCCGCTGGCTTAGCGAGCATCCAGATCCCACAGGTGAGCAGTTAGCCAGAGCCGGATATGTCGTGCCTCACTGGCCACGACCCTGGGGACTCGCCGCAGACGGCCTGCAACAACTTGTAATCGATGAAGAGCTAAGGGCGGCAGGCGTCAAGCGTCCCGACAACTTGATCGGCATCGGTTGGGCCGCACCGACAATCTTGCTTGCCGGCACCGACGAGCAACGTGAGCGCTACCTCTGGCCGATCTTCAGCGGTGCCGAATACTGGTGCCAGTTGTTCAGCGAGCCCGATTCGGGGTCTGATCTGGCGTCTCTGTCCGCCCGGGCTGTGCGTGACGGCGACACATATGTGGTCAACGGGTCAAAGATCTGGTCGAGCGGCGCGCACCATGCCAAGTTCGGCATCCTCATTGCTCGCACCGACCCAGACGTGCCCAAGCATCGCGGTATTAGCTATTTCATCTGCCCTATGGATGCCCCGGGTGTGTCGATGAGTCCGATCATCGACATGACCACGGCTCATTCGTTCAACCAGGTCTTCTTCGATGATGTTCGCTTGCCCGTGAGTCTGCGAGTTGGTGCAGACGGTGACGGCTGGCGTCTCGCAAAGGTGACGCTCGCCAATGAACGGGTGAGCTTGTCGTCTGCGGGTGTGATCTGGAGCATGGGCCCCACCGCACAGAAGCTCATCGAACTCGTGATTGCCGACGGCGGGGTGGCCGATCCGGTGATGCGTGACCGTCTAGCAGCCGTCTACTGCGAAGCCGAAGTGCTGCGCTTGAATCGGTTGCGCACCCTGAGCGCACGGCTAGCGGGGCGTGCGCCCGGGCCCGAAGCGTCGATCCAGAAACTGATGTCTGACCATCACGGCCAGCACGTGCTGGAATTGGCGGCTGCGACCGTGGGTGCAGAGGGGATGTTGACTGGATCGGGACCCCGCGGCGAGTTACCCCGTGCCATGCAGTCGGGTGCTACCGAGATCAACTTCCCGCGTGGATCGGGGCCTTTCAGCGATGTAGATCCGGTGTGGCATTACGGTTTGCTGTTCTCGCCTGCATTAACGATTGGCGGGGGAACCTTCGCAGTGCAGCGCAACATCATCGCCGAGCAGGTGCTGGGTTTGCCTCGAGACCCCAACGTTGAGGTGGGTCTCTCCTGGGCCCAAGGACGGGCCCGACGCTGAGACAACAAGGGCGCAGCGCTGGGTTACAACGGAGCGCGGCTCAGGAGACGAAAGCGCGGCGCTGGGGTAGCGGCTGGGCGCGGTGCTGACATAGCGCTGACATAGCATCGCGTGGGTGAAGACACGCATCACAGAAATGCTTGGGATCGAGTTCCCGATCCTTGCCTTCAGCCATTGTCGTGACGTGGTCGCTGCAGTGTCGAGAGCTGGCGGGATGGGCGTGCTCGGTGCGGTCGCGCATTCGCCTGAGTCCCTAGACATTGATCTTGATTGGATCGAAGCCGAGGTTGGCGACCGGCCATACGGCGTTGATGTCATCATCCCGGCATCCGTCGCTTCAGGTGGCGACTTCACACTCGATGACGTGCGTCGGCTGATCCCGCCGACACACATTGAGTTTGTTGATGACATCCTGGCTCGCTACGACGTTCCCGCGCTTGAGCGTGACGAAGCCGGGTCGCTGACTTCCATAGGCACCCTCGGTGACACCACACCTTTCTCCGCTGGTGCTGCAGGCGCGCAGCTTGATGTTGCTCTAGAACACCGAGCCAGTTTCGTTGCTAACGCCTTGGGGCCACCGCCACCCTCGATGATCGATGCTGTGAAGGGGGCTGGCCGCCTGGTTGGTGCTCTTGCGGGACGTGGCATTCACGCCGAGCGGCATGAGGCGGCTGGGGTGGACATCATCATCGCTCAGGGATACGAAGCGGGTGGTCACACCGGCGAGATCGGCTCGATGGTGCTGATCCCCGAGATCGTTGACGCGGTGAGCGTTCCCGTGATGGGTGCTGGGGGCATCGGTCGGGGCCGCCAGATGGCCGCTGCCATGGCGCTTGGGGCACAAGGTGTGTGGTGCGGTTCGGTGTGGCTCACCACCGCCGAAGCCGAGACGCATCCCGTCGTCAAGAACAAGATGCTCACCGCAACCTCGGCTGACACGATCAGGTCACGTTCGCTGACCGGCAAGCCGGCGCGCATGCTCAAGTCGGCCTGGACAGAAGAGTGGCACAATCCCGACAACCCAGCCCCGCTTGGTATGCCGCTGCAGCCGGTGCTGACTCGTGAAGCGCAGCGGCGCATTGAAAGAGCAGCCCACAGAGCCGGATCGGGGGCTGAGAAACTGGCGAACTACTTCGTTGGGCAGATAGTTGGCACCATGAACCAGACAAAGTCAAGTGCCCAAGTTGTGTTTGAGATGATTGAAGAGTTCATCGATGCGGTCGATTCGCTTGCCTCACGCCTGGAGCTATAGGAAGTAGCGATGGCAGGCAGATACTTCGTTCAGAACCCGGGGCCCACAAACATTCCCGACCGGATCCTCGAGGCTTTCCGGCGTCCCGCAATCGACTTTGCCGACCCGGTGTTCATCGAACTCTCTGAGAGCGTTTGGGAGGATCTGCCCGAGATCTTCGGTGGTGCTGACGCCATCGTGGTGCTGACCACAGTTGGTCATGGAGCCTGGGAGTCTGCGCTAACGAACACACTCGATCCTGACGATCTTGTGTTGATACCTGACTGTGGATTGTTCGGGCGGCGCTGGGCAATGATGGCGCGAGAGCTTGGTTACCGGGTGAAGATGACATCTGGAACCATGCGTGATGCGATCAATCCAGACGAGATCGCTGACATCCTCGCTGCTGACACTGCTCACGAAATACGCAATGTGTGTGTTGTTCACACCGAAACATCGACTGGCGCGGTTGCTGACCTGCAGGCGATCAGGGCAGCAATTGACTCAGCCGAACATCCAGCGCTCTATGTGGTAGATGCGGTGTGTTCTCTGGGCACCGAGACATTGCAGATGCGTGACTGGGGCATTGATGTTGTGATTGCGGCGTCTCAGAAGGGTTTGATGATGCCGCCCGGACTGTCGTTTTGTGCTTTGAGTGAGCGTGCCCTGGAGCGCAACCGTGCCTCGGCGACGCCTCGATTCCATCTCTCTTGGCAGCCTCGGTTTGGTAAGGGTCACGTGTATATGCGCTATGGGGGCACGCCTCCCGAACAGCACATGTTCGCCTTGCGTGAGTCCCTTGACATGATCGCCGAGTCTGGCGGGATCGAGGCGTCCATACATCGGCACAGCCGCTGGGCGGCTGCGGTTCATGCTGCCGTAGACGGTTGGGCGCAGAGGGGCCCCTGGGAGATCAACATTGCCGAACCAGCGCATCGAGCTTCAGCCATTACCTGTGTTCGTAGTGAACCGATAGAGGCAAACCCGTTAATTGCCATGGCTCGTGATCGGTTCCGGGTGAGTGTTGGCTCGGGGATGATGACCGAGATGGAGAACCGGGCGTTCCGTGTGGGTCATCTGGGCGATCTCAATGAGCCGATGCTGATCGGTGCGCTAGGCGGATTGGAAACTGCGATGACGGTGCTGGGTTTGCCGCACGGCGACGGGTTACCTGCGGCGGTCGCCTCGCTGGCAGCGACCGCGGATGTTCCAACTCCCTAGGCCGTCTTGGCTAGGGGGCGGCTAGGAGGGCGATCACCGCTGAGCGCAACTCGGCTATGCCCGCTCCTGTTGAGGCACTGACCCAGCGCACATCTGAGGCTTCAGTAGTGAGTCGAGAGGCAATTTGTTGACGGCGTGAACCTCGACGTGACGGTTTGACCTTGTCGGCTTTGGTCGCGACATAGGTGACGGGCAGCCCGTGATGGCTAAGCCAATGCCTTGTCTGCAAGTCGAGGTCTGTCGGGCCGATCGCCGCGTCGATGAGGTGCAGCACTCCCAGCAACGGTTCGCGATCTGCTAGGTAGTTCTCGATCATGCGACCCCAGCGGGCGGTTTCGGCCTTGGATGCTCTGGCGTAGCCGTAACCGGGGAGGTCAACTAGCAGCCGCGGCGGCACCTCGTTGCCGAGCGCATAGGCGTTGAGAAGTCGTGTTGCTCCCGGGGTCTTGGACGTACGCGCTAGCCCTTTGCGGTTTGCCAGAGCGTTCAACAGTGACGACTTGCCAACGTTAGATCGACCGACCAGCGCAATCTCTGATGCACTGTCTGGCATCGTGGCTGCCTTGCCAAACGAACCAACAAATCGAAGCCGAAGTGGCGACGCCATGCTTCGCGCCGCTGTGTGACTGGTGGGCTAGCTGTGGGTCGGTCGCGGCGGGCTGCTAGGTGAGCCAGGCGGCCATGGCTTCGGCGATGGCTGGGCCTTGATCCTCCTGTAGGAAATGGCTCGCGGGTTTGAACTGAGCATGTGGCTCCGACGCGGCACCAGGTATCCGCTTGGCGAAACCGGACTGCAGTCGACCGAGCACCGGGTCTTGAGGTGCCCAGAGGGTTAGCACCGGCTTGTTCCAACGTTCCAAGACGCTCCAGGCTTCACGGTTCGCTGGAACCGCAGGATCATCGGGCGTCACCGGCACGAGCAGGGGGAACTGACGGGCCCCAGCCATGTACTCCTCGGAGGGGAACGGCGCACGATATGCGTCTATTGTTGCGGGACTTAGTTCGGTCGCAGTCGCGTTGTCGACGAGACGGCCACAGTCGAGATACTCGACTTCCTGGCTAAAGCGGCGCCAGAAGTTAAAACCAGCACCGGGTGACTCGCCTTCAGGCAGTGCTGTGTTAGCGAGCATGAGCCGCTCGAAAGTGCCTGGGTTCTCGGCTGCAAGACGCAGACCGATAAGACCACCCCAGTCCTGACCGAACAGATGCAGAGGCCCGCCACTGTGCTCATTGGCCGTTGCCTCCACGAACTGTTTCAGCCACGCCACGTGACCTGCGTAGCTGTAAGCCTCACGCTCGGTTGGCTTGTCGGAGCGGCCGAAACCGATCAGATCGGGCACCAGCACCTGCAGCCCAGCATCGCTGAGCACCGGCATCATATTGCGGTACAGGTACCCCCAGGTGGGCTCACCATGCAGCAACAACACCGTGCCATGCGTGGCAGTGTCGGGTGACGGGCCAGCAGTCACATAGGCCATCCGCAGACCCTCAATCGACACGTAATGAGGCTCGTAGTTGAAGTCGGAGTTCTCAATTGCCGCGAAACGCTCAGGTGGGGTGCGTACGAACGGAACCCCAGATGCAGTGGTGTGGATCTCGGTCACCCCTTGACGCTAGAGCCGTTGACCCACACCCTGGTGATGTCATCAGGTGTCGCTAGTCGCACCACCTTCTCAAAGATGCGTTCTTCGTCGTCAAGCCCATCCCAGATTCGGATCATCCCTCCGGGCCGATCTGTGCGCACGACGATGGCATCGAACTGGTTGCCCGGCTTGAGCACCCCGACAGGCAGGCCCAGAACTTCGGCACCGCCTGCGGTTGCTAACCAGAACGCGGTGACCGTATTGATCCGCGAATTGGCGACACCTCGTGAGGCTGGATGTATCGCTGGATCGACACCGTCTTCAAGCATCCGTGACACGGTGACTGCGTCCTGGCAGACCCCGAGCAGCCCCGGGCGTGATCCACCGGCGATGTCAGTGCCGAGCCCGACTCGCATGCCCGCCTTTAGTGCCCGTCGAACCCCAAAGACCGCATTCGCGAAGTAAGAGTTTGAAAGGGGGCAGTGAGCGACGCCCGAGCCTCGATCGGCCAATAGCGACATGTCGGTGTCGCTGAGGTGATCGGAGTGAGCCATCACGCTGTGGTCTCGCGTCAACCCGAAGCGCGCCAGAGCGGTGGCGTCGCTGGTGCCGAAACGCTCATGGGCATAGCCGGCGTGCCAATCCGATTCGGTGCAATGCGTCTGGGTTGGCGTGCCTGTAGCTGCCGCAAGTTCGCCGAGGCCCTCAAGTAGGGCGTCGCTGCAGGCTGGGGCAAATCTCGGTGTGACAATCGGCTTCACGAGTGGGCTGGCGAGCGCGTCGATGGCCTCAATCGAGGTTGCAGAGGCTGCGACGCCTGCTGACGCGCTGGCGTCGCGGTACCACTCGGGTGTTCCCTCGGGGTGATCCATCGCTACCCGGCCGACGAACGCTCGCTGGCCGTGACGCACACATGCCTTCGCCAGGGCTGTAGTCGCCGGGGTGTGTAGTGACGAGTAGTACACCGCCGTGGTTGTGCCGGCTGCTAGCAGGCTTGTAACCAGGTCATCCCAAACAACCTCAGCAAAGGCAAGGTCGCTATAGCGGGCCTCAAGTGGGAATGTGTACTTGAACAGCCACCGTTCGAGCGGCAGATCCAGACCCGTCCCAAGCTGAGGCCACTGCGGCGCATGCACATGAAGATCGACGAGCCCCGGAAGCAGCAAATGTGACTCGCCGAGGGTGACGTGTTCGCTGGCACGCTCAGCGGCTCGCGTTGCTGCTGCAGTGCCTTCGACGGTGCCGTGATCGTGGACAGCAGAAATGCAACCTGTGTTGTCAACCTCAACAGTGACATCAACAACCTCAAGCCGGTCAGCCACGGGAGTCTGAAACAGCTTCCCAGTAACCGCCAACCCCATCGCCCCGAACTTACTCGCCACCGCGCTGCGCCACTATGAATCAAAAGACTCATGAGGCGTCCATGAATCTTGTGCATTTGTGTTACACTGAGATAATTGAGGATAGCTTTGCGGGTTAGTGCTTAGGGTTACGGCGGTTGGGGTTTGTTGCGAACTTGGTGAGCACGTGACGGCGCGGTGGCGAGTATGTCGGTACATCCCGATTCCGACAATGAAGTACTCGTTGACTAATCCGAGCTTGTCTCGATTGCTGTTTGGTCGTTTAGTTCGGGCAATTCGCCTGTCGCAATACCGGCGACCGCTGTTCGTGACTTACGGAATGGTGCGCAATCGGAGGCTCAACATCAATTTCAAGGAGTTTGCGGATCTGAGCGACGGCCGACGGGTGACCGTGCGTAGTGACTACGGGACTGGCTGGAGTTGGCACGAGTATCCGTTCTCATACGAGCAACCCCTGATCAAGGAGATTGAGATCTTCTTCAAGCAGTACGAGCAGGACGAGCCGACAACGCCTGAAGACGTTGTGGAGCGAATCCGCTCTCGACATGGGATTGACGTTGACAGGGACTCAGTAGCTCACGCGCAACGTGCGCCACTGCTGATTGAGTTGAGTCCTCGGTTTCGGGAGGTTGTACGACCGCCCAAGAGGATCCGTCGCCAGTGGCTTGTTGGGCCTCGTCGGACTCCGGCCTAGGTCGGAGCGGTTAGCGAGGGAAGCCGTGTTGGCCGATTAGTGGAACGAATCGAACTGCCGTGATCCGTTCAGCATGAAAGTCATCTGGAGACTCCGGGCCGGGACTCTCGGTCCGGAGTCTCCGCGTGTAGCGGACAAGGTCTTGGCGACCCCGGCGTGAACCGACGGGCATCACAAGGTGGGCCCCATTAGCTAGCTGCGAAAGCAACGGTGGGGGAGGCTCTGGGCCTGCCGCAGTAACGACGATGGCGTCATAAGGCGCGCCCTCAGGCCATCCAAGCGTTCCGTCACCAACAACGACGGTGACGTTGTTGCACCCCTGAGATTCCAAGGTGCGGTGGGCTCGACGAGCCAACACAGGCAGCCGCTCAATCGAGGTCACCCGTGCTGCAAGCGATGCCAGCACCGCTGCGCCGTAACCCGAGCCAGTACCGACTTCCAGCACATGATCGGTTGGCTCAATACGAGCAGCCTCGGCCATCATTGCCACCATCGCCGGCTGTGAAATCGTCTGGCCTTCGCCGATAGGTAGCGGCCCGTCGTCCAACGCAGAGCTGCGCAGACCCTTTGGCACAAAGCTCTGCCTGTCCACCGATCCCACAGCGGTCAGCACCGCTTCGTCGCTGACACCATGAAGCCGCGCCTGGCGAACCAGCAAAGAGAGCCGACTAGCCGGCTTCGGCATCAGCAGAGCAAGTCAGCGAAGGCCTCGATCGCCACTTCAATGTCGGCTGCAGACACATCCATATGGGTCACCAAGCGCGATCGACAGTCGTGCCAGCTCGTGAGCAGACCGCGCTGTTTGAACTCAGCCTGGAACCACTCGTCGCTGGGTTGATCGGATGCTCCGAGCCGACCGTCGGTGACAGTGATGAACACCATGTTCGTGTCACACGAGTCGATCTTGATGCCCTCAATCGCTCCAAGGCCTTCAGCAAGACGTGCGGCGTTGAGGTGATCGTCCGCTAGGCGCTCGATGTTGTTGGCCACCGCATGAATGCCGGCTGCTGCGACAATGCCGCTCTGGCGCATGCCGCCACCAAGCAACTTGCGCCACTTATGGGCCTCATCGACGAAGCCAGCAGAACCCGCAACAACTGATCCCATTGGCGTTCCCAGCCCTTTCGACAGGCACACCGACACCGTGTCGAACGGCTCAGCCACCGCCGCTGGTGAAACCCCGAGCGCGACTGCAGCGTTCCACAAGCGGGCACCGTCGAGGTGATGAGCAAGTCCGTTGCGCGAAGCCATAGACGCCGACTCCCGCGTCGCCGCAAGACTCAACACCTTGCCGTCCATCGTGTTCTCCAAGCACAGCAGCCGAGTGCGAGCGAAGTGATGATCGGGTGGCTTAATTGAGGCCTCGGCCGCTACGAGATCGAGCATGCCATCTTCAAGAAACGGCACCGGCTGGGGCTGAATCGAACCGAGCACGGCCGCGCCACCACCCTCATACATATAGGTGTGGGCATGGTTGCCGACGATGTACTCATCGCCCCGGCCGCAGTGAGCCATCAGCGCACACAAGTTGCCCTGGGTGCCACTTGTCACGAACAGCGCCGCTTCCTTGCCAAGCAGATCAGCAACCATGTCCTGGAGGGCATTCGCGGTCGGGTCTTCGCCGTAGACGTCGTCGCCGACATCAGCTTCGGCCATCGCCTGTCGCATCGCTGCGGTGGGTTTGGTGACGGTGTCAGAACGCAGGTCGATCACGCCAACTGAGGCTATTGGAACTTTAGACCCCCGTCTTTTGGCTTTGGCTGCTGGTGCCCAGAGCGTCAAACACGTCAATCCAGCGCGACGGGATCTCGGGGCGAGCGAACCACTTCATGGCGATATTGACCGCCGGGCCGATGACAACCAGCCAGTAGAGCGTCCCCCAACCGACCTTGCCCCCGAGGAACGCACCAATGATGAATGGCACCGCTTCGATAATGAAGCGGCCCAGCCAGATGGGAATGCCACGCCTGTACATGGCGGTCATCACCCCGTCACGAGGCCCCGGACCGAGCTTGACACCCAAGTACAAGCCCGATCCGAACGCGACGAGGAGTGGACTCGCAAGCGTCATGGCGACCTTCGCAGCGACAGCTTCAGGTGTGTCGACCAGGATCAGGGTTGCATCGGTTGCTGCGCCGATGATCAGGCCGTTCAACAGCGTCCCGAAGCCGACCGGTTCCCGAAACAGAACTAGGCCAATCACAAGAGCCACACCGGTGAGCACTGTGACCGTGCCGACCGTGAGCGGTGTGTGCAGTGAGACGCCCACATGGAAAACGGTCCAGGGGCCCTGGCCTTGAGCCCCTTGAACTACAAGGCCAAGTCCCACGCCGAACACGACCAGTCCTACAACCAACTGTGGAGTTCGCCGCAGGACCTCCCCTAAGTGACCTGCCCTTTGCCGGGTTACCGGCACTACGGATTCAACGCGGGAAACTCTGGGCCCTGAGCGCCGATCTCGACCATCCCGATGCTGTGCTCTCTGTGTGTGACTCGCGGTGTAGTTGGCCTGCGGATTAGGTGGACGTTTGCGGTGGCGACGGTCGCTGATGATGTTCGGGCGAGGCGTCGCAGAGGTGGCTCGCTTCGTGGCGGGACACGTCTTGGAGGCAAGGCTGCTAGCAACTCCGTGGTGGCCTCAGCGACGACCATCACCGCCCGCTCAAATGCCGCTTCGGTGTTCCGAGAGGTCTTCTGGACGCCGCTCACTTTGCGCACATATTGGCGCGCAGCGGCGACCGTCTCTTCGGGGGTTGCCGGAGGCTGCAGTCCCCGCAACATGGTGATATTGCGACACATGTTCGCAAACTCTAGGAGCGATCCAGTGGCAGGGGCAGCGACCGAGCGGTCAAAACGAGGTCGGGGGACGGGTCGCTTTAGTCGGCTTACGCAGCGATGTGTCAAGGCGCGGTAGTGTTCGCCACTGGCCTCTCGCAAGAACTTAGAAAGGAAAAAGACATGCCTCAGACCGTACGTGGAGTGGTATCCAGGGCTGTAGGTGAGCCCGTCGGCATCGAAGAGATTGTCATCGGTGATCCCGGGCCGGGTGAGGCAGTTGTTGACATACAGGCTTGCGGGGTCTGCCACACCGATCTGCATTACCGAGAAGGTGGCATCAACGACGAGTTCCCGTTCTTGTTGGGCCATGAGGCCGCTGGCATCGTTGAGTCTGTAGGCGAAGGCGTAAACGATGTTGCGCCTGGCGATTTTGTGATCCTGAACTGGCGGGCAGTCTGTGGAGGGTGCCGGTCTTGTCTGCGGGGCAAGCCACACATCTGCTTCAGCACCCACAATGCCTCTCAGAAGATGACCCTCAACGACGGCACTGAGCTGTCGCCTGCGCTCGGCATCGGAGCATTTGCCGACAAGACCCTGGTAGCCGCGGGGCAGTGCACCAAAGTTGACGCTTCGGCGCCTCCCACGGCTGCGGGTTTGCTGGGTTGCGGAGTGATGGCCGGCATCGGCGCTGCCATCAACACTGGCGGCGTCGGCCGGGGCGACAGTGTTGCCGTGTTTGGTTGTGGTGGCGTGGGTGACGCTGCCATTGCAGGTTCGAAGCTGGCTGGGGCCTCAACGATCATCGGTGTTGACATTGATGATCGCAAGCTCGCATGGGCTCGTGACTTTGGTGCGACCCACACGATCAACTCTTCTGAAGCGGATCCCGTAAAGGAAATCCAGGCCCTCACGGGGGGCAACGGGGTCGACGTTGCCATCGAAGCTGTGGGACTTCCGGTTACCTACCGCCAGGCCTTTGAGGCTCGTGACCTTGCCGGCACGGTCGTGCTAGTCGGCGTGCCTCGCCCAGACATGACCATTGAGTTGCCTTTCATCGAGGTGTTTGGCCGTGGTGGTGCGCTCAAGTCGAGTTGGTACGGCGATTGCTTGCCGTCTCGTGACTTCCCAATGCTGATCGACTTGTATTTGCAGGGCCGCCTTGATCTTGATGGCTTTGTTTCTGAGACGATCGACCTTGAAGATGTCGAAGAGGCATTTCACAAGATGGAACGCGGCGAGGTGCTTCGTTCGGTGGTGGTGCTGTAGCCCTCGGATTTGCGGCGGGTAACGGCTGTGGGAATCGAGCTGGTTACAACTGACGGGATTTTCGCCCTTGATGGTGGTGAGTGGGAGGTCACCAACAACATCTGGCTGATCGGTGACGATCGTGAGGTGCTGGTGTTCGATGCCGCTCATGACCATGAGCCGATCGCGAATGCGGTAGCAGGTCGACGTGTAGTTGCCATCGTGTTAACGCATGGGCACAACGATCACATCAACGCGGCGGTGGCTCTTCGTGACTCTGTTGACGCGCCAGTGTTGCTGCATCCTGAGGATCGGATGCTCTGGGACGTGGTTCATCCGGGTGACGAGCCCGATTCTGATCTGGTTCCGGGCTCGGTGCTTAGTGCTGGTGGGCACGAACTGGGTGTGATTCACACTCCGGGGCATTCGCCAGGCTGCTGTTGCTTCTACGACGACTCAAGCGGGCGCGTGCTGTCGGGTGACACGTTGTTTTGTGGCGGCCCCGGCGCGACCGGTCGCAGCTTCAGCGACGAACCCACGATCCTTCGCAGCATCCGGGATCGGCTGTTGACCCTTCCAGACGAGACTGTGGTTCACACGGGTCACGGTGACAACACCACGATCGGGGCTGAGACAGAGCGCGTGCTTGACCGCATGGCCGAACTCGGCGAGGCCTGATCGACTCGCTTCTGCCACGAGGTTGGTGATGGCCCGCACCGCTCGCAAAATTCCGGTCGCTCAGTTGTTCGAGGCGGTCATGGAGCAGTTGGAGTCTGCCGGCACAGCCCAGAACCGCAAGATCTACGCACGCCACGGAGCCGCCGAACCTCTCTTTGGTGTCAGCTACGCAGCCCTCGGCAAGATCGCCAAACCGCTCAAAACCAACCATGAGCTAGCGAAACGGCTCTGGGAGTCTGGTGTGCATGACGCCCGGGTGCTGGCTTTGCGAGTAGCTGACCCGGCGGCGGTTGATCCGGAGCTGGCGCATCGGTGGCTAGATGATGTTGACAACTACATCCTTGCGGAGGGGCTGGGAGGGCTCTGCTCGCAGTCGCCGCACGCCAGGGAGCTAAGCGACAGGTGGAGGGACGATCCGCGAGAGTGGGTGGCCTCAACTGGTTGGTTCATCGTCACTTGCACCGCGGAGAAGCCCGACGTATTCGCAGTGACCGAACTGCAGCAATTCGTCGAACAGATAGAAACTGAGATCGAGCAGCGACCCAACCGGGTACGCCATGAGATGAACGGCGCCATGATCGCCATGGCACTGCGCGAGCCTCCCCATCTTGCTCCCGGAATCGTGCCAACGGACGCACATCCCAATGGCAAGCCGCCCACAGCGGTTGCCGTCTTGCGAGGCGACATTCTTGATGCAGCACGCCGTATCGGCAAGGTCAAAGTCGATCACGGCCAAACCGGTTGCAAGACCCCAGATGTAGTCCCCTACATAGAACGCACCCTCAAGTACCGAATCAACAAAGCCAAGCGCCAAGCCGCCGCTAAGGCGAAGCGTCTTGCTAGGGCTAATCGATGATGTCGCTAGATGGGGGCGATGTCGAAGCGGGTTGGTGCTGGGAAGTGTCTAGGGGGACCTACGCCGGAGCCCTTGATTAGCCGCACTACCCGACCTCGGTGACCTGCGTAAGGCTCCAACAATTCAAGCATCGAGTTGTCATCGCCGTCGGTTGCGCCCGTGAAGGCGTAGGTGACTAAGCGTGGGACATGAAGATCGCCTACTGGCACTGCGTCTGGGTCACCGGCAGCGGCACCAGTTGTGCGAGCCGCTGTCCAGCGACCTACACCTCTGAGTCGTTGAAGCCACGATCGCGCTTCCGCAGTTGGGATCTGCGATAGGGCTTCGATCCGGTCGGAATACTTAGCGGCGATACGGATCACCCTGGCACGTCCTCGATCGACTCCGGCGCGGTGATAGTCGTGATCGGGAAGGCGCAGCGCCCGATCTGGGAGTGGAAACAACGGTATGGGCACATGATCCGGTGTCCTAGAACCGAACATGCGGCCCATACGCGCCACGGAAGCCGCCGCATCCGTCGTCACTACTCGTTGGTAAATCGCAGCCGTCGCTAGTGCTTCGAACCAGCGATCGGTGGCACCCATGCGCGGCACCCCATACCGGGTTACCAGTTCGCCCACGACCCGATCACGTGGCCGGAAACCGCTGAGGCCGTCGTTGCTGCCGAGCAGTGCCGGGACCCGCTCGATCGCCCAGGCAGCGCCCGGGCCCCACGCGTCGGCTACAACCTCGCCACCAACCGGTCTAAAGGCAACAGTCGCAGCACCCATGGGTGTCTCAGTTGCCCACCACCCAACACCCTGCTGGACCTTCACCGTTTTGATCCACATCAGGGTGAGCTTGAGATTCAGCTCGTATCGGGGTCGAAACGTGGTTGAAAGCTCAGGCGGTGGCACCGCGACGACGTCACGGCGTCGGCGGTGTCGCCTGCCCTGATGGCTACCGCGCAAGCCTCGCGACGGATGCCCATAGCGCGACCGGGGCACCTAACCGGCGCCCGTGTCAGTAACCGGCTCGTCGGAAGCCTCCTCGAGCGTCTCAACTGCAGATACCAGAGTCTCAAGCACCCGTCGATCCGACACATCGGGAAGTCCCATCGCAGCTTTGGCATCCTCCACAGCTGAACGGGTGAGATTGCCGAGGATGCCATCGACTGAACCCGGGTCGAAGTTGAGCGCTGCCAGCACAGTCTGGAGTTGCGCAACCTCCTCCGGGGTCAGCGCCTCAAGCTCTGCGAAGCCCATGCTTAGCAGCGAACTGTCCTGACGATCTGCGGGTGCTCGTGCGACGATTGCCCCATCGGGCCCGCTCCAAGCGTTGCTAATCAACGGGCTAGCCCACCCCAGGATTCCCCAGAACGCCAGCAGCAACACGATCAGAAGGAACGTGCCTTGCAGGTGAACCCGCAGCGCTGGTGTGGGTCGAGGTGGCGGCTCCGAGTCAGGGCCGTAGGGATCTACCGATTGGTCTGTGTGGCCGCTATCTCGAGCAGCCGCGTCTGCAACCTTGCAGGTCTTCAGTTCTGCGACCGGTTCATGATCATCTGGCGGATCTTCTTGCACTCTGGGCACACGGGGTAGCGAGACGGGTCACGGCTCGGCACCCACACCTTGCCACACAGGGCTCGCAGCGGCGTGCCCTCCACATATGCACGTGCCGCCGCCTTGCGGCGCGTGTAGTGAGCGAAACGATCATGATCGCCGTCGTCGGTAACCGGGACGACCTCGCGCTCAGTGACCGTTGAAGGATGAACACGCGGCGACGCACGGCGCAACGGCGTCGGGTTGCTCAGCTTTGCGGGCATCACCTGGAAGCGTCTGGCACGAGTCATAGTGTCCGAGACTACAGAACGTGCCGATCGGCGCTGCTAGCGCAAGAGCTTGCGCACCACTTCGATGGTGTCGGCTTCCTTTGCGCTCTTGTCGTCGCGGTAGCGGACAACCCGGGCGAATCGCAGCGCCACTCCACCCTTGTATCGGCGTGAGCGTTGCACCCCGTCAACGGCAACCTCCACAACCTGCTCAGGTCGTATTTCAACGACATGCCGCTTGTGTGATGTTGCCAGTTCTTCGAAGCGTTGTGTCTGCCAGGCCAGCATGGCATCGGTCATTCCCTTGAACGTCTTACCGACCATGACGAAGCCGGATCCGTCATTGGCACGTGCTCCCAGGTGGATGTTGGAGAGCCAACCTCGGCGTCGGCCGCTGCCCGGCTCGACCGCGAGCACGATGAGGTCGAGTTTGTGGACAGGTTTGACCTTGCGCCAAGCCTTGCCACGACGACCCGCTGTGTAAGGGGTGTTCGCAGCCTTGACCATGACCCCCTCGTGTCCTGCGGCGACTGCCTCGTCGAACACCTGCTGCCCCACGGCGGGATCATCGGTGAGGCGTGACGGCACCTGGTGATCGGGCACTGCGGCAGCGAGTTCGACAAGTCGCCTATGAAGTGGCTCCGAGATCAGATCACGGCCGTTGAGGTGAAAGATGTCAAAGAACATTGGCTGCAACCTGAACGCAGGCGCCGCCCGGTTGTCACTTGATCTGTCAACGGTTGTGTCACTGCCACGGCCAGTGCCGACACGGCTCATAGTGTCCTGGAACAAGGCAACCGACGTGGCGTCAGTCACTCCAATCAACTCGCCGTCTAGAGCCAGTTGTTGCTGATCTACAGCCAACATGGCTTCGGCAACCTCGCCGAGGCGGTCGCTGACATCGTTGAGGTTGCGAGTCCAGATCCTCACGGTGTCGCCCTGACGATGTAGTTGGATGCGTACACCATCTAGTTTCCATTCCACCGAGCACAGCCCGATGTCGTTCACGGCTGATGCAACGTCTGAAGCCGTGGTTGCAAGCATCGGACGTATCGGTCCATCAGCTGAAACCCGACCGCTTCGAGACCAGCACGGCCACCAGACAGTGCGATTGCCGCCGTCTCGCCAAGGTCACCGGTGAGCATTAAGGCCTGGCGAGCGAGTCCACCCGGCACTCCCGCGGCGCGGGCGACGCTCTGGATGAGGATCCCTTCGCTAGCTCCCTGACGCAGTTCACCGATCAGGAGCCGTCGCACGAAATCAGTCTCTGCGACCGTTGCTGCAGATGCAAACGACTCCAAGATGTCTGATCGCTGCTGGGTCGAACCCTGGCCCGTCGAGCTGGCGAGCGCTTCAAGCATCTCGTCGAGATCGGTGACCGAAAGCGTCGATTTGGTAGAGGTTCCGTTGGGCAGCGTGCGAGCGGTTGCCCACCCGACTCCCACCCGGCCCTGGCGTGGATCACCTGCAAGTAGGGGAGCGACGATATGGGCTTCCTGGGGCTCACCGCTACGCAACAGAGTGGCCAGGGCGTCGATCTTGACACTTCGTGATCTGGTCGCAGCCACAGCGGCTGCACACTCGACTAGCTCAGCGAGCCGCACAGCGTGTCACGGGTTGTTCAGTTTGGCGACCGTGGCTTCGTGCGCTTCGAGACTCGCCAGAGCCTGGTCCCACTCGCCGAGCAACTTCGCGGCCCTCTCGGTTGCGACAGTATGAGCCGTTGCCACCGAACGGACTTCTTCAGGACGGTCATACAGAGCCGGGTCGCTGAGTCGCTGATGCAAGTTCGAAACTTCGGCGTCTGCTGCCTCCCAAGCCGTTTCGGCTTGGCTGACCTTGCGCCGTAGGCGACTCGAAGCAGCTCGACGGTTAGCTGATGCCCGGCGACGTTCGGCACGAGCGGCACTGGATCTTCTACCGGTGGTGGCCTTGTTCCGATCAGAACGTTGGTGTGGGCGCGACTTAGCGGAGGGCTGCAACCGCTCGCCACGATCAGCGCCGAGGGACTGAATCGGTTTTCGGGAAGAGCCCGATGGGTCCGAGCCATCTCGATCCGGGTACAGGACACTCTCATCAGCGCCGAGATGCCAGACGGCTCGCCCGTTGCGCACCTCAATCAATGCGTCCGCTACCGAGCGGATCAGATGGCGGTCATGCGTGACGAGCAAGACCGTGCCCGGGTAGGCACTCAGAGCATCTTCGAGGATGTCACAGCTTGGTAGGTCGAGATGGTTAGTCGGTTCGTCCAGCACCAGCAGATTGACCGGCTCAACCATCAGCCGAGCCAGGGCCAAACGGGTCCGTTCACCACCCGAGAGTTCGGCAACCCGACGGTCGGCGTCATCGCCCCGGATCCCGAACGCCCCAAGAATGCTGCGCATGTTGCGCCGCCCCGGGTCGATTCCCGCCGAGAAGACCTCTATGACACGCCGGCTCCCGTCGAGCTCATCGGCCTGATGCTGGTGAAACACTGCCGGCTTGACGTTGGAGCCGACCCTTAGGTTGCCCGACTGCGGTGCTAGCTCACCGAGGATCAGCTTCAACAGGGTGGTTTTGCCGGCACCGTTAGGCCCCACCAGAGCCACCGTCTCGCCCCGTTCAACTGCGAGGTTCACATCGGTTAGCACAGGCTCGTCGGAGTCGCCGTATCCCACCGACGCCTCGCTCAACTCAGCGACCACACGGCTGCTGCGCGGTGGCTCCACAAACGCAAAGCGTGCCGCTAGTTCAGTCCGTGATGGCTCTTCGATGCGCTCGAGTCGCTCAAGCATCTTGACACGGCTCTGCACCTGTCGAGCCTTGGATGCCTTGTAACGGAAGCGTTCCACAAAGCGTTCAACTCGGGCGACCTCGCGTGCCTGGCGAGCTGCGGCGGCTTCGATGCGCTGTAGCCGTTCCTCGCGTTGCACCACGAACTCGGCAAAGCCACCCTCAAATGACAGCAGCGTTGTGTTCGATAGTTCCAGCACCTGGTTGGCGATGCTGTCGATGAAGTCCCGATCGTGGCTCACAAAGAGCAGCGCTCCAGGCCAGCTGAGCAGGTGTCGCTCAAGCCACGAGATCGAATCCACATCAAGGTGATTGGTGGGCTCGTCGAGCAGCAAAACGTCGGGTTCGGACACGAGCAGGCGCGCGAGTGCTACCCGCATGCGCCATCCCCCTGAGAGTTCCGAGACTGCTCTGGTGGTATCGCTTGGCGTGAATCCCAATCCTGCGAGCACCTTGGCCACCTTGGCCTCAAGTGCGTAGCCGCCTAGTTGTTCAAAGCGAGCCTGGGCTTCACCAAAGCGAGCGATCAGCCCGTCGTGATCGTCGCCGTGTCTGTTGTCGGCTGCTGTAACTGTTGTTGAAGTAGGCGAACTGGATGCCAGCCGCTCTTGTAGATCTTGGAGCGTTCTGGTGACTTCTGAAACCGGCCCTGCGGCTGCAAGCACCTGCTGTTGAACCGTGCCGCTAGTTGTCTCGGCAAGGTCTTGAGGCAAGTAGCCGATCCGGGTAGTCCGGGCGCGGCTCACGGTGCCCGAATCTGCTTTGGCGACCCCAGCAAGGATCTCAAGCAGCGTCGTCTTGCCCGTGCCGTTGCCGCCGACAAGAGCCATCCGCCTGCCAGGGGAGAGATTGATGGTCACATTGTGGAAAAGCGTCCGCGTACCGAATGCCTTAGACAATCCCCCCGCCGCCAACATCAGCCATCAAAGCTATGTCTTGCACCCGCCGTTTTGTGCCGTCATCTAGCAGCCCAGGGCGGGAAAGGCCTTCAGGGTGGCCAAGACTATTGTGGAGTCGCTACAAGGGGAATAAGGAATGAGGCAACATGACCTTTCCACAATGTCTTAGAGATCACAATTGTCAGTGATGACTACCGATGACGTGAGTGTGTTTCGCAAAGCACTTAACGGCCTGCGGACCGTGTTCAATCACGTGAACGGGTTCCTGTTGCTCGTGTTCGGAATGAAGAAGCATCGATCCTCGCCTGGAGCGTCCAAAGCTCGCGTGACGAGGCTTCAAGAGGCCACGCATGTCGGAGGCGGTAAGGGCGGTGCCATGGTGGGGTACTCAAGTTCGGCTGACAACATCCTCGGCCAAGCGATCACCGAAGACCACAACCAACAGGTACATGGCGACCCAGGTTCGGAGAGGCCGGTAACGAGTGACGCTTAGGCGACACCACCTACATCGGTGTCGTTGCGAGAGGTTCGGAGAGGCCGGTAACGAGCGACGCTTAGGCAGATAGGAGTTCTGCGATGCCTGCTTCGGCGTTGTGGGCGCCTTCTGATGCTGGTTCAAGGGCCGTCATCCGGCTGAGCCAGCTCACCGAGACCCATCCCGCCATCACCGCACCACCGTCGGTGTGTTCGGGCAAGTCAATGGCGTCGCCCCAACCCATCTTCACCCGGAACGAGTCAGCATCGCCGTCTCGTTGCACGAGTTCAGCGTCCGAGACCGACCGGGGTGGTTCGATTCCCACTTGAGTGCGGCGCCAACCCTTGATGTCAGCAAGGTCTCGGCCCGGCACGTTGATGTTGAGCACGACAGGTTCTTCAGGAAGATCCTTGATCAGTCCTGAAACCGCAGACGCTGCGACCGCGGCGGCGGATTCCCACTTCTGGGTGGCAAGCACCTCTTCAAGTCCCTGCCCCTCAACACCGAAGTTCTCGATCGATTGGCTCACCGCGACCGCGTTCACGCCACTGTTGCGTGCTGTCAAGCAGGCACCGACGGTGCCCGAGTGATAGATAGACCGCCCGACATTGGCACCCACGTTTATGCCAGCAACCACAAGGTCGTAGTGGCCAAACACTCCAAGGCGCCCAAAGGTGACGCAAAGCGCTGGGGGCCCGGTCACATGCCAGGACTCTGGAACACCGTCGATGCTGGTCCGGCGCACCTCGGGGTCGATCAGATGAAGGGGCCCAAACGCCGCGCCATAGCCCGAGTACTCCTCATTGGGTGCGACCACTACTACATCACCAAACTCGGTCATGGCTCGAGCCAACATGTGAAGTCCGACAGATTCGATCCCGTCGTCGTTAGTCACGAGGATGCGCACCGGCAGCGACCCTAACGCTGCGCACCATACGTGAGTGTCTGGCGATCTGGCTTCTAACCAGATGTTCACCTAATGGTCGGACACATTTGGGCAAACTCTCTGGGATGAGACTTGCCTCGACTCGCTCAAACAAACGCTCGCGGGCGGTAGATCCTCCGCCGGCTGCCCCCTTGATTCTGATCGCCGAGGATGATCGCCGTGTCCGAGCGTCTCTGGAGCGGGCATTGCGGCTTGAGGGCTATGAAGTGACCGCCGTGGCTGATGGCGGTGCTGCGCTGAAGGAACACCAGAAGAACCGGCCGGATCTGATGCTCCTTGATGTGTCGATGCCAAACGCTGATGGTCTCAGCGTGTGCCGGATGCTGCGTGAGCGTGGCTTTGATACGCAGATACTGATGCTCACTGCCCGCCACGAGGTCGATGATCGGGTGGCGGGTCTGGATGCCGGTGCGGACGATTACCTAGTAAAGCCCTTCGCCCTGGAGGAACTCCTGGCTCGGGTGCGCGCACGCTTGCGTGCCGGTGAAGCCGCAGCAACGCCAAACGCCAGCCATGCCGTTGTCGCTGCTGGAAGCTCGCCTCGGCGAGGCACTGTGGCTGTCAATCAGTCCGGTTCACATCTTGAACTTGGGGACTTGAAGATCGACTTGGACGGTCATCGAGTATTTCGAGCGGGTCGTCGCCTGCACCTATCGCGCACCGAGTTTGAGTTGCTCGTGCTACTGGTGCGCAACAGTGGGGTGGTATTGAGCCGCTTCGACATCTATGACGAGATCTGGGACGGCGATCTTGACGTTGATTCAAAGACGTTGGATGTTTATGTCGGTTATCTGCGCCGCAAGACCGAAGCCGATGGCAGCGTCCGGCTCGTCCACACCGTGAGGGGTGTCGGTTACGTTGCACGCCTCGACCCGTGATCCGCGAAATGGGTCAGCTCAGCGGCCAAATCAGTAGACACGGTGGCGGTGACAGTGCTCTGGGGTGCGATGCCTAAGCGGGGACGGGCTCGACGAGGATGATGCGCCACGGTCGGCGTGTCAGCTTGCGCGTCAGGGTAGCGCTGCTCGTTGGTGTGGTGGTGATCGCATGCGTGAGCGCGGTCGGTGCATATGCGGTGCGCACCGCACGAAGTGAACTCACCGGCGAAGTCGACGAAGATCTGCTGAAGCGTGCTGCGCTAATCAACTTCGACTTCGAGACGGACAGATGGCGGCGGCAAGTCCGTGGGCGTGATGGCTCCATCGGGCAGTTGCTGCGTGCTGATCCGCTCGGGGCGCTGGTGTCGTTCGACGCCTACGCACGGGTGGTAGTCAGTGACTTCGACACCGGCGGCGACGTGGTGCGCGGCGAGGTGATCGTGACCCTAGATGACGACATCGGCTTGCCTCCCGACATTTACCGGCTCGAACGCGCCCGTCATGTGGGAGCCACCATCGAGACGGTTTCGGTAGGTCACAAGCGCATGCGCCTCATGACTGTCTCGACTGCTCCGTCGGTGTTTGTGCAGGTCGCCCGGCCGCTGCATGAGGTCGACAATGCGGTGGCGGATCTGCGGCGCTGGGTCTTGCTATTCGGTTCGGTGTCGGTGATCGTGGCCGCAGCAGCAGCATGGTTTCTTGCAGGGCGAGCAGTTAGGCCGATTGCCAAGCTCGCTGAGACTGCGGAGCGGATCGCCGACACCGGCGAGTTAGATCGTGATGTTCCGGGGTTGGGCAAGGACGAAGTTGGGAGACTCGCTGGAAGTTTCCGCTCGATGCTTGCGGCGCTCGCAACCAGCCGACGTCAGCAGCATCGGCTGGTGATGGACGCCAGCCATGAGCTGCGCACCCCTCTCACCAGCCTGCGAACCAACGTTGATGTGTTGCGCCGCTCGCCCGGGCTCAGCGAAACAGAGCGGGCCGAGATCCTCGACGATGTGGATGCCGAGCTCACAGACCTGTCGGAGTTGTCAGCCGAACTGGTGGAGCTTGCCACTGATGTGCGGGTCGACTCGGAGCCAGAGTTGATCCATCTGGTTGAGGTGATCGAACCGGTAGCTGAACGGGCTCGACGTCGCAGTGGCCGCCAGATCGATGTGAGGGTGACCCGCAACATTCCCGTTGAGGGTCGGCCCGACGCTCTGGCACGAGCAGTGCGCAACCTCATCGACAATGCTGTCAAGTTCAGTGACGGCGGCCCCGTTGAAGTTTTGATTGATGGCGGATCGGTGACTGTGCATGACGCCGGAACAGGTATTGCTGAAGCGGATCGTGAGCGGGTCTTTGAACGGTTCAGTCGCCTAGAAACTCACCGAGGTCGGCCTGGGTCTGGTCTCGGCCTCGCCATCGTTCGCCAGGTTGCAGTTGCTCACGGTGGCACCGCTTCCGTCGATGACTCTCCGCTAGGTGGCACCGCAGTCACCATACGCATCCCCGAGATTGACGAATAGCGAGTAGGACGACTCGCTTAGAATTCGCTTTGCTGGCTGGGTGTTCTAGGCCGGTTCGAGTTCGGAAGTCACGGCGAACTCTGCGGACTCGATCATGTTGAGTTGGCTGATACGTCCAGCAGCACACACATCGGCCGAGACTTGGCCGAGCACGGCGAGCCGCTCGGCACTGTCCCTAACGGTTGTCGCTAGCACCACTGTGCGCAGGGGTCGTCTGGCTTCTGACTTGGCTCGACGAACCTCACGCAACACCGCCGCAGCTACTAGTCCAGGCTGCGCGCCGGTTCCTGACGCAAGATCACGCAGTCGCCTCGCTGTCGGCCAGCGCGAAGTGTGAACCGACCCTTGATGCCACCAACTCCACACCTCTTCGGTAACGAAGGGCATGAACGGGGCCAGCAACTGTTGCAGCACCTCGATGGCAATGCGCAACCCACGTCGTGCCGATGCGGCAGGCTGTTCACCCTGCTCGCCATATGCACGTGACTTGACCAGTTCGAGATGGTCATCAGTGAACGACCAGAAGAACGACTCAATGCGCTCAAGTGCGCGCGCATAGTCAAATGCTTCTAGCGAGCGGGTTGCCTGCTCCACCAGATCCGCAAGCCGACACAGCAGCGATCGGTCAAGCGTCTCGGTGATGCCACCATGCCCCGGATCCTCAAACCGCAGCACGAACTTCGAGGCGTTCAGCAGCTTGACAGCAAGTCGACGCCCGATACGGAACTGTTGAGTGTCGAACGCGGTGTCAGTCCCGGGTCGCCCGCTCGCTGCCCAGTAGCGCACCGCGTCGGCACCGAACTGCTCGAGCAGCTTCGTTGGCACCTTCACATTGCCCTTCGACTTCGACATCTTCTTGCGGTCAGGGTCAAGGATCCAACCCGACAGCGCACAGTTCTTGAACGGCACCGTGCCGGCATCAAAGTGGGCTCGCACGACCGTGGAGAACAGCCAGGTGCGGATGATGTCGTGAGCTTGAGGGCGCATGTCCATCGGGAACGTCGAGGCGTAGAGGCTCTCGTTGGTACGCCAACCGGTCGCGATCTGGGGGGTGAGCGACGAGGTTGCCCAAGTATCCATCACATCAGCATCAGCAACGAAGCCCCCGGGTTGACCTCGATGTGACTCGTCGTAACCAGGAGGGCAATCCGCCGACGGATCGACAGGCAGGTCTTTGGTGGCGGGACGGATCGGGTGCTCCCAGATAGTGGATCCGTCGCCGTCAAGGGGGTACCACAGCGGGATCGGCACCCCGAAGAACCGCTGGCGGCTGATCAGCCAGTCACCGTTGAGGCCAGCGATCCAACTCTCATAGCGGGTTCGCATGTAGGCGGGCACCCAGTTCATCTGGGTGCCACGATCGATTAGGGCCTGGCGCAACTCGTTGTCACGGCCACCGTTGCGTATGTACCACTGGCGACTCGACACGATCTCCAGCGGCTGGTCACCCTTCTCGAAGAACTTGACAGAGTGAGTTATCGGCCGGGGTTCACCGTCCATGTGGCCCGACTCAGCGAACACCTTGGCGATCTGGCGACGAGCTTGCACCGAGGTAAGTCCAGCGAGGCGTGCATATGCGGCGCGACCCGAACTGCTGGTCACAGCCGCCGGTGGCTCGGCTGCAAACCTGCCATCACGACCGATAACCGTCCGCACGGGCAGGTCGAGTTCACGCCACCAGGTGACATCGGTGGTGTCGCCGAACGTGCAGATCATGGCGATGCCGGTGCCCTTGTCACGCTCGGCTAGATGATGCGGGTGGATCGGAACCTCAACGCCAAACACGGGCGTGCGTGCCGATGTGCCAAACAGATGCTGGTAGCGCTCGTCTTCGGGGTGCGCCACAAGGGCCACGCAGGAAGGCACAAGCTCGGGGCGTGTGGTGTCGATCCACACATGGCCCTCATCTGCGGCATCGTCGAGCCCGAAACGCAACCGGTGATATGCACCAGGACGCTCACGGTCATCTAGTTCGGCTTGAGCGACTGCTGTCTGGAAGGTGACATCCCACAGTGAAGGTGCATCTACCTGGTAGGCCTCGCCCCGCTCCAGATTCTCAAGGAATGCCAGCTGTGACACACACCGGCAGTGAGGATCGATCGTGGCGTACGTGCGTGACCAGTCAACAGACAGCCCGATGCGGCGGAACAGGTCTTCAAATGCAACCTCGTCAGCGTGGGTCAACTCCTCACACAACTCGATGAAGTTGGGTCGGCTCACCCCGATGGTGGCACGGCGTGCGACCGCCTTGGGTTTGCCGGCATCGCGGGGAGCGACGAAGTTGGTGTCGTAGGGCAGCGACGGGTCGCAGTTGACGCCGTAGTAGTTCTGCACTCGCCGTTCGGTTGGCAGGCCGTTGTCGTCCCAACCCATCGGGTAAAAGACTTCCTGGCCGGCCATGCGGCGGTAGCGAGCGATGAGGTCGGTGTGGGTGTAACTGAACACGTGACCGACATGAAGTGAGCCGCTGACCGTCGGCGGGGGAGTGTCTATGGAGAAGACTTCAGCACGCTCGCGGGTCTCATCGAAGCGGTAGATGCCCGATGACTCCCAGGCTGAATCCCACTTCTGTTCTAAACCGTCAAGGGAAGGCCTGCGCGGCACACGCTGGCTGTTTGGTTCCGTTGATGGTTGGCTCATGCGGCTGCCAACGCTAACCGCCTAGCTAGAGGCTCGGGCTAGCCGGGCCAACGCCAGGATGCCCTCTGTCACCGGTGCAGTTGTCGGATCTCTTGATCCGGTGCCAAAGGCCTTAAGTGTCGGGGAATTCCCAGCGATCGAAGCTGTCACAGAGATGCGACTGCACAACCTCAGTCAGTTGCCGCTTGCTCGCCTTTGGCAGGACTCCGGGCCTGCGACCGACCTCAAATTGCCCGTTGGCTGCGTCGCGCTCATCATCAATCTGTTGCTCGCGTGTCCGCAGATCTTCAATGCTCCACAACCTGTCCCTGCACAACAGTTGCGGATCACCTGTCCACAAGTCGGCGTTGAGCCGCATAGCAGTAGCAGCTGCGAACGATGCGCCGAGGGTGAGGCTAAACGTGTGCGCAATCCAGCCCGCTGCCTTAGCGATGCCAGCGGATCCCACCTCAACCTCAACAACGTCTTCGATCCGGTCAATGAACAGATCAGCCTCGGCGACGCCTGAAATTGCAGCGATTGCCATCCAGAGTTCGCCGAGATTGACCACGCTCATGGCAAATCGCATGTCGGTGCGATTGGTTACCTTGCGCCATGCTTCGACCGGCTGCTTGACACCTGAGATCGCTTCAACGAAAGGCCAGGTGTCAAGCACGGCCAGTGGCTGGTTCACGACCGAGACGGGGACGCAACTTGTCTGTAGCTGGTAGTTCGCGCTCGCACGGTTGCACCAGCACCATCGTGGGCCAGGGCATCTCGCCGTGACCCTTGACGAGCAAAAGATCTGATGTCAGACAAATCTATTATAATGTTCACAAGCGAAGAATATGCGCGTCGACGCCTAGCTCGCAAGGGCGAATCTTCTGAGATTTCTGTGGAGTTGGGCTGAGCTAGAGGTCTGCCCAGCGTCTGATCCAGGCATGCATGGCGATTCCGGCTGCTACACCAGCGTTGATGGAACGCGTTGAGCCGAACTGTGTGATTGAGAGGACTTGGCTAGAGGCAGCCTGAGCGGCGGGGGAGAGGCCAGGCCCTTCCTGACCGAAGAGCATCACGCAGCGCTCAGGTATGTGCGCAGTCTCAAGTGCCACCGATCCGTCAGTGTTGTCGATTCCGATGATCGTTAACGCCCTGTCGTTAGCCCAATCCGTTAGGTCTTCGATTGTCGGATGATGATGTAGGTGCTGGTAAACCTCGGTCATCATGGCGCCGCGCCGGTTCCACTTGCGCCGCCCGACTATGTGTACGGCCTCAGCTGCAAAGGCGTTTGCGGTGCGGACAACAGTGCCGATGTTGCGGTCGTGTTCCCAGTTCTCGATAGCGACATGAAACGGGTGCCGGCGCGAGTCCAAATCCGCTCGGATCGCCGCAACGCTCCAGTACCGGTAACAGTCAACGACGTTGCGACGATCACCATTTCGCAACAATTCAGGATCAAACTGATCCCCCTCAGGCCAAGGCTCATCACACGGCCCAACCCCAACCTCAACAACCCCATCACCCACACCGCCAACCTACGTCTTATGGCCAAAGTGACTAATCGTCGGGATCATCCTGGATCATGTCCCAGTAGTCATGGTCTACATCGAAGTCAACGATGTCAACCCGGTCCGACTTGGTGAGCACACCAACAAAGACGACGACACCAAAGACCGGATCGACGATGTGCAGATGACGAATCTCGGGATCATCGTGGTAGGGCAAGCTGTCGAAGCCTCGGAAGCGAACAAGTGCCGCTTGCAATGGCCCAGACCAGAAGTCCCACTCAGAGGGGAAACCGGAGGTGGTTCGCTCGAGGCCGTAGCTCCTTGCGATTTTGGAGGCAGCATCCTGACTGACGTGAACCTCGTGTTTCACCTGTTCGCGGGCACCCTGCGCCGCGCCTTCGCAGAATTCGCCAGCCGTTCGCTTGTAGGCGTCTTGATCTGCGGGTAACCAAGAAAGGCCGTCGCGAAGGGGATGGTCTCGTAGAGCTCAGTGAACCGCCACCCAGGTTCCTGGTGGGACAAGTTACTGACCTGCATCGCAGTCATGCCCGAGAGTTGTGTGAGTACATCGTTGACGGTGTCTAACTCTGAGTCGTCGAACAGTTCAAGGTTGGGCTCGCGATTGGGTATCAGGCGCTGTTGCGGCCGCCCGAGCAAGTCTTCGGCGACTAGATGGGCATCGCCGGACTGAATCAGCTGCTGCCGCACGGGCAGGAGCTGTCGGGGTGCAGGCCCATGCGCCAACTTCTGGAATTCGCAACCTGAGATCACTCGGCCATGTCTTCGAAGTTGAGTGAACTCCGCGAAGAAGAGCACCTTGTTGAGTTTTGTCGCCCCACCGGCGCGATCCTCTCGCAATCGCGAAGCGACAAGCAGAAGCAACTCAACGAACTTGTCCTTGTTGTAGGAGACATCCATGCCCTCAATGTAGGTCACACGTGTGACATCGAACAGTGATGACTGGTGTCATCAACGGAAGCAACAGCGCTTGAGGCTCGCGGCAGCGGGGGTGAGCTGATGGTGGCGTAGTGTTTGGGGTGTTGTGAGGGTTTGGCCTCGGCGATGGGATTTCGGGAAGGGATTTCGGGAAGCTTCGGGAAGTGATCCTGATCTCCCGCGACAATCCGTGGGGACGCTTCCGGGCCGGTCTTGGATTACTGGTGCTGGTGATAGCTGGCGGCACGTTTGGATACACCCGGCTCGGACTGTCGGTCAGCGAAGCCGTCTACCAGACCGTCATCACCATCTCAACGGTCGGCTACACCGAGATCGGAGAGGTCACGGGTGGATACCGGGCGTTCACCGTGATCCTGATCCTGTTTGGAGCTGGCACCGCTCTATACACCATCGGTGTTCTCATAGAGTCGATATTTGAGGGCCGGCTCAACGACCAGATGCGGAGACGGCACATGCAAAAGCGGATCAATCGCCTACGTGGCCACGTCGTGCTATGCGGATACGGGCGAGTCGGACAGGCTTTCCGGGCGTCCATGGAGCGCGCTAACCAGACCGTTGTTGTTGTAGAACACACTGACACGCCTGAACTGCACAAGTCGTTGCATGTGTTAGGCAACGCAACCCAGGACGATGTGTTGCGTGCTGCCGGAGTCGAACGTGCCAGCACGCTCGTGGTTGCACTCGATGACGACACCGAAGCCCTTTACGTGTCGCTCGCTGCCCGAACCTTGTCGCCGGAACTGTTCATTGTCGCTCGCTCCAACAGGCCCGAGAGCGAGCCAAAACTGCGACAGGTCGGCGTGAATCGTGTGGTCAACCCTCATGAACTCAGCGGCTCTCGGATGGCGGCACTGGTGCTTCGTCCCAACGTCGAAGAATTCCTGAATCACATGATGTATGACGGTGAACCCAGTGTTCACCTCGAGGAACACCACATTGGTAACCGGTCGGACCTTGCAGGCAAGCCGCTGGGGTCATGTGAGCCGTTCCGCTCGGACGGCTGTGTTGTCGTCGCGGTGCGCAGAGCTGGTACCTATGTGATCAGCCCGCAAAACAAGTTTGTGCTTGCCGTCGGCGACACGTTGATCCTGCTTGGATCTGCCTCCAAGTTGGCGTTCGTGGTGTCACAACTCAGACTCGCCCGTTGACGGTCAAGCCGACGCTAGGGTGCTGCTTCGATCGGGGATGGTGTAATAGGTAACACAGCTGGTTCTGGCCCAGCCATTGGGGGTTCGAGTCCTCCTCCCCGAACACAGCGGTACACTGCTGCGGCCGTCGGCAACGCCTTCGGTTTACCTGCCCCGTTCGTCTAGCGGCCTAGGACGCCACCCTCTCAAGGTGGTAGCACGGGTTCAAATCCCGTACGGGGTGCCACTCAAGTCAGCAGTCATCAGTTAGCAGTCAGCGCTGGCTTGCACTGCGCGCCGTAGTTCCGTCGCGTTGAATCCGGGCCTGTTCTAATGGCGTTGGCATCTCGGGCACCAGGTGGTTGAGCGGGCGTCGATGATGCGCCTACGCAGTTCGGTGCCGCAGCGCTCACAGGGCTCCCGCCAGCGGCCGTAGCAATAGAGGTGATGCTGGTTGCTGCCCCCATCGCCGTCAACCGTCACGTAGTCACGCAACGTGGTGCCACCATGCTTGAGCCCTGAATCCAGGGCTTCACGAATCGCTGTGACTAGCCGACCCGCTCGCTGCAACGACAGGCGGGTGACCACGGGATTAATGCGGGCGAGCCACAAACTCTCGTCGGCATAGATGTTGCCGATGCCAGCTACCGGGCGCTGGGAGAGAAGCTGGGTCTTGAGCCGTCGTGAACTTGCTCGCAGCGCAAGCCACAAGCTCTTGGGTGTGAACTCCGCGCTGAACGGTTCGGGGCCGAGCTTGTGCAGCGTCGGGATGCTCTCATAGGAACCTGCTGTGACCACTCGCACACGTCCGAAGCGGCGTATGTCGTGAAACGTGAATACGGACTCATCCTCGAGCATCCACCAGGCTCGAAGATGTGGATGACCCAGATCGACACTGTCATGGCGCTGCACTGCGAGCCGTCCGGTCATCCCAAGATGCACGATGAGTTCGTGGTGTTGCGCACTATTTGAATCGCTACCGAAGCCCCCAAGTTGCTGCAGACCCCTTAACCCGATCAGCAGGTATTTGCCCCTCCGCCGTACGGACTCGATGCAGCCACCAGTAGCAAGTGGGGCATCGCGGAACTTCTCCGATGGGTGCGAGTCTGCTCCAACCACAAGCTTGCCGACGAGCAATGGTTCGAGCTGTCTACGGATTGTCTCCACTTCAGGAAGTTCGGGCACAAGCTCACGCTCCCGATCTGGAGAACTTCGGGAGCCGACTTAGGGAGATGATCAGGCGGCCGCCGGACGAGATCTCGAGTTGGCAGCCGAGCGCCCTGCCGGTCCGAGACCAGCAGCAACAACCACGTCTAAAGCATCAATGAAGTCACTGCGCCCACGCAACGCTCTAGCCGCAGTCGCAGTCCAAGGTCGCGCCAGCGCATGCCAGGGCAAGCCGGCTTCAAGCCAGGCGGTGGCAATCTGGCGCAGGGCAGCGTCCACCTCAGGTTGCGCCGCTGTGACTGCAGCAGCTGCCATTGCGTTGATATCAAGCGTTTCGGCGTCAAACAGCGGGCGCCGTACGATCGACAACCGGAAACGGATGGCTTGAGCCGCCACCGTTGCATGGTTCATGGCCGAACACCCTTCGCTCGTGGGTCAACTGGTGCTCAAGGCGACCCTAACCACGGCCAGATTGCCGATGGTGGATGCCGCGAATCCAGGAATCTCAAGGCTGTGGACAAACAGAGTGACCAGAAACCACAGCCTGTGGAAAACTTAGGGGTCTACAGATTCAAGAAACACAAGGCAAGACCCTGCAAAGTCAACTCCGACTACTTAGGTCAGACGATTATGTCAATTGGTTAGAGCAAAGAGGTTACCTTGAGGCAGCGGGAGCTTCCACCGCGTGTCTCGGGCAACAGTCCGGCTCGCAAGAGTCGGCCTGCAATTCGTGGCTGCCGAGCCTCCGACGGGGCGTGCCCGGAACCAGCCGCTCCTCGATCAACTGCTGCAGCATCGCGACGAAACGGCCATCTGGGGATGTTCCCGGCGTTGTGGCTCGAACCATCTCGATGCCTAGCTCCGCAGCGATTCCAGCCGCAGCCACATCGAGATCCCACATGACTTCCATATGGTCGGTAACAAAGCCGATCGGTGCAACCACAACAGCCTTCGATGGTCGGGAAGCTGTCTGAGATAGCTCTCGAAAGAGATCACAGATGTCGGGTTCAAGCCAGGGAACCGACGGTGGGCCGCTTCGGCTTTGCCAAGCCATGTGCCAAGATCCGAAGCCGCAACGGTCGGTAATCAGACGGGCGGTCTCCTGTAGTTGCTCCTCGTAGAGGCACCCGCGTGCCATCGTCACAGGTATCGAGTGAGCGGTGAACACTAGAGCGGCTTCCTGTTGTATTTCGGGAGGCAAAGCCGCTTTTGCCAGGCTGACCGCATCGGCAAACGGTTCGATAAATTCGGGGTGGTTGTAGAACGCTCGCACCTTGTGGATCACCGGAGCGTGGCGACCAGCAGCGGTTCGTGCGTCTTCGATGTCCTCGAGATACTGGCGGCAACCCGAGTATGAGGAATACGCCGAAGTTGCCACAGCCAGCACTCGCCGATGGCCCCGGGCAGTCATCTCGGTGACGACATCGGAGACGTAGGGCTTCCAGTTTCGGTTGCCCCAGTAGACGGGAAGTTCGTATCCGGCCAGCTGCAGCTGGCGACTTAGAGCGGTACGCAGGCGGCGGCATTGTTCGTTGAGCGGGCTCTTGCCCCCAAAGTGTGCGTACTGTCGCGCGACCGCTTCAAGGCGCTTGGGGCTGATGCTCCGCCCTGAGGTGACGTTTCGGAGAAACGGCTCAACATCGTCGGGATGCTCTGGTCCCCCAAACGACATGAGCAGCACCGCGTCATAGGCCAACGCGTCGTTGACAATCACAGAAGCGGCCCTTCGAATTGTGAATACCTGTGGAGAACTGTAATGTCGTGGTTCCTGCGGGTGGAGCCCAGGAAGCCGACGGCGATTAGTCGCGCCGTGCGGCCCAAAGGCGATGTCCGCGCCCGAGCGCATGATGAACTCTTGTTGGACATATTCGCCCCGCCGCCTCTGGCTCTTGCCGATTGGGCTGTGTTTTGGGCTGATTGCTGCCCTGGTGCCACCAAGCGCCGCCGACGAACTAGCCGAGTTGCGTGGCGATCTGCCTAGCGTGACCGAAGCGGCAGATCGGCTGCTGGAGCTTGAGCATGAGCGGGATGTGGCTCTAGCGGCGGGGGAGACTGCGGAGACTCAACTGCAAGCAGCGCTTCAGCGGCGCGATGCTCTGGGTGAGGAGTTGACCAGGCTCGCCACCGAGATCGAAGCGTTACGCACCTCAACTCGGGGGCTTGCGTTGAGTTCCTTCGTGGGTGGCGGAACCGGTGCAACCGCAAAGTTCTTACTTGAAGTCCAAGGCGCATCCGAGCTCAGCCGGCGCCGCCAGCTGCTATCAGCGATCGCCCATCCGATTGAACAGAACTCGGATCGTCTGCAGGAACTAGAGGAGCAGGCCAATTCCAGCCTGCTTGCCCTAGTTGATGAGATCGCGACGCTGCGTGAAGCCATCATCGAAAACGTCTCTGTCGTAGCCGATATCGAGGCACGCTTGGATGAAGCTCGTCAAGTTCTCGTAACGGCTGAGGCGTGGGATCGGGCCGAGGTAGCTATCTCGTCAAGCCGTTACCCCCATGCCCCTCTTTCTGCCTGGGCAGCTTTGCGCTACTGCGAGTCGAGCGGCGACTACTCGGCTATCAGCCCGAGCGGTCGTTACCGGGGCGCCTACCAGTTTGACCTGCCGACCTGGCAGTCAGTTGGTGGCACGGGCGATCCGGCGCTGGCGCCCGCAGGTGAGCAAGACGCTCGTGCTCAGGAACTGTATGCCCGCCGGGGACCTAACCCCTGGCCTGTCTGCGGTAGCCACCTCCGCTGAAGCACGCGACCGCTGCGATCGCCTGGACGCTGCGGCTAGAAGGCTAAGAGAGGACTCCAAACTCGGCGAGGTCGTCGTCAAGCGTCTCGAGCACGTGGTCGATCACGGGCTGGCGCAGGTTCCGACGAGTGAGAGCAAATCCCGCAGGTTGCAAGTAGGCACCAAGTGACTCCGCTCTAGACACCGCAGCCGACAGCAAGTCATCTGCCGACAATACCTCATCGAGGTAACCGGCTTCTGCGGCACCGGCAGGCGAGTAGAGGGTTGCCAGATTTGTGGCTGCGGTGAGGTGTTTGGGGGAAAGGCGCTGGCGGGCCAACTCAACGCCGAAGATCGGCAACGGCATACCGAGCGACACCTCGTTCAGCCCTATCTTGGCTTTCACATCAGCACCGAGACGCAGGTCGCTGGCAAGCAACATGATGGCACCGAACGCCAACGAGTGACCGGTACAGGCCGCAACGATGGGGATCGGCGCACCGAACATCCTCATCGCAGTTCGGGCACCTACTGCCACTAGATCACGTGCGGCGGCCGGGCCTTGAGCGATCACGCCCAGGTCAAACCCTGCGCTGAAGCGGCCGGGGCGCCCCGCAATCACGAGCGCCGAAGCGTCTTGGGAAGCGGTCTCAAGGGCTTTGTCGATCGCCGCAAGGGTCTCGTATCCGATGGCGTTGGCCTTACCGTCATCGAGCGTTAGCAGCGCGACGCTGCCGACTATTTCGAAAGAGGACTTAGCGGGTTCAGCCGATGACATGGCCGTACGGTAGCCTCACCGCCATATGAGCGCCGCCGCCACCGACACTGCAGCCCCTCCAGATACTGCGTTCACACACGGTGACGGAACGTCCGGCGCTGCTGGCATGGGCGAAGCCGACGACGCTCAAGGTGTCGAGATCATGATCGTCACCGACGCGGCTCGAGCTGCTGTGTTTGCGATCCGCGACCGCGAACCCGATGCTGACGAACTAGGCCTGCGGGTTGAGGTCACAGGTGTCGCTGGGGTTGACTACACCTACGACCTGTCTCTAGATCCCGTCTCCGACGCGGCCATGGATGATCAGATCCATAGCACGGCGGGCCTCACCGTGATCGTGCCTGCGGCCAGCGTGGATCGACTGCGTGGATCGACTCTTGACGTGCCGTCGGTGCCACACCAGAGCGGGCTTGTGATCCGCAATCCCAACCGGCCGAACCCCCTAGGTGAGCTTGGCAACCTGGATTTGCACGGCGACGTAGCGAGCAAAGTGCGACAACTGCTCGATATGAGCATCAACCCTGCATTGGCATCACATGGTGGTTACGCCGAACTCGTGACGGTGGGCAGCGACGGAACCGTGTCGGTGATGATGGGCGGCGGTTGTCAGGGATGTGCGATGAGTCAGGCAACCCTGTCACAAGGCATCCGTCAAGCAATCCTTGAAGCCATACCCGAAGTCGTCGAGGTCATTGATGTCACCGATCACGACGCCGGCGCAAACCCCTACTTCAGCTAGCCCCGCCACTTCAGAATCTGCAAATACGAGAATCTGCCAACTCGCGCCTGTTGAGGCGATCGCAGACAGCTTGGCTAGCTAGCTAGTTCTGCCTTGTGGGGCACCCGGGCCAGCAGACTCGGTTTACCTAGCCCCTGCGCTGCTGCCACGATCCCGGCCGTGTCCAGACCTAGATCGGCAAGGATCTCGTCTGCTTTGCCGTGTGGCACATAGTCAAGCGGTACGCCCAGCACCCGCACCTGTGCCTTAGATCCCCTCTCACCTAGAGCATCGCGCACAGCACTACCGGCGCCGCCAGCACGTAAGCCGTCTTCGGCTGTAACCACAATCTTGTGGCGTGCCGCATCGGCGAGCATCGTTTCGCACAGCGGGCTCACCACCCGAGGATCCCAGACCGTCGCTTCGACCCCTGAAGCCGAGAGTCTCGCAGCGGCGTCCTCACAGGCTTCAAGCAACTTGCCCACCCCTATGAGGCAGACGCTTCCGTTACCAGCTCGCACCTGACGGGCCTTTGTGCCCGACCCGACCTCGTCACGTCCGACGTTGCGCGCCGCTGTCTTAGTCCAGCGGATAGCGACCGGCCCAGATGTCATGTCAACAGCGTCAAGCATCATCTGTTCGAGTTCCTGGATCGAAGACGGTGCGAACACCACCATCCCAGGAACCTTTGAGAGCAGCACCATGTCGAGCACACCGTGATGTGACGGCCCGTCGTCGCCGGTAATCCCGGCACGATCGATGCAAAACACAACGGGTGCCTTGTGTAGCCCACAGTCAAGGTTGACCTGATCGAACGCCCTACTCAGAAACGTGCTGTACACGGCAAAGAAGGGCCTCAAGCCGCCCATGGCCATGCCCACAGCAGAGGTAACTGCATGTTGTTCGGCGATCCCAACGTCGATCAAGCGGTCACCGAACTGCTCTCGGAATGGCAACAGCCCAGTCGAATCGGGCATAGCCGCGGTGATCGCGACAATCTCGGGGTGAGTCGCCGCAAGCTTGAGCATCATCTCGGAGAACTTGCCGGTGTAAGTGCCCGCCTTGACCTTGCCCGAGTCATGCATGTGCTTGACATCGTCTTCTTCAGCCGGCCGGTAACCGCGGCCCTTCTGTGTGAGGACATGCACCACGACGGGTTCGTTGAACTCCGCCGCATTCTGCAGCGCCTTCTCAACACTCGCGATGTTGTGGCCATCAAAGGGCCCCAGATAACGAACCCCGAGGTTCTCAAAGAACCCAGCGGAATCCCACAACTCTCGGATCGCCGCATTCGACATCGCCATCGCCCGCTGGATCGTGTCTCCGACCCACGGAATCCGCTCCGCCACCCCTTCAAGTCGATCCTGGCGGCGTGCCATCTTTGGGTTGGAACGGAACCGCACCAGGCTCTCGGTGAGTCGTGACACAGTCGGTGCGTAGCTGCGGCCGTTGTCGTTGAGCACAACCACGACCCGGCGCCCGCTGTGGCCGATGTTGTTGAGTCCTTCAAAGGCCATGCCACCGGTCATCGCACCGTCGCCAACAATCGCCACAACACGGCGTCGTGAACCTGCAGACTCCAACGCCGTTGCCAAACCGTGCGCGTAAGAGAGCACGGTTGAGGCGTGGCTGTTCTCGATCCAGTCGTGGGGTGACTCAGAACGAGAGGGGTAGCCCGACAGTCCACCGGGAGTTCGCAGCGTGTCGAAGTTGCGTGCCCTGCCCGTGAGCATTTTGTGTACGTACGCCTGGTGGCCGGTGTCCCACAACAACACGTCATGGGGCGAGCGGAACACTCGATGCACAGCTAGCGAAAGCTCAACAGATCCGAGATTCGAGCCGAGGTGTCCGCCGTTTGCAGACACCGAGTCGATGATCCGGGAGCGGATCTGACCGCACAAGTCTTCAAGTTCGGGGTAGCTACATCCCCGCAGGTCTTCGGGGCCGGTGATGGAATCGAGCTGCACAGCTACAACGCCGCAGCCATGGTTGCGTTCGATCTTGGAGCAAGCGACGCCGGAAGCCTCCTTGCGAGCCAGGCACCCACCGGATATGCCACGCCAAATGCCATGAGTCCACCGACGGCGTCTAGCCAGTAGTGATTGGCCGTCACCATCACCGCGAACAACGTTAGCCACGGGTAGACGATCATCAATACACGAGTCCAGGTTCGCTTCATTACCGGAACGGCTGCGACCGTACACCACACGGCCCAGGCAATGTGCAGACTCGGCATAGCGGCGTACTGATTTGAGATCTCCAGCATTGTCGTGGAGTTAAATGACCACAGCCCGCCGGGGTCAACGAGCGTGTCGACGTAGGAGTATTTCAGGTCGCAGGCACCAAACGCACTGCAATCGTTCAACAGTCTCGGTGGCATAAGCGGGTACAAGGCGAATCCGATGAGAGCCGAGCCGGTAGTGACTGCGAGGATGGTGCGTTGAACGCCATAGCGAACCGGGTGCCGCCGGAACAAGAATATCATCACGCCGATTGTCACAACAAAGTGGCAAGTGCCATAAAAGATATTCCAGAAACGGATGAACAGATCCCATTCGATGAAGGCGTCCTGGATTCCCTTTTCACCAAACAGATGCAGGGCGCGCTCAATGGCAATTACGTCATAGGCGTTTTCGGTGGCTCGCGCCTTTACTTCAGCGCCTAGGTCGGAGCCGAACTGATTGCGTATCAGGGTGTAGACACCGTAGAACAGGCCGATTATCAGGATCTCTCGCCACCAACGCAAACGATGTTGCGGGCGCGCCGGAGTCGTGTCAGTCATAGCTGGCGGCTACGACCGGTGAACTGAACGCTGGACCGGGCTCACCATCGATGGCACTGTTCCTGCTGGCTTGCAGGCCATCGCATTACGCTACCCCACTGTGTTGGATCCCGAAATCTTGAATCGTGCCCTATCAGCAGCGATGCGCAGCGGCGCCGACTTCGCCGAGGTGTTCGCAGAAGACAAGCGGTCGTCGTCGGCGGTGCTTGATGATGGTCGTGTTGAGGAGGTGGTCTCTGGCCGTGACCGTGGAGCCGGAATAAGGGTTGTAACCGGCGAAACCACCGGTTTCGCTCACACTGCTGATCTCAGCTCCGCCGGGCTGGTGCGCGCCGCAAAGACGGCCGCGGCAGCAGCGAGCAAGGGGGGCGGTGGCACCAACAGCGTTGCTGTCGGCGAGTTGCACCCCTCCGCAATCCAGGTGCGGGTGCCGCCTTCAGAGGTGCCAAAGCATCGCAAGGTTGAGTTGTTGACGGCAGCGGACTCGGCGGCTCGCTCAACTGGAGCGGCGATCACCCAGGTGATGGCACGTTATGGCGATAGCCGTAGGCGTATTGTCGTCGCCGACAGCGACGGGCTGTTCGCCTCCGATGATCAGGTGCGGACGTTCTTTGGTGTGTCGTGTGTCGCAACAGGCGACACCGGTATGCAAACCGGTCGTGAGTCAGCTGGTGGCACGACGGGCTTTGAGATGTTTGACACGTGCGATGTGTCAGAAATGGCACGCCGGGCGTCACAGCGTGCGCTGACCAAGCTCAAGGCTCAACCGGCGCCGAGTGGCGAGATGCCTGTCGTTGTGGGCCCTGGCGGCGGTGGTGTGTTGTTCCATGAAGCCTGCGGGCATGGCCTCGAAGCTGACCTGATCGCCAAGTCGGCTTCGGTGTTTGCTGGACGTGTTGGTGAGCAGGTTGCAGTGCCAGAGGTGACTCTCGTTGATGACGGCACCATGGCTGGTGAGTGGGGGCATTTCAACATTGATGACGAAGGCAAGCCGGCCGCTCACAATGTGTTGATTTCAGATGGCGTACTGACCGATTACATGTGGGATCGCATCCGTGCTCGCAAGGAGGGCCGCCCGAGTTCTGGAAATGGTCGGCGCCAGAGTTACCAGCATTTGCCGATGGTGCGGATGACTAATACGTACATAACCAATGGCTCTGACAATCCAGATGACATCATCGCTGACACTCCCTCAGGTGTGTACGTGGCTCAACTTGGTGGTGGGCAGGTGAACACCGCTACGGGCGACTTTGTGTTTGGTATGACCGAGGCTTACCTCATTGATAATGGTCGTATCGGTGCACCGATACGTGACGGAAACCTCATCGGCAATGGCCCTGATGTGTTGCTAAAGATCGATGCTCTCGGCAATGACCTTGCGATGGGATCGCCCGGAACTTGTGGCAAGTTTGGACAAGGTGTGCCGGTAGGAGATGGAACGCCAACTCTAAGGGTGAGCGCATTGACAGTTGGTGGAACTGCAGCCTGATGAGTTCTGAGTTACTCGAGATAGCTGAACGAGTAGTCGGCTGGGCCGATACTGGAGTCGATGTCGAGGCCTTTGTTGCTTCGGCACGTGAAACCGAGGTTCATGCATACAACGGCGAGGTCGAGTCTCTTACATCCGCTGCCTCAGCAGGTATCGGTATTCGAGTTGTTGTAGACCAAAAGCAAGGTTTTGCCTATTCGGGGGCTCTTGATGATGCCTCGGTTCGCCACACTTTCGCCGAAGCGGTTGATAACGCCCGTTTTGCGACGGTCGATGAGTTCGCTGGTGTGGCCGAACCAGATGGGGTTGAACCCGAACAACTCGACTTGTATCACTCCGAACTTGCTGACTTCGAAGCAGAAGACAAGGTGGCAATGGCTCTGGAACTTGAGCGCATTACCTTGGCTGCGGACTCCCGTATAACCGGTCTTGAGTCAGCGACATATGCGGATTCGGTATCGGAGACTGCTGTTGCCAATACCCGCGGCGTCTCGGCTACTTCTCGTGGCACGGGTTGCTACGTGTCGTCGTTCAGTCTCGCTACCGAGAACGGCGAAACTCAGGTTGGGTTTGGTTACTCAGTTGGACGCCATCCCGGAGAACTCTCAATTGAGACAGCAGGCAAAGACTCGGCGCATCGTGCCACGCGCCTGCTGGGAGCTTCCAAGCCCAAGACCCAGCGCCTAACAGTTGTGCTTGACCCTTACGTTTCGGCGCAGTTCCTGTCCATCGTGGGTGGGATACTCAGCGGCGAAGCGGTACTGAAGGGCAGATCGCTGTTTGCCGACCGTATGGACTCGGAAGTTGCTGCTCCAGCTATCACTCTTGTTGATGACGCGACCGACGAAGCCGCGTTTTCGGCTTCTGCGATCGACGCAGAAGGCTTAGCCACTCGCAGGATTCCTCTGATAACCGATGGTGTTCTGGGGTCGTTCTTGTATGACACTTGCACGGCTCGGCGCGCTGGTGCTTCATCTACGGGTTCGGCTGTAAGGGGCGGTTTCAAGGGGACACCTACACCGGGAGCACATGCTCTGCGTTTGGTGCCAGGTAACCGCGAACCAGCTGAGTTGATTGCTGGAATTGACAATGGTTTGCTGGTGCAGGGTGTGTCTGGCTTGCACAGCGGCGTGAATCCCGTGTCGGGAGACTTCTCTGCTGGAGCCGAAGGCCTGCGCATCCGCAACGGTGAGACTGCCGAACCAATTCGAGAGGTCACAATCGGGAGCACCTTGCAGCGGCTGCTGCTTGATGTGGTTGAGGTTGGTTCCGATCTTGAGTATTTGCCGATGGGAGCAGCAGGTGTGACGCTCGTGATTTCAGACGTCACAATGTCAGGCAGCTAGGCCCGGCTACAACTTTATTTCGTAAGCTCCACGGGAGCTTCGCGGCCTTCGAGCCCCTCGCACTCCGCTACTAGCTTCGCTTGCGCCTCGCGCATCGCAGCCAGTGAAGTTCTGATCACCTCAGCTGTTTCATGTGCCTGTGCAGCGTGTCCGGTAGTCGGACACGTCGCTTCAATCGTGTCTAGAGGTTCGTACACGTGTGCGAAGAGATCGTTAAGCATGTTGTCGTATTCAGAGATCGCAAACTCCAAGTCGGCTGGTGCTAGACCATTAGTGCTCTGCTCCCTTAACTCATTGATGTGGTGCTCCATGGCATGCTCTATGACTTGAGCCTGCATCAGGTTGCGTAAGGCAATGTCGCAATCCGTGAGGTACACGTCTGTTAGCGGCTTCTTCGGTGGAACATCAATGTCAAAAATCGCCTCATCACATTGTACCTTTTTTGACGTATCAGCGACGTAGGATTGAACGATGAAACCATCATTACGCGTCCAGGTGTAACTGGTCTTTAGGCCATCAGTCATTTCGGTCTCTATAGTTATGAATTCATCGCTCTCCATCGGACTTATGATGTAATGCCGGGTGCTGCTGCGCCTAGCGTACTTTTTAGAAACGTAATGTTCATAGGGTTCACCAGGACCCTTATGCTTAGAATACCCGGCATTGTCTCCGATGTTTACAGCTTCACTGAATATACCCTGGCCATCAAGACTGGCTATTAGTACGCGATAACGATCGTCTGTTGGTGACTTCCACACCTTGATCAGAGATTTGACAGCGATGTAATCCTGATTGTCAACAGCGGGGATAGTCTGGTCCGCAGGATAGTTCGTGGTTTGTGTTCCTTCGGTATAGAGGCACTCGATTGTGTTCGCAGATGGTGTAGTTGTGCTCTGGTCCGGAGCCTTTGTGTCTTCAGACATCACGATCTTGTCATCAGGCTGTGATGTCGTGTTCTCTGACTGTGTGACCGCGTTGTCGGACTGTGTTGAAGCCGAACAACTGATACACAGCGATGTCACCAACAGGACAACGAGTCCCTGCTTTAGAGCAGGCTTAGGCCAATGTCGTGCGGGTGTCGTCACTTCGCGTCACTCCCGTGTCGGGTGCGAGGAGATGTCCATCATGACACAGTGGCCGCATTAGCACACCCGAACAGGGACTGTCGCTTTGGACGATCCCTCAATTCAGAACTTCATTGGCTGGGGTGGCGTTGAAAGTGGTGAGCCCTAGGCGGCCTAGTCTTCGGTGGTGACGGTTGTTGAGGCTGTGGTGGCTGGTGTCGTTCAGGGCCTCACGGAGTTCTTGCCGGTCTCCTCAAGCGGGCACCTGATCGTATTTCGCTGGCTATTTGGGATTGATGACTTGCCTGCCGACACTGCAACCGCATTTGATGCTGCGGTGCATGTCGGCACACTCGTTGGTGCTACGGCGTTTCTGAGAGTCGATGTGTCTCGGTACCTGCGGGCTGGTCTTGGAGCGCTCTTCAAGCGAGAGAAACTAGGTGCGGACGGACGTATCGCCTGGGCACTGGTGGTTTCGATGCTGCCTGCCGCCGCGGTGGGACTCTTGGCTGGAGGCCAGATTGCTGCGCCAGGTGGTGTAGTTGCGGTAGCAGTGGCACTGATCGTTTTCGGGCTAGTGATGGGTCTAGCGGATCGTGCGCCCCAGAAGCGTGGCCGTTCCGAGTTCGGCTTCACACACGCACTAATAATGGGCACCGCTCAGGCCCTGGCTTTGCAACCGGGTGTGTCACGCTCGGGCGCAACGCTGAGCGCAGCTCGACTGCTCGGTTACCAACGCGAGGCAGCAGTAAGGCTGGCGTTCCTAATGAGTCTGCCCGTTATTGCCGGTGCTGGCCTGTACAGCCTGGTTGAACTGGATGTGCCGAACTCACTCTGGCCAGCTCTTCTGTGGGGTGCCGCCTCAGCACTGATCACAGGTTGGCTCTCAGTCTGGGCCACCATCCGAGTCGTAGCACGCCTAGGGCTCGCCCCATTCGTCATCTACCGCCTAGTCGCAGGCCTCGCCATCCTCCTAATGGCCGCCACCCCCCTCCGCTAACACACCATTTAGACGACCGGCGTTAGCTGGTGGGAGTGAGGACTAGCAGTACTCCGTCTGTGGTTAGGGCTACGACGAGTGGGCCGACGCGGCTGGTTGGTACCGCGACGATTGCTTCGGTGGTTCGGATGGCGACGATGTGGGCTTCTCGCACGATGGCGGCGCCGCTTCGCATGTCGTGAACGTCCACGAGGTCGCCTACAACGAAGGTGTCGGCCTCTACTGGTATCGGTACGCCCCTAGTGCCTTCAGGCAACATCACAGGACTTGTCAAGAGAGGTTGACTCGCCGTGGCAGTGACGGTTTCGCCCGCGGCCGGGCTTTCGCCACCGCGCGAGCTAGCTGCCTGTGTCAGGACTATGAGTGCGACAATTGCGGCAGCGGCGGCTGCCGCAATTCTGAAACCCCGACCTCGATGGAGTCGTGTTCGGATACGTGCCAGCAAGACACGAAATGCACTTGGTACGGGTCGATTGACCATGGAGCCTCCAGCAAGAGTGGATGGCTATCGGCCCCTCTGGGCGATCAAATCTTGTGAGGAAGCTTGCAGCTTCGATCAAGCGCCAAGAACGCCAAGAAATCGACGCTTGGTTGAGACGCCAGAGCTAGGTCGACGCCCCTGCAGTTGCCTTCTTGGAGTAGTCAGACGACTTGCCTGAGCTTCCGCTGCTTGACGACTTGGCAGTCTTCGAATCTGACGAACCCTTAGAGGAGTCAGACGATCCTGAGGACGAAGACGACTCCTTACGTTCCTTACGGCGCTGCTTAGCGTTCGCACCAAAGTCGTTCTTGTAGAAGCCATCGCCCTTGAAGGAAATGCCCACGCCAGAAAAGACCTTCTTGACGGGCCCCTCGCCTGGTGCCTGGCACTCGGCAGGCCCCCCGGACTGGGGACAAACCGTCAGCCGGTCGTCGCTGAATGACTGGCGAACCTCAAACTGGCTGTGGCACAGATCGCAGCGATAATCATACAACGGCACCCGGCGAGGCTATAGCCGAACTGCCCGTAGCGGCCACCACGTTGTACAAGAATCAGGTAGCACCACAAGACAAACCGTGGCGCCGTGCCGCTGTGACTTAGGGCAAGCTGCTGTCATATATTTGTGGGCGTGTCGCCCTGGCTGATCCTGGCTCTCGTGGGCGCGTACTTCGTGGGCATGTTCCCGACGGCAAAGCTGGTAGGTCGCCGGATCGGGCGTGATCCCACCCAGGAGGGCTCCCGCAACCCAGGAGCCACCAACATGTATCGCATCGGCGGCCGCCTCGTGGGACTGATCGTGGTTGCGGGCGACATGTCTAAGGGAGCTCTGCCGACGCTGGTAGCACTTCTGTTGTGGGGTCGCCCCGAAGCCCTCGCTGCATGGTTCGGGGTTGTTGCGGGTCACGTGTGGCCCATTCATCGTCCGACCGGTGGTGGCAAGGGCGTCGCATCTGCTGGTGGCGGAGCGATCGTGCTTGATCCTCTAGCGGGTGTGATCTGCGCGGGAATATTTGTTGCAACTGTGAGCTTGAGTCGTATGGCAGCTGTTGGCTCGCTCACGATCGCCGTCGCCTACCCGGTAGCGGCGGCACTCCTTGGATGGCCCTTGGGTGAGTTGCTTGCTGCCCTAGCGGTGATGTGTGTGATGACCTTGCGCCACCACACCAATATCGTGCGGCTGTGGCGTGGCAAGGAATCCAAGTTGTGGGCTTGATAGGGGAGCAAAGATCATGATCAGTTTGCAGGAAGCTCGCAAGCATGTTCTTGATCGTGTCCACAGGCTCGCCGCAACCAAAGTGGGCCTCGCCGATGTGATGGGTCTGATACTTGCCGAACCTGTCACTTCACGTGAGGACGTGCCGGCGTTTTCCAATACAGCAATGGATGGTTTCGCGGTGCGAGCTGCCGACACCGCTTCAGCACCAGTCGAACTCAACGTTGTCGGAACCGTTGCCGCAGGTGACACGGGTAATCTCGTCGTGGGAAACGGTGAAGCAGCCCGGATCATGACAGGTGCTCCGATGCCGCCCGGAGCGGATGCTGTGGTGATGGTGGAGCGCACCTCAAGACCGCCAGAGCGTCCCAACAATGTGGCGATCGAGATCTCGGTTAGCTCCGGCAATCATGTGCGCGGCCCCGGTGAAGACATCACCGCTGGTGAGCAGGTACTAGACGCGGGAACCTTCATCACGCCTGCGCGCTTAGGTGTTCTCGCCGGTGTAGGTGCTGTTGAAGTGCTCGCTTATCCGAGGCCTCGGGTCGGCGTGCTGTCAACCGGCGATGAACTGGCCGAGGGCGCCGAACCTTTGCGCAGAGGCCAGATCCGCGACACGAATCGCCCCACTCTGCTGGGCCTGGTAGCCGAAGCAGGCTTCGAAGGCGTTGACCTCGGGATCGCTCCAGACGACTCCGACGAAATCGAGAGAGCCTTCCTTACGGCAGCCGCCAGCTGCGATGCGATCCTGTCGTCTGGTGGTGTGTCGATGGGCGACTATGACTATGTGAAGGTTGTCCTAGATCGCATTGGCGAGATGCGCTGGATGCAGATCGCAATCAAACCGGCAAAGCCGTTTGCGTTTGGGATCGTAGAAGGCACACCAGTGTTTGGGCTGCCGGGCAATCCGGTGTCGTCGATAGTGAGCTTCGAGTTGCTAGCCAAGCCGGCGCTTCGGGCGATGGCTGGTCACGCGGTCGATGACCTCGGTCCTCACACGACCAGAGCGATATGTGACAGCGACTTAAGGCGTCGCCGGGACGGAAAGACGCATTACACGAGAGTCCATGCCAAGCCCGATAGCCAAGGTGTGCTCCACATCCGCGGATCCCGCGGGCAGGGCTCCCACCAACTCGCAGCAATGGCTCGAGCAGACGCGCTAGCCGTTCTCGGAAACGGGGAAGGGCCACGTGCAGGCGACATGGTCGATGTCATCGTTGTGTGAGACTTGCTGCGTCGCAAGATCGTCGCCGTCGCGTGAGCAATCTCCGGCACCATTAGCATCGGTCGTCCGATGACTACTCAGCTCATTGACGGCTTCGGCCGCGTGCATCGCGACTTGCGGATCTCGGTCACCGACCGTTGCAACTTTCGATGCACCTATTGCATGCCCGAAGAGGGGCTCGATTGGGTGCCCCGCTCGGAGTTGCTCACTTTTGAGGAGGTCACGCGTGTGGCTCGCCTCGCTGTTGAGCGCTACGGGGTTGATGGCATCCGCCTAACCGGTGGCGAGCCCACTGTTAGGGCCCGCTTGAGTGTTCTAGTTGAGATGCTGGCCTCTCTGGGCGTTGATCTGTCGATGACAACAAATGGCGTGACCTTGCCGCTGGTGGCACCCGCACTTCGCAAGGCCGGACTCAAGCGGGTGAACATCTCGTGTGATTCGCTGCAACGGGATCGTTTTGCTCGGCTCGCTCGCCGGGATCAACTTGGCAGGGTTCTTGAAGGCATCGATGCGGCTCTTGATGCTGGGTTCTCCCCGGTGAAGGTCAACTGCGTGGTGATGCGCGGCGTTAACGACGATGAGATAGCTGATTTTGTTCACTTCGGGCGGCGCAAAGGTGTGGAGGTTCGCTTCATCGAGTTCATGCCGCTCGACGCTGATGGGATCTGGACATCCAACACAGTCGTGGACGTTGCAGAGATCCTTGACAAGGTTCAAGCCGCAAGTCCCGTTGAGGCAGTAGTTCGGACATCAGCACCAGCCACCCGGTATCGCTTTGTGGACGGCAAGGGCATTGTCGGGATCGTCGCTTCGGTTAGCGACTCGTTCTGCGCGACTTGTGATCGGGTGCGCTTAACCGCTGATGGCCACTTCCGCAACTGCTTGTTCGCGATTGAAGAGACCGATCTTCGCACGCTGCTTCGGTCGGGCGCCAGCGATGATGACATTGCCGATGCAATCGAAGCGTCGGTTGCCTCCAAGTGGGCAGGTCATCAGATCAACCGGGTTCATTTCATCAAGCCACGCCGCTCCATGTCACAGATCGGTGGCTGAGGCAACCAACTTCACCCATCTCGACTCTCAAGGTCGGGCTCGCATGGTGGATGTCGGTTCCAAGGCTCGAACCCGTCGGCGCGCGGTAGCGAGGGGCTGTGTCATGCTCGCACCCGAAGTTGCGCGCGCCGTCGGAGAAGGCTCTGTGGGTAAAGGTGACGTGTTGGCCGTTGCCCGTGTCGCTGGGATTATGGCGGCCAAGCGAACCTCGGAGCTGGTGCCGCTGTGCCACCCGCTGATGTTGAGTTCGCTCAAGGTCAACTTTGAGGTTCACAAAGAACGCATTGCCATCGAAGCGATCGCTGAGACGGTCGAGCGAACCGGTGTTGAGATGGAGGCTCTAGTTGCTTGCAGCGCCGCCGCGTTGACGATCTATGACATGTGCAAGGCGCTGGACAGGTCGATGACAATCAGCGACATCGGTTTGTGGGAAAAGGACGGCGGTCGCTCGGGTAGCTACCGCCGCGAAGCGCAACCGGCGACGTAGCCGATACTTCAGGCCCAGGTCGTTGGTTACATCACCGTCATCTTGTGACGATCATGCATGCTCGATTATGTCGGATATGTAGGACAATTCTGCAACTGGATGTACTGAAACTCATCTGAAATGATCAGACACTTCAAGCGAAAGCCGTCCTCGGCCGCGTGACTGCAAGAGACGTGATCGGAAAAGGTTGCAATAGTGTGACAAATGTATTAGAACCGCAACATCGTGCGTGGCGTCACCCGAGCAAACCAGACCAGTATTTCAGCCGACCGCAGCGTCTTGGTCGGCACCTGGAACGGCCCGTTTGTGACTCGCTTGGGCGCTAGCGCACCCCCAACAAGCTCGTTCTGGAGAGGTCGATAATGACTCTTGTGGTACTCATCGGCCTAGGTGCCGGGTGGCTGTTATATCTCGCTTTGTGGTTCCGCGAGTCGCGTAGCACCACATCGCAGCGGCCAGAGAGCATGATCTCGTTCAGTAGCGCTCTGGGGGCGCTCGCAGCACCTGCACGCCGTCCCCGGTTCAGCACAGCGGGCAGGAGCAGGCGACCAAGATCCGGAGCTGGCGTCGTCGTGCCGTTCTCATCCAGCCAATCACGCTATGTGCGTCAGTCTGGTTGGCGTGAAGCCCCACGATCCCGGGCAGCCGCAATGCAGCGCCGCCGCGTGGTAGGGGCTGTGCTAGTGGCGCTTGTGGCAGCCAGCTTCTTTGCGATACCTACGTTCGGGACTGCTGCGGTTGCCGCGTCTGTCGCTGCCGCGGTGTTGCTGGCGGCCTTCGGTGTGGGCATCGCATTCCGCCGCGCTCAACCGCAAGGCCTGCAAGTTGTTGGAAGCGGCCCGCTGGCTGCTGGCCACCAGCCCGACCTATCCCGGGCACTAGCTCAGCTTGAGAGTGCCCCGTTGGTGAGCGCAAAGGCACAGTTTGATGAGTCACTGGTTGCAGCTTCCAACGTGACAGTGCTGCGGCCCAGACCCAGTGACGACGAGATCGGTGTCGTGCTCCCGTTGCGGAGGGTCGCCGAGGGCTAGTCAACTCGCTCGGACGCTTACCACCTAAGCGAGTTCGCACTCACGAACAGGGTCGGCGCCTAGCATCGGCGCCGCTGTCAGGGCACCTGCTGTGATCCATGTCTTTGTTGGCACCAAGCCCGAGTACGTCAAGATGGCGCCGCTGTTGCAGCGCATGGATGCTGAAGGTGTTAACTACCGGCTGATCGACTCTGGTCAGCACGCCGAGCTCTCTGCTACCTGTCGTGGCGAGTTAGGCCTTAAGGATCCCGATGTGCAGCTCGGGTTGGGGCACGACATCAAGACGGTGCCGACAGCGGTTCGCTGGATGCTGGGTCTGCTCAAGCACTTAGGTTCGCGCTCACGGTTGCAGCAGCAGATCTTCGGTGGCAGCGGTGGGATTTGCGTTGTTCACGGTGACACGCCGACAACGCTGGTAAGTGCTCTGCTGGCTCGCCGTGCGGGATTAGCTCTGGCCCACGTGGAGGCAGGGTTGCGCACGTTCCGCTGGTTCCACCCGTTCCCAGAGGAGATTGTGAGGGTCCGGGTGGGCCGGATGGCAGACGTGTTATTTGCGCCAGGCCCGGTAGCTGCTCACAATCTGCGTTCACGTGGCGTGAAGGGCCGTATCATTGAGCAAGCCGGCAACACCCTGGTCGAGTCGGTTCGTGACAACTTGCAAGCAGACGATGAGCGTCGGCTGCTAAAGGGCGACAGCGACACGACAGTTGCCGGTGACGCAGGCACCGACTCGCCGGTGGTGGTGACCATGCACCGGGTCGAGAACCTGCATCTCAAGTCCCGGCGCCAGCAACTGATCGACATCCTCTGTGAAATCGTCGATACGCAACCGGTGCGCTGGGTCATGCATGGGCCCACTGAACGCATTCTTGCTGGCGAACCCGAGCAGCATTTGCGAGCCGCAGGCGTTGAGCTGGTCCCTCACGCTTCCCGCACTGACTTTCTGCGCATGCTTGCAGCGGCTCCGTTTGCAATCACCGATGGTGGCTCCATCCAGGAAGAGTGCGCCATGCTTGGCGTGCCGGCGCTGTTGTGGCGCGACAGCACCGATCGGGGCGACGGTCTCGGACACAACGTGGTGCTAAGTCACTACGACCCCGGCACTATTGCTGACTTCTTGGCTGACCCAGATCGCTTCAGGCGACCCTGCCAGATCCCAGCATTTAGCCCGACTGAGGAGATCCTTGACGTGCTCGCCGCATGGAAATGACTTCAGCGATCGGTGAGGCTGTGACATCTCGAATCAACTGCACAGCCCGGTAGCCACCGAACACGACCGCTAGAGCGAGGGTCTCGGTCTCATCGGTTGCGAGCAGGGCCACGAGACTGGCCTCTGCAACCCCAAACCCTTGTGGCGCGAATACAGCCAGGAACCCGACGGCCCAAGAAACCATGAAGGCTCCCGACAGCTGCAACACGCTGAAGCTGTCGGCACCCGGAAAAGCTCGCACATAGAGCACGAACGCCAGGCACGCCCAGGCCCAGTAGCAGGTGGTTGCCAGCATCAAGCCCGCGTAACCCCGCCAGGTCAACGTGAGCGGAACCGAGCGGCGCGCTGCCAGCCACGCCATGACCTTGCCTCCAACCGCGGGCGAGGCACCGATAACCGTTGCAACCAGCACTGGAACTGTCCACACGGTTCCACCGGGCAATGTGCCAGACGCTCCGAGCAAGGCCAACCCGAACCCACCAGCAACCGCCACGCTGATCGCCATCTCGAGCCCGGCGGTCGCCATGAGTGGAGCCAGCGGCACGCCTGATGTTCGCAGCAGAGCCACGCGCCCAACGCTGAAGCTGAGCTTGAGTGGGACGTAACGGGCAGGGAGCGCCCTTGATGTCGCCAGCATCACCGTGCTGGAGGCGATTTCGTGGCCGAGCATGCGCAACGCAGTCACCCAAATCCTTGACCCCAGAGCGATCAGCGGGAATGTCGCGACCAGGGCTGCAGCGACGAGCAAGGGCCGGCTACCTTCCAGCAAGCCTGCGATCTCGGAACGGTTGACAATGGCGATTACAGCTACGGCAACTAGCAATGCCACCAGGTACAGAGCCCGTAGCAGCCTGGTGAGCCGGATCCGGGTAGTGGGCGCTACGGCCTGACCAGGAGCCGTTAGGTCAGCCGTTTGAGACACCTCAGATACCTCAGACACATCAGACATCGCAGATACCGGAGGCCCCGGCGCTTCGGGCACCTGCGGTGTGTCGCTCAACTTCCCCTCAACGTCTGATGTCATTGATCTTCGAGGAGAGACTCGATGGCAAGGTCATTCGCCTTGAGACGTTGCCGTAGCGCAGCCAGGGCCGCTGGTGCTCGGTGTGCAAACTGAGGGGCCTGCGAACTGGCTTGCAGCAACTCTTGAGGGTTCAGTTCTCGGGTGTCGATCACGGGTGCCCAGCCACCGGCCTCGCCAGCTAGTGAAGCCATCTTGGGCGAGTAGTCAACAACAACAGTGGGCTTGTGGTGTAACAGCCCCAGCAGAGCACCGTGGTAGCGCATTGCTATCACAAGCCGGCTCTGTGCTATCTCTTCAAACACGGTTTCAGGTGCCGGGCAACTGAACGAGCAGTCCGACTTCATCCGCTCGCCGATCGCGCGATTGAGGACATCGTCGTGGCTCGCTTCGAAGGCGGTCAGTCGCGGCTGCAGTCCGGTAGCGACCGCCACGGCATCGATCGCGCTAGCTGCACGCTCAAGCCCCTCGCTCCACTGCTCGGTCACGGATTGCGCCTTGCGCCTGTACGTGCTGAAGCCTCGACGGTTCGGTGGCCGCAAGATCACACACATCGTGTCCCGAGACGTGCACGTCGCTGGTTGCAGTGCCACTACCGGGTCGGCACCCAGGACAACCTGGTCAAGCTTCAACGCTCGCAATCGCTCTACGGAGTCCTGGTCTCGAACGGCGACAAGGCGCAACCGCCGCAGTGCCACACGAGCCATCGCCCGCGCACCAGCACCTGAGAGTCTTCCTACTCCGATCCCCACGGCGGCAGCAGGTCGACCAGCCAGCCAAGCCGCGTGAAGTCGCGAAGTGTGAAAGGGGATGTTCCACGGAGAGGTCTCGGATTGGATGACCCCTCCCGAAAGTGCCATGGCGTTCGTCGCTCGAACCCCACGCACGAGGTGCCAGAGAGCCAGAGGATTGCTGTGCTGGATCGTCTCCGTGGCGTGCGCAGCTGCTGTAGCAGAGGCGTCGATCGAGATCGCCACCGGCTCGGCTCCGTGCTCACGGACAGCCTGAGCAACGGCAGCCAGGATGAGTTCGTCACCGAGGTTTTGTGAGCCGAACCAACCAGCAAGTGCTACCCGGGAGACCACTTACTCCACAGAGCCTGTCTGTGACCGGTTCCTTGGCTGATACAGTCGCTCTTTCCCGTTTGGGGGTGTAGCTCAGTCCGGCTAGAGCGCCTCGGTCGCATCGAGGAGGCCAGGGGTTCGAATCCCCTCACCTCCACCACATCGCACTCCTTGACTGCTCAAGCGAGTGGCGACTCTACGACCGAGACGCTTCAGTTCGTCACTTACCGGATCGCCAACGGCGACCGGCGTGGACATCGTGAAATGTCGCGCAGAGGTTTCTATTCCTCGAGCTCTTCAGGCATCAACACGAACTCTGGGTAAGACTCAATGCCGAGCTCACCAGAGTCCTGGCCGAGCCGCTCCACACGTGCGGAGACTCGCAGACCGATGACCATGTCGATGAGCTTCCAGACGATCAGCGAGACCACGAAAGTGAAGACACCGACAACCAGGATCCCCAACAACTGGATATGGATCTTGCCGCCACCAGCGAAGCTCGCTGCGATAGTTCCCCAGATGCCACAAACGAGGTGAGCGGGGATTGCCCCGACCACGTCGTCGATCTTGAGCTTGTCAAGCATTTTGATCGCCAAAGTACACAAGACACCAGCGACTGCACCGATGATTATGGCTAGCCAGTGCTGGGTGATGTGTGGTGCTGCTGTGATTCCAACCAGTCCGGCAATGGCTCCGTTGAGTCCTGCAAATAGGTCCATGCTGCCCAGCACCGAGCGAGAGATCGCCAGCGCAGCAACGACACCGCCAGCGGCGGCCAGGTTGGTGTTGACCAGAACATTGGCCATTGCAACGGCGTCAGCTGCGCTGCCCAGCGCCAGCTGAGATCCACCATTGAAGCCGAACCAGCCGAGCCACAAGATCAGTACGCCAAGGGTGACCAGCAAAACATTGGAGGGTGGAGTGGGTTTGGTGCTGCCGTCTTTGCGGTACTTGCCAAGTCGTGGGCCGATGATTATCAGTCCTGCAAGAGCTGCCCAACCACCGGTGCTGTGAACGATTGTCGATCCAGCGAAGTCAACGAATTCAAGCTCAGCGAGCCAGCCGCCGCCCCAATACCAGGAGCCGACGATCGGGTAAATGAACGCTGTCAAGATCAGTGTGAACAAAAAGAACGACCACATCTTGATCCGCTCTGCGATTGCACCTGAAACGATTGATGCTGCGGTCGCAACAAACACCATCTGGAAGAACCAGTCCGACATCACTGCATAGCCGTTGCCGACTACATCGCCGAGGCTGTCAGTTGCGCCATCAAGTAGGGCAATCTCAGCCTCGGATGTGCCATATAGGAACTGGAACGATCCGATCACTTGGTTGACATCTACATACATCAGGTTGTATCCGATGAAGTAATACGCCAAGCCAGCTACCGAGAAGATACCGATGTTCTTGAGGCAGATCATCGATGCGTTCTTCGTGCGAACGGCTCCAGATTCAAGCATTGTGAACCCGGCGCACATCCACATGACTAGTGCACCCCAGATGAGGAACGAGAAGGTGTTAAGGATGAATTGAACTTCCTGGGAAACTTCCATTGGCCGGGGCCTCCGCTAGTCGAATGACTTTCTTGGACATGGCGGCCAACCCGCAACGACGCCACTGGCTCGCCGGGGAGCGCCACCTGTATACAAATCTAACACAGGGCACTTGGCTGACTAGGAAGCCAGATCACTGGAGCTAGGCCGGTGTGACTGGAGCGATCTTGCCGGCTTTTGTCTAGTTCAGGTTGGCAGCCTTGTGAAGCGGTGCGTAGAAGTCCCGGTTCGAGTCAAGCAACTCGAACACTGTCTTGTCGCAGGCGGGCAGCGTCGCATCGCTGTATCCGAGTGGCTCTGTTCGTTCACCCCAGATAGCAACTGTTGATCCCCAGGTGACACCACCCCCAAAAGCGGTCTGTATCACCAGATCACCAGGACGGATCTGTCCTTGTGTCAATGCGTCCGTTAGAGCCATGGGGATAGACGCTGCTGCCGAGTTGCCATGAGTGGCAATGTTGGAGACGACACGTTTCGGGTTGAGCTTCAGGCGGCGCGTGGCTGCGTCGATAATGCGTTGATTGGCTTGATGCGGGACGACGACATCCACATCTTTTGCAGACAGCCCGCAACGTTTGAGCGCCCTCTTCACCGACTTGGCAATCCCCTGCACAGCAATCTTGAAGACCGCTTGGCCATCAAAGTGCAGACGGTGCTTGAGGGGGTCACGGAAACTGGAGAGATTGCCACGGGTACCAAGAGTTGGGAAGACCATTGTCCTCCCGGCCACACCGTCGGCACCGAGATCCACTCCCAAAACACCATCACCAGCGGTAGAAGCCTCAAACACGGCAGCCCCAGCGCCGTCACCAAAAAGGATGCAGGTGGAGCGATCCCAATAGTCCATCACCCAATGCAACTTCTCGGCACCAACAAGTAGGACGCGCTCTGCTGTTCCATTCTCGATCATCGAAGCAGCGGTAGCGGTGCCATACACCCAGCCACTGCAAGCCGCGTTCAAGTCGAAGGCTGCCGCGTTGACCGCACCAATGCGCTCCTGTAGGAAGCAGGCATTGCTCGGGCAGGTGATCTCTGGCGTGACCGAAGCCAGGATGAGCATGTCAATTCCGGTCGGTTCGTGGCCCGCCGCGGCCAATGCTCGCAGCGCTGCCACCTCGGCAAGGTCAGTTGTCTCCACGTGGGAAATGCGCCGCTCTTGAATTCCAGTGCGAGCAATTATCCAGTTGTCGTCGGTATCGACTAGCTGTTCGAGGTCAGCGTTGGTGAGCTTCGCGGGGGGCACGCACTTGCCCCACCCTGTGATCGTGGCGCGGCGTGTCTTGGTGTTCGAGATCATCCGCTGGAGTCCAAGTCGTCGTTAGCAAGAGCGATCACCGTGTTGAGCATCACGTTGCAACCCGCCACCAGGTCGTCACGCTCCGTGAACTCAGCAGGATTGTGGCTAATCCCGTTGACACTTGGCACGAAGACCATCGCAGCCGGGCACACGCCTGCAAGAACTTGAGCGTCGTGGCCAGCTCCCGAGGGCATGCGGCGAACCGAGAGGCCAAGATCGGTTGCGGTCGACTCCACCAGGTCGACGACCCGTGAATCAAAGGTAACCGGCTCGAAGCGTGCCACCCAGCGGGTATCAATCTTGACACCCTCGGATTCTCTGATGCGGCGGATTTCGGCAAGGAGGGCACGCTCGGCAGTTTGAAGGTCTTCATCATCGGTGTTGCGCAGGTCGATGACTAGCCGAGCCTTCGCCGCCACCACATTAACCAGATCAGGATGCAAGCGCAGGGCGCCGACAGTGCCAACCTGCGTGCCCCCCATCTCGTTGGCGATGCGCCGTACGGCCACTACCAGCTCGCCAGCGGCGAGTCCTGCATCGTGGCGCATGCTCATGGGGGTAGTACCGGCGTGGTTGGATTGCCCAACGATGTTGACCTCGGTCCAGGAGATGCCCTGCACCGAGGTGACAGCACCGATGCGGAAGCCCTCCCGTTCGAGCACCGGCCCCTGCTCGATGTGCAGCTCAACAAAGGCGTGAGGTGGCGGCCCGGGGCATGGTGTGGGCCCCCGGTAGCCGATCCGCTCGAGTTCGTCGCCGGCGGCAAAGCCATCGGCATCACAAGCCGACATCGCTTCCTCGACCGTGAGCGCTCCGGTGTAGCAGAGACTGCCCATCATGTCGGGCTGGAACCGGGAGCCCTCCTCGTTGGTGAAGAACGCTGCGGCTAGTGGCCGGTCAAGTTCAATGCCCTGCTCGATCACGCTCTCGATCACCTCGAGAGCCCCGAGCACGCCAAGGTTGCCGTCGTAGCGGCCGCCAGTTGCGACGGTGTCGATGTGGGATCCCATCATCACCGGCGCTCCGCTGCCGGCGTCGCGCTGGCAAGCTATGGCGTTGCCGATCGTGTCGATGCGGACATCGAGGCCTAGGTCTTTCATCCACGTGACCACTAGGTCGCGTCCAGCCTTGTCGGCATCGGTCAGGGCCAGGCGGTTGTTGCCGCCACCTGGAATCTTGCCAACCTGCGCGAGATCGTTGATGCGTTGCATCAATCGATCACCGTTGATCTCAAACAGTTCACGACCCTCAGCGAGTCTTGGCACGGCCGGCAATCCTAGCCGCAGCCGCTTGTACGGTTCAGTCGGGCGCAACTCGACGACCCGGGCTCGGTTCGGGTTCAAATCATGCGGGCCACCTATATTGGCGGGCTATGCTGCTTGAAGCCGTGGTCGATGTGGCTGGCGTGTGCCCGCCACCAGAGCCTTACTCGTATGCAGTGCGTGCCGGTGACACGCTCTACCTAGCAGGCCAGGTTGCGCTTGATGTCAACGGTCGCGTAGTCGGATCAACGGTTACCGAGCAAGCTCGTCAGGTCTGGGACAACATCCGGCGAGTCCTGGAAGCGTCGGGAAGCTCGATCGCTGATGTCGTCAAGGTCACCTACTTCATGCAGGATGTGCGAGAGATAGCTTCCGAGATTGAGGTGCGTCGCGAGGTGTTCGCAGGCCGCGCTTTTCCTGCCGTGACGGCATGCCAGGCAGCAGCTCTGGGCTTGCCTGGGTTGAAGATGGAGGTTGATGTCGTGGCGGTGATCGGCGCAGGCGGGTGACTGCTGAGGTGGTGACCATGGCTGACATAACTTGTGACACTGCTGTCATGACTTGTGACGTTGCAGACAACGCTGACAATGCTGACAGTGCTGGGCGAAATGACTGAGGATTCCCGCATCAATCCCGTGGAGTCGATCCGGGAGCGCATGCGCGGTCTCGGGCTCCGACACCAAGTCTTCGATCCGCGACAGACCGCGGACGACATCCGGGTCACCATTGAACAAAACGCCAGCCTCGATCCGCTGCTAGCGGCTCGGCCGCCTCAAGACCCCACCTCATTTGATCCCACCTGGCACCGGCGGACCGACCTTGACCTAGACAGTGACGATCAAGCTCAAGGCGCGTTGACCGCCCACCGAGCGGCTAGCCAGCTCGACAGTCGGAACGCGATCAGCTCTACCGCAAATGCGACGCCCGCCGCGCGTGGTCTAGCAACGAAGATGTCGCACCTGTCGGTCACAGCAATGGGCGAGTCTTTGCGGGCGGGCACGATCACCAGCCAGCAACTAACCGAGGCAAGCCTTGGCGCGGCCGAAGCCGTCAACGAGCTAGGAGCGTTCGTCCTGGTTGATCGAGACGGTGCTCTCGGTGCGGCAGCCAAAGCCGATGCAGCAATCGCAGCCGGACGTGACCTCGGTCCGCTGATGGGCATACCTGTTGGTGTCAAGGACATCGTCGACATGGCCGGGTTGCCGACACGTTGCGGCTCGCCTGCCTACGCCAACTCGCCGACAGCAGCTGACGCTTCATTTGTGACACGGCTACGAAGCTCCGGAGCGGTCATCGTCGGCAAGACCACGACTCACGAATTGGCCTGCGGTGTCTACAGTCCGCCCGCCAAGAACCCCTGGAACCCGGATTACGTGCCCGGAGGCTCTAGCGGAGGCTCAGCAGTTGCGATCGCTTCACGGGTGGTGCCCGTCGCCATCGGCAGCGATACGGGAGGTTCGATCCGCATCCCGGCTGCTCTATGTGGAACCGTGGGTCTGAAGCCGACCTATGGGCGGGTCTCGCGCTCGGGTGTAGCAGCGTTGTCATGGTCGCTAGACCATCTTGGGCCGCTGGGCGCAACCGTTGCGTGTTGCGCCAAAGCTCTAGAGGCCCTGGCGGGCCCTGACTTTGCCCCAGACGGCGACACTTCGACGGCGACAGTGCCTGTGCCCCGCTACTCGGCGGTGCTTGATCGTGGCATTGCAGGACTGCGGATCGGAGTCTTGACCGGAGCGCCACTCGATCCGGTGCAACCGGCGGTCACTGAAGTGTTTGCTAAGGCGACCGATCTGTTGGCGCAAGAGGGTGCAACGATGGTCAGCGTCGAGGTTCCCGAACTGCAGCACTGTCTGGCTGCTGAGTTCGGCATTGTTGGCCCCGAAGCCGCTGCGTATCACCGAGAACTCCTGCGCAGGGCTGGAGATTGGATCGATCCCGTCATCCGGACGTTGCTGGTGGTCGGCTTGATGATTGACGGGGAGTGCTATTTCAAGGCGCTTCAGGCCCGTAAGATCATCGCTGCCGCGCTACGGACTGCCTTCAGCGAACACCGCCTTGATGCGATGATCACGCCAACCCTGCCGGCCACAGCGACACCCATAGGCGTCGACGATTGTGAGTTCCCTGAGGGCCCCGAGGCGGCTGCGGTTGCTTATGTGCGAACCACCGCACCTTTCAACCTCTCTGGGCAGCCTGCACTGTCGGTTCCGGCAGGCTACGACGAGTCCCTTCTGCCGATAGGGCTACAGATCGCTACCCGCCCGTTCGATGAGGCCATGGCCTTGCGGATCGGCGCAGCGTTCGAGGCTCGTGCTGATGTCGCTGACGATCGTCCGCAAGTACAGGCTCGGAGCCCGCTTTGGGGATAGCTCACCTGCCCACGGGCATCGACATGTACTACCAGGTGGAAGGTTCGGGCGATCCGTTGCTGTTGATCATGGGAACCGCGGCCGATCACAGCACCTGGGATGCGCAAGTTGGCGCCTACCGTCACAACTACACAGTCATTACTTATGACGCTCGTGGCACTGGCCGATCCAGCCAGCCAACCCGTCGCAGCGACTACTCGATGCGGATCCTCGCCGACGATGCGGCGGCACTGCTTGACGAGTTGGGCGTGGGGCGTGCTCACGTGTCGGGACTGTCGCTCGGCTCCGCAACTGCGCAAGAACTTGCTATCAACCACCCGGACAAGGTCGCGACGCTGCAACTGCATTGCACCTGGGGTCGCTCAGATGAGTGGTTCATCCGCATGATCGACACCAACGAAGTCTTTGTCCTCAACGACGATCCGGCCGGTTACATCCGCACCGCACTGTTGTGGGTGGCGAGCCCTACTTTCATCAACGACCAACCCTCTGATGTAGAGGCTTTCGAGCGAGGATTCATCCTCGAGAACCCGCACCCACCCTCCAAAGCCGGAATGCTCGGTCACTTCCATGCCGACAAGACTCATGACACCCTTGACCGGCTCGCTTCGATCAAGGTGCCGACCCTGATCACATCAGGCGAGGTGGACTGGCAGGTACCGACCCGCTACGGCTTGGAAGTCCAAGAACGCATTCCTGGCTCGACGATGCATGTATTTCGAGGCCCGCACTCCAGCCACATTGCGTTTCACGAGATGGTTGAGGAGTGGAATGCGTTCACCCTTGGTTGGCTGGACCGCCAGAGCCGGATCGGCCCATAGCAGTAGGCGGAGTGGCGAACCGTTAAGCAAACCGCCGCAGCGGCTGCCCGTGGCATGCGCCTGACACTGTGAGCACTATTCGCCGGCGGCTCGATGTCGAGATGGTTCGCCGGGGCATCGTTGAGAGCCGCAGCTTGGCGCGTCGCCAGATCGACAGTGGCCGGGTGCTGGTGGGCGGATCATTGAGCACAAAGGCGGCTCGCTTGGTGGCTGCGAGCGAGCCCATTACCTTGCGTGGCGACCCACCTCGATACGTGTCGCGTGGCGGCGAGAAGCTTGCCGCGGCACTTGCTGCCTTTGGGATTGAAGTGTCTGACAAGACTGCGATCGATGTCGGCGCATCCACGGGTGGCTTCAGTGATTGCTTACTGCAGCATGGTGCGGTTGCAGTCACGTCAATTGATGTAGGCAGGAACCAACTCCATGAGCGCCTCAGAGCCGACAGCCGTGTGACATCGTTGGAACGAACCGATGTCCGCCGCGACGATCTTGTTGAGCGGGTTGAAGCTGCGCCTGTGGTGGTAGCCGACGTGTCGTTTATCTCACTGCGTACAGTGGCGGCTCACATCTTGAGGCTCGCCACCCAAGATGTGGTGCTGCTGGTCAAGCCACAGTTCGAGGCTGGCAAGCGCCAGGCCGACCGCTCTAGGGGCATCATTCGTGATCCGGTAGTGTGGCGGTCAGCTCTCGTAGGGGTTTGTGAGGCCTTCATCGATGCCGGTGCGACGATTCGAGCGATGATGGTCTCACCACTTCGGGGCGCCAAAGGCAATGTTGAGTTCTTAGTTCACGCCTACCACGAAGCTCCCAGTGTCGCCGCACCCTTCGATGTCTTAGCCGAACGCCCCGCGCACACCAGAGCAGTCCACCAAACCAAAAAACCTGAAGGATCAGCTTCTCCCGCCGATTCACTCATGGTGATGGTGGACGCTGCCGTAGCGGATGCGGTGCGTGCCGTGGGCATGCAAACGAACCGCTGAGCAATGGCCTCGATCGGGTTAATCGTTCATCAGGGTCGACCTGAAGCGGCTGCTGCGGCGCGCCGGTTGTCGGACTGGCTAAAGCAAAACGGTCACCGGATCCGGGTGCCACCCGAGGAAGCGTCGATGCTGCGCACCGCACAAGCGACCGATGCCAGAGGCTTCGCTGAAGGTCTCGAAGTGGTCGTAACGCTTGGTGGCGACGGATCGATCCTGCGGGCAGTGGCACTAATTGGCGAAGTAGGCGTACCGATTCTGGGCGTGGACTTCGGTCAGATGGGCTACCTGACCGAGGTGCAGCCCGTCAACGCCCAGCTTGCGGTCACAAGGTTCCTTGCGGGTGACCACGGCATCGAAGAGCGCATGTTGCTATCGGTTGAGTACAGCTCGACCGACCCCGACAAACCCCCGACACGCTGCGTGGCCCTCAACGAGGCGGTTGTCGAGCGACCTGCCACCACTCACGCACTACGGCTCGCCGTGTCGATCAACGACGAGTTGTTTACGACCTATGCGGCCGATGGGATGATCGTGGCGACCCCCACTGGCTCGACTGCCTATGCATTGTCAGCACGTGGCCCTGTGATCGACCCGACGCATCGTGCATTGCTGCTGACCCCAGTGTCACCCCACATGTTGTTTGACCGGTCGCTGGTGGTCGCCGACAACACGCTGCTGAGCTTGGATGTGCGAGACGATCGGGGTGCGCAGTTGTCTGTCGACGGTCGCCGGATCGCCACGCTTGCCGAACACGATGTTGTGAGATGCACCGCATCTCGGTACCCGGTGCGTTTGGTCACCTTTGGTAAGCGCCGGTTCCATCAAGTACTCAAGGAGAAGTTCGGTCTAAGTGACCGCTAGCTACAACGGCGCTGTCTGTGCTAGTTGAACTCGCGGTCCGCAACCTCGGTGTGATCGAGGAACTATCACTCGTTTTAGGCGACGGTATGACTGCGGTCACTGGTGAGACCGGCGCAGGCAAGACGCTCGTCGTTGGTGCCATCGAGTTGCTTACGGGCGGGCGAGCGACTGCCTCACTGGTGTATCCCGGCACCCGAGAAGCCGAGATCGAGGGCCGCTTCGTTACGAGCGATGGCGATGAGACGGTGATCCGCCGGGTTGTCCCCCGTAGTGGCCGTTCGCGTTCCTACATGAACGGGCGTCTTGCCACGGTGGCATCGTTGAAGGAGTTGCGCGGTCGTCTTGTCGATTTGCATGGCCAGCACGCCCATCAGTCGCTTCTGAGAACCTCAGTCCAGCGCGCTGCCCTTGACACCTTTGGTGACGTTGACACTTCCAGGCTCGAAGCAGCAACCAGCGATCTCAAGTCGTTGCGGTCGCGCCTGAAAGCACTAGGAGGAGACGCTCGCGAGCGTGCTCGTGAGATCGATTTGCTGCGCTATCAGGTGAGCGAGATCGAGGCTGCAGGTATCACCGATCAAGGTGAGGATGAACGTCTTGACCGCACCGAAGAATTGCTAGCTCAAGCAAGCGAACATCGTGAGTCGGCACAAGGGGCAGCAACCCTGCTTGGCACAGATGGCATGGTGTCAGACGGGCTGGGTCAAGCGCTCGCCTTGATCACCAACACAGCACCCTTTGATGACTCAGCAGACAGGCTTAGTGCGGCAATCGAAGAGCTCACCGACATCGCCGCGACCCTGCGGCAACAATCCGAGATGTTTGATGAGGATCCCGCTGCACTTGCGGCGGTACGTGAGCGCAGGGCCGAGTTGGCGAGCTTGAAACGCAAGTACGGGTCATCGCTGAGCGACGTAGTCGAATTCGCTGAACAGGCACAGCAGCGGCTCAGCGAACTTGAGGGCTACGAGGAGCTAGCCGAGTCCCTTGAACAGCAGCGCATCCGCACCAAAGATCGGCTCGTAAGGGAACGCTCGGCAGTGAGCGCCGCACGTGCGCATGCTGCCCCCAAACTCGCGGCTGCGGTCGAGTCTCACCTGCGGACTCTTGCCATGAAGCAAGCCCGGTTTGATGTCGCGCTGAGCGGGCCTGCAGGCGAGCAAGTGTCATTTGGTCTTGCTGCCAATCCGGGTCACACACCACAACCGCTCGGCCGGGTAGCTAGCGGTGGGGAGTTGGCACGCACGATGCTGGCGCTTCGGCTGGTGCTAACGGCCGGCCCACCGACGCTGGTGTTCGATGAGGTTGACGCTGGTATTGGCGGCACGGCAGCCCATGCCGTCGGCAAGAGCTTGGCTGACTTGGCAAATGAACATCAGGTTCTCTGCGTCACTCACCTCGCACAGGTAGCAGCCCATGCGCACAGCCATTTCGTTGTGGAACGCGACCAGCATGACCCTCGCCGCAGTGCGACCATTCGAGGCGTCACCGGTGACGATCGGCTAGCAGAACTGTCGCGCATGTTGTCGGGCTCACCCGAGTCCGATCTGGCACGCCAACACGCCGATGAATTGTTGAACGCGGCACGCGCTGCACAGGCCATCTGAGTTGTTGAGGATTGTTAGACGCCGCACACGCTGCATGCCATCGATCAGTGCCTGTGAGTGGAGCCCAGGCCGGCTGGGCCACCGGTGCGGCCAGGTAACGCAATCACAGCTACGATGATGCGGCGATGACAAAGCACGTCTTCGTCACGGGCGGCGTGGTTAGTGGCCTCGGCAAGGGCTTGACCGGAGCCTCGCTGGGGCGCTTGCTCAAGGCTCGGGGCCTACGAGTGACGATGCTAAAGCTCGACCCTTACATCAACATCGACCCCGGCACCATGAACCCCTACGAGCACGGGGAAGTGTTTGTGACCGACGACGGCGGTGAGACCGATCTCGACCTCGGCCATTACGAGCGCTTCATTGATGAGAGCCTCACCCAGGCGTCCAACGCCACCACCGGTTCCATCTACGCACGTGTAATCGCAGCAGAACGCCGCGGCGATTACCTCGGACGCACCGTGCAGGTAATCCCTCACATCACCGAGGAGATCAAGCGGCGGATCAGCAGGCTCGCGAGCGATGACGTTGATGTGGTTATCACCGAGTTGGGTGGCACGGTGGGTGACATCGAGATCCTGCCTTTCCTAGAGGCGATCCGCCAGTTCCGCCTCGATGTTGGCCGTAACAACGTCTATTACGTTCATGTCACGCTGGTGCCCTTTATCGCACCGAGCGGTGAGCAGAAGACCAAACCAACCCAGCACTCGGTGACGGAGTTGCGGTCTCGGGGTGTTCAACCCGATGCCATCGTGTGCCGCTGCGAGTCGCCCATGAACGTCAACCTTGAGCGCAAGATCTCCAACCTCTGCGATGTGCCGCTCGAAGCTGTTGTCACCTGCCCCGACGTGGACAGTCTTTATGAGATCCCCTTGATCTTGCACTCCGAAGGGCTTGATGAGGTGATGTGCACGCAGTTGGGTCTGGACTGTGGGCCGCCTGATCTGCGAGCCTGGAAACGGTTGACACAGCGGGTGCGCCAGGCCATCACTCCCGTTCGGATCGCGCTTGTCGGCAAGTACGTGAGCCTCCCTGATGCTTACCTGTCGGTTACTGAAGCGCTCAACCATGCCGCCATCCACCTTGGTGCCAGAGCACAGATCGAGTGGGTGCATGCCGAAGAGATCGAGGGGCTGCTAGTAGGCACGCGACTCAGAGAGGTAGACGGGATCGTGATCCCTGGCGGATTTGGTGAGCGGGGGATCGAAGGGATGATCTCAGCTGCCGGCTATACCCGTGAGCAGCAGATCCCTTGTCTTGGTTTGTGTCTAGGCATGCAGGTGATGACCATCGAGTTTGCCCGCAACGCCTTGGGGTTGATCGGTGCTAACTCGACTGAGTTCGACCCGCGCACGCCTCACCCGGTGATCGATTTGATGCATAGTCAGCGAGATGTCACTGATCTTGGCGGGACGATGCGTCTAGGGGCATACGTGGCTCAACTCACGGCGGGATCACAGGTAGCGAGCCTGTATGGCGAAGGGGTTGTGTCGGAACGGCACCGGCACCGCTACGAGTTCAATCCCCGTTATCGCAGCCGCTTTGAGGCGTCGGAGATGGTGCTGTGCGGTGAGTCGCCGGATGGGCAACTGGTTGAGTTCATCGAACTCGAGGATCACCCCTTCTGGGTTGGAACACAGGCTCACCCCGAGTTCAAGAGCCGGCCGAACCGTCCCGCGCCGCTCTTTGTTGGCTTGTTGCGCGCAGCGTTGGATTCAGCATCACAGCGCAAGCGTGGGTCGGCAGCTCGAGTTCCGGTTGCTGCTGGTGCCCTCTAAGCCCAGCGTGGCTGAAGCGAATCCGTCGGCGGGAGTTCTTGACGCAGCTTCGCGGGTTGCGGCAGGCGTCCCGGAGAACGTCCTTGAAGCGACAGCTCCGACGGGTTTCTCCAAGCTAAGCGAAGAAGAGGTTGCCTCGGGTCCGGTCTTTAGGGTCACGAAGGCCGTGTTTGGCACCCCCAATGGCGATCAAGTGGTGCGCGACATCGTTCGTCACGCGGGCGCAGTCGCCGTGGTGGCACTTGATGAGGACGACACGGTCGTGTTGTTGCGCCAGTACCGCACACCCCTCGAGAACGAGCTGGTAGAGATACCGGCCGGCAAGCGTGATGTCGACGGCGAAGATCCATCAGGAACTGCCCGCCGGGAACTTGCCGAGGAGGCCGGGCTGGCCTGTGAATCCCTTGTGGAGTTGGCTCGCTTTTACAACTCTCCGGGGTTCTGCAACGAGTTCACCCACATCTATTTGGGAACAGGGCTGTCCCAGGTACCGAGCGATCCAGGGAGCGCCGAAGAGGAGTCGATGACCGTAGAGCGGATGTCGCTTGATGAGGCGCTAACGATGATCGACACGGGCGAGATCCATGACGCAAAGACGATCATCGGTCTGCTGCTAGCTGCGAGACGGCTCGGGCGGTGAACTCTGCGGTACCCGCGCATGCTGGTGCCGACCCGCAGAGCGTCACCCAAGAAGTCCCGGGCACCGAACCCGATGCCGACGCCGATGCCGATGCGGGAGAAACCCGAGGAGCCGGGCGCGCCGACACTGGTGTCCGGGTTGATCCGGGAGATCAATTCGTTGAGGAGTTTCTCGGCTACCTATCGGTCGAGAAGGGTCGCTCGCCGCGCACGATCGAGGCATACGGGCGCGACCTGAACGCCTACCTCGAGCATCTCGAATCTCGCGGTGTGGGCGTGCTAGAAGCGCAAGTAGCCCATGTCGCGGCATTTCACGACGCCTTAGCGCTCCGTCAGTTAGCTGCGTCCTCGGTTGCGCGGATGCTAGTAGCGGTGCGAGGACTTCATCGTTACCTCGCTGGTGAAGCGATCCGGCCTGACGATCCGACGGCTGATCTGGAGCGCCCCAAGCCTCCAAAGGCCCTACCCAAAGCACTATCTGTGCAACAAATCGCTGCCCTCATGGACAGCGTGGAAGGGGACAGTCCGGCAAAGCGTCGCGACCTTGCAATCCTCGAGGTGCTGTACGGCACCGGATGCCGCATCTCCGAGGTTGGCGCAATGTCGCTAGAGGATGTCGATCTACACCTGGGTCTGTTGCGTGTAACGGGCAAGGGGGCAAAGGAGCGGATCGTCCCGCTTGGTCGTTGTGCCGCAGTAGCGCTGAACCGCTGGCTGGCACCGGATGGTCGAGGTCAGATGGTGCCCAAGCGATGGGCTCGCCGTGATGATGCCACCGCTGTCTTCTTGAATCAGCGTGGCGGTCGACTTGGGCGACAAGGCCTGTGGTTAGTGGTCAAAAAGCATGGTGCCAAAGCTGGTCTCAGCGGCGTGTTGTCACCACACGTCTTGCGACATTCCTGTGCCACACACATGCTCGATGGTGGCGCCGACATCAGGATCGTGCAAGAGATGCTGGGTCACGCTTCTATCTCGACCACCCAAATCTACACCAAGGTGTCGATGGCACGCGTACGAGACGTCTATCGCTCCGCTCACCCCCGAGCGCTAAGCCACCCGGGCTCTAGCGAGCGCGAGCGCCGTTAGAAGTCCGCGTAATCCACGTGCCTGGTGAACGGACTCCAGGCGGCCGATGCGATGGCTAGCGGGGTAGCAGTCCCAGATTGGTGTGGGCCCGCTTGAGCGTTGCCGCGGCAACATGGCGTGCCTTGGCTGCTCCGAGTCGCAGCAGGCGGTTCGTCTCTGCTGGGTCAGCTTGAAGTTCAGCGAAACGCTTCTGGATCGGCTCCAGCAGCGAGATCACCGCATCGGCAGTGTCGGCCTTGAGCGGGCCATACATGCTGTAATCGTCGGCAATGTCTTGGGGTGAGCGGTCAGTTGCCGCTCCGAGGATCGACAGCAAGTTCGACACTCCCGGTTTAGCAGCGATGTCATAGCGAACCTCGGACTCGCTGTCTGTTACCGCTGAGCGGATCTTCTTGGCGATAACCGACGGGGCATCTAGCAAGTCGATGGTGCCCCGAGGCGAGTCCAGCGACTTCGACATCTTGTCGGTAGGACGCTGCAGATCCATGACCCGAGCACCTGCTTTACCGATCACTGCTTTGGGGAGCTTGAAGGTGCGCCCATACCTTGAGTTGAACCGCTCGGCAACATCTCGGGTCAACTCAATGTGTTGACGCTGATCGGCGCCTACCGGAACCTCATCCGCGTCATAAAGCAAGATGTCAGCGGCTTGCAGCGCCGGGTAGGTGAACAACCCAGCAGAGATGAACTCCTGGCGGTCTGACTTGTCTTTGAATTGAGTCATGCGGCTCAACTCTCCGAACGAGACCGTGCACTCCAGCAGCCAGGCACACTCGCTGTGTTCACGCACATGACTCTGAACGAAGATGGTGCAAATATTGGGGTCAAGACCCGCAGACATAAGCATCTGAGAGAGCCGCAGGGTTGCCTCGCCAACCTCGCCGGGTCGCTTGGGCAATGTGATTGCGTGCAGGTCAACGACCGGGAAGAAGGCGTCGGCGCGATGTTGCATCTTCGTCCAGTTTCGGATCGCTCCGAGGTAGTTGCCGAGATGCAGTTCGCCGCTTGGCTGGATGCCCGAGAGGACTCTGGTCATGGCAGGCAAGGGTAGGCCGGTAGTGTCGCCCACCATGGCTCACAGCCCGGCCGCGCACAGCCAAACGAACTAACGACCTAACGGAACCTAACGGAGCGACCGGTGGCGCCGCCCCAGGGCGAGAAACTGCAAAAGGTGCTCGCACGGGCGGGCTTGGGCAGCCGCAGGTCTTGTGAGCGTCTGATCCAGCAAGGGCGGGTGCGTGTCGACGGCACCGTCGCGCGCATCGGAGCTCGCATCGATGTTGAGGCGGTCAATGCTCCCGATGTTTCAGTTGACGGCGCCGTCATCGGGCTTCAGCCCGGTCTCGTCTACTACCTGCTCAACAAGCCGCCAGGTGTCGTAACCACAGCCCACGATCCCCACGGGCGGCCCACGGTCGTGGAGTTAGTGCCTGACCAGCCTCGTGTCTTCCCAGTGGGGCGCCTCGACCTCGACACCGAAGGTCTCATCTTGTTGACCAACGATGGGCACCTCGCTAACCGCTTAACGCATCCATCATTTGGCGTTCCAAAGGAGTATCTCGCGCACGTGCGAGGCACGCCGAAGCCTGCAGCACTACGGGCTCTGCGCCAGGGCGTGGTGCTTGATGGCAGACCCACCGCCCCAGCCAAGGTGTCGCAGGTAACCCCCGGTTTGTTGCGCATCACGATCCACGAGGGGCGCAAACGCCAGGTCCGGCGGATGTGTGAGGCAGTGGGACACCCCGTGACCCGCCTGGCACGGGTTCGCATCGGCCCACTAACGGATACGAAGCTCGCACCTGCACGATGGCGACATCTGACCCAGAGCGAAACCCGTCAACTCGAACGCAGCGCCACCCGCAGGGCACGGCAACCCTGAGCGGTAGCATCGCCGGTCATGGCCCAGGGCCGCACCGCAATAGTCGCAGGCACGGGCCTCATAGGTGGCTCAGTCGGGATGGCCCTTCGCAAACGGGGTTGGTACGTCTCCGGCGTTGAGCCCAATCCTGAGACCGCCCGCCGCGCCATTCAATGCGGAGCAGTCGATGAGATCGCATCTCCGGGGCCCTGTGATCTGGCCGTGGTGGCAACCCCACCAGGAATCCTCGCCCCAACAGCTCGAAAGTTGCTTGATGCGGGTGCGAACATTGTTACTGATGTCGGCAGCGTTAAGGCGCCCGTAGCGACGGCTGTCTCCAGTCCCCAGTTCGTGGGTGGACATCCGATGGCGGGCAACGAACAGGACGGGCTCGCAGGTGCCGATCCTGAACTGTTCCGAAACGCCGTTTGGGTGCTCACACCTACGGCAACCACCGCCGACAGTTCCCTGGCCACCGTGCGTGACATTGTGTCGAGCTTCGGTGCGCAGGTGATCTCCCTGACCCCGCAACGCCATGACGCTCTGGTAGCGGTCGTCTCGCATGTGCCGCACTTAACCGCTGCCGTGTTGATGCGAATTGCAGAAGGACGATCCAGTGAACACAGCGCCCTGATGCGCCTCGCCGCTGGAGGCTTCAGGGACATGACCCGCGTGGCTGCAGGGCATCCAGCGATCTGGCCCGACATATGCGTCGAGAACCGTTCGGCCATCACAGATGTATTGGATGAGTTGCTCGATGAGTTGATCGAAATGCGCTTGATCGTCTCAGGCGGTGAGCGAGATGAGCTGTTATCGCGCCTCGAAGCAGCTCGGGCAAGCCGTCGCAGCCTTGCCGCTGGAGCTCCCGAGCCCTCCAAGCTCACCGAGGTCAGGATTGCGATTCGCGATCGCAAGGGCGAACTCGCTCGCATTACGACCCTTGCGGCTGATCTAGACGTGAACATCTACGACCTCGAGATCGCCCACTCCTCCGAAGGTGCTCGAGGCGTGGCTCTGCTACTCGTGGACAGCAAGGAAGCGGAGCGATTCAAGGACGCGCTAGTAGACGCGGGCGACCGGCCGTCGCTGAAGCCGCTGGGATGACAGCCTCTGAACAACGGGTACTAGAAATCGAGCCGCTGGCTTCGCCGCCCTTTGCTTCGATCCGGTTGCCAGGCTCGAAGAGCATCACCAACCGGGCACTCGTTTGCGCTGCGCTCGCAGGCGGTGTGACCGAACTTCGTGGGGCGCTGTTCGCAGACGACACCGTCGCCATGATGCAGTGTCTGGCTGCTCTGGGTTATGGCATCGAGCCTGACGAGTCCAACAACACCATCCGAGTTGGAGGCCATGGCCGCCACCGGGACAGCGGCGAGCCGGTCACACTCGATGCGAACATGTCGGGCACCACGAGCCGATTCATGTTGCCGGTGGCCGCACTTCACAACCGGCCAATCGTGGTTGATGGACACGACCAGTTGCGCCAGCGCCCATTCGACGATCTCACCGCCGCGCTTCGCAGTCTCGGCGTGACCGTAGAACGCCTTTCATGCAACGGTTCGCTGCCGGTGCGGGTGACCGGGCCGATCCGGCGCTCCGAAGTGGAGATCTCGACGGAGCGTTCAAGCCAGTACCTGTCTGGGTTGATGCTGGCAGCTCCTCTGGTTCCCGGTGGTTTGACGATTCGCCTTGCCGGCAACACGGTGAGCCGCCCCTATATCGAGATGACTCGCAAGGTGATGGCTGCCTTTGGTGTCACTGTCACGATGTCACCCACGCAGGTGGTGATCCCTGGTGGTGGTTACAACTCGCCCGGACGCTACGAGATAGAGCCGGATGCTTCAGCGGCTACCTACTTCTGGGCGGCGGCCGCAATCACCGGTGGCACTGTGCACACAGAGGGAATCGGTTCAAGCTCAATGCAGGCCGATGCCCGTTTTGTTGATGTGCTTGAGTCAATGGGGGCGATGGTTGATTCACGGCACACCCACACCACCGTTAGCGGTGTTTCGTTGCAAGGGGTAGAGGCCGACCTGTCCGACCTGTCCGACTCGGCGCCGTCGCTTGCAGTTGCCGCTGCGATGGCACAGGGAACCACGACTGTCACAGGGATTGGCTTCATCCGGGAAAAAGAGAGTGACCGCATTGCCGGCCCGGTAACCGAGTTGCGTCGCTGCGGCGTGGCTGCCACAGAACTTGCCGACGGCTTTGAGATCTCGCCGATCAACAAACCGACGGGAGCTCGTATCCGAACCTATGAGGATCATCGCATAGCGATGGCCTTCTCGGTGCTCGGTCTCGCGGTGGAGGGCATCCGCATCGAGGACCCGAACTGTGTGAACAAGACATTCCCGGGTTTCTTCGAAACGCTTGAACAACTGCGAGACAACGTCCGTGTCGCCTAGACCCTGCCGCCCGCGTCTCGTGCCAAGTTCGCCAGGCGCTGGATGGATGTGGGAGCTCAAGATGCGAGTGCTAGTCCGGCTGTGCCCCAGCCTGCTCAAAGGCCGGTCGCAGTGTCCGCCGACAGGTGTGAAGTCGTGGTTGTAGTAGCGATTGACGGGCTGGCGGGATCAGGCAAGTCGACACTGGCTCGCTCGCTCGCTGAACGCCTCGGTGTGGAGTCGCTGGACACTGGAGCCATGTACCGAGCAGTCACCTTCGCGGTCCTGCGGTTCGGTGGTGATCCCAGCGATGCCCGATTCTGCACACAGGTCGCCCGCAATGTCGAGATAAGCGTCGATGGTGCCAATGTTGTTGTGGATGGTATGGATGCCAGCGTGGAGGTTCGAGGCCCGGCCGTCACCGCAGCCGTCAGCGAGGTTGCCGCTCACCCGCAGGTGCGGCTCGTTCTAGCAGCACGCCAGCGAGACTGGGTGGCTCACCGTGGCGAGGGGGTGCTGGAGGGACGCGACATCGGCACAGTCGTGTGCCCCGAGGCAGACCTGAAGATCCATCTGGTAGCAGACGCGCTAGTGCGCGCCAGGCGTCTCGTCAAAGAGCCACAAGCTGGGGCCGTCGAGTCTCTAGCTGCTGATCTCAACCGCCGGGACAACTACGATTCGTCTCGTTCTACCGACCCGCTCTCAATCGCCGAAGGCGCCGTGGTGATCGATACGTCAAGTGTGACCCCGAGCGGCTTACTTGAGAAGGTCATGGGTCTGCTGTGAGTCGGAGCGCTTACGGTCGCCGTGACGCAGGCGCTTCTGAGGATCCGGCTGCTCGCAGCAGCCAATCCGTGGGCGGCCGGCTCATGTATCGGACGCTCTGGACGATCGTGTTCTTGCTCATCAAGTTGCTGTTCCGCATCAAGATACTGGGCCGAGAAAACCTGCCCAAGGGCCCCTACATCTTGTCGCCCGTGCATCGCTCCTTTCTTGACACGCCATTTGCGGGAATGGTTACGAGCCGCCGGATGCGCTTCATGGGCAAGGAGAGCCTCTGGAGCGGCAAGTTCCTGGGGCCGTTCCTGTCGCTGCTAGGTGGGTTCCCCGTGGAGCGTGGCACTGCCGATCGGGTGGCGCTGCGAGCAGCCACCGACGTGCTAAAGATCGGCGAACCACTTGTCATGTTCCCCGAGGGCACCCGCCGCAGCGGCCCTCGGGTCAAGCGCGAAGACATGCTTGACGGCCCCGCATTCGTGGCAGCGCGCGCCGGTGTGCCGATTATCCCGGTTGGCTTGGGTGGCTCAGTGCGTGCTCTGCCTGTCGGCTCATGGCTGCCGAGACCAAGGCGCGTTGTCGTGGTCGTGGGCAACCCCATCGATCCTCCCGCCAAGATCCGCGGCCGTGTCCCGAGGCGAGCGGTAAGAGAAACGACAGACCGCCTCTTCGAAGAACTAGGCGACCTCTACGTGGAAGCCCGAGTCCTAGCCGGCGACGAACCCACCCCCACCTAACCACCCAGCCGCGTAGTCGGCATGAAGCCACGAGATCGAAGAGTCGTGTGCATCTCCTCCCCCCAACAGCTCACGAAGGACGCACAAAGCTGACTCGTTGCTGCCATTTGGGAAGTGCCAAGGCTCATGATGACTGCCGGCTCGTTGGTTGATGTTGCATCTTTGCCTCGGGAACATAGCGCCTCATGCCGCGGTGAACGCTCGGCAGATTACGCCCCAAGAACCGACTGTTCATGATCACGATCTGCCCGTGCTTCAACTGCGAGGAGCCGCATGGCGTCGCTTAAAGGGCACCCATAGGCCCCGTCTATGTCCACGACCCTCAGCGCACGTCTTGCGCGGAACTCGCCCATGAGGGGCGGACGTGTCGAGACAGCCAATACATCGGTAGCTGCCTTTTGCTTGTGTGCTACTACTGCCATGCGGGTCCCATTTCTGTCTCCTAGGTTGGGCGGTGCCTATGCCGAAATGGTGTCTATCCGCATGCTTTGAGCGCCGCCTGGTTCGCTCCGTCGTGAGCCGCTTGAAAGACAGGAAACCTGGATGTCAAATTGTCATGTCTAGCGCGAAGTCGCTGCTCATATGTCGTTGACACAGCATCGGCGTAGGGCACAGAAATATCAGAACTATCAGTAAAGGCACCATAGAGTAAACTAATAGCAAATGAAGCGGCATCCTCGTGCGCGATGCCCTGCGCATAGTGATGTTCAAATAGTACTTCGACGTCAAATTCTGCGGTCTTAAGGTCAGAAAGTGCCTCAAAGTCGCCATCATAAAATGTGAGGAGGTCGCGATGTGCCGCAAACTGGGGGTGGACATTCCCTCCGGAAAACTCAGTAAGCCAAACCGTATAGGCCCTGTCGTAGGCGTCTGCATTTTGTCTTGTTGGCGAGTTAAAGTACGCTATGGCGATCTCGGCAATGTTGATATGCGTAACTTGGTCGACGTAGTGCCAGTACACTATGGTCGCGGCGGGATTGTCTTGGGCTTTGAGAGCGTCAAGGTAGGCTTTATCGTGGCACAATGTATTGCTAGTTGAATTGTCAGCATCGGCGGTTGTTGTTGGTGCGCCACTAATGGTGTGGAGGAGTGTCATCATGTCGGCCCGTGTGAATTCGGGTGATGTGTCGGCACCTAGTACGTCGTCGTAGTAGCGCTCTATGAATGTGACGGCGTGGTTCTTGGGTAATCCGATGTCGGGTTTGAATGTGTCGTCGCCGTAGCCGAGTGTGATCTGATTCTCAACCGCCCATGCGATCGCGGTCGCAGATTCGTGATCGGCGGGAACGTCACTAAACTGCCCGGATTGAGCTACTGCCGCGGTTGTGATTCCAGTGACCAGTGCCACACAAGTAGCTAAAGCGACTAGTAAGCCGGCGCTTACGCGTTGTAAGAGTTAGACCTTCGGGGAGGGGGCATTGGTGCGTCTCCGGTAGATTGCCTACAGGCGCAAGAGAGTATCACGTTGCATCGGCATCTTGCAAACAAAATTTTGACAGACCTTCACAATCGTTGGGCTCACCGTGCAAAGTCAATGAAGGTCGCCGCATTTCCGGTGCAGTTGACTCTGTCCAGTCACTAGCTTGTGGCCGTCAAGCCTATCAGTATCTCACAGTCGGCACCCGGAATCGCGCGACAAATGGACAGCCAAGGGTGCAGCTAGAAGGGTTGTTGGTTCCTACGGATGTCTGCTGCGAGCCTAAGCCTCTAGGCCAGTTCCGTGTTCTCGGTTGGCCCTTCGTTTGGTTACGGCGAGCCATCCCTTGTGGAGTCTCTCAGTCTCGCGTAGCACACTTTCCCAGGTTGTGAACACGAAGCGAACTTCTTGATCACGTTGGAGACTTTTGCGTTTCCGATCAGCTGCCTTCGTGTATTGACCGGAGCCGATCATGACAGCTGTAACTCTGAGCCGGGAACCGTCAACGCTAGTGGTCGCCCAGGAACTGTCTTGGGCGGCGAGTCCATAGTCTTGGAAGCGAGAGACCTCTTCGTTGCTAATCGTTACAGGCCTTGTGTGTTTATCTGCAGACCTCTTGATCTCTACAACCAGTAGTTCGTCGTGTGTGTATGGCGAGCTTGGTCCTAGGGCGAACAGGTAGTCGAGTCGCATGCCAGGCTCGCTTTGGTCGGGATGTATGTCAAGATCACTGAGCCGGACTTCATCGTCTAACAGATAGCAACGGGGGTCCAATAGCCAGGGATGCTGTTTGATGTGATTATGCAGGGTGGGGACTTCACGTGCCCCTTCGTCTACAAATGTCCTTAGCTTTGCGATAGTCCTAAGCCGCGCTTCAATGATTGATTGATTGCGGCGCGCGTCTATCAGCCCGAACTGTCGGACGAGTTCCCAGATCTTGACCTGGGATTCAAAAGAGTGACTGTCGATTTTGACTAACATGTCTCGAATGACCGCATCACTATGAGCATCGACGATCGATTCAACTAGCTCGGTAGCTCGCTCGATGTCGATAGCGGGGATGTGCGATATGGCAAAGACAACCCGCTTGAGGCGTTGCCGCTCTACGGGAGACACTCGTTGCAGGATTGTCTCAAAAGATTCAGGTTTCATCCGCTCGGCAACTTGCTTTTGCCTGAGGGCGGCCCACTCCTTGAGCGAGCGCCTGATTAGAGTCTGACCCCAGTCAATGAAGTCCGTTAACCGATCGTCTTCAAGCTGAAGTTGATCACGATTCGCCTGAACTAGATCAGTGTCAATGTCGTTGCCGTCATCAAGCCAATCAGCTTTGACTTCCCCAACGAGATATTCCTGGCCTAGCTGCCCTTCGGCACCGGCAGTCCGCTCAAAGAAGAATGGCCGTTGAACCAGTTTGCCGCGAGCTAGAACCGACACTCCTTGCATTTGCTTTTCCCTGATCGGGTGTCGCTGAAAGCCCACCCACCAACGAACCGGACCTCCACCTGGCATGAACATCTCCGCCCAGCCGTCACCGCAAACACGTGCCTCCTCACCAAACAGTGTTCCATCCAGAGGAAACCGAATATCGGTTTCAAGATTGAATCGGGTGATCTCAGAGCCATTCATGTAGATCCGCATGTCATCAAGCGCAAAACGACGTGCCAAGGATCGCCTGAACTGATTGTCATCCAAGGCTCGCCGCTTGCGGAGCGATGAGAGCGAGATACGAGTTCCGTGACCAAGAGGCTCGCCATTACCTCCCCCCATGAGTTCGGTCGTGCCTTAAGCAGCCTCTACTTCATAGTCCTCGCCAGGGCCGCGGCGCCGAATAGCGTCATAGTCGAGCCGAAAGTGGGTGGTGCTTCCGGTGTTCTTATCTACAGAAACACACTCAAGCACTCGTGCCGTACCGAACGCTGCGAGCTTGCCGATGCCCTTCCTGCCGTGAAGAGGCCTGTCACTGTCGGATTTGTCGGACGAGAGTTCAACTCGACGCTTTCTCCCGACCAGCAAGTATTGAGAAGCGACATCTTCTCGGGACATGCCGACCCCATCGTCGGTCACCGTGATCGAGTCGGCGTCAGTCCACGGACGGCCTACTGGTATCTGTATCCACACGTTGGTGGCGTCGGCATCCCAGGCGTTCGAAATCAACTCCGCCATTGACGCTGTGACGCCTGGGTACATCTGAGCCCCGAGTTGCTCAACGAGCGATCCGAGAAAACGAAGCCGCAAGGGCGTGGGCTCAGTCATCCAGTGCGGTTAGAGGGACGTTAGGACGTCGGTGGCGTCTATTTGGCGGTCGTTGAGGCGGCCCGGGCCTGGATTGGGTGCACCGAGGGTCAGGCCGAACGCGATGTCCACTGCGGAAAGCAGGTTGCGAAGGTTGCGTGGGGGAGGGAAGTACTCGTCTTCGTGGGCAACCGTCACCTCTCGCACGCCCCGAGCAGATGCTAGCCGTTCGAGCACACCTCGAACAAGGTCTTCGGGCGCAGAGGCTCCTGCGGTGACCCCTACGGTTCCCGAAATGTCATCGGGTATCTCTGTTGAGTCGTTGATCCGAAGAACTCTCGGACAGCCCGCTTCCTTGGCCCGCGACACCAGCGACAACGTGTTCGAAGAGTTGCTTGAGCCAATCACGAGCACCGCATCGCATTCCGCAGAAATCTCCACCAGAGCTGCTTGACGGTTGGTAGTAGCGAAACACAGGTCGCTGCGCGCAGGCTGCCACACGTCGGGGAAACGCTGCTTGGTGGCGTCAAGCACACCCTGCCATTCACGATGCGACAGCGTGGTTTGAGCCAGGATCGCTACCGGCGAGTCAATATCACCCAGAGCAGCCACATCATCGGGATGTTGCACCCGATGAATCGCATCTGGCGCGACTGCCATGGTCCCGACGGCTTCCTCGTGTCCTTTGTGGCCCACATAGACAATCTCATAGCCCCGATTGGTGCGGGTCTTGACCTCGTGATGAACCTTGGTAACGAGGGGACACACGGCGTCCACCATGTACCCGCCGCGTTCTCGTGCAGCGGCGACGACTTCTGGTGCTGAGCCGTGAGCCGACAGCATCACGGGGCTGCCAGCGGGAACTTCGGCGATGTCGTCGATGAACACAACGCCTACGTCCTCGAAACTTCTTACGACTTTTTGGTTGTGAATGATCTCGTGATAGCAATAAACGGGCGGTTCGAAGGTCTTGACGAGCCAGGCGAGCGCCTTGATGGCCATCTCTACCCCGGCGCAAAAACCTCGAGGAGCGGCGAGCAAGACATCGTCGACGCGCACGGTCACGAGGGTATACAATTCACGGCCGTCGTCTAGTAGCGTCGCCGTAGCGTTCAGCGTTAGCTGGCGTACGTCATTAGCCGGTTGGCTCAGTTGGTCGGTGCATGAGTTGGTTCGTTTTCGAGTTGCAAGAAGGTTGCCACGAGTGGGAGCCTCCTTCGTCGCGGGGGCTCCCCCTGCTAACATCGTTTTCGCGCTACATTCATGCGGTGTTCGCTCAATGAACATCAGATCACGTGTAAACGCATTTTAGAAACTGAAAGGCACGATAGCCATGGTCGACGAGGAACAGACCGATCGGGGAGAGATCCAGTGGCTCGGGACTACGGCGGCGGCGCGGCGTTTAGGTATCACGACGCGGACGCTCTATCGATTCATCGATCAGGGTTACATTGCTGCTTACCGGATGGGCCGAGTGATCCGCGTGAAGGGTGAAGACATCAACAGCTACATCGAGACGTGTCGCATTGAACCCGGCACGATCTCGCATCTTTACCCCGAGGTAGCACGCAGGCCAGCCCCCGACGACGCGTCGGACGAGTCGACCTAGACTAGATAGGTCTCAAACTCAACCTAAAGATTCCAACTACACGGCAAGTTGCTGGGCGGCGGGCCTCTCAGCGCCTGATCTCGTAGTACCAGTTCGTCGGGTCGAGTTCAGCTTCGTGGCGGTGGAACCGCCCGAAGCCGGCTTGGCGCGTCATCTCCTCTAAGCGCTGCGGGTACAACCCGAGCGTGCCCAGGCCGGCGCCGTCCGGCTCGGACAGCCCAGACGACATGCAATAAAAGACCGACATTGCATACATGAAGGGCAACACCGGGATCTTCCGGTTCGCTTCCAGATCGCCCTTGCTCTTGATGTCAGCTACGAGCCACCAGCCATCATCGTTGAGGCTGCGGTACGCGGCTTCGATGGCTTCCTGCGGGCGCGGCAGGTCATGCAAGACATCAAGTGTGACGAGTAGATCACAAGGCCCGTGCTCGTCCAGATCGTCAAATGTGCCTTCGATGAATCTGACATTCGTGATGCCGGCATCCTCAGCGGCACGACGGGCGCTAGCGATAGCGGTCTTTGAAGGATCAATACCAGTTACTGATGCCTGCGGGAAGCTCTTTGCAAGCCTTCGTGCGGCCACCCCTGTGCCACAGCCCACATCAGTGATCACCGACGGGCCCGACGCAAGTCTCGAAACTGCACCGTCGAATGCAGCAAGCACCACGGGCACCAGTAGAGCCTCGTGGCGGGCACCCGATAGTGCGGATTGCATGTGGCAGGTGTGTTCACCATGCTGATCCCAGGTCATCCCGATCCCGGTAGAGAACGCATCGGCGGTGCGCTCAATCTCACGGTGAGTCATCGGTGGCCCAAATACCTGAGGCATAAATGACGGATAGCTCGTGTCGGTGAGCAGCACGGATGCTTCGGGTGTCAGGGCGAACTGCCCGTCGTCGTGTTGCATCACACCCGCTGCGGCGAGCCCACATAGCCACTCACGAACCCATCGCTCGTGCAATCCGGTGGCTTCGGCGAGTTCATCACTGCTGCACGGCGCGGTTTCACGCATCGCATCCCAGAGCCCGAGCCGTGTCCCGAGATGCATTAGGGCGGAGACCATCTCACCCTGTTTGATCCTGAACAGCTCCAGGATCGTTAAGGGAAGCCGTTCGGGATCAACCTCGGTTCTCACAATCTGACTCTCCTAGCGAGTGGGCTGCGAACAGGCGAACAGGCGAACGTGCGAACGTGCAGATGCTGCGTAGCTAGGCAACACGAGCGCGACGATTACGCGACCGCGATGGGCTACCTCCCGACCGATACTCATGTCGATGACGGTGTGAGCGGAACGCTCGCACCCTGGGATCGGCCGGCGATGAGCCAACGCCTCGATGTGCTCGCAGCCCGAGAGGCGGGTGTGCTCATCGTGGCGTCACTGTCTCGGCTCGGACGGCGGATGTGCTTCGGCTTGCTGACCTAGCCCACGAGCAGGGCTGGGCGCTGGTGATCCTCGATCTGCGGATCGACACCACCACACCAACCGGGCGGATGATGCTGACCGTGCTCGCAGCGGTCGCCCAACTCGAGCGAGACCTAACGGCGGAGCGAACCACCGCAGCCCTCCAGGCGGCTAAGAGGCGTGGTCAGCGTCTCGGTGCTCCCGTGAGTGACAACACTCGCCGCGCTGGTATTCGTGCGGTCGAGCTGCGTGACGGTGGCATGACATGGAGACAGGTCGCTGACCAGCTCCGCCTCCCGGAACGTGGCATCGGCGAGGCATCGTTCGTAGATGGCGAGGCATCGTTCGTAGATACGGCGCCGGTCGATGCCGGCGGCTCGTGCGGCTTCGGAGATGTTGGCGTTATCGCAGAGCGCGGCGAGCACGTCCTGCCTCCAGGAGGGCCAGCGTGGGCGCTTGTGCGGGCCTGGATGCGAGCGCGACATGTCCGGTTTTGTGTCCGGTTTGCGGGCCTGCTGCTCTGCGAAATCTTGCCAGTTCAACTCAGAGGCGAGGGAGCTCGAGCTCGATGCAGGTTCGGGTCGTTGTGATGCGAGCCTGAGTGTCATGTCACGGGAGTGTGTTCTGATCGTAACGAACGAGGCCGGTGGTCTGTGACAGCCTCGTAGATGAGATGCCGGATCATGCCTGCCATTGAGCGATGCTCGTGCTCGGCGAGCTGCTTGAGTGCGGCGTGCTCAGAGTCTGAGAGGCGCAGCATCATGCGCCGGTCTCGGATCACGGGGAGCTAAGCGGAGACCCGTTCGCGTGCGCCTTCCAGGCGAGCGATCCGTTCTCTGGTGTCGGCTACGTGAACCTCGATGCGGTCGAGGCGAACCTCGATGCGGTCAAAGCGGTGACCGGTCTGCTCGTTTTGCTTGCTTAGGACTTCGCAGAGAACGATGACCCGCTCGATCTGTTTGCCGTGATCCGTGACCTGCTGGCTAAGGGTTTCGATGCGCCGGTCTATGCGTCCGGTAAGCCGGTAAGCGATCCAAACCAGAGCGCCAACCAACGCGACTACAGCGCTCAACAACGCAGCTTCCACGAGGCATCCCCCCTCCATGTTTTGATGCTGGTGCCCGCGGATGATAGCGGTACCAATCAAATGCCGTAGCGGTACCGGTGCTCATCCAATCCATCTCGGGCGGGCCTGCGGAGCCCCGAGCGCAGCAGACTCGGCCCCCAGCCCTAGCTAGTTCGGACTTGAGCGGGCGACCGGAATCGAACCGGCATCATCAGCTTGGAAGGCTGAGGTTCTAGCCGTTGAACTACGCCCGCGACGACCTCACCGTAGCGGCGCTCAATGCCCAAGCACAGCACTCATTCACAGCAAGCGGTCCCCATGCCTATCTGGTGGGCACAGTTACACTACCGGCCGTGCGAAGCAGCGTTGAGACGCTCGATGACAACCGCATAAGGCTTTCTGTCGAACTCGATGATGCTGAGTTTGATCGTGAGGTAGACGATGCGTTTCGCCGCATCGCTCGTGATATCCGTCTTCCAGGCTTCAGGCCCGGTCGTGTGCCCCGGCGTCTGCTCGAGGCTCGGCTCGGCCACCAGGCCGGGCGTGAAGAAGCCCTGCGATCTGCACTAGCCAACTACTACGCACGCGCCGTTGTTGAGCATGAAGTTGACGTGATCGACTCGCCCACGATCGACTTGACATCGGGAACCGAATCGGGGCCGGTCGCCTTTGATGCGGTGGTCGCGGTACGCCCTGCTGTTGCCGTAGAGGGTTACGAAGGACTGCGTCTCGAGATCCACAATCCTGTTGCGGATCCCGAAGATGTCGATGCCGAAGTGCAACGATTCCGCCAACAGTTCGCAGAGCTAGAGCCCGTGGCGCGCTCAGCCATCGATGACGACAATCTTCGCATTGATATCTCCTGCACTCACGCCGGCGAGGTGATTGAGGGCCTGACGACCTCTGATTACGACTACCGGCTTGGCACCGGTGCCGTCGTTCCCGAGATTGATCAGAACCTGCGAGGTTCACGGGCTGGGGACATCCTTGAGTTCGATGCTCCACACCCCGACCCCGATGAGGTCGACCGGCTGCGCTTCAAGGTGTTCGTGAAGGAAGTCTTGCAGACCAAGTTGCCTGAACTAGACGACGACTTTGTGGCAGAGAACTCTGAGTTCGAGACCCTTGATGAGTTCACGAATGCCATTAGTGAAGGGCAGAGCCGGGCAGCGCTGATGCGTGCGCTGACTTCACGTCAGGAGGCTCTTGTCGAAGCCGTGGGGAGCCTGGTTACCGACGATGTTCCCGAGTCGATGATCGACAGCGAGGCCGATGTAAGGATCACTAACTTCACTGCCGACCTTGAACGTCGTGGCCACGACCTTGACGAATACCTCGAGAGCATGCAACAAACTCACGAGGACTTTGTTGCCGATGCCCGCGCCGTTGCTGTGCGAAGCGTCAAAGTTGACCTCGCCTTGCGGGCAGTGGCTGCTGCTGAAGGCCTTGAGGTTGGTGACGAGGCCATCGCCGAGCATCTGCGCTCGGCCGTAGTCAATGAAAAGGAATCCCTCAGCGACGATGAGGTTGCCGTTGAAGTGTCTCGACTCTTGGGCAATCTCTCGGCCGCTGGGCGTCTGCCAGCTTTGAGGGCGGAACTGTCAAAGAACGCAGCTATGGAGTGGATCGCCAAGCATGCTGAGTTGGTTGACGCCGCTGGAGAAACGATCGATCCTGAGCAGCTGAGGCTGGCCGAAGAGCTTGGTGCAGCCGCTTAGTATGTTTAGAGGGCCGCGGCGCTGTCGAGTGATTTTAAAGCTGCGTTCGGTGAGATTTGCGACCCTGCAGCAGGCCCGGAAAGACTGGTAGTGAATGACCTCTAGCCCGCGCAATTACCTAGTGCCTACGGTCGTAGAGCAAACCAACCGCGGAGAGCGAGCTTTTGATCTCTACAGCCGCTTGCTCAAAGAGAACATCGTCTTTTTGGGGACACCGATTGATGATGCGGTCGCAAACCTGATCTGTGCGCAACTGTTGCATCTCGAATCTGATGACCCCGACAAAGACATCAACCTTTACATCAACAGCCCTGGTGGTGACATCAACTCACTGTTCGCCATCTATGACACGATGCAATACATCAAGCCCGACATAACCACGATCTGTTTCGGGCAAGCAGCATCGGCTGCTGCGGTCCTGTTGGCTGCGGGAACCAGAGGCAAGCGCCTAGCTCTGCCGCATGCACGCATCCTGATTCATCAGCCTTACGCAGGCGCGTATGGCGACGCTAGCGACATCGAACTTGTGGCTACCGAGATCGCTCGCCTCAAGAAGTCACTTGAGGAAGTCCTGGCTGCACACACTGGCCAACCAATGGAACGGATCGCTACCGACACCGATCGTGACTTCGTGATGACTGCAGAGCAGGCAAAGGACTACGGGTTGATCGACGAGGTGATAGAGGCCCGTAACTTCGTTGACAGGGCCCGAGCCATCCAGGCTGTCAGTTGAGCGCTTAGGGGGCGGCGTTGGCCAAGCTCGGAGAGGGGGGCGAGCTTCTCAAGTGCTCATTCTGCGGTAAGTCGCAGAAACAAGTCAAGAAACTCATTGCGGGCCCTGGTGTTTACATCTGTGATGAGTGCATTGACCTGTGTAACGAGATCATTGATGAGGAAGCAACGGGTCCAACCGAAGAACCAGATCCGGGTCTGCCAACTCCTAGAGAGATCTGTGAGTTCCTCAACGACTACATAATCGGCCAGAGCAGCGCTAAACGCATCCTTTCGGTGGCGGTTTACAACCACTACAACCGGGTGCGCTCAGATCAGGGACAAGAACCCGATGTCGAGTTGCAGAAGTCAAACATCTTGCTGATCGGCCCGACTGGCTGTGGCAAGACGCTCATGGCCCACACGCTTGCGCGGATGCTCAACGTTCCGTTTGCCATCGCAGATGCAACCGCGTTAACCGAGGCGGGTTATGTCGGCGAAGATGTCGAGAACATCCTGCTTAAGTTGATCCAGGCGGCTGACTATGACGTCAAGAAGGCCGAGAAGGGCATCATTTACATCGACGAGATCGACAAGATTGCTCGCAAGAGCGACAACCCGTCGATCACAAGAGACGTGTCTGGTGAGGGCGTCCAGCAGGCACTGTTAAAGATTCTTGAGGGAACATCAGCTTCAGTTCCGCCTCAGGGTGGACGCAAACACCCGCATCAAGAGTTCATCCAGATCGACACCACCAATGTCTTGTTCATCTGTGGTGGTGCGTTTGCGGGGATCGAAAAGATCGTTGAGAAGCGTGTCGGTTCTCGTGGAGTTGGCTTTGGTGCTGATGTGAGAACCACTAAAGAAAAAGACATTGGCGCGATCTTCAAGGAAGTGCTGCCAGAAGATCTCACGAAGTACGGTCTGATCCCAGAGTTCATCGGCCGTCTGCCTGTGTTGGGAACTGTTGGCAGCTTGAGTTGTGATGCCTTAGTGCGGATTCTCACCGAGCCTCGCAATGCGCTCGTCAAGCAGTACCAGAAGATGTTCAACTTCGAGAACGTGCAGTTGATCTTTGAGGCAGAAGCGCTTGAAGCGATCGCATCGGAGTCGATGAAACGAGCTTCGGGAGCCCGCGGCCTGCGTGCAGTCATGGAAGAAGTCCTGCTTGATGTCATGTATGACTTGCCTGGCCGTGATGACATTGCCGCGGTTGTGATCAACAGTGATTGCGTGGGTGGCGACGCATCACCGACGCTGATGCCGCGATCGTCTAGCAGCGACGTTCGTTCCCGCCGCGCTAGCTAAAGACTGTCCGCGCCCGTGGACTACAACGCCGCGCTTGATCATCTTGACAGCCTGATCAACTACGAGACCAAACCTCGCGCCGGCAAGGTGCTGGGCTTGAGTCTTGAGAAGATGCGCCGCCTGACCGATGCCATGGGCAATCCGCACCGTTGCTACAGGGTTGTGCATGTAACGGGAACCAACGGCAAGGGTTCCACGGTTCGCATCGCTTCGCGGTTGCTCAAGGAGATGGGACTGCGGGTCGGCTCCTACACCAGCCCGCATCTCGTGGAGCCAACCGAGCGCATCGCTGTGGACACCGAACCGATGGATCCTGAGGCTTTCAGTTCGGCGATCGGCGATGTGGTGCGCTTCAAAGACCACCTCGAGATGCGAGCAACCTGGTTCGAGACGGTGACGGCCGCCGCGTTTCAACACTTCGCCGACGTTGCCGTGGATGTAGCCGTAATCGAGGTTGGCATGTTGGGTCGCTACGACGCCACAAATGTCGTTGAGTCTGACGTGGCGATCCTGACCAACGTTGGTTTCGATCACACCGACGGTGTGGGTGATTGGCGTGGTGACATTGCTCGCGAGAAGGCTGGGATTATCAAGCCCACCTCGGCTGTGTTGTGTGGCGATACCGATCCTGGGGTTTGTGAGATCTTCCGCTCTGAGGAGTCCCGGTTCATCTTTGAGCGGGCTCGTGACTTTGGGACTTCGAATGAGCGCCTAGCGGTCGGTGGTTGGGTGGCCGACATCCGTACCCCGTATGGCGAGCACCCCGAAACTTTCCTAGCGCTGCACGGACGCCACCAGCTTGACAATGCTGCTCTCGCAGTAGCGGGTGTGGAATCGTTCTTTGAGGCGCCGCTACCGGCCGACGTGGTCGAGGCTGCTCTTGGAAGTGTGCGGGTTCCTGGGCGATTTGAGGTACTAGGTGGTGATCCGCTCGTCGTGCTTGACGGTGCTCATAACCGTGACGGCGCTCGAGCCGCGGCCGCAACGCTGAATCATGATTTCGCTCCGGCTGGGCGGCGTGTGTTCGTGGTTGGGATGCAATCTGGGCACGACACCGGCCCGTTTGTTGCTGCGCTGGGTGCCGGCCGTGACGACATGGTGATCTGTTGCACCGCACCCACGGCCAGGGGTATCCCGGCCGTGCAAGTAGCTCGAGCCGCGGCATCCAGTCGTGCCGAGGTGGCAGTCGTCGACGATGTAGGTGACGCGGTTGGGTTAGCGCTCGATCAAGCGGGCGATCACGACATCGTCATGGTCACCGGCTCCTTCACGGTTGTAGGAGCAGCCAAGGTGGCACTTGATGAACTTCTATAGCGAAACATCAGACGCCAGACGCCAGTCGCCAGACCTCAGACGCCAGTCGCTAGTCGACTCAGGTCGGGAAGGCGAGCCCGCATCGACACTTCGAATGGCTGCTTCGAGCCTCCCGTGACCCACAAGATGCGTAGAGTCTCTGGGTGAATCAGACATTGGTCATCTGCAAACCTGACTCGGTTGAGCGAGGACTGCTCGGCGAGATCTTGGGGCGCCTCGAACGCAGGGGCTTGCGCCTCGCAGCCGCAGAGTTGCGCACCCTAGATGATGAGATTCTTAGCCGTCACTATGCCGAGCACACCCAAAAGCCGTTCTTTGGTGAACTGGTTGCCTATATGAGCCGGGGGCCTGTGTTGGTGGCCGTCGTCGAGGGGCCCAAAGACACGTGGCGGGTGGTTCGAGACATGATGGGCGCCACCAATCCGCTGAACGCCGCTCCCGGCACGATCCGGGGCGACCTCGCCACCAATCTGACCGAGAATCTGATTCACGGAAGCGACTCGGCTAGCTCTGCGAGGCGTGAGATTGAGACCTTCTTCGGGCCCAGCTAAGGCCTCGACCCCTGCCGCTCACTCCGGCAGCCACTTCCCGATCGCCCCTCTGAGTTGCACTTTTGTGATTTGCTTTGGGCACATTTGGCGCTACCGGCCACTTGCGCACGTGTCACAGCTACCGCTTAGACTCGCACCGTTCGCCCGGTAGGGCAGGGCGCAGGGTCTATCACCGATCGAGGCATTTCGATGGGCACACGAAACATGCTTTCTGGGCTCGGCGCCATCGTCGGCCGTGATATGGCACTCGATCTCGGCACCGCGAACACGGTGGTGTACGTCCGTGGTGAGGGCATCGTTCTAGATGAACCCTCGGTAGTTGCACTAAACAATCGCACTCGTCGAGTGTTGGCCGTCGGTTCCGAAGCCAAGAGCATGCTGGGCCGCTCGCCAGCGCACATAACGGCCGTGCGACCTCTCAAAGATGGCGTTATCGCCGATTTTGACATGTGCGAGGAGATGCTGCGCTATTTCATCGCTCGTGTCCATCCACGTCGCTGGGCTAAGCCGCGCATGGTGATCGCGGTTCCCTCAGGCATCACAGGTGTAGAGCAGAGAGCTGTTCAGGAGGCGGCAGAATCAGCTGGAGCCCGCCGGCCGACCCACATAATCGAAGAGCCGATGGCCGCCGCTATTGGCTCGGGAATGCGTGTCTGGGAACCCACCGGCAACATGATTGTCGACATCGGTGGTGGCACGACTGAAGTGGCGGTCATCTCGCTGGGTGGCATTGTTACCAGCCGATCGATCCGGGTTGGCGGTGACGAGTTCGATAACTCGATCATGCAGTACATCAAAAAGGAGTATTCGTTGCTGATCGGCGAGCGAACCGCCGAAGAGATCAAGATGGTTCTGGGTTCGGCCTATCCGCTCGCCAACGAGTCCCGTGCCGAGGTCAGGGGCCGTGATCTGGTGAGCGGCCTACCGCGGGTGGTGTCGATCACTACCCAAGAGATACGCCACGGCCTCGAGGAGGCGGTCGCGGCGGTCTGCGACGCGGTTCGGGGAACGTTGGATCACACTCCTCCAGAACTGGCTGCTGACATCATCGAGCGCGGCATTGTTTTGGCAGGTGGCGCATCACTGCTGCGAAACCTCGATCAAAGGATGGCCGACGAGACGGGAATGCCGATCACGGTTGCGCGAGAGCCGTTGCATGCGGTTGTGCGGGGTACGGGCCATGTGCTCGAGAATCTGGAGCAACTGTCAGGCGCAGTAACCATCCTGGGTAGTTCCTAACCGCGGCCTGTGGCGGTCGCCCAGCGCAGCGGGCGGACCCGCTTCCGGTTGCTCCTGCTGCTGTTGACGGGCGCGGCCCTGTTGACGCTGGACTTCCGGGGCTATGGCCCGCTTGACACTGCACAGAGCCGGGTGCGTGATCTGCTGGCACCTGTCGTGTCCGCAGTAGATGTTGTGCTGGGGCCAGTGACACGAGCCTGGACGGCAGCGTTCTCGTACGGGGAGTTGCGGGCGACCAACGCGGAGTTGCAGGCAGAACTCGACCGGCTCCGCACTGCAGATGTACGTGCCGATGCGGAACTCGCAGCCTTCGAGCGGTTGCGTGCCGCTACCAACGTTGCCTATGTGAGCGATGCTGAACGGCTGGCGGCTTCGGTGATTCGCGAGTCGGTTGGCAACTTTGGCTCTGATGTGATCTCCATTGATGTGGGCCGTGTTGACGGTGTCGAGTCGGGCATGGCGGTCGTAACCGAGGCCGGGTTTGTCGGCCGGGTCGACTCCGTGGATGCGACTTCGAGTTCTGTTGTGACGATCTCGAGCCCTGACCTAACGATCGGTGTGCGATTGACCGACACCGGCGAGGTAGGGCTAGGACACGGCGTCGTCGGCGATCCGGGTCTGCTGATTATCGACACCGGACTCGGTTGGCCTGACAGCGGTGACCCCAACGATCTGGCGGAGGTCGGCAGTTCGGTGGTCACAGCGCAAGCAAGCCGCTACCCAGCTGATATTCCCGTCGGTCGGGTGCTGTCGGTTGAGGCGTCTCGAGGCGGGTTAGCCCAGGTCGTCACCGTGGAATTGCTGGCACAAACCCAAAACCTGGGTTACGTCAGTGTGCTGTTGAGGCCTCCAGAAGATGACTCCGGTCTTGCTACCCAACCGCTCTTCGAGCAAGTGCCGCCCTGATGATGATGGTGGCGGCGTGACGGTGACGCCAACGTGATCGCCCTGCGCCTGATGGTGGTCGTGCTTGGGGCCTTGATGCTGCAACTCACGCTGTTCACCGAGGTTCGCATAGCAGGCGTAGCGCCCGAGTTGCTGGCGCTGCTGGCAGTACTTGCTGGCTTGTTCGGGGGCGCGCATCGCGGTTCGATGATCGCGTTCGGCATCGGCTTGAGCTGGGATCTCTACACCACGGCGCCTTTGGGACTTGCAGCAGTGTCGTTTGCCCTTGTTGCCTACGCTCTCGGTGCCTTCACAGAAGGTCTGTACCGGGATTCACCGGCACAAACTGTGGCCATGGCTGCCCTGGGAACCGCAGCAGCGATAAGCGTTTACGCAGTGCTTGGTCTGCTGCTGGGCCAGCACAACATGAGCACCAATCTGCTGCGTGTCATAGTCGTTGCCTCGGCCATGAACGCGTTGTTGTCGCTAGCGGCGGCACCGGCCATGCGATGGGCAGTCGCCTCGAGAGCTAATAGTTGGCATCGTCTAGCACAGCGCTTGTCTGCTTCGCAGCGACGTTCACGATGAGCGCAGAGCCTCTAACAACTGTTGTGGCTGCCCGGAACCAGAGGCAATAGCAGGTAGCCGGTGCCTAATCCCGAAGAGCAACACGAGCAACGTTTGGCATTTCGCCTGCACCTGCTCGGCATCGTCGGACTCTGCCTGATAGCGGCCCTGGTGGTTCGCTTGTGGTTCTTGCAGGCCCTTGAAAGCCAGGAGTTGCGGGCCGAAGCGTCCGAGAATGTCCAACGCACCATTTACACCGAGGCACCACGAGGCCGGATCTTTGACACCAATGGCCGGATCTTGGTGGACAACAGGATCGTGCAAGTCGTCGTTATCGATCGTGACGAACTGGCCGAGGCTTACGAGAGCCCTGAGCAGCGACTTGCTGCTCTACAAGAGTTGGCCGAATTGTTGAGTCGCAGCGGGCGTCTCACCAAGCTCAGCACCATCGTGCAGCGCGTCGAGAGTAAGGAGTTCGGACCTTTTGAGCGGGTGCCCGTAGCTGTTGACATCCACCCCGATTTGATGGTGTATCTGGGCGAGAACGAGGACCTGTTCGCGGGCGTCTCCGTGGAACAACGTGTCTTGCGTAGCTATCCGTACGGCGATCTTGCGGCTCATGTGCTCGGCTATGTGGGAGCGCTCACTGCCGCTGAACATCAAGCCGAGAACGCTCGCATCGACCCTTCGTTGCCTGATGCCAAGACCTATCAACTAAGCGACGAGATCGGAAAGGTAGGCATTGAGCGGGTCTTTGAGAGTGAGCTGCGTGGTGTCCCGGGCCGTCGGGTGCTTGAGGTCAACGCTCGAAACGAGATCGTCGGCGAGCGCCACGACCTGCGACGTGATCCGATTCCTGGCAACGATGTCCACCTGACGATCGATCTTGACATCCAGCGTCTGGTAGAGCGCCAGCTCCGATCTGCTTTAGACGATGTGCGCAACCGTGACGCACCAGAGGGTTATGGAGGGCCGAAGTTCAACGCCTCGGCAGGTGCAGCGGTTGTGCTGGATCCTCGTGACGGCTCGATCGTGGCTATGGCGTCGTTCCCGAGTTACAACCCCGAAGACTTCGAGAGCGGCATCTCACAAGAGATGTTCGATGCACTCACCGCTGAGGACAACTACTCTCCGATCGTCAACCGGGCGATTCAGGGTCTCTACGCTCCCGGATCTACATTCAAGGTTGTCACTACCTATGCGTCGTTGACACAGGGTGTGATTGGTGATGACCCGTCCGCGCTGATTGCCGAGGACGACTTCTACAACGACACGGGCACCTATCGCTATCCCCTCTGTTTCGGGGACTCGGAATCCTGTGAGTTCTCGAGCCCGTACTGCTGCTCGAGGGGAGTCGACCTCAGAGACGCCCTCGTCGTCTCAAGTGACACCTACTTCTATCGCCTCGGTGGGGAAGGGTTCTTCCGCCGCGAACAGCCCCTAGACGAAGGCATACAGGAGGCGGCCCGGCTGTTCGGCCTGGGATCACGCACCGGCATTCCGCTACAGCACGAACGAGCCGGAGTGGTGCCCGATCGTGAGTACTACGACTACCAGTTCTCACAGGGTGTCTTTGCCCGCAGCGGTGCCGAGTGGTACGCGGGCGACACGATCAACCTTGCCATCGGGCAGGGCAACCTGTTGGTGACCCCACTTCAGATGGCCAACGTGTATGCCGCGATTGCTAGCGAAGGCAAAGTGCATCAGCCCAACATCGCTGAGGCTGTGACGACACGCTCAGGTGATGTCATCGCCGAATTCGGCCCTCGCCTCGTGAAGGAGATCGAGTTCGACTCAGCCACCCGTGACCCCCTCCTTGACGGCCTAAACGGGGTCACCGCCTACAGCCTCCCGTCGGCTTCGCCTTCGGATGACTCAGCTCTGCTGCAAGGAACCGCCTACACCGCCTTCAACTCCACCGCCAGGGGGGGAGTCGTGTTCCCGCTCACGACCTGGCCAGTAGCAGGCAAAACAGGTACGGCTGAGGTTAAGGGAAAGGCTGACTTTGCCTGGTTCATCGGGTTTGGGCCAGCGTCCTGGCCCGAGCGTGGCTACGTACACGAACCTGAGTTTGTTGTGGCAATGGTGTTAGAAGAAGCCGGCTTTGGCGGCGACGTGGCCGCCCCCGCAGTGGCGCACATCATGGAACCAATTGCAACTGGAACCGTCGAACGAGCCCGCACCTCCGATGAGATCGCTGCTTGTTACTCGGAGTTGCAGACTCTGGTCACGTTTCTTGACGGAGTGCGCAGCGGTGAGATCAAAGTTGACGCTGAAGGTGTCCCGCTAACCGAGATGCGTCCGGAGTTGTCTGAGGATTGCCTTGCGTTGGTGGGTGGCTATGAAAACGTGGAGGAACTCGGCATGCGGGCGCTGCTATGACAGCAACGGCACGTTCTACGGCTAGACGCTCAGTAGCGAACCGGCGCACCGATCGCGAGCCCTGGTGGTTCCTGCTCGATCCGTTCCTGGTGCTGTCTGCTCTGGCTATCGCGGCGATCGGCGCGGTGCTGGTCTACTCGGCAACTCGAGGTCCAGTCGGTGACTTCGTAGCGGCAGACCGGACCCAGCTCTGGCGCCAGATCATCTACATCGTGGTCGGGGTTGTCGTTGCAGTAGTGGCAGCGCTGTTCGAGCCTGTGCATCTCCGGCGGGGCTGGCCTCTGGCGTTTGGCGTGATGATGGTGGCCCTTGCCGCAGTCCTGGTTGTGGGGGTTGAGATCAACGGCACGCGGGGCTGGTTCTCGCTGGGCTCGTTCAACCTTCAGCCCTCCGAGCCTGGCAAGGTTGTGGTAATCGTGGGGTTGGCGCTGGTGTTAGGCGCCCGCGCCCCGGTGGTGACCTGGTGGCGCCTGTTGCTGGCGCTGGCGATCACGGCCGCCCCCATCATGTTGCTGCTCGGTCAACCCGACCTAGGCACGATCCTCGTGTACCTGGTCGTCGTGGTTGCTGTTGTCGTGGCAAGCGGCGTGCGGGTGAGTTGGATTGCAGCTTTGGCTCTGATTGCCGTGCTGGGCACGTTCGGGTTGTTGCGCTCGGACACTCTCGCGGAGTATCAGCAGGCGCGCCTGGTGGTGTTCTTTTCCGACCCTGACGAGTTGAGCGAGCAGGCCGCGGAGTACGCCTACAACGTTGAGCAAGCCCAGATCGCTATCGGGAATGGCGGTTTGGGTGGGCAGGGCTTGTTCCAGGGAACCCAGACCCGTTCCGAGTTGGTGCCGTATCAGGAAACCGACTTCATCTTTACGGTGGCCGGCGAGGAGCTCGGCTTTCAGGGATCGGCAGTGCTACTGGGGTTGTATGCGCTGCTGTTGTTCCGTGTCTGGAGGTCGGCACAGATTGCTTCAAGCAATTTCGACCGCCTGCTTTGTGTCGGGGTGTTTGCCATGTTCTTGTTCCAGATGTTCCAAGGCGTTGGTATGACAATTGGCATGATGCCCGTCACCGGTATCCCGTTTCCGCTGGTTAGCTACGGTGGGTCATCAATGTTGACCTCGATGTGTGCGCTCGGACTGGTAGCGGGCGTCTACCGGCGTCGCTTAACGATCGAATCAACAACACCCGTATAGGCGCGCGACAAGAAGTGCAATTGTTGATACCAAGCGTCGCCGCTGGTTGGGTATCGTGGCATGGTTGCTTATGTAGGCTGACCCCTTATGGGGTGTAGCGATAGCGTCTGGAGTGATCTAGAGCCCCTGTTGCCTCAGGTGTCTAAGCCGGCGCGCTACATCGGCGGCGAGGACGGCATGCAATCACCCGCACACGGCGCCTCGGTGGTGTCGTGGCTGCTGACGTATCCCGACACTTACGAGATCGGTTTACCCAATCAGGGTCTGCAGATTCTCTACGAGATTCTCAATGAACGCCCCGACGCCGCTGCTGAGCGTGCTTATGCGCCCTGGGTTGATCTCGAGGCAAAGATGCGTTCAAGCGGCCTCGCGTTCTTCTCCGTTGACACACACCGGCCTGCCGCGTTGTTTGATGTCATCGCCTTTAACCTTTCAGCCGAACTCACCTACACGAACTTGTTGAATTGTGTGGATCTCGCAGGTGTTCCCGTGCGATCTGAGTTTCGTAGCGACGATGATCCGCTGATAGCAGCAGGTGGTCACTGCACCTATAACCCCGAACCCCTAGCTGACTTCCTTGACTTCGTGGTGATCGGCGATGGCGAGGAGGTCGTCTCTGAGATCAACGAGGTGCTGCACCGCTGGAAGGTTCACCGCCGTCCCGGGGGTCGTCACCAGGTGTTGCGGGAGCTTGCCGGGGTGGTTGGTGTCTATGTGCCCTCGCTGTATCGCCCGATCTCTGAAGGCCAAGCCTTTGCTGGTCTTGAACCCCTTTACCCAGACGTTCCAGAGCTTATTGAGAAGCGCACAGTTGCTGATCTTGCGGATTGGCCGTATCCCAAACAGCAACTCGTTCCGCTAACAGAAGTAGTGCATGACCGCTTGAACGTTGAGGTGTTCCGGGGTTGCACCCGGGGTTGTCGCTTCTGTCAGGCGGGGATGATTACCCGGCCGGTGCGTGAACGCCCAGCATCGCAAGTGCGCACCATGATCACCGCGGGATTGAAGCGCACTGGTTATGACGAGGTAGCCCTGACATCGCTCAGCACCGCCGACTTCAGCGGGATCGAAAAAGTTGTCGCCGACACGGTCAACGACTCCGGCTGTTCTCAGGTGTCGGTGGCACTGCCGAGTCTGCGGGTCGATGCATTCACGGTCGGGATCGCGGCGCAGATCCAGCGTGCTCGCCGTACTGGTCTGACATTTGCACCCGAAGCAGGAACCTGGCGCATGCGTCAGGTGATCAACAAGCTGATCTCTGAAGACGACCTCTACGGTGCCGTGGAATCCGCCTACTCGCAGGGTTGGCACCGCATGAAGCTTTACTTCTTGACGGGTCTCCCAACCGAGACCGATGTCGATACTGCTGGCATTGTTCGCCTAGCCCGCAAGTGTGTCGAGCGAGGTCGAGGCCACCATCGATCGCCATCTGTGACGGTGTCCGTCGGCGGCTTCGTTCCCAAACCCTTCACTCCATTCCAGTGGTTTGGCCAGAACACCGTCACCGAGTTGCGACGCAAGATCTCACTACTTCGCAAAGAAGCTCGGGGTGCCCGCGGGGTGCATCTCAAATGGCACGACCCGGCAGCCACTTTCGTTGAAGGTCTCATGAGTCGTGGTGACCGTCGGCTTGGGCCTGTCATCGAGACTGTCTGGCGAGACGGTGGCACCTTTCAGGAGTGGTCAGAACACTTTGATGTCAACAAGTGGCACGCCGCCATGGCTCAACACGGCCTCGACTCCGAATACTTCGTGTACCGGCACCGGACTCTCGGCGAGACACTGCCATGGGATCACCTATCTGCGGGGTTGCACAAGGACTTCCTGTGGCAGGACTGGCGTGATGCCCTAAACGAGGTCGGTCTTGAGGATTGCCGCTGGACACCCTGCTATGACTGCGGTGCCTGCACCGGCTATGGCATCGAGCATGTGGTGGCATCGGCTGTGCCCCCCGCCGGAGGGAGCCAGGGCACGGTCATTCGCAGACCAACATCAGTGGTCGGCACCTCCGCACCGTCAGCAGTTGCGGTCGGCATCGCACCACCAACGCCGGTCTCGCTCGGTCAACGCTCGTGAGCGGACCGAGCCAGCCCCCAAGCATCCAGCGACTTCGCATCCGCTTCGCTAAACACGGCAAGGTCAGGTTCACCTCCCATCGTGACGTAGCACGTATCTGGGAGCGAACACTTCGCAAAGCACAACTTCCGGTTGCCTATTCGGCAGGGTTCGTGCCCAGGCCCAAACTCGCATTCGGTCTGGCACTATCCACCGGTTTCTCCTCTGATGCGGAGTATCTTGACGTCAGCCTTGATGCTCGCCGAGCCGCTGACCTTGACATCACCGAACTCGCGGCGGCCTTAAGCGGGGCGCTGCCGCAGGGTATGACGGCGCTAGCGGTTGCGATTGTCTCGGCAACTGAACCGTCACTGCAACATGCAGTAACTAGCTGTACCTGGAGGATCGACGCAGCAGGACTTGACAGGGTGGGAGCCGAAAGGGCCATGGGCAGAGCCTTGTCAAGCCGCGAGTTGATCATTGAACGCAAGCGCAAGGGGCGCCTCATCCGAGAGGACATCCGGCCCGGGCTGCTTGCGGTTGATTTGGAGGGGGAAATCCCAGGCGGTGTGAGGCTCATCGCCGAACTCGGTACGCAGCCACGGGCGCTGCGGCCTGCAGAGTTACTCGCGAGCCTCGACCCGGCACTCAATTGGGTGCGGGTGTGCCGTCTGCATCAATGGATTGCCACCGGGATCGGCGAGCGACACGAGCCGCTCGCGCTCGCCCGAAGGCCAGTGGCACAGGCGGTAGCCGGGTGATGGCGGCACCGCTCAACTACTTGAAGGAACGAAATGACAGACGAAAGCGGGCCGGCGCACCTCCCGGCGCACCTCGCTGGCAAGTCCGCTGGAAGGCAGACGACACGAGCTAGCGCAAGCGCGACCGACATCCGGAAGCGACGGCCACGGCCGCAAAACCGGAAGCCAAAGATCGGCGACAGCCGCCCTGCCCCCAAATCAAACGACGCTCGCCGGAGAGCCGGTTCGCCCCCACCACGCCGGCGACGCCGTGGACGTCCCCATCGCGGGCCTCAGGTCAAGCCGGTTGAAGCTGTCACCTTTGACGAGCCGGTAAAGGTTGACGAGAGGAGTCTGCGCGGCCGCCGGGGAAGAACACGACGTGGTAGGGCACTCGGTCGCTACCTGATGTGTGTTCATGTCAGCGATCAGGCGACCCAAATTGCGGTGCTTGAAGGACGGCGACTGGTCGAGTTCAGCGTGTCACGACCGGCAGATGATGTCAGCCAGATTCATGGGAACATCTATCTCGGCCGTGTGCAGAACGTGTTGCCAGGGATGGAGACGGCATTCGTCGATATCGGCACACCCAAGAACGCGGTGTTATATCGCGGTGATGTGCAATATGACCCGGGTGACATTGAAAGTAGCGGGTCGAACGGTGATCGTCCTGAGCCTCGGATCGAGGAACTGCTTCAGCCTAAACAAACGGTTCTGTGCCAAGTGATCAAGAACCCGATCGGTGAGAAAGGTGCTCGACTCACGCAGGAAGTGTCCTTGGCGGGCAGGTTCGTGGTGTTGGTGCCGAACTCATCGGGCTTCGGGATCTCCAAGCGGCTACCCGAGGGGGAACGCCGCCGCTTGCGCTCGATACTTGATCGTGTCAAGCCTGCTGAGCATGGCTTGATTATGCGAACTGCCGCCGAAAAGGTCACACTGCCTGAGATCAAGCGCGATGTGGCACGCCTGGTCGGACAGTGGAAGGAAGTCGCCAAACTTGCTCGTTCGGCGCGCGCACCTGCACTTCTGTATCGAGAGCCCGAAGCTCCGCTTCGGCTGATCCGTGAGGAACTGAGTGCCGATTACCGGGGTGTGATTATCGACGACAAGCGGCTGTTTACCCAAGCCAAGGGTTACATCTCCTCGATTGTCGGGACCCTTTCAGAGCGGGTGCGCTTCTATGACATGAGCACCGAGACGTTGCCACTCTTTGAGCGCTACTACGTGACTGAACAACTCAAGAAGGCACTAGAACCCAAGGTTTGGCTGCCATCTGGTGGATCAATAATCATTGAACACACCGAAGCGCTCACGGTTGTAGACGTAAACACAGGCAAGAACGTTGGCAAATCAAGTCTGGAAGAGACCGTCCTTGCGAACAACCTTGAAGCAGCGGAAGAGCTTGCGAGACAACTGCGCTTACGTGACATAGGCGGCATCATTGTCATTGACTTTGTTGACATGGAGAGTTCAGCAAATCGAGCCAAGGTGGCAAACCGTTTCAAGGAGGCACTGGCACGCGACAAGACTCGAACTCAAGTGCTTGACATCAGCGGGCTCGGGTTGCTGGAAATGACCCGCAAACGCAGCGGTGAAGGACTTCTCGAGTCTCTGTCAGACATTTGCTCCAGCTGCTCAGGTCGTGGCTTCCAGTTGCTCGAGAGCCTGATCCACTGAGCGGTTCGCAGAGAGCTAGCCGTTAGCCTTGCGGGCCATGTACGCAGTGGTGAAGACCGGCGGCAAGCAGTATCGCGTCACCGAAGGTTCCACGCTTGAGGTGGAGCGCCTCGGTGGACCAGGCTCGGAAGTGTCGCTGCAGCCAGTGCTCGTGGTTGATGGCGACGACGTGTTGGCCACTCCCTCCGATCTCGCGTCAGCGAGCGTTAGCGGGGTAGTAGTAGACGAACATCGCGGCCCGAAGATCCGTGGCTTCACCTACAAATCCAAGAGCAACCAGCGGCGCCGCTGGGGTCACCGCCAGAACTATGCCATGGTGGAGATCACCGAGATCCGAAGGGACTGATCGAAAATGTCTAAGACCAAAGGCGGCGGCTCCACACGAAACGGGCGCGACTCTCAGGCCAAGCGGCTCGGTGTCAAGGTTTACGACGGCGGCCGTGTACTTGCTGGTGCCATCATCGTGCGTCAGCGTGGCACCAAGTTCCATCCGGGCAGCAACGTAGGTCGGGGCGGAGATGACACGCTGTTCGCTACCGCTCCCGGCGTTGTCCGGTTCGGCTCAAGGAGGGGACGCAAGCTAGTTGAGGTCGTGTCAAGCCGTTCCTGAGTCGACGGCCACCTCGTTGTAACTGCTGAGGCTCGCAACACTGTTCTGATAGCCCGCTTGAGGGCTCTGCGTAGGCTTTGAGGGTGAGCGGGTTTGTTGATGAGTGCAACCTGCATGTCACTGCGGGTGACGGTGGCGCGGGCTGTGTGGCCTTCCGCCGTGAGTCGCGTGTGCCTAGGGGAGGCCCAGCCGGTGGAGATGGTGGCCGGGGTGGTCATGTCTGGCTCGTAGCCGATCGCAATGTTGCGTCGCTGCTCGCCTTCCGGGATCATCCACATCGTCGTGCCGCAAGTGGCAAGCATGGTTCGGGTAACAGGCGTCACGGTGCTCGTGGCAGCGACCTCGAGATAAAGGTGCCAGTCGGGACGGTCGTCCTTGATCACGCGGAACGCACGGAGTTGGCCGACCTTGAGAGTCACGGTGCGCGCTGGCGAGCAGTCCGTGCAGGTGACGGCGGTCGGGGCAATGCTCGATTCCTTGCCAACAACCGGCGCGCACCGGCCTTTGCCGAGCAGGGGGAGTATGGCGAGAGTCGCTGGCTGCGTCTAGAACTTAAGTTGCTGGCGGATGTTGCAATTGTCGGCTTTCCAAATGTTGGCAAGTCGACCTTCATTTCTCGGGTCTCTGCGGCACGCCCCAAGATCGCCGATTATCCGTTCACCACGCTTGAGCCCAATCTCGGCGTGGCCCGGATAGATGATGAGGTTGAGCTAGTTCTCGCAGACATCCCTGGGTTGATCGAGGGTGCTGCCGACGGTCGCGGACTGGGTCACCGGTTCCTGCGCCACACAGAACGTTCCCGGGTGCTGCTAGTGCTCATTGATCTAGCCGAGATGTGTATGGTTGCTCCGGCTCGCCAGCTTGAAGTGTTGCTTGGTGAACTCGGTCGTTACCGCCCCGAACTGCTTGAGCGCCCGCGTCTCGTCATCGGCAGCCGCGCGGATATGGCACCGGGTGCGAGCTTTGGAGCCGGAAGGCTGTCTTCGGTTACTGGGGAAGGGGTCCCAGAGGTCATGGGTGCCCTGGCCCGGATGACCGATGAGGCTCGCCGGTCAGAGCCTGTCATCGAGGCACATGCTCTGCATCGTCCCGGTTCCCGCTTGGGCGACTTCGTGATCGAGCGGCGCGACGACGGTTCCTGGGAAGTCCTTGGCCGGGCGGCCCTGCGAGCCGTAGCACTGAGCGATATGACCGACCCAGGGGCCCTCGCCTATGCACAAGACCGGCTGAACGGTCTCGGGGTAGAGCGTGCGTTGCGATCTCGCGGTGTTCGCGAGGGAGATGTCGTACATATCGGGGGCTTCGAGTTCGAGTACCACGATGACAACGCCATAGACGGTCACTCGTCACAGCATGGAGCCACGGGTTCGGATCGTGCCCGCAGGCGCCGGCGGACCGGGCGGTGAGCCCGCCACCACCCCATAGCAGCCCCCCAGTGGAGCAAGCTGTACGCAACGACACTTCGCGCCAGGTGGTCGTAGCCAAGATCGGAACGTCATCGATCACAGATGAGAGTGGCGCCATCAACGAAGCGGCCATCACCAAGCTGTGTACCGAGGTTGCGTGGCTGCGCTCGGTGGGGCACCAGGTGGTGGTTGTCACGAGCGGGGCGATAGCTGCCGGTTTGCCTGAACTCGGCTTGAGCCAGCAACGGCACACGCTTGGCATCGGCACCCTGCAAGCAGTAGCGACGGTAGGCCAGAGCGCCCTGATGGGCATGTATCGGGATGTCTTCTCAAGCCTTGGGGTTGTGGCCGGCCAGGTGCTGCTGGTGCCGCTTGACTTCGTGATCCGCAGCCAATATGTACACGCCTCCGCCACTCTGCGCCGGCTGCTTGACCTCGATGTGGTGCCAGTGGTCAACGAGAACGATGCAGTGGCTGACGACGAGATTCGCTGGGGCGACAACGATCGGATAGCGGCGCTCGTGGCCAACCTTGTCCATGCCGACTTGCTGGTTCTGCTAACCGACATTGCTGGGGTTCACACAGCAGATCCGCGCAGGAACCCCGAGGCTGCTCTGATCTCGGAGATAGTCACGTTCGACGGTCGCCTACGGCGTGCAGCTGGTGGAACAGGCAGCAAGCGCGGTAGTGGTGGCATGGCTTCTAAACTCACCGCATCCCGGGTTGCGTCACTCTCTGGAGTGCCGACCGTCATCGCTGACGCGGCTCGTCCTGATGTTCTTGCAGATGCGGTCGGGGGAGTTTCCGGGGTGGGTACCCGGGTGCGGGCGGCTCGCATGCGACTACCTGCCCGCAAGTTGTGGATCGGTTTCGCAGTCGACTCACAAGGTGAAGTTGTTGTTGATGGAGGCGCTCAAGCGGCTCTTCAGAGAGGCAAGTCGCTCCTTGCAATAGGTGTGCGCAAGGTGTTGGGAACCTTTGATTCTGGCTCAGTTCTGGAGGTACTCGGTGAAGACGGCAAGGTGTTCGCCCGGGGCGTGGCCCGTCATGGCAGCGACGAGTTGCGTGCCGCAGCTGGACACCGTCGCGAGGCGCTACCGCCAGGTGCTCCAAACATCATGATTCACGCAAACGATCTGGTCGTATTGCCTGCGAGCTAACGTCGCCGGCGAGCTTGCCGGTCGCTAGTGGGTCGCAGGGCTTAGGCAGTCTTCTTGCTGTTCGACTCTCGCTCGTTCGCGGCTTCGGTTTGTGGAGCGGCAATTGACTTTGGCGTAGTGCCGCCGCTTGCAATCTCACCGGCATTCGAACCCGCAGTAATTCCGAGTTGGCTGCGCAACTTCGCGATACGCGCTCTGGCTTCGTTCTGGCGGGCGGCAGCCTCAACTTCAAGCATTCCGGCCACTCCGCCAGGATCAGACGCCACCGACGACAGTTCGGCTACCCCTTTTGCTTTGGCGTAACGCGCTTCGATCTTGTCGCGCACCTCGTTGAAAGTCGGGACATCCTCGCCGACTGACTCAGTAAGCGAGCCCATGGCGTCGTTCATCTGCTCCTGCATGCGAGCTTGATCAATCTGGCCCAACAGTCGCTGACGTTCCCGTAGCTTTTCCTGCAGGCCAAGAGCATTCTGGTTGACAGCTGCCTTGGCTTGATCGGCTGCTTGCGTCGCTTGGAAGTGCAACGCCTTGAGGTTGTCGACCTCGTGTTCCATGGTGATCATGCTCTCAGCGATGCGCTCAGCGACGGCCGTGTAGGAGTCAACCTTTGCCGTGTCGCCCCTGACGATGGCTTCATCGGCCATGAGTAGCGCGTGCTGGACGTTGGTGTTGGCGCGCTCAAGATCCTCTAGTGCGCGGCTGAGGCGCATCTCGGTTTGCTTCTGGTTGGCGATCACGTTGGCCGCCTGATCCTTGAGTCGCCGGTGCTGCTGGCGAGCCTCGTCAATTGCCTGCTCAAGCTGGATCTTGGGATCAGCCGACTCCTCAAACCGGCGGTTCATCTTCGCGTTGAAGTAATTCCAGCGCCGTTTCAGCTGCTTCAACATAGCGACGACTCTAGACGACTCTGCTGATAACTCACAGACACCAACTCAGAATTTGCGACCGATGATCGTAAGTTATCCCCTAACTTTTCCACAGGCGACGCCGGATTGGTCGCAACACCATGTCAGCTTCGCGCACACCGCTGCGGTGTGCAGTGACCACATAGACGCCCGAGGCGACAACCCCAACGAGAGGTGCTGCGAGCAGCACCAGCCAACTGGCAGTGATCAACTTGAGACCCGCAGCGACCGCAAATGCCAGCGCTGCTGCAGGCATGAGCCGTGCCAGTGTGGAACCAATGCCGAGAGGAGATCGCACTCGACGGGTGAGCATGGCGAACTCAGCCCAAGCACCAATCGCGGAGCCCGTGGCGAGACCTAATGCGCCGAGGCGCACCACATCTGCGGCTTCTCTCTCCGAGAGCGGAAGTGCCCAGGCAAACCCGAGAGCATCCGCAGCTCCGATCAGCGCTCCGGGGCTGACGATCACGCGATCTAGCGGAAACATCACGACCACCCCGATGGCCGCGGAGATCACCACTCGCAGGGCTGCAATACGTGCTGGCCCCGCAGTGTCACCGACTGCGTAACACATGCTCTGTAGCACACGGTTGATGCCTGTGGCGGGCAGGCCCAGCGCGTATGCCGCCATGACAAACCACACAAGCACGGTGTCTGCGGAAGAGAAGGCGCCACCCTCAAACAGCAGTGCGACCATCAAGTCACCGGTTGCGAGCATGCCTGCAGTAGTGAGCATCATCCAGAAGCTGACCCGTCGTATCGCTAGCCGGGAACGTTGCCACAGTGCTGTGACATTGCGACTGAGCCGTGACATCTCGGGCAACTCCGCAGCCGCCACGCTCATGGCAAAGAGGCTGACCGGAAGCATGTAGAGCAGCTGTGCCCGGAACAGCGCAGCTACCGCGCCGGTTGCGAGCAGCGAGGCAAGCATTAGATCGACATAGGCCGATACCTGTACCACGCCTCGACCCAAGACTGCGGGCACGAACCTGTTGCGAATCTCTACGAACTCGCGGGGTCGGTGTCTCCAACGCAATCGCAGGCCGCCTAGCAGTCGCAGTGTGGAGGGAAATTGAACTAGCAGCTGGGCCAGACCGCCGCCGGCAACCCCCCAGGCCAGAGCACGTGCTGTGCTGTCAAGGTCAAACGCCAGGATCCAGGCTGCGATCAGTGCTCCAACTTGAACCGCGTTCCAGACAACCGGTGCCGCATATGACACAAAAAAGCGCCGATGGCTGTTGAGCACACCGAGACACCAGGCCGATAGCACGGCAAATCCCATGCCAACCGAGGTGATGCGTACGAGGGAGACGGCAAGCTCGAAGCGGTCGTCGCTTAGCCCCGGAGCGAGTAGGAAGGTGATCGGTCGCGCCAGCGTTACCAGCACCACAGTCGCCAGCCCGACTGTGGCCATCACCGCGGCAGCTACCGAACCGGCAACTTCGCTGCTTCGTTGGCGGTCGTTGGCATCGGTCGCTTCGTGAAGCAGCCGCGAGTACACAGGCACGAAACTTGCCGAAAGCACCCCTTCGCCGAGCAGGTTTGCGAGCATGTTGGGGATCCGCATCGCTACGGCAAAGGCGTCTCCTGCGGCAGTGTTTCCCAGCAGGCGCGCAGCCACGCTTTCGCGGCCGAGCCCGGCGAGCCGACTCGCCCCGATGCCCAAGGCCACCAGCAAGGGTGCGGATGCACTCTTCCCAGAAGTCACTGGTGGTTGTGGCCTCTAACCGGTGGCGCAAGCCGCGCACCGCATCGGCGGTAGCCTGAGCAGATGAATACAGCCGCTACAGCAGTGTCACCCGCTGAGATACTGACCCGCCACGGTGCTAAGACACCGGAAGACATGGCAGTGCGACCAGTGCAACCAACTGCTGTACCGAGCGTTGAAACGCCTGCGGTTCCCCCGGCGAGCATCCCTGAACTTGCAGCCCGAGCCAAGGCAGCGTCAAGGCTCATGGCCAAGGCAACAACAGCTGCCAAAGACGAAGCCTTGCGCCGCGCAGCCGACCTGCTCGAGTCGCGATCGTCGGCGATCTTGGCAGCGAACCGCTCCGATGTTGAGCGGGCGATTGCTAACGGTACTTCACCCACCCTGGTTGACCGGCTGCGCCTGTCCGAAGCACGGATCTCCGGGATGGCTGGCGGTCTGCGAAAGGTAGCGGAGCGCCGTGACCCAGTTGGCGAGGTGATCGATGGTTGGGTACGACCCAACGGGCTTCGTATTGAACGTGTCAGAGTGCCCCTCGGTGTCGTGGCAATCATCTATGAGAGTAGACCCAACGTCACTTCTGACGCCGCAGGCTTGTGCCTCAAGTCGGGCAACGTAGCGTTCCTGAGAGGTTCGTCCTCGGCTATCGACTCCAACCTTGCGATCTCCGCCGTAATGCGTGAAGCCATCGAATCTGCGGGTCTGCCTGCCGATGCGCTCGTGCTTGTAGAGGACACATCACGGGCAGCCGCGGTGGAATTCATGCAACAGACCGGCTATGTGGATTGTCTCATCCCCCGTGGTGGGCCTTCGCTTATCTCTGCAGTGGTCGAGAACGCCACTGTTCCGGTGGTGATTGACGGTGCGGGCAACTGTCATGCCTATATCGATGCAACTGCTGATCTCGATAAGGCGCTCGGGATTGTGATTAACGGCAAGATGCAGCGTCCTTCGGTGTGTAATGCATTGGAGTCTCTGGTGCTGCATTCTCAGATTGCCGCTGAGTTCTTGCCACGTGCTGTGGCTGCGCTTGATGGCGTGGAGTTGGTCGGTGACGGCAGAGCACGCAAGATTGTGCCTTCAATTGGTGCGGCGAGCCCTTCAGACTTCGCCACCGAATACCTCGACTTAAAGATGTCGGTCAAGGTGGTTGACGGTCTTGATGAAGCTATCTCACATATCAACGACAACGGTTCTGGGCATTCAGAAGCAATCATCACTTCTGATCTTTCAGCTGCTGACCGATTCACCACCGAGGTGGACGCTGCGGCTGTTCTCGTTAATGCCTCTACCCGGTTTGTCGATGGCGAGGAGTTCGGCTTCGGTGCCGAGATTGGCATTAGCACCCAAAAGTTGCATGCGCGGGGGCCGATGGGTCTTGAGCATCTCACGACGGTGAAGGTCGTTGTGCGCGGCGACGGCCATGTGCGTTGATTGCTACTTGAAGTTTTGAAGCTGTCTGAGAACCTCTAGCTGCAACAGAGATGTCTGAGCGATTTAGCGATGTCGCGGTTGTGCGCGACCAATTAGAGAGAGTCAACTACCTGTGCGATAGCGGGCTTGCTGGCGTGGTTTATCTGGCAGACCGTCTCGATAAACCCGTCCTCGTTGAGGGGCCTGCGGGCACGGGAAAGACCCAGCTGGCCAAGAGCGTCGCAGAGATCTCAGGCAGTCGGCTGATTCGCTTGCAGTGTTATGAGGGTCTCGACGAGGCCCGCGCTCTGTACGAGTGGAACTACAAGAAGCAGTTGCTGCGGATTCAAGCAGAGCGAGAGTCGGAGGGTTGGGATGACATTTCCGAGAACATCTTCTCGGATGAGTTCCTGCTTGCTCGTCCCCTGCTTGAGGCCATCCTTGCGACCGACCCGGTCGTGTTGTTGATTGATGAGGTTGACCGCGTAGAGGTTGAAGCTGAGGCTCTGCTACTCGAAGTGCTCAGTGAGTTTCAGGTGTCAATTCCCGAACTCGGGACGATGCAAGCATTGCAGTTGCCGCTTGTGTTTCTCACTTCAAACAACACACGCGAGCTAAGCGAAGCCCTGAAGCGGCGCTGTCTGTATCTACATATCGACTACCCAACAATGGAGCGAGAGAAACAGATCGTTTTGGCCAAGGTGCCTGATATCGCGGAGAGCCTAGCCGATCAGGTAGCGCGAGTAGTGCGTTCAATCCGCCGACTTGAACTCAAGAAACCGCCATCGGTTTCTGAGACTCTTGACTGGGCTCGCACACTTGTGCTCTTGGGTGTGCAAAAGGTTGATGCAACCGTGGCGGTCGACACGGTTCACATCTTGTTGAAATACCACAGTGACATCACCCGAGCCGTTAAGGATCTCGCAACTGCCGACGGTGTCTCCCCCTGACTATCCCAGGCGGTTTGATCTGATGTCTGAGGTGACACTCGGATCTCGTCGCCTTGAGCCTGGCGGTGTGAAGGCGATCACCTTGTGACCCTTGCTCCGGCCGTTGAGGAGCCGGCTCTTGTTATTGGCGGTGATCCACTCGTCGATCTGATCAACGGGTTTATCGCAGAGTTGCGCGCAGTTGGTATACCGGCGAGTCTCACCGAGAGCCTTGACGCTTTTGAGGCGGTGCAACACATCGATCTTGCTGAGCGTGACACATTCAAGTACGCGCTAGGCGCGACTCTGGTGAAGAACCAGGCTCACTGGAGTGCCTTCGAGACGGCTTTTGATGTGTACTTCTCGTTGCGCGGGCCGCAGTTTGACATCGAGATCGACCAAGCAGATGACAGTGACGCTGCTGAGGGTGACGAAGGGCCTAGCGCGGGTGCCGGGGGAGCGTCGGAGCCGATGACCCCCGAAGAGCTAGCCGAGATGCTGTACCGGGCCTTACTTCAAGGTGATCGCGCCATGATGGCCCAAGCGGCACGTGAGGCAGTCCGCAGATATGCGGGGATGGAGCCCGGCCGCCCTGTCGGTGGCACCTACTACCTGTACCGCACGCTCAGGAATCTCGAACTTGACGGGGTGCTCAAGCGGCTGATGAGAACCGCCCAGGACACCGAGGGCGAGCCCGACGAGTTTGAACAGCGGCTCCGCCGAGACACCTACGAGTTGCGTTTGAGTGAGCTCAAGCAGCAGATCGAAGCTGAGATCCGCCGGCGTTTAGTTGCTGATCGTGGGGTTGAGGCGATGGCAAAGACGCTTCGCAAGCCCTTGCCGTCTGACATTGACTTCATGCATGCTTCCCGTGAAGAGATGGTGAGCCTGCGCAAAGCGATCTTTCCCTTGACCCGAAAGCTTGCGGCCCGGTTAGCGCGCAAGCGTCGTCACGGTCGGCGAGGCCCGCTGGACTTCCGTTCCACGGTGCGCCATTCGCTCTCGTATGGGGGAGTGCCAGCCGAACCCAAGTTCCGTCACCCTCGCCCTCACAAGCCCGAGATAATGGTTATCGCAGATGTCTCGGGCTCGGTTGCGGCGTTTGCACGGTTCACTTTGCATCTGGTTTATGCACTGTCGAGCCAGTTCACCAAGGTGCGTTCGTTTGTCTTTATTGATGGTTTAGATGAAGTAACCAGCTACTTTGAGCGCACCGACGACATTGTCGAAGCGATCCATCGGGTCAACACCGAAGCTGATGTCGTCTGGGTAGATGGTCACTCAGACTACGGTCACGCTTTTGGAGTGTTCTGGGATTCTTTTGGCTCAGACATCGGGCCACGCACAACAGTGATGATCCTGGGTGATGCTCGCAACAACTATCACGCTGCTCAGAGTTCCATCATCAAGGATGTAAAATCCAAAGCTCGCCAGGTGTTCTGGCTCAACCCGGAACCTCGCAGCTACTGGAATACCGGTGACTCAATCGTTGAGGACTATGCACCTCACTGTGACGGTGTCTTTGAGGTTCGGAATCTGCGCCAACTCGAGTCGTTCGTCGACCGACTCGCCTAGCAGCCGTCACGACGTATGTGCTTGGGTGGATGTGTCGCCCAGCTATCTAGCTTGCTTGATCACCTGCGAGCCAGGCACGGATCTCATCACCGTTTTCGCCCAGACGTGGTGGCGGGTAGTCGTAGCTCACGTCGCTGCCGCTGAAGCTGATCGGATGGCTGATCACGCCGACGGCGCGGTCTGTGTCTCCAACCTCAACCACCGGTTCAAGTCCCAGGGTTGCCGCCAACTCAACTCCTTCGGCGATGTTGTTGATCGGGCCACATGGCACGCCGCGTCCATTGAGTGCGACAAACAGGTCATCGGCTGACCACTGTGTGAGCCGTTCGACAAGCAGTGGGTACAGTTCGCTGCGGTTGGCCGTTCGGGATGCGTTCAGCTTGAAGCGCTCGTCTTCAGCTAATTCAGGAACACCCAGAACATCACAGAGTTGGGCATATTGGCGGTCATTAGCTGCGGCAATGATCACATCTCTGTCCGCGGTTGGCATGACCAGATACGGATAGACGCTGGGATGTTCATTACCCATCCGCATGGCATGAGTTCCAGCTGCTGCATACGCACCAGTCTGATTTACCAGCCCCGACATAGCTGAACTCAACAGGTTGACCTCAACCTGCTGGCCAACTCCAGTCACATCACGCTGCCGCAAGGCAGCCAAGATGCCGATAGCGCCGTGAAGACCACACATCACATCAAAGACCGAGATACCTGCTCGATACGCAGGTCCGTCTGCTGCCCCTGTGAGGCTCATCAGCCCTGAAACTGCTTGCACAACTAGGTCGTATCCCGGTAAACGAGCACCTTTGGTGGTGCCAAACCCGCTTATTGACAGGTATACGAGTCGAGGGTTTATGGCTCGAGCGCTGTCGTAGTCAAGTCCGAACTTCTTGAGTCCGTCTACCTTGAAGTTCTCGACAACAATGTCGGCTCGCCGGAACAGTTCGTGAATCAGAGCGATGTCTTCGGGATTCGAGAAGTCACAGACAATCGATCGCTTGCCACGGTTGATTGAGAGGTAGTACGTGGCGATGTCGTCTTCCGTTACGGGGGGCTTCCAGGTGCGAGTGTCATCGCCTGCCGGACTCTCGACTTTGATGACCGTTGCACCCAGGTCAGCGAGCAACATGGTGCAATAGGGGCCTGCGAGAACACGGGAAAGATCGGCGACGATCAAACCATCAAGCAGTCCCCTACTGGCGCGCGTTGGCGACTCGGTGCTATTGCTATTCACCGGGAGCCATGAGTTGCAGGGTGCCGTCTAGCGGTGCTTTTGGTGCCACCGGCAGCTGTTGGGTGGCGGGTTAGTTGCGTGCTGTGAGCATCTCCGCTACCCGGAATGCCAGGTCAACGCTCTGGCGGCCATTGAGTCGCGGATCACACAACGTCTCAAAGGCTTGCCCGAGATCTTCGTGGCTGATGTCATCCGACCCGCCAACACACTCCGTGACAGCGTCGCCAGTGAGTTCAACGTGAACACCGCCAGGCCAAGTGCCACAAGCCTTATGTGCTTCAAAGAACCCACTGATCTCAGCGAGCACATCGTCAAAGTGACGGGTCTTATGGCCAGTGGAAGACTTGTAGGTGTTGCCATGCATCGGATCACAAGTCCAAGCGATCGGATGCCCCTCGTCACGCACTGCGCGCAGCAGCGGCGGCAGCAGGTCGCGAAGGTTGCTCGCTCCCATCCTGGTGATGAACGTCAGCCGTCCGGGAACACGACCGGGGTTGAGCGCCTCGCACAGACCGATTACTTCATCGGTGGTTGCGGTTGGGCCGATCTTGCAGCCAAGTGGATTATTGACACCGCGCAAGAACTCAACATGGGCACCATCGAGCTGGCGCGTGCGTTCGCCAATCCACAACAGGTGCGCCGAGCAGTCGTACCACGCACCAGTGGTCGAATCTTCACGAGTCAGCGCTTCCTCATAGTCAAGGAGCAGAGCCTCATGGCTCGTATAGAACTCAACCTCATGCAGTTGCGGCGTGTTCGTATTGGTGAGCCCGCACGCAGTCATGAAACGCAGCGCACGATCGATGTCTTTAGCCATCTTCGAGTAGCGCTTCCCAGCCGGTGAGGTCGCCACGAATTGGCGGTTCCAGCTAGCGACCCTCGACAGATCCGCATATCCGCCACGGGTAAAGGCCCTTAACAGGTTGAGTGTTGCAGCGGCGCGGTGATACGAGGTGAGCAGTCGCCGTGGGTTAGGCCGTCGTTCTGCCTCGCTGAAGCCGATGTCGTTGACCATGTGGCCAAGAAACGATGTCAACTCCACATCGCCACGAGTCTCGGTAGGGCTCGAGCGGGGCTTGGCGAACTGCCCGGCGATTCGTCCGACCTTTACCAGTGGCATGCCACCGGAATAGGTCAGAACGATCGCCATTTGCAGTATCACCCGGAGCCGGTCACGGATCGAGTCGGCCGACGACTCAAACGACTCTGCACAATCCCCTGCTTGCAACAGGAACGCTTCACCGTTAGCGACACGCCCGAGGTGGCTCAGCAGCGACCGGGCCTCGCCCGCAAACACCAGCGGTGGCAAATCCCGCAGTTCCTTGGTGGCCTGATCTAGTTCGGAAAGATCAGGCCAGACAGGTTGCTGTAGTGCCGTTCTGTTGCGCCAGGTTGAAGGCGTCCAGTCGCTAGCTGTGACGACAGGCTGTTCTGGGTCGATCATCACCCTAGGTTAAGCAGCATCGACAACGTCGGCTAGCCGCCGCTCATCGGCGTACTCGCGCACCGTGTTGATGGCACGCTTTACGAGACGCCTTGCTGCTTCGGCAGTGACGCCTAGTTCCTCGCCTACCTCTCGGTACGAACGCTTGATGCCGTCTGCCAGACCGAAGCGCTGGCGCACGGCGTACCGGGCGCGATCCTCAAGAATGTCGAGCAGTCCGGTGACCATCTCAACCTCGGTCTTGGCCATTACCTCGAGCTCCGGCCCAGGGTTGGCGTCAGGCAAAAGGTCGACCAATTCGTTGCTGTCATCATCGCCAATTGTCCGATCTAGCGATGTCGGTGTGGTCAACCGGTGCAGCCGGGCATGGTCGTCATCAAGCTCGTCACCATCGCCGGATACCTGGCGCAGGGCGGCGCGCAGGCTGGCGGAACGATCACCGGGCAGACGCACCAGGCTCGCCTTCTGGTCGAGCGCACGCCCGATCGACTGGCGGATCCAGAACGTTGCGTAGGTGGAGAACTTGAATCCCTTGCGCCAGTCGAACTTGTCGACGGCATGCTCCAGGCCCAGGTTGCCTTCCTGGATGAGGTCTAGCAGTTCCATGCCCGGGGGCAGCGGGTAGCGGCGTGCCACACTCACGACCAGCCGCAGGTTGGCCCGGATGAACCGATCCTTGGCTGCGACCGCTTCGCGGATGTCCTTGTTGATTCGACGGCCCCGCTCGCCGTTGGCCTTGCGTAGGCGTGCGTCCACGCCCTTCTCGATGATCTGTGACAGCTCACGCTCTTCTTGAGCGTTGAGCAGCGCCACTGCACCGATCTCGTTTAGGTACTGTCCGACTGAATCACTCATTCAACATTCACACGGCCGAGCCCGCTCGCGGCGTGCTGCGACCTACTCGCTTTCTGCGTTGGGGGAGGTTTCTGGTGCCGGGTGCGAACACCTTCCATGCGCGCGCACTCCAGCCCGTCAAGGGTGCAACTTACACTAGGTGTGCGTTGCGGTGCAAGTCAAACGCGGCAAATCGGGCACCGGAAGGCCAGCTGTGACTCATTTCACAGCGGTAATGCGGTCGAATCGCCTAACGAAGCGGACAGGTAAGTCGCAAGCGTACACTCTTGCGGTGCCAGCGGTTGCGGATCGGGTGGGTGTCTTTGGCGGCACGTTCGATCCTCCCCACTTCGGGCACCTCGCTGCGGCGCTTGAGGTTCGCCATGTGCTCGGTCTAGCGAAGGTGCTCATGGTCGTGGCTAACGATCCCTGGCAGAAGTCGATGTGCGAGTTGGTCACCCCCGCTGAGCTGCGCCTCGAAATGTTGCGTGCTGCCGTTTCGGGAATCGAGGGTCTTGAAGCAAGCGCCACGGAGATTGTCCGCGGTGGCAGCAGTTACACGGTTGACACCCTGGCGCAGCTACGTTCGGGTTGTCCTGATGCTGAGTTCTTGCTGATCGTGGGATCTGACGCGGCTGCTGGTCTTGACACGTGGAAGTACCCCGGCGAACTCCAGCGAATGGCAACAACGGTGGTGGCTCGCCGCGCTGGGCGAAACGACGAGTGCGCTCCTGATGGCTGGCCTGCGATCTACGTTGATGTTCCGGCGCTGGAGATCTCATCGAGTGATCTCCGCTACCGCTTCGCGCAGGGCCGACCAGCAGAGGCATTGGTGCCAGCGACCGTGATTGATGTCATTCGCTCCAGAGGCCTTTACGGCGTCCGCCAGTTCGCCACACTATGAGTTCTGGCTCCGATGGGGTCGGCAGCACTGAGGCCGACGCTGATGGCACAGTTAGGTCGCGTAGGTCGCGGTTGTTCAGTTGGTGGTGGCGGAGCCGTCCCGCCCCTCGAGCACACAATTTCTGGCGCTTCGGATACCCAGCGATTGTTGTAGCGATGGCCGTGGCGGTCTTCTTGCTGGCGCAAGCGGGTGGCGGAGCTGTCCTGAACCGCGAAGTTGACGAGGTCTCTGAGTCAGTCGTCTACCAACCTGACGAACCGGGTTACCTCGAGCTGGTTGGCGCGACCCCCACGCTGCTTGTGCTGCATGTCGACTCTGGGCAACTCGTGGGTGTCACGTTCATGGCTTCTACTGGCGTGGATTCCGGTGGGGGCATCGTGTTGTTGTCGTCTGACCTATTCGTGGCACCCGATCCTGCTAATCCCGACAGCGGAAAGATCCTTGCGGCTGCCTTTGCTGAAGAAGGTGCTACGGCGGTTCATCATCTCGTTGAGAGCGCTTTAGGTGTCGGCTTCGACGAAGTGGTGGAGCTATCAACCGATGACCTTGCTGCGGCTATGCGACCGGCTGAACCATTGCCGTACCTCTTTGTTGATGATCTCGTGGAGGTGTCATCCTCCGGTACGGCTCGGGTGATCTATACGGCAGGCGCTGACCGGTTGCAAGCAAGTGACGCCGCTGCGGTTTTTGCGTTCCGCAACCCTGATGAAGCAGACGCCAACCGCCTGGAACGCCAGAGAGCACTTTGGGAGTCCTGGATTGGTGTGGTCAACCGTGCCGAGGATCCCAGCGAAGTGCTGCTGCCGTTTGAAGCGGGGCTGTTCCCTTACCTGCGGGCGTTTGCTGCCGGTACGACGGTGATCGAAGTGGCTGGAATGCAAGCGGTGGCGCTCGATCCGGGGTTGCCGCCCTTCTATGTGCTGACACGCGATCAGATGGTGCAGTTGCATGCCCGGGTGCTTGAGTTGGTGCCGTGGCCCCGGAGTCCCGAGTCGTACTGGCGGCCTCGGGTGAAGTTGCTTGACGGGGTTGGCGATCCGGCCTTGCGCTATGAACTCGCTTCGACTGTGATCTCATCGGGAGGTGTCATCCCGGTCATGGGTAATGCTGCTCAGTTCGGTGTGGCAGCCACCCAGTTCGCCTACCATCGCCCTGAACTCGTGACCGATCCGATCATCAACACCATCGCAGCCAACTTGGGTCTCGAGATGGCCTTAATCGAGCGTCCAGAGGGAGAGCCCGAACTGTCGGATGTAACTGTGACCGTTGGACTTGACCAGCTACAAGGGTGATCAAACTGGGTGACGCACGCAATGGCCTTGCCGTCACGTCACCAGAAGGCGCAAGGCACTGGGCAATAGCCGCCGCAACAGCAGCCGACAACCTAAAGGGAGTCAACCCCCTGGTTGTTGATGTCGGTGACATCTTGGTGGTCACCGACTACTTCGTGATCACACATGGGAACAACCCTCGGCAGGTGCGTGCCATCACTGAAGGTGTTGAGGAGGCACTTCACGTAGCGGGCGGCCCCGCGCCGTTAGCGATAGAGGGTTCCGATGAAGCTCAGTGGGTGCTGCTCGACTACGGATCGTTCGTAGTGCATGTCTTCGATGCCGAGCATCGAGACTTCTACCGCCTAGAAGAACTCTGGGGCGACTGCGATCGCCTGCGGTGGAGCCAACAATTACCGGAGTCAACTGTCGCGGACAGCTAACCCTTCAGTGCAACATCGCGACAGCGCGATTGTTAGCGGCGGAGCTTGACCGGAGTGGAGACCTCTTCGAAGAAGTCGTTGCCTTTGTCGTCGATCACGATGAATGCGGGGAAGTCTTCGACTTCGATGCGCCAGACAGCTTCCATGCCTAGTTCTTCAAAATCCAGCACTTCTACATTGTGGATCGAATCCTGAGCGAGACGGGCGGCTGGCCCCCCTATCGAACCTAAGTAGAAGCCCCCGTGGCGCGCGCAGGCATCGACGACATCGCGGGAGCGGTTGCCTTTGGCGAGCATGACAAGCGAGGCGCCGTGGGACTGGAAAAGGTCGACGTATGAGTCCATGCGGCCTGCGGTGGTCGGGCCGAATGAGCCTGATGCATAGCCCTTTGGCGTCTTGGCGGGCCCGGCGTAATAGATCGGATGATTGCGCATGTAGTCAGGAAGTGGCTTGCCTTGATCAAGGTGTTGCTTGAGCCGGGCGTGGACGATGTCGCGACCGACTATGAGGGTGCCGGTTAGTGCCAAGCGAGTCTTGACCGGGTAGCGGTTGAGCTGTCCACGGATCTGGTCCATGGGCTTGTCAAGGTCAACCCGGACAACTTCATGGGATAGCTCGTCGCTGGTTGTCTCGGGCAGGAAGCGTGCCGGGTCGGTTTCAAGCTGTTCCAGGAACAAACCTTCGGCGGTGATCTTGGCTCGGGCTTGACGGTCCGCCGAGCAGCTAACGGCTATCCCGACAGGGTTGGATGCGCCATGGCGGGGCAGGCGTATCACCCTCACGTCATGGCAGAAGTACTTGCCACCGAACTGGGCTCCAATCCCGAACTTGCGAGTCAACTCCAGGATCTTCTGCTCCCACTCAAGGTCTCGGAATCCGTGCCCGGATTGGGCGTTTCCACTTGTTGGGAGCGAGTCGAGGTATTTGGCGGAGGCGAGCTTGGCGGTCTTGAGGTTGTACTCCGCGGATGTGCCTCCAACGACGAGCGCTAGGTGATACGGCGGGCATGCAGCAGTGCCGAGCTTGCGCAGTGCCTCGTCGCAGAAATCAAGCAGCGAGCGCTCGTTGAGTAGCGCTTTGGTCTTCTGAAATAGGAATGATTTGTTGGCCGATCCTCCGCCTTTGGCCATGTAGAGTAGTTCGTAGCTGTTGCCCTTCTTGGAGTAGATCTCAATCTGTGCTGGCAGGTTGTTGGCCGTGTTGACCTCGTTGAACATGTCAAGTGGCGCAAGTTGCGAGTAGCGCAGGTTGGAGGTCTGATAGGTGTCGAAGATGCCTTGTGAGATGACTTCGGCGTCATCACAGAAGGTCACCACACGCTCACCTTTGCGACCCACAACAATGGCCGTGCCGGTGTCTTGGCACATCGGGAGCACTCCACCAGCAGCGATGTTGGCGTTGTGGAGCAGTTCTGTCGCTACGAAGCGGTCGTTGGCTGACGATTCAGGGTCGCCGAGGATGTTGCGAAGTTGCTGCAGATGTTCGCTGCGAAGGTAGTGCGCGATGTCATACATCGCTTCGGCGGTGAGGTGTCGCAGTGCTTCGGGCTCCACCCGAAGAAACGTCTGCCCTTCGGCGTCAAAGGTTGAAACTCCTGCATCGCTGACTTGGCGATATTGAGTCGTGTCTGCGCCGAGCGGTAGAAGGTCTGAGTATGCGAAGTCAGCCACGCGCTCTCGGCCTTACGATGTTGACGCCGAGTTGTGGCTGGCAACTCAAGGTGTAGCCGGTGTTCCCGGGAAAGGTCCTGGATCGCCGGCATCACCAATCACCGGACGGTTCCATGAGGTGAGGTCGGAGATGCTGGAAGCAACCTCACGCCACTTCGAGGGATTCCATCCCTCGGCGCTCGCCGTGACCGAGCCGTCCTGCAATACGAGCACGAAGGCCGGAAGCTGCTCGAGTCCGAGCGCAGCGATTGCCTGGCGCTCTGGGTCGACGAACGTTAGCAACTCATCCGCGTATGGCCCCAGGAAACGTCTGGCATCTTCGGCCCCACAACCGATGATCCAACAGGTTCGACAACCAGCGCCCTTGTAGGTGATCAAGATCCGCCGGGCCGTGTCCAAAATCCAGGAACTCTCATAGGTGTAAGGGTCGAGAACCACGGCAGCGATCGGGAATGTGGTGAGCCACTCCTCAAATGGTCGTGCCTGCGACCCGATCGGGGTCAGATCCACATCGAGAGCAACGCTGGTCATCGCTGTCCAAAGCTATCGCTTTGGTCTTACGTAACATCGGGGGGTGCATCCGATGGAGCGTCTGCGATATGTGGCTCGTGCGGGTGCAGTGCCTGTTGAACCGTTAGTCCGGGAAGCAGCCAAGGCGCTCCTGATGGTGGCACATGACCCTATGGCACTGCTCACAGCGTGCCGTCAACTGTTGGCAAGACGACCGGATTGCGGACCCCTGATGTGGCTTGCTTCAAAGATGGTCATCGCATCTGATGCTCGCCAGGCCGCGTTCCAGGCACTGCGGGAGCTGTCCCAGGATCGCACAGGTGCTGTGCTGGATCGTGTGCCGGCAGGGGCGTCTGTTCTGTCCGTCGGCTACAACGAAGCCATCTCCGACTTGTTCCGGGATAGGCCCGATCTGGCAAAGGTGCCCCGCGCCGAGCCTGCAGGACATGCGGTGGCTGTAACCGATGTTGTGTTGGTGTCTAGTGATTGTGTCGGGCCGCTTGAGGCGCTTGTTGATCAAGAAGCCATTGCGGTAGCTGAGGCGGCCCGGAACCTTGGAGTAGAGGTTTGGCTAGTCACGGGCGTTGGTCGGATCGTCCCGGCTCGTGTCTGGCGCGGAGTGCGAGCCCGGGTGTCCGGGGATGATGGCTCGGCGCGCCATAGAACGACGATCTTGGATGTGAGTCGCCTGGTCACCCGCATCGCTACACCAAGAGGTCTTCGTGATCCTGCAATCGCCACCTGCCAACCCGATTTCTCCTACGTCCCGTCACTGCTAGACCGCTCCCCGTGAGTGTCGACAGTCTTCGAGTCGACAGTCTTCGATAGGCGTCGAACAACGTGATTCCGCCGAGCCCAAGGGCTGCGCAAGCTTGCGCAGCGACTGTGTGGGAAAGCTAGACACCTGACCTGTTTGAGGGAGGCTGATTGTGACTGGGTTAGATCGGTTTGAGGGTCGGCCGGGTGCGCGTGATGGCTATTGGCCGTCTGCGTGGCCCGCCGAGTGTGGTGGCAACCGGCGACAGAAAGCAGCAGTCGGTCGCCTAGATGCTGCTTCGGGTCGGGCGTCGGTGGTTACTCGGCGCGATGTCCGCTGGAACGTCATGTTCGTGCAGCGCGAGCCCGACGAGTGGTTTCTTGGCGGCACGATGCCTGCGTTTAGCGGCCCCGAGCCGTTCGGATGGGTGCAGCGACTGGACTTGAGCCGTGACGGAGAGTTGGCGCTTGAACCGGTGGCACGGTCACCGAAGTTGCCGTGCGGTAGTCACGTGTGGTGCGGATCGATCCTGGTACATGCCAACGGCGCCATTTACAGCATCAACGGCTCGTTCTTGCACAAGTTGGATCCCCACGACTTGTCGGTGCTGGCCGAACGCGAGTTGCCAGTCGATCGATCTCATAACGGGATGTTGGCTCTTCGTGACGGGACGATCCTGACCAAGGATTTGCGACTTGAGGGTCAGGGATGCACCACGCTGACCCGCCTTGAGCCTGAGTCGCTGGAGCTAGTGGGTGAGCCGTTGCAGTTGCTTGAAGGTTCGATGGGGCGGATCGCCGCTGATGTTGTTGAACAGGATGGGGAACTGACGGAGCTTGTGTATGTGCCGGGCACAGAGCACTACTTCCGACTAACTGTTGGTGAACCTGGCACCGACGTTTGTGGTATCGGGCTGAACCTCGACAGCAGTTGGCGTCCCCGATACCGCAACCGTGGCGGTTCACACGGGATGTCTTGGGACTGTTCCCTCTCTGATGGTGACTGCTGGTTCATGGATTGCGGTGACATAAAGCCTGTGCGAGCCATTCACACAACTGAACCGAATGGTCGTTTTGCTGAGCCTCCAGGTAACCGGCTCTCGTGGCGGCTGCCTGCACCATGGTCGGGGGCGCAGCGGCTACTGCGTGTTGGCCTGTCTGACGACCGTGACTGCGATCACATTGAGCCGTTCGGAACTCCTGGCGGTGGGATCATCGCACCACCTGTGCATGTTCCTCGAGCGAACGCCAGCACGGGTATGGCCATCGCCTGGGACTCGGTCAATGGCGGCCTCGCCGGTGTGGAGATAGCGGAGCGGAATGGCAACGGAGCAGTTGACCGTCGTGAGATGCGGGTGGCGTGGCACCTTGATGTGCGACCATCGATGCAGCCAGTCGTGTTCCCCGAGTCGGGTGAACTTGTGATCAACGACTTCAGGGCTCCCGACGATGGTGGGCCGTCCTCGGACGACTTAGTGGTGGTGGATGTCGGCACCGGAAGCCTCATTGATCGGGTTGCCACAGGATCAAGAGTCGCCAACGGAATGTTCCTCAGTGCCGCACCAAGTCGCAGGATCCTCTACGCCAGCACCACTGCCATCGCTCTCGCATCCTGGTCGTGAACTCCCGAGCAGTTGCCTGATGTCAACTAGCAGCGACTCGGGCGTCGCTTGATCGGCCATCAGGCGGCGGAATCCGACCCTCGACTTGTTGGAAGCTCGCGCCAGATCGCTGGGCTCTCGTAGGTCCTGGGCACCCCAGATTCGATCAGCACACAACAACTCGGGATCACCAGTCCATACAACGCCATCACAGGCAATGGTCGTCGCAGCTACATACGAGTCTGCGAACGACATGAAGTAGAACTGCCGCAACCAAGCCGCCGCCCGATGCAAAGACAGATCCGTCTCCACCAAATCCAACGATTCCAATAGCTCGGTGATGAAGGCCTGAACCACAATCACCGGATAGGTCCTTGCGACTACGCTTTCGGCCTCGCCGAGAGTCGCCATCGAGATCTTTGACCGCTGAGGAACCCCTGAGAGAACTTCCTGGACCTCATCAGCAATCTGGCGTTTCCCCCGAACGTGCTTCCTGATTATCCAAGTATCCAACACGACATCGGTCGCAGTAACTCCCACTTTAGCTGTCAAGGTCAATCCAGCAGATTGGGTTGAGAGCCTTACGGGAGATCCAGCACTCTTCCACGTTCTTCGTAGCTGAGTTTGCGGAACCTCGGGAGCATGTTCTCCTCGCTAAGGAGTTCGGCGAGACGCTCCCATGCACTCACTTGTCCATTGGTCTCCTCATCCGAGAGGCCGTGTGTTGAGCGGTCATCTGAATTAGTCATGACCTGAATGTAACCAATCATTGCTCCAGACAATAGTCAGATTCATCAAGTATCTACAAGATTCAACTGGTGGGCTGCTCAAGCAGTCGCTCGGCTCGTGTCTCGAGTTGCTCGCTGGTGCTCGCTTCCGGCGGGGAATCCGTACGAGTAGGCGAGACTTGACCATCGTGACAGTGTGGATCCTCGACTGTGTCTGACCGGCGACTGCGAGCGAGTCGTGGAAAGCGCCAACGGCGGAGGGCAAAGGCAGACCGAACTCTGCAGGTGCAGGTTGCATCGCCTCCTGTGGGTGGAGCGTTCCAGCCGCTTGCACCCGACGACCTCGCAGCCGTGATTGAGCATGCCTTTTCGATCCTCGAAGGTGTTGGCATGGCTGACACTCCAACTCTGTTCGCGGGCCACTTGGTTGCACGTGGCGCTCGGCATCGAGCCGACGGCCGGTTGTGTATGCCGCGGTCGATGGTGGAGGCAGCACTCACACGAGCCCCCGCAATGGTTGTGGTGCCGGGGTTCACCGAGGATCGTGGCATCGATGTTGGTGGTACCGGCGTACATATCGGCAGCGGGGGAGCGGCAGTTCAGACGCTCGACGCCGCTACGGGTGTCTACCGAGAGAGCACCATTTCAGATCTGTGGAAGATGATGCGGGTTCTCAATGAATGTTCCAACATTCATTCGGGTTACGGCCGTTGGTAGCACGCGACATAGCCACAGACACCGTTCTCGACATCAACACTGCGTTCGCTCTAGTGGCGGGTACCTCCAAGCCAACAGGTCTCAGTTTCACGTCGGCAACAAGCCTCAATCAGGTGGTCGACCTATTCGACACGTGCCTCGGAGCCGAGGGCGCCTTCGCTCGACGACCATTCTCGATGGCCGTTGTCGTCCACGTGGTGCCACCTCTGCGATTTGCTCCGGAAGGCTGCGCAATCATGAAAGCTGCCATTGAGCGCGGCATGATCGTGCAAACCTGCTCGGCAGGGCAGGCCGGAGCCACAAGCCCAGCGTCTCTTGCCGGCAGCCTTGCCCAGGGGTTGGCCGAGATCCTTGCTGGTGTCGTGCTCGCTGACTCAATCAAGCCCGGGCACCCTTGCATTCACGCCTTCATGCCCTTCATCTCCGACCTGCGGAGTGGTGCCATGACTGGGGGCAGTGGCGAGGCCGCGGTTGCCAGCGCTGCCGCGGCACAACTGCTGCGTGCGCTGGAGATCCCTCACGCGGTGTCAGCGGGGATCACCGACTCAAAGACTGCCGATAGCCAGGCTGGCTACGAGAAGGGCTACACGGTGGCGCTGGCTGCTCATGCGGGTGCCGACATGGTGCAGCTTGCGGTCGGGATGCTCGGCTCGATCATGGTCGCGAGCCCCGAGAGTCTTGTCATTGACAACGACATGTGCGGTGCGGTTCTGCGATCTGTGCGGGGAGTCGACGTCGATGCATCACATCTGGATCTGGATGTCATCGAATCCGCCGTGACCGGCGACGGGCACTACCTGGGGCAATCCCAGACCCTTGAGTTGATGAGAAGTGAGTACCTGTATCCCGAAGTTGGTGACCGAAGTTCCGTTGAAGAGTGGATCGCGGCGGGCAGACCTTCGCTCTGGGATCGGGCTCATGCTCGGGTGACCGAGATTCTGGAATCGGGCCGCCCCGGACATTTGCCGCGAACGGCTGAGGCTGGAGTGCGGGCACGATTCGACATCAGGCTTCCCGAGTTCCGGTGATGATGCGACACTGCGACCGCTCCCGTGCTCGAGTGACTCAGCATTCGGCATGAACGGCGACGACACGACATCAGCCACGTCAGCAGAGATCGTGGTGATCGGTGGTGGGGTGGTTGGCACGTCGATCCTCTGGCACCTGGCTCGTGCCGGACGCACGGACACGGTGCTGATCGAGAAGCACGATCTCACCTCAGGTTCCACGTGGCACGCGGCGGGGAATGTGCCAACGTTTTCCAACTCCTGGCTTGGCCAGCGTGCGGGTAACTATGCCTGGCAGTTGTACTCGGGACTAGCGAGTGATCCGGCACATCCGATCACGTATCGCAAGACCAAGGCGTTCTGGCCAGCTCACACTCGGAACCGGATCGATCACTTTCACCACGTGCTCGGAATCTCTACGGGTCTCGGCTTCGATCTTCGGATGATCTCGACATCGGAGATGGAGGCAATGCATCCGCTCTGGCGAGACGACGGGACAGTGATTACTGGCCTATTTGATCCTTACGAAGGTGACATAGACCCAAGCGGGCTCACACATAGCTTCGCCCGGCGAGCACGCCTTCTGGGAGCACGCCTGATGCGCCGCAGCGAGGTGGTTGGTATCGAGTCACTTGATCGATGTAGCAGCGCAAACTGGCGAGTTCACGTCGAACGCACGTCCCCGGGCGCTGGGGTCTCGTCAGAAGACAAGTTGACCGTCGATTGCGACACGGTCATCAACGCAGCAGGGTTCTACGGCTCACAAGTCAGCGCCCTTGCTGGTGTTGAGGTTCCCCTTGCCGTGCTGGAACACCAATACATCGTGACCGAACCCCTGCATCTACTGCAGACAAATACTGAGATGTTTCCGTTAGTGCGTGACCCGAATTTGATGTTTTACCTGCGCCGTGAACAAGACCGGTTGCTGTTCGGAAACTACGGCCACTCTGGGCGCACCGTCTGGCATGACAAGTCTCCCAAAATATTTGACTCTTCGCTCTTCGCTCCATCAACTGATGACATCGCTGAGGCAGCTCTTGATGCGGCCCTCCATGTGTCGTTGCTTGAGGAAGCGGGCGTCGCGAGGTTTGTCAACGGCCCGATCACCTATTCGCCCGACGCCAATCCGCTTGTGGGGCCTGCAGGGAGTGTTCGCAACTTCTATCAGGCAGTGGGTGTACAAGTTGGAGTGACTCAAGCTGCTGCTGTCGGAAAGGTGCTGAGTGAACTAATCGTTGATGGTGACACGGAGTGGGATGTTTCGTCCTGGGATCCGCGCCGCTTCGGCGACTGGGCACTGCAGGGTCGTGGACGTTGGAGTTACGCCAACGCGCGTGTGCGCGAGCTTTATGAGCACCAGTACGCGGAACCGTTCCCTCATCGAATCTGGAAATCAGCGCGTCCTGTCAACAAGAGTCCTCTGTACGAGACTTTGGCTGCAAAGGGTGCTCGCTTTGGGCAAATCGCTGGTTGGGAGCGTGCATTCTGGTTCGGTTCGTTGCCATATGGCCATGCTGATCTCAGCTACCGCGATGAACATTGGCATGACGCTGTTGCAACCGAGTGTCTAGCTGTGCGGGATCACGTGGGAGTAATGGATCACCCGGGCTTCTCACGCTTTGAGGTCAGTGGTCCTGGAGCCGAAGCCTTCCTCAATCGAATGTTCTGTACAAGGTTGCCCGCATTGGGTCGGGTGCGACTCGCTTACATGTTGCGGCCTAACGGCACCGTATGGAGTGAAGCAACAGTCTGCCGGCTCGCTGAAGACCGTTTCTTGCTCCTAGGCGCGACTGTGGCGCGAGAACGTGACTTCGATTGGCTGCAATCTCACCTGAGGAGTGACGAGCAGGTTGATTTGCAATACGGCAAGGTTCGTACATCAACTCTGATGGTGATGGGTCCAAAGTCCCGTCAACTACTGCAGCGACTAACGAATGCTGACCTGTCTCCGGATAATGCTCCCGCAATGTCATGGCAGGAGATGACTGTCGGTGGTGTTGATGCACTTGGTTTGCGAGTCAGTTTCGTTGGTGAACTCGGATGGGAACTCCACGTTGACGATGACGATCTAGTGGCGCTCTATGACGCACTGTTCGATGCTGGTCATGATCTCGGCATCCGAGACTTCGGTTCGTATGCCCTCAATTCGATGCGTATTGAGAAGGGCTATCACGGCTGGGGAACTGAGTTTGGTGTCGAATACACACCCTTTGATGTCGGTCTAGGCCGGTTCGTACACTTCGACAAAGGTGACTTCGTGGGACGCAAGGCAGCACTTGCAATGTCGAGCGAATCACCTGAGTGGAGCTACGGACAGTGGACGCTCAATCTCGACGATTTCGACGGTGAACACGGCGACCCGCCACCATCAGCCCCAATCCTCATGAACGGTCAACCCGTCGGATTTGTAACTTCCGCCGCAATGGGCTTCAGAACAGGTCAACGTGTCTGCCTCGGTTACGTCCAAGGCAAGTATTCAAACACAAACTCAGGCTTCTTCATCGACATATTCGGCACACCCTGCCCCGCAAGACGCCACACCAAACCCATCTACACCCCCACACCAAAGGTTCGCCGCGCCGCTAGCTAACAGCCCAGTATCTCAACCCCGTGGGAATAATTCGCCAACACCGTCAAGTCTTTTAGGTCGGTCGTAAGCACAGAGCCGCCCGGCTCGGCGATTGACACGACGAGAGCGTCCACAACGGAGCCCCGTCCCGCCCGGGCGCGGAGCACTCCGGCGCGCCGGGCTGTCCGCTCAGTAATCTCGTCAACAATGTTGCAGGACTTGACGAGGCGGTTGATTGCAGCGTCCGTGTGCTGTCGTCCCGACGTTGACTTGCCAAGATAACAGTAGGAACCACGGGCGGTGATGACTCTCGAGTGAGGAGAGACATAACGGCGTTTGAGTTGTGATTACGTCGGGCCCGGCGACTAAGGGCACCCGAGTCGATAACGAGCAACTTAGGCGAGTCCTACGGCAGCTGCATGAGACTTCACCTTTTGAACGATTGACTCGGCGTAGCGCATCGCCTCAGCAGTTGGTTCTCCGATCTCCTCGGTGAGCTCATCGACATAACGCTGCATCTCGGCAACCAATTCCTCGCGACGTAGCTCAGTGCGCAGGGCGTCCTGGAGCATCTTGGAAGGCGACCACTCCCGATCGCGCATCGCCGAGTACAGATCGTCGGGCAAGTAGACATGAACGCGTGGCATACGCACACTTTACGTGCTCACGACGCCCTTGTATTAACTTATATGAAATATATCTGCGTATCGCCTAAGACTAGGCAGCGAGAACGGCAGAGTAGATCTCTCGGATGTCTCCAATACTTGCTTTTTGTTCGGGCTTAGCTGGGGCCGACTAGGGCTTGGATTAGTTGATCGAAGGCTTTGTCGGCTATTTCAGTCATCTCTGAGTCGGTGCGATCCTGGATTGGGTGTCTGGTCAGTACCGCATCTGGGTCGTAACCGAGTGAGTCAGCTTGTGCATTCACAGCCGATTCAAACTGAACAGTCGAGACGAAGACACCCGGGACTCCGCGGCGTTCAATGTCGCTGATGTCATGCACACTGCACGACACACAAGAGCCTCAATCGGCTAATGCCTCAATTACCGCATCGCATTCAGTGGCGATCTGATAGCGCAGGTCCGCCGGAGCTGGCTTAGTGAACGCTGGCTTGGTGTAGCGATTGACCCTCGCACCGAGTGAGTCGAGTCGCTGCGAGATGCGGTCAAGGAACACATCGCCTCGAGGCTTGGAGATGTCAAGCAGGCCCACCGTCAAACCGGTCAACGACTCCGGCCGCACAGCCCGCCGCCCAACGATCGGCTCCTGCTCGCCAGTCGGATCAAGCACAACAGTCACTGTGAAGCCTCCTAAGGCGAGTCATCGTCAATCTTGTACTTCGACCAGAGTAATCGAGCATCTTTGCAGTGCCATCCCGAAACTGCTGGTTGGTCGGCACAAAGACAGCCAACTCTCTTGAGACGGCTAGCTCCGAGTCGTGCCTACCAGCGGCCTTTGAGGTACCGGGCTGGCGAGACTCACCTCGCTCAGGATGCTCATTGCAAGCCCAAGGTTGAGCTTCGCCTGCCGCCTTTACTGCTACTTGAGAGGCCCCTGAACCCTCGAACTTGTCCCATCGACCGTCGGTGGGATCATGCTGTGATCTCGCGGGTGACGGGGTCGCTGCCCCGGGTACCGCTGGCCCATCCGCTGATGATGGCCGAGAACAGTCCCGCTGGGCCACCAGTGTGAGTCACTAGCAAGCCACCAGGTCGGTACTTTGGGAGCTTCTGCCCGGCCGCTGCTGCAGGCAGGCCTGCCTCGATCCCGTCAGTTCCCGCAAGCAACTCATCAGCATCGACTAGCAGGTGTTTGTTCAGTTCGCTCATGAACCGGTCACGGCTCCAGCCTCCGTCAACAAAGCGTGCCAGGTGTTCGGGAGAGATGATCAACATCGCATCTAGAGCAATCACAATCCTGGGCGTTACCGATGCTCTCAGCACGAGCGCCAGGTGACGGATCAGCGACTCCGCGGTGCGTGACCGTTCATCCATGAATATGTGTGGCGACTCGCCTGCGAACAGCGTCACAGTGGACTGTTCCCGCCGCCAGCCCCTGCTCTCGGCTAGCGACGTCCACGGCGAGTCCTCCTCATGCTCAGCAAAGCAGAGCCCCACCTTTGCAGGTGAACCCAGCGTGGCCCGATCGACCTCGCCCGGTCGGCCGCCACCCACATTGCGGATCACAAGCTGCAGCGCCCGACCAATCGTTGAATTTGCCCGGTTGCCTTGGCCCAAAGCATTGATGCCATTGCTCAAGCCGATTCGCTTCGCCACCGGGCCGTTCACCACCAGCACCGGCCCGACACTCATTGTGGTGGCAAGCACGCCATGGATGTTGAACTCGTCGGTGCATGCTGCCTCTACCGCAGCGATCACGATCGGCAGATACTCGGGCCGACAGCCCGCCAGTACCGCATTGATGGCCACCTTCTCGACCGTGCAAGGAACCAGCACCGGTGGAACCGTGGCAACCACATCGTCGGCATCGCGATTAGTGCCCTCAAGCATTCGCAACACTCTGGACTCCGTTGGTGGCACTACCGGAAGACCGTCAGACCACCCTCGATCCCACATTGCTTCCCAGTTGTCTTCGGCGGTCGCTAACTCGATGCGGCGGCTGTGCAATCCGGATGCCTCAAAGCGAGCAACCCTTGCTGCGTTGGCAGGGTCAACGTTGGCGGAACCACATCCCGGTCGCCACTCCGGCAGGCCATCGCCCAGACCGTCGATGCCTGACACCCGCTCCCACTCGTCTCGTGACCAGCCCTCGGTTTGCTCTTCGATCTTCCCGTTCACAATGCGATACAGAGTGGGCACAGTTTCGATGGCCTGATGCCAGGACACCGACAGATCACTGTCGTGTCGCACCCAGTCGGCGGCCGCGGGAAAGTCAGGGTCGTCTTGGGTGAACACGGTCAGCGTGTCTCGTTGTTGCAGTTCATGCAGGACAGGGACAACCAGCTCACATGTCGGGCAATCTCGCTTAACGAACGCAACCAGCCCATCGGGAAGCGGCGGGGCCTGCGGGATCGGGCTCACAGTTCGCTCACGTCGTGCGGCGTTGCCCGGTGCTGCGAACGCTTCCGTCGGGGGCAGTCGTTACTCATGAACTGATTGTGTCACTGTTAGCCTGCCGTCGCGATGAGCGGCGTCGGATCGAGCGGTTCAGCTACCGGATTTGACGCAGCAGAGTTCCGGCGGGTGCTCGGTCACTATCCGACTGGTGTAACGGTCGTTACGGCTACCACACCGAGTGGGCCCGAAGGTATGACAATTGGGTCGTTTACCAGCGTCTCGCTTGACCCGCCGATGGTCTCGTTCTGCCCAGGGCGTGACTCCGACTCGTGGGCCAAGATGCGCCCGGTCGGCAGCTTTTGCGTCAATGTTCTCAGCGATGAACAGTCGACCATCTCGTCGGTGTTCGCGAGCAGGGTGGACGATCGGTTCGCTGACATCAATACAAGGGTCGAAGTGACAGGCTCTCCCGTGATTGAGGGGTGTTTGGGCTGGATCGACTGCACGCTCGCTGAGGTCCATGCGGTGGGCGATCATCACATTGTTGTTGGAGAGGTTGTAGCGCTGGGTTCTGGGCGGTCGGCTGGAGGGCCGCTGGTGTTCTTCAAGGGCGGCTACTGGCAGGTCGCACAGATCTAGAGGAGGTCAAGCCTTGGCGATCTATGCACTCGGCGACATCGAGCCGCGCATCCACCCGGCTGCTTACGTGCATCCATTGGCGGTTGTGATCGGCAATGTTGAGCTAGCAGCCGAGGCAAGTGTCTGGCCCTATGCGGTATTGCGAGGCGATGACGGTGTGATCACTGTCGGTGTCGGCAGCAACATCCAGGATGCAGCCGTGATCCACTGCACGCCTGGTCAACCCACAGTTATTGGCGCTGGATGCACCATCGGGCATCAGGCTCACCTTGAAGGCTGCACCGTGCATGATGACTCGCTGATCGGTGTCGGTGCGATAGCGATTCACCGAGCGAGCATCGGTCCCCATGCTCTTGTGGGTGCCAATGCGACCGTGATCGCAGGTCAAGTCGTGCCGCCGCATGCCATGGCCGTCGGCACGCCCGCAAGGATCCGCGAGGACTGTTTCGAAGCCGGCCACAACCAGCAGAACGCCCAGGCCTACATCGATCGAGGCGCCCTCTACCGCAAAGCCCTCCGCCGCCTCGACTAAGGGTCGCTACCCGCAATCTGTGAGGCGTTCTGCGTCGGAGCGTCGCGGGCCTGCAGTATTTCCTTGTACAGCCCGAGCCGCTTGTGAAGCCAATCAGCGGCGTCGTCCCAACGGTTGCGATCGCGAGCATCAATGTCGCTGTACGTGTGGGCGTAGGACTCGAAAGAAGGATCGTCAATCTTGTCTCGCAGTTCGGAGACCGCGTCAGCTAGGGCCCGTTGCCTCTCTCGCCTTTGCTTTTGGGCACTCCTAGGAATGCACCGACCTGTCCGCTGGCTAACACATACAGCGAGATGTAGACATCTCCAACTTGATGATGAACGTTGCTTGATGCCCAACCCGGGCTGACGACAGCGGAATGACGCTGAGCCACATGGTTCCACAAGGCACGACGGAATTGTCCAATCTCGTCCCAATCGGCGCCTCCGAGGTTACGAATCCAGTTGCTTGGCCTCTCGAGTGCCTCAAAGAGGGGCACTCGCTTTGATTCGTCGATCTTCACGACTCGGACACGCACTGCGAAAAACGCAAACGGCTCCGCAGTGTGTTCGTTTAGTCAGCGAACAGCGGACAGGATTGTGTCGTCAAAGTCAGCAGCGATCCAGATTGCAGCCTTGGCATCTCGGCCCGACAAGTAAGCAAGCACCTGACCCAGGTGCTGCAAGTTGGCTGACTGAAGCTGGTTCTCAATAATGACCGCGCCGTCATCACGTGGGTCGGTCGCCACGACGTCCACCCGATAGGGCCCGACATGAGCTTCCCTGCGCTCATATTTGAGTTCAAAGCCGATCACTTTTGACAATCGATTCAGGTTCTCCGCCAGCCAAGGCGTGAAGTCAAGTGCCTCATGTTTCCAAACACAGCGCAGCGGAACCTGATGCAGAGTTCCGAACTCGGGTTCGCTATTTCTGTCCATGAGTCGAGACTACGACGACCCTACGACACCGTTCCTAAAGTCGGCCTCCACCTGCCGTCTCCCGGCGACTCCAGGTGAACGGGCCTGACTGCTCTACCGGTCTTCTTCAAGTCGAGCGTGCTATCTGAGGTCGCAGAGACCATCGAACCATGCTGCAGGGCCACTGCATGAGCGTTGTGTTGGGGTGGCTCAGTCCGATTTTAGATGTCCTTACGGTTATGGCTGAGCTGTTTCGGTATGTGATGTGTGGTTCCAAGCCACTGCTGGTATAGTGAATGTATGTTCGGTTCATTCCAGGAGGCAGCCGCTCGGCTGGTCTTGGTGTTCGTTGAGAGCGTGAGCGTGTCGGGGATGGGTTCCTCGCTGCTGCTCATGGGACTGTGGGCCGCAAGGTTGGCCTGGTCGAGATGATTCCGGGTTTTGTGGTCGTAGCTAGTGAGCCTGATGGTGATTGTGGCTCTGATCAGGCACGGGTAGAGCTTGTTGATGAGTCCGGACGTGTCTGCAAGTTTGCGGTTATGCGCCTTCGGGATGCTGTGCCTGTCGAGATGCCGCATCAAGCACTTCGCCCATGTGGTGTGATCACAACACGATATGCAGAGATGTTTGGTGTGATGTCATATGCTTGTGGGGTGTTGTAGTTGTGTTGTTGGGGTCGGTTAGGCGGATCGATGCGGAAGCCAGTGAGATGCTTGCGGGTTTGCATAGGGCACCGCTTGGTGATGTGCGATCGAGTCTTAGTGAGATGAAGTCAGCGCGAGCAAAGTGTGAGATGTATTGCGCTCAGGTTGCCCGGTTGGTTGCTCGTGTTGAGCGTCATGGTGATGATGGTGCTGGTGTTCTTGTTGAGACATCAGGAGTGTCACGACGCGAAGCGCGCCGGAACACGAAGACTGTTAAGCAACTTTCGGAGATGCCTCGGTTGCGTGAGGCAGTTTCGGTCTGGGCGGGTGAGTTTTCGTAACGCTGAACGGCTCACGAAGGCAGCTGGAGCGACTAGCAGTGCTGCTGTTGAGTCTGATATTGAATTGTTGGGTTTGGCTGCGTCGTTGACTGATGATCAGTTTGTGCGGGTTGCTAAGCGTTGGAGTCGTGTTCATCAACCTGATCACGGTGAAGCTCTGCATGCCCGGTTGCGTCGCCGTCGGAGTTTGCGGTTCTTTGAGGATGATGACGGGATGACACATCTGCATGGTTGTTTTGATCCTGTGACGGGTGCGCGTATCGCTAACCGGATGCGTCAAGTGGCTAAACGCTCCTATAAGAGCGACAAGAAGGCTGCTGGGGCTAGTAGCTCCTTTGAGCGTCGTAGTTTTGATCAGTGCATGGCCGACGCCCTCGATGTGTTGACCACTGGTTCGGGTTCAGCTAGGAGTGCTTGCATGCCAACACCGGGCCGGCCCGCTGAGATCAGCGTTGTGGCGCATCTCAACGATGAGTCATCTGGTTTGGTGGCCGAAATAGTCGGTGGTGATCCACTGCCGCCTTCTGTGTTGGATGAGTTGATGTGCAACTCAACCCTGAAGGGATTGCTGTTTGGTTCGAAGGGTGTGCCATTGTGGCAGGGCTATTCGAAGCGCAGCGCGACGCCGGCTCAAATCAACGCGCTCACCGCGCGTGACCAAGGATGCATAGGGTGTGGCATCAACCCAGCGTTGTGTCAAGCTCATCATGTGATGCCCTGGAGCAAAGGCGGGAGTACTGATATCACCAACATGGTGCTCGTCTGCTGGAAGTGTCACAACAAAATCCATCACCACAACTGGCAAATCATCCGCCAAGACGGCAAACCAGAATTGATCCCACCCAACGGCCCCAACTACGGGCCCGCCCGAGCAGAGCAACCAATAACCCAAACACCCCGGCACAACCACGGCATCCGACCCCCACCGAACCGATCGCAAGGCGAAGACCTCGAGCGCCTAACCAACCAAGCGACCGGCTCTAACTCTCCGAACATTAGATCAAAAAGACCCGCTCGGAAACACGCAAGTGCTGACAGTCAAGAAGTCGAAAATCTAAGTGGCGGTCGATCGATACACGGTCCGAGACTCGACGACAGCCCACCGGCAAATAGGCCACTTGAGTTGCAACTGGGCCTGTGAAGCCACACTCTTTAGCTCTATGACGGGTACAAATGCACTCGCAGCATCAAGAAGACGAGCAGTGGATCAAAGGTCTCTGGGACTGATCGTGGGTATTTCCCTTTGGAAGACCTCGGTATGACCGTGGGCGTCGAGTTGGGCAACATCGGGTGGAGTTTCCGTAACGCGGTTTGGATTGTCTTGGATGGTCAGTGGCAGCGCGATAGAGAGTGGCAACAGCGAAGAGCAGCACAGGGCCGGGGTTAGGTGGGGGTGAAGATTGCCACTTGGCCGTGTTGGTTTAGGTTGTCCTTGTCGACTTCGTGGTAGACCTCAACGAGGCGTACTTCTAGGTCGCGGATTTTGCCGTCGGCTGCGAACCGATCGAGCAACTTGCGGTAACCCCGCTTCTCGTAGTGAGCGGCGTTGATCCCGATCACGCAGCGGGCTCCGGGCTGTGCGACTCGGAGTAGTTCGGCCATCGACTCCTGGCCCACATGACCGTGCGTAAACATGCCGGTCGTGATGATTGCCGGATACGTGTTGTCGGGAATGTCAAGTGTGGCTGTGAGGTCAGCTTCAATCAGGTTTCGATAGGCAGGGGAGCCGTCCGGCGCTGTCTTCTTGCTGGCTTCGGCGAGCATCTCGGCCGAGATGTCAAGGCCGTCCACAATCGTCACGCCTACAGCACGCAACCGTTCGCCTACAAGCCCCGTCCCACAGCCTGCATCTAGGACCGGCCCGGCCGGAGCATCGGCGGCTTCGCAGTAGATCTCGGCAGCCCGGTAGTGGTACAAGTAGCGGTTCGGAACCGTGAACCCACTCTCGTATGTGTCTGCCCAGGCTGCATACAACTCCCGGTTGTCATCCGGGCTCTGCACCGCATACGCACGCTGCAGAAGCTCCTGCAACTCCTCGCGGTTGTCGCTGCCTTCGTCAGTAGTCACGACTTAGCTTGCATCCTCAGAGGCCCAGATCATCATCACCATGCATGAACACCGCACAATAGCCCACCCGACACCTGCCTCAGGAGCCCCCTTCACCCTCCACGCCGAAAGCCGCCCGCTTGGGCCGCCCATCCTTGACAAAGCGTCATCTCGTGTGGGGAGCCTCGCCTGTATCCGACAGAACCCATTCGCGCTACCGGGACAGCGGATCTGGTCATACCTGGTATGATTGATGTTCATGAAAGTAGCTGTCTCGATCCCGGATCCACTATTTGACCAAGCTGAGGCGTTGGTTCGGCAACGCCAGGTGACTAGGTCAGGTTTGTATGCCGAGGCCCTTGAGTTGCTGTTACGAAGCCAGGATGATTCCAAGATCACTGAAAAGCTAAATGAAGTCTACCGAGAGATTGACTCGAGGGTCGACTCTCGGTTAGCGGCTGCCCAGGCTCACTCCGTGAGAGAAGAGTGGTAGATCGGCTGAGAACTCCGGCGCGTGGCGAGATCTGGCTCGCGGACCTAGACACACCGGTTGGCTCCGGGCCTGGCTACCAACGGCCCGTCCTCGTAGTCTCCGTTGACGCCTTCAATCGCAGTGCGATCAGGACAGTGATTGTCGTAGCGATCACGTCCAACCTCAGGCTCGCTGTCGCGCCAGGCAATGTTGAACTGTCTAGACGCCAGTCGAGCCTCCGTCGTGACTCAGTCATCAACGTGTCACAAGTGCTGACGATTGATAAGTCGCTGTTGGAGCGTCGGCTTGGGGGTGTGCGTGCTCAAGTCTTGCGCAGGATTGAGGCAGGGCTCAAGAGGTCGATGGGGCTTGATGGGTAGTGTCTGCGGGAGTGTTGAGCGACATATAGGGGATGCGCTGTGAGTCGGGTTTTGTGGATTAATCCGGTTGGAACGGATCTTTATGATGCGCCGATTGGCGAGGAACTGCGTAAGGAAGCGGGCCCGACGACTTTGGTTGATGTTTGCTCGCTGCCTGGGATAGGCCCGCAGCACCTGGAGTGGAATGCGCTTGAGGCCGTGGTGGCCGGGCCGACCATGGGGGTTATCCGGTGGGCCTCTGAGATCGAAGGCTATGACGCTGCGGTCATCGGCTGCTTCTATGACCCGTTCTTGCGGGGAGCTCGCGAACTAGCCGGTTCGATGGCCGTCACAGCACCGGCGGAAGCGTGTGTTCACATCGCAGCCACTATCGGAGAGCAGTTCTCCGTCCTTGTGGGACGTCGCAAGTGGATTCCCGAGATGCACGAAAACGTCGTCAAGTACGGATTCGGCGACCATCTCGCCTCGTTCCGAGTGCTTGACATGAGCGTGGAGGAGTTCCAGGCTGAGCCGAGCGAAACCCAGCAACGGATCCTGCTTGAGGCCGAGCGCGCCGTGGCGGACGACCGTGCCGATGCAGTCATCTTGGGCTGCACAATCGAGTTCGGCTTCTACCGAGAAGTCCAGGAGAAAATCGGGGTTCCCGTCATCGACGCCATCACCGCCCCTCTCCGCTATGCCGAGTTCCTAGCCACGATCGCAGCAGATCACGGCTGGAGCACCAGCCGCATCGGTGGCTACGACTCCGTGCCGGCCCGGGAACTCGAGTGGATCCCGACCGTCGAACCGACTGTCAACCGCGATCCCCGTAGCTAAAGAACGAGGCGAATAGTCGCCCTAACCGCGGAGCAGCCGTGAACATCCTGACAGCTGACGACATTGAGGTTCTCTGTCTGGGAGCCACGCTGCTTGGTAGCGGCGGTGGCGGCGATCCCTATGTGGCGAAGCTCTACGCCCGGCAGGCGCTAGAGCGTTACGGGCCCGTCAAGGTCGTCAGTGCCAGCGACCTTGATCCCGAAGCTCTGGTGCTGACCATCTCGGCCATCGGCGCCCCAACGGTGCTCCTCGAGAAAATCCCAGCAGGCACCGAGTTCGTGGCTGCTATCAGGGCCCTGGCTAACTACCTCGGCAAGGATCCGGCCGCACTCATGCCAATCGAGGTCGGAGGTCTCAACACCCTGATGCCGATTGCGACAGCGTCCGAGATGAGTCTACCGATCGTTGACGCCGACTCCATGCGGCGAGCCTTCCCACAGGTCGAGATGACGGTCTTCACGCTGGCCGGCTTGTCAGCCACACCACTGGCGGTCGCCGACGAGAAGGGCAACCAATGCGTGTTCGAGACAGCCACCAATCAAATGGCGGAATCGTTGGCTCGAGCCGTGGTCATCAAGCTGGGGCTCGCCAACGCAATTAGCGACTATCCGCTGACGGCCGGCCAGGTCGCTGAACACGCCATCGGAGGCTCGCTCACGTATTGCACCACGGTTGGGCGTCAACTCGAGGCTGCAAGACGAGGCGAGAACGGAGCGTGGGAACGATTCTTGGCTGACTCCGGCGCCCGCGAGTTCTTCACCGGCAAAGTCGTTGATCTCAACCGTCGAACCAGCGACGGTTTCGCCAAGTCGACAGTGATCCTCGAAGATCTGAATGGATCGGGCAGCACCATGCGGGTCGAGGCCCAGAACGAGAACCTGATTGCTGTGCTTGACGGCGAACCGGTGATTACCACCCCCAACCTCATCTGCCTGCTTGACCATGAGACGTACGACCCGATGACCACTGAGGCGGTCGCATACGGCAACAGGCTGGTTGTGATCGCCATGCCCTGTGCACCCGAATGGCACGGGGACGGAGGACTCGATCTTGTCGGGCCCAGGGCGTTCGGATTCGATGTCGACTACGTTGACCTTCCCTCGCGTGGAGCCTGTCACGAGTAGTAGCGCAGGTAGCCTCGGCGCTCGTGGCTCGGCCCCTGTTTCGTGCCCCGACAGGCACTCGAGACATATTGGCGCCGGAGTCCCAGCGTCGGCGCCAACTCGTCGACGCGTTCGCTGACCTTTCATCACGAGCGGGCTTCGGGCTGCTTGAATCACCCATCTTCGAAAACGTCGGAGTCTTCAAGCGCTTAGGTGAAGCAAGCGATGTGGTCACCAAAGAACTGTTTGAGTTCACCGACAAGTCCAAGAAGGCACGCCGCTTTGCCCTTCGTCCCGAGCTAACGGCAAGCGTGTGTCGCGCCTTTGTTGAGCATCGTCCCCCAGTGCCGTTCAAGATCTGGTATTGCGGGCCGCAGTTCCGGTATGAACGACCCCAGGCTGGTCGTTACCGTCAGTTCGAACAGGTTGGGGTAGAGACTCTCGGCACCGACGACCCGCACGCTGACATAGAAGTCATCGCCCTTGCAGCCCGGTACTTCAAAGCGCTCGGTCTGCGACAGGTCGAGTTGTTGATCAACAGCCTTGGCGATGCACAGAGCCGTCCCCCATATATCGAAGCGCTGAGCGCCTTCCTTCAGCGCCGCTCGGCCGAGTTGTCTCAGTTGTCGCGCCACACACTGCAACGCAACCCGCTGCGTGTGCTCGACTCAAAGCGCCCCCAAGATCAGCCCGTAATCGCTGAGGCACCACTCATGGCCGACTTTCTCTCGGGCGAGTCAGCCGATCACTATCGCCGTGTCCTCGCTGGACTTGAGAGCCTTGGCATCGACTATCGGGTCTCGCCAAGGCTGGTTCGGGGCCTGGACTACTACACGAGAACCACCTTCGAGTTCGCAGCCCACTCCCTGGACGCTGCCCAGAACGCCGTCGGCGGGGGAGGGCGCTATGACAGGCTCGTGGCTGATCTCGGTGGGCCACCAACCCCTGGCATCGGGCTGGCCCTCGGGATCGATCGAATCGCGCTGGCGTGTGACGCCGAAGGGGTACTCGGCCTCACGCCGGCGGGGGTGGATGTTTTTGTGGTGGATGTAACCGGCGGCCAGCATGCCACGATGCTCTGTGACGAACTTCGTCAGGCGGGCTTGACTGCTGAGCGTGCCTTTGATGGCAGGTCAATGAAAGCTCAGATGAAGCGCGCAAACCGCTGCGGTGCAACCGCGGCCGCAATTGTCGGACCAGACGAGGTTGCCGCGGATCAGGTCACACTGCGTGACCTGAAACCAATGCAGTCGGCCAACTCCACAGCCGCCAAACCCATGGCTCGTCAATGGCAGGTCGATCGGGCGTCGGTGGTCAGCGAAGTGTGCGACTGGCTGACGGCGAGGAGATGAAGGACATGGACGACGAGACCCCCGAAATAACTGTCAACCCCGTAGCAGCCACCCCAGACGTGGCTGCGACAACGATGCGCACCGATCTTTGCGGCCAACTCCGCTTGAGCGACGCGGGCCGCACAGTCACCGTGTGTGGGTGGGTCGATCGTCGACGCGAGCACAGCGAGCATCTGGCGTTCCTAGACGTTCGCGACTACACGGGTGTCGTTCAATGTGTTGTCGACGGTGCCCGTGAACTGCGCCCTGAGTTTGTCGTGCGGGTCACAGGCACGGTGACGGTCCGTCCAGAAGGAACCGCCAACCCGGCAATCAGTACGGGTGAGATTGATTTGACCGATTGCAACGTCGAGGTCTTGTCAGCGGCAGCGGCCAGGCCATTCCCTCTCGACGAGCGTCAGGAAACCGATGAGACGCTGCGTTTGCGGCACCGGTACTTCGACCTCCGCAAACCTCGCATGCAGCGCAACCTGCGTGCACGCGCAGTCGTCAATCGGGCGATCCGGCGAGCCATGGACGACCAGGGCTTCATTGAGGTCGAAACTCCGATGTTGATCGCCTCCACACCTGAAGGCGCCCGTGACTTCGTAGTCCCGTCTCGCAAGGAGCCCGGATCGTTCTATGCGCTGCCTCAGAGTCCCCAGATCTTCAAACAGCTAACCATGGTCGGCGGCGTCGACCGCTACTATCAGATAGCGCGCTGCCTGCGTGATGAAGACCTGCGCGCTGACCGCCAATTCGAGTTCTCACAACTTGATGTTGAGGCCTCGTTCGTGCGCCGCGACGACATCTTGGGTTTTGTGTCCAGAGCAGTTGCGGAAGCCACCGAAGCAGTCACCGGCCGCCGCAGCCGCGATATCGAATTCGCGCAGATGACGTGGCAGGACGCCATGGAGCGGTACGGCTCCGACAAGCCCGACACCCGCTTCGGCATGGAGCTAGTCGAACTCACGCCAATCTTCACCAAGACCAGGGCCAGGGTGTTTCAAGCACCCTGCGTGAAGGGCATCTGCCTGCGTGGCGGGGCGCGCAACCTGCGCCGTAACCGCATCGATGATCTGGTCAAGACATGCCAGCGCTGGGGAGCCAAGGGCCTCGCCTGGATGCGTGTTGTGGCAACCGCGGCCGGCGGGCTGGCGCTTGAGGCAGGTGTCGCAAAGTTCTTAAAGAAGACCGAAGCCAAACGTGTCATAGCGGAACTCGATGCCCAAGAGGGTGACATGGTCTTCCTCGTGGCCGACGAGCGCCACCTCGTCAGGCACGTCCTCGGGCTGTTGCGACTTGAACTAGGGCGGCCGCCGGTTAACGATGGCAATTTCAACTTTGTTTGGGTGCTTGACTTCCCGCTATTCGAGGCGCTCAACGCGGCCGGTGAGCCGATCCCCTCACATCACCCGTTCACCATGCCCCACGACAGCGATCTGGCAGCAGTCATGTCAACAGAAGGGCCACCAAGCGGTGAGTCCCTGCTTGACATCCGCAGCCAGGCTTATGACCTGGTGCTTAACGGCTGGGAGCTCGGTTCTGGAAGCGTGCGGATCCATAGACGTAAGATTCAGCAACGCATCTTTGAGATCCTTGGTATCAGCGCCGACCAAGCACAACAGCGATTCGGGTTCCTGCTTGATGCGTTCCGTTACGGAGCACCTCCGCATGCGGGCTTCGCTGTGGGGCTCGACCGGCTGGCGGCGCTGCTTGTTGGTGAAGAGAACATCCGTGAGGTCATCGCATTCCCCAAGACGCAATCCGGTGCTGATCCTCTCACAGGCGCACCTAGCGCCATCGCCGACAAGCACCTGAGAGAGTTGGGACTGGGCGTGCTGCCACCCGCATAACCCGCATAACTAGGCACACCTAAGGTGCCCGACGATGGTTGGTGACCTCTTCTCTGCAGCTGCCGAACAACGCCTGGCATCAAGTGCTCCACTGGCGGTGCGACTAAGGCCCCGATCGCTCGATCAAATCGTCGGTCAAGACCACCTCGTCGGCAAGGGACGGCCCCTGCGTCTGCTCATCGAAGCCGATCGGCTGTCGTCAGTAGTCCTGTGGGGTCCCCCAGGTACGGGCAAGACGACTCTGGCTCGTGTCGTTGCGCTCACCACAGCCAAAGTATTCGAGGAGCTCTCCGCGGTCACCGCAGGCGTCAAGGAAGTGCGTCGCATCATCGCAGAAGCACGCGAGCGGTTAGGCACTCGAGCAGTTGGCACAATCCTGTTTCTCGACGAAGTACATCGCTTCAACAAGGCCCAACAAGATGCGCTACTGCCTGCTGTCGAAGATGGCTTGATCGTGCTGATCGGCGCTACCACCGAGAACCCTCACTTCGAGGTCAACCCGCCGCTGATGTCACGTTCAACGCTGTTCCGGTTGAACCCCCTCAACGACGAAGCACTATGCGAGTTGGTCGAGCGAGGTCTCAATGCTGAGCACGCCACTGCGAGCCCCGAAGCCGTGTCTCATCTTGTGGCACGCAGTTCCGGTGACGGCCGTCATGTACTGACAGGCACCGAGGTAGCTGTCGTGCTCGCCTCAAGTCGCGCCGGCAGCGAAGCAAGGGCATCGAAACGGTTGCCACAGCCGACACGCCGGGTGCATGTCACGCTAGCAGATGCCGAAGCGGCAGCCGACGCTAAGGCCGTTCACTATGGCAGCGACGGGCACTACGACGTGATCAGTGCGTTCATCAAGAGCATCCGAGGCTCCGATCCCGATGCTGGCCTGTACTGGCTGGCCCGGATGCTTGAGGCAGGTGAGGATCCACGGTTCATCGCCCGTCGTCTCGTGATCCTGGCTTCTGAAGACATTGGTCTCGCTGATGACGAGGCCCTCGTGGTGGCCGCTGCCGCCGCTCGTGCTGTGGAATACGTCGGACTTCCAGAGGCACAACTCAATCTGGCGCATGCCGTGATACGTCTGGCAACCGCACCAAAGTCGAACAGGGTCACCGTTGCCCTGGAGCGCGCAGCAACAGATGCACGCGCCGCAGGTGTTGGCGAGGTGCCGACGCACCTAAGAGATGCGCACTATCGCGGCGCCAAGTCGCTTGGACATGGCAAGGGCTACCGCTACCCCCATGACGACCCTTCCGGCTTTGTGGCCCAGCAGTATCGTCCCGACGAGGTCGCCGCCAACGTCTACTACGAACCCTCGCGCCACGGCGCCGAAGCGAAACTGGTCCGCTCGTCCCGCAACGAAGGAGGGCACCGCTAGCAGGCAGGTGGGTTGGCGGTATCTTGGCCGTCGTGAGTGCCGTCGACCTAGCAGCAGTGATTGTCACCATCTTGTGTCTCGCAACGGTGGTGGTTCTAACTGTCGCTGTGGTGTCGCTCGTCGGCACACTTCGAGATCTGCGTGGAGTTGTGGATGACCTGCGCGCAACGACGTTGCCAATGATCGAGGATCTACAAACAACGGTCAGCAGCGTCGATGCGAAACTGCAGCGTGTTGATGGTGTGATCGGGCGCGCAGAGCGCATCTTCGCCACGGTCGATCACGCCAGCCGCCTTACATATAGGGCCTTCGCGCCGCCGCTGATAAAGGGACTGTCGATGGTGTCAGGAGCGGGGCACGCAGCCCGCAAGATGCGGGAGCGTCGTCGCAGCCGTCGCGCCCTCGACGTGGCGACTGATGTAGCGACGGGTGGCACCAGCGTTGACAGTTCCAGCAACGCTGAGGGTTCAAGGAGTTAACGATGAGGCGGATGTGGTGGCTCGGTGCCGGCTATGTAGCGGGGGTTAGCACGGCGGCGTGGTTGCGGTCTAAAGCAAAGAAGACGGCACAACGCTACGCACCTGAACATGTTCGAGAGGTCGTCGTAACACGCATCAAAGACGCAGGCGACAAGGCTCGCCACAGCATGGTTGACAGTTCCCGGCAAGTGGGATCGGAAGCCAAACGGGTCGTTGACGACATCCGTAGAGCCGCATCCGAAGGTCGTGAAGCGATGAAGCGCGCCGAGGGCGAGATGCGCGGCGAGGCCCCAGCGTGAAAGCCCATGAGGTACGCCAAGCCTTTGTCGACTTCTTCAAAGAGAGGGGCCACAGTCATCAGCCGTCAGCCAGCCTGATCCCCCATGACGCCACGCTGCTGTTCACAGTGGCAGGGATGGTTCCGTTCAAGCCGTATTTCACAGGTGAGCAGCAGGCACCGTTCGATCGTGCTGTCACTGTCCAGAAGTGTGTGCGGGCCGGCGGCAAACACAACGACCTTGACGAGATCGGCCGCACCTCCAGGCATCTCACGTTTTTTGAGATGCTCGGCAACTTCAGTTTCGGCGACTACTTCAAATCTGACGCCTGCGTCTGGGCCTGGGAGTTCGTCACCGAGGTGCTAGGACTCGACCCCGAACGGCTTTGGGTGACGGTGCATCTCAGTGACGACGAGGCCGAAGCGATCTGGCGTGATGAGGTGGGGGTGCCCGCCGAGCGGATCCAGCGACTCGGCGAGGACAACTACTGGCGCATGGCCGACGTAGGCCCGTGTGGGCCATGCTCGGAGATCTTCTGGGATAAGGGGCCCGAATATGGCGCTGAGGGTGGCCCCGCCCACGGTGATGACGAGCGGTACATCGAGATCTGGAACCTGGTGTTCATGCAGTTTGAGAGCACTGCGGATGGCGCCGAGATCCCCCTCCCGAAGCCGTCAATTGATACTGGCATGGGCCTGGAGCGCGCAGTGTCGGTGCTGCAGGGTGTCGACTCGGTCTGGGAGACCGACGAATTCGTGACGCTTCTTGATGCGGCCCAGCGGTTGACGGGCGCGAAGCTCGGCACAACTGAAGCCAGCGATGTTTCGTTGCGCATCATCGCAGACCACGCCCGCTCCACCTCGCTGCTTGTAAATGACGGAGTTTTTCCTTCGAACGAAGACCGTGGCTATGTGCTGCGCCGCATAATCCGCCGGGCGGTGCGCCACGCCTACCTGCTGGGTGTTGAGGGTCTGATCATGGGCGGGATGGTCGATGCTGTGGTTGAGGTCATGGTTGACGCATACCCCGATCTGGAGCGCAATCACAGCTATATCCAAGATGTGATCGACCGTGAGGAACAGCGTTTCCGCCAGACGCTGCGCACTGGTCAAACCATCCTCGACAAGCACATGGCCGAACTCGACGGCCGCGGTGAACTCGGCGGTGATGTTGCCTTCCTGTTGCATGACACTTACGGGTTCCCGCTTGAGGTGACGGTGGAGATCGCGGCCGAGCGCGACATCTCTGTTGACACGGACGGCTTCGCTAGCGCCATGGCCGAACAGCAACAGCGAGCCCGTGACGCTCGTGGCACCACAGCAGGCGATGACCTGTCCGCCTTCGTAGATCTGCTGTCAGCAACCGGGCCCACCGAGTTCACGGGCCGCAGAGACCTGGTAGGCGAGGCCCGAGTTCTGTATTGCGAGGGCAACCGGCTGGTGACCGACCGCACTCCCTTCTACGCCGAAAGCGGTGGGCAGATCGGCGACACCGGCGAAATTCGCTGTGAATTGACTGGTGCTGTTGCAAGGGTGACCGACACGGTCTATGTGCTCGGGGAACTGCACGTTCACCAGATAGAGCCGGTCACGGGCGAGATTCGAGCAGGCGACCGTGTCGCGGCAACAGTCGATGCCAACCGGCGCGCCGGCATCCGCCGCAACCACACTGCGACACACATCCTGCACTGGGCACTCCGGGAGGTGCTCGGCGAGCATGTCAAACAGCAAGGTTCCTGGGTTGGGCCCGACAGGCTGCGTTTTGACTTCAGCCATTACGAGGCGCTCAGCGACGAGGTGATCTCCAAGGTTGAGGATCTCGTGAACAGCGAGTTGCTTGACAACGCCTCGTGCCGTCACTTCGAGACCACGATCGACCATGCCGAACAACTCGGTGCTATCGCTTTCTTTGGCGAGAAATACGGCAACGTGGTGCGAGTCCTTGAAGCTGGCCGACATTCGGTGGAACTATGCGGCGGCACCCATGTGAGGGCGCTGGGAGATATAGGTGCGTTTAAGGTCACTTCTGAGTCCTCGATCGGTTCCAACATGCGCAGGGTCGAGGCAATAACAGGTCTCAGCACGATCGAGTTGCTCAGGCACCAGCAACAACTCGTTGAGCACACGGCTCTGGCGTTAGGGGTTCCGGCGACCGAGCTAGCCGATGGTGTCGCTAAGCGCCAGAGCGAGACCAAAGCACTGCGTAGTGAGGTTGCAAACCTGCGGCGTCGATTGGCACTGAGCCGAGCGCCACTGTTGGCATCGACTGCTGTGGATGGGGTCGTTGTTGCCCGTGTTGATGATGTGGAACGGGACGGTTTGCGTGACCTGGCCTTGTCGGTGCGTGAAATCGAAGGTGTCAGGGCAGTCGTTTTGGGAACTGCGCTGGACTCGGGAGCTGCGGCCCTGGCGTCGGCCGTCACCCCGGAGGCCGGCTTGCATGCAGGAGAGTTGATCAATCAAGCCAAGCGCACAATCGGTGGGGGAGGTCGCCCCGCACCGGAGGTTTCTGTGGCAGGCGGCAGGCATGCGTCGCGTCTGGATGAGGCGCTGAGCCAGGCTCGAGCATCTGCTGGAATCAGCTAGGACAGAGCATCCGGCTTGCGTGCGCTCGGTCTAGATCTCGGCACCCGCCGTATTGGTGTAGCAGTCTGCGACTCTGCGGGCACGGTCGCGACTCCAGTCGAAACGCTTCAACGCCACGGTGACCTCAAGCAGGTACTCGCCGCGGTTGCCGAACGTGTCAGCGAATGGGAAGCCGAGATTGTTGTCGTTGGTCTGCCGGTGTCGCTTAACGGCACTGAAGGTCCTGCAGCGCGCCAGGCCCGCAACGAGACATCCCGGCTGCGCCAGTTCTTGGACGTGCCAGTTGTTTCCTGCGATGAACGTTTCACGACTGTCATCGCAGAGCGCAGTCTCATGGAACAAGACGTCAGGGGATTGGCTCGTCGCCGGGTTGTGGATCAGGTAGCCGCTGCTGTGATGTTGCAGTCGTGGCTCGATGCGGGAATGCCAGGTGACTGAGCATTCCCGGGGCTCGCATCCCCGCGGGCAGCCCAGCCAACCTGATCACCGGGCAGCGGCGAGAACGCCGAAGAAGAAGTCGAAGAACAAGTCGTCTCGGTTTGCCGATTTCCTCACGGGCCGTAGCGATACGCCCGCTCCCCCGAGGCCACCCGCAGACCGTGGCCCGGAGCCACAGCCTCCGCCTCCGACAACCCCTCTGCCTCCGACAACCAAAACGCCTCCGACAACCCCTCCGCCTCGAAGTGGCTGGTCTTCGGTTGGCACAGGTGCAACCGTCGTAGTCGAGGAGGAAGTCGGTGACGATCAGTATGTCGATCCGGTCTATGACGCAGATGATCGCAACTGGGTTCGTTACCGGCCCTTCTGGGGCGGATTCATCCGGCTTGTCGTGCTTGCAGCCCTCGTGCTTGGGGTGGTCTTATGGCTGAGAGGCCGGGCTTATGGCTGGGTTGATGCTCAGATCACGCCGGACGGCGACCGGGGGAGTGCAGTAGAGCTAACGATTGTTCCAGGAACATCTGTCAACGAGATTGCATCAGAACTTCAGAATGCTGGAGTTATCTCAAACGCCACGGTCTTCCGGTTCTGGCTTCGCTGTGAAGGCGAGTTAACGATTACCGGTTTCTTGGGTTGCGACTCTGTTACAGATGTAGCGGCGGGCGATTACATCTTGTGGGAAAACATGGATTTCCACTCAGTGTTAGATGTGCTAAACGCAGGCCCAGAGCCCGAGATATTCCAACTTGTCACTATCCCTGAAGGATTGCGCTGGACAGAGATGACTTCGCGCCTACTGCTAGAGAACCCGGCATTTGAGCTTGCAGACCTAGAGGCGGCGTATGTCTCTTTGGTACAGGAAGCGCAGTATTTGCCCGCGGAGGCACCGGTTCGCACGCTTGAAGGAATGCTTTTCCCTGCGACCTACGACATAGTTGCCGACTCACTTACAGATGAGCAGGGTCTGCTGTTGAGAATGTCTGATGAGTTTGACCGGCGATTTACCCGCCTGCTCGATGATCCTGGCGTTGCTGCTGACATTGTCGAATTGGGGTTAACTCCATATCAGATCATCGTGGTGGCAAGTCTCATTGAAGAGGAGGCTTTGGTGCCGGACGATCGGGCCAAGATCTCCAGAGTCATTTACAACAGATTGACCGAGCAGATGAGACTCGACATTGATGCCACTGCTTGTTATGCCGCCAACAAGTCATGTGCCGACTTGACTCTTGAGGACTTACGTTCCCCGTCACCGTGGAACACCAGAGCAGTTGCTGGCTTACCACCTACCCCGATCTCAGCACCAGGCGAGGCATCACTCATAGCAGCATTGCAGCCTGCGGAAGGTGACTGGCTCTTCTACGTTCGCACCGATGAGGGAGGAGTGAGCGGCGCTCATCACTTCCACCGGACTCTCGAGGAGCACGAACAGCAGGTAGAGATCTGCCGTGCTCTCGGATACTGCTAACTGCCGAAGCAGTTGTACAAGCACACTGAGGTGCGGCAAGTGAAGCAGGTCGGCCAACCGGCTGCGGCGAGATCGGCTCGACGGGCGCGGCGTGTTGCCGCAGTGATCGGCGATCCTGTGCGACACTCACGCTCACCTGCCGTTCACAACGCAGCGTTCGCGGCGGTCGGCCTCGATTGGCAGTTTGTGGCGTTTGAGGTGCCAGCCGGTGCGGGTGCCGCCGCCCTGGATGCGATGAGGGTGTTGGGCATGGTCGGCATGTCGGTGACGATGCCGCTCAAGTCCGAGGTGGCAACCGCAGCCGACACCGCAGATGAAGCGGTGCAAGCCCTCGGTGCGGCCAATTGCATCGTCGCCCGTGACGATGGCAGCCTTCACGCTTGCAACACCGACATCAAGGGCTTCCTCGACGGCTTGCATGCCGACAGCGGTATCGGTGTGCAAGGCAAGCGGATCGCGTTGTTTGGCGGGGGAGGGGCTGCTCGAGCGGTCGCGTATGCCGTTGGCGCTGCCGGTGCCTGCGATGTGGCTGTCATAAACCGCACCACCGAACGCGCCGAGGTTGCTGCTGGGCTCGCTGGTGCCGTTGGCAGGGTCGGCACTCATGGCGACATCGCCGCCGCAGACATAGTTGTGAATGCAACATCAATTGGGATGGGGGCGGATCGGTCGATGCCCTGTGATCCCAACCTGATCGGTTCATCACAAGTCGCAGCCGACCTCATCTATGAACCGCTCGAAACGGAGTGGCTCAGGCAGTTGAGTCTTAAGGGGGTACAGGCTTACAACGGATTGTCGATGCTCGTTTACCAGGCTGCCTACGCGTTTGAGTTGTGGACCGGCAAGAAAGCACCGATTGATGTCATGAAGAGAGCGGTGCTTTCCTAGAGCGCTCCAAGTGCCATCGGTAGGCTTGCACTCGTGGTGAGATCCGCCTCAACAAGATCACCTAGGTCATTCGCAGACGCTGAGTTGACCCCGCGCGTGGATCGAGTGGTCGAGGTCAACCTCTCGGAGCGCTCGTACTGCGTCTATGTGGGTGCCGGCGAACGCCACCGTCTACCAACGGTGATGCCGCCGGGCGCTCGACGTGCTGCTGTAATCACCGCGGCCGAAATTGGCTGGAGCGTCGACACAGGTCTCGACCAGCAACTGATCGAATTGCCAGATGGTGAGACGGCGAAGTCTTTGGATCAGGTTCAGCGCATCTGCTCGCAGATGGCTCGTGCCGGCATCACACGAGCTGACGTGATCGTGGCGTTGGGTGGTGGTGTTGTCACTGACGTTGCTGGGTTCGTGGCAGCCGTCTATCACCGCGGGATCCGTTACGTGTCGGTACCCACCACACTGCTCGCCCAAGTTGATGCAGCGATCGGTGGCAAAACCGGCGTCAACCTTGATGAGGGAAAGAACCTGGTTGGAGCGTTCTGGCAACCCCACGCAGTGTTGTGTGACAGCGAGTTCCTGGCCACGTTGCCCGAACGCGAGATGCGTAGCGGGCAGGGTGAGCTTGCCAAGTATCACTTCCTAGGCGGTGATCACCTGAGCGATCTGGAACTTGATGACCGGATCGCAGCCGCAGTGCAGATCAAGGCTGATGTGGTGTCAGCGGATGAGCGTGAGGGGGGTCGCCGGATAATCCTCAACTACGGGCACACCCTGGCTCACGCCATTGAGACAGCGGGTCGTTACGGCTTACGTCACGGAGAAGCTGTTGCGGTCGGACTGGTCTATGCCGCAGAGGTGGCGCTGCGGCTAGGACGCATAGACGAGGCGCGGGTCGCTGAGCACCGGCGTGTGGTTGCCGATTACGGCCTTGACGGGCACCTTCCCGCAGGCCTAGATGACGCCGAGCTGATAGGGCTGTTTGCTCGGGACAAGAAGGCCATCGAAGGTGTCACGCTGATACTTGACTCCAGCGACGGTGTGCAGCCAGTGCTAGGTGTGCCCGAAGCGGTGCTATATGACGCCTTGAGGGCGCTGCGACGTGGCTAGCGATGCCGGTGATCAACCCATGAGCGTTCCGAGGCTGGAAGCGGAGTTGCCTCCCCTGCGTGTGGATGGACGGATCGCTCGGGCCCGCGAACAACTGTCACGCCACGAACTGGCAGGTGCAGTGTTCATGGCACCCGCAAACGTTCGCTGGCTCACCGGATTCACCGGATCTAACGGCACAGTCGTTATCACCGACCAGACGGCGGTGCTTGTAACCGACGGCCGCTACGCCGAACAAGCACCTGCGCAACTTGCCGAAGCAGGCTGCGGCAACGATGTCGAAGTTGTCATCGCCAACTCCGCTGCGGATGCAGTAGAGCCGCGCTTGAGTTCACTCCGAAAGGTCGGCCTGGAAGACACCGCAAGTTGGCGTGTGTTGCGCAGTTGGCAAGCGGCACTAAGCGCCGAGATTGTCCCCACAAGCGCATTGATTGAGCAACTGCGTGCTGTGAAAGACGAAGCCGAGATAGTTCGCATGTCAGCAGCCGCTCAAATCGCAGATCAGGCAGTATCTGAGGTCACTGGTTGGATGCGGCCTGGCGTAACCGAGCGAGACGTGCAATTCGCGATTGACGACGCAATGCGACAATGCGGCGCTTCAGGCCCGGCCTATGACACGATCGTTGCATCGGGCCCCAATAGCGCTCTGCCACACGCGCGGCCGGGTGACCGCGTCATGCAAGAAGGTGACCTCGTTGTTATCGACGCAGGTGCCTGCGTTGATGGCTACCGCAGCGACATGACCCGCACGTTTGTGCTCGGAGAACCAACGGTGCGTGCCGCCGAGATGCTTGAGGCGGTTACACGTAGCCAAGCTGCTGGTGTTGCGACAGTGTCACCGGGTGTCAAGGCCTGTGAGATTGATGCTGCTTGCCGTCAGTCGCTAGCAGATGATGGCATGGCAGAGGCCTTTATCCACGGAACCGGTCACGGAGTCGGTCTAGATATCCATGAGTTACCTAGGATCTCAAGGAAGTCGCATCAGCCGCTATCTCCGGGTGAAGTGTTGACAGTGGAGCCCGGTGTCTACTATGCGGGCTTCGGCGGTGTACGAGTTGAAGACCTTCTGCTCGTCACCGACAATCGCAGCGTGCCGCTGACTCGTATGCCAAAACGTCCCGTACTGCAGTACACATAACAAGCTTGAATCGAGAAGACTAGTGCCCATTATTACTACCAATGATCTCAAGAACGGAATGACTCTCGAGATCGACAATAACCTCTTCAATGTTGTCGAGTTTCAGCATGTGAAACCCGGCAAGGGTCATGCATTCGTGCGTACCACTCTCAAGAACGTGCGGACAGGTGCCGTCATTGATCGCACGTTTCGGTCTGCAGAGAAGGTTCAGCGTGCCACGATAGACAAGTGCGATATGCAGTTGCTGTACCGCGACGGTCAAGACCTTGTGTTCATGGACAATGAGTCGTTTGATCAGCTAATGGTTGAGCCTCATGTGTTGGGCACAGCAGCACAGTTTCTCGTTGATGGTTCGTCAGCCATAATGCAAATGCACGGATCTGAGATCGTCGGTACAGAACTTCCGGCCGCAGTGGAACTAGAGATCACAGACACCGAACCAGGACTACAGGGCGACAGAATCGCCGGCGCCACCAAACCAGCAACGCTCGAGACTGGCCTAGTAGTCCAAGTCCCGCTCTTCGTATCTTCCGGCGAGCGAATCAAAGTAGACACCCGCTCAGCCACATACATCTCCCGCGCCTAACTTCGGAGTTGGTTGGGCTTTAGTGTGTCGGGTCTTGGTGGGGGTGTGTTGACATCCGTTCCGGGGTTTGGGGAGCGGCGTGAGGCGCGTGAGGATGCGCTCGCGGTTCTTTATGAATCCGAATTGACCGGGACGACAGTGTCCGAAGCTCTAGCACGGCGTGCGATTGAACTCTCCGAGTATGCCCAAGACATGGCTTTAGGAGTGGAGACCCGGCGAGACACGATCGATGCGAGCCTGCGACGCCATCTCGTGCGATGGCGGCTTGAGCGCATGGCTGTTGTAGACCGCGCACTGGCTCGACTGGCCACATGGGAGTTGGCGCACAGTCCCCAAGTCCCTACCGGCGTCGTGCTCTCCGAAGCTGTGGTACTCGCTACCCAATATTGCGGAGCCGAATCACCACGCTTTTTGAACGGCGTACTGAGCGCAGTCGCAGAAGAACTTCGCGATGACCCTAATCCTTCCCGCATTACCAACTGAAGGCCTCGAAACTTCTCAAACCCGGATCCGGCCGTGGCACATCCAAGATGCTCCTGCTCTGGTTGCGGCTTGGTCGGATCCCTTGATTCGACAATGGCTTGAGGTACCAGATCTCGCGGACGCAGAAACGGCCGAACGTTGGATCACAGGGCGAGAACGGGCATGGCGCATGGGCATCTCTGTCGACCTCGTCATTGCCGACCGAGGCTCCGATGCTGTTGTTGGTGAAGCAGGGCTGAGCAACTTCGATGCTGCTCGCAAGGCAGCCCTGATCGGGTGGTGGGTCGGCCCAGATTGGCGTCGGCGCGGTATAGCTACCGAGGCGGTCACCGCCGTGGTCGGATGGGCACTTCAAAGTGGCGTACTCGGATGGGTCGTAGCGGAGATTCAATCTGCAAACGCCGCTTCGATCGCAGTCGCTAAGCGGGCGGGTATGAGACAGATAAACGCTGCACCACACGGTGACCGGATCGTCTTCGCAGCCGCTGATATGGTTCCCGCCCGACCGTGAAACGGGTCCCGTGAGGCCCGTACGGGAAAGGAAAACATGGCAGACCACGAACGCCGCTTCACGGTGCCCCATGTCGGTGGCACTTTCCGTGCTCGAGTCAAGGTCATGAACGCCGAAGATGTCCAGCGGGCAATCCGGCGCATGACCCACGAAGTCATCGAACGAAACCACGGAGCCGAACAAATCGTTGTCATCGGCCTGCAGACCGGTGGCATGGACATATCACGCCAGATGGCTGAAACGATCTACCGGATCGAGGGAACGCAAGTGCCCGAGGGGTCACTCGACGTTGCCCTTCATCGTGACGATGTGGGCCTGCGCCCCTTCGTCCCCCAGGCCGTCACCAAGATCCCAGTCGATCTAGACCGGCGCATTGTCGTGCTCGTCGATGATGTGCTGTTCACCGGACGAACTGTGAGAGCAGCACTCGACGCGCTGCACACCTGGGGCCGTCCCCAGGCCGTCCAACTCGCTGTGATGGTCGATCGCGGGCATCGCGAGCTGCCGATTCGCCCGGATTTTGTGGGCAAGAACCTCCCTACGCGCCGAGACGAGATGGTCGACGTGAAGCTCGATGGCGTCTACATCGGTGACCTGATATGAGCCCGAACCGCACAAACGGCAACGATGACAGACGCCACCTGCTCACCATCAGCGATCTCGACCGGACAGACCTCGACCGGCTGCTTGATCTGACTGACACTTTCGCAGAAGTAGCGCAACGTCGAATCCCACGGGTACCGGCACTGCGGGGCAAGACAATCGCTTGGCTATTTTACGAGGCCAGCACCCGCACCCGCCTCTCGTTTGAAGCCGCAGCCAAACGGCTATCAGCTGACACAGTCAACTTCTCGGTTAGCACCTCATCGGTCAGCAAAGGCGAATCGGTCAGAGACACCGTCGAGACCATCGCCGCAATGGGAATCGACGCAATTGTGGTGCGACACTCTTGCGCCGGCGTGCCTCATCGAATCCCCGATTGGATCGACGCTTCGGTGATCAACGCCGGTGATGGCAACCACGAACACCCCACCCAAGCGCTGCTCGACCTCTACACAGCGAGACGCCACTTCGGCAGCCTCTCCGGCAAGCGAATGGCGATAGTCGGCGACATCCGCCACTCCCGGGTTGCCCGCTCGGGAGTCTTCGCCTTCGCAGCCATGGGTACGCAGGTAACGCTGGTAGCGCCCCGCTCGCTGCTACCCCCCAGTGTTGAGGGCTGGCCCGTGTCAGTCACTCATGATCTCGACGAGGTGCTGGAACACACTGACATTTGCTACCTGTTGCGCATGCAACTGGAGCGTCAATCCGGCGCGTGGGTGCCATCGCTGCGCGAGTTGCGTGAAGAGTACGGCATGAGTGTCGAGCGTGCCGAACGACTCCCCCGGCGAGCGCTGATCATGCACCCAGGGCCGATGAACCGTGGCGTCGAGATAGACGGCGAGGTGGCTGACCGCCCCAATGCCGTCATCACCGAACAGGTCGCCAACGGCGTGTCGGTGCGGATGGCGGTGCTGTTCTTACTGCTTGGCTCAGGTCGAGACACCGTCGTGAGCCCGAGCGCCATAGCAGCATGATGAGCCCCACGCGATGAACGCTCGAATGATCGGAGCCGTGCCTCGCAGCGCTATCGCTTTGCGAGGTGGAACCGTTGTGGACTCACGGGGTCACCGCCGAGCGGACGTTCTAGTCGGCGACGGCCGAGTAATTGCGGTCATTCCTGACAACGGGTCCGGCGCGGCGGCGGACGCGCAACTCGACGACTACCGCACACTTGACGCCTCAGGCTGCATTGTTGCCCCCGGCCTAGTTGACCTGCATGTACATCTGCGACAACCCGGCCGGGAGGACGCCGAGACCATCGAAACCGGCGCACGTGGCGCAGCACTTGGAGGTTTCACAGCCGTCGTCGCCATGCCCAACACCGACCCAACAATTGACTGCGCAGCCGTGGTTCGTGAGGTTCAAGCGCTTGGAAGCACATCGTGTTGTGATGTCTTCGCCTCGGCCGCCATCACCAAAGGTCGCCGGGGTACCGAACTGAGTCCCATGGCCGAGCTAGTACGCCTGGGCGTTCGTATCTTTACGGACGACGGCGATGGTGTGCAGGACGCTCTTGTGATGCGCCGAGCCCTCGAATACGCAGGAGGGCTTGACCATCTCGCCGGCGGCAGCCGCATCGTGTTGGCTCAGCACTGCGAAGTAGCCGAGCTAAGCGCTGGTGGCTACATGCATGAAGGCGCCTGGTCGAGCCGGCTCGGGCTCGGCGGCCAACCATCGGAGGCCGAGGAACTGATGGTTATGCGCGACATAGCCCTCTCACGCCTTACCGGCTCAAGGGTTCACTTCCAGCATCTATCGACCGCTGGTTCGGTAGCGATGGTTCGAGCTGCAAAGCAGGCCGGGCTACCTGTGACGGCGGAAGCCACACCCCATCACTTCACCCTCACACACGCCTGTTGCGCGACCTATGACACGGTCTTCAAAGTGCATCCTCCACTGCGCACCAGCGATGACGTGGCAGCGATCAAGGCTGGCCTGGCCGATGGCACGATCGACGCCATCGCCTCCGACCACGCTCCCCACAGCAGCCACGACAAGGAAAAGCCGTTCGACTCGGCACCTCCGGGAATGCTCGGCCTGGAGACGGCTCTCGCACTTGCCTTGACCGAACTCGACTTGGAGATAGATCAGGTACTGGCGTTGATGTCCTGGCAACCGGCTCAGATAGCCGGGCTAGCCGATCATGGCGGGCCGATAGTGCCAGGGGCTGCAGCAAATATCTGTGTGATCGATCCATCTGAGCGATGGACAGTATCGGGGCACAAGATGGCCAGCCTGAGCCGCAACACACCCTTCGAGGGTCGCAAGCTTCGCGGCCGGGTGCGTCACACGCTGCTCGCCTCCGAACCCGTGGTCGTCAACGCCACTGCGCAAAGGTGACGCCACAAGCCGGTGCTCAACTAGCGGCATGGGGCGGCACGCCCGCGACGCTGGTTCTAAGCGATGGTGCGACATTCGAGGGCGAGGCCTGCGGCGCAGCCACTGATGTCACTTCGGGTGAGGTCGTGTTCAACACCGTTATGAGCGGTTACACCTATGAGCGGTTACACCGAAGTGGTCTCGGACCCCTCTTACGCGGGCCAGATGATCGCCTTCACCTACCCACACATCGGCAACTACGGTTCGCATCCCGCCGATATCGAGTCCTCAAAGATCCACTGCCGTGGCGTGATCTTGCGCGACATCACGAAACCAAGCAGCTGGCGAGCGAGCACCACCTTTGACGACTTCTTGAAGTCCAACGGGATCGCTGGCATCACCGGCATGGACACTCGCAGACTGACCCGTCACATTCGTCAGGCTGGCGCAATGCCAGGGGCTTTCGGAACTGCGCCCGCCGGCACCCTGCTCGAAGCAGCACGATCCGAACCCCCAACAAGCGACGTGGATCTCATCGAAGAGGTCACCGCGCCACACCCCTACACAACTGGTTCCGGGCCAAGACGGGTAGTCGCCTACGACTTTGGCATCAAAGCCACGATCCTTCGATGCCTCGCCGACATTGCCACGGTCACCGTCGTGCCTGCGTCCACACCCGCCGAAGTTGTGCTCGCTCGCAACCCCGATGGAGTGCTGTTGAGCAACGGTCCAGGTGATCCGAAGTCAGCGACCAACTGCATCTCCACGGTTCGTTGCCTAGTGGGTCGGGTGCCGGTGTTTGGGATCTGTCTTGGCTTCCAATTGCTAGCGCTAGCGCTAGGCGGGCGCACGTTCAAGATGGCGTTCGGGCACCACGGCGGGAATGTGCCGGTGCGTTGCCAGAAGACAGGCGCCATCGAAATCACTAGCCAGAACCACAACTTCGCTGTCGAGTCAGGCTCTGTGCCTGGTGTCACCGAGACTCATGTGTGCCTAAACGACGGCGTTCTTGAAGGCTTCTCGGTAGATCAAATCGCAGCTTTCGGTGTTCAATACCATCCTGAGGCAGCTCCGGGGCCCCACGATGCTCGCCACCACTTCGCCCGTTTCGCATACATGATGGATCGCTTCCGTGCCGCGGCGTGAGGACATCAACTCGATCCTGATCATCGGCTCCGGCCCGATTGTCATAGGCCAGGCCTGCGAGTTCGATTACTCAGGTACGCAGGCTTGCCGGGTGCTGCGCAGCGAGGGTTACCGGGTGATCCTCGCTAACTCAAACCCGGCGACGATCATGACCGATCCAGAGGTAGCCGACGTTACCTACCTTGAACCTCTCGACGTTGACGTAATCGCAAGCATCTTGAAACGTGAACGGCCGGACGCCCTGCTGGCAACACTCGGCGGACAGACCGGCCTCAACCTCGCCATGCAGCTAGAGGCCAGCGGCACTCTCGACGAACTCGGCACCCAGTTAATCGGAGCCAACGCTCAAGCCATCGCAACAGCCGAAGACCGGCACCTGTTCAAGCAAGCCATGATCGAGATCGGCCTTGAGGTGCCCCGATCCGGGATCGCAAAGAGTCGCGCCGAGGCACATGACGTGCTCGCGGCGCTGGGTTTGCCGGTCATCATCCGACCTGCCTACATACTTGGTGGTAGCGGCGCCGGCATCGCTACCACCGCCGCAGAGTTCGAACTTGCTGTTGCTGCTGGACTCGAAGCCAGCCCGATTAGAGAGATCTTGATCGAAGAGTCGATCGTAGGCTGGAAGGAATACGAACTTGAAGTCATGCGTGATCGCCACGACAACTGTGTCGTGGTCTGCTCCATCGAGAACCTCGACCCGATGGGTGTTCACACTGGCGACTCGATCACCGTCGCACCTGCCCAGACGCTCAGCGATACGGAATACCAGAAGATGCGCAACGCTGCCTTTGCCGTGCTCCGGCGTGTCGGTGTCGAGACGGGCGGTTCCAACGTCCAGTTCGCGGTGAACCCCGCAGACGGACGCCAGGTTGTGATCGAAATGAATCCTCGAGTCAGCCGGTCTTCCGCGCTGGCATCCAAAGCAACAGGGTTCCCGATCGCCAAGATCGCGGCGCGCCTTGCTGTGGGTTACACACTCGACGAAATCCCCAACGACATCACCGCCAAGACACCAGCAAGCTTCGAACCAACGCTCGATTACGTCGTCACGAAGATCCCACGCTGGTCATTCGAAAAGTTTGACGGAACCAGTGGTGTGCTGGGCACATCGATGCAGTCGGTTGGTGAAGTAATGGCACTAGGCCGCACGTTCTGTGAGTCGCTGCAGAAGGGGATCCGTTCACTTGAACATGGCCGGTTGGGACTCAACGGCGATTCTGGTGAGACTGCATATGAGTCACTTAGTGACGCACAACTGCTTGATGGAATGACACAACCAACTCGTGAACGCCTCTTTCAGCTAGAAGTCTTGATACGTCGCGGCGTAAGTATCGACACCATAAGTTCCGCTAGTGGAATCGATCGTTGGTTCCTAGAACAGATTGCACGAATCAGCGAAGCTCGCATGCATCTGTCTGGTTGTGAGCCGCACACCTTGAGTCGGATGCACTGGCGACGGGTCAAGCAGCTCGGATTCTCTGATGCACAATTGGCATACATTCTTGGCTCGACACCTGATGTTGTGCGCCAGACACGAACCGCTTGCGGAGTTACTACCACCTACAAGACTGTCGATACTTGTGCCGCTGAGTTTGAGGCAACGACTCCGTATCACTATTCGACATATGAAGACACTTCTGAGGTACAACCGGCCGTCAAGCCAAGAGTGGTGATTTGTGGCTCAGTGCCTAATCGCATCGGTCAGGGAGTCGAGTTTGACTATTGCTGTGTGCATGCGGGAGAGGCACTCCGGGAAGCCGGCTTTGAGACAGTAATGATCAACTGCAATCCAGAGACTGTCTCAACCGATTACGACGCTAACGACCGGCTGTATTTCGAGCCACTGACCGCCGAGGATGTCGACAATGTGATTGCGGTTGAGCAGCCGGTCGGAGTGATCGTGTCATTAGGCGGACAGACGCCACTGTCTCTAGCTAGCGGGCTTGATCCAGAGTTGGTGCTTGGCACGCCGGTGGCCTCAATTGACCTTGCAGAGGACCGTCAACTATGGAGCGCGCTGTGTCGCCGCATCGGGATTCCTCAGCCTGCGGGTGCCACGGTTTCTGATGCCAACGAGGCGGTCCAGATCGCAGAAGACATTGGCTTTCCGGTGCTGCTGCGACCCTCATACGTGCTCGGTGGACGGGCCATGACAATCGCCTATGACACCGACGAGCTTCGAGGAGCTATTGCAGAGATGGGAGAGGGTGGCTTATTGCACGCCGAGGGTGGCCCTGCATCTCAACGGCCTGTGCTGGTTGACCGCTTTCTTGAAGATGCCATTGAAGTGGACGTGGACGCAGTGCGTGACCACACGGGCGAAGTGTTTGTGGCTGCAGTGATGGAACACGTTGAACGTGCCGGAGTGCATTCGGGCGACTCGGCTTGTTCAATCCCTGCAACTACGTTGAGCGCCGCAGAGTCCGACACCATCTGCAACTACACGCGCCTCATTGCAGAAGCTCTCGGTGTCGTCGGGCTACTAAACGTGCAGTTTGCTGTCCGCCGCTCAAGCGCTGAACGCCTTGACGGAACTGGCAGCACCGCCACGCCTGATAGCGCTGTCCCACATGGGGTTTACGTACTTGAAGCCAATCCTCGTGCCTCACGGACAGTTCCGTTCGTGTCCAAAGCGACCGGTATCCCGCTGGCAAAGGTCGCGGCGCGTCTCATGGTTGGAGCGACGCTGCGAGACCTAAGTGCTGAGCAACTAATGCCCGCCCACGCCGTAGGCGATGATCGGATGTTAAGGACATCACGCGGCTTTGTCGCAGTAAAAGAGGTTGTGTTGCCGTTCGACAGATTCCCCGACACTGATGCAGTACTTGGCCCTGAGATGCACTCAACTGGTGAGGTTGTGGCTATAGACGTGACTCCGGGACTGGCATTCCTCAAGGCACAATTCGCTGCCGGTACACGCTTGCGCAACTCAGGCACCGTGTTCATGTCGATGGCTAATCGTGACAAGCCTGCCGGGTTGCGGGCAGGCCGCATCTTTGAAGCGCTCGGGTTTCGCATCAGCGCCACTGCTGGCACTGCGGATTTCTTGCAGCGAGGTGGTGTAAGCGTGTTTGAGCGAGTCGCCAGGTTGGGGGAGCACACGGGACGCCACGCTGTCGATCTCATTGAGGCGGGAGAGGTGCAACTCGTAATCAACTCACCTCAGGGACGTGGCTCTCGTGCCGATGGGGCTCACATCAGGGCAGCGGCCGGACGTCAACGAGTACCGCTGTTCACGACGGCAGCGGCAGCCTTAGCTGCAGCACAGGGATTACGTGACCTGCGTTGGCGTGGTAACTCTGCGGGTGTGGTGAGCCTGCAGGAGTGTCACCGGTTGCTCCAAGCCCAACCGGCTTAACCCGATCGCGGTCGGTCAGGCGGATGCCGAGCCCGGCAAATCTCAGCACTCAGATCGGTTCGATCGGGCTTGTTGCGCCGGTGTTGACCGCCTCTGGCACCTCGGGTCATGCAGCTGAACTGTCGCCTTACGGCGACCTAACCAAGCTTGGGGCGGTGACGGTCAAGTCGCTCAGTGCCAAGCCCTGGGATGGCAATCCGGCGCCCCGGCTGCATCCGTTGACCTGCGGGGCCGCCGGGATGATCAACAGCGTCGGTCTGCAGGGCCCGGGCGTGCAGTATTGGCTAGCGAACCAACTCCCGGAACTCGTTGCTACGGGTGCCACGGTGGTAGCTAGCATCTGGGGTCACACTGTCGACGACTACCGTCAAGCCGCCCAAGTGCTTGCGCAAGCGCCGGATCGGATCGTGGCAGTAGAGGTCAACGTGTCGTGTCCCAATACCGAGGACGGGCTGCGAATGTTTGCGCACTCCACCGAAGCGACCGAGGTCGTCCTTTCCGCGACCGAGGTCTGTGCGCGGCCTCGCTGGGCCAAGCTAAGCCCCAACACCCATGATCTGGTAGCCGTGGCGGCGGCAGCGGTTCGTGGGGGAGCAGAGGCTGTAGTACTCACCAACACCCTCGCCGGGCTCGTCATAGACATCAACGAACGCCGCCCGGTGTTGGGGGCGACCCGAGGTGGCGTCAGTGGGGCTGCGTTGCATCCGGTTGCTGTGCGAGCCATCTTTGATGTTCATGAGGCGATGCCACAGCTACCGATTGTGGGCGTAGGCGGCGTTGCGACCGGAGCGGATGCAATCGAGATGATGCTCGCCGGCGCAAGTGCGGTACAGGTCGGCACGGCCACGTTTGCTGATCCGCGAGCCCCCTGGAAGGTGCTACACGGCGTGAAACAATGGTGCCAACGATCAGGAGTGTCAGACATCACTGAAATAATCGGGGCGGCCCACTCGTAGTAGCCCACAAGACAACATAAGACGACACAAGACAGGACGGCATAGCAGCACCGCCATTAGGCGTTACACCCATAGAAGGAACGGAAGCCCATGAACCCAAGTGCAAACATCTCAGCGCGCGATCGCTGTGTGCTGGCACTGGATGTGGATGATCTGGTGCAGGCCACCCGGTTGGCCCGCTCACTCACACCCCACTTTCGCATGGCCAAAGTGGGCCTGGAGCTGTATTCGGCAGCCGGCCCCGAAGCCCTCGCAGCGATGTTCGATCTCGGCTATGAGGTCTTTTGTGACCTGAAACTCCACGACATCCCCAACACCGTCTACCGCAGTGCCAGGGTGTTGGGCGAATTAGGCGTCTCACTGGTGACAGCGCACGCAGCAGGTGGTGCAAACATGTTGCGAGCTGCCGTGGAGGGGTTGGCAGAGGGCTCTAACGGTTCGGGCAAAGTTCTTGCCGTCACGGTTCTTACCAGTGATGCTGCCAGGGATGACACGGCCGACCTTGTGAGCCAACGCATGAGGCTTGCAGAAGACACGGGATGTGGAGGAGTCGTGTGTGCCGCACCCGACCTAGCCGCCACTGGCCATGTCGCTCCGGCACTGTTGCGCGTGGTTCCTGGTATCCGTTTTGGGGGTGACTCCTCAGATGACCAGCGCCGAGTTGCCACACCTTCAGCAGCGGTGGCAGCCGGTGCAGACCTGCTCGTGATAGGGCGCGCAGTTACTGGTTCCAAGGATCCGGTGGCCGCAGCACGCCGGCTCCAGCACGACCTCACTCAGCGCGACCACACACCAGGAGTCTCGAAGTATGACTGAGACCGGCCGCAAGATCCCACGGACTCGCAGCGTTGGCGGATTGTCTGACTTGCCAGACCTGCACTAGTCTCAGTGTATGCCCAGTCCCTTCACCGTGTCAGATGAGGTCAGACGCGCGGCGCTCGCGAAGGCGGCTGCGGTTCGCAAAGCTAGAGCCGAGCTGCGTCGGCAGCTCAAGGCGGGTGAAGTGACGCTCTCAGAGGTGCTGTCTCGCGCCAATGATGATGTTGTCGGCAAGATGAAGGTTCTGGCGGTGCTTGAGTCGCTGCCGGGGATTGGCAAGGTCAAGGCGCGCCGCACGATGACCGAAGTTGGGATTTCTGATAACCGACGGGTGCGTGGTCTCGGTTCCAGGCAACGCACCCACCTATTGCAGCTATTCGGCTGAACGCCCGGTCGCTCCATCCACACCCAGAAAGCACCACTTGAAGTAGTTCGGTTGTTGGGCTAACGCGGTAGCTTCGCAGGGTGCCGCTACTCGATGACCGAACTGTCATCGTCATCTCCGGACCAGGTGGCGTGGGAAAAGGCACAATCGTGAACCGGCTACTTGACCGCGACAATCGCTTGTGGCTGTCGCGGTCGTGGACAACCAGGCCTCGCAGACCCTCAGAACCCGCTGATGCCTACCTCTTTGTCGACCGCGAGACTTTCGAGAGCGCAGCGGCCGCAGGGAAGTTCCTGGAATGGGTGGAGTTTCTCGACTACCTGCAAGGCACACCCATGCCGGACCCTCCCGAGGGAAGCGATGTCGTCCTCGAGATTGACGTGCCCGGAGGAGTGCAAGTCAAGTCGCAGGTACCTCACGCTGTTCTGATATTCGTCGATGTACCAAGCCCAGAGCATCAGCGATCCAGGCTCTTGTCACGGGGAGAGTCACCGGAGTCCGCGTCGCTGCGAGTCCAAAAGGCTGCATCCGAGCGTGCTCAGGCGCGCACCGAGGGTTACACGAGCGTCATAAATGACAAACTGGAGACAGCTGTCACCGCCATCTCCGAACTCATCGAATCTGATAGGGCAAGTCGGGCCAACCCCTAGCTCACCAATTCGCGATCATCGCTGCTGTTGGTAGCGTTGAGGCTCCTTACCGCCTGATCTCGCGGAGCGCGCCATGGCCCACGGCTACGACACGATGATGAACCCTGCCATCGAGGACCTGCTAGAGCGGACTGAGTCCAAGTTCGTACTGGTTTCCCTTGCCTCCAAACGCAGCCGAGAGATCACCAACTATCTGGGCCAGCTGGGTGGCGGTGTTGGCGCGATCGTCCCCCCGCAACTCGTCTCTATGTCGGCCAAGCCACTGTCAATTGCCCTAGAAGAGATCTCAGCAGGCAAGATCGAAGCTCGTGAGATGGATGAAGACGAAGATGGCGACGAGTGGGCCGGCGCCGGTAATCCACTAGCCGATGCCAGCGCTGAGAACGAGGATTCCGCCGCCCAATCATCTGAATCGAGTCCCGCCAGCTAGGCAACTCACACGGCTCTCGCGTTCGCGGCTTGACACGTGGGGATGAGTCCCCTGCGCGGTCGCCGGGTAGTGCTCGGCGTCACAGGAGGCATTGCTGCGTATAAGGCGATTGAGGTCTGCAGGCAACTGGTTACGGCCGGTGCCCATGTCTCTCCGGTGCTGACATCGGCAGCTTTGCGGATGGTTGGTGAAACGACGTTTTCGGCACTCGCCTCCGAGCCAGCGGTGACTTCGATGTGGAAGTCGTCCTCTGCTATCCCTCACACTGTGTTGGGTCAGAACGCTGACGTGGTGGTCGTGTGTCCCGCAACTGCACGATTCATCTCGGATCTTCGCACTGGAAGATCCGGCGATGTACTAACGGCGACCTTGCTAGCCACTCGGGCGCCGGTGGTGATCGCCCCAGCCATGCACACCGAGATGTGGGAGCAGCCCTCGGTGCAAGACAACATCAGAGTGCTGGCTAGGCGAGGCGTTCACATGGTTGGGCCAGACGAGGGCCCACTCGCTGGTGGCGATTCGGGCCCCGGGCGAATGAGCGAACCCACCGAGATTGTTGCAGCCGTCGAAGCGGCGTTGATCCCCCAAGACTTTGCCGGCTTGCGTGTGATGGTCACTGCAGGAGGCACCCGTGAGCCCATTGATGCGGTGCGGTTCGTGGGTAACCGATCATCCGGCAAGCAGGGACTAGCACTGGCTGCAGAAGCCTCGGCACGTGGCGCTCAGGTCGTGCTAGTCAGCACTGTTGATCTGCCTGCTCCGGCGCGTACGCGGATCGTTTCAGTTGACACAGCGGCCGAGATGCAACACTCAGTCGACATTGAGGCACCCAGATGTGATGTGGTGATCATGGCGGCTGCAGTCGCTGACTTCAGGCCCGTTGCACCAAGCGGTTCCAAGATCAAGAAGTCTGATGGCGTGCCTGTAATTGAACTCGAGCCAACACCCGACATCCTTGCCGGACTCGGTAGTCGCAAGCGTGATGGCCAGGTGCTTGTTGGCTTCGCTGCCGAGACCGATGATCTTGAGGCCCATGCGCTCCAAAAGTTACGGCGCAAGAATCTTGATCTGATCGTGGCCAATGACGTATCGAAAGAGCATGTGGGTTTTGCCCATGACACCAACGAGGTCGTGATGTTTGCGGCCGACAGGATGCGCCGCCATGTACCACTCACCACCAAACGTGAAGCTGCCGCTGCCGTGCTTGATCAGGTCGCTTCACTTATGAACCTCGACCACAGGGGGCGATCATGAGTCGCTGGACCTTCACCTCAGAGTCGGTAAGTGAAGGCCATCCCGACAAGATCGCCGATCAGATTTCTGATGCGATTCTTGACGCTTTAATTCGTGATGATCCGGCGTGCCGCGTGGCTTGCGAGACGCTTGTCACGACGGGTCTTGCAGTTGTCGCCGGGGAGATCCACACGGATGCGTATGTGGAGATTCCGAGCATTGTGCGGCGCACGATCTGTGGCGTCGGATATGACAATCCAACGTTTGGGTTCGATGGCAACACCTGTGCGGTGCTTGTGGCCATCGACGACCAGTCACCTGACATCGCCCAAGGTGTCGATCGTGAGGGTGCAGGCGATCAGGGAATGATGTTCGGCTACGCCTGTGACGAGACGGATGTCTTGATGCCGCTGCCGATTCATCTGGCTCACCGCATGGCGGAACGCCACGCCGAGGTGCGCCGCGCCGGCACTATCCCTTACCTGAGGCCGGATGCGAAGACTCAGGTCACGTTCGATTACGAGGGCAGTCGGCCCGTGCGGCTACGCACGGTGCTTGTCTCGACGCAGCACAGCGATGGAATCGATCGTGATCGGATGATCCGCCCCGATGTGACCGAGCAGATCATCGAGCCGGTGATTCCCGAGCAGTTCGCTGATGATGACTATGAGGTAATCATCAACCCGACCGGGCGCTTCGTGATTGGCGGCCCCCAGGGAGATGCTGGACTCACCGGCCGCAAGATCGTGGTGGATACCTACGGTGGGATGGCACGCCACGGTGGGGGAGCGTTCTCGGGCAAAGACCCTTCCAAGGTCGACCGCTCAGCGGCTTACGCGGCGCGTTGGGTCGCCAAGCACATCGTTGCGACGGGAGCAGCGTCGCGCTGTGAGGTGCAGGTCGCTTATGCCATTGGGATGGCCGAGCCGGTGTCGTTGCTGGTGGAGACTTTCGGTACGGAGACGATTGACCGTGACCGTATCTCTGCAGCTGTGCCCGAAGTGTTTGATTTGAGGCCTGCGTCGATCGTGCGGGATCTGGGCCTTCGCAAGCCCATCTATGAGGCGACCGCTTCTTACGGACACTTTGGGCGGCCATGCGTCGATGGCAAGTTCAGTTGGGAAGACCTCACGAGACTTGACGATCTGACGTCTGCGCTAGGCCTCTAGGCCTCCAGATCTCTAGGCCGGGCACCCCAGGCCCGCACGGGGTGACCCTCGGGGGCTCTCAAGGCAGCCTCTTTGAAGACACTCCCTCGGACGCCTCTAGATCGACTGGCCCAGCTGTTGCGCCGGTCATGGGGGCGACTCAAGTAATTCGTGTCATGGCCGATGTGGTCAGAATGGACAAGGAGTTTGACTACTCGGTGCCAGACAGATGGCACCGAGATGGTCGCGCCGAGTTGCTGGGGGTGGGATCAATTGTGCGGATCGCACTTGGCCCTCGCCGCGTTCGTGGCTGGGTAACCGCAATGGACGTTGATCCGGTGCCCGGTGTGAAACTGCGCGCCTTAGCGGGCCTCACCGGGATCGGCCCGCCGCAAGAGTTGCTTGATCTCGCAAAGTGGGCTGGGTGGCGCTGGGCTGGTCATCAAGTCTCGTTTCTGCGGATGGCCTCTCCGGAGCGAGCAGTGAAGCGTCTGCCGATGCATGCAGGCACGGGACAAAACACTGCCTCATCGCGCCAGCAACGTCGCTCGCCAGTGGACAACCGCGACGGCGCCGCTGATGGGTTTGATGATCCATTTGAGGGTTTGACTGGTATCGCCGTGGTTCAGGTTGGCCCTGCGGACGACATGTTGTGGCTAGCTCGTTTGGCTGCTCGTCGTGGGGATGCGTTGATCGTTGTTCCAACGGTCAGACACGCTTCACGCATTGCTTCAGGCTTGCGCCGCGAGGGTGTGCGGGTTGCGCATGCCCCCAGAGATTGGGCTCAGGCTGCCGCGGGTGCGACTGTGGTTGGGGCTCGTGTGGCAGCCTGGATGCCAATGCCGCACCTAGCGGCGGTGCTGGTGCTTGACGAGCACGATGAGAGCCTCAAAAGCGAGTACTCACCGGCGTGGCATGCACGCGATGTCGCAATCGAGCGAGCCCGCCGTGCTCGTGTCCCGGTTGTGCTGGCATCAGCTGTGCCATCACTTGAGGCTCGGGTCGCAGCAGACCACGTTCAACGAGCAGCACGTCGGGGCGGTTCGGGGGGATGGCCCACAGTGGAGGTGCTGGATCGCCGCCGTGAAGACCCGATCCGTGGAGGTTTGTTCACTGAAGGCCTCAAGGATCGTCTGGCTGGAGGTGGACGGGTCGTAGCGATTCTCAACCGCCGGGGCCGGTCACGGTTGCTTGCTTGCAACTCGTGCGGGGAACTGGTTCGCAGCAGCGATCAGCGCGTTGTCATGAAGCTCGAAGACGACGAACTGGTAGCGGTTGACGGTAGTGAACGCCGACCCGTGGTGTGTGTTTCCTGTGGTTCTACGACCCTGAAGAACCTCAGGATCGGTGTAACTGACGCTCGTGGACGGCTTGAAGCGCTAATGGGTGAACAAGTAGCCGAGATCACCGCAAACTCCAAGGGTTCTCCGACACAGCGAGTCGTGATCGGAACCGAAGCAGCGCTCCGGCGCGTCAGCGAGGCACGCACCGTTGTGTTTCTCGACTTCGACCAGGAGCTGTTGGCGCTACGTCAACGAGCCGCCGAGCAGGCACTTGCACTATTAGCTCAGGCTGCCCGCATCCTGCGGGGACGCCGCGCTGGTGGCCGGCTGATCATCCAGACACGCCAACCCGAACATCCAGTGATCCGATCGGCAGTGGCAGGCAACCCAGAGATCTTGGCCGAGTTAGAGCGGGATCGTCGCAGTGATCTGGGTCTGCCACCCTTTAGCGCGCAGGTCGCGGTGTCAGGGCCCGGTGCGAGCACCTTCATTGAGGCCTTGCGCACTAACGCGGGGCCTGCGGCCACCATCTTGGGTCCGCTCGCAGGTCGATACCTCTTGAGATCTCAGACCCACAACCCACTCCTGAACCTGCTAGCGGCGACTCGCAGACCCCCCGAACGGCTACGCATAGAAGTAGACCCACTCCGGGTCTAGCCATTCTCGACATCATCCCCCACTCCGGCAACCGCCCCAAGTGACCCTCTGCGTCCTCCCTGGACGGGAGTCAGGTTGAGGGGGACCAGTGTTGGCGGCGGGTTTCGTATATGGCTATGGCGGTGGCGGCGGCAACGTTTAGGGAGCCGACACGACCTAACTGGGGGATGAAACCGAGGTCATCGCAGCGGGCGAGCACCGGCTTAGAGAGGCCGTGATTCTCGCTTCCCACAACAAGCGCTACGGGGCCAGTCAGGTTGATCTCATATAGCGGTCTGGCTGTAGTGGCGAGTTCTATGCCGACGATCTGCAAGCCATCGGCTCGGGCTGCGGTCACGGCTGCGGTTCCGTCGGCGAACTTGCTCCATGTCAACTGTTTCTGGGTGCCCATTGCTGTCTTACCTGCCTTGGAATCGTCCGGTGAGGCCGACCCGCCGAGGTAGATGTGTCTGACACGTTCAGCAGCCGCCGTCCGCACGATTGAGCCGACATTTAGTGGGTTCTGCACTCGGTCAAGCACTAGGGCCAGATGTTCGTAGCCGCGACTGCGCCAGCGGCGGTGCAACCGCTTCTGACCGGTGTAATCAAGTTGGACGCCGGTCGCGATTACCCGCTTGCCCGGATGCGCAGTTTTCGAACCGAGCGGCGGACTCGTTCGATCCGGCTGCCCCAACGTCGGGTTCTGCGAAGTGCTGCGGTGCTCGGGCTCGGGCTATGGGACGATCTTGGTGATTGGCATCTCCACGATGTCCGATGCCCCTAGGTCGCGCAACGCCGGGATCAAGATGTTGATGTCATAGCGTGGCACCACCGTTTCCACCGCATAGCCAGCTCCGCGGAACAGCTTGTTCACGGTCGGTGCCTTCATCGCAGGAAGCACCTCGATCACATCATCAAGAGCGTCGTTACCCACGTTGAGCTTCACGAGCACCTTGCCACGAGCATCCAACACTCCCTGTAGCAGGGTGAAAATCTGGCCCATTGCGTGACGCTTCTCGGCATCAGCGGCTGCTTCGGGGTTGGCGATCAGTTCGGTATAGGAGATCATCAGCGTGTCGATGATGCGCAACCCCGCGGCACGCAAAGCGCTGCCCGTCTCGGTGATCTCAATAACGGCATCAACGATGTCAGGCACCTTTGCCTCGGTCGCTCCATAGCTCAAAGCGATCTGGGCATCGACTCCCGCCTTCGCAAAATAACGGCGGGTCAACTCGGGATACTCGGTGGAGACACGCACCCCATCGGGCAGGTCTTCAACACCTTGATACGGAGCATCACCAGCTACCGCTAGCACCACCCGGATCGGCAGCGCTGTTGCCTTTGAGTACTTCAACTCACCCAGCGAGACGACATCGCTGTCAGTCTCCACGATCCAGTCACGCCCAGTAATCCCCATATCAAAGAGCCCACCGGCCACATAGCGAGGGATCTCCTGGGGGCGCAGGATCCGCACGTCGCTGATCCGTGGATCGTCTATCGATGCTCGGTAAGCGACAGAGGACACGCGATTCACAGGCAAGTCGGCGGCCTCAAACAGCGCCATCGTCGCCTTTTCTAGGGAGCCTTTGGGTAGCACAAGCGTCAGCATCTAGGCCTCTGGAGGATTAGGGGGCGGCGGCCAACGCTACCGGGAGCCGTGATGATGATGCGTGTCGTGGCTCGGGGGGCGATGTTTAGTGCTGTGCTGTTCGCTGTGGGGATGCGGATCGTAGTTGTCGACCAGCAGCCGCACGGCATGACCCACCACATCAAGCACCGCGCCGAGAGTCTCCACACAGCCCTTCGAAGACCCGGGAGTATTGAGCACCAGGGCAGTGCCGACTGTCCCAGCGGTTGCTCGCGAAAGCCGCCCCAGCGGGTTGACGAGCCGCATTGCTTCGGCTAATCCGGGAGCTTCTCGTTCAAGCACCAGGGCAGTGCCTTCAGGTGTGGAGTCACGTGGCCCGAAACCGGTTCCTCCGGTCGTGACGATCAGACCATGGAACCCATCGGCCATGTGGCGCAATGCATCGGCGACCGACTCCGCGCCGTCGGCTACGACCCCTCGCTCCACAACCTGCCAACCCGCCTCGGTCAGCAGGCCCTGTAATGCAGCCCCGCTGCGGTCTTCACGAGTGCCTGCGACAACACCATCAGACACAGTCAACACCTTGGCTGCACCACCAGCGCTAGAACCTGAATGGCTATCACCCGAGTGATGCTCGTGATGCTCGTGATGTCGATGTGTGTGATGTCGGTGCTCGCCGGACATGCGCGAAACCCTACCGACAGCGTGTCCAGGCAAACATTGCCATGCCGTCGTGCTCAGTAGTCGGCAGCAGGATCCCACCAGTCCCATACGGCGCCCACGGTTCCTCCAACTGCTCTACGGGTGACAGCCGAGAGTCCTTGGCGACTCTGGCGGCCACACCAACTGTCTCGGCTGAGGTCAGGGTGCAAACGCTGTACACGAGTCGCCCGCCCGGGCGCAGCAACTCCACAGCGGCCCTCACCAACTTCGTCTGCAAGGACACGAGCCGTGCGATAGCACCACGTTCGATACGCCAGCGTGCGTCAGGGCGTCGTCGCAACGCACCTAATCCCGTGCAAGGAGCATCGACGAGGGCAACATCAAAACATCCAGCCCTAAGAGGCGGAATCGTCGAGTCGCCAGCAACAACATGCATCGACGATGCATCTAGACGATCTCGGTTGGTCTGCATCAGCCGACACCGCGCCGGGCGCACATCGATAGCGACAACCCTGGCGCCACGAGCCGCTAGCGCAGTTGCTTTGCCTCCAGGAGCAGCACACAGATCAGCAACCAGGTCACCTTCGGAAGCGTTTATCGCCTCAACCACCAGCTGCGAGCTGATGTCCTGCACATATGAGTCTTCGCGGCGATGCACAGGCGCTGCGAAATTCATTGCCTCAAGAGCAGCCAGGGCTTTATCTGTACCGAGATCCTCACACAGCGTCTCGACGATCCAGTCGGGGTAGCTCAGCCGGGTTGCCTCGTTGGGCCAGCCCGGCGTCGGTGCCGCAGCCACTCGGCGCAACACCGCATTGATGAGACCCCGGAACCGGCGGGGCGCAGCACCGACCGTCTCAGACACAGCTGCATACGAGGGTGTGTCCAACTCCAACAACTGGTACGCACCGAGCCGCAGAGCTGCTAGTGCCGTGGGCGGCGGCCGCCGCACCAGGAACGGCTCCAAAACCCAGTCCAGAGCTCGGTGACGACGAGTGACGCCATAAACAAGCTCGGTTACGAAAGCTCTGTCACGCTTGTCTAAGCGCGAAGCCGCGAGCATCGGCCCAAGAACGACATTTGCATAGGCACCGTCACGCTCAATGCGCACGAGGGCACTCAAGGCAACACGCCGTGCCCCGGTACTCAAGTGTCGAATCGTTCCCCAGCCTCTAGGCGCGCCCCGAGGCACCACTGGCTTGCAGCCGTCGCCTTGCGCCCCTCTGCCTGCACCTCAAGCAACTCAAGACAGCCTTCAGCAGTGCCGACAAGCACCTTCGGCTTAGCTCCAGAAGTTGCAGTTCCAGCGGGCGCTGAACTCACAACGATCTGCGCAGGAACTGCCGCTTCAACTGGCGCTTCGTGATCGGCAGTCAGTGCTCTCACAGCTTTCACAGCTCTCACGATTTTGAACCGGCGGCCTCGAAACATCGTCCACGCACCACCGACCCTCACCTTGCGCATCGCGTGTTCTGCCGTGTTCGACCAGTCGATTCGCAACTCATCCGTGGTTAGCTTGTCGGCCCAAGTGCTCTCGCCTTGCTGCGGCTCAGGCTCGCCGAATCCTTCACGCAACGCCTCAACGATCAAATCAATACCGAGGGCACACAGTCTGTTGCGTAGCTGAGTAGCATTCTCATCAGGTCGGATCGCTGTCTCAGCCCTGCTGTAAACATCACCCGTGTCGATCTCGGGAGCTATGTCGATAAGACAGACCCCAGTGCGCGTGTCACCCGCGAGAATGGCGCGCTCAACGGGTGCTGCTCCCCGCCAGCGGGGAAGTAGCGAAAAGTGCAGGTTGACAGTGCAACGTTCGTTAGCCACAGCTTCACGGATGAATTCGCCGTAGGCAATCACCACAGCCAAGTCAGCCGCAATCGAAAGCGCATCGGCAGCATCCCAAGTGACAGGGAGGCCGAGCGCATTAGCCGCCTTGGCGACGGGTGAGGGTGTTGGAGCGCCCCGGCGACTACGACGCCGAGGCGGCCGGGTCACTACCAGGACAACCTCGTGGCCAGCTTCATGCAGCGCCCGCAGCACATCTGCCGCGAGGTCAGGAGTGCCAAAGAATACGAGCCGCGTTCGGGCTCGGGTCACGGTAGTCGCAGGCCCCCGAGCCGTTTCCTCGGATTCTCCGATGATCGAGTTGCCTTGGGGCCGATGCCGAGTTCTCGGAGTGTGCGCAGCGCTGCTCGGCGCTCGGCTGGCTTAAGGCGTTCGATCAGCAGGGTTCCGTCAAGATGGTCAAGCTCGTGCTGGAACAGCCTTGCTTCGATCTCGTCGGCCTCAACCGAGACCTCATTGCCGTCGAGATCGTGGCCAATGACATGGACTTGTTTGGGACGCACGATCTCCCAGGAGAGCCCTGGCACCGACAGGCAACCCTCGTCATAAGCCCATTCACCTTCGGACTCGACGATCTGGGGGTTCACGATGGTGCGAGGCCCCTCACCGATGTCCCACACGAACAACCGCTTCTGAACCCCAACCTGGGGTGCGGCGAGACCGATGCCTTCAGCCTGATACATCGTCTCGACCATGTCGGTCGCGATCCTCACCAGCGTGCCATCAATGTTGGAGATGTCTGCGGCGCGTCGGCGCAGCACGGGGTCGCCGATGATGCGAATGTCATAGGGCGCCACGGGTGCTGAGGTTACCGTTGCAAACGTGGCAAAGGCCGATCCCAACCTGCCGGCCAAGGATCAGGCCACCTCGAGCGTCTCGGTAGGTCACTATTTTGACGCGAACCCCGAGCGTCGCCTCGAAGCGTCGTCGCCTCGATGTGAACGTGGATGGCACCCCGCTGCGTTTCGTCACAGATTCAGGAGTGTTCTCTCCCCAGCGACTCGATCCCGGAACTCGCTTGCTGCTCTCGGAGATGCCGCCACTGCGTACCGATGATCGTCAGGTCTTAGATCTTGGTTGTGGCTGGGGCGCCATCGCATGTGTCTTGGCCTTGCGTCACGCAGCCGCGGCAAACGTGGCAGACGTGAATGTGGTGGCCGTCGATACCAACAAGCGAGCCCTGCGGCTCACCGCGCACAATGCTGCCCTCAACGGGGTTGACAACGTGACCGCCGCGCTCCCAGCGTCAGTCGACCCCACGACCCGATTCGACAGGATCCTCAGCAACCCGCCGATCCGCATCGGTAAACACAGACTTCATGAGATGTTGGTCGACTGGCTCGACCGGCTGGCACCGAGCGGCCTGGCACACCTCGTGGTCAACCGCCATCTGGGTGCCGACTCGCTTGCCCGCTGGCTACGAGAGCAGCAATACGGGGTGGACCGTTTGCTATCTCGCGGCGGATACCGAATATTGGAGATCCAACCTCGCTAATTCGAGGCGTTGGCTTCGTTCGGACGGTTCTTGAGTTGCACAAACGCGATACGGATCTTCGACAAACCGTCGCGAAGCGTTTGCTCCGGTTCGCCGAGTCGTCCCACCATGCCATCAAGCAACGCTCCAAGCGCATCAATCGCGATCGCCGCCTCGCCGAAATTTGGTGGCGCGCTCGCGAGGTGCAATGCCGCCAACTCGTAAAGCCCCATCGCATGGTTGGCAACTACGATCGTGGCAGGCGTCTCCTTAAGCCGCTCGCGGGCCGCAGCCATCTCACGCAAGTACTGCTCGGCCTGCTCGCGCTCCTCTTCAGAGAGATTGTCAAGGTCAATGTCACCAGCGGTCTCGGTGCCGCGGGGCCCAGGCTCCGTTGTTGCAGCCTCCGGCTCGGGGCCACTCGAAGGTTCCGGTTCGCTAGTGGGCGGCGACTGGCGCCGATCTTGGATCGGGATCTCGCCGCCGGGTGTCCATAGAGTGCTCATCGGCGTGAACTCCAGGTCGTTTTGCAAGTTCAGTGGCCGCAGTTCGCGACGAGTGCTACCCTACCGGCGTTAGTCCCGCGGGTACCTTCCCGCACCCCCTCGATCCCGGAGGTTTCGTGCTCACGAGGAGTGAATACCGATAGCACCAGCAGGCGAAGAGCCCAAGATCAACGATCAGATACGTGCTCTGGAGGTTCGTCTTGTGGGTGAGAACGGACAGCAGATCGGTATTCGGACATTAGAAGAAGCCCTGAACCTGGCCCAGGCAGCGGGTCGGGATCTCGTGGAAGTGGCAAACCGGGCCCAGCCCCCTGTATGTCGCATTATGGACTACGGGAAGTACAAGTACGAAGCTGCTCAGCGCGCCAAAGAGTCCCGGCGCAAGTCGACCAATGTGATGGTCAAGGAGATGAAGTACCGGCCCAAGATCGGCAAGGGTGACTTCCAGACCAAGACCCGCATGGTTGAGAAGTTCCTTAACTCTGGGAACAAGGTGAAGGTCACGATCATGTTCCGTGGCCGTGAAGTGCAGCACCCCCAACTAGGTCGCAAGATTCTTGACGAGGTCGCCGAATCGGTCAGCGATATTGCCAAGGTCGAGTTCCTGCCTCGCCAGGACGGGCGCAACATGGTGATGGTTCTGGCACCTGACAAGCAGGCGCAAGCCCGGCGGCGCCGTAAACTCCAGGCCGACGCGGCAGCGGCTGGGGCATCGGAGCGCAGCAGGTAACACCTGGATTGCTCAAACCGGCGGACACTCCGGCGGTCTGCTCTGAACACCACTGCCAGCCGCAAGCACCAGCACCCAGCACTAAGCAGCGAGCAACCTGAGCCCGCGTAGCGAGACGAAAAGGCGTTAGAGCATGCCCAAAATGAAGACACATCGCGGCGCGGCAAAGCGGTTCCGGCGTACCGGCACCGGCAAGTTGCGTAGGCGTCGAGCCAACAAGAGTCACATCCTCGAAAAGAAATCCCCCAAGCGCAAGCGGCAACTGCGTGGGCCCACCGAGGTGTCGTCTCGAGACTCGGCGGCGCTGCGAGATCTCGGCGTCTAGTCCGAAGCTGCTGACTGAACACCACGAAGGAGATACGTAGATGGTGAGAGTGAAGCGCTCCGTTCACTCAAAGAAGCGGCGCAGGACAACCCTGAAGCGGGCAAGGGGCTATTACGGCAACAAGTCACGCACCTGGCGTGGTGCCAACGAGCAGTTGATGCACTCGGGGAACTACGCCTTCCGAGATCGCCGGGCCCGCAAGCGCCAGTTCCGCCGGCTGTGGATCCAACGCATCAATGCAGCGGCTCGTGAGCATGGGATGCCGTACAGTCGCTTCATCGCCGGACTCAGCGCCGCCGGAATTGAGGTCGATCGCAAGATCTTGGCTGATCTTGCGGTGACTGATAGCGCTGCGTTTGCAGCACTGGTGGCTCAGGCCCGCGCAGCCCTTGATGATCGGGTAGCGGAGACCGCAGACGCCAGTTGATTCCAGGGCTCTAAGACGCCCCGATTTCGGAGAGGGCTGAGCTAGAAGATCACTTATGGTGTCGGGCGGTCTCACCTTGACTCTTTGACGATTCTTTGGCCTTGACACCGCTCGGTGCCCGCAACCGTCGCGTCTCTCAACTCCGGAGATTGATCCGCAAACGACACGCTCGAGCGCAGATCGCTGTGCTCGAGTCCCCACGCACTGTTGCTGAAGCAATCTCGGCAGGCTTCGAACCGTTGACGGTCGCCGTGCCCGAGAGAGCGGTCAACAGCAGTGTGTTTCAAGGTGTTCTGTGCCGGCTCACTGAGGCGACCGAAGTGCTCGTCATTGTGGACTCCGCCTTTGACTCTTTGGCGCCGTCTGTAACTCCTCAACCGATGCTGGCAGTGATCGAACGCCCCCAGGAGCCACTGCCGGCAGTGTTCGAACACGATGATTTGGTCATCGTGCTTGTCGGTGTTTCTGATCCAGGCAACGCAGGCACGATCGTGCGTAGCGCACATGCTTGCGCGGCTCGCTGCGTGGTGTTCGTGGGCGGCGCGGATCCGTGGAGTCCAAAGGCCGTGCGAGCCTCAAGCGGGTCTGCGCTTCGTGTGCCAATCGTTCGTCACGACGACGCTCGAGCTGTTTTGAAAGTCCTGCGAGAAGCAGGTGCTCGGGTTGTCGCTAGTGATGCTGCGTCCGGTTCGCCATATCTCGCTGGCGCTTTGGATGCATCACGGGGTCCACTGGCTGTGGTTGCTGGTTCGGAAGCGCGCGGGCTGGATCGATCATTGGACGATCTCGTACACGACTGGGTTCACATTGGCATGGCTGGCGGCACCGAGTCACTCAATGTGGCGATGGCTACAACACTGCTCGCCTTCGAGTTCCGCCGCCCCACAGCACCCAAACCAGAGAAACTGTGAGGTAGCCCCGGCTGCTCTAACCTTGCTCGAATGTTCGAGGGCTACGAACGGGCTGTCGCAGCAGCCGAGGAGCGCCTGTCGTCTGCGGCTGATAGCAGCACTGTCGATGACATAGAACGCGAGCTGCTGGGCCGCAAGTCGGAGTTTGTGAAGGCACGCCGCCAGATCGGTTCGCTTGAGCCTTCTCAGCGTGCCCAGGCGGGTCGACGGCTCAACAATGCCCGCCGCAGCATCGAAACTGCAATCGCGGAAGCTCGCGATCGACTCTCGGCTGAAGTACTCAAATCGCGCTATGAATCAGAGCGGCTTGACCTCACCGAGAGGCTTAAGCCGCTGCAGCGAGGACGGATCCACCCAGTAACCCAGGCACGCATGCGTCTTGAGGATGTCTTTGTGGGTATGGGCTTCACCGTGGCGGAGGGCCCCGAAGTTGAGACGGCTTGGTACAACTTCGAAGCGCTCAACATCCCCGACTGGCATCCGGCCCGGGGCAGTTTCGACACCATATTCGTCAACCTCGGCGAGCCCGAAGAGGTGATGCTGCGTTCGCACACCTCACCGGTTCAGATCCGGGTCATGGAGGCACGCAAGCCACCCGTGTACATCGTGGCTCCGGGTCGCACGTTCCGGACCGACACGGCCGACGCGACACACCTGCCGGCGTTCAACCAGATTGAAGGTCTGGTGGTCGATCGCAATATCACCATGGGAGATCTCGCAGGCACGATCGACGCATTCGTCAAGGCTTTTTTTGGTGGCGAGGTGAAGAGCAGGCTGCGCCCCTCGTACTTTCCGTTCACGGAGCCTTCCGCAGAGTTCGACATCTCCCGCCCGGACGGCTCCTGGCTTGAGCTGGGTGGTTGCGGCATGGTGCATCCCAACGTATTGAGCAACTGTGGGATCGATCCAGAGCGATGGCAAGGGTTCGCTTTCGGTTTCGGCATTGATCGGCTAGCAGTAATGCGCTACGGCATTGACGACATCCGTGAATTCGTAAACAACGATGTGCGCTTCTTGAGGCAGTTCTGATGAAGGTATTGCTCTCCTGGCTGCGGGAGTTCGCGCCAGAAATAGACGGCGACCCCGACTACCTCAGCGATGTCTTGAGCGCGCTGGGCCTCACCGTTGAGGAGATGACCGTCACGGGCGCCTTGCCTGACGGTGTCGTGGTTGGAAGAGTGCTGGACTTGCGTCGTCATCCTTCTGCTGACCGGATCCAGTTGGTCGACATTGATGACGGTTCGCCACGCAGCTTGCAGGTGTGTTGTGGCGCATTCAACATGACCGTTGGCGACCTTGTGCCTGTGGCTCGGGTAGGGACGGTGATGCCCAACGGGCTTGAGATCTCCCGGCGCCGGCTGCGCGGTCAGTTATCTGAGGGCATGTGCTGTTCGGCAGCCGAACTTGATCTTGGCGATGATGCCGAAGGGATCATGATCCTTGGTGATCAGATCCAGCCCGGTACGCAACCGGGCTCACCACTAGGCGAAGCAATCGGCATCAGACCCGATGTGTTGTGGGATCTCGATGTTGGGGCCAACCGACCCGATGCGATGTCGGTGATGGGCGTGGCCCGTGACCTCGCTGGAGGGCTCGGCGTCGACTTCGAAGCGCCTGATTGGAGCACCCCGACTAGTGGCGCGAGCGCGACCGAGTCGGCTTCGGTCGAGATCGTCGATGCGACGCTCTGTGGCCGCTTTTGTGTGCGGGTGCTTAGGAACATCGTGGTCGGAGAGTCGCCGGGCTGGCTCAAGAACCGCCTCCGAGCCCTCGGCATGCGTCCCATCAACAGCATCGTGGACATCTCCAACTATGTGATGCTCGAACTTGGTCAACCCAGCCACACCTTTGATCTAGGACGTGTCAGCGGCGGGCACCTGCGGGTGCGCCGAGCCCGGGACGGCGAGTCGGTGGTCACGCTCGACGGCATCAGTCGCAGCCTGGTTGCCGGCGATGGTGTGATCGCAGATGGTGATGACACAGTCATCGGCATTGCGGGTGTAATGGGTGGGGCATCCACCGAAATCAGTGCCGACACGACCGATGTGATCCTCGAGATGGCCTGGTGGGATCCACCTTCGATCTCACGCACAGCCAAGCGGCTCAACCTCTCGAGTGAAGCTGCGACACGCTTCAGGCGCGGCACCGACTGGGGTTACAACGTTGAGCGATGCATGAACCGCTTCGCCTGGCTGGCTGCTCGACAGGGTGTTGAAGTTGCGCCGACTCTGACCGACGAGCGAGGCGATCTGGGAGATCGTGAGGCTCTCAAGGTTCGAACTGCACGCGTAAACGGACTGTTGGGTACCACTCTGGGTGCCGACGAGATGGCGAAGCACCTGACCTCGATCGGCTTTGGGGTCGATACTTCTGATGCGCCTGAGCATCTCGATGTGACGATCCCGACCTGGCGCTGGGACACTGCCACTGAGACCGACATCGCTGAAGAGGTCGCCCGTCTTCACGGTTACGAGAACATCGAGCGCACCGTGCCAACCGGCAATGAAGCGGGCGGCTTGTCCCAGTATCAAAAGGACAGGCGCCTGGTGCGTGAAGTGCTTGTGGGCGCGGGCTGTTATGAGACCACCCCCATGCCTTTCGTGGCCCCGGGGGCACTGGCCGCGGTTGGCCTACCCGAAAATGGCATCACCCTGTCGAACCCGGTCGATGACAGTGAGTCGGTGCTTCGCACTTCGCTGCTGCCAGGGCAGTTGCGGGCAGTGGCCCACAACCAGCGCCACTCCAACCCACACGTCAAGCTGTTCGAGCTTGGCAATGTCTTCCTGCCACCTCCCTCGGGCCAGTTGCTGCCCGACGAACGTGAGTACATGGCAGTAACGCTGGCGGGTCAGGAAGCACCCGCCGCAGTTGGCGTGCTTGACCTGCTGGCACAAGCCTTGGCGCTCCCAGCAGTTGAACTGCGTGCTGCAACGTGTGCCGGGATGCACCCGGCTCGCAGTGCTGAGGTGCGTGTAGCGGGACGGGTGCGTGGGGCTGTCGGCGAGGTAGATTCGGCAGTACTGGCGGCTTGTGACGTGGCCGGTCGAGTTGCCTGGCTACAACTTGACCTCACCGAGATCCTCAACGGGCCAAGAGCACGGGTGCGTTACCGCCCGGTGAGCAAATACCCACGCAGCGATGTGGATCTCGCATTCGTGGTTCCCCGCAAGGTTCCCGCCTCAAACGTTGAGCGGGCATTGCGGGCAGCGGCCGGTCAACTTCTCGCAGGATTGCACCTATTCGACTCCTATAGCGGCCCGGGAGTGGCGCAGGACGCTCGAAGCCTTGCCTACCGGTTGCAATTCCAGGCAACAGATCGCACCCTCACCGATGCAGAAGTAGCAAAGGTGCGCAAGCGTTGCATTCAGGAAGTAACGAGACGGACAGGGTCACGCTTACGGAGCTAAGCACCGACTGAACAACTGCAATATGTTGCAAGCAGCTGTACAGAGTTGCAGAAGCGTGTGTGGTGGTTAGCCTCCCGTGATGCACAAGGTTGCCGTCATCGGAGCGTCGGGCTTTGCCGGAGCCGAGCTGCTGCGCATCTGCGCGACGCATCGCAGCCTGGACGTGGCCGTCGCAACGGCTGATTCGATGGCCGGGATGGCTGTCAAAGACTTGTATCCCAACCTTGCCGTTAGCTACCCAGATAACAGGTTCGTTGGTTACGAACCTGGGCTCGCCGCTGGTTGTGACCTTGCCTTTTTGGCCCTGCCCCATGGTGCGTCACAACACCTAGTGCCACAGTTGCGCAACGAGGTAGATCACATAGTTGATCTGGCCGCGGACTTCCGCCTCGACGATCCGGACTTGTATCCGGTGTGGTACTCCGAAGCTCACAGTGATCCGCTGCTGCTTGCCGAGTTTGTGTACGGCCTGCCCGAACTCAACCGAGAGCCGATCCGTGGAGCGCGGCTTGTCGCAGCGCCTGGGTGCTATGTGACCGCAGCCGTGCTGGCGCTTGCCCCGCTACTGGAGAGAGGTGCAATCGAGCCGAGGGGCATTGTGGTGAATGCAGCTAGTGGGGTGTCGGGGGCAGGGCGTCCACCAAAGCCTCACACGACGTTTTGCACAGTTGATGAGAACTTCACCGCCTACGGTTTGTTAACACATCGCCACACACCCGAGATCGAAATGGGCCTTACCCGGGCCGCCGGGACGACCGCTCAGGTTTTGTTCACGCCACATCTGGTCCCAATGAACAGAGGGATACTCGCAACCTGTTACGCACGACCACACGCACCCGTCGCCACCGACGATGTGCTTGGCATCCTGGAGGAGGCATACGCGCACGAGCCTTTTGTGGTCGTCAGTGAACAGTTGCCGTCCACCAAGGCAACGCTGGGATCTAACGACGTCCACATCACCGCAAGAGTCGACCGTCGCACTGGCTGGGTGATCGTTATCTCTGCTCTTGACAACCTGGTTAAGGGTGCGGCTGGACAGGCCGTGCAATGCGCCAACCTTGCTCTGGGATTCGACGAGACTGAAGGTCTGGCTGTCGCCGGGCTCTACCCCTAATACCCCGAGTACCCCTAGAACATTGCAGATCTCTCCCTTAGCCCCGTCGCAGTTCCCATTGATGCCACCCGTGGCTGGCGTGCGACTCGCCACCTGTGCGGCCGGCATCCGCTACCACGGCCGAGATGACGTAATGCTGGCCGTCGTAGCTCCGGGCAGCTCCGTCGCAGGCACCTTCACTCGTTCGCTTTGCACCGCCGCTCCCGTCGACTTATGCAAGCGCCACATCTCAGCGAGCGCCGGTTCGGTACAAGCGTTGATTGTCAACTCCGGAAATGCGAATGCCTTCACAGGTGCCGCTGGTGATGCAGTAGCTCGGCACATGGCAACTTCAGTCGCCGAAGCGATCGGGGTGGCCGAACCTGAGGTACTCGTGGCCTCTACCGGAGTCATCGGTGAGCAACTCCCGCTTGAGCCGTTCGATGCTGCCTTGGCAGGGTTGGTCGAGGCGTTGAGCGAGCCCACTACAGATCAGTGGCAGGCGGCAGCTAGAGCGATTAGCACCACGGACACCTTCCCCAAGGCGGCCGCCGCAACGGTGTCTGGAACCGACGCTCACATTGTTGGGATCGCCAAGGGCAGCGGAATGATCGCTCCCGACATGGCGACGATGCTTGCGTTCATCTTCACCGACATGACATTGACGCCCGAAGTCTCCCAGCAGTTCCTGAGCGCGTCAGTCAAGCGGAGCTTCAACCGCATCACCGTCGACTCCGACACCTCTACGAGTGACACGGTCCTGCTAATAGCGACCGGCAAGTCCAGCAGCAGTCTGAGCGGCAACGAAGCAGCTTTTGCAGTTGCGCTTGATGCCGTAACGCTTGACCTCGCCCACCAGATCACCAAGGACGGCGAGGGGGCTACCAAGTTCGTGACAGTGACGGTCACTGGAGCACAGAGCAACAGAGCAGCCGCTGCAATAGCCCGATCTATTGCGGACTCGCCCCTTGTCAAGACGGCACTGGCCGCTTCGGATGCCAATTGGGGCAGGATCGTGGCGGCCGTAGGCAAAGCAGGCGAGCGGGCCGATCGCGACAGCTTGTCGATCTGGATCGGCGACGAGCAGTGCGCGGCCGCTGGAGTCGTGGCCCCCCACTACAACGAAGAACGGGCCACTGAACACCTTCAGGGTGACTCCATTGAACTCAGCGTGGATGTCGGTGTCGGCGATGGCACAGCAACCATCTGGACTTGTGACCTAACCCACGGCTACATCGATATCAATGCGGGATACCGCACATGACCGCTGACCCAGACTTTGAACCGCAGCGCCGCGCCCGCGCCCTCATAGAAGCACTGCCCTACATCCAGCAGTTCCGAAACGCCGTGATCATTGTCAAGTATGGCGGCAATGCCATGACCGATCCGGCGCTAGCACAGATGTTCGCACGAGATGTCGTGTTGGTCAGATCGGTGGGGTTGCGGCCAGTTGTTGTGCACGGTGGAGGGCCACAGATCGGTAGGCACCTTGAGCGGCTGGGCAAGCGCAGCGAGTTCCGTGACGGTCTGCGAGTTACCGATGCCGAAACACTTGAGGTCGCACGCATGGTGCTCGTCGGCAAGGTCGGGCGCGACATCGTCTCACAGATCAGCAGCAACGGGTCGGCGGCCCTAGGAATCTCAGGCGAAGACGGCTCGCTGGTAATTGCCACACCCCGGGACCCTGCACTCGGTTTCGTGGGAGACGTCGCATCGGTAAACCCGCGCCTGATCGAGCGGCTGCTTGATGAAGACATCATCCCGGTCGTCTCATCGATCGCAAGCGATGGAGCGGGTCAGGCCTACAACATCAATGCCGACACGATGGCTGCAGCCCTAGCCGGTGCGCTTGGTGCCACGAAAGTCATCTACCTCACAGATGTGGCGGGCCTACTGGCTAATGCCCCAGATCCAGACTCACTGCTGCGTCAAGCCACCGTCGCACAGGTAGAGGACTTGATTACATCTGGCGTGGTCAGTGGCGGGATGATTCCCAAGGCCCGGGCCTGCATCGACGCCGTGAAGGCGGGCGCCACTTCGGCACACATGCTCGATGGCCGCATCCCCCACGCCGTGTTGCTCGAACTATTCACCGATGCCGGCATCGGCACCATGATCACCGCCGACTCAACCCAAACAAGGACACAACCATGAGCAAAGCGATGCTGATGAACAACTACGGCCCGGCCGCAGCAACCTTCGTGCGCGGCAGTGGCGCCGAACTTTGGGACGACCAAGGACGCCATCACCTGGACTTCCTCAGCGGGCTCGCCGTCACAAGCCTGGGACACGCCCACCCCAAGGTCACCCACGCAGTCAGCGAGCAGGTCAAGACCCTCACTCACACCTCCAACCTCTTTGCCAACGAGCACACCGCTTCGGTGGTATCGACACTTGACACGCTGATCCGTGCGGGCGACCCCGAGGCCGAGCCGCCAGGGCGGATCCTGTTCCAGAACTCTGGAGCCGAGACAATTGAGGCAGTCCTAAAGCTCGCTCGCAAGCATCACGGTCGGGGCCGCCATGGTGTGGTCAGTGCCTACGGCTCATTTCACGGGCGGACTCTTGCAGCCCTCGCCGCTACCGGCCAACCAGAAAAGCACGAACCGTTCCAGCCGTTACCGGAAGGCTTCCGTCATGTCGCTTTCGATGACATTGACGCCTTAGTCGCGGCTCTTGATCCGTCGGTTGGAGCCGTCCTGCTTGAGACAGTGCAAGGGGAGGGCGGGGTAGTTCCAGCGAGCAATGCGTACTTGCAGGCAGTGCGTGAGGTTTGTGACGAGCGCGGCATCCTGTTGATCATCGATGAGATCCAGACGGGTCTTGGCCGTACCGGACGCTGGTTCGGCTACCAGCACGCTGGCATCCAACCCGACATTGTGACGATGGCCAAGGCGCTCGGCAATGGGGTGCCCGTCGGCGCGGTGTGGGCTCGCCCGCATGTCGCAGAAGCGTTCGGGCCGGGCGATCACGGCTCCACATTTGCGGGTCAAGCCCTAGTGCTAGCGGCAGTGCAGGCAGTGCTCACCGAGATGGTGGCGATGGATGCTCCGGCAGTGGCCAGGCAACTGGGTGAGTCTTTGCGCAACAAGCTTGCAGAAGTCGACGGCGTGAAGTCGGTCCGTGGCCGGGGACTGTTGCTGGCGGCTGAAATCTCCACCGAAGCGCTCGCCGGCCGCAGCGCGAAGGACATAGCGACCGGGTGCTTGCAGCGGGGCCTCGTTGTCAATGGTGTGACACTTACCGCCGTGCGGATGGCTCCACCGTTTGTGGTGACACTCGACCAGATCGCATCTGCAGTCAAGATCTTTGCCGATGTCATCGGTGATGGCACTGCCACGGCAACCCCATCGCTCCAAGAGCACTCCAGCGAGGAGGTCGCTTGATGCGCAACATCGTTGATGTCGATTCGCTGAGCCCTTCGGAGCTCGAGAGAGTTCTTGAACTTGCTAGTTCGAAGGCAGTGCCACAGCCGCTATCGGGGCAAGGTGTGGCGCTGCTGTTCGAAAAGCCCTCGGCTCGAACCCGTAACTCAACTGAGATGGCGGTGGTGCAACTCGGCGGCCATCCCACCTACATCAGGCCGACCGAGGTGGGGTTGGGCAAGCGTGAGACGGTTGAGGATGTAACTCGAACCCTCGCCTGTTACTACTCGGCAATCGGCGCGCGAGTCTTCTCCCACGAGACGATCAAACGCATGGCCGCAGTAGGAGTAGCCCCCATCATCAACCTGCTCAGCGATGAGGCACATCCGATGCAGGCTCTTGCCGACCTTTTGACGCTGCGGCAGGAACTCGGCACCCTCGAAGGCAAGGTTGTTGCCTATGTTGGGGATGCCAACAATGTGGCTTGCTCGCTAGCTATCGGTGCGGCGATGTCGGGCTTGACCATGCAGATCGCTAGTCCGGCGGGCTACGGCTTTGGCACCAAAACAGCAGACCGGCTGACGAAGCTGGGTGCCATGCCGACCGTGGCAGGTTCCCCTGCGGAGGCCGTGGATGGTGCACATGCCGTCTACACCGATGTCTGGACATCGATGGGCCAGGAGTCCGAGGCGGCTCAACGTCTGCAAGCCTTCGCGTCCTACACAGTCGACGAGGCCCTGATGAGTCAGGCGCGGCCTGATGCTTTGTTCTTGCATTGCCTGCCTGCCCATCGTGGCGAGGAGGTCTCAGCTGAGGTGATCGATGGCGCTCGTAGCCGTGTCTGGTTGCAGGCAGCCAATCGCATGCACTCGGCCCGGGGCCTGCTTTGGTGGATGTTCACCGAAGCAGGTGGTGATGTGCCATGAGCAGGGCGAATCGCCAGCACCTGATCGTGCGCCTGCTCGCAAACCACGCAGTTAGCAACCAGCAGCAGCTAGTTGATCTTCTTGCTGCTGAGGGGGTTAGCTCGACACGTGCCACCGTTTCGCGTGATCTCGACAGCCTCGGGGCGGTGACGGTGCGCGTTCGGGGTGGCACCTCGATTTACGCCATCCCCCAACATCCGGTCAATCAGATCGCACCACGTGAACACCTGCGCAGGGTGCTAAGTGAGTGGGTGGCCGATGTGGGATCTTCGGGCAACATCGTGATGGTTCGCACACCGCCTGGTTCGGCCCACGTAGTTGCCTCCGCACTAGATCGGGCTGGCCTCGACGATGTCCTAGGCACTGTTGCCGGCGACGATTCGCTAATCGTGGTTGCGACCGAACAGACAACTGGACGTGCCGTGGCACAGCGCTTGCGCGCACTCGCCGGACTTAGCGCATTGCCGGAAAGTTCAGACGGCTCCGTACCTGGCTCTTCTAAGGACTGAACAATGAGTTCCTCAGACACTTCTCAGACCACCTTGCGGTTCAGTCATGATGCGGCACAAGGCTGTGTCGAAGCCCACGGCGAGCGGTCACGTCAATCTGTCCAATCTGTCCCGGCTGTCGACAAGGTTGTGCTGGCCTACTCGGGAGGGCTTGACACCTCGATCATCTTGCGATGGTTGCAAGAGACTTACGACTGCACGGTGGTCACGTTTACCGCTGACATTGGCCAGCGCGACGAACTCGAACCTGCTCGCACAAAAGCCGAAGCCATGGGTGTTGCGCCCGACGACATCTACATCGAGGACTTACGTGAGGAGTTTGCACGCGACTTCGTGTTCCCGATGTTTAGAGCGAACACCATCTATGAGGGTGAGTACCTACTGGGAACGTCGATTGCCCGCCCCTTGATTGCAAAACGCCTAGTCGAGATCGCTCAAGCAACAGGTGCCGACGCCATTAGTCATGGAGCGACCGGTAAGGGAAACGATCAGGTTCGCTTTGAACTTGGTGCGTACGCTCTTGCCCCGGAGATCAAGGTGATCGCTCCCTGGCGTGAGTGGGATCTTGGTTCGCGTGAGTCGCTAATGGCATACGCCGATGTGCATGGCATTCCTATTGAGCGCAAGCGCGGCAAGGAGTCACCATTTTCGATGGATGCCAACTTGCTGCACATCTCATATGAGGGTGGCCCGCTTGAAGATCCCTGGCTTGAACCACCGACTGAGATGTGGCGCTGGTCGGTTAGCCCTGAGTTCGCTCCAGATGAAGCGACTTATGTGAGTCTGACATTTGCCGCGGGTGACATCGTCGCGGTTGACGATCAAGAGATGACTCCAGCGCAGGTGATTGAACTGCTCAACGAGATAGGTGGAGCACATGGCGTTGGCCGTATCGACATCGTCGAGAATCGATATGTCGGCATGAAGAGCCGCGGCGCTTATGAGACACCGGGCGGCACAATCATGTTGCGTGCTCACCGGGCGATTGAGTCCCTCACACTGGATCGCGAAGTGGCACACCTAAAGGATGCGTTGATGCCGCGTTATGCCGAGTTGATCTATAACGGCTACTGGTGGAGTCCCGAGCGTGAGATGCTCCAGACTGCTATCGATCACAGTCAACGTTTCGTGAACGGTGAAGTGCGGTTGCGGCTCTACAAGGGAAACGTTGATGTCGTGGGCCGACGTTCGGATGACTCGCTGTTCGACTATCGGGTCGTCACCTTCGAGGAGGACGAGGGTGCTTACGATCAATCCGATGCGACGGGTTTCATAGCCTTAAACGCCTTACGTTTACGCAATCTGGCTCGCAAACGCGCCAGCAACTAGCGGTTCCTGCTAACGGTCTCAGCCGCGTTCGGGAGGTCATTGTCGTGGATTCTGGGACAACGCTTTGGCATGGGCGGCTTGAAGGCGATACTGCCGAGACGCTTCGCCGCCTCAACGACAGCTTGCGTTTTGACATCCGCATGTTCCGAGAAGACATTGCCGGGTCTCGTGCGCACGCGTCGATGTTGGCCTCGGTTGGGCTGCTCACGAGCGACGAGCGTGACGCCATTGTCGAGGCACTTGATGCTGTAGAGGATGAGATTTCAAGCGGCAAGTTCGTAGCAGCACGGGACGATGAAGACATCCACACTGCGGTGGAACGTCGAGTTACCGAGATCACACCCGCGGGGGCAAAGCTTCACACCGGGCGTAGCCGCAACGATCAGGTTGCAACCGATTTGCGGATCTGGACCCGCCGAGCACTCGCCGAGACTGCTCAAGATGTGATGGCGCTTCAGCACACCTTGCTGAAGTGCGCGGAGGAGGCGGGGTCAGCCCTTGTGCCCGGTTATACCCACATGCAACAGGCACAGCCCGTGTTGCTGGCGCATCATCTGCTAGCTCACGGCTGGGCACTGACGCGCGATGTAGACCGCTTGCTTGAGGCGCGCCGGCGCGCTGATGTGTCCCCACTGGGTGCTGCGGCTCTTGCTGGCTCGTCCCTGCCGCTAGATCCTCATCACTGCGCTTCCGAACTCGGCTTCTCGGCTGTCTTTGATAACAGCATCGACGCTGTTGCCGACCGCGATTTCGTGACAGATGCCCTCTATGCGCTCGCAACTTTGGGTGTGCATCTGAGCCGCTTAGGCGAGGAGTGGGTGTTGTGGGCTTCGAGTGAGTTTGGGTTCGTGGAGATCGACGACACTTTCGCCACGGGCTCCTCAATCATGCCCCAGAAGAAGAACCCTGACATTGCAGAGCTGGCACGTGCCAAAGCAGGAAGGATCATAGGTCATCTCACGGGTCTGCTCGCCACACTCAAGGGACTTCCGCTGGCCTATGCCAAGGATCTCCAGGAGGACAAAGAGCCGCTCTTTGATGCGGTTGACACCGCGCAACTCACTTTGGCCGCGTTGACCGGGCTGATCGGCACGGCGAGGTTCCGCACGGAGCGCATGTTTAAGGAAGCATCATCTCCCTACGCAGCGGCCACGGATCTAGCAGAGTGGCTGGTTGCCCGCGGGATGCCGTTTCGCGAGGCGCATGCCGTAGTGGCACGACTCGTGAGACGCTCACTAGCTGGCGAGGGTGCTCTCGCCGCACTTGTTCGCGCAGACTCACAACTCGGACCGAGCGCTGCGAAACTCCTTGAGCCCCGAGCCTTTGCAGCCAGCCGCAACACTTACGGCGGCGGCGGCGCAGTAGCCGTAGCCGCACAGATCGTCAGGTTCCGTGAACGTCTCAACGAAGATGCAGTGCGCCTGTCGGGAGATCGGGGAGATCGGGACGGTCGCGGCGACACGTAGCAGGCCAGCTGACTCTTCGGGCGTGAGTGGAAGCATGACAGGCACACGGCTAGGTCGCGCCTTCTACGCAAGAGACGCGCTAGAGGTCACTCCAGCGTTGCTCAACAAGGTGATCGTGGCGCCTGATGGCCGAGCGGGCAGGATCGTTGAGACCGAGGCCTACAGGGGACGTGATGATCCTGGTAGCCACGGGTTCAAAGGTCAGACACCTCGTACCGCGACCATGTTTGGGCCACCGGGACATCTGTATGTCTATTTCACATACGGGATGCACTGGTGCGCCAATGTGGTGACCGGCGAGGATGGTGTCTGTGCGGCGGTGCTCTTGCGGGCACTCACACCACTTCGGGGCGTCGATGACATGTATGCGGCGCGCGGCCCCGCCGCCCGCCGGGATCGCGACCTGTGCAGCGGGCCAGCCAAGCTCACCCAGGCGTTAGGGATCAACGGAAGTTTCGACGGAGCCGATCTAGTTGCAGCAGACCAGGGCGTGACCATCGTCGATGACGGGACACCACCACCGCACAATCCTGTGCAGACCACCCGTGTCGGCCTGAGCCGGGGTACAGATTTGCCCTGGCGCTTCTACGTTGCCGACGTTGCAGACGTGTCGCGGCGATAGCTCACCATGTGACCTAGACATCACCTGGAACCCGGCAGGCGTCCATGTCGTTGAGGCGGGCAAAGCCATCCATCCGTTCTGTGTATGTGCTTCCCTCGGTCATGTCGAGCAGCAGGAAGCGTATTTCATTGTCTGGAGTGTCTTCGGTGGCTTCTTGCAGCCGCGCCGTGTGTCGATGGCGGTCACCCACGTAGGTTTCCCAATCCTGCAGCCAAGCCTGCACAAGCTCCATGTCGGATGGCCCATCCTCATCAATAGGCGCCTCGCCACTAGACACCTCGCCCTCGCTTGTCTCTTCAACAAGCTTCGTGTCGGCCAAGGCACCCAGATCTGCCACCAGCACCTCGACAAGTCCGGTTCCCATTGCAACCTGGTCGGCTCGTTCAGCGTGAGAGTTGGCCTCACGTGGTGTTGGGATTTCTGACATGGCCTCCCGGTTCAACGCACAAAGTTGCTCAGCGAGAGCAGCAAACTCACGGTTCTCGAGACGTGCAGGATTCTCCGAGCGTGCCAGCGGCGAGAATGCCCATGCCCAGAACACGAAGCTGCCAACGATGAATATTCCAGCAAGCCACTTGCCTATGCGAGCAACGATCTGCCTGGGTCGAGTCATGACGTTGGGTTTACAGTGATAGTCACCGAGTCACCGCTAGTCAATGAACTGCCTGCCTCCGGTTGCTGATCCCACACCACTCCAGGCTGTCCCGCGAACTCAGCAGTCTCAGCATCAAAGTAGGTCGCAAGTTGCACTTCAACCGCAAGGCCGGCCGCGGCCAGCACCCCACGAGCCTCGCCTTCGGTCACCCCAATCACATCGGGCATCTGCACAATCACCAACGTCTCCGGAACGGCAACCTCCACCAACACCGTCGCGCCCTCAGGTTGCTGTGATTTCGGTGCGGGTGCCTGACCGATGATCGTGTCCGCCTCGTAGTCCGACGTCGGCACCTCCACCGCGGTGAATCTCAGCCCGATCTCCGCCAACTCCGCAGTTATCAGCGACTCGTCAAACTCGCGGCCTCTCAGATCTGGGACTTCAACCAACTCCTGGCTTGGAGGCTGCGTGGTTGTCGGCACCGTGGCCGGGTATCTCAGAGGCGTTGGCGGGATCCCATCGTGCATCTCGGTCATAATCTCTCGCCAGATCTGTGCCGGGTAGGTGCCACCGGAGACCCGTACGTCGGTGGTTGGAGGAACCATCGGTATCTGCGCTTCCGGGAATCCGACCCAAACGGCTGTGGCACGTTGAGGCGTGTACCCGACAAACGTGGCATCTGCGTAGTTCTGGGCCGTACCCGTCTTGCCTGCTGCGGGACGCCCGATATCGGCTTCCCGTCCGGTTCCTTGCGTAATCGTTCCCTCCATAACCCAGGTCAACATGTCTGCAACAGATGGGTCAAGTACCCGCACCGGAGTAGACACATGTTGGTACAAGGCTGTTCCGTCCTGGCGCAATACTCGTGTCACCGTCACCGGATCAACCCGACTACCAGAGCGTGCGATGGTGGCATACATGTTGGCAAGTTCCAGGGTGTTAACGTCCTCGGTTCCCAGCACTCCGGCACACACTGGTGCTATCCGACCAGGAGATAGTCCCAGGTCCTCTGCCATGGTCACAAAGTTCGCCGGACGTACATCCACAATGAGTTGTGCATACACCGTGTTGATCGAACTGCGGGTAGCTCGAATGAGATCTATCTCGACAGGTTCTTCTGGCGTTGATCCACGACCGCCTCGCACTGTCCACACTGGCCCGCAAACTTCCGGACGGTCAATGATGATCTCATCAGGAGCCTCATAAGTCTCGGTTACCGAATAGCCAGTTGAGAGAGCAGTCGCTAATGCGATTGGCTTCATGGCCGACCCGGCTTGACGCCCTTTGCCGCTAGCCAGATTGAACTTGGCGTCTTCGTCGTCGCCAAAGAAGTCACGCCCGCCAACCATTGCGAGAACATGCCCGTCCTCGGATCCCTCGAGACCGAGAACCGTTGCTGCGACATCGGGATTAGTGCCATTTGACGGCAAGATGGCCTCTACAGCTGCTTCTGCCCTCGATTGCAGCTCGAGGTCAATGGTTGTGTGAATCTCAAGGCCACCTTCAAACAGCAACCTCGTTCGGTCAGATCGAGTTGGCCCGAAATCTGGATTGTCAAGGAACCATTGCTTGATGTCTTCTACGAAGTGAGCCGCCGGGTATTCCTCTTCAAGAAGCGGCACGTCTTCGACCAGAAGGATCGGTTCGTCGAACGCAATGTTGTATTCGTCTTCTGAGATGTAGTCGTTAGCGAGCATGCGCTCAAGAACCAGGTTTCGCCGCCGACGTGCGTCTTGAGGGTTGCGATATGGATCAAACGCGCTCGGCCGCTGGATTAATCCCGCGAGCAACGCTGCCTGTTCAAGCTTTAGCTCAGTGACTTTGAGGCATTGACCACCGCCTCGCTCTATAGCAGTTCTAGCTTGTTCACAGGCAGGCGCACCAAAGTATTGACGGGCAGCTGCTTCAATGCCATAGGCGCCATTTCCGAAGTAGACCCAGTTGAGGTAGCTGAGCAGGATGAAGTCTTTGGTGAAGTACTGCTCGAAGCGACGGGCGATGAACGCCTCCTGCATCTTGCGGGTCACAGTTTGCTCAGAGCGATCCAGAAACAGGTTGCCAACGAACTGCTGCGTGATTGTTGACCCACCTTGGCCGATACCGCCGGCTGTGACATTGGAGCGTGCTGCTCTGAGGATGGCCTTGATGTCGATGCCGCTGTGGTCGTAGAAGCGCTCGTCCTCAATGGCCACAACCGCGTTGCGCACCACTTCGGGAATCAATTCAATGCTGGTAACGCTGGTGCGACCCTGCTCGCCACGGAGTTCGGTGATCAGTGTTCCATTGCGGTCATACACCCGTGACGACTGGGCCGTCTCGAGTTGCTGTATGTCAAAGCTGTAATCGGGAGTCTCCCAGGAGCACGCACCACCAACCACCATGAGGACACCGATCACGATGATCCACAGGCGCGGGGGCATGACACAATTGTGCTTCGATATCGCGGCCAAGACACTCATCTTTACACCGCTTCTCTAAAGGATACCTAAGGAATCGCGCGATTGGAGCATCTGTACACTCCCCACGATGATCCCGCTACTCGATGATTTGCGTGCTCGCGGCTTGCTTCACAATCACACTGCTGAAGCCACGCTGAGCGATCTACTTGCATCGGGGCCGACCACGCTGTATCTGGGGATCGATCCAAGCGCTGACAGCCTCCACGTGGGGCATCTCGTCGGTGTGCTGGTGTTGAAACGCTTCCAGGATGCGGGTCACCGGCCGCTAGTGCTTGTAGGGGGAGCGACCGGAATGGTCGGCGACCCGAGCGGTCGGTCCGATGAGCGCAACCTGCTCGATCCTGCAACGCTGGCCTCCAACATTGCAGGGATCCGCTCACAGCTGGACGGACTCTTTGACTTTGCAGGTGACAGTGCTGCCCGCCTGGTGAACAACTTTGATTGGACAGCGCCTGTTGGGATCCTTGAGTTCCTGCGTGATGTGGGTAAGTACGTGACTGTCAATCAGATGGTGGCAAAGGAAGCCGTCCGTAACCGGATGCAAAGCGAGCAAGGTATCTCCTTTACGGAGTTCAGTTACATGCTGTTGCAGGCGTTTGACTTCTGGTGGTTGCACGAAAACTACGGATGCATGTTGCAGGTTGGCGGTTCGGATCAATGGGGAAACATCACAGCTGGCATTGACTTAGTCAGACGCCGCAGTCAGGATACAGTTCACGGTCTTACATGGCCTTTAATGACACGTGCCGATGGTCAGAAGTTCGGCAAGACAGCTGAGGGGGCTGTCTGGCTTGACCCAGGTCGCACCCTGCCCTATGAGCTGCATCAGTACTTCGTGAACACAGATGATCGAGACGTGAAGCGTCTGTTACTGCAGTTGACGATGCTCGGCGTTAACGACATTGAAGAGATCATGGTGAGCCATGAATTGGCACCACACAAGCGTCAAGCCCAGCGAACGCTTGCCGATGAGGTTTGCACCCTGGTTCACGGCTCGGACGCGACTCGCAAGGCACACTTGGCGGCCGGTGTACTGTTCGGTTCAGCGTCGCCCACGGCTGAGTCATTGAGGGCTGTGCGTGGGATCGTGCCCGAGACCGTCGTGACATCTCGCCTGCTGTCGGGCAACGAGGCCATCGTGGATGGTCTGATAGCGACTCGGCTCTGCAAGTCACGCTCTGATGCTCGGCGAGCCATTGCAGCTGGTGGCGTGCGGGTCAACGGCGTTCGCATGTCATCGCCACGGGACCGGGTTGAGTTGGTAGCAGGGCGTTTCTGTCTGGTGCAGCGGGGCCGTCGGCAGCGTCATCTTCTTGTGGTCGACTAGGGCGCCGCGCCTGATCTACTAGACGCCGCCATGCTCAGGCTGATTGCTGGATGCTTCGTGTGTTTGATTGTTGGCGCGGGTTGTGCAGCCGATGATCCGTTACCGATTTCTAACTCCCAGGAGTTGCTGTCGGATGGGCGTGCAAGCTCAACCGGAGATGCACAGATTGCAACCGAGGCCAGCGAACAGGTCGTTAGTGATGACCTGGCCAGCAGCGAAGCGGACGTGAGCGGTCGTGCGAGCACGGACGATGTCGGACCTGGTGACGAATCTCAGGGCACACCGGCATCCCGTGACGACTCGACACGCAACGGGACCTCCGACGAACTAACAGGTTCCGGGTCAAGCAACTCTCAGACGGAGCCGCAAGCGACGAATCCAGACTCACAGGTTGATCCCGATCCGACGACGGGATCCGGCTCGAATCGTGATCCTGCGAGTGATCCCGATGACACGCCTCCGGGCTCTGATGAACAGGATGGCACGGAGTCGTCCGGCAATGGCGAGGGTTCTACTAGTGGCGAGCCCGAGTCAGGGTCAACTTCTACCGTGACCACAGCCCCGCCCAGCTCTACATCGACTACGACCACCACAACAACAACGACCACTACCACTACGACAGTCGCACCGGTTGATGGTCGGTTCGTCTACTTTGATGCTTCTTGTGACACCTGCCACGGTGTTAGCGGCGAGGGTGCGAGCGGTGCAAGCCTTCAAGCATCAGTGCTTGAACTTGCCGAGATACGTGATGTGATCCGGCTGGGTCGGCCAGGCACACTCATGGAGCCATTTGACATAGACCCGCGTCCACCCGGGTTGACACCCGAAGAGATTGAGGCCGTGTCGATCTATGTCAAGAGCCTTCAGCGGGCACGATCTTGAGCACCGACCAGCGACCGAGAACGTAGATCTCGCCGTGGCCGTCCCGTCCAAACGACCATGTGTAACGAGGAATGTCAGCTACGACCTTTGACCAGTCAAAATGGTCGGCCACTTCGCCATCTGCGTATCGCAAAGTACGGATCCAGCGTCCCGCAAAGTCCGCATAGAAGTAATGACCGGTCATCTCGGGAATCTCGCTGCCACGGTAGACATAGCCCCCGATTACTGACACTCCGTGGTCACGGGAGTAGTCAACAGCGGGAGCGACAAGGCCAGAAGGGTCGCAGCGGACGACGAAGCAGTGTAACCCTTCCATCTCGTTCCAGCCGTAGTTGAGCCCACCAACTGAAGCATCAGCGATGTTGACCTCTTCCCATGACTCCTCTCCGACATCACCGATGTAAATCGAGCCGTCATCGAAGCTGAAACGCCAGGGATTACGCAGCCCGTATGCCCAGACTTCAGGTAACCCGTCGATGCCATCTGCGAAGGGATTGTCGCTTGGGATCACATAGCTCAGCGCGGTGTCTTCACCTGAGTGATCGGTGTCGTTGTCTTCACTCTCCGCGGTGGGAGATCGATCGACATCAAGTCGCAGGATCGTTCCGAGTTCAGTGTGTGAATTCTGTCCGTGTCTGAACGGGTCAGCGAAACCGCCTCCGTCACCCACCGCCACATACAGGTACCCATCGGGCCCAAACTGGAGTTGCCCGCCTTTGTGTACCGGCGATGTCGGACGCTGCTCAAGCGTGATGATCAGCCTAGCCGATTCGGTGTCTGCTAGATCCGGGTTGTCGCTCACGCGATACTCGTACACCCGACTGTGGCCATCAAGGCTGGTGAAGAATACGAAGAAGCGGCCGTTGCGTCGGTATTGAGGGTGGAAGGCAAGTCCGAGCATGCCGCGTTCGGAACTTCCTTCTGTCATGACGGAAGCTGTCAAGTCAAGGAACGGCACGTCATTGAATTCGCCGTCGTTGATAATGCGGATCAACCCGTCACGGGTGACGAGAAACAATCGGTCATCGCCGGTGGG
>OZ241331.1:1935000-3471827 GCA_965200005.1 Acidimicrobiales bacterium
GATTGGGTGAACTATGGTTAAGGAACTCGGCAAATTGCGTCCGTAACTTCGGGAGAAGGACGACTCCAATAGGGTGACGATTCTTGCAATCCGAGCTTGAAGGAGTGGCACAAACCAGGGGGGAGCGACTGTTTACTAAAAACACAGCAGCGTGCCAAGCCGCAAGGCGATGTATACGCTGTGACGCCTGCCCGGTGCTGGAAGGTTACGGGGAGAGGTTAGCCGCAAGGCGAAGCTTTGAACCTAAGCCCCAGTAAACGGCGGCCGTAACTATAACGGTCCTAAGGTAGCGAAATTCCTTGTCGGGTAAGTTCCGACCTGCACGAATGGCGTAACGACTTCCCTACTGTCTCAACCATAGACCCAGCGAAATTGAAGTACGAGTAAAGATGCTCGTTAGCTGCAGAAGGACGGAAAGACCCCGTGCACCTTTACTGCAGCCTGGTATTGGTTTTTGGTATAGTTTGTGTAGGATAGGTGGGAGACTAGGAAGCGGAGGCGCAAGCCCCCGTGGAGTCACTCTTGAAATACCACCCTTTCTATGCTGGGAATCTAACTTAGGTCCGTAATCCGGATCAGGGACAGTGCCAGGTGGGTAGTTTGACTGGGGCGGTCGCCTCCTAAAAGGTAACGGAGGCGCCCAAAGGTTCCCTCAGCCTGGTCGGCCATCAGGCGTCGAGTGCAATGACACAAGGGAGCTTGACTGCGAGACAGACATGTCGAGCAGGTGCGAAAGCAGGGCATAGTGATCCGGCGGTTGCGTGTGGAAGCGCCGTCGCTCAACGGATAAAAGGTACGCCGGGGATAACAGGCTCATCTTCCCCAAGAGTCCATATCGACGGGAAGGTTTGGCACCTCGATGTCGGCTCATCGCATCCTGGGGCTGAAGCAGGTCCCAAGGGTTGGGCTGTTCGCCCATTAAAGCGGTACGCGAGCTGGGTTTAGAACGTCGTGAGACAGTTCGGTCCCTATCCTCTGCAGCCGGAAGAGACTTGAGGAAAGCTGTCCCTAGTACGAGAGGACCGGGACGGACGCAGCTCTCGTGTGCCAGTTGTTCCGCCAGGGGCATGGCTGGTTGGCGACCTGCGGAAGGGATAACCGCTGAAAGCATCTAAGCGGGAAGCCTGTTCCAAGATGAGGTCTCTCACCGGGTTAACCGGGTAAGGCCCGTGGCAGACCACCACGTAGATAGGCCGGAAGTGTAAGCACGGCGACGTGTTCAGCTGACCGGTACTAATCGGCCGAGGGCTTGGTTTCAATTTCATCGTCGAACTGGAATGCTCGTGCTCGCTGTGGAGTTCTTAAGGGACGCCACCTCAATCTTCGTCGGAGACATCACTGTGAATGGCAGCGAGTAACCGGCGACACCAACACAGGAACCCTTTAGACAACAAGTTTTCGGTGGTGATAGCGGCGGGGTCACACCCGTTCCCATTCCGAACACGGAAGTTAAGCCCGCCAGCGCCGATGGTACTTGGGTGGACACGCCCCGGGAGAGTAGGACGCCGCCGGATCTCGCAACAATAAAAGGGCCCCGCAACGCGGGGCCCTTTGTGCGTCAGCCTGGCGTCTGTGAGGCCAAGGGTGGATCTGTGCCTAGGTGCCGAGAGCCGTGATGGGTGCGACCTGGACGCCGTCCTTGCGGCGGTAGGCGCTGCCGGTGGAGGTGATGACCAGCAGCGCGGTCAAGTCGGCGGCGCGGCGTGGGGCCAACTTGTCTTGTAATCACCGGTCCCATCGCCGGTGCGGTCACTGCCTGCTCCGGTGCCGCGCGATGCAATTTGGAGACGATCTATAGTGCAGATCGAAAGTTTTCGCGGCGCGTTACTCGCTGGTTCATGTCGCCAACGGGAACCCGCTCTTCCGCCGCCGGGGCGAGCCACGCCCTACCCGGACGGGGCCCATGCTGGGCGAGCAGGGCCCCTTTTGCGTTATTGGGTGGCCTTGGTCAGCAGCGGGTCACGACATAACATGCATTAGAGGAGAGGTGAAGGGGGTCCGCGTGATTCCGATTGCCATAGTCGGATCCGGGGGCGTAGCCCGTCACATCACTCGGCTGTTGTTGAACCATCGCCATGACTACGAACTTGTAGGGGTATGCACGGCCGACCCCAATGCGATCGGCAAAGACATGGCCGAGCTAGCGGGTGCGATGTCGGACACGCCTGTCCCCGTGTTCGGCGAGTTGTCTGAGTTGCTTGCTTTGGGCCCGGCAGTTGTGATGGACGCCTCTCGCTCGTTCCTTCGCCAGGTTGTCAACGATGTAGTTGCTTGTGTCGACGCGGGGGTCAACTTTGTGTCGGCGTGCGAAGAACTCGCCTATCGCGAAATGGGCCGAGAAGCCGACTGGGATCGCATAGACGAGGCCGCCAAGCGAGGCGGAGCCTCCGTGATAGGCACAGGCGTAAACCCGGGTTTTATCTTCGACTTCCTGATCCTGGCCGCGAGTGGCCTTTGCTGGGACATCGCTCGCATCAGTGGACGCAGGGTTGTCGACGTATCCGGGTTTGGACATGACATTCACCGACGCCTTGGAATCGGTTTTACCTTGGAGGAATTCAATGAAGGTCATGCCAGGGGATCGATAGCCGGCCATGTCGGCTTCCCCGAGTCCATCCGAATGGTGGTGGAGGGTTTAGGGTTGAAACTCGATAGTCCAGTGACTCAAGAGTTCGCCCCTTTTGTTGCCGAGGATCCTGCGCCGACGCTTTATGGTGCCGTGCCATCCGGTTCAACTGAGGGTTTCCTGCACACCGCAAAGGGCCGAGTGAACAAAGAGGTGTTCATTAGATTGGACCTGCTGCTCCACCTTCGGCCTGAAGAAGCTGGACACGAAGTCGGCGACTCCATATATCCACGGCCGGGTTTCGAGACACGCTCGAAATCATGCGCATCAACCGTGAGCGTCATTACGACCTGCAGTGGGCTAGTCCGGTTCCGCTGGTGCCTCGAAGTTTGCGCTTTGAAGCAATCGAACGAGTGGACTATCGGGGCCGCGTGGTAACGCCACTCGACACCGAGGCCCTCGCTGCGACTGTCTCAGAGATGAGAGCGGCCGAGGTGGAGTCGATAGCCGTGTGCTTCCTGTTCTCCTTCATGAACCCGGACCACGAGCAGCAGGCTTGCAAGGTCATCCGGGAGGCATGGCCCGAGATCCCGGTGTCCATTTCAAGCGAGATCCTCCCCGAGATCAGAGAGTACGAGCGTTCCAGCACCGTCGTGATCGATGCTTATGTCAAGCCGGTCATGGGTGCCTATTTCGAGAACCTCGAACGACGCCTGGCCTCTGGCGGTATGGAATGTGGTGTCAGCGTGATCAGTTCTGGCGGCGGGATCGTGCCGGTTGCCGAAGCCAAGGCGACCCCGGTGCGCACCCTGCAGTCCGGTCCGGCGGGAGGTGTGATCGGGGCCGCACACCTAGGGCGGCAGGGCGGCTATGCGAATCTGCTTGCCATAGACGTGGGCGGCACGAGCTTCGAGGTGAGCCTGATCGAAGGAGGAGTCCCGTCGCGCACCACGGAAGGGTTTATCGAATGGGGCATTCCGTTCAAGATTCCGCTGATTGATGTCAAGTCAATCGGTGCCGGCGGCGGAAGCATCGCTCGAGTGGATCCTGGCGGGCTCATTCAAGTGGGCCCAGACTCGGCCGGTTCGGAGCCAGGCCCGGTCTGCTACAGCAAGGGTGGAACGCTACCCACGCTGACTGACGCTTACGTGACGATCGGCGTCATCGATCCTGCCTACTTTCTTGGCGGCCGCGTCCGCCTTGATGCGCGGGCCGCCCAAGCAGCGATCAAGAGACAGATCGCCGATCCTCTCGACATGACTGTGTCGGAGGCCGCCCTCGGAATCGTTCGCGTAGCTGAGGCATCCATGGTCGGAGCTATGCGGGTTGTGTCCACTCAACGTGGGTACGACCCGCGCGATTACTCAATGATCGCCTACGGTGGCGCCGGCCCGGCTGCAGCAGTCGAGTTGGCTCGTGAACTCGGAGTGCATACAGTGTTGGTGCCGCGGTTCCCGGGTGCCTTCTGCGCTTTCGGCGGATTGTGCGCCGACATCCGCTTCGACTTCGTCCGCAGCTACCTGCGTCGCATGGAAGAACTCGACTTAATAGCGTTGACCTCACTGTCCGAGGAACTGGTCGGCGAGGGCGAAGCGGCAATGAACCGCATAGGTGTGATCTCGACGCCCATCATGCAGTTCACTGCAGATGTCCGCTACCACGGCCAGAACTTCGAGGTGAACGTGTCGTTTCCGCCGGGACCCGTCACCTCCGAGACAATCACGCGAGTCATCGACAACTTTCATATCGAGCACCTTCGATTGTTCGGTCACCACAAAGAGGACGAGGCGTTGGAGTTCGTCAGCCTGCGCCTCGCAGTGATCGCAAGTACGCCGAAGCCGGAATTCAAGCCTCCCTCACCCAAGGTCTGGCCTGAGCCGAAAGGTCGCCGGTCCCTGTTCTCGTCTTCGGGCCAGAGAGTCGAGGCCCCTGTCTTTAGCAGGAGCGCCCTGCCAATCGGTTGGTCCCAGCCTGGTGTACTGATCATCGAGGAACCCGATTCAACCGTCGTCGTACGCGGTGTGAACGACCACACCATTATTGATGACCTCGGCAATATCGTGATCAGCTATTGATGACCTCGGCAATATCGTGATCAGCGTGGCCGAGGGCGAGTGACCATGATCGACCAGGTCACCCTCCAGGTCGTTCGCGAAGGGCTGGTGGCTTTGTGTCGCAGTATGGGCTACGCGCTCTCACGAACTGCTTATTCCCCGATCTTCAGTGAGGGATTCGACTTCTCGTGTGCGCTGTTCGACGGGACTGGCGAGATGGTGGCCCAGGCAGAGTTCAACCCTGTTCACCTCGGGTCGATGCCATACACCGTGGAGTGGACCGTCAAGGAGATTGGTCTAGACAACCTTGATCAGGGTGACGTGATTTTGCATAATGACCCTTTCCGTGGCGGTACTCACCTGACCGATTTCACGATGATGGCACCCGTCTTCTACGAGGGGAGGTTGGTGGCGATACCAGCGGTTCGCGGCCATCAGATCGATGTCGGCGGTTCCGCACCCGGCGGCTTTCCGGGCGATGCCACCGAGATCTTTCAGGAGGGCCTCATCGTGCCCCCGGTGAAGGTCTACCGCAGAGGCGTAGCTGTGAACGACGTCTGGAATCTGATTCTCGCCAATATTCGGGTTCCGAAGATCGTCCATGGAGACTTCCGGGCTATGTTCGGCTCACTCAAGGTGGCTGAACGCCGGGTAACGGAGTACTGCAAGAAGTACGGGCCAGACACATTCGTCGAAGCTACCGAAGAGATCAAGAACTACAGCGAGCGCCGCATGCGAGCCATGATCTCCGCGCTGCCCGACGGTACTTTCGAGGCCGCCGACATGCTCGACGATGCCGGCACCACGCTCGACCCCGTCAGGGTGAGGTGCCGTGTCACGATCGACGGCGACACCATCACCGCAGACTTCACCGGTTCCGACCCGCAAGTGCAGGGGCCCATCAACGCCACCTATGGCGTAACGGCCTCGCAGGTGTACACGGTGCTGTTCCAAGTCTCCGATCCCGACATGCCGTCGAACCACGGCGCGTTCCGACCGATCACGATCGTGGCTCCAGCGGGCAGCGTGGTGAACGCCGAGTCTCCTGCGGCAGTATTCGGAGGCAACGTGGAGACGTCCTCGCGGATCATGGACGTTCTGCTGGCCTGCTTCGCGCAGGCTGTGCCCGATCGAGTGATGGGCGCCTGCTTCGGCACTTGCCAGAACTTCACCGCTGGCAGCCAGCATCCCGAACTCGACGAGTATTCGATCATCTACGTATATCACGAGGGCGGCTGGGGCGGCAGAGCCACCGGCGATGGCCTGACGGCTCAGATCAACCCGGTAGGCAACGATATGAACCAGCCAGTTGAGATCTTCGAGAGCCGCTTCCCTTGGCGCTATGAGGAATACTGCATCAACGAGAACAGCGGCGGGCCGGGCTACAACCGAGGAGGGCTCGGGATCCGGCAGCGTCTCAGAGCACTCTCGGCTTCCAGCTCGCTGAACCTAATCGCCGATCGGTTCCGGCACCCGCCGCCGGGCACCAACGGAGGCAAGCCACCGCTGCCTTCTATCGGCGGCCACTACAACGACTTTCGGGTCAAGCTCCCCGAATCGGCGGGATTCGTGCATACCACGGAGGCCTTCGGAACTGTCTCGCCGTCCAAATTCGCCGGGCAGGTCGTGCCCAGAGGCACGGTCGTCGAGAACACGACGACCGGTGGCGGGGGCTACGGCAATCCGCTCGCTCGCGAGCCCGAGCGGGTGTCGACCGATGTCGCTGAGGGCTACGTCAAGGCTTCGGCCGCCGAGTCCCAGTACGGCGTAATCCTGCGACAGGACGGAAGCGTTGACGAGGCAGCAACGCTGGCGACCCGGCGCAAACTCGCACAGAATGCGGAATGAACGCCTCTGAAGAAACTTCGGGACCCAACACTCGCCCGGAGGCTCTGGACCTTTACGAGACCATGCTGCGCATTCGCGAACTCGAGACGCGCATCGAGTCGCTGCACTACAGCGGGAGGATGCACGGCTCGTTCCACTCATCAATGGGGCAGGAGGCAGCTGCGGCCGGGGTCATCGGCTGCCTCCGACCAACGGATCCAGTTACGTCCACACACCGTGGCCACGGTCACGCGATCGCCAAGGGGATGAGCCCGAGGACCATTGTTGCGGAGCTATTGGGCCTCCAGCAGGGATCCTCGACCGGCAAGGGCGGTTCGATGCACCTGCATGACATCGCCTGCGGTTTCCTGGGAGAGAATGCCATTGTTGCCGGAGGTGTTCCCTGGGCCGCGGGAGCCGCCTGGGCATCCAAGCGGCTGGGGAGGGATCTCGTAGCAGTCAGCTTTGTAGGTGACGGCGGCGCCACCCAAGGGGTGTTCGCAGAGACTCTGCGGATGGCGAGAACATGGGGAACACCGCTGCTAGTGGCCTGCGAGAACAACCATCTGGCCCACTCGATGCCTGTAGAACGAACCTTTGGCCAACCGGGCTCGATCGCGGCCTGGGCGGCTGGGTTCGGAGTAACGGCTGAGTCTGTTGCCGAGGACGACGTGTTTGCGGTGAATCGGGTCGCTGAGGCCATGATCAATGAGGTGCGCTCCACGGGCAGAGCCGCGTTCATTGAGATCGAGGTGTGGAGAGTGCGGGCCCATAGCCTCAACGATCCCGACTACCGGTACCTGCCGAAGGACTTGGGCAAGTCACACCTGCAAAACCACGATCCCATCGTCAAGGCCGAACGGAGCCTTGGACTCTCAGAGGCGGAGATCGTGGCAATGCGCCATCGGTTCTCTCGAGAGATTCAGGACGCCATCGACAGCGCCACGAAGGGACATGGCGCTCCCGACCGGCTCGCGATGACTGGCGTCTATTCCCCAGAGTTCGAGCAGGAGGGCCAGATCCGTGGCTGGTGAACTCAAGTACGCCGAAGCGATCCGCAAGGTCATTAGCCCGTTTGATGGTGGTGGCTCGCTGCGGGGCGGAGGCCATTATGGGTACGCCGAGATCGAAGATCTTGAAAATGGAGAGCGCTACGCGTTCCGGGTGCGTCACGTAGAACTCGCTGGAGCGGAGCGCACGGGCGAGTGGTCAGACATCACCGAGTTCGTCGTTGGGGACGACTCGGCTGCGCCTGAAGCCGTCCGTGAGCTGGCAGCTTCGGCGGGCGACGGCGAGATTGCGGTGAGTTGGTTGACGCCTACCTATGAGGGCAGCGGCCCGGTGACTGAGTATGACGTGGAGCACACCGCTGGCGGTGATGAGACCACGACGACGACCGTCACCGTGGCTAGTACCGAGGCGACGCTCACCAGTCTTGACAACGGCACGCAGTACGCGGTGCGGGTGAGGGCTCGCAACGCGTTAGGCGACGGTGTGTGGTCAGACTCCGTTGAGGCAACCCCGGAGGGCGATCCGCAGCAGGTTGACCCGGTTGACCTAGAGGGCCTTGAGGCTGTGTCGACAGCAGGTGTCGCGGGTGCGATCTCGGTGAGTTGGACAGCTGCGGAAGGAGCCGCTTCGCATCAGATCTCGTGGCATCAGGGTGGTTTGCCTAGTGATGGGAGCTACGAGTCTGGCCCAACTGCGACTGATAGCGAGAGCGGACACTCTCTGACGGGTCTGGCTCAAGGCGAGACCTACGCTGTGAAGGTTGAGGCTCTGGATGCCGAGGGCGGCGTCGTGGCAGTTGGCGAGACCACGGGCGTGACTCTGGTTACGGGTGATGCCTCCGGAGACGAGATACACGAACAGTTAATCGCTGGTGAATGGTCTGACGGCGAGCAGTTCGCACTTCAGTTACGCGTCTATCACGGCAAGCCGTCGTATCGGCCCGACACAATTGAGAAGGGCCCTGATGGAACGATTGCGATCGAGTCATGGGGCAGCAACCCTCGCACCGCTACGTTCTCACGGCCTGGATTTGGCGAAATCACCCTCACGTGGAGCGTAAGTGGCAGTGATGAGTCGTGGCGCTGAGTGGCGATCGCTTATCTCCTCCAGCAGATGAAGACGAGAGTCCTCCGCCGGATGATCCCCCTCCGGGCGATCTGGAGAATCTGCAGGCCACGCCTTCGTCTAATACCTCCGGCGATTTGAGTGTCACCTGGACGGCTCACAGCGATGCAGCATCGCATCAGATCAGCTGGGATAAGGGGGCATCTCCACCAACCGATGGGTATGACCACGGCCCGGTGAGCACCGACTCAAGCAGTTCCCACACAATCAACGCCAGCGATCTGAGTGGCGGTCAGCCGTATCAGATTCTGGTGGAGGCTGTTGATGCTGACGGCAACGTGGTGGCTAGCGCCACGACATCGGCGACGCCGCTCATTGTTGAAGACGCTACTGGGACCAGTGGTGCGGTTCTGAGCGGCAAGTTCCCTGATGGTGAAGCGTTCAGTTTCACAGTGCGTATCTATGCGGGTCTTCCCTCATATGTCCCACAAGACACGATCAAGCCATCAGATGCCACACTGACAGTCGATCCGTGGACCATCAACCCACGTCAGGCAACGTTCTCGCGCCCGGTTTCGCAGACATCACCGTCAACTGGCAAGTGTCAAACGGTCAACTCACCTGGACTCTAAGCGGCCCCTGCCTCCCCTAGCCCAACTGGTACGAAGTCGCCAAACCTTCTGCGGGTATTATCGCTACGGTCATGTTGCTTTAACGTGAGCGACGACCGCGCCAGAACTCGGGACTGCGAAGCAGTCCCGAGGGCGCGGAGTCGCCAGCATGATGCTCAACACAGCTTCTGACTTTCTCTACAAAGCTGATGGAGATTCATCAATTCTGATATAGATTCTCCAGGTGCCGAGTTCAGCGAAACCGCTCAGCAACAGCCAAGTGAATAAGGTCGGTCGAGTGTTGCGGAAGTTCTACGCTCGGACCGATGCTCTGCCGGGTTTTGAGCCTCCGAATGTGGAGTCTGCACTGAGTGTCTTGCGCTCCTATCGGATTGTCCACAGCGGGCCACTCATAAGCGCAAGGATGGGTCTGCGATCCTGCATCCAGACCGAGAGAGTCACACTTGTGGAACTCTCTCAGCGTCTCAAGCGAACGGCGACCATTATTGACAAGCTTCAACGTCAACCCACCATGGCGCTCTCAAGAATGCATGACATCGCAGGTTGCCGTGCTGTGCTTCTGACTCAGGCGGATGTGGAACGCGTGCGAACTCGATTCATGAACAACAGCACGAAACGCAGCAGCAGATCGCAATCACCGTTTCAGGACCGACTCTACGACTATGTTGCCCGCCCACGAGACACGGGTTACCGGGCTGTTCACATACACACTTTCTACGGAGGTCGCCGTGTTGAGGTTCAGTTGCGCACGGTACGGCAACATGCTTGGGCTATGTGGGTTGAGAGCCTCTCGACTGACTTTGGTGTCGACTTCAAGAGTGGGAAGGGTGAAGCCGATTGGCTGCAAATGTGTCGGGAGTACGCCGATGCGTTGGCCCAGGAAGACATCGCAGTTCACGAGTCTTCTTGACTAGCTGCTCATGCTTGGTGACTTTGTGCGTGTACGATGCCGCCATTCAACCGGACTGACGCCGAGACGAAGTGAGGTGAGACGGGAATGACCGAGGACACCACAACCTACTTCCTCATAGCCTTTGACAATCGCGAACATCGGCAAGTCTCACAAGAGAGGTTCAAGGATTCCGACGAGGCTGTGCATGCATATGATGCGAAGGAGGACTTGTATCGATCTCAGCCCCACATTGAAGTTGTGCTCCTCGGTGCGGATTCTGAGCGGGCTATTCGTGTTACCCACTCCCGATACTTTGGTGCCGGCTACGACGAGATCGCGATGAACCCGCCCGAAGCGTTCTCTCAGGACGTGATGGACTCCATCCTGGCACCCTTCAAACATCTCCTCGCTCCGAACTAGCGAACATCGCTTCCGTGCGGTTCGCGACATCGCGGAGTTGCAACTAATGGTCACGCTCAATCACGGCCTTACTTAGCTGGGCGAGGCCTAAACGATTGAGGTTGATGAATCGGGCAGACTAATTGGGTGAGCGTTCGTGTGCCCGTAGCGCCCAGCGTTCTTCGTTGGGCTTGTAAGCGTTCGGGAAAGTCAACTGAAGACTTGACAGCGCGATTTGACAAGTTGCCGGAGTGGCTGAGCGGCGTCCAGCAACCGACCTTTAGGCAAGTCGAGGACTTTGCACGAGCTGTCTACGTTCCGGTCGGCTACTTGTTTCTCTCACGTCCGCCCGAAGAAGCTCTGCCGATCCCTGACTTCCGGACGCGTGCGGGTCTGCCGGTGAGGCACCCGAGTGCAAACCTCTTGGCCACCATCTACGCCTGCCAGGCGAGGCAGGACTGGTATCGCCAACACGCGCGGATTCACGGTCTGCCTGAACTGAAGTTCGTCGGCAGCAAGACTTCAGATGCATCTGCGGAGATCGTCGCTGCTGAGATGCGCGAAGAATTGGGCATCGACCTCGCGGATCGTAGGAGTTGTTCGACATGGACGGATGCCGTGCGCATGTTCATCCGCCAGGCCGATGAAGCGGGCGTACTTGTGATGGTGAACGGAGTTGTGAAGAGCAACAACTACCGACGGCTTGATCCCGATGAGTTTCGTGGGTTTGCTCTCGCCGACTCTCTGGTTCCTCTGGTGTTCATCAACGGTGCTGACACTAAAGCTGCGCAGATGTTCACACTTGCTCACGAACTTGCGCACCTCTGGCTTGGTGCATCGGCACTCTCCGATCTCACAGCTAAGCCAGGTTTGAACTCTCGGCGGGAAGAGGTGTGGTGTAACGCCGTCGCCGCAGAGATGCTCGTGCCACTGGAAGCACTAGAACCCGAGCGGCGACCGGGCGAGTCTCTGTCTGATGCGCTCAATCGCTTAGCACGAGTATTCAAGGTAAGCACTTTGGTCATCTTGCGTCGACTGCTCGATGCGAAGTGGATTGACCGCGACTGCTTCGACTCGGTCTGGGGCGAAGAAGTGCAACGCCTCGATGCTCTGACTCGTCGTGGTAGTGGAGACGGCAACTTCTATAGAACTACGTTGACACGCGTGAGTCACCGCTTTGCTCGAGCGCTCCTCAGTAGCACGCTTGAAGGAAGCACGCTCTATCGAGACGCGTTTCGAATGTTGGGCTTGAAGAAGACGGAGACCTTCCACAACCTCGCGCGTGAACTCGGGATAGTCAGTTCTGGGTGGGGATGATCGAAGTAGGGTTTTGTTGTGTCGACGGGCGAAGAGGTGTTTCATCGGTGGGCGCCGATTAGTGACCTTGATGATGAGGATGTAGCTGCTGAGAGTAGCGAAGTGGCCGCGCTTGTAGAGCTTTGGGAGGAACAGCGTGAGGAGTTGTCAGACCGAGAGATTCGCAACTTCAACGATCGGTTGAACCGGGAGTGGGCTATCGAGACGGGCATAATCGAGAATCTCTATACGATCGATCGGGGTACCACACAGTTGCTGATCGAACACGGGATCGACCACTCACTCATACCTCGAGACAGAAATAGCAAGTCTCCTGAACTCATTGCGGGAATCATTAGAGATCATCAGGACGCAGCCGAGTGGCTATTTGAAGTTGTGAGACAGGCCCGGCCTCTGTCGACATCGTTCATCAAGGAGCTCCACAGTTTCATAACTGGGAAGCAGAAGTACGTAGACGGTGTAGATTCGCTTGGCCAATCAACTCGCATTCCGTTGAACCATGGTGCCTACAAGAAGCGGCCCAACAATCCCATGCGCACCGACTCACGACAGCACGAGTACTGTCCGCCCGAGCACGTAGACCTTGAGATGGAGAGGCTTATCAAGCTATACAGCGAGCACATCAACTTGGAAATACCACCGGATGTCTCGGCTGCTTGGCTGCATCATCGATTCACACAAATCCATCCATTTCAGGATGGCAACGGTCGTGTCGCAAGGGCCTTGGCGTCGTTGGAGTTGATCCGAGGAAGCTGGTTTCCTATTGTCGTAGACCGCGACAACCGACGAGAGTATCTTCACGCGTTAGAAATAGCTGATCGGGGCAATCTTCGTCTTCTCATACAACTCTTCGGAAAGATCGAGAAACGCTGGTTACTCAGGGCGCTGAGCATCTCAGAGAGCGTCCAGCGAGATACGGAACGTATTGATCAGATGCTGAAGGCGATCGGTGATGGCTTCCTTAGAATTGATGAGAATCGGCATAAAAGGCAAATGGTGTCGCTAGAAGTGTCTGAAAACCTCGTCACTAGAGCACTTCGGAGGCTTGTAGAGATCCAACGAGACCTAAATGCTCATCCGGCATTCCATGACCCATCGAGGAGGGTCTTCGTAGATTGCGGACGCAACAACGAAGGCGACCGAAGGACATGGAATCGATTCCAGGTCATTAGTGCAGCCAAACACTTTGACTACTTTGCGAATCTTCGTGAGTACCACTCCTGGGTTCGTCTGGGATTAGTGACTGAGTCTGGACGAGCCGAGATTCTGTTGTCGGTTCATGCCGTCGGTCGTTCATTCAGGGGACTAATCGGCGCGACAACTTGCTTCTATCGTCGACAAGAGCGTGAAGGTGGAGACACATCCTCGGTTGGGCCAGTCACGGAACTGCGGGTGACTTGTGAGGACATGTTCCAGTTCAGTTACAAGGAGCGGGAAGTAGCCGTCACAAAGAGATTCGAGACCTGGTTGGTGTCTGCGATACTGATGAGCCTACGGCAGTGGCAGCTTGGTGAGTAGGGCTGGCGATGATGAATGATTATCTGGGATTTGTCTCGCCTTCAGTCTTGTCCCGATGATCGGATGAGCGGGGTCAGCCAGGAGCATATGAGATATTTGTGAAATTGCAATTGTATTTTCTGTAATAGTGCGGGCTGGATTGCCTAGATTCGTAACGGTGTCAGCTTTGGACGAGAGTACTGCTGGGCAGATCAAGTAGCCGTCCATCCTGACCGGGGCTTGAGTAGAGCGAGAGGTTGGCCAGGCGCGGGGTGGAGGTTGTGGTGTATTATCTCTTGCTCAACTGAACAAGGTCATGCAAACTCGCATGTCCGTACACGGTTGACGAGGCTGTGTCGGCGTGTGACCGGATGAAGGGAAGCCAAATCTATGTCTAACCCCCCCCCCTCAGGGCTGTAATCTAGAGCAAACATGTTCTAGGCAGAGTCGCGGCCTGAGGCGTCGCGCGGCCAATTTCTACGCGTTTCTGGCGCTGGCGGTACTGCTGGCTAGCACTACAGCGGTCACGACACCTGCACTTGCAGAAACTCCTACAGCGCCTGAGAATCTCACTGCCGAACCGGGTAACGAGAGCGTCGAACTCACATGGGATGTCCGAGTTCATATGAAGACGGAACTATTGCGGGCTACAACGTCGAGTACACGCAAGAGAGCCTGGGCTGGGACTTCGCAGACTCGCTAGCAGTGTTCGCGAGCGGCGACACCGTAACTACCGACATTGACGACCTCAACAACGGAACAAGTTACGACTTTCGAGTTCAAGCAGCCGACGGTCCGTGGTCAAATGTTGCCAACGCAACCCCCGGAGTCCCGTCGGCTCCGCCGCGGCCCTGGCTGACACTCGACCACAGCGCCGATTGAGAATATGGCATTGAAGTTTGGTGGAAGAGACCGGATGACCCCCAATCGTGGAAATTCGAATACGACATTGCACATACACCTGTGGGTGAAGACTGGCCCGATACTCCGCAGTACACCGGATTGTCCCATAGGGCATATGGATGGGAACGAATAATTGTAACGGGTCTAGAAAACGGTGTCACCTACGCCTTCCGGGTGCGAGCAAACAACAGTCATGGAGCCGGAGCCTGGTCCGATACAAGAGAACTGCTCATGGTGTCGCCACCGTCGGTCATGGACGCACCAACAATTGAGAGCGATTGGCAGCAGTGTGGCTGGGCGGGGTGTGTCACCATTGCCTGGGAACCTCCAGCAGATGATGGCGGCGCCGAGATAACCAAATACGTAGTCATCATCAGGACTAGCGGCCCCAGGCCGGCTCCGATCAACGTTGAACCGACGGTTACAAGTGTTCAAGTCACTGGTCTTCCAGCTGATGGTCGTGAGTTCCGATTCGCTGTCCGTGCATTCAATCCTCACTACTGGGGTTCGTATAACCAATGGTCGGATGCGGTTGGACCGGTAGAACTAGAGGCACCGGGGGCGCCGATCGGCTTTGAAGTCCTTGAAGCCTGGGACGGTATGAAAGCTGTTCGATGGAGTCCGCCACCGGAAGACCTTCAGATCACCGAGGACGGTCAGGATTGGGACTCCAACGTCTTTGACAGTAGAGCCAAGATTGACACCTCAACTTACGGGAGCCTCGGCCTCGAAGATGGAGTCACATACGTGGCGCGTGTTCGAGCAGTCAACTCTGGCGGCGAGGGTCCGTGGTCAGAGTCACCGACATTTACTATCGGTCAACTTGCTCAACTAGAGATTCCTCAGCCAGGCAAACCGACCGCAGAGCCCGAATTCCATCCCATTAGCGGTGACCCCACTCTCCGCATCCAGTGGAGGGTCGGAGAGGTCGATGGCATTAATGGCATTGGACACTCGCTTGGTGCAGACGTGCAGTACGTCGAAGCGGGACAGCCTTGGAGTAGTGCGATCCGAAGAGGCCAAGATGGCGGTGGTCCGCTGCTAAATGGCGGCCACTACGGGTACGTCCGGTTCAGCGATCTTGAAGATGGCGTTCGTTACGCCTCAGGGTGCGTCACACGGAGTACGGAGGCGAGCAGCGCACAAGCGAGTGGTCTGAGGTGACCGAGTTCGTCGTTGGGAGTGATTCGGATGTGCCTGAAGCAATTCGTGAGTTGGCGGTCGCGGCTGGCGACGAAGAGAAAGAGATAGGTGTGAGCTGGTTGGCGCCAACCTATGAAGGCAGCAGCCCGGTCACCGAATACGACGTTGAGTACGCGGCCGACGGCGATGAGACGACTTCGACGACGATCACAGTTGCGAGCACCGAGACGACGCTTACCGGTCTCGACAACGGCACGCAGTACGCCGTGCGGGTGAGGGCTCGGAACGCGGTTGGTGACGGCGTCTGGTCGGAGAGCGTCGAGGCAACCCCTGGAACCGAACCGCAGCCGGTCGACCCGGTCGATCCGGTTGACCTTGAGGGCCTTGCGGCTGCATCAACATCGGGGGTCGCCGGCGCCATCTCGGTCAGTTGGACCCCCGCTGAAGGAGCTGGCTCGCATCAGATTTCCTGGCACCAGGGCAGTGCACCAACCGATGGGAACTACGAGTCTGGTCCGGCTACCACCGATAGCGAAGACGGGCACTCGCTCACGGGTCTGGCTCAAGGCGCGACCTACGCAGTGAAGGTTGAAGCACTGGATGCTCACGGAGATGTCATCGCTATGGGCGAGACCACGGGCGTCACATTGGTCACGGGCGACGCCTCAGGAGACGAAGTCCACGAACATCTGGTGTCGGGCGAGTGGCCTGATGGTGAGCCGTTTGGGATACGTATGCGTGTCTATGCGGGCAAGCCGTCGTATCGGCCCAACACGGTGGAGACTGGGCCGGATGGAACGATTGCGATCGACTCGTGGGGCAGCAACCCTCGCACGGCTACGTTCTCGCGACCCGGCTTCGGTGACATCTCCCTTACTTGGAGTGTGAATGGCAGTGATGAGGCATGGACGCTGAGTGGCGATCGCTTGTCACCGCCTGCTGATGATGCTGAGCCTCCTCCCGTCATCCCGCCACCGGATGATCCTTCGGATCCGGTTGATCTGGAGAATCTGCAAGCAGCCCCTTCGTCGAACACCTCAGGGGATTTGGCTGTCTCCTGGACGGCCCACAGCGACGCTGCATCGCATCAGATCAGTTGGGATCAGGGCACATCTGAGCCCAGCGATGGGTATGACCACGGCCCGGTAAGCACCGACTCAAGTAGTGCGCACACGCTCAGCGCCAGCGACCTCAGCGGTGGACAGCAGTACCAGATTTTGGTGGAGGCTGTTGATGCTGACGGCAATGTGGTTGCTAGTGCCACGACGTCGGCGACACCGCTCATCACCGAAGACGCCACTGGTACCGGTGGTGCGACTCTGAGCGGCAAGTTCCCTGACGGTGAAGCGTTCAGTTTCACTGTGCGTATCTACGCAGGTATGCCCTCATATGTCCCTCAAGACACGATCAAGCCATCAGATGCCACATTGACAGTCGATCCGTGGACTACCAACCCACGTCAGGCGACCTTCTCACGTTCGGGCTTCAGCGACATCACAGTGAATTGGCAGGTGTCAAATGGCGTGTTGACATGGACTCTTAGCGGCCCACGGCTGCCTTAGAACAGTTTGCTGGCCCGGGACCAGTTGATTGGTCCCGGGCCCAAAGAGCCCTCTCGGAGAGCGGTAACTGGCATTAGCGTTCGGCGGGTGAGACGAGTTGAGACAGTAGAGACGAGCCAACTGGAACCGTGGCTTGAGGGTCAAACTCTGGCTGACTGGCGGGAACGCTTTGATCGTGATGGCTACGTGGTCTTTGAGCGCGTGCTTGATGCTGTTGGTGTGAAGCGAATCCACGACGCGCTGCAACCTCATCTCGGTGCGGATGTAGCGGGCCGTAACGTCTTTGAAGGCTTCTACTCAAACCGGGTCTACAACTTGTTGAGCAAGTCACCAGTGTTTGGTGACTTGATTACGCATCCGTTGCCGCTTGCATTTGCGGAGGCAGATCTGGGTGAATCATGTCTGATCTCGGCACTACTAGCCATAAATCTGAAGCCTGGAGAGACTTCTCAACCATGGCATTACGACGACAGTCACATCATGGTGGCTAGGCCGAGACCGTCGTTTGGAGTTAGTGCTTTCTGGACGCTCAATGACACCACCAATGACAATGGCGCTACGGAAGTGATCCCCGGTAGTCACTTGTGGGGCGATTTCTTGCCGGATGCGGCAACCAAGTCAATTGATTTCGTGACGTCAAAGCATGCTGGACAACAGGCGCTTAGAGCTACCGATCCCGACTACGTCGACACAGGCGCTCGTTCCGACGCTGTGAAGGTGACTATGCCCGCCGGTTCGCTCATGCTCGCCAAGGGGACCCTGTGGCATCGTGGTGGACCGAATCGGTCGGACTCCAGCAGGCTCATCGTCACCCCGCAATACTGCCCTGGGTGGGCTCGCCAACTCGAAAACATCATGGCTGTCACCCCACGACACGTAGCGGCGTCATACCCCAAGCGGGTGCGCCAGCTGATCGGTTACTCGATCCACTCCTCGTTCATGGGCTACGTAGACGGCGTCCACCCCGACAAACTCCTAGACCTCAACTAGCACTGCGAACCACACCAGATGACACAGGTGGAGACGCCCACAATCGATTCACCCCCTATTCCCCTGCAATTAAGGGGGTGGCTGTTGAACAGCGAAATGCTTGTTGACCTCGTGGTTTATCATCTGTGGTGAGCCGCTGGATTTCTATTCCACTCCAATTCAAGGGGTATAGCCCGTGACGACCTCAGACGAGATTGCGCAACTGGCAAGAGAGGAGAGACCGAGTCGGTCGAGTTCAAGGCGACCACAGGCCAGAGGAAGGAAGCAGCGAGAACGCTGTCGGCAATGCTCAACGGCGCCGGAGGAGTCGTGCTGTTCGGTATAGGCCCGTCGGGTAGCGTCAATGGTCAACTGGTTGGCGCGAGAACGCTTGAGGACATCACTCAGGCGTGTGCTGAGATTCATCCCCGCCATCCGCCGTTAATTGAGCACGTGCCGCTGGCAAATGCTGGCGGGCGGGAGGTACTTGTTGCAAGGGTCCCAGGAGGTGCCCACAAGCCGTACTCCTACAAAGGACGTCACTACTTGCGGTCTGGTGCTGCGACCGTTGAAATGCCCGAAGAGACGCAACTTGCGCTCGTCATGGAACGAGTTCACGGCACGGATCGGTGGGAAACAGCAAGCTCATCACTTGATCTTGAGGCCATTGACCATGCCGAGGTTCAAGCCTTCCGAGATGCCGCAATCTCGTCAGGACGAGCGAGATTCGACGAGAGGGCAACAGCGACACCCCTGCGCAGGTTTTAGCTGCTCTAGCAGCCGGGAAAGCGAGACGCGGTGAGCTAGTGCGCCACTTGAGGGTGAGCGCCGACGATATGCGTGTAACCCTCACTGCGCTCCGAGATGCGGGGTTCGTTGAGGTTCAAGGCCACGGTCGCGGCGCGCATTGGATGTTGCGTGACACTCCCTGAATAGGAGAGCAATAGAGGAAGCACCATCCTGCTCAACCCGTGTTTCACGAGGTCAACAGGTATTTCTACCTTCGCTACCCACCCCTCGAATAGAACGGCAATAGAAATCCGGCCGTACGTGACATCGGTCGGAGGGTCGGAAGTCTTGCCATGCGAGACCCTTTAACGGATTGTGGTCTCCTGAGTGGCCAACGCTTAAGTCGAGCATCTTGTCGAGTCTTCATGTAACACATTGGTCGCGTTGTCTAGAACGTGTCGAAGTCCATCTTCAATGACGGCGCTTAGTGTGCTTCCTATGCGGTGCGCATGTCGCTTTGCGCGGCGGAGTAACTCGTCGTCGACTTCAATTGTGATCTCCATAAGACCCTCCTGACTCTCCCGTGCCTACCATATAGATACATCGGATCTATTGGTTTTATACGGAATCGAACGTTGGGCAGCAAAGCGGGGATGGGTTGGCTAGTTAGGCTCGCTGGTGGTGTCTCGACAGGGTGTAGTGACTGCTGATGATTGGCCTGCGGCGCGTGAGCGACCGCCGTTGCCGCGGGCACCGTATGGATCGGCAGATGTGCAGACACAGATGCGGCGAGCGCTTGGTGAGGTGCGGGGTAAGCGTGTCGCGAAGCGATTCCAAGAGGCTGCACGAGCCTTCCGGGCGGGCAGGTACTTGGAGGCTCGCAAATTGCTGATTCCTATTGTTCGTGTGTGTCCCGGAATCGCTGATGTCCGTGAACTGTTCGGTCTCACCTTGTACCGGCTCGGGCGTTTCCACGACGCCACTCCGCATCTCGAAGCCTTCCGCAACTTGAGTGGATCAGTTGAGCAGCACCCAGTACTCGCGGACTGCCATCGGGCACAGCATCGATGGTCTGATGTGGAGGTGTTGTGGCGCGAGCTTGGAGCGGTGTCACCATCTGCTGCACTCGTAACCGAGGGACGGATCGTGCGTGCGGGAGCGATGGCTGACAGAGGAGAGGTTGCAAGGGCGATCAAGACGCTGGGAGCTGGTTGGCGACCTCCACGGCGACCAAGACAACACCACCTGCGTCGTGCCTATGCCCTTGCTGACCTCTACGAACGTGCCGGCCGAACTCCGAGGGCAAGAGAACTCTTCCGCTGGATCGCCAACCACGACCCGGACTTGGCTGATGTTTCCGACCGTCTTCGCACCGTCGGGTGAACCTTTGTCGGTGCGATTCGCCCACCGGAAATATTACCGGCCACCATGGCCAAGCACCCCTCCAAGCAGTTCAGCCTGTTGATGCGCGGCGAGGCGATATCTTGTGAGTTTCTTACAATCAAAATTGCAAGTTGAGCGAGCACTTGTAGAGTTTGGTCATGGAGTCTAGTTCAGATAACAAAGACAATATGGGTACCTGGATCTTCGTGGAGGACGATGTGTTCCGCGCACTACAGAATCAGGCGGAACCGCTCGTTGATGATGCCACCGCCGTACTTCGCCGCTGATGATGCCACCGCCGTACTTCGCCGCTTACTCAAACTTGACGCACCCTCAACTGAGCCCGAACCTGAAACTGAGATCGCAATTCCTGAACCCCTTGTCCCACAAGTAAAGGAAGAGAAGCCAAAGGAGCGGAAGCCTGTCAAGAAGGCGACTCGCCCCAAGGCTAGAGCTCGAGCAGCTAAGGGCTCGCTGCTGCCGGCCTCAGAGTATGAAATCCCGCTGCTGGAAGCATTAGATGAGCTTGGCGGATACGGCCCCGCAGCGGCTGTCATGAAGCGACTCCGGGAAAAGGAAAAGCTTGATGACAAACTAACTGCAATTGACCTCGAGAAGGTCAAGTCCGGTGAGGTGCGTTGGAAGAGCCGTACACAGTTTGTGCGTATAAGTCTTATTAGGGCTGGCTATATGCGTGATGACTCCCCGCGAGGTACTTGGGAGATCGCGCCCGCGGGCCTTGCCCGACTCCACGCGACTCAGCCGCCAATCGAAGAAGAAGATGAAGATGAGCCGGACGCTCCCCAGGATCCGGCCGAGCCAGAGCCGGCGGGGTCAGAGTCCGCGGGAGACGAGGCTGCGGGAGACGATTAGGTTCCCGAACTCATCAACAACACCTACGAAGTTGGGTTCAATCACGATGGTGGTGTCGGGCTGTTCCAGGATTGCCGGACCCTCCACGGATGCCCCAACACCTAGGCCAAGCCGGTCGTAAACAGGGGTGACACGCCAGGCGCCATTGAAGTAGACGGCCCGCTTGTGGCTTGGTTCGGCGGTGCCTGCGGTGGCATCAGGAGCAAACGCTCTTGCGTCAATTCTGGGCCGTTTACCGACTACACCGGTGCGTACTGATAGCAGCCGGGTTCTCACTCCGGTGAGGACCCGACCATAGGTGGCCTCGTAGGCACGATCAAAACAGGATTGAATCGTGCTCGCTGAGAGGTGATCAAAGGACGGCGCCTCAACCACGATGGTGTGGGTCTGACCTTCATAAGCCATGTCGAACTCGTGACTCACGACAGACTCGTTCAGAGTAAGGCCTGCGTCAGCTAGGAAGTTGACAACCTGCCGCGAGTCGCGTTGCATCGCAGCTTTGAGGTGCTCGCCATCAATTGCAGCCACGTCCAGGTTGACCGTACGCACCAGGTCGTGTCGGAAGTCCGCAACTAGGCAACCAAACGCGCTCACGACCCCGGGGTAGCGCGGGATCACAGCGCCACGAAGCCCGGTAGCTGCAAGCAGTTTGCATGCGTGCAGAGAACCCGCACCGCCAAAGGTCATCGCCACGAAGTCACCCGGATCTAGGCCACGCTCTATAGAGACCAACCGGATCGCGCCCGCCATCGAACTTGTTGCCACTTCGATGATGGCATCGGACGCCGCCTCGACTCTGATGCCTAGGGGCTCAGCTATCTGCTCTTCGATCACGGCACCTGCGCGAGCGGTGTCGAGCGGGGGCAAACCACCGATGGGTTCGGCGCCGTTGATCCGCCCCAACACGAGATGTGCATCGGTCACGGTCGGATGCTCACCACCGGTGCCGTAGCAGGCTGGCCCCGGGATTGATCCCGCAGATTCGGGCCCGACACGCAACAGTCCGCTGGCATCGAGTCGTGCAATCGAGCCGCCACCGGCACCGATCGTGGAGATCTCAACCATCGGTGTGCGGATCACCATGCCAAAGTCGATGCTTGCCTGAGCACAGGTCATGGTGCGCCCGTCTGCGATGACGGCCACGTCGAAACTCGTGCCGCCCATGTCACAGGCGATGACGTTGTCGTATCCGGCGGTCGAAGCCAGATGAGAGCAGGCGATCACACCAGCAGCGGGCCCACCCAGCGCAGTGCGCACCGGCAAAGCTCTGGCTGCCTCAACTGTGAGCACGCCGCCACTGGATTGCACCAGAAAGAAACGTCCATCGAAGCCGCGGGACGCAAGCGCAGCTTCAAGATCCGCCAGATACCCGCCCACGACAGGCTGCAAACAGGCATTGAGGGCGACGGTCGATGATCTCTCGAACTCGCGGATCTCGGGCAATATCAGATGTGAAGCGCTGACATGCTCGTTTGGCCAAACCTCCCGGATGGCTTCGAGCGCTCGTTGCTCGTTAACAGGATTGGCGTAGGAGTGCAGGAACACGATGCAGCAAGCCTGCGCGCCGGATTCGAGCAACTCGGTAGCAAGCCGGCGCACATCGTCGGTATCAACTTCGGTGTGCAGGGTGCCGTCTGCGAGGACGCGTTCAGCCACCTCAAGGCGAAGATCACGCTCGATGAGTGGCTTGAAGTCGCCGGCTAATCCCCACGTTCGGGGCCGGTCGCGCCGTCGCATCTCCAGCACATCACGGAAGCCCGCTGTGGTGATGAGACCGGCGCGAGCCACCTTGCGCTCCAGCAGAGCATTCGTGCCGACAGTTGTGCCGTGGACGATGGTTGTCACCTTGCTGAGGTCGCCGCTTGCGGCCGTCAGCCCGCGAAGGAACCCGTCGGCTTCGCGTCCCTGGGTTGAGGGCACCTTGAAGACTTGCAGTTCACCGGTGAGTTCGTTGCGAGAACAGACATCGGTGAAAGTGCCTCCCACGTCGATGCCAACTACCAGTTGCGTACCGTCGACCGGCTGTGGCGACGGTTCGGGATTCTGGTCCGATGGCAGGGTCACAGCACTCGCACAGCAGCTACGCGGGTCGGTCCACGAGACTCGCAATGCCCGAGACGCCCACTATCGAGTGTTCTCTTCCGCACAGGCATCCACCACGCGGGGCACTCAATCGAGGGCACTCAAGCGGGGGCACTCAAGCAGTGTGTCCGTAGGCAGACCGGGCGTGGGCCTCGGTTATGTAACCGAGTCGGAGATCACGACGAATCGCAGCTGTGTCGCGTGCCGAGGCGTCACCGTAACCGCCACCCCCCGGGCTAGAGATGCGAATCGTCCCTCCCCGCTGCAACTGCACGCCTGTGATTTTGGAACCAAGCGGCACCGGGATCGCCTCACCCTGGGTTGAGAAGCTCAACTGATTGCGCATCGCCGGCTGACCGTCGACAACCCCTTGAGGGCTGAACCGAGCTCTGTCACCGAAAGCAAAGACGTCAGCCCTGTCGTCTAGTAACTCGATCTCGTACTCGGCACCCAGACCACCACGCCGTAGCCCTGGCCCTCCCGAGTTCTGTCGCAATGCCCAGTTTGTGTAGCGCACCGGATAGGCGGCCTCGAGGATCTCGACGGGCGGGATCGTGGCGGTCGATAGCGGCGCATTGCCGTGGTTCAAGCCATCGCTGCCAACGCTGCCACCCAGCCCGCCGCCATAGAAGGTGAACATCACCCAGCGTTCCCCGTTCGAGCGATGCCCGGCTATCGACAGAGCGTTGATGGTGCCATATGAGCAGCCATAGGGGCGCTGCGGATCTGCCTGGGCCATGGCGGCGAAGATCACGTCCATCATGCGAAGGATCGTCTCGGTGTACCCACCAACGGGACGAGGCCATCGGGCGTCAAGCAGCGAACTCTCGCCAATGATCGTCCGCACAGGCACAAGGCAACCGGCATTGGCTGGCACATCGTCAAACAAGTGTTTAAGAGCGACGTAGCAGGCCGCTCGGGCCGTCGAAGCCGAGATGTTCACTGGGCCGTCCACACCACCGCTAGTGCGTGAGAAGTCCAGGGTCATCTCGTCGCCATCCACACTCAGATCCACCGCGACACGGATCGGTTTATCGGTGTGGCCGTCGTTGTCGAGGTAGTCCTCGGCGCTGTAAGTGCCATCCGGCAACGATGCGATGTTGCTGCGCATCAGGCGTTCGGCCCGGTGGGTCAGCTCAGTGAACGCCGAAGTGAGCACGCCAGCACCGAACTCGTCGATTAACTCTGTCAGACGCTTCTCCCCGAGATCCAAAGCATTGAGTTGAGCTGTGAGATCACCGTAAGCATTGGTCGGAACCCGGCTGATGGCACAGATCAGATCGATCACATCGGTGCGCATCACTCCAGCGTCACGCAGTTTCATAGGAGGGATCAGCACGCCTTCTTGGGGGCTATCAGTGGCTGACGGGTTGTAGTTTCCCGGCACCGCTCCGCCTACATCTGTGTAGTGGCCCACCGAAGCCATCCAGCACAACAACTCGCCGGCCTCATAGAACGGCATCACGAGCTTCATGTCGTTGAGGTGGGTCCCGCCCCGGTAAGGATCGTTAAACACCCAGATGTCGCCCTTGCGTGGCCCCCCTGTCGCTGCCGCCGCGTCGATTGCCAGCCCTACGGCTCCTGCCATGGCACCAGCAAATACGGGCAGTCCCGATGAACCCTGCACCAGGGTTGCGCCGGTCGACTTGTGGTAGATGCCGTGCGAGGCGTCGTGGGCTTCAGCGATGATGGGGTTGAACGCCGAGCGGAACAGCGTGGCGTCCATCTCGTCGACAAGTTGCTCGAACCGGCCCTGCAGCACCGCGAGCAGAACTGGATCCCACTGCTGGCCTTGTGCGTACACTCAATCGCCTCCAGGCTTCGACGGCACCTCGCAACTTTGCCGAGGTGCGCCTAGCCGAGCGAGATTACCCCAGGCGCGCCAGGAGCCAGAGTCGTGCCGAACTCCATACCCAGTCGTCCGAGCTGTCGCATCAACCGTCTGTCAACGTGAGCACCGTGCGGGTAGCGGCTGCCCAGTTCGAGACATCAGCTGAGGTGGATACGAACCTTGCCAGATGTGTCGAGTCGGTGGACGAGGCAGCTGGCCGTGGTGCTCGCCTGATCGTGTTGCCAGAGTTCTGCAACCACTACTCCGTATATGAAGACGCTCAACACTGTCGTGAGGTGGCTCTTGCCCGCAATGGTCGCTTCATCAGGAGTGTCGCCGAGCGTGCTCGACGCCATCGTGTGTTTGTTGTATTGACCGTGACACTACGTCGATCGTTTGGTGTCACTGTCACGAGTCTGATGATTGACGACCAGGGCGAGATCGCAGCCGAGGCAGACAAGCAAACCCTGATGGGCAACGAGCGGGCCTACCTGCAACCGGGACCCAACGTGGCACCCGTGACGGCAACGCCGTGGGGGAGCGTCGGCATGTACTCCTGCATGGATGGGGTGACTCCAGAGGTGCCTCGAGCTCTCTCGCTCAGAGGTGCCCGGATCCTCACGAACTGCCTCAATTCGTTCGCCGCTGATGAGGCTTCGTTACACGTGCCCGTGCGTGCACTTGAGAACCAGGTGTTTGTGGTGGCGGCTAACAAGGTGGGCCCGCTTGTCGGTGCCGATCGCCTTGAGCCGATGGCACATGCACTTGGGATCGACTCCGAAGCGCTTCACGGCGCCGGTGAGAGCCAGATTGTCGCTCCTGACGGCAGTGTCGTTGCTAAGGCAAGCCGGCGTCGTCGTGAAGTGGTTGTTGCCACGATCGATGTGCACGAGGTTCAACGTCGCCGTGCCGCCTCACCACTCCCGCTGAGACGACCCCGGCTGTACTCGGCCCTTGCGGAGCCATGTACGCAGGCGCCGTCTGCACGCACCGCAGAGTCGCTCAGGGTCGGGGTGGCTGTTAATGCCGCAGCGGCACAACGGGCACTTGATGACGATGCCGAGTTGGTTGTCTTGCCGGAACTGTCGCCGCTGCCGCGCCGTATTTCTCCTGGTGTCACGGTCGTAACGACGAGACGTGATGGCGTGAGTCACACCGGCATCGTGGTGGGGGCCTCGGGTGAGATCGCGCAACAGCCACAGTTACACGAAACGAAGCGACTGCCATGGGCGGCAACTCTTGGACAGCGTCTGCACACTGTCGATCTTCGCTGGGGTCGGCTCGGCGTCGTGATAGGTGACGACATCTGTCATCCCGAAGTTGCTCGTCTCGCAGCAATCGAGGGCGTGTCGCTATTAGCCGTGTGTCATCAGCCGACCGAAGATGCGCAGGTCGACCTGGCCCTTGTTGAGCGAGCCGCCGAGAACCGGATCTGCTTGGTTGCTGCGGCGGCACCGGGTCCCGTGGTCGGTTCGGCCGTGATTAACCCGCCTGCCGACTCGTTGTGGTCAACGGATCGCAAGAGACCCTTCGATGGGACGATCAACCTGGCAGTGATTGAGCGGCTTGATCCCTCGAGCGACTGTCTGTTAACGACGGCCTACCCCAGCAGGTCACACCAACGGGAGGTTTCGCGAGATCCCGATCTCGTAGGTGGCCGGTCTCTGGCCGCGGCCGAGGTACTCTGTAGGCACAAAACGGAATAGCGTTTTGCTAGGCGGAACAATGCATCCGTCTATTTCCAAGGAGAGCGCCGACAGGACGCGGCTTATGAGAGAGACACTCGAAGGCGTCGAGGAGATCTTTGATCGGCGCGCCAAGCGTGACACGAGCGCCACCTTCAAGCATCTCTGGGCAACCTCAGAAGAGCTCATGGTGAAGTTGCAGAGCCGTTTCGAGCTGGCTCGAGATCCGAGCACCAACGACCTTGAGTCCTACCGGGGCCCTAACCAGTACCCGGCGGGACGACTAGCGGCTTACAGCGGCCCCGAGATCGACTGGCTAGTTCATAGCTGGATCGGAAACCCGCCGCTCGGGTTTACCAACATGCATGTGACGGTGTGGTTGGCGCCACACATTGACGTGCCTCATTTCGGGTTTGCGTGCGGAACTTTGCCAGATGTCTGGTTTTATGTCGATTACAACCCGCGGTCGGATCTGATGATCGACACTGATTCGTTAGACAAATACTTTGAACCATTGAATGGGCAGTTCTTGGAGTTGCGTGCCGATGAAGGCCTGATTCCCTTTACTTCGAAGGCGCTGTATGTGCGCCAAGCCCTGTCCGACGTGGCGGTTTGTTTCACAACCGAGAGCACGCCTCAACGTCTTGAACAGATACGACAAATTGCTCATGATCGTCTCGACCGCTGGCTCGACTTTGTGGATGAAGCCGAGCCGACTGCTCACGAGCGTCGTGCCGCTCTCGCTGCAGACGATCTCTTAAGGCGGCGCAACATCGCCGAGCGCGATCCAGCAAACGTTATGGGTGTGCGCTTCTTTGGACAGGACATGACCGATCGGCTCGTGCGGGCGTTGTGGGGAGGTGACCGTTGGTCTCAACGCCCGCACGAGCCATCGCAGCAACAATGAAGCCACTGCGTTCATCACGACACCAGAAACGGGAGTAGCACTCTCGGACGTGATAGGCAGGCTGTAGCTGCGGCGCTTCGTGCGCAACACCAGGTAGGGGAGAGGCAATGTTCATCAAGAACCAGTGGTATGCGATCGAGTTCGGTGCAAGTGTCTCGACTGAGCCGACCAAGGTGCCCGTGCATGGGCATGATCTTGTTCTGTACCGCACCTCGGATGGTTCGGTTCATGCACAGTCTGACATTTGCGTTCACAGGGGCGGATCGCTCGCCGGCGGAAAGGTCACCGGCGATTGCATTGAGTGTCCATACCACGGCTGGCGATATGACACGTCGGGTAGGTGTGTGAGGATCCCTGCGAGCGGGGAGGGATCTGCAATACCGGCCAAAGCGCGGATTGATACCTATCCGAGTGTTGAGCGTTACGGGTTCGTGTGGGTGTTCCTGGGAGACGCTGGTGAGGACGACCGCCCACCGCTTCCTGAACTCGATGGACTCGAGATGGCTCCCGAGGTTCGTCGTGAGGGCTGTAGAGCGGTATTCGGAACCTTTGAATGGCAAGCCAACTACGACCGTGTGCTTGAGAATGCGGTCGACATCGCGCACACGCCGTTTGTGCATGCTGGCTCCTTCGGGAACCCCGAGAAACCCGAGATCACTGACTATGAAGTTGATCGCCGCAGCGACAATGATCACCTGCTCTCGGTGCTTGCCACGGTTGAACTTGATCCGCCCCCACCTCGGGGCATGTGGGCCAAGGTCTATCGCACTAAAGGAGAGCGGCCGCTCGTCCGCCACGACGACAGGCTTCTATCCGCCGAACATGTCGTTGCTGATCGTGCGCCCGCCACTGGGTGAGATCCGCATCTACACCGCGGCCGTGCCAATCGATGAACATCGCACCGTGTCGAAGTTCTGCATGTTGCGCAACTTCTTTATGGGCAAGTGGGCAGACCGAGATTCGATCAAGCGCACGATGAAGATCTTCTTTGAGGATCAACCAACTGTGGAAGGACAGCGTCCCGATCTTGTGCCATTTGACCTGTCGGCGGAGTTGCACGTTAAGTCAGACGCAATACAACTCGCTTACCGGCGGTGGCGCAGAGAATACATCGAAAAGGGGCTCGGTCTTGCTACCCCAACCGATGATGAGGCCCGGCGGCGAGCAGCCGTGATCGCTTCGCCCGCACGAGCCCAGAATCCTGAGATGGCGAGTGCTTGGGTGTTCCCTGCGGTCGGCGAGCAGTGAGCCTCTCGCAGCGTCTTTCTGAGGCCACGCTTGACACCATCTGCAACTCGCTAAAGGTGGGTGGCACATACAGTAGTGAACTAACGAGCGCAATCGATGGTTCAGTGATAGGCGCCCACCTGGTGTTGGAAGGCGACGGGATCGCTGTGGTCAACGTCGGCATTACGGTGCCTGCGTTTGGCCTTGATAGTCACATGATCTTCGCGTTCACGTCACCCGATAGTGCCGTGCCGCACTTCACGCTTGACTCGGTGTTGGCGGGTCCCCATTACGCCTTTCACCTGGACTTGATCCCACGCCTTGACCCTGGCGCAAACCTTGCCTATCTCGATCACTGTTATGTGCCTCTTGATCCGGCGGTAGAGGCTGCAGAGAGGCTTGAGGGATTGACTCCGGCTCACCTTTCAAGAAGACAATGGCAGCTGATGTCAGCTTGGATGTTGGCGCATCGCGCCGACGAGACCGGCTTCGTCGGGATTACACCGGTTGTAAAGGCCTACTTGGATCACTGGTTGAAACTCGTGCGCGAGGGAGTGCCTGACCAGTTAATCGGTGACGTGACTTCGGCCGAACTTTCCGAACGTGACAGACGCAACCGTGCAGCATTGTTCAATCCGGATGTAGATCCTGTATGGGCACGTATGGATCAACTTCTTGGCGCAGATGTGAGCTTGTCTATCCGTGATAGCTTGCGTGAAGCCGGAAGGGAACAACGGTGAGCGAGGGCAACTCGGCGGAACAGGTAAGTGAATGGCAGCAACGAATCACGGGGGAGTGGTTCGGACTTCCGGCCGTGTTTGATGCCGACGGCACGCACACAGGGTTCAACAAAGTAAATCGTTCAAGCGTCTTCGAAGACGGCAGAACGACCTACTTCATGAACTGCAACTTCATGAACGATGGACCCTTGCGAAACCGATTCGAGATCACAGAATTCGCCTTCGGTGTCAATGACACTGGTAAGAACCGCATCTACGTAGGCCCCGACTTCTACGGTGTAGGTCATCCGTATGGTGCTCTAGTCGACTCGCACTATTACTCGCCGGCGTGGCGAGCGGCGCTCAACACGGTGAATCAGATCCTGCCCGACGGGGTGACACAGGTTACTCGTCTTTGCTGTATGACGGTCCCACGATCGTGTCGGTGTTCAACGGTGTCTATCGCTGCGTTCAGGACTATGACTCCAATCCGCAGACTCGTGCTGAGATTGAGGGGTTCCTTACCGATGAGCGCCGCATGTCAGCACGCCCACATGTCTTACCTGACCGCCGAAGCGGCACCTGGACTGGCACGTGCGACGTATTCGGTGCCGATCAAGAACCGGTCGGAATAGTCGAAGTGGAGATACAACACGATCCGATTGACCTCGTTCGAGCAAACCAGACATTGACCATGACCGGAACACTTGACCATGCAATGTCCTTTGTGCGGACTCGATTCAGCAACCGTCACACCTATGACGGACCTGACATCTACGGGAACGCCATGGCGTACGGCCGCGCCCTATACACGAGGCAATACCACGCGACCGAACCATTCAAGATCCGAGGTCGCAAGTTCTTCATCGACGACGCCCACACACTGGCCGTCGCCTGGAAGCTCTACGACGGCGACATCATGACCCACATAGTCTTCGGCCCACTCACCTGGCACCCCAACGCTGTCTAAGCGCCTCGCTCCTGCCTCACTACGCGTGTGGGGTGAGTGCGGGAAGGCGTTGGGTTGAGAAGGGACTGATCGAGAGCACGGCAAGCTAATCTGCTGCATTCTGAGCCATGCAGCGATAGCAATTCTGGTGTGAGACTGTCGCTGATCATCCCCGCTTACCGAGCGGTGGACTTCATTGCGAGGACAGTTAATCAAGCTCGTGCTGCGTTGGAGTCTCTCGAATCAGTTGGTGGTGTCGAGATAATCGTCGTTGATGATGGTAGCGATGACGGCACTAGCAGCGCTGCCGAGGATGCCGGTGCTGATCGAGTTATCCCCTTCGGAGAGAATCGGGGAAAGGGTGCAGCAGTGCGCGCCGGTGTCGCTGTTGCTACAGGTGACGTGGTCGTGTTCACCGATGCCGATCTTGCCTATGAGCCGATCCAGATCGGCGGGTTCATACAGCGGTTGGAGCGTGGCTCGGATGTGGTGATTGGTGACCGCAATCATCCCGATAGTCAGGTAGAAGATGGTGTGAGTTGGTTGCGTGGACTCGGTAGCCGTTCGATCAATCTTGTGACTCGCCTGCTACTGGGACTCAGATACTCTGACACCCAATGCGGGCTTAAGGCGTTCAAGTCTTCGTCTGCCAAGCGGCTATTTGAAGCATCGAACACCGATGGGTTCGGCTTTGATATTGAGATTCTGTTCTTGGCTCGCAAGGGCGATCTCCAAGTCGATTGCGCACCCGTGAAACTGCGGGCGACCCAGCCAGCGTCGACGGTGCGCATCCTTCAAGACGGTTTCAGCGTGATGCGAGACATTGTCAAGATCAGGTTTCGTAGCGGGCGACAACTATGGCGCTAGGCGAGAGAGACCGACTGGTGCGCCAGGTGATGGTTAGCTGCTGTATGTCTCAACAACTGCCTGCTGCGGGCGCGCGGTCATTCGGATAGTTAGCCAGCGCCCCGAGATTGGGTCACTGAGTGACAAGACTCGCTGGGGCTGCTGAGCAGTTGGCCAACACTGCGTTACTTGTAGGGGCCCGACGCGTCGGGTCAGCGACGGGCCTTCAACATCAACTACGGGTGGTGTCGCTGCCAGATCTAGATGGGGCCAGGCACCGTCGTTTGCGCTGAGGACCGGCGACACTTGAGACCCGGTTGGCGATGGTACGGCAACGCCGACAATGTCGGCAACTGATCGGCCCGCTAGGGAGAAGAAGCCACCGGTCATTTGGCGGTCGGGTTTCACTAGTACCGAATAGCCCTCATAGGCGTAACCGAATCGAGGCCAGACACCTCGGCTCGTCATCGCCCCCGGACTCCATTCGGTGCCGATTCCGACAACGTCGGGGCCTCGGTAGTCACGCAGTGATCCATCGACAGTCATCTCGAATACCCACTCACCCGCAAACGCACCCATCGGGTGGTCGTTTAGCCCTTTAGCAGGCTCACAGACCTGGGTGACTGTGAGCTGTCCGTTGCAGCTTGATTGCAGTGTGCGCTGCTGGCGAATGATCCCCGCGAACACACCGTCTGGGTTGAACACATACTCGGTAACGAGCCATGCACCTATGAAACGATCAGCCACCTTGCTGTGGAATGAAATCGAGAACTCCGTGAACAGTTCCGCAGCGGCTTGTTCCGCGGAACCAGGTGTGTAGCACCGCCTTTGAGTGGCCGTCGCTGCGGATTACCTCCCGGCGCCATAAACGTAGACCGCTCGCAAACAGCAGGTTTCCTGAGACTGCGCGTGCACCCCAGAGACTCTCGCTACCCACAACCTCGTTGGTGCTCCAGCCGCCGGCTGCTTCCGGCGACTTTGCGGAAACCGCTGAGGTTGTTGATGTGGAACTCGACGAGGATCTATGAGTGGTCCAGCGACTCCAACCGTCACTGGCAAAGTGCATCTGCACCGCCTCGGTGAAGCCCGTCCCTTCCAGAGTGCTGACTACAGCACTCGAGTTGTCGCAGGCAGCGGTCGTGGTGTGCTCTCGATAGTGCGTAGCGGTTGGCTTGTCATCTGTATCGTTGAGAACTGTCAACTCTCCGGACCAAGTTCCAGGCCGGCTTACCAGATTGACCTCCCGACCGGCTAGTGGATCGTCGCAAAGTTCATCTGGAAAACCAGCCACGACAGACGGTGGCGGGGTAGTACCTCGGCTGTACTCACCCACAACTGCGTACTCGAGTCGCTCGCCTCGACTAAGCAGGGCTAGCGACAATTGCGATTTACCTGACGGCAGCACCATCAGGAAGAGTCGTTGCGACCAGCCGAGACTGGGCCAGTAGTTGTTGGCATCTACGAGCTTGTCGCTGACGGCGTCGGCACACCCGTAGTTGAGAGGCCCGCCATAGATACGGTGACCTCCGAAGTCGCTGATCCTGTAGCTACCCGACAAGTTGAACGGTCCGTTGAACGAAACATCCACCTCAACGGTGTTGGCGTTGATGCCGCGGCGCACAACTCTTGCATCATGGCCAATCCCGGCAAAGCGACCGGCGGAGTCGAACACCTCAGCGGCACCTCGCCACTGTCCTTCTCCACCCTTGAACGAACTCTGTTGCGGCGACTTGTCGGCCACTGGCCTACGGGGTGTCGGTCAGCCTCGCCTTAGTGTCACCGTCTGACGTTGAACCGGCGTCGACTCCATTACTTCAGCCAAGTCAGTTCCCACGGGTGATGGCCGCAAGTAGCGACCTTCAGTGAATAGCACAAGCGGGTCACAATCAAACGGGTAAGGGTCAAGTGTGTATTGGGCTCCGGGCTGCTCTTGCACGCTTATCTCCGTGTCTTGCCCGCTCGAGACTGGCACATGATTGAACTGAGCGTCACCTCGTGAGCCTTCAGGTTGCATATGGCAATACAGCGAAAAGGTATCAAAGAACTGCAACTGCTTGTACGCAGTAAAGATTGTGTCGTCATCGGCGTGCGGAGCAGTTTCGTTGTCCGACTCGAGAGCCCCTTTCAGCCTCTGCTGTCGTGCTTGTTCAGCGTTGAGCATCGCGTCAACTTGGGGACGCATCTCCGACGGGATTCGATCGATGAACATCTTGTCGGGGGCGAGACCGTATCGACCGTGGTAGAGCCCGTAACTATGCATTGACGAGATTACGCCACTCAATGGGTGATGGGCTTCGTTGTAATCGGGAGAACCCGAACTGGTAGTGACAATGTCTGTTAGTGGTGTTGATACCAGGTTGAAAGGGAGTCCAGTAGCGGGATCTTGAGGTGCTCGATTGTCGAACTCATCCCAGCCCCGATCATGGTTGGACACCACGAATTCGAGCGGCTCTTTGGGACTTAGAGAGTCAAACTGCTCATTGCCGAAGTGCTGGGCGAGTTTGCCTGCAAACGTTGTGTGTTGCAGCATCGTTATGACGAAGTTCGGTTGATCCTTAGCTGCTGACTGGACGATCATGGCTGTACTTCCTTACTGGCCAGCATTGAATTATCGACTCGCTCACCCGTCAAGCGGATGACAGGGCGATCGGTTACCAAATGCCAAACACCTAGACATCACGTCAGATGTTCGTGCATTGGCAGAGGGCGTCAGGGCCTTAGCACTCGGGCAAAGTCCTGAATCTGGAAGACATGGGTAGATCCGTCACGCACTTTGTGTGTGATGATCCTGCGTGTGTCACGATCCAAGAAGTAGTGATTGTTGTAGACAGTGCTTGCAGAAACCCGGCTGTGAATGGTGAAGACGTAGTTGTACGGCGTCAGTTCGGCGCCTTCAAGGTCGATCATCTCGCTCTGCGCGAAGCAGCGCTTGCCGTCTACTGAGATATCTGTGTGAAACACAGTCTCGCCGACGCCATAGAGATTGTCGAAGTGCTCGTGTAGGTGCCACGTGTTGTCGTCGATCCAGCACACATCCATATGCACGGCGCTTGACTCAACGAACTCACCCGCCGCAGTGAAGGTCTTGCACAGACCCTCCCAGCGACCCATGAAGCACTGGTAGGGATGTTCGGTGGCAGGACCATAGGAGCGCCCGCTGTTATCCACAGCAGAAAGCGTAACATGGGTCGCGGAACGCTGTTCCGAGCATCGGAACGGTCACATGGATCGAACATCTAGGGGAGAGTCGGATGCATGTACACACGGTTTTGATCAAGCTTTCGGATCCCGGCGACAGGGATCGGTGTTGCGCCGAGATCATGCGCATGGATGGCGAGATCGACGGGATGGTTGACCTAACGTTGCGCGTGAACGAAACGGGAGGCTTCTTCGCAGCCGACATTGCCCTCACTACCCGTTGGGTTGATGTTGATGTTTACAGTGCCTATGTGGATCATCCGCTGCACCGCCAAGTTCGTGGGGTGATTTTGGCATTGATGTCAGATGCGGCGTCGATCGACTACACAGTTGAGGACGAGGAAGCGCAGCTTGTCGCTGCGTGATGTAAGCGTTTACGTCCGTTTCGTGCCGGGCGAGCACGAAGGAGTACACCTGCCGCGATGCGCAAGGTGACGAGTCGCCCACTGGTGCGCTCGCTGCATCGGGGCTCCGGCAATCTTCGCCTGACCATCTATTACTCTGCCGATCCCGAAGGTCTGCCGGAAGCGAGACTGACCGGTATTGTCAGGCCGGCCGCTGGGCCGCTGTGTCCTATTGTTGTGTTTCTGGGCGGCATCAATGTGGTGCCGGGCAGTTACCGGTGGCTCGCCGTGCGCTTAGCTCAGGTTGGCTATGTGGTGGCGGTGACTTCGCTGATTGATGATCTCGGCCCTGTTGGTCAGGGGATCTCGCCCGGTCTTGACATGTCGATGTTGGCGCCTTCGACACTGGGCACGGGCCCGTCGGCATCCGCTGTGAGTGAGACGTTGCGCCTTGTTCAACAGGATCCTGTCGTTGGCTCAGTCGTGGCAGAAGACCGGGTCGCATTTGGGGGACACTCAGCCGGCGGAACCGTGGCCCTTCACAATGCGCGAGCCGACTGGTTCGAACCCGTCAAGGCCTGCTTCTCGTATGCGGGTCACACGATGATCGCCGGTGGGATGGGCCACGACCGAGACAGCTTCCTGCCGCTGCCCGAGAGCACTCCGGTCTTGCTTCTTGCAGGGGCTCAAGACGGTGTAATCAGCGAGAGCCGTGACCGTTACGGCGGGGACAAATCACACGATCCAGTGCGTGCCACTTTCGAGACGCTGGCTGAGTCCTCTAGAAGCCACTGCTGGTGGGTAGAGATTGCCGACGGCACTCACTTCAGCATGTGTGACCCAATAGATCACACCTCGGGAAGGTCGTTTCTTGATCCCCCGAAACCGGTTCGTCAGGGCGAGACCAGAGAGCTGATCGCGAGGCTGGTGCTGTCTTTTTTGGGCGAACACGTGCCGACGAACTCGGCTGATCGCCCTACAACTGACCTTAGAGAAGTGGTTACAGACGCCGGTGTCTCGGCCTGGGCGAGACGTTGAAAGGTCTCTTGTCGAGCTTCCAGTCAATGGGGGTCAGAGGCTTTGGAGCTATCAGATACAGAGAGGCTGCAACGAGATGCCTAAGAACGTAGTCATCACTGGAAGCACGAGAGGGATCGGTAGGGGACTCGCGAACGAGTTCTTGAAACGTGACTGTCGCGTCGCCATTAGCGGCCGCTCTGTGGACACTGTGCAACACGCCGTGAGCGAACTGCGTGCCACACACGGCCGTGACCGGGTCGCCGGAGCGGCTTGTAACATCACCAATCCAGAGCAACTTCGAGGCTTGTGGACTGAAGCTGCGGATTCCTTTGGCAGTGTTGACGTCTGGATTAACAATGCAGGCATGAGCATCACACGCAGTCCGCTTTGGCTAGTGAATTTTACCGGGTTGTTTGGTGGTGTTTTTGTTTGGTTGTTTTTGTTGTGGTTTGAGTGTGGTGGTTGGTTTCGTGTTCGGTGGGTGTGGTGTTTCTGAGGGTGTCATAGATGCGCTGGTGGTTGTACCAGTCAATATATTCGAGGGTGGCTAGTTCGAGGTCTTTGAGTCCGCTCCAGGGTCTTTTGTTGTTGATGAGTTCGGTTTTGTAGAGGCCGATGATGGTTTCGGCTAGGGCGTTGTCGTAGGAGTCACCGCGGGATCCGACTGGGGCGATGACTCCGTTTCGGGCTAAGCGGTTGGTGTATGCGATGGCGAGGTATTGGCTGCCCTTGTCGCTGTGATGGATCAAGCCGGTGAGATCACCGTTGTCGCGTTTGCGGTCCCAGATGGCTTGTTCGAGGGCGTCTAGAGCGATGTTTGCGGTTAGCGATCTGGAGGCTTTGCAGCCGACGATCCGCACATATACGAACCCGGTCTTGGTGCGTACATAGGTGAGATCTGCTACCCACAGGCGGTTCGGTGCCACCGCCCCGAACTTGCGATCCAGGAGATCCCTGGGACTCTCCGAAGCCGCGACTGGGGTGGTGGTTTGTTTGGGTTTGCCTCGAGTAGCTCCGCGTATCCCGAGGTCACGCATCAAACGTTCGACGGTGCAACGAGCAACCCTGATGTTTTCGCGGTTGAGTTGAGCCCAAATCTTGGGTGCCCCATAAACACCAAAATTGTCGTGAAAAACGCGGCTGATCTCGATCTTTAACTGCTCATCACGGATCGCGCGAGCAGACGAAGGACGCCGCTTATAAGCCCAATACGTGGAAGGGGCGATCCGCAGTGTTCCACAGATCGGCTCGACCCCGAACTCATCCCGGTGAGCGTCAATGAACTTTACCTGCGACTTTGTGGACGGTCGAGCTCCGCCGCGAAGAAACCCGAAGCCAACTTCAAAATCTCGTTCGCTCTGCGCAACTCGCGATTCTCGCGTTCGGGTTGCTTCAACCGTTCACGATCCTCAGTCTTGAAACCAGGCAACTCACCGTTATCGATCTCGAAGCAGCGAACCCACTTACGAATCGTCTCAAGATTCGGTCCCAGCTTCTCGCCAACCCAACGAACCGCACACCACCGCGAATCACCCTAACGCTCCACCTCCAAAACCACACCAACCGCCCGAACCCGCAACCCCACCAGACACCAACCAACCCAACGCTAAACACCCACAACCCAGCGACCCACCAAAACAAGCCACCAACAAACCCAGCGACCCTCAGTTCTGGCGGCTTAATCACGATTGTCGTGATCGCTGTTGTAGTGGTGGTTGGCGGTGGATTGGTATTGCGTCGACGTCGTTCCTAACGGCGCTGCGGCGTTCGGCACATCGCTACTCCAAGAGGCGGCATTAATACCAAGAAGCGTCGCAGCAATGTCGCTACCCCGAACACCCCTCAACGCAAAGGGGAGGCCGGGTCCTGCCGCTTAGGTACGAGTATGGGATGCATCCGTAACCTCATGAGCATCGCCCAGATCCCCACTCGTGCCAGAGGCCAGAGCAGCCCGCGCGCTTCGGGGTGGACGCTCGGGCTAGTAGTGCTGCTAACTGCCTGGAGTGTTGCCTGCGGTTCGGTGGACGAGACCGAAACCGACACCGAACCGATCGGTGCGAGCGAGTCAACCGTCAGCGCGACTGATGACACGATGGCTAGTGATCAGCCCAATACAGACGGCGAAGACGTCGGCGTCGGTAACGCTGTCGAGCTTGACGGCGCAACGACAGACATGATCGACGGCTCCGGCGAATCGGATCAGGTAGATGAGACCGACGTTGTCGCAACAGAAGTCGACAGCGAGCCGACTGTCAGGCGGCACCTCGCTGTGGTGGCCAGTCGTGGCTCGCAATAAAAAGTCGGTCACTTTGAACCTGCGGGCCCCCGAGGCCCAACGCCTCATCCGCAAACTGGTCGAGTCGACCGACATCGTGGTGGAGAACTTTCGCCCGGGAACCCTTGAGCGTTGGGGCTTGTCGTATGAAGAATTGAGCGCCATCAACCCACGGCTGATCCTGGTGCGCGTTACCGGATACGGCCAGAATGGTCCTTATGCCAACCGGGCCGGCTTCGGGTCGGTCGGCGAGGCAATGGGCGGACTTCGCTATGTGGTCGGTGACCCGTCCACACCGCCAAGCCGCATGGGGATCAGCATCGGTGACACCCTCGCTGCGACGTTCGCCTGCATTGGTGCCCTCAATGCCTTGCACTATCGCGACCGCACTGGGCGTGGGCAGGTCGTCGACTCTGCCATTTATGAGGCGGTGCTGAACGTGATGGAGTCGCTCATCCCCGAGTACGCCATTACGGGCTACGTCCGAGAGCGCACCGGTGCGATCATCCCCAATGTTGCACCATCCAACGTTTACCCCACAGCCGATGGTCATCTTGCAATAATCGGAGCAAACCATGACGCCGTGTGGGGTCGTCTCACCGAAGCTATGGGACAGCCGGAGTTGGCCAAGGATCCCCGATACGACACGCACATGGCACGAGGCGAGAATCAGACCGAACTTGATGAACGCATCGCTGCTTGGACAGCAACCCTCGACGCAGACGAGCTTCATGCTTCGCTGGATCGTCACGGGATCCCGAACGGCAAGATCTACCGGGCCGCGGAGATGCTCGAGGATCCTCACTTCGCTGCCCGGCGGGCCATCGTTTCGTTGGCTCACCCCGAACTCGGCGAGTTCCCGATGCAAAACGTGGCACCCAAGCTCTCGGAGTCACCAGGATCGGTGCGCTGGGTAGGGCCAAGCCTCGGGCAGCACAACAGCGAAGTCCTGTGCGGTCTCGCCGGTTTGACTACTGAGCAACTCGCCGAGTACCACTCGACGGGCATCTGTTGAGCCGGGCTGCAGCGCCTGCCTTACGACTTCATGACTACATGACTACATGACTTTGCAATGACCTCGACCTCGAACCAATCCGAAGCTGTGGAACAATCTGGGACGCTGAACCTGCCGCCGACCGCTGCGAAGCGTCACGTAGGCGAAGTCCTAGTTGACGACATGACAGCTGCCGAACGTGAGCGGGCGGCACGAGTCGACAGTGTTCTTGGTGCCCTTGCCGCTGCCTCCGAACAAGCTGATCGCAGCGGTGAGTTCCAGATGAGCCATGTGGGCACCCTGTCGCGCGCAGGTCTGCTGGGACTGAACGTCCCGACACGCTACGGGGGGCTCGGCGGAGGCCTGCGAGACCTTGCGGCTGCCACTTTCGCTATGGCAACCGCGTGTGCTTCCACAGCAATCGCCTACTTCTTTCAGTGCAGCGCAACATCTCGTGGAGTGCTGCCGCTCGCGGCGATCGATGCTGGGCTGTTCTCGGAGTCGGAGATCCCGGCAGTGCGCGGATTCGCCGAAAAGGTACTGCGACGCATGGGGGAACAAGGTCGCTGGATAGCCAACTTCGCGAGCGAGTCGGTGCGGGTCAAGGGTGCGGCCATTGCCATTGCTACGAGGCAGCGCCTACCGATGGCGGTTGGCTCATCAACGGCGTCAAGTCCTTTGGGTGTGCAACCGGAGTCGCCGACGACTACCTAGTAACCGCCAAGATTCCCGGTGCTTCCACAGCCGAACACCTCGCAGTATTCCTAGTACCACGCTTAACGCCCGGGGTATCTAACCGCACTAAGTGGGATTCGTTGGGTATGCGAGCCTCAGCCACCCATGGGATCGTGCTTCAAGATGTGTTCGTTCCTGCCCAGGATGCTCTGGCATTGCCGGGAGCGTTTGTAAAGATGACTCAAGTGAGCCGGGGCAGTTTTGTCGGCAACCAAGTCGCTTTGTCGTCTGTGTATCTGGGTGCCGCTTATGCAGTGTTTGAATTCGCTCTTAAGCATCTGCGCGAGACGACCTATCAAGGCACTACCGAACCAATCGGCGGCAGTGAGATGCACAAGCAGTTGATTGGCAAGATGCAGTCACACATGCTTTCTGCATTGATGTGGGCTAGACGTCAGCTTGACATCGAAACTTCGACACCAGCGATCCTCAGCAAAGACGAAGAGGTAACACATTGGCGTGTTGCCAAAGGTGAGATCGCCGAGAATTGCTTTGCAGTTGCCGTGACCGCATTGAAAGCCTGCGGTACTGGAAGTACCGGAGCCGGTTCAGTTATCTCTCGTGGTCTGCGAGACTTGGCTATGGCTCTAGTGCAAGGTTCCCACCCTAACGAGGACGTCTAGAAGCGGCTGAATTCCTAGTTCACGGCGCCGAGGGCACTCAATTCGCCGCCGCCCGCTAACCGTGAACAGCTGTGATCTGGCGGTCGAGACTCAAGTGCAGGATTGAGACTGCAATGACCACGTCGGCAGTTGTCTCAATTCCCGCAGCAACTGCGAGAGTCATCGCATGATCAAGCAGCGCTGGTTTGGTGGGCTGTTTGCCGCAATGCTGTATGTGGCGGGCGTGAACGACGAGGTGCTGCATCATGTCAGCAATTGGTGGCTCGGTCTGCCACAGTGGTCACACATCGTGATCGTGTTAGCCGTGCTGGCACTGGGAGCGTGGGTGGCTGCAAGGATTCTGGGGGCCCGCCGTGCCGCCTATGGCGCGGCGGTACACGCTGCGGCCGCAGTGGGGCATCATCCACACTCAACCAAGGAGTCCGTAGGTGATTGACGAAGCCAGAGGCCAGCCACGCGACACCGTTGCTGGCATGGGAACGAACCGGCGGCCGGTGGCACACAGGCACGCTTCTCGTAGTTGCCTTCGTGTGGTGGTGTTGGCAATTGTCTTGGGTTTGGTGGCTGTGGCCTGCGGATCTACATCAGACGATTCAAGCGAGCCAACCACAACGATTGCTGACGTGACGACCGCTACGGAGGCGCCCGAGACTGAGGAGGCCAGCAACAACGAAGCTGGCTCCGATGCCCAAGATGTAGCAACCGAAGTTGCTGACCCTGTCCCCGAGGAAAGTCCTGAGCTCACACCGGGAGCCGAACCACTCAAGGTTTCGTTCATAGTGACCGATGTGAGCATGGTCGCTGCAGCACTGGGGTGGACGGTTCCCGACCAGGGTGACTTGATTGCAGCCATTGAGGCTCTCGTCCGTTACGTAAACGACAACGGTGGTGTCGGCGGGCATGCCATCGAACCTTCAATTCAGGTGTTTAATGCCATCACGGACTCGCCCATTTCCGAAGAGCAACTGTGTAATGCCATTACCCAGGACGATCAGGCTGATGTCGTTGTGCTAACTGGGCAGTTCCAAGACAACGCCAGGCCCTGTTATGCGGCGGGTGGTGTGTTGATGCTGGACGTAACCCTGTTCCCGGTGGATCGCGACGGCTACGAAGCACTGGCTCCTTACCTGTGGTCACCATTGCTGCCGGCATATGACGACCTGGTGAGCGGGCTAGCCGACGCACTGCAATCCGAGGGCTGGCTTGAGGGTGCGACCATCGGCATAATCGGCATCGACAACGACATGAACCGTCGCATCAACGAGGAGGTGCTGCTGTCGCGTCTGGCAGCAGACGGCGTCGAACCTGCGGCTGTCAACTGGGTCGATCCAGTTGACGGATCTTCGCTTGAGCGGGGCTTGCAACAGGCGATTCTCGACTTCAAGTCAGCGGATGTCGACAAGGTGATCGCCGTCGGTGGCTCCCGGCTGCTGCCGTGGCTAATCGACATCGCAGCCACTCAAAACTTCAATCCTGCTTGCGCACTTACTAGCTACGACAGCCCCGAGTTCAATCTGCGCAACTACGCCGACCTGATGCCAGGTTCGCTGGGGATCACGGTGTTGCCCGGCTGGGACGTTGCTGACGATCAGTACCCGTCACCTGCCAATGATGCCGAACAGGCTTGCCTGGACATACTTGGCGAGGCCGACATTACCTATGAGAGTCGTGCCAACTCTCGGAGTGCCTTGCTGTATTGCGACGCTGTGCGCTTGTTGCACCAATCGGGGTCGGCTGCGACAACTGTCGATGCTGTGGGGTTGTCCTCGGCCATGGCGGGCATCGGGAGCTCGTTTGAGTCGGCCAGCGTCTACTCGGTTGCCTTCAAAGAGGGCAGCTACACGGGCGGTGCCGGTTACCGGGTGTTCGCTTTCGACGATGCCTGCACCTGCATGACTATCCGCAGCGACACCGCCGCTTTCGACGGATAACCGTCGGTGGATGACCCGAATGCATCCAGGTGCCGAGGGTGCATCCACTAAGTGGGTGACGGTTGAGCGAAAACCATGATCGCGTCGAACAGCGCTTCTAAGCGCAGCCGGACGCGCTACGTAGGCGCGGGACTCGGGGTGCTAGCGGGTCTGCTGGTTGTTGTGGCGGCGCTGAGTGCTGCAACCGCGGCGTTGTTGGAGCACTCCTGGGCAAGCGACGCGATTTCCGGTTCCGCATCTAGGGGATTGGCGACGATCACCCTTGCTGGCCTAGTTGCGGCGCTGGTGTCGGTACAGCTCACGGAACGCCACAATGGCTTGGCACTCACAGCCGTGGGTGCCTTGATCTCGGGCTCCGCACTTGTGTGGCTGAGCGCTGCCATGGATGCCATCGACAGCGTTGTGTTGCTAGCTGTTGTTGCGGCCGGCTTCGCTCCCAGTGTTGTGGTGGCGAGGCTGCTAGTAACCGAAGTATGCGATGCGGCCGTGCTGCCGCAAACTCAACGCTGGACCGAACGCGATGGCGAGGGTCATCAGCGCCGCTACGTCTACTACAGCTGGTATTGGGCATCGCTCTGCGGCGGTGTCACGGTGGCCCTGACCGCTCGAAGTCTGTTTGACATCAACACGGCAACGGTGCTGGGAGTGGCCGGCGCCGCGTCCCTTGTTGGCAGCATTGAGATGTTCAGATGCTCCCGGGCCATCCGGGGCCCACTTGTGGCCGGCCAGGCAGCAGCCGCGAGCAGTGGCATCCGAGCTGTTGATGTTCCTTGGGCACGACGCAGTACTGCTTGTGCCTTGGCGCTCGGGATCCTGTGTTCGGGACTAGCGCTATCGGGCTACTCGCTATTGGTTGACGAGTGGCAACGCAGCCAGCGTGGCGCTGCCGGGGTGCTCGCAACAGCAGCTGCCGCTGCGCTGGTGGCTGTGACTATCGGTAGGTGGTTTCATCGCCTCGAGTTGCTTCGGGGTGCCCACCGTGCGGCTTCAAGCGGCAATCAACTGACAATTGGTGCAGCGATGCTGCTGCTAGGAGCGGTGTCCTTTACATATGTGGGCTTGATTGCCTCGTGGGCTTTCGGGGCAGCAGCGCTGGCACTTGCCGCGGTCACGCTTGACGCCTCAACTTGGAGTGCGCTTCATCCCACAATCCGGCGAGTCGTGATGACCCGCCAATGCCTTGCGTTCGTTGCCGGCGCAGGCCTTGGCTCGCTCTTGCTCGCTTACGGGCTTGACGGTCGACACGACCAACTCAAAATCGCCGTGCTGTCGCTCGGTTGCCTGGTGACCGGGTATGTGCTGGCACGACACCGCCCAAGCACCTTCGACCCCTCCGATACAGCATCACGTTCTTGGAGCCGTTCCGTTCCCAGACGGGTCGACCCAGACGAAAATGAAGATGCCCCGGTGCTGCGAGTGTGCGACGCCAGCGTTGCCTACGACGGGGTGAGGGTTGTTTCTGGAGCGAACCTCGAGATCGCCCGAGGTCAGGTGGTTGCGCTGCTGGGCACCAACGGTGCCGGCAAGACCACCACTTTGCGGGCCATCTCGGGGCTTGAGCCTCTAGTTGAGGGCCGCATTGAGTACCAGGGCCTCAACATCACGAACACTCCGCCCACCTGGCGAGCCGGGATGGGACTTCAACAGATTGTCGGCGGTGATGCCGTTGCGTCCCGGTTGACGGTTGCCGACAACCTGCGACTCTTCGCCTACAACCTGCCAAGCGGTGAAGCCCGATCGGGGATCGCCGCCGCGTTTGAAGTGTTTCCACGGCTCCGAGAACGTGGATCACAGCGAGCTGCGACCCTCTCCGGGGGTGAGAAGCAGATGCTGGCTCTGGCGAAGGCGTTCATCGTTTCGCCCCGGTTGCTGCTGATCGACGAGTTCTCGCTCGGTCTGGCTCCAGCACTCGTGAGCGAACTCGTGCCGGTTGTGCGCCTAATCGCTAGCCGTGGATCGGCGGTGTTGCTAGTTGAACAATCGGTGGAGTTGGCCCGCCAATTGGCTGACTATGCATATGTCATGGAAAAGGGCGAGATACGCAGCGAGGGTGCCACCGCTGATATGTCAGAGGTCTCCGAGTTGGTTCGCAGCGTTTACCTTGAGTGAGCAACACCCCAATGAACGGGTACGACTCAAGTTCGGCGATGTGACTGCTGTGAGCCTCGGCACCGCGGCGGGCTGAGATGAGCGGATACGACTTCAGCGCTCCCATCTTGTTGCTGGGGACCCTGACCGGTTTGGGTTACGCGCTGCTCAGCGTCGGCCTCGTGTTGACCTACCGCTCAAGTCGGGTCATCAACTTTGCTCACGGCGCGACCGGGTTGTTTGCAGCGGCGATCTTCTCGGTTGCAGTGTCGCAATACGGGGTGCCTTACATCCTGGGATTCCCCGCAGCGGTAGGTCTTGGCGCACTTACCGCTGCCGGTGTGCAGGCGCTTGTAGTGCGCAAACTGTCAGGAGCACCCCGGGTATTAGCAATGGTTGGCACGCTCGGCGTGGGCGAGGCGCTTGTGCTGCTCTCACTGTCGATCACTTCGGGAGGGCTCGGGGGACGCAACTTCCCCGTACCCGAGGCATTCGGTGACTTCGAGGTTGGCCCGTTGTATGTCGGCTCCGCACTTACGGCTCTGTTGATCTTGACACCGGTCGTGCTGGCAGCACTCGGCGTGTTCCTGCGGAAGTCTCGCTACGGGGTCGCAATACGCGGTGCCGCCTCAAACCCTGACGCGGCGACACTCGCTGGAGCATCACCGCAGAACATGGCAAGTCTGAGTTGGGCACTGTCGGGTGCCATTGCAGCTTTCTCGGCTTTGCTGGTGCTGCCGTCTCAGGGTGTTGCAACCCCAGACTCCCTAGGCCCCGGATTCCTGTTGCGCGGCCTGGCGGCTGCAGCACTGGCACGCTTCACGAACCTGCCCGTGGCAATTGGCGCAGGTATCGGCCTCGGAGTAGTCGAATCGGTTCTGGCATCGAATCCCGACGCCAGCGGCCACTTTGAGGTGGCTGTGTTCGTGGTTGTGTTCATCGGGGTCGGCATACAGACACGCTCCGAGCGGCGAGGTACGTCTGGCAATAAGTGGTCAGACCTTGCGGCACCAGCAGCGCTGCCCTCCCACTACGCCCGTATTACTGTGATCCGTTGGTCTGGGGTCGCGCTGGCAGCGGTTGCCATCGCTGGTGCGGCACTCGTGCCATTGTGGATCAGCAACGCTCATGCGTTCGTGCTTGGTTTCGCGATAGTGGCACTCTCGGTGAGCCTGCTAACAGGAATCGCCGGACAGCTTTCGCTCGGGCAAGTGGCTTTCGGAGGCATCGGCGCGGTCGTCGCGCTCGAAATATGGCGTCAATCGGGCAGCTTGCTGGTCGCCATGACTTGTGGCACCGCTGCTGCGGGAGTCGCCGCTGCAATTGTCGGACTTCCCGCCTTAAGAGTTCGTGGACCCTTACTTGGTGTCGCCACGCTGGCTTTCACCTTGTTGGCATCAGCGTGGCTACTACGGCAAGACTGGGCATTCGGGCGAAGGGGTGTAGCCGCTCCGCCACGACAACTGTTCGGGATCGAACTGGAGACTTCACGCGCCTATTACTACGTGGCTCTGGCAGCTTTCCTGGTTGCCGCCGCTTCCACAGCTGCCATCAAGCGCTCAGCATTTGGGCGACGGCTGCGCGCAGTTCGTGACAATGAGGACGCTGCGCGTGCCTTGCGGATCAACGCGACCCGCTCAAAGCTGGCCGCCTACGGAGTGTCGGGGATGCTCGCAGGGCTTGGTGGGACGATCATCGCTTTTGCCAGTACCCAGATCTCCGCTGCCCAGTTCACGCCCCGGGGCAGCATCGACGCAGTGTCAATCGCGGTGATCGGCGGCCTCGGAGGGGTGATCGGTTCCGTGCTTGGCTCGCTGTATCTGATCGGAATCCCACGCCTCTTCGAGTTGGGTTTGACCCCGTTGGCTGCACTCAACGCTGCCTGGTTGATCCTGATCCTCGAAGAACCTCGAGGACTAACAGCACTACTCACGAAAGTACGAGACGGCTACTGCGAAGCGGTAGCACAAACACTCAGAAGAACCAAGGGACCAGCAAGACCGCGGCCACTAACGCCTTCGATGCGGAAACCCGCAGCCCGAACACCACCTCTTCCATTCGCGAAACAGCCGCTAGGGACTGCCCGGCGCCATCCGCACCGGCAAGGATCTCACAACCAGAGCCGACCGCACGTCGACCTGTCGCTGAGAAGGGTGCCGCCGGAGCCGAGGCTGAGCCGCCATTGCTAGTGGTGCAAGGGCTCTCGAAGCGCTTCGGTGGCACGGTGGCCGTGTCGCAGGCGAGCTTCGAGGTAGCGGCCGGTGAACGGGTCGGCATTATCGGGCCCAACGGAGCAGGTAAGACGACCCTGTTCGAGATGATCAGCGGCTTCCTGAAGCCCGACTCAGGACGCACCATCTTTGCTGGCTTGGATGTGTCACGCTGGTCGCCCGAGCGTCGTAGCCGGCTTGGCCTGGTGCGATCCTTCCAGAACGCTCGCATGTTCGAGACCTTGACTGTGCGTGAGACGGTTGAACTTGCAGCATCCACAAACCGTCGACCACCCGATATCGATCATCTGCTGAGAAGTCTCGGACTCACTGACCTCTCAACCCAACCGCTATCGGTGCTGCCGACGGGCAGCCGCCGGATAGTTGAGCTAGGTGCCAACTTGGCCATGTCACCGAGGCTGTTGCTACTCGACGAACCCTCGGCCGGTGTGAGCCAAGCCGAGACCGACCACCTCGCTCATGTGCTTGACACCGCAGGTACTGCACTCGGAGCGAGTTTCGTGATCATCGAACACGATGTGGCGCTGCTGACTCACATGTGCGACACGATGCTGGCCATGGAGACAGGCAGAGTTATTGCCTCCGGCACACCTGCCGAAGTCACCTCACACCCAGCCGTAATCCGCTCCTACCTCGGCACCACTACCGACGGCTCAAGCTCGTAGTGCTCGAGAACCCGTTGGTGACGCTGACGACGCGGAGAAGTTAGCGAGGATCGAAGGGCGCTATGGCTTGACGAGTCGGCGCTTGATGTGGTGCGACCAGATGTGGGCCACTACAGCGCTGGGACCTGTGCGCCAACACCGCAGAGGCTCGAAGCCGTCGTGAGCGAGGCACATGTTGCAGGAGACGCACTCGACCGTGCCGGTGCGACCCGCAGCCAACTTGTTCGCAAGATCCGGCTCGCGGATGAAAGGTCGAGACATCGCAAGGAAGTCCGCATCGCCCGACCGAAGAACATCTGTCATGGTCTCGGTAGTGCGGATGCCGCCGACAAGGATCACCGGAATGTCGGCCACCTGTTTCACGGCACGGGCGAAGTGCCGGTAGTAGGCCTCCGGGCCTTGACGCTTGAAGATGCGCTGCACTAGGACGTTCTGGGCCGCTTGCGCTCCCCCGACCGCGACGTAGGTGCGAATGTTTTCGAGGTAGCTCTTCATGATCCCGTAGGAAACTTCCACGGCGTCCAAGCCCCGCTCTGCGAGCAGGCGCACCCGCTCGACACTTTCGTCAATCTCCAGTCCGCCTGGGATCGAGTCTGCAATCCCGATGCGCGCCGTCACGGGAAAGTCCTGTCCCACTGCCGAGCGCACCGAGTCGTATACCGATAGCAAGAAACGACCCCGCCGGTCGGCGTCACCACCCCACTCATCGGTGCGTCTGTTGGTGATCGGTGAGGAGAACTCCGAGATCAGATAGCCGTTGCCACCGTGGATGTGAACACCATCGAAGCCGGCTTCCTTGGCACGCCCCGCGGCCTGGCCGAACGCGACGATCACGGCCTCGATGTCGTTGCCTGTGGCTTCCCGAGGCTCGAGCCCATACATCTCGTTCGCTGTCGGAGACGGAGCGATTGGCCCAACTTCAGGCATCATCGTCTGGCTGCCAGCATGGCCTATCTCAGCAAATATCCGCCCCTTGTTGGCATGGACTGCAGCCGTGATCTGCCGCATCGACTCAACGAGACCATCGCCATACAAACCAGGCTGGTTTGCACTGGCCTGTCCTCGCCGTTCCACATAGATGTGTCCCGTGAGGAGCAGCCCGGCTCCCCCAGCGGCCAAGGCGCCATACAACTTCGCCAACTCAGGCGTCCCAGCACCATCAGCAGTAGCCATAGTCTCCGAAGTAGAAGCCCGAACCAACCGATTCCGCAACCGCAAAGACCCAATCGACCCAGCTTCAAGATAAGGCGCAGTCACACCCCGCTCCGTTCAAGTCCTCAACCCCAGCGATCACCCCACCAGTATCGCCATCAAGTCACTCACGAGTCGCATTCCACTCCAGATACTTGTCGACTCAACACCCCGTGTCTCGCCAACTCAGGAGATCTTGCTAGAGGTCGGGGAAGAGGTTGCGTTTGTGTAGTGGGGCTGTCATGAAGCGGGCGAAGGCTCTGCGGCGGGTTAGCCAGGCGACTCGGGTGCCGGGTTTGTCAGCGGCTAGTACGTGTTCGGCCAGCCACGGCGTGACGGTCTCTACACGGTCACCGAGGATGTTGAAGATCCGCTTGGCGCGTTCCCATTCCCCAGAAGTCAAGTCGTAATCGCCAACAAGCAAATCGGTCACAACGATGCCTGGTGAGAGAGTGCAAACCTGTACAGGTGTCTTGGCTGTGTCTTTGAGGAGGGCCTTCTGGAGATAGCGCACAGCTCTCTTAGTAGAGCCGTAAGCGGCCATTCCCGGCTGGGTTGCCCCATCGCTTCCAAAGCCCTCGGTGAGCCAAACCTGGCCGCGACCCTGTTCAATCATCGACGCAACCGCGACCTTCAATCCAAACAGAGTGCCGGTGAGGTTCACATCGACAAGACGCTTCAAATCACTTTCAGACTGTTTGAGGTTTGAGGGTCGCTGGGTTTGTTGGTGGCTTGTTTTGGTGGGTCGCTGGGTTGTGGGTGTTTAGCGTTGGGTTGGTTGGTGTCTGGTGGGGTTGCGGGTTCGGGCGGTTGGTGTGGTTTTGGAGGTGGAGCGTTAGGGTGATTCGCGGTGGTGTGCGGTTCGTTGGGTTGGCGAGAAGCTGGGACCGAATCTTGAGACGATTCGTAAGTGGGTTCGCTGCTTCGAGATCGATAACGGTGAGTTGCCTGGTTTCAAGACTGAGGATCGTGAACGGTTGAAGCAACCCGAACGCGAGAATCGCGAGTTGCGCAGAGCGAACGAGATTTTGAAGTTGGCTTCGGGTTTCTTCGCGGCGGAGCTCGACCGTCCACAAAGTCGCAGGTAAAGTTCATTGACGCTCACCGGGATGAGTTCGGGGTCGAGCCGATCTGTGGAACACTGCGGATCGCCCCTTCCACGTATTGGGCTTATAAGCGGCGTCCTTCGTCTGCTCGCGCGATCCGTGATGAGCAGTTAAAGATCGAGATCAGCCGCGTTTTTCACGACAATTTTGGTGTTTATGGGGCACCCAAGATTTGGGCTCAACTCAACCGCGAAAACATCAGGGTTGCTCGTTGCACCGTCGAACGTTTGATGCGTGACCTCGGGATACGCGGAGCTACTCGAGGCAAACCCAAACAAACCACCACCCCAGTCGCGGCTTCGGAGAGTCCCAGGGATCTCCTGGATCGCAAGTTCGGGGCGGTGGCACGAACCGCCTGTGGGTAGCAGATCTCACCTATGTACGCACCAAGACCGGGTTCGTATATGTGCGGATCGTCGGCTGCAAAGCCTCCAGATCGCTAACCGCAAACATCGCTCTAGACGCCCTCGAACAAGCCATCTGGGACCGCAAACGCGACAACGGTGATCTCACCGGCTTGATCCATCACAGCGACAAGGGCAGCCAATACCTCGCCATCGCATACACCAACCGCTTAGCCCGAAACGGAGTCATCGCCCCAGTCGGATCCCGCGGTGACTCCTACGACAACGCCCTAGCCGAAACCATCATCGGCCTCTACAAAACCGAACTCATCAACAACAAAAGACCCTGGAGCGGACTCAAAGACCTCGAACTAGCCACCCTCGAATATATTGACTGGTACAACCACCAGCGCATCTATGACACCCTCAGAAACACCACACCCACCGAACACGAAACCAACCACCACACTCAAACCACAACAAAAACAACCAAACAAAAACACCACCAAACAACCCGGTAAAATTCAAACCTCCGTCTTCGGTCTCCGCTGGTGGGGGTTGGGGTGTAGCCGTGGTCGTTGCGGGCGCTTCAGTTGTGGTCGGTGCAGCACTTGTAGTTGGTGCGGCTGTGGTAGTTGGTGCGGCTGTGGTAGTTGGAGCAGCGGTGGTGGTAGGAGCGGCCGTGGTGGTTGGCGCTGCTGTGGTCATCGTGGAGGTCTCCTCGACCACGGGCTCAGGCTCGGGCTCTTCTTCGGCTACCACTTCAGCAAAAGTGACCGCCACTCCGGCGTAGTTCGCTGAGGGCCCTATCCCGTCACCTGCAACAATGAAGCAGGAGTTCTCGTGATCGCAGCGGCCGGGCACAACCTTCACGGGGTACTCAATAGTTGCCGTGCCGTCCTCACCAGCTGTCACAACGTGCTGGCCGTAGTTGCTCAACTCGCAGTCAGTCGGCCCGGCAGCGGGATAGTTGAAGCACGTTACGACGGTGATGTTCGCGCCTGCGAGCCAGCTTGAGAGTTCGACTGTGATGGTTTCGCCATCAGCGATGTCGGCTTCGTTGGAGAGCACCATCGTCTCGCCGTTGTGACCCTCTCCGTGATCGGCCACTGCAGTGCTGAAAGCCGAACCGATAGCGGCTACCGCAATCGCAATCACGGCGACAATGCGCCAGCTAACGCGTGACATGGTCGGTCTCTTCACTGCGCACCTCCACAAGCCTTACCGGCGCGCTTAGATTAGCATCTCCCTCTGTGTTCCGCTTACCGAAACGGTGTTTCGCATTTGTGGTTGCACTTGTTCTCGGAGGCGCTTGCTCATCAGGTCCGGAGTTACCCGAGCCCTCCGGACGAGCCGAGGATCCACTCTTTGCTACCTATGTCGTGGCCGAGTTCGCGGATGGCCCCGCAGGTGCAGAGGCGGCAGACATTGACGGTGACGGTGACCTTGACCTTGTAGTGAACTTCTTCGGGCATCGCCCCGATGATGCAGGGCCGATTGAGTTCCCGCCGGGCGGCATCACTATCTATCGCAATGACGGTGATCTGGCTTCGTGGACTCCGGTACCCGTCTTGACCCGAACAGACGGGAATTACTTCTTAAACGACGCCAAACCTAACGATCTTGATGAAGACGGTGATCTTGACCTGCTGGTATCGGGCGGGTTCTTTGTGTGCGAGTTCAACCCTGAGATTGGGCCGTGTGGAGCACTGTTCTGGTTAGAGAACGATGACGGAACCGGCACCAGTTGGGTGCGTCACGACATCATTGAGCCCGGCACGGTCGCATTCTACCACAAACTCCTGCTAGCGGATCTCGATCGTGACGGTCTCGACGATTTGATCACTGTCGCCGAGACATCCGACGATGCCTACGCACAGTGGTATCGCGCAATTAACCGATCAGATGAAGGCGCAGCCCTGTTCACATCAACGCCGCAGCTAATGGGCCAGGGAGGCGGCAGCCTTCCGACCCTGCATGACATTGACGGTGACGGAGACCTGGATGTCGCGAGCGCGGAGTTCTTCCTAGCAGGGAACTCGTTTGTGTGGTTTGAACAGGTGACACCGCCAGGTAGCGATAGGTCGGCGGGTGAGTGGCAACGGCACGTGATCTCAGACTCGCTTGGTCGCAGCATCCAACTTTCAGTTGTGCCTGACCTCTTTGGTGAGGGTGCTCACGGTTGGATCGGTTCGAATCATGTGAACAATGTGAGCCGCGACCCTGTGCCTCAGTCGGGAATCTATGTACTGACTCCGCCTGCTGACCCGCGAGAGCCGTGGCATGAGGAACTGATCAGTAATGCGATCACGTCACGGCCGATTGAGGGTCTCAACTTTCAGGCCGCTCCAGGTGTGTTCTCGTGGGGTGATGTTGATGATGACGGTGACATTGATTTGACGGTTTCTGGTGACGGTGACCCTCGAGTCTTCTGGTTCGAGCAGGTCGAAGGAGGAGAGTTCAACCAGCACACGTTGCTTAGCGAATTCGGTCAGGCGGCCTCAGGAGAGGTTGCAGATCTCGATAGCAACGGTGACTCAGAGGTCGTGTTCACGAGCTACGACACCAGTGAGGTGTTGATCTTTGACTATCAGCCAGAGAGGTAGTTCAGCACCTCGAGCTCATCCACGACATCGGCGTACTTCGCATCTAAATCAAAGAGATTTGCCTCGTGTACCTGTTCGCTACGGTCTCCGACCGCTTGGCGTACCACCACCGGAATGAATCCGTGCTGGCAAGCGTCTAGCGCGGTTGCACGCACACAGCCACTAGTCGATACACCTGTAACAATCAGGGTGTCGATCCCCAGAGCTGTGAGTGTTGAACTGAGCGAGGTACCAAAGAACGCACTGGCGTATTGCTTGGTGATGATGATGTCACTGGTTACAGGTTGTAGCGACGGTGCGAGTTCTGCGAGTGGGTTGCCCCGATCAAAGCAACTTAAGGCAGCGACCTTGCGATAGAAGACGCCACCATCGGTGCCTCCGGGTTGGAACTCGACTCTGGTGAATACGACTGGGATGGCGGCCTGGCGTGCTGCTCGCAGTACTCGCTCACACGAGGCGAGTGTGTCTTCGACACCTGCATACAAGGGCGAATCGGGGTTTAGGTATGCCATTGCGAAGTCGATAATCACCAGCGCAGGGGCAGTTCCGAATCCGAGTCGTCCACTAAATCCAGCTTGCTTGTAGTCCTCGACTAGTTCAGTACCACTGCCCGAGCGGTCCGAAGATTCCGAAGAAGGCGTTGGCGTTGTATCAGATTGTGGAGTTGTCATGGTGACTTGTCATCTCGTGCTTCACAGAGCAGTTCATGCATCTGCGTGGTGGCGTTAATCATTGAAGCTTGCAATAGGTACTCCCTTGAAGCTGTAGCGTCGGCCGCGGTCTCAAGCATCCGGGACAGGGCTCGCTGGCGAACGGCACCATCCGACGAGGCGAGGCTTGTGGCGTTTTGATGGGTGTGTCGTTGAACGTAGTCAAGCGACAATTGCCTGCGAAACGCTGCCATTGCATCTAGGCGACTGTTGGGTAGCACGCCGGAGCAAACCGAGGCGATCCCGTGGCTCAGCAGGAATGCATCGTGAATCCCTCCGTTCATTCCCATGCCACCGAGCGGGTTGTTGATATGGGCTGCATCACCAGCAAGCAGTATCGGGCCAACTCGAAACGTCGAAGCAACCCGCTGATGCACCGCGTAAATCGTGCGATGTGAAACTTCGAAGTCTTGAGTTGTCCTTGACAACCCTCTCAGCAATGAAAGTACGTTGGTATCGCTGAGCGCTTCTGAATCGCTCTGGCTCTCGTGAACAGGGAATAGCGCTCTCTATAGGGTTGGTGTGCGTAACAAGACAAGCCACTCGTCGGGTCCTGTGAGGTAGTTGACCGGACATAGGTCATCGAAATCCGCCCCGTAGTCATGTGGCGTAGAGACCACCAGATACCTGTCTTCATAGGTCATCCCGTCAAAGTCAATGCCGAGCGACTTACGGACAGCACTGCTGGCTCCGTCCGCAGCGACAACAAAGTCAGCAGATAGCAACGTCCCGTCGACAAGTTGAACCGTTGCGTAGTCGTTGTGATCTTGGGCTGACACGACCTCGCTCGAGAACCGCAGCGACACATTGGACATGTCATCGAGTCGCTGTATCAACAACTCACACAGCTTGTATTGCTCACACTGCAGCCGGTAGGGGTGGCGTGTCACATCCGAGAGGGTGTCGAGATCAAATACAGCTGAAGTTCCCGTGTGCCGGTCTCGATATGCAAATCGCTGCGCAATGAGTCCTCGTGCAACGAGATCAGCAGTCACGTCTAGGTCGTCGAGCAAGTCAAGCGTGGCAGGATGAAAAGTTGAGGCGCGCAGTTCAAGTGGCAGTTCTGGGGAGGCTTCAAGCAGTGAGACCTCAAGTCCCCGGTTAGCTAGCACCGCAGCAGACACACAACCAACGGGGCCCATCCCGACAACAATCACATGCGGGCTCACACTTGCAACCAGTGTCGCCTATGGCCCGTGAATAGCAATAGATGCCCTAAAACTCGCGCAGCATCATCCCGAAGCCATGGAACTGATCATTGATACCGATTGAGCGCAAAGCATGCCAGTTGCACACGGCATTGATTGCAATAACGGGCTTGCCTAACCAACGTTCGGCCTCGTCAGCAACCTCGACCATAGACAGGTTGGTACCGCACTGAACTATGGCATCAATATCGGAGCCATTAAGCGCACTCAACTCTTCAACAAGACGCTCCGGGCCAACGTCAGCGATAGAAGTAGCCGACTCGCATCGCAAGCCATGAACCCTCTTGACATCGAAACCGCAGTCGGTGAAGTAGTTATAGACCTGCTCGTCGGCCACAGGCTGATATGGCGTCAGACAGGCAATTGATGAGACTCCCAACTTGGCCAGTGCCGAATTGCAAGCATCGGCTCCCGAGGTGATGTCAAGGTTGCCAGAAAGGGGACGCAGACGCTCTTTGAAGTCGAGATTGCCTTCCTTGCCTCCCCAGAATGTCTCTGCAGACATTCCCATCAGCAGGTGATCGGGCTTACATGTCATCACATCACGCACAGCCGTGGGAATGGTGTCTCGGATCTTGTCCAGGAAGTACAGGAAGGCATCATCGGAAGAAAGGTCTGGTGCCTCAACTAGGAATCGGCCCGAGTGATAGGTAACCCCGGGGAGAGGCATTGCATTGCAGTCATGTTCGACAACCGTGTTGGTTGAGGGCACGATGAGACCGATCTTGGCGCGGTAGCCGACGACATCAGGCATGCGGACTCCTATTGTTTTACTTTGCTGATCGCTAGAGCGGAACGACGTTCCTCGACACGGAACAAGCTAGCCGTCGGCGGCAAGTTAGTCGGTCTCGCCGTGCCACCGAGTGGCTCGAGTCGACTCGCAACGCTGGGAACGACTAACGGGATGCGAGACTTGTGATCGGCTAATCGGCAAGTCAGCCGAGGTTCTAGAACCGGGGGTGGGGGAGCGACACATGATGAGCGATAGCGACAACGGCGCGACTGCCACGCAAGTAGCCGCAGAAGTACAGGTTGTGGATGTCGCAGCTCGAGACGGGTTGCAGAGCGATCCAACGATGCTCCCGACCGCTGCCAAGGTGGAGTTGATCACCAAACTCGTGGCGTCGGGCGTCACCAGGTTGGAAGCTGCCAGCTTCGTGCATCCCAAACGGGTGCCGCAAATGGCTGATGCAGAGCAAGTCATGGCGCAACTTCCACGCAGCGAAGATGTGAGCTACATCGGTCTGGTGATGAATCGCCGTGGTCTTGAGCGTGCTATCGCAGCGGCAGTTGATGAGGTCAACTTCGTGGTCGTGTGCTCCGACACGTTCTGCCAACGCAACCAAGGTACGACTACGGCTGAAGCAATCAAGATCTTCTCGGAACTCGCGAACGAAGCGAAAGAAGCGGGTTTAGGTACAAGCGTGACGCTGGCCGCGGCGTTCGGTTGCCCGTACGAGGGCGAGGTCAGCGTGAACCGTCTGGTTGATGTGGCACGGCGGGTCGCGCTTAGCGAGCCCGATGAGATTGCGCTCGCTGACAGCATCGGGGTCGCCATGCCAACCGATGTCCACGAGTGTGTCGCAGCCGTTCGTCAAGTGATCGGCAATGACATTGGTCTGCGTGCGCACTTTCACAACACCCGCAACACCGGGTACGCCAACGCCGTAGCAGCCGTTGATGCGGGAGTCGGTGTCCTTGACGCGAGCCTCGGCGGGATCGGCGGCTGCCCGTTTGCGCCGGCAGCTACAGGCAACATCGCCACCGAAGACCTCGTGTATCTGCTTGAGCGCATGGGAGTCACGAGTGGCGTGTCGCTTGATCGGCTGCGAGACAGCGCTTTGTGGCTGCAAGACGTGCTTGAGCACCCGATCCCTGGTCTGGTCTCAAAGGCTGGCGGATTCCCGACCCCCCGGGGCTAGCGCACATCAGTTCTCAGCTCCACAAGCCTGGGGTTGCTAGGTTTGGCATGTCAGCCTTGCACGTTGTGGCAACGCCTTCGTTACGTGTGACTCAGTTGCGATCAGGAGCGTCGAAGTGGTGGACATTCCCAAACTGCTCGGTGACCAAGCCGAATCTCTTCTAAACCACGAATGTCAGACAGTTGGGCGTGAGGCGCTGTCAGTTCCCGGGCCCGGCTTTTTGGACCGGGTACACGGTGCTAGTGATCGCTCTCCTCAGGTGTTGCGCAATCTCGGGGCGCTATTCGGGCACGGCCGACTGGCGGGGACGGGTTACGTGTCGATCCTTCCGGTTGATCAGGGAATTGAACATTCGGGCGGAGCATCGTTTGCTCCCAACCCGATCTACTTCGATCCGATGCGCATCATTGAGTTGGCCATCGAGGGTGGCTGCAACGCAGTCGCATCCACGTTCGGGGTGCTGGCAATGGCGTCACGGCGTTACGCACACCGGATCCCCTTCCTTGTCAAGATCAACCACAACGAGTTGCTCACCCACCCGTCGAGCTATAACCAGGTGCTCTTCGGCTCAGTCAAGCAAGCCTGGGATCTGGGAGCCGCTGGTGTTGGCGCCACGGTGTATTTCGGATCGGAGCACTCAAGGCGGCAGATCGTTGAGATTTCAGAGGCGTTCCAAGCTGCTCATGAACTGGGCATGTTTACGGTCTTGTGGTGTTACCTACGTAATCCGCTATTCAACGTGGATGGCGTGAACTACCATGCAGCTGCAGATATTACAGGTCAAGCCAATCATCTCGGTGCAACGATAGAGGCTGACATTGTTAAGCAGAAGTTGCCGACCAACAATGGTGGGTATAACGCAATTGGCTTTGGCAAGACACATCCTCTCGTGTATGAGCAGTTGAGTAGCGATCATCCGATTGATTTGTGCCGGTATCAGGTTGCCAACTGCTACATGGGCCGAGTCGGTTTGATTAACAGTGGTGGATCCTCTTCGGGAGCTGGTGACCTGGCAGCAGCAGTTACGACTGCAGTGATTAACAAACGTGCAGGTGGCACGGGTCTGATTTCGGGTCGTAAAGCCTTTCAGCGACCGATGTCTGAAGGCATTGAGTTGCTCAACGCAATACAAAACGTCTACCTAGACACCTCCATTACGGTCGCCTAGAACCAAACAAGGGTTCCTCCACGACTGGAGAACCCCGCAGCATTAGAGCCAGCAGCAGAGCATGCAATAACCCGCCGCTAGGCAACCGCGCGGTAACCGTTTAGATCGTTAGGCGCGGTACCGTATACACGCGCGCTGACCGGGTTCGCATGAATGCCTGCCCGTTGAGTCACGCAGAGCGATAGCGGTGCAAAGGAGCATCTGTGACGGATATAGCCGAGCGTGAGGTAAGTGTGCGTCAGACCGGCGGCATTGTGCTGCGCTTCGCTGGTGACTCAGGTGACGGCATGCAACTCACTGGTGACCGTTTCACCTCAGCGAGTGCGCTATTCGGTAACGATCTTGCAACGTTGCCCGAGTTTCCTGCCGAGATCCGCGCGCCGGCCGGAACCCTCGCTGGCGTCTCGGCCTTTCAGGTTCACATTTCCGATCACGACATCACCACACCCGGTGATGAGCCGTCGGTCTTGATCGCAATGAATCCCGCAGCCCTAAAGTCTGACTTGAGCCTGTTAGCGCCCGGCGGAACATTGATCGTTAACTCCGACGCTTTCAATCCGCGCAATCTCAAGAAGGCTGGATACGCAGTAAACCCCCTAAAAGATCACAGCCTCGACGGTTACACGCTCATCACCGCACCGATGACGAGTCTCACCAAACAGGCTTGCAAGGACCTCGGGGTCAAGCCACGGGTGGCTGAGCGTTCCAAGAACTTCTTCGCTCTGGGTTTGGTGTCATGGCTGTACTCAAGGCCAACGAAGCCGACGCTTGAGTGGATCCATACAAAATTTGCGGGTCGCGACGCAGTGATCGCAGCCAACAAAGCAGCATTCTCCGCAGGTCACGCATTTGGTGAGACGGCCGAACTCGGAGCGAGCAGGCTAATGGTCGCGCCCGCTCCCCTTAGAAGCGGCATCTACACAAACATCAATGGCAATACGGCGCTGTCATGGGGATTGATTGCAGCCTCGCAGCAGGCTGGGATCCCGCTGTTCCTAGGTTCGTACCCCATCACGCCAGCAAGTGACATCCTCCACGAGCTGGCGCGTCACAAGAACTTTGGCGTCCGCACACTGCAAGCCGAAGACGAGATCGCGGCCGTGGGCGCTGCCTTGGGAGCCGCTTATGGCGGTCACCTTGGCGTGACTACAACTTCTGGGCCTGGCATGGCGCTCAAGGCTGAGACGGTCGGATTAGCTGTAAGTCTTGAGTTGCCGCTGGTAGTGATCGACATCCAGCGAGGCGGCCCGTCCACCGGACTGCCAACCAAGACCGATGCCGCAGATCTGCTGATGGCGTTGCACGGGCGTCACGGTGAGGCACCCCTGCCGATCGTGGCTCCACGCAGCCCTTCTGATTGCTTCTTTGCGGCGATTGAGGCTGTGCGACTCGCCATAGAACATCGAACTCCGGTGATCTTGCTCTCCGATGGCTATCTCGCCAACAGCAGTGAGCCGTGGTGCATACCCGATGTTGGCGACCTGCCAAGCATTGATGTGAATTTCGCCTCCGGGCCGAACCATGTTGACGAGTCTGGCGAGGCCACTTTCATGCCTTATGTGCGAGATGATCGGATGGTGCGTCCCTGGGCGATTCCGGGAACTCCAGGACTTTTGCATCGCATTGGTGGCATCGAAAAGGAAGACATCACCGGGAATATCAGTTACGACCCTGAGAACCATCACCGGATGGTGCAGATTCGCGACCAACGCATAGCCCTCATTGCTGATCACATGGAAGAGTCTGAAATTGAAGGTGACCCGGACGCGGCTGTTGTGGTCGTGAGTTGGGGTTCGACTTGGGGAGCCATAACTGGTGCCCGTCGCCGCCTAGAAGCTTCCGGTCACCGGCTAGCACACATCCATCTGCGTCATCTCAACCCGCTTCCGAAGAACCTTGGAGAGTTGCTCAGAGGCTTTGAGCGGGTGGTCGTTCCGGAGTTGAATCTGGGCCAGTTGTGTCGGATCCTGCGGGCTGAGTATCTGGTTGATGCTCGGGCGGTAAGCAAGGTTTCAGGTCAGCCGTTCACCGCGGCCGAGTTAATGAATGCCTTCTGGGATGACATTTCGGCTACTCGTAATCAAGTGCCGGTCACGGCCTCAAGCCACCGTGGAGTTGTGTGATGACTGACGTGCCCGTTACTACACGCAAAGACTGGTCTTCTGATCAGGAAGTCCGCTGGTGTCCCGGCTGTGGTGACTACTCGATTCTCACCGCAATGCAGTTGCTGATGCCACAACTTGGAGTGCGGCGAGAGGACACGGTGTTCGTGTCTGGGATTGGTTGCGCGGCCCGCTTCCCGTATTACATGAACACCTACGGGTTGCATGCAATTCATGGACGATCACCGGCGATTGCCACCGGACTGGCGATGGCTCGAGGCGATCTTCATGTGTGGGTTGTTGGTGGTGATGGCGACATGATGTCGATCGGCGGAAACCACCTGATTCACGCGCTACGTCGCAACGTGAAGTTGAACATCCTGCTGTTCAACAACCAGATTTATGGCCTGACTAAAGGTCAGTACTCACCTACGAGTGAGCGTGGAAAGGTGACCAAGTCCACGCCGCATGGTTCTGTTGAGCAGCCTTTCAATGCGATCTCTCTGGCACTTGGAGCAGAAGCGTCGTTTGTGGCTCGCACCCATGACATGGATCGGGCTCACATGCAAGAGATGTTCCGGCGGGCTCACAGCCACCCGGGCGCGGCGTTCGTTGAGGTTTACCAAAATTGCAACGTGTTTAATGATGGTGCTTTTGCGGCAATCACTAAGCGAAATGTCCGTGGCAAGATGCTGATTCAGTTGCAACACGGCGAGCCGGTTCGGTTTGGTGTGAACAACGAGAATGGTGTTGTCATTGAGCAGGGTCGTGCCCGTGTGGTGAAGATCGCTGACGTGGGCCTCGACGCACTCGTGGTGCATGACGAGTCCGATCCCGATCCTTCTGTGGCATTCGCTTTGAGCCGGCTGGCAAACACCAATGACGTGCCGACACCTATCGGCGTGTTCAGGGCTGTACAGCGTTCGGAATACGGAGCCTCAGTGACATCACAGATCGCCGCTTCACAATCCAAAGCCGGTCCCGGCGACCTGCACGCTTTGCTTCACTCCCGCCCCACCTGGAAGGTCGCCTAACAGACGGCCGAGTTGCGGTTGCGACGATGAAGATCAAACATGTTCGGGTTCGCCATGCGGATAGGTCGATTTGGGGACACCTGGCAGAACGAGAGAAGACCCTTCCGCTTGTAACTCCGCTTGACATCTATCCCGAGTACCAGCAGACACGTGGCTCCTGGTTCTGGGATTCTGCGATGGCAGTGGTCGAAATCGAGACCACAGACGGTGTTGTGGGACGAGGTTGGTGTGAGGATGGCGTTGGCGCTGTTGCCGGAGTTGTCGATCGGCATCTCGCTCGAATCTTGGTAGGTGCCGACGCAACCGAGACAGAGGGGCTCTGGGATCGCATGTTCCGGGCCACGCTTCCTTATGGCCGCAAGGGCATTGCTCTACAAGCGATTAGTGCTATCGACATCGCCTTATGGGATTGCATTGGCAGGGCAGCTCGAATGCCCGTCTTTGGACTCCTAGGCGGACCGGTTCATCCCTCTGTGCCCGTGTACGCATCTGCGTTGCATCCCGTTGGTGCAGACTTGGTCACAGCGGAAGCCAAGGCTTATGTTGCTGAGGGCTATCAGGCGATGAAGGCGCGCTTTCCATACGGGCCGGGTGCCGGTGTGCGGGGCATGGCTGAGAATGAAGCTCATGTCGCAAACATCCGTGACGCAGTTGGTCCTGACATTGAGATCATGGTTGACGCATACATGGGCTGGGACTTCAACTACGCCAAGAAGATGTGCCGGCGGCTTGAGCCCTACAACCTGGCTTGGATTGAGGAGCCTTTCGTACCCGACGATTTGGCTAGCTACTCAAGGCTGCGACGTGAGACGAACATCCCGATCTCGGGAGGCGAGCACGAATACACCCGCTACGGCTTCCTGGACATTATCGAGCGTGAGGCAATGGATATCTTGCAGCCCGATCTGCGGCGCTGTGGGGGAATCACTGAGGGCCGAAAGATTGCAGCTCTAGCGCAAGCTGCGGGCCTCAATGTGATCCCGCATGCCTATGGTGCAACTCACATTCACTTTGCACTTGGCACTTCAAATGTGCCGATGGTGGAGTACTTTCCTATGCCGGTTTGGGACTCACTACCGGAGTCCGAAACAGTGCCCATCTTCGTCGGTGAGCCGCAGCCCAAAGATGGGCGCGTGACGGCCGAGTTTCGCCCAGGCTTAGGCGTTGATGTAAACGAAGCAATCTTCTCGTAGATGACGATGACAAATGCGACAACAGTAGGTCCTGCCAATGGAGCGTAGTGACTTAGGAAGATCCTTATCGGGCTGGCGTTGAAGTCAGTTGTTTAGGTGGGGGATTAGGGATTGAGCGCGGGTGCGGGCAGATCTGGAGACTTTGATGCGGGTGCCTTCGAAGTGTTGACTCCTGGTTGCGTCTAGGGCCAGGCGTGAGGTTGTTCCGTCGGGAAGTGATGATGGATCGAGGGCACTTCCTGGCAGTCCGTCCATCATGAAGAGATCTTGGGCTGGCTGAAAGTGAACTGCGAGTGCCCATAGAACTTCGCTGTCGTCGGTGATGTCGATATCGGGGTCAACTGCGATGGCTGTCTTGAGGTAAGGGTCCCACCCGAGCAGCGCTAGCAAGACTTGGCGAGCCTCACCCGGTCGGGTCTCATCGACTGCGACGTAAGCGTGAAAGTGAGTGCCCGAGTTTGGGTAATGCAGTGCCCGCACTGAAGGAAATCGGGCCATTAGTTTGTCGCGCATCTCTGCCTCACGAGGCACACGAGCCAGGTTGAGATGCTCGTTTGAGTTGCCGCCCACGACGTCGAGCCAGATCGGTGACTCTCGGCGCAGAATTGCTGTTACTTCCATCAGATTTCGGGTTGAGCGATGAGACGAGTAGCCAGAGAATTCGCCGAAAGGCCCTTCATCGACATCATCGCCGGCATCTATTTGACCTTCTAGAACGATCTCTGCACATGCCGGCACTGCAATGCCATAGGTCGGTGTATGTATGACTTCTAGTGGCTCGCCGAGCAATCCGCCGGCTATCTCACGCTCGTCAATGTGTGCGGGCACCCGAGCCGAAGCAGCGAGCATGAAAAGTGGGTGAGCGCCGATAACCATCGCAACTGCTAACGGTTCGTTTCGGGACTGTGCTGACTTGAGCATCCGCCAGAGATCACCACGAGAATGCAGACTGGTGGCAAGCGAAGTCTCGGAGTGCACAACCGCACGGTGATAGCTGAGGTTGCCGCAGCCGGTTTCGGGGTCTTCAGCAACAATTATCCCACTAGTTATGTAGGGGCCCAGGTCGCTCTTGAAGTGTCGCAGCAAAGGCAGGTTGGTGAGATCCACCTGCGAGCCTATTTCAACCACTTGAGTCACTGGTCCAGCACTTAGGTGACTCATGGGGACACCAGCACTGGTCAGTTCCATGTATCGCTCGTGCAACTGTCCTGGTGAGGCACCAAGCATTCGCTCAATGCGGGTGCGACAAGCGAAGATGTTAGTGACCACCGGCCAGGGTGAACCCGCAACATCGGCGAACCACAGCAGTTCGTGACGACCCTGTGCCGCAAGTTCCCAGACGACAGCCGTGATCTCCTCATCGAGTGAAACCCGTTCGTCAACTGTGACAACATCGTCAGGAAAGTCCCGCCGATACTCCTCAAGAAACCCTTGTAGGTCTTGAGTGCTCATTGGGCTCAGGAGATGTCTGGGACTTGCAATTATGTCCGACTCTCGTTACGAGGTTGGGGTGCCGTGGGAGCCTTCGGCTAGTTGTTGTTTAGCGGCTTCGACAGTGGCAGGTGGCGCGGTGGGCGTAATCCCGACGAGGCGTGCGATGTTGTTGCCCATGTAATCCTCAAGCTGATCTTCACTGGCATTGATGCCCTGTGGAGCATCATGGCAAAGCACCTCAAGATGTGTGAGCCACATGCCTGGATCATTTGGTGGAGAGTCTGTTCCAAAGACCAGACGATCTCGTGGCATTTCCTTAGCGAACTCAACAATACGTGACTGGAGTAGCCAGCCAGACTCGCCATACACGTTTGGTGAGTCCATGATCATCCAGAAGGCCTCAAAGCAGTAAACACCACCAGTCTGGACACCGAAGTGACCAATAATGAAGTTCACGTTCGTGAACTCTCGGATGATCGGGTAGAACTGCGTCGGGATTGAATAAGGTCCATCACCCGTATGCAGCAGTACAACAATTCCGAGTTCATCGCATTTTTGCAGGGCAGGCCTAAGCCAATCGAGAGCACGATCAGGCCGATAAGCATGCATGTTGGCATGTAGCTTCATCATCTTGAAGCCGTATTCCTTCACGTGGAACTCAAGCTCCTGAGCCCCATTTTCAGGTCCATAGCGCGGGTTGTAATTGAAGTTGCCGATGAAGCGATCAGGATATTTCTGCGTCAATTCGGTGATGTAGGCCATGTAGTCACGGATCCCTTCACGGCCAGGCCGTGACCCGTCTCGCCAGGCGGTATTGCCTGGAGGTGGCTGTATGAAGCCCATGTCTATGCGTCTCGGCTTGCCATTGATCCAGTATGGACCATCCATCATCTCAAGCATCCGCTCACCGGTAAATGGTTCACCAGTGTGTCGCCAAGCCTCATCGACAACATTGGTTGGATGAAGATGTGTGTCAATGATCATCGGGATTGCCTCCTGCGAGTGAATTGTCTTGCGGTGATGTGTTCATGAAGTTGCCTGGGCGATGTGTGGGTTTGCATGAGTTTTAGTGTGCGGTCCATCCTCCGTCGACGGTGAGTATTGAACCTGTGACGTAGGTTGATGCGTCTGAGGCGAGGTAAATGACTGCTCCAGCGATTTCGTGAGTCTCTCCCCATCTGCGTAGGGCGACCTCGGTTGTGATTACCCGGCGGCTGTGTGGCGAGTCTTTGTATGGCCGGTTCATGCCTGTGAGGAATGGACCGGGTGCTATGGCGTTTACGGTTATGCCTCTGGGTGCCCATTCCATGGCCAGGGCACGTGTGAGTTGCACGATCGCGCCTTTAGAGCTCGTGTAGGCGGTGCGATCAGCTGCAGCGACTAGCCCGAACGTTGATGAGATGTTGATGACTCTGCCGTGAGCAGAGTCCGACAGGGCGCCAGCAGCGGCTTGGCAAGCTAGCCATGGGCCGGTCACGTTGACCGCCAAAGATTCTTCAAAGTCTGCCCGTTCAAGCTCCTCAATAGAGCCACGAACATTGATCCCGGCGTTGTTCACGAGGATGTCAAGAGCCCCGAACTTGTCGATGACTGCGGTTACAGCGCGGGTTACTGCAACAGAGTCAGTGGCCTCCATCTCAACGCCGAGTGTCTCGGCGCCTGTGACAGCCGTGATTGTTGAAGCGCTAGCGTCTGCAGAGGATTGTGAACGACTCGTCACGGCTACCGCAGCTCCCGCGAAAGCCAGAGCCTCGGCCATCACCTTGCCAAGACCACGCGAACCACCCGTCACCAACGCGACACGGCCATCTAGGCGGAACAAGTCAAGCGGGTTACGCGTAGCGGTCTCCTTGCAAGCGTGCCGAGTCGTCGATGAACCTTGAGTTATAGATCGCGCCTGAGGAAGGCGCTGGGGCTGTTCGACTCAGCGGCCGTGGTGTTGCCTAGGTGCTGTGAGCCTCCTCGTAGCTCGGCCCGCCTGTTTCGTTCACCCAGTAGCGGCGAGCCCAGCCGACGCCCTTCCAGGTCTTGATCCCCGTCGGCACCAGCTTGATCAGCCAGCGTGGCTGCTGGAGCGTCGACACCAAATATGTAGGACCATTTGGCCCCAGATACCGGTACGACATTTGTTCGGCGATTTCGACCCAGCGCCCACCAATGTTTGGCTCCTCTTCGACAGTGGCGATGCCCTCCATGTACACCTTTGGGATCTCGACAGATTGACCTGACGCATCGGGGTCGGAGTGCTCGGCATCAATGACGACGCTGACACGCCCGTCGGCTTGGATGTACTTGCACCACAGCGCTCGTTGGCGGCCGACGAAATAGAGAGCTTCACCGTCCCATTGGTACCAGACAGGCATCACATACGGTGACCCATCCGGCTTTAGCGTGGCGAGCCGCGCTAGGGGAGCGCTCTGTAGGAAGTCATCCATTTCTTGGGCTGTAAGACCTCCGAGGTCACCCCTGAAACTGCTTTCGGCCATGCTTGCAGCGCTCCCTTTCTCGTCAACGATGGGCGGTACAGTACCATCGCTGCGATGGCAGCCATTAAGCGGGAAGTTGCCGCCGAAATCGCCAAAACACGGGCAACACCAAGCTCCCTAGAAGCCGACGTAACCGCGACTAATACACGCGCAAACGGCCACGGCGATGTACCAGATGACGTGGCTTTGTGGGTTCACGACCTCAACAAAACGTTTGTGGTTGGGGGTGGCTGGTTTGGCGGGGAGGCTGGTGAAGTTTCCGCTGTTGCAGGTGTGTCACTTGAAATAGGTTTCGGCCGCACGCTTGGTCTGGTTGGTGAGTCAGGGTGCGGAAAGTCCACGACTGCGCGTTGCATACTTCGACTGATCGAACCGACATCGGGTGAGGTTGTGTTACAGCGTCGGATCGACGACGGAACTACTGAACGCATCGACATCCTCGCAACCAGTCGCCAAGAGTTGCGCCGGTTGCGTCGTCATATGCAGATCGTGTTTCAAGACCCGTTTGCGTCGCTAAACCCTCGAATGACTGTCGGCCAAGCACTCCGTGAACCGCTCAAGGTTCACACCTCAATGTCTAAGTCCGAGCAGACACAACGTGTAGATGAACTGCTGGGACTGGTGGGATTGAACCCACGCATTGCAGACCGGTATCCGCATGAGTTCTCCGGCGGCCAGCGTCAACGTATCGGTGTTGCCCGGGCTCTTGCCTTTGATCCCGGATTCCTGGTGCTTGATGAACCTGTATCGGCGCTCGATGTCTCAATCCAGGCTCAAGTGTTGAACCTGCTCGATGAGTTACAGCAAGAACTTGGTCTCACGTACCTGTTCATTGCTCATGACCTAGCAGTTGTGCGTCATGTTTGTGATGACATCGCAGTGATGTATCTAGGCAAGATCGTCGAGCGAACCTCTGCGGAGCGTCTGTTCTCGGAGCCGATGCATCCCTACACGCATGCACTGCTGTCAGCAGTTCCAGTGCCTGATCCAGCAGTTGAGCGAGCCCGGGTACAGATCTTGCTAGAGGGAGATGTTCCCAGCCCTTTGAACCCTCCGTCGGGCTGCCGCTTCCATACGCGCTGTCACGTAGGCCGAGATGCCGACGTGTGTCGAAAAGTTGAACCACCACTTGAGCAGGCCGACTCCGGTCATTGGGTCGCTTGTCACTTCCCCGAAGTCCGCAAAGTCATCTAGTTTGAGTTTGATAGGTTGAATCTGACTTTGGCAGTGACTCTTGTGCTCCATCCGATTCTGGGGTACTGAAGTGAGACCGTCTCGACCGATCGCGGCGATGCCGCGCTCCGGTATTCGCGAAGTAATGGAACTCGCCAATGCGATTCCGGATGCCATCCGCCTCGAGACTGGAGAACCGAACTTCGACACACCGCGCCACATTTGTGAGGCGGCATCGACGGCAGCGTCTGATGGCTTCACCAAGTACACACCTAACGCTGGTATCGCACCGCTACGTGAAGCATTAGCCACCAAAGTGCGGCAGCGAAACGGCATTAGCGCAACTGCTGAGCAAGTTGTGGTAACAACCGGTGCCGTTTCCGGCATCTACAGCAGCATGGTGGCGTTGGTGGACCCCGGCAGTGAGATGCTTCTCGGTGATCCGAGTTGGCCGAACTATGCACAGATGATGCGGTTGCTCAAGATCAAACCTGTGTACTTCCCACTGCGTTCCGAATACTTGATGGTCCCTCAGGCAACCGACATAGAGCCGCTAATCACAGCACGCACCAAAGCGATCATGTTGAACTCTCCGGGCAACCCAACCGGTGGAGTCACACCGGGCCACGCTCTTGAGGAAATAATGGAGTTGGCTCGCCGTCACGACCTGCTGGTGTTCTCCGATGAGGTTTATGACGAATTGTCATTTGATCAACCGCATGTCTCTGCTGCGCCACTCGATACAGACGGTCGGGTCATCACCTTCTTTAGCTTTTCAAAGACCTACGCAATGACTGGATGGCGTGTGGGCTATTTGGTTGTCCCGCCTGGAGTCTCACCGCTGATTGTGCGTGCCCAGGAGCCGATCACTTCATGCGTTAACGCGCCCGCTCAAATGGCAGCGCTAGCAGCCGTTATCGGACCTCAAGAGTGCGTATCAGAGATGCGAGCCGCGTATCAGCACCGGCGGGATCTCGTAACCGACCTGCTGAGTTCTCGTGACATCACTCACATAAGGCCACGAGGTGCCTTCTACTTGATGATTGATGTGTCGGCCAGTGGTAACAACGGCGCAGACTTTGTGCATCGCTTACTTGGCGAGAAGCGAGTTGCGGTTGTACCCGGCGACACTTTCGGCCCCGACTCGGGCCGCTTTGTGCGTATCTCATTAGCGACAGCTACCGAACCACTATTGGAGGGCGTCAACCGGATAGCTGACGCGATTCACGACTGGTCAGGATGAGGGGTGTGTGCCCAACACCAGCCGCATCAACGCGCCGACCACTGGCGGTAGATGTCGAGACTAGGAAAAGTTGAAGAGGGACATTGCAGTGCCACCGCGGATCATGTCACGTTCGTGATCGGTGATGTCACCGAGTAGGTGATCTACAACTTCGAGCGTCTCTTTGTAACCGGGATTCTCGCGGATCCAGGGCCAGTCCGAGGCCATCAACATTCGCTCTGCCCCGAATGCTTCAAAGATACGTCGAGATGTCTCACTAAGGTCGCGATACGGGTAAGGCCCACCGCTAAAGGCGTAATGGCCCGAGAAATGCACATGCACACGGCGATGTTTGGCAGCGAACGCTTCCACCATCTCTAAACCTGCCGGCGGCAAGTCGACATCAAACTGCGGCCGCCCGTAGTCATCGACTCGCAACTCGAGATGCATGTTGGGAAGGAACCCGAGGTGATTCAGTACCACCGATAAACCGGGCAACAGATCCAGGCACCCATCAAGCAACTCAACCTGATCAGCAGGCCCATAAAACCATGCCTTCATGTTGGCATCACGCATAGCTGACAAGATCGGAAACACGTCAAGTGACTCGGGATCGGCCCCTGCACTGCCTTCAAGACCATAGAAGCGAACACCCTCGATGCCAGCGTCGATCCGGCGTTTCAGTGTTTCAGCCGGGACGGGATCCGCAAAGTCATAGACGGCTACACCAGCGATCTGCTGTGGGTAGGAAGCAATCACTTCTGCCAGATAGTGGTCATGTTCGGAGAGAGCACAGAAGATGGCTCGGTCTACGCCTGCGACGTCCATCGCCGCGAGCAAACGTTCGGCTAACTCTGAGCGCTCGGGCGGTGTCATCCCTTCAAAGATTGCTCGGGGACAGTCGTCACTTAGTGACCTAAACAGGTGCAGGTGGGCATCAACAACATCCATGGCGATCTCTTTCTGCTCTGATTCTTCTGTGACTATTGATCGGTACTAGCTCTACGTGCTTGCCATCTCAGCCTTCTCGGTGACTTCGGCAATCCAAGCAAGATGGAAGCCCGTCAAATAGCGGCGCATGAACATCACCAGCTGCTCAAGTAGGTGACGGTGCTCAATCAGGAGCCTTGGGCCGCTGATGGCGCTTCCGGTAGACACCCACATGTTCTGGCCCTGCAACTGAGAGTGAATCGACCGGACGTATTCGTGTGACTCACTGTCGCCGCTGCCGGTGATCAGCGCTCGCAAGGCTCCGGTCATAGCCATTGAACTGTCCATCTGCCCGCTACCCGAGTCGTGAGAGGCAACCACGGTGTTGGGTGAAAGGCTGATCAGAGCCTGAACCGGAGCGCCCTCGTCCGCGCCCAGGTGTAGGGCCGCGTTCGCCACTGTCCCGTAACTAATGAGGCCGCAAGGACCAAACGTGGCATGAGTCTGTTCAAGAACACCGGCAATGTCTTGATGTGTGATCGACACATCTATGTCGCCCACGTCGCCGTCGGAGAGACCGTGTCCTCGCAACTCGATGCTGATGACTCGAAACCCGCTTGTCACCAGTGTTGCGGGCAGCGAACCCCAGGCATCGAGGTCGTCGCCAAGGTCATGAACTAGCAATAGGGGTGGCCCGTCGGCGGGATACTCGATGCCACGCAGAACCGTCCCGTCGTCAAGACGTATCTCAATCGGAACAGCCTTGCTGTTGGGCACGGGTGTCGGTGAAGCCATCGAGTAAGGCCTAGAAGGGTTGAGGATTGAAGCAGCGGAACCCAGCACCCGACTCAACAACGTGCGAGGGATGTTGCTTCCAGCACCGTTCAATTCCATGAGAGCAACGCGGGGCGAAACTACAACCGGGAGGCATCATCTGCATGGGCGGGACGAGCCCCGGGATCGCTGCAAGGTCTTTTCGCTTACCGATTACGTGGGGTAGAGCGCGCAGCAGACCCTGTGTGTATGGATGACGTGGATCAGAAAAGAGCTGCTCAACAGGTGCTTCCTCGACAATCTCACCCGCGTACATCACAGCAACACGGTCAGCAATTGAAGCCACTACAGCAAGATCATGGGTGATCAAGAGCATTGACATTTGCCGTTGTCGCTGCTCACGACGTAAGCGTTCAAGGATCTGAGCTTGAACCGTTACATCTAGAGCAGTTGTCGGTTCGTCAGCGATCAGAATCTCGGGATCAAGCACTAAAGCCATGGCGATCATTACCCGCTGACGCATGCCACCCGAGAGTTCGTGAGGGTACGAATCGACGCGTTCTTCAGGAGCAGGTAGCCCAACATCTCGCAAGATGTCAACACACATCTGGAGCGCTTCGCTCTTGTTAATGCTTCGATGCGTACGGATCACTTCGGTCATCACTTGACCCACAGTGAACACCGGATCAAGTGACGTTAGCGGATCCTGGAAGATCATTGAGATCCGCTGGGAGCGGATCTTGCGGATTCGTTGTTCGGAGAGTGCAGTTAGCTCGTCGTCATGAAAACGAATCTGTCCCGAGGCGATACTCACCGGCGGAGTAGGCAACAGACGCATGATCGACAGTGCAGTGATTGTTTTGCCGCACCCACTCTCACCGACGAGACAGAGCACCTCATTGGGATAGATTTCAAATGAGACGTCACGTACAACATCAAATGTGCCCTGACGCGTGGCAACCGCGGTATGAAGATTACGAACCGAGAGCACAGGGGCGGTCATGTTCGACGCAGCCTCGGGTTTGCGATTGTGTAGCCAACATCGGCTAGCCAGTTGCTCAACACCACTATCGCAATCAACACCAGCGAGAAGAACTGTGCTACTGGATAGTCCCGCCGCAATACCGCGTTTACGAGAACCTGACCGAGGCCCGGCCAGCCAAAGATCGTCTCCACTACTAGTGCATACCCCACGATCTGGCCGATCCGAAGGCCTGCAAGCGAGATGATGGGCACCATGGCGTTACGTAACACATGCTTGCCGACGATGCGAGTCTCCGATAGTCCACCGGCTCGCAGAGTTCGCACAAAGTCCTGGCCGAGGTTTTCAAGCATGGCTGAACGTGTCATGCGAACCGTCAAAGCGATGCCCTCCATTGCCAATACCGTCGCAGGTAGGATCAACTGTTTGGTACTGCAGCATCCTGCTGAGGGCAGCCAGCCAAGAGTGGACGCGAAGAGCCACACCGTGAGCAATGCCAGCCAGAAGTTGGGTATTGCCATACCTGCGACGGAGAAGGTCATTATGGATCCGTCGGCCCAGGTGTTTCGCCGAACCGCCGCAAGTATTCCTAACGGGACTCCGATCACAAAGACAAGGATGAATGCGGCTGCTCCCAGTATGAGGCTGTTGCGTCCATGCTCGGTGAGCATGTCAAAAATGTCGGCATTGTTGGTCAGTGACTTGCCAAAATCAAATGTGATCAAACGTCCCATATAGCGGAAGTATTGCTCATGTATCGGGTCGTTTAATCCCAACAACTCACGGAACTCTTCTCGTTCTTCAAATGATGCTGAAGCGGGCAGGCGTGCAGAGACAGCATCACCACCCGATAGACGGATCGCATAAAACACCGCAATAGATGACAGCAACAGCACGATCAATGTGTAGATGGTGCGTGCGAGTATTCGCTTCACGGCAGTGAACCGCCACGCACTTGAGTGACTCGCTGCGAGTGACTCACGAGTCGTCCACCGATTTGGCTTCGTGACGCAGGCGAGGATCAAACACATCTCGCAGACCATCACCGATCAGGCTCACTGACAGCACTACCAACACGATGGCGATACCGGAAATTGTTGACTCCCAGTGGTTGAGCCGCAGGAAGTTACGACCGTCAGCTACCAACTGCCCGAGGCTCGGAGTTGGTGGCTGTGCACCGAGACCGATAAACGACAGTGCTGCTTCTGCGATCACGGCTACTGCCACGTAATAGGACGCCAACACGAACGCCGGGGCCAAGATGTTGGGGAAGATGTGACGCCACATGATGCGCATTGACGAATAGCCGCCAGCCCTAGCAGCTTCCACAAACTCACGCTGGGAGAGTGTCAGCACCTCACCTCGAACTACCCGTGCGATTGCTGCGGTATTGACCAGTCCCACCGCGAGGATGACCGGCACTAGCCCACCGCCCATACCTCCGACAAACAACACCGCGAGCAGGATCAGCGGGAAACCCCAGATGAAGTCAATCGTGCCGCCGACAGCGCGATCAGTCCAGCCACCCAGGTAGCCCGCCACCATCCCTAGGACGATCCCTGCCACTAGCGCCAGCAACGTCACTCCGGCAGCCACGGTGAGACTCACCCTGATCCCCACAAAAACGCGCACTGCCATGTCACGCCCCAAGCCGTCGGTGCCAAACAAGTAGCCGTCGCTAAACGGCGGCAGATGAATGGCGGAGTAATCCTGGCTTACGTAATCGCCACCCGTGAGCCATGGCCCGAGGATCCCCGCCGCCAGCACCACAACCCCGAGCGCCGAACCAAACAGCAGTAGCCGGTTGTGGCGCATACGTCGCACATTGCGACGCAGCGCACTGACATGCTGAGCTTCCTCATGTTCGACGACGCGCTGTTCCCAGTCGCGTCTCAAGGCATCAATGCCCGTTAGGCCGTCACCCACCCCGGGACCTGCTGGTTAGTCGTGCTTGAGTGCCCTGCCAGGACTGTCCGATACCTCAGACCTAAAGAGGCCTTCAGGACTCGATCCAGGTGTCGTTGTAGTACGGGTAGAGGTTCCACACGAAAGGCTGCCAGCCGTGCACCTTATTGTGGTGAACGAATGTGGCGTTCTGGTTCATGATCGGCAGGTAAGGCAACTGCTCTGCCCAGGCGAGCTGGAACTCTGATGCCGAAGCCTGTGCCTCGGCTTCGGTAGCGGACTTCTGCCAAGCATCAATCGCAGCGTCGATGCGAGGTTCAACCGCATGTGAGAAGTTCGGTACGGGGATCGTGTAGGAGGCACCAAACAGTGTCAATACATCGATCGGGATCGGCCACAACCAGAAGAACAGTGACATCTCCACGGAGTCACGACCGGGCTGGCTTTGCTCGGTAAAGGCAGCGCCACGATCCACCACATTCAGGTTGGCACGAACACCGACTTTGGCGAACTGTGCAGAAACTGCTGCAGCAACGTCTTTCTGTACCGACTCATCCTCAACGAGGTAGCGGAACTCAAAGCGCACGTCATCGCGCACCCGAACGCCGTCATCGCCCATTCTCCAGCCGGCTTCATCCAGCTTTTGGTTTGCTAGATCAACATCAAACTGGTTGTACTGCTCGACTGCGGGATCGTAGTTGCGGTCGGTTGTGGGGAATGGACCGTAAGTGGCGGCACCGTTTCCGGCGAGGATTGCGTTAACCATGCCTTCACGGTCAAGGGAGTGCGACAGGCCCTGACGAGTTAACACATCGCCAAACAACTCTTCGTAATCACGATTCATTGCCAGGTGGAATCCCGACCATTCGGGGTGGCGGATTACCGTCAGATCGGGGTTGTTCTCAAGCCGACCAATGTCTTGGTGGGCAGGCCCGATCAGGGTGTCAATGTCGCCGTTCTCAATCTGGGTTGCACGCTGGCCAGCTTCAGTGATGACACTCCAGCGGATGCCATCAAGATGTGCAGCACCGTCATTTGAGAAGAACGGGGTGTTGGAGCCCGGATAGTCGTCCCAGCGCTTAACCGCTACGTGGCTGCCCGGCACCCACTCCTCATGAGTGAACGGGCCAGTGCCATCCGCAAACTCGGTGCCGTAAGTGGACTCGGGATTGAGGCTGCCGTCTTCGTTGAGGGTGCTGTCTTTCCAGGTGTTTATGTTGAGGATGCGCCAGTAGCCGGTCTTGTGTGGGCCGAGAGCACCAACCCAGGCATTCTTCATCTTCATCACGACTGTGCTGCCGTCGGCCTCGTAAGTGTCAACGGGTGAAGCCAGACCAGCGATGAAGCTAAATGCTTGAACCGAACGGTAGAACTCGGCTACAGCCTCGGCGTCAACTGTTCCACCAGAGTGTGAGATCCTGCCGTCGGGAATGTCAAACGTGTAGGTCAGGCCATCGTCGGAGACCGAGAAACCCGATGCGAACTGCGGTACGTTCGCACCCGAGGGATCGTTGGAGAGGATCGCCTCATAAATGGCGAAGAAGGCTGGGTCGTACCAGTTGGTTGTGAGCGGATCGTGCTTTGAAACGTCACGGTTGTATCCCTCACGCAAGGTGCCGCCGCTAACCGGCCCGCCCATGTCAGGCTCAGTTTCTTCAGTGGTTTCCTCGGCAGTTCCAGCGTCGCTCGTGTCAGCCGAGTCCGTGGCATCAGTCTCTGGTTCCATGACAGCGGGTTCGGCAGAGTCGTCATCTCCGCAAGCCGCCAGGATGCTTGCTGCAGCGGCCACACCAACGCCTGAGAGACCCAGGCGCTTCATAAATGTCCGGCGATTGAGTGCCTTGGCCTGATACTGGCCAGTGATTTCGGCAACCTCGGGGCCGTACTCTTCTCGTATCCACGACGTTCCCATGGGTCACTCCCAGTTCTGACTCGCGCGATTAACGCGCGATTAACTTGCCGGAAGCTCCGACTGAACGAAGTTTCTAGCACGTCAGGCCCCGCCGGCCATAGCCGGGCGGGTGAGTCAGCTACGCCAGAACGTGAGCGTTCTCCGAGGGATAGTGCTGCCGGAAGGCGTCTGCTGCCTGCGTCGACCAGCAAATACCGAGAGGCAGTTGTAACTCGATGCGCTCAGACACATTGCAGGGTTGGCCCTGTGAGACATGCAGGGTCGTGACTTGGCCCGAGCGGTGCAATACGTAGGAATACACCGTGCGGTAGCCCTCGTGGTTGCAGATGCCGGTCGTTCCGTCGTCGTGCGAACGTTGCAACCTGAAAATGTCTGCAATGCTTGTGGCTGTATCCAGTCGTCGTTGAGCCGAAGCAAGACGCTTTCCTGTGGTCACGGTGTCGTCATCGCGTCGATGCGGGCCTAGTACAACATGATGATTGGAGCGCGCAGTTGCTCCGCGTAACTCTGTGACCTCGATGTTGTTGCTTCTCACTTCGACTGCTGCAGCGCCCGTGCCGTCGATCATGATGAGATTTGCCCACAGGTACGGCTGAACTTCGACGGCGAGGCGCAGCGCGTTGACAGCCGACTTCACATCCGTGCCCTGCCTAAGGGCGATCTCGGTCAGTTCGTCATAGTTGGCGTGACCTTCCAGGGTTCGCACGTTTGAGTCACAACACAAAAGGCCTGCAGAGTTGGCACCGATCGAGAATCCTGAGAACTCATCAAGTGAAGGATCAGTGCCAGCCCATGTAACAACACCCCGCACCCCAAACACATCCGGTTCGGTGACCAGCCGATCATCAAAGTGCTCGCGCCCAAAGTCCTTGTTCTTGAACAGCAGGTACTCACCTCTGCCAAGCCTCATCACTCCGGTGGTACACATCTCAACCTCCTCAACGTTGCTGATTCGCAGACATCTTCAGGCTCGCATTAGCGAGACACTCTTGCGAAGCGATCCACCGAGAGCCTTGCACGCGGCCCTTCAGTCAAAGTTGCACGACACGGTCTGGATCTCAACTTCAAGGCGGTGAGTCCATCTTTCGGAGGTTTCGCTTCAGCGTTCAAGGATCGATGATCGCGGAATCAAGCGGCCGCTCGTTGCATCTCGCTGAATGGTGACCAGCAAGATAGACTAGAAAGCATTGACATTTCATCAGCATCCACTTTGGGGAGGTGCAGACCGTGGCGCTGACATCTGGCCGAGACATGCTCTTCCCCGCGAGTCGGATGGGTGAACCAAGGGATCATCGACAGATTCGCGGGCGCCTTGATTAGGAAGGGCAGAGTATGAGCACGCGTTGGGTCTCCGTATGCCTGAGAGGACTTCCTACGGAGGACATCTATGTTGATGGCGACTCCATATATGTATGGACCTTCGACAGCGATCTTGCCGTCTTCCGACTAAGGGACATAGAAGAGGCAGTCAAAGCGAATCTAATGGAGACGGGGTACAGACCAGAGATTGTAGAGAGTGTCTGCTGCCGAATGTTTCACTCAGATGAGTCACGCCACCCACGCATTCAAGACTCGACTAAGTCTCCACCTCTCCTCACGGACATTGATCTGAGTCTTGATGTTGACTCGATCGGCTACAATATGTTCGAGACGAGAATTGAGGGTGATACGCAACTTGATCTGTTGGTTTGTCGTGGGTGTGTGTACGTGGGAACCAGTGACGGTCTCTTCCGACTCACACCTTCGGAGAAGTCGGGTGAACTCTTGACATTCTCGAGACTCTTGAAGCATTCCTGTCAAGGTATTGCTGCGAGTTGTGGAATTGTTGCGCGCCTTTCCTAACTCAAAGCGATTCCGAGAACTAGCAGTTCGCACAGGTAGAGAAGGTGCGTTCTTACACACCCTTATGCCCTGTAGGGAGACTTCCCTCTAGTCGTGATGCACGATACGTTTGTGTCTCTTCGTCATGTCATTGCTCCCACAATTATCGGCCGCCCGTTGAATGCGTAGTACTCGTAGCGCGAAATGTTTGTCACATTGATGTCAGGCAAGGCCACAGTCTTGACGTGACCCAAGACACCTGCGTCTTGACGCAATACGGCAGGACTGCTAGAGCGCGGGTTTAGCGGATGTAGCGCACTGGCAGCGTTACATACGACGGGTAAGTCGAGTTGTGCAGAATGGTCTGAGTCGCTGGCTGTGCATCAATAGATGCATCGGTCAGAGGTTTCGCACCCGTGTTGAGGTTACGGTCCCATTGGGGAAAGTCTGAACTTGACACCGTCAATCTCAGCCTGGAACCGCCGGGAACACGTGCGCCTATCGGTCCCAGTTCGATTCGTAACTCATACACCTCGCCGGGCACTAACAGTTGTGGCTTGCTCAGGGAGTTGCGATAGCGCGCTCGCAGTATTCCCTCTTGCAAGTTGGTGCTGCGTCCCGATTCATCGACAACACACAGCCGAGCAGTGAAGTCGGTGTCGGTAGCCGACGTTGCTGCGAACAGCGTGACGCTTACCTCGCCTAGCAACTCGATTGGGGCGTCGAGGGGTTCGGAGGTGTACACGAGGATCATCCGCGACACTTCAGCCTGATGTTGATTGGCGGGACCCATCGGTGTGATCGTGTCGAAGCAGCATGAGTGTCCACCCAGGCTCGGGATCGGCACACCCGGGTCATACACGAAGATGTCGGGTGGTTCGGTGCCAGGAACTGTTCGATCGAGGGTGCCGTCGCCGAACTTGGAATTGGCGCGGCCGTCGGAGTGAATGAACCAATCCTGCATGGCGGTGCCTGCGGGTGGCCAGGTGTCGTGGTCTCGCCAGTCGCCGTCCTGGGTAAAAACCGTTACAGGATGTTCGAGAACTCCCGTGTCGATGCCCTTGAGTGTCTGATCGAACCAGCGCATGTGCCAGTCGTCGATCTCGTTTGTGCTTGGCCCGCTACTAGCGCCCTCGCAACTACTGCATCCACCGAGAGGCGTCCACGGCATGTGTGCCCACGGCCCGACCAGCAGTTTCTGGTTGCGTTGCGCATGCTCGGTGCCGGCGGCTTGGCTCATGCCCGTGAAGTTCTTCACAGTCCCGCCCAAGAACACGTCCCACCAGCCGCCGACGTGCATAGCCGGCACTGCGATGCGGCTGTAATCGGCGTCGATGCTCCAGCGATGCCAGTACTCGTCGTAGGTGCAGTGCTTGAGCCAGTCAAAGAAATAGGGCGCGTAGCTGTCTTGCAACGGCGGGTATTCCGAGAGGGGGAGCGACCAGAACCAACCTTCGGCAGCACCGAGTGCGGCGCCTAGGGCATCGGCACCAGCCCGGTCGCCCGCCCGAACCGCTGAACCGAGTGCCAACAGATTGGCCCAGTAGCACACGAAGGCTGTTGCGAGAGCGCCACCGTTATATGTCCAACCGTCGTAGTACTGCGATGCTGTGAAGCCCGGAGCGATGGTCTTCAGCGACGGTGGACGCATGACAGCGGCGAGCAACTGGGTGGCTCCCACATACGAGAAGCCAAACATGCCGACATCGCCGTTCGCTCCGGCCAAGCCTGCAGCCCATTCGACGGTGTCATAACCGTCGGTCATTTCGTGGGCGAATGGGTAGAAGTCACCTTCTGATTGGTAGCGACCCCGACAGTCTTGAATCACGACGATGTACCCCGCGCCTGCGTACCACGCTGGGTGAGCGTTACCGAACGTGGACACATTGACGCGTTTGTCATAGGGACTACGAGACAGCAACACCGGATGTCTCACATTGCTCGCGTTGGCCGGACGATAAATGTCAGAGCGAAGCACCGTCCCATCACGCATCACAGCCGCGACATCACGTTCGACAGTTACATCCAACCCCGGCATCGCCTCAACCGTCACGCCACCACTCCCTTGCTCGCGTTTCGTCGCCCAATCCAGGCACTTCGCCTCCCACCCCACCGTAGGCAATCTGACTCTTGAGTTGCGAGCCTGTGGTTGGAGTCAACTGACTAGGTTCGCGGTGAAATAAATGATGTATCCCACAACGTAAGGGGAGATCCCGCCCAACAACATCAGGATTGGCTCGGTTAGGTAGCGACGTGATCTTGAGACACCTAAGCAGATCGCGCTTAGGAGAAGTGCAGTTAGGAACTCCCATACAACAAGTGCTGGACTGACAATCGCCAGGACAACTGCTCCGCTAGCTACACGAACATTGCGCTTCTGCTTCTTCGTCATCGAAGATCTCCTGACAAGGTGAACGATTGGTCTCGAGTTAAATGACTGCACAAAGAAGGCCGCTTACGACGGATGAACGATGGTCTCCTCAAAGTGAAGGAGTGCTGTGCATCCTCCCCACTTCCTGCCAGTCCATGATGCATGCTGCGTAGCGCCGAAGTTGTATACGCGGTACTTGGCAGACAGTTCAGTCCAGGTGTCAACCGAAGCACAGAAGACGCCATTCTTGAACTTGCCGTAAGTTCTTCGCCACACATCTGTGCATCGAGTCGGAGATCTGTTCATGATGACTTCCCTTCTGTATTTGCACCGAAGTCGTGCTTGTTAGTGGTGGACAATGGGGCAGCTCTGATTGGAGACAAACCATTGCGAGAACATGTCTAGTTGATAGTCACCACAAGCAGACTGGAAGAGCCGCGAAATGTGTGACACGTTGATGTCAGGTGACTGCCAAACATCGCGACATGACCCGACTTCGGCCACCGCTACGCGACTCGTCGCTGTTGCGAGTTGGGATAGCGGCTCCGATAGCGAGACATGACGTCAGGTTGAACTTCGTCGACAGAGCAGGCGGCGCCCCTGGCTGAAGGGCACCCGAAGAACGCTGCAATTGTGGTGGAGCTGTGGCTGCGTGTCAGTATCGCGCCACGTTGCTTCACGAGTGAGCACAGCGAGTTGGGGGTAGAACCGTGAGCGAATTCAAGCAGGAGCGCTATTACGAAGAGGACTCAGGTGCCGGCGGGATCCCAGCAGATCAGGTGCAACGGTTTCTCGCTAGTGCCGACAGCACCTGGTTGCTCAAGCTGGCTCACGTCAAATCTGATGGGTGGCCGATGGTGGTCCCGCTTTGGTACCAGTGGGATGGCGAGGCGTTCCTGGTCGTGGGCCGCAAGCGCTCGGAGTGGGTCGAGGATCTCCGCCGCAACCCGCGATGCGCAATCTGCATAGAAGAACTTGCCCATCCACGCATTCGCAAAGTGCTCGCCCAATGCACTGCTGAGATAGTTGAGGGGCCCGCTGTTGGTGAAGGTTCGCAATGGGTGCCAATAGCAGAAGAGATGGCACAGCGGTACACCGGCCCAGACGGCCCCGAACAGCTCAAGATGTCGTGGAGTTGGGAGCGTTACCTCGTGAGGCTAATCCCGCGAGATGGGCGCCTTATCACCTGGCAAGGAGCCGATTGGGCCCTTCGCTACTTCGATCCAGGCCAGCGTCCCGACCTGGAGGCTAAGGCCGCCACAGCCCGCGCCTAGAACAGCGCCTCACGCCACTCGCTGCCAATGGCTTCGTTGTTGGCTGCCGGAGCGCCGCGACGCTCCGCGATCCGGGTGCTCTTTGATGCGGCTGATCGGGCAGGCCCAGACGTCATCCGTCTTGAGGTAGGCGAGCCAAGCTTCACAACGCCGCGCCATGTGATTGATGCCGCTGCTGAGGCGGCCCATGACGGCCACACCGGGTATGGCCCCAATGGTGGCCTGCTGAGCTTGCGTGAACTGTTGAGCCACAAGTTGCGCAGGGTCAACCAGCTACACGCTGGCATCGACGAGATCGTTGTAACCCCCGGTGCTATGAACGCTCTGTATTCGATCTACCTGGCGCTGCTAACTCGTGGCGATGAGGTGTTGCTGCCCACGCCCGGCTTTCCGAACATGGATCAGACTGTGTTGTTGCTTGGTGGGAATCCTGTCTTCTACCCGCTCGCAGCTGACGCAGGTTTCTTGCCAGACGTGGACGCTCTGGAGGCCCTAGTAACAGAGCGCAGCAAGGTGTTGTTCATAAACACGCCCGCAAACCCCACCGGTGCCGTCTATCCGGCATCGCTCATGCGCGACCTAGTCGAGTTCGCTGAACGTCACGACCTGTGGCTCGTGTGCGACGAGGTTTACGACGAGATGGTGCTTACTGGTGTTCGCGAACACTGCGGTGCCGCGCAGTTCGACGCGAGCGGTCGTGTGATCACCGTGTGCAGTTTCTCCAAGACCTATGCAATGACAGGCTGGCGAGTGGGGTATCTGGCAGCTGCGAGACAAGTTTGTGAACTGTTGCGAACGCTGCAGGAGCCCCAGGTTTCGTGTCCGAGCACGATCTCACAAAAGGCAGCTGAGGCTGCACTCAGCGGACCTCGTGAGCCGTATCAGACGATGCTCAATGCTTACCGCCGCCGTTGCGCAGTAGCAGTTGACACAGCGGCAGATGTGGGTCTTCGTGTTTTTGCGCCCGACGGCACTCTCTACATGCTTGTTGATACCTCGACCTCGTCGGCTGAAGACGACGTCAAGTTCGCGCTCGAACTCCTGGAATCACACGGCGTGAGTGTGGCGCCGGGCTCGGTGTTCGGCCCCGCCGGACGTGGTTGGGTGCGCATCTCGCTAGCGGCCGAATCCGAGTCGATTGCTGAAGGCTTGCGGCGTCTTGGTGACGCCTTGAGTCTCTCGCAATGACGCCTTGCCACAGGCAAGAAACAAGAATCGAGCTTGAGAAGGTGATGCTATGAGTGATACGTCAGCCGACATCGGTCGAACCGACACAGAACTGGATGCCAGTTCAGACTTGGCTCAAATGGTTCGTGATTATCTGGAAGAGCACAGTGACGATGTGCTTGAGTTCACTCGCGAATTAATCCGCACACCATCGCCAAATCCTCCAGGTGACGAGCGAGCAGTCGCCGACCTCGTTACCACGAAATTGCAAGAACTTGGCATCGACGAAATCGTGCGCGTCGGAGCGTACGAAACTCGGCCAAACCTGATCGCAACTGTGCGAGGCACCTCCGCTGGCCCGACACTGATGCTCTCGGGACACCTTGACACAAAACCTGCTGGAGACATGGACGCATGGGAGACCGATCCGTGGGATCCGGTGCTACGAGACGGCGAATTGGTGGGTCTCGGATCGGGTGACATGAAGGCCGCTATCGCGGGAATGACCTATGCGGCAGCAGCACTCACACACGCACAAGAGCGCACCGCGGGCCCCGGATTCAGTGGAGAGTTGGTGCTGGTATTCACGGCCGATGAGGAAGCCGGAGCGCAGTTCGGTTCTAAATGGCTAGCCGATCACGGTCACCTCAAAGCCGACGTAGCCATTATCGGTGAGCCCAGTGGCATTACTTCCGAGTGGGAGTCAGTGCATCTGGTTTCTCGCGGCGCGGCACTGTTCAAGGTGGCGTTGCGTGGCACTCAGATGCATTCTTCCATTTCGGATCGCATCAGTGGAGTAAATGCCACTGTAAAGATGGCACAACTGATAGATCGCATGGATCGTGAACTCAAGGATTATCTGAACTACGAAGCCCATCCGCTGTGTCCAACCGGTCCAACAGTGAACGTAGGCGTTATGGCCGAAGCAGGAGTGTTCTACGGCGTTTATCCCGGCAACGCAGAGTTTGCCTGTGATGTGAGGACGCTGCCAGGCATGACCGAAGAATCAGTAAGCGCAGATGTGAACCGGTTCCTGGAAGATGCCATGGCAGACGATCCGGACTTAGACGCGGAGCTGCGTTGGCATCTGATGGTTCCGGCAGTTGAGATTGATGCCAACAATCCGATTGTCGCTGCGCTCGTTCGCACCAGCGAGCAGGTACTGGGGTTCGCGCCGAATCTTGACGCTTTCCCAGGCGCTACCGATGCACCATATTTTCAGTTGACAGCAGGAGTTCCTACAGTCGCTGCTTTCGGACCCGGAATGTTGCCACGTGCGCACAGCCCCAACGAATACATGGATGCAGATGGAGCAGCCCTCTCCGCAAGAATCTATGCCCTGGCAGCACTTGACTACCTTGCTGCAGAAACTCCACCCGGAAGTGAACTAGCAGGCTGATGACCATAAGCCGAGCCGAACTTTGTTCGCGTTTCCGTCAACTAAGTGTGTCGGTAATTTGCGACGCTGCCTACGAACTCGGCGTATCGGAGCGCGTGCTGCCCAGCTACCTCAAACCACTCATACCCGGACATCGCATCGCCGGGGTTGCATTCACAGTTGTGGGTCGTGCCATCCGACCTGCGGTCAACTGGGACAGTGGTATCAAGTTGATCGAGTCATACCTGAAGGTGTTTGAGCAGTTGACGCCTGACTCGATATTGGTGTCGTCGAATAGAGGTAGCACGGTTGGACACTTCGGTGAACTGACGGGCAATTCAGCTAAGCGTCATGGGTGTGTTGGAGTCGTGCTTGATGGCAACCTTCGAGATCTTGACGGTCTGATCGACATCGAATTGCAAGTGTTTCATCGTGACCTGTCACCATTGAACGCCATAGGCCGCTGGCAAATGGTTAGCTCACAAGTGCCTGTCACTATTGGTGATGTGACAGTGCGCCCTGGTGATGTGATCGTGGGCGACCGCGATGGTGTCATGGCTCTGCGTTCCAGCGAAGCGGAAGCAGTGTTGGAGAAAGCTGAACAGATTGACGCTTCCGAGTCGCTCGTCAGATCCGACATGAGAGAGGGACGTTCACCCTGGGAAGGACTCCAGCAACATGGTCACATATAACCGAGTCGGCACGGTTGAGTTGACAGTCCCTCACATGGGGGTGGTTGAGGAGGTTCTGGTTGTCGAGTGGCTAGTCGATGACGGGTCGCTCGTGTCTGAGGGCGAACCCGTCGTCGTGATTGATACCGACAAGGCAGAGACTGAACTAGAGGCTCCCGCCTCGGGGACACTGAATATCGTGGTTGAAGCCGATGATGACTACGAAGTGCCAGTCGGCACTGCGCTTGGCATCATCACGCTGTCTTGAGCGCCGAGGTCATTGGCCCGGTTAAGTCCGTCGGCTGATGGAACAGTCAGACTTCAGCTTCCAACTTGATGGCAAGGTAGCAGTTGTTACCGGAGCGGCCGGTGGTCTTGGAGCAGCGATAGCAGTAGCTCTCGCTAATGCAGGCGCGTTTGTCGTTTGCGCTGACATCCACTCTGAAGCCAATGAAGCGGTCGCTCGACGTATCGGAGCGACACGGGCAGAGGCAATTCTTCTAGATGTTCGCAACGAAGACTCGGTGCAGTCGATGGCACAACACGCCGCAGCCGTGTCAGGCAACATCGACGTACTCGTTGCTTGTGCTGGTATCGGCGGTAGGAGCCCTGCAGCCACATATGACGATGACTTGTGGTCACGCGTCATCGACATAAACCTGAGCGGACTGTTCCGCACATGTCGAGCTGTGGGCGCCCACATGATTCGTCAGAGTATTGGTGGAGCGATCATCAACATCGCTTCAGTAGTTGGAACGGTCGGCTTGGCTGGAAGTGCCGGTTATCAAGCTTCCAAGGGCGGGGTAGTGCAACTCACCCGTTCGCTAGCAATAGAATGGGCGACACATGGCGTGCGAGTCAATGCAATCTCACCCGGTCATGTAGCCACACCACTAGTACAGCGTCAGTGGGAAATCGAACCCGAACTCAAGCCGTTCTTCCTGGATCGAACACCCCTGGGCAAACTTGCTGAGCCTGAAGACATTGCCGCAGCAGCAGTGTTTTTGGCATCACCCGCGGCGTCAATGGTCACTGGTCAGAATCTTGCTATCGATGGGGGATATACCGCGCAATGAACACAAGACTTAGCGACACTTACCCGCCAACCCGCAACAGACACGGCAGCATCGCAACACTCACCAACCTGGGCATCGATCAACGCGAAGCACTGTCATTGCACTCGATGATGGTGCTAATCACAGTATTCGAGAGCCGCATCGTCGAGCTGTTCAAAGCTGGCAAGTTGCCGGGATTCGTTCACACGTATCTGGGGCAAGAAGCGATCGCAGCCGGTGTGTGTTCACAGTTGCAACCCAGCGATTACATCACTTCTACCCATCGAGGTCACGGACATGCTCTCGCAAAAGGCATGACACCGAGGGCACTGATGGCCGAGTTATATGGGCGGGAAAGCGGAGCGTGTCGGGGCCGCGGCGGTTCAATGCATGTGGCTGACTTCTCGCTTGGCATGCTCGGAGCAAACGGAGTGGTAGGCGGCGGGTTCGGTATTGCTACTGGTGCGGCACTCGCGGCGTTGTACAGGGGCAGCGAGCAAGTAGCAGTGTGCTTCTTTGGCGATGGTGGCATCAATAAGGGGACGTTTCACGAAGCACTCAACTTCGCTTCGGTGCATCGCCTCGGCGCGGTGTTTGTGTGTGAGAACAACCAGTACGCACAATTCACGGCACGTCATCGCACCACAGCCGTCGACGACTTGTCGGTGCGGGCAACGGCCTATGGAATGGCTGGCGAAACGGCGGATGGTAACGACGTTGCAGCCGTGGTAGCGGCTGCGGATCGTGCAGTCCGCAGGGCACGCGGGGGCGATGGCCCGACGCTGCTGAACATGGAGACCTACCGCTTTGGTGGCCACTATGTGGGTGACGCGGAGGTCTATCGCAAAGCGGGCGAGGTAGATGAGCATCGCTTGCGTGACCCGATCACGCGTTGGGAGAACAGCCTCACTGAGATTGGCTGGCTCGACGATGTGCTACGCGAGCACACATGGAAGGCAGCATCTGAACGAGTAGCAGAGGCCGAACGACACGCCGAGTCGGCGCTGCCTCCCGACCCAAGTGAGGCATTGCAAGACGTGTTCACGCCGGTGCGTAGCCACGTCGGCTTACCGCAACAGCCTGCGAGCCCAGGTGGCGTGCCAGCAGCGAAACGCATGACGTTTGGGCAGGCGACCGTGGACGCCATGACGCAGGCCATGAGTGAAGATGACGGGGTATTCGTCCTAGGAGAGGACATCTCCTGGGGTGGAAACTTCGGACAGTTCCGGGGGCTCCTTGATCGGTTCGGCCCCAGGCGAGTAATCGACATGCCGATCTCTGAGGCCATCATTGTCGCTGTAGCAGTTGGTGCTGCCACAGCAGGACTGCGTCCCGTGGCGTCGATGAGCTTCGTGGAGTTCACGCTCGGTGCCATGGATGAGATCGTCAACCAGGCCGCCAAGTTCCGCTACATGTTTGGCGGGCAAGTGTCTGTTCCGCTGGTGCTGCGCGCTTCTGATGGAGTGCTGCGATCGTCGGCTGCTCAACACTCCTCAAGCATTGAGGGGCTATTCACTCACCTTCCGGGACTCAAGGTGGTGGCACCATCAAACCCAGCCGATGCCAAAGGTCTTTTGCGTAGCGCGATTGATGATCCCGATCCGGTGATCTACCTGGAACACAAGAAGATCACCTCCCGCCGAGGGCCCGTGCCCGTTGGCGACTACCGGGTACCTCTAGGTAAAGCCAAGGTGCTACGGGAGGGATCTGATGTCACGGTGGTGACGTACTCGGCGATGGTTCATCAGGCGATGGCCGCAGCCAAGCGCCTCGCGAACGAGGGCATTGCCGTTGAAGTGATTGACTTGCGGTCGTTAGTGCCGCTTGATCTTGAGACGGTCTTGGGTTCGGTGTCGAAGACCAGTCGAGTTGTGGTCGCTCACGAGGCGTGGCGCTTCGGGGGTTTCGGTGCTGAACTTGCGGCGCAGTTGAGCGAAGCCTGCTTCGATGAGTTGAAGGCTCCGGTTGCCCGGGTGGGGGCGGCGTCGGCGCCTATCCCCTTTAGCCCGCCGCTAGAAGCAGCTGTTGTTCCGGGTGCCTCCTCGGTTGAGGCAGCCATAAGGCGTGTATTGCCTTAGCTGGCCGATTATTCCGGGCGAGGTGTCCAGCGGACTTCTCGGGTGCCAAAGGCGCGATGAAACAGCAAGGCAGTGCCATCGCAATGTGAACCGGGACCACTATGCGGAGTATCTGGGGGGCGAAAGAAGTAACTGCCGGGTCCAGCAAGCAGTGGGGATCCGCCAGGAGTTTCTTGCAGCGTCAGATTTCCGGCGACGACGAAGCACTCCTCGGCATACGGATGGCTAGGCCAGCAACTGTCGGAGTGTTGCCAATCCTCGATCCAGCCGATCCAAACGTCTCCAGTAGGGCCCGGGCCGAGGTGCTTGATGTGTCGCCCGGGGAAGTCCGGCAAGGGTTCCCAGTCGCGCCGTGAGGTGAGTCCAGGTTGAAGCCTTGCCATAGTCCCCGTCGCTCCGATCTCATATTGCACAGGCGCCGATGTCATGAGCAGCGCTAGACCTTCAGAGACAACCCGAACACGACTGATGAGGCGGCCCTTGGGTATCGCCACGTAGTCGCAGGTCTGTAGACGATGGATACCGACAGTCACCGCACCGCTAATGACAAAGATCTCAACATCGGCGCTGAAGGCTCCAAGGCTTCGTGTTCCCCACCCGGCCTGCAGTCGCACCAGCCGAGTTGCGGCACCACGCAAGTCAGTAGAGAGAATCCGGGCTTCAAGCGAACCTTCAAAGCCACTGATTGTCATGGTTCGAGTGGGCAAGTCTGCATCATCAAGGTTCACCACATGGGTGACTGTCCGGTCGACTAGGGCAGGATCCATTACGACAGATCACCTACTCACTCAACTTGTGATTTGCAAACCACAGAGAAAAGAGAACTTGCATGGACGCGCCAGCCCCGTGGCTCACTGGCTGGAGGGGGCCAGGTTGCCACGGGGCTGGTGGGCGATGCAGATCTTCTAGATTCGCAAGCTCCGTCTGCTAACGACCTGTCTGCACCGGGTGGATCTAGTAGACGGTGATCTCGTTGAAATCGACGTTCTTACCAGCGCAAATCCCCGCTCCCTGACCGTAGTCAGTCGGGTGCAATTGGTGATTGCCGTCATAAGCGCAGTTCTGCGATGTCACAACGTGGGTCGCCTGCGGGAAGTGGATCGCCCGGGACACATAGTGAGTGGGACAGTGTCCCTGCAGCGACTCGCTACCACACATCGACTCACGCATGGCAACTAGCTGACCTTGGTCGCTTCCCTGCCGCGCCATAATGCTGACTGCACCGAAGTCGAATGCCTCAGTCGCATAGATGTAGCCGCTCGCCGTGTAGGTGGAAGTCCCACTTGTTCCGATCACTATGTCACTGCCAGTCCACGGATGGGAGTAAGCGAGCGACGTCATCGCAACCATGATCGCGGCCGCGCCGACTAGGGCGGTGATGAAGCTGCTTTGTTCATCACTGATCTCCTCTCGGAAGTAGCGAGTCGATGTCAACGGTTCTGGTGTCAGCTGCGAGCGAAGATACCAGCGAGTCGATGTCAACGGTTCTGGTGTCAGCTGCGAGCGAAGATACCAGCGAGTCGACAACGCTTCTGTATTCAGTTGGCTTACCTTCGTTGACGATGACGTCAAACGACTTCTTGAAGTTGAACAGTCGTTCCCCTTCAAGGTCACGTGACTCTCGGATGTCATCGAGAAACTGTTTGTCATTCGTAAATGATATGTTCGCCGATCCGTTTGATCCCGAGAAGATGTAGGCAATCTCTCCTGTGAGGGGCTTCGCATGGCAATAGATCGGATCTATCGGGCCAATCTGCTGTGCTGCAATTGACGGAACGTCTGCTACTAGCCCACTGTTCACGAGGATTTCATTGAATCCGGAACGTGATTTCACAGCTTCATCGAATGGGTGCGCACCGCACAAGGTGGGCGCTTCCTCCCAAATGGCGCGCATCCGAGCTATCCGATCCTCTTCGGTGACTGTGGTGTCACCGCTCGTGACAAGTGGGCTGTTGCTCACGCGCACTAGTACCACCGGATCATTGGGTGTTGAGGTTTCCCGATGACCGTGCTGGCTGTCGGCAGTCGTGACTGCTTCTTCTGGTGGAGAACCTTGTGTGAGTGTGTCATTGGTGTCATCGGCACTCGAGAGCGCCACCGCAGCAACTGAGAATGTCACTGCAGAGACCACGAGTGCGATGGGAATTGGTCGCCGCATTTTCGACTCCCTATCTCCTCTGGTTGTCCATTAGGAAGTGCCCATAACCGTTGAGTTGACTCTCGGCTTGAGGGCACACACCATGGCTATCAATCCCGCGACATCCCAAACAGACAAATCACCGTGAAACACTGCCAAATTCGTGTCATTAATCTGCCAACCAAGGCCAGTACAAATCGACATACGAACGAGACGACAATCGATGAACGTGCCCAAGAACCGCACGCAGCGGCGGTCCATGCATGGTCTCAACCTCTAAGTTGCTTACAGCACCTGTCTAGAAATCGTGTCGTAGAGTAAGGTATATGAGCGCTGAGGCAAATAGTCACACCTCTTCCAATCACGCGTGGCGTATACCGGTCGCAGTCAAGTCACGAGGTCGGTACCGGATATGGCTTAGGTACGACGACGGCGAGGAAGGCGAGGTAGATCTGTCGCACCTTTCGGGCAAGGGCGTGTTCAAGGTCTGGGACGTGGGCCAAGGTGAGGTCTTTGATCAGGTCTTCATCCACGCCGCGGGGTTCGTCAGTTGGCCCGATGAGATTGATCTTGACTCGGATGTGCTCTACAGCAAGATAACGAGACGCCCCATAACCGACGTAGTTACTTGGGCCGAGGCTGGCTAGTCAGGGAGAAGGCATACAACCACGTTGACCCAGGACGTATCCCCGCCCTGCCTTAGCCGGCAAACCGGAAGCGTGTGAGGAGTTCCGGGTGGGTAACGGGTGGAAATGTCGGATGTTTGACCTGTTTGGGATGGAGTGAAGTATGGAGCAATCTGTGCTAGTTGGGTATTTATGGCGCCATTAACATCAGAAGCTTGTCAAGGGGGTACATCCGACAGCGATGCGGCACACCTGCGTATAGCTTGTGGTCGCATTGTTGGAGGTGCTCGAGCGATCGGTCAAGCTCTCCAAGTCAACAGCGGCGCTGGTGCTGACGCCATGCCTTGGAGCTGGGACTATCACCGCAAGGCAGTACACGTCTATGCCGAGTCCCTCTCGCTGCCATATCAACTGGACGTTGAGTCACTGTTCGGGCACTGCGCCAAGGTCATGAATTATGGGACGATTCCAGCCGCTCTGGCAGCTGACTGGGCAATCGTCCGGCAATATTTGCTGAACGCTGCTGCCTCAATCGGGTTGATCCTGGATCAGGCAACACCATCATCCCCACTCGGCGCGGGATTGCGGATGCAATGGGACGAGAACCCACCACCGGTTGTCCGATACGACCGTCTAGCCCGAATGACCTGCGCAGAGGGGATAGCTCGACTTGAGAAGGCCGCTATTGCCGTTCGCGACTATGCATCCCGAAACTCAGACCTTCAGCTAGATGTGCGGCAGCGCAAGCTGTTGATAGGGATTGTGGCCGGCACATCAATTGCAGATCTAGCCGTCAAATTTGGGTACTCGCAAAGATCGATGTATCGGGAACTGTCCAAGCTATGGGAAGTGCTAGGTGTCCCAAACCGTCATGAAGGGATCCGAAGAGCAATCCGCAATCACCTCGTCGACTAGTGCGCTTGTCGATCGTGTACCTAGCTAAGAAGCGCTGACAGATTCTTGGCAGGTGTCTGCCAAAATGGGGGAGTGCACCTCCCACCCGAGATCTATCCGCCTCGAGGGCGGGGGCGTAGCCTGCTTCACGTCTCTGCGATTCTGGCGATCGTGGCTGCTCTGCTCACGTTTGCGCCTTCACCAGCATGGGTGATGTTTGCGCTATCGGGCTTGCTCATCGTCAGTATTGATATCTCCCACACCCGCATCCCCGTGTTGCTCGGGGCTTCGGTCTCCGGGTGCGTGTTTATAGTTGCGTGGCTAGACACGCTTGGAGTTGCCCACTGGGCGCTCGTCGTCGCTGCCGTGCTACTGACTGTGGCAGGCACGATTTGGTGCATACCGCTCCTGCTTGCTCGATCTCCCCTAGGCAGCCGAACTGTGCTTCTGGTCGCCTTGGTGATCTTGCTCGTGCTAGCGGTCATGGTGGCCACATCACCGTCGGAACACATGGTGACGCTCTCCTGGGCGGCTCTTTGGTGCCTGAGTGTGCATGCCATCTTGTTCCTCCTCAGCGTGGTCGGTGCTGGTGACGTGCTGTGGGGGTTCGGCTGCGGGGCGGTCGTAGCCGATGCGGTGGCCCTTGCGCCTTCGGCAGACCACGCGCCAGTTGTGGCTGCTTTCCTGGGTGTCGTCATCTACTACGTGCTTCTGACGCCCTTCCTCCTGCTGTCCGCCTGGTACTTCCGAGGCTGGAGGCCGCACTTCGGCATTTACGCCGAACGCGCGGCAAAGATGTCTCGGCAAAGCGCTGACTCGCAGCACTATGAAGTGCCTTTAGCGCCCGCTAGTTACCTCGCTGTCTTGGCAGCATCGACGATCGTGCAGACAGGATGGCTACCGGTTGGGTAACGAAACCAGCACGTAATGTCAAGAGTGCCAAAACCGGGCACCAGGTTTCGGGGGTTGAAGGGCTGGACGGCGGCAGTCGGCATCTAGGCGTCGAGCACCCCAAAGGACAACTGGTCGAGGTCTACGACCGGGGGTTCGGTTGACCAGGGGAAGTTAATCCAGCGATCGGTGCGTCGCCACACGTATTCGCATTTCACGAGCGAGTGCGACTTCTCATAAAGGACAGCAGATCGCACCTCGGCTACCTCACTTAGGCATATGTCCCTTACTAGTTTCAACGTGTGTCCCGTGTCGGCGACGTCATCAGCAATCAACACTTTTGAGTCTCGGTGATCAACAAAATCGACTTGAGGCGGCAAAACCACCGGCACTTCCAGACGCTCGCCTACACCTGTGTAGTACTCACAATTCATCACGTAGACGTTCTTGACGGCCAGCGCGTACCCCAACGAACCGGCGCAGAACAACCCGCCCCTAGCGATCGCCAGGATCATGTCGGGCTGGTATCCATCATCAGCCACCTGTGTGGCCAGTTCCCTTACGCCGAGCCCATAGAGAGCCCAATCCATCTCTTCACGTGGTGCAGAGGCGCTCATGTCTGGCTCCCTTGAGTTGATCCAGTTCCGTTACGGCTGCTGCATGGCGGTAGCAATCCGCCGATGATCTTTGAGCATCTGCTCAACATTGGTGGTCACAAGTTCACCTTTCGTCACAACCGGCTTACCAGCCACAATTGTGTAATACGAGCTAAGCGGCCCGCAACGAAGCCAGGCTTCGATCGGATCAGATAGCGCACCCGCAAAAGCAATGCCATCGAGTTTCCAGATGGCGATGTCGCCGCAGGCTCCCACAGTTAACTCACCGATCTCACCTGTGCGACCCAAACAAGCGGCTCCGCCCCTCGTAGCAAGCTCGAGCGCGTCTCGGGCGCTGAAGAAGCCAGAGCGGTTCGCCTCGCCATCGCGCAGACGTGCCAGCAACATCGCATTACGAGACTCTGTCCACATCGAAGCCGAGTCCGCAGATGCAGAACCATCCACACCAAGGCCCACGGGCACACCAGCAGCTCGCAACTCACGCACAGGTGCGAGACCCGCCCCCAGGATCATGTTTGAGCTGGGGCAATGCGCCACGCCGGTTCCCCAGCGACCAAGCCGCGCTATCTCAGCGGGATTGGGTTGCACGCAGTGAGCGATCCATGAGCGGCTCGTACCCCAACCGCAATGTTCGAAGTAGTCGACAGGGCGCATGCCGAACATGTCCAGACAGAAACTGTCTTCACCCCTGTCCTCAGCGAGATGAGTATGCAAACGCACGTCTAGGCGCTCAGCTAGTTCAGCAGTGGCGGTCATCAACTCGGTCGAGACCGAAAATGGTGAGCACGGCGCCAGAGCAATCCGCACCATCGCATCAGGGGATCGGTCGTGGTAGGTGGCAACAAGACGTTCAGACTCGCACAGGATCATCTCATCGTCCTGAACTACAGAATCCGGAGGCAGCCCGCCATCGCTCGCACCTAGCGACATTGACCCGCGGGTCGGGTGGAACCTCATTCCCAGGTTTTGAGCAGCACTGATCTCGGCTGCGATCAGATCGCCGCCACCACGGGGATGCACATAGAGGTGATCGGTGCTAGTCGTACAACCGCCCAGGGCGAGCTCGGCCAAACCCACCCAAGCCGAGACATGTGCTGCTTCCTCGTCAAGACGAGCCCATAGCGGGTAGAGCGTCACGAGCCAATCAAATAGATTGCCTTCCAGAGCCGGTCGGTACGCCCGGGTGAGGTTCTGGTAGAGGTGGTGATGAGTGTTGATGAGGCCCGGCGTCACCAGGCAGTCGCTGGCATCGATGGTGCGGCCTGCATCGCTGGGTTCGGTACTGGCTAGGCCAACCCCAGAAACGACACCGTCTGTGACCGCGACCCAGCCACCGCTGATCTCTGTTCTCTGCGCATCCATCGCGGCGACCAGGCGGGCATTGCGAACCAACAGATCAGTCATCGCCCAAACCGCCGATCCCAGATCGATGTGCCACTTTGCCGACACCACCAGGGGGGTTGGCGACCCGGACGCGGTTCACGGCCGCGAAGTTAGCTGCGCTGCCCGAGAGTCGCCTGAGTTACGAGTTCAGTCCCAGTCGGCGAACTCGTCGATCATCATCTTGGCGTCGGGCCCTAGCGGATAAAGGATCGGAGTGGTGCAGCCATTGTCGATGTAGTGGCGCACCTTGGCGCGGCACTCATCAGCGGTGCCTGCGGCACACAACATCTGCACCACCTCGTCAGGCACCAGCTTGGCAGCCTCGGCCACCTGCTCAAGGGTTGCAGGCCACGTCAACACTGAACGCACATCATCAAGCAGCGACTCGGGGACGCCTGATGCCTTCATGATGTGGGGCTGTTGCCCCAGATACTGGGTAATCAACATCCGTGCACCGTCAAGTGCCACCTGGCGCTGCTCATCGGAATCGTTTGCAGCCATCGAGCACACAATCAACTGCGGCCTGTCGAGGTCATCCACGGTACGGCCGACACGTGCGGCGCCGGCAGCAAGGTGTTCCATCACGGCAGCGTTGTACTTCGGTGAAACCAGATAATTGAAGACCACGCCATCGGCGATCTCGCCCGTGAGAGCCATCATCTTGGCGCCCGTTGCACCGATGTAAATTGGGACGTCCTTCGGCCGCCGCTCCTGTTGCACGTAGTCGAGTTCCACGCCATCAAACGAAACGAACTCACCATGAAAGGTCACCGTTTCGTCGTTAAGCAATGCCCGACATGCTCCGACAATTTCACGCATCGCCCGCAACGGCTTAACACGCTTAACTCCGACCTTTGAAGCGAGCGGCTCCCACCAGGCACCGATCCCGAACAGGATCCGACCCGGAGCCAGATCATCAAGCGTGGAGAACGTCGAAGCGAGCCGTGCCGGATTCCTCGTCCAGCAATCCACCACACCGCTGCCCACCCGGATGCGCGACGTAACAGCGGCGATCGCAGCCATCGGAACTACAGCATCTCTGACCAGGCGTGAGTCCGCCTGCCAGACCGCGTCGAAACCTCGAGCCTCGGCGTACTGCGACAGCTCCATCGACTCGGCCAGGCTGTGAGCATCCTGGATATAGAGGGCAACAGGTTGAGTCATCTTGTCTCCTCGAGTTTGGCGAACAATCGCGAAGCAGCCTCGCGGGCTTTGGCGCGCACCTCATCTGGATCCACCCGGGTCGCCACCCCGTTAGCCAGCACCACCTCACCGTCGATCGTCACGTCCACCGCACGCACGCCGGTGGTGAACGCCACCGACCAGGCATCCATGCGGTCATATGACCAGGTGACGGTGTCATCGAGCGCCTCGGGAAACAACTGCCAGCCGGTCTCGAGCCAGCCCCAAGCCGTGTCGGGTGTTGCAGTCACATCGCGTTCTCGTTGACAGACGTAAGCGAGTTGGAACTCCGGAAGCATCGCAGCACCGATCCCGTCAGTTCCTAGGGCAACCGGATTGGGGCGCGCCAGCGGATTGGCATACCCGACCGCATTGTTCATGTTGGATCGGGGGTTGTGAACGATCGTGCCGGCTAGGTCACGATCCAGATGCACCGCGTGAACGATCAGCCAGCTGTCATTAGCAAGGTGTTCAAGGCGGGCCCCAGCAGCGATGTCATCGACCCCTTCCGCGACATGGATATGCACACCAACTGAGTGTTCTCGTGCCAGAGCCGCAGCCGCCTCAAGCGTCTCGTCGCTACAGGTGAAGGCGGCATGCACCCCAACACGCCCACGCCCGCCGGCACGCAGGAAACGGTCGTTCTCAGCCAGCCCGGCGGCTGCCCCAACACGCCCATGGCGATCAGTAACGCCGTAGCAGCAGTCAACCCGCACGCCCACCTCGGCACATGCCGCGGCGATCACGTCGAGTGATCCTTCTATGGCGTTGGGCGACTCGTGATGGTCGATGATGGCGGTGGTGCCCGATTCGAGCGCCTCAAGCGCCCCAAGTTTGGCTGACCACTCGATGATGTCTAGGTCAAGCGCACAATCAAGGCGCCACCACAGCAGCTCCAAGATCTCACGGAATCCCCGGGGAGTCCGGGGTAGCGCAGGCATGCCGCGCGCCAGCGCCGAATAGAGGTGGTGGTGGGCACAAACTATGCCCGGAGTCGTGTTGCTCGGCGCCGTTGTGTCCGTCACATCACCAGCGAACTAGACGTGACGACGCTCACCTGCGCGCTGATACGGGTCGACGCTTGTGAGTTGGTTGACGCTTGTGAGTGGCTACAGGCTGGTGGGTGTTGATCGGCAACCGGTTGCGCCAGGTGCCATCAACTTGACGCATTGCTTCGGCTACTGCACCCGCAGTGGGAACCAGACCAATCTCGCCGATCCCCTTAATCCCATAGGGCGAATCGGGTTGAGGAGCCTCGACCAAGATCACCTCGACAGGCGGCATGTCCTTTGCTCGAATGATGCTGAGCTTGCGCAGCGTGTCAAAGAGTGGGCGGCCATCGCTGTCGCAGGGAAAGTCCTCGCTGAGTGCATAGCCGAGACCCATATGCACGCTGCCGTCAATCTGGCCCTCACACAGCAGCGGGTTAACGGCCTTACCCACATCGTGGGCCGCAACCACACGCTCGATCTTGCCTGTCTTCGGGTTGGCGATCACGATCTGAGCGGCATACGAGAAGGTCGAATGGATGATCGGGTTCTCAAGGCCTTCACTGAGCTTGTTCGTCCAGTCCACCCGGTACTCGCCGTGGTAATCGGTACCCGTGAGACAGCCACCTTCGAGGGCAACCTTGCAAGCGTCTGCAACCGAGCCCGCACCCATGAGCGTGCCTCGAGAGCCGGTCGTCTGACCTGCACCAAGCTCACGGCTGGTGTCCACAAAGACCCGAACCTGCTCGGGGCGCACGCCGAGTTCCTCAACAGCTACCTGCAGCGCCACGGTATGAATGCCCTGGCCCATCTCAGTCCAGCAGTGACGCACCTCCACCACCGTGTTGGGGCCCGCTGGATTGCCTGGCGGATGTGACGCGCTCGGCACAAAGTGCACTACGGCTCGCGATATCTCTTTGAAGCCGTTGCCGAGTCCGGCGTTTTTGAGTCCGAGTCCCAGACCGACTGCCTTGCCAGAAGCGATCGCAGCGTCGTAGGTCGCCCGGACAGCGTCGAGGCATTCCAGCGCGCCCTTGGATCCATCATCCATGATCTGGCCGGGCCCCCACACCGAACCGGGCTTGACGGCGTTGATGTGGCGGATCTGCCAACCCGAAATGCCAACTTGAGCGGCGAGACGATCAAGCACTCCTTCGGTGGCGAACTGGGCTTGGTTGGCACCGAAGCCCCGGAACGCACCGCAAACGCTGTTGTTGGTGCGGGCCGCTACGGCTTCCACATCCACGACCGGCACCGCGTACGGGCCACAAGCATGGCCGGCAGCCCGCTCAAGCACCTTCATCCCGACCGAGGCATACGGCCCCGAATCTCCCAACATGCGGGCACGTAGTGCTGTCAGGCGGCCCGCGGAGTCGCAACCTGCGTCGATCTTTATGCGCACCGGGTGACGCTTGGGGTGAAATAGCAGCGACTCTTCACGAGAGAAAGTTGTCTTGACCGGCATGTCGAGCAGCCACGCCGCGAGCGCTGTTTGGGGCTGGTTGGAGCAGTCTTCCTTACCGCCGAAAGCGCCACCATTGGCGACTTGTTCCACCCACACCAGCGAAGGATCGATACCGAGCACCGAAGCGACCTGGTCTCGGTCATCCCAGACGCCCTGACCTCCCGAATACACATCCAGGCAGCGCTTGCCGTCAACCAGTTTGGGCACCGCGAGCGTCGACTCGGGCTCCAGGAATGCCTGCTCGACACGCTGGGTCTGGAACGTCTCGCTCACCGTGTATGCCGAGGCGGCTAGAGCAGCATCAACATCGCCGCCACGGGTGTAAGCCGAAACTGACAAGACGTTGCCGTCGAGCCCCCAAACGGCATCGGGCGTCTCATCCGCAACAGCCACCTCAGGATCTGTGATGGGCTCCAGCGGCTCGTAGATGACCTCAACCATCTCCGCAGCTCGACGGGCGATAGCACGAGTGTGCGCCACGACCAGCGCCATGACATCACCCAAATATGACGTGCGGCCGCCCTCGGGGATGAAAACCGGCCAGTCCTTGTGGATCAGTCCAATCCGCAGATCACCAGGAACCTCAGCCGCGGTGATCACTGCCACAACCCCGGGCTGGGATAGGGCTCGTGTCGTGTCGATAGAGATCACGTCGGCTCGGGCATGAGCCGCGAGATGAACCGCGCCGTGGAGCATGTTCGGCACGATCATGTCGTCGATGTAGAGCTTGTCACCGAGGGTCAAATCGGCAGCCTCATAGCGCGCTGCTCGTGAACCAACGCCGCGAACTACCTCAACCGCGGTGCCATCAACTCCGTCTGCGCCAGTAGCGATCATCTCGACGGCGTCAAGGATCTTCAAGTATCCGGTGCAGCGGCACAGGTGCGCTCCGAGGTGCCGGGCTGCTTGCTCACGCCTCAACCTTGAGCCATAACGGTCGATCAATGCTTTGGCTCGCATCACGATCCCGGGCGTGCAAAAGCCGCACTGTACGGCTCCTGTCGCACCGAACGCTGCGGCGTAACGCTCACGTTCATCGGCGTCGAGACCCTCGGGTGTGACGATGTTCGCACCAGCAACTTTGGCGAGCGGGATCTGACAGGCGACTCGAGCCTTGCCGTTGAGCAACACCGTGCAACACCCGCACTGCCCCGACGGTGCGCAACCGTCCTTTGCGGCCACGAGATGAAGCTCGTCACGCAACGCCGCAAGCAGGTGCTCATGCTGGCCGACACGTACCGTCGAGCCGTTGCAGGTGAACTCGGTAGTCGATGCTGCGGCCCGCGCCTCGACGCCACCACGTACGCCGGTCACGGAGCGCCCCGAATCATGGCCGAACAATATACGCCACTAGTGACAGCGTCCTAGACGCAGGAAATGCCCTGTGGAGGCGTGCTGAGGCTTGCAATCGGGTTCTAGGCGTCGACATTCACGGTGACCTGATGCCAACCCTCGGCACCGTTAGGTCTCGGTGAGACAGGCCCCTCGCTTTGGGTGACACCGTCGCCGTCGGTGGCTCGCACCTGGATCTCGTGGCGCCCACCTTCAGGCACCCACTCGTAATGCCATTGCACCCAGCTTTCGTCACCGAGTGCCTCGCCGAGGCGGCACTGCTGCCAGCCGGTGCCGTCGATGTTGACCTCCACCCCAGAGATCCCCCGTGTGGGTGCCCAAGCGATACCTGCGATCGGTGTAGCGGTACCGGCTGTCAACCTGGTACCACCCCGGGGTACATCAATGCGGCTCTGCGTCTTCATCGGGCCTTCCTTCGACCAGCCCCGAGGCACCCAGTAGCCGTCAAAGCCGTCCCAGGTGTTCATCTGGATCTCTTCGATCCACTTCACCGCCGATACGTAGCCATAGAGACCTGCCACCACGAGCCGAGCCGGGAAGCCGTGACGAGTCGGCAGCGGCTCACCGTTCATTCCCACAGCCAAGATCGCATTGCGCCCGTCATATACGACATCGGTGGGGAATCCCGCTGTCCAGTCGTCAACCGAACGTCCCACAACCTGATCGGCACCGGCCTGCACACCTGCGCGATCTAACAGATCAGCGAGCGGCACACCTGTCCAGACGGCGTTACCCACAAGGTTGCCGCCCACCTGGTTGGAGACGCACGACAGGGTGATCACGTATTCGTTGAGATCCATGGCGAGGATCTCGTCAAGGGTTAACTCGTAGGGCCGATCGACCATCCCGGTGAATCGCAGGTTCCAGTCGGCGGGATCAACCTGAGGCACGACAAGAGCGGTGTCGATCCGGTAGAAGCTGTCGTTGGGAGAAACGTAAGACGAAATGCCCGGGACCTCATCGTCAAGGACATCAAGAGCTGCAACCTGAGCCTGAACAGAGGTAACTTCAGCAACCTGTGTGGCATTGCTGGCGCTTCCAGCAGCATCAGCCTCCGAGACAGTGGCGCCATCTACAGCAGCTTCGCCGCCCGGTCCGCCTGTGTCTGCGGAGTCTGTAGCGCTAGATGACGATCCTTCGGACGCGGGGGTAGCTGGGGGCAAAACGATCTGTTCCCGTGCCTGCTCGGCAGGCGAGGTTCCCCGTAGCGACCGGCCGATTCCAACCATTGCAAGGGCTGCTGCGGTAGCGGCGCTGGTGTAGGCGATGAACGAACGCCGGGCGTGAGACGTAGCGGTCGGCACCCGAGGATCTTCGGCGCTCACCACCATGGACGGGTCGATCACTTCGGGCAGGTCACCTGCTTCGGTCTCAGCAGATGGCGCGCCGGCAGGAGCAGTCTGTGGAACCCGGCTCACGAGAAGATGTGTCACAAGCACACCGAGACCTGAAGCGCTCAGCGCAACTACCCAAGAGCCCACGACAGGACTGAACGGGTTGCGAGCCATAGCCCAAGCCCCGAGCAGGCCGAACGCGGCGAACCCGAAGTCGGTGATGTGACGGCGTCCCCGGACAGCTTGCTGGCCAAGAAGTGCGCCGATAACCAGCGAGCCGATCACAATGCTCACCGTGAGGACGGTCTTTTGGCTGCTTCCTAGATTGGCGATGCTGGCAGCAATCACATCGCCTGGCGTGTAGTCAGCGATCAGTTCACCCACAGCGACCACGAGCGACGGGATCGACTCAGTGGCACCCTCAATGAGTTCGCCGAACCCCAAAGCGACCCCTACACCGGCCGCTCCAGCAAACATTCCCTGGACACTTTTTCGCACCGTGACTCCCCCAAGATTTCACCTGTAGTGCAGCGGGTCAGCGTAGGCGCTTTCGCGTAGCTGTGTGATCGGCCATAGTGGAAGGGTGCAATCTCTTGCAGCGACCGTGAGTTAGCAGCACGTGCCACGAACCCGCCTGGAGCGCTGGGGCTTAGGGGCTGATGTCGAAGCAGCTGCCGAAGCTGGAGCCGAAGTAGGCCGCGTCGTGCAAGTCGATCGGGGTGAGTGCGATGTGATTACCGCCTCTCGCGTCAGGCGGGTCGTGTCTGATCCGATGCGGGTACAACTGGACGTGGCACCTGTCACGGGCGACTGGGTGCAGTTGATGCGAGTCGCACAGGAGTGGCTGATGAAGCGGGTGCTGCCGAGGCGCACTGCGTTGACCCGCCGCAATCCGACTGCTCGGGATGCCGAACAGGTACTCGCCGCAAACATAGATGTCGTGGGGATCGTTGCGGGGCTCGACCGGCCCTTGCCGCCCGGGCGCTTTGAGCGGCTCTTGATCATGGCTCGAGACAGCGAAGCGGAGACATTGGTGCTGCTCACCAAGGCCGACCGCGCTCGGTCGCGGGTGGCGGCGGAGAGAGTCGCAGATGTCCAGGCTCTGGTCGGTGATGTGCCTGTGCTCTCGTTGAGTATCAAGTCCGGCTTGGGCGTGGCTGACTTGGGTTCGAGAATCGGTGCTGGCAGGACGCTTGTGCTTGTCGGTGCCAGCGGATCGGGTAAGTCGAGCCTTGTCAATGCCCTTGCAGGCACCGAAGTGGTGGACACCGGCAAGGTGCGGGCATCCGATCGGCGAGGCCGTCACACGACAATTGCTAGACGATTGGTGAAACTCCCGGGGGATGCAGGATTGGTGCTCGACACGCCCGGACTGCGGGCTTTGGGGTTGCCAGACGCCAAGGCGGCCTTGGAAGAGGTCTTTGACGACATCGAAGATCTCAGTTGGGATTGCCGCTTTGCTGACTGTGCCCACAAGGCTGAGCCGGATTGTGCGGTAACAGAGGCCGTTGAAAGCGGTGCCATCGATCCGAGACGGGTTCTCCGTTACGAGGCACTTCGAGATGAGATCGAACGGCGAACCTCGAGGTCACGCCGCTACCGGTAACGATCGGGCGCGCCGACGATCACCTCGCCGACGAGTGGCGAAGCCGGGTTGTTGAGTTGGCTCTCAGTTGGAAGCGTTGCCGGAGTCGCCGAGGTTGTCCATCGCAGCTTTAGCTGCGGCTAAGTCGGTGCGGGCCAGGGCCAGTTGTTCGCGGCTCTCGGCCACAAGTTTTGGCTTGGCCTTGTTCACATAACCGGGGTTAGCGAGACGAAGCTCGAGCCGGGTTATCTGGGTGGTCTTGACCTTGATGACCTTGCGGAGCCGTTTGCGCTCGGCTTCTAGGTTGAGCGCATCCAGAAGATCCGAGACGAGCAACTCCGAGCCCTCGAATGTGAACGATGCTACGCCTGCTGACCGCCCGGCCTTGGCTTGAGCAGTTGCCACGACTCGGCCAATGCCAGCAAGGCTTTCGATCATGCCGTCGCCGCGTTCGATCAGCAGAGAGATCTCCGTGGGAGCGTGCAACGTCACTCGCTGCTTCGGTCTGACATTGTGGGTCGAGCGGATGTTGCGCACTGCCGTCACGATCGGTCTGACCCGTTCAAAGTGACCTGTTTCGAGAGTGCCGTCGATTGCAGCATCAACGATTGGCCATGCGGCCGCGGCGATCAGATCCGAGGGCGGTAGTGCCACCCCGTCAAGGTCTCCAATGCGGGCTGCTTGCACGTGTGGCCACAAGGCTTCGGAGACGAACGGCACGACTGGATGCAGGATCCTCAGGACACCGTCGAGAACGGCACCTAGCACCACCTGCTGATCGGGGTTGTTGTCGATGGTCGGCTTGACGGCCTCCAGGTAACGGTCGCAAACATCGTGCCAAACGAAGTCATAGAGCGCCTCGGCAACCAGGTTGAACCTGTAACGCTTAAGGGACTCGTCGATGACGTCCAGCGTTTCGGCAAGGCGTGCCACGATCCATCGGTCAGCAAACACCGTCTGATGCGAGTCGGCCGATAGGGAAACTTGCCGCCACTTGCTGTCGGTGGCCTGCCGCTCGATCCGTTGCAAACCAAAGCGGGTGGCGTTCCAGACTTTGTTGGCGAAGTTACGGCCCAGGTCGAACTTCGACGAAGTGTTGAGGGCGAGCGGCATCTCGTCGGTTGGCTGTGCATGGCCGGACGCCAGCCCGTAGCCACTCACCATCTTGAGGTTCGGATCTGACGGGCACCGCTGGATTGGTTTGGCGAGTTCAAAGCCGGCACTCGTCGTCTCGTACTCGGGCACGAAGCGCTCGCCCGTGTGTGGGCACACCAACTCGATCGGCATGCGGATGTCCTGGGTGTCCGAGGCCATCTGAGCCAGTGTGAATCGCAGGGCGTCGGCACCGTGGCTTGCGATGATATCTCTCGGATCTGGGCCGTTGCCAAGACTCTTGGACATCTTCTGGCCGTGCCCGTCCTGGATCATGGCATGGATGAAGACTTCGTCGAACGGAAGCTGACCGTCAAGGAAGTAACGGTTGAACATCATCATCCGGCTGACCCAGAGCGTGATGATGTCTCGGGAAGTGACGAGTACCGATGTCGGGTTGTAGCTCTCGAGGAGGCCAACGGTCTCTGGGAAGTCCTCGGGATAAGGCCACCCCATCGTGGACAGTGGCCACAAGCCCGACGAGAACCAGGTGTCCAACACATCAGGATCGCGCTCGTAGCCTTCGTCCTCTAGCGATGTGACAAGGCGAGCTTCGGTAGTGGGGTTTGAAACTCCTTCACCCGGCCCTAATCGGCGCAGAGTTTCGTCGCTTGGGACGCAAACAGACTCTTCTACTAGGCCGTCACCAACGCGGCGAGCCCGATGCACAGCTCCGCACGCCGTCCAGTCTACTAGACCAACGCGGCGAGCCCGATGCACAGCTCCGCACGCCGTCCAGGAACTTGTGACGCTTACCGCCTTGTCCCGCTCCGAGTGAGCCAAGGCTGCCTGAGCTTTGGCGCTGGCCTCGGCAACTGGTCGCACCCGCAACCACACCGGGATCCGGTGCCCCCACCAAAGCTGCCGCGAGATGCACCAATCGCGCAGCGATTCGTGCCAGGCGAAGTACGTGTTGGCATAGCGCGCCGGGAAGAATGTCATCTCCCCGTCGCCCTCTTCGCTGAAGCGGCGAGCGGTGACATCTTCGGGCAGGGGACGGCTCTGGCTCGGATCAAGCGCCCGCAAGGCGGAGCCTCGCAACCGATCATCAGTGACTGCTACGAACCATTGATCGGAGAGCCACGGTTCAATCGGCACATGACTGCGATAGGAGTGACCGACCGAGTGAGAGTAAGGCCTTACGTCTTCCAGCAAGCCATTGGTCTGGAACCATCCAACAATTTCCTCGCGAGCATCCTCGCGGGAGAGTCCAACGAACTGCTGTGCCTCATCGGATGCGTCGTCCCAGCCATGGCTGGTGCTGATTGAACCGTCGGGGCCCAACACGTTGATCACTGGCAAGTCGTGGCGCAAACCGATGTCCCAGTCGTTGGGATCATGTGCAGGCGTCACCTTCAGGAATCCCGTGGCGTACTGGGCTTTGGGGTCGGTGGCGTTTCCGGCGGTGCCGGTGTCGGCACCGGCAGCGGCCTCGGCCATAACCACGTAGTCATCTTCGATGATGGGGATGATCCGCCCGACAATCGGAAGCCGCACGAAGCGTCCCCGGAGGTTGTCGGCTCGAGGATCTCGGGGGTTGATTGCAAGAGCGGTGTCACCGAGCATCGTCTCGGGACGCGTTGTAGCCACCACGACGTAGCCGTCCCCGTCAACGAGCGGGTACCTCAGATACCACATCTCCCCGTCGACAACTTCCATCTCACCTTCGTCATCGGCGAGCGCTGTCTGGGTTGCCGGATCCCAGTTGACTAGGCGCTTCCCTCGGTAGATCAAGCCGTCAGCGAAGAGCCGGTAGAACCCATACCGAACTGCGGTGGCACACATCTCATCCATCGTGAAGCGGGTGCGATCCCAGTCGCAGGAGGCACCCATGGCACGAAGTTGGGAAACGATTACCGCCTCGTATTCGTCCTTCCACTCCTGGGTCTTTGCAATGAACGCCTCTCGGCCAAGCTCAAGCCGGCCGGTGCCCTCCTTGAGAAGACGCTTCTCGACGACGGTCTGCGTGGCGATCCCTGCGTGATCGGTGGCAGGTATCCAAAGGCTTGTGTCGCCTCTCATGCGGTGGTAGCGGACGAGGACATCTTGCAAAGTGACATTGAGAGCGTGACCGAGATGCAGAGCTGCGGTGACGTTGGGTGGCGGGATCACAATCGAGTAACGACTCTTGCCGTCGGCCACGACCGACGGAACGGCTGACACCGCTGCCGTGTCCCACCTGTCGATTACATCTTGCGCGACTGCTGCAGGCTCATAGACCCTCGACAACTCCACACCAGGAGCCGCGTTACTCGTTGGCGTTGAGGCGGGCGTCAACAGTGATCACTTCGGAGTCGAGAGGGTCAATCGAGCAGTTGTTTGCGGTCGATTTTGCCGGTGGCGTTTCGGGGTAAGGCATCCAGCACTCTTAGCGCCTCGGGCAGCTTGTAGGCGGCGAGCTTAGTGGTGGCGAAGTCGCGCAAGTCTTGTAGAGACGGCGGGTTGCTGGGCAACGCTGGGACGATCACAGCAACGCCTACCTCGCCCATCACCGGGTCGGGCTGGCTTATCACGGCAACCTCCGCAACTGCTTCATGGCTTGCGAGCGCTGCTTCCACCTCGGCCGGAAAAACGTTGTATCCACCCCGGATGTACATGTCTGACATTCGACCCTTAAGCCGAAAGAGGCCACGACGCTCCTTTACGGCGAGGTCACCCGTACGCAGCCAGCCGTCGGCGATCACAGAAGCAGTGGCCTGCGGATTTCTCCAGTAGCCCGACATAACGGCCGGTGACTTCAACCACAGCTCGCCGACCTCACCAACCCGGGCGGTTTCGCCTCCGGGCGTGCGTATCTCAGCCTCAACTCCCTGGCGCGGCCGACCTACAGACTGACAAGCCTCGTCATCATCAGCGTCGAGAGCCGTATGCAAGCCCACGCCGCCCGACTCGGTGGAGGAGTAGCGGATGGAATAAGGCGCCCCGAACCGCTCTCGAGCTTTCATCACCAACTCCGGCGGTGAGGGAGCGCCACCTGCCACGATGGCTTGAACTGCCGAGAAGTCGAGTGTGCGAGAACTCGGGTGGCGAACCATCAGCGCAATCTGCGGTGCCACGCCGGCCACCGCATTCATGCGGTGGCGCGCAATCAACTCGAGCGCTTCACCAGCTGTCCAGCGGCTCATCAGATGTGTAGTTCTGCCGCATGCGAGCATCCAGGGCAGCTTCGTCATGAACGCCACGTGAGCAAAGTGGGTAGATGACAAGCCGTGGCCGCCACCCCAGGCGCCGCCGGTATCGAAGTCGGCGATGGCTTGTAGTTGACGGTTGGTGAACCATGCGCCCTTCGCTGCGCCCGTGGTGCCCGAAGTGAAGCAGATACAAACCGGCCGATCGTCATCGTCAGCCACGGGCTTGGGCCCGTGTGCAGAGTCGCTGCGAAGCGGCCCTCCCGGTTGAGCGCCACCGCCGCGATGCTCGTCGAGCGTCACCAAAGCTGCCATCTCGGGATCAATCAAGCGCTTGTGATGGGTGTCTGTCACTATTAGGTCGGGCTGGACAACCTGCAGGCATGTGCTGGCTTCGCCTCGGGTTAGCAGCGGGCTGATGCCGGCTGTGACTGCTCCCAAGTGGGCGGCACCGAGATAGGTAACGACGTAGTCGAGATCCGAAGGCAAGACCAGCGCGATCACCGAACCCTCGCCAATCCCTCGGGCAGCGAGGCCAGCCGCTACCTCACGAGCACTCAGGGCTAGCTGTGTGAAGCTAAGTGAGCCCCAGTGAGGCGAGACGAAGGCGGGTGTGTCGGGGAAGTCTCGCGAGGCCCTCTCAAGCGATCCGATCAGCAAGGTGTTGCTGCCGGCCTGAAGCTAGCGATCAGACGGTGACGTTGATGGTGTGCCAGCCCTCGGCACCGTTGGGTCGCGGCGGCACTTGAGCGCTGCCCTGGGTTGTCCCGGTGATGTCCGTGGCCCGCACCTGGATGCGGTGCCGCCCTGGTGTGGGAGTCCACTCAGCGTGCCACTGCACCCAGGTCTCATCAGACATGACCTGACCCAGGCGAGCCTTCACCCAAGCTTCATCATCGACTCGCACCTCAATATGCTTGATGCCCTTTGTGGGTGCCCAGGCAACGCCCGCAATAGCAGTTTTGGTGCCGGCTGTGAGCCTGGTGCGGCTATTGGGCACGTCGATGCGGCTCTGCGTCTTGATCGGGGCGTACTTCGACCAGCCTCTGGGAATCCAGTAGCCGTCAAACGCGTCCCAGGTGGTCAGATGGATCTCCTCCAGCCACTTGACGGCGGAGATGTAGCCATACAGGCCAGCAACCACCAGCCGTGCCGGGAAGCCGTGCCTGGTGGGCAGCAACTCGTTGTTCATGCCCACGGCGAGGATGGCGTTTCGCCCGTCATATAGCGCCGAAGTCGGGAAGCCAGCGGTGAAGTCATCAACCGAGCGGCCAACGGTCTGCTGGGCACCCGACTGCACACCGGCCCGCTGCAACAGTTCTGCGATCGGAACTCCTGTCCACATGGCGTTTCCGATCAGCCCGCCACCAACCTGGTTGGACACACAAGAAAGGGTCACCACGTAATCCCGCAAGTCCATTGCCAGGATCTCGTCGTAGGTGATCTCATACGGGTTATCAACAAGACCAGTGATGCGCAGGCTCCAGTTGGCCGGGTCAACTTGCGGTATCGAAAGAGCGGTGTCGATCCGGTAGAAGTTGTTGTTCCCAACGATGTAGGGGCTAACACCGTCAACCTCGTCGTCGAGCGTGTCAAGCCTGCTCAACCGTTCGCTGACGCTGAGGTTCTTGGGGGGCTCGGTGGTGGGAGGCGGAGGTGGTTCGGTGACGGTTGGCTCCGGTTCGGGGGGTGTGGTGTCCTCGGTTGGAGTTGCGTCGACGGTTGCTTCCTCAACAGGCGCTTCGGTGGTCGTGGGTGCCGGCTCGGGAGCTTCGGTGGTTGTGGGTGCTGGCTCTGCTGTCGTGGTTGTTGCTGGAGCCTCTGGTTCTTCTGGGGTGGCGGTGGATTGCTCGGCCGACTCCTCTGTTGTTGTGGCCGACTCGGTGGTTTCGGTTTCGGATGCTTGTTGATCCGAGATCTCTGCAGGTTCGGCATCGGTGTTGTCGCTGCCCGCTACCTCAACTTCAGCTATAGCGATCTCGGGAGTGTCGATTCCCTCAATCTCAAGGCCAGCAGGAACGTCGATCTCTTCAATGGCGAGGCCTTCTGGGATCTCGATGCTCTCTGGTGCCTCAACTGAACCAGTCGACACCGAGTCCGAGGCAGCGGCAGAAGAGCCCGATCCTGAGCCTCCTGAGCCAGAGCCCGAAGATGCGGCACTGGCATCGTCAGTTGAACGTGACGGCAATGCGTAAGTTTCTCGTGCCTCTTCGGCAGCCGACCGGCCGCCCACAGCACGCCCGAGGCCGACTAGGCCCAATGCAGCCACACCGGCGCCGCTTGCGAAACCAAAGAACGAGCGGCGGGTGCCGACACGCCTGGGAGTCGCCAGCACCACTCCATCATCAGAATCCACAGCCTCGGTGGCTTCGGCACTGACCTCAGGCGTGGCTACGACAGCGGCCGCACGCTCCACCAGCAGCAGGGTCACTGCGATGCCCAAGAATGCAGCGACAAGCGCCACAATCCATGACAAACCCGCCGGACTAACTGGGTTGCGAGCTGCGGCCCATCCTCCGATGATCCCGAACAGCACGAACCCGCCGACAGCTAGGTTGCTGCGTCCCCGGGCAGCTAGAGCGCCGAGCAATGCGCCAATGGCGAGACACGCCACGACGATGCCCACAGTGAGAATCGTCTTCTGGCTGCTTCCGAGATTGGCGATGCTGGCAGCTACCACATCGCCGGGTGTGTAGTCGGTGACTACCTCGCCTACGGCAATCACCAGCGATGGGATGCTCTCGCGAAGACCGTCGACGAACTCGCCATATCCGAGCGCAACACCTGCACCCGCAGCGCCCGATATTAATCCTGCCGTGCGGCTCGCAGTGGGTCGTTCCGCTAGGAACTTGGCCGCTCCCCTAAAGATGTTCATTGTTGCCTAGTGATCGTCGTGCCGTATGTCACACTCGAAGTGTCACACTCAAGGTTATGTCGCCTCCAGCGCCCTCTGGGGACAATGCTCAGTCTTCGTTGCCCGCCGAGAGCTAGCTCGGTAACCCCAACTCGACTATTGTCCACCCGACTCTCAGCCCAACGGAGGCAAGTGATATGCGTAAGCGCCCTATACGTATATTCGCCACGACGAGTGTGCTCGGGCTTCTCGCATCGATGTCATGTTCCCGGTGGAGGCGCACACGGACCGATGGGAAGAGTTCCGAGAGCAGTTGTGCCCCGTTTCCGTAGCGACTGATGTCATCGGTGAGGCCGTCGGAGTTACAGCGAATGACATTGACGGAGTTGAGTGAGATTCAGGGGGGTCTCTATCGGTGCTGAAGTCAACGTGAATGCACCGACTAGCAGTTCGCGGGAGGCGTCCGGAGACTTACAGTCACGAGAGCATCCCAAGGTTGTCGGACTCGGTGCGACCTGTGATCGGCCGGGCCCTACGAATGCGGACGGTTCGGAGTACTTCACCGTCGGCGAGTTCGTAATCCTGGAGAACGGCGATCGGCTGATGCTGCACTCAAGTCGCGGGTGGACTAGCTCCGGCGTGCTTGGCGGACCGGTACCACTGTCTCCAGCGGTCGGCCTCACGCCGACCGAACTAATACGTAGAGCCTGGAATGTCGCTCTGACTCCAGACGAATGCGAGATCACGGAAGGTCGAGATGTCGACCGGATGCCACATTGGCGCTGGCTCGCCGAACTCGCGCAGCGGCGAGGGTTGGATACCACGCCGGAGCAGTTGCGAGATCTACCATATGAGGTGCAGTTGAGTCAGCGAGTGCTGCGCTGGATCGAGCAACACAACTAGGGCGGTGAACCTCCGTCGCTATCTGTAGTGCGTGCGTTTGTTGAAGAGGTGCGGACTTGGCTTGAGGAGCATCTCGTGGGGGAGTTCGCTCGTTACCGGGGTCGGGGACTGACTGGACAAGAAGACGTGCCGGTGCAGGTGCAACTGGCCTGGGAGCGCGAGCTCGCATCGGGTGGATGGCTGGGGCTTGACTTCCCGACCTGGATCGGTGGCCGGGGATGCACCCTGGCCGAGCAAGTGGCTTTCTTCAGCACTTACACACAGGCGAGAGCACCTGGGCGGATGCCCAACATGGGTGTAACGCTGCTGGGGCCGACGCTGATGGCGTTCGGATCCCGTGAACAGCAACTTCGTTTCGTGCCGCCCATCCTCGCTGGCACCGAAATGTGGTGTCAGGGCTACTCCGAGCCCGGCGCCGGCAGCGATCTTGCAGCCGTGTCAACTAAGGCAACACGAGATGGTGATCGTTGGATCATCAACGGTCAGAAAGTGTGGACATCGCTGGCACAGCATTCGGATTGGATGTTCGTGCTGGCACGCACCGATCCCCACTCTCATCGTCATGGCGGTCTCAGTTATCTGCTGGTAGAGGCCGATCAGCCGGGCATAACGATCCGCCCGATCACGCAACTCACCGGGGGAGTTGAGTTCAACGAGGTCTTCTTCGATGACGCCACCACCGATGTCGATCTAGTCGTGGGAGGTGAAGGCAACGGCTGGAGGGTTGCCATGGGGACGCTCGCATTTGAACGTGGCGCTAGCACCCTTGGTCAGCAGTTGAGCTTCCGTCAAGAGTTCGATGCGCTAATGCAGGAGGCACGCGCCGCCGGTCGAGTGGACTGTGATGTGCTCCGTGACGAACTCACCCAATGTCACATCGAGCTTGAGATTCTGCGCTTCAACCAGATGCGCCTGCTGACCTCGCTCACACACGACGCCGCGCCGGGACCCGAGCAATCGATCGGCAAGCTCTACTGGGCAAGCTGGCACAGGCGTCTAGGTGAGATTGCCATGAGGGTTCGAGGCTCGGAGGGCATGATTGCTGCGGACAGTCTCGCTGCTCACACCGGCCAGGGCGGGCATGACTACCCGCTTGATCGATGGCAGCGGACTTTCCTGTATTCGAGGGCGCACACGATCTATGGCGGTAGTAACCAGGTACAGCGAAATGTGATAGGGGAGCGGGTGCTGGGCCTGCCCAAGGAACCGCGGTAGTACGGCGCACAGTCGGTACCGTTCGGATTGTCTCGTCGCCTGACACGATCAAGGCGATCTATCTGATCGAGTGATCAAGCTGATCAAGCTCACGCCGATGATCGGTTAGCAACCACCTTCAACCAACCTTAGGAGAGACCATGGGCCGTATCGGAAACACCTGGCAACTTGCCAAGACATCATGGAGCGTGTTGAAACAAGATCGGGAATTGTTGTGGATACCAGTGCTGTCTTTCCTAGTGTCGATTGTGGTCATAGCCGTGACCGTGGGGTTGATCGCAGTCACTACCTCGGTGGGAGATGCTGAAGACTCCGCCGGTATCGCAGTATTGATCATCGCTCTGCTAGCGGCCATGGCCCTTGGCACTGTCGCCGTGTTCTTCAATGGAGCACTGGTCGCGGGTGCTTACGAGCGCATGTCAGGTGGCGACCCGACCGTTCGCAGCGCCGTGCGCAGGGCATTCTCACGCATCGGCGGGCTTGTGCCGTGGGCGATCATCACAACCACCGTGGGTCTGGTTCTTCAAGCTCTACGTGAGCGGGCCGGCTGGCTAGGTCGCCTAATGGTCGGCATGGTTGACCTTGCCTGGCAGGTGGCAACCTTCTTGACCGTGCCTGCCATCGTGATCGACGGCATGGGTGCAATAGAGGGCCTCAAGCGGTCTGCTTCACTGCTGCGCCGCTCGTGGGGGGAGAACCTCGTCGCTCGGGTCGGATTCGGTTTGCTGGGTCTCATCTTGATGATCCCTGCGGTGGCAATCGTTTTGCTAGCTGCTGCTTCAGGTTCGAATGTGATCACCATTGCGGGCGTAGTCATTGCTGGTGCTTGGATAGCGGTCGTGATGGTCGTGCTGACGGCCCTCAATGCCATATTCCAGACGGCGCTCTATATGTACGCGACAACTGGGATAAGCCCGTCGGGCTTCGAGCAGGCGCCGCTAGCTCAGAGCTTCGCTCACAAATAGCAACAACCCGGCGCTCTCAGGCGCACCGGCCGCCGACAGAGGCTCTGCGTTAGGCCAGGTCCAGGAGCACAGGAGCAAGAGACCAGGGTCGGAAGTAACCAGGGTCAGCCAGTCAGAGGAATAGTCAGCAGTCAGAGGAGCAAAGGGAGTCAACGAGGCCCCAACTCAAGGCGGTTCGGGCGTCGACTTCAACGTTGGTGATCAGCCATCTCAGAGTGCGCTGACGGCCGATCCTCGCAGGGATACTGACGGTGCCTCCTGCGCCGGGGATGAGTCCCATGGATAGCTCCGGCAAGCGGAATCGGACCTTTGGTGTGGCTACGACAGTTCCACAGAAGGCTGCAAGTTCGACGCCTGCACCTACGCACGCGCCATCGATCTGCGCAGTAACCCGTGGGGCTAGCGCGGCAAGCCACGGTGCAACGTTGGCTCGGCTCCTTATTAGGTGGGCTTCAGGGGGGGTGGGTACGGTGCCGAACTCTGCCGGGTCACCGCCTGCGCAGAAATGACCCCCTGCACCTCGCAATATCACGGCCCGGGTGCCGCCACTGGCAACGAGAGCCTTGAAGACGTCCACAAGTTCGTCTCGCATGGCAGCGTCCAGCAAGTTGCGCAGCCGGCGACGTTGCATGGTCACGGTTACTGACGAGCCGTCGTCACGCACCCGTAAACGTGGCTCCCCAGCGTCACGGCGGACACGACGCCCTCGGCGCGCAAGCCAGCTGGTGTGCTCGGGGCCTGCTTGCAGAGTTGCGTATGCGAGGCTCTCGATCAGCAAGCCATCCGCGACGCTGGCTTGCTCGCATGCTCGAAGCGTCTGGGCAGCCACAACCGAGGCCTGCGGTGACCGTCGGATCCCAGCGATTACGGGTTCGGGGTCGTCTACCACCAGATCCCAGGCTGGGTCGCCAGCACCGACCGCCACGGACACGACCGGCAGGCGTGCAAGCGCTGCTGCTACTTCTTTGGCAGGTTCGCTGCCGACATCCACCACAACTGCGGAAGTGCCATCCGCAGCGGCGCAGTCGAGCACGAACCGGTCGAAGTCAACAGAGCCACAGGCTCCCTGGATGTCTTCGAGCCGCCAGACCTCAACCACGGGTGGAACTATCGGCGTTGGCGAAACGATCCCGCAGCACACGGCGCAGTAACTTGCCGGTGTCGTTGTAGGGCAGTTCGTCAACGAAGTAGATGTCCCGTGGGGTGCGACTGGAACGCAGTCGCGAGGTGACCAGATCTCGCAACTCAGAAGCCTCAGGAGCGGGCTGTCTTGTCACGACAGCTAGCGCGACTTCCTCGCCCCACTCAATGCTTGGAACTCCAAATGCCGCGACATCGGCCACGCCTGGATGAGCAATGACAACGTCTTCGATCTCGCCGGGAGACATGTTCTCGCCACCACGGATGATGAGATCGTCATTGCGGCCCAGCAGCCACACGTACCCGTCGCCGTCTATGCGACCGCCGTCGCGCGTGTGGAACCAGCCATCTGAGTCGAGTTGAGAGCCGCTTTCGAGGTACTCGCCTGAGACATGTTCGCCACGCACCCAGATCTCACCGGCCACGCCCGTTGGTACTTCGCTTCCATCGGTGTCACGCACCGAAACTTCAACCGTAGGAAGGGGCCGACCAACTGATGACAATCTGGAACGCACTTTGGGATCATCGGATGCAAGTGCCTGACGGTGCTCTTCGGGACTCAACAGGCAGACAGTGGAACTTGTCTCTGTGAGGCCGTAAGCGTGAGCGAAACCGGCTTCGGGGAACAACTCCAGAGCTCGCTCAACCACCCCAAGGTGTGACTTGCCGCCCCCATATGCGATGGCTCGCACCCCGGGCAACGTCTCACCACGACGCTTGAGCGCATCCGTTATGCGAGCCAACATCGTGGGCACGAGCATGGCGTGCGTCACGCTCTCGGCTTGGGCCAGGTCGATCCAGTCGTCAGCATCAAACTTGGGCATCATCACGATCCGCCGTCCCGAGAACACTTGCGAGAGTTGCGCTGCAACCGAGGCCACGTGATACGGCGGTACAGCCATTAGGTGCGACTCGTCGGTGCCCGCAGAAGCGAAGTCCACCGTTCCAAAGACATAGGAGGCGAGGTGCTTGTGACGAAGCACCGCGGACTTGGGGGCTCCCGTGGTGCCGCTGGTGTAGAGCAACACTGCCGCTGCATCCCCGTCGTTGGGCCAGTCAGCGACCTCTGGGAGATCGCCGGATGTCGAGACGGTTGATGATGACTCCTGTGACGCCAGAAGGTCGCTGCTCCGCAACATCGTGAGCCCATCGAGCGTTGTAAGCCTGGTTTCGGTTGACTCATCGACTAGGGCCAACGCAGGTGTCACTCTGGCCACAAGCTTGCGAAGGTCGGCGTCGGGGAGGCGGTAGTTGACCGGAACGTAAGGCACGCCTGCCCAGGCAGAGCCAAACAGCGCCACCGGCAAGGCGGAGTCCGGTTCGCAACACACCACCATGTGTTGAGCACCGCTTGATCGCAGCCGCGCTGCCAGGTGTTGTGCTGCCTCTAGCAGACGTCCATGCGTCAATCTGGCAGCGACTGGACCAGCCACGAGGCGCTCTGGCATGGCGCTGGTTGTCATCTCCAGCAGCATCATGATGTTCATGACAAAGGCGTGTTAGAAGCGGGAAGTTGGCCTAATCCGAGGCGGGTAGCGGTTTCGTTTGTTTAATGGCGAGCACCTCACCGTCGAGCGCCATTGAGCCCGTACCCGCTTTGGTGCATAGCAACTCGATCCGCTCACCCTGGTCGCCATAACGCTTGCCGAGCAGGCTTCCACCCGCGGCGTCGGGCTGTGGCTCTCCTGATCTGGTCGCAGTGCCTACCGGCACCATGTCCGCACCGCCACAAGTCAGGTTCGCAGAGCCAATGCCTTTAACGACGATGGCTTCAGTCAGGCACACGGTGCTCTGGAAGCGGGCGCCCGGTCGCAGTTCGACCATGAATGTCGTCCTCCCTGCCGATTCTGGTGCGACAAGTATGCTCCGGCGATCATCGACCTGGGAGCAACAGGGGCACCGAGAGAGACAATTCCCCTCGGGCTCTTGTTTGGGCAGATCGACGGCTCGTCGGGACAGGGACATTGCCTCACTGAAGACGAGGCGGTGCGAACGTGGGCTGCTTCAGGATTGATGCAATTGACGGGCCCGTCAAACGGATCCCCTCAGGTTGGGCCTGCTGCAGTCGTCGTCCCACTGCGGACTTTAAGCGAGTCGTTCAGGATCGCTACTCGTGACCTAGGCAACGAGACAGTTGTTGACCCGCTCGGGTTAGCAAGCCAACGGGCCGTCTACACACGCCTTTGCAGGAATGGATCGACAAGTGTCGGAGGCTCCGCACAGATGGTTCAAACGGCAGATGGATGGGTTGCGCTCAACTCGCCGCGACCCAGCGATGTGGCTGCGCTTCCCGCTCTGATCGGGGCTCGTTCTGGAAGTGTTCGGTGGCCCGAAGTTGAGCAGGCCCTGGGTGAGATGACCTCGGCTGAAGTCGTGCAGACGGCCACGCTTCTGGGACTGGCTTGCGCTGAAGTAGCAGAGCGCGAACCGCAACCTGAGCCTTGGGAAATAGGCGAGACAATTAGCGTGACGGCGCCCCGAGCGCGGCCGCTGGTTGTTGATCTCACGAGTCTGTGGGCCGGGCCGCTAGCTGGTGCGCTATTAGCGCATGCTGGGTGCCGGGTCATCAAGATTGAGTCCCACGCACGTCCCGATGGTGCCAGGCGAGGCTCGCAAGGATTCTTCAGACTGCTAAACGACAACAAGCACCTCGAGAAGCTCCACCTGCCGGAGCGCTCCGCCGTCAACGAGCTGCGCGCCATGCTACGGCGCGCCGATGTGGTATTGGAGGCGAGCCGGCCCAGGGTGATGCAGCAGTGGGGGATCGACCCGAACGAGATCGTGTCGCAGGGAACCATCTGGATCTCGATCACCGGCTACGGACGCAGAGGTACGGCTGCGAACCGGGTTGCGTTTGGTGACGATGCCGCTGCGGCTGCTGGGCTGGTCGTGACCGGCGATCCCCCCATGTTTGTCGGCGACGCCCTCGCCGATCCGATCACAGGCCTTACGGCAGCCACAGCAGCCGCGCGCCTGCTTGTACGACAGACTGCTGCCTTAGTTGACGTGTCGCTTGCCGGTGCGGCGGCATGGGTGCGAGGCCGGGCCGGTCGATGGATCAACCGTCGCGTCTTCAAACGTGAGGGTCGCTGGTGGGTGGAGCTCAGCGACGGCCTGGTTCCTGTAGCAAAGCCAGCCGCTTCACGGATCGTGCGTCACAGCTAACGTCACGCCGTGAGCCAAGCGTGGGATGCCACCCTTACCGACCTTGAAGCGCGCCGTCGCAAGGCACGAGCCATGGGTGGGCCCGCAAAGTTGGCCCGTCACCGTGACAGCGGCAAGTTGGATGCCCGAACACGCATCAACTTGGTTGCCGACAAAGGATCGTTCACCGAAATCGGCACGCTTGCAGGCCCCGTACCCGCTGACGCTTTCGTAGCAGGCGTAGCCACGATCGAGGGGCGCCCGGTAGCTGTCGGTGCTGAAGACTTCACCACTCTGGGCGGCTCAATCGGCCCCGCTGCCACTCGCAAACGCTGGCGGATCGCCGACATTGCTGGCCGTGAACGGATCCCGCTGGTCATGTTGCTTGAAGGTGCTGGTCACCGTCCTCCGATGCCGGCTGATCCAGGCGGGGGAGGGCCCAACGACCTCCAGATTCAGGCCTCACTGTCGGGACTTGTGCCGATGGTGTGTGGTGTGCTTGGCCCTTCAGCGGGCCACGGCGCTGTGACTGCGCTTCTATGTGATTTCTCTGTGATGACGCCCCAGGCGTCGATCTTCACCGCGGGGCCTCCGGTCGTGGAGGCATCCCTAGGGGAGCGCGTCAGCAAGGAGGATCTCGGTGGGCCCGGGGTTGCTATCGGTGCAGGAACCATTCACAACCAAGCCGGCGATGACCTTGACCTGCTACAGCAGATTCGGGCCTACCTCTCGTATTTCGGTTCGTCAGCCTGGGAGCGACCGCCATATGTCGATACTGGAGACACCGACAAGCGCCGCATCGAGCACATCCTCGGGATCGTCCCGAGAGATCCCAGGCAGGCCTATGACATGTACGAGGTCGTAGAACTGATCTCGGATCTCGGTGAGATATTCGAGATTCAGGGCAGCTATGGGCCGTCGATCATTTGCGTTCTTGCCCGCATCGGTGGTCATTCTGTGGGCATCGTGGCTAACCAACCATTGATGCTTGCCGGATCGATCGACACCGCCGCGGCAACCAAAGCAGCGCACTTCATCTCGGTGTGCGACAGCTTTCATCTGCCGCTGGTGTTCCTAAGTGACAACCCGGGTGTGCTTGCGGGCTCTGCCTCGGAAGGTGCCGGAGTGCTGCGTGCCTCGGCTCGGATGTACGCCGCGCAGACAACTGCAAACATCGCAAAGATCCATGTGACCCTGCGGAAGGCTTTCGGGTTCGGAAGTTGTGTCATGGCCATGAACCCTCATGATGCTCAAACGCTCAGCTTCGCCTTTCCTGCTGCGTCAGTAGGTGCAATGGGTGCAGCCGGAGCGGGCCGTGCCGTGCGTGCAAGCGAACAAACCTCAGCTGACTTACGGCAGGCAGAACAGGAGTCCGCTTACCGATCGGCCTCTGGGCTCAGCTTCGATGAGGTGATCGATCCACGAGAACTACGAAACGCAATCCTCACAGCGCTTGAGTTGTCGCAGCGACGACGCAGTCACCCAGCAGAACCCAAACGCCACACCGGCATCTCGCCCTAGGCGATCAAGCGTTCTACGACGTAATCGATACAGGCGGTGAGAGCCTCAATGTCGTCAGGATCGACAGCCGGGAACATGCCGATCCGCATTTGGTTGCGACCCAGCTTGCGGTAACCCTCAGTGTCCACGATCCCGTTGTAGCGCAGCGTGGCACTGATCGCATCGGCCTCAACAACCGGGTCAAAGTCGATCGTCGCCACTACTGAACTGCGTAGGGATGTGTCAGTTACGAACGGGAACGCTACGGAGGAAGCCTCCGCCCAGCCGTACAGGATGGCAGCGGACCGTTCACTGCGAGCGACAGCCCACGACAAGCCACCGTTTGCATTGAGCCAGTTCACCTGCTGCAGAGTCAGATAGATCGTGGCAAGCGCCGTGGTGTTGTAGGTCTGATCTTTGCGAGAGTTGGCTACCGCCTTCTTCAGATCCAGAAACGCTGGAGTCCAGCGTCCACCAACTGCTAGCCGCTCAACACGCTCAACCGCAGCGGGTGACATGAGCGCAATCCAGAGCCCGCCATCGCTAGAGAGCGCCTTCTGGGGAGCGAAGTAGTAGGCATCGCAAGCTGACGCATCAAATCTCAACCCTCCAGCGCCCGAAGTCGCATCCACGAGCACCAAAGCATCCGGGTCTCCGGCGGGACGCTGCACCGGCACCATCACACCTGTGGAGGTCTCGTTGTGGGGGTAGCAGTAGGTGTCGACGCCCTCTACGGCCTCAAGCGGCGGGCAGGTGCCGTAAGGCCCCTCGCTCACCGATGGCTCTTGAAGGTGCGGTGCCGATGCGGTCACCGCCACGAACTTCGAACTGAATTCACCGATCGAGATGTGATGGCTCCGGCGATCGATCAGCCCGAAACTGGCAGCATCCCAGAAGGCCGTCGCGCCGCCGTTGCCCAGCACTACGTCGTAGTCCTCGGGCATGCAGAGCAACTCGGCAATTCCAGTACGCAGTTCACCGACCACCGTGCGCACTCCAGGACGGCGGTGACTCGTACCCAGATAGTCCTCGGCGCGTGCCGCCAGCGCAGCGGCTGCCTCGGGCCGGAACTTTGAAGGCCCGCAGCCAAACCGGCCATCGCCTGGCTTCATGGAAGCGGGGATCGTTATCTTTGACGGAGCATTGGTCGACATCGCCTGCGAGTCTTACAGGCTCAAGGCGTCTCTCCACGGGTCTCCACTACGCTCGCCACCATGGCCAGCGAACGCATCTCACGTCGAGTCGGCGCGATCGCTCCCTCTGCCACCCTGGCTGTTTCGACCAAGGCCAGGGCGATGCGCATGGCAGGCGAGCGAGTCATCAGCTTCGGCGCCGGCGAACCCGACTTCCCCACCCCCGAACACATTGTCGAAGCGGCCGTGGCCGCTTGCCGCGACCCCAAGAACCACAAGTACACACCTGTTGGCGGCCTCGAAGATCTGCGGGAGGCCGTTGCTGCCAAGACGCACCGAGACTCTGGGCTCCAGGTCGATCCGGGCAATGTGCTGATCACTAATGGCGGTAAGCACGCCGTCTACAACGCCATCTCGGCAGTGATCAACCCTGGAGACGAGGTGTTGCTGCCAACCCCGTATTGGACGACCTACCCCGAACCAATCGCCCTAGCCGGCGGTGTCAGCGTGCCGGTGCTCGCTACTGCGACATCGGGCTTCCGGGTGAGCGTGGAACAGCTCGAAGCTGCCCGCACCGATCGCACCAAGGCGCTCATCTTCGTGTCGCCTTCCAACCCCACCGGCGCTGTGTACCCACGTGCCGAGATCGAAGCGATCGGGCAGTGGGCGGCCGAGCATGGCATCTGGGTGCTCACCGATGAGATCTACGAGCATCTCACCTATGGCACCGTCGAGCATCACTCAATGCCGACGGTTGTTCCCGAGATTCAAGACCACTGCATCGTGTTAAACGGTGTCGCCAAGACCTATGCGATGACCGGTTGGCGGGTCGGCTGGATGATCGGGCCGCCCGACGTGATGTCAGCAGCCCGCAACCTGCAGTCACATTCCACGTCCAACGTGTGCAACGTTGCTCAAGCCGCAGCCCTGGCCGCTGTGTCGGGATCGCTTGATGATGTGCATCGCATGCGAGGGCATTTTGATCGCCGCCGCAAGACGATGTTCCGGCTCTTGAGCAGCATCGACGGCCTGGTCTGTCCCGAACCTGAGGGTGCCTTCTACGCATATCCGGATGCCGGTGCCTTCATAGGTCGTGAGATCGCCGGCACGACGCCTGCTTCGACGCTTGAGCTAGCGGGCCTGCTGCTCGAGAAGGTGAAGGTGGCTGTTGTCCCCGGCGAGGCTTTCGGTGTCGCTGGAGGCATCAGGCTCTCCTTTGCTCTGGGAGATGATGAACTCGAAGAGGGCGTCAACCGGATCGTCGAGGTTCTTGGTGCCGCCTAGTCGCTCGAAGCCCTCGGCGCTGCCGTACGGCTCATGGCCGTCACCGCTGACGGCTGAATCGTTGGTAACCGGTGCCGCAGGGATCTATGAGGTTGTCTTCGATGTAGCGCGACCGTCGATGTTGTGGTGGGGCGAGACCCGACCCACCGAGGGCGGCCGCACCGCAGTGATGTGTCGAGACCTACGAGCCGATGATGCTCGCGAGGTCACGCCGCCGGAAGCGAACGCACGCAGCCGTGTGCACGAATACGGCGGTGGTGCGTGGTGGCCACACGATGGGTCGCTGCTGTATGTCGAGTACACCGATCAAAGGATCTGGCGGATCGATGAGACCGATGGTGAGCCGTACCCGTTAGTGCCGGAACCGCCAACCCCAGGCGCATGGCGCTACAACGACCTTCGCACCACGCCAGATGGACGCTGGTGCATCTGTTTGCGCGAGCGCCACGACACCGAGGGCGAGCCCGCCAATGAACTAGTGGCAATGGCCACCGACGGTTTGGGTGATGTCTCGCTGCTGTGGTCTGGGTCGGACTTCGTCATGTCGCCACGTGTCTCGCCTGATGGTTCGATGCTGGCCTGGATCTCCTGGGATCACTCGAACATGCCTTGGGACAGCACCCGCTTACATGTCTGTCACTTCGCCGACGGTCAACTTGGGGAGCAAGTACTGACGATTGGCTCCGATGACGATTCCAGTCTCTGTGAACCCGACTGGGTACGGGGTCGTGTTGGCGGTGTTGCTGACAGATCGCCGGAGAATCCCGGCGCCGAGCCGACGCTGCTGGTATGCAGCGATCATGACGGCTGGTGGGGCCTATATGAGGTCGATCTGAACAGTGGTGAATTGGTGCCAACTGTGTGTGGAGACTTCGAGGTTGCCACGCCGCCATGGGTTGCTGGCATGCAGCGCTGGGTGGCTGTGGGGGACAACCTGGCAGCCGCTGTAACAAGGCCGGCGGGTGACGAGTTGTGGTTGAACGGCACTGAAGTTGCGTTGTCAGACACTTCGATTTCGTCGCTAACTCTGGGGGTAGCACCTGACGGAGACCCAGTGCTTGCCTATGCAGGTGCCGGCTTCGGCCACGAGACCGAAGTAGTTGCCATGCACGTTCAAGTTCCTGAGAAACAGCCGGTTCGCAATGTGGTGCGACCGGGGCGTGATCTTGGTGTCGATCCCAGCCTGTTCGGAGTTCCCGAGGCGATCACATTCCCGACAGGCGAGGGCAACACAACTAAAGCTCATGCGCTCTACTACGCCCCAACGAACCCAGGTTTTGAGGGTCAGGCGGACGAACTGCCGCCATTGATGGTGGTCGCTCATGGAGGCCCGACCGCTGCCGCGGCAAGGCAACTACAACTCGGGATCACTTACTGGACAACGCGGGGCATCGCGGTGGTCGATGTCGACTATCGAGGCTCAACCGGCTACGGCCGTGACTATCGCAGAGCACTTGATGGCTGCTGGGGGGTCGCCGATGTTGATGATTGTGTTGCGGCTGCCCGCTACCTAGTGGAACGTGGAGACGTAGACCCCTCCAGGTTGTTGATCCGAGGAGGCAGCGCAGGCGGATTCACAGTCCTTGCCGCATTGGCGTTTCATAACACGTTTGCAGCCGGGGCGAGCCGCTATGGCATTGCTGATCTCGAGGCGCTCGCACTCCACACCCACAAGTTTGAATCCCGCTATCTCGATCGTCTCGTGGGCCCGTACCCCGAGGCGAAAGATCTGTACCGCCAACGGTCACCGATCCACAATCTCGACGGATTCAACGCTCCCATGATCGTGTTGCAGGGAGACGAGGATGCCATCGTCCCACCCGAACAATCCGAGATGATCGTTGAAGCGCTAAGTCAACGCAATGTTCCCGTTACCTATGTGCTGTTCGAAGGCGAGCAGCACGGCTTCCGCAAGGCGGAAAACATCGTGCGAGCCCTAGAGACTGAACTCGCTTTCTTTGGTGAGGTCTGCGGCTTCGTCCCCGCCGACGACTTGAGCTAGGAGCTTCAGCCCCTCACTTCGAGCCTTCAGCGTCTCCCTCGGCCGCATCCTCGGGGTCGGGCGCCAACCTGGTCGACGTCTCCGAGGCGTCATCCGTGCCTAGCTTGCCGGTCCCGAGGATCCATGCGCCTGACTCATCCTGCTCGGAACCCTCCGATTGATCGGACTCATCGGCTGATTGGGCTTCCTGATCTTCGCTAGCTCCGCCGGAGTCGGCTGTCTCCGCACTGCTGTCGCCAGTGTCTGCCTCAGCAGTGCCACTGCCAGGGTCGGCTGCTTCAACTGGCTTGCCGCTCTGAGCAGCCTTCTCTGCGATTGTTGGCCAGGTCGCTTCGCTGCTCGACTGCTGGCGTTTGCGAGCAATCATGCGCCCGATTGCTATGACTGCGCCAACCAGGGCACCAATCTTGATGAGGCGTCCAATGCGCTTTATCAATCGCGACATTGCCTCACTCTAGCGATACGTCCGACCTCGCGTTAGAGGCAAAATGCCGCAGGTGCGAGCGCTAAAGACGTACTGCAGCGAGTCGATCCAGGGTCGAGAGGTCGTGAACATGCAGTTCAGACTTCTGGTTGCCGCTGAACGATCCGAAGCCGCGGAAGCCCAGAGTCCATAGGTCGTCACCGATCACGATGCTGCGGGAGATCACGCGCAGGTCGTCCTGAGGCCAGCAGAACACCAAAGTCTCGCCACCCGTATCGAGGTTGAGCGCAGCGGCCTCTGTGACAAAGAAGGAGTCGGCTCTCGAGCATTGGAAGCCAACCATCGACATCGCGTCTCCACCACACGAAAGCACAGACGTATATTCCTCGGCGATCACAAACTCAAGCTCAGTTGAGAAGTCTGAACTACTTCGCGTAGGCAGATCATCGACAGTGATCTTGCGACAATCAGTGTCCCCGACTCGCTCGTTTGACAGGTAATGATCAACCCGACCCACCTCGCTAATGGTGCCGTCGGCAACATTCAACACGACTGCACCAGCCCAGCGATCCGGGCTCCAGATCGCGACCGGGATGACAGCGAGTTCTTCGGGTGCCCACCACAGGAATGCCCGATGGTCCCAACCAACGTCGTTCCAACCGTCGGGCGCAGACCAAACCGCGACCTCTCGGGGATCGGTCAGGTCGCTCACATCAAACAGTGACACCTTTGCGCCGGTCACCCGACCTGTTGGGTCGGCCTCGGATCCGACGCCAAGAACGAGCGAATCGCTAATCGGGTGCAGGTAACTGGAGAATCCGGGGATCTTTAGTTCGCCCAACACCCTCGGATCTGTCGGGTCAGATAGGTCGATCGTGTAGAAGGGGTCGATCTGGCGGAACGTCACCACGTAACCGATGTCACCTACAAAGCGCACCGAATACACCCGCTCGCCCTTGCCGATGTCGCCGACATTGCCGACCTCAACAAGGCGGTCGCCGTCGATACTCAAGACCCGAACCCAACTCTCGGTCTCTTCATTCCAACCGTCGCCGACCGTGGTAACGACCCGCAGGTGCCCGTCGTGCTCCGACAGCGAGAATTGGTTGTGAATCTCACCCTCCACCTGGCCGGTCGCCTCATAGTTCGCTCGGGGGCCCGACAGGTCGAAGCGATGGATGCTCGTGTGTCGATCACTTACGGCCCGCCGCCATGCGACCTCATCAGCAAACTCCTCTGCGTCTAGCCAGCGAGTCGTTGCCAAATAGAGCGATCCCGTGGAGGCGTAAACCGTGTCGCCTGGCGCTGTAACCGCTGTCGACAGCAGCGTGTCGAGTCCCGCACTTACGGGCACGCTGATCACCGTCGTGACGCCAAAGCCGGAGAACTCACTAGGCACATGAACGGCGTCACAGGGCGTGAGGCGCGGTCCATTGGGTCTGTCAGTTCCGGGGCTGAAGTGAGGAAGCCAGTCATCGAGCGTGGAGGCACGCACGGCTGCACGGTTGGCGTTCTCGGCCACTTCCTCAGCACCGTCGTTCTGGGGATACACGAACGGGAAGTTCATGTGGGGATCAAAGCGCAGCACGACCCGCGCCGTTCCACCGACGAGACGCGCGCTCAAATATTGACCCTCGACGCTGATTGACTCCGCGATAGTCGGCAGGTTGCCTTCGGTGTCGACCTTCTGGATGATCGTCTTGGAGGCACCGCTGTTGTTGTCGTAGGACTGAGCGACCAGCAACAAGCTGTCACCGTCGATGAACATCTCGCGCTGCCATCCCTCTGCCACGGCAACTGAGCCGGTCACCTCCCGGCTAGCGACATCAACTACAACAAGGCGGTTATCGGAGAGGGTGAAGATGCGCCGACCGTCGGTCTTGATGAGGTCAGCTTCGTCGACACCCGCTTCTTGCACGTTGGTGCCGGAGTAGTCGACACCCTCTTGGAGCGAGGTGTCGGCACCGTCAGCGGTGGCGGTCACCGCTGCAGCCGACTCGGCCATGCCCGAGTCGTCCATCATCATGTCGTCGCTGGCCATCTCCATTTCTGCGACTTCCCGCAACGGCATCGGGCCCCACCAGCCACCGTCATTGAAACCCCAGGGGCCAACCCGCTTGGCGTACTCGTTGCGCAAGTGATCGAGCAAGGCGTCACAGCTGCTAAATCGCACCAGACCCGAGGTCAGCAAGACATCTTCGGAACCAAGGTCAACGACTTCATCCGGGCTACCCGAGCCCGCACCTACCGTCGCTGAGGATCCCGAGGACTCACCGGCACCTGACACTCCCGGGCCCCTAATGGCCCTCGGGCTAGTACAAGCGGCCGCAACCAACAGAGCGGCGAGTGCCAGGGTCAAGGTGGTCGAGGTCTTGCGCATCAATAACGCCTTTCGCTGTGGGCACGAAGTCCTGCCATCGCACCTGAACAAAGATTAAGACGCAGCCTCGCGTGTGTTAGTTCCCACCCGCTCTCAGAGTTGTCCGTCCATTGGCCAACTCGCTGGATTGAGGGCAGCCGTTCATTGACAGGGCCGAGCAATCTCGCCGAGCCCCCGGACGTCACGGTGACCGCGATGCCGCGCTGCGGGTCAGAGAATAGGGAACGCTGAGGCGGGCAGCACAGTAATGCTTGTGCCGTAATACACAGTGCTTGTGCCGTAATACCAAGCACCGTCAGCAACATGGCCACTGCCGCCTGAAGTGCCGACCAAGTCTCGAATCGAGTGCTGGCTATGCGCGAAGTCGAAATTCAACCGGATACCGAGGCCCATCGCCACCGGAACATCGCCGTCGAGCGCTACCACACAACCCTGTGGGAAGTCCCTTGCAAGCGTCCGCAACTCTTCAGCGTCGTATAGATCTGCTCGATCCGCCGTAGGAAACGACGTGTGTTCTATGTGTTCGAGTGCTTCTGCCCACTCACGACGGATGGTTGTGTATGTCAACTCAGACACGCGACTCCAAACATCGTTCTGGAGACTGGCGCCAAACGCTCACGACCGATGGCTGTGTATGGCTCGCTGCAACCACTCACGAACCGATAGTTGCCCGTCAGTTCAGGCGACTGCCCGACGCTGCGTGGAGCGAGAAGTGTTCGAAATCGTTGTCGGCAGGGATACCCCAACACGCCCAAAAGTCGCGTGTACGGGGTCGCATCAAACACTGCACCGCTCGACTCGACTCGGTGGATGTCAACCGGACGCCGGCAGATCGATGTTGGTTCCCGTGTGATCTCCATGAGCCGCTCGACGTCAACCTCACCGTTACTCTCCGCGAGCATCTCGGTGGCTTACTGTCAATCGCTTGCACGAGCCTTTGTATGAGTCCACCTCTAGTTCACACTCGAATGGTTCGGTGGTGGGGTCGGTCACATGGTTGGTGTGTACTAACGGCTCGCGGCTCAGTCGTTGCTTATGCAGCAGCGAGGGCATCGCCTCTACGTTGTAGCCGGCACCACCTGCGTCAAGGATCAGGTAGTTGTGAGCGCCGGCTAGGTCTGCGCGCCGCAACACATCTAGAGCCGTGTCTGCGCTGTTGCAAGCGAGCATCTCACGGACCACGAACGACCAGGTAACACCGAAGCGTCCGTCGGTACCTGAGAGGTTGTTGATCCCGACGCACACGCCCGCTTCGTTCATGCCGATCTGCCCGAGGCAACCGACGGTCGTAAACACCAACGCCGCAGGGCTGGCGTCAGGATGCAATCGCGCCAGCACCACATGGTCAGTCGCGGAGTCGTGCATTTCCCACGTCTGACCAACAAAACCAGCACCACCAGCAACGCAATCGGGCACCACAAAAGCAGTGCAGTCATCTTGATGTGCGGCGCGCTCACGCGCCCGTGCCGTGTCAAGCCGGTTCCCGGGCGTGACGAATTGGACTTCGGTGAGTGTGACAGACGTATGGCAAGGCCCTACTAAGGCTGCCCACAGATGGATCATGAGTGGTAACTTGTGGCCATGAGTGGGACACATACGCTTACAATGGGAAATCGGGGTCGGATCGTTGTTCCAGCAGAAGTGCGCAAGCGTGCGAGGTTACATGAGGGCAAGAAGTTGGTGCTTCTTGAGTCTTCTGAGGGTCTCGTTCTGCTAACTCGCAATCAGCTACGGGATCGAGTACGCGAAGACCTCAAGGGTCTGAAACTGGTTGAGGAACTGCTGGCCGAACGCCGACGTGCCGCCGAGCGTGAAGACGCAATATGACGGTGGTGCTTGACGCCTCTGCGATGCTTGCTTTCCTCCAGGGCGAAAGCGGTGATGCCGAAGTCGCCGCAGCGCTCGTGCAAGGCTCAGCCTGTAGTGCCGTGAACTGGTCAGAATTGGCCCAAAAGATTCTTGCGTCGGACCGTGACTGGGTCTCAGCCCGTGCACTATTAATGAGCTACGGCTTGCAGATTGAACCCGTCTCGAAGGATGATGCCGAGAGCGCGGCGCGCAAGTGGAAGCGTGGTGATGGACTGTCGCTTGCCGATCGGTTGTGCCTAGCACTTGGTGAGCGGATCGGTGCTCGTGTCCTTACGGCTGACAAGGCTTGGGGGCAGTCTGCTTCTATAACTCAGATTCGGTGAGGGAGCAGGTTCGTGAGCGGAGTAGTGGGGGTTTTTCCAGACGATTAGTGATGCCCAGTTGTCTACTGCTGGGTCGACTATGTAGTCGGCTATCACGCCGCGGGCCTCGAAACCGTTCGCAATTTGCATAGTGAGGGTCGGGTCGTACAACTTGCCTGCGGACACTTTCTTCACGTAGCTGTCAGCCGACATTTGCTGCTTGTGCTCGGCGTAACCCGGGATCACACCCCCGGCGACGATGCCAGCAAGATTCATGCGGCGGCAGACGTCCTTACGCATGTCATACAAGCGGCGGCCTATGCCGCGACGGCGGTAGGCAGGCGCCACGAAAGCCAAGGTTAGGAGTGTTCCCCACATCAGAATCGCGAACCCCGCGAACATGTAGATGAAGTGGCGGGATTGCTTTGCGGCGGTCTCTTTGATGAGGCCTCGCAGTTCAGCGATCTGGCCCTCAAGTTCTTTGAACCGGCCCGCGACTCCTTCGAACCGTCCCTCCATGAGTCCTTGAAGGGTGTCGATCCGAGCGTCGACCTTCACAAACCGGGCGTCAACTCTCGCGAAGCCGGTGTCCATCTTGGCTTCAAGGCGCGAGTCACTTGCCACCAGTTTCTGATAGGTAGCTTCCAGATCCTGTTTTGTAGCCAGATGTTCCCTGCCTGCGGGGAGTACGCACTGCATGAGCGTCTCTGTTGCTTGCTCTCCGATTGGTTCTCGGAGCGTATCCACTATCTCAGACCGGGCCATTTCGGTGACTGCCATGTCGCCTCCTCTACAGTACTTGCATCTTTGATGCCTGTGAGATGGCGGGAGCATATTGAGGAGTTATGAAACATCACAACCACCAATGGAAGTCTCATCGGAAGTCGCGGCTGGGGAGGGCTGCTAGCTCACTGCGGGCAACCAACTGAGGCGCTGTTGTTCGTAGGTTGAGATGTCGGTGATGTGACGCAGCGTTATTCCGATGTCGTCGAGACCTTCAAGGAACCGCTGCTGTATGGAGGCTTCCATCTCAAAAGTTGCATCGAATCCAATTGCAGGCACCTCCACGCTGCGACGTTTCACATCCACGGTGATCTCCAGGGTTGGATCATCCTGGACGGCTCGCATGAGTTGTGTCGCCTGCTGCTCGGGAATCTGCGCAGGCACGAGCCCATTCTTGGTGCAGTTGTTGCGAAAGATGTCGGCGAATCGGGGGCTGATGACGGCGTCGAAGCCGTATTGCTGCAACGCCCACACGGCGTGTTCACGAGACGAACCGGTACCGAAGTTGGGGCCCGCCACCAGGATCGACGCGGTGGCGTAGCGCTCGTCGTTGAGCACAAAATCCCGGCTGTCTCGCCATTCGGAGAAGAGGCCCTTCTCGAAGCCGGTGCGCTCTACACGCTTGAGCCAATCCGACGGGATTATCTGATCGGTGTCGACATCGCTGCGATCAAGTGGCACCGCGGTGCCTGTCACGATGTGGATAGCTCTCATCGGATCCCTTCCTGCTCCGTAACTCTCTTGGGGTAATGGACTACCTGGACCATTACGAGAGATCTGCCGGCGTAGCGAAACGTCCTGCAATTGCGGTTGCTGCTGCCACAGCGGGTGAGACCAGGTGAGTGCGACCACCTCGGCCTTGACGACCTTCAAAGTTTCGGTTTGAGGTGCTAGCTGAGCGCTCGTTGGGTGCCAGCTTGTCTGGGTTCATTGCGAGACACATCGAACAGCCCGGCTCACGCCAGTCAAACCCAGCACTGCGGAACACCTCATGCAAGCCTTCCGCTTCAGCTTGAGCCTTCACCTGTCCAGAGCCGGGCACCACAAGTGTTCGTACACCCGCCGCTACTTGACGACCGTCTGCCACGCTTGCCGCGGCACGCAAGTCTTCGATGCGGCTGTTGGTGCATGAGCCAATGAACACAGTGTCCACAGCAACGTCACGCATTGGAGTTCCGACCTGCAGACCCATGTATTGGAGTGCTCGCCCTGCTGCTTCACGCCGTGACGGTTCGTCAAAGGAGTTCGGATCGGGTACTCGCGAAGCCAGCGGCACCGACTGTGCAGGATTGGTGCCCCAGGTGACCATCGGGGAGATCTCGGCACCGTCAAGTGTGACCTCTGAGTCGAAGCCAGCACCTTCATCGGTGCCAAGCGTGCTCCAGTCCGCGACTGCTGCGTCCCATAGATCACCCGAGGGCGCATGCTCGCGCTCCTTCAAGTAGGCAAACGTGATCTCATCAGGAGCCACCAAACCCGCCCGGGCACCTGCTTCGATTGACATGTTGCAGACCGTCATGCGGCCCTCCATCGAGAGAGCCTCAATGACCGATCCTCGATACTCGATGATCTTGCCCACGCCGCCGGTGGTGCCTATCCGGTTGATGATGGCCAGGATGACGTCCTTGCCGGTACAGCCCTGTGCGAGCTTGCCGCTTACGGTCACGCTCATCGTCCCAGGACGCATCTGAGGCAACGTCTGGGTTGCGAGCACATGCTCAACCTCGCTGGTGCCGATGCCGAAGGCGATCGCACCGAACGCACCGTGAGTCGACGTGTGGGAGTCACCGCAGACGATCGTCATCGCGGGCTGTGACAGGCCCTGTTCGGGGCCGATTACATGCACGATCCCTTGCTTGGCGTGCCCCATCGGGTAGTTGGTGATCCCGAAACTGTCGGCGTTGCGCCGCAAAGTGTCGACTTGCTTGCGGCTGATCGCATCTGCAATTGGTTTGTCGATGTCTGAGGTTGGAACGTTGTGGTCTTCGGTTGCGATCGTCAGATCGGGACGGCGCACACTTCGTCCCGACAGTCGCAGTCCATCAAAGGCTTGAGGTGAAGTGACCTCATGCACGAGGTGAAGGTCGATGTAAATCAGATCGGGTTCGCCGTCTCCGCCACGAGCAACTATGTGGCGATCCCAGATCTTCTCACTAAGCGTTCTTGGCCCTGTCACGCTCCGAGCCTAGAAGTTCGTATTGTCTGACGTTGCCTTTACCGAAAGCGTTAGAGACTTCCACCTCTCTCGGCTGGAGTTCAGCATCTCTTCGATTGACCCCGCCTCAGGCAGATGTCCGACATCTGTCTCGGCCATTATCGAACTCATCGCCATAATTTGCCCGAGCCGCAAACAGCGACGCAAAGCCCCTCTTGAGAACACGTCCGGCGGGGATTTGGGTCGGCCGTTTCCGGAGTAAGCGCCCAATAGACCAGCAAGGAAACCACCGGCAAAGGCGTCGCCAGCTCCACGAAGCGCAGCCACCGGACCTCGCAGTGAAGGCTCAAACACAACACCTTGGTGTGTGGCTGCATACGCACCGTGTTCGGCGTCCTTAATCACCAGCAGTTGAGGGCCAGCCAGCCGCGACATCACAGCTTCAGGGTGGTCTAGGCCCCACAACTCTTGTGCCTCGTCAAGGCCAACAAACACCACATCGGCCAGGTTCGCGAGGCGAAACAAGGTTGTGGATGCGTCCATGTCTCTCCATAACACCGGGCGCCAGTTCACATCGAACGACCGCAACGCGCCGCGTGGGTCGTTGAGGATCACCTCGATCATTGCCATGCAACTAGCCGAGAGCGCCGGAGTGATTCCGGTGACATGAATCGCCTTGGTGGCCGGCCAATTTGGCCGAAAGAGGACGTCGCGAGTCATAAGCGAAGCCGCCGAATCGCTGCGGTAGTACTGGACGGCCCCTCCTGACTCTGGCGCCTCTTTGAGCATGACTCCCGTTGGTGCATCCGATCTGAAATGCACCATCGACGTGTCGACACCGTCGTTCGCGATCGTGTCACTCACCAGTGTTCCCGCGAGGTCACGACCCAGACCGCTTATCCAGCAACTGCGTAGACCCAGAGCTGCGCAATATCGAGCCACGTTTGACTCGGCACCACAAGCGTCCCAGGCAAACGGATCCGCCAGGACGGAACCGGCACGCCGGTACATCGTGAGCATCGTCTCGCCGACCGCTACGAGATCGAAATGCTCACCGTCAGACACGTTGAATCCGTGATGCTATGACCGCGATATCGAGTGTGAATTAGCGATGATCGGGAACTTGCAAAACGCGCAGCAGTTGACTTGCTGATACTTCGATCAACTCGGTCATGGCGTCGGTTGCCGCGGTCTCATCGCCACGTCGAATTGCGTGAGCGACCTCTTCGTGTAAGTGCAACGTGGTAGCCGGGCCGCCCGGCACTCCTACCGTCACGCGCCGGCTTCCTTCCAGCGCAACACGGATCGTCTCAGCTGTCTGGGCAAGCACTGGGTTGGCAGCGGCGCGGAAGACAGCATCGTGAAAGCTCATGTCCGCCAATATGTAGGCGCCAAAGTCATTGACGGCCACCGCCATCGCTTCGTAAAGGTCGAACAGTTCGTCTGCGGCTGCGTCAGTGCGGCGCCGGGCGGCGAGCTTGGCTGCTTGAGGCTCGATAGCGAGGCGAACCTCAGCAACATGGCTCAGTGTGATCGGCGCTGAAGACGACTCGAGGCTCCAGCGCAACACATCGGGATCAAGCAGATTCCAGGAACGGGGTTCCGCAACGATCGTTCCTGTACGGGGCCGTGACTCAATCAGACCCTTGTCACGAAGCAGCCCCAGCGCTTCTCGCACCACCGTGCGAGACACACCGAGGCTCGCCGACAACTCCTTCTGGCTAGCGAAACGGTGGCCGGGCGGGTACGCGCTATCGATGATTCCAAAGCCGAATGCCTCAACCGTGCGCTGGCGCAACCCGGTGCCCGTTCGGGCGTCAAAGTCAACGATTGGGAGGCTAATTCGAAGCCTCCTTTGCTTGATCGCTCATGGATCTGTCGCCGTTCAACGATCGCCTCCTTCGCGCCCGATTGTCGCGCACCAAGTAATCGTGCCCAGGAAAGGATGCCTTCTGCAAAGTGCAGACCAATGATGCTATTAGTATGATGATACGATCATTGCACCATCGGCGAGCTTGGGTCGCGCATGAAGATCACCCGGATCACGCCCTATCTCATAGGCAACAGCTGGAAGGATTGGCTCTGGCTGCGGGTCGAGACCGACGAAGGCATTGATGGCGTCGGTGAGGGAACTGTCAACGTCTTTGGACAGACCGTCCAGGCCGCCGTCCAAGAACTCGAAGAGCGCATTCTCGGCCATGACCCTTTTGAGATTGAGGCGCTGCTTGTAGCGCTGCAGCGCGACGTTTACACCGACGGAGGGCAGGTACACGGAGCGGCGGTAGCCGCAGTCGAGTTGGCTTGCTGGGACATCATGGGCAAGGCGCTCGAAACTCCCGTCCACCGCCTCATGGGCGGGCGATATCGCGACACCGTCAGGGTCTATGCCAACGGCTGGTACACAGTCGATCGCACTCCCGAAGCATTCGCCGAAGCTGCACGGCGCCCACTTGACATGGGCTTTACCGCCCTCAAGTTCGATCCATTCGGGCGGGCTTGGAAGTCGCTAACGGCCGTCGAGGAAGACCTCGCGATCGCCATCGTCGAAGCCGTGCGAGATGTAGCCGGCCCGGGCGTTGACCTCATGATCGAAGCCCACAGCCGCTTTAGCACGCCGGCTGCTTTGCGCATCGCCGAGCGTCTAGCGCCTTCAAGGCCTGCCTGGTTCGAGGAACCGCTGTCGCATCACAACATCGCTGCTCTAACCGCCATGGCACAGCGTTCACCAGTGCCCATCGCCTCTGGCGAGTCGTACAGCAGCCTGCAACAGATCGCAGAACTGGTAGCCGGCGGTGCAGTCGGGATAGTGCAACCCGAGCCGATTCACCTCGGTGGCATCTGGCGAACCCGCCAAGCCGCTGCCATCGCCGATGCTCACCACGCCGTGATCGCTCCCCACAACGCTCAAGGCACGATCTGCACTGCAGTGAGCACGCAGTTGGCTGCTTGCGTGCCCAACTTCTACATCCAGGAATCGTTTGACTACTTCAACGAGGACTGGACTCGAGGCCTCGTAACCCCATCGTTTCAACTTGTCGACGGCCACCTCGCCATTCCCACGGCACCCGGGCTCGGTGTGCAAGTGGACTGGGAGCGGGTCGAACATCGGGCCAGCACCCGGCGGCATTCCATCGAGTTGTTTGCTCCCGGGTGGGAGCGGCGCGGGATGGACTGAGACGGCCACTTTATAAATCACAACCAAGACCCTCGGAGGGACAACATGACAACACCCGAGAAGCCCACACCGGAGTTGAGCCTGTCACGACTAAACCGTCGCAGCTTTGTGATTGGTAGCGGCGCTGTCGCCCTGGGCGGCGCAGCACTGCTAGCAGCATGTGGCGATGACGACGAGGCAGCGCCCGCAACTACGACGGCTGCACCCGCAACGACCGCCGCAGCTGCGGAGGAACCTGCACCTGAGCCCGAGCCTGAGGCCAGCGTCGGATCGACCACGCTCGGATCGAACTACTCAGACGAGAAGCCCAAGGAAGCCCTGGCAGCCACTATCGCTGCCACAGGCGTTGATGTGGTCATCAACACGATCGACCACAACACATACCAGGAGAACTTCAACACTTACATCCAGCAGCCAGACGATGTTGTTGCCTGGTTTGCCGGCTACCGGATGCGTGCCTTTGCGAGCAAGGGCGTGGTTGGCGACATTTCTGACGTGTGGGGCGACTTGCCCGGTATGTCTGATGGTTTCCGCAGCGCCTCATCAGGGCTTGACGGCAAGCAGTACTTCGTACCATTCTACTTCTACCCCTGGGCTGTCCATTACCGCAAGAGCGTCTTCGCCGATCACGGTTACGAGATTCCCACTACCTGGGACGAGTTCAAGGCGCTGTGCGACACGATGGTCGCGGACGGCTTGACCCCGCTGTGCGCCGCCAATGAGGGCCGCTGGCCTCAGATGAGCATGTTCGACATGCTCAACATGCGCACCAATGGCTACGACTTCCATGTCAGCCTGATGGGCGGCCGCGAGAGTTGGGAGAGCGACGCGGTCAAGAACATCTTCGTAGCCTGGGAAGAGATCCTGCCCTACTACCAGCCCGATGCGAACGGTCGTAACTGGCAGGATGCAGCCAATGCGCTGGGTGACGGCTCAGCCGGCATGTACCTGATCGGCACGTTCCTCACCTCTAACTTCGATGGTGAGACCCAGGCCGACATCATCGACGACATTGACTTCTTCCTGTTCCCAGAGGTCAATCCGGATCATGGTCAGGACGCCATTGAGGCACCAATCGATGGTTTCATGATGGCTGCCGAGCCCGACAACGAAGCAGGTGCCAAGGCGCTGCTCAAGGGCATCGCTTCTGTTGAAGCGATCGATGCCTACCTGTCGGTCGATCCTTCGGTGGTTGCGGCGAACAGCAATGCTGACACGAGTGGCTACAACGCGCTGCAGAAGAAGTCCGCTGAGGCAGTCGGCACGGCCAAGTACATCTCGCAGTTCCTTGATCGTGACACCGACCCGGACTTTGCCGCCAACGTTGTCGGTGTGGGTATCGCTGACTTCCTGGCATCGCCTGGTGACATCGACGCGATCCTCTCAGACATCGAAGCCAAGAAGCAGACCTACACCTTTGAGTAGGTTTACACGCACCGGTGATTGTTGATTGTCAGTCGGTCGATCACCGGGAGCGGGGGGATAACCAGCAGTACAACTGATCGGCATCGCCTGCCGGACCTGTAGCAAAGCAGCGGTAAGCGGTGCCGTGAAGCAACAGGGGAACTGAGCAGGCACCAACCATGAATACGAAACAGGCAGGGACACTAAGTCCTCCACCAACGGCGCCGGAAGCCGGCAAGAAAGCCGGTCGCCGGCGCCGTTCGGCTTCACGGAAGAAGCTTCGTTCAAGAACGCGAGGCGACAACATTGCATTGTGGGTGATGGTTGGCGTTCCGGCTGGTATCCACATCGGTTTGGTGTGGATACCAGCCATGCTGACCGTGATCTTGTCGTTCTTTGAGTGGGACAATCTAGCCCCACTTAGTGACATGCGCCCAGTCGGGTTCCGCAACTACTGGTTCATCTTCACTGTCTTTGAGGGTGATCTCTTCCCGGCTCTGTTCAACAATTTTGTGTTGATCATCTGGCTGACGATCTGCTCAGCGATCGGCATGCTGTTTGCATACCTGCTTGACAAGAATTTGCGTGGCGGTCGTATCTACGCAGAGCATTTACTACTTCCCGGTTGTGCTTTCTCTGGCAGTTGTCGGGTTCATCTGGAAATCGACGATGTTCTCTCGAGATAGGGGACTGCTGAACATCGTCTGGCCGGGTGATCCGGTTGACTTTGTGGGTGACGGGACGAAGATCTTCTCGTTCGATCTGCCGTTCCTGGATTACTAGCTGGGTCTGTCTAAGAACTTCGCAGCATTGCTGGTGGCGATGGCGTGGCGTCACATTGGCTACATCATGGTGATGTATCTTGCCGGACTCAAGGCTGTTGATCCGGGATTGCGAGAAGCTGCTTCAATTGACGGTTGCAATGAGTGGCAGTCATTCCGGCACGTCGTGTTTCCGACACTCAAGCCAATCAACGTCGTGGTTGTCGTGATTACAGCAATCGAGGCTCTGCGTGCCTATGACATCATCGCAGCCCTAAATGAGCCTCGCGGTATCGACGTGATGGGCACGCTTGTCACCAAGAGCCTGCTTGGCGAAGGTGTTGGTCGTGTGGGATTTGGATCTGCTTACGGCGTTGTGATGTTGCTCCTTTGTCTCGGCTTCATCATGTGGTATGTAGTCAATCACTACAGGGAGTCAGTCAATTGAACCAGACAACTGCCGTGGATTCGCCAGTCGAGCCTGCATCAACCGCAAGTTCACAATCCATGAAGTCCACCTCTAGTGAGGCCCCAAAGAGAAAGATACGTCCCGCTCGCGTGTTGCTCTATGGGTTCTTGACAGCCGCCGCTGTTGGCTGGCTTATTCCGGTGTTCACAGCGGCGTACAACTCGTTTCGGTTCTACGAATCCGATACTGCACCTAATGGTGCTTTCTCGCTGCCAGAGACCCTCACATTGCAGAACTATCGTGACGCGTGGAACGTCGGCGAGATGAGCAAGACGTTCTTCAACTCTGGATTCATTGTCATTCCGGCACTTGTGTTGACGCTGTTGCTGGCTTCCATGGTTGGCTATGCCTGTACTCGCTACAGCTGGCGCTTCAACATCGCGTTTCTGGTGCTGTTCACCGCGGGCAACCTCATGCCCCAGCAGGTGTTGTTCCAACCGCTGTTCCAGATCTTCAAACGGGTGCCCTGGCCCGACATCCTCTCTGACACAGACACAGGCAGCCTGTTGGGTACCAAGATCGCTGTGATCATCATCCACATCGCGTTTCAAGTTGGTTTCTGCACGTTTGTGCTTGCCAACTACATGAAGACGATCCCCAAGTCGATTGATGAAGCCGCGGCTGTTGATGGCGCTGGCGTGTGGCGGCGGTTCTTCCAGGTGATATTGCCTCTCAGCCGTCCCGCACTCGCTGCGTTGGCAACGCTTGAGTTCACCTGGCTCTACAACGACTTCTTCTGGGGTTCGGTGCTGTTGAATCAGGGAGATGAGCGGCCTATTACCTCGTCGATTGCAGTACTGAACGGTCAATATGCAACCGACTTCAACCTGATTGCGGCCGCTTCGTTGCTGATCGCTCTCCCGATGCTGGTCGTGTACCTCGTGTTGCAGAAGCAGTTCATTTCGGGGCTAACTCTGGGTTCCACTAAGGGCTGACTTCGTGCCGGTTCAATCCGGGCTAATCCATCTCAAAGGAACCCGTCTCGACGCTCTAATCGACCTCTCACACGGGGCTCCGGTAATCACATACTGGGGCGCGCCACTGCGATCTGCCCATAACCACCCATGGCTTGAGGCTGATAGCTCCCAACTCAAAGCAGCACTAGATCGCCCGGTCGTGCATGCAACAGTGGACACCGTTGCTCCAGTGTCTGTGGTGCCTGAACATGGATCGGGGTTTCACGGACGACCCGGGATTCTTGGTTGCCGTCCCGATGGTCAGGGCTGGGCACCCCGCTTCGAACCCGCTGGCCATACCTACTCCGATGACGATCAGAGCCTGCGGGTTGAAGCGCGCGATGAGGTCGCCGGTTTGTTGCTCACGACGACCATCACGGTTGGGCACACGCTCGATGTGCAGGTGGCGCTCACGAATCTCAGCGATGTTGAGGCGTACCTGTTGCATGGTCTCAGCACCACGATCGCTGTTCCCGACTATTGCAGTGAGATGTTGACCTTCACCGGAAGATGGTCACGAGAACTGCATCCACGGCGCGTCACCTGGGGTCGCGGTGCTCAGTTGCGTGAGAATCGACGGGGGCGGACTTCGCATCAAAACCCACCGCTGTTGTTTGTCGGAACACCAGGATTCGGAGAGTTCAGCGGTGAGATCTGGGGTGCTCACCTTGCCTGGAGTGGCAACTCGGTGGTGCTCGCCGATCGCCTTGCCGATGGTCGCCGTTACCTGCAACTTGGTGAGTTGCTGCACCCAGGTGAGGTAGCTCTGGCGCCCGGCGCAACCTACGTTGCCCCCAAGGTTGTGGCTGTGTACAGCGACGCTGGACTCAACGCTGCCACACAGCGCTTTCATCGCCGCTTGCGTGAACGGCCACAGCATCCGAGAACTGCCCGCCCAGTCGTTTGCAACACCTGGGAGGCGGTTTACTTCGACCACGACTTCACCAAACTGTGCGCGCTGGCCGATCGGGCTGCACGAGTGGGCGTGGAACGCTTCGTGCTTGATGACGGTTGGTTCGGCTCTCGCCGTGACGACACTTCGGGTTTAGGCGACTGGGAGGTTTCCCCCGAAGCGCATCCCCATGGGCTCGCTCCGCTAATCGAGCACGTCAAGGGTCTGGGGATGACCTTCGGCATCTGGGTCGAGCCCGAGATGGTCAATCCCGACAGTGACCTTTACCGGGCACATCCTGAGTGGGCCTTGACGACCGACGGCTACGAGTTAGTCACTGGGCGCAACCAGCTTGTGCTCGACCTAGCCAATCCTGCGGCGTTCGATCACATCCTCGGTCGACTCGATGCGCTGCTGCGTGACCACGAGATCTCGTTTCTGAAATGGGACATGAACCGTGATCACATCGGCGGCAGCGGAGTCGATGGATCTGCTGGCAGTCACACCCAGGCGCATGCCTTGTACGAACTCATCGACACGTTGCGTGACCGTCATCGCAACATAGAGATCGAGAGTTGCGCTTCGGGAGGGGGTCGCATCGATCATGAGATCCTGCAGCGATGCGAGCGGGTCTGGACGAGCGACTGCATCGACGCTCTGGAACGCCAGCGGATACAGCAGGGTGCGTCGATGCTGATTCCGCCCGAGATGGTGGGTTGCCACGTTGGCCCCGAAGTCTCTGCTACGACCGGAAGGCGTCACAGTCTCTCGTTTCGGGGTCTCACAGCGTTGTTCGGTCACATGGGTGTTGAGTGCAACCTGCTCGAACTAAGTGACTCTGAGCTTGATGCCTTGGCACAGATCATCTCGCTGCACAAACGTTTCCGTGGACTGTTGCACGCCGGCGACGTTGTGCGCTTCGACACCGAGGACGCCTATGTGGCACATGGGGTGTATGACGGTGACCGTCTCGAAGCGCTGATCAGTTTCTCGGCGGTGGCTACTAGCCCGAGCTTGACCCCGCCCCGCTTGTATGTTCGTGGCCTTACTCCTGATGTGACCTATTCGTGTGAGGTCATCGGGCTGCCGGGAGAATCGGCTGGTCCTGCCAAACGTCAGCCCCGGTGGACATCCGTTGGCGTGCGCTTGAAGGGGGAGGAACTCGAGCGTCTGGGCCTGCAGCCTCCGGCCTTGCATCCTGCTACTGGCGTGCTAATCCACCTGGTCGCAACCGATGCCTAGCAGTTGCTTGCGTCTGCTCTGGTGAGGCTGACGCGATACGAGATCTCATAGCGGCCAGCGTCAACTCGGTACTGGGGTAGCACCGCCGGCCCGCAGCTCGCTGTGCCGAGCCCCCGGTGCGCAACATCGACGCACACCACGAGTCCCGTGCGCTGGGGGAGTTCATGTTGTTCGCTAGCGGCAAAGAGTTCCGCTGCACTGTGGCGAGTCGCCGAGAAGTGAAGCGCCCTGGGTTCTAGCGCTTCGATTCGGATCGCCTGTTGTTGTTCAGGATCGATGAGCTCAAACCAGCGACAGTCACATCGCAACCCGAACTCCTGGGGCACGAGGTAGGGGAGTTCGTCGGGCTGCTGGCTCCAGATACCGAGGGTGGCGCTGCGTTTGCGATCCGGGTAGTTCTCATGTGGGCCCCGACCGAACCAGCGCAAAGCGTTGAAACGCTCCGGCACCTCAAACATGACACCAACTCGTGGCAGATCCTCTAGCGCCTCAGGCACTCGCACCATGTGGCGATACTCGGTGCCCGAGAAAGTCTGATTAACCTCAACTTGGTGCTCTACGAGTGATTCAGCACGCTGATGGTTTAGACCCTGATCGAACCAACGCCACAGGGCACGACCCCCGACAGTCCACTGCTCACGCAGGTGTGGCATCAACTTGAACCCGTCGTTGTCTGTAGCGGCACGCCAGAGATTCAGCTGCGGTCCCACAAGATCACCGAGAGTGGGAGACTCGGGTTGCGCCCCGTTACCTTCTGGGAGGTTGGCTCGCTGGTGTGGCGCGGGCTCTCGTGGAGATGCTCCGTGATCCGCTGACCGTGCCTCGCGAATGCAAACCTGATCCCATGCAACAAGGTGACCCGCAGGAGCAAACCAGCCGTCGTTCACCGTTTCCCACAAAACTGTGAGATGACACTCTCCCCGTGGCTGCAACTCACCGGGTTCTACGTCGGAACCGTCAGCATTGCCACAGAAATCGAGCCGGCTGTGGCTCGGCGTGCCGTCGGCGGCGGTCTGCGAATTGTTAGCTCCGCTTCGCGTACCCAGCAGTTCAGAGACGGTGTTGGGGAGTGGGACTCGTACCGTTGCACCCGCCTTGACCCTCGGGCAGTCCAGCAATCCGGTCGCTTTCTCTTGTCCATCATGGATCAACTTCCAGCGAGCGTTTATATCATCCAGCCCACGAAACGCTCTGCGATTCTCGACAAGCAGCCCGACTCTGTCGGACGTCAGGCTGACTGTCACCGGGCGGTAGACCCAGGCGACCTCACGCATCGCCGGATGAGGTTCGAGATCTGCTGACATCAATCCGTCATCAACGAAATTGCCATCATTTGGCTCGTCGTCGAAGTGACCGCCACACGCGAGCCGAACCCGGCCATCGGCCAGTCGCTGGCGTAGCGCCTGGTCCTTCCATTCCCACAGGAAGCCGCCCTGTAGGTCGGGGTTCGCTTCGATCACATCCCAGTATTCAGCAAGCGAGCCGTTGCTATTGCCCATCGCATGGCTGTACTCGCACATGATGAGCGGCCGGGTACCCAGGCGCTTCTCGCCGTAGGCCCGGATCGCCTCAATCGGTGGATACATCGGACAGACAATGTCAGTCGCAAGCTTGCCACCCGTCTCCCAACCGTCAAGGTCGATGGCAGGTTCGTAGTGCAACGGTCGGGTCGGATCAGACGTTCTGATCCATCCCGCTAGAGCGTCGTGAACGGTGCCGTAGCCGCTTTCGTTGCCAAGGCTCCAGACCACGACACACGCATGGTTGCGGTCACGCTGCACCATGCGTGCGCGTTCAACCATCGCGGAGCGGTACTGTGGGTCCTCGCAGATGGTTTGCTCGTAGGCGTGCGATTCGATGTTCGCTTCGTCGAACACGTAGAAGCCGAGTTCGTCGCAGAGTTCGTAGAACTCGGATCTGTTCGGGTAGTGCGAGGTGCGTATGGCGTTGATGTTGTGGCGCCGCATCATCGTGAAGTCGGCCCGGATGTCGTCGAGCGTGACTGCCTTGCCTCTATCGGGGTGATGGTCGTGACGGTTCACCCCGAAGATGCGGATAGCGCGATCGTTGACCAGCAGTTGACCGTCTCGCACCTCCACCCGCCGCAGTCCCACACGCTGTGCCTCAACGTGCCTGACGCTGCCCTCATCATCAAGTAACTCCGTAACAAGCGTGTAGAGGTGAGGAGTCTCAGCAGTCCAAGCCCTCGCGTTTTTGACCTCAAAGACCGCCGACGCGCCAAATCCCGTGGACGCCACCCCGGGCAACAGTTGACAGTGTCTCGGATGACGCGTCGCTGGCTCGACCGGTGACACAACCTGTTGCGCATCCACGAGTTGATGTTGGTGCAGGTGAGCCTGTGCCAGAGCGGCCCCAACGGGTGCGCGCGACCGTGATTCGGTGAGATCACCTGAGGGTTGGGCTGCCTCGTGCTCACCTGGGATTGCGCCGGTGGGATGACAGAGCGTGAACCGCACTGACCAGCCGTTTTCGGGTCGGGTACCAAAGTCGACATCGGCTCGCACTTGCACCTGCCCGGTTTGGGTTCGAGAGTCGAAGTCGGTTGCAATCGGAAGGTCGGCGATCTGAACCGTCTGGCGTGACTCAAGCCAGACAGAACGATGCAGTCCAGCCATCCACCACTGATCCTGATCTTCGATATAGCTGTGCGCGCTGTACCGAATGACGACGATGGCTAATTCGACCTCGTGACACCACGTACCCTCGTCATCGTGAAGCTGTGGCGTTAGGTCATATTCACTAGGCAGCCTGCTGTCGGTGCCATAACCGACGAAGTCTCCGTTGATATAGACGGCGTGAACGCTCTCGGCACCGCCCACATGCAACACGACTCGCTGCCCCTGCCAACTACTCGGCAGCGTGACCAATCGTCGATAGACACCGGTCGTGTTGCGCTCGGGAAGTCGTGGAGGAGGCCCCTCAAACGGCATCTTGACATTGGTGTAATGAGGCAAGTCAACACACTGCGATCCGTCAGCAAGGTGCAGTTGCTGCATCGTCCAGTTGCCTGGCACCTCAACACCGGTGGCGTCGGTGCGATCTCCCACCAATGCTTCAATCGGTACCGCATCAGGGCGCTCAAACAGTTCAAGGTTCCATCGACCATCAAGCGACAGGCGTTCAAATCCCGACAGCGGCACATGCATCGGCAACCGATTAACCGAAACCACCGCCGGATCCTCCCAAACCCGACCTTCACCAACTACCGCCAGCACTTACCCACCCATCACCAAACCTCCCAAGGCCACCGTTCTACCGGTGCTGCACGTAGTAAACGTCCCCAAGTCCGGACTGCAAGCCACAAATGTCCCGTCCCGGAGAAACCTCTCCGATCCAATCGGATTAGGGCGTGCCGGTGATGGTGGGTTGTGGGGGGTCGTCTCCGGCTGCGTCCCAGACGAATAGGGCAGCGGCGGCTGCTAGTAGTAAGGCGCCTGCGACGAGCAGGACACGTGCCCAGCGCAGTGTGCGGGGAGTCTCGGGCACCGGGTTATGAGATCTTGACCACCTTGACGCTGAGCATCCCGGCTGGGGATTCGAACTCGACGGTGTCTCCCTCGCACGCGCCGAGCAGCGCTTCACCCATAGGGGAACCTGGCGAAACTACCGTCACGTCTTGACCGCGTTCTTCGATCGTGCCTACCAGCATGTCCTCAGGCTCATCGTCGCCGTCATATAAGACACTGATCACAGAGCCAACGCTGACGCTGGTACCCGGAAGCCCCTTGTCAATGATCACTGCATCGGTCAAGACGCTGGTGAGCTGGCGGATGCGTGCCTCCATCCGCCCCTGCTCCTCCTTGGCAGCGTGATAGTCACCATTCTCAGAGAGGTCACCAAGTTCGCGCGCCGCCTCAATCTTCTGGGCGATCTCGATACGTCCTCGGGTTGTTAGGTCAGAGTGTTCACGTTGGAGCCGATCGTGGGCTTCCTTTGAGAGCTGATGAACGCGAGCCATCTTCTCAATCTAGCTTCATGACCGGCACAGCCTTATCGAAGCTCCTCCCGCTCTCCACACGACGTTGACGTCTGTAGACAAAACAGCAGCAGAGTGAAGTGTTATAGTTCGGGCCCGTGTCTCGCACTCGTGGTGCCCCTGTTGCCCGTCGGCGTTGCTCGCCGCTTCCGGGCGTAACGATTACCTAGCGCGCGCTCAAGAGGCGCGCGCACCTACCGTCCACTATCTGCGTGGGCGGTTTCTTGTTTGGAGCTAGCTGAGACCAATCCGTCCGACATCAGGGAGAAGCCGAGTCTGACATGACGCATCGAGTGGGAGTGATAGGGGGAGACGGGATCGGCCCCGACGTCGTCGCAGAGGGACTCAAGGTCATCGCTGCGGCAGGAGTCGACTTAGATCTCACCCCTTATGACCTAGGTGGTGCCCGTTACCTAAGAGACGGCACCGTGCTTGATGCCGACACCATCGACGAGTGGCGACAACTCGATGCCTTATATATGGGTGCGGTTGGCACCCCAGGCGTGCCACCCGGTGTGATTGAGCGGGGCCTGCTCTTGCGGATGCGCTTCGAACTTGACCTCTACATCAATCTGCGCCCGTTCACAGCCACCGCTCACGATTTCGTCGTAATCCGCGAGAACACCGAGGGTACCTATGCGGGTGAAGGCGGGTTCCTGCGCCGTCACACCCCACACGAGATCGCGACTCAAGGATCTGTCAACACTCGTCACGGCGTAGAACGTGCGGTGCGCTATGCATTCGAACTTGCGATGCAGCGGCGCAAACACCTCACTCTGGTACACAAGACAAACGTCTTAACTTTTGCAGGCGACCTCTGGCAGCGAACCTTTGATGAAGTGTCAGTCGACTATCCCGACGTCGCTACTGCCTACAACCATGTTGACGCCGCGTGCATCTATTTCGTGAACGATCCGGGCCGCTACGACGTGGTTGTTACTGACAACCTCTTCGGCGACATCCTTACCGACCTTGGCGGTGCCGTTTCTGGGGGGATCGGCCTTGCGCCAACCGCAAACCTGCACCCCGGGCGAGTGTCAATGTTTGAGCCGGTACATGGGTCTGCCCCCGACATTGCCGGCACCGGTCAAGCCAACCCAATCGCTGCAGTGCTGTCTGGTGCCATGATGTTGGATCATCTCGGTGAGACCGGAGCCGCTCAACGGATCCGTGATGCCTGTAGCGAACCAGAGTCCCTAGTTGGCTCAACAAGCGAGATCGGTGACGGCATCGCATCTCGCCTCACCCAATAATCACCCGAGCCCGCCCAATTCGAGAGCCCTAAACAACTCAGAAGACGAACCCAACCCGGAAGGCAACAAGCCACCATGCCCATCACGCCAACCCGCAACATCTGGATGAACGGCGAACTCGTTCCGTGGGAAGACGCCAAGATTCACGTGCTGTCTCACTCGCTGCACTACGGAACGGGTGTGTTTGAGGGCATCCGTGCCTACGCAACCGACGACGGCCCGTGTGTCTTCCGGCTAACCGATCACATTCAGCGTCTGTACAACTCGGCACGGATCCTCAACATGCCAATGCCGTACTCGGTCAACGAGATCGTTGAAGCATGCAAACTCGTGGTGCGAGACAGCGGCCTGCCCGAGTGCTACATACGCCCAATTGCCTACTACGGCTATGGCGAGATCGGCCTGGCTACCAATGGCTGTGTTACTGATATCGCGATTGCGGTGTGGCCCTGGGGTGCCTATCTTGGCGAAGACGCTCTCACCAAAGGGGTGCGTTTGAAAGTCTCGTCGTGGATGCGCCACGACCACAACATCATGCCTCCAGCGTCAAAGACCACAGGCAATTACGCCAACTCAACTCTGGCAAAGATGGAGGCTCTCAGGGCCGGCTATGACGAGGCAATCATGCTTAATCCTGCTGGTCTTGTCTCTGAGTGCAGCGGGGAGAACATCTTTGCTGGCACTCCTGACGTGCTAGTTACACCGCCGCTGTCATCAGGTGCTCTTCCCGGGATTACCCAGAACTCTGTGATCACGATTGGTCGTGACATCGGCATTGACGTCGTTGTCGCTGACCTTGCCCGCAGCGACCTTTACATCGCCGAAGAGGTCTTTGTGTGTGGCACTGCGGCTGAGGTGAGTGCTGTTAACTCGGTGGACGACCGCACCTACAACTGTCCAGGCCCTCGCACCCTTGCTATCGCTGAGGCTTATGCCGATGCAGTGCGGGGTCGCACCGACCGTTACAAGAATTGGAACGAATACGTCTATGAGTAGTCGCTCCGCTTCACAACGGCACTTCGCCTCGCACCCCGCAGTAGCGCCAGGGAACTGACGCCAGTGCAGGTTGAGATCTACGACACGACGCTGCGCGACGGCGCGCAGCTAGAAGGGATATCGCTCACGGTCGATGACAAGTTGCGCATCGCCGAGCAACTTGATTATCTCGGTGTCGCCTATATCGAGGGCGGGTGGCCGGGTTCGAACCCCAAAGACAACGAGTTCTTCCAGCGAGCACAAACCGAACTGAGACTGGAGGTCAGCGAGTTAGTCGCATTCGGATCAACACGACGACCCAAAGGCAGGGTCGACTCCGACATGGTGCTCACCAATCTGGTTGAAGCGGGTACATCCACGGTTTGCATCGTTGGCAAGTGTTGGGATTATCACGTACGAGAAGCGTTACGCACCTCACTTGATGAGGGCGTCGCCATGGTTGCGGAGTCTGTTGAGTTCCTAGTCGATCAAGGCAAAGAAGTGATCTTTGATGCTGAGCACTTTTTCGATGGTTACTTCAACAACCCAGAGTTCAGTTTGCGGGTGATTGAGGCTGCCGCAATGGCGGGAGTCTCAACAGTGGTCTTATGTGACACCAATGGCGGAACCCTGCCACCACAGATTGAAGAGTCAGTCGCATCTGTTGTATCGCACGTAGATTGCTCGGTTGGCATCCACCTACATAACGACACCGGCTGTGGGGTGGCCAATGCTCTGTGTGCCGTGAGTGCTGGAGCTAGTCACGTGCAAGGCACGATTAATGGCTACGGCGAGCGGGTCGGCAACTGCGACCTCGTGCCAATCATCGCAAATCTCGAATTAAAGATGGGTTACCAAGCCTTACCTGAAGGACGGCTCCCTCGATTGACTTCGGTCTCTCATCACGTTGCTGAACTAGTCAACTTGCCGATCAATCCTCAGCAGCCGTACGTAGGGCGCAGTGCATTTGCGCATAAAGCTGGACTGCATGCCAGTGCCTTGAACCGCCGACGGGATGCCTATGAGCACGTAGAACCGGACTTGGTCGGAAACGGCACACGGGTGCTTGTCTCTGAAATGGCAGGGCGCTCAACCCTCGAGATGCGAGCCACAGCGCTCGGGTTCAACCTTGACGGGCAAGTTCTCGGTGAAGTGATCGAGACACTCAAGCGCCTTGAACATGCCGGTTATCACTTTGAGGCAGCAGACGCCTCGCTTGAGTTGCTGATGCGCGGTGCGGCTGGTTGGGAACAGGATTACTTCCGGCTCGAGTCATTTCGGGTACTACTGGATCACCGTTCAGGCACTGGCGCCCGGGCGTGGAACGATGTTGCTGTTGAGGTTGATACCGAAGCGACTGTGAAGTTGTGGGTCGGTGATGAGCGCCGGGTTGCGGTAGGTGAGGGGAACGGCCCTGTGAACGCTCTCGACAATGCCTTCCGGACTGCTGTCGGCGACGTCTACCCCGAACTCGAAAGCATCTCGCTGACCGATTACAAGGTGAGAGTGCTCGACACTCAAAAGGGAACAGCCGCAGTCACGCGTGTGCTGATCGACTCGACCGATGGTGATGACGGTTGGACCACGATCGGGGTCTCGCACAATATCATCGAGGCCTCATGGCAGGCCCTTTCGGATTCGATCGTTTACGGTCTGCTACGCGCCTGCTAGAGGCTTAGCCTTCCGCCTCGTGGCTGCACCCTCACATGTTCGTGACAACATGTCGGCTCCTTCGCTTTACCGCTCGCCGCCCCGGCGTCCGCAAGCCTGGTTAGCGGATCGTCCCGGCGAAGTTGTAGGCCGCGGCCCCAACACTGGAAGCGGCTTCGGGTCGCAAGGCCCCGATCAGGGCTACATGTTGAAGCTCGCCGAGTCGGTCGCCGATCAGGTGATCTTGGGTGATGGCGAGCGTCTCGATGATGCCATGGCAGGGTGTTGTGCGGTAGCACTGCGCAGAGCATCGATCTTCTCGAGAGGCCCTGTGATCCACGACCTGCGGCTAGCGCTCGAGTTGTTTGGCTTCCTAACCGAGCCCGATGCGGCACTGCTCGCCAGTCGACGCGACGCCTTTGCAGGTGCTGCCGGTCACCACGGCTACCACACCCGCATGCACCTGGCCGGACTTGTACCGGAAGCCACACTCCGCCAAGCCCCTGGCACCCTCTCCGTCAGCCCGCACGAACTCCTCGCACGCAACAGCTAACCGCGACTCCGCACAACCATCGTGCCGGCGAGTCTGTCGTGCCACCCGCGCTGGTCCTTGCCCCACAACGCCGACACGTACACGAGCGCGGCGAGCGGCGGACCGAAGATGAAGAAGGGAAAAAACATCGCTCCGGGCAGGATCCAGCGCCTCAAAGAGAGGCTCCAACCTGGCACAGATCCATCAAGTCTTGACGTGACCTTTACACCGAGGATCCACTTCCCTAATGTTCGGCCCCAAAGGGCGACGGGAACAACATCAAACACGACCCAGATTGAGGCCCACGATCAGAGCCATGCCGAAGAGGCCAACGCCGCCCGACCACGAGTCTTCTTCAATGAACAGAAACAGAGTGATCAGCGCACCGCCTATTAGAGCATCCAGAGTTCGCGCGAGAGATCGGCGGCCGACGCCGCCTCGCGTTACCTCCTCACCGCTTAGCAATAGCGCAGACGCGGCATTGCCCATCACTTCATCACAACGATCGTGCCGCCGAATTGGTCGTGCCAGCCTCGTTGGTCTTTGCCCCAGAACAGCGAAAGGTAGACGATCAAGGAGAGCAGCCAACCCACGCCAGGAATTGCAGTGGAAACACCGGGCAGGACCCAACGCTTAACAGAAGAACTCCATCCGGGCACTGATCCATCGACCTGCGCGACGACCTTTATCCCCACGAGCCACTTTCCAACGGTCATGCCGAAGAGGGCGATAAGGACTATCTCATATCCGGCCACGGTCAAGCCGTACAGCAGCAAAAGTCCCAGCACACCGATCGCGCCTGCATTCGCTACCACGCTCACAACTACGAGTCCAATAGAGACACCGACCATCACGAGTATGCCAGCCAGCACGTCGATGATTCAAGCGGCGAGACGGCGGCCGGCGCCGGCGATCTGGACTCGCTCCCCGCTTAGCAGCAGGGCGTAGCCCGTTGGCACTGGGTAAGGGGCGCTCGAGGAACCCTGTGAGTGTTCAACAGAGTGTTGAGACCACCGTTCCGGCTCTGAAGGCTCGGGCGGAGGTGGTGGTGGAGGGGGAAGATTGGACACGGTGACTCCTAGTGCTGCCTATGATCGATCGGTGAGCACAACCCGGGTGCGGTTCGCTCCCGCCCCTACCGGATACCTACATGTTGGGAGTGCTCGCACCGCGCTCTTCAACTGGCTGTTCGCTCGTGGTAGTGGCGCTGAGATGCTATTGCGTGTTGAGGATACCGATGCCTCACTCAAGTCCCAGGCATATGTAGATGCCATCGTTGAGCCGTTGCGCTGGCTGGGGATCGACACCGATGGCGACCCGGTATTCCAATCCGAGCGCCGCGACCTGCATCTAGACGCCATCGGTCAACTCCTTACAGACGGCAAGGCTTACTTCTGTGATCTCACGAGGTCAGAGATCGAGCAGCGGTGTGCCGATGCAGGTCTCCCGGTGGGCTATTACGGATGGTCTCGTGATCGCGATGTGAAGGACGGCCCGGGTGTCGTGGTGCGTTTCCGTTGCCCGGAGAGCGGCGTGACCACGGTCAACGATGTCGTGCGGGGCACTGTCAACTTTGCGAACGAGAATCTTGACGATTTCGTGATCCGCCGTGGCGATGGCTCGCCCACGTTTCACATCGCGAACGCTGTCGATGACCACGACATGGGCATCACCCATGTGATCCGCGGCGAAGACCTGCTCAACACGACCCCTCGTGTGTTGTTGTTGTGGCAGGCACTCGGTTTCGGCACACCGCCGACATATGGGCATCTGCCGCTCCTAGTTGATGCGAAGCGACGCAAGCTCTCCAAGCGGCGACATGACGTGGGTCTCAGTTACTACCAGCAACGTGGCTACCTACCCGAAGCGATGGTCAACTACCTAGCGTTGCTCGGCTGGTCGCCGCCAGATGGCACCGAGATCCACTCACGATCCGAGCTGGCTGAGATGTTCGACTTGAACGCAGTCAAGCCCGCTCCCGCGTTCTTTGATCAAGTCCGTCTAGATCACATCAACTCCCACTACATCAGGGCGCTCACGCCCCAGCAGTTCACGAACACGGTTGAGCCGTTCTTGCCTGCTGCTGGCCCCTCGCCTCGCTGGCCAGCCGACCTTTATGATCCCGACACGGTGACGGCTCTAGCACCCGAAGTGCAAAAACGCATCTCAACCCTTGATGCCGCTGAGCCATGGCTTGACTGGCTGTTCGTGCCTTCGATCACCTACAACCAACGTGCCTGGAAGAAGGGAGTCGTGAAGGGCAGGGCAGCCCCCCAGGTGTTGAGGCGCTCACTGGAACGGCTATCCGAAGACGACTTTGGCTCGGCATCAAGATTGCAAGAGATCGTCATGGGCATAGGTGATGAACTGACTACCGAACTCGGGCTGAAAGTGCGCTCACAGCCCCCAGTTCGTGTTGCGATCACCGGCACCAATGCCGGCTTGCCCCTCTGGGAAGCAATGCGCCTACTAGGCAAACAAGAAACCCTCAGCCGACTCCAACAAGCAATCGCCCGCCTCTAGCAGCGACCCTCCCGGCCGCTCAGGCTGCGGGTAGCCGGGCAGGGGCGGTTAGATTTTGCACTCTCGGGGTGTGCGTGGCGAAGCAGCTGCCTTGGGGTGGCCACGAAGACGAAGACCTAACGGTTCGTGGCAATTCGCTTCTGTCATTTGAGCTAGCGCACATCGTTAGGGGACTTGGCGATGAGTGCCCCGGTCCGTTTCATGGTTGCAGTTGCAGCAGGACTCGCTGCGCTCGCTGCTGTAACTCCTGTTCGTGTTGTTGTTGCTGATCGCATTGCCGAGTCGATTGATGCACGGCCGGGGGCCACACAGTCAACATCGGGTGCCGCCAACTCGCTTGTCACCTGGGCCGGCGGCACCTCCGTCGGGGCATCTGCGACAACTGCGACGCAGCAGGGTCTTCAGGGTCTTGCAGACGTTGTGTTCCGGGTGTTCCGGCCGCCTGTTGACGCTGATGTGTTCGACCCGTTTCGTCCGCCACCTAATCCCTATGGTCCCGGCAACAGAGGCATCGAGTACGACACGCTTCCTGGTCAACTAGTACTCGCGGCAGCTTCAGGCACGGTCAGCTTTGCGGGCCAGGTCGCCTCAGAGCTCCACGTGACGGTTGATCACGGCAATGGTCTGCTCAGCAGCTACTCGTACCTGGCAAGCATCAACGTGCAGCGAGGTGAACACGTCAAGCAGTCTCAAGTAGTTGGGACAACCGGCTCGAAGCGGCTGCACTTTGGGGTGCGCCTCGATGGCGAGTATGTGGATCCCGCCGACTTCTTCGGCGTACCGAGGGTCGTTGTACGACTCGTCCCGCACTGGACTTGACCCCACCTGACCCCGAACCCCGATGGCGCCCGTGACCCTTTCCGCGCTGTTAGTCACAGCAGCCCAATACACTCCCGACGGGTCCTGTCCGGGGCCTAGACGGCATCGCAGGGGTGTCGGCTCATCACTTCGCAACCCGCGCCTTCACCCGGTCGTCTCGCGTCGCCGAAGCGTCCGGCGCGGGCCACGCACAACCGGGAGAACAAGACATATGGCCGTTGTAACTATGAGGCAACTCCTCGAAGCCGGCGTTCAGTTCGGTCATCAGACCCGCCGCTGGAACCCCAAGATGCGGCGCTTCATTCATGGTGATCGCTCCGGCATCCACATCGTCGATCTGCGCCAGACGCTCAAGCATCTCGAACAGGCGTACGTGTTTATCCGTGACCTCGTGGCCGAAGGCGGCAACGTGTTGTTCATCGGCACCAAAAAACAAGCTCAGGATTCGGTTGAGTCCTTCGCCGAGCGTTGCAACATGCCATACGTAAATGAGCGCTGGCAGGGCGGCATGCTCACCAACTTCCACACGATCGCCAAGCGCATCGCCAAGATGAAGGAATACCAGCGCATGCGTGACTCCGGCGAGTTCGATGCCATGCCCAAAAAGGAGGCACTGCTGCTCGGGCGTGAACTCAAGAAGCTTGAGCGCAACCTCGGTGGCATCCGTGACATGACCGAGCGTCCCGGAGCAGTCTTCATTCTTGACACCAAGAAAGAACACATCGCAGTGACCGAGGCCCGCAAGCTTGGCGTGCCGATCGTCGCCGTTGTCGATACCAACTGTGATCCAGACCTCGTGGACTTTGTTATTCCAGGTAACGATGACGCCATCCGTTCCGGCAAGTTGATGGCACGGGTCATCTCCGATGCGGTTCAAGAGGGTCGCTTCATCCACTCCAAACGCAACGAGGCCAACGAGGCCTCCAGGGATCCAATTGCTGAGGCCGAAGTTGCACAGGTTCAGCGTCGCGCCCGAGCCGAAGCAGCTAAGGCTGCCCGGGCCCGTGACGCTCGAGTAGCCGCAGTAGCGGGAAGGAGGCGTCCAGGTGGCCGTTAGCGCTCGAGATGTAAAGGCGCTGCGTGACGCCACCGGCGCGGGGATGATGGATGCCAAGCGCGCCCTTGTCTCAGCCGATGGCGACATGGACACCGCCCGGCAGATCCTGCGGGAACAAGGCTTAGCCAAAGCCGACGCCCGCTCGGGTCGAGACAACGACCAGGGCGCTGTTGCAGTCGCCATCTCAGACGACGCAACCAGCGCCGCACTCGTGCAACTGAAGTGCGAGACCGACTTTTCAGCCAAGAACAACGCCTTCATGTCACTCGTTGAGGCGATGGCAGCGTCGGTTCTCACCGGCGGCACCGAAGCCACTGCCGGCTATGCGGCCGAACTCGATGACCTCAAGCTCACACTCAAGGAAAACATCGAGGTCGGAGAGGTCAAGCGCCTAATTGCCGCCGAAGGGGCAGAGCTTGACACCTATGTGCATCGCCAGGACGGTCGGGGCGTCAACGCAGTGGTGGTTGAGGGTCGTGGCGTGCCCGGCGACGCACTACATCAGGTGGCGTTGCACATCGCATTTGCCAAACCGCAGTTCCTAGCCGCTAGCGACGTACCCGCCGATGAAGTAGAGCGGGAACGCGCAGCGCTGCTAGAGATCACCAAGGCCGAAGGCAAACCAGAACGAGCCTGGGACAAGATCGTGGCAGGACGCATGCGTGGCTGGTACGGCCAGCGGGTGCTGCTAGAGCAGGGCCTCCACGGAGACAAAGTGCCGGTCAAAAAGAGCATCGGCGGCGGATCCATCTTGCGCTTCGAGCAGGTAGTCATCGGCACATGACCGTGAGCCACTGTGGCTCGTCACAGTGTCGAACACCGCGCTGGCGGCGCGTCCTGCTCAAGCTCTCAGGTGAAGCATTCGCGGGCGACATGGAGTTCGGAATCGACGGTGCCACAGTGCGCCAGATCGCTACGGGGATTGTGGTCGCGCGCCGCGAGTTCGATGTTGAGATTGCCGTGGTTGTCGGCGGGGGCAACCTGTGGCGCGGCATCCAGGGAGCCGGCACCGGCATGGATCGCGCCCAGGCGGACTACATGGGAATGCTGGCCACGGTCATGAACGCCCTGGCACTCCAGGACACCCTCGAGCAACTCGAGCTACCGACCCGGGTTCAAACAGCTATCCACATGGCTCAGATCGCTGAGCCCTATATTCGCCGCAAAGCCATCCGTCACCTCGAGCGGGGACGGGTAGTGATCTTCGCGGGCGGCACGGGCAATCCCTTCTTTACCACCGACACCGCCGCAGCTCTGCGTGCCGCAGAGCTTGATGCCGAAGTTGTGCTCAAAGGCACCCACGGTGGTGTGGACGGCATCTACACCGCCGATCCCGAACTTGAACCCGATGCCACTCGCCTTGATCGGGTGACCTATCTTGAGGTGCTGAATCGAGGCTTAGAGGTGATGGATTTCACAGCCATCACGGTGTGCATGGATAACGAATTGCCAATCGTCGTGTTTGACCTGATGGGGGGCTGTAATGGTTCGAGCGGCCCGCAGAACCTGCAATTCCTGCTTGACGGTGCGCGGGTGGGTACCATCGTGGCTCAGGAGGGGCACGGCACATGAGCGAGGAACTGATTGAGCTAGTACTTGCTGATGCGAATGAGCGGATGGATGAGGCCGTAGCTGCGGCACGCCGTGAGTTCTCGACGGTTCGTACCGGCCGCGCCAACTCGGCATTGCTTGAGCGGTTACCCGTCGAGGCGTACGGCGTGCGGATGTCGATGCTTGAGCTAGTTACGTTCTCGATTCCCGAAGCACGTCAGCTGCTTGTGACCCCCCACGACCCCGCCAACATCGTTGCGATTGAGCGATCCATCTTGCAGTCGCAACTCGGCCTAGTGCCCAGTAACGACGGCCGCACGATCCGTCTGTCATTCCCTCCGCTCACCGAGGAGCGGCGCCGCCAGTTAGCGCGTGTGGTCGGCTCAATGGCCGAGCGGTCACGTAATCAGATACGCGGCTTGAGGCGGCAGGGGCGCAAAGATCTCGATGCCGTTGAGAAGGAAGGCGGCGTCTCAAAGGATCAAATCTCACGAGCCGGTGACCAGCTAGACGTGATGACACGTGCTCACGAGGGCCAGATTGATGCCGCTCTGGCAAATAAAGAGGAGGAGTTGCTGGAGGTCTGATTGGGGCATTCAGCCTCGTTGGGTCGTCGGCCACCGACATTAGGAGTTATCGCTAGGAGCCATGGAGTGAGCCACACCGACGACTACACACGGACCCGACCGGTTGAAGGCGGCACGCTTGCAGATGACGAGGGCGTCGTCGCTGGCAGATCCGTCTTCGGTGACGAGTCATCAGATTACGCCTGGAACGAGGAGACTCAGACCGGCACAACCCGCACTGCCCCGGAACCGAGGCTGCGCGAAGCTGAACCCGAGGAGATGGCAGGCTGGACGGAGCACGCCACTTCGCCGGAGTGGGCAGGCGGCTCACACGAGCCAATTGGTGGGCAAGAACCCGAAGAGCCAATAGGCACACCACCCGGTGAGCGCTTCTGGGATTCCCTGCCCGACCAGAATTATCCGCCACCTATAGCGACCGGTGGAAGTCGTGACATTCCGATGGCAGTTGTGATCGGGGTGGGTCTCGCAGCCGTGATCCTGGCGGCGATGCAAGTCGCTCCGGTATGGGCGCTGGCAGTGGCCACCATCGTGATCGGTCTCGCAGCACTTGAGTTGCTCAACGCAGTGCGGGTAGCCGGCAAGCACCCAGCGGTCGTGCTGGGCTTTGCGGCGGTCGTAGCGATGCCGTTAGCGACCTACTGGCGAGGCATGGAAGCCATCGCCTTGGTGCTGGTGTTAACGGTTGCTTTCGGAGCATTGTGGTATCTGAGCGGGATAGCGAGTGAAGGCAATTTAGAGGGTCTTTCGATAACGGTCATGACCGTGACCTATATCGGCGTGCTTGGTGCTCACGCGGCGCTGATCTTGCGGGTGCCTGAGCACGGCACCGGGCTGTTGACAGCCGCGATCATCCTTACGGTGTCCCATGACGTGAGCGCCATGGTGATCGGCCGGGCAGCCGGGCGAACGAGTCTGTCCCAGGCGAGCCCGAACAAGACCCTTGAGGGTTTGGTCGGTGGGGTGATCGTGACCATCCTTGCTGGCGTGGCGATGGGAGTTCTGGGACGCCCCGCTCCTGTGGCTGCTGCTCCTGGTGACATCTGGACGATCGTGTTGCTTGCAGTTGTGATCGCCATCGTGGCACCAATTGGTGATCTGGCCGAGTCGATGCTCAAGCGTGACCTCGGGATCAAAGACATGGGAACGTTGCTGCCGGGCCATGGTGGCGTGCTTGACCGCTTCGACGCCATGTTGTTTGCGTTGCCCGCTACCTACTACGTGGCTCTGGTCACCGACATCGTCTCGCTCTAGTTGGGCCGATCATGTCGAAGATCGCAGTGCATCTGATGCGGGTGGGCTAACTTGCCGAAGCCGGTAGCTGTACTCGGCTCGACGGGCAGCGTCGGCAAACAAGCACTTGAGATAGTCGCGGCTCGCCCGCAGCAGTACCGGGTGTCTGCTCTTGGGGCGGCTCGTTCGCTGGAATTGCTAGCCGCTCAAGCGCAGCAATTCCGCCCCGATGTGGTCGCCCTAGCCGATGCTTCGCTGGCTCCGCAGCTAGCCGCCATGTTGCCTGAGGGCACCGAGCTGCTGGCTGGCCCCTCAGCATGCGCGGATGCAGTTGAGACGGCTGACACCGCGATCAACGGTGTGGTCGGGTTTGCCGGATTGCCGGTGACGTTGGCTTGCTTGCAAGCAGGTAAGCGCCTTGGTCTCGCCAACAAGGAGTCGCTGATAGCGGCTGGCCCTGTCGTGCAACATGCCCGCAGCACGGCCGGCGCGGAGATCGTGCCCGTCGACTCCGAACACTGTGCGATTCATCAGTGTCTCAGGGCCAACGACCACCCCGAGCGGGTTTCGGAGATCGTGTTGACGGCCAGCGGTGGCCCCTTCAGGGGACGTAGCAAGCAACAACTGCAGGGCGTCACAGTGGCCGATGCTCTGGCGCACCCGACCTGGCAGATGGGCCCGAAGATCACGGTCGACTCGAGCACCCTGATGAACAAGGGTCTCGAGGTGATCGAGGCTCACGAACTGTTTGGCACTTCCTATGACCAGATCGAAGTGGTGGTTCATCGTCAATCGATCGTGCATTCGATGGTCACGTTTTGCGATGGTGCCACCATTGCGCAACTGTCGCTTCCTGACATGAGGATGTGTGTCGGTTACGCACTCGCTTACCCCGACAGGCTCGATCTTGCGTTTGGTGCGATCGACTGGTCGACTCTTAGACGCCTCGACTTCGAGACACCCGACTTCGAGATCTTCCGCTGTCTCAAGCTTGCCTATCAAGCCGGACGCGCAACACGTACCGCGCCAGCGTGGCTAAGCGCTGCTAACGAGGTGGCAGTCGAAGCTTTCCTTGTGGGTCGCATTGATTGGTTCGCCATTCCAGCGGTGATAGACGAAGTGCTTAGTGAATGGCCAGGCGACCCTGCTACCGACATCGATGCTGTACTTGACGCCGATGCTCGTGCCCGCCGCCAGGCGCGCAAAGTAGTTGCTGCGAGGGAGTCGCTGAGCGGGTGAGGACGTGAGCGAGACCTCCCGGGCACCGCACCGTCGCGGCGCCTCAACCCTGCGAGCGGCCGGTGACAATCCAGCGCGCAGTGCCGTTTTGCAGCGCAGCGGGTCTGCTGTCATCACCGAAGCTGCGCTGCCAGAGCCGCAGCCGACCGGATTCGCAGGTCACCGCGGGCTAATCGCACTGATCGCGCTGCTTGCCTTCGTTGGGGTAGCGGCGGGGGTCGCCTGGGTCGTGATCATCTTGGTGCTGGTCGCCACGCTGTTCATGCACGAGTTGGGTCACTATCTGACGGCACGGGCAACCGGCATGAAGGTCACCGAGTTCTTTGTGGGATTCGGCCCCCGTATCTGGTCGTTTAAGCGGGGCGAGACCGCGTACGGCATCAAGGCGATCTGGGCTGGTGCCTATGTGCGCATCATCGGGATGAACAACCTGGATCACGTGGAGGCAGCAGATGAGTCCCGCAGCTTCCGCTCCAAGAGCTATCCCCGCAAGCTGGTGGTGTTAGTTGCGGGCTCGGCGATGCACTTTGTGATGGCCGTTGCCTTCTTGTTTGCGGTGCTGGTGATGGACAGCTCCATAGTTGCGGGCGGTGCCGACAACAGCACAGAAGTCCATGATTGGACGCTCGCCACCGTCTCTACCCAAAGCGCAGCATCCGACGGCGGCCTGCAACCCGGAGACCAATTGGTGTCAGTTGCCGGAGTTGAACGCACCACATTTGCTGACTTCTCCACACAGGTGGCTGAGCTGCGGGGTCAGCAAGTGGAGGTCATCTACCAACGCGGCTCCGAGTTGCGCGCAACGACAATGCGCATCGGCGAACGTCTCACCGACGAGGGAGCAGCCACGATCGAGGGCCTGTTTGGGGGCGATCGCATCCTTGGCGTGGAAGGCCTTGATGTTGAGGGGCCACCTAGCTACTCCGAAGTGTCACGCCATGTCGGCAACCGCCTCGGCGAGCCGCTTGATGTTGCGTTTGTCGATGGTCGCACTGGTGCCACAGGGGTGGTGTCCGGTGCAGTATTTCACTCGATCATCAGCCCGTCACAGGCAGTTCGAGGCTTCTTTGGCGTCTCGGCGGACTATCACCATCCGGGCCTTGGAGTGCTGGCGGCAACAGGCGAGTCACTGAGACTCTTCGGAGTGCTCGTACGCGAGGTGGTGTTCAGTCTACCGATGGTCGTTACCGAAGGCCTCTTTGGCACCTTCGACGGGCTGCTGGGTAACGACTCAGCGACACCAAACGCAACCCAACCTCTCGAGGCAGGTACCCGCTCCACGCAGACTACGACGATCGATGAGAGTCGGGTGCTGTCGATCTTTGGCGTCGCTCGCATCGGTGCAGCCGCAGTCTCAGACGGTGCTACCGAAATCTTGTTGTTGCTGGCATTTGTCAACGTCTTTATTGGCGTGTTCAACCTCATCCCGTTGCTTCCCCTAGATGGCGGCCACGTGGCGGTCGCCACCTATGAGCGGCTCCGGTCGTTGCGCGGCAGAGTCCACGAGGTCGACGCCAGGAACCTGATGCCTGTCACATATGCCGTGGTCGTGCTGTTGTTGCTGATCGGCGGGGTGGCACTAGTGCGCGACATCGTCGATCCGTTCAGCTTCGGCTAGGCGACCTGAGGGTGTCAGCTACGCTTCGGGCGTGAAGGTAGCCGCCACATTCGGTAGGCGCGAGACCCGCCAGATCATGGTTGGGTCTGTCCCGGTTGGGGGTGGCTCGCCGATCACCGTGCAGTCGATGACCGTCACCAAGACTGCGGATCACGAAGCAACGCTGCAGCAGATCTACTCGCTGGCTGCTGCCGGTGCCGACATTGTGCGCTGCACCTGCAACCGGCCCGAGGCTGCAGAGGGATTGGCTCGGATCGTGCCACGCTCGCCGGTGCCGATCGTCGCTGACATTCACCACAACTACCGCATGGCGCTTGCTGCTCTAGAAGCAGGCGTGCATTGCCTGCGCCTCAACCCGGGCAATATCCGGCGTCCGGCACACATCAAAACGGTTGCCTCTGAGTGCCGCGACCGTGGGGTACCGATCCGAATCGGTGTAAACGCGGGTTCACTCGATCCCACTTTGTATGACTCCGAGACCGGTGTCACCCCCGAAGCCATGGTCACCTCGGCCATGCGGGAGCTGGCTTACTTCGAAGACGTCGACTTCGATCTTGTCAAGATCTCGGTGAAGGCATCAAGCGTTCCACTGATGATCGAGGCATACCGCCAGCTCGCTGATCGCACAGATCATCCCTTGCATCTGGGGGTGACCGAGGCCGGCCCCTCACCGGTGGGTTTGATCAAATCGACAGCTGGGATTGGCACTCTGCTTGCTGAAGGCATCGGTGACACGATCCGCTACTCGCTCACCGAAGATCCGGTAAACGAAGCTCGGGCCGGACGCCAGTTGCTTGAGGCGATGGGCCTGCGGCAGCGACGCAATGTTGATCTGATCGCCTGCCCGAGTTGTGGGCGTGCTGAAGTTGATGTTTTTGCGATTGCTCGCGAGGCCATGGAAGCTTTTGGTGAGCGCCAGATCCCCCTTCAGGTAGCTGTCATGGGTTGTGTTGTGAACGGCCCGGGTGAAGCCCGTGACGCCGACCTGGGCATCGCCGCAGGGAACCGGCGAGGTCACCTGTTCGTCAAGGGTGAAAACGTTGCCGTTGTACCCGAATCCGAGATGGTTCCGGCCTTGCTCGAGTGGGCCGAATACATCTGCGAGCATGGTTCTCAGGCTGCTTTAGAGCGTGCCCAAGCGACCCGTGCCAACGCCCGTCGAGCTGCTCGCCAGGATCGCATGCGCAACCTTGCCGAACTCGGTTATGACGCCAACAACTCCGAGTCGGCCATCGCGGGGATCCGCCTCAAGACTCGGCGCCGTGCGGTAGAGTCCTAGCAACGTTCGGTTCCTCAGAAGCGGCGTGGGCTCTAGAAGTCCACGCCGTTTGTCGGTCCAGGCCTCAGAACGTCACCGGGTGAGCCCGGTCTCGCTGTTCGTTCGCTTCGTGGCCCGACCGGGGCGCCGGAGCGTGTCGCCGCACGAGCAACACGAACCACCACACTCAACGGGAGGCCTAGGGCAGCGATGGCGATCACAGACCGTTTGCGAGAGGTTGTGATCCCGCTAGCACTTGACGCTGCCGTCGACCTGTATGACGTAGAGCACCACGGTGCCAGGGTGAGAGTGCTGATCGATGCCGAGGGCGGCATTGATGTTGATCGGTTGGCACGTTTCTCGCGGTCGCTAAGTCGCACGCTTGACACACTCGACATCATCGACTCCAGCTACACCCTCGAGGTGTCAAGCCCTGGTTTGGAGCGCCCGCTGCGAACCCCCGAGCACTTCAGGGGTGCTACCGGCAACAAGGCGCGTTTCAAGTTGTGGCCTGGTACTGACAAGCCGCGGCGCCTCACTGGCACTATCGAGGTCGTCGGCCTAGATGGTGTGTGGGTGCAAGATGAGGGCGGCGAGACGATCCAGATCGGTTTCGATGAGATCGCATCGGCGCGCACGGTGTTTGAGTGGGGTCAGGCGAAACATCCCAAGAAGGCCTGAGACAGGCCTGAAATCGAGACTCGAGTTCCCTAAAGGGCTCCAGAAAGGAAGGTCACATGAATGCGGAGATGATGGAAGCGCTCAACGCCATGGCTGCCGAGCGAGGGATAACTGTCGACGCCCTCTACTCGGCGCTTGCTGACGCTCTCGAGTCTGCCTACAAGCGTCTTCCCGGAGCGAAGGAATACGCCTGGGTGACGATCGATCCAGAGACCCTCGATTACCGGGTGATGGCCCAAGACCTTGACGAAGAAGGTCATCCGATCGGTGACGAATACGAGGTGACACCAGGCAACTTCGGGCGCATCGCGGCCCAGACCGCACGCCAGGTGATGTCACAACGCATCCGTGAAGCCGAGCGTGAGCTCAAGTACGAGGAGTACGCAGGGCGTGAAGGCGACATCGTGACCGGCATGATCCAGCTGACCGACGCTCGGTACACGTTGCTTGACCTCGGGCGGGTCGAGGCTCTGCTGCCTCAAGCAGAGCAAGTTCCCTACGAGCGTCCCGACCCCAACACCCGGCTCAAGGCCTACATCGTTGAGGTTCGCAAGACCAGCAAAGGCCCCCAGATCGTCGTTAGTCGCACCCACCCTGGATTGGTGAAGCGACTCTTTGAGCTTGAGGTTCCCGAGATCGCTGACGGTGTCGTGGAGATCAAGGCTTGTGCTCGCGAGCCTGGTCATCGCACCAAGATCGCGGTCTCGTCGAACGATCCAAACGTGGATCCCGTTGGCGCTTGTGTAGGCGCTCGTGGTGCTCGGGTTCGCCAGGTTGTGAACGAGTTGCGTGGTGAAAAGATCGACATCGTTCCTTACGGCACCGACCTTGAGAACTTCGTTGCCAAGGCACTGTCGCCTGCACGGATCAAAGAGGTTCGCCCCAACCCCCTGACCGGTGATTGCGATGTGATCGTCCCCGACTACCAGTTGTCGCTAGCGATCGGTAAAGAGGGCCAGAATGCTCGGCTAGCCAGCCGCCTTACCGGCTGGGGAATCAACATCAAGAGTGAGTCGCAGCTCGCTGAAGAGGCTGCGCTTGCAGATGTTGAATGGGCCGACGGTGAGTGGATCACGGATCCCGCTACGGGAGAGCAACTCTGGCAACCTGCCGACGGCAGCGAGGCTGTCAGCGCGGAAGCATGGGCTGCTGGAGAGAGCGACCCAGCCCCAGCAGGAGCCCCCGCCCAGCCAGATCGCGTGAAGCAGAGCTGAAATTGACGCTCTTCGGGTCCGTTGGTGATAGCCCTGGTGAGGCCTTGTCGACTGAACGCCGGGCAACAAGCGTGGGATGCGTGAGGGTAGGCTCGCTGCCGGTGGCCGGGTGCTGCTGGAGGTCGCCTTCGGCAGGCGCGGCTACGTATAGAAGTCCCTCAAGGAGATATTGATTGCCACGCAAGGTTCGCGTCCACGAACTCGCTAAAGAACTCGGGTTGACCAACCAAGAGACACTTGATTTGTGCTCCGCTCTCAGCATCGGAGTTAAGTCTCACTCTTCGAGCATTGTTGAAGCCCAGGCCGATCGGGTGCGCCGGCGTGCCGCACGTGATGGCCTTATTGAGGTACCCGAGGCTGAGCCTGTGGCGCCGCCACCTCTGCCCCCTGACTTGCTTGACCCCAACGATCCAGTATTTGCAGTACTGCAGGCAGCACAACAACAGCTAGGCCAGCCACCAGCAGGCGCCCCGCCACCCCCACGTGAGACTCCCAAGCCACGTCGGCGCCCACCCCAGGTCCGCGCTCCGAGGCGTCCTCGAAAGCCGGCACATGCCACCTCGCGCACCGTGTCGTCCTCGGGCCGGGGTTCGTTGTCACCTAATTCGCGTCAGCCGGCCGCCGTCTCCACGGCTGGCACCAAACCAAAGCCACCTCGAGGTCCTGCAGCTCCGGGGCGTGGGCCGGCCAGGCCGCCAACCAAAGCACCCAGCACCCCGACACCGAGCCGCGGAGCAACTACCCCCTCAAGCAGAAGGCCTGCTGCAGGCGCTCAGAGCCCGGCATCGACAACCAGCAGGACTCAGAGCAGGACCCAGCGAAGGCGTGCGCCTGAGCAAACCGGTAGAGCGCGACCTACCCCGAGACAGGCACCCCCCAAACCCCCACCTCAGAGGCGGGAGACCCAGAGCGGCAAGCCAGGAGGCTCTCGACCTCAGGCGTCCACTAAAGCTGCTCCGGTGCGGCGGCCCCCACGCCCGCCACAGCCGCCTAAACCCCCAAAGGGTGCGCCGCCCTCCAAGCCGCCGGTACCTCCAGTCCCACCACGACCACCGGTCCGTCGGCCATCGCCACCACCCGCTCCTCCGACCCCTCCGGCACCTCCGGCTGGTCAGCCCCACAAACCACCGCGACCACCGCGACCTAGGCCGTCTGGCAAGCCAACTACTAAGCCGCGGCAGCCTTCACGCCCGGCGCCTCCACACCAGCGGGGTCCACGACCGTCTCCACCCCGTCGTAAGCCTGTGCGGCCGTCCGAGCGGGGCAAGCCGATGCGCTCCAAGCCGGTCTCCACGCGCGACACGCCCCCGGGACGCCGTGAGGCTCCTCCTGGGCGCAAGCCGGTGCGAGGTCGTCCCCCCGCTGGCGGCAAACCCGGGGCCAAGCCGCCTACCCAAGGACGGCGGCCGCCGATACCACCACCCCCAGGTGCTCCTAAGCCACCCGGTCCGCCGATCTCGCGAACTGGCAAGCCGATTCCGCCACCACCCGGCCCCCGCCGAGTGCGCCAGACACCTGGGCCCCATGGTCGTGGTCGAGGGACGACATCCCGTCGACCATTCCCACCAAGTCGCACGGGCGGCCGGCCCGGCTTCGGGCCTCGACGCGGGCCACCCGGAGGCCCCCGCACGGGTGCTCCCGGCGGTGGTCCACGACCTGGTCAGCAAAGACCGCCTCGCGGGCCCCAGCGTCGGCCGCGCCGCCGTGCCAGGCGCCGCCGCAATCGCGACGAACTCCGGCCCATTGACGTCCCGAGCTACACGCCAGCAAGCGCCGCGGTGCCCGACGAGGTGGTCATCGTTGAGCGTGCCTCCTCTGCGCAGGACTTCGGTCCGAAACTGAACCGCACTGCGGCAGACGTTGTCCGCTTCTTGATGCAAAACGGCGAGATGGTGACAGCGACGCAGTCACTCAGCGACGACATGATGGAGTTGTTCGCTGCTGAGATTGGTGCGGAGATCCGCCTCGTTGATCCTGGTGCAGAGCAGGAAGAAGAACTGCTCAAGCTGCTTGAGATCGACATGGACGCCGACCGCAACGTTGGGCCATCGAGGCCGCCGGTCATAACCGTGATGGGCCATGTCGATCACGGCAAGACGTTGCTGCTCGACCGTATCCGCGAGACAAACGTGGTGGCTGGCGAGGCCGGTGGCATCACCCAGCACATAGGTGCGTACCGGGTGATGCGCAACGATCGCTGGATCACCTTCATCGACACTCCCGGTCACGAGGCGTTCACCGCCATGCGTGCCCGTGGAGCCGAAGCCACAGACATCGTCATCCTGGTTGTCGCGGCTGACGACGGAGTGATGCCACAAACCACCGAGGCAATCAATCACGCCCAGGCTGCTGAGGTGCCCATCGTTGTGGCGGTCAACAAGATCGACCGGCCCAACGCCGATGTGCAGCGCACCATTGCGGGGCTTGCCGAGCATGGGCTGGTGCCTGAAGCTTGGGGTGGCGACACCATCTACTGCGAAGTGTCAGCACTGCTCGACATCGGCATTGAGGACCTATTGGATCAAGTCCTGCTGGTTGCAGAGATCGAGGACTTCCGAGCCTCGCCCAAGGGTCGCGCCGAGGGAGTCGTACTAGAAGCCAACCTCGATAAGGGCCGGGGCGCTGTTGCGACTGTGCTGGTGCAACGGGGCACGCTCCGGGTGGCAGATCCCATTGTTGCGGGAGCTGCATGGGGCAGGGTTCGCGCACTACTAGATGATCGCGGCAAGCCTGCCAAAGAGGCAGGCCCGTCAACGCCCGTGCAGGTACTGGGCCTCTCTGAGGTGGCAGTCGCCGGCGATGCCTTCGTGGTGGCTCCCAACGAGAAGATCGCCAGTCGTGTTGCCGATAAGCGCGAGCACTGGCAACGACTTGCAAGCATCGGCCGCGAGGCCCACGTGCTCACAGGTGGTGCCAAGCTTGAAGACCTGTTTGATTTCATCCAGCGGGGCGAGACGGCAACCCTAAACGTCATCGTCAAGGCGGATGTAAACGGTTCGCTTGAAGCGGTGACGGGTAGTTTGCGCAAGCTTGAGACATCCGAAGTGCGGATCTCGATAGTTCATCGTGGCGTCGGCGGTATCAGCGAAAACGACATCTCGCTGGCGTCCACTACCAACTCGACGATTATCGGCTTCAACGTCCGGCCGGACCGCAAAGAACGAAAGGCAGCCGACGCTGAAGGCGTCGAGATCCGTACCTATGAAATCATCTACAAGCTGCTTGAAGATGTGACCGCGGCGATGGTCGGCATGCTCGCTCCCGAGATCGAAGAGTTCGTTACGGGCGAAGCCGAGGTGCGTCAAGTCTTCCGCGTTCCAAAGATCGGCGCCGTTGCAGGTTGTTACGTGCAGCATGGCACGATCAAGCGTGGTGCCAAGGTGCGGTTCTTGCGTGAGGGCACGATTATCTGGAAGGGCAGTATCAACTCGCTCAAGCGCTTCACCGACGATGTGCGAGAGGTCGCTAGCGGTTTCGAGTGCGGTATCGGGCTAAGCAACTTCCAGGATCTCAAGCCCGGCGACATCATCGAGACCTACGACGAGCGCGAGATAGCCCGCACACTCGACCTCTAGGGTCCACTGGCTTACTCAGCCCAAGGCAGGCAGATCGTATGGCACGGCGTAATCAATACCGGTGCGCTGATGAGGGCGCGATGGTGCGAACCGCACGCGTCGGCCAGCTCATCAAGCGCATCGTGGCAGAGTCGATCGAACATCTCGATGACGAGCGCTTGTCGCTGGTGTCGGTTACTGGGGTTCAGGTCGACCGTGATCTCTACCGCGCTGTCGTGTGGTTCTCGTCGTTGGCTGACAGCGACGAGACCGATGGCGAGATTGTCGAAGCTTTCGAGGAGCATGCCCAACGCTTGCGGGGCCGCGTTAGTGCCCGCACACGGCTGCGCAAGACCCCAAAGCTTGAGTTTCGACCCGACACAGTCTTGCGTTCGGCTCGACGCATAGAGCAGCTGCTCAACGACATCAACACGTCGGGGTCTGAGGCGCCGCTGGGCTCTGCTCGGCGTGACTCACAGGTGTGACAGCGGCTCAATCACATCCGCCTCAGAGCGAGTCTCGAGCTAGGGAGTCTCAAAAGGGGCCCGGCCGACCCGGTAAGGCTGCTCGGGTCGGCTCGGCTGATCCAGCTGCGTCCTCGCCGGACGGGATCCTGGTGATTGACAAGCCAGCCGGCTGGACCAGCCACGATGTTGTGGCCCGGGTGCGCAAGGTGATGGGTACGCGCAAGGTGGGTCACGCTGGGACGCTGGATCCGGACGCCACCGGAGTGTTGGTTCTCGGGTTGGGTCGTGCCACCAGACTGCTGCGCTTCGTAACACCACTCAAGAAGGTGTACGAGGCCGAGATTGTGCTCGGTGTCGAGACAACCACATTGGATGCTTCCGGCGACGTCGTTGCACGCCACGACATGTCGGCTGTAACTGCGGACGAAGTACGTGAAGCCGTCACACAGCTAACGGGCGTGATCCGCCAGGTTCCGCCCATGGTCTCAGCCGTCAAGATCGAAGGCCGCAGGCTCTATCAGCTGGCACGAGAAGGCAAGGTCGTGAAACGTCCAGCCAGGACTGTCACGGTTAGCCGTTTTGAAATCGAAGAAGTTCCGGGGCGCCCGGGAGTGTGGCAGGGCATCGTCGAGTGCTCGTCTGGAACCTACGTGCGTTCGCTAGCTGCCGATCTCGGTCGGGCCCTCGGTGGTGGCGCGCACCTGTCAGCGCTTCGTCGCACTGCAATCGGGAACTTCCGAGTCAAGGATGCGCACCCGATCGAGTCGCCTGTGATGTTGCCGATGGCACGTGCGCTAGGTCACCTGCCGGCGGTGCGTGTAGATGAGCGGGTTGCTCGGAAAGTCCGCCATGGCAGCGTGCTCGACCTTGATGTGTTGGGGGTGAGGGCTACCGGTGGATCAGAGTCCCAGGATCCACAACAACAGCATTGGGCCGTGTACGGCACCCGTGGTTCATTGCTGGCGGTCTACGAGCCGTTCGGTACCGGTGCGAAGCCGACCGTGGTGCTCGTAGCGGGCTAGCGCTTGGCGAACATCACGCCATGGGGTTGGCTGATGTGTAGGGACAGGTAGCCTGCCGCAGTCAGCGACGAGGACCGTGAGCGTCCGCGATGGAGGATTTCGTTGGAGCTGCTGCACGACCTGCGTGACCGCTTACCCACCTCAGTGTCTGCGGCGGTTGCAGTGGGTGTGTTTGACGGTGTGCATCTGGGGCATCGGGAGATCCTGCGCACTGTGCGTTCGGCCGCTGAGCGTCTGGCCGTGGCCTCCGCGGTGGTCACCTTTGACACTCATCCCGCATACGTGGTGCGCCCCGAGAATGCCCCCAAACTCTTGACGACGCTTGAACAGAAGCTTGAACTGCTGGATGCTCAGGGGCTTGATTATTGCTATGTGATCAATTTTGACGAGTCGCGTGCGGGTACACGGCCCGAGAGGTTCGTCGATCAGGTGTTCATGGACGCGTTGCATGCTCGAGCAGTTGTTGTGGGGGAGGACTTTCACTTTGGTAAGGGTCGTGCCGGTAACGTCGCCGAGTTGCAGCGGCTCGGCGCTGAGTGGGGATTTGAGGTCATCCCGCTGTCGTTGATCCGGCATCGCAGCGGTGCCCGAGAGCCGGTCTCGTCGACTGCTATTCGCCGTGTGCTTGCTGGTGGTGACGTGGCGCGTGCCGCGTCCATGCTGGGACGCTTTTATGAGGTGCGCGGCACGGTTGTTGAGGGCGACCGGCGCGGGATCACCATCGGATTTCCGACCGCCAACGTTCCAGTCCCCAAGCGCATGGCTTGGCCCGCAGATGCCGTGTATGCGGGCTGGTGTACTTTGCCTGATGGTTCCCGGCGAGGATGTGCGATCAACATTGGACGGCGCCCAACGTTCTATGAGCACGCTCAGCAATCGTTGCTGGAAGCCCATGTAATCGACTTCGACGGTGACCTTTATGGTCAGGAAGTGCAAGTCGAGTTTGTTGACTTCTTGCGTAGTGAGCGCAAGTTCGAGGGGATTGCTCAACTATCGCAACAGCTAGCGATCGATGTTGCTGCAGCGAAAGTCCACCTCGGGTTGAACTGAACGATCCGCGGCTCCTCGCTGAGGCTCCGGAACTACTCAGCCCGTTTTGACCTCTTTGGTCTGGTGCTGGCGAGCTAGCACCGCAGCCTTGAGATCGTCGGCGTCTCGCTTGCGAAGCGCGGTGTTGATGTCAAGGCGCTCAAGATGTTGGGCTACCTGCTTGGTACCCTGGGGCACAGGATTGTCAGCCAAGAACTCGTGAACTTCGGCTGCTTGGCTGGGAGTGTCAAGGCAGACGATCCCTTCGAGCATCCTTGCGACCGAGTTGCTCGGAAACGTGGCGTTGATCTTCTCCCAATGCTCGACAATGAAGTCCCAAGCTGTCGCACCAGCTTGATGGTTGGCCAACGCTCGCCTTAGCAGGTAAGGCCCATCCTGGGTGCGGATGCCACCGTCGAGGGTCCTAGCGAGCACGCTAAGCACCAGTTCGGTGGCGCCAAAGTCGGCGAGCGCACCGAGATGGCGCTGCTTGGTCTGGGGATCTGTGGCCGTCTGGTAGCGCTCGTTGACGACCTTGAAGTCTTCGGCGTCACCATGAATGGCGACTACCCCCAAAGCGGCAGCCGCAAGAGTGGCGTCGGGATGGTCGAGTCGTTGCCGGCATGCGCTAATCGTCGACGGGTCGGCTGCAGTGGCTCCACGCAGCGCCAGCAGCGTTGCACGCAACTGTTTGGTGCGGTCGTCTTCCTTGCTTGAGCGTGGATCAAGACCGAGTTCGAAGGCTGCGCTGTCGCTCGCGGCGGTGACGAGCAGACCGAAGCGGGTCTCGGCTTCGGCAGAGACAAGACGTCGCAGGTGTGACAGGGCAGCCGCAATTGCTTGCCACACGATCAGGTCGCGCTCCGCCTCAAAGCCTCCGAGCACGAAGCCGAAGAACTCAGAAGCACGGATCTCACCGGCAAGGGTGAACGCCCAAGCGTCATCCACAAGACCGTGACGTTCTTGTGGACTGTGCAACGCGATGTCAGCCGCTGTGAGCGACGACAACGCTGAGCCTGTGAGTCGCGTCCTAAAGAATCCGGTAGCGGCACCGTCGAGCGTGATGGGCATCGACTGAGCGTTGGTCAGGATCACGCTGGGAGTTTCGAGCAGCAACTTGGTCTCGGTGTCTTGGTCTCTTGAATTGAGCGGCTCATTGGTCGCAGCTGAGTCTGGCGGTTCTGGTGAGCCTGGTGACTCTGGCGAGTCCGGCGAGTCGGTGTCCTGTGGCCAGCGAATCCGTAGTGGCACCCTCCAGCGTTGCTGCGTCACGGCTTGCGGGTCGAGCGTGAAGTGACGCTGCGAGATCCGCAGGCCATGTGGCGTCGGGGTGGCAGCGACCTGCGGGTAGCCACCCGAGTGGATCCACGCGTCCATGATGTTTCGCACATCGAAGCCCGAGGCCTCCGCTAGCGCATTCCACAAGTCATCGGCAACGGCATTGGCATGAGCATGGCGCTTGAGGTAAATCCGCACACCCTGACGAAAGGCATCGGGCCCGAGATACTGCTCAAGCATGCGAACCAAAGCAGCACCCTTCTCGTAAGTGATCACGTCAAACATGTCCTCGGCGTCTTCAGGCGTGATCACCGGGTATTCGACGGCTCGGGTGGACGACAGCGCATCGGTCGCCAGTGCCGAGGAGCGGCTGCGACAGAACGTCGACCAGACCTGCCAGTCCGGCCGGTAGGCGTCCGAGCAAGCGACTTCCATAAAGGTGGCGAACGCTTCGTTGAGCCAGATCCCCTCCCACCACTGCATCGTCACCAGATCACCGAACCACATGTGCGCCAGTTCGTGGTTAACCACGTCCGCCACTAGCTGCATCTCAGGCTGGCTGGCAGTGTCGGGGTCGATCAGTAGCAACACTTCCCGGAAGGTGACACAGCCAAGGTTCTCCATAGCTCCGAAGGCGAAGTCGGGCACGGCAACGAGGTCAAGCTTGTCGGAGGGATAGGGGAGTTCGTAGTAGTCGCTAAACCAGCGCAAGGCGTGAGTTGCCACGTCAAGTGCAAACGGTGTTTGCGCGCTCCGCCCGGGTCGATGGATCACCCGCACACCCACGCCGTCACAGTCGACCGGTTCGGTGGCTTCGAGCTCTCCCACAATGAACGCAACCAGGTAGGTGGACATCACCATTGTGGTTGCGAACTGCACCCGCACACGGCCATCACCGAGTACCTGACGCTGCACCTCAGACGTATTGGAGACTGCCAGTAGTCCGTCGTCAATCACCAACGCACATGAGAATGTGGCCTTGAGAGCGGGCTCATCCCAACAGGGGAAGGCACGCCGAGCGTCGGTCGATTGGAACTGTGTGGTGGCGATGACGTGTTCGTTACCGGACTCGTCGCGATACTTCGAGCGATAGAAGCCACGCAGTTTGTCATTGAGAATGCCATTGAACTCGAGATGCAAGCGTGCCGGGCCAGGCTCAAAGTCACCTGTTGTCCGAGTCGATGGCGCCTGAGCCGTCAGTGTGAATCGCTGTGACGTCTCGTCGACCGAAGCCGTGAGTGGTGCCCTCCGCCCGTCTCGCTCGATGGCACTGGCGGTGATCTCAAGCTCAGCAGCGTTGCAGATGATCGCATCTGTGGCTTCAACGATGTCTATGTCAACACTGCAACGACCGCTGAACGTCGCAGCTTCAAGATCAGGAGCTAACTCGACTTCGTAGTGCCTGGGAACAGTGGTTGGGGGAAGTCTTGGATCCACTTGGGCGACGCTAACGCGCCCACACTCCGGCGGGATTTGCGTTCCGGTGCAGGGTCGGTGTAGGTGACGCGCAGATAGTCTGCGCCGCTGTGGTAGCGCCAACAGCAACTCCAGGATCCGCTGCACAGTCTGTCTCAGACGCGCTGGCAATCTCCACGCGTGCCCTGGTGCGCAAGTTCGGACAAAAGCGAGCGGTGGATGGTGTCGACCTAGCGGTCAAGCGTGGCGAGATTTATGGCTTTCTGGGGCCTAACGGTGCCGGCAAGAGCACCACCGTGCGGATGCTTTGCACCTTGCTTTCTCCAACGACGGGGTCGGCTCGGGTGGCCGGCTATGACGTCGTTAAGGATCCCGGCAAGGTGCGAGTGCGGATCGGGGTCGCCATGCAGGATTCGGCTCTCGATGACAAGCAAACAGGACGAGAGATTCTTGACCTGCAAGCCCGCCTCTATGGGCTCAACTCGGGCCAGCGGCGTGCCGCCATCGACCGGTCCATCGGGTTGGCTGACATCGGCGACGCCATTGACGACAAGGTGAGCAGCTACAGCGGCGGCATGAAGCGCCGTCTCGACCTAGCGGCATCGCTAATCCACAGCCCGCAGATCATCTTCCTGGATGAACCCACAACCGGTCTTGATCCGGTTAGCCGCTCGCACGTTTGGGACGAGGTGCGCCGTCTCAACAGTGAAGAGGGTGTCACGGTGTTTCTGACGACCCAGTATCTCGAAGAGGCTGATGCTCTAGCCGACCGCGTAGGAATTATTGACGACGGCAAGATCGTCGAGGAAGGCGCGCCTGCGGATCTCAAGAAGGCTGTCGGCGCCGATGTGATCGTCGTTGATCTGTCACCTACCGAGGTCGCAGCGGCATGTGCGATAGCGGAGGGAGTCCAGAGCGTTGACGGCGTGACGCCCGGTCAGCGTGGAATCACTGTTGCTACGGCTAATGGCCCGTCGCTTGTGGGCCGTGTGGCGGTAGCGCTCGCTGATGCGGGTCTACACGCACAGGCCATCACGGTGCGGACACCATCGCTCGATGACGTGTTCTTGCAGGCCACCGGATACCGGATGTCACGGGCCGCCGAACACCAGGAAGGCGAAGGTGACATCGCAGCGGACTCAATTCAAGGACACCTGACAAAGCCATGAGCACGGCCAAGACAAGAACTTCCACTACTTCCACAACAACTGCACCTGATGCACCTGATGCATCCGAGTCTGTAGATAAGGTCACGCCGCTCGCCAAAAACTCAAGCGTGTTTGTTGATATCGCCACAGTGGCGCGGCGTTCGCTGCGCAGTTTGTTGCGTGAGCCGGAGTTCCTGGGCCCGGCGCTGATCATCCCGGTGTTCTTTTTCATCGTGAACGTTGGTGCGCTTGAGGCGTTCGTCGAGCAGGGCCCAGGGATCGACTACCGGGCCTTCCAGATCCCGGTCGCGATCATCTTCGCAGTCACAGGTATCTCGCGTGCTTCGGTGCTGGTGATCGATATCCAGAGCGGGTACCTCGACCGGATGCTGGTTACACCCGTGAGGCGCACCACGTTGCTAATCGGGATGATGATTGCCGACATTGCTCTGGCATTGGCGCTTTCGATGATCGTCTTTGTGATGGGCTTCGCTGCCGGCGTGCGGATCGCTACCGGCCCCCTGGGTTTGCTGGCTTTGCTGGCGTTCTCCGTTGCTTGGAGCCTGGCGTTCACGGGTTTCCCCTACACAGTGGCGTTGCGTACGGGTAGCCCCGCAGCTGTGAACGCCACGTTCTTGATCTTCTTGCCCTTTGCTTTCCTGACTCCGGCGTATCTGCCCCGTGAGTTGATGTCGGATTGGATGCGTGTTGTTTCGGCGTGGAACCCGGTCACCTACCTGCTTGAAGCCATGCGAGCGTTGCTCACCACGGGGTGGGAACTGGCAGAGGTCAGCAAGGGGGTAGCAGCCGTAGGCGGGCTGGGCATCGTCACGTTTGTGATGGCGTTTAGGGCGCTCAAGTACCGGGTCGCCACTGGCTAAGGGCTGATCGCCGCCCACCACTTCAAGCCATAGGACAGACTTGTCCATGCTCATTAATCGCTCGGACTGTGACTTTGATGTGGTCGGTGTCGGGAACGCCATTGTCGATGTGATTGCGAGCGTTCCCGAGTCGTTCATCGGAGACCATCAACTCACCAAAGGCTCGATGACGCTCATTGATGAGGTGCGAGCCGAGACTCTTCTGGCTGCCATGCCCCCCGCAGAGGAGGCTTCGGGGGGTTGCGCGGCGAGCACCACGGTTGGTGTTGCATCCTTTGGTGGACGCAGCGCCTTTGTCGGCAAAGTGCGCGACGATCGGCTCGGTGCAGTGTTCGCTCAAGACCTGCGAGCTGCTGGTGTGTCGTTTGAGGTGGCGGCTTCGATGGCGGGCCCAGCGACGGCTCGCTCTCTAATCCAGGTGACGCCGGATGCCGAGCGCACTATGAACACCTACCTCGGCATCGCTGGCTTGCTTGAACCCGCGGATGTTGACACCGGTCTGATGGAGCGTGCCGCGGTGACCTATTGCGAGGGTTACCTGTGGGATGTTGATGTGGCGAAGGCGGCGATCCGCACTGCGATGGATGCTGCGTTTGGAGCGGGTCGGGTTGTGGCCTTGGCCCTTAGCGATTCGTTTTGTGTGGAGCGGCATCGTGCCGAGTGGCTTGAGTTGATCGAGGATCGGGTCGATGTGGTGTTTGCTAACGAGGCAGAGATTTGCGCCTTGCACTGCACAGATGACCTTCAAGTTGCTCTGGGGCTGACTCGTGAGATGGCACCCACAGTGTCGGTTACTCGCGGGCCCAAGGGGTCACTCGTGGCCGCTTCGGGCGGCGTAGAGGTGATCGCTGCGGCTGAACTCGCACCGAAAGTCGACTCAACAGGTGCGGGTGATCAGTACGCGGCGGGTTTCTTGTGGGGTTTGAGCCAGGGTGCAACTCCGCGGCGGTGCGCCGAGTTGGGAAGCCTTGCGGCCGCGGAAGTGATCACCCATGTTGGGGCGCGGCCGCTGGTCGCCCTCGCCGGGTTGGCATCCGCCGAGATGGGTTAGCGATGGGTTAGCGCGCAACGCTTAGGCTCCGAGCATGGGATACACCTGCTTCGAGATAGACGAATCGGATGCAGTTGCACACTTGCGGCTCAGTCGTGGTGACCAACTCAACACCATGATCCCGGAGTTCTGGTCGGAGCTTCCTGAGATCGTTAACGAACTGTCGGATTCGGGACGGGCTCGTGTCCTGGTGATCTCATCGACCGGGCGTCACTTCTGTGCCGGTATGGATCTTGCTGTCTTTGGCGGTGGTGACGGTTTGGGGAGATCGTCGGTGGAGATCGGTAGGCGTCAGGCCAACTTCCGGTTGAACCTGCATCACCTTCAGCGTGCGTTCAGCTGCCTTGAAGAGGCTCGGATGCCTGTTCTGATTGCTATCCAGGGTGCTTGTGTGGGTGGTGCGGTCGACTTTGTTACTGCCGCGGATTGCCGCTATGCGACTGCAAATGCCTGGTTCTCGATTCATGAGATCAACATCGGGATGACCGCCGATGTCGGTACTTTGCAGCGGCTTCCCAAGCTGGTTCCAGACGGTGTAGCGCGTGAGTACGCATACACGGGTAGGCGTATGGGCGCGAGCCGGGCACGTGAGCTCGGTCTGGTGAACGAGGTCTACGACGATCACTCTTCAATGATGGATGCTGTTATGGGCATCGCCGCCGAGATCGCCAGCAAGTCACCCCTGGCTTTGCACGGCACCAAAGAGGCACTCAACTACAGCCGCGACCACAGCGTTGAGGAGTCCCTGCGACATATAGCCCTATGGCAGGCCGGAATGTTCCACCCGACTGACCTCACTGAATCCCTAGTAGCCCAATCCGAAAAGCGTCCCCCCAACTACGCCAACCTCCCCCAACTAAACCGCGGCCTCTGACTCTGTAACCGACCTGGTACTCCTGCCGTGTCACAGCGAAAAAAGTGATGCCGCAAGCGCGTGCTGTGAATCATGGTTTATAATCCGATGACATCACGCCATCTGTAAATGATTGTGATGCTATAGCCATCCGGCCGATCAAGTGACGATGACGGCAACCAGCGCAGACGGAGCCGTACGAGTAGGGAGTACTCAGATGGAGTCAGCGATGCATTCAAGCGGACTTTCAAACCCAGCAAGCACGCCTGCCGATGCGACGCCTTCACCACGATCTGGGGATCCCGCTACGCCTCTCGTGCCCGAGACGCCTCGGGGCCACAGCGCCTAGCGAGCGACATCGGTCAACACCGGCGGAACAGGCCAGGCGTGCCGCGGATTATGGGGCTGGACGATCTTGGGTTTGGGTGGCTTCATGAAGGTGAGGCGGCTAAGGCAGTACGCGCTTTCAAGTACGGTCGTATTACGGCACTAGTCACCCCGCTTGCTGACAGGCTTGATGTGATCGCGCCATGCGGCGAACAAATCACCTGGATTCCGGGCAGCACGCAGCGCCGGCGTCGCCGTGGCTTTGACCCAGCGGAACTCCTGGCAAGAGCCCTGGCGCGCCGACGTAGCGTGCCTGCAAGACGGATGCTGCGACGTCGCGATCACTCACCACAGACGGCCCGGGATCGTGAGGGTCGCCTTGTAGGACCCGATCTGGAAGCCTGCGGGCCTTCGCTCTCGGGATGCGTACTGGTAATAGATGATGTTTGCACCACGGGTTCAACACTGCGGGTTGCTGCGGCAGCGTTACGCCAACATGGCGCGAACAGCGTGGTAGCAGCGGTGGCCACACTCTCTGAAGGGGGTCACACGCCAGCAGCAGGGGAGGCTCGACATGAGGTTGCAACACTCTCGGAGGGCGATATGTCGCAGCGGGCGCTAGTAGCCGACCGTACCTCTACGATGGCGCGCAGGCGCGGGTAAGGGGAGCCGTTCAGAAAATGGAGATCTCAATTAGCAGCCGCCATGCGGCCGTTACGGCGGGCCTTGAGAAGGCCGTGAAAGCCAAGATCGGTCACCTTGACCACTACTTCGAGCGGCTCGATAAGGCCGAAGTGCACTTCGACGAGGCACGCAACGCCCGCATCGTTGATCGTGACACTTGCGAAGTGACTCTCTCAGGGGGTGGGCATCACCTGCGCTGCAAGGTCAACGCACCAGATGCCTTTACCGCACTCGACATGGCGGAAGCAAAGCTGCTGCGACAGATACGCAAGCTGCGCACCAAACTCCAGAAGCGTCATCACGGGCGCGGCGAGACGATCCGCAACGGATTCGATGCTGTTGGTGGCAGCGATGTGGTCACAACCCCCGACGGGGCAGCCACAACAGCACAGAGCGATTCTTTGGACTTGCCCGAAGACGAAGACGAAGACGATGACGAGTACGCGCTTCGCATCGTCAAGACAAAGCGATTCCACCTTGGCCCGCTGACGCCCGACGAAGCCGCCCTCAAGATGGATCTCCTCGGACACGGTTTCTTCTTCTTCATCAACTCAACTACCGGACGTTCAGCCGTGGTTTACCGTCGTGATGATGGCGCTGTCGGGCTGATCGACGAGGCCGGCTAGGGGATAGGGGCAGTCAAGTGGTTTCGCTGTTCAAGCGCGTCCTTCGTTCGGGGGAGAGTCGCAAACTCAAGGCAATGCAGGCGCTAGTTCCTGACATCAACGCCCTTGAACCCGAGATCAAGCGCCTTAGCGATGATGGGTTGCGCGCCCGTACCGGCGAGTTCCGGGGACGCCTCGATCGTGGCGAAACGCCAGCTGATCTGCTTGTGGAGGCGTTCGCGGTGGTGCGTGAAGCCGCATGGCGGGTGCTGGGGCAGCGTCACTATGACGTGCAGCTTGTAGGTGGCGCAGCTTTGCACTTTGGCATGGTCGCTGAGATGCGCACCGGTGAGGGTAAGACGCTCACGTCCACGCTTCCCGTCTATCTCACCGGGTTGACCGGTAAGGGCGTGCATGTTGTAACGGTCAACGATTACCTCGCTGGCAGAGATGCAGCCTGGATGGGCCAGCTGTATAAGTGGCTCGGGTTAAGCGTCGGGCTGATCGTGCCAGGCTCACCAGGCCCCGTTCACAAGCGCCAGCAGTACGCCTGTGATGTCACTTATGGCACCAACAACGAGCTTGGCTTCGACTACTTGCGTGACAACATGGCGATGCTGCGCACCGATCAAGTCCAGCGCGGCCATCACTATTGCATCGTTGACGAGATCGACTCAATCCTGATCGACGAGGCTCGCACACCGCTGATAATCAGTGGCAAAGTCTCAGATGCGGCCGCCCTGTATACCCGATTCGCCGGGATCGCCCGCGGCCTGCGGCGAGATGTCCACTACGAAGTAGACGAAGAGAAGCGCAGCGTTGCACCTCTCGAGGAGGGTGTTCATGCCGTCGAGCGGGTGCTCGGCGTGGACAACCTCTACGACATGGTGTCACAGAACCTCGTGCACCAACTCCAAGCCGCGCTACGTGCCAAAGAGTTGTACCGGCGTGACCGGGACTACATCGTCGACCAGAACCAAGTCAAGATCGTCGACGAGTTCACCGGTCGGGTACTTGAGGGTCGCCGCTGGTCGGATGGTTTGCATCAGGCGGTTGAGGCCAAAGAGGGTGTCGCCATCAAGCAAGAAAACCAGACGCTTGCGACAATCACACTTCAGAACTACTACCGGCTCTATGAGCGCTTAGCCGGTATGACGGGCACCGCACAGACTGAGGCCAGCGAGCTCATGTCCACCTATGGGCTGCACGTCGTGACGGTGCCGACCAACCTTCCCACTATCCGTGATGACCGTGCCGATCTCATCTACAAGACAGAAGACGCCAAGTTTGCTGCGTGCGTAGACGACATTTCCGAACGGTACGAGCTGGGCCAGCCAGTCCTAGTCGGCACAGTTTCTGTGGAGAAGTCTGAGAAGCTGTCTCGCCTGCTCAACATGCGCGGCATCGCCCACGAGGTTCTCAACGCTAAACAGCACCACCGCGAGGCGGACATCGTTGCTCAGGCGGGGCGTCTGTCGTCTGTGACGGTCGCAACCAACATGGCCGGTCGTGGTGTCGACATTGTCCTTGGCGGCAATCCCGAAGCTTTAGCCACACGCGACCTGAACGCAGAGGGGTTCGATCCCGCGACGCCTCAAGGTGAGAGCCGCATGGCTGAGCTAGTCGCCCAGCATCGTCAGGTCACCGATGCAGAACGTGACCAGGTGCTGAGCTTCGGCGGGCTATATGTGCTGGGAACCGAGCGTCACGAGAGCCGCCGCATCGACAACCAGCTACGGGGTCGATCTGGTCGGCAAGGAGACCCGGGCGAGAGCCGCTTTTATCTCTCGCTTGAGGACGAGTTGATGAGCCGCTTTGCCACCGGCGCCATGAACTGGGTGATGGAAAAGGCACTCCCCGAGGACGTGCCGATCGAAGCGGGGATGGTCACCAAAGCAATCGAGCGGGCCCAGAACACAGTCGAGCAGCGCAACGCCGAGACCCGCAAGAATGTCCTCAAATACGACGAGGTGATGAACGAGCAGCGCAAGGTCATCTACCGGCGGCGCGAGCAGATCCTTGGCAACACCGACTTGCGTGATGAGACGCTCGAGTTTCTGCGTAATGCCACGGATCACATGACTGATGTTCACTGCGAGTCCGAGCACCCCGAGGACTGGGACAGCGGCGGCCTTGCCACCGATCTGGCCACGCTCTGGCCCGGCGGCATGGAGGCCACAGAAGTCGCCTCGGCAAAGGATCGAGACGAACTCAAAGACAAGGTCGCTGCGGTTGCCACCACCCACTACCAGGGTCGCGAAGCCGAGTTAGGCACCGCAGTGATGCGCGAAGCGGAGCGTCAGGTGATGCTGCGTCTCATCGATACGAAGTGGCGAGCGCACCTGCGTGAGATGGACTTGCTACGCGAGGGCATCCACCTACGAGCCATGGGTCAGAAGAACCCGACAACCGAGTGGCAACGTGAGGGCTTTGACATGTTCGGCCAACTCATGGACTCCATCGCCACCGACTTCGTGCGATACATAATGCACGTTCAAGTAGCCGAGCCCTCTCCGCCCCAGCAAGTCCAGGGCATAAACACCGCCCAGAGCAACAAGCCACGACCAACCCGCCGGACGAACCCCAACACCAACCGCAAGCAAACCCCTCGGGCGCGACGACCAGCCCCTAACACCAACCGCCGGCAACCCCCCCGGACGAGACGACCTCAAGGCGCTGCTCAACGAGTCAACCGAACCCCGGTCGTGAAGTCGCCGCATCAGCGAGTGGGACGCAACCAGCCATGCCCATGTGGCAGTGGACGCAAGTTCAAGATGTGTCATGGCCGCCCCGGCGCAGCACAAATGGCCAGTTAGGGCAGCGGTGGCGATCCAAGACCTCAGAAATGATCTGCGCAGCCTCCAGGGCCGGTTAGCAGAGGCGCACAAGTACCTGCGGATCGATGCTCTGCGCGCCCGTCGGCCCCAACTCGAGGCCGAGTCGTCACGCCCTGATCTGTGGGATCAACCCGATCGTGCTCGCGCTGTTACATCTGAGCTGGTTGCAGTGGCTGATGACCTCGGAGTCTTTGACGACCTAGCCGAGGACATGTCTGACGCCGAGATCTTTTACGAGTTTGCGGTCGAGGAGAACGATCCTTTGGCCGCCGCCGAAACAGCCGCATTGATCGCTGGGCTCAAGGAACGCTTCGACGTTCTTGAGCTGCGTTCACTGCTCAGCGGCGAGTTCGACGAGCGAGACGCGGTCTGCCAGATCAAATCCGGTGAGGGTGGCACCGACTCTCAGGACTGGGCCGAGATGCTGCTGCGGATGTACCGGCGCTGGGCGGATCGCCGTGGCTTCGTCCTCGAAGTGATTGCTATCTCTGAAGGCACCGAGGCGGGCGTCTCCAGCGTCGATTTCCTGGTTAAAGGCCACTGCGCTTACGGATGGATGCGTTCCGAACACGGGATACACCGCTTAGTACGAATCTCGCCTTTCAACAATGAGGGCAAGCGCCACACCGCCTTTAGCGCCGTGGACGTAGCGCCTTTCTTTGAAGATGTTGCCAACGAAATCATCATTGAAGACAAAGACTTGCGAGTCGACACCTATAAGTCTTCAGGCGCGGGCGGCCAGCATGTCAATGTCACCGACTCGGCAGTGCGCCTGACCCACATACCCACCGGCATCGTCGTTAGCTGTCAGAACGAGCGCAGCCAGCACCAAAACAAGGATCGTGCCATGCAGATGCTCGTCTCCAAACTGCGCGATCTCGAACGCAAGACGCGTGAGGAAGAGATCGCCGGTATCAGGGGCGAACAGCACAATGTTGGCTTCGGTAGCCAGATCCGAAGCTATGTGATGCACCCTTACCAGATGGTGCGAGACCAGCGCACCCGCCATGAGACATCCAACATCGAAGCGGTTCTCGGGGGGAGCCTCGACCCCTTCATGGAGTCGTGGCTGCGGTGGAGCCGCGCAGCACGCACCGATCGCGCAGAGTTGGCGGTTACCTTCGCGGGGTCAGGCCACAGGTAGCGGAAGGCGCCCGCAGTGATCAAGATGGAAAAAGTCACCAAAGTCTTCAAGGGTGACGTGGTGGCACTGCGCGATGTGAGTGTCGATATTGGCCGGGGCGAGTTCGTGTTCCTGGTGGGCCCTTCAGGTTCGGGCAAATCGACCTTCATCAGGTTGCTTAACCGTGAGGAAGTGCCCGAACACGGACGCATCTTCGTGGCCGGGCGTGACATTGGTGCGCTTGGTTCGTGGCGGGTTCCATACTTGCGCCGCCAGATTGGCTACGTATTCCAGGACTTCAAACTGCTACCCAAAAAGACTGTTGCCGAAAATGTTGCCTTCGCTCTTGAAGTGATCGGCACCGGGGCACACGTAATCCGGCGTCAGGTTCCCGCAATCCTGGAGTTGGTGGGTCTGTCACGCAAGATGGAACGGTTCCCCCACGAACTATCGGGCGGTGAGCAGCAGCGAGTGTCGATAGCGAGGGCATTCGTTAACCGCCCGATGATTCTGCTGGCAGACGAGCCCACCGGCAATCTCGATCCCAAGACTTCGGTGGGGATCATGCGGTTGCTAGAGCGAATTAACGAGACGGGCACAACGGTCGTTATGGCTACCCATGACAGCGGCGTGGTCGACAGTATGCGTCAGCGTGTAGTTGAGCTTGACCGGGGCATGGTTGTACGCGACCAAGCCAGAGGGGTCTACAAGTAGCGCCCATGTTCACGCTGCGATACGCGTTCCGTGAGACCGCCCAGAACCTGCGTCGCAACCTGCTGCTAGCGGTTGCGACGATCATCACAGTCGGTGTTTCGCTGGCAATGTTTGGTGGCTTCTTGCTGTTTCAGGTAGCGGTCGACAATGCCACGGCGCGCTGGGCTGACGATGTCGAGTTCCTTGTCTGGATGCATTCGGATGCCGCCGCCGACCAGGACGCCGCAGTGCGTAACCAGCTTGAGGAAAGCCCGGGCGTTCTTAGCTGGAACTATGTCAACAAAGAGCAGGTTTATGAAGAGTTCAAGCTCCTCTATGAGGACTCGCCTGAACTGCTCGATGTTGTCACGATCGAAGGTCTGCCGACCTACTACCAGGTGACCCCTGTTAACCCTGACCATGAGGTGGTGGAGGAACTCGGCGACCAGTTCCGAGGCCAACCAGGTGTGCGTGAGGTGACGTTCGCTGCGGACGTGATCCGTGATGTGCAGAATCTCGCTGATCGAGCCGGGCGGGTGCTTTTCTTGGGTTCGATCGTGTTGCTAGGCGCTTCGGCGTTGCTGATCTTGAACACGCTTGCGGTGGCGATCAGCAACCGTCGCACCGAGATCGAGATCATGCGACTCGTTGGTGCCACGAAGTGGTTTGTTCGGGTGCCGTTCATGCTCGAAGGCCTTGCTCAGGGGCTTGCGGGGGCAACCGTGGCGATAGTGAGCAACGTGATGCTGCGTCGCTACGTGATCGCTCAGTTCAGCGACGCGGATACTCTCCAGTTGTTCAGGGGCTTCAACGTTGACGATCCTGCGCTGTTCCGTATCAACCTGTTGATGGTGGTTGTCGCTTCAGTGGTCGCGGTGATCGGAGCGGCTGTGGCAGTGGCGGTCCACCTAGACGAATAAGTCCGGCCACCGTCGGGAGCAAGACCGCCGTTGTCGCCCGTTGTCAGCCCGCTGTCGGGCCCCGACGCCCCGATCCGGCGGCGTGGGGAGATTCGCCGCTTAGTTGAGCAGGCTCACCGGACCGACGTAGGCGAGGCCTAGCGCCTCGGCAACCGCGGGTTCGGTGATGTGGCCCTGACACACCGACAACCCGTCACGCAGACCCGGGATCGCCTTGAGCGCGGCAAGGGTGCCACGGTTGGCAAGTTCAAGCACATAGGGCAGCGTGGCATTGTTGAGCGCCTGGGTGGAGGTGCGTGGCACGGCGCCGGGCATGTTCGCGACGCAGTAGTGGACGACATCATCAACCATGTAGGTGGGATTGGCGTGAGTCGTCGGACGGGACGTCTCGGCGCAACCTCCCTGATCGATAGCAACGTCAACGATCACCGATCCGGGCCGCATCTGCTTGATCATCTTGGCGGTCACCAATCGAGGTGTGCGAGCACCTGGCAATAGCACGGCACCAATGACCAGATCGGCATCGACGACAGCTTGCTCAAGCACCCGTGGCGTTGAGTACAAGGTTTGCAATGCCGGGCCGAACCTGGCGGCGAGTGCTTCTAGGACGTCAGCGTTGCGATCCAGCACGGTAACTCGAGCGCCGAGACCGAGTGCCATCTCTATCGAGTTGCGTCCGACCACGCCTCCACCGATCACCACAACATTGCCGGCAGCGACACCTGGAACACCGCCGAGCAGCACTCCTCGCCCTCCAGCGGATGCTTCAAGGCAGCGAGCGCCTGCCTGTACCGCCATGCGACCTGCAACCTGTGACATTGGTGCCAGCAAGGGGCGCAAGCCTTGGCGGTCGGTGACTGACTCGTAGGCGATAGCCGTAGCGCCGCTGTCAAGCAGGTCGTGTGCCTGATCGGGGTCAGGCGCTAGATGCAAGTAGGTGAACAGCGTCTGGTGGCTCCCCAAGCGAGCCCGCTCCACAGCCTGAGGCTCCTTGACCTTTACGACCAGCTCCGCAGCTGCAAAGACATCATCGGCGCCATCGAGAATGCGAGCACCGCAAGTTGCATACTCCTCGTCGGAGAACCCAGCTCCCGCTCCGGCATGGCGCTCCACAAGTACCTCGTGACCGTGGGCGGTCACCTCAGCAACGCTCTCGGGGGTCAACCCGACACGGTGCTCCTCATTCTTGATCTCAGCTGGTACTCCGATTCGCACAGTGCCCTCCAATCAGCCAGTTGCGCGATGTTCTGGCGCCACATTAGCAGTGCCTGCAAGCACAAATCAGGGCGAAAATGTTGAGCAGCATGCTAATAGCGCACAAGAGTTGCGTAATCTATCTCTATGACGCACAATATTGACTGTGGAAGATCTAGACACGATTGATCGGCTGATACTCAACGAGTTGCAATTTGAGGGTCGGGTCACACATGCGGAACTTGCGGAGCGGGTTGGTCTATCCACTTCCGCGTGCCGCCGGCGTGTCAGGCGGCTCGAGACAGAGGGTGTAATCGCGGGCTATGTGATGATCGTTGACACCGGCGCGATCGGGCGCGATCTGAACGTGTTCGTAGAGGTGTCCCTCGTCAGCCAGAGCGAGGAGGCACTGCGTCGCTTCGAGCTAGAAGTGCGGAGCTGCCCCGAGGTGATGTCTTGTCACCTCGTTGCAGGCGATGCCGACTATCTACTTCATCTGGCAGTTCAAGACCACCGGGACTTCGAGCGCATCCACAACAAGCACCTGTCCCGGCTTCCGGGGGTCGCCAGGCTGCGATCGAACTTCGCTATCCGCACCGTCTACCAGACGACACGCCACCTGCTTTAGCACCATTGCGCTGTGGCTGCAGCGGCAGGTGGCCGCAGCGACATGGAGTCAGCCTCGCTGGGTACCAACCTTTAGATCCTTAAACGGCACGCCACGATCGACGCTGATGTCGCGCGGCAAACCAAGAACCCGGTCACCAATAATGTTGCGCTGGATCTCCGACGTGCCACCTGCGATGCCTGCTTGGAGTGATGTGAGCGCCTGGCGCTGCCAATAGGCGTCAGAGCTATCGGCCCAGGCCACTCCCGACGCACCGGCGATGCTCATTGACACTTCGGTGTGCATCGATGCGAGTTCCGCAGCACCGAGCTTGCCGATTGATCCCCCCGGGCCGGGAGTACGGCCCGCCTTGAGTTCCGCACGAGTCCGCAGTGCCACTAGGGATAGGCACGTCTCAAGCACACGCAAGCGCATCAACTTCTGGCGCAGGGCGGCATCGGTTTCAAGGCCACGATTGCGGCACTCCACAATCAACCGGTCGGAGCGTTCATTGTTGATGCCGGCGGTCTGTCCCGAGCCGATTGCTACCCGCTCATACATCAACATCGCGGTAGCCATGCGCCAGCCGTTATTGAGGTCGCCCAGCAGGTTCGTCAACGGGACTCGCACATCGGTGAAGAACACTTCGTTGAACGCCTGCCCGCCGTCTATCTGATGGATCGGGCGGATCTCAACTCCCGGGCTGTCCAATGCCACGATGAGCATTGAAATGCCAGCGTGCTTGGGCACTTCAGCGTTGGTGCGAGCGACAATGATCCCGTAGGCGCAAAGGTGTGCCAGCGTTGTCCACACTTTCTGGCCGTTGACTATCCACTCGTCACCGTCACGGTCGGCCCGTGTTTGCAGGCTGGCAACATCTGATCCTGCGCCTGGTTCAGAGAACATCTGGCACCAAACATCCTCACCGGAGATGTTGCGGGCAAGGTAGGCGGTCTTTTGCTCGTCGGTTCCGTACTCGGCAAGCATCGGCAAACACATCCCATGAGAGATAAGTAGCTCACCGGTCATGTTCGGAAAACTGTTGTACTCCTCGCGCCAGATTTTCTCGTGGGCTTTCGTCAGCCCGGCACCGCCGAATTCGCTCGGGTAAGTCAGTCCCGCAAGACCGGCGTCTGCTAGTGCGCGCTGGAATCGCTGAGCCGCCCGCAGGCGATGTCTTCCACGTGGGTCAGGGCGCCCGCCTAAGTTGATACCTGTGGCGTGTTCGCCAAGAAACTCCCGGCAACGCTCCCGAAACGCGCGCTCTTCATTAGCGGACAGCTTGGTGTCGCTCACATCGGCAAGCGTAGTACTGCTGCCACAACCGTAATGACAAAGACTCTGAAGCAGCCGCTGCAGATAGCTGAAGATGAGTGGGTCTCGTCACTAAGCTCTATTCGCTCGGCTGACTTACTGAGATCATCAGATGCTTGAATCATGCAGAGCCTTGACCCTATTGTCTAGGCAATGCGCTCCGCGCATTTTGTCACAACCGAGTGACGACAAACTGAACAATCTTGAAAGGAGTCAAGATGCAATCTGGAAGCAGTTCCGGTTCTAGTGCGATGTTTGGCTACTTCTTGTTCCGTCTCCTCTTCGCTTTCTTGCTCTTCCTGCGGGGAATCCAGAAGGCGTTCCTGGTCTGGGGTTTCCCGGCCAATCATCCGCTCGGCATCAGGGTTGACATCGCCGGTTGGGTTGAGCTGATTGCCGCGATCCTGATCGCGACAGGGCTGTTTACGCGCTTAGCAGCAGGTGCCCTTGTGGTGCAGATGATCTGGGCCTACTTTGACGTTCACGCCCCGCATGGCATCTGGCCACACATTTACCCCGCCGAGGGAGGCTTCGGCGCTCATGGCGGCGAGGTAGCGATTCTCTACTTCGCGATCGCCGGGATCATCGGTGTCTTTGGTGCGCGCAAGTACTGCCTTGAGCGAGCGCTAACTGGACGAGAGAAGTTCTAGCGAACCTTTCGCCAACAATCTCTGCCGGTTGATCGGAGGCTTTGACTCTCGGAGTTCCGGTCAGCCGAATCGAAACAATCTGTAGGAAGCGGGACCTCAAACGGGGTCCCGCTTCCGCCTTACTACGGCCTAGATGAACCGGCGCAACGTCAATTGTCTGATCTTTACTGTGACATTCCAAAGGCTGGTTGGCACTGTGTTGGCCTTGTTTGTGTCGTAGCGGTCTCGGCTCGGGATTAGATGATCCTCTGTCACACTCAAAGGAGTGGCATTGAATTGTCCGACCTTTGCGCGTCTGATATCTATAGAACGTCCGAGGCGGCAAACGGGCGGAGGCGCGTGATGAGGATCAACACTGCTAAGCGAACAAGTCGGCACCGTCGGCGGGGTTGGCGAGTGTGGGCCACATTGCTCTGTGTCGCCGTTGCTGGTTCAGTATTGGTGTCGATGCCAGTCTCGGCTCGGGTGATTGTTCCACACCCATTTGAGGCGTCACCGCACTACAAGATTGCATCTCAGCACTGGACATTCTGGCATAGCGGTAACAACCCAGATGACGGTCCTAAGTTCACTCTGCGTGACCTTAATCCAGATGCGGACGGCGATCACGAATATTGGATCGACTACATTACGTACGATACATTAACGATAGAATGGGCGATGACCACGTCCTTATCGCTCGCATCGACAAGCGGAACGTCGTTACTGGAATAAAGACAGAAGGAGTGTACTTTCCTGAGGGACACTCTGATCGCTTCGTAGTTGATCTGCAATGGCTAGCCGGTAATGGATATGCAGGCACTCAGAGGTATCATCTCCGGGAGTTTGACGGTTCTCATCCTTCTGACCCTGATTTTGAGACGAACACAGAGTACGGCGGTTGGGACACCACCGATCAACGCTATGAACTCAAGTATCAGGATTGGGATACGGAGGTCACTTGGCCTAAGTTCAATGGACCGTTTAACGCCTTAGTGGTACTCCGCTACATAACTCCTCCAGAGGCTCCGCGGCCTGCAGCCAATTCGGCTTGGCCAATTGCGTTGGTTGACTCTGATTTGACGCTTACGGAGGACTCAACTGAGACAACCTGGACGCACTCGGATGACCTCAGTTTCACGCTAAACAGTGTGGACTACACCATTGATACTGTGATCTTGGATGAGGACGGCGACAAGGACGTCCTCGTTGTTGAGTTGAACGAAACAGCATCGGACCCGGATGTGGAGGACACCGTCTTTCCTGAGGATGTGATTGAGGGGTTGTGGGTTGAGTTGTCGTTCACTGATGCTGATAACACTGCCCAGAACGTGAAGTACCAGTTCCAGGAGTTCACCGGGTGGGATCCCGCTCACGCCGTCTATGTTGAGGACTCTCTGTTTGGTGGTTGGGATGCAACCAACAAGCGTTACGAACTCAAGCATTACGACTTCTTGGGAGAGCCCGTTACCTGGGCAGCACCCACAGGTACGGTCAACTTCAAGTTGCGTTATCAGCATCCAGCGCCTCGACCGCCTTGGTCGTTGGACAAGAACTGGATGACGCTCGCTAATACGGAGTTGACGCTCACGGAGGACACTGCGAACTCAACCTGGACACATTCGGGTGATCTTGATATCAGTTTGGATTATGTCGATTACACGATCGATTATCTGTCATTCGATAAGAGTGGCGCGAGTGATGCATTTGTTGTGCGACTGAACGAAACGAGTTCTGACCCCGATGTGGAGGGCGCCTACTTCCATGAGGATGTCTTTGACAATCTTGTTGCGGTTTTGCAGTTCACTGATGCCGATGGTGATACACATGACATTCGCTATCAATTCCAGGAGTATGCCGGTACGCATCCCGCAGATGCTGACTTTGTGACTGACACTTTGCGTGGCGGATGGGATTCCACTGACAAGCGCTACGAACTGAAGTACAACGACTTCTTGGAAAATCCTGTTAGTTGGGCAGCACCTACGGGCACTGTCAACTTCGAGTTGCGCTATCTCTACCCGGAGTCGTGCATACTTGGTGTAAGGGACGTAAAATACACTAATCACAGCTATTACAATTGTGATGAATCGCCAAGTACGGGAAGTGTAAGGGCGAGTCTCGCTTCGCCCATGCGATTCAAGGTGTTTAGTCCAAGTTGGTTGGGGCGGGGTAAGGGTTATACCCGGTATTGGGACAAGATTCATCTCCAGCTCTCAAGTCTTGTGGAGCTGGGGAGAATCGAACTCCCGTCCGCCAGGCGAATTCCGGACACGCTACGACCATTCCCGAGTTCGCGACTTGCGGCTGTCGCTACGCCGGGTCGTTGAGGTCAGATTGACCTCGCCTCCGGATCTTTCTCCGGTGTCGGCGGTCTGTTCCCAGCTGTCAGCGGTCTCTTCCCGGCTGTCCACCGCTGCTTCTGGTGCCAGGCGCAGCGGTCAGGCCCCGCGTACCATTACTGGTCGCGATAATTCTTCACTGCTTGATCAGATCAGGCAGCTAGAACGAGAGCGTCGTCATCGGCGTCTCTTTGGGTGCCCCGTTTAGGGAGTCTGAGCAACTCCGGTCGCACGTCACGGCCTTCAGGTCCCAACGTCGAAACCAGTCAGCCCCTTGTGTGCAGTTCTTGCTTGTCAAACTGCGTCCCTGCACACCGGAACGGGTGGCTCCAACGCAAACAGGGCAGGCGATTATAGCCATGTCGATTCGCTGCTAGAGCGTCTCAATCAACCAGGAGCAGCGATTGCAGCCCGTATTCGGTGGCGCGCCACCCATAATCTCAGCAATACCAGTGCCGATACGAGAGCCTCAGTCACGCCGAAGACGATGATCGGCCCGGTCGCTACGAGGATGCCATACAACGCCCAGAACAGGCCTTCACACTCGGCAAGACTCCAGGTGAGCGGTGACACACCAACAGGTGTGTGGGATCGCCAAGCTGCGACCACTGAGGGGCCGAAGTGAACGGCCGTGCCGAGGCCCAACACGGTGCCAAGCACCGTCCAACCCGCTGAGCGCTGGACTGCGACACAAGCCACGGCGATCATCAAGCTGTAGAGAAGCCCGGCGCTCACAGCAGCACCGTTTCGGTACAGCAAGAACAGGGCGATGGCGAAACTGATGGTTGCGACTGCCACTGATGGGATTGCGATCCATACCTGCTCGGCGATCACATAGCTGATCCAGGCAAGGTTCACGACAACACCAGCCGAACACCACGCCACCGAGACTCCGGCCGTCTCACCTGTGCGCAGCAGCCGGACAATCTGTGGGATCACAAGCGTGAACGACACCGCAGTGGCCACGATGCCTACTACCAAGGCGATGTCGGCCTGGCTCACGCTCACGGCAGCGAGGACTCGGTTGCGAGTTTGTGACGCCTCCTGAGGTTTCTCCTTTGCGCGGCGGCCATCGAACGCGCTGCCTCAAGGTCGGCGTCGCGACGGCGGATCTGTTCGCGCTTATCGACCCTCGAACGTCCTTTGCTCAAGGCCAGGGCCAGCTTCGCTCGGCCCCTCAAGAAGTAGAGCGCAAGTGGCACGAGCGTCAGGCGTTCCCGCTCGATTCTGGCTGCTAGCCGGCTGATCTCGCTTCGGTGAGCAAGCAGTTTGCGCACTCTTGTGGGATTGATACTGAATGCGGGCGAGGCGTGTGAGTAGTGCGGGATGTGCAGGTTGTGCAACCACAATTCGCCCCGATCGACACCGGCCCAGCACTCGGCAAGCTGCACCTTGCCCTCACGCAGTGACTTGACCTCGCTGCCGCGCAGCACCAGACCAACTTCGAGCGTGTCGATGACCTCGTAATCACGCCGGGCGCGCCGGTTGGTGGCAATCACAGACGCCCCTGCGGGGATGTCACGAGGCTTCGACGATCTGGCCACCCACTCACGGTACCTAGCGAGGCGGGCGCTTATAGGGTGCGGCGGTGCTAGAGATGTCGACGCGCATCGCTGCGGAAATGGTGTCGCACGCCCTTGCGGGATTGCCGCATGAAGCCTGTGGTTTGTTTGCTGGGACATTCGGAGCCGAACGCGTTGAGCGCTTCTATCCGATGCGTAACGCGGCAGAGTCGCGCGAGATTTATGTGCTCGATGGCCTTGAGATGATGGATGTTGAGCGTGCTGCGGAGAGTGCGGGCCTAACGGTCATTGGGGTGATGCACTCTCACACACACACCACGAACTTCCCGTCGCCAACCGACATTGCCGACGCGGCGCGGTTTGATCCGTTCGGCGTTTGGCGCTTCATAATCGTGTCGCTGCGTCATCCCGAGCCGTCGTTGCGCTGCTATCGCATCACCGACGGGAAGGTGACCGAGGAACGAGTGTCAGTCGTGACCTGAAGTGGCCGAAACGGCTGTGTGGGTGGTCACCGGCTAGTTGTCGTCGGGTCTGGTGAGCCGCGAGATCATGTCGGCTGCCACGACGCCAGGGGCCTCAAACGGCCCGAAGTGCCCGAGCGAGGCGAAGCTGACGAGCTGAGCCTCGGCCAGTGAAGCAGCGATGTCGGGGGCGAACTCTGCTGGGTTCGGGAATTGAGGTAGCGTTCCTGCCGCGACCGTAGTGGGCACGGAGATGCCGCCTAGCCGGTCGGTTGTCAGGCTGTCGCTGTTCTCAAAGGTGCGAGCTTCGGTATCAGGATGACAGGCAAGTTTCACCCGTCCATCGGGCAGGTCTACGAAGCCCCCGTCGATGTAGGCGGCAAGCGCATCTGCACGGAGCACGTTGAGAGGTGGGCGCGAGGCATAACGCTGCAACACCTCGGCACGTGATGCGAACACCTCCCGGCGCTTGCGTGCAGCCCCCGCTAGCGGGTTCTCTCCTCGCGACGAAAAGTAGTTGCGCGGCGGCACGATTGGCTCATATAGGTACAGGGCTTCAAAGGTCTGCGGCTCTGCCTGTTCGGCAAGTAGCAGGGTGGCTCCTCCCATGGAGTGCCCGAACCCATAAAGCTGTGACGAGCCGATGTGTCTGGCACAAGCCAGCACTTCAGCGCCCATGTTCTTCCACCCGTAATCGCCGTCTGGCGCCGGATCCGAGGCACCATGCCCACGGAAGTCGACCGCCCAGACCCGGAATCGTGTCTTGAGGTGATTGGCCAGCGGCCTGTACGCGGCTGCGTGAAAGCCGGTGGCGTGACATATAAGCAGATCAGGTCCCGAACCTCCGAGCATCGCCAGGCTCAGCGACAATCCTCGCGCTTCAATACGGACTCGAGGGGTGCGGCGGCGTCTGGGCTTGCGGCCATAGGTGCCAGGCACGACCGAGGCGGAAGGTTGTGCCGGCTGGTGGCGACCAAACAGTCCCCACACCTTGGCTCGCATGACAACCCGGCCGTGCTGGTTATACGCCAGCATCCGTATCAGCACTGAGCCCCGCATGGATCGCTTTGCTGACGGTCTCGCTTCAAGTACCTCAGCGGTGCCGGTCAAGACATCGCTTGGACGCACCGGTTCGGTCCAGCGAAGTTCAATCATCCCGGGTGAGCCGTGAGAGTCTGCCTTGCTTAACACCCCGTCGATCCACATTCGGCCCCAGGCCGAGCAGGTGTGCCAGCCACTAGCAATGAGCCCACCAAAAGGAGAGTCAACCGCGGCATCAGGGTCAACATGGAAGTACTGAGGATCGAACTTCGTAGCGAAATCGATCATCTCATCCTGTTCCATCTGATAGCTGCCGAGGTCGAACACCCGGCCGGGTGTCATGTCCTCAAAGAACAGCGTCGGCTCCCTGCGACCGCGTCGGTCTGGGTGATTCTGGGGCATCAAACATTTCTAGCGGCCACCTCGGCTTACGCCCTCGGCTCGAGTGGCCGGTAGCTTCAAGTAGTGACACGGGCCCGAGCATCCGATCTACTCGGGCAGCGCTATCGGGCAGTGACGGTGTCGCTGATGTCACTCATGGCGTTAGCGGCCTACAACAACCTGTCGGTCACAGCTGCACTTCCCGACATCGGTGATGACCTCGGCCACATAGACCTGCTGCCCTGGGTGGTCACCGTGGAACTGGTGGCGGCAGCCATCGCAGTGCTAGCAATCGGGCCCTACATCGACGGTGCTGGCGCATCGCGTACATTCCGGGTGACTCTCATGGTGTTCCTGGCCACTTCGGCGATCTGTGCGGTGGCGCCAACGATGGAGTTGCTGATAACTGGCCGGCTGCTTCAAGGATTAGGAGCCGGCGCGCTCATCGGCACCAGCCTCACGTGTATCGGTCTGACCTATGAGGAGTCGGTGCGGCCCTGGGCCTACGCGCTTATGTCGACCATGTGGGGTGTGATGGGCCTCGGCGGCCCTGCTATCGCAGCGGTGTTGGTTAGCACGATGGGTTGGCGCGCAGTATTCGCAGTGAACCTCCCGGTAGCCGCGCTAGCCGCTCTTGTGGGCTGGAACAGCCTGCCTCAGCAGGGTCAAGCACGTTCGGAGCGACTCGATCGCACAGGCGTGTTGCTGCTGAGCGCCATGACACTTGCCTTGCTGGTGGCAACCTCGGTGTTTGCTTGGTACAGCCTGTTGCTGTTTGGCATCGGGGTTGCCTTGATCGCGCTGTACGCACGTCATGCGCGGCGCAGCCCACGACCGGTCGTGCGACTGTCACATGTCACGGCTCGGCGCTGGCGACGGATTCACGTTGCTGCTGCGATGGCGGTGACGGGGGGAACCGGAGCCAGCGTCTACCTACCCGTTTACCTCAAGGCCGGGCGAGGTTCGACGGTCGCCTTCGCTGCCTTCGCTGTGATCTGGCCGACGTTGGGATGGTCAGCTTCGACCTGGGTCTCAGGCAAGTTGCAGCAATACCTTCCTGCAGCGAACGTCGCGCTGCTCGGCGCGGTGACTCTCGCTGTGGGTTCGGTAACGGGCGCCTTGGCGGCCGGTATGGATGCACCGGTAGCGGTGATCCTGGCCACCTTCGTGGCTTCGGGTTGGGGAGTGGGAACGATCACCACGGCGAGCCTCTCAGTGCTGCAGGGTCGTGCCGAACTTGCAGAGATGGGACGGGTGTCTTCGGCTCATCAGTTCATCCGATCCCTGGGATTCACCTATGGTGCAGCACTCGCTGGTCTCGTGCTCTTCTGGGTAGTTGAACGTCAGACAGGCGACTCAGAGATGGTGCGAGGCCTCTTGAGCGACAACGGTACGACCTTTGATGCCTCAGTTGCGGAGGCAGTCTCGTCAGGCTTTACGGCGTCGCTCGGGGTGATGGCGCTGCTGGGGATACTGAGCCTGCCGCCATGCATGTTGATGGTCTGGCGGCCCGCCGTTGTAGGCAGCCCGATTCACCGCTAGCACCAGTTAGACCCAGCACCGGTTACAATCCCGACCGCATCACTCGGGATTAGACCTTGGGATCGGCTACTGATAGTTCAGCCAGAAGATCCCGATGATGCGGCGGCGAGGCTCACGGCTGGGAAGCGGCATGGCAACCACAGGCGACATGCTTGATCTGATAGGCAACACTCCTGTTGTTGACGTCTCGGTGCTAAGCCCCAATCCCCGGGTGCGCCTTGTTGCCAAACTCGAAAGCCTCAACCCAACGGGATCGGTGAAGGATCGCATTGCTAGGGCAATGGTGCTCGAAGCCGAATCCGACGGAACGTTGCGAGAAGGCAAGCAACTGCTTGAACCCTCATCAGGCAACACCGGTATCGCGCTTGCCATGATCGCCAAGCAGCGGGGCTACCCGCTGACAGTGGTGATGCCAGACAACACTTCGCCTGAACGACGCCAGACCCTCGAGGTGTTTGGCGCCAAGATTGTCTGGTCTCCAGGATCTGAGGGTTCCAACGGAGCGGTTCGCATGGCGCAACGCATGGCTTCTGAACATCCCGATTGGGTGTTCCTGTACCAGTACGCCAATGAAGCAAATCCCCGGGCACATTACGAGACGACCGGCCCCGAGATCCTGAGCGATGTGCCTGACATTACGCACTTTGTTGCCGGACTCGGAACAGCGGGGACTGTTGTCGGTGCGGGCACGTACCTAAAGGAAACCAAGCCAAGCGTCGAGATTCACGCTGTTGAACCACCCGCTGGGGAGATGGTCGACGGGCTGCGCAGCCTTGATGACGGTTTTATCCCTCCCATATACGAGAAGTGGGGCGGCGCCGAGTTGCTTAGCGGCAAGCGCCTTGTGCGGCCCAGACAGTCGATCCTCTACACCCGCAGGCTGGCCTCAGCAGGGGTGTTCGCCGGCCTCTCATCTGGGGCCGCACTAGCTGGTGCCTGTCGCTTAGCCGAGCGGATCACAACCGGCACGATCGTGTTCATAGTCGCTGATGGCGGCTGGAAGTACCTGTCGAGTGGCGCCTGGACGGAACCCATAGACGAGGTAGCCGAACGCGCCTCCCGCATCGTCTACTTCTAAGCAGTCCCCGCTAGCCTTAGGCGGCCGCGCGAAGCTCTGTATGGCTTGTTCGCACATACCTAGCGGACATCATTAGCTGTTTGCGCATCGTGTGGCGGATTGGGTACCCACCAAGCGGGAGCAGGCCAGCGATGTCAAAGATCTGCCAGGTGACAGGTAAGAAGCCCCAGTTCGGCAAGCGACTCTCACACTCTCACCGGCGAACGAACCGGCGCTGGAACCCCAACATCCAGACAAAGCGGTATTACCTGCCCAGCGAGAAGCGCACTATCAAGCTGCGGCTGAGCACCAAGGCCATCAAGACCATCGACAAACGCGGCATTGAGAGCGTGGTTGCCGAGATGCGCCGCAACGGCCGCAAGATCTAAAGCCAACCACCGGAAGCGAACCGAGGAGGCGGGCGATGGCAAGCGACAAGCGTCCCATTATCAAGATGCGCTCGACGGCCGGCACGGGCTACATGTACGTGACAACCAAGAACAAGCGCAATACGCGTCACCGCATCGAACTCAAGAAATACGATCCCGTGATCCGCAAGCACGTAATCTTCAAAGAGGAGCGCTAGCACCCCTCGACTTGAGGTTTGCTACCTAAGGTCTGCGGTCACCGATGGCACTCACGGTTACCGTTCTCGGATGTAGCGGCTCGTACCCAGCTCCCGGGATTCCTTGTACTGGCTACCTGGTTCGTAGCGACGCTGCCACTGTCTTGCTGGACTGTGGCAGCGGCACCCTTGGCCCGCTACAAGAGGTCGCCAACTTTGCCGACATAACGGCCATCGTTACCACCCACTGTCACCCCGATCACTGGCTTGAGTTGCCGGTGATCCGCAACATCTTCACCTGGTTCATTCCCCGCAATGCGGTGCCTGTGTATGGCACCGCGGAGACTCACCAGATGGACGCGCTGTTTGCGCCTAACAAGCTTGAACGTGCGGATCCGTTGCGATGGACCGTGATCGATGCCTCATCACAGCTTCAGATTGGTGATCAACACTGGCGTTTCGCTCAGACCGATCACACGGTGGAGACCCTGGCGGTGCGTGTCGAAGCTGGCGGGCGTTGCTTCGCCTTTAGTTCCGACACGGGGCCTGGCTGGGACTTCCGCTCCCTCGGTGAGGGCATCCACGTAGCGATGTGTGATGCCAGCCATGGCCGTGATCGAGAGGGACAGGGCATCCCGCACATGAGTGCCCGCCAAGCGGCGCTGGCGGCAGGTGCCGCGGACGTCGAACGCCTGGTGTTAACCCACATCGCCCCGGGCAACGACCCATCCGAACAACATCGAGAAGCCAGCGACGCATTTAGTGGCCCAGTAGAGGTAGCACGACCTGGCCTCGTGCTGGCGGTGTAGCGGTAGCAGTTCACCGGCACCGCAGCAGTCGAAGCAAGTATGAGATTTTCCAAAGCGAGATGATGAGATTTCTAGATTCAAATGACAGGCGCCGAGATGGTCGCCGGGTTGATGAGTTGCGACCGTTGCGGTTTGTGCGTGACTTCACAACCATGGCCGACGGTTCGGTGCTCGCCGAGTTTGGCAACACCCGGGTGCTGTGTACGGCCTCAATCTCTGAGGATGTCCCTCCCTGGATCAGGGGGCGTGGCCGCGGTTGGGTGACAGCGGAGTATTCGATGTTGCCTGGCTCATCACCGCAACGGGTGAGGCGCCGTGTCGGTGGGCGAACCCGCGAGATCCAGCGTCTCATTGGCCGCTCGCTGCGCTCGTCGATCGACCTTGACGTCCTTGGCGAACTGCAGATCCATGTTGACTGTGATGTGTTGCAAGCAGATGGCGGCACACGCACAACATCGATCTGTGGTGGCTACTTGGCGTTACATGACGCTGTCACCCGCAAGATGCTGACTCGCGAGTTGGCAGTTTCACCGATGATCGCGGAATGCGCAGCCATAAGCGTTGGACTTATCGACGGAGTGGCGCTGCTTGACTTGCCTTACCACGAGGATTCACAAGCAGATGTCGACCTCAATGTGGTGATGAATGGCATGGGCGACCTAGTCGAGGTGCAAGGCACGGCAGAGCATCGGCCGTTCTCGCGCTCACAACTCGATGACCTGCTTGATCTTGCCCAACACGGGATCCGTGAGATCATTGCCGCCCAGCGAGACGTGCTCGCGAAGCGCCCGCTGCCTCGCTAGCGCAGCACCGCAACTGGTCGGCGGCGTCTAAGAGATCAGCCACACCAATGCTCGAGTTGGTCTGTGCTAGCAACAACGCCGACAAAGTCGCGGAGATGGCAGAAGTGCTCGCTGGCGTGGCCGTGTTGCTGCCCCGACCAGCGGACATGGGCGAAGTCGTCGAGGATGCTCCTGATCTTGTGGGTAATGCCAGGCTGAAGGCGCGGGCCGTGTGTGAGGTTGCGGGCGCAGCAGCATTGTCTGATGACACTGGCCTGGAGGTAGATGCACTTGGTGGTGCTCCCGGCGTGTTCTCGGCACGCTACGCCGGCGAGGAGGCCAGCTACCTCGACAACGTGAACAAACTGCTGCGTGAGATGCGAGGTGTGGGGCATCCAGGGCGTACGGCCCGGTTCCGCTCCGTGGTCATGATCTGTTATCCAGACGGAAGCGAGGTCTCAGCCGAGGGTTGCGTGGAAGGTGTCATTACGACCGAGCCCCGCGGATCTAGCGGCTTCGGTTACGACCCGGTCTTCGAACCTCTCGAAACAGACGGGAAGACATTTAGCGAACTCGAACCTCACGCAAAGCACGCTCTGAGCCATCGAGGGCGTGCCCTACGAGCGCTCCTGCAACAACTCAAGTCCAAGTAGTCGTAGCGGTGGGCGCCAATGCGCTGCACCCGTGGACAATTACCGAGTTGCAGAGTTGCAGAGTGCGGACGGGGGGATTCGAACCCCCACACCCTTGCGGGTACTGGGACCTAAACCCAGCGCGTCTGCCATGTTCCGCCACGTCCGCTTGCCGGGTAACGGCTAGCCACGGCTCTGCGCCGCGGGCGCAACGCTAGCCTGCGCGCCATGAGCCCACACAGCCCGTCCTCCCTCTCAGATCAAGCCTCTCAGGCGGCTCTCTTGGCTGCCGGAGATGGCCCTTCCGCTCGCTCCGACGTGTTCGACCGGTTGCTCAAGCATCGCATCGTGGTGCTCGGGTCGGAGGTGAACGACAAGGTCGCCAACTTGATCATGGCGCAACTGCTCGACCTTGAGAGCCAGGATGCCAAGGCACCGATCTCGCTGTACATCAACAGCCCCGGTGGGTCGGTCACATCGGGCATGGTCATCTACGACACGATGCAGTTCGTGCAACCGGAGGTACGCACCATTTGCACCGGGCTTGGCGCCTCAATGGGCCAGTTTCTGTTGTGCGCAGGTGCGCCAGGACAGCGCTACTCGCTGCCGCATGCACGCATCATGATGCATCAACCGCTAGGTGGCGTCCGAGGGCAGGCAACCGACATCGCGATACAGGCCGAGCAGATGGCGCACACCAAACGCCAACTGCAGCAGCTAATTGCCAAACACACAGGTCAGAAGGTTGAACAGATTGAGGCCGATTCTGATCGTGATCGCTGGTTCACCGCAGCCGAAGCAATGGATTATGGGATCATCGACCACGTGATCGTTAAGCGTGGCGAGATGATCTAAGCGGCTTTGTCGCCTGCTGCTCTCAGCTCTGTAATACCTGTCGCAGTGCCCTCGCGATGCCCGAAGATGGCTGAGCCGGCCACAAGGACATCCGCGCCGGCAGCTACTGCGGCGGGTGCTGTGGCGGGGGAGATCCCGCCGTCTACTTCTAGTTCAATTTCATGTCCGCTGGTTTCGATCATCTGGCGAACGGTCGCGATCTTGGCTTCCATAGCAGCGATGTAACGCTGCCCACCGAAGCCCGGGTTGACCGTCATGACGAGCACTTCGTCGATCATCGACAGCACTTCGGCGATGCTTGATGCTGGGGTGTGAGGGTTGAGCACGATCCCACAGCGGGCACCGAGGTTGCTGATCGCCTCAAGCGAGCGATGCAGATGCGGGCAGGTCTCAAAGTGGATCAGCACGGTGTTGCAACCAGCAGCGATGTAGCGGGGCGCAAGCTCGTCAGGCTTCACCACCATGAGGTGAGCTTCAAATGGCAGATCAACGTGTGGTCTGCAGGCCGCTACCACATCGGGCCCAAACGTGAGGTTCGGCACGAATACACCATCCATCACGTCCCAATGAACCCGGTCGGCCCCAGCTGCTTCGATGGTGGCGCACTCCTCACCGAGTCGTGCCGCATCAGCAGCTAGCACCGAGGGCGCAATCTGCACCTTCATGGCCATGCAACCTACCCTCCTGGTGGCTCACGGCCTGAACCGCAGACACTCCTACGGTCGCGCCGTCGCGTATTGGCGGTACCGTCGCGATGTGGAGTTGCGGGTGAGGGCCGCGGCGCGCGACGGCGTCGGCGTCGCTAGGCACCGTGACGGCCGTGTCATATTTGTCGAGGGTGCATTGCCCGGAGAGACGGTGCGGGCACAAGTTCACACCCTTGATCGGCGTTGGGCCCGGGCGCGTGTGATCGAGGTCATCGAAGCCTCCCCGCACCGGGTGCCGATTGCGTGTGATCACCACCTCGAGGGCTGTGGCGGCTGTGACATGATCCACGTGGACTCACGGGCACAGATGCAGATGAAGGCATCGATTGTGGTCGATCAGCTAACGCGCCACGGTGTCGATGCACCCACTCCCGATCTTCGCACTCTCGACGGTGACCGCGGGCGCACCACGGTGCGTGCTCGGGTAGTCGCAGGAAGGGCAGGGTTTCGGGCCCGCTCTAGTCACGAGGTGGTGATCCCCGAGGACTGCGGCGCTGTTGACGACGCTGCTGAGGAACTGCTTGTCGAAGGCCGTTACGGCAATGCCAAGGCGGTAGTCATTCGGGTTGGATCCCGAACAGGCGAGCGGATGGTGGTGGTTGACCCTTGCGTTGGGCAAGTGTCGGTACCAGATGACGTGGTTGTGGTCGGCAGCGACGAACTTGACAACAACCGGCGGGCCTGGATCCATGAAGAGGTCTCCGGTCGGCGTTGGCGGGTCTCGGCCCGGTCATTCTTCCAGAACCGCCCAGCTGGCGCGGAAGCGCTCGTTGAGGAGGTTGACGAGATGATCTCAGCGTTCGGTAACGACGGTCCCATGGTGGACGCCTACGCAGGTGTGGGGCTGTTTGCTGGCACAGTAGGAGTTGACCGCAAGGTTGTTGCCATAGAGCGCAGCCCGGATGCGGCAGCCGACGCCCGCGTCAACCTTGGGCTATCGGCCAAGGTATTGCGCATCCCAGTAGAGCGTTGGAAGGCGTCGCCAGCGAGTGTCGTTGTGGCGGATCCTTCACGGGCGGGCCTTGGTCGGCGGGCACTGCCTGCGTTGCTGTCATGTCGCCCCCAACTGCTGGTGCTCGTGAGTTCTAACCCTTCATCGTTCGCTAAAGACGCCCGCGGGCTGATCGATGCCGGGTGGTTCCTTGACTCCTGGACAGTCGTCGACCTGTTCCCGCTCACCTCTCACATTGAGACGGTGGCTGCGTTCCTGTCAGTGCGATAGCTGTGGTACGTGCGGTTCCGGTGGTTGGTACGGCATAACAGTTCGAGGGACGACTGCCCGGGGGCAACTGCCTAGTAATACCAGGGGTAGCGAGACCAGTCGGGCTGGCGCTTCTGCAAGAAGGCATCGCGACCCTCGGCAGCTTCATCGGTCATATAAGCGAGCCTGGTTGCTTCACCGGCGAACACCTGCTGACCCACGAGCCCGTCGTCTATGAGGTTGAACGCAAACTTGGCCATCCGTTGCCCGGTGGGGCTCTTCGAGATGATCTCGCTGGCCCACTGCAGCGCTACGTCTTCAAGTTCCTCGTGGGGAATCACAGCGTTGACCATCCCCATCTCGAAGGCCTCGGTAGCCGAGTAGGTGCGCCCCAAAAAGAAGATCTCGCGGGCACGCTTCTGGCCGATCTGGCGGGCCAGATACGCAGAACCGAAGCCGCCATCAAAGCTCGCCACGTTGGTGTCGGTCTGCTTGAAGAGGCCGTGTTCTTCGCTTGCCAGGGTCAGATCGGCGACCGCGTGCAAGCTGTGGCCGCCCCCGACGGCCCAGCCAGGCACGACCGCAATCACCACCTTGGGCATGGTTCGGATCAGGCGTTGCACCTCAAGAATGTGAAGCCGTCCCGAGCGAGCCGGATCGATTGACTCCTGGGTATCGCCACTGGCGTAGCGGTAGCCGTCACGTCCCCTAATGCGCTGGTCGCCACCGGAGCAGAAGGCCCAACCGCCATCACGTGGCGAGGGCCCGTTTCCTGTTAGCAGCACGCAGCCGACATCGCTTTGCATGCGGGCATGGTCAAGGCAGCGATACAGCTCATCGACTGTGTGAGGGCGGAAGGCGTTGCGCACCTCCGGGCGGTCGAAGGCGACCCGTACCGTGCCCCCCTGGCCTGCCCGGTGATAGGTGATGTCGGTCAGGTCTGCGAAGCCCGAGATGTCTTCCCATGCGTCGGGGTTAAACAGTTCAGAGACCACGGCCGCACACTACAGTCGTCGCGCAATACACGAATCAGCCGAATCAGGTGAGAGTGAGATCGTGAAAGCTGCAGTGTTGACGCAACCAAACGCTCCGCTTGAGGTAGTGGACGACCTTGACGTCGAAGATCCCCGCCCGGGTGAGGTGTGCGTTCGGGTCGCACACTCGGGTATCTGCCACAGCGATCTGAGCATGATCGAAAGCGGCTACGTGATGCCCGCAGTGCTGGGGCACGAGGCGACTGGCGTTGTGGCAGAGGTTGGTGCCGGTGTCACCCATGTCTCGGTGGGTGATCCGGTGATGTTCACCCCGATCGTGCCGTGTGGTCACTGCGCTGGTTGTGCCCGTCAGAACACCAGCCAATGTGCTCTTGCGATGAGTTTCGCCATGGGCACACGTCCCGACTCGACGTCACCGTTCTCAAGGCACGGCACGCTGGTGCATCGTGGTGTTGGTGTGGGCGCCTTCAGCCAACACACAGTGGTTCCGTCCTCTGGCGTGGTGCGACTCGGCGATGACGTGCCTCTAGAGGTTGCGTGCCTAATCGGTTGTGCGGTGCAGACCGGTGTGGGTTCGGTGCTCAACACTGCTGGCGTTCATCGTGGCTCTACCGTCGCGATCACCGGGCTAGGTGGTGTCGGGCTTTCGGTCGTTCAGGGTGCTCGTATAGCAGGAGCAGCACGAATCGTTGCTTCCGATCCGGTTGAGGCCCGGCGACAGGCAGCATCCGATCTTGGAGCGACTGATCTGGTTGCTGGCGACGCTGAAGAGTTCAAGGCAGCAGTGCTTGAGGCAAGCGGCGGTGGTGGTGCCGACTATGCGTTTGAGGCTGCCGGTATTGCCAAACTCATCGAACTGTGCATCGACGTGACCGGCTCGGGTGGCACGACCGTGATTGTTGGAGCGCCACCGATTACCGAAGCGGTGACCATTCCAGCGGCTGTGTTGTTCATGTTGCAACAGAAGCGCCTAGTCGGCAGCTTGCTGGGGAGTTGCTGGCCCGAGCGAGACATCCCGTTGCTGGTTGGGTTGTGGCAGCGAGGCGACCTCGACCTTGAGTCGATGATCACCGCGCGGCTTTCCCTTGACGAGATAAATGACGGCTTCGAGGCACTGCGCCGTGCCGATGGTGTTCGAACTGTTGTTGATGTAGCTCCGGCGGCCGCCTAAGCGACCGCCGGTCAGCTATTGAATCATCGAGTTTGCTCGGGAAAGAGACGAACTAGACGAACCCGAGTGACTTAGACGAAAGCGGAGGCGAACACCAGCGACACGATCGTCATCACCTTGATGAGAATGTTCATCGAAGGCCCTGCGGTGTCCTTGAACGGATCGCCAACCGTGTCGCCGACCACCGCAGCTTTGTGCGGGTCAGAGCCCTTGCCGCCGTGCGCACCAGCTTCGATGTACTTCTTGGCGTTGTCCCAGGCGCCACCTGCGTTGGCCATGAAGATCGCCAGAGCAAACCCCGTCACGAGAGCACCCGCAAGGAAGCCCCCCAGAGCGTCGATGTCGATGAAGCCAATCACCAACGGCACAACCACAGCCAGGGCTCCCGGAGCGAGCATCTCCCGCAGTGACGCCTGAGTGGAAATTGCCACACAGGTAGCCGAGTCAGGCTCCACGCCTGCAGCACCCTCACGCAGCCCCGGAATCTCACGGAACTGGCGACGCACCTCTTCAATCATCTTGTTGGCAGCACGCCCGACCGCGTCGATTGTGAGCGCTGCGAACAAGAACGGCACCATCGCTCCCAGGAAGAGTCCGATGAACACGTCAACAGAACCAACGTCGAGGCTCAACACCTGCTCACCGTCCGACGCTCTCTCTAAGGCAACCTCGAACGACTTGAACAGTGCCAGTGCCGTTAGCGCAGCCGAACCCACCGCAAAGCCCTTGGCGATGGCAGCGGTGGTGTTGCCGAGCGAATCAAGAGCGTCGGTGACTTCGCGCACCTCAGGATCAAGTTCAGACATTTCAGCGATGCCACCCGCGTTGTCGGCAATCGGGCCGTAGGCATCTACCGATACCACCACTCCGGTAGTAGCGAGCATCCCGACCGCGGCCACGGCGATCCCGTAGATGCCCCCAAACGCGGTATCGCCGAGTGTCTGCTGGCCGCCCCAGTAAGCCACCAGCACGCCTGCGCCGATTAGCAGCACCGAAGCAGCAACCGAAATCATCCCGGCTGAAATCCCTGAGAGCACAGTGGTAGCTGGGCCGGTCTTAGCTTGAGCGGCGATCTTGCGCACCGGCGGGAAGTGATCGCTAGTCCAGATCTCAGCAACCTTGCCAATACCCCAACCGACGATTAGTCCTCCAATCACAGCGATTGGCAATCCCAGCCACGAGTCGAACTGATCGGCGGCAGAACCGGCACCGAAGAAGATGCGGCCCATGGCCAGGGTGCCGATGACAGTGAGTCCCATGGCGACGTTGGTGCCCATGTGCAACTGCTTGGACAGAGCTTTCACATCGGTGCTCGTGCCACCCCGCACAGCGAAAGATCCGATGATTGCTGAGATCATGCCCACGAGCGCAATTGCCATGGGGAAGACCAGCAGTTGGATGTTGTATGAGTCGCCTGCGCTGTCGACGGTGAGGCCCAGGCTGAACGCTGTCAGTGCAACCGGCGCGATGATCGACCCTGAGTAGCTCTCGAACAGGTCAGCACCCATCCCGGCGACATCACCGACGTTGTCGCCAACGTTGTCAGCGATAGTGGCAGGGTTACGAGGGTCGTCTTCGGGGATGCCCGCTTCGACCTTTCCTACGAGGTCAGCGCCTACATCAGCCGCTTTGGTGTAGATGCCGCCGCCGACCCTGGAGAACAGCGCAATAGAGCTAGCACCGAGCCCGAACGCAGTGAAGATCTCAAACGCATCCGAGACAGCCATCCATTCAATGAACAGCAGATAACACAGTGTCAAGCCCAGTAGTGAAAGTCCCGCGACCGAAAAACCCATCACAGCCCCGCCGCGGAATGCCAGTGGGAGAGCCTTGGCAGGCCCGTCAATAGCTGCGTTGGTAGTGCGAGCATTGGCTCGCGTGGCAACTGTCATACCGACATAGCCAGCGCCTGCCGATAGTACGGCACCGAGGATGTAGCTCAGAAACGAGAGCGCTACTCCGGTGATGATTGGGATCAGTACCGCCATGATCGCAACGAAACCGGCGACCCAGGTGTACTCCTTGCGTAGGAAGGCTCGAGCCCCTGCCTGGATCTGGTTCATCAGTGCAACCATGCGGTCGCTGCCAGGCGGGGCAGACTCGACGTCTTTGTAGTAGAAAGCGGCGAGCGCGAGGGCTGCTAGCGCTGACGCCATGGCGATGTAAGGGATTGCTTCCAAGGTAAGGCTCCGTTGCAAGTTGACTTGCCCGCAGGCACTAACCAAATAACCCTACTGTTAGGGCTAACCGGTGACGGGTTAGGCGCCTTAAGTTGAGTTCACAGCACAACGGGAGGTGTGCGATTCAAGCAAAACCCACTCCAGTGCCTTCCGCGGCGCAAGCCAAAGCTGCCATCCGCGCGGCGATCCGTGCTCGTCGGGCTGCGCTCACGGTCGCTGAGAGGGAGCACTCAAGCGCCATGCTGGTGCGTCGACTCAAAGAGATCCGGGAGCTAGCGGCCGCTTCCCGGATAGCTGCATACTGCGCGATTCGTGGGGAGATCTCACTGGAGCGACTTGCTTCGGGCGCACGCCGTGACTCGTTCACGTTGCCACGTGTGGTTGGCAAGGCCCTTGAATTCGTTGCTTGCAGCGAGAAGTTGGTGCTGGAGCGTGGCTCTTTCGGAATCCCCGAACCGGTCGATGGTGAGATCGTGCCGCTTGCCAACCATGATGTTGTGCTGGTGCCACTGGTTGCTTTTGACGAGTCACTGCATCGTGTCGGCCAAGGTGGAGGCTTCTATGACCGTGCTCTCGAACCGCTGCCGCGCCCCTTCACCATCGGGGTCGCGTACTCGTTTCAGCAGATCCCGACCGTGCCTCGTGAACCCTGGGATCTTCCCCTTGATGTCATCGTGACCGATCAGGGCATTTTCGACCCACGCCGACATGTCGCATAAGTGCGTGAGCATGCCGAAACGTAGCGTGCGCACACCGCGCAGACGTAGCGTGCGCACACCTCGCAGACGTTAGGAACCTGGCGTGCATGTGATCGTGGTTGGGGCCGGTGAAGTGGGCACCTATGTGGCGGGTCGGCTGAGTCGGGAGGGTCATGACGTCTCTGTTGTTGAATTGGACGCCAACCGGTTGCGCCAACTCAACGCCGAACTCGACGTTCTCACCGTTCAGGGAAGCGGCTCACATCCCAGTGTGATGAACGATGCTGGTGTGGCACGTTGCGAGCTCGTTGTAGCACTGACAGACAGCGACGAAGTGAACCTGGTGGCGTCCCTTATCGCCAAACGCAACGGTGTTCCACGAACGATCGTGCGCATCGAATCAGCAGAGTTGCGAGGGCGGTCTGCATCAGAGCTACGTCAGATCTTTGGCGCCGACCTGGTGATCGACCCTGATCTTGAGACGGCAGAGACGATCCTGCACTTGCTTGATTATCCGGGCGCATCCGAGATAGCGGTAATGGGTCGGGGGGAGGCAATCGTCATCGGAACCGTTCTCCCGCAGACGGCTCCGCTAGCGGGTCGTTTGCTATCTGATGTAGCTGCCGATTATGAGCCTGATTGGGAGTTCATTGTCGGTTCGGTGTCCCGGGGCGAGGAAACGATCATCCCGCGCTTCGACCTAGAGCTACAGGCGGGAGATCTGCTGCGTGTCGTTTGCAAGCGGCGCGCACGGCGCCAGGTCTCCCGGCTGCTTGGGCTCGGTACGGGCACGGCTCGCAGGGTGATGCTCCTTGGTGGTGGCCGGACAGCTGAGATCCTGGCAGCACGGCTGGTCGCTCGTGGTGTCGAAGTGGTCATAGTCGAGCGTGACGAGACCCGAGCGATGGACCTGGCTCGCAAGTTGCGAGATGTTCAGGTGTTGCAGGGAAACATCACCGACGCCGATCTGTTGGCTGAGGCCAATCTAGGCCGATTTGATGTGGTGGCCGCCCTCACAGGTGAAGACGAGTCCAACATCCTGGCTTGCCTGTATGCCAAGTCTGTTGGTGTTGGAGAGACAATCGCAGTTGTTCACAAACTCACTTTGCTGTCACTGCTTGGATCAGCCGGGGTGGACGTGTCGCTGTCGCCTCGCACCGCCACCGCTGATGGTGTGATGCGGTTTGTGCATGGAGACGTGGCAGCCGTGGCGACTTTCCTGCAATCCGAAGCCGAGGTGCTTGAGCTTGAGGTCGCATCGGGGTGTCCCGCCGATGGTGTGCCGCTGAGGGAACTCGGCATCCCCAAAGACGTGATCATCGCGGCTTTCGTTCGTGACGGCAAGCCTCAGATCGCTCGGGGACGCAGCCGCTTGCGCCCCCGTGACCATGTCATTGCCTTTGCTATGCCCTGGTCGGTTCACAAGGTCAACTCGCTGCTGACGTGTGAGGAGTAGCCCGCTTTCGGCGATCCGTGAAGGCCCACGGCTTGTCACGCGGCGCTGGTCACCCGACTATTTGATCTCCTGGACAGCAGCCTCGCTGCTTGAGGCATTTGGCGTGCTCGGTGCCGTGTCGGTGCTGTGCGGGCTAGCGGGCATCGGCGACGACAATGGCGACTCGCTGGCTCTGTGCGTTGCGGGTGCTGGCTGCTTGCTGATCGCAGGTCTGGCCCGACCACGTGTGAGGCGTCCGCAGCGACCGTCTCCAGGGTGGGTTTACGTCGGCACCATCATCACGTGGTCTGCCCTGGTGGCGTTTGGCACGGTGATCTATCTGGTTACTGGCACGTTGGGACGCGTCGACGATGCCGTTGTGGAGTCGGCTGCCGGCTTCACAACTACCGCGCTGACGATGATCGAGGCCAGCGAGGTCTCTCGGGCGATGTTGTTGTGGCGTTCAGCAACGAGCTGGGTCGGTGGGCTCCTCGCGGTTCACATGGCGGTTGTGTCGCTGCCGGGGGTGCTTCGGTCGCGGGCATTGAGCGGATTCACGCACGGTCGTCGAGAACTAGAGCTTGTTCCCAATCACTCGGCGGGTACCCGCAACGTTTTGGTCTTGTATATGGGCTTCACTGTTGCTCTTGCTGTGGCCTATTTGGCGGTGGGGTTGGGTTCTACCGAGGCGGCGGTGGTGGCCTTAGGCACCGCTTCCACTGGAGGGTTCAGTGGCCAGGTCGACTCTCTTGCCAGCTACGGCGTGGGCGTGCAGGCCGTCGCCACGTCCGGGATGTTGCTGGCAGGTGCAGGACTGTTCACGCTCTGGTGGCTGGTTCGTGGGCAAGTGCGACCCCTCTGGCGTTCCAGTGAACTTCGAACGTTCCTGTTGCTAGTCGTTGCTGCTTGGCTTGCTGTCACATGGATGTCTGGGGCTTCATGGCACGAAGCACTGTTCATGTCTGCTTCGGTCTTTAGCACCACCGGTTTTGCGCTCTCGGATTGGACGCTCTGGGGCGACTTTGTCGTGGTCGTGCTGCTCGTGTGCGCTGGGATCGGTTCGATGACGGGGTCGGTGGGCGCAGGAATGCGGGTCTGGCGAGCGCGGTTGCTAGCCCAGTCGGCAGGAGCTCAGTTGAGGCTGCAACTCGAACCCCGCGCAGTTGTGGTGGTGGAACAGGACGGGAAACTGTTGTCTGCCCGTTCGCTCGATCGTCTGAACGGACATCAGGTTGCATACGTCGTACTTATTGGGGTTGGTGCCCTGGCTTTGGGTGCGGTGGGGTTCTCGCTGCAGGGAAGCGTGTGGGCGTCGTTGAGTGCGCTCTCGACGCTCGGGCCAGCGGTCGGCGAGGTTGGCGCATTTGGGATGCTTGATGGGGTGTCAAGGCCGGCACGGCTGACTTTGGTGGTTCTGATGCTGGGGGGTCGCATGTCGATGCCACCGTTGATGGCCGGCCTCGGGTTCGTGCTTCGCTGGCAACGCAGTCTCGTGTTGCATCTGCGGCTGCTCATGTGGCGGACGGGTCACAGGTTCGGGCGGCGTTAGCTGTGGCGATCTGGCGTCGAACACTACGTCGTCTGCGCTCTGTGCGAACGGCCTGGCGAGCACGTCGCAACAGGGCAACAGGAACCCACGACGAGATCTGGTTGGGATCCGATCGCCGAGGCTGGTTCAGCCAGAACCGCCACGCATACAACTCAACAACGCTTCATGTGCTGGGTATCTCTCTTGTCGCTGTGGCCGCGGGGATGTTTGCTTGTGCCCTCCTTGAGGCGCTTACAACCCGGCGCGATACGGAGGCGCTCGCTGTTAGTGGCGTGATAGTGGGGGTCGGCGGAACGGGGTTGTGGTACTTCACCAAGGCCGGGTTCATCAACAAACTCCAGGTGTTCTCCACGGTTGCGTGGACTTGGATTGTCATGACGCTCGTTGGAGCGCTGCCTTACGTTCTGGGCGGGACGTTTGCCAGTCCAGGTGCCGGGCTTAGCGACCAGGTGGTAAACGCCATCTTCGAGTCCGTATCGGGCTACTCAGCCTCGGGCTCGACTGTCATGGTCGACTTCGACATCGGCGGCCGGGGCCTGATGATGTACCGGCAGGCGACCCACTGGTATGGGGGCATGGGCGTGGTCGTGCTCGCGGTGGCGGTGCTGCCATTCCTTGGGGTCGGCGGTCTGGAGTTGATCTCGGCTGAGGCGCCGGGTACGTCCTCTGATCGCTTGACTCCCAGGGTTAGCGAGACAGCACGCCGGTTGTGGATGGTTTATACGGGCTTCACCGTGGCGGCAGTCTTGGCTCTACTTGCGGTCGGACTGTCGCTGTATGACGCGGTTGCACATGCGCTGACGCTGGCCGCTACGGGCGGGTTCTCGCCCTATGCCGACTCGGTCGGACACTTCCGCAGCCTGGCTGTGGAGATCGTTGTGATTGTCTTCATGCTCGCAGGCGGCACGAGCTTTGCGTTGCACTGGAGGGCAATTGCCTCTCGTCGGTTCCCGCATCTACGTGACAGCGAGTTCCGGTCGTTCATCTTCGTGCTCGCACTAACGGCCTCAACCATCATCACGCTGTTGTGGATTGATGGTGAGTTGCCGATGGCTTCTGCGATCCGTTCAGCGATTTTCTATACGGTCTCTTTGGGTACGAGCACCGGGTTGGGAAACGCCACGGGTCCCGGTTCTGTTGGCGATTACATCATCTGGGCTGCAGGTGTGCAGCTTGTGTTGCTGTTCTTGATGGTGATCGGTGGATGCACCGGGTCAACCGCTGGGGGCATCAAGGTGATGCGCATGCAGGTTCTTGGCATTGTGATGCTGCGTTCGGTGCGTCACACCCAGTCGCCCCGAGCAGTGATACCGGTGCGACTTGGTCGGGATGTAATTGCCGAAAGTGTTGTGTCAAGAGTTAACGGATTCTTCTTGCTTCATGTGTTACTCGTGATCCTTGGAGTGCTCGTGGTGTCGGCACTTGGTGGCGACTTTGAAACAACACTTGGTTCCGTTGTATCGGCCTTAGGAAACATGGGTCCGGCACTCGGTGAAGCAGGCCCAGCCTCCAATTTCTCTGAGTCGTTTAGCCAGCCCGCCCGCCTGGTTTTGGCGCTGCTAATGATCGTTGGCCGACTAGAGATAGTGCCAATGCTGCTCGCATTTGTCCCGCTAGTAGAACGCTCAAGAGCCGCAACAAGAGCCCTCCGCCGCTAACCACGGTGAGCTCTTGTCGTGACCTTCAGCGGATTCGGAACAACTGCGCAAGACTGCACTTTGACAAACGACCACGCACCTCTTTGAAACGCAAGGTGGCTCAGAGCCCCTGTCCTGGCTGACGAGTCCGAGGCGGATCCCTCAAGCGAGCCAATTGAGCAGGTCATCGCAGATTACGTCACGCAAGGCGCATGTCACTCCTGAAGATTAGACCGAGCGGTTCAGCTTGCATGATTCATAGCGGAGTCGTACGTCGCTTGACTAATCGGTGCCATGACTCTAAGCTCACAACCTCTAATTTCGGAAGACAGCCTCAAGGAGGCTGAGAATAGGCATTAGGCTATGCGTGATCTCCAAGCTTCTTCACACGCGAAGATGGTAGGCGATTAGGTGCGTGGCTCCTGGCGCGCCAAACTGTCGAGCGCAATTCGATGGGAAACGCGAAATCGGCAAACCCGCACCATGGCTGCGCTAACGTCAGCTGCCTTTGTACTCGGCCTCTATTCTCTATCTTTTTGGGCAATCCTGGACCTCCTTTAGTCGAATGGCGATTTGCGGGAATCTTCACGTACGGACCAATGCATAGCGCCGAGATTATGGCACCGGTCATTAGTGCTGTAGCGATGGGCGCAGACTTCCGTTTCCGCACAGTCCGTCAAACTGTAGCTTGGCTCGGCAGTCGAAATGCCTTTGTGGCAAGCAAGCTGATCATCAACAGCTTACAATGCATGACAATTGCTGTGATCTTAATAGTCACGAGTTGGATAGTGTTAGTGACGATTTACGGCTTCTGGAGTAGTGGTTTACCTTTGCTAGGGCGTGATGTTGCTAGATTGGCGCTGCTAGTAATTTTCTTCACTTGGATATGGTCGTTAGTTGGTTCGGGTCTGGCCTTGCTTCTGCAGAGCTCGACGATAAGCGTTGGCGTGCATCTGGAGTGAAATTCCTCTTCTTAGACTACGTGATATTTAACCTCCGATATGAAACTTTAGATGTGTTACCCCTGGCAGGCAATGGAGTCCGTGCTTTCCTGGTCGTATCCAGCAGATCAAGCAATACTGAGTGCTGAGGAACCACTCCTAATGCTGATTGTGCCACCGGGATCTACCGGACTGATGGTTGCAGTTGTTCCCACCCTTGTTGTCGCCGCCATGATGATTGGAGTAGGTTGGCTAAGGTTCATCAAGAGTGATCTGCGCGGATAGTGACCAGTATGTTGGCGGCAACTCTGGATCTGTCGCAAGTTGCAAGACACCGGAGGTGATTGCCCGTGATTGAGTTGTATGAGATCGGAAAGGATTACGGGGGCAGTTGAAATAGGTCCCGTGTCGTTCACAGTGCCCGACGGTTCGATCACAGCGATGGTTGGCCCGAACGGTAGCGGCAAGACGACCACCTTGCTTCGCATGATCGAAGTGGTGCGGGGCAGTGGCTTTGCTCTGTTTGACGGAGAGCGTTACGGGAGTCTGCCTTCACCGACACAAACCGTCGGAGTGATGTTTGACGGGATTCCCACGTATCCGGGTCGCACTATCCGTGCACACATGAAGATTGTGGCCGCGGCAATGCGAATTGACCGTCAGCGGCGTAATGAAGTGTTGGACATGGTTGGGGCTGCGAGATGTGTCATCTCGGCGGTTGAACGAACTCTCGTATGGAATGCGTCAGCGTCTCGGTATCGCGTGCATGCTTGCCAATAGAACCTCAATATTTGTTGATTGATGAACCGAGTAACGGACTCGATCCTCGAGGTCGTCAGTGGCTCCAAGAACTACTGCTCGAGTTGTCGCGAGACGGACATTCTATCTTGATTGCAACTCACGACTTAGAGATGGTTCGCAGGATTGCTGACAGGGTTGTCACGATGCAAAGCGGCAGAATGACTGAAGAGACAAGCCTAGGCGAATACGTTAACCATTACGACGGTTGTCGAATTGAAATCCTCTGCAATAGTCCCAGTGAAGTCGCAGCAAGGCTAACTGCGGTGGCAGTTGGTGAGAACTTACAGACATATGACAACCGTGTCTGCGTCTCTGGTACAACCATTGAGGAGGTAGTCGACTGTATCGCTGGTCTTGATATTGAAATCGGCTCGATCTCGTATGATCTCGTCCAGTTACAAGTGTCTCAAATTGGTTAAATCAGCTATGAGCAGTTCCTGGCGTACTACGCTGTTACGTGCGATACAACATGAGGTGCGATCAAGGCAAACTCGTGCCATGGTTGTCCTCATCTCTGTGACGCTATTGCTTGGTTTGTCTTCCGTTGCTACTGGAGATCCAGGGCCTCCGTTAATTGCCTGGCGATTTGCAGGTCAATTCGCCCAACGCCCGTTTGAGGGTATAACTCCCATGATTGTGGTGATGTTTGCCATTGCAATGGGCTCTGAGTTTCGTCATCGTACTGTCAGACAAACCATCACCTGGCTTGGCAGTCGAAATGCCTTCATCTCAAGCAAACTCATTGTAAGTAGTCTGCAGTGCGTTGCGATTACAGCGACTCTCCTTCTGATGATTTGGATAGCAATGGTAACAGTTTACGGCTATTGGGACAGCTATCTGCCGATGATTGGGGCAGATGTAGCTAGATTGGCGCTACTAGTGATCTTGTTTCTTTGGCTATGGCAGTTGGTTGGCTCCGGACTGGCCCTTCTCTTTCAGAGTCAAGCAATGAGTATCGGCACTTACCTGGGTCTTAGCTACTTCTTGGAAGGATATGTATTGAGGCGCTTTGACCCTGAGATCAGTGGCTTTCGAAGACTGCTGCCGGAGTCGGCAATGGAGTCCAACCTGGATTGGTCACATCCATCCGACCCGTTTAGAATGAATCCTGATGACCCGTTCTACTATTTGGTTATGCCACCTGAATCGACTGGTCTAATAGTCGCAGTCATTCCGATTCTCGCGTTCGCCATCGTGATTATCGGAATTGGTTGGATTCGCTTTCTCAAATCCGACCTATGACGATGTCCGTCGATGCGACAACGCAGGACTCTCGGTGATACCGAGCGCTTAGCCGGATAGGAAGTGTTTGATGGCTTGCTGGAACCAGCGGATGTCTTTAGCTCCGCAGACTTCGCGGGCTGAGTGCATAGCTAGTTGAGCGCACCCGGCGTCGACGGTGGCGATTCCTAGCTTTGCTGCGGTGATCGGGCCGATTGTCGAACCACAAGGCATGTCCGAACGGCTCACAAAACGCTGCATCGGCACTCCAGCTTGTTCACAAGCCAGAGCGAAATAGGCACCCGTTAGAGCATTTGTCGCATATCGCTGATTGGCATTTGACTTCAATACCGGTCCACCATTTAGCACCACTTGATGTTGCTGGTCGTGGCGCTCGGGATAGTTCGGATGTGTGGCATGGGCACCATCTGCTGACAGCACGCAACTGTCGGCACGCGAAGCCGCTATGTCGTCAATACAGGGTTGACAGCCTGCAGCAAAGCCTTCAACAATTACCTCAAGCATCCGTTGCAGCCATGGAGAATCTGCACCGGTCGTCGAGACACTGCCAATCTCTTCATGATCAAACAGACATACTGCAGCAATGTGTGGATTCTCTGAATCCTCGGTCGCTAACGCCGCAAGAGCTAGTGTCGCCGTGAAACAAGACACCAGGTTGTCGATCCTTGGCGCTGATAACAGTTGACGATCGTGTCCGATAAGTCGCGACGGCTGCAAGTCAAACACCATCAACTCGTGGCCAAAGACATCGTCGATATCAATCCCACAAGTTTCAGCTACGAATCCCAGAAACCCACCTGAAGCGGCGGCGGAAGCAGAGTCGGCCTCGGACTCCCAGATGGCCGGATCAACGCCCCAGATCGGCGACAGGTGGCGCTCCGGATTGAGTACCAGACCCTTACTGTTGACATCGCGGTCAAGGTGAATCGCCAACTGAGGGATGCGTAACAGTGGCTCGTCTATTCGCACTAACTGCGATCGGATCCCACCGACCGAGTCACGCACTGCCAGTCGACCTGCCACACCAAGATCGCGATCAAGCCAGGAGTTAAGGAGAGGCGATCCGTACACCTCAACTCCAAGTCGGCCGTAACCGAGGCGGTCACGATCTGGCTGTGGTTTTAGGCGCAGGTTTGGCGAGTCGGTGTGGGCCCCAACGATCCGCAATCCGGTTCGAGGACCATGGTGCGCCCCAACCAGCCAGGCCACTAGAGCACCGTCTTGGGCGAGATACCACAAGCCAGGCGAGACAGCCTCAAGACTGCTTTCTGGCACCCGACCGCCGGCGGATTCGAGCAAGTCGACCGCAGTAGCAACAGCATGAAACGGTGTGGGCGAAGCGTCGATCAGCCCCGCAACACGTTCGGCAGCATTCACATCTGAATTGTCGCATGTGGTGGTATGGGCGCGCCTCGACACCGGAAGCGATTGATCTGACACAGGCATCACAATTGACGATAGGTGAAGTGTTAGCTATGTTTGTTGCCCCGGTAAGCAACCACGTGCCAAAGGTGTAGGGCCAACGACGTCCCAGCGCCGCGCTGAGGAGTCGGTATGGAGTCTGTCACGTCCAACAACCGCGGCTTATATGACCCCACAAATGAGCACGACGCTTGCGGCGTCAGCTTCGTTTGTGATGTGCGCGGCAGGCGCTCGCATCGTGTCGTCAAGCTAGGCATCCGAGCGCTCTGCAATCTTGAGCACCGCGGTGCCCTGGGTGCCGATCCAGAAACAGGGGACGGAGCCGGGGTGACCTTGCAGGTGCCCGACAGCTTCCTGCGAGACGTCGTTGACTTTCGACTGCCTCCTGAGGGTCAATACGCCACGGGCATCGGCTTCTTGCCACCGGACAGAAAGCAAGCGGATGCCGCCGCGCTCGCGACCGAGCGGATCGTCAGATCTGAAGGACTCACGGTGCTTGGCTGGCGGGAAGTACCGATTGATCCCTCGACGGTCGGCCGTGGCGCACAGGATGCGATGCCCAGTTTCCGGCAACTCTTTGTGGCGTGCGGCGACCTATCGGGGATCGAACTCGACAGGCGTGTCTATGTCGTGCGCAAGCGCATTGAGCACGAGATTGGCTCGCCTGGTGCTGGCTATGAGGCGGCTGATGACTCCGAAGCAGCTATGGGTGCAGCAGCCCCGCCACACACCGGTGTGTATTTCCCGAGCCTGAGTTCTCGCGTAATCGTCTACAAGGGCATGTTTGTTGCCAGCCAGATCACCGAGTTCTACGCAGACTTGCGAGACGAGCGGGTGACCAGTGCATTGGCACTAGTTCACTCAAGGTTCTCGACCAACACGTTCCCGTCCTGGCCGCTGTCTCACCCGTACCGCATGATCGCCCACAACGGTGAGATCAACACGATTCGTGGCAACCGCAACTGGATGCAGGCACGTGAGTCGCTGCTGGAGTCACCACTGCTTGAGGGGCTTGAGCGGGCTTTGCCGATCTGCACTCCTGATGCGAGCGACACCGCTGGCTTTGATGAGGTTCTGGAGTTGCTAACCCTGAGTGGGTACTCGCTAGCTGAGGCAGCGCTGATGATGATCCCGGAGCCTTGGGAGCATCACCGTGAGATGAGCGCGGAGCGCAAGGCGTTCTACCGCTATCACGCCACCCGGATGGAGCCCTGGGACGGCCCGGCACTGATCGCTTTCACCGACGGGACGATGGTTGGTGCGGTGCTTGACCGCAATGGTTTGCGCCCGTCGCGTTACCTCGTGACCAAGGACGGGCTCGCCATTATGGCCTCTGAGGCCGGCGTGATCGAGGTTCCTCAAGACACGGTCATCGAGAAGGGGCGCCTGCAGCCGGGCCGCATGTTTTTGATCGACACAGCACGGGGTCGCATTGTGCGTGACGATGAGATCAAGTCAAGGCTTGTGGCCGCCCGCCCGTATGGCCGCTGGTTGGAAGAGAACCAGGTTCATATCGATGACCTGCGCCAGCGTGACGTCTCTCGTCGAGATGAGGGCACGCTAGGGCAACGCCAGCAGTTGTTTGGCCACACCCACGAAGAGCATCGCATCTTGCTTACACCGATGGTCGGGTCGGGCAAGGAAGCACTCGGCTCAATGGGTACGGATACGCCACCTGCGGTTCTTTCCGATCGGTCCCGGCCGTTGTATGACTTTTTTAAGCAGTTGTTTGCTCAGGTCACGAACCCGCCTCTTGATGCAATCCGTGAAGAGTTGGTGACCTCGCTTTACTCACGGGTAGGGCCCGAGTGGAACCTGCTTGACCCGCAGCCGGAGTCGTGCCGTGTGGTGCATCTCGACCGGCCCGTGCTCAGCGATGCTGAGTTGGCGCGCCTCATTCACATTGACGGTGAGGGCGGCAATAGCCACTTTCGAACCGAAGTGCTGCCGGCGCTGTTCCCGGTAGCCGATGGCGGCAAGGGCTTGCGCACCGCTCTGGCAGATCTGCGTGAGGCTGCCTCGGCTGCCATCGAAGCCGGTGCAAACATCTTGGTGATCTCTGATCGTGGTGCAGGCGAGACGCTCGCACCGATCCCTTCGTTGCTGGCGGTCTCTGCGGTGCATCAGCACCTTGTGGCTCAACAGACCCGCACCCGGGTCGGGCTCGTCACCGAATCAGGCGATGCCCGTGAAGTGCATCATCTGTGCTTGCACATTGGCTTCGGGGCCAATGCCATCAACCCCTATCTCGCTCTTGAGACAGTCAAAGACCTTGTCGCTCAAGGCCTCTACGGGCTCGACCCCACGATGAGCCCGGCGAAGGCGGAGGCCAATTACATCACGGCGGGTTGTGCGGGCATCCTCAAGGTGATGTCCAAGATGGGCATCTCAACGATCGCCTCGTACACCGGCGCCCAAATCTTTGAAGCCATCGGGTTGAGCACCGAACTTGTAGATGAGTGTTTCACCGGCACCGCTAGCCGGCTCGGTGGGATCGGCATTGACGAGATCGCGGCCGCCGTGGCGCGCCGGCACCGCCGGGCATTCCCCCAAAACCGCACCCGCCGGGCGCATCGCAGCATCCAGGCAGGCGGCGAGTACCAGTGGCGCCGCGAGGGTGAGTATCACCTGTTCAATCCCGAGACCGTGTTCAAGCTGCAACATGCCACACGGGAGCGGCGTTTTGACATCTTCCGGGAGTACACCGGCCGGGTTGATGACCAGTCGGCTCGTCTGGGAACGTTGCGTGGTTTGTTCCGGCTCCGTACCGGTGTGCGCCCACCGGTGCCTCTTGATGAGGTAGAGCCTGTCGCAGAGATCGTGAAGCGGTTTGCTACTGGTGCGATGAGCTACGGCTCGATCTCCAAAGAGGCCCACGAGACGCTAGCCATCGCCACCAACCGCATCGGCGCAAAGTCCAACACAGGTGAAGGTGGCGAGGACGCCGATCGTTACATCCCCGATCCCAACGGCGACCTGCGCCGTAGCGCCGTCAAACAGGCTGCTAGTGGACGCTTTGGCGTTACCAGTGAGTATCTCGTAAACGCCGACGACATTCAGATCAAGATGGCTCAGGGGGCTAAGCCTGGTGAGGGTGGTCAGCTGCCGGGCCACAAGGTGTACCCGTGGATCGCAAAGACCCGCCATTCCACGCCTGGTGTCGGACTCATTTCACCGCCGCCGCATCACGACATTTACTCAATTGAAGACCTTGCCCAGCTGATTCATGACCTTAAGAACGCCAATCCGCGGGCGCGGATCCATGTGAAACTGGTAGCCGAGGTTGGTGTTGGAACTGTTGCCGCGGGAGTTTCAAAGGCTCATGCAGATGTGGTGTTGATCTCGGGCCATGACGGCGGCACCGGCGCATCACCGCTCACTTCAATCAAGCACTCTGGAGCGCCCTGGGAACTCGGTTTGGCTGAGACCCAGCAGACGTTGCTGCTTAATGACCTGCGTGACCGGATCGTGGTTCAGGTTGATGGCCAGCTCAAAACTGGGCGTGATGTGGTGATTGCTGCCCTGCTCGGGGCTGAGGAGTTTGGCTTCGCTTCGGCTCCTCTAGTGGTTATGGGTTGTGTGATGATGCGTGTCTGTCACCTTGATACTTGCCCGGTCGGTATCGCTACCCAGAACCCGGAGTTGCGCAAGAAGTTCGCTGGTAAGCCCGAGTTTGTCATCAACTTCTTTGAGTTCATTGCCGAGGAGGTGCGAGAGCATCTAGCAGCGCTCGGGTTCCGCAGCGTTTCTGAAGCTGTTGGTCAGGCCGAGATGCTTGACGTCGAACCTGCGGTGCGTCACTGGAAAGCAGCGGGACTTGATCTCACACCGATCTTGCATGTCCCGCCGATCCCAGACGACGCCGTTCGTCATCAGCAAGTGTCTCAAGATCATGGTTTAGAAGGGGCACTTGATCAGTTGTTGATCCAGTTGGCAGAGGGTGCGTTAAGCAACCGACAGGCCATCACCATTGATCTCCCGATCCGCAACATGAACCGCACTGTCGGCACATTGCTGGGCCATGAAGTGACGCGTCGCTTTGGCCGTAGCGGGTTGCCTTCGGACACGATTGTGATCAACTGCAGTGGCTCGGCGGGGACTTCGTTTGGAGCGTTCCTACCACCCGGTATCACCTTGCGTCTCGAAGGTGAAGCCAACGACTATGTAGCTAAGGGACTCTCGGGTGGACGTGTTGTGGTGCGTCCACCAGCGGATGCATCTTTTGTAGCGGAACGTAATGTCATTGCGGGCAACGTGATCGGCTATGGCGCGACTAGTGGTGAGATCTTTTTGCGTGGACTGGTTGGTGAACGGTTCTGTGTGCGCAACTCGGGTGCGCTTGCTGTGGTTGAAGGTGTTGGGGATCATGGGTGTGAATACATGACCGGTGGGCGCGTGGTAGTGCTCGGCCCGGTGGGTCGCAACTTTGCTGCGGGAATGTCCGGCGGGATTGCCTATGTGTATGACCCGAAGCGTCGTTTGGGTGTGCGGGCGAATCACGAGATGGTGGAACTAGAAGCGCTCGATCCCGAGGACTCAGAGTGGCTGCTGAGCACTGTCAAGCGGCACCACCATGAGACCGGTAGCGCCGTGGCGAGACGGTTACTTGCAGACTGGCAGTCCACGCAAAGGAGCTTCGTCAAGGTTATGCCCACCGATTACAAGCGTGTCTTGCTTGCCTCTGAGCAGGCTCGATCTTCAGGTTCTGATGAACTAGTTGCGGTCATGGCCGCAGCACACGACTAAGTAGTCGGGGTCGACACAGGATGGCTGATCCACGAGGGTTTCTTGCCCATAGCCGCGAGTTACCCGAGCGCCGGCCCGTGCCGGTGCGCCTTCGAGACTGGCAAGAGGTTTATCGGGGCTTTCCCGAAGACAAGCTCCAGCAGCAAGCATCACGTTGCATGGATTGTGGAATCCCGTTTTGCAATAACGGCTGCCCGCTGGGCAACTTGATACCGGACTGGAACGATCTCGTTTATCGGGGTTTCTGGCGGCAGGCCATTGAACGTTTGCATGCCACCAACAACTTTCCTGAGTTCACTGGAAGACTGTGTCCGGCGCCTTGTGAAGAGGCGTGCGTGCTAGGCATTAGTGAGCCGCCGGTCACGATCAAACAAGTTGAGATTTCGATCGTTGATCGGGCTTGGGATTCGGGTTGGATCATCCCTGAGCCTCCTGCGGTTCTCACTTCTCACAGCGTGGCTGTTGTCGGCTCAGGCCCGGCGGGTTTGGCGTGTGCTCAACAACTAACGCGTGCGGGTCATCGAGTCGTTGTGTTTGAGCGGGCCGACCGTATTGGTGGGCTGCTGCGCTACGGCATTCCCGAGTTCAAGATGGAAAAGCGCCATCTTGATCGGCGCCTCGACCAGATGCGAGCCGAGGGAACCGAGTTCCGTGCCGGGGTCAACGTTGGTCATGATGTTTCGGCCGCTCAGTTGCGCGCTGACTTTGATGCTGTGGTGCTGGCGTGTGGTGCTACCGCCTGGCGTGAACTGCCGGTTCCTGGTCGTGAGTTGCGGGGAATCCATCAGGCCATGGAGTACTTGCCGCTGGAGAATCGTGTTCAGCAGGGTGACCTTGAGTCATCGCCAATTTCGGCGTCTGGCAAGCGAGTAGTGATCATCGGCGGGGGAGATACCGGGGCAGATTGTCTGGGAACAGCGCATCGTCAAGGTGCAGCCTCAATCCGCCAATTCGAGATAATGCCGCGCCCGCCTGATAGCCGACCCGAATCCAATCCGTGGCCAACCTGGCCGTTCATCTACCGGGTTTCTTCAGCTCACGAAGAGGGCGGCGAGCGTGACTTTGCTATCAACACGACCGAGTTTGTCGGCGACTCTGATGGCAATGTCGTGTCGCTGTCGACTATTCGGGTAGAGCAGACCTTTGCTGATGGTCGTATGAGTTTCGAACCGGTGCCAGGGACAGAAGAGGAGATACCCGCTGATCTGGTTCTGCTGGCGATGGGTTTCGTGGGCCCAGAACGCGGTCGTTTGATTGAAGACCTTGGTGTCAATCTTGATCCTCGTGGCAACGTGGCGCGCGACCAGGGCTGGGCAACCAGTGTTGATGGTGTCTATGTGTGTGGCGATATGGGCCGCGGTCAGAGTCTCATCGTGTGGGCAATAGCTGAGGGGCGTGCCTGTGCTGCTGCCGTTGACGCCGATCTCACAGGTTCACGGAGCCTCCCTGCGGTTGTGACACCCACATCAATGCCTTTGCGCTAACTGTTGTGTGTCGGGGCTGTGTATCAGTGTTTGTCACCGTATTACTTCGAGCGGGCTGAGAGCATTGCCACGATGTAGTCGCTCAGCAAGAACAGCACTGCTGTGACACCCAAAAAGTGGGCTAACTCGAACAGTTGAGGCCAACCAAAGATCGGTGGGTAGTGGAAGCGGTATTGCTGAATCAACACATACAAAGCAGCCACACCGAGCGATAAAGCTGCAAGAGCCCCAGGCAATTGCCTTAGAGGCCGCAAACGCGAAGCCATCACAGTTGCCGCGGCGGCAAGTGGAACCGCACAGAAGTACCACCACTTAGTCGTTGGCAAATTGACTGCTGCCAACACCGCTGCAGCTATACCCGCTGTAATCAGTAGCGAGATTCGTAATGGAGGCTGCACGGGTACTTGATTTGGCAACACGAGCGTCGGCGCGAATGGCTCGACTGCGACAAACTGCGTCGACAGATGATCGCGTCGCTTCCGCGGCCAGAACACAATTAGCAGCGCTACTACGACAGCACCGAGGGATGCGAACAGGGCGAGAGTCAGCAACCGCTGCGGTACCCAGCGAAGTTCAAAGTCTCTCCACTCCTCACTTGCAGTCAGTCTCCAGCCGTTTGCGAATCCGTTTATTGCCACACCGGGACCGAGGTCCTCGTCATCGACGTATGCATGCCAGCCCCGGTTGTAACTCTGGCCGAGCACCAGCCACTGGTCGCTAGAGGCAGGTCCGACCGAACCGGAATAGTGGGTGGCACTGTGTCGTGTTGCCGAGACCGGTGCCGGATTCGTGATCTTGTCCAAGGCCCCGAGACTCGTTAACACGACTTGGTCAACATCAAGACCGGTGAAAGTGTCCAGAGATGACGTGATCAGGTTGTCTCCGGCGGTCAATGTCACCGGCTCGCAGCCCTCAAGTGTCAGACTCTTTCCTGAGAGTGCGGCTTGGGTTGTTCCTGTAACTCGTACTGCGATTGGCTGGTTGTTCAATTCGAGCAGATCATTGCGACAGCCGGTGTCGAATTGGGCGGGCAACTGTGGTGCATCTGTCTCACCGATTCGGATTTCGGCGATTGCGATGGGCAGAGCGACTTCTAATCCCGCAGGTGGGTGGAAGGGAACCCTCTCGGTTACTTCGATGAACTCAAACCGGGCGGTGTCTGCTGACACCTCAACCGGCAGCGTGACAGTCTGGACTGTGCCATTTGCAGTGCTAGTGCCTTCGTCAGCGGCTGTGATCTTGGTTTCAAAAGTGCGTTGCTCAGTGCCGTCAAGGGTCACCCGCACGGCGAGAGGTGTGGAGTGTCGCTCGTCAACCACGATGTCTAGTTCGATCACGTTTCTGTCGAACTGACCTTCGGTGCTAGTGACCTCAATCCACTGCCCACTCTGTGAGCCGAGACTGGATTTCCACGCGGTCGCAGTGTCATGATCGAAGGCCGCTTCTGGGCGTGTTAAGTGTTGACCAGGCAATCGGCTTGATGCTGTCACTACTAGTTGTGAGTGTGAACCGAGCATTGACTCCACAGTGTTGCTGCCGGTTCCTTCTGCAAGCGTTGCGGTTCCACTAAGTGTGAACTGTCTCGAGATTGGCATTGGTATCGAGCGGCTCAAATGTGACTCTGGATCAACCCGCCAAACCCGCGAGTCTGCCCGCTCACGGGTCAACACAATAGACAAGTCTCGCTCTTTGAGCTCGTTGCCGAGATAGTCAGTCAAGGCTCGAGGAACTCGCACAATCTCAACAGTAGATCCGAGTCCGAGATCAACTTCAAAGAAACCCACCGGGCCGATGCCGTCATAGTTGGCCAGTTGTCCGAGGTCGGTATCGGCGATTACAAAGTCGATTACCTGAGCATCTGTTGATAGTTCGATGATCTGAGGTGTGGTAGTTAACTGTTTGTCAAGAGACACTACAGAGTGAAGTTCACCGTCAACAATGATCTCGATTTCTGTGATGCGGCGGCTTTTCTGAGCGACGAATCTGCGGTTGTGGTCGTGCCATTGATGAAACGATATGAAGTCGATGTAAGTGGGCTCAGTGAGCGTTAGCTGGAGTCGTTCTCCGTGAACATTTGCTCCGTCTCCGACGAGCCAGGCAGTTTGTGTGAAGCCGTCTATGGCATGAAAAGCGCGATCTTCTGGCGTGTACTTGAGTGGGCTTCCATACGCTGATGCCTGGGCTGTAACAGGGCCGACTTGTTTGGCAACTGTCATTGAGTCATCGGGGTTGGAGTCCCCCACAACTGAGGGCCGGAACTGTGGCAAGCGGTTGTCATGTGGGTCTTCAGCAAGAGGAACTTCGCCCGGAGCTTCCGTATAGCCGCGGTTCTCTCGAAGCATCCCCCAACGTTGCGCTCGGCGACGATTGCTGTCTGTCACGATTACGTGGCTGATGTCACTGAGTTGCGAGTGAAGTGTGTCGCCCTCAGCTAGCAGATCACCGGCAAAGAACAAGAGTGTATCGAGCGTAAGCAACCCCGCCGCGGCTGCATCGACGATCCCGTCGGCATCCCCCACGAGCACAACTGCATCTTGGGTGTTGTGTGTTCGAACAATCGGGAGCGGATCAGTCACCTCAAATCGGCTGACGGGGGCAAGTGGTTCTTGATCAGGCGGCCGCGCCAAGTCGATGGCATCAAGGATCGGTCGTTGAGGGCCAGCGATGTTGTGAGTCGGTTCGCCAAAGGTCTCGATCAACGCCAGACCCTCGGCCGCGTCCAGCAATTCGTCCATCTCCGCGGGACGTGGCGTCCCGTAACGTTCGAAGCTCAGGTCACCACGGTGAACGACATCTCCCACCGACATCAGCCGAGCAACACGGCCCAGACTTGCAGGGTCAAGTGTTCCTTCCTGCATACGTCTGTCAATTGCGCTGAGCAAGGCGGCCGACTGCTCGCTGCCAAACAGCACGAGTTCCCGGGCGACGTAGCCGCGTTCCATTAGTCCTGGAGTGATTGGATCGATGGTGGTGCCCCAGCGATAGGAGCCGAAGTCAGAGCCGGGAACCTCCCACACCCGGAAGGGCTCCGCGTCCGTAGCTGTGGTGTCGAGGCTGGAAGCTGCGTCATGCCAGTAGGACGGGATGTGTTCGTTACGGCTGAGTTGGGGCGCGATGTAGGAGCGCTGCCACACAACCGGGTTGTTCAACACGATGGCTGCGAGCACCAACAGCGACAGCGCACGCGTGGTGCGCGGGGCGCGCTGCCACGCCGCATTGACTCCAGCGCCAAGCAACACCGCCACACCGAGTGCGATTAGCGGGACGGCCCGTGGCAAGGAGCGCATCGCTAGACCAAGATCGGAACTGACAGCACGACCAATGAGTCGACCGAGCAGCGAAGACTCACCGATCGGGTGAGCACCCACCGAGATGATCGTCCCGAGTGCTATCAGCAACACGAAATAACTGCGGTGACGCCATCTCGTGATCGCCGCGCAGCCCAGCGCTAGGACTGCGAGACCGAAGCTGATGAAGATCAACCAGCCGCCCTGGGTGTAGTTGACGCTTGCAGGAACGGTCGGGCCGAACGTGTCACCGAAATAGAACGCCCAGTAGCCAAGCGATCTGAGCACCTCGGCGGCGCTTGAAGCTGAGGCGACCGTCTCGTAGGTCTCGGTGTATCTGGTGACCGGCAGGCTGTGAGCTCCCTGGAGCAATAGCCCGACAATCCACCAAAGCGACACAGAGAGCGTCATGACACCAATGCGTGCTGTCGTTGCTAGGGCTCGGTTGACTGTTACTTCGCGGTCGGTGATGACTGCATGGACGATCCAAACGACCGGGGCGAGTCCGGCCAGCATGAGGCTGCTGGCGTTGACGCTGCCGACCGTCGTCACCACCAGTGCAAACAGAGCCGGATAGCGCCATTTGCCGGTTCGGAGTGCTCGAATGGTGAGCCCCAGCATCCAGCCGAGGCCCGCCCAGGGCAGCGCCACGACCGGGAAATTGGTGTGATAATGCAGGAAGTAGGGGCTCAGCTCGTAAGCGAGTACCGCCACGAGTACTCCGGCGCCGCTGAAGTGAAGCGTCCGCAGCAGGTACAGCACACCGAGGCCCGCCGCGGCGATGATCGTGCCCATCCAGAGCCGTTGCGTCACCCAATCCGGGACACCCAAAGTGTCGAAGAACCAGAAGAACGGCCCCATCGGCCAGAGGTAGCCGACGCTTTGGTGCGTAACCGTTCCTAGCGCACGATCGGCATCCCAGATGCTCAGGGCATTGCCCAAAACAGCAGCCGGGTCGAGGAACAGGTACACCTTGGTGTTGGCGGCAACTCGGCCAGGGCTCGAGAGGATCAGCGGCAGGTAGGCGACGACCAGCGCCGCCAGGATTACCCACCGGTCACGCCACCACGCAACTGTTCGCAGCCACGACCTCATGCCGCACATACTCCTGAGAGAGCGACCTAGTCCGTCACGGGGGTCTTGGTCTGTGCGAGGCCTGCCAGACGTCATCGGGGCAAGGGCGTGCCTGCCAGCACGGCGAGCAGTTCATGGGCGCTGCGTTCCCAACTGAACTGCCTGGCATGGCTAAGTGCTGCCTCTCTTAGACGTTGTCGGTGAGCGGGATCTGTGATGATGCGCTCTAGGGCATGCAGGAACTGTTCGACGTTGTTTGCAAGGTGACCGGTGATGCCGTCAACCACAGCATTGGCGTGGCCGGCAATGTTGCTTGCAACTGCTGGTGTGCCGCAGGCTGCCGCTTCGGTGATGGTCATGCCCCAGCCTTCAGCTACTGAGGCAGCTACCAGGACCGAAGCACGCTGATACAGGGACACGAGTGAGTCGTCATCGATATGACCTGTGAGTTGGCACCAACTGGTTGCGTCGAGGTCTGCGATGATTTTGCGGAGGTTGTCGTGCTCTGCTCCCGAGCCGGCAATCACGAGTCGCACATGGCGACAGGGCTCACGTTGCCGTAGCTGGTGAACGATCAAGATGACCTTGTCAAAGCGCTTGTAAGCCGTGAGACGCCCGACTGCCACGATCAAGCCGCCGGTATTACCAGTGTTGGCAGTATTACCAGCGTTGGCGGGTGTGTGACGGGGGGGCTTTGGGGTTTCCCGGAAGCGTTCATCTATCCCGGGCGGGACCACATGCACGTTGGTCGGCCTCAACCTGAACTGTGTTACAAGCTGATCACGCACTGATTCTGAGAGTGTCACCACGGGTGTGCGTCGATAGAGCAGCGGGGCGATGTCTCGTTCAAACCTCCGACCTATTGCTGCTCGACCTGCCGGCATTACTTGAGACCACAGGTGGGTGTGGGGTTGGTGTATCCAGGTGACTCTGGGGTGTCTTGCCCACAGCGGTGTAAGGAACGGCATGCCATTCCAGATCTCCACGAGGCCGTCTCGCGGCCCGTGCTTGCCGGCGAGCTCAGCGAGGACGGCTCGGGGGAAGATCATGTATCGCCCGCCCGAGCGGATCACCCGGTAGCCGTTGCGCCTCGTGTCTGGTGGTGTTCCCGCAGCAAACGAGGTGCGCATTGTCACGTCGATTCCTGCGGCGGCCCAGGCGGCCGCTACCCGATCAGCGTGAAGTTCCGAGCCACCGGCTTCGACATCGGCAAGGTCACGCCACGCCAGGATGTGGATGCGAGATAGTCCTGTGGTTGCGGCCAGATCAGCAATCTCGGCCAGGCTCGACACGCCTCGGCATCGTAGCGATCCCAGTGACTGAGATGGTTTGGTGTCGGCCGGCTCGGGTTAGGTATCGGCGGGTGCTCGGGGGAGCGCAGTGCGAGAGCCACCTAGAAGTGCAACCCCGAGTCGTGCGTAGTGGTAGACGAGTCGCACCCGGCCAACCGATGGGCTCCCTCCGGCACGTTGCCGCATCTTTACCGGTACTTCTTGTACCCGGTAGCCGGCTCGGCATGCTGCGACGAGGGTCTCGGTGGAGTCCATGTATTCGACTGGGTATTGCTCGGCAAAGATCTTTAGCAGCGGCTGCGACACCGCCCGGAACCCCGAAGTCGTGTCCCCGAATCGCTGTCCACACAGCATCCTGACCGCGACCCGCAGCAGTGCCATAGCAGGGCGTCGCACTACCCCGGTGCGGTAGGAGCCACTTGCGAAGCGGTTTCCCGCGGCGAGGTGTGCGCCGGAGTCCAATGCCGCTAGCAGCAGTGGCACTTGATCGGCTCGGTGCTGCCCGTCGGCGTCGAACTGCACCGCACGTTCGTAGCCCTGTTCTGCACCGAAGCGGTATCCGGCGCGGATCGCCCCGCCAATGCCCATGTTGAACGCCAATCGGATGCACGTAACCCCTGCGTTGCGGGCAACCCGGGCGGTGTCATCGGTTGAGCCATCGTCGATCACGACCACATCGACGTGGGGAACGACCCGGGCAAGTTCTTCGAGAACTCCCGGGAGAGCTTCGGCTTCGTTGTAGGCAGGGATCACCGCCAGCGTCCCCCCAGGTGGGGGATGGGCTGGACGCGCGGTCATTTTGATGGATCTGGCCGCCTGGTTACCTGCATTGGCGCTGGTGCTGAGCGAGAGTCGAGTTCCTCGTGGTATTCGGCTTCGACGTTGACGCCCCAGATGTCGTGGTCGGTTCCCAGAACGATGTTCTCAACCGAGAGCATCGCTGTGAACATCGAATGGTCTTGATTGTTGTAGCGATGCATCCCGTTGCGCCCGACCGGATAAACGTTGGCAGCGTTGTCTCGCAGCCACGACCGCAGCACCTCGACATAGTCTTTGTAGCCCGCCGAGTACATCGGATATGCCTTCGGCATCCGCACCACCCATCCCTGTCGCACGCTGCCCCGCTGTACTAAGCCCAGTTCTGTGATCTCTCGGGTTGCGAGGGCGATGAGGTCGTCGTCGCTGGTTGTCCACAGGTCGTCGCCCTCAAACACGAAGTACTCAAGCCCGAGACAGGTCATGTCCTCTTCAGGAACCATGTGAGGCGACCACGATTTGAAGTTCTGCACCCGGCCTACGCGAACCTCAGGTGAGTGAATGTAAATCCAGTTGTCTGCGAACGCCTCCGAAGCAGGGACGGCTAGCGCCACCGTCAAGAAGTCACGGAATGTGAGAGAGTTCGCCGCCTTGATCACGTCCGCGGGTGGGGCTGGCTCAAACGACTTGACCAGCAGCGGTAGCGGCATCGAAGACAGCACGCTGCTGCATGCGAACTCGGCGCTGCCCTCCGGCGTTCGGGCAATGACTGATGTGGCTCGGCCGTGTTCATGTTGCAGGGCAACGACTTCATGATCGAACAACACAGGTGAGCCGGTCGCCTCGACTAGGGACTTGCATCTCTGCCACATCATCCCCGGGCCGAGACGTGGGTATTCGAACTCGTCGATGAGGCTGGTGATGTTTGTGCGGCGCCACGGGGTGAGTGCGTTGATGACTGCGCGGAACAGGTTGAGGTTCTTGATCCGCTGTGCTGCCCAGTCGGCTTGGATCTCGGTTGCGGGGACGCCCCAGACCTTTTCGGTGTAGGTCTTGAAGAACGTCCGGTAGAGCCTCCAGCCGAACTGTGCGGCCATGTAGCCCTCAAACGAGCTGCGATCCTTCGGGGGGCGCAGGTGTGCCCAGACATATGAGCCCACGCAGCGGGTCGACTCGATCAGTCCGAGGTTTCCTAGGGCGTTGCGAATGTTGAGCGGGTAGTCGTAGAACTTGCCGCCGTAGTGAATGCGGCTTACCCGTGGCCTCGTTAGGAAGTCGCCTGGCTCCAGGATCTCGTGCCAGAGGTCTCGAACGGCGCTGACCTTGGTGAAGAAGCGATGACCGCCGATGTCGAATCGCCAACCATCTCGCTCAGCTGTCTGGGAGATCCCTCCGACCTGTCCGGTTGCTTCGAGCACCGTACTGCGGACGCCGTATTTGGCGAACTGGTACGCACCGGTAAGCCCGGCTGGGCCTGCGCCGATGACAACAGGTTGTGGCGCCATCTGGATCACTCGGACTCGCGGTTAGCGAGTTCGGCTCGCTTCCTGTTCCAGTTCTTCTGTTGCACAGAAGGGGTCGTTGAGGCACGCCACTTCGTCTGCGTTGTATTGTTCCCAGCCCTCTAGTTCGAAATCCACGTGGATGCCGTCGGTGGCGGTGAACAGGCGTCCACTTGAGTTGAACATTTCAAGCGTGTCGAGCAGGTTCACAACAATTTTCCCCGCAAAATGCTCCCCCAACTCGCTCATACGCGTAGCCAAGCAAGGCTAATCAACTGCCACAACAATCCCAGCCCCGGTGGGCCAGCCAGGCAAGTGTGTCGGGCAAGTAGGTGAACGCCGGTGTTGCGGTGCGTATTGGCGACCTGGGGTGCATGAATGATTCCTCGTTTGTCTCTCCTAGGCGGAGGCACCCCGGGTCGGTTCCCAGTGTCCCCGTTCGATCATCACTTCTCGAAGAACTTCCGGTGCGTCCGTCATGATCCCGTCCACCCCCATGTCAAGCAGACGGTGCATCTCGGCGCGCTCGTCAATGGTCCAGACATGTATCGCGATGCCACGACGGTGGGCTGCCTGTATGACGGCAGGCCGCACAATCGTGATGCCCTTTGAGCGAACCGGTACCTGAGCAGCATGAAAGTCGAGGCGCCGTGCGGGGAGCCTGCTCGCCGCAGCTAGCAAGCTCGCAATTCCTCGTGGGCCAGCGCCGACGCACAGTTTGGGCCCGAGCATGGCTCGGACTCGTGCTGTGCGTTTGTCAGAGAACGAACAGACGCAGACATGATCGATGGCACCAAGACTCTGCAAAGTCTCGACGAGAGGTTCGACAGCGCTGTCACTCTTTGGATCAAGGTTGATGTAAGTGTCAGGTAGCGCCTCAAGCAATTCATCAAGCCGCAAGATCGAGTCGGTGCCATTGACTCGCGCTTGACGAACCTCACGCCATGACATTTTCTCAATCAGGCCCTGGCGATCTGTGACCCGGTCAAGTTCATGGTCATGAAACGCAATCGCCACTCCATCGGAGGTCGCATGCACATCAGTCTCAATGTGGGTAAACCCCAGCGAAACAGCATGTTCGAACGCCCGCAAAGTGTTCTCAGGAAATGACCGAGCCCCACCCCGATGAGCGAAAGCAATGGGCCCCGCAGAGTCCAAGAACGGATGCCTCGCCCCGACTGTGCTGTTCACACAACCCAAATCTAGTTCCTCACCCATGACGCGTCGTCCGCCCTGCTTTCTCGGGACTCTTTAACGGTCTCCGGCACTGACCAAAGTCAGATGAGGTCCTCGACTCAGCGATTTCTGCTTGATAGCTCATACCGGTAGTCGGCCTCCGTCGAACTTCGGGCGTCGCTTCGATTGCCTGTCGTTTGGTCTGATTGATCTTGTTATCGGTGTGTCTTCTGGTGTCTCGCGTCGTCTGTTGGGGCCCCCTTTCGGTGCCTTAGGAACAAACTGTTTGTTCTTCCTTTGTCCGTCTCGAGATCGCTTGGGTGGCGGCCGTGTTTGGTAGATGTGGCGAGGTGTTTGAGTTGTGGGAGGTTCCGCGCGAGCGGGTCCGTAGTTCGGGCCGTTGGGTGGGACGAGCGTCGGTTTGCCGTGCCGGCGGGTGACTTGCCAGTTGTGATGATGGATCTTGTTGTGACAGTTCCAGCAGACGAGCACCATGTTCGTGACATCAGTACTGCCGCCTTTGGACCATGGCATGACGTGATGTGCTTGACAGATCACCGGATTCGCTCCACAGCCGATACAACCCTGGTCACGCGCTCTGAGTGCTTTGAGTTGAGCCGCTGTAGCGCTGCGTTTGGTGTATCCCTGCCACAGCGGAACTCCCTTGGAACTGAACAGCACACCGGTGAGTGTCGAGTTACACATCAACTCCTCCAGGATGCTTGGTGGTAGTGGCTCACCGCCGGTGACCTCAGCAACCAGGCGACCCGAAGACTCATCCAGTTGCGCGATGATGCTGATCTCAGCGTGCCCAGGTCGCGGCGTTTCACAAGCATTGGATCCTGAGCCAAACCCGATCGAGCCCGATCCGGTCGTTAGCACCTCTAGCGCGTCGGCCATGCACTGATCGAAACTGCGACGCTCGCCTGCACTGCCGGATGCGGTGCCCTTCTTGTCGGCGTCGTAGAGACCTTTGGCAGCACGTCGCAACCGGTTGGCGAAACGGGTACCCGTCACCGGATCAAGGCAACCACGCAGATGCTTCATGCCATCGTTGCCATCAAAGATTCGCAGACTCCGACGTTGCCGCAACCTGGCATGCTGCGCTTCGCCCTGGTCAGCTTGATGATCCCGACTCCAACGACGTGCAGTTCGAGCGAATTGATCATCAGTCAAGGTCGCAGCCTTGGCCAACAACTCCGTGTCCGATTCAACCGCGTCGGTGCTTGTCGAATCGGCCGCCTTTGCCAGACGTGTCGCGTTTCGGAAACTGACTTGCCCCGACTCGACTGCTTTACGCAGCCGCGGCATCTCGCGTAACCGCTTAGCGGTCTTGGTATGGCTGTGTGCTTCGCGCCGCGAAACTCCCGCAGTCTCGACGAGGACACCAGTTCCGCTGTCACCGTGATGTTCCACAGCAGCAACCAAGAGCGCAGATTTGGCGCAAAAGGCGTCAAGCTTCGCACGCAGCGACTTAGCGTCGCCTAGACACTTCCGCACATCCCCAAGCGGCGAAGAATCAGCAAGCGCCAGCATCTCGCTGAGACCCGTATCGGTCTGTTGAAACGCCTCGATCAACATGACTACATCATCTCACAAGGGTATGACATAACATCAAACCCATCTGACTGCAGTGTTGTGCTCGCGGTTGGACTTGAACCAGTAACGCCCTCTTCAAATGCCCCGCTTAGGGTCGTTGCGATTTGGCGATAGTGGCGAACTTCACGTCGTCGAGTTGCTGCTGAATCCATCAAGACATCAGCGCCACTGTCACCTTGAGGCTCATGTGCCTCCGCCACCGCGGCCAGTCCCATCTCCACAGCAACCTTCGGCGCGCAACGCCCTGGCAAGCTCGTACCGGACCGAGCATCCGGCAAGTTCACGCGATCAACAGACGTCAAGACCAAACTGTCCCGAATAGAGTTGCGATGTGCTTGAGCGAACATATGTTCACTATACCTGCTCTGACACGAAAACACACGCGCCATATCGAGATGCACCACCTGTGACCCCTTGTCGCCCGAGTAGCGACAGTGGTGAATCCCGGTACATAAGCCCGTCACCGGCAACAGCGCAACACCCTGCGATTGTTAGCGACGGTCATGAATCCCGATGCAAGACCCAGTTACCAAGTTCGCCGCACCCACGCGATGAACGTCACCGCTTCACCTCTTCGGTGCACAAAGCACCAGCCTCACTCGATACGGTCGACTCTGCAGCCTCTCGCCATCCCACCGAGTTCGCCCGACAGCCTGTCTCCCACGTGCGACGCGGTAACCAGCACCTAGGCCGAAACCACTCGGGTCTGGCGATCGCACTAACCCGCAACCAGCAAAGGCATTGTCGTGGCGGGGAGGGGTTAGGAGCGTTGCGAAGGACGCAGCCAAGGTCACCAAGCCAAGTCAGCTGAGCTTCAACCGGACGTTCCACATCACGGCGCATCTCCAAATAATGCCAACTCCAGATCAACGGCAGTCCACGTTCGCTATATGCAAACGGGTGGGATTCGAACCCACGGGCCGCGCAAGGCGGCCTCCAGTTTTCAAGACTGGTGCGTTAAGCCGGACTCCGCCACCGTTCCAAGATTCCTCATCGTTCCGGTCGAGGACTGCCGGGACGGGCAACCCTCGGGACGTGCCGGAACCCGAGCGTGCCATGTTCAGCTAACTCTTCGTCGAGGACACCCCCAACACCCCACGCTGCCTGTCGTGTCGTAGGCACATATCCCTGCGCTCCCCGCAGACAAACAGCTGGACGACCGTGCGCATCAACGCCTGGCTTCTCGACACCCTCGAGCGTGCGGGGTGGCCAATACTCGCTCGACGGTTCGTATCCCGTGTTCACCCACGCGTCGTACAGGTCATAGCAGCGTTGCGTAGCTTCGTTCGGGTACACGTACGGGAACAGCCGATCGTCGTAGCCACTGTCCCGCCATCGGCTTGTGGCGTGCGCATAGATCGCTGATTCGACGCTGTTCATCGGAACGATCGGCAGTGTCATCGCTGCCCGTTTCTTTTTCGGCAGGCGTCGCTGCTTACGTCTTCTGGGCATTGATGATCCGGTCGTAACGGTCGATGTCAGCAAGCGAGTACGGCAGGAACCGGACACCCCCATCACCCTCGACGGGTTCCCGGTGATCGACCCTGCCGGCGAGCACATCCCGGGGAATCCCATCCGGGAACGCAGCACAGTTGTCGATCGGTGGCCAACTGTCGCTCGTGGCCCGTGGCGGGGGAATCCGGTTCAAGCGTGCGCAGCACACGCACGCTGCGAGGCGCATCATCTAAGCCAGCCCAGACGCTTGCAAGCGTGACATGTGATCGACGTTATACGTGGTGTCGATCGGCTTGATGCTCGGATCGCAGCGCTTGAAGTGAACCTGTTCGTTGATGGTCTGCGCGATGCGGATCATCGTCCGGTACGCCTGCTTCAGCCAGGCGCGTTCGTATCCCCCGTGGCCTAGTTCGTTTTGGTATTGGAAGATGTACGCGAGGCAGTGTTCGACAGCGTCTCGCAGTTCGGGTTTGCAGAAGTGCAAACCGACTGGGTGTGGCACTTCGAACTCGCGGAACACGTCCGAGGCGGTCATGTGCGATGAAAGCACTCTCAACAACAAGTTGTCAATAATCGACATTATATTGCAGACATTGCCCATCCGTTTGATGTGAAGCAGAGTGTAGATTTGCTGGCACCCACCTGAATCAGCAACCGTTCGACAACCTCTGCCGGGCGTACGGACTAGAGATCCGAGTCCGCCAGCCTGCGGAATCTCCGGTTTCTGTGAGATTGTGTCCTTAGTTGCATCATGTGTTGGGCTGAGATCGAGTAGAACCGAGATCGTGACCGAAACAAGCTGGTTGGACGACTTCGTTTCTGAGGTTCGTGAGGCGGTGCTTGCCTCGGGTAGTGCGCACGAAGGTGTCTTGACAGGTCCGACGCGCGCGTTGCTAACTCGCGCCTCACAACTGTGTGGCGTTGATGGTCTGACGGTTGTCGGTCAGGTGACCGGTGTTTCAGGTGCCGGTGGCGGTGTACCGGACTTCTCGGTATATGACCGTAAGGCTCGGTTGATACTGTGCCTAGAGTTGAAGGAGCCCGGCAAGGGCGCCGACCCAACTTCATTCTCAATTCAAGCTGACAAGCAGCAGTGGTCGAGGTTCAAGGGCCTGCCGAACCTGATCTACAGCGACGGCAACGAGTGGTCGTTATGGCACAAGGGACAAATGCATGGCAAGTTGATCGAGGTGTGTGCCGATGTGGCCGGCTCGGCGCCACTGAAGGTTGATGCTGCCGAGCGCCTGTTGAATTTGTTAAGCGAAGCGCTTACTTGGCGGATCCAACCGATTCGCAATCCTTCGAAGTTGGCTGACGTTGCGCCAATAGGTGTCGGCTTCTGCGTGACCAGGTGGAGCTACTGCCAGAAAAGATGCGCGTGACATTGAGTCGCGACTGGCGTTCTGTCTTGTTTCCTGATCTTGAGGAAGAAGCGTTCGCTGATGCCTATGCGCAGACGGTCACGTTTGCGTTGCTTACCGCCAGCAGTCTCGGTGTGGCGATGACGCTCGACACGAAACTCCAAGACAAACAGTTCGATCAACTGGATCTCACTCTGTATCACATTGCGGGAAGGCTCAAGAATCGCCGCGGTTTACTCGGTTCAGCCTTGATGATGTTGACGACTGCTCCAAAGGTAAGGCAGCGACTAGCTCCTTACCTGGAGTCGTTACTAGCAGTGATCTCGAGTGTTGATTGGGGTGCCATTCGGACCGGCAGGAGTGATACGCATTGGCTTCACTTTTATGAAGACTTCCTGGAGGTCTACGACCCCGCAATGAGAAAGAAGTCAGGCTCCTACTATCCTACTACACGCCGGTTGAAGTCGTGGATTGGATGACTCTCTTTACTGACGCAGTTCTCAAAGACCAACTTGGGGTGGATGGATTTCTGGATCACCGAGTCACAGTTGTCGATCCCGGGGTTGGTACAGGCACGTTCCTTCTAAGTGTCATCGACCGGATCGCGGAGGGCGCAACTAGCAGCATGGATAAAGGCTCTGTGGGTGGTGCAGTGTTAACTGCCCTGGGTCGTTTGATAGGTCTTGAGATTCAGGCGGGGCCGTATTCGGTTACGCAGTTGCGACTTAGTGAACATGCTGCCGGATATTGCGGCGACCTAACGGGCGACTTGCGCGTTTACTTGACTGGCACACTTGATGATCCCCAGATTGAACCAGCTCAGATGCCGCTGTTCATGGACGAGGTGACGGCCTCTCGCCGAGCGGCCAACCATGTCAAGGCCTCGGAGAGGGTTTGGGTTGTAATCGGTAACCCTCCGTACCGATCGGGCGCTGGTGGCGAAGGTCGGTGGGTTGAGGAAACGCTGATGTCCGACTGGGCGCCTGACCCGGCTGTAAGTAAGCAGGGCAAAAACCTTGCAAATCTCTATGTGTATTTCTGGCGTTGGGCGACATGGAAAGTGTTTGAGAACTCCCGAAGCGAGGATCAGAGTGACGACACCGCAGTCTCAGATGACCTCCATGCGGGCGTTGTGTCGTTCATTGCCCCGACGGCGTTCTTCACTGGTCCTGCCTTCTATCGGATGCGAACCTGGCTACGTCAGTGGTGCAGCAGCATCTGGGTAGTGCATCTCACTCCCGAAGGCCACCATGCGCCGCAGGAGTCTCAGATCTTTCAATCGATGCAGCAACCGGTTGGCATCGTGACTGCCGCACGGTCGCCTGACGCCGATTCAAGTACTGCAGCCAAGGTTCACTACTTCTCGTCTGAGTCCGGCAGCCGCAGTGCCAAACTCAAGTCGCTGAGACAGATTTCCGATCTCAGATCACCGAAGTGGCAGCACATTAAGAGGTCACACGATTGGGGAGCGCCATTCATCCCGAGTCCCCCGGCCGACTGGGTCGAAATGCCCGCAGTAGGAGATTTGTTCCCCTGGAGCGGCAATGGTGTAATGGTCGGTCGTACGTGGCCCATCGCCCCGGATCGCGACACTTTGCGCCAGCGGTGGAAGTCACTATTGGCTTACTCCGCGGGTGGTAGCGCGCAGCGCGAGGCATTCCGTGAACACAAGCAAGATCGGCGTGTCGACATGAAGCGCCAAGACAACTTGCGCCATCCTGTGATCGACAGGCCCGCGATAGTCGACGACACTTCTAAGGCGAAGACAATCCCTGTCACTGACTACTCGCACCGAAGTTTCGACCGGAAACAGTTGATTGCCGACAAGCGCTTGATCAATCGACCGAACCCGTCCATGTGGGCGGCTCACGGTGAGCAACAGGTCTACCTGACGGTGCCGACGATCAATGCGGAAGGTGAGCGCCAGCGCGTGGCTCGGTCGGTCGGTTCTGTCATGTCCCTGTGCGCTGACCTCCCAGATCTGAACTATCTGTCGGGCCGGGGGGGGGGCGTGCCCATCCGTTGTGGCGCGATCGTGAAGCAACACTGCCAAACATCACGAAAGGCCTGTTGGCGCACCTCTCCAAGGTCTTTGGCCAACCGGTCAAGGCCGAAGATCTCTTCACCTACATAGCGGCCGTTGCCTGTCACCCTGGATACACCAAGACGTTTCAAGACGAACTCAGCCTTGCTCAAGCCATCAGAGTGCCCCTCACCGCGGATACTGACACGTGGCTGAGGGCTGTTGAGTGCGGCAGAGAAGTGATTTGGCTACACACGTTCGGTAATCGTTTCAGGCAGAGCGGCTGTGTATGGCCGATCGTGATTCCCGCTCACTTAAACCCACTGATAGATGAGGCAATCCCTGTAGACGCGCAGACTCTGGAACACGATCCCGTTCGCTGTCGACTCCTGGTAAGAGGCCTCTCGGGAGAAGCGACAGGCGTGATAAGCAACATTACGTCGGCAGTACGTGACTACACGGTCGTTCAAATGAATGTGATCGACTCTTGGTTCAAGTTTAGGCGTGCCAAGCCTGGTGGCAAGAGAAACAGTCCCTTAGATGATGTTGGTGTCGGCAAGTGGGCGCCTGCCTACAACAAAGAACTGCTCGACATCTTACGGATACTGACACGACTGGTGTCTCTCCGATCAACTCAGGATTCCATCCTTCAAGAGGTTCTTAACGGTCCGCTCATCGGAACTTCAGACCTGACTGCCGCCAGTGTGTTGCCAGTTAGCAAGGCCGAGCGTAAACCTCCGCCACCTTTCAAGAAACCACCGTCGCAGAAGCTCCCGCTAGCGATCAAGGCACCCTCAGGTTCCAAGGTCCCCCGTCTCGATGCCCGGACACCCAAGCAAGCTGCGACCGATGTCTCAACGCCCTAGCGCGGAGTCAGAAGCGAATGGTGGATCGTTGAGGTTCGGAGACTAGATGGCAGATGGGATAGGTGTTGACATCCGTGATTGTTCCCTAACTCCCTGATCGGCTGAGCTTTGTGGAGTCCCCGGTCAATGCGATCATGGGGGCTCGAACTCACCGTCGCGGTACCGATGAGCGGCAGGAGCGGAAATTCAGTTGCTTCATAGTGAACAACAACAAGAGGGCACACCGAGGCGGTATCGACGATCGCTGTCCCAAATCTTGCAACTTCTCACCCACGTCATGGCCGCAATCGGCAGTGACATCTGAGCTTGTGGCCCGGCACTTGGTGACTTCTCGTGACGGCGAATGAGGGTTCGGCTTCACTCCCACCCCCGCTGAGCCTGTTGAGGCGCGCCACACTGCAGGTCGTGCCTATCTAGAGTTTGCGTATTCTATGATTCGCTAGATATTGATGTTCTCGTAGGATTTATGTTGTGCGAGACGTGGGACTTCCTACCGAGCCGATGCGCACGGGGCGTGAGTTGGGGCTGGCGTGTCAGGCGCTCCGTCGGCGCAAGGGGATAACGCAGAGAGATCTGGCCGCGATGCTCGGTGTCTCTGCTACTTGGGTGTCATCGTTTGAGAACGCTAGACATGGCACCAATCTCCAGATGGTCTTCAGGGTCTTGGATGTTCTCGGAGTTGAAATAGTGTTACGGGCAGCACCGCCGATACCCGCGCATGAGCGTGAGATCATTGAGATGTATTCGTCGGAGCAGGACCGGCTGTGAGCCGACATACAACGACGGTGCTACTGGGCGGGCGCGAGGCCGCGACGATCACAGACTCGGTTGATGGCCTCAGGCTGACCTATGAACCCGACTGGTTTAAGGACGCTGAGGCGGTACCGATATCAGTGTCGCTCGGTCTTGATCGTGTAACACATGTGGGACCGAAGGTTGAGCGCTGGCTTGATGGTCTAGTGCCCGGCTCGACAGCAGCTCGCGCCGCACTGGCTCGCACGCACAATGCAGAGAGCGAGCGACCCCTTGACTTGCTGCGCACTCACGCAGGACATGACTGCGCTGGTGCTCTTCAGTTCGCGCTTTCAGGATTAGAGCATCGTGCAACCGACGGCGGCTCACAGCAAGTTATGTCGGATTTCGAAGTGTCAAGACTCCTCGTCTCTATGTATTTCGAACCCGAGTCGTGGGGTGGATCCATTGCAGAGTCCGGGCCCTTCTCGTTGCCCGGTTCTTTTCCCAAGAAGACAGTTTCGTTTACTGAAACGGGGCAATGGTTGGAGTGTTCCGGTAAGCATCCGACTGAGTGGATCATTAAGCCGAGCACTGAGCGTGATCAAGGTCTGGCAACTAATGAACTCATCTGTCTTCGGACGGCCATGGCGTTAGGTACACCGACAGCAGAGTGTCGCTTGATGTCAGTTGAAGGAGTTGATGTTGTGGCGGTCAAACGGTTTGACCGCAGGCGTCAAGGCAAGATCGTGCGCCGGTTCCACTGCGAAGATCTGCACCTAGCTATAAACGATGGTCGTGACATCTATCAGAAGAGAGGTGGCGCTTCTCCTTGTGAGATTGCCGATCACCTACGTGAGCATCATCTTCGGAACTCAACCACAAATCCTGTTGCGCGATACTTGAGTCAACTAGCGACACGATGGCTGCTATGGGACACAGACGGTCACACCAAGAACTATGCGCACTTGCTATTAACTGCAGGCACTCTGCTCGCGCCGCTGTATGACATTTGGTCACAGGCGGCGACATTGCCTCGTGATCCGTATGCATTGTCACACGCGGTAGCCGCCTATCCGCCGACGATGGACACCGCCAGACTCCTGACAGCGGATGATACAGACTTCTGGAAAGCGATGGCACAAGAGTTACAACTCTCACGGCCACGTGTGCGCCGATTCTTGGATCGCATGACTGCTAGATATGGAGTGGCAAGCGCAGAGGCGATTAGCCAAGCACACAAGTCTCAAGGTGACCCGGACGCGATTGATGCGTTCAATGATTCACGTACCAAGAGACTGGAGAAGTTACGTGATGCGGGGTGGACAACCCAGCCAGATCGGTCTGCAACGCTGTCGCACACAGCAACGATTGCGTCACAGTCGTCACGATCGGAACTGACAGCGGTGTTGGACGCCCCTCGTTGCGGTAAGTGGATGCCACGAGCCCGCAGATACTGCAATAGACGCCTACAACACCCAGGCGGCTGCCAGTAAACGCGATTGGGGGTCAGCCGTTAGTTGCACGCTGACTCGTCTCGGCAGTTCTTGACAGGGCGTCCAGACGTCACCCGCCGTAGCCCTATCGCACCGATGGTTTGTGACGCATTCAGGTAGCTCTGTGAGTCGTGGCGCTACGTTCCACACTACTTGGGCCTCCAGATATCAATCCCCTGGGAGTTGCCTTCGTGGTCGGGTTTATCGGTGCTTGCCTGACTCTTGTGGTCTGAGAAGATCATCAACGACATACGTAAGCGACGCTGCACGTTTTGGCGCATTATCGGATAACTGCTTCTCGCAATATTTCGGCATGTGTTGTTGAGGTACGGAGTGTCGGGGTGGGGTTGCGGTTGGTACCTCTACCTTGATGGTTTCGAGAAGACCGTGTGCTGGATAGCTGACTTGCCAAACTTCGGGCCAGACGCAACGCCGTATAGCGGGGTCCCGCGTGACCGTTGACCTCAGTACCCAAACCCGGACACAAGGCGACAATTCAACGCGCACGCGTGCGAGGCGTCATCGTCGACCTCGATGGCCGATGTGGCGCCAAGCGTTCCTGGAGGCGTTAGCCGAGACGTGCAATGTGAGCGCAGCGGCTCGTGTTGCTGGCATTGATCGTCGACGTGCCTATGAACGTCAAGCAGGGGGTGCTCGGAGTTCGCTGATGATTGGGCTGACGCACTTGAGGCCGCCGCTGATCAGCTGCGGTACACGGCTCGCCAGCTCGCTACGGGGGAGATCACCGCACCGCGAACTATTGCCGGCAACCGGGTGGATGTTCCGATCTATGACACCCGCCTATTGCTGCGCTTGTTAGAGGCGCACGCCCCGGAGTTCGGTCTTGGTGCGGGTTATCGCAGTCTCATCGATCAGCACAAAGACCGTGCCGGAACCTCCCAGAACGGTTGGTCTTCGCCCGAGGCTGAAGCCTGGCTAGACGGACTGAAGCGTCTAGCTGGCCCTATTGAAGGTTCGATAGAGCAACACCTATGCCAACGCTCATACGGCCCCGAGGTGGACTACGCGGCGTTCCGGGGCTGTGGCAAGCCTGACGGTCAAAGGTCAAGCTGCGGGCGACTTCGTTCTACCCCTCCCTCCTTTATGACGGATCTGAGGGCCAGCCAGTGGAGAAGGCGGAGTGGGAGCTACGGCCAGCTACGGCCAGGTTTCGAGAGCGAATAAGGACACCGGAAGAACGTTTGATAGAGCTTCTTAGGGTGCAGCCATAGCCGTTTTGGCATTCGCATGATGTGATGTATCGAACCTGCTGAGTTCGCATTTGCTGGCTTCTGGGCTGCGGCTGCTTCACGGTCGAGGGTCACGCTGCGTGCGACTCGTTGGGCTGTGGTGGGATACCAGCCACCTCGACCGGTTGGTTTGGTGTAGCCCGCAGCGGCGAGCTGGTCGGCGATCTTGCGCCATGAGAGACCCTCTTCGCAAAGCTCAGAGACCGCTCACCCGCTACCCGTGGGTTGTCTGACGGGAGCGCCGAGGCGTTGCCCGCCGCCGTTTGGCTGCCGTTAGGGCTGCGCTGGTGCGTTCTGCGGTGCGGTCTCGTTCTAGTTGCGCTACGGCGGCTAATACGGTCAGCATCATCCGTCCGGTTGGTGTGGTGGTGTTTACGCGCAGGTCAAGCACTGCGAGTGCCCATCCTTGACGGTCGGCGAGGTCGGCTATCCGCAGCACGTTGGCGGTGCGGCGACCCAGACGGGAGAGGCCTGCCACGATCGACACGCTCGCTTTGCCTTGTGCGAGCACATGGAGGGCGTCGCTCATGATCGACCGCCGCTATGACACCCTGCTCAAGCGACGGCGCTTCACTCGCCGGAGGGTCGCGCTCAGTGCCTGTCGGCGGCTCGCAAATCACGGAGTGTGACCTCATGCCAGACGGCGACCGGTGGCGTGTCCTCGGCCGCATTCACCATAGGTAGGACCTGCACTGCTCTGACCTGCATAGACAGGCCTCGCCCCACTAGGACTCAGAAGGTTCCTAGCGGGTCGGCTGCCTGGAGCCTTAGACGACCTGCTAGAGACAGTGATTGCCATCGGCCGGTAACCGAGATCGATCCGGTGCCCTGCCCGAAGGCCGCTCAGTCGACTCCAGCTGGGGCCTACGGGAATTCAGGCGAGAGCCTGATGTTCGCCTAGATGCCGCGGCCGCGGACTAGCACCCGCTTTGCCCGACGCTGAAGGCTTGGAGACGAACGACCTCAGCGGGGTCAGCCTTGTCGATTGCTGCGTCGAGAGCGGCTTCGTAGTCGGTGTAGGCATCGCTGGTCGAGATGACCGCCTCTGATGCGTCGAGAGCGGCTTCGTAGTCGGCGGTGGCTCCGGTTAGGGCTGCTTCGTAGGCCGCGGTTGCTTTGAGAGCGGCTTCGGCTTGAGACACACCCGCTGCGAGCGCCGACTTGCGAGCGGCCGCCGCAACGTTTCTTGCACGTTTGCGAGCGGATTCGTAGGTGCCGTTAGGCGCTCCTGTAGGAGTCGTAGGCCGTTCGAGCATCGCTATCGGCCCGTGCTGCGGCACGCAATGACTTGAGGTTGTCTATGTCCACGGTTGTGTAGCAGTCGTCATCTGCGGGAGTTGCCGCGTGGTCAGTTTCGCGGGTGGAGTTGGCACTGCAGCTGATGAGCACTCCAGCAGTAAGCACCGCTGTTACGACTGCAGCTAGCAGACACCGAACACGCTTTAGATGCGTTTTGTGGTCATTTGTATGTGCCCCTTTACCTTGGGGGGTGGCTGGGGGTGTGCTTCTGGCTGACTGTTGAGCCTGGCGGGTAGGGCTGTTGTTCTCCTGTCATTTTGATGGCCTGGGGGGTGGTGTTGCTTGCTGGGTTTGGGGTGTGGTTGACCTCTGACAGGGATATGCACCTTGGGGCTGGTTCGTAAGGTGGTTGATGGCGGCTGTGCCTCTTTGACGGTGAGTTCTTTGATGGGTTTAGCGAAGGGAGAACAGCGGGATGCAGCCAGGAGATGTGGGGGTGTTCGTTGGGGTTGATGTAGCCAAGGTTGAGCATTACGCGCATGCGATGACGGTCTCGGGCACGTAACTGTTTGACGGGTCACTCAAGAATGATCAAAGCAGCATCGAAGCGATGCTGCACACCGCAGCTGAGCACGGCAAAACCGCGGTGATTGTTGATATGACAGCTTCGGGTGCTCAACTGTTGTTAACGGTGGCAGCCTCACATCAAGTACCGGTCGCGTATGTGACCGGACTGCAGATGCGCCGAGCTGCGCAACTCTATGCAGGATCAGCCAAAACAGACCCACGCGATGCCTGGGTGTTAGCCGATTTCGCGTGTCGTAACGCTGACCGGTTGACGTGGCTAGAACTCAACGACGAACAACTCTTGCGTCTATGAGTCCTAAACGGTCGCGACACAGACCTCGCCACCGACGCTAACCGGGTCATCAACCGCTGCCGCGACGCGCTAACAGCTGTCTCACCAGCACTCGAACGAGCCATCGGCGCCCGATTGAACCAACCCGGCGTGCGAGACGTCATCACGAAATGGTCAACCCCAACCGCGATACAAAACGCAGGGCCGAACAAGATCCGCGACACGATAGCCAAACGATCACCTCGCATCGCCACAAGCGTCACCCAAAAAATCTTCGCAGCGATCAAAGCCCAAACAGTGACACTCCCCGCCGAAACAACCTAGGGAGAAGTCATCAGCAACCTCACCGAAGACCTTGAACGCATCAACACGCACCGACACAAACTCGCCAGCAGCATCAACGAAGTGTTCACAACGCACCCTCTCGGGCAGGTCCTGGCAACCCTCTGCGGGTTCGGGCCCAGGACCGGAGCCAGAACCCTCGCCGAAATAGGCAACCCACACCAATTCCGCGGCGGAGCCCGACCGTCCACAAAGTCGCAGGTAAAGTTCATTGACGCTCACCGGGATGAGTTCGGGGTCGAGCCGATCTGTGGAACACTGCGGATCGCCCCTTCCACGTATTGGGCTTATAAGCGGCGTCCTTCGTCTGCTCGCGCGATCCGTGATGAGCAGTTAAAGATCGAGATCAGCCGCGTTTTTCACGACAATTTTGGTGTTTATGGGGCACCCAAGATTTGGGCTCAACTCAACCGCGAAAACATCAGGGTTGCTCGTTGCACCGTCGAACGTTTGATGCGTGACCTCGGGATACGCGGAGCTATTCGAGGCAAACCCAAACAAAGGCGACTACTTACGTGTTTAGCCAAAAGAGAGATCAAGATTCGCCTGGTTTAGAAGCAACTTCGCGTCGAGCGTGTCCCAGTCATCACGGATTGTGATCGCCGCGGTCTTGGCCAAAACTTGTGCGTTGGATGCACGATTGTCGTCTTTAAGCCAGCCCGCCTTTTTGTTCTTGTTGCGCAGTCCTCTCATGGTCAACTTGTCGCTCTTACGACCGTTACAAGGCGCACACAACAGGACACGATTAGTGATCCAGTTCTCGCCACCATCAGACCGCGGCTGAATATGATCCAGATGCATAAACTCGATCTCAAGAGCGCGTCCGCAACCCGCGCACCACACAAGCCCATCAGATGCCGCTTGAGCGTTTCGTAGGAGTGCTCTAACTGTGCGGTTGGTTAGCTTCTGCCAGGGTTTCTTGGCACGTTGAGTTCGCAGTTTCAACACGGGCGCAGCGACCTCATCATCATCGGTTCGTAGTGGTGGCACTGTTACATAGTGAACATCACCGAACGTCATCAACCGGTCTGGGTTGTCGGTTGGTTCGGGGACTGCGAGTCCCTCTTTGGCGAGACGATCAATTACCATCTCATATGCGCCTTCCCAAATGTCAATGCCAACCCACTGACGACCTAGACGCTCGGCGGCGACGTTCGTTGTAGCGCAGCCGCAGAACGGGTCAAGCACAATGTCACCCTGTTTGCTACTAGCACTAATGATGCGTTCGTAGAGAGCAAGAGGCTTCTGGGTTGGATAACCGGTTGACTCCTTTCTGAGAGGTGTATTGGCTTGCATGGATGAAATGTCGCAAACCACCACCCCAGTCGCGGCTTCGGAGAGTCCCAGGGATCTCGTGGATCGCAAGTTCGGGGCGGTGGCACGAACCGCCTGTGGGTAGCAGATCTCACCTATGTACGCACCAAGACCGGGTTCGTATATGTGGCGTTGATCATTGACGTGTTCTCACGGCGGATCGTCGGCTGCAAAGCCTCCAGATCGCTAGCCGCAAACATCGCTCTAGACGCCCTCGAACAAGCCATCTGGGACCGCAAACGCGACAACGGTGATCTCACCGGCTTGATCCATCACAGCGACAAGGGCAGCCAATACCTCGCCATCGCATACACCAACCGCTTAGCCCGAAACGGAGTCATCGCCTCAGTCGGATCCCGCGGTGACTCCTACGACAACGCCCTAGCCGAAACCATCATCGGCCTCTACAAAACCGAACTCATCAACAACAAAAGACCCTGGAGCGGACTCAAAGACCTCGAACTAGCCACCCTCGAATATATTGACTGGTACAACCACCAGCGCATCTATAGCACCCTCAGAAACACCACACCCGCCGAACACGAAACCAACCACCACACTCAAACCACAACAAAAACAACCAAACAAAAACACCACCAAACAACCCGGTAAAATTCACCCCCTACAACCCCAACACAACTTGACAACAAGACAGGGACACCCCCCTAGTTGGGGTGGTACCAGCCAAGTGGTGACGCAAATGCTACACGGCCGTTGAACTTGCGAGCTCTTGTGAAATATCAGACAAAACAGAACATCCGACTATGGGGGATATACAAGTGATGCGCACTAAACGATCAAGGCTGTTGAGGCGTAGCACAGCAGCACTACAGCAACACCAATAGCGCTACCCATGTCGCTGACTCTGCGGTTCGGCTACCTCGGACGTAGGGAACGTGTCCTGCGTCCAATCACAGCCGGGGATAGCGCCCCAACCTGGGATACCGCTCCCAACATGCAGCGTGCTCGAACTCTGCCCACCGGGTTCGGGTTCGTCTAGCGAACGCGCCGACGGATCTGCCGAGGAACCGGGAGCATGGAGTCGACACCCTGTAGCTCTGAGAGCCTCGGATGTTCGAACAGCATGTTGTGTAGCTTCTTCAGCCCCGGTTTACGAAGAATCACGCCAAAGATTGCCATTAAGGCCATTGAAATAGACTTCGATCTATCGTGCCCCTCGCTGGCTTGTCGGTCGAGATGCCGCCAAGTTTCACGGTTCTGTGGAGGTTTTGCGGCAGCTAGCACGGTTCGTCGTCGTTGTAGAAGTGTGCACACGCTCCCCACTGCCAAGCAGTTGGCGCTGATGATGCGGGCCCCCTACCGGAAGTGCCAATAGTTCGGTGACACGCTCAGGGATCGGTATCTCCAGCGAGGCCGCTTGATGAATAACTGCACGAGCAGCCTCAACCCGCTCAAGGTTTGGGGTGCATTCAGCGGCTGTGGCTATCACGCTCACAACCGCACGCTCCTTAGCGGCTTGTGTTTCAAGCTCTGGGAATCTGGCGAACCATTTGCTCAACACGGTTGGTGACACACCCGACCGCTCAGCCAGATGCGCCATGACATAACCGCGTGCTAGCGCTGTCGCCGCCCATTGCCGGCAAGCATCTTGCGCCTCGTCGAGGTGACGCCGACGCGTTGAATTGCTGTGTGAAATTTCTTGGAGGGGACTCTTCACCGAAAACCAAGGCCGACAGATCGAGCGGACAGCGGCAGGCGCGCTAGCGGACGCCGGACGAATACTCACCGTCACCCACAGCCGGGGACACACCGACCCACAAATCGAGCGGATCATCGCTCTCTGCGAGAGCACCGGCCGTCATTTCGAAGCTCTAGGCAGGCAGACCGATCAGCGCTTTGGCCAATTCGATGGGCGCCTCGACCAGATCGAGATGAGACTCGACCGTATCGAAGGTCACGTGACCGACACCCGAGATACGATGAAGCTAGGATAGCTAGGCCGTCATCTCCGATTTAGGAATGAAATGGGCTTGTTCTCGTATCTTTCTGGCGACGCTTCTCGGTTTGCGTCCCTCAATGAGCGCGTGCGCTGGATTGCTGTCAAGTGGATCTGGATTGCATCTCTGGCCGAGTTCGCGAACGCTGCGAGCAGTGATCACAGCAACGCCGGCACCTTCCGCCGCTAAATCTCTAATGGTGCGGCCAAAATGCTGAGCGACTATTGCTCGATCAACTGACATACGTGAGTCCTTAAAGGCAGCGCTAGATGGCCGACCATTGACGAATTGCTTGACGTGGATACGACGCCACAGTTCTTCGTCATCGTCAATCGGTTCTGTGCCGTCCACAGAAATCCTGTTAGTTCAACCCAATTGAGTTTAGTGCTCTTCTTAGCCGTTGTTTCCCTCTGACACTCACTTGCCACTCTTCGACTTGTTCCACTGAGTCACGAGTCGCCAGTACAGCGAACATAGGACCTGACGGCGGAACCTCAACCTCTAGCTCTTTGTGCTTCGAGACCCACTCAAGTTGGATACCACCATCTGACATCGGCACGAGAGTGGGTGGTCGCTCGTTCTCGAGGACATCGTACAGTAGTGTCATCACGCGTTTACGAGATCGCGGATCAATTTGCTGTTCGCCATACCCGTTCCAGTTCGGAGCAAGGGCCATCAGTTCATCCAATTGACTAGACACACTCGAGACCCACGCACGCTTAAACCCGACGATACGCCCCGTGCGAAATTGAGACTCCAATAGTGCTATCTGGCTGTTCTGATCAATTGGATCTGCAGCTACTTGTCGGAAAGCTTTCCTCTCGTCGATCAGTGTGAGACCCGTCGTCACCGTTCTCGCTCCCAGATGTCATGCATCTGAGTAGCAGTTGCTGACGAAAACACCTTAACTATCCATTCATGAGCAACATCAAAGAACTTCATTGCTCCCTCAATTGATCCATTAGCTGGTTCGCCTCTTCCGATGATTCTGAGAATGAGTGCGGAGTCGCCCGTACTGTCTCTTATAGCTGTTCGCATGTCAACTATGAGAATACCTTCCAATCTGGGAAGTGGAAATGTCACGGCGATCGAAGCACTGTCAGGCGCAATAGGGAAGACCTTGCTGCTGGAGTCAAAGAATGAGACTACGTTTCCGATTTCCCGCAGTGAACGCCAGCCGCTTCCAACGTCGATTGGATTGAGGTACAGCAACTCGCATACGTCCATTGTTGGTTGCTGTATGTCGAGAGACTCTAAGGCGTCTCGGAGATGATCCCAAGCCGGGAGAAACAGATCGTCAATCAGACTCTTGTATCGAGGATACTCGTCGTCAGCACTGTCGCGGTGCCAGTTGACTATTAGCCTGTCCGCTTGAAACTGGACAAGACGGTTTCCATCGGTAGACAAAAACCACAGTCGTGGTATCTGAGGCTCCTCGGGTAGTGCAACCTCAAGTCCTGGCACCGTTACCGGAGTAGATGCCATTCGCGCAAGCGGTGGATGCTCCTCCACCTGAGTCAGGCCCATCTTCGCAAACTGTGTTTGGATTGTTGGCAAATCAAGGGCTTTCAATTTGACTCGTGAGTCAAACTGCACGGAGATGGCCACTTCCGCGAGCGGGGGCGCTTTGTAGGAGTGAAGTCGAGAACTGCTCATGGAATTCCCAGGAATTGCAGATCACGATAGGAACGCATACACCTCGCCTGTATCGCAGTCGTGTAAAGGGAGGTGGGTCCACTTCGGCGGTGGACGAGAGCAGAACACCGTCTTGGCATGCCGCGTTTGCCTAGACGACTTCCGGAGGGCACCCCGGTTACCTTCGTACCTTGGCACATTCCAACGGTCTTGAGACGTCGAGAGCTCCATGTGTTCAGTGTCAGCGAGTCTTTGACGATGTACAGACGTTACTAAACCTAGGAATGTGTATGCGCGTGTTTTGGGGTGCGTTGTGTGCCGGCTAGGTGCATATGGGGTTGGCTTGTTTGGGGATGTGGACTTGTTGGCCGAAGAGACTGCAGGAGCAGGTGTCGACACAATCTCCTAGCTCTGAACGTTGCTGCCAGAGTCCTGCGATCAAAGCTACGAACAGTCCCAGCACGACCGCTCGGAGCAGTAAGCGGCGCACAAAACGCATCGCCGCGACTGCGACGAGCGAGAGCACCGCCATCAGCACGAGCAGTGCTACGCGCAGTGTTTCACCGTCGAGCCACTCCGGGAACACGCTCGCCACGGTAGCCGTGCCACCACTCCCGTCCGGCGGATCACACGTGTCGGTATGGCACCTTGAACGGCTTGGGATGGACTGCGCTGCTATTGAGCGGAGGACGCCCATCACGGTTTGCGACTCACTCCACGCTCTTCAGGCAGTCGTGGCTGATGTCGACGGTTGCGTCTTGGACGGACACCAGCCCCTTTGCTCACCTGAATCGGTCGATCCGCGCGACTGACCCGCGTAGCCAAAGGGCCCGCAGGGTTAGCCTGAGCGGCGGTGTCTGATCAGCAAGTGTCTTTCTTCTCTACAGGGCCACCCGAAACGGTGCTTGAACCTGAACCTCAAGAAGCCGTTGAAGCGCTGGCGAGTGCGTCCGGCGTGATGCAGGTTGGCGAAGTCTGTAAGCGTTGGCCTACATGTTTGGAGGCGTGGGCGAGCCTTGGAGAGGTCATTGAGGCCTCCGAGTCGGCGTCCGCACTTGCTTACGCAGCGTTCCGGACGGGCTATCATCGGGGACTCGATCGGCTTCGTGGTAGCGGTTGGCGCGGTTCGGGATATGTCCGCTGGGCGCATCCCACAAACCGAGGATTCCTGCGATGCCTCGCCGGATTGCAGCGTGTCGCTCAGAGCATCGGTGAAGCGTCCGAGGCCCGGCGATGTCATCTGTTCCTCAGACAACTTGATCCGGACTGGCCTCCAGCAGACGCCTCATCCTGACGGGGCCAGTCAGCAGATCCAGACATGCGGCACGCCCCACGGCGACACACAAGCACCCGTGTAAAGAGGGCTAACGCATCAGTCAGCACGATCTCTCAGGGGCTGTGAGGGTTGGACGCGCAGCGACGATCCACAGAGAGCAGCGGTGATGTGTCACCACCAGCCCGGGTCTCTGCCAGTTAACCAAGCAAGCGGCAGCGGCGATCCGGAGAGAGCAGTGGTGATGTGTCTGCAAGGATGTTGGAGTTGACGCAAAGAGTCCTCTGTCAAATGAGTGGTGGCTGCTCCGACGTCGTGACACGTGAGCCGGGACGTGGGGTTGACGTGAAGAGTCCTCGGTCATTAAGTGGTTGAGCCTTGCGGCGGCTTGAATGCCGGAACGGGAGGGCCCGGGAGTTTGCTGTTGAAGGCAGCACCTGTGGCGCACGACGGTGAGTTGGTCCGGGGAGTTCGCTGTTGGGCGTAGCGCTTGTGACGGACACAAACACCCTTCCCTGACGAGGGTGGGATAGTGAGGCCTGTTCGTTGCCTTGGGGCGGTGCTGGCCGGGGGAGCGAGCCGGCGAATGGGTGTCGACAAGGCACTCATCAAGATCGACGGTGTGCCCCTCGTCCAACACGCTGCCAAGGCACTCACTGAGGCTGGGGTTGACGAGGTCGTTGTCGTCGGGGGAGACCCCGAGCGTCTCAGGGCGCTGGAGTTGCGGTATGTGCCCGATCGCTTTCCGCACCAGGGTCCACTTGGCGGGATAGTCACGGCCCTTGATGCGCTCGACACCTATGGCGGCCCTGCCACTGAAGGCGTCATCACCTCTCCTTGTGACGTGATCTCTCCGAGCACCCAAGTAGCCCGAGCAGTTCGTGCAACGCTGAGAGCCTTTGCGCTTACGATCGACACGCCTCAGCATGGTCGAAGTGTTGATGTGGTGGTCCCAGTCACCCAGGAACCCCAATGGCTGCATGCTGTGTGGCGGCGCCGTAGCCGGGTTGCACTCGAAGCAGCATTCGACCGGGGTGTCCGGGCACCCCGAACGGCCGCAGCCGATTTGACTTCCGTGGCCGTGGAGGTCGGCCTCAGCGGCTGGAGTCGGGATGCAGATTCCCCTGCTGACCTCCCACCGGGTGTGAAATTGGCACGGCATCGTTCGTAGGGCCATGGGTCTGTGGTGTTGGTTGTAGAGGTGATGTGTCATTGGGCGTACTATTTGACCCGGCGTCGTTCGTTGTGCGATGGGTTGTGATGCCCGATTGCGTTGGCGGGCTATCGGATGGGGCGTGCTACAGGCTTGTCATGGTTCGCAGTGTCGTGGGTTGTGATGCTGATGGTCCCGCTGAGCTGCCACCCTTAGCGTCGCTACTACCATTACTGGAGCGACCGACGGGGGAGCCACATGGAACTCGGCGACATTCCCGAGATTGACCTTGACACCCTCGAGAGCCGCCTAGCGGCCGGTGCCGCTCTCTTCGATGTGCGTGAGCCTTTCGAATACGATGAGGTTCGCATCCCGGGCGCTCGCCTCGTGCCCCTGGCCACAGTTCCTGATGAGATCGACACCATCCGAGCCGCAACCCCACCCGCTGCATGTGTCGTGTGTGCCTCGGGTGGCCGCAGCGCTAACGCGGTCAGGTTCCTGCAGGCCTACGGCATCGATGCGCTAAACGTTGCGGGCGGCACCAACGCCTGGCTGCTATCGGGCCGGCCATTCGACTCCGGGCCGACCTAAAGCCTGACGTTTACACCTTCGTAGCCTCACGCGAATACCCAGATGAAACGTAGGCCTGCTCGCAACCAAAAGACCCGAGCGGCCTCCAAGACCTACCGCGCAGTACTGGCCAGCCTGGACTACCGCTACGTCGACACAGATACCGGTTTGCGGGAGGTCGTCGACAGCCTGCTTCAAGAACCCCGGTTCGCCCTCGACACCGAGTTCCACCGTGAACGCACTTACCGGCTCCAGGTGGCGCTCATCCAGGTCGCATGGCCGGGCGAACTGGCGCTAATCGATCCCCTGGCAGTCGACACCCGACCATTCGCCGAGGTGCTCAAGTGTGATCGTCTGATGGTGGCACATGCCGCTAGCCAGGATCTCGAAGTCCTACACCAGTGCTGTGGCGAACTCCCACAAAGGATCTTTGACACCCAGATCGCTGCAGGTTTCCTCGGTGGTGGCATCCCGGCGCTTGCTTCGCTGTATGAGACAGAGATGGGCTGGCGCCCTCCCAAGGGTGACCGCCTCACCGACTGGCTCGCCCGACCCCTCAAGAAGTCACAACTCGATTACGCAGCGTGTGATGTGGTTCACCTCCTCGAGATCCACACGAAGCAGGCAGCCAGACTTGAAGCCAGGGGTCGCACGAGCTGGGCAGAGCAAGAGTTCGAGTTGCTGTTGCAGCGAGGACGAAACGCGATCCGGCCTGAAGATGCTTGGGCACGAATCAAAGAGGTCCGATTCATGCGCCGGCGTGACCTTTCAGTGCTGCGCGCAGTCGCCATGTGGCGCGAACGCCGGGCATCACAAATCAACCAACCAGTGCGACATGTGATGTCAGACATGGTCATCGCCGCAATCGCTCGGGCATCACCGCGAAGCGTCGCGGACTTGGCCAAGGTTCGTGGTGTCGACAAGGGCTTGGCGCGTGGGCGGCTCGGCAAGGCAATCCTGGCCTCAGTAGCGGAAGGTCGGGCTTCGAACTGGCGACCGCCTAAACGTCGGACTAAACGAACCCAGTCTCAAGCGAAGCTACGTCCGGCGGTAGGTCTGGTGTCTTCATGGGTCGTTCAATTGGCACGCGAACGCAAGATCGAGCCGTCCTTGCTTGCGACACGCGCAGACATTGAAGCGTTTGTTCGTGGTGACGAGGACTCGCGGCTGACACGAGGGTGGCGCTGTGACCTGCTGGGTGAACCGATCCGGCGGCTACTTGAGGGAGATGCTGCGCTCGCCTTTGACGGTGACTCGGTGGTTCTTGAGGAGCGGAGTCGCAAGCTCATTGCCGAGGGAGCGGACTCGGCCAGTTGATCATTGGAGCATGATTAGAGCGCTCCAATAGTGGTCATGTCGGCGTCGCGCGTTACACTCCATGTCTGCGAAATTGCCAAACCGGGAGTTGTAGCCGTGAAGAAGGGGCGACACCGAAGGTATGAGGAAGCCCGCAAGTTCAAGCGCTCCCAGGTCGACAATCTCGAAGGGCTAATCGCCTCCTTCAAGAATGAGCCCGAGGAGTACATAAAGCCTGAGCATGCTTCGTGGGCCGAAGAGTTTGCCAACGACGATTACGGGTCGACAACGGATTCCTCCAGCGACCAGGAGCAGGAGTACGCAAGCACCGCCGATAAGGACGACCGCTAACTCCCCCAATCCAATCGTGGGCTAGAAGTCTCCGATCAGGGATTCTCAGGGTAAAGAAGTCATCAAGCTGGCGGAGTGGTAGCTAAGTTCCCTCGGTTTCTTCAAGAATCTGACTCAAGCGCACGATGTCGTCTCTAGTGACGACACCAATGAAGTGCCCCGAAACGTCGGTCACTGCCAATACCTCAACATCAGCGGCGTCCATTGCGACGACCGCGTCCCGAACCGTCCACGAGGGCGAGCCAGCCTCCAAACCGGTGGTCATTATCTGCTCGACAGTGGTCGAGTCCCAGTCGTCACGCTCCAGAGATGACAACTGCGAGAGTCGGGCCAGCCCCAGATACTTATTTCCCTCGACGACTGGCACGACGCGTTCACGACGCCCCAGCACGTGGACATAGACAAACTCTGACACGGTTGCATCTGGAGGCACTGTGAGGATGTCGGTGGTGATCATTGAGCTCAGAGGCAACATGAAGCGCTTCTCGAGATGCCCTAACCGCCGTGACAACTGGTATTCGGCCACCGAAGACGGCCCACCTACGACCTGGCTAACAGCGGCGGCCACAAGTGCGGGAACCACGAACGCTCCCACCGCACCTGTGCTTTCGGCCACGAACATCACTGCTGCGATCGGCGCGCTATAGCCCGCACCAAGAAATGCTGCAAGACCGAGCGTTGGATACAGGCCTGTCGCTTCCGCGCCCAAAGCTACACCAACCAACTGCCCGACAATTACACCAAGAGTGGTGAGCGGGATAAACAGTCCGCCCACACCACCACCGACAATGCTTGCCAGCGTGGCCGCTACACGGATCCCGAACAGCAAGGCGATCAAACCGATGCCGTCCTGAGTGACGACCCACTCCATGGCGTGGATGCCCGGACCGATGCTCAATACCTCACCGAAGGCCCAATCCGATACCAGCGCCAGCGCAGCAATCGCCCCGGCAGCAACTACTGCGCAACGCGGCCACGAGACACTGCGAGCCGTGTGTTTGGCTTTACGCACGAACCACGCAAACACCCGGCCGCCGAGGCCGGCCGCGACCCCGAGGATCACCGCTCCGAGCAAGTCATTAATGTCGACATCAAGCACCGACTCGGTGGCTCCCTCGCGACCGTGACCCAAGAATGCAACTACCGGCTCGCTGCCAACGATGAACACGAAGGTCGCATAACTCGTGGCAGACGCAATCAACGATGGCAGCAACGCCTGAGGGGTTACGTCATCGCGGTAGGGAGCCTCAAGCGCAAAGATCACCCCAGTCGCTGGTGCTTTGAACACTGCAGCCACACCAGCAGCTGCCCCAGCGGTGAGCAGCACTCGAGCCTCGTCTCGGCGAAAGAAGCGTCCGAGGCGCCTGTGACAGAACAAACCTATGGTCGAGCCGGCGTAAATCGAGGGCCCTTCCAATCCGACGGCGCCGCCACCGCCAATGGTTGTTACCCCCGCGAGCAACTTGCCAGGCAAATGCCTGATCGGCAAGCGCGGGTGGCGTTCGTGAAATGCTCTGATGTATTCATCTGAGGTAGAGCCCGAGGTTCCTAGACCGACGGTGCTCAAGAGAATCTTCGACATTGCGATCCCGAGCACCGGCGCCACCGCAACCACCCAAAGGTCTTGTTTGAGCAGCCACTCAAGAACGATCTCAAGCGTGATCACCTCAAACGCAGCGACCACGAGAGCAACGGCTACTCCGGTAGCAGCACTGGCGGCCAGCAGCCTCGGGTTGCGGGCTTCCACCATCGTGCGGGTGAGGCGGTTCATGCGAAAGGCTCGTCGCTTCGCAGTGGAGTTAGCGTTATCAACAGGCTAAGGGAAGCTGGTTCCATGATGTTTCAATGCGTTACACCTCGTCCCCGCACACTAATTGAGCGGTAGTGCTTAGGGATGGAACTCTGGACATGAGCGTGGAAATGGGGTGCCGCGTTGAGGGATGACTCACGTCAAGTTGAACTGGCTGAGAAGCTTTCAGCGATAGCTGAAGAGATCTCTGACCTTGCCTACGAGCAACTGTGGGAGTCTGCTGAGAGCGGCGCCACAAAGATACCGCCGGAACTGAAGCGTCTCGCGCGGGCGCAGCGTGCCGTCCAGAAGGCCGCGCACCTGTTGCGACCCGAGGACGACACACTCGATTAGTTGTCTCGGATCCTCGTGAGCACATAGCCCACCAGCATCTCCGTGGCATCCTCAATCGAGCATGTACCGGTTCGGATGTGAAGCTCGGGATTGACGGGCGCCTCATAAGGCGCCGAAACTCCCGTGAAGCTCGGGATCACCCCAGATCGAGCCTTGGCATAGAGGCCTTTGGGGTCTCGCTGCTCACAGACCTGCAGCGGAGCATCCACAAATACCTCAACGAAGTCACCGGCGGCGTGGATGTCTCGAACCTGGCGACGGTCAGACCTATACGGCGAGATGAAAGACGCCAGAACCACAACACCGGCGTCACGCATCAAAGCACACACCTGACCTGCCCTGCGGATGTTCTCTGCGCGATCTGAAGGTGTGAATCCCAAGTCCGAGTTGAGCCCGAAGCGCGGGTTGTCGCCATCAAGTACATAAGCGAACACACCATGGTCAACCAGGCTTGCCTCGGCTGCGTTGGCCAGAGTCGACTTGCCCGAACCCGACAGCCCTGTCATCCACACGGTGACTGCACGATGCCCCAGCAGTGCGGATCGGGTGAAGGCACTGACCGTGCTGTCGCTTCGAGTGATGTTGGTCGACGGTGTCATCGTCGGAGCTCCAATGGTGTCATCGCCGGGGCTCCGAAGCAGAGGGTTCGGGGGAGATGAAGCGACGGGACTCGAGCAGGGTCAGCAGCGCTGTGAGGCAGGCGGCGATGTCAAGGCGGCCTGTGTCAAGCACCAGATCGGCATCTGCGGGTTCGTCATATGGCGCCGACACTCCCGGGAAGTCCTCGAGCTCGCCTGCATCCGCTGCCGCGTAAAGCCCAGCCGTGTCACGCGCCCGGCACACCTCCACAGGCGGGTTCAGGTAGACCTCGACAAAACGGTCATCGCCAATGAGCTGGCGTGCCCTGCGGCGCACCTCCGCACTCGGCGCCACCAGAGCAGCAATCGTGATGAGGCCTTGATCGTTGAGCAGCCTGGCCAGCTCAGCTGTACGGCGCACATTCTCGGAGCGATCCCGGCTCGAGAAGCCAAGATCCTTGCTGACACCGAGCCGCATGTTCTCTCCGTCAAGGCGCACGATCGTGTTGCCACGGTCAAACAGCAACCGCTCGAGACCCTTAGCGATGGTGGACTTGCCCGCACCAGTCAGGCCAGTGACAAGAACGGTCACCGGGGATTGTCCTAGGCGTTGCAGCCGCTCGTCTGGGCTGACCCTGCTGCGTTGGTGAGCCAGCGTCGATCGGGCTACAAGATCCCAATCTGCATCGCCAGAGTGGGCCGCCACCATGCCTGCCGCCACCGTGGTGTTGTCGGCACGATCGACCAAGATGAACGACCCGGTTGTGCGGTTCTGTTCGTAAGGATCGAAGATCAGCTCGCTGCTGGTGTGAAGCGACACCCTGACGATGTCGTTGAGGCCAGCGGTGAGGGCACTAACCGCTTCGAGCGTGTCGACCTCAAGCCGGCTCAGCACCTGGGCAACCCGGCAACCACACACCTGGCCACCCTGTTGCAGCAGGTACTCACGGCCTACCACGAGCTCGGTTTCCGATAGCCAGACCAGTGCGGCAGACACCTCGGTGGAACGCTGCACCTCATGTTGAGGGTCAATGATCATGTCACCCCTGCTGATGTCAATCTCATCAGTAGTGGTGATGACGACGGCCCGGCCCTGCCCTGCACCGCTGAGGTTCTCCGTCAAAGGTGACGATGCGTTCGACGTTCGTATGGCGCTGGGAGGGCTCGACCCGGATCCGATCACCTACCCGGAGCGTGCCTGACACAACGGTGCCCGCAAAGCCCCGGAAGGTGTGATCGGGACGTATCACATACTGCACTGGCATCCGCAAAGGCGAAGTGGATGCCGGTGCTTGCCTCAGGGGTTCTACCGATTCGAGATGTGCCAGAAGAGTCGGACCCTTGTACCAATCCAGGTTTGAACCTCGTCGCACTACCGCGTCGCCACATAACGCCGACACTGGGATGCATTCCGGCTCGGTGAGCCCGATTGAGTGAGCTAGTTCTTGCGCTTCGGCTTCGATTGAAGTGAAACGCTGCGCGTCGTAGTCAACCAAGTCCATCTTGTTGACGGCGACGACGATGCTCGGGATGCGCATCAAGCTGACAATCAGACTGTGCCGGCGAGTTTGAGTCGTTATTCCCCTGGTGGCATCGACGAGAATGATGGCAAGATCAGCGGTTGAGGCACCGATAACCATGTTGCGGGTGTATTGCTCGTGACCGGGAGTATCAGCGAGGATGAAACTACGCTGCGGTGTTGAGAAATATAGATAAGCGACATCAATGGTGATTCCTTGCTCGCGCTCGGCGCGCAACCCATCAGCCACAAGCGCAAGGTCAACATGATCACCGGCGTGTCCCGACAATGCCGACTCTTTGTAAACCGCCGCAAGCCGGTCATCATGCAACAGGTTGGCGTCATGCAAGAGGCGGCCAATGAGTGTCGACTTGCCGTCATCAACCGAACCGCAAGTCAGCAGTCGTAACTGATCCATCAGTGACCCCCTGCCTGCACTGTTGCCACCCAACTCACACCCAACTCACAACCGAAGTCATCAGAAGTAGCCCTCTAGCTTCTTTTGCTCCATCGAGGCCGCAGTGTCGTGATCAATCACACGTCCCTGCGCTCAGAAGTAGTGGCAGAGTCCATTCTCGGCGATCACATCAGGCAAAGTGGCGGCAGTTGACTCAACAGCGCCTGTTAGCGGGTAACAACCCAGGGTTCGAAACCGCACCGAACGCAACTCAACTCGCTCACCCGCTTCGAAACGGAACCGTTCATCGTCAATCATCAAACAGCGTGCCGTCACGTTCAACCACCGGCCGGGTGGCAGCGAGATACAGAGGCACTATCTCGATGTTTGACGCCACGATGTAATGCCAAACATCTTGTTCAGTCCAGTTGCTCAGTGGGAATACCCGGATGCTCTCACCCCGGCGGACACGTCCGTTGTAGTGGTTCCACAACTCTGGTCTTTGACTCTTGGGATTCCAGCGATGTTGGGCATCACGAAAACTAAAGACCCGTTCCTTTGCTCTGGAGCGCTCCTCGTCACGCCTAGCACCGCCAAAAGCCGCGTCAAATCGCCCCGCGTCTAATGCTTGTTTCAAGGCCTGAGTCTTCATCACGTCCGTGTAGTGCTGTGAACCGTGATCAAATGGGTTAATCCCCGCTGCCAACCCATCAGTGTTGGTATGCACGATCAGTCGCGCACCGATCTCTGCCGCGATCCTGTCGCGGAAAGCAATCATCTCGCGGAACTTCCAGGTCGTGTCAATGTGCAGCAGGGGGAACGGCAATCCTGCGGGAAAGAATGCCTTGCGAGCAAGGTGCAGCATCACCGAACTGTCTTTGCCAATCGAATACAGCATCACAGGATTGGTGAACTGAGCCGCCACCTCACGCATGATGTGAATGCTCTCGTCCTCGAGTCGCTGGAGCCGGTTACTGAGTGCGTTCATAGTGCTACTCGTCGCGGATCGGGTGATCGGCGGTTAGCTGTGAGCGCCACCGTTGAGGTCGTCTGCTTTGTCACTCAACACGCCAAGCAACTCGTCAAAGCTCTTTGTAAAGGCAGAAACGCCTTGTTCTTCAAGTTGTTCACAAACGGCTTCTAGGTCGATACCAACTGCCGCAATAGCAGCAAGTACTTCGTTAGCTTCGTCAAGTCCATGGGTGAGTGTCTTCTTGAGGGTGCCATGGTCTTCAAAGGCAACAAGTGTGGCATTGGGCAGCGTATTGACGGTGTTGTCGCCGATCAACTCATCCACATACAAGGTGTCGGGATAATCAGGGTTCTTGGTGGAGGTGCTCGCCCACAGCAACCTCTGTGGCCTTGCGCCACGATCCGCCAGCCGCTCCCAGCGCGGCCCAGAGAAGATGTCTGCAAACCTTGAGTAGGCGACCTTTGCACAGGCGATAGCGGCCTTGCCTCGCAGAGCCAGCGCTTCTGGGCTACCGATTGCGCCAAGTCGACGATCAACTTGGGTGTCGATCCTTGACATAAAGAACGAAGCGACACTTGACACTCGTGACAAGTCGCCCTCTGCGCTCTCGAGGCCCCGCAGGTACGCCTCGGCAACCCTGGAGCAACGCTCAACACTAAAGATCAACGTGACGTTGATGCTTCGCTTCTCGCTGATCATCTCTGAGATTGCATCTAGACCCTCTGCTGTGCCTGGGATCTTCACGTAAAGGTTCTCGACACCTATTGCTTCATGTAGGGCTCGAGCCGCGACAGCTGTTGCCGCCGTGTCGCGAGCCAGCGAGGGTGCTACCTCCACCGACACGTAGCCGTCGAGCCCATCTGAAGCCTCATAGACAGGTCGCAGTATCTCGGCCGCGGCACCAATGTCGGAGTTCACCAGCCGCCAATACGAGGACTCGATATCGAGTCCCTCTGCGATGGCGCTGCTGAACTCGGAGTCGTAGTCGCGCGTTGAGGTGATTGCCTTCTGAAAGATCGAAGGGTTCGACGTCAAGCCACGCACGCCACGGTCAACCCAACGCTGCAACTCCCCACCGGTGATCCAACCGCGCCTGATGTTGTCGAGCCACGGGCTCTGCCCGCACTCGTGATAGAGGCGGTGAAGTACGGAGTCTTGTGTCACGGCGCTACTCCTGCCTTTTCGTTTTGCAACAATGCGATGGCTCGCGCTGTCACGTTCGTGGCGGAAATCCCAAGTTCTCGCATCACAACCGCACCTGGGGCCGAGGCACCGAAGCGGTCAATTCCGACCACGTCATCAACCCAGCGATGCCATCCAATCGTGGCAGCGGCCTCAACACCCAGAGACGGCAGATCCGCCCGCAGCACATCGTCACGTTGGGCAGCCGGCTGGTCGGCGAAGAGTTCCCAACACGGAAGCGAAACAACCCGAGCTGCGATGCCCTCCTCTGCGAGCAGTGCCGCTGCTTCACAACACACCGACACTTCGCTTCCGGTGCCAACAAGAGTCAGCTGGGGATCCTCGGGCTCCTGCAGCACATAACCGCCCTCTGCGACTGCTTCGGCGCGGGTCTCGGGAAGAATCGGCACACCCTGGCGCGTCAAGATCAACGCGCACGGGCCGCTGGAGTTGATTGCAACCTGCCATGCACCCGCGCATTCGGTGGCATCAGCAGGGCGCAGCACGCACAGCCCTGGGATGGCTCGCAACGCTGCGAGGTGCTCGACCGGTTGGTGGGTGGGGCCGTCCTCGCCTACCCCAACCGAGTCGTGAGTCCAAACAAAGATCACCTTGGCGTGTGACAGTGCCGCCAGACGCACCGCAGGGCGCATGTAGTCAGAGAACACCAAGAAAGTTCCCACGACTGGAGTTACCCCACCGTGCAGCGCCATGCCATTGGCAATTGCACCCATGGCATGCTCACGCACACCAAAGAAGATCTGGCGGCCACCAGGCTCGTCCGCTGACAACACCCCGAGGCTTTTGAGCGCAGTGCCGGTGCTGCCGGTGAGATCGGCACTGCCACCGGTCAACCCCGGAACAACCTCAACCAATGCTCTCAAGACAGCATGGGAGGCCTTGCGTGTGGCCAGCAGCGGGCCTGGCTCCCAAGTGGGCACCGCGGCCTTCCAACCCGGCAGAGGCGAAGCGTTCAGGCAAGCCTCAAGCTCCGCCCGGTCGCCAGCGAATCCAGCGATGCGTGCCTCCCAGTCGTAACGCTGCTCGCGCCCCCCAAGCCCAGCATCCCGGTAGTAATTGCGCACACCGGCGGGCACATGAAATGCCTCATCAGCTGGCAATCCCATGGCGGACTTAGTGGCAGCAATCTCGTCGTCATAGATCGCGTAACCATGAGCCGCCGAAGTGTCCGCCGAGGTGGGCGCTGGGGCGCCAATCACCGTACGCAGGATCAGCAGCGACGGCCGATCCTCAACCGCTAGGGCATCATGAAGTGCTGCCTCTAGAGCATCCAGATCATCGGCGGCGGAGCCGAGGTCAACCACATGCCAGCCGTAAGCCGAAAAGCGCGCTGCGGCATCATCAGAGAGCGCAAGGTCGGTGCGTCCGTCAATGGTGATGCGGTTGTCGTCATAGCACACCACCAGCCGCCCGAGGCCGAGATGCCCTGCCAGAGATGCAGCCTCGTGGCTAACCCCCTCAGAGAGATCGCCGTCACCAGCGATCACAAATGTCCGATGATCACACACCTGGGCCCCAAAACGGGCTCTCGTCTGGGCCTCAGCAATGGCGAACCCGACCGCGTTGGCGATGCCTTGCCCGAGCGGGCCGGTAGTCACCTCGACACCTGGAGTGCAACCATTTTCGGGGTGACCAGGGGTTGGTGATCCCCACTGCCTGAAGTTGCGCAGGTCATCAAGGCTCAGGCCATGTCCAGTGAGGTACAACATTGCGTATTGCAGGATTGAGGCGTGACCTGCGGAGAGTACGAAACGATCACGATCTGGCCAGTCGGGGCGGCTGGCGTCGTATTTCATGATCCGGGTCCACAGCACATGGGCTAGCGGCGCGAGTGCCATAGCGGTTCCTTGATGCCCCGAGCGCGCTGCGTGTGGCCCATCCATACCCAGCGCTCTGATAACGCTGATCCCGTGTTGTTCAATGTCGCTCATCGTGCTTGTGGCGTGGTTGATGCTTGTCGGACTCATGGCGCGGGTGCGAGCAAGGTGTAAGGCACGACAGTTGCTGGCCCGGCGTCGATGCGAGCTCTGGCCTCGACCGTGCCGTATTCGGCAAAGTCGAGTTCCGCCCGCACCAGCCGATAGTTGAATTTGCCCGGTTCCACCTGCAACGGTTGCACATTGCGAGCGATGCGCTCATCGTCCCGGAAATAGACAACCTCAAGAGCACCAAGGCCCGATTCGCCAGGGGCACAACGCACGATCACCACAAGATGGGGCGTGATGGTCACAGGCACGGGCTGCTCGGCAGCTGCAGAGAACTGGATGCCTGTGAGGTCGATGCGTGTCGAAGGCCCGGGAACCTGGCGAAGCTGGATGTCGTCGATGAACAGAGCGGCCACGATGTGCATGCCGCGACGCTACCTAATGAAAGTATCGGGGCGCTTGACCGATGGTCACCGGCCGTTCGCTTAGCATGGCAGCAATGTTCCGGCGGATTGGTGTGACGTTGTTGCTGGCGGCCCTCGTCGTCGCAGCAACCTACGGATACATCAAGGCACAGAGAACTGATGCCGCTGCCGACCCGGGCTGGAACACGGATGCGCCAGCGCTCAGAACCGTCACCGGCACCCCCTTGCTAAGCGCACGTCGAGTTCCCCAGTGGCTCTCCTCGCCAATCTCGGGAGCACGCCTTACCCAGCGGCTATGGATGCTCGCAGCCTCGCCGGACGCTCCCACGCGCACTTGCCTTGTTGTGTATAGAGACGACGAGCCCGTGTACAGCCGCTACGGCGGCGATCCGCTGGCACCTTCGGCTCTGGTGAAAATCGTTACGGCGGCGGTAATCCTCGAAGAGGCCGGACCTTTGTCGACATACACCACAGAAGTATTCGTCGGACGTAACGAGTTGGCGTCGGTCAACGGCGGAGTGCTGACGGGCAACATTTACTTGGTCGGTAGGGGTGACCCTGTGCTGTCGACACCCGCTTACCGGGATCGATCCGATGATCCAGTAGCGGCAACTGATTTCACTGTGCTTGTCGATCGGGTTGTTGAACGTCTTCGCACTGCGGGTGTGGTGACCGTAGATGGCAGTGTCGTAGCTGACGAGTCGAGGTTCCCCGAACAGGAACGTGACTACATCGGGGAGTTGCCGTCACTGCAAGGTCGGTCGGTTTGGGATCAGTCGGTGGTCAACGAGAACGCTGCCGGTCCGCTCTCCGCGTTGCTGCTCAACGACGGATACGTTTCGTTCTCGCCCTCGGCTGACCCTGCAACCAATCGCCAGAATGTCCGGGCGGCCGATCCAGCACTGCACGCCGCGGAAGTGTTCAGCGCCATGTTGGGCCAACGGGGCGTGCTCGTGTCTGGTGACCCCATCAAGGGGGTGGCACCGGGACTTGCGACCGGTGTATCGGTCGGTTCCGTCGAGTCGCCCCCGATGTCAGAGATCGTGGCCCGGATGTTGCGCCACAACGACAACACCTCCGCAGAGATGCTGTTTAAGGAGATCGGTCGGCGATCGGTCGGCTCAGCACGTGCACAGGCTCAGTCCAGCGTGATCGACGTGTTACAGCGTCAACTCGGTGTTGCCACAGAGGGCGTAGCGATCCTTGATGGCTCGGGTCTTTCAGAACACAACCGGCTCACGTGCAGTCTCATATCCGATCTGCTGTTGGCAGCCGGAACGCAGTCGCCGCTTATTCAGGGCATGTCGGTGGCCGGTGAATCCGGTGCGCTCGGGTCGTGCCCGGCACCAAGCACTGAGGTCGAGGTCGAGGTCGACATCGAAGCGGACTCAGACTCAGATACTGACTCAGATAACGAGTCAAAGCAGCCGATCTGGTTGCAGGGCGGTGCTGGGAAAGGAGCGTCTTCGCTAGCCGGGGCAACGGCAGCATCAAACGACGACGTGTTGACGTTCGTGACGATCTCCAACACCGAGGGTCTTGTCGGGGATCTCGGATCTTGTACCGAGTTTCACCAACAACTGCTTGATGTTGTGGCGGGCCATCCCTACTGGCGTTCATCCGCAGGTGACCTGCCGGATCCGCTCCCGCCAGTCGACTTGGCCGATTCGGCCGCCCCGAGCGGAACCTGAGCCTCACCAAGGCTCGCCTCGAAGTCACATGGCACTAGCGCCAACGGCGATGTTCCCGCTGCAGACAGCGCTGTTGCCCGGCTCGGCCTTGCCGTTGCAGGTGTTTGAGCCCCGGTATCTGCAGATGATCGAAGATCTTGATCCGTCCGACATGCGATTCGGTGTCGTGTTGATCGAGCGTGGCAGCGAGGTTGGTGGCGGCGATGTGCGTTTCGACGTGGCCACCCTGTGCAAAGTGATTCACATGCGCCGCCTAGCCGACAACCGACTCTTTTTGATAGCTGCAGGTGAGATTCGCATCCGTGTGCATGATTGGCTGTCTGATGATCCGTATCCGCGTGCACTCACCGAGCCTTGGCCGGACGAAGCTGACGAGCCCCTTGGTGTTGATGAGAAACACGGCGTTGTGGCCGAACTCACACGACTGGTGGAGGAGGCTCGCCGGCTAAGTGCCAGACTCCGAGGTGGCTCGATTGCCCCCGATTCGATGGCCGGAGCCGAGCCAGTAGATCTGGGAGAGAATCTCTCGGAAGTATCATATCGAGCAGCTTCCATGGCACCGCTGGGGGCTCTTGATCGCTACAGAGTGCTGTGCGTAGCCTCGCCGACAGAGCGGTTACGGGTGACTCGTCGATTGGTGTCCGCGGCAGTGGAGTTGCTACAAGCCAGAGTCGACAGCAGCGGTCACTAGCGGCATTTGCCATTTGCCAGCAACCGCTGCTGTCACTCAGATACCGAACTACTCGGGTTGAGCCGCTGTCGGCCGGATGTAGGCGGTGTGTGACCAGGCGCTACTTCCCGCGGCGTTGTTGGCTCTGACTCTGAAGGCATACCAGGTGCCGTTGGTGAGGTCTGTGACATCGATCGAGGTCGTGGTGAGCCCGGTTTTCGTGTCGGGCCCGGATTTCCAGCCTTTGCCCTTCAGCGCGATGTCGATGTCATAGCTGGTGATCTCAGAACCTCCGTCATCTGGAGCCGACCAACCCACAGTGACCGATCCATCACCTGCATCCACGAGCGGCTTAGCCGGACGGTCGGGCGCGATGTAGGGAGTCGCATGGATCGTGTCCGACCACGGTCCTTCATCGTCACCACTTGCGGCTCGCACCCGGAACGCGTACTCCGTTCCGTTCGAGAGACCCGAGATCGACGCGGCCATGTCGGAGACGGTCTGGGAGCCTCCCTCATCCCACTCCGATCCAGTTTGGGTATAGGCAACCTCATATGACAGATCCTCATCAGATGTGTCGTCACTTGAGGTTCCACTCGCCGGGCTCTGGCTACTCAGCGCCCGCAGTTCATTGCTCGGGCCGAGCTGCTAGACAGCGCCAGCGATTGAGTTGACTCCTGCGATGAGTCATCTGGCATCTGCCAGGTGAGCTCAACCGAGGTGTCAGCAGAGTTGGCAGTCAGCGACATCGGCCGGAACATTCCATCCGCGCCGCTTTCCTTCGGAATGCCCAGTACCGAATCCGACCACTCGACATCGGCTCCAAAGACTGCAGCAACCTGCACATGGTGTGCCGTTGCGTTCGTGAGACCAGTGATCTCTGCTGGGCTGGTTGCATTGGCTATGACTACCCACGCGTTGTCCACTGAAATGCGATGACGCAGTGAATGCGAGTCGGCGCCGGACGTAGCAGTCCAGGTAGCTGTCAACTTCTGGTCGCCGGCGGCGAGCGCTAGATCACTTGGAGCTCTGTTGTCGAGAGTTGTCGCCTCAACAGCATCAGACCATGCGACCCGCACACGGTTTCCGCTCTCGAAGCGCGCACCGACGCGCACTTCGTAGATTTGGGTGCCCTCAAGTTCACGCCATTCAGCGGGACTCGTATTTGCGCTAGTCGTCACCCATGAGCCATACGTGCCGTCGGCGTTGACTTCACGAACTTGCATGCCGTAGTCATCGGCATTTGATACCAGATCCCAGCTCAGGTCAAAGCCTCTAACGACGGGTGTGACCGAAAGGTTGGTCGGCGCTTCATCGGGAGTGTCCATGACGGTCGGTGACCACCTTGTGAGTTTCTCAGCTACAGAACCGACCTGAATGTCATATATCGCAAGGTTTTCAAGACCGCTGAGCGTGTGTGGGCTTGTTACTCCTGTGACCTCTGTCCAAACTGTCACCGGTTGTTTGCGGTATCTCACCGAGTGTGACGTCGCTTTTGATCCGTTGGTCCAGGTTACGACTAGTTCGGAGTCACCACTTGAGGTCCCGACGTTAGACACAAGACCGAAAGGAGTTGCCCTAACTACCGATGACCAATGTGTGACCCCGTCAACCGTTGCGCCAATCCGGACAAGGTAAACCTGACCGGCCGTCAATGACTCGATCCATGCCCAACTACCCTGTCCGGCCGGTCGTGAGACGGTTGTCCAGTTCTGAGCGGACTCAGTCTTGTATTGAACGGTGTGGCTAGTTGCCTTTTGAACGATGTCCCAATCGACATGTAGCTTGTCGTCATAGGGGGTAACCACAAGTACATCCGGACCGGTAAACGGGGTTGCCTTAGCTGCGTCTGACCAGTAGGTGTCAGCACCAAATACGACACCGATCTCAACTGAATACTGAATGCCGTTGCTCAACCCTGTAATTTCATGGGGCGACGAAACAGTTTTCACTGTCGTCCACTCCTCGCGGGCTCCAATGCTGTAGCGCAGCGAGTGAGAGTCTGCATGATCAGTATCAGTCCAGGTGACAGTTATCTTCTTGTCTGTACCGGTCGCAGCAACATCGAGTGGAGGTATGTACGGTGAGACATCTTCAATTGGAGACCAGTTCACCCTGCCTTGTGTGCCCGTCGTCTTGAAGCTTGCTCCCACTCTCACCTGGAACTTGCGATTACTAGGCAGATTGGTGAATTCAAAAGGCGACTACTTGTCTGTTTAGCCACCATACTCTCACGTGTGATTGTCTGATTTCCTGCGGATGCACTCTTTGTAAAGCATCTGACAGTTCACAAGCTCTGTCTTGCCGCTGTGAGACTACGATGTGATGCTAAGAGCGTCCTTGATGCGGTGCGAATGTCGCTCAGCGGTTGCCTTTGGAGCGGTTGTGCGTGACACACAGCATCTGGCAGTTGTCGAGCGTAGACTCTCCGCCTTTCGACCACGCAGTCACGTGGTCAGCTTCCATCTCTTTGAGCTTGTATATCTTGGATCGGTTGCGATTCGTCCCGACCGCGCACAGGGGGCAGTTGGATACGCCCTTAATTCGGGCTGTCTTTGTCTGACGAGAGTGCGATGTTCGTTTGGTTCGGGGGTCGAAGAGGCGGACGTTGAGTAGTTTGGTGTCCTTCATGCCGCCGAGCACGTATTCATAAATTCCTCTCCTGCTGGTCACGGCGTCGTCGATCAGTAGAGCTTGAACATTCTTGTCAACGTTTGCGGGGTCATACCGCGTGCTGTGGTATGTTTCATACAATCTGCCCCAATCCAAGCCGCGCATATACGTGCTCGGACTAGCTATAAAGACAAGATCAATCCAGTCGATCACCTTACTGAAATAGGTAGTCAGTTCTGTGATGTCATCGTTTTGCCGGTGTGTTGCCATGTAGCCGTCGATGGTTTGATCTTGTGATGCTGCGACCCATTTCAATGTTACATGTAATGTGGCTTGGCGTTTTGGATTCCCCTTGGCGAAGGCAGACCATTTCTGTTGTAGCGCGTTTCTGGAATTAGAGAACTCTCTCTTTGCTGCTGTCACAAATGGCCCGGAGTAGATCGCGTTGCGCATCTCTTGGTCATTGAGCGGCACGCCGGCGATGTTGATGGTCTGGAACCAGTCCTTGGTCTCCGTCTCGGTTCCGTCGCAAATGTACACGAGCAGTTCGCTCTCGGTGATTTTCTGCTGCTGGTCTGTTGGCAGAGACGAGAAGGTCTGTTCGTTTCCATGTTGCTTGATGGCGAACTTTCCCGTCACGAACCGTCCGATGCTCGTGACTCTTTGCTGACCGTCGAGCACCTCGAAGTGATTACCCGTGTCGTTGAAGTAGATCAGCCCTAGCGGATACCCCTTGAGCAGTGAGTCGATGACCGCAACGTCTCTCTTGCCGTCGTTGTAGATGTAATTGCGTTGGTATTCGGGTTGGATCACCAACTTGCCGCTGAGTCCATAAAGGCCCCGGCCTTCGTATTTGTTGTATACGAAGCCTTCGATGATCTGTGCGACCGTGTATGTGCGGAGTTGTGTTTCCATCGGTCAGATCTACCTTCGGCGAATAAGTATCCGGGCGTAGGTCTTCACGTACAACTGGCCGTTGACCTCGTAGTAGGTCTTACCTGGAGGCGGTGATTCGACAAGAATCGCCGCGCTGCTGTGCAGTGACGAGACGGTCTTTGCATCACCGTTTGCGCTGATCTGAGTCTGTGGTGGGTATGACTTGGTGGCTTGGCCGGACCAGTCTCTGGTAATGCCGACGATCTCGAACTGATCCGGGTTGTGCTTTGCGAGGAAGGAGACTGGAACCCCCATAGTTCCGTCGTGATCAGACGGAATCGCATCGGTGAATGGAACCTCGATGGCGTCATAGTTGTCGTACTGTCGATACCCAGAACGCCTAACCTTCTTAGACGACTGTACTTGATGTTCTCTGCCATTGTCATAAGCTGGAGCGGTTCATTGGCGGCGACCGTGATCAATGTTGGTAAACCAACAGGCGTTACCCAGCCTCGTGTAATTGTAGTTTTCGTCAGAGGGGTACCCGAGCTTCTCCGCCTTCGTGCTGTCCGATTCTCTTACGCTGACGCTCTTGGGAACACCGAAAACCATGTCGGTAGTGTTAGCAGTAGCGCCCTTCCATAGCCGGTTGTCTTTGATTGAGGGAAACACATCTTTGTAAGTGATGACGTTCTCGTTCCCGATGATCGAAAATGCCACTCCCCCGGCGATGAGCCACTCCACGAAGTCTCGAAACAAGGAAAACGGAGGGTTGGTGATTACCATGTCGGCTTCGTCTCGGAGCTTCGTGACCTCGGCACTGCGAAAGTCGCCATCTCCCTCCAGGTATTCCCAATATAGGGCGTCGATATTCACAGGTTTACCGCCAGCGACATCTTTGTCTTCTAGCGTGAAGAGTCTGCCGTTTTCCCTCGACAATTGCTTATCGTATGCTGGGTTTGTCGTCTCAAAAAGAGTCGGCTCGTAAAACATGCCTTGTGCGTTGCTCGCAGGTGCGTACGAAGTGGAGATGAGTTTCTTGAGACCGAAATCAGTGAAGTGCAACGCGAAGTACTTGGTGAAGTTGCTCCACTCGGGATCATCGCACGGCAACAGGATCGTCTTGTTGCGGAACACGTCAGGATCGAACTCCAGATAGGCGTTCATCTCTCGCTCGATGTCCACCCATTGAGTGTAAAACTCGTCTCGCTTCGCGGACCGCGCACTGGTGAGATTCTCGCTGGCCATGTCTCTCCCTCGACTCGCTGTGACTGAGTGGCCTAACAGGCTCTCCGCCTTGAGTTCCTCTTCTCGATTGGCACTGGTGCCACTAGCGCACGCGTCGCTGCTTCGAAGAGTTCCCAGTCCACCGCGAAACCGTCATCCGGGTCGGGTTTGCGCGGAAGGTTCGTGTCAGAGTCGGGTTTCCTGTGAGGGAGAGGGTGCATTGGACAATCTAGTTTGTGTCAGTAAGCGCCTGTCAACATCACCCAGGAGAGCCTTCTTCCGCTCATCGCGTGCGCGGCGTCTCTGAGTTTAGTTCCGAGTTTTCGGAGTCTGCGGTTGAACCGGAAAGTGTGTTCTTCCACATATCGGTGCAGATGCTGGATTGACATGCAGTGATGCGTCCCGATGTAGGCACGCTTCAGGAGGCTCCAGAAGTTCTCGATCCCGTTCGTGGACACTTTGCCGCGCACATACTCGCCTAGTGAATGCTTGACCCGTTCATGCCTAAAGCCCATGTCACTCAAGGGGTCATAAACGCTGCTGCTGTCGGTTTACACACTGGCCCCATGCTTGGTGGTTACTTTGACCATCTCTGTGGCGGTAGCGGAGGTCACTGCGTGTGATGTGGTCGCGATCACTTCGCCTGTGGCTCGGTCTTTGACTCCGATCACGGGGGCTTTGCCTACTGTGCCACGGCCAAGCCTGAGACGTTTAGAGGCGTGCTTGTTGGCTTCCTTGCCACCGATGTAGGTCTCATCGGCCTCTACAGGACCCTCGAACCATGCCAGTTCACCGCTGGCCATCGCTTCCCTGATCCGATGCCCTAGATGCCAAGCCGACTTCTGAGTAATCCCCAGGTCAATCGCTAGCTGAACCGAGCTGATCCCTTTCGGACGGGACACGATCAGATACACCGCTAGCAGCCAAGTCTGAAAACCCAGCTTCGAGTCATGCATAACAGTCTGTGATTTGACACTAAAATGCTTACGACAAGTGCGGCACCGGTACGGCATCGGCCGCCGAGACTTCACAGTAGCAACATTGCCACCCTCACAATGCGGGCACTCGATCCCGTTCGGCCAACGCTGAACCACAAACCAAGCCTCAGCCGAAGCATCATCCGGGAACCGCACCAAGAACGCCCGGATCGGGGTGCCAGCATCTACTAGATCACAAGCCCTGCCCATGTGACCATAATGCCATCGGGGTGTGACACGACTCCCTAAAGGGCGTCACCAGACAACTACCTGTAACCTAAAGACGGTGTCTACGCGGGTCGGCTACACACGTAAGTAGTCGCCAAATCTTGCGCCAACTTGCAGTTCGTACTGCTGATTGCCAGCGAGCTCTAGCCACTGCGCGGGGCTGCTAGGTGCCCATGTAGTCATCCATCTCCCGACCGTGGTCTCCGAAGTGACCTCACGTAGTCGCATGGTGTAGTGATCGGCGTTCGAGATCGGATCCCAAGACACGATGAAACCCCTGACGACTGGGACGACAGCTACGTTGGCGGGTACCTTGGCGGGTACTTCATCGGGCCTTGCGCTGTCTGTGTCGGGCGCGGAAGACGCGGGAGATGACCAGCCAACCCTTCCTCGGCTAGGAGCCGTTTTGAAACTGGCACCAACCTTCACCTGGAAGTTGCGGCCACTCGGTAGGTCCGTGACCGCATACGGAGTGTTGATCCCCCCGACTTCATACCACTGCCCGTAGGTCTCAGCACCGTCGGCTCCAATGATCTCTCGGTACGCCAAGAGGTAGGAGTCGGCATTCGCGACCTTGCTGAAAGTCACACGGAAGCCACGTTCGGTTCGTGTGACTTTCAGATTCTGTGGAGCTGCGGCTGGGGCGCCCCAGACAACGGGCGCCCATTGCGTAATGGCTCCGGCCGATGAGCCGACTTGAACGTCGTAGCTAGCTAGGTTTGCGAGGCTCTCGATCGTGTAGGGGCTTGTGGGGGTTGGAGATGTTGGTCCACTGAGAGGTGGTTCGCTCCCTGTACCTGATCTTGTGTTCTTTGGCACCGACACCGTCTACCCATGTTAGTTCTAACGATGCGTCTCCATTTTTCACGGCCACTCCCGAAGGCGCTGAGAATGGAATTGCTGAGACAGTGGCAGACCATTGGGTTCGTCCAGCGACTGTGTTCCCGACCTGAACTTCATATGTGTGGCCGTTCTTCAGGTTGTTGATCCAGAGCGCTGTGCCCTGCGTTGGCCCCACTGCTACCGCACTCCAGGTGCTCTCTGCTGCAAGCCTGTAGCGAACCTTGTCGGAGATGATCGAGGGAATGTCCTCCCAGTCCACGTGCAGCCTGTCGCTACCAGTTGTCACGATGACGGTCTTTACGGGTGAGAACGGCCTCACACTGACCGAACCCGACCAGAGCGTCGCGCTGGTGTAGACGGCTGCTACCTGCACCTCATGGCCGATGAGATTCTCAAGTCCCGTGATCAGATACGGCGACGTCACCGTGTGAGCTGTTTGCCAATCTGAGTTGGCACGCATGCTGCGATAGCGGATCGAATGCGACTGCGCGCCGTGCTGGTTGGTCCAAGTGACCGAAATCTGAGCATCACCTGGTCGTGCAGTGATGTCATCTGGCGCGCTCTGAGCGGTCGATGGCTCCGAAGCCTCTTCGCCAAGGTAGATGCCGCCGGTGCCGGGCGGTGGTGCGTGCTGTGCTGTTGCCACGGATGCTGAGGCCAGGCCCCAGACCGTTACGAGGCTGGCCATAAACACGGCCAACAGCGCACGCAGGCAAGTCGATTGAGGTCGGGGACGATCGTCGTAGTGCCGAGATCTTGACATGTCGGTGCTCCTACTGCTGTTTACAGGATTGGCCGTATATATCGATTCAATTCCTGAATCACTACACCGGGGAAATGCTCTGATAAAAGTTGAAACGTCCGATCTATTCATCAAAAGTCGAACAGTTTGCCTGCTTCAATACAAGCAGACTGTTATTTTCAAATATTCTCATGTAATATCATTTGATGAACATCACGTATCCCGTCTTTGTCTCACAAGTCGCGCCAGGAAACGTCGGAGTGTCAACCGAGTGGGGCGCTAGCGTCAGGGAAACCTGTGGCCTGCCTCTCAGCAGTGGAGGAACACGTTGGCTCGCAAACAGACAGTCACTGAAGTACTTGACCTGGTCAAGGCTTACGCACGCCAAGAACTCCTCGATCCTCTCAAAGGGGCTCCGAGGTGGCTTGCAGTAGGCATAGGGGGCAGCATCGCGGTAGCGATTGGCTTGTTGCTCTTGACTTTGTCGATGTTGCGTGCCCTGCAGACAGAGACAGGTTCGATGTTCACCGGCAACTTGTCATGGATCCCTTACCTGCTGGTTGTGGTCGCCCTCATGATCGTGATGGCGATCCTGGTGAGTCGCGTCACGAAGAAAGGTCTCGAGTGAGCAAGAGCGATAACACCGAGCGGATTACACGAGACCAGCTTGAGGGTGCGCTGCGCGATCTGCAAGGCGATCTCGACGATCGCACCACGCCATTGCTCACCAAAGTCGCCTATGGCGCAGGTGCCGCAGCTGGTGCAGTGGCGCTGTTGAGTTACGTCATGGGCCGACGCTCTGGACGCAAACGTTCGACAATTGTGGAAGTACGGCGTCTCTAGTGGCATTTGGAGTAGTTAGCGCGGTAGGCAGATGGGCTAACAGACAGGCAAGACGTAAGGGGCTGCTTGGCAGTTCGCGCATCTGGCTTGCGGTATTCGTTGCATCTCGGGCAATCAAAGTCGCGAAGCGTTTGTCTCGCAGTGGTGATGAGCCAGAGATCTACACACGCAAGCTTGAGCCGGGATCGTCGCTCGAGATTCGCCATCTGAGCCAACGCCGAAGACGCGATCGCTAGAGGACGCAATCGCGTAGGACGCAATCGCTAGAAGCTTCGCAGTCTCGCTGCGCCCTCAACCCGCCACACTTGGGCGTTAATGAGGGTGCTACTTCGAAACCCCACCCGTGAGCTAGAAGTCGACGGGCCAGTAACGGTGCGCGATCTGCTGGCGCGACTGGGCTTGAACCGCGAGTCGCACCTTGTTATCTGCGACGGCGAGCTTGTGCCCGGTGACAAGCGGCTCCCGCACGACTGCGAGGTCGAGGTTCGCAGTGTCATCTCCGGCGGTGCAGGCGATCTCGAGATCGCGAGGTGCTGACGTGAACCTTCGGATCAGCAGAGTGGAGGTCGTCGGGATCCCGACGGGACAGTCGACATGAAGTGCCGGGTGTGTCGAGGGGCGGCAGTCATTGACGTGCGGCGACACAACGCCAACTTTTGCGCGGAGCACTTCTTGCGGCTGTGCCGCGATCAAGTAGCAAAGGCGATCTCGCAATTCGACATGCTTAAGCCCACCGACAGAGTGCTGGTGGCCGTCTCTGGCGGTAAGGACAGCCTCGCTCTCTGGGACATTCTCGGCGAGCTTGGCTACGAGGTCGACGGCTTCTATATCGGGCTCGGGATCAGCAACTACAGCGATGAGTCCGCCGGCTTTGCACGCCGTTTCGCCCAAGCCCGAGGGTTGCAGTTGCACGAAGTCGACCTGCTAGCGGATCACGGCTTTGATGTGCCTAACGGTTCGCGTGCTGCAAGGCGTAAGCCGTGCTCGGCGTGCGGGCTCTCGAAGCGGCATCTCTTTGATGAGGCTGCCCGCAAGGGCGGATATGACGTCGTCGCTACTGGTCACAATCTCGATGACGAGGCGGCTGTGCTGATGGGCAACACACTGCATTGGCAGACTGAGTATCTGGGTCGCCAACTGCCTGTTCTCGAAGCTCGTGACGGCTTTCCGCGCAAGGTCAAGCCACTAGTTCGCGTTACAGAGCGAGAGACTGCGGCGTACTGCTTGCTGCGTGGCATCGACTACATGATCGACGAATGCCCCATGTCTGCAGGCAACAAACACTTGTCTTACAAGGCAGCTCTCAACGACATTGAGGTGCGCTCTCCCGGCGCCAAGTTTGACTTTTACTTTGGTTTCCTGGCACGAGCTTCAGAGATGTTCCGTGAGCGCTCCGAACGTGAACGCAGCGCCCTGTCCCCGTGTGAGACGTGCGGCGCACCCACAGACAGAGGCCGCTGCGCCTTCTGCCGGCTCAGCGAACGCGCCACCGCACCTCAACCCGTTCGCTTCGGTAAACGCCGCAACCGCTGATCAAGCCATGAGCCATGCGGAGTTGCGGGCCGGGGAGCCGGTGCTGCTGATTGATCGTAAGAAGCGTCGTTACCTGATCAATTTGAAAGAGGCTGCCGAGTTCCACACACATACCGGTGTGATCTCCCACGACGAGATCATCGGTAGCCCCGAAGGGTCTAGCCACCGATCGTCGCGGGGTTCGGCGTTCCTGGTTGTGCGACCGACGCTGTCTGATGCGGTGTTGAAGATGCCCCGCGGCGCCCAAGTGATTTACCCCAAAGACATCGGTGCGATCTTGATGCTTGCTGACATCTTCCCGGGGGCGCGGGTGCTTGAGGCGGGTGTTGGCTCGGGTGCGTTGTCGATGGCACTGCTTCGAGCAGGCGCCGAAGTCACGGGATACGAGTTGCGATCCGATTTCCTCACTCGTGCGCAAAGGAACGTGGCTCGTTTCTGTGATGCTTATGCGATCGCCCGCTACCACACCGAGATCCGTGATGTCTATGACGGCATCACGACTGCTGATCTCGACAGGGTGGTGCTCGATCTTCCCGAACCGTGGCGAGCGGTCGAACCCGCAGTTGAGGCGTTGCGTCCTGGTGGGATCTTTCTTGCCTATACGCCCAGTGCAATTCAGGTAGCGCGGCTTCGACGGGAGTTGGCCGACGCGCCGTTCATCATGAGTGACACGATTGAAGTGATCCAGCGTGGCTGGCACGTGGAGGGCGACGCCGTCAGGCCCAACCACCGCATGGTCGGCCACACCGGCTTCTTGACCACCAGTCGGCTTGCTTCACGCTGAACCCAGGCTGACTGAGCGGCCGGACCAGGCACCTAACGCAACTGTCACTTGATGGACTTAAGCACGACGACGAGTTGGTTCTGCCGGTCAGACCTCAAGGCATTAGCGCTCGGCCTCGTAGCGTTCATGATTTTCCTATGCGCTGTTGCATGCGAAGCACAGCGCGGATCACGCAACGACACTTCAGGACGCGAGACTTCAAGGGACATAGAGGGCAGCTCGGTGGAGCAGCCAGAGGCCCCTAATTCGGGACCATCTTCGACCCGGCCACCGATTTCTAATCCCCCCGACCCGGGGCCGGCTCCAACACATCATGGCCTAGATGCGAACTTGCTTGACGTTGGCATTGAGTCATCGGTGCGGGTGACGGGGCTTGCATGTGGCATTGAGCGAGAGGGGAGTGGGTTTGGGGTCGGCGATGGCGACCTAGTTGCCACTATCGCACATCTCGTGATCGGGATGAGCGAACCGTGGGTGGAGCTAACCGACGGACGCAAGCTCGCTGCGGAAATCGTGGCGTTCGATCCCGGTAACGACCTCTCGCTGCTCAGGGTGCCAGGAGCTTCGCTCGCGCCCCTTCAACTTGTGCGCACGGTTCCCGATGGCACAGTTGGAGCGCTGCTTGCCTGGGAAGATGTCGCAACACCTGATCCGACACCGTTTCGCATAGATCGACCCATCACGGTGCGCACCGAGGCGGTCGCCAGTACAGACCGTGTCGAACGACCGTCCTGGCTGCTCGCGGCTGATGTGGAGGCGGGTGACTCGGGAGCAGCCTTGTTGGTAGCAGTTGATGATGGCGTCGCCGTGGCTGGTGTCGTGTGGAGTGCCTCACGACGCGGCAACGTGGATGTCGCCTACGCCACCCGTGCCAGCGAACTCCAGAATCTGATCGACTCTTCCGACCTAGAGGCGCCCGTTACCATCCCCGACTGCTAGCTCCGAGGGACGCGTCGGTGCAAACGCGCTTAGCCGGCCCAGAAGCCCTGCGATGTGAGATGTAGAGCTTCGCTTCGTTGCTGAGCGCGCCAAAGCTGCCAGGTGAAAACCCCTGGCAGCTAGGACTTTTCGAGCTATTGAAAGTGAAACGTAAGTTGAGGCTAGATCTCGATGAAGATGCACTCGCCGGGGCATTCCTCGGCGGACTCGATCGTCGCTTCTTCCTGACCTGCGGGAACGTTCGCTAATCCGTCGGGACCGCCCGGGTCGTCAAATACCTTGCCGTCTTCCACCACGTACGCGAGTCCGTCGTCAAGGAGCGTAAAGACATCGGGGGCGATCTCTTCGCACAGGCCGTCACCCGTGCACAAGTCTTGATCAATCCAGACCTTCATGGCGTGCGGGTACCTCTCTATCCGGCGTCGACGGGCCCGGTAGCCGGGTCGTGGCCGCCGTTACCTTTTTCGATGGCGGTCAGCATAGTGCGGCGATCGGCAATGAGGCACCATCGCAGCGCTGGCGCGTAGGGTTGTGACTCCGCTGGGCACTCGCAGGAGGTGACCGTGAGCGAATTCGGCGTCGTGCCGGCTGAAGCTGAACTTGAGCAGATGCGCCGCTTTATCGGCGAACTCGAGAATGAGATCGCAGCGCTGAGACGGCGCCTTCATGATGTCCCGAAGCGTGTGCGATCCCTTGAGAGCCGCCTCTCGGACACCAAGTCCAGACTCTCTCATGCTGTAGGCCAGAACGAGAAACTCTCGGCGATGTTGCGTGACGCTCGCGAGCAGATCTCGTCGCTACGTGAAGAGGTCGACAAGCTCACACAACCGCCCAGTGGTTATGGAACCGTGCTGGGCTCCAACGACGACGGAACTGTCGATGTGCGATCCGGCGGGCGCAAGATGCGTGTTGCGATCCACCCTGATCTGCCAGACGAGATTGGTGTTGGCGATCAGGTTGTGCTCAACGAGTCGTTTAGCGCGGTGATGGCTCGCCGTCCAGACCGCACGGGCGAGGTTGCCACCATCAAAGACGTTCTGTCTGAGGGTGACCGTGCGGTAGTTGTGGGACGCGCAGACGAGGAACGCATCGTTGCGTTTAGCTCGGGAGTTGCGCAGGCTCCGATACGCACAGGCGACAGCGTGCTCGTGGATGTTTCGGCAAACCTGATTATCGAGAGACTGCCGCGCCCAGAAGTAGAAGACCTGCTGCTTGAAGAGGTTCCTGACGTTAGCTACGACGATGTGGGTGGCCTCGACACTCAGATCGAACAGATCACCGACGCCGTGGAGTTGCCGTTTGTGCATCACCGGCTCTTTGCCGAGTACGACCTTCCGGCGCCGAAGGGTGTGCTGCTATACGGGCCTCCAGGCTGTGGCAAGACACTCATCGCCAAGGCCGTCGCTAACAGCCTTGCCACCAAGGTTGCGGTCATGTCGGGGGACACCAACGCTCGCAGTTATTTCCTGAACATCAAGGGCCCTGAACTGCTCAATAAGTACGTCGGTGAGACGGAGCGCAAGATCCGCACCGTGTTCCAGCGGGCCCGGGAGAAGAGCGAGCAGGGCTGGCCGGTCATCGTGTTCTTTGATGAGATGGAGTCGCTGTTTAGGACTCGTGGCTCTGGTATCAGCTCAGACATCGAGTCGACAATCGTGCCGCAACTCCTAGCCGAGATCGACGGCGTGGAAGCGCTGCGAAATGTCATCGTGATTGGCGCCTCTAACCGTGAAGACCTGATCGATCCGGCGATACTGCGCCCTGGACGTTTGGACGTAAAGATCAAGATCGAACGCCCTGATGCTGAAGCCGCAGCAGCCATTTTCTCGCGCTATTTACTGCCGACTTTGCCAATCGCGCCCGACATCATTGAGACGATCGGTGGTGGCGACCCCGACAAAGCAGTTCGCGGCATGATCGAGCAGACGGTTGAGGACATGTATCGCCCGGATGACTCAAACCGTTTCCTTGAAGTCACTTACGCAAATGGCGATAAGGAGGTCATGTACTTCCGTGACTTCGCTTCGGGTGCGATGATCGAGAACGTCGTGCGTCGAGCCAAGAAGCTTGCGATTAAGCGAGAGATTGCGGGACGTGCTCGTGGCATTATCACAGATGATTTGCTGGCTTCAGTGCGACAAGAGTTCAAAGAACACGAAGATCTACCAAACACTACTAATCCTGATGATTGGGCACGTATATCAGGAAAGAAGGGTGAGAGGATCGTGTTTGTCCGAACTCTTGTGTCCAGTGAAGAGGATGCATCAGGCGGCCGATCTATTGAGCGAGTCCAGACTGGCCAGTATCTCTAAGCCAAGTTGACGAGTCGGTGGCCTGGCTGTTGAACACGGCTAGAGGTCGGCTAGTTAATGAGGGAAGCGTCTCCCGCACAACCTTAGTTCCAGAATTCTTGGTTGTTCGTTTGAGGCAGCCGATGGTCTGCACCTAGCGCAGATTCCGCGTCACCACACATCCGGGCATTGTCAGGCACCGTCCGGTTAGGTAGCACAGCATTGATTGACAATCACTGACACTAGATGTTTGTCATAGTCGGGAATGGCGCTGCGTCCACAAGCGTTGCTCTCAGTTTGTCTTGAAGTAGCAACCGCCCGTAGCTACGCTTAGCACGTCCACTGGTAGTCAAACCAAATGGAGGGAAAACAGTGACAAAGAAGATGTCCGTGGCGCGGCGCGTGCTAGCTGCGCTGTGTGTCGTGAGCCTCTTTGCTGCAGCGTGCGGCGATGATGATGCTGACGAGCCAGTAGCCGCCACGACTGATGATGGCGCTGCCGAAGTGGCGGCCGCCGACGATGCATCTGATGATGAGCCAGATGCTGTTGAAGAAGTAGTAGAGACCCAAGACGGTGATCTGCTTGACACGATTATTGGCCGCGGCGATTTGCTGTGTGGTGTGTCGGGCGCCGCAGTGGCGTTCTCTGAGACGCAGCCTGATGGCTCTCAGACCGGGTTTGATGCCGACTACTGCCGTGTAGTTGCAGCCGCCATTTTCGGCGACGCAGATGCAGTTACGTTCGTTCCGCTAACGGCAGCTGAGCGCTTTACCGCGGTACAGACCGGTGCTGTAGACGTACTTATGCGTAACACCACCTGGACCCAGGGTCGTGACACCGAGGTCGGTATGGACTTTGGTCCCACCACCTATTACGACGGTCAGCAGTTGATGGCTCGCGCAGGCGACGGGTTCAGCGGTTCCTCACAGGTGAGCGACATTGCTGGTGCTGTAGTTTGTACTAACGCTGGTACCACGACCGAGCAGAACATTGCTGATGCTGCCGAGGCAGCAGGTGTGCCTATCACGTTGAACACGTTTGAGGACTTTGACATTGTCACCACCAACTTCGTTGAGGGTGCCTGTGACATCGTCACTACTGACGGTTCAGCGCTCGTTGGTCGCAAGGCGAACCAGCAGCCAGCCGATCAGGAGTGGGTGATCTTCCCGCCGACTCCGATCTCTAAGGAGCCACTCGGTCCGACCTATGGCCAGAATGAATCACGCTTCGCTGATGTGGTGAACTGGGCCGTTTACGCCACGATCATCGCGGATGAAAAGGGTGTCAATTCCGGCAACGTTGATGACATGGCAGCTAGCCCGTCTGACGCCGAAGTCGGACGCCTCCTCGGTGGCGAGGGCGAACTGCAGACTGCTATGGGAATCCCAGCCGACGGGTTCTTGCAGGTCATTAAGCAGGTCGGCAACTACGACGAGATCTACACGCGTCACCTCGGCCCGGTGGGCTTGACCCGTGAAGGCTCAGCCAACGCCGGCTGGCTCGACGGTGGTCTGATCTACGCACCGCCGGCTCGCTAGAGCAGCTAACCGGTACCAGTGGGAGGTAATTCTCCACACTGGCTAGTACTAATCGTCTAGTGTCTAAGGGGCCTGGGGGGAAACAATCCCTCGGGCCCCTTTGCTGTTGTAAGGTCAGACCGGAGACTGCGAAGGGCTTACGGTCTCGCCGCTGACCTTGAGTACGCAGCAGACTCGCACCACGACTAAGGCTTGACATCACGGAGGCGCCCCGGCGTGACTAGTCCTGAGCAATCCACGCTTGCCTCACAACAGGCGCAGCGGCCCCCCTTCTATAGGGACACGGTTGTCGTCAAGTGGTTGACTCAGGTGTTGACGCTGCTGTTAGTCCTCTTTGCTCTGGTCTTTCTCACAACGCAGGCGCGCAACACGCTTGAGACCAGAGCGATTGCGACCGGATATGACTTCCTTGGAACCCCCCTCGGAAGCGATCTCGGATCTGGCATTGACACTAATCCTGCTACCAGTGGTCGCGCCTTGTGGGTTGGCGCTGTAAACACGATACGGCTAGCAATTGGCGGCATCATCGCGGCGACGCTGCTTGGCGTGATTGTCGGCGTGGGCCGTTTGTCAAATAACTGGGTCGTGAACCGCATCTGCAGTATCTTCATCGAGACACTGCGTAATATACCGTTGCTGGTACAGATCATCTTAATCTTTGTGATCATCGGCACCTTGCCACGAGTAACGGCAGATCAGGGGCCGATACACGGTTGGTTACACATTTCCAACAAGGGTGTGTCTATACCCCGAGTCTTTTTGGGTGATGGCTTCTATCAATGGATGATCTTCATAATCATTGGTGCTGTCGTCGGTTGGTTTGTGAAGCGTGCAAGAGACGCTCGCAAGGACGTCACCGGTCAGAACACCTACCCGATTCTGAGCCTTGTGGGTGTGATCGCTTTCTTTGGGATTGTTGGCTGGTTCTTGCATCCTGTGTTTGGCTGGGTTGGTTCAATCTTCGACTTCATCGCAACTCTGATTGACTCGCTAACCCAAGGCATCGTGCAGGTCATACTGTCGGTGCTAGCTGCACTCTTTGCGTTGAACTGGATCAGACGCTTCTTGGCAAAGCGACGAACGCCTGCAGGACTAATGAAACTCAGCGACGATGACTACTTCCGCATCATCTTCGCGGCTGCAGGCGCCTTGATCGTGATTCTGTTTGTCACTTTCGGTTGGCCGGGGTTGTCGAGTTGGATCATCAACTCGGGGCGCGATCTCTTCGAGGTACTTGGCGATAAGTTCGGTGATGGTCGCACCGGACAACCGATTGACGCCAAGCGCCCCGATATTGAACAGTTGGGGATGCTCCCCAACTTCGGACCGGCGGGTCTGAACCTGATTCAGGGACTGGCGGCCGTCTACTTCGGGGTCGTACTCTATACGGCGGCGTTCATTGCAGAGATCGTGCGAGGCGGCATTCTCGCTGTTCCCAAGGGTCAGACCGAGGCTGCGCAGGCGGTGGGCTTGCGGCGCTTTGCAATGCTCCGGCGAGTCATCCTTCCCCAGGCTTTTCGAGTGATTCTGCCACCTCTCGGCAACCAGTATTTGAACCTGACGAAGAACACATCGCTTGCTATTGCCGTCGGATACACCGACATAGTGCAAGTCGGTCAGACCGTCTATAACCAGACCGGAAAGACCCTTGAGGTGATGTCAATCTGGATGTTGTTCTACCTGGCGTGTTCGCTCACCATCTCGGTGATTGTGAACTTCTTCAACATCCGCATGAAGATCGTGGAGCGCTGACATGGAAGCTGTCACGAGTGATTCTGTAGCCCTCGAAGCCGTGGAGCCAAAGGGCAAGCCCGACACACCAAGCTTGTCGGCAGGTGTCTGGGTACGCAAGAACCTCTTCTCAACGCCGTTCAACTCCGCGCTTACCATTGTCTTTGGCCTTATCGGGCTGCTCGCCGTCCGCGCGCTCTTGAACTTCACGTTCAGCGAGGAGCGCGAATGGGATGCGGTACGCACCAACCTTCGGCTGATCTTCACCCATGCCTATCCCGAAGAGCAATACAACCGAGTCTGGGTGTGCGTTGGGATCCTCGTTGTGCTAGCGGGACTCTCAGTCGGTCTGGCAGTGAGCCGTGGCCGTGGTGCCTCAATGAAGAAGCTTTCAATGAGTCTGATGGGTTGGGGCGCCACGATCGCACTGTGCATCGTGTTGCGCGAGCCTTCCGCGCTCAAGAATCCCGATGGCACGGCGATGCGAGACGACGATGGCGTAATCCGCGAGTCTTTCGCTGAAGCGATGGCTGATCGGGCCTGGTGGTGGTTAGTAGCGGTGGTATTGGCAGGTGCGGGTGCTGCAATCTGGATACGTCTGGGTGATGTCAGACGTCGAAGTACCTTCGTGCCAGTCGTTGAGTTGGCAATAGCTCTGGTTGGTCTGCTCGTTCTCTCGGCATGGATATTCCCTTGGGGTCATTACGCCTTCGTTACCCAAGAAGTCAACGGAATATCCGAGGGCGTGTTCATTGCTGAACCAGGGAGAACTGTGGCAATGACGACGAAGGTCCCCTGGACGATTATGTGGTTGCTGCTAGTTGCAGCCATCGTTGTTGGCAGACGATTGCGTAGTGCTGGGCTGCAATCACGGGTTTCGGTGTTTGTGATATTCGCCTGGCTCCTGAGTCCGTTCTTCCTGTATTGGGTTGTGTTGCGAGATCCCCATCTTGAGTACAGCAGAGTGTTCTCTGTAGATGTCCCGCTGGCGGTCGGGTTCGCAGCGCTCGGGTCCGTGATCTTGTGGATGCTCACTAACCCGCGGATTGGAGAGCTCGGTCGAGTCGTCGCAATCTTGCTGATGGGGATAGCGGCATTCAACTGGATCGTAGCCTTCTTCGGTTGGTACTCAATGCTGCAGAAAGTACGGATCAGTTTCCTATTGCTCGCTCTTGTTGCACTTGTCGCTCACAACTTTGCGGGCGACAAAGCTAAGCGGTTGCGACTCGTGTGGTTCTGGTTGGCGGGCACAGCAGTCTTCAACTATCTAGCCACGATGATGAACACGCCTTCAACGGTTGATACACCGACCGAAGCGCTAATTGGCGGGTTCTCGGTGACACTAATCGTCGCGACGTTCACGCTGATGTGCTCGTTCCCACTCGGCGTACTGCTTGCCTTGGGTCGGACGTCCAAACTACCGATCTTTAGGGTGCTCTCAACTAGTTACATTGAGGTCGTCCGGGGTGTCCCGCTAATCACGTTGCTCATATTCTTTGTAGTGGTCCTCCCACTGTTCCTACCTGACTCAATGCAGATTAGCGACCTAACTTCGGCGACCCTGGCCTATGTGCTCTTCTCAGCGGCTTACCTCGCCGAGAATGTGCGTGGTGGTTTGCAGTCGGTCCGCCGAGGGCAGTATGAGGCGTCTGATGCTGTTGGCTTGAGCACCTCGCAGCGCACTAGCTTTATCGTGTTGCCTCAGGCACTGCGGGTATCTATTCCGCCGCTGGTGGGGCAGACGATTGCCACATTCAAAGAGACCTCGCTTTTGGCGATCATCGGTCTATTTGATCTGCTGCGAATGGCCAATAGTGTCATTCCCGCCCAGACTCAGTTCCTCGGTGTGAAGCGTGAGGGTTTGCTGTTCGTGTGTCTGGTGTATTGGGTGTTTGCTTATGCCATGTCCAAGCAAAGCCAGCGGCTTGAGAAGAAACTCGGACTAGGGGAGCGCTAGTAGGCCTGATGTCGCACTTACTGAACGCAACAGAGTTGCCCGGAACGTTTCACCGTAGGGGGAGAACCCAATGAGCGTCAGCGACGCCGCCACAGCCTTGACACCTGAGCTAGCCGCACGCGACGACATGATCGTCTGTGAGGGAGTCAACAAGTGGTTTGGCGATTTCCAGGCTCTTGACAGCATCAGCGCAGTCATCAAAGAGCGAGAAGTTGTCGTCGTGCTCGGACCTTCAGGTTCGGGTAAGTCAACCTGGATCCGCTGCATTAACCGGCTTGAGGTGCATCAGGAAGGCCGCATCGTTGTTGATGGCATCGAGTTGACCAACGACATGCGCAACATTGAGAAGATCCGCTCCGAAGTCGGCATGGTCTTCCAGCAGTTCAACTTGTTTCCACATTTGACAGTGCTTGACAACATCACGCTGGCGCCGATCTGGGTGCGCAAGCGACCGAAAGGCGAAGCACAAGCCACGGCACGTTCGCTTCTCGAGCGTGTTGGTATCCCTGAACAAGCCGACAAGTATCCGGGTCAGCTCTCAGGTGGTCAGCAGCAGCGCGTCGCAATTGCTCGTGCCCTTGCCATGGAGCCGAGAATCATGCTCTTTGATGAGCCAACGTCAGCGCTTGATCCCGAAATGATCAAGGAAGTGCTTGATGTTATGAAAGAACTTGCACTCTCGGGCATGACGATGATGTGTGTCACCCATGAGATGGGCTTCGCTCGAGAGGTTGCAGACCGCATCATCTTTATGGAAGACGGCCAGATCGTTGAAACCGGTACACCCGAGCACTTCTTCACGAATCCTGCTGAGGAGCGCACGAGGCTCTTCCTGTCACAGATCCTGTAGTACCTCAGTTGAATAGTTGGCGCTTCGGCGCCGCGGGCCGCATTGCCGGCTGAGCCTGTGCGATGACGGTTGCCAAGACAATAGGCATTGAAACCGAGTACGGGATTGTTCACCGAGGCGCGCCCGAGCCAAACCCGATCTCTGCCTCGTCGCTGCTCATCAACGCATACCTGATCGCTTCCGAGCAACTGCCCGAAAGTCTCAGGCCCACTGTTGGCTGGGACTTCACCGACGAGGATCCCAGCAATGACGCCCGTGGCGCGGCACCCGCTGGTTCACTGCCGCCTGAGATAGAGACACACCTAGTCAACGCAATCCTCACTAACGGCGCTCGCTATTACGTCGATCATGCCCATCCTGAGATGTCAACACCTGAGTGCTCAAACGCTCTCTCAGCACTTACCTATGACCGTGCCGGTGAGCTAATTGCCGTACGTTCGATGCAGGCTGCGCGGCTGTTGCTTCCTCCCGACGAAGAGATCATCGTCTACAAGAACAACAGCGACGGCAAAGGCAACAGCTATGGCTGTCACGAGAACTACCTGATGAGTCGCTCGGTGCCGTTCTCACGCATCGTCACACATGCCACAACTCACCTGATCACCCGTCAGATATTCACTGGTGCCGGAAAGGTTGGTTTCGAGACGTCTGGAATGCGTCTTGACGAGTCTGGCTACCAGATCACTCAGCGCGCTGACTTCGTCGAAGAAGAGGTCGGTCTAGAGACAACACTAAAGCGGCCGATCGTCAACACTCGTGATGAACCACACGCCGACGCTGCCAAGTACCGGCGGCTGCATGTGATCGTCGGTGACGCCAACATGTCACAGGTTGCGACGTTTCTCAAGGTTGGCACTACCGCGTTGGTGATGGCGATGACCGAGGAAAACACTCTGCGTCAAAGGTTCCGATTCGCCACACCTGTGCTGGCGATGCGACAGGTCAGCCGTGATCTGTCTATGCGCATTCCTCTGCTACTCACGGATGGAAGCACCATCACCGCACTAGATGTGCAATGGGAACTCCTCGCAGCGGCACAGGCATTTGTGGATGATCGTGGCACGTGCAGTGTCGGAGGCGATGTTGCCCACGAAGTGCTTCGGCGCTGGGAACATGTTCTGGCGGCGTTGGAGCGTGATCCCATGGAGCTGGCTTCACAGCTTGATTGGGTCGCAAAGCTGCGGATTCTGCGGGCTTACCGGCAGCGTCACCGTCTTGACTGGAACAATGCGCGGATGCGGATGCTCGACATCCAGTACCACGACTTGCGACCCGGGCGGTGCCTTGCCGCTCGAGCGGGACTCGAGAAGCTTGTCGACGACGATGAGGCGCAGCGAGCGACAACCGAACCGCCGCCCGACACACGCGCCTATTTCAGGGGCCGCTGTCTGCAGCGCTTCGGATCCCAGGTCGTGGCCGCCAACTGGGATTCGATCGTGTTTGATGTGGGCGAAGGATCGCTTCGCCGGGTATCAATGATTGAGCCGGGTCGAGGCACGTTGTCACACGTGGCTGACATTATCGACAGCAGCAGGTCGGCTCGTGAGCTATTGCGTCGATTGGAGGCACGCGGCGCGTAGTCTCGCTACTTGGATAGCAACAGTTGCCAAACACGCATGGCGGCACATGGAGGAACTGAAGTGGCTGAGCAAGAACGAATTCGTAGACCCACGCGAGTGCCGCGTGAGCGTGAGCTAGCACAGGAGCCGGCACGATCGGATCGTGGTGCCGAGCTTAAGGAACAGCTCGATGACTTGCTTGATGAGATTGATGAGGTGCTTGAGACCAACGCCGAAGACTTCGTTAAGAGCTACATCCAAAAGGGTGGCGAGTGATCGAACCGTCCGCTGCAGGCGCTTACCGCGAGCGTCACCTGCACCCGAAACGCCGAGTTCGACGAATCTCTGAATCCCCGGAGTTGTGGTGACGCTGCCGAGCTTTAGTGCTCATGACGACCCCGGGCCTGACTTTGCAGCTTTGTTGCGTCGGGTAGCTCCGGCTCTTGCAGGGGCGGGGGTTGCATCGGACACCTCATCTTCACTTGGCGCCCACGAAACCGTCGAGCCGTCGCTATTGCGAAGTGTTCCCCATGGCACCACCTGTGTCTCGGTTCGCCACGCAGACGGTGTGGTGTTAGCCGGCGACCGCCGCGCAACGTCGGGGCACTTCATCAGCAATCATGCGATCGAGAAGGTCTATCCGGCTGACCGACACTCAGGGATTGCCATCGCAGGAGCGGCTGGACCCTCGGTCGAGATGGTGCGACTGTTCCAATTGCAACTTGAGCATTACGAAAAGGTTGAAGGCGTCCCGATCAGCCTGGAAGGCAAGGCCAATCAGCTGTCGCAAATGATCCGGGGCAATCTCGGAGCCGCCATGCAAGGCCTAGCGGTGGTGCCGATCTTTGCTGGCTTTGATGTCAGCGCCGCACGCGGCCGAATATTCGAATATGACATAACCGGCGGCCGCTACGAGGAACGTGACTACGCCACCACCGGTTCTGGTTCGATGCATGCGTCCACCGCACTCAAGCTTGGATTCCGCAAGACCCTGACGGAGAGCGCCGCGATCGACTTGACGCTTGAGGCATTGCTAGTCGCATCAGAGGCAGACTCGGCAACCGGCGGCCCGGATCCGTACCGCGAGTTGTTCCCGGTCGTGGCGGTGATTGATGTCGATGGGTATCGCCGAGTGGAGCGTGCAGAGTTGCGGCGTCGCAGCGACAGGTTGTTGCGACGCCACCGCAACCGGCGCGCCAAGCGCTGAAACCGAGGTATTGCCATGACGATGCCGTTTTATGTAGCTCCCGAGCAGATGATGAACGATCGCGGGGACTTTGCCCGCAAGGGCATAGCGCGGGGCCGCAGCCTGGTGGCTTTCTGCTACGACGGTGGCATTGCGATCGTCGCTGAGAACACTTCTATCACCCTGCGCAAGGTCAGCGAGATCTACGATCGCATCGCCTTCGCGGGGGTGGGGCGCTACAACGAGTTCAACCAACTCCGCATCGCCGGCGTGAGGCATGCCGATCTGAAGGGCTTTGCCTTTAGCCGTGAGGATGTCTACGCACGTGGCCTCGCCAATGCTTATGCGCAGAGCCTTGGCCAGGAGTTCACCCACGGCCTCAAGCCGATGGAGGTTGAGCTCCTGGTTGCCGAGATTGGACTTGACAAGAGTGGCGAAGCCGACCAGCTCTTCCACATCCTCTACGACGGCACCGTCGTCGAAGAGAACGACTGGGCAGTTCTCGGTGGAGAGACCGAGGCAACAGCGCGGCGCCTCGACGCGGTGCTCGGCGAGCCGCCACGCGCACTTAAAGCCGGTGTTGCAGCGGCCGTAGACGCCCTCTCCGGGCCCGAACGAGAACTAGTAGCCCAGAGTCTTGAGGTAGCGCTCCTAGCACGCGGCAATGGTCGCCGAGCCTTCCGCCGCCTAACCCGCACCGAAGTCGCCGAACTGCTCGAGTAGACGCTTTGGGCCAGCTCAGACGGGCCCCTACCATTACGCCCTTGGGCCTAGCGACGGGCTAGGTTTTTAAGCGGTGCAGCGTCGCATTTTTGGTATTGAGAATGAGTATGGCGTCACTTGCACATTGCGAGGCCAGCGTCGGCTTAGCCCCGATGAGGTGGCTCGCTACCTGTTCCGCAAGGTGGTTTCCTGGGGACGCAGCAGTAACGTCTTTCTGGCCAACGGGTCGCGCCTCTATCTCGATGTTGGCAGTCACCCCGAATATGCCACTCCCGAATGTGACTCCGCTCACGAGCTAGTAGTCCACGACAAGGCAGGAGAGCGCATCGTCGAGAGGCTGCTAGGTGACGCTGAGCAGCGCCTCGCACAGGAAGGCATCCGTGGCGATGTTTACCTGTTCAAGAACAACACGGACTCCGCAGGCAACAGCTATGGCTGTCACGAGAACTACCTGATCAGCCGCCGTGACGATCTTGCCGACTACGCCGAAGTGCTAATCCCGTTCCTGGTTAGCCGCCAGATCTATGCAGGCGCCGGCAAGGTGCTACAGACGGCCCGAGGCGCCATGTACTGCATCAGCCAGCGGGCTGAGCACATCTGGGAGGGTGTCTCATCGGCGACGACCCGCTCGCGCCCGATCATCAACACCCGCGACGAACCCCACGCAGATGCCGAACGCTTCCGCCGCCTGCACGTGATTGTGGGCGACTCCAACATGAGCGAGTACGCTACGTTTCTTAAGGTCGGAGCATGTGCGCTGATGCTGCGGATGCTTGAGGATCCACGTGTGGTGCTGCGAGACATGACCCTTGAGAACCCGATCCGGGCCATACGTGAGATCAGCCACGACATGACCTGTCGGCGCCGGGTGCGCTTGGCGACGGGCCGAGAGGTCAGCGCCCTAGACATCCAGTCCGAGTACCTCAACCGTGCGTTGCGGTTTGCTGAGCATCACGATCTCTCCGATGAGGAGAAGAAGGCGCTCAGCATGTGGGAACACTGCTTGACGGCTATTGAGCGGGATCCATTGAGTCTTGATCGTGAAGTGGACTGGGTGATTAAGCACCGCCTCGTTCAGGCTTACCGGCAGCGTCATCGCCTAGAACTAGCGGATCCCCGGGTGGCTCTCGTGGATTTGCAATACCACGATGTGAGCCGCAGGCGGGGCTTGTACTACCGGATGTTGCGACGCCGCATGGTGCAAAGCCTCGTTACCAACGCCGAAGTGCAACACGCTGTTGAGCACCCGCCGGCCACGACACGTGCTCGCTTGCGAGGAGAGTTCATCCGTCAAGCCAAGGCACGCAAGCGCGATTACACGGTTGACTGGGTGCATCTAAAGCTCAACGATCAGTCACAACGCACGGTGCTCTGTAAGGATCCATTCCGCTCAACAGACGAGCGAGTCGAGAAACTGATCGCCGCCCTTTAGCGCGAGTCTGACCCCGAAGGGGCAACAAGGAGATCACAAGAGGGAGTCCGCGTGCAAAAGCTCGAGAGGCTGCTGAACCTCATAACAGCGCTGTTGAATACCAGGCAACCACTAAGTGCAGAGCAGTTAAAGCAAAAGCTCGGTTCCGGTGCCTACTCGGACAATCTCGTGGCTTTCCGGCGGACATTTGAACGTGACAAAGCCGAACTGAGATCCCTCGGCATACCACTCGAGGTGGTACAGGATCGAAGCGTTGATCCACCAGTTGAGGCTTACATAGTGGATCAAAAGAAGTACGCAGGTGACCTGAAACTTGAACAAGATGAGCTCGCGGCACTTCAACTTGCGAACGCTCGCGTAAATGTGCAGGGCGGGACTACTCACATACTCGCGAAACTTGACGACGATTCTGACCCGATGCAAACCGGAGGTCGCGACTCTGTAGGCATGATCCCCATCGAAAGGGCACTGGGCCCCTTGATGGATGCAGCAGCGAAACGTCTCGCGGTCTCCTTCACTCATAGGGGGCAGCGGCGAAAGTTAGAGCCGTGGCAGGTGACCTTTCATCGCGGTCGCTGGTACGTGACGGGGTGGGATCGTGATCGCGAAGAGGAACGTCGGTTCCGAGTTGACCGCATTACAGGAACTGTCAAGCATCTTGGAGAGGCAACGCATCCCGTTGGTAAGCCCACCGCGCCAGGTGAGAAGAAGCCCTGGCAGTTTGGGTCAGGCGAGCCGATCATCGCTCGTGTGCATGTTGATGCTGATCAGGCAGCCTGGGCATGTTACAACGCTGGGGTGGAAGGCGACGTTCAGCCGGACGGTTCGGCGATATTGACGCTTGAGGTGAACGAAGTGAGGGCTTTCCGCAGTTTTGTCCTCGGATTTAGGCACCACGCAGAGATACTTGAACCGGAGTGGCTGCGTGATGATCTTGTCGACTGGCTTGAAGGGCTGATCTAGTTCCGTTCTGGGGATACGTCCGTTGGTGCCTCTAGGGTCCAGAATGGTGGTGCCAGGAAAGTCGCCTCGACAACGAAAACTGTCAATCGACGAGCGTACGGCTCGACTTCTCGGACTGATTCCATGGGTCGCTAAGTCGGGTGGCGCCACGCTGGAGGAGGTCTCGCAGCGCTTTGATTACCCGCGCAGTCAACTCGACAAGGATCTCCGCGGCGTCGTGCAAATGGTCGGTGTCTACCCGTTCACACCAGATGTATTGATTGAGGTCGATATCAGGGACGGCTACGTCAACATCGATTTTGCCGATTGGTTTAAGGAACCATCTCGGCTAAGTCCCGATGAGGTCACTCGGTTGCTAGCTGCAGGGCGTGCGTGTTTGAAGTTGATGGCTGATCTTGAGGGGGACGCGAGTGAGGCCGGTGTCGGTCAAGGAGCCCTGCTCAGAGCATTAGCAAAACTCACTCAGGTGTTGTCGTCTCGTGGAGAAGTTTCTGTCGATCTAATGGATGTGAGCCTTGGAGAGGCACCTTCTGACACGCTGCGGGCCGTGAATGATGCCTACATTCGGAGACTCCGCGTTGAGATGGAGTATTACTCGGCGGGGAGGGATGTCCTTCAGCGACGAGGCGTCGATCCCCAGAGGCTCTTTCCTCAATACGGGTATTGGTATCTGCGCGGTTACTGCCACACAAAACAAGGCGAGCGAAGCTTCAGGATTGACCGGATTCGCTCGATAGAAGTTACAGACGAACCCATAACGGTTGTGTTGCCTGACGAAGAAGACGATGGTGTCCGATTGCGCTCGCCTGTGGATGAGGTGACCTTGGAGCTTGCGCCGGACGCTCTCTGGGCGACGGAGTTTTACCCGACCAGCAAGCCGAAGAAGCTTGCAAACGGGCGGTTCGAGGTAACTATGCAGGTGGCGGAACAGCCGTGGTTAGAGAGGCGGCTACTGCAATTGGGCAAGAGCGCTTCGATCGTTCGCGTCTCCGGCAACATTCCATTGGACCTGCGCTCGCAAGCGGCTCGGCGTGTGTTGGAGCGCTACCGCAAGTGAGTACGACTCTGGGGTCTGCAGGTGAGGATCCCGACGTTTCGACAGAACAATCTGCGCACCTATTGGGTGGTCCGATTCAGTTTGAACAGCATGAAGCGGTGTCCGATCATGTGGACGACGTTGATGTTGAAGACGATGAGGCAGTCAAGCCGCCGAGAAGGCATGTGATCTATGAGTGGCTCTTTGTCATCGTCTGTTCGTTGACTCTGTCGATTCTGTTGCAGATGTTTGTGGTACAAGCGTTTTCGATCCCTTCACGTTCGATGTTGCCAACATTGTCTGTGGGGGAGCGGATCTTCGTATACAAGCTCGGTTACGGTTACGGTGACATCAGTCGAGGAGATGTCGTGGTATTTGATACTCCTACTGCCATTGGCGGTGACGATGACTTGATCAAGCGTGTCATTGGCCTAGGTGGCGAGACACTTGAGATTCGTGATGGATCGGTCTATGTGGATGGTCAGCAACTGCATGAGCCTTATCTGTTCGCGCCCGCGTCGACAGATCCGACCTTTGCAATCCCAGGTTGTGAGAATGAGCCGTCGAATATGTATTGCCAGATTCCTGAGGATCATGTCTTTGTGCTCGGCGATAACCGTGCTGCAAGCCGTGACGGTCGCTACTTTGGGCCGATACATACCGACACTGTGATCGGCAGAGCGTTTGCCACTTACTGGCCACCCAATGACATAGGCGGTCTGTAACGCCAATTGCGCGAGTGAATTAGTCGATGATGAAGCGGCGTGTGCCGGCGCTCATTGATCCTCCAATTGGATTTGCGCACCGTGGTGGGAGAGCACATGGACGAGATAACACTCTTGAGGCGTTCAAGCTTGCAATAGCCATGGGTGCAACTGGCATTGAGACCGATGCGTGGCAGAGCGCCGACAGCCAGATCGTGCTTGTACATGACGGTCGACTACCGAGAGTTCGAGGCATAGGCGCTAGGGGAGTGCTTGGACGCCCGATTTCAACAGTGCCAGCCGACAGAATTCCGTCACACGTCCCCACACTTGACGATTACTACGAACATTGCGGCACTGCGGTTCCCCTTAGTGTTGATGTCAAGGATGCATCGGCTTTCAATGGCCTAGTGGCGATAGCACGGGCTCACGATGCTGCGCAGCATCTATGGCTGTGTCATGACGATTTCGACACACTCACACGTTGGCGTCAGGATGCTCCTGATGTGCAGCTGGTTCACTCGACCCGCCTGCAACGACTCCCGAAAGGCCCTGAACGCCATGCTGCTGATCTCGCAGCAGCAGAGATAGATGCGGTCAACCTGCGCCGGGATGATTGGACTGGTGGACTCACGACGCTCTATCACCGCTTCGGGGTGTTCACGTTCGGCTGGGATGCACAACTGTCACGCCACATCGCCGAACTAATCAATGCTGGGATCGATGGCGTCTACAGCGATCATGTAGATCGTCTTGTTGACGTAGTGGGTCGCTTCGAAACTCCCTAAAGCTGTTTGGTGTTGGGGGCCCTCAAATGGGCGCAAGTGGAACCGTGCGGTCGCTTCGAAGTCTCAAGGCAACGAGGGGGTAGTTTGGGGTCGTGTGGCTGATCGCTCCTGCTCTAGCAACAGTCACGGCACTCGTGGCGCTCTGGATTGGATTGCGCAAGATCGCTGAAGCGGCCATGGAACTGCGACATTCGCTGAGGCGCACCGCCGCTACCGCAGTGGCAGGCAACGAGCTGTTGCGAGCGGCAGAAGTAGTGCTCGAGCACGCAGCTGAGACCTCAGCGGATGCTGCTGCACTGCGTCGGCGTGACGTTTCCCGCGATCGCCACGAGGCCCATCGGTAGGCTCGTTCGGTGCTCAACGTCAGCGGGGTAGAAGTTCTCGTAATCCTGCTCGTCGCCTTGATCGTCTTGGGGCCCACGAAACTCCCAACTGCGGTTCGCCAGGTCGGCAAGTTCCTTGGCGAGGTTCGACGTATTGGCGCGGGATTCCAGGCGGAGCTTCGTGATGCCACTGAGCCGCTGCGAGAACCGATACAGGAAACCAAGGCCACGTTGCGTGCTGTCGATAAGCAGTTACGTGAGACCGTGAAACCGTTAGCAGAGACCGCGGCTGCGGTGACAGCTTCAGATCCTCGCAAAGCGATCACACCCCCCAAGCCGGCCGCCAAGACTCCCGCATCTCCTAAGACGGCGCAGTCGGCGGAAACGAAAGCATCGCCTTCAAGCACCGCTGCACCCAAGACCTCAGCGTCTACAGACAAACCATCGGTACCAAACACGGCCTTTGCGCCTAAACCTTCATCGACTCAGGCGGCGACCCCTCCGGCTCCGAACACTGCCTTTTCGCCAACAAGCAAAGCGTCAACCGGCGCTGAACCAGTACCCGAATCCGCAGCAGCTTCTCAAGATCGCGGCACCAAGAGCTCAGCGGACACAGCAAACACTCAGGAGCCGGACGCTGATTCGTCGGGCGATACCAAGCCTGAGACCAACTAGACGCTTCAGACAATGGCAGATCTGGCTGACGGAGCCAAGAAGAGCGAACTCTCAAACGAATCTCACATGACGCTGCTCGAGCATCTTTCCGAGCTGCGTAACCGCCTGATTAAGTGCGCCATCGCTATCGCGGTCGGTGCGCTCGGCTGCTGGATCGTTTACAACTTGATCCTTGACTTGCTGCTTAACCCCTATTGCCTGACCTTTCCGATTGAGGAACGGATCGAGTCAGAACTGTTTGGCCCTGACGGTGGTTGCAACCTGTATGTGACCGACCCCCTTGAACCGTTCCGTGTCCGCATGACAGTGGCTGGGTATGGCGGGCTGGCGGTTGCCTTCCCGGTGTTGTTGTGGCAGGGATGGCGCTTCATCGCCCCAGGGCTCTACCGGCACGAAAAGAAGTACGCCATCCCGTTTGTGGCCGCCGGTGTCTTGCTGTTCTTTCTCGGAGTGGCGCTGGCGTATTGGAGCCTTCCCAGGGCTCTGGGGTTCCTAGCTGATATTGGTGGCCCCGACTTGGTGTCGCTGTTTAGCCCAAAGAGCTACCTCGGCTTCGTTGTGAAGATGATGGTCGCGTTCGGGATCGCCTTCCAGTTCCCGCTACTGTTGATCGGCTTGCAAGCGGTGGGTGCGATCCAGAACAAGACGCTGCGCAAGATGCGGTCGTACGCCATTGTTGGGATCGTCGTGATCGTTGCGGTGATCACCCCAAGCGGCGACCCGTTCACGCTTCTAGCCCTGTCGATTCCGATGTACCTGTTCTATGAGATCTCGATCCTGTGGGGGGTGCTCGCTCGCCGACGGCGCCGCAAACGTGAGGCAGCATCCTCACGTTGACATGAAGGGACGGCGAGCACCGGGCTGGGGAGCTGAATGGGGCACGCCCGGCTCGATCCCAAAAGACGCAATTGAAGCGTCGAGCGATCTAGACGCTGCCCGTCTGGTTGGCAAGGCCCGCCGAGCCGGCAACGAATTCCCGCCGGTAGTGCTGCGTGGAGGAGATCTCGCCCGCACGTTAGGGCTGAAACCTTCCAAAGAACTGCGGGACACCGAGTCCAACAAGACAATCAAGACCAGCAAGACCAACAAAGACCCGGAGGGTTTCAGTGTTCAGGTAGATGTCTGCTCGGCACTTGTTGACGGCCGCCTGCATTGGTTCATAGCTCACCTAGTAGCACGCCGCTCATGGCTGCGTGGCCGGGTGCTCGTCGTTGCCAATGCCTCGTTTATTGGCAACTGGAACATCGCGCCTCGGGCTCACCCTGGGGATGGCAAGGTCGATGTCTTGGATGCGAACCCATCGATGAGGGTGCGTCTAGCTGCCCGGCGCAGGCTCCCCGCTGGCACCCACCTGCCACATCCTGATATCAAGCCTCGCCGTACCGCGGCACGTCAGTTCGATCTAGGCAGTGGCCTTGATGTCTACGTTGACGGCCAGATGGCAACTAGGGCACGCACTTTGAGTGTGCGTGTGTATCCCGCGGCCCTTCAGGTCTGGATTCCCTCCAGTTGACTCACCTACTGTCACGCCCAGCTAACACACAGCCAGGCACGGTCAGCGGACAGGATCAGGTCGGTTTGGCCGCCGACGGAAAGCCCGTCATCGCCAGCGCGTTGGCTAGTTGGCCAGTTGCCTAGTTGACCCAGTTGAGGCTGCGTTCAACAGCTGTCTGCCAGCGGCTCATCAGGTGACGCCTTCGCTGTCGTGACATCTGGGGCTCATAGACCCGCTCGGCGTTCCAGTTAGCTGCGATCTCATCAAGAGACGACCACACCCCTACGGCGAGACCGGCAGCGTAAGCGGCCCCTAGCGCGGTCGTTTCGGCAACTTCGGGGCGGATCACCCGGGTACCGACGATGTCTGCCTGGAACTGCATCAACAGATCGTTGACCACCATGCCACCGTCGACCCGCAACTCGCCAAGCGTCACCTGCGAATCGGCGATCATGGCATCTAACACCTCAGCCGACTGGAACGCGGTGGCCTCCAGCGCCGCCCGAGCAATGTGAGCCCTCGTAGCAAAGCGTGTGAGGCCAGCTACCACACCGCGAGCATCGGAACGCCAATGCGGTGCGAACAGGCCCGAGAATGCCGGCACAAAGTAAACGTCACCGTTGTCCTCAACGCTCCCAGCGATGGCCTCCACTTCAGCAGAGTTAGAGATGATCCCGAGATTGTCACGCAGCCATTGCACTAGAGCGCCCGCGACCGCGACCGAGCCCTCCAGGGCGTACACCGGTGCTTCGTCAGCGATCTGATACCCAAGTGTCGTTAGCAGGCCGTTGTTTGAGTAGACGATGTCGTTGCCCGTGTTCATCAACATGAAACAGCCGGTGCCGTAGGTGTTCTTGGCATCACCCGCCGCGAAACATGCCTGGCCAAACAGGGCAGCGTGCTGGTCACCGAGAATCCCAGCAATCGGCACTCCAGCCAGCGGCCCTGTGGCTTCGGCAAGCATGCCCACCGAGGGGTGGATCTCAGCTAGCAACGGCTCGGGCACACCAATCTGGTCACACAGCTCTGAACTCCAGCTCAGGTCCCGCAAGTCCATCAGCAGCGTCCGGGACGCGTTTGTAACATCAGTGACGTGTTGTTTGCCGCCAGTCAGGTGCCACATCAGCCACGAGTCGATGGTTCCGAACGCCAAGTCACCAGCTTCGCCACGACGACGTAGCGCAGGATCCTGATCTAGCAGCCAACTCACCTTGGGGCCCGAGAAATAGGTAGCGATCGGCAGGCCCGTCTGCTTCTGGAACCTGCCCGGCCCACCAGCAGCGTCAGAGAGGCGTCGACACATTTCATCAGTTCGGGTGTCTTGCCAGACGATGGCGTTCGCCACGGCCTCACCGCTGTTTCGATCCCACAACACGGCTGTCTCTCGCTGGTTTGTGATTCCTACCGCCGAGAGGTCACTACCGGAGAGGCCAGCGGCATCGAGCGCATCCTCGATTACTTGGGTGGTGCGGCTGATGATCTCAGCAGGATCGTGCTCCACCCAGCCTGGCCGGGGAAAGATCTGGGTGTGCTCGCGTTGTGCCTGAGCAACCACACGTCCCCGCTGGTCAAACACCATGAAGCGTGTACTCGTAGTGCCTTGATCTATTGCGCCAATCAGAGATGCCATAGCTGCGTCAGCTTACGTTCAGGTGGTGCCGTGAGATGGTGCGACAACAATCTATGATCGGAGCCTATGGACATAGTTGAGGCCAAGCAGAGGGTATGTGCTGAAATTGATCGCCTTGAGCCGCTATTGCTTGATGTGTCGCATCAGATACATGCACATCCCGAGCTTTGTTTTGACGAGCACTTCGCGCACGAACTGCTGACTGACACCTTGGATTCACAGGGTCTGGACGTGCAGCGTCGTGCGTACGGGCTCGATACCGCCTTTGAGGCACGCGCCGGCAGCGGTGAAGGGCCTGTCATAGCAGTGCTGTGCGAGTACGACGCACTTCCCGGCATAGGCCATGCCTGCGGGCACAACATCATCGCGGCGGCAGGTCTCGGCGCGGGCCTTGCTTCTTCTGTGGTCAGCGAAGCCACCGGTGGTCGTCTAACCGTCTTGGGTACGCCTGCCGAAGAAGGCGGCGGCGGCAAAGAGCTCATGTTGCGCCAGGGTGCCTTCGCTGACGTTGATGCGGCCATGATGGTTCACCCTGCAAATCACGAGTTGCGACTGTTCCACGCCGTGGCGGTACATCGCCTGAGGGCCCGCTACTCGGGCGCAGCTGCCCACGCTGCGGCCGCTCCCGAACGAGGCCGCAACGCACTTGATGCTGCGGTTCTCGGCTACAACGCTGTCGCTGCTTTGCGTCAACACATCGCTGAAGATGAGCGCATCCACGGCGTGTTCACCGATGGCGGTGACAAGCCAAACATCGTTCCCGCCCGCGCTGAAGCCGAGTGGTATGTGCGTTCTCGCACCCTGGCAAGTCTGGAACCGCTCAAGAAGCGAGTGGTTGCTTGCTTGCAAGCCGGAGCCGATGCAGCCGGGTGTTCGCTTGAGATCGAATGGGCCGACCCTGCGTATGCCGACATGAACAACAGCGAGCCACTGCTAGCCAGCTACATGGACAATCTCAAGGCTGTGGGTCGCCTGCCGTCCACGGATCCCGACGCCCGGGTTGTGGGTAGCACTGACATGGGCAACGTCAGCTACGCCACCGCAGCCGTCCATCCCATGATCCGTGTGGCACCACCAGACGTGCCGATTCACACCGAAGGGTTCGCTAGTTATGCGCGTGGCCCTGAAGGGGATGCTGCAGTAATCGACGGTGCCAAGGCCATGGCGATGACCGTCGTTGACTGCTGGCTTGACGACTCGGTGCTAACAGCTGCTCGAGCCGCCTTCGCCGCTTAGCCGATCCGGGCCAACCTCCTCTCTGATCCTTATATCGGACTCCCGAGCCCGCCACGCAGCACGAGTTGAGATGTTGTGAATCCCTACGTCGCTGAGTCATTCTCGGATGAAGAAGCCGACATCTTGCGTCGCTACTTCACCAATCTGGGTCAGCCGGTATTCGCTCTGGTCAACCTTCCAGAGGTTGTCAAGGGGGCGTTGTTTGCCCGTTACTCGAGGTCGATTTCGAGTTTGCGCAGACTGTTCCTTGATGAGTTCGTTGACGATCTCGACATCAGTGGCGACCTCAGCGTGGATGCGACCGTTGGTCTGCGGCGCGCCGAAGCGCTCTATGACCGAGTGTTCTACGACTACGGGGACGACTCTGTTGCCCAGCTTGGTGGTGTCCATCTTGCCTGCGAGCAGGCTTCGAACGTTCTAACCAAGGTGCTCGAGTGGGGCAGGCTCATGTCCTATCTTGAGCAGAGCACTCGCTTCATTGCTTACGACCAGCGTCTCGGTGGTCGCTTCCGTTACTACCGGGATCCCGAGATCATGCGTTCGATGCTCGGCACCCGCTATGTGGGCGACATGGATCGCATGTTCGAGCTGTATTCGGAGCTGGCCCGTGAGATGGAAGGCTTCTTTCTGGCCAACATCGCCAAAGCTCCAGGCGTTTCGGACTTTGCGTACCGGCGTGCGATCAAAGCCAAGGCTCTGGACTCGGTGCGGGGCATGCTGCCGGCCGCATCGCTTAGCAATGTCGGGATCTATGGCACTGGTCAGGCCTATGAGAACTTGCTGTTGCGCATGCGGGCTCACCCGCTGCCCGAAGCCCGCCACTATGCGGGGGCGATGCTCACCGAGTTGCGAAAGGTGATCCCGTCGTTTCTCAAGCGTGTTGATGTGTCTGACAGAGGAGTGCTCACTCAGCAGTACCTCAAGACCAACCGTGAAGCCATGCAAGCGCGAGCGGCCGACATGTTTGACGATGACGCTGCTGGGTTCGGCGGAGAGCCGCCAGCGACAAGAGTCGGCGGGGGAGCGTCGGTACAGCTGGTTGACTTCGACCCCGACGGCGAGATCAAGATGATCGCTGCCATGTTGTACCCCTACACCTCGCTGCCCGAACGCACCATTGAGAACAGGGTTCGGGCGATGACAGCTGCAGAGCGCCTTGAGGTGGTGAGTGCCTACTGTGGGGAGCGCCGCAATCGCCGGCACCGCCCGGGTCGGGCCCTTGAGCGCACCGCATACCGCTTTGATGTTGTGTCTGACTATGGCGCCTTTCGCGACTTGCAGCGCCACCGGATGCTCACCATCGAATGGCAGCCGCTATCGGTAAGTCACGGTTACACCCGCCCCGATGCCCTAGACGCGGCGGGTGTTGCAGACCGCTTCGACATGGTGATGGAGCGTTCCGCACGGCTCTATGAGGCCCTGTCAGGGGAATTGCCCGCCCAAGCTCCCTATGCCGTGTCGCTGGCATACCGGATGCGCTACTACATGCACATGAACGCCCGCGAGGCGATGCATGTCATAGAGCTGCGCACAACCCCGCAGGGTCACCCGGTTTATCGCGACATCTGCCAGCAAATGCATCGCCTGATTGGGCGCAAGGCTGGTCATTTGGCGGTCGCGGCGATGATGTCGTTCGCTAATCATGACGACGGCGATGACCTGGGACGATTCAGTGCAGAGACACGAGCCCAGAAGCGCAAAGCGAAGCAGCAGAAGTCCGAACAGTTAGCAACACTGGCTAGTGAGACACCGACTCAGCAGAGGATCAAGTATCAGCGGACGTCGGCGCCTGTAGCGGCATCGTCAGCCTGCGCACCTGCTGCCCTGGCGAGTGGGTCGCATCCCTCTGTTGCTCCTGAGCGCCGCGGGGTTACTGCCCCGCGTGAGGGAGCTTCTACTTAGTGTATTTGCGGATCTGTGCAGCGTGTCTATAGTCCGCCGCACCGGATGGTTGGCGTCTAACTGGAGGACGTAGCGAGCATGGCCTCACAACAAACATCAGACCAAGGTTCCAGCGACTCGGAAGACACCGAGGCTTCCAAGGTCATTGACGTTGTCGACGACACCGAAGATGACGAGGACGATGTCGCAGCACCCGATGAGGAAGAGGACGAAGAAGACGACGACGATGAGGATGTCCACCCGAGCGATGTTGAAGCTGACCTTGAGGAGATCCTGCGAGATCGCATGGCTGCCGGTGATGACGACGAAGACGATGAGACTCCTATTGTCTCGCCGGCCAAGGCTCGAGCTGTGGCACCGCCACGTTCTGGTGAGTGGACTTGCACTCAGTGCTTCTTGATTGTGAGCGTGACCCAGTTTGGTTCTCGTTCAGATCCGATGTGCCCCTCGGGTGAGGATCCGTGTGAGTCAATGGAGCGGGTTCGCAACTACTGAACCACGGCAACGAGCAATACGGCTACTACGGCGCGGCTTTGTCACCGGAGGGCGCTGACAGACAATGGAGGTGGTTGCGCTGTGACCGTGTCGGATAGGCGCGATGGTGCCGGGATCGTCATCGACGAGGGTGCCAGACGGGCCGATGCTGGCGACCTCGAAGATGTCTGTGAGTTGGCGGTTCAGGCAGTTGCAGAGTTGACACCACGTCGGGGTGGGTCAATCTGGTCGCGCCTGGAAGGTCGACGCAAGCCGCTGTTGCGGAGCTTGCATGATGACCTTGAGGGATCGGTGTCGCACCTCGTGGTTGGCACGATCGACGGGGTGATCGTGGGTTACGGCTGCGTGCGGCTCGTTGAACTGCATGACGGGTCGCACCTGGGTCGGATCAGTGACATCTATGTGACACCCCAAGCTCGCGGCGTCGGTGTCGGCGAGGCGGTTATGGGCTTGCTCATTGACTGGGCGCTGGAGCGGGGATGCATCGGTGTGGACAGCCTGGCTTTACCTGGTGATCGACACACGAAGAACTTCTTTGAGACGTTTGGTCTTGTGGCGCGCTCGATCACGGTTCATCGCTCACTTGAGACCGCTGATAGCGACTGATCGGGTGCGTCTAGTTGATCTTTAGGGTCGAGGTCGCGGTCGGTGCAATCGTCGTAAGCGACGGGCGGCTGTTGCTGGTTCGCCGGGGCCAGGAGCCCGGCATGGGGGAGTGGTCAATACCTGGCGGCAAGGTCGAGCCTGGCGAGACCCTCGCCGAAGCTGTTGTGCGAGAACTTCGTGAAGAGACCGGCCTGGAAGGTATCTGTGGGCGTTTCGTCGACTGGGTGGAGCGCATCGGCGAGTACAGCCACTTTGTGATCTTGGACTTTGAGGTGCTCGTTAGTGGTGACTCGCAGCCGGTTGCGGGTGATGATGCAGCCGAGGCGCGCTGGTGGCCACTGCAAGAAGTGGCGACGCTTGATCTGGTTGACGGTCTAGCGGAGTTCCTTCACGACCACGAGATCATCACCACGATCGTGTAGGGCGAGCAGTTTCAGCGTGCCTTCCAGACGGGTGCTCGCTTTTCTATGAAGGCCCTCGGGCCTTCCTGAAAGTCCTCGGTGTGACGTAGCGCCATCTGTGCATGTCCCGCCGAGCGCATGGCTTCTTTGTCGGACTGCGTGAGCCCCTCGAGGACCAGCCGACGCGACTCACGCACGGCGAGTGGGCCGTTGGCGTTGATCCTTGCAGCGAGTCTCATCGCTGCGTCCAGTGCCTCGCCCGGTTCGCACAACTCGTTGATCAACCCGAAGTGAGCGGCACGCTCTGCGCTAATCGGGTCACCTGTGAGGATGATCTCCATCGCCACAGCAAGCGGCAGGGCGCGGGGTAGGCGGGTCAGACCCCCGGCCGCTGCGAGCAGTGAACGCTTGACCTCAGGCAGACCGAAGCGTGCGTTGCTTGAAGTCACCCGCAAATCACACGACAACGCAATCTCGGTGCCACCTGCCAGAGCCGGGCCGTCAATGGCCGCGATCAGCGGTTTGACCCGTTCGCGCATGGCGATCCCACCAAAGCCGCCGCGCTTGGTCGACAGCTCTGCGAAACGTCCAGCGGCGATCTCTTTGAGATCAGCACCAGCACAGAACACCGGACCGGCATGGGTGAGCACTCCAAGCCACAGCGAATCGTCGGCCTCGAGGCGATCGATAGCGTCCTCCAAGCCACGGGCAACAACGCCGTTAACGGCGTTACGAGCCTCTGGGCGGTTCAGCGTGATGAGGGCAACCTTGCCGTCGGTCTCAAACTCAATCATCGATGCTCTCCCCAGTAGGCCTTAGTTGTGAGGTCAAGCTAGCGACTGACGTCCGCCCGATCCTACGAATTGCTCACGCTCTAGTTCGAGATCTACCGGTCCCTCGTGGGTTCGTAGTGGTGGCTAGGTGTGTCATACCTTGATGCCATCATCGTCCACATGAGCAAGGCGTGCGATCTGGTGAACACAGGAACCTCGATGCGCGGGCGCATCCGCGCGCTGCTAGCCAACACTTGCAAAAGAAGGCGACTACTTACCTAGCTAGCCAACTCAGCCAAACGCCACCGACAAGTCACTCACGCCCCCTACTACGTCTTGTCCAACGCGAGTTGACCTTCCAATGTCTCAGTCTTGGGTAGTTTCACCGACTCTGATCTACCGCCTAGTTTGGTAATGTTCGGTAGATACGTTGGCAAGTCCGGCAACGCGAGCAGTTCGTCTATTGACATGAACTGAACCTTTGGAGGGTCACCAAGGTATTCCGTAAGTCGAACTTTACTTGCGTTGCGCTCAAACGTGGTGCGGTACTCGTCGAAAGCTACTAGCACTGCTGCGACGGCACCGGGCACGTCTTCTATAACTTGTGTGAGCGCACGGACAGCATCGGGCGTCACTTTTCCTGATTTGACTTGAACCACTGCGTATTTTTCGCCGATTTTGCCCTCTGCGGTTGTGACCGCTTTCTTCGCTATCGGAAAGAAACGAAGCAACCCGTCAACACCACCATCAGCACCAGGTTCACCCGGGTTGGACCTATGAATCATGTTGGCGGTGCCAAGCACACCACAAACCCATTTCTCGAACTCGAACCTGCCAAACAGAGAACCCGTCGCCAGGGCACGCGCCTCTTCAACAGTTGTGGGCAAACCGAACACGTCGATATGGAAATCGTTCAGTTTGTCAAAGTTGCCCAACAACCTGTTCTTTACCAGACTCGCTGCGTATCGTGAAGTGTCGATACCGATCCAGCGTCTATTCAACTTCTCGGCAGCGTGCAGTGTTGTGCCACATCCACAGAAAGGGTCAAGTACTAAGTCGCCTCTGTTGCTGCTAGCAGTGATGATCCGTTCGAGAAGCGCTAAGGGTTTCTGAGTGGGGTAACCAAGACGTTCTTGAGAAGTTGATGCCTGTTGGAAAGACATGATGTCTGACCAAACATCTGTGAGAAGCACGCCCTTTGTCTGATCTAGATATTGCCGACGACCACCAGGCCGGTCGTCTCGGTATTTGCCACGCTCATCTTGCTTGTTGAACCGTGCAACATATTCACGCTTATGAGGCAAGTCATGCTTGTATCCCATGTCACTCATCAAACGCAGGAACCGTTAGCCCGGATCGGGGGAGCGGTGTGTGGTCGGCGAAGAGGCTGACAGGTCGCCGAGACCGTCGACAGGCCGACAGGGAAGACAAGCTAAGTCAAGCTCAGGTGAAACTCACCACGATCAACCCGTCAACGTCATGGGTCTTGAGCAGGAGCAGTTGTGGATCACTCGCGAGACTTGGATTGCCGAATGCATGGCTACGGCTTAACATCAGCTTTAGTGATGGTTCCGGTTTCCCAGCTTCCGGCCCTCAAATCACGCCAAGTGCTGAAGTTGCTGCTAAAGATCGGTTATCGACAGGAGCGGCAGCGAGGATCGCATCGCAAACTCGTTGCCGATGGGCGCAAGACCATCGTATTCGCATTTCATGATGGCGCTACGGTGCCACCTGCGGCCCTGCGTGTCATGCTTGTGAAACGGGCAGGATTGACAGATCGTGAAATCGCAGATTTACTCTGACGACAGCACCCATTCGGAGGACGCAGTATGCATGAAGTACGTATTCGCCTTAACTACGGTGAGGGAACGCTGTGGTGGGCCGAGAGCGACAATGGTTTCGTGGGTGGAGCAGACCGTTTGGCCGATCTGCGGCACGCTATTCTTGAGTGGGCCGAAGCAGAGGGCCTCACTGATGCGATCCACATGCGTCTCTTGGCGAACGAGCGTGCTGGGTACGAAGGGATCAGCCCGGAAGTGTCGCCGAAACGTCCCCCGCTGACAATGGGACTAGACGCCGTGAGAGTTGAGCGCGTGTTGTCCCCTGCGTAAGAGCCGGTCGTGAAGGTTCCCCTCGCCGCACTTTGCGACTTCGCCCAAGAACGCAATGGACTGTTGTCGATCATTTCAGCAGGCTTTAATCGAGTCTCATGTGATTCGTTCCCATCTCACGCAGGCTTCATGTTGGCCTTGCACATTGAGTTGAGTCCAGTTGAAGCTCAACTTCCTCAAGAGGTTCGATGCCGTTTGGAGAATGCTGACGGTGCGATAGTTGACAGTGGACTGTTGGCCTTCCAGATCGATGAGATCGGGGCTGGTCACGACCCGGGCGAGATACTCCAACTACCGCTCGTTTACGACTGTAGGAACGTCGTGTTGCCAGAACCAGGCAGATATCAGGTTGTGATTGATCTCATGGTCGACGACGTCGAACCCGTTGTGCTTGCTTTCCGCGCTCTTGAACGGGGGAGTGAGGCATAGAACAGGGCGACTACTTGCGTGTTTAGTCGTGGTTGTCTGTCTGCGCATTTTGGGGTGTCGTATGGTTGGGTTTGGTGTCTGGGTGTGTGACCGCGGTTCGTGTTGCGACATTTCGCGAACTGTTGACCGCCTGGGGCGGCTGTGGCTTGCGTAGTTGGGTTAGGGGAGAGGCACGACCGTCGGCATCCACTAGCGGGTTTGGCAAGACACAGACGCGCCATGCGTAGAGCGAACCTGGCTGTGATGTTGATCAGTGACTGCCTCGCATCACTGATCAACATCACCGACTGATAACCTCAAGTTCACTCAGTCAGCCAACGAGGGCAGCTGCCCGAGCCTTCAGCCGGCAGCGTTCTCCACGGCTAAACACGTAAGTAGTCACCAAAAGAATCCCTCTGTCATGTCCTCAAAGAGAACCAACCGACACACACCATCTATCAAGCCTCAGCGAGCGACGAGAAACATCATCTGGCTCACACTCAGCTTCTCACTAGGTTTCGGTTCGGTTGCGCTCGCCGACTTCACTCTGCCAGCAACCAAGCCCGACCCGCTAGAAGCCGTCGGTCATCGCAACTACTTCAACTATTACTCATCGCGGCATGGCGATATCACTTCTGACCGTTGGATCGTGTTCGTTTGTAGCGTGTGGGACACCGAAAATCAGCCTCGCTTGGCTGATCCGACCTGGGGCTGGGTGAGCCCTGAGGAATACGCGCAGATGTTCGCCGAACATGCGATCCCGTTCTTTGAGTGGGTGTCGCGTGGCCGCTATCGCCCTGAGTTCGTGCCGGGACAGGCTATTGATGTACGCATCGGCACGGGTGACGGCACCGAACACGCTGCCAAGATGTGTGAACAGGAAGCAGAGCAGGCGTTCTATGACACGAACGACGCGCCTGATGTTCACGGTGCAATGATAGTACTGCAAACTACATGTGGTGATGATATCTGTGGGAAGGGTAGCGCTGGCGCCATCTCAGCGTCAATGTGTGTCAGCAGCAATGTTACTGACTGCGAACAACAGTATTCTGTGATACTCGGAGAACCCGCACCAGACCTCGACTGGCGCATCAGGCCATCGGGCGACGGCAGATTTCCATGGAATGAGCGCAGTGTTTGGGTGGCAGGCCATAACGACCTGTTGGTTTCAACCGTCATCCACGAACTGGGTCACGCGCTGGGTTGGCCGCATAGCTTCAGCGGTGAAACCCAGAACGAGTACGACAACGGCATGGACTTCATGTCTGGCGCTCTCACCGTTGAAGAAGTATGGGGGCAAGCGCCCCATGTGGCGACCCACGTCTACAACCTCTACACGGCTGGTTGGCTGCATCCCCACAGTGAAGTTGCCGTCAACACTTCCACCTCAGGCAGCCTCTCGCATCAGCTGTGCGACGCGTACACCGGTGACCACAACTGTCTCAAGATGCTGGTTCTGTCGTCCGGTGAGGATGGCCGGTTCGAGGTTCTCGGAGCCAGAATAAGAGACGGATACGACAGTGGAATATTACAAGAAGGCGTCGAACGATACTGGATTGAACAAACCCCTTACTCCTGTCATGATGAGGTGGACTCCTTCGGCACCAAGCTCTGCAATACAACAACACGAATCAGACAGGCAGTCCACGAACCTGAGACTCTCACTGTGCGAAAGACGCTCAACGAGAACCGATACATCGATTACACGGAGCATGTCTCCACGGCGCACACCTACACGCCAGGCGAATCATTTGAGTCGAACGGACGCACAGTAACCATCGGCGAACGACAGGGCGATTCGTTTCTTGTCACCGTCGTTGGCGCCGAACCGCACGAAGGACGTTTCGTTGATGACGACACCAATCCTCATGAGTCAGCCATCGAAGAACTCGCGGACTGGGGAATCACCCAAGGCTGCGCACCAACTTTGTATTGCCCTGACGGGTCAGTAACCAGAGCGCAGATGGCAGCCTTTCTGATTCGCGCCGTCGGAGCAGAGGACGATGACGAGGGCATGGCCGCGTTCAATGACGTTCCCGCAGACGCTTGGTTCGCGAAGTACGTCAGCCAACTTTGGGAGCTTGAAATCACAAGGGGTTACGGTGACGGAACGTTCCGTCCTGATGTTGTCGTATCCCGAGCGCAAATGGCGACCTTCCTGGCACGTGCCTTCGATGTAGACCTCAGCGAGGCACTGTCGGGAAGGTTCGCGGATGTGGCGGACAACAACGTTCACGCTTCGGCCATAGAGACGCTGAGCGCGCAGGGGATTATCGAAGGATGCGATGTAGAGGGGCGACAGTTTTGCCCCGACACTGCATTGCGTCGTGACGAGATGGCATCATGGATGACTGCATTGATGAGGAGCTAAAGGCAAGACGTTAGGGCGTTCCTATCCCTGGTTTGACACGATCACAATTCGCACATGATGTGATCGACACCTGAGTTAGATGTCGGAGGGTTGGCAGCCGAGCTGCTCTAGTTTTTTGAGATCTAGGGAGCCGTTACCTCAACTAGAGGCTGAGGCAACGGCGCTGTCCGCAGCGTCTCCTTCAGGCGCTTCGGTGGCCTTGGCGTTGGTAGTGTCGCTGCTCGCAGCCTTGGGACTGGCATCGGATTTCGCGGCTTTCGCTTTGGCCGGGGGAGGCGGGGGACGCTTGGCACGCTTCGGTTGCGTCGGTGTCACTCCGAATAGCACGGCGATTTGGGGCACGCGGTGGCCGAGATTGCGAACCGTCGTCATTAGTTGATCATTGGGACTATCTGGGATCCCGGCTGGAACCACCCGGGTGCGAACAGGCGAAGTGGCTACAGAGTCCAGCACGACTCCCCAGCGCCTTTGATCAACGGTCGGGTTGAGATCAGCGGACGCCACGGCGACAAGACGTTCAACAATGTCGGGCGGCAGAGGCGAGCCTGCCTTAGGTGGCCGTGAACTGAGACGCAGCGCTCGAACAGTGCGACCCTCGTGAATGGTCGTCGCTAGTTCCTGCAGCCATTTGCGGTGCTCAGAGTCCACACGTTCCACCAGACCCTTACGCAGATCAGCCGCAAGCTTTCTGGTCTCATCGGTGCGTGCAGAATGCTCCGCTGCCGCAATCACCGACCGGATGTCACGTAGATCCACATCTGCTAGACCGGCGAGTGCCGCATCGGCCCGGTCGTGCCACTCCGCAGCTTTTAGCCGGGGGGCAAGGTTCTCGGCCAGAGCGATGATCGGATCGGTCTTGATCTGGGGGAGTTTGCTCTCGGCAGCCTTGTTGTTCATACGCTCAAGCGACTTGCGCACGCCAGGAACCCCGCCACGGAGCACCTCACGCGCCAAGGGCCGTTGCTCGTCAGGAAGTGATTCCACGACTGCCTTGCGATGAACTCGCTTGTCCCGAAGGGAAGGTGAGCGAGGCCGCAGGGGCTTGCGGCCGCGCCTCTGTTGGGGTCCGCCACGATGACCCTTGCGTGGACCGGGCCCTCCGGGACGGCCTCTTGTGTACTGAGAGTCGCCACGACCACGAGGGCCGCCACGACGTGAGTCTCTGCGGTCGTGTCGGCGCCGGTCGGGGCCGCCACCACGGCGGTTTCTTTCGCGTTCTCGGCGCCTGTCTCTCGGTCCACCGCCGCCTCGGCGAGAGTCGCGCCGCGAGCCTCGTCCACCCTTGCTTCGGGTCCTCTTGTCTTTGGCGACCAGGGTTGTGGTCACGAGGGGCGCAGGGCGTGAGCCGATCAAATCAAGCAAGTCGCTACGTCTAGCTCGTGCCCGTGGTGCTGATACTGCGATGATCTCCAACCCGTCGAGACCGTCGTCAGCCTCGGCCTTCAATACACTCCCAACTCCAGCCGAGTCGGGAAGCAAGTGCGCCGACACTAAACCTTTGGGACGTCGTGCTCCCGCAGCCCTCCAAGTCCAGGTGGCATCATCACGGCGGCTAGTCAGCTCAATCTCGAGTCGTCTCGACACGGTGCTCAACGCTACCCGCGCTAAGCCACTACCGGCCCGCTACCTCCAACCACTCCAAAGCACAACCCTGCGTAACCAACCGCCTGAAATATACATTATGTAAAGTTGTTGCCGGAAGTCGCTTTGGGTGGTAAGACTGTGTTGTGTTGGTGTTTCACTTTGTCCTCCTTGGTTTGGGATTTCATGACAAGCGAGGTGGTATTGGGACTGTGCATCGGCTCGGCGATCAACTTGAACTCCTGTCGCTCTCGTCAAGGCGCTTGAGGCTGCACCACTTTGCGATAAAGCGGGTCAACACTCGTGCCGATGAAACCAACTCTGCGATGTTCAGATGCTCAAATGGCGTGTGACAATGGGAGATGTCTCCAGGTCCGAAGTAGACGCCGGGAACCCCGATGGCAGATAGAAACGGCTTCTCAGACCAGTACGGCGCAGCCTCAATCCGGGCGGCATGACCGGACTCAACGGCAATTGATTCTGCCAGTGCCACTACGGCTGGGTGATCTGTAGGAGTTTCGTCTGGCGTGCCTCCTACGGGATGATCACGACCTGCTGAGAAATCGACCGAGGCTTGCACCTTGTGGGTGGTTGCCACGCTTGCGGCAATTTGCCGAATACTCTCGGCGGCCTCTTCCATGGTCTCCGACGGAAGGATCTTGCGGATCAGAGACAACTCGAACAGGCCCGGAACTGCGATGTTTCCTCCTGATTGAACTTGCGTGACCAGGAGGAACGCCTCACCGATTAACGGGTGAGGCTCGAGGCAGCGCAGTTGTTTGGAGTGCCGCCACAGTTCATCTAGCAAGTGGTGACCTGCCTTTAGTGCGTCAACACCTTGCTCAGGTCTTCCGAAGTAGGCGGAGCGGCCTTCCAATGTTATGTCTGCGATAAGAAAGCCCATTTGGGCGGTATAAATCGCAGACGTCGTCGGCTCGGTGTAGATCAGAAAGTCAGGCCGAGGTCGCCCTACGACATCGTCTGCGATCGCGGCCCTCATTCCGGCTGACACGCCGCTGTTGGGTTGTCCCGACTCTTCATCACAGACGAACAAGGCTGTGACGGGCCCCGCGGTTCGGTAACCGGCGCGGTTAATCGCTCGAAGTGCCGCGATGGTGATGGCGATTCCGGCCTTCTGATCGGTTACGCCGCGGCCCCAAATCTCACCGTCGATCATGTGCGCAGCGAATGGGTCAGCACGCTTAGTTCCGGTCCAGTGCTGCTCCCAGTCATCAGCGTGGACAGTGTCAAGGTGGCCCGCGAGGACAAGAGAACGACCATCGCAGTTGCCCACCCTGGCGTAGACGTTTGGCCGGTTCTCGGAGACCGGGCTCATCCATGCATGGTCCCAACTTGTGTCGATCGACAACTGTTCGTGAACCCACTCGGCGAAGTTCGTTTCGTTCGGTGTAACGCTGGGAATCTGCGTCGCGGCACGCACGAGATCAACAAGTTCTCCTGCGTCGACATGCGAGGCCACTTCAGAGAGGCCAACTGATCGGTCTGGGTGACGCACCGGGAACTTTCACCCGAGTCGGGAAGTGATCAGTGACTCGCGCAAGCACTTGAGTGCATAGCTCGCTGCACCCAAGAACGTGGCGCGTCGCTGCAAGGTTGACGCCGAAACTTCAATGCGGTGCTCAGTTTGAGCGTGAAGGCAACGTTCAACCGCGTGAGCGAACAGCGGATTGGCACCGACTCCCCCACCAAGCACGACGTGCTGAGGGTCAGCAATGAAGCAGAGATGGGAGATGGCGCTCGCCATCGCCTCTGCTGCGTAGTTGAGAGCAAAGCTGGCCGCTAGATCGCCTCTGTGAGTTGCTTCAAGTATCTCAGGCACGTCGGCGCTGCCACCGAGGCGGCTGGGGTGTCCGGCTTCTATTGCGGCGACAAGGTGTTTGCGAATGGCCGGGGCAGAGGCCAGGTCTTCCAATGTCGCGCGGCCTGTCTCGCCATGTCGAGGTGCAATCGATATCGAGCCGATTTCACCTGCAGCCCCGCTGCCGCCTCGGTACACGTCACCGTTAAGCACGAGACCCATTCCGATGCCGGTGCCGACAGAAATGACAGCAAAGTCGGTTGCTTCGTCATCGCCTCTTGCGTTTGCTTCGCCTAGCGCGGCAAGGTTGACGTCGTTGTCCACGTGGACAGAGACTCCGAGCCTCTGCTCTAGCGTCGCCTTCAGGCCCAATTCATCAAAACCCGGCAGATTCACCGATTGCTCAACCCTGTCAATCTCTGGTCTGTAGACGCCAGGTACTCCAATGCATGCGTAGCCGGCTGTATTGCCACGGTCGCTCAACATCCGAGCCGCGGCGTCACACACAGTGTCGACGGCTTGGACAGCATCGGGTCCCGTGGGCAACTCTCTGTCGATCACGATCGTGCCGAGCAGGTCAGCGATTCCTACAGCAACTTTTGTTGCACCGATGTCGGCAGCGATTACGCAACTGGCTTCAGGCACGACCGAGTAGAAGGCTGCCGGTCTGCCGACGCCCCCTGAACCCGTCTGGGTGTCGGCAAGGCGTACAAGCCCGTCCGTCTCAAGAGTGCGCATTAGCGCTGAGACTGTTGGCTTTGAGAGCCCGGTAATTGATGCCAACTCAGCTCGTGAGACAGGCTGCGGAGCAACCGCAAACATAGCGTCAATGATCGACTGGCAATTTAGAAGCCGAAGAAGCCCAGAAGCCGCAGCTTGACTCATGAGGTTTACGGTGTTGGGTTGAATGGGGTGTCGTAGCCTCCAAAATCCTGCACGTATTGCAGGATGTGGGTGCCAATCTCGTCGGCCGGATTTTGGTGGTCAATCAACATTGCCACTACACCTTCGGCACCCCTTAGGTGAGCACCCGCGAGCAGGCCTGACATTGTCACGGTCACAGCATCGGGACGGTCTCCCGGGGGCGGAGACACCTTTGGTTTGAGGCCGCTCCAACTGACAGTAGTGCCAAGAAAGTCACTAAGCTTCTTGCCCTTACTGGCCAATCCGCTGACGATCCCGTTGTACTTATTCACAAAGTGATCTATAGCGATGTTCTGGGCCTTCGTAGGGTCCTTGAAATCCTCAAAGCTGTTGATCTCGTGTTTGCCGAGGAACTTGCCTTCCCAACGGTTGTAATCCGTGTAGTAGACATCCTTATCTGGTTGAAAGACGTAGTGAACGCCATTCGCCCACGTGCTGTCGGGCACGTCAGAGTAATACGCCGACTTCCCCTTGTATTGTGCAAAGTCGTAGTACCCAAGATCATGTAAGTCAGCTTCGCTGAATTGGTATCCGACAAATCCGATGAAGTTGATGACGGCAAACTGCATCGCCCGAAACACTTGGCGATCTTCAGTGCCACGAACGTAGATGTCGTCTACACCGAGCCTTGTGAAGAACTCCTTAATCGTGAGATTGGCGTCCACATGTACGGTACCATCAGAACGCTGCCGTGTGGGAACGCCGGGCTGTTGTACCTGCTGATACTGGATGTACTCGCTCGTCTGGTCGTAGTAAGCGTCGTAGTACTTTGCCAAATCGGGATCAATGTCAGACTCAAACGTGAGAATGGCTTCAAGAAAGTCGTCGTAGGTCTGATCTCGTGTCATGCGCGCTTCTCCTCCTGGTGAGAAACATGGTCGTCGGTCGGCTGCGCGATGGCCGTAGCTGGGTCGCTGCTTGAAACGTCGGACGCTCATTAGTTAGTAAAGCTAACTAATGAATGGAGGCCTGTCAAGCGGATTCGACCGGACCTTCCTCCGTGGCGTAACGAGCCCGTAGGCGCTAGGGCAAGCGCGTCACAAAGCGTGTTGGAGGCTGGGCCGAGGATCGGACGCCAACACTGGTTGTGCCTGGACTAAGTGTCACCAACCAAAGCCACGCCGAATCTCGGCTGCTTGCTTCCGAACGTCCTCTAAGTCCCGGGCCGTCCACACCGGCAGGCGTCGGAAAGTGCGATTCTTCGGCGTGGTTAGGTCGTTAGGTAGGCACTAAGGTGATTTTGTTGTTGGCTATTTCGAATAGCCAGCGTCTGTAGTGGACTGTGCCTAGATCGGCGCCCTTGACGTGCATTTCTGCGGTCAGGTCGATCGGGAGTTCTTCGGGCCGCTGGGACTCGACGATTGGTTGATCCTGGTTGAGGATCACGTATTGCATCTCGTGGAAGTCGGCATCACGATCGAAGGCATAGTTGCGCGCTACGAACGTGAAACAACGTGTTCGTCTGCGGCTAGTTGGCGCTACAACTACGAACAGTACGTAATCCTCGGTTACGCCCGCTGAACTGTTCAGCTTCATCGCGTTGGGCATGTACACCCGGTAACGCTTCCATGCCTCATAGATATCACCGTCGTGTGTCACGGCTGAGTTCTTGACGTTGTTGGTGTATTCGATGAACGGCCCAGCGACGATGCGTAACTCTCCGCCGTGACGGGTCACCTCGTAGTCAGCGATCTCGGGCTGGTTGCGGTCACCGAGAATGCCATCGTGTACGTGAGCAAAGTGCGAGAAGTCAAAGTAGTTCTCAAGACGCCTGGGAACTGAACAGTTCCACTCATAGGGATCAAAGTGCATGATCCGGTACTCAGGATCATCAAGTTCTGGGAACTCAGCGGGCGGGAACAGCGGCGTCTCCCCCGACAGGCAAGTCCACACCAGCCCGGCCTGTTCAACGGTCGGATAAGTCGGCAGCTGCGCTACCAACTTGCCGTTCAACTCCGGACGAGCAGGTATGTCCACGACAGTGCCTTGGCTGTCATATGCCCATCCGTGATATGCGCAACGCAGGTTGCACCCGTCAATGCGTCCCAGAGACAACGCGGCACCACGGTGCCGGCAAATGTCACTGAACACCTGGGCCTTGCCATTTAGTCGAGCCACAGCAAGGCGGGTATCAAACAGTGTTACCTGATGTGGCGAGTCGGTGAGGTCATCTGAGTAGGCAACCGGCTGCCAGAAACGCTTAAGTTGCTCATACAGCCGCGCCTCCCCCGCTACATCAAGTTGCGTGTTGCCCTGCTGTTTAAAGCCGATGGCGACGTTGGGATCCTCGGTGAGAGTCATGACTCCACCACCGCTATCGCTTCCACCGGGCAGCACGCTTCGGCGTTGCGGGCCTCGTCGACCAACCCGCCTGTGACGACAGGCTTGAGCACTTCAACCTTAAGTCCGGCATCGTCGACGTCGAAGATTTCCGGTGCTACGGCTGCACACATGCCCGACACGATGCACGTGCCATGATCGACTGCAACGCTTGCTTCACTCATCGGACTCCTCCGTGTGGAAGTCGTTTTGACTCACTTCCTACCGTCTGTGGCGGACACAACTGAAACTTGGTCTGCTGCGTTAATTGTGTCAACTGAGGCGCTATAGGCACAAGAGTCACCATCTCCAAGGCAACAGCTGCATCTGCCACGATCCCGAGCGTGCATGGAAACTCTGCGTTGCTTGCGATTGTGATGGCGGCGTCTAGCGCTCGCCTCGGTGATAAGGAATGGTCAGCGACAAAGGCGCGTTTGAGCGGCTGCGATTGAGAACTAGTGCCACGATCGTGAGCACAAACGGAAGTGCCAGCAGCAACTGATACGGCAGGTTGGTATCGCTGGCCTGAAGCGAGAGTTGTGTTGCCTCAAGAAAGCCGAACAGCAGCGAACCAGCCAGGATCCACGATGCTCGCCAGTTGCCGAAGATCACGATGGCAAGCGCGATCCAGCCTCGACCGGCGACGATGTCCGGAAAGAACTGACCCGCGGAGCTAAGCGACAAGAACGCTCCTGCGAGCCCCGCCATCGCCCCACCAAAGATCACTGCGGTGTACTGGCGTGACACGATCCCCACGCCACGCATGTCGCATGCTTCGGGGTTGTGACCGATGCTGCGTAACTCGAGGCCGTACTTGGTGCGGTACAAGAAGATGAACGTGAGCGGCACCATGAAGAAGGCGAAGTACGTCAGCCAATGCTGATCGAAGAAGATCTCCCCTAGCGCCGGAATGTCAGACAGAAGCGGGATAGTTGCCGTTTCGAATCGTCCGACAGTTGGGATCGCCACGGCACCGCTCTCCTCATACACCGTGCGGTACCAGAAAAAGGCCGAACCGAGACCCAAGATGTTGAGCGCAAGCCCTGCTACAACCTGATTGACTTTCACGGTCGCAGTCATCACAGCCATCAACAGTCCAAGCGCCGCGCCACCCGCACCAGCGCCAACAAGACCTAGCCAAAGGTTGCCGGTCTCATTGGCAGTCAGAAACCCTGCAAAAGCGCCGAGTGTCATCGTGCCCTCAAGGCTGAGGTTGAGGATGCCACTACTCTCAGCGACCAGTTCACCGGTGGCTGCGATCAACAGTGGTGTGGCGATCTTTATCGTTGCGACAAAGATGCCCAGGATCACCGAGTATGTGAAGAAGTCGTCCATATTCGGCTACTTCACCGTCGCCGTCCGGTCGGGCTCAGGTTTACCTAGAGACGCTCCAGCCTCAGCCTCCGGAGCACCATTAGCGGTGGGTCTGCGCAGGCGGTAACGGCAGGCGACCGCGGCCAGCAACACGAACACCAGCGCTACCCCTTCGATGACTTGCACGAGCGCGGCTGGGATGCCAGTGCCGATCTGCATCTGAGTCGAACCGTTCAGTAGCCCGGCAAAGGCGATCGCCACAACCACAACACCGGCGGGATGCAGACGCGCAACAAGCGCGATGATGATTCCGACAAACCCCAATCCCTCGGCGATGTCAAGCTGAATCCGGTGATGCACACCTAGCAGTTCGCCTGCACCTGCAAGCCCAGCGAGTGCTCCCGACACGGCCATCACAGTGATTACCGAGATGCTCACGTTGATGCCTTGGTAGGCGGCGGCTCGCTTGTTGATCCCAATGGCCCGGTACTCAAAGCCGACGCTGGTGCGCCGGATCAACACGTACACAGCGGCTGCGGCAGCAAGTGAGATGAGCAGGCCCCAATGCAGTCGGCTGTTGTCGATGAATCGGGGCAGGAATGTCTTCTCTTCCATGCGTGCCGTTTGGTAATAGGGCGTGTTGTCCGCTTGCCACGGCCCCCCGAGCAGCCAGGACAGGATGTAGAGGATGACGAAGTTGAGCATCACTGTGGTGAGAATCTCGTTGGTGCCATAGCGAACGAGAAGCACGCTCGCGACAGAAGCCCACAAGGCACCTGCGATGGCAGCGCCAATCAGCATCACGATGATCAGCGGTGGCCCGGGAAGACCCCCGAACAGCTCATACATGGCCCAGGTGCCGATGATGCCGGCAAAGAACTGGCCCTCGCCGCCGATGTTCCACACCCCAGCACGAAAGGCGATGGCTGCTGCAAGCGCCGTGAGGATCAGCGGCGTCGCCTGAACCAGCGTCTCCATTGCCGACTCTCGATCGCCGAACGCCCCTTCGTAAAGGGAACTGAAGGCATTGACTGGTGAGACACCGACGCCGATGACCAGGATGCCGATAACCACCGCTGTTGCCAGAAGCGCAGCCAGCGTGGCATACATCTCGTGTACCGGACGGGTGTTAAGCCGTCGCTCAAGCCGCCAGCCCCCAGGCTGCATCAGTGACTCCAGCGGGTCTCTTGCCGTAGTCTGCTCCCCCACCGGATGCTCGGGGCTTCGAGGCGGGTTGCCGGCGGCGTCGCTCACTGGGCGTGCCCCGAGGCCGTGGCCACACCGGCCATCTGCAGTCCGATCTCTTCAAGGGTTACCGACTCTGGTTTGGACTCCCCAACGATCTGTCCATCGTGGATTACCACAATCCGGTCTGACAACTGAAAGATCTCGTCAAGATCCTCAGACATCAACAGCACGGCAGCTCCCCGGTCGCGTTCTTGCGCGAGCCGTCGCCGGACGTATTCGGTTGCGGCAATGTCGAGACCCCGGGTCGGCTGATGCACCACGATGAGTTGCGGGCCCCCAGAGAGTTCACGTGCGATGATGATCTTCTGAAGGTTGCCTCCAGACAGTGTGCGGGTTGGCTGTGACGCGGAGGGGGTCTTGATCTCGAACTTGTCGATTGAATCGGCTGCGAACTCATCAACGCGAGCCCGTCTCAGGAAACCTGCCCTGCAGAACTTGCGGGCGCGCTGGCTGCCGAGAATCAGATTCTCCTTGACGCTGAAGTCCATCATTAGACCCTGAGCGATGCGGTCACCTGGCACCGCCGCAACCCCCAGGGAGGCGATCTTGTGGGGCGGAGCATCGCTGATGTCGGTACCGGCGAGGCCGATTGCGCCGCTGTCTGGGTGCTGCACACCAACGATCGCATCGAACAGAGCGTTCTGGCCGTTGCCGGAAACCCCTGCAACGCCGACGATCTCACCCTCCGAGGCCTTAAGCGAAAGACCCTTCAGCGAACCCCGGCCAGTGTCGGACGCGAGATGAACATCGTCGACCTCAAGCACTGTCTTGCCTGGGCGAGACCGGGTCTTGTCCACCTGAGAGAGAACCTCGCGCCCGACCATCATGCGTGCGAGCTCACGCTGGTTCGTGTCGCTGGTGTTGACCGTGCCCACGACTTTGCCTCTGCGCAGAACCGTCACTCGATCCGACAGATCCATTACCTCACGAAGCTTGTGCGTGATGAGGATGATGGTGAGACCATCGTCACGCATCCGCCGCAGGATGCGGAACAACTGCTCTACTCCTTGAGGTGTGAGCACTGCTGTCGGCTCGTCAAGGATCAGGATCTCCACACCGAAGTACAGGGTCTTGAAGATCTCAACCCACTGCTGCTCGCCAACTGATAGCCGCCCGACCTCGGCATCTGCTTCGATCTTCACGTCGTAATCCCGGAAGAACTCGTCAAGGCGCCTCCGGGCTTCGCTCATGTCCAGCCACTGCTTGGCGTGAGTGCCGATAACGACGTTCTCGATAACCGACATTGGCTGGACCAACTCGAAGTGCTGATGCACCATCCCGATGCCAACCTCAATCGCATCTTTGGGCGAGGTCAACTCAAGAACCTCACCGTTGAGCAGCAGGCGGCCTGCTTCGGGTCGGTAAACCCCATAGAGTATGTCGGCAAGGGTCGTCTTGCCGGCCCCGTTCTCGCCAAGCAGGCAGTGGATCTCGGCTCGACGGATCGAGATACTGACCGAGTCGTTGGCGACTACCCCGGGGAACACCTTCGTTACGTCTTCAACAACGAAGATGGGTTCACCCGCGGCTGCCGCCACCGGCTCGCTCACGTCGTTCACCGATTCCTCTGAGTCATCGGCTTCATCTGGCGCATCAACGTCTCAGGGCGCGCTTGCACCGATTGGCGTACCGATCAACCTCGAGTTGCAGAGCCCCCTACTCGAAGGCGTCGAACACGAGTGGGACTTCCAGTTCCCCGGCGAGGATCGCTGCTTCAGCCTCTTGCACGGCTGTAACGACATCTTCAGGGAGGTCGGCACGCAGCGCACCGAGCGACGAACCACCGTCTCGCATTGACTGGTAGACGATCCGCTCCGGTGGAGCGTCGTAGGGAATGCCCTCAATGTTGTAGCCCCACCAGGCGTCAAGAACGTCGTTGAACGCCGTGTCCCAGCGGGCGACTGCACTGGTAAGCACCACGGGCGACAGGTCAAGTTGGTCGGTGAAGTGCCCGATGGCCATGACGTTGCCGGCATCTTCGGCTGCGGCGAACGGGCCGAAACGCTCGGCATAGATCACGTCGGAGCCGTTAGCGATCTGGGTGGCGGCCGCGCTCGAGCCGGTTGCCGGGTCAAACCAACTCTCGATGTAGGTGACGCCTGCAACTTCAATGTCTGGATTCACAGACATAGCACCGTCGATGAAGGCGTTGACCGGAGCGTTGACGTTGGCGAATGGGAAGGCCGCAACGGCAGAGATCTTGTTTGTCTCGGTCATCATCCCAGCAATGATCCCTGACAGGTAGGCCGGTTCGTGAATGAACACGTCGATCCAGTAGGCGTTGTCGCCACCCTCGTGGTCATCGTTGCCGGAGCCCGAATATACGAAGAGCGTGTCGGGGAACTCGTCCTTGACCGCTGTGACACCGTCGATGTAGGTGCTGTGGCCGACGATGATCTCGTATTCGCCGGTCTGGGCGAGTTCACGGATAACTCTTTCGCCGTCGGCGAAGGCGATGCCCTCTAGGATCTCGAGGTTGATCGTGAGTCCGTAGTCGTTGTTGGCCGAGACGCGATTCACGCTGTCGATAAAGGTGGCATACCAACCCTCCTCCTTGGTGCCCACGACGAGCATCACCATGTCGATCGATGTTGGCAGTTCCGGCTCAGGTTCAACCGCTTCCATCTCATCAGCACCGGCGTCTTCGGTCTCTGTTGAGGCGGGCTCGTCGGGTGCCGCTGTCGTCGTGGCCGCAGCTGTGGCTTCGGGCTCGTCGTCATCGCCGCATGCTGTAACTGATGCGGCTAGCACGAATGCGAGCAGCACACACAGGATCGACGAACGCCTAAGCAATGCACGTCTCGGGTTTGTTGTCATGTTGGGGTGTCCCTCCCTTGATGATGGCTCTTTGTAGAGGTCTGGATGCGTCCGCCGTTCCGCCTTGCCGCGCTCGATTGCGAATCAACGCCACGCCATGCCGGTTGAGAAACGCTACTTCAATGGATGCCGCAGCCGGAACGCAGGCGGCAACTGATGCTGTACAGATGAGATGTCTAGTGGCACCGTGTGACATGCACTGTCGCACACAGACGCCACATCGCGTTTAGCCTCGTTATTCCTCTACCCCTACCCCGACCTCATCAGCCAACTCGAAGAGCCACTTGCGGTAGGCCAAGGTCACGTCATCGGCGACCTTTACATAGGTCTCGGCACTGAGCCGGTCGGGTAGGTGTTCAGGCCACTGAGATTCGACGATTGGCTGATCTTGTGACAGCACCAATAGCTCGAACTCCAGCAGGAAGTCCATGTCGTCTTTGGTGGTGGCGAAGTCAGCGCCTATGTGCCAGAAGTTGCGACATGTTGCTGGGCCGGTTGGCGCGCTCACCATGTAGAGCGCGTAGCGGCGGCCGTTGGGAAAGGTTCGTATCAACGAGATCGACCCTGGCGGTGTGAGCTCATACCAGTTATGTACCGTCATCGTGTCGTCGGAGATGCCGAGCAGTTCTTTCATGCGGTCGACGTTGGGTTCGACGAACACCTTGTCGAAACGCAGCGCGCCGTTCTCACGCCACACGTCGTGACGGTCAATCTGAGCCCTGTCTCGGGTGCCGAGGATGTTCTTGTGAACGAATGGGAAGTGTGAGAAGTCGACGAAGTTCTCGAGGCGGCGGGGCGAACTGGTAGCCCAGTCATAGAAGGGTGGCGTCAGCCAGCGCATCTTGGGGTCGTCCCAAATCGGTATTCCAGGTGCGTCTCCCCAGGGGTTGTCGCTTAGGCACACCCAGATCAGGCCCGAACGCTCGGTGCATCGGTAGCGGACCAGGTTGAGTTTGAGAACGCCGCTGAGTTCAGGCCGAGATGGGATCGATACGAGCGTTCCCTCCATGTCGTAGGCCCACCCGTGGTAGGGGCAGTTGATGCAGCCGTTCTCGATCCAGCCAAGCGAGACCGCGGCACCCTTGTGGCGGCATACATCCATGAAGGCGCGCACGATCCCGTTGTGGCGAGCTACAACGATGCGTTCACCAAGCAGGCGACCCGATGTCATCTGGCCTTCTGTGACATCGCGGGAGTAGGCAACGGGATGCCAGAAGTGCCACATCGACCGGTACCACTTCGAGTTCAGTTCCGGTGTGAACGGGTCGACGACAGCTTCGTTGCCTGAGCCCAACATCGTTCCGAAACTCGTGACCGTTAGCGACTGGAGGGGATGCGACGACGCTTCATGGTCACGAACGGCAGGTCCACCACCGTTGCCGGCACCTCGCCGTTCACGGCTCTGCCCATCCCGTCATGAACCTGCCATGTCAAGCTGACATTACTGCCCGCTCCAACATCAGATGACTCAAGGTGTGCGAACCCGATCATGGTTTGCAGCGCCGTGCTCCATCCCATTGAAGTGGCGAATCCGACGTTGTTGCCATCAGCGAGGATCTCAGAGTTGAAGTGACGGTGCAGTCTGGGGCTCACGAGCGGCGGCGTACCGCAACTCTCGTAAAGGGCTGCGATGCCCGACGGATCAATCCTCAGGCCTTTCATCATCTTGGAAGGGCGCTCGCCACGAGCCTCGGCTTCCAGTGCGGAGCGCCCGACGAAGTGAGTCTCTCGGCGAAAGTTCACAAGCCGACCGAAGTTGAGTTCGGCCGGGGTGTGGAAGTACCTGTCACCTTCAAGGTATGCGAACTGCACCTGCGCGAAGGGGCCGGCCGGGCGGTAATCGCAGCCGACGATCAGCATTCCAGCCTCAACCCGAGCCGTCGCCTGTGCCGCGTTGCCGATAGGGATTGCACCGACGGTGGCACCGCGCTCCACGAATAGACCGAACATGTCGGGTGCTGCATCGGGACCGACCCACATCTCGAAACCGAGTTCGCCGGTAAAGCCGGTTCGCCAGAGCCGCACATCGTGGCCGTTGATGTTGATGATGCGGCCTCTGGAGAAGCCGAGGTCATGATGACTGTCGCCGGTCACGGCCTTCATCACATCTGGAGACTTGGGGCCTTGTACGCAAAGAACACCAAAGTCACGGGGAGTGTTGAGAGCATCGGTGATCTCAACGTCAAGCTCACCTCGAAGCCCCTCGAACCAGGCGACCATAGGTCCGCCCATGTGAATGAACTGCTGCGCACCAGTTCGGAAGGTGATCCCCTCGTTAACGGTGTGACCGTCCTCATCGCAGTAGAAGGTGTAGATCGCGTGGTCGACATCAACCTTTGACGCGTCGCGAACCTGCACCTTGTCGATGAACGCCTCCGCGTCTGGCCCCTCGACGATCGTCTTGAACAGAGGCGTCTTGTCTTCGATGCCTGCGGTTTCTCGCAGCGCTGCCATTTCGGCCACTTCGTTGGTGAAGTGATCAACCATGTGATACCCAGCCCAAGCAATCCACAACCCCGACTGAGACAACGGCGCCTGAGAGCGATTCAGGTAAGTATGGGTGAAACTACTCGGGTCATAAGTGTGCTCCTCAGCCATGGTTTCAACCCTAAACCCTTAGTCACGGGTGGAGGTTGAGAGGATGTTTTGGGCTTTGGGTTGGTTGAAGGTGAAGTGGGCTTGGGTGATGCTGTCGACTATGCCAGCTATGCGAGTGAACGGCTTGGTGGGATCCATCTCCAGGTCGGGGAGCCTGCGGAGGGCTTCTTGGAGTAGGATCTTGGTTTCAAGACGGGCTAACTCTGCCCCGAGGCAGTAGTGCGCTGCCCACCCCAGAGCAAGATGACGGTTGGGCCAACGCTGCGGGTCAAGACACCAGGATCTGACTGGCTGACTCCCCCGTTGACGGCCTCGTCACGGTTAGCAGCTGCGAACCAAACGGCCAAGACACTGCCTGCCGGCACTTCCATGTCGCCGAAGCGGACCGGCTTGCGCACATACAGCGGCTTCATCGGGAAGGGCGTGCCGAATCGCAGGATCTCCTCGACCAGGCGACGCATCGCCATATCGTCGTCGAGGTGGGCGCGAGCCCAGTCAAGCTGGTCGAACTCAGCCAGATATGCAAAGGCGTTTGCCAGGCTCGCCCCGGTGGTGTCAGTGCCTGCGGCGATGAAGCCGAAGAGGTAGCCGAGGAGTTCCCGATCGTTGATCGTGCCTGACTTCCAGGCCGCCACAAGAACGTCAAGCAGTTCGTCTCTCCGATGTGCGAGACGCTTGGCCACGAGTTGCCAGAAGTACGCCTGCACCTCCCACTGCTGCGGCATGTTGTCCCACGGCGAGGTGTTGAAGATGTCGAGTTGACGGCGCATCCAATCCTCACGGTCGATGTCAACCCCGACGAGACCGGAGATGACCCGCATCGACAGCCTCGACGCCATCTCCGTTGCGACGTTCACCTCTCCGGTGCCATTGGCGACCACCTCGTTAACCGTGATGACGGCGAGCTCGCGGATCAGAGGCTCGACGGTTCGCACCGCCTGGTTGCGGAACCACGGCTCCACAACGCTGCGCAGCACGTCGTGGCGACCCACATCACCGTCGAGCGTGAACGGCTCGACCATCCACATGAACTCCATGGCCATGTGGATCGGCGCTCCCTCGGGCAGATACGGCTCCTGATCACGTGAGAACGCCCGGTCACGGTTCTGCAGCACTCCCATGACATCGGCGTGGCTGAACACGTGAAACATCCCGGTGTCGTCCCTAAACGGTGGAGTCGACGGATCATGGAACCGGGCGTCACGAGGAAAGTCCGATGGCTTCATGCTTCGATCTTTGTGCCAACGCCCGCGTGCTGCAAAGCGTGCGCGATCACCGGGCGCCGACGAGCAGCCGCCCCGCTAGGCGATGATGTGACTCACGGGGCCTGCGCCGCCGAACCGCCAAGCCATGGCTGCCGTGATTGACCTCGAAACGAGGTTGTGGGCTTGCTTGATTGCCTCGCTCAGTCCGGTGCCGCTCGCAAGTCCTGCAGCTATGGCCGCCGAGAAGGTGCAACCGCTTCCTCGCACGTTTGAGGTGCCGATGCGCTGGCCTTCGATCCCCCAGTCGTTGCCATCCGCTGTGATCACGACATCGTGGGGCTCACCCTCGAATGCGCCTCCGGTTACAACTACAGCCGCAGACCCGAGCGAGCGAAACCGCTCAGCGTGAACCAATACCTCCTCGGGCCCGGGAAGTGATGTCTGGGTGAGCAGTTCGGCTTCGGCTCGGTTCGGCGTTAGCACTCGCGCCACAGGAAACAACAGGTCACGGTAAGCGGCCTCGGTTTCTTCGCTCACAAAACGCCGGCCCCTGCCGTCAACCATCACCGGATCGACGACCGGCGCAGGCAGATCACCTGCTGCCACCCGAGACGCCACAAGTGAAACGACCTCAGGACTTCGCAACATCCCCGTCTTGGCACCGGTCACAGCAAGTTCGGCAGTGATTGAGTCAATCTGAGAAGCCACCAACTCGGGGGACACCAACTCAACTGCGGTGACGCTTCGCAACGACTGGGCTGTGACGGCAGTGAGCGCGCTTGTGCCATGCACACCCAGAGCAGCGAACGTGGCAAGATCGGCCTGTATCCCAGCGCCTCCCAGAGGGTCTGAAGCCGCTATCGTCAGTGCGACCGGCGGCATGATTGTCGCCACAACTCAGATCGTGCCACAGCGTTACCTGATTACCTCCTTCGGCCGGCGAACCGCCACAGTCAAGGCCAACCGTCCCCTACCCGGAAGACTCCACGTATGGACTCGACCCGCGGGAAGCTGCTCGTAGCTGCGCCTTCCCTGGCCGATCCCAACTTTCGGCTGACCGTGCTCTTGATGCTCGAACACGGCAGCGAGGGCGCGCTCGGCCTGGTCTTGAACCGGCCCAGCGAACTTGAGGTGCGAGGAACGATCGATGACTGGGCGAACGTCGTGAGCGAGCCTGCGGTGGTGTTCGTTGGCGGGCCGGTGAGCCAGTCATCTGTGATCGCGCTCGCGTCGGTGGCTCTAGATGACGTTGACAAGCATTGGTCTCAGGTGGCCGGCAGGGTTGGCACTGTCGACCTGGAGAAGAGTCCACTCGATATCGGTGGGCTTGATGAGGTGCGCATCTTTGCTGGATATGCCGCCTGGGCACCCGGGCAACTAGAGGCCGAACTCGCCGACAACGCTTGGTTCGTGCTCGATCACCACAGTTCCGACGCCTTCGTTAGCGATCCGACCGAGTTGTGGTGGCAGGTGATGGAGCGCCAGGAAGGCGAGTTGCACCAACTGCGCCACTACCCCACCAACCCCTCAGACAACTAGAGCCGCTCCGTAAAGTTGCCGACGGTGGAGCCTGTCCCGCGGTCGGCTTGGTTGACGCTCGCCTCGGTGTCGGCTGCCGTGTTCATGGTGGCTATGGAAGTCACGGTAATTGCTTTGGCGTTGCCCAGCATCCGGGCTTCCTTGGATGGGTCAGCCACAGCACTGTCTTGGGTGATCAACACCTACGCCATCGGGGTTGCCGCCCTGCTGTTGCTGTCGGGTTGGCTGGCCGACCGCTTCGGCCGGCGGCGGATCTTGCAGCTGGGGCTGTCGCTGTTCGCATTGGGTTCGCTCGGAAGCCGGATTCTCCGTGAGCATCGAGATGCTCATAGCTGCCCGGGCTCTTCAGGCTGTGGGAGGATCGCTTCAATACCCGGCCGGCATGGCCCTGCTGCTGACAGCCTTCCCCCGGTCTCGCCATCAGACCGCCATGGGCACCTGGAGCGCCACCGGCGGCCTAGCCGCGGCGTTGGGCCCGGCCATAGGAGCGTTGCTGATCGAAGGCTTCGGATGGCGTGCCGTGTTCTTCGTCAACGTGCCGGTGGCCTTGGCAACGCTCGCTCTGGGAGCTCGAGTCCTCGTCGAGAGCACCGGCGACGAGACCAAGTCAAAGGTGGACACGATCGGCGTGCCAATGGCATCCATTGGGGTAGGCGTCATCACTTTTGGAATCGTCCAGGGCAACACGTGGGGCTGGCGCTCGGCCGCCACCTTGGGCACCTTTGCGGCAGGCGCCGCGATGATCGCGGCCTTCGTGCGCCGCGGCTACCGCCATCCAGCACCGTTGTTCGACTTTGACCTGCTCCGCATCCGTTCATTCGTCCTGGGCAATCTCGGTTCCCTGTTCTTTGCCTTCGGCTTCTTTGCCTTTCTCGTTCCCCTGCCGACGTTCATCCAGGAGGTATGGGGTTGGTCGGTGCTTCACACCGGCCTGGCCCTCGCGCCCGGTTCGATCGTGTCCTTTCTCATCTCACCGCAGGCGGGCAGGCTCGCGGACCGGATCGGAAACGCTCCCCTACTCGTCATGGGCGCCTCCTGCGGAGCAATCGGCTTGGGTTGGCTCTTCTGGAGCACAACAACCGAACCGTCGCTGGCACGACTACTGATCGCCACGATGCTTGTCGGGGTCTCATCCGGTGCCGGATTCGCCCAACTCGTCGGAGCAGCCCTGCGCGATGTCCCATCCCGGCGCTACGCCATGGCCACCGCCGGGCGCACTACGTTCTTTCAACTCAGCGTCGCCCTGGCTATAGCCATCGCGTTTACCGTTATTGGACAGATCGCCGACCCGGTGTCCACATTGACCTCATACAAACAGGTGTGGCTGCTCGCAGGTGCTGGTCAGCTCGGGAACATCCTGCTGTTCTTCCTGCTCTATCCCTATGACGCTGGCGGCTCCCCTATTGTGGCTCGCCTTCGCCCAGGTGTGCGTCGCTAAGGATTGCGGCCCTGAAACCAACCTGATCAAGTCACTCGGGTGCGCCGCCGTTGCCTTGACAGGCAACTCTCACCTGTGCGACTATTGCACTATGCGAGAGACAGTCTTGCAAAGTGCAACAAGAGTGCGCTGAAAGTGAAGGAACTGCACGCCAGAACCAGGACCGCATGAACGACCGCAGTTGCGTGGCGAACTGGGACTCGATACCAGGTGAAGTCGTGCGACGCGGGGTGTCCCGCAAAGGGTTCGGAACCCAAGACGTGATCTTGGTGATGAACGAGGTTGAACCCGAAATCGAGTTGGCCCCTCACAAGCACGACGACTTCGATCAGATCGCCACCATCGTGGAGGGAACGGCCATCTACCACGTCGACGGTGTCGCCCATCGAGTTGGGCCTGGTTCGTTGTTGCTGATCCCCGCAGGGATCATGCACTACATCGAGCCCACCGGTACAGGGCCCGTTCGCAACCTCGACGTCTTCGCTCCGGCCCGCGCCGATTACTCTCACCTGTTGTCTTGGATGGACACCAAATCAGCTCACGATTAAGGAGCAGAAATGAAATTCAGGCTAATCGGACGACTACTTGTCGTCCTTGTCGCTGTAGCACTAACGGCTACAGCCTGCGGTGACGACGACTCCGCAGACGCTGACGCCCTAGCCGAGGCGCAGGCTCAAGCGGTTGACGCTCAGGCCGAGGCCGACGCAGCAGCAGCAGATGCCGCCGCAGCCGCTGCTGCAGCTGCGGCCGCGGAGGAAGCGCTGGCGGCAGCCATGGCCGAAGCCGAGGAAGGCATCGACCCGGCAGTTGTGGCCAATCTTGAGGAACAGCTAGCCACAGCACAGCAGGCTGCCGCGGATGCCGCAGCGGAGGCGGCCGAAATGGCCGCGGCCATGGCCGAACAAGCTGCGCCAACCACGACCGCCGCCCGAACCAGAAGGGCCGACCACGATACGGGTCACCTCCTTGGGGCTCTGCAACGAAATCTCGGTGTTCTGGGCCCAAGACAAGGGCATCTTCGAGGCCAACGGACTCGAGGTCGAATACGTGCGTACCCAGGGTGGTGCCGGGTCCTTGGCCGCCATCATCGGCGGTTCGGCTGAGCTCGCCTTCACCAACGCCTTCTCGACGATCATCGCCTACAACCAGGGATTCCCGATTTCCTGGATTGCCACTGCCTACAACACCACCGAGGCGCCTTTGCCCGAGCCGAACGCCGTAATGGCCAAGGCCGGCACCGGCATCGAGACACCCGAGGATCTTGTCGGCAAACGCATCGGCGTAAACGAACTCGGCGGGGTCAACCAAATCGTGACCTCGGTGTGGCTCCGGACGTTCGGAATCGATCCGACCGACGTGAACTTCGTCGCGCTGCCGTTCCCCGAGCTCGTGCCAGCGGTGATCTCAGGTCGCCTGGACGCGGCTCAAGTCCCACGGTCCATGGCCGCTCGCGCTGGGGACGAAGCGCTGCTGCTCGGCGACCCGTATCGTGACGGAACCGGCAAGGTGGTGTTCGCGGGCTACGTCGTGAACAACGACTGGCTCGAGGCGAACCTCGACGCCGCGCAAGCCTTCCTCACTTCGCTCGATCAGGCCAACCAGGAGCTGCTTGCCACCGACGAGCGCTTCGAAGTCATGGCGGCCAACTGCCCCGTGCCCGCGGCGGCGCTGGCCAACCAGGCGGAACAGGAGTATCTGGCCCCGGTCAACTACGACCTCATGAACAAGATCGCGAGCATTCTGGTGGATGAAGGGATCCTGTCCGAGGCTCCGGACCTCAACGACCTCATCCCGGTGTGGTCTCGCCTATAGATCTATAGATACGACCTCACATCGGTCAACCATCACCGCCGTTGTACGTGCCGCGAGTGTGGCGGACATAGCAGAGCCGTCACACTCCGGCGCGTACCACATCCGCGGCGGCGCCAACCCCCTCTGACCGCGCGAGCCGCCAGTGAACCGAATCCGAACACGCCTCGCGTCGGCTCGACAGCCCCTGATCTACGGCCTGCTCGGCACCTTCGCAGTCTTTGCCGCATGGCACCTGGCCGTGGCAACGGAGTTGCTACTGGAGCTGTCGGTGCCACGACCGCTTTCATGCCCTAGCCCGCATCAGCGACCTGCTCGCGGACTCACACTTCCGGGCCGCGGTGCAAGACACGATGTGGACTTGGCTCGCAGCAATGCTGTTGACCTCAGCGATCGGAGTGCCTATCGGGGTGCTGTTCGGCTATTTCTCGTTCATTTACCGGTCGTCGTCTTCTCTGGTGAACGCAGGCCGCTCGATTCCTTCTACAGCCCTCATACCCATAGCCATCCTGTTCTTCGGGCTCGGCTTCCAAATAAAGCTTGTAATCGTTTCATACGCCATCTTCTGGCCGATCCTCATCAACACGAGCTACGGAGTCCGTCACGTCGACCGGGTGATGCTCCAAGTAGGCAATAGCTTCCGCTGGAGCACTCCAGAAAAGCTGTTCCGGATTGTTCTGCCCGCGGCTGCACCGTATGCGGCCACCGGCATCCGCCTAGCCGGCGGCATCGGGTTCATCGGCGTGCTGAGTGCTGAGCTACTCGGCGCTTCACGTGGCATCGGAACCGTGGTCCGGGATTATCAGCAGGCCGAACGGCCCGACTTCGTGTTTGCGTGCATCCTCATCATCGGTGTGATCGGCATCTTCGTCTACTACGGACTCCGAGCTATCGAGACCCGGCTGTTCCCATGGGCCGACATGAATCGGGGCGATGGATGAGCACACCCCAGCAGGCCGAGATGACGCTGAGATGGCGTGTCGCCGGCTATGGCTACCGGCTCGGCGTATCGAGCTGGCTCATCGTCGCCTTCTTTGTGGGATGGGAGATCTGGGCTCGCTGGTCTTCGTCGTTGTTCATCCCAACGATGGGAACGATCCTGTCCACGTTCGTCGACGTGTGGCTGTCGGGCGACCCGACTCGGCTCTTCTTGTCCGACCAGTTCTGGACCGACGCCTCAGCAAGCCTCGTTCGGGCCGGTCTTGGATGGCTATTCGCGGCCGCAGTTGGGATTGTCGGTGGCGTGATACTGGGCGTCTGGAAACAAGCTGTGTGGTTTTTTGATCCCCTAGTGCGCTTCGGGGTATCCACCCCGTCCACCGTCTTCTTGCCGGTGGCAATTCTCATCTTTGGGATCACCAACGCCATGAATATCTTCTTGATCGCGTTCGGCGCTGTGTGGGTGATTCTCATCAACACGCTCGACGGGGTGCGCTCACTCGACCGCACCACCGTATTGACAGCACGAAGCCTGCGGCTGGGCCGGATCCGCTACCTCTTCAAGATCGTGGTGCCTGGTGCCAGTCCGCAGATCTTCACCGGTCTGCGGGTCAGCATCGGCATCGCCCTGATCCTGATGATCGTTGCCGAACTGTTCGCAGCATCCCAAGGCCTCGGATTCTTCATTTCGTTCTCGCAACGGCGGTTCAACTACCCCAACATGTGGGCCGGGATCCTGCTCGTAGGGATCCTCGGAATCACCGCGAACACGCTGTTCGCTATTGTCGAGTCGCGGGTTCTTCGCTGGCATCGGGGGGCGTTCGGTCGTGGCGAATGACTCGACGAAGGCAGCTCCCATGAACAACGTCATTCTGAGCATCAACGACCTCTCGAAGTCGTACCCGTCGCGCGCCGGTGAAGTAAAGGCAATCGAGAGAGTGGGCTTTCACGTGCGCTCCGGCGAGTTCGTCGCTCTCGTTGGACCTTCAGGTTGTGGCAAGACGACCCTGATGATGTGCATCGCAGGCCTTACCCCAGTGACCACTGGGGATGTGTACCTGCGCACGAACCTCATCACCGAGCCCCCCGAAGGCCTAGCCGTGGTCTTCCAGGACTACAGCCGGTCGCTGTTCCCCTGGATGACGGTCGCAGCCAACGTTGAAGTGCCGCTGCGAGGACGCCTACCCAAAGCTGAGATCAAGCAGCGCCGTCTACGGGCGCTGGAAGCCGTCGAGCTTGCGGGCTCCGACTCGCTGTACCCCTGGCAGCTTTCAGGCGGAATGCAGCAGCGGGTAGCTATCGCCAGAGGGCTGGCCATGAACCCCGAGGTTCTATTGATGGACGAGCCCTTCGCCTCCGTCGACGCCCAGACCAGGGCAACGCTCGAAGACCTCTTGCTGCGGGTCTGGCGGGAGTTCGGTTCGACCATTCTGTTCGTCACCCACGACATCGACGAAGCCGTCTATCTCTCGGATCGGGTTGTGGTTATGACCCAGGGGCCCTCAACCATCAACGCCGATCTGCCGGTGAACCTGCCACGACCGAGAGATCAGATCACCACCAAAGAAGATCCCAAGTTCGCACATATGCGCTCCAAGGTGTTCCGTCTCATCATGAAGTCAAGTCGCCGCAAATCAATAGTAGGAGCCTGAGCTATGAAGGCAGATCTGGTGCTACGGGACGGTCAGGTGGTTACACCATTGAGCGTTGTGCGCGGTGGAGTGGCTGTGCGCGGGGAGAAGATCATTGCCGTCGGATCCGACGACGACCTTCCTGCCGCCGAAGAGATCATCGACTGCGGAGGCAAGCTGATCTTCCCTGGGGTGGTCGACCCTCATGTGCATATGGGCGGCGGCGCGCCCTACGACGAGATCTGCGACACCGAATCGGCCAGCGCGCTGGCCGGCGGGGTCACCACCATGATCCAGTACCGGCGCAGCCCTACCACCTTCGGAGAGACCTTCCCGCCCGAGCGCGAAATCGCCGACGCAGAAATGCGGATGGATACCTGGTTCCACTTCATCCTCGATGGCATGGAACAAGTGGAGGGAATCCCGCAGTACTTCAAGGACTACGGCGTATCGAGCTTCAAGTTCTACATGGGCGGCTACGAACCCGGAAATCCCATCGGGCTAGTCACCGTGACTGACGCAGTTCTGTTTGTGGCCATGGAGAAGATCCGTCAGCTGGGCCCGTACGGCTTCTGCATGGTGCACTGTGAGGACGACTCTTTGGTCAGCCACCTGACCAGGGTCATGAAGGCCAGCGGGCGTGAGGACCTCGCCGCCTATAGCGAGTCGCGCCCAGATTTCGTGGAGGAACAGGACCTGGTGCGGGCGATCTGGCTGGCCAAACTGCAGAAGTGTTCTCTGTATGTGCCTCACACCACCGTCGGCATGGCCGTTGCTGCCGCTGGTGCGGCCCGGTTGGCAGGCCATCGGATCACGCTCGAGACCTGCCCGCACTACCTGGCTCTCACTTACGACGATCCCCACCTGCTCGCATGTGGCGCCGGGGTCGGAAAGGTCGCTCCTGCTTTGCGCGACAAGTCGCACCAGGATCGTCTCTGGGATGGGCTCAACCGGGGTTACATCCACACGATCGGCTCTGACCACGTCCCGATCAAGAAGCTGGGCACCAACCTCTGGGACGAGCGGCCCGGATTCCCCGGCCTGGCGACATCACTCCCAGTGGTGCTGACCGAGGGCGTGGCCAAGTCGCGCATCGACATTACCCGCGCTGCGCAGGTCATGTCCTACAACCCGGCTCAGCTCTTTTCACTCCGGCAGGGTCGGCATGGACTGGGAGCCGCGCTTCGGCGACGCCGAACGCAGCCGGATCAATGCTGTGCGAACCGAGCTCGTCGAGCGATTGGGGCCGCAGCGGGCATCGAGGATCGCCGATCACAGCCGCATCTTCTTCGTGTTTCCCAATCTGTTGATGTTCGACATCGAGGCTCTGTCGATCCGCATGCTCGAACCCACGAGCGCCCGCACGACAGACGTGACCGCTTGGCATCTAGCTCCCCGCTCCGAACCCGAAGAAGCCCGAGCGCTGCGCTTGCAGATCCTGGTTAGCTTCATCGGCCCCGGCGGGCTGGCCACGCCCGACGATATTGAGGCCTACGAAGCAATCCAGCGAGGAATCGAATCAACCGCAGGAGATCTGAGGCCAGGTGTGGACTGGAACGACATCTCACGGGGCCTCGCCGACGAGTTGGCCGGCAAGGCTTGCCGGTCGGTGGACGAAGCTTCGATCAGGAGCTTCTGGCGCCGCTGGAACTCCCTTCTGACCTCGGATCAGTCGATGGCCGCGTGACCATGGTGCTCAGCCGGGCAGAAGCTGAAGATTTCCTCTTCCACGAGGCCGACCTGCTTGAGAATTGGCGCCTCGACGACTGGCATGCGCTGTTCTTGGCCGACGGCCGCTACGAGATCCCAGCTCTCGATGACCCCTGGGGCGACCCCCGCACTTCGCAGTTCTTCGTGGCCGATAACGCCGAGTTGCTCGCGGCTCGTATAACCAGGCTCAAGTCACGCAACGCCCACGCCGAACCCCCCCCTCGAAGACCCATCGACTCATTGGCAACGTGACCGTCGCAGAAGATCCCAAGTCCGACGGCACATTGGTGAACGCCTCCTTCAACGTTCATCGCCTCCGGGATGGTCAGATTGATGCGTACTGGGGCTGGTATCGCCATGTAGTTGTGGCCACCGATGCCGGGCCGCGTTTTCGGCTGCGTCGCGTGATCATCGCTTCTGAGCGGCTGCGGCAAGGGCGTCTCAGTTTCGTCCTATAGCCCCAACCTCGATAGCCGCAGAGTCCCAAGACGACACGCAAGGAGACAGACGACCATGACCACACCCCATGGCCTGATGTTCGCCCGGATCGAAGTACCCGACCTCGACGCAAGCATCGCCTGGTACGAGTACCACGTCGGCCTGGTGCTTGAGAGCCGCGGCGACGATTGGGCTCAGATGCGCGCCGATGTCACCCACCATGCCATTGAGCTCGTCGCCACTGGTGACCGGGCCGAGAGCCTCACATTGTCGATGTGCGCGAGCCCGGCGGCCTCGACGCCCTACGCAAACGGGTCAAAGACGCCGGGTTGGTTGTGGCGGACCTCCACGATCGGACTGCTGAGTTGGCTACCGATGGGTTCGCGGTGCGTGACCCGAATGGCCTCATCATCGAGCTGGTCACCGAATTCCACGAGTTCGCCGATCCTCCGCAGGTGGAGTTGCGGCCCATCGACTTGGTCCATCCCTTCCTGTCGACGGAATGCTACGAGGCGACCGTCTCGTTCTATGTGGACGTGCTCGGGTTTCAACCCTCGGACTATGTCGGTGACATGACGGTGTTCTTGCGCAGCGAGGACCGCTACCACCACTCCCTAGCGGTGCGACGTGACACCTCGTACTACATGGCGCATTTGTGTTTCGCGATGAAGAGCTTCGATCACATGATGCGATTGCGCGCTCGGGCGCTCTATAAGGGCGTGCCGATTCCTGCGGATCTGGTGAACCACTCGGCGTCGTTCTCGCTGGCGTTTTACATGCTCGACGAAGCGCACGGCCCCCGCATCGAGCTGTGCGACGGCCACCGGGTGCTGACACCCGAACAACACGAGCACACCCATGTCCCCCGGAGGATGCCGGTCGACCCCAGGAATATCGACATATGGCGGGCCGCGGCCGACGACTGGGGCCGCCTGTGAGGTTGACCCGGCGGGCTCGCGCGGCGGCCAGCGCTATCTCCAAACCCGCGGGTGCCCACCCACTGAGGAGATCCTTCGAGATCACAGTCAACGGTCAGCGACTGGCCAGCAGTCAGCCCCCGGATGCAACGCTGCTCACCTTTCTGCGTGAATGCGGGCTCACTGGAGCCAAGGAAGCCTGTGGTCAGGGCGAGTGTGGCGCTTGCACGGTGCTCATCGACGGTGTGCTTCAGCTGGCATGCATCACGCTGGCTGCCACCGTCACGGGCGGCGTGGTCACCGTTGAGAGCACCGGCGAAACAATCACTGCAGTGCGGGAGGCCTTCGCCGATCATGGCGCGTTCCAATGCGGGTACTGCACGCCCGGTCATGTCATGACGGCAAGCGCGATTGTCTGCACCGAGCCAGTCGCCACCGGGTCCATGTGTGATCGGGACCTGCTGCGACAACGCATCTCGGGCAACCTCTGTCGTTGCACGGGTTACTCACAGATTCTTGACGCGATCGAAGATGCCGCGGAGCCGCGCCGATGACCTTGACCGCTATCGGTCGGCGAACCCGCCAGCTTGACTGGCAGGCCCGAACCGAGGGATCGGCTCGCTACACGGGAGACTTGACCCTCGAGGGAGTGCTGGTCGGTGTCATCCTGCGCTCGCCACATCCCCACGCGCGGATCCTCGCCATCGACACGACCGAAGCGACAGCTATGGACGGGGTCGAAGCCGTAGTAACCGCCGCCGACCTCGCCGACGGAACGCTCTACAAGCACTCTGGGCCGGCGCATGCGGATCGTCCGGTGCTCGCCACCGACCGGGTCCGCTTCATCGGCCAAGAAGTGGCCGCGGTAGCAGCTCGAGACATGACAACCGCGAGGCGAGCTTTGCAGGCCATCAAGGTCAAATACCGGCCCCTCGCAGCAGCTACCACCCCACAACAGGCTCTTGAGCCGGGAGCACCCTCCCTACACGCCCGATCCGCCGGCCCCAACCTCGCCGTGGACGAACAGGGTTCATGGGGCAACGTGGCTCGGGGACACGAGCGTTCCGCCGTGATGGTCGAAGGCACCTTCAAGTACCCGCGCACGACCCACGTCTGCATGGAGCGCAGCATCGCGCTGGCCAACTGGAACGAAAGCCGTCTCGAGATCTGGACTCCCACCCAGGCGCCCTACTACGTCGCCATGGAGGTTGCCCACACGCTCGGTCTTCACCCCGGTGACGTGATCTGTCACGACATCTCGGTCGGAGGTGGTTTCGGTGCCCGCTCCAAGATCGCCGAACATGAAGTGATCACGGCGCTGCTGGCTCGGCAAGCCGGACGGCCGGTACGGCTCGAGTTGACCCGAACCGAGGAGTTCGCCGTAACCAAGACTCGTCATCGCAGCACCGTGACGACCCGCACCCATGCCGATGCCGATGGCCGCATCAGCCTCATAGAGGGCGATCTCCTCTACGACAATGGTGCCTACAACCATTCCGGTCCGACCGTCTTGAAGGTCGGGGTCAAGACCATGGGCTCGCTGTACCAGCCCGAGGCAGTCAAGTGGCGAGCCCGTTTGGTGGACACCGCCATGCAGCCGGGCGGCCAATTCCGTGGCTACGGCGGCCCGCAGATGTCGTTTGCATTGGAGAGCCAGATCGATGAGATCGCTGAGGAGTTGTCGATCGATCCCATCGATCTGCGCATCGCCAACGCCAACCCACCAGGCTCGACCGCGTTGTGCGGGGCCCGCATCGGCTCTGCCCACCTAGTCGAGTGCCTTGAAGCCGTTCGATCAAGTCTCGACTGGACGCGCCAAAGAAGCGCTCAACGTCGCGTTGGGCGAGGATTTGGAGTAGCCGCCGGCATGCATGGCAGCGGCTCCCATGTCGGGCCCGGCACCAACGAAAGCTCGGCCGCAGTAGAGATCAACGAGCACGGCCGGGTTCGTGTGCGCTTTGGCAGCCTTGACGCAGGCACCGGCCAGCGAACAATGTGTGCACAGGTCGCAGCCTCCGAGCTCGGTCTTGATCCGTCCGAGATTGATGTCGTGATGGGCCACGGCCCGGATATGCCTCACGATGCAGGCGCGTGGTCTTCGAGGGGCACTCACATGGGAGCGCATGCTGTGGGCGCCGCAGCACGCGAGCTGGCCGGCAAGTTGCGCGACATTGCCTCCGCCAAGCTTGGGGGCACCGCCGATGCTGTGTTTCTAACGGGCGGATTGGCCGTGCTCGACGATCACAGCGTCGAGGTCTCAGAGTTGGTTCGAGCGACCGACGAAGCCTCCGGGGGCGTCTTGGAGGCCCATGCGACCCATCACGAGACCCGGATGGAGATGTTCGGCGCCGACAATCCCGCTCCCAACTTCTCCGCGAGCTACACCTTTTGCGCTCACGGTGCGGTGGTCGATATCAACGAATCGACCGGTCGTATCCGTGTCGTGGACTACGTGGCTGCTCACGATGTCGGCAAGGCCATCAACCCCAGTGCGGTGGAGGGTCAGATCATCGGGGGTGTGGTCATGGGCTTGGGTGCAGTGCTGGGAGAAGAGCTGATTCACGAGTGTGGACGACCCGTCAACCCGACCATTCTCAACTATCCACTCCCCCGCGCCGCCGATGTTTGCGACATACGGACCGTGCTGATCGAAGTCGGAGAGGAAGCCGGGCCCTACGGCGCCAAGAGCGTCGGGGAGCTACCCATATACCCAGTGGCCGCCGCGGTGGCCAATGCAGTACACCATGCCGCTGGCATCCGGCTGCGTGACCTGCCCTTCACCCCGGACAAGGTGCTTACCGCTCTCGCCGAGCGCGACGGCACAGAGATACGGGTTCGACCGATCTGGCGGCGACCGTCAAGGTGGTGGACCGCCTCGATGCGTACCCTTTACAGGTTCGGGCTCCATGCTTTCCTAGATCGTTACGGCACAAGATTCGCTCGTGCCCAATCCCAGCGCGAGGTCACCTCAGTCACGCTTCCAGAGAGTACGGAGTCGATCCTCTCGGATTTCCGTGGTTCCGAGGGGACCGCATTGGTCGGGGGCAATACCGACCTGTCGTTGCAACGACGCCAGGGGCTGCGCAGCCCTGTCAGGCTCATCTCAACATCAAGGGCGGCCGACTTGGGGATCATCACCAAGACGCCGGCCGGTGACTGGCGCATCGGGGCCGGAGCAACCCTGACCAGGCTCATTGCGGATCTTGGTGACGAGATCCCCATGATCGCCGATGCCGTCTCATCTATTGCCACTGAGCAGATCCGCAACGCGGCCACTGTTGGCGGGAACCTCGCTCAGGCTAAACGCTGCTGGTTCTTCCGCAACGACTTCAACTGCTACAAGCGCGGCGGTCCCACTTGCCCGTGTTACGCCGTGGTGGGTGATCACCGATTCCATCACGCCATCGTGGGAGCTCACCGTTGTCAGGCCGTTACCCCCTCGGACCTGGCTACTGCGTTCGTTGCCTTGGACGCCGGAGTCACTCTGGCTAGCGCCGACCGCGAGCGCAGCGTCGATGCAGCTGAGCTCTACTCCGGACCCTCCGAGGTCGACTGTGCCGCCGACGAGATGATCGTGGCTGTCACCATCCCAGCCTCAGCGGTCACCCGCTGTTCAGCATTCAGCAAGCTGGCACTGTGGGAAGGCGACTTTGCCATGGTCTCGGCCGCGCTGTCGGCGTCTGTCACGCCCGATCACCGATGGCGAGATGTTCGTGTCGTGCTGGGTGCGGTGGCGGCTACGCCGCTGCGGATGCGAGCTACTGAACGCTTTCTGCAAGACCGCGCGGTTGACAACGACGCAGTACATAGCGCGTTGACCGAAGAGCTGGAGCGGATCGCCCACCCGCTCGCGAACAACGCTTGGAAGATTCGAGCGGCGGGCGGTGTGGTCGCACAGGCCGCGGCACTGCTCGCAGAGAGGTCTGCTGCGTGACCGCGACGATCCAGAGCGTCTGTGACCAGACCATGCACGACCAAACCCCTTGCCGTACCCAAGCGGTGCAGCGCACTGGAAAGACCGTGCGCGAAGAAGACGTCATCGAGTTCGCTCGCTTGATGGTCACCACGCCAAGCCCACCCGGTCACGAAAGGCCGCTTGCCGAGCGGTTGGCCCTTGAGGGGCAGCTCATCGCGCCGGACCTTGAATGGCGCGTCGATCCCTTCGACGGCGTTCGGGCCAACCTTCTGGTGACGGCAGGGCCTGCCGACTACGGAGCCGTGAAGTTCATGCTGTTCGCCCACCTCGACACATCTCTGGCGAGCGCCGACGAATACCGCTTGCTCACCGGGCACGTCCCAGATCCTGGGGCATACGAGAGCCCGCACCTTGAACTGCGCGACGGGAAGCTCATCGGACCGGGGATCGCAGTTACCAAGGGACCTGCAGCTGGAGCTCTCGCGGCTCTACTCGCTGCCTCCCGGGCCGGCACCCTGGCTCCAGGAACCGGGGTGCTGTTAACCAGCGGAGGCACCCACCGGACGTTGCCCGACCGCAACGATTTCGCGGCCGGACTTCACCGAGCACTCAAGTGCGGCCTGTGGCCCGATAGCGCGGTGAACGTCAAGGCCGGCGCACCCGGTGTCCTCCACGAAGAGCCGGGAAGCGCGTACTTGAGGATCTCGGTGCATACTTGGGGCGGCCCACTGATGTTGCAATCGGACGATGGGTGCAGTGGGGCGGCCGCAACCTTGGCACGTCTGCTGCCGGCGATCGAGAGCTGGCGCAAAGACCTGCGAAGTCGTGACCCTGGCACTTTGTGCGGTCGTGATGTGGGGCTTGGCGCGGTCACAGCAGGCATGACCGACAAGCCCGACATGCTCGCATCCGTGGGCCACGCAGATCTCTCTCTCATCACTGTGCCCGACGATGACGTACTGGATTTAGCTAGCGAACTAGCCGAGATTCTCGCCGATGCTAAACCCGATGGCTGTGACGCAGAGGTTTCCGTGACCGCTTCAATGCCCGCAGGACGGACCTCGCCCGACCACCACGTGGTAGCGCTGGCCACCGATTCATGGGAGCGACACCTAGGGCCTTCTGGGCCGATCGTCGGCTGGCGGGGTTCGACTGATGGGGCGCTGCTTCGTCACGCTGGTGTGCCGGTGGCCCGTCTCGGCCCTCGGCCCCGTAGCGCGCCGGCGGGCTGTGAAGCTCTGGACCTAGATGAGTTGACAACCTTCGCTCGCATCGACGCCGAGCTGCTTGTGCAGCTCGGCCATGACGCATGCCGGGACGATCGACCATGAGCGTTCAGCGTCTGGTTGACGCCTTGGAAACCGCAGGTGTGACCTTCGCAACTTCGCTTCCCGACTCCTGGTTGTCCGGACTGCTGGAGGCGCTCGACATGAGCGAGTCCATCCGGAACATTCCGGTTACCGCAGAGGACGAGGGCGTCGGGCTTGTTGCCGGGATGACCTTGGGGGGCTGCAGGGGTGTGTTGGTCTGCCAGAACGCAGGACTCTTGGTGGCAGCTAATGCGCTGGCCGGCTACAGCGGGCACCACGGGCTGGCCATACCCGTAATCGCAGCTCTGCGAGGTGGCCCCGACGACGGCTTCTACTACCACGCCTACAAGGCTCGAGCCACCACCCGCGTTCTCGACAGCATCGAGGTAACCAACTTCTTGATCGACGATCCAGCAGGCATCGTCCACGCGGCGAGAGTGGTGGAAATGGCGTGGCTCCACCGACGGCCCGCTGTAGCCCTGCTTACCCGCCGCGCGCTGCTGCAGTCAACTCCATGAATGCAGCAGCGATCCACAGCCGAGACGACGTCGCTCGCGCCCTTGACACCACCCTCGGAGATTCTGGAGTGGTGATCTGTGGGCTTGGATCGGGCAGCCGGGCATTCCGGGAACTCGACAGCCGCCGACCGACCTACTTCGGCTCCGACCCGATGGGCGTGTCGTTATCGATGGCCGCAGGTTTCGCTCTAGCCAGACCCGACCGCCAGGTTGCACTGCTCGTGGGTGACGGTGATCTGCTCATGGGATTAGGTGCGCTTGTGACTGTGGCGGGCGCCGCGCCGATGAACCTGCATGTGGTGGTGCTGGCCAACGATCGCTACGAGACCGGAGGCGACAGAGCGCTCCCCGGTACTGATGACCTCGACCTGGCGGGGATGGCCATCGCAGCCGGATGGAGATCGGTCCTGGTCGCTGGCGCTGATCTCGCGGCCGAAGTGGCCACAGCGTTGAGCTCGACCGGTCCGACGCTGATGGTGGTTTGCGTGCGGCGCCAGGCCGCTCCGTACGGAGGTCCGGGGCGCTGGAGCGGCACAGAGGAGCGGGTGCAGTTCGAGATGGCTCTGGCCCGTGACGACGAGGCGGCTGGTTCTCACGCCGATGGGTGATGCCACCTGATGGGTTCGGTGCTCATTCGCAACGGAGTGCTGCTGACCGACACAGGCGACATCGAATCAGCCGATCTGCTCATAGAGGACGGCGTGATCACGGGTCGGCGCCCATCAATCAATGCACCAGCCGGAGTCGAGACCCTCGATGTGTGTGGATCGCTGGTCATCCCGGGATTGGTGAACGCCCACACCCACTCAAACAGACTCTCGAGAAGGGCCTGTGCGACACTCTGCCTCTCGACGCCTGGATGGTGGTAGCGAGCTACGGCGGCGCAGGGGCGCTCATGGCGCCCGACGAGTTGAGGGTCAGCACCCTTATGGGCGCAGCCGAGATGCTCAAGACCGGAACGACGACCGTTGTCGACTGCGTGCGAGTCGACGAGTCGTGTTTCGCCGACGGGCTTGATGCAGTCATGACTGCGTATGTCGAGGTCGGAATGCGGGCCGCAGTGGCCGCCCAATACACCGACCTCGACTTCTTCTCATCGCTGCCGTTGGAGCTGATCGATGGAGGTGAGGCACTTCTGCGCCCTCGGAGATCACCCCCATCGGAGGTGCTTGCTCACGTCGATGCTTTCTTGCGCCGCTGGGTCGGGCGGCATCGACGAGTCACACCGATGCTCGGGCCCTCTTCGCTGCCGCGTTGTTCCACCGAACTGTTCGAGGCATCGATTGATCTCGCCCGCCAGCGAGGAGCGCGACTGCAAACTCACCTGTTGTCGGCCCGCTCACAAGTCCCCTTTGCAACGGCACGTTTCGGACGATCAACAGTTGACTACCTCGATCATCTTGGCTGCCTTGAAGAATGGGCATCGTTTGCCCACGCCATCTGGCTCGACGACACCGAGGTAGCCCGGATGGCAGCGTCACCGGCTGTCGCGGTACACAATCCGGTCAGCAACCTCAAGCTGGGCGCCGGGCTAGCTCCAGCTTCAAAGCTCTGGAGTTTGGGCGGACGGGTAGCTCTCGGCACCGACGGTGCCAGCAGCAACGACTCCCAAAACATGTGGGAGACGGTGAAGATGGCAGCCATCCTGCAGCGCATCGCGTCGGAACCGGCCGACTGGCCGCGTGCGTCCGACACGCTCGGCATGTGCTGGAAGGGTGGCGCATTGGTGACAGGTCAAGACTTAGGGTGCCTCGACGTGGGCGCGTTTGGCGATGTGGCCGTTCTCGGGTGGGGGCAGTTGCTTCCCGGCCCGGCCGAGCAGGCTCGCCAGCAGCTCGTGTACAGCGAACTCGGATCATCGGTACGCTGGGTGATTGTGGACGGTGACGTTGTGGTGCGAAACGGAGCGCTACAAACCATCGATGTTGAGTCTGTGCAATCCGAAGCGGCCGAGATCGTTGAACGAATCTGGTCGACCCTGCCAGCACGACTGGAACGCTTCGAGGAAGTGGCGGGCGTGCTTGGGCGCCTTGAGCACGCCGTGTCACAACTTCCGCTGGAGTTCCGGCGCTCCTGGTGCTGGTAGGGGGCGCACCAATGGTCCGGATCAAAGAGGACACCTCGATGAGATCAAAAGATGAAGCTCAAAGTGCGATGACTGGGAGTTCACCATGATCAAACACATCGTGCTGTTCCGTTTCGCCGATCACGCCACCGACCACCAACGCGAGTCGATGCTGACTGAACTCGCCAAGTTCCCTCAACAGTTCCCGGCCATGCAGTCATGGGCCATGGGGGTCAACCGATCCAGCCGAGACGACCGGTTCACTCACGGATTCGTTGTCGAATTCGAGACCGAGGAGCAGTTGGTGGCGTACCTCGCAACCGACGAGCATGAGCGCTTTGTCCAAGACCGCTTCAGGCCGCTCATCCACGAAAGGGCCATTTTCAGCTATGAATTCTCTCCACAGTCCAGCCTCTGACCGCGACGAGCCCAGTTTCGGTGCCGATCCGTCCGCGCTGGCTCCAGCGCTTGCTACCTCAGACCGTGGCCCTGGCACCAAGAACCAGTCATTGGAGCGGGCAAGCGCAATCCTCGGCTACTTCAGCGTAAGCAGGCCGACGCTGACCCTCCAGGAGATCACGGCACGTTCTGGACTCACCCGAGCGACGGCCCACCGCTACGTGAGCGTGTTGCGACACCTGAACTTGCTGCGGCTCGATCCTTCAACCAACTGCTACAGCTTGGGCTCTCGCATCTTCACTCTGGCGGCAGCAGCTGCGGCTGGGAATCCACTGGTCCGCATCGCCGGCCCGTTCATGGAGGGATTGGTTCGCGACACCAACGAAACAGCGGTGCTTACCGTGTGGGACGGCGCCGCGCCGGTGGTCTTGCGAATCGATGACAATGCCGACCGGGTGGTTCGGGTGACCATCCAGACCGGGACCCGGCTCTCACCCTGGCAATCGGCCCACGGGCGAGTGTTCTGCACGTACTTGCCCGCCGAGGACCTGCCGCGGCGGCCGTCGCACCAAAGCGGCATCGTCGCCGGTAGCGACTTAGATCAGATTCGTGAGACAGGTATTTCGGTGAACACCAACGAGTTTGAAGGCACGAGGGCTCTGGCGTCGGGAGTCTTTGCCAGCGAGGCCCGAATCGTCGCTTCGATCGGAATTGTGGGCACTTCAGCGTCGGTGCCTGCTGAACCCGATTCCGCATTGGCCAAGTCGGTGTTGGACGTAGCCACGCGGCTGTCGTTGGAGCTCGGCGAGACGGAGCCGATCGGACGAGTCCGCTAAGCGAGCGGAGCTTCGAGGCGTCCTGACCCCTCCGGTAGCAGCCGGCGCTGGTGGGTAGCTTCGTACACGGAGTTTTCCAAAGCCCAGCGCCCCAGTTCGGAGTGCCGAGCAAGCCAAACACTGTCGTGGCTGGTGATGTGCTTCATGATCTGCTCGAAGGCGGCAATCACCATCGGTCGGCCGCCGAACTGGCAGTGCAGAGTCATGGCGAGCAAGCTCATGGGCTCATGTTCATAGAGATAGTCGAATGTTGCGAGGTAAACGTCCACCAGATTCTGGGGACTTGCTCTAAGTACGCGGCTGTCGGTGAAGTCACTGTTGGGCACAGCCGCGATGGTCCCATGGGGAGTTTCCACGCAGTGCGGAAGGTCGAGGTAGGTGACGTCCGCGTGCCACTGCAGGCCCTCGGCAGCTAGGAAGCCGGCGGTGTGAGGCGTGAAAGCGAGAACGGGGCTGAGCCACCCTGTGGGCCGGCTCCCGCCTTCTTCTTCCAGGATGTCGAGGCACCGAGCGATCGTCAGGTGCTCCTCCTCAGGCTCCAGATAGGCTAACAGGCCGTCCTGGGTGTAGGCATGGCCTCCGAGTTCATGGCCTTGCCTCACGATCTCGCTGACCGCCTCGGGGTATAGCTCGGCACAGCGGGCATTGGTGAAGAACGTGGCCGGCATCTGCCAACGGTTCAACGTGGACAGGATGCGCCAGACCCCCGCTCGGCCACCGTAGGTGGACCATGCGGCTCCAGCGTGGTCGGTGGTGCCTGATCGCAGCGATGACGCCTGTACCGAGTATGTGGGCGCAGTCCCGTCGGACCAGGTCTCGAACATGACGGTTAGCGCCACGGCAATTCGCCTGCAGCGCGGCCACAGCAGGAGGTCTTTGCCGGTCTCAATAGGTTGGTCTAGCTGCACGATCTGAGTTTAGTTCTTGCAATGCGGGTTGATGTCTCGCAAGCCGATCGCCGCCGTTTCTCGTCACCTGGAGGTAGCAGCGCAAGTATCGCCCAGCAATAGGGTCCTGATAAACAGGAAAATTCACCTAGGTATTGACGGATGTTGCCTAGAGCCGGGGCCGGTAGAAGTGGCATGTCGGCGGCTGTGAAGAGGTCAATCGCTGTGCCACCTACAACTTCGAGACGAAATCAGCTATGTGGGACGTCCTTGCAAGCGCCAGTGAGCGGCCCGGTGTTGCAGTCACGGTTTATGTTGATGTCACGGTGGCAGGTGATGGAACGCCAGGAAGGCGAGTTGCACCAACTGCGCCACTACCCCACCAACCCCTCAGACAACTAGAGGGTCCAGCAGAGATCTTCCTCACTGTCACCCTGGAATCGTGCACTCGGCCGAATCGCGCACTTGTGCGGTCAGGAGAGTCCGTCTAGCTGGTTGGATGATGTTGTCAGAACCGAAGCGTTCACACTGGCTGCCGCAGCCGCAGCAGCCAGGGTTGCAGCAACTAGCACGCAGAGTGCGATGCCCAATGACGGTGCGTAGTTGGGAAGCGCAGAGCCGTCGACAAGCGAGTAGGCGAAAGCCCCGAGTGTGCCGATGGCTGTGGCAGCCAATCCAACGACCGCAACCAACGCTGCAGATTCGATACTGGCTACGCGACGTATCAATGAACGCCGGGCGCCGATCGCTAGGAGCCGCACTCGAGTGGAAGCAGATCGTGAGGCGTTATTAGCGACGCTAAGCAGCAAAGCCACAATCGCTGTTGCTGCACCCACCTGAACTGCCGCTACGATCCAGGCGACAGTCGCGGATTCCGAGCCATGGGCGTCGTCGTATGACCACACGCCCAGGTTCGTGAGATTGTTGTTCAACACAAACGCTCGGAGCCCCTGTTCGGCGTGGCTGCCTTGCTTCGAGATCAGCACTCGTTGCTCTAGTTCATGTTGTGTAGGAGCGACACTGCTGCCCGCATCGAAGTGTGCCACTGCTGCCGATGCTGCAGACTCGAGGATGATTCCGTCGGCATCGCAACTTGTCACTTCAACAACGGTGCGGAGCGCATCGCAGTCTGCAACCCATGTAGTGATGGGTGGGGTGTCCGCGTTGTCGTCGAGGTGGTAATAGATGTCAACAAACACTCCCCCGGTGACGGACTCAAGGTTTTGGAGTGTTCCAGCGTCTACCTCACCATTGAGTGTGACAGTTTCCACCGAGGCTCCGGGCGGATCCGGATCCTCGCCGCGAGCGTTAGCGACATAGGAAACTGCTACGGGCACCAGCACACCAACAGCGGCCAGGGTCACCAAAGGCAAGCTCGCCCTGCCGGCGTCCCATCGAAGTCGATGCCCGGCAAGAAGTAACGGCAGCGAACCGACTCGCGCGAGGCGCTTCCCCAAGCTATGTAACAGCAACGGTAAAGCGATCACTACTGAGATAGCAGCCGCAAACAGCGATGTGACGAACAGTCGTACGGACAGTTCGCCACTTTGCGTCGTGGCGTAAGCGATCCCCGTGACCGAGACGATCAGCGGTGCGATCCGCCAGTGCGAAGGCGAGCCCACAAGTCGGAGAGTGGGTCGCAGCCGGACACGACTCCGTGACCTCCTCGCGGCAAGCAACCCAGCCAGTGTTGTGATCGCCATGGCAATGCCAACGACCTGCACTGAACTGAGCGCAAGGTCACCCCGCAGGACACGTTGACCCACAAGCGGCACACGTTGCAATTGAGGCGCGGCCACAGACCAGGTCAGGCTGCCCAGGAATGCACCAGGTGCCGCCATAGCGGCGCCCGTTGCAGCTGCGACCATTCTCAGCGAGAGCCCGCTAGCTCCGAGTGAACGCAGAATCGACAGCCGACGTTGCAGGCCGCATGCTGATGGGCCAAGGGCAGCTAGGAGCAGCCCTGAGCCCATCAGCATCACGAGCACAATGGATGCGGCAGCTACATCGCGAGCTTCGAAACCTACGGCTCCGCGTACGCGTGAGGCGGTCTGTCCCGCGGCAACCCGAAAGCGCAGGTCAGTGTCGGGGCCCACTAGGCGGTGCGCAACCAGTTGGCTAGCGGACGTTATGCCGTCGGTACCGATGACTCGTGCATCGAGAAATCGGCCCCGGAGGCCTGGCTCGGTAGCGATCCTGCGCTGTAGTTCGGGTGAGACAAACCACTGTCCTAACCGAGCACCTTCAGGTATGCCGGGCACAGTTGCTCCCGGCCTTTCGACGCGCCAGTAATGCACATAGATCTGCTCGCCACCGATCGAGTCGAAGATCGTGTCGTGGCTGAAGTCCGCTGGCTCGTGGTCTCCGACAATGCTGACAGAAGTGTTGGTGGCCCTTGCATCTACTCGTTTAGCGAGGTTCGCAGTGCTTATGAGAATGCCTGCGATAACGGCCACCGCTGTACTTGCCAGCGTGACTACTACTGCACGTACCACCGCCCGTTTGTCATCCCGCCAAGTCGTCGACAGGGCCATGCGAACAGTCATCGCCCCGATCCGCCACCGATTCATAACCCAGCCACACTCCGCAGGTGTCCGTTATCTAGAAGCAGCACCCTGTCCATTCGACTGGCCACGGCTGCGTCGTGAGTCGCCACTAGCAAGGTCGCGCCAATGCGGTGTGTTGCATCCACGAGCAGTTGCGTGACGACTTCGGATCGCGCAGCGTCAAGGCAGCCCGTCGGTTCATCGCAGAGAAGCACATCCGGCGAGGTCACAAGTGCCCTTGCCACTGCTGCCCGTTGTAGTTCTCCACCAGAGAGTTGGGCGGGCACAGCCTCTGGATCGCGCAGCCCTACAGCCTTAATCAACTCGCATATGCGATCATCGTCAGGTGAGTCGCCTCGTATCAGCAGCGGCAGCGCCACATTCTCGGCGACCGTTAGCTCTGGAATCAACTCCCCGAACTGAAACACCATCCCGATGCTGTGACGCCGGTGATGTGCTAGCGATTTCCTGGAAGCTCTCCGGAGATCCAGGCCCGCGACTTTGACTTCACCGGAGTTGGCTTGAAGGAGCCCGGCAAGGATATGCAGCAGGGTGGTCTTGCCCGAACCGCTAGGCCCAACGATGGCTACAGACGATCGTTCGCAAACCTCTAAGTCGAGGTGTCGCAAGACTTCACGTTCCTGAAAGGAGTAGCACAACCCCTCGCACACCACGGCCGACACGACCCGAGAGGAAGGGTCGACCAATGCTGACCCGTCCGCGGTTGTGAGCAGTGTCACGCAGCTTGCCAGTTCCCGCACTGGTCTGGCCACCAAGCGCGGTATTCGCAGGTCTTGTGTCGGTGAATTGACCAACCCGCGTTGCAGGAAGCGCAGATTCCGTTATTCCCATCGACGTCGTGTGCAGCGTCGGTCGTCCCGTTGGCGTTGCTGTTATCGTCGTCAACCTCAGATTTGACCTTCGTGTTGTCGCTCTCCTGATCACAGGTTGTGATGTAGGTTTGCGAATGGTCATACGAGTAGTCACTTCCCTGGTAACTCGTAGCCGCATTGGCGTGTGCGATCGCCATGACGATCACAACGAGAGCCGCCAATAGGCACATGCCAACTTCACGGGTGAACCCGGCAAATGTTAAGTGTCTTGGCTTCATATTGTCTCCTAGTCGTCGGAGGAATTAATCTGACAGTCGACGACCGCGTTGGCGAACTATCGACCATGACAATTGTTGGTTAGCGAGACAGGTGATCTATGACTCTTGTCTGACAAGTCAGACAAGTGACCTGTCAGGTCCCGCGGCAGACTCTGACAGACGTGGTCATACTTGGTCATTGTTGTTACAGCAAGTCCTAGCGAAAGGAAGCTTGACATCCGTATGTTGCTCGGTATGCCTTGATGTGTTGCGTCGGACTCTGTGTGACGTTGTGTCGGTAGCGCTAAGGCGAGAGCCGATGAGGACGCATATCGGAAGCTGTCGAAACTACAATTCTGTCTCGTGGAGGGCGGTCATCCTGGACAATTCCCGGCTGCGGTTGATGTCGCCTGCGAGCGAATTCTCGTAGCTGCGACTGCCATTGCTGAGGCCTACGAATTTGGCGTGGGCGAAGGCAAGTTTGAGGAGCCGTGGACATTGAAGTATCACCGGGTCGCGGTTTATGTATATGCAGAGTCGTTGCCGGCGTCTTATCAGAGGCGTGTTGGTGAACTGTTCCGTTCTAGCGATGCCGCGCTGTCACGAGGCTCAATACCGGCGGCTATTGCGGCCGACTGGTCAGTTGTCCGTGCCTATTTGAGACACGCCGCCACAGCGATTGAGGAGTGGTTGGAAGTCTCCGGTGCCTACCTAGGGCAGGACGGACCGCCTAAGGAGCGCGAGATCCATGGACCGCCGCCCCGTGTAATTCATTTCGACCGTTTAGCTGCCCTTACAACTCTAGCTGGTGCAAATCGCCTCAGACAAGCTGCAGGTACTGTTCGGAAGTATTGTCAACCGCCCGAGCCACTGGTGCTTTCGTCGCGGGAGCAGCAACTCTTGCGCGCACTCAGGGATGGTGTCTACGTGGTTGATCTTGCTGCCGACTCGGGCTATTCCGAGCGTGCGATGTATCGAGAGTTGGCGCGACTGTGGAAGAAGCTCGGCGTGAAGAGTCGCAAGGAGGGGTTGCGAAAGGCAACTGAGAGCCGCTTACTTGATTAGCCCGGTCGGTGGTGGTTCGCGTGGCGCCAAAGGCGTTGTCTTGGCTGATTAGAGTCGGATTTCTCGCTGTGTTGGCGGTGAGGGGAGCGTGAGTGGCAGGTTTGGATCTCAGCTTTGAGGAGAGTCTTGAGGTTGCCCGTGGCTGCTTGGCTCGGTATTCGGCGGAGCCGGTCGCTCACTTGATTGCTGGTGAGGCGGTGCCGTCGGTGGGCGGTGAGACGTTTAGCAATTGCACACCGATTGATGGTTCTCGGCTCGGTGAAGTTGCTTCCGGTGATGCTCGTGACGTTGATTTAGCGTGCCGCGCGGCTGACGAGGCGTTTGGTTCTTGGAGACGAACTCCCGGGACTGAACGTAAACGCATCTTGCATCGTGTTGCTGATCTGATCACTGATCGAGCACACGAGATTGCAGTCCTTGAGTGTGTTGACACGGGACAAACGATGCGGTTTATGTCCCAAGCAGCGCTTCGAGCCGCTGAGAACTTCCGGTTCTTTGCCGATCAAGCACCTAGTGCTGCAGATGGACTGTCCTTGCCGTCTGCTCATCACGTCAACTACACGATGAGACAACCTATTGGCCCAGTTGCGGTAATAACTCCCTGGAATACGCCGTTCATGTTGTCAACATGGAAGATCGCGCCAGCACTCGCCGCTGGCTGCACTGTGGTTCACAAGCCTGCGGAGTGGAGCCCACTGAGTGCTGCATTGCTCGCAGAACTAGCTCTTGAAGCAGGCTTGCCACCTGGAGTACTGAATGTTGTTCACGGCCTTGGCGAGACGGCCGGAAAGAGTCTGACAGAACACCCAGCCATGAGGGCGGTCGCCTTCGTTGGAGAGTCGGCTACAGGGTCACTGATCCAGGCTCAGGGTGCAGCAACACTTAAGAGACTGCACTTCGAGCTAGGTGGTAAGAACCCGGTGATCCTGTTTGAGGATGCTCATCTTGAACGTGCCATTGATGCGGTTGTGTTCATGATCTTCAGCCTCAACGGTGAACGTTGTACCAGCTCGTCTCGTGTGCTGATTGCTGATTCGATTTATGACGAGGTGATTGCTGGTGTTGCGCGGAAGATGCGCAATGTGAAGGTTGGGCACCCACTCGATCCAGCATCTGTGATAGGCCCACTCATCCACCCTCGTCACCGTGACAAGGTGTGCAGTTACGTTGACATTGCTCGGGCCGAGGGCGTCAGCATCATTGAGGGAACACCATGGGCCGCTGCACCTGAAGGTGGCAACTGGGTGACTCCGATGTTGTTTAGCGGTGCGAGCTCGCAGATGCGGATCGCCCAGGAAGAGATCTTTGGTCCGGTGTTGACGGCCATCGCATTTAGCGATGAAGCAGATGCCATCAAGATCGCTAACGACATTGACTATGGGTTAGCTGCTTATCTGTGGACAGCAGATGTAGGCAGAGCACACCGTGTAGCTCACGCACTTGACGCGGGGATGATCTGGATTAATTCTCACAATGTGCGACATCTGCCTACCCCATTCGGCGGAATGAAGGCATCCGGGATCGGGCGTGACGGCGGTGACTGGAGCTTCGACTTCTACATGGAGACAAAGAACATCGCAGTCTCGCTAGACACACATCACATACCGAAACTTGGGGGTTGAACGGGTATCGGTAATGAGCCTTTACTACGTACAGAAGTTTCTGTTTGAACTAAACCGCGACCCGGTTATGCAGGGTCAATTTGGTGATGATCCAGCGACCGTTCTAGATCGGTACGAGTTAACTCCAGAGGAGATCGAAGCGCTTACTGCGCCTGACATTGGCAAGCTGTTCCACATCGGAGTCAACGGTCAGATACTGATGCACTTCGCGGCGTTTCACCGGATCGAGTGGGCCGACTACTTGCAACTGATGCGTGATGGAATCGCCAAATACGGCCCTGTTCGAGCTGGCGTGTATGCCATGACCGGTTACGAAGGTGTCGACGCTCATGCCAGCCGTCTAGGTCAGGACTCTCACGCCAGTCGTGGCCTCGGCAACCGAGGGAGTCGCTGATGCCACTCGTCTACGCAGGAGTGTGTAGTCACGCGCCTGGCATTACCGGTCGGGCCGATCAAGCCGATCCCGCAGTGCGCCACGCCTTCTACGAAGCGTTAGACGACATGCGTGTATCGATTGAGAACAGTGGCGCGGAGGCGTTGATTGTCGTAGCGGCTGAGCACTTCGCGAACTTCTTCATGAACAACATGCCGAGCTTTGCGATTGGTATGGCGGACTTCTACGAGGGCCCAATCGAGAACCCCGAGTGGTTAGGCATCCCGCCTTTCCGTGCGCCGGGCAATGCTGACCTGTCGCTGCGGCTCATCACAGAAGTCATGCAAACCGTTGATGTTGCCTACGCCGAGGAGTGGAAGTTCGATCACGGCATAGCTGTGCCTCTGCACTTTCTTACGCCACGCTTCGACCTGACAGTGGTGCCCGCAAACATCAACTGTCAAGGTCCCCCTCTTGCTCCTCTGAGCCGGGCGCGGGTGTTTGGTGAGGCGCTGCGGCGAGCGGCCGACTCCGTCCCTGAGAAGATTGCCCTTGTGGGAACCGGTGGCATCTCGCACTGGCCTGCGACCCCTGACTCAGGCAAGATCAATGAAGCTTGGGACCTGCAGTTTCTAGATCGATGGTGTCGCAACGATCGTGATGCTCTCGTGAGCTACGACGATCTCAGCATCTACCGCGATGCAGGCCAGGGAGGGTTTGAGATTCGGACGTTCGTGGCCGTGAGCGGCGCGGCTGACGGCGCGGAAGGCACAGTGCACTTCTGCGAGCCGATCCCGATCTTCGCGGTCAGCTGCACAGTGGCCAGCTACCAGCTCTAGACCTCCCCTCCGCATTTCGAACGCACGAAGCGAGGAGCGGGCCCTCGCCGGGATCCCGCTCCTCGCCTTTGATTTGCTGGCGTACCTTGGCGGTCGGCCGATGCTAGTTGTTGTCGGTTATTTCGCCGCTGAGGGTGCCGTCGTTGTTGACCCACCATTTCAACACGATGTCTTCGTAGACGGTGCGGGAGAAGGTCATTGTGCGTGTCGAGCCGTCTGAGATTTCGTCCCACGGTGTGACGGTCCAGCTGCCTCCACCTGCGTCTACTGATGATGGAACAAACGATGGTTTGTTCTGATACACCCGCAGTGTGACCGTTATCGACGCGTTGTCGGGCCATTGATGACTCACGTTTGGTGGTGTGATCGGTATCGGTGTTGGTTCAGTTGGTGTCGCTGACGCTGTGTCTGACCAGTCACCATTACCAGTGGCATTGACGGCGCTGACTCGGAAGTCATATGTGGTGTCGTTGGTCAGATTGGTGACCGTTGTTGACAATCCAGTCAAACCAGTGATGGGGTCTGGGCCCTGATCCCAGTCACCACCTATACCGATGTCAACCTCATAAGTGGCTACCGCTCCACCGTCTGAGGGAGCGCTCCAAATGACTTCAACCTGCGTGTCGCCTGCAGTTAGCGATGGTTGGCCGACCTGGCCGGGTGCTTCAAGTGGTGGTGGCGCGTCTGAAGTGAACTCATAGGTAAGACCAGTTGTCGCATCCACGTCCCAAGTCAGTGTGATGTCATACTCACCAGTCTTTGTGAACTCAATCGTTCGCGGACTCGAGCCCCACGCCTCAACCGTGGCTGAACCGCCACCAGCGTCAAGAGTTGATGGGATATATGACGGCAGATCACTGTAACTCTTTAGCGTGACTCCCAAACTGACACCATCAGACCAAGTTGTTGACACGGGCAGCGGACCGAAACCAACCTTGACTGACCTGTGATTCGACCACTCCCCGCTTCCAGCATCATTAACCGCGCGAACCCGGAAGTCATAGACCGTCCCGGTCGTCAAACTAGTGACTGTTGTTGAGGATCCGGTGAGTCCGGTCATCGTGTCGGGGCCTTGATCCCAATCACCGCTGATGCCAGCATCAACCTCATAAGTTGCGACCGTGCCACCATCAGACGGCGCAGTCCAAGTGAGAATCACCTGCGTGATTTCTGAGATCACCTCCGGTCGACCCGCCTTACCAGGCGCAACACCCATGGTCGGAGTCGCTGTGACTGTGTCTGACCAGTTGCCTTCACCGTGGCTGTTGACGGCGCGCACCCGGAAGTCATAAGACGTGTCATTTGTGAGACCGCTAACGGTTGTCGTCAACTCTGTGAGGCCGGTGACGGTGTCGGGGCCCTGATCCCAGTCGCCATCGATACCAATGTCAACCTCATAGGTTGCAACTGCGCCACCCTCTGAGGGGGCGGTCCAGGTCACCACAACCTGTTGATCTCCGGCCTCTAGCGTCGGTGTGCCAACTGCACCGGGCACGGAGTGGTCTTAACTTCTGGGGAGCACTGGGTTTCGGACCAATCGCCGGTGTCAGAGATTGGTGCGCCCCACACTGTGCGGGTGCGAATGTCATACCGGGAACCCTCTTGAAGTCCTTCGCTGTGGCGCACCTTGTACGACGAGTTTTGAGTCTCAATGATCGAGTCTCCGGTTACGGCATGCGTTGTGCTGTTCCAAGTGTTGTTGGATGAGCAACCCTCTCGGTATTGAACCTCAATGCCGGTTATCGCATCCCGATTTGCGGGTTCGGTGTGCCAGAAGTCCAACGCGCCGCCAGGGTCGGAAGGAGCCGAAGGACCCGGCATGGGCACAAATAAGTCACGTTGCCACCAGTTACCCCAATAGCCTTCGCTATTGAGGTGACGAGCCCGATAGGTGTATCTAACACCTTTCTCAAATTGCCAAGTCTCACCGTCAAGACTCGGGTTGCCGTAATAGGCACCTAGGTCATAGGGCTTTGTGAGCGTCACACGATAGGTGTTCCAAAAGGCCACAACCTCTACACCGTGCCTATTGGTGTGGTAGCCCTTGTCCACGTCAAAGAACTCATCGATCATATACGCATCATCCATTTGGTCGGGTTGGTCGGGAGTGCGCCAATACTGCAAATGAAACTTGTCCCAGTCCCAGTCCCATTTGTAATCGCCCAGCGAACTTGGACCATGTATCCAGAATCGCATCTGCGGAATGAACTCCGTCCAGCCGTCTGGTTTGTCGGGCGAGAACATACGGTTGTATTCCTTGTGATTGGTGTATTTGACATCCCTTACACCAGTTATGCATGACTCCGGGTAGAGATAGAGCAACTTGAACTTTACGGTGCCTGTCGGGGCTGCCCAGCTAATCGGGTCTTCCAGATAGTCGTTGTACTTCAACTCGTAGCGTTTGTCAGAGGAGTCCCATCCGCCTCTCTCGGTGTCAGTCTCAAAACCCGTATCTGAGGGATGATCACCCGAATACCCCTGGAATTGATAACGAATGTCATGTGTAGTGCCATCCGCATCAGTGAACTGCAACACCGCCACTAGGTCTCCAATAATATCCTCGTGGAAGTAGGCGCCCTCAACGTCTGGGTCAGAGCTCGTCTCGTTCATCCGGACAACAAACACATCATCAGTGCTGCTCTTGTCGAATGACAGATAGTCAATCGTGTAGTTGACATAGTCCAAACTGAAGTCAAGATCTGTTGAGTGTGTCCAAGTTGAGTTTGCAGTGTCCTCGGTGAGAGTCAACTCGGTGTCTGCGAGCGTCACCCAGTTGTTATCGCGTGAACTGGGTGGCTTTGGTGCTGGATGCTGATAGCGAAGCTTGAAGTTGACCGTACCAGTAGGTGCTGCCCAATTAACGGGTTTACCCAGGAAGTCGTAGTGTGTCAACTCATAGCGCTTGTCGGTCGAACTCCAACCTCCAAAGAATGAGTTCTCCATATACATCTGGTGTGAGGGATCCCATCCAGTGAATTCGTGGAATTGGTACGTGACGTTCTGCTCAACGTTGTCTTCATCAGTGAACGACAGTTCAACCCACAACCCATCAATCACCTCCTCAGGGAATAGCGTGTCCTCCACATCCGGATCCGATGTAGTTTCGTTCAACTCAATATACAACGCATCCTTGTCACCATCCTCATCCAACACAAGCGAATCAATCGTGTAATTTACATCCTGCAGCGTGAAACTAAGATCGTCCGAATGTGTCCAGGTGGTCTCAGTCGTGTTCTCGGTGAGCGTCAAGTCAGAGTCAACTAGAGTAACTGGCCAAGCCGAGTTGGTTGCCGGTCGCGGAGGTTCCGGTGGTGTGACATAGCGGAGCAGGAGATTGGCGTTGCAACAAAAGACTGGCAACCTTTCGAAGACCGGCCAGGTGCTCTTGGTATCCCAATCCTGATACTTGAGTACATAACGCTCAGCATCTTTATCCCAACCGCCGTATTCGGTGTTGGTTTCGAAGTCAGGATCCGAAGGATGAGAACCATTGAACTCGCGAAGTTGATATCTTGAGAAGCCGGCATAGCCACCGTTGTCCAGCCACTGCAACTCAGCGATGAACCGTTCCGAAAACCCTTTAGGGAGATAGACACCTTCAGTTATATCTCCCGATTCGATATTCTCCTTGTCCAGACGGATGGTCATAACATCACCTTCATCGTCTGAACGATTAAACGTAACGTCAGCAACGTAGTAGTAATGATTCGGATCTCCGGACTGATCAAGGTCATGCAACGTGAACTTGGGGCCGTCATAGGTATTGCCACCTGCTCTCGGCCACGTCCAATGTTGAGACGCGACTCTAGAGTGCGGTGACGCGTCGTATGGCTGTGGCACTATTTTCCGGGCCGAGACACTCGGCGCGACCAATACCGAAGCCGCAACAGTTGTACAGACGAGGGCGACCCAGATCTTTCGATGCGGTTGCCCTGTTCTCTTGGCATTTCGGATCCTCATGAGTGCCTCCTGAACTTCACCATCGCGAGCCGAAGATCGGCCGGATCCCAACATTTCGCCTTGACTCTAGCTCAAATGGCAAAGGTCAGACACTTCTACATAAGCCTCTCAGATGGCTCATCATCACTCCTAATGTCATTGTCAGATCAAAGCCAAACTGCCATCCAGAAGGGGACAGATGAACTTCCCTATATAGATCGGACAATTAGGCATCAGGCAGTTCGGCGTGGCACGGGGCCGTTCCGAACCGTCCTAGTAGCGGCGCGAACGCACGTGGAGCCTGGATGAGGACGGTCGGCTAGCTGGCTGTGAGGTTCCAGACTTCGATGACTTCGGCTTCGATTAGCTCAACAACCCATTCGGCACCCTCACGGTTGAGATGAACACCGTCGTCTTGTCGAACATCCACAGGGGTGCCTTCGGGGTCTCCGGGCGGTGGGATCCTCTCCCTATAAGGCGCATCACCACCAAACAACTCCCAGATGTCAATCATGGTTACAAAGTCTCGAGTGGAGGCGATCTCGGTGACGATGCCATTCATCACCGCGTAGCCGTTTCGCAGGTAGTCATCACGGGTCGGCGGCAGGCTCACCCAGACGATGTGGCGATGCGGTGCTCCCAGTGCATCAAGCATCACGCTGAGGCGTCGCCCCCACTCGATGTTCCACTCGGGCGTGTCGACCCTGATCACCTCTCCATCTTGGGAGCTCATGTTCTGCCAGTCGTTGCTGCCCAGCGTCATTATCAGCAACTCGGGATCATGTTCGATGATCACAAAGAACATGTGGACGGGCCAGTTGAAGTAGCCAGGCCGTGCAAGGCCGGTCGAGTGGCGTTGATCAAGTTGGATGTCAAGCACTTCTTTGAGCTGACTTGCACGTAGAACATGGCCTAGATAGAAGGCCTGGCTGTCACCCGCCACATAGGTTCGAAGCGGCTCTTCCGGCGACACCGGCTCGTCTCGCAACGTCGGTGGTGGGAGGTTCAACAGCGTGCGGGCATCACTTTCAGATGAGCTCGTCTGGGAGGGTCGTGTCGCTCGCGGTCCGAAGTGGCGTGGCTGCTCGTTGCCTATGGAGTCCGGTGTGTAGGCATATCCGGGCGGAGTGAAGTGGTTTGGTTCTTGACCGGAGCCTCGAGACGACTGTGCAGAGGCCATGTCTGCTGTTCCCAACGGATTGTTCGCATCGTCGCCGCCGCTCGCAGGCGAATCCGGTGTTGGCGAGTCGTAGGGGCGCGGCACTGCTCCCCCGTTGGCCTTTGATCCCGCGAAGGGCTCAGCGGCTAGATCAGTTGAGGTGCTGTCTTGGGTTGCGGAAGCCTGATAGCTGCCGACTAGGTCGAAGAGGTCTTCGACATCTCCGATGACATCTACCCGCTGACCTGCTGCTTCGCCCGCTCCTCGCAGCTCGCGCAGAGTGTCATAGGGACGGTCTAGCCACACGGCGCTGGCAAGGTCGTTCGCATCTGTTGCGGCACTGAGCCAGCGGTCACGATCATCGCCAAGCGGAAGCCGGTCAGCGATGTCGACGATCTTGCCGCTCACCAAAAGAAGCGACAGCCCTAGGCAAGCAAACGTTGAGAGAACCGACACCGTGACTGACTTGGTGGGAGTGTCAGGGAACTCTGGATCGGCTTCGGGTGGCCTGACCCGAGCAATCAGCCCGACGATGCGTCTCAGGCGTCCCGGAGGTGGCTCAGTCATGTGGCAAAGTCCGTCATCAGAACTGGAAGTAGATGTAGTCGGCGACTCCTTCGGGCCCGAAGGCGACAACGATCATGATCCACAGTGCAAAGCCAGCAGCCACGACGGGGGCGGGTGCTGTCGCTAGCCGATCCCGCAGGTTTGCAGTGACCGAGGTGGGAACAAGTTGCAGCAGTATCGAGCCGACGATCACTGCAACGATGGTGGGGGTGAGAAGCACAGGGCTAGTGGCCCAGCCTTGAGCCAGCCGTCCGAACACGTCACCAGCGCTGGCCAAAGTGTCGCTGTTGAACAACACCCAGCCAACACACACAAAGTGAAAGACAAGCACGACTCGTATCCATAGCAGAACGGTGTCGCGCAGGCGCGGGTCGCCGGATCCTTCGCCGTTTGGGGGATCAGTGTCTATGGGGACATCGAGGGTGTCTTGCTTGGGCTCCTTGGGCTGCTTGCCTTGCTTGCGAGCGGTGAGCACCCTGGAAGCAAATCTCTCTGCCGCGAGCCCGGCACCGTGATAGAGGCCCCAGACGATGAACACTCCCGAGGCTCCATGCCAGAGGCCGCCGAGTCCCATCGTGATGAGCAGGTTCAGGTAGGTGCGCACCCTCCCCCGGCGGTTGCCGCCCAGAGGGATGTAGAGGTAGTCGCGCAGCCAGCGTGACAGGGTCATGTGCCAGCGGCGCCAGAAGTCTTGAATGGAGACAGCTGCGTAGGGTCGATCGAAGTTCTGCGGGAACCGGAAGCCCATGAGTAGCGCCACACCGATAGCCATGTCGGTGTATCCCGAGAAGTCGGCATAAATCTGGACTGCGTAGCCGTACATGCCGAACAGCACGTCTAAGGCGCTATACGCCCCGGGCGAGGCAAAGGCTTCCTCCACGATTGCGCCGGCAAGGAAGTCAGCTACGACGACTTTTTTGAACATGCCTCGCCCGATCAGGTGAGCGGCCCGGCCAAGCTCGATGCGATATCCCGGGTCGCTATAGGGGATCGACAGTTTGGTGTCTCGCCATAGCGCCAGCTGTTCGGGGTTGCGGCTTGATGAGCGCCGCTGGCGACGTGGCGTGCGAGCACCAAATCGCATCTGTGGCATGAACTCGCGGGCTCTCACGATGGGTCCTGCAACCAGCTGGGGGAAAAACGACAGGTAGACGGCGAAGTCAAGCAGCGATGCAACCTTGGTGACGCCTCGGTGGACATCGATGACATAGCTAATCGCTTGAAAGGTGAAGAACGAGATGCCGACTGGCAACACGATGCTGAGCGCAGGGCTGGCAATCCCTAGATTGGTCTCGAGACTCTCGGTGAAGAAGCCGTAGTACTTGAAGAAACCCAGAACGGCGAGGTCAAAGCCGATGCCAGCCCCGACGGCTGCTGCCGCCGCGCTATGGCGTCCGGAGTGGTGAGCCCTGCTGGCCAAGCTCGCTGAGCCGGCGTTCACCAAGGTCATCGCCGCGATTAGCAGCACAAACCGTCGATCCCAGGCTGCGTAGAACCAGTACGAAGCCCCGAGCATGAACAGCTTCCAGGGCACCGCCCAGCGTCTCAATAGCCAGCAACCCGGGAGTACTACAGCAAAAAATGCAGCAAACGTAAACGTCGGGAACAGCACGCCGCGCCAAGAATAACGCTAGCTCGGACTGTCAAACCGCTCAGGCTCGCGCCAGGGGCACCAAGGAATGTCGTTCCTCAAGGGGAGGCAGCAGCATGCCGTCTTCGCCAGTCTTTTGAACACGATCAAGTGATCTTTGTTGTGGTTGAGGGGGTTTCGTTGGTCTGAGTGGTGAGCTATTGTGGCCGCTTATGGCAGCACGCACACCGACGCTTGAGGATGCCCGGAAGGGTGCGGAGATCCTTAGTGGCTTTGAAGGTGTGCGGGTTGTCGGGCTGTTTGGCTCTGTCGCGCGGGGCGAAGCCTCGGAAGGTAGTGACCTTGACTACCTGGTACTGGGGAATTATGACGAACCCGTACCTCGCTATTTGGCCGACCGCATGAAGTCGGCCACCTTGGGAGGTGTGGACATCAGCGTTGATGTTTGCGTGAGAGATGTCGACTATTGGCTTGAGTGTTCAGCAACTCGGTCTCTCTTTGAGGCACGTATAGCCCCAGATGTCGTGTGTTTGTTTGGGCGGCCAGAAGTGCTCGCCGATGCAACCGGAACGAAGAGAGACAGCGGAATGGCGAGACTCCGTGCTGCACTTGTAGAAGCAGGCCGCATCAAGCGAGCTCTAAGCGATCTCTTGCAGTCGGCAGAGCCCAACAGAGTGGAGCAAGACGGCACCGATTGGTTCAGAATAACCTAAGAGAAGAACGTCGGGCGTACTCAGGCGCGGCTAACTCGACACGCCGAATCCAACAGCGATTGAGGCCAGCAGCCGCGAGCCCGAGCAGAGAATTACGGTAAAGCGAACGAGTGTTCGGGTATTGTGGGATTGTGGCACGTAAGAGTCAGGCTGGCCGGACGAAGAAGTGGTCGGGGCGTGGTACCCGGTTGGTGGTTGCGACTGCCGGGGTCGAGATGTTGCAGGGCGACTTGTTTGCTCAGGGTGAGCCTGAGGTGTCTGTCCTGGCGGAAGTGCGTCGCACGCAACTCGATTCACAGAGTTGGATTGAACGTTCATCACGATGGGTACACGGTGGTGACGAGTTGCTCACGAAACTCGCCACGTCGGTGCGCTGGACAGGGGCACGACGTCAGATGTATGGACGGATGGTCGAAGAACCACGCCTTGGAGCACAACTCCAACTTGGATCGACGGACGCACCCCGAGCTATCACCTCAATGGGCAAGGAACTCTCAAAGCGGTATCGGTGCCGATTCCGTAAGGCGTGGATCATCTACTACCGCAATGGAGACGACTCGGTTGCCTGGCACAGCGACACGATCGGAATGAGGCCAGCCGACTCACTTGTTGCGATCGTCTCGCTGGGAGGGCCTAGACGTCTGCTGATGCGACCAAAGGGAGGCGGCCCGAGCACTTCGTTCACTCTCGCATCAGGTGATCTGTTGGTGATGGGCGGGGCGTGCCAGCAGAAATGGGAACACTCGGTTCCTAAAGTACGTCGCGCTCCCCCACGCATGAGCGTCACCTTCCGCCACAGTTAGCCTCCGAGCGGCCAATCGGCCCGCCAGAGGGCCCGAGCGGGCGCGCAGCAATCACACCGAAATCACACGGAGAAAAACATGGGACGATTCGATGGAAAGGTTGCACTCATAACTGGTGCAGCTTCCGGTGTCGGCCAGGAAGTCTCCCTACGTCTCGCCGCCGAGGGAGCAACTGTGTGTGGAGCAGACATCAACACCGATGGTCTTGCCAAGACTGTCGCTCGAGCTGCCTCAAGCCCGGGGAAGATCACAACCCAGGTGACTGATGTCAGTTCTGTGCAGGCGTGTCGCGATGCCGTCGCCAATTGTGTCGACAGCTACGGCCGCCTCGATGTCTTGGGCAACGTCGCCGGAGTCTGCTGGCAGGACCACATCTACGATGTCACCGAAGCCCGCTGGGACAAGATGTTTGATATCAACGTCAAGGGCATGTTCTTCATGAGCCAAGCCGCTTTGCCCCACTTGCTCAAGACCGACGGCAACATCGTCAACATCGCTTCTAACGCCGGGCTGATGGGTATGGCCTACCTCAGCACCTACTGTGCGACCAAAGGCGCTGTCGTTCAGTTGACACGGGCGCTTGCCATGGAACTCGCGAAGACCGACGTTCGGGTAAACGCCATTGCACCCGGAGGCGTAGACACACCGCTGGTGCAGAACATCCAACTCGTCGACAATCCCGACTGGGATCTTGTGCGACCCGGAATGGGATTCAGGTCAATGGCGAAACCCAGCTACATCGCAGCACTCTTCGCGTTCCTGGCATCCGATGAGTGCCCCACCATTCACGGCACGATCGTCAGCGCCGACTCAGGATTAACAGCCGGCTAGCGCAAACCCTGTGGCTTGGGGATGAGGCTCAAGCATGTGCTGTGTCTAGAGCGGAGCGGAACTCGCCCACAAAGTCAGCGATGCCTTGCGGGCCTGCACCGGTGAGCATGCGGGCCACTATCGCTGAGCCCACGACGGCGCCGTCAGCAACCTGACATACCTCTGCGGCCTGCTGAGGTGTGCCCACGCCCACACCAACAATCACTGGTTGGTCGGTCACAGCCTTAAGGCGTGCCGCAGTTGCCGTTGCTGAGGCAGCCAACTCTTCTCGAACACCGGTAATCCCCACAAGCCCGACGCCGTAGACAAAGCCACGAGAACGCGCACAGATGCGCGGCAGGCGCTCATCGGGAGCAGTGGGTGCAGCGAGCATCACAGTCTCAATCCCTGCCGCGTCAGCGGCGGCGGCCCACTCCCCCACCTCCTCGAGGGGAATGTCGGGCAGAATGCATCCGCTCACGCCGGCATCCACGAGCGACGCAGCAAAGCGTTCGTAGCCCATGTGGTGCGCGATATTCGCGTAGGTCATGACAATGGTCGGGACTGCGATGTCAGACTTCGCGGCTCGCAACGCGGACAGGATCGAGTGGGGTGTAGCCCCCTGGGAGAGTGCGAGATCGTTGGCTTGCTGGATCGTGGTGCCGTCCATCACCGGATCCGAAAACGGCACCCCCACCTCAATGGCATCTGCACCAGCAGCCGACACCGCAGCGATCGTCTCAAGCCAGTCATCACCTAGACCGCCGGTGAGATAGGGCACCAGACACTTGCCACCACCATCACGACGTTGCCGTAGCGCAGTCTCCAGACGCCCAAACTCCGAAGAGACGCTGCCACCTGCTGAGGTCACGACAGGATCTTCATCATCTGATCAACGTCCTTGTCGCCTCGGCCGCTGAGGTTTAGCAGGACTGTCTGGCCGGCCAGACAGTCACGCTCGCGCCACACCCACGCCAGAGCGTGCGCACACTCCAGAGCGGGGATGATTCCCTCGGTGCGAGACAGCAGACTGAACGCTTCAACGACTTCAGCGTCGCTGACCTGCACATATGACGCTCGGCCGCTAGCTGCTAGGTACGAGTGCTCGGGGCCTACACCTGGATAATCCAGCCCGGCTGAAATCGACTCAGCTTCAAGCACCTGGCCCCACTCGTCTTGCATCAGATACGACCGCGAGCCGTGAACGACCCCCGGCACAGCACGTCCGATCGCAGCACCACCTTCGGGCTCAACCCCCACAAGTTCGGCGCTCGTGTTGGCAAAACCCGAGAAGATCCCGGCCGCGTTGGAGCCGCCACCCACAGCGGCAGCCACAACATCAGGCACCTCGCCGCCAAGCAAGGCGTGGCACTGCTCGAGTGCTTCACGTCCAATCACGCTCTGGAACTCGCGAACCATCCACGGGTAGGGATGCGGGCCCATTACCGAACCGAGGCAGTAGTGGGTGGTATCAACCACTGCCACCCAGTGACGCATCGCCTCGTTGACAGCATCTTTGAGGGTGCGAGACCCCGACTCAGCAGCGACGACTTCAGAGCCAAGTAGCCGCATGCGGAAGACGTTCAGTTCCTGGCGGGCGATGTCGACGGTGCCCATGTAAACGACGCAGTCCATGCCAAACAGTGCCGCAGCCGTGGCGGTGGCGACGCCATGCTGGCCCGCGCCCGTCTCAGCAACCAGGCTTGACTTGCCCATCCGGCGTGCCAGCAGTGCCTGCCCCAACACGTTGTTGATCTTGTGGCTTCCGGTGTGGTTGAGGTCCTCGCGCTTGAGTAGCACCCGTACGCCAAGTTCCGACGAGAGGTTCTCGCACTCAGTGAGCGGTGACGGCCGACCCGCATAGTCACGCAACAAGTCATCGAGTTCCGTGCGGAACTCAGTATCGGCCCAAGCTGCACGAAACTCACGGTCGAGTTGTTGGCAGGCCGGCACCAGAGTCTCGGGCACGAACATCCCGCCGAACTCACCGAAACGTCCATCGGCGCTGGGATCGCCCATCCACTGCGGTGTTGCTGGGTGGCTACTCACTGTGAACCTTCAACCTCAAGTACAGGGTTAAGGAGCGACATCGGGATTCAGCCTCTCGCATCTGAGGCCCAGTCATATGGTGAAGCAGTGTCGCTACCCCCATTGGAGTTCTCGAAGAGGTCGGTCACAGTGTCACTTCGAGAATCCTTAGTGCTTGAGCCGAATTGCTGGGCTACATCAATGAAGACACGCATCTTCAGCGGATCCTTGCGACCAGGACGAGCTTCAACACCCGTTGAAACGTCCACCCCCCACGGCTTGACACGTTTGATGGCAGCAGCAACATTGCCGGGATTCAACCCGCCTGCCAGCAACAGGCGGTGTCCCGCGAGAGGGGCTCCCTCAGCAAACGACCAGTCAAAAACCTCGCCAGAGCCGGGGCGCGGGCCGTCAAGCAGAACGATCTCAACACCAAAGTCACGCAAGTGTTCCAGATCAGGATGCCCTGCCGGGAATGCCTTTATCGTGACCGGCACACGGGCGCCTACCCAGGTTGTTTGTTCAACCGACTCGTGACCGTGAAGCTGTGCCGCACCCATGCCGGCGCGGTTCGTTATCTGCACGACACGCTCGGGAGTCTCGTTACGGAACACGCCGACCGACATCACATCACTAGGCAACCGCCGGGCGATGTCGCGTGCCCTGTCCATCGAGATCTGACGGGGTGAGGGTGCAAACACGAATCCCACGGCATTTGCACCGAGGGCAACGGCAAGCAAGGCGTCTTCCTCGTTGGTGATGCCACACACCTTGATGAACACGCTCGTGACGCTAGTCGACTGCTGCAACTGTGGAGTGCTGGCAACGGCAACTAGCGGAGCCCCTCGTGGACGAGCGCATCTACGGCAGCAGCCGGATCCGGAGAGCGCACCAGCGACTCCCCGACCAAGACTGCGTCGTATCCCGCATCACGGATCCGGGGCAAGTCAGCGGGGCCACCAATCCCGGACTCGGCTACACGAACCACACTGGCTGGCATTAGCGGCGCGAGACGCTCTGCTCGTTGACGGTCGACTTCGAACGTCACGAGATCTCGCTGATTCACGCCAACCATGTCTGCCCCAGCAGCTAACGCTCGAGTCAATTCAGCCTCGTCATGAACTTCCACCAGAGCATCAAGTTCCAACGAGCGGGCTAAGGCGAGAAGCTGCGCCAGCTCCGAGTCGCTAAGGGCAGCCACGATCAGCAGCACACAATCGGCACCCATGACGGCTGCATCGGCGACATCACGCTCATCGACTGTGAAGTCCTTGCGCAGCACCGGCAGGTCTGTGGCACATCGGGCTTGCTGCAGATCGTCGATTGAACCACCAAAGAAGTGCTCATCGGTGAGCACCGACAGGCAGGCAGCTCCTCCACTGGAGTAGTCGCTCGCCAGGTCTCCAGGCGATAGGTCAACGCGCAGATCACCTTTAGATGGTGAGCGTCGCTTGACTTCGGCAATCACCGACACCCCGGCGTCCGAGGTGAGGCGAGCACGGAATCCTCGACGTGTGGCGGCAACTGATCGGGCTCGCTCGATGAGTTCGCGAGCATCACGGGGGTCGGCAGCTGCTGAGGCACGGTGTGCCGCCAGGATGCGATCGAGGTACGTAGCGGTCATATAGATCTGATTGCGAGAGTCATCGGCGGCTGCGGACCAGCACGACAAACGGTGCGAGCAGGAACCCCAGACCCGATAGCACGAGCGTGGCAAGCCCCAGTTGCACTAGTCCGAAAGCTCCGATCATCAACCCGAAGATCATCTCGAAAATGCCCAGCACGAAGGCCGCTGGAGCACCCAGGCGCATCCAGGTTGGTAACTCACCCGTTGTGATTGCCCGATCGTCACCGCTGAAATCTTGGTCAGCTAAGTCCCAGATGCGTGCGTCAGGCTCGTCGGCGGTTGTTGTCGTAGAGTCTTCTGTTGGCTGTGATGGCGGAGTCGGGTTTGTCGCCTTTGGAGCAGCGACGGGATGAGAACGGCGAGCTATCTGCGCATCAAGAGCTGCTCGCGCTTGTGAGTCGATCAGGGTCTGGTACGCGAGGTTTACCCGCTGCATCTGATCGGTGGCGGCCGAGTTCCCGGCCCGAACATCTGGGTGGGTACGGCGCGCTAAGGCGAGATAAGCGGTGCGGATCTCCTCGCCAGTGGCATCGTGTGCCACTCCGAGTACGGCGTAGGGATCCACCGCCGGGGTCATGCTGAGCTAGGCGGGGTGGCCGTCACTTTGGCCACAAGATCGCCGATTGCGACAACCGCTGGCGGTTGCACATTGCGATGCACAGAGCCCAGAGCCCACGTAATCCCGGATGCGGGGTCGGTGATTGACGAGGTGACTTGACCAACCACCTTGGTGCCGTCGGTGATCTTGGTGCCCGGCACCGTTGCCAACTCGTTGCTTTGCTGGTTGACCTTCAGCAGGCGCAGCGGTCTGGGGACGTTGCCGCCGCGGCTGTCAATACGTGCGACTAGCTCCTGGCCCGTGTAGCAGCCCTTTGTGAAGCTGACCGACGATTCCACAAGACCCCCGATCTCGGCGGGGATCGTCTTGTCGGTGAGTTCGGCACCCATTGCAGGCCAGCCTGCACGGATGCGTGCCACCTCTAAGCCGTCAGGCGATAGGTCAATACCGGGTGGTGCCACGGCGTTTGGCCCAACCAGATCAACTCCCTCATAGCCAGGCCAGTCCACGGTCGCTCGTACCTCCGCGTCGACACGCTCGGTGCCTGCGGCGTCGACATTGCCGCGAATCGACAACATTCGCCAGCCGCTCAACATCTCGAACTTTGCATCAACCCGCAACTTGAAGCGTTCCAGGCGAGCGATGAGGCTGGGCGCGTAACCGGAATCCAGATCAATCAGGAACCTGCCAGCGGTCGCTGGGTCGCCACCTGCACCACCGGTGTCTGCGCAGCGTGTCAGGCGAAACCAGGCGTTCACTTTCCCTCGTGGTTCCAGCACTAGCGACCACGCGGATCCACCAGCTCCGACAGAGCTGATGTCTTGGGAGATCTGGCCCTGCAGGAAGGTCTCAGCGTCTGCGCCGCTAACCCGCACCACGTCACGATCAACCAACGCGGCAATCGTTGTCTGCTCTGCCGTCATGCTCTCCCCTTACGCTGACGCCGCCTGGCCAGTTTGGCTCTCCACGCATTCATGCACCGGCAGTTGACGTGAGCCTGGAAGCGGCGGCAGCGCGTCGTGCCGCGGTCATGCGCCGTGCTGCTGGTACCGCAGCGAGCAAGGCTTTGGCTTTGTTTACGCACTCCGCATGTTCGTCTTCGGCCACGGAGTCTGCGACAATTCCTGCCCCGGCCTGCACCGATGCCCGGTTACCGCTGACAAACATGGTGCGGATAGCGATTGCTGTGTCGATGTTGCCAGAGAGATCGAGATAGCCCACCACACCTGCATAAGGGCCGCGTTTTGTGGGTTCGAGCGCATCGATGATCTCCATCGCCCGCACTTTCGGAGCCCCAGACACTGTGCCAGCCGGCAAGGTCGCCCGCAAGACATCTACAGGCGTGCGACCCTCTGCGAGCCGTCCAGACACCTGAGAAGTCAGATGCATCACATGGCTGTAACGCTCCAGGGTCATCATCTCGTCAAGTTGGAGCGAACCGAACTCGACCACCCGACCAACATCGTTGCGTGCCAGATCAACCAGCATGACGTGCTCAGCGATCTCTTTGGGGTGTTCGGCTAGCTCGGCAGCTAGACGGCGATCCTCCTCATCGGAGTGTCCCCTGCGCCGGGTGCCAGCAATGGGACGGCTGATGACCCGACCTGCGAGCAGTTGCACCATCGGTTCCGGTGAACTTCCCACCACTTCAAGCCCACCGTTTCGCAGGAAGTACATGTAGGGGCTGGGGTTGACCTGGCGCAAGACCCGATAAACGTCGAACGCATCGGCACCAAGTTCGAAGTCGAAACGCTGCGACAGCACCACCTGGAAAATGTCACCAGCAAAGATGTGCTCCCGAGCAGCCTCCACGGCAGCCGAATACAACTCGAGTCCCATCGTCGAGGTGGTCTCCACCCCGGAACCATCGGTGCTGTCAGCGGGCCCCGGCGGTTCCACGAGCGGCTCATCGATTGGACGGGCGCCATCTCGTGCGATTGTCTCCACCCGCTCGATGGCTTCGTCGTACAGCCGGTCGATCTGCGCGGTGCTCACGCCTTGCGGAATCACCGCGTTGGAGATGAGCGTGGCACGCTGGCGCCAGTGGTCATAGGCGGCGAGGTCACCGATCAGCGACAGCACCGCGTCGGGATGCCCGGTGTCATCGGGGGGCACATCGGGTAGGTGCTCGACCTCGCGAACGACGTCATAGCCGAGATAGCCGACCAGCCCGCCATACAGCGGGGGCAACCCAGCAATAGTCGGGGCTCGCAGTTCGCTCAACAACACATCAAGAGCGCCAAGCAAACCCTGGTCGTGAGGTATAGCCACACCAAGGTCACCTTCGCTGACCAGGTTCTGACCTCTTACAACCAGCTTGGCTCGGGGGTTACGACCAATGAATGACCAGCGACTCCAGCGCTCGGCGTGTTCAACCGATTCCAGCAAGAAGCCATCGTCAGCACCGACAAGGCGGCTGAAGGCTGCAACCGGGGTCGTCAGGTCGGCGAGCACGTCTCGCCAGACAGGTACTACGCGATAGTCGCGGGCAAGGCTGCGAAAGTCGTCTCGTGAAGGGCTATGCATGGCGCTGGTCAGCCCTTAGCTGCCAGATTCGACCCCTAAGGGGTCAACGGGGACAAGGCGGTCAAAGGGGTCTAGGGGTTCTGCGGGGTCGGGCTCCAAGGCCTCAATCGACACTCGAGATCGCGCTCACGGGTTGGCGTCAGAGCCGTCGAAGGCCCTGAAGAAGCAGGAGTAGTAACCCTTATGGCAGGCGCCTCCGCCCTCCTGGTCGACCACAAACAGCAGCGTGTCGCCGTCGCAGTCGTAGTAGGCCTCGCGGATGAACTGGCGTTCGCCCGATGTCTCACCCTTGCGCCAGACCACCTTGCGGGAACGGCTCCAGAACACGGTGCGCCCCTCGGCCAGAGTTAATGAGAGTGTCTCGGCGCTCATCCAGGCCATCATCAGCACCGAGCGGGTGGCGATGTCTTGCACGATTGCAGGTACTAGCCCATCGCTGTTGTACTTGATGGACGCTAGGGCCTCGCTGCTGGCGTTTACTAGGGCCTCGCTGCTGGCGTTTATTGGTGTCCCACTCACACTCGCAAGCCTATGAGATGTCGGTCGCAGCAGCGCGACTCCAGCAGCCGCCGGCTTGGAGTCTCACCGTCTTCTAGAGGTAGAGGCCTGGGCTGCCTTCATCTAGCCGCTCGGCCGCAACAGCATGCACATCACGTTCCCGCAAGATGATGTAGTCGTGGCCCCGAACCTCAACCTCATATCGATCCTCGGGATTGAACAAAACCTGATCGCCCTCCTGCATGGCCCTTACATTGGGGCCAACTGCCACCACCTGAGCCCAGGTGAGGCGCTTTCCGACTTGGGCCGTTGCGGGGATCAAGATGCCACCTGTGGAGCGGCGCTCGCCCTCGGCCTCACCGGTTGAAACGAGTACCCGGTCATTGAGCATCTTCACAGGCAGACGCTCGTTGTTGTGGGGTCCGGGCGCTCCGCTGGTGCGAGACTTGCGCGACGCTGCTACCGAACGGCTAGTCGTTGCAGACACGGCGCACTACCGTACCGGCGCTGATAGCGGCCTCACCGGGCAGTCCGGGTGGTCCAGAGGCCCGGTCCCGCGCGGCTCTAAGTGTCTGGAGTGTCAGAGTCGTCGGGTGACTCTGCTAGCAGGTCCCCCGCCGTAGCAAGCACTTCTGCGAGCATGGCTGCGTTGTCATACACAGTCCGCAAGTAGTACTCGCTTGCCGCTTCATGACCGGCGAAAGGTGGTCGCCCCAGCGAGCGGGACAGCGCCGAGGGATCAGGGTTGATCGCGATCGTCTCGGTGCTGGGAAGCTTGGATGCGTCGCCCCAGAAGTCACCAGAAACCTTGGCGGAGTGTGGGGCACGAGCCTTGCGGCCTTTCGGGCGCCGCCGTCGGCCTCGGGGGCGGGGGCGCTTGCGACCGTGTCCGCGTCGAGCCCGGGGTGCAGGGGTCACTAGCTGTTACCGCCGTCTTCGATGAGCAACTGCTTGCTGTCGATGCCAAGCACGGTGCGTAGTTGCTCACTGTCAAGATCACCAACAGAACTCGACTTGGGTAGCACCATGTCGGCGATGCGCCGCTTGCCGGCTACGACTTCCTCAACCCGCTCATCCACGGTGCCCGGGCACACCAGGCGATGGCAAACAACCGTGTTGCGCTGGCCGATACGCCAGGCACGATCGCGGGCCTGGTCTTCAACCGCCGGGTTCCACCAGCGGTCATAGAGGACCACATGATTTGCTGCAGTGAGGTTGAGCCCCGTGCCGCCAGCCTTGAGCGACAGCACCAGGGCACCCGGGCCACGGCCCGCCTGGAACCGCTGCACCATCCGGTCACGTGCCCCGCGGGCCAGTCCGCCGTGATAGCAGTGCACACCCAGACCGGTCTGCTGGCTCAGGTGCCTCGCAAGCCGTTCTCCCCACGTAGCAAAGTGGGTGAATATCAGCATTCGTTCACCCGCCGCAAACACTTGCTCCATGATCTCTTCTAGGCGGGTCAGCTTGCCGGAGCGCCCTTGGAGATCCCCTCGGTCGTCGCGGTAGTTCACCGGATGATTGCAGATCTGCTTCAGCGCCGTGATTGCAGCCAGCACCGCGCCCTTGCGCTCGGTGGTGGTGTCGCTAGAGGACGTACGAGCGATCAGGTCATCGAGCACTGCCTGGTAGAGGCCGATCTGCTCGGAGGTCATCGAACAGTGATCCAACTCATCGATCCGGTCGGGCAACTCTGCTGCAATCGCAGGTTCGGCCTTGGTGCGCCGGAAGACCAGCAGACCGTTGAGTGCCGCCAGGGCCCCCTCGCCTGCGGCAGGGTTTCGCGCCGCTGAGCGTCGACCATTGCTGCTCGGGCTCTTGGGAGGGGTGTGAGTAACGAGGACTTCGCTGGCACCCGAGTCTGAGTCGGTGGCAGCTGGCGACTCAGTCGGAGGCTTAGTCACTTTCGACATCTCTGAGATGAACGACGCCCGGGCACCAAGCAGCCCCGGGTTGCAGAAGTCCATGATCGCCCAGAGATCACCGAGACCGTTCTCGATCGGGGTGCCGGTCAAGGTGACACGGCTGCGAGCGTTGAGACGCCGTAACTGTTGGGCTGTCTCACTGAGGGGGTTCTTGATGGCTTGGGCTTCATCAAGGACGATCGTCGACCAGTCAACCTTCTCAAGAACATCCAGGTCACGAAGCGCAGTGCCATACGTGGTGACCACGATGTTGGCATGTCGCACCATGAGCGGCACCCGTGCCGGGCCAGCACGGTTCGGGCCGTGATGAATTGCCACTCGCACACGCGGCACGAAACGTCTGGCTTCTGAAGCCCAGTTGCCCACGACGGCGGGAGGGGCCACCACCAGCGAAGGCCCACTTGACTTGTGCAGCTCGATGTGTGCCAGCATCGTCGGCGTCTTGCCCAGCCCCATATCCAGAGCAAGGCATCCCCCAAGGCCAGCGGACTCAAGGAACCCAAGCCAGTTGAGAGCGTCTGACTGGTAGGTCCGCAAGCGCCCCCTGAAACCCCGAGGCTTGACTGGCAGCTCATCGGGAATCGCTCGAGCGCTACGGATCAGATCAGCGGCCCAGCCCTTGCCCGCAACAGCGGTTCCACCGGCCAAGGGCGAGCCCTCCAGGCCGAGAGTGTGGCGCAACATGTCGGCGCCGCTCATGCGTTTGATGTCGGCTCGTTCAGCCAGCGCAGCGGCGGCTTCGGTGAGGTCGGCTCGGTCTAGCTCAACCCAGCGTCCCCTGCTCTTGACCAGCGGTTTGGCTTGTGACGCCAGCTCACGGATCTCTTCAACGGTCAACTCGACATCATCGAAACTTACTGACCAGCGAACATCCGCAAGCTGGCGGGCACCCACCACGGAGTCCTGGGCCTCAAGCGAAGTCAGCCGCAGCGTTGGGGTGGGCTTGCGCTTCGACAGCGAAGGAACCCGCACTTCATAGCCCACGGCCTGCAAGACCCTGCCGGTGGTGGTCATCAGCTGCCAGGCTTCGTCGGAGCTCAGTATCACTTCACCGCGGCGGCGGCCCCCGAGCCGCAACAACTCGGGGAACAACCGCTCCAGGCGGGTTAGCTGGTTCTTGACAGCTACACGCCTGGAACGCGAACCGATCACAAGCGCCCGCTCGACGGGTTGCATCTCTCCTGATGTGGCTTCGGAAAGCACTGAGAGGTGCCAGGCACCGACATCATCTGGAGGGTCGAGCTGCACGATCAGGCGGAGCTTGCGATCGTATGACTCGGTGATGGGACGTGACCACATGTCCAGGCGGCGAGCCAGGTCGGCAAGCCACCGGCTGGGTGCCTCAAATGGCTCCCCGTGCAAGTTGGCTAGGGCTGCTTCTGCTGTTTCTGTTTTGGTGCGGGGCAGCGGCGGTGGTGCCGAGAAGTCGACTCGCTCGGCTGCTTGTTTGGTGATGGCATCGACGATGTCGGCTAGGACTGCCTTGGTGAATGCCGGGGCGTCACGCTGGTTCTCAAACGCTGCGGCCGCACCGGGGAGCGCCTCAGCTAGAGCCGTGAAGGCGTCGGGCTCAACCTGTGCGGGAGCCCAACGCACTACGTAGCTTGCCTGGTCGCTCCGTGGTCGGGGCTTGGCTGACGGATGTGGCGAGCCGCGGGTGACATCGTGACTGTCTAGCGAGATGATGCGGGCTGCGTCCACGGGTGGAGGTTCGATGCGTGGGCGAAGCCGGCGGCGGATCTTTTTGAGATGCGGCACCATGCGACCCTGCGCCACGAGTCGTACTGCCAACGCCGCAACATGACCGAGCCAGGAAACGCTGACCCCGATCTTCTTCTGGCGTTGCGCAGCCTCGCCGAGTGCTACGAGCCAGCCCAGACAGCTCGATAACGGTGCTGAGACGGTGTCTGCCCGGGGACCTTCAAGCAGTTTGGCTTTGCGGTACTCGCTCCACTCAACAGTGCCAGCACCGGCGTCTTTGAGGCGCTTGAGCACGCCGTCGCCAGGCTCGGGATTGTGACCGGGGCCACTCGCCCAGGCGATGACCCGCCCCGGCACCCATGACAGTTGGAGCTTGATCTCTCCGGTGACTTGTTGGGCGGGGGTTGGAGCCGGCGATCCCCGACGTGCGACGGGTGCGGCGCGGCGGGCGACACGTGGGCGGGTTGGCGGGCCAACGAGCGTGTCGAGCACCGCATCAATGGCGGCGTAGTCACCTTCGAGATCTGAGAGGATCGAGGCGCGCTGATATCCCCGGACTGTCGAGCGGACGTGGTCGATCGATTCGGCCACATCATCAAGCAGGCGGTAAAGGGCTCGGATCCACAGCCTGGTGTTGTTCTGAAGAAGCTCAGTGTCTTCGTCACTGGCAAGACCGTCAACGTGGCGGCGCACCGCTGCGGCGAAATCTTCCGATGTCGCCAAGCGTGGATCCAAGGTGGCGGATGATGTCCTCGTCACCATTGGCGGGGCGCAGCCTAGCAGCAGCACTCCCGGCGCTGGCCGAGAGGTCGCCGAGGTTTAGAGGCCGCAAGTGACCTACCTGCGCTGGATCAATGCTTTTTGCGGATCAGGATTTGCGGTGGGTCAATGCCTGCGCTGGATCAGGATTTGCGCTGGATCAATGCTTGTTGCGGATCAGGACTTGCGGTGGACCAGTCCCCTGAGAGTCCGGCTCGCATCTTGGCGATGCCTTCCATCTTGATCTCCTCATAGCCACGCACAAGCTCAGGCAGCAAAGCTCGATCCAGAGCCGTGGTGTAATTCGAAGCGCCGAGGTGCTTGAGGTCAGCTTCAATAGCGGAGCGATACTCACGGGGCAGCGAACGCTCGGCGCGCCGCACAACCGTGTAACCGAACACATCAAGGGGCGTGCCACGCAACGACTTCATTGCAGCAAGCATCCGCAGCAGGGGCGTGAAGCCCGTGGGCACCGAGATCTTGCGAGATAGCCCGATTGCACGAAGCAGCGGGGGGTGCAGCTTCCAGCTGACACGGCCGCCTACTTCGGCGGCCATTTCGCGTGCTTCGGCGCCGGCGTCGGCGTCGAGCATTAGCCGGGCGACCTCATATTCGTCCTTGTAGGCGAGCAGCTTGAAGTAACCCCTTGCACAGGCTCGAGTGAGACGCCCCGAACCATCTCCAGCCGTACTATCGGCCTTGGTGACGGCCTCGATGAGGTCGAGATACTTGTGGGCAAGGCGTGGCGATTGGTAGTCACACAGCTCACGCACGGCGTTCTCGATGTTCCAGCCCTCATAACCCTGAGCGTCGCTGCCGTCGGCTGAGGTGTCGTTGAGGTCTCCTAAGCCTGCGGTTCGGACCGAAGCAGCCAGCGTGCGAACCCGATCTGCAACGTCGTCGTCGACACCAGCTAGAGGATCGTCATCGGCTGTAGCTTCGGCGATCGCGTTACGCACGGTCTCGGGTTGTGTGACCAGTGCGCGACCCCAGCGAAAGGCGGCGATGTTGGCCGTTACTGCCACGCCGTTTAGTTCAATGGCCTGCTCCATCGACTCCGGTGCGACCGGGAGGGCACCAGCCTGCACCGCCATGCCCGTTACGAAGATGTTGGCTGTCACTGTGTTGCCCAGCAACACAGATGTGATGTGCTGCGCGTCGGCCCACAGCCGGCAGTCGTCTCGAGTAGCTGCCGCTATGGCTGCTTCGAGATCTCCCGGATCGGGCATGGCACGTTCGGGGTTAGAGACCACCGCACCTGTGGGCGTAGCTGAGGTCGAACCCACTACAACGGTGCGTTGCGGGTCACAACTGCCGAGTCCTGTCGGTGATGCTGCACCGAGCTGATCAAAAGCGAGCAACACGTCTGCCTGGCCACTGCCGAGCCGGTTGGTAGCCGCCTCGACATCTCGAGTGAGTCGCAGGTCACTCACTACCGGACCGGCCTTCTGAGAGAGACCGATCTGGTCCAGTCCCCTTACCTCATAGCCATCGAACATGGCTGCGGTGCCGACTATCTGGCCGACGGTCACCACTCCGGTACCGCCGATGCCGATCATGCGCAACGACAGATCATCAACCGGCACCACTGCCACGGGCTCGGCCAACTCTGATGGCTCAGGTGCCTTCGGAACCGGAGAGGCAAGCGCCTTCGCACTCGCCGACGAGGCTGCTGAGCCACCGGCAGATTGCTCTTTAGCTGATGCTTTGGTGGTAAGACCTCGAAGCCGAGTTCGCAAACGTCGTAGGAATGAACTCAAGCGTCCTGGTGTCTTGATCGTCAAAAATGACGGGCAATCACCTTCCAGACACGAGAAATCCAGATTGCAAGACGTCTGATCTATTCGTGTCTTGCGTCCGAAGGGAGTGTCGACGGGTTGTACAGACAAGCAGTTGCTAATCGAGGCACAGTCTCCACAACCCTCGCACACACGATGGTTGATGACGACCCGCTCGCGCGGCGTGGCAACGGTGCCACGTTTGCGGCCCCGGCGAGCCTCCGCGGCGCACTGCTGGTCGTGGATTAGCACGGTCACGCCGCTGGTCTCTGCTAGCACTTCTTGTGCCTCAAGGAGCCGCCGCCTCGGCCACACGTCCACCTCGTTAGGCAGGTCTTCGCCGCGGTAACGACTCAGGTCTTCGGTGGTGATCAGCACCCGGGCAACGCCTTGAGCTAGTAACACCCGAGTTAGCTCCGGAACGCCGATCAGCCCTTGTGGATCCTGACCACCAGTCATGGCCACTGTCCGGTTCCACAACAGCTTGTAAGTAATGTCCACGCCGGCTGCGATCGCACCCTGAATCGCCATCTGGCCGCTGTGGAAATAGGTGCCATCACCGAGGTTCTGGAAGATGTGGGGCGTCTCCACGAACGGCGCCATGCCCACCCACTGAGTGCCTTCCTGACCCATGCAGGTAAGCCCGATGATGTCGCCGAAGTCCTCGGACTCCATCAATAGCGTCATCGTGTGACAGCCAATGCCAGCACCGACGGCAGCGCCTTCGGGCACGCGCGTAGCCCGGTTGTGGGGGCAACCCGAACAGAAGTAGGGAGTCCGGGCGATCTTGGTGTTGACGGGAATCAGTTCACGCTTTTGTTGGGGCGGTGCGAGCCTGTCACCGATGCGCTGAGCTAGGCGGCGTCGCAACGGGTCAAGCAGGGTGTCAGCGCTGAGGCCGCTGTGTCCGGGCAGCAGCATGGAGTCGTACTCGTCGAACTTGCCGGTGACGCGAGGCCGCATTGGTGCGTGGTACAGCGCTTCTTTGATTAGCAACTCGATGTTTGGGTGCTTTTCCTCGATGACGAAGACTTCATCGAGTCCGCGAGCGAAGATGCGGGCTCGCTCTGCGCTGAACGGGATCGGCATCTGCATGCGCATGACCCGCACACCGGCAGCAGCAAGCTCGGAGTCACGGCCAAGTCCGAGGCGGCGCAGAGCCTCGCGCACCTCCCGGTAGGTGATCCCCGAAGCGATAATGCCGATCCAGGCATCGGCTGGGTTGACGATCGCATGATTCAGCCCGTTGAGAGCTGCATACGAGATGGCCAGCGGGTGACGCACTTCGTAGATCTCCCGCTCGGTGTCCACCGTTGCTGGGGTGAGCAGCCGGCCGTCGGGTTTGTGACGGTAAGGCTCTCCATCGACTCTCGGGATCTTGGGACAGACACTGGTGGGATCAAGATGCACGGTGTCGCTGCCATCAGCCACGTCTGCAACGATCTTGAGACCAGTCCAGAGCCCTGTCGCCCGCGACAGGTAGACGGCGTGACGGCCCAGCTCGAGGGCTTCGGCAGGCGTGCCGGGGTACAGCACCGGTACCCGCATGTCGGCGAGTGTTCCAGCTGATGACGACGGGATCGTGGAACTCTTAGCCGCCGGGTCGTCGCCTGCGATCACGACTGCCCCACCGTGGGGATCCGAACCCGCAAAGACTCCGTGGCGGATGGCATCGCTGGCCCGATCTATGCCAGGGGCTTTGCCATACATGATCCCCACAACCCCGTCGTGGCGGGGGTCGGGCCTGATCGATGTCAGCTGCGAGCCCATCACCGCGGTCGCAGCCTGCTCCTCGTTGATAGCCGGCTTGAAGACGATTGGCAGGTCGTCGACTTGGGCTAGGGCTCTGGCGACCTCACCATCGAAACCACCTAGGGGCGAGCCGGGGTAGCCGCTGATGAACGCAGCCGTGGACTTTCCTGCTAACCGGTCGGCGCGGAGTTGCTCGATCGGTAGGCGAGCTAGGGCTTGCAGCCCCGTCATAAAGACGGTGCCGTCGTCGTCGGTGTAACGAGACCAGAGTCGGTATGTAGAAGACAGTCGATGCGTATCTGCGGCTGTCAATCTGGCCCTCCGAGTCGGCCGGCAGGGTACAAGACCCCCTGCGACCCTAATGCAGGGCCGAGGTCAAGGGAAGGATGCGTCAAAAGGTTGGACAATTCAGAGATGCGTTCGGTTACGGCCGCGGGGCTTGGACAGGCCGCACGGTGATGCCTGCGGCTGCCATCTTTGCCTTGGCTTCGGCAATGGTGTGCTCTGAGTAGTGAAAGATGCTCGCCGCTAGTACCGCATCTGCGCCACCATCGATGACGCCTTCCACAAGATGCTCCAGGGTGCCAACGCCACCGCTCGCGATCAGCGGGATACCAACCGCTTCAGCAACCATCGAGTTGAGGTTGAGTTCATAGCCGGCCTTGGTGCCGTCGCGATCCATTGACGTGAGCAGGATCTCGCCGGCTCCGAGGCGCTCGGCTCGTTGAGCGAACTCGACGGCGTCAATACCGCTGCGTCTGCGTCCGCCGTGGGTGAACAGCTCGTAGCCGCTCGGTGTTTTGCTGCTAGCGCGAGCGTCGATCGCTACGACGCAGCACTGGGCACCGAACTCTCGGCTGATCTCGCTAATCAGTTCGGGGCGCTGCAAGGCTGCGGTGTTGGTGCTCACCTTGTCGGCACCGGCACGAAGCAGGCGGCGAGCATCGTCGATCGTGCGGATGCCGCCGCCGATAGTGAAGGGAATGAAGACTTCTTCTGCCACGGCCCTCGCCATCGCGACCGTTGTGTCGCGCTTGTCTGAGGAAGCTGTGATGTCCAGGAACACCAACTCGTCTGCGCCCTGAGCGTCGTAGCGAGCCGCGAGCTCAACAGGATCACCGGCGTCACGAATATCGACAAAGTTGACACCCTTCACGACACGGCCAGCGTCCACATCAAGACACGGGATCACCCGGGCGACTCGCACCTATTGACCCCCGACCGTGAGGGCGGCTACGCCTTCGGCGACGCTGAAGCGTCCCTCATAGAGCGCCTTGCCGACGATGACTCCGCCTAAGCCTTGACCGTGCTCACCACGCAGACGTGCAAGCCTTTCCAGATCGTCGACAGTGCCTACTCCACCCGAGGCGATCACCTCGACTGAGGTCGTATCAAGCACTCGGCGCAACCCTGCTACATCGGGGCCACCAAGCGTGCCGTCACGATCAATGTCTGTCACGACGAACGCCTTGACCCCATCATCGGCAAAGCGGCGCGCCACATCAAAGACGGTGACACCCGAAGCCTTACGCCAGCCATCCGTTGCGATCTCGCCTGAGCGAGCGTCAAGGCCGACCGCAACATCGTGGGTGACAGCAAGCTGGCGCACCAGCAAGGGATCACGCAGCGCGGCAGTTCCGATCACCACTCGCTTGACGCCCGCTTCAAACCAGCGTTCGGCCGTGGCGATGTCACGGATGCCGCCACCTGCTTGCACCGGCACATCCACCGCGGTCGCGATCTCCGCAACAACGTCGGTGTTGCTCGCCCGACCGCTGCGGGCGCCGTCAAGGTCAACCACGTGAATCCAGTTGGCACCCTGTCGCTGTAGTGATCTGGCTTGTGCCACGGGATCGTTGCTGTAGACGGTCTCAGCGTCGTAATCACCCCGCAACAGCCGGACACAGCGGCCGCCCCGGATATCGACAGCGCAATACAGATGCACGGTTAGCCAGCCGTTGCGACGAAGTTGGCGAGGATCCCGAGACCCACCGTCGATGACTTCTCTGGGTGGAACTGGGCACCCCAGACATTGTCACGAGCCACGGCTGCAACCACCGGCCCCCCGTAGTCACACGTAGCAATCACATGCTCACCATCGGTCGGTGACAGCGAATGCACGAAGTACACCCAAACCGGGTCATCAAGACCCGCAAACATGGCATGCGGGGAACGCACATCCAAGATGTTCCACTGCATCTGTGGTCGCTTGACCGGGCCCGGGATCCAGCAAACTCGCTCGTCAAAGATTCCCAGACCAGCAGTATTGGGTGCCTCATCTGAGCCGGCGAACATCACCTGCAGGCCAACGCAGATTCCCATGAACGGCCGGCCAGATTCGACGGACTCCAGGGCCGCATCGTCGAGTTTGGTGCGACCGAGAGCGGCCATGCACGGATCGAACGCTCCCACGCCGGGTAGCACCACCGCATCGGCGTCTCGAATTAGTCCCCTATCGGCGGTGAGCCTGGCATCTGCCCCGACATGCTCGAATCCCTTTTGGGCCGAGTGCAGGTTGCCGATGCCGTAATCGAGGATTGCAACGAGTGGTCTTGTCTCTACAGATAAGCCAGGTGAAACAGATGAGCCAGATGAGCCAGCTGAGACACGTGAGACAGATGGGGTCACAGGGTGCCTTTGGTGGATGGCACGGCTGATCCTGATACCTCCACCGCATCCCGCAGCGCACGTGCCACACCTTTGAAAGAGGCTTCGAGGATGTGATGGGTGTTCTTGCCGCGCTGCATCACTATGTGAAGGGTGATGTGAGCGGCCGTAGCAAAGGCACGCCAGAACTCTTCTGCAAGCTGGGGATCAAAGGGCGGACTGCCGAGTATCCGCTCGCCAGGAAAGTCCACGTCGTAGTGCAAGTAAGGACGCCCGGAAAGATCGAGCACCACCTCAACTGCAGCTTCATCTAGGGGCACGGTGATACTGGCGAAGCGTCTCACCCCGGCCTTGCTGCCCAGTGCTTTGCGGAAGGCGCTGCCCAACACGATGCCAATGTCTTCAACCGTGTGATGGCTGTCCACTTCAATGTCGCCTCTGGCCCGCACTATCAACGACAGCGATCCGTGACGGCCCAGTTGCTCAAGCATGTGATCAAAGAACGGCAGACCCGTGGAGACCTCGGTATCGCCGGTGCCATCAAGTCCGATGTGTAACTCGATATCGGTCTCTTTGGTTGAGCGGGAGATCGAGGCGTTACGGCTCATGGCGGCTTCCTGCTGGGTGATTCGAGTAGGCCAGGGGGATCATTCAAGTATCTCTTCGAGAGCGGCGAGCAGGCGGTCATCTTCTTTGCGGGTTCCGATTGTGACTCGCAAGCAACCGCTGAGCCGTGGCCAGGAAGCACAGTTGCGAACCAGAACGGATCGCTCCACGAGCTGATGCCACAAGGCGTCACCGTCGAGCTGGCGGGGCCGCATCAGCACGAAGTTGGCGCCGGAGGGCCAGACATCAAGCGCCATCGCCGTGAGACGTTCTACGAGCCGCTCTCGCTCGGCAATGATGCCGGCGACCCGGGATTGCATGTCCTCTAGGTAATCGAGAGCGGCGATCCCGACCGCTTGTTTGAGGGCGTCTAGATGATAGGGCAACACGACCTTGTTGAGTTGCTTGACGATTGGCGCGGCCCCGATCAGGTAACCGAGGCGTGCCGCTGCCATCGACCATGTCTTCGAATATGTGCGGGTCACGACAAGTGGCAAGGAGTCATCGATGAACTCCAGGGCGCTATGGGCCGCGAACTCACCGTAGGCCTCGTCCACGCACAGCAGACCACCAGTAGTCTCTGTTGCGGTGATGAGTCGCTCGACGCTGTCGCGTGTAGCAACCGTTCCGGAGGGGTTGTTGGGTGAGCACAGGAACGTGACGGCAGGACGAGTCGAGGCAATCAGATCGCAAGCCTCGTCGACGTTGAGCTCGAAGTCTGCGTCTCGCTCGCCTTCAATAACCGCGGTGCCTGTGATGCGGCTCAAGTGAGTATGAAGCGCATAACTCGGCTCGAACACCAGAGAGCTGCGCCCCGGCCCCCCATAGGCAAGCAACAAGCATTGAAGCACCTCGTTTGACCCGTTGGCAGCAAACACCTGGTCGGTATTGACTCCGTGACGCTGGGCAATGCGAGACCGAAGCTCGCTTGCTTGGCGGTCGGGATAGCGGTTCCAGGTGACTATCCGCGACGCCGCAGCGACCGCGTCGCTGAAGGCAGCCGGTGGTGGCACCGGGCTTTCGTTGGTGTTAAGCCGCACATCCACGTCAAGTTGTGGCGAGTGATAGCCGGCCATTAGTGCGATGTCGGCTCGAGGCTCAATCATTGTTGGATTCCTGGTGGCATCATCATCGGGCATAGCAGTTTGGCGCGGCGTAGCTAGTTGAGCTCTGCGGGTGTCGCTTCAAGGCGGATCCTCAGCGAGTCGGCGTGCGCGGTTAGTCCTTCGGCCTCCGCTAGTGCGATCACATGAGGCGCGATCTCCTCCAGACCAGCACGCTCACCACTGACAATGTGCATGCTCTTTTGGAAGTCTCGCACTCCCAGGGCTCCGGCGAAGCGTGCTGTGCCATTGGTGGGGAGCACATGGTTGGGGCCTGCCGCATAATCGCCGACAGATGCAGGCATCCAGGGGCCACAAAACACCGCACCGGCATTCTTGACGTCGTCGAGCAGCAGGTCGGGATCTGTCACCATCAGCTCAAGGTGCTCTGGGGCGATTGCATTCACAACCTCAAGAGCTTGCGCAGCCGACGAGCACACAACGTTGTACCCGGAGTGCGACAACGTCGCCTCAATCTCAGCGCGCCTCGGAGCGTGTGCGACCTGGTGCGCGATCTCAGCGTCAACCGCATCGGCAGCTGCCTCGTCGAGGCTGACAAGCCACGCCAGCCCGTCGGGGCCGTGTTCAGCTTGCAAGATCACATCAGCAGCAGCGAAGCGGGGATCGGCAGAGTCGTCAACGACAACCACCACTTCGGATGGGCCGGCGAACGCGCTGGGCACACCGACCGTGCCGGCAACCTCTCGCTGGGCTAAGGCCACGTACTTGTTGCCCGGGCCAGCAATTACATCTACGGCTCGGATCGACTCGGTTCCATAAGCCATGGCGGCGATGGCCTGGGCGCCACCGATCGGGTGAACCTCGCTAACGCCTGCTGCTGCTGCGGCCGCCAGAGTCACGTCTGGGATGTGGCCATCGGGGCCGGGCGGCACACACAGGGCCACCTCGGAGACTCCGGCCACGAACGCAGGCACTGTGGTCATCACCACCGTCGAGGGATACGAGGCGCGGCCTCCGGGCACGTAGCAGCCGGCACGCTCAACTGGAAGGTGGCGTTCAACCACTACAAGACTTCCAGCGTGATGGCGCACATCTTGGAGTAACTGGTGACGGTGGTAAGCGTCGACGTTGGCGACGGCAACCTCAAGAGCGTCACGCACGCCACGTGGTGTTCGCTTAACCGCTTGGGATATGTCGCTCGGCGGAACGGTTAGGTCTGGGGTCTCAACTCCGTCGAAGCGGCGTGTGAATTCGGCGACTGCTGCGTCACCACCCGCGCGTACCGCGGCGATGATTGCTCGCACATCTTTGACGGGGCCCTCAGCGGGCAATCGGGGACGTGGCAGTTGTGAAGCGACCGGGCCGCGGTGACGGGTCAGGTCGATGCGGCTCAGCACCAAGCCACGTTACCGCTCGGCCGTAGCCGACCCGGGACGCGCTGAGCCACCGATCGGTCGCAGACGCGGTCGTGTCGCATATGTCGCAGACTCGGTGCTAGACGCGGCTGGAGGGGCAGAAGTCGTTGAGCACGCAGTCTTCACAACGAGGCCGGCGTGCGATGCAAACGCGACGGCCGTGCAAGATCATTCGCAGGCTGAACACCCCCCGCTCAGCGGCTCGGATCATGGGGTTGAGTTCCTTCTCGATCTTTACGGGGTCGGTTTCGGTTGTTAACCCGAGCAGGTTTGAGAGTCGGATCACATGTGTGTCGACCGGTAGGCCCGGCAAGCCCAGCGCCACGCTGCGGACCACGTTGGCTGTCTTGCGGCCTACACCAGGCAATTGCACCAACTGCCGCATCAAACGGGGCACCTCGCTGTCGAATTCGTCAACGAGCATCCGCGCCATACCAACGAGACTCTTCGACTTGTTGCGAAACAGCCCGATGCTGGCCACGTACGGCTCTACGTCGGATGGTTCGACAGCGGCAAGCGCCTCGGCATCTGGAAAGCGCTCGAATAACTTCGGCGTCACTTTGTTTACGCCGACATCGGTGGCTTGAGCGGAGAGGATTGTCGCAACCAGCAGTTCGAAAGCGCTGCCATGATCGAGTTCGCACTCGGCTTCGGGATACTCGTGTGCAAGGCGTTCATGTGTGCGCTTTGCCCGACCTCGGGGCGAACGAGGTTTACCCATAACGACGTGACGCTAGTTCGATGCCCCAAGGAGTGCGAGCCCCGACCAGAGCCGCCCCGACCACAGCCGCCATGACGCCGCCATCACGAGGCGGTCGGGCGTCACGATCAGCATCTGGCAACATGGTGACAACCATGAGCGGCGACACCACCAGCTATGAGATTGAGAGTCTGGGGGACTCTTGTGCGCAGATCGTCGTATTCGAGCAGCGACACAGCGACGATTTTGCCGACATTCTCAGGGACGCGCTTGCGGATGTCGAAGCAAGATCGGCGTCACCACAACGGCTCTGGATCCGTGAGGTTCAACCCGACGACGACTCCGTTGCACGCCGCTTCGGTTTTGAGCCCTACCGCGACCTGTGGCAACTGCGCTGTGGACTGCCTGTGGAGCCATCGAATCTGCCAACGAGAGCATTCAATGAAGCCGACATCGACGAGTTCGTGAAGGTCAACGGTCGGGCGTTTGCGTGGCACCCCGAACAAGGCGCGCTGACCGCATCCGGCGTGCGCAAGCAGATGGCCGAGCCTTGGTTCGATGCCGACGGCTTCCGGCTGCATCATCGCAGTGGCCGCCTCGCCGGGTTCTGCTGGACCAAGATTCACGCTGACACCACTCCCCCGCTCGGCGAGATTTACGTGATAGCGGTGGATCCCGACTTCACGGGCCAAGGGCTGGGGCGACCCATGACACTTGCTGGCCTTGAGTGGCTATCCGAGCAGAATTTGCGGGTTGGGATGCTGTATGTGGAGTCCGACAACCACCCTGCCAACGCCGTTTATCGCCGGATCGGGTTCACACATCACCACACCGACCGTGCCTATCGCCCACGGCTGACACAATGAACCCGCCAGTCCAGGTACATAATTGGGCAGTGACACGTGGTCGGTGCTCGTCTACTCGGGAGCTTCAGCATGTTTAGTTCTTCAGGTAGAGGGCGCGCTCCGAGGAAGCGTTGGGTCGACAACAGTCAGCCACAGACTCTCTATATCGCACAGATCCTGCTGTATATCCAGGGCATCTTCGCGGTGTTAGCGACAATAAGCATCCTTCCAACTCTTGATTGGTATAGCGCAGTTATTGCCGTCGCCAGTCTCGCAGCGGCTCGAGGTATCGCTAACTCCCGGCGCTGGGCTTGGAAGCTCGGGGTTATTGCAGCAGCGATACCGCTGCTGGCGGTGTTGCTGTTGACCCTGACCGAGACCACTCGCTGGCTCTGGGCCAATCCGGTGAGGCTGATGTTTGACATCGCGCTGATGGCATTGCTCGTCGTTCGCAGCAGTCGCGAGTACCAGCGTCACTTCTTTACGTGAGCCAACGGCAAAGCCGACTCGAATCACCGTCCACATCGCATCGCCTCAGAGGTTTCGTTAGGTTTCGGCCCCGTCGCGATCGTCATCAGGGCCGCGATCGACATAAAGACTCTGTGCAGGGGTCTTCGAATCTTCCGGCTAGCTCCGACAAGCGCAGGGCTGTGCGAGCGATGTTTGATGACATCGCACCCCGCTACGACCTGCTCAACCGCATCATCACGCTGCGCCTTGATGTCCGCTGGCGGCGCCGTGCGGTGCGTGAAATCCGACTAGCTCCCCGCGCAACCATCGCCGACATCGCCTGTGGCACGGGCGACTTCTGCCGCGATCTTGCAAAGCAAGGTTGCTGCGCGATCGGAGTGGACTTCTCGATGGGGATGCTTGCCGCAGCGCCCCAGATGCCCAACGACGTGGCGTTTGTTAACGCCGATGCCCTTGAGTTGCCGTTTCCCGACAGCTCCCTAGACGGCGCCACCTGCGGCTTCGCATTGCGCAACCTCACTGCTGTTCCACCGCTGTTCGCCGAACTCGCACGAACTGTCCGGCCCGGCGGGCGTATCGTTCTGCTTGAAGTCGATCAACCCTCCAACGGGCTGCTGCGCTGGGGGCACCGCATCTATTTTCGCCGGATCGTGCCTGTCGTTGGAGCGCTGCTTTCAGACGCTAAGGCATACCGATACTTGCCCGAGTCGGTTGCCTACTTGCCGTCGCGTGATGAGCTGCTCAACGCTTTGCGTGCGGCTGGGTTCACAGAGGTGCGACATCACCGTCTCACGATGGGGGTAGCCCAGTTACTAACGGCTACCCGGGCGGCGGAGTCACCACCTGTGCCGACTGGCTAGGGCCACCTGAGCCGGCTGGCCAGAGCTAAGCAGCCAGAGCTAAGCACTGCGTGGCACGAAATCCTTAGCAAGGTCGTCGACGACTTCGGCACCTGCGATTGCTAGCAACGATTCGGGTGTGCACAAGATCTTGCAATCACGCGAGCCGCCACCCACGATTACCTTGTCGCACTCGGTGACACGGCGATCAATCCAGATCGGGATGTCGTCGGGCAAACCGAACGGGGTCACACCTCCGATCATCATTGATGTTCGTGCCATCGTCTCGTCTGCTCGCGCAAACGAGGCTTTGCGGGTACCTAGACGGCGCTTCACAATCCCGTTCACATCCAGGCGTGTTGACGCCAGCACCAGGCAGCACACCATGGGCCGCTGCTTCGATTTGCCAACCACGCAAATGGCATTAGCAGATGCGTCCATCGAAAACCCGTAACGCTCACAGAACGCAGCCGTATCGGCAAACTCTGGATCACAATCCACCAACTCATAGGCAACACCCAGCTCTGCCAGGTGTTCCAAAACTCTCTCCCGACTCACAATCCAACATTCTGCCACCCACGCATGGAACTCACGGGGCTGTCTGTGGTGTGTCTTTGGTAAAGGAGTTGGTGAGGAGGCTCTTGAGGGTGCGGTTAGATGCCTGATACTTTGCAGCGCAGCGACTCCGGCAGGTCAATGCACGCCTTATCGGAGTAGACGAGTCAGCCACAAGGTGAACTAGGGGGCCGTTAGTGACGGTACGAGCCGCAATTTGCCAGGTCGCATGGACCGGTGACAAGGAGTCCATGATCGAGCGTCACGAGAGCTACGTGGCCCAAGCCGCCGCTGCTGGTGCGCAGGTGATGTGCTTTCAGGAACTGTTCTATGGCCCGTATTTCTGCCAGGTGCAAGACGCCGATTTCTACAGCTACGCCGAGAAGGTGCCCGAGGGCCCCACCGTCGATCGCTTCAGCGAGCTGGCCGCAACCCACGGCATGGTGCTGGTGCTGCCTGTGTATGAACTTGAGCAACCCGGCCTGCTGTACAACACAGCGGCCGTGATCGACGCTGATGGCACCTATCTGGGCAAGTACCGCAAGACCCACATCCCCCAGGTGCAGGGGTTTTGGGAGAAGTTCTACTTCCGGCCGGGCAACCTCGGTTACCCGGTATTCGATACCGCCGTCGGTCGTGTCGGCGTCTACATCTGCTACGACCGCCACTTCCCTGAGGGATGGCGTGCGTTGGGACTCAACGGCGCTGAGATCGTCTTCAACCCCTCGGCCACTAGCCGAGGTCTGTCGGCTTATCTGTGGAAACTCGAACAGACTGCATCTGCTGTTGCGAACATGTATTTCGTAGGTGCGATCAACCGTGTCGGTGTAGAGCCATTGGGTGCCAACGACTTCTACGGCACTTCGTACTTTGCGGATCCCCGTGGTCAGTTCGTGGATGCGACTGCGTCAGACACTGATGAGGAACTAGTCGTACGCGACCTCGATCTCGACATGATCTCTGAAGTCCGGGCACAGTGGGCCTTCTACCGTGATCGACGTCCCGACATTTACGACCCGCTAACCGCAGCGTAGGGGCTAACCATGAAACAGCTCATCACCAACGGCACCCTGGTTACATCCACCGGCGCCACAGCCGCCGATGTCGCAATTGACGGCGAGAAGGTCACCGCGGTGCTACAACCCGGCTCGGATCTGGCGGTGTCAGCGGCGGCAGGAGCAGCTCGGGTCATCGATGCTACGGGTCTCTATGTGATCCCGGGTGGCATCGACGCGCACACCCACATGGAACTCCCATTTGGTGGCACGGTCGCATCCGACGACTTCGAGAGCGGTACCCGAGCTGCAGCCTGGGGTGGGACTACCACCATCATCGACTTCGCGGTGCAGCGCTTCGGCGAGAGCGTGCGCGACACACTTGAAGCCTGGCTAGCCAAAGCCGAAGGCAACTGCGCTATCGACTATGGCTTCCACCAGATCATCGGTGACGTGAACGAGCAGTCGCTCAAAGACATGGACGCCCTGGTACATGAGGGCATCACCAGCTTCAAGTTGTTCATGGCATATCCGGGCGTCTTTTACAGTGACGACGGCCAGATCTTGCGGGCCATGCAGCAGGCGTCCGGAAATGGCTCATTGATCATGATGCATGCCGAGAACGGCCTCGCTATTGATGTGCTCGCCGAGCAGGCCGTTGAGCGGGGCGAAACCGCTCCCGTGAACCACGGCTACGTGCGCCGCCGTGAGTTCGAGAGTGAAGCCACCCACCGAGCGATCCAGCTGGCCAAAGTGGGCGCTGCGCCCCTCTACATCGTGCATCTGTCGGCCTCGCAGGCACTTGAGCAGGTAGCCATCGCTCGCAACAACGGCGCGAATGTCTTTGCTGAGACCTGCCCGCAGTACCTGTATCTGAGCCTCGAGGATCATCTCGATCGCCCCGGCTTTGAAGGCGCTGCTTATGTGTGCTCAACACCGCTGCGGTCAAAGCATGAACACCATCAGAGCGATCTGTGGCGGGGGTTGCGCACCAATGACTTGAGCGTGGTTGCGACCGATCACTGCCCGTTCTGCATGAAGGACCAGAAGGAACTCGGAATCGACGACTTCCGTGCCATCCCTAACGGCATCGGCGGTGTGGAACACCGCATGGACCTGATCTATCAGGGGGTCGTCAACGGTGAGATTCCACTTGCTCGGTGGGTGGAGTTGTGCTCAACAACGCCTGCCCGGATGTTCGGCCTTTACCCGCGCAAGGGGGTTATCGCCCCTGGATCTGACGCCGACATCGTCCTATATGACCCGGCGCAGCGCTGGACGATCAGCGTCGACAACCATCACATGAACATGGATCACTCCGCATATGAGGGCTTCGAGGTAACTGGATCGGTGCACACGGTGATGTCAAGAGGCAAGGTGATCATCTCCGGTGGCAACTATTCCGGTAGCCCCGGCGATGGGCAGTACTTGCGCCGTGGTTTGTCTCAGTACCTCGTGTGAAGCTCTGAGTGTTTTGGGGAAGCCGACGTAGCACAGTCCTAGTGAACACAAGTCGAGTCACGAACACGGAGGTAGAGGCGTGGATTTCGGTGTAGTACTGCAAACCGATCCACCGGCATGGCGAGTGGTTGAACTGGCTCGTCAAGCCGAGACCTTGGGGTTTAGCCATGTCTGGACCTTTGACAGCCACGTGCTGTGGCAGGAGCCCTTCGTGATCTACAGCCAGATGCTCTCGGCGACTAACCGGATGATCGTCGGCCCTATGGTCACCAACCCGGCGACGCGCAACCCCACTGTGACAGCGAGTTGTTTCGCGACGCTCAACGACATGTTCGGTCCCCGCACAATCTGTGGGATCGGCCGTGGCGACTCGGCGTTGCGCGTGTTGGGGCACAAGCCGTGCAGCCTGGCAACTCTCGCTGAGTCAATCGGCACAATTCGGGGCCTCGCTGAGGGTAAATCTGTCACCTACAACCGCAGCGAGCAGCGATTCCCGTGGGCTAAGCCGAGCGAGTTGAAGGTGCTGATGGCAGCGTATGGCCCCAAGGCTCTGCGACTCTGCGGCACCGACAGCGATGGTTTCATCTTGCAACTCGCCGACCCGGCCATTGTGGAGTGGACGGTTGCCGCGGTGCGGCAGGCCGCCGCCGATGCCGGGCGTGACCCGGACTCGTTGTACATCTGTGTCGCGGCTCCCGCTTATGTCGGCGACGATCTTGCGCATCAACGTGAGCAGTGCCGCTGGTTTGGTGGCATGGTCGGCAACCACGTGTCAGATCTTGTGGCTCGCTACGGCGGGTCGGGTGCGGGTGTGCCGACCGCCCTTACCGATTACATCGCAGGTCGTGAGGGATACGACTACAGCGGCCATGGCAAGGCGGGTCATGACCACACGGACTTTGTTCCCGATGAGGTGGTGGATCGCTTCTGTCTGCTCGGTGACGAGGCGTCTCACATTGACCGTCTGCGTGAGCTCGAGTCGTTGGGCGTGGATCAGTTTGCGATCTACCTGATGCACGACCGCAAGGACGAGACACTCAACGCCTACGGTCAGAGGATCATCCCTGCAATAAACAACTCTTGAAGCAGCCGACGACTCGCGGTGTGTTCCCATTTGGAGATTGAGACCATGACTGCTCTTCTGGGTTGCTGATGACACGCCGGGTGCAGCAAGTCAGGCCCCTGTTGAGCTTCGCTGCGTTCGTGTTGGTGCTCGGGGCCGCCTACAGCTTGTACAAGATGTTCGGGCAGGCGATCGAAGACGCTCAGACCAACTGGTGGGCAATCGGGTCGGTGCTTCCCGCCACCGATGACCTGACTCTCCCTCCTCTCGGCGACATAGTCGGGGCTTTCTTTGCCACTCCCCGAGCCGCAGATCGCGTTTTCTTGTGGTTCCTGTTCGATGAAACGATGTTCACACTGCGCTCGGCTCTGGTTGGCTTCATGATCGGTGTCGTGCTCGGGTTTGCGATCGCCGTGCTGCTAGCGCGTTCGAAGCCGCTTGAGCGCAGCCTGCTGCCCTATGTGTTGGCCAGCCAAACGATCCCACTGGTCGCCATCGCACCCATCATCGTTATCTGGGGTCGCAAGAATCTCACGCTCGGGTTCTGGGATTGGACGGACTGGATGTCGGTGTCGATCATCGCCACATACCTGGCATTCTTCCCGGTTGCGGTTAACGGGCTGCGAGGCTTGCAATCTCCTAAACCCGGCGACCTTGAACTGATGGAGTCGCTGGCAGCAACCCGCCGGCAGCGGCTCTGGAAGCTGCAACTACCCGCCTCGGTGCCCTACCTGTTCGCATCGCTGAAGATCGCTGCCACGGCGTCCGTAGTCGGTGCAATCGTGGGTGAAATCTCGGCCGGAGTTGATGGCGGTCTCGGACGTCGCATCCTGCTTGAGGCTCAGCGTTACACCACCGGCCCAGAGCGCCTGTACGCCGGGGTGATTGCGGCGGCTTTGCTCGGGATCGCTGTTTATGTGGCGGTAAGGGGATTGGAGTGGGCAGTGCTACGACGTCAGGGACGTGAGGTCATCACATGACCAGTGCCGCGGTGCGCTTCGATGGCGTAAGTAAGGTTTTCAACCCAGGTCGCTCCAATGAGGTGGCGGCGCTTGATGACATCGATCTCGAGATGCGGCCCGGTGAGTTCATCACCCTGATCGGGCCGTCGGGCTGCGGCAAGAGCACCCTGTTGCGACTGGCAGCCGGTCTGATCGAGCCGACGGGTGGCACTGTTGAGGTCAACGACAAGACCGCCACCCAAGCCAGGCTCGACCGCGACTACGGCATGGCCTTCCAGAACGCCGGCCTGTTCGACTGGCGAACGGTTTCGCGCAACATTGAACTGCCTCTTGAGCTGATGGGTTGGAGCAAGACTCGACGTCGCTCGAGATCCACCGAGATGCTTGAGTTGATCGGGCTCACAGACTTTGCCGACCATCATCCCGCGGAACTTTCGGGAGGGATGCAGCAGCGGGTAGCGATTGCTCGAGCGCTGTCGTTCTCGCCGAGCCTGCTGTTGATGGATGAGCCCTTTGGTGCTCTTGATGAGATGACCCGCGAGCGCATGCAGAACGAACTGCTGCGCATCTGGAGCGCCACTGAGACGACCATCATCTTCGTGACTCATTCCGTGCCCGAGGCAGTGTTCTTGTCAACCAGGGTGCTAGTGATGTCGCCACGCCCGGGCCGGCTAGCCGAAGCCGTCGCCATAGACATCGGTAACCGAGACGAACTGACTCGACAGTCCCGCGAATTCTTCTCAGCAGTCGCTGAGGTACGCACCGCTTTGCGCGCGGTGATGCCGTGAAGAAGCTCCTTGGCGGGAGTCTCGCGCCGGTGGTAGCCGGTGTCGTGATCGCGGCGGTCTGGGAGGCGCTGTTGCGCCTCACCGATCCCGATGGCTTCGTGTTGCCGGCTCCTACTGAGATTGCGATGGCGCTGTATGAGACTCGCTCCAGCGTCGTCGACGCGGCCCTTAATACCGGCTTCGTGATCGTGACGGGTTTGATCGGAGGAGTTGTCGTGGGGTCGGTGGCAGCACTGCTGGTGACCCGCTGGCGAGCGGCTGCTGAGACCATTACACCTCTGGCGGTTGCGATTAATGCCATCCCGATAATTGCGTTGGCCCCGATCTTTAATGCCTGGTTCGGGCTGCTGTCGCCACGCTCCAATCAGATGATCGTGGTAGCGCTGGTGTCGTTTCCGGTGTTTATCAACACGACCCGGGGCCTAACGAACGTCGAGCGCAGCCAGCTTGAGCTGATGAGCTCCTACGCGGCGAGCACCTGGCGAGTCACTCGCGATGTGCGCATACCTAATGCCTTGCCGTACTTCTTTTCGGCTCTGCGCCTGGCTTCTTCGCTGGCGGTGATCGCAGCCATTGTCGCTGAGTACTTCGGTGGACGACAGGACGCTCTCGGGCCGATCGTCACCCAAAACGCTGCGCTTGCGCGCTACAGCGATGCCTGGGCGGCGGTGCTCGCCGGCTCGCTCATCGGTGCTTTGCTGTATGGGATAGTTGTGGTGATTGAGCGCCGGACAATCCCCTGGCATTCGCTGCAGCGCCAGCACGCTTGACCTAGATAACAGGCACGGATAACAGGCACGCTTGATCCAATAACAAGCACGGTCCACACAGATGACAAGCACGCTTGAACACAAGAGCAGGATCGACCATATGAGACACGCTTGACCGATTTGGTATGGGTGCCTACGATCCCTCGGGTTACGGCACCCGAAGCGTTGCCGAAGGAGGCTAAGTAATGTTTAGGACCAGGGTCGTTGCCCGAATCGCGTCGGTAGCGCTGGCACTTGTGCTGCTGGCTTCAGCGTGTAGCGGAAGCTCAGAGGACGCCGCGGAGGCTGCACCGGCTGAGATGACCGATATCAGCCTGCAGTTGCAGTGGTTCACCCAGGCACAGTTCGCCGGTTACTACGCGGCGCTTGACCAGGGCTTCTATGCCGACGAGGGGCTCAATGTCACCATCCTTGAAGGTGGCGTGGAGATCGTGCCGGCCTCGGTGCTCGACTCAGGTGCGGCCGACTTTGCAGTGTCGTGGGTGCCCCGTGGACTGGTGCCACGTGAAGAAGGCGTCAACATCACCAACATCGCTCAGGTCTTCCAGCGAAGTGCAACGCTTCAGGTTGCGTTCGCCGACTCCGGCATCAACTCCGTGGCTGACCTTGAGGGCCGCACTGTGGGCAACTGGGGCTTCGGCAACGAGTTCGAGTTGCTGGCAGGTCTGCGGGTCAACGGGCTTGATCCCAATAGCGATGTCTCGCTGGTGCAGCAGAACTTTGACATGCTGGCGTTGATCAGCGGTGAGATCGACGCCGCCCAGGCGATGATCTACAACGAGTACGCCCAGGTGCTCGAGACCGTTAACCCAGATACTGGCGAACTATTCCAGCCGTCTGATCTTGTGGTTATCGACTGGAACGATGAAGGAACGGCAATGCTGCAGGACGCGCTCTGGGCGGATGCTGATCGTCTGGAGACCGACGATCAGTACCGCGCCAATGCCGTCAAGTTCGTGGAGGCTTCGCTACGAGGCTGGATCTACTGCCGGGACAATTTCGATGCATGCGTTGACATCGTGCTAGCCAACGCACCCACGCTGGGTCATTCTCATCAGAGTTGGCAGCTCAACGAGATCAACGCTTTGATCTGGCCCTCACCTGGTGGCGCAGGCCTGATGGACGAGGCATTGTGGAACCAGACGGTTGATGTTGCGACCTCTGAAGGGATCCTCGGTTCGGCTCCCGATGATGGCGCCTACCGCACCGACATCGCCGCCGAGGCAATCGAAAACCTCGAAGCCGACGGTGTCGACGTAATCGGCGACGGCTTCACCCGCCGCACCATAGAACTCCTAGAAGGCGGCGAATAACCGCCTTAACGTCTTCACCTTCGCGGTAAGGCATTTCAGCGGCCGGGCGCTTGCAGTTGAGCGTCCGGCCGGCACTCTTTGCGGGCCTGAGGGCAAGGTAGCGTCGTGTTAGGCCAAGCCGTGGCGGTCGATCATTGGCCGTGACAGAAATCATGGCCCGACACGGCCAATCGCCTCGGTTACGTGGCTTCGGCCTCGGCTTCGCAGTATGTCAGGTTGAGGCTGTCTAGGTCGCTTGTTAGATTCTCGTTGGTGTCCTCCCAGGCTGGGGGGAGGCAGCCGCTGAAGGAGTTAGTGCCCCCGAGGAACAGTTGCTCTAGGTTGCTCAACTCGGCAAGTGAAGCTGGGATCGTTCCGGTTAGTTGGTTGCCTTGAAGCCAGAGTCTTTCGATGCTTTCGAGACCCGACAGGCTTGCGGGGATCTCGCCGGTGAGGTTGTTTCTGTCTAGGTACATCCGTCGCAGGTTTCTTAGCTGTCCCAGCTCGGGGGGAACAGCACCGCTCAACTCGTTGCCGCGAAGCCACAGTTCTGTTAGCTCGATGAGGTTGCCGAGACTCGCAGGGATCTCACCCGTCAGCTCGTTGTCATCAAGATCGAGACGCCGCAACCCCACAATGTTCCCGATTGTGTCGGGGATCTCCCCTGTGAGTTGGTTGCGCCACAGATTCAGCCGCCGCAGATTGGTGAGGTTGCCAAGCTCGGCTGGGATCTCACCGGAGAGTTCGTTGTAGCGGGCGAGAAACGCTGTGAGTTCAGACAACTGACCGAGCTCGGCTGGGATCTCACCGCTCAGTTGATTGAAGCTCAGATAAAGGGCCCGCAGCTGACTCAGGTTTGCGAGACTCGCGGGGATCTCCCCCGACAGTGCGTTGGTGCTTAGATCGAGCCATTGGAGCGAGCCGATGTCGCCGATCCAGGACGGGATCTCCCCCGTTAGTGCGTTGCCGGCGAGCATCAGGTGTGTGAGTCGATCAAGCTGTCGCAGGTCACCCGGGATCTCACCGGTCAGTTGGTTATGGCGCAGATCCAGATGTGTGAGTTGTCCCAGGTTGCCGATCTCAGCGGGTATGGAGCCACCAAACTGATTGTTACGCAGGTGTATTCGTGCCAGTTTTGTGAGCCTGCCAAGTCCGGCCGGAACAGACCCGGAGAGGTCGTTGCTGGACAGGTCAAGTTCGGTGAGATCCGTCAGTTGCGTCATGGTGGGGGGTATCTGCCCCGACAGTTCATTGCCGGACAGGTTCAATGTCTGCAGACTTTCCAGGCCGCCGATGACCTCTGGAATCTCGCCGACCAGCCAGTTGTTCGCGAGGTTCAAGTGCTGCAGGTGACCAAGCACGCGAATGCTGGTGGGGATCTCGCCCTCAAGGAGGTTGCTGCTCAGGTCGAGCTCGGTGAGATTCTGGAGCCGTGCGATCTGGCCGGGAATCGAGCCCGTTAGCTGATTCTGCTGCAGATGCAGCTTGCGCAGTTTGGTGAACCACCCGATGTGAGGCGGGATTGAGCCAGACAGCGAGTTGGCCTCGAGTGAAAGAACCTGGAGCCCTCGGATATCGCTCAGCTCGATGGGGATCGGGCCCGAGAGATCGTTGCCCCCCAACAGCAAGTGACTGAGGCCCTCAAGTTCGCCGAGCTGAGGCGGGATTACGCCTGAGAGGTCGTTGCTCGCCAGATCGAGATAAGACAATCCTCTCGGGTCACCAAGGGTTTCCGGGATCTGACCAACCAGATTGTTAGATGAGAGACTCAGTGACTCGAGTCCTTCGATAGCTCCGATCGACATGGGTATTGCACCATCAAGGCGATTCGATGACATGTCAAGCGTGCGTAGGTTCGCGAGCCGACCGATGTCGGCAGGAAGCTCTCCCGAGAGTTCGTTGGAACTCAAGTCCAACCACTTCAGGCGGTTTAGATCTGAGAACTGCGCTGGGATCTCACCGCTTAGGCCATTGGAGCTCAGGTCGAGCCATCTGAGCCGGCTCAGGTTGCCGATGTCGGACGGGATAGAGCCGGAGAGTCGGTTTCCGCTAAGTGTCAGGTGGGTAAGGCTCGTGAGACTCCCAAAGGTGTCTGGTATCTCAAGCGAGAACCGGTTGTTACCCACATTTAGCACTCGGAGACTCGCGAGGTCGCCGATTTCGGGTGTGAGCGGTCCCCACAAGCCGTTGTTGCTTAGGTCGAGCCGCACGAGTCGATGCAGATTGCTGAACTCGGGTGGGATCTGGCGCTCGAGTCTGTTGTTCTGTAACTCGATGGTGCGCAGGTGGGTGAGGTTGCCAATCTCGCCAGGGATCTCTCCGACGAGTTCGTTGTCAGCAAGTCGCAGATGGCGAAGTTCGGTAAGGAAGCCGATAGCGGCTGGGATTTCGCCGTACATGTCATTGCGTGTGAGGTCGAGTGCAGTGACCCGCCCCGCCTGATCCGTGCGGACGCCATACCACTGGCTAAGTGGAGCACCGGTATTCCAGTTGCGATTCTGTTGCCAACTGTCACCGCCGGTATCGGTGAACAACTCCTCAAGAACTTCTCGATCGGATAGCTCCGGTGCGTCTTGAGGATCGTCGGTGGTCTGAGCTGCGACGGCTGTACTCAACAGTCCAAGACAAGCAACGCTGATCAAAGCGACACGCAGCCACCTGATCCTTGAGGAAAGCTTGAGTCTTTCGTAGAACTCGCCGCTGTCAGGCGGATCAACGGAGGGCATGCAAGTGAAGTGACGGGACACTGCGCTCCTTACTGCTCGGTGTAGGGCCGGGCTTAGAAGAACGGCGCGAAGCTGGCCACCCGCACGTTAGATGACGCGAAGACCGAAACCCTTGATTTCCAACCCCGTGCGACTTGACTCCTATCGTGCCGATTTCGCTTGCAATCCCGATTGACACGTTTGCTGATCAATCGATCGACAAGTGGCTTTAGAACGTGTGTCTGTTGACGGGAGGCCGGTCACCTCATTGGTTACACGTCGGTGGCCCTAAAATGGCCGTATGCGGGCCATTAGCGACACAAGAGAGTGGGTTGATGGTCTGCCGTCCGACACACTATTTCGCATTGGAGACGTTCCCGGTGAAGCACCGCTAAGAAATCAGGTGCTGTCGCGCGTCGCTAAAGGAGACACCCCGGTTCTGGAACATGTCACTAGAGGCATTTACTACAAGCGGTCACAGCCACACCCCGGCTGCACAGTTCAAGGATCACGCACCGCCTGGCGTAAGGCGTTGTGTTGGGCTGCGGGCAACGGGGGAGGCTTGGCTGGTTGGCTCGCACTTAACGCGCATGGCTGGACTACACAAGTACCGAGCCGGCTTAGTGTGGCGACACTAAAGCGGAAGCCACCAACCATCTTTGCTCCTCACACACAATGGCTCATCAACAGCTTGTGGCATCGCCAAGAACTGACCTGGGGCGAAGTTAGTTTGATCGAAGCTGTCAAGCAGTGGTTGCCACAGGACGACTATCCCTGGGAGTTCGTACTTCAGAGCCTCTACGAGCGAGCACCTTGGGACGCCAACAGTGGCGGCAGGATGCCTAGGGACACGGTGTTACGCGCCGACGCACTAGCCGACGCCATCGCGTTCGAGGAACCAAACCCTGTCGAAGCCTTGTGTTACAAGCTCAGCGACAGAAACAGCGGGCCGCCTTTGGATGTACGTCTGACCGAGACTGTAGGTGCCTTACGGGCTTCAGGTTTGTAGCGCCGCATGTGGTCATCCGGATCGCTGTACTGGTTGACGCTCGCCGGTGGTGACTAACGCGGATTCCTTCCCCAGTACTTCTAGACGCCGTCTGGCCGTCTCGGAGGACTTCGGAAGCGTCACTAGTGCAGCCGCTCGATCTTCAGGCTTCTCAGAGCAGCAAGTTCGCCATGACTACTGGCTCACTCGTGGCCTCTGGGGAGTGGCGCAGAACCTGGCTAACGACGAGTGGATCCGCCGTCGACCCGATTCGCAATCCCTTGCTCGGGGTCTAGGGGCATCTGATATGCCTGCTGTGGCTCGGTGGGCATTCGGTGGCGGTACCTCGTTGGCAGTTGCCTGGGGACTAACCGACAGGTTCAGCGAGGACTTAGACGCAAGCCTCTTCCCGGCATCGAGTGACGTGTCACGCAGTGCTTTGCAGAAGGCTCGGCAGGACGTAGCGCGGTGGATTTCTGGGGAGACGGGAGCGCGCAGAGAGTCCGGCGGCCGCGGCGTGGTGCGTACCACACGGATGGTTCTTCCAAGCCAAGCCATGTTCAAGATGGACGCCGTCGTTCACCATCCCGACCCCGCCAGAGCACTTAGCAGACGAGTTGTCGTGCAATCAATCATTGGGCGGACGTTCCCGAATCTCATGCACTCCTACCCGGAGTTGGGTGGCTTTGGTCTACCGACTGTCATTGTGCCTTTCACGGCTGTCAACAAACTGGATGCCCTACACAGACGTGCCGAAGCCGGTGACTTGATCTCACTCGTGGGCCGAGTACGTGACATTCACGATCTTGGCGCAATTGCCAATAGCAACCATGCGCAGGAGACGAGCGCGAGGATTGTGTCGCTGGTGCCGTCAATGGTCGTTGTAGCAGGCCCTCAGGCATCTCGACCACAACGGGGATATGGCAGCGCCGATCTGTACCGTCCCGGGAGCTTGGCGTACGAAGTCCTACGCGAGGCATACAACAATGAACTCGCTGGGTTGCTTCCAGCCGGACGTCCACTGGCAGGCTTTGGTTCCACGATGGAAGCCATAAGTCGCCTCGACAGGCATTAGGGGTTAGGAGGTGAGGGTTAGGCCTAGGGCCATGGTTAGGGCTGAGATCAGTTGTGTTTGGGCGGTTGCGGCTAGTACTGGGATTAGGTCGGGGCCGGAGGCACCGCGCAGGACTTTGCGGGCGCCGCGGATGGCGAAGGGGGAACCGAGAACCGCTAGAGCGCTGAGGCGACCCCAGATTGAGGCAACTAACGCAACTGCGAAGGCGGCTTCCAAGACGGCGACGTACAGCCAGCGGGTGCGGCGGTCGCCTAGCCGCACGGCCAGGGTTCTCTTTCCGGCTGCTGTGTCGGAGGGGATGTCACGCAGGTTGTTGGCCACCAGGATCGCAACCGCCCACAAACCCACGGGTACCCCGCAGAGCACGGCGTACCAATCGAGGCGTTCGACGAGCACGTAGGTGGTGCCTGCGGTGGCCACAAGCCCGAAGAACACGAACGCGAACACTTCGCCCAGCCCCATATATCCATACGGCTTGGGTCCGCCGGTGTAGCCCCATCCCGCAAGCAGACAGGCAGCACCAACCAGTAGCAATGCCCAACCGGCTGTGGCGGCCAACACAAGACCGGCACAACCCGCAACAGCCCCACACACAACAGCAGCAGCCTTCACCTGGCGCGGCGCTACCAAACCCGAACCCACAAGTCGTAGTGGGCCGACTCGGCGAGCGTCATCAGTGCCGCGCACACCGTCGGAGTAGTCGTTGGCGTAGTTGACTCCGACCTGGATCGACACAGCCACAAGCAGCGCGAACGGCGCCCTCCACCAATGCACCGCAGTGCCACCAGCAGCGACGGCGGTACCAACTGCCACTGGCGCGATCGCGGCGCTGAGTGTGCGAGGTCGGGCCCCGCTAATCCAGAGGCGAACTGAGCTAGTCACGGTTCCAGAGCCAAGGTCAGTCAGGTTCAGGAGTTGAGGTACTTATAGCCGAGGCCGCGAATGGTCACTATCCGCTGCGGTTTCGACGGATCTTTCTCAACCCTTGAGCGCAGGCGCTTGATATGCACATCAAGCGTCTTGGTGTTGCCCACATAGTCGAGTCCCCAGACGCGATCAATTAGCGTCTGGCGAGTCACCACGAACCCGGCATTTTCCATCAGCAACGCCAGCAACTCAAACTCTTTGAGCGGCAACCGCTGCGGTTCACCACCCACGGTTACCTCATGGCGGCGCCGGTCAACCGTCACCTCGCCGACCGAGATCACCTCGCCTGAAGTGGACGTCGCCTTGCGGGCGCGGCTGCGACGCAACACCGTCCTCATGCGAGCCACTAGCTCACGCAGCCGGTACGGCTTGGCGATGTAGTCGTCGGCGCCGACCTCAAGACCCACCACAGTGTCAATCTCGGCACTGCGCGCCGAGACCATGATCACGGGAGTGTCGGCACGCGAACGGATGCGGCGGCAAACGTCGATGCCAGACAAGCCAGGCAGCATCACATCAAGTAGCACGATGTCGGGTTCGGTTGCTGCGAACTGCTGAAGCGCTCGCTCACCATCAGCAGCCAGATCCACCGTGAATCCTTCGGCCTCCAAAGCGAAGTTCAACGCCTCCCGGTAGGAAGGCTCGTCATCAACCACTAGGACACGCAACCCGGAGTTCACACCCCAAGTGTGCCCGGTGGCACACGCCACCACCTGTGCCACCCAGGTTGTGCTCGCAGCGGGTTTCAAAAGGCAGCCATCGATCGCCACGTAGGCTCCGCGGTGTGAACCGGCTTGCTAACGAGACCAGCCCGTACCTGCGACAGCATCGCGACAACCCTGTGGATTGGTATCCGTGGGGCACAGAGGCCTTCGCTGTGGCTGCGAAACGCGACCGGCCAGTGCTGCTCTCGGTGGGCTACTCAAGCTGTCACTGGTGCCACGTGATGGCTCACGAGTCTTTCGAAGATCCCGACACGGCGGCCATCATGAACCGGCTGTTTGTCAACGTAAAGGTTGACAGGGAAGAGCGCCCCGATGTCGACGCCATCTACATGGAGTCGGTTCAAGCGATGACGGGCCGCGGCGGCTGGCCCATGACAGTGTTCTTGACCCCAGATGGCAAGCCGTTCTACGGCGGCACTTACTACCCCGACCGTCCCCGGCACGGATCAGCTTCGTTTCGCCAGGTCATGGCCGCCATCAACGACGCCTGGTCGAACCGCCGCAACGAGGTGGCTACCCAAGCCGATCAGCTCACGGCGATAATCGACCGCAGTTCTCGATCCGCTGCCTCGCTCGCAGTTGATGGCGCGGACTCTGGAGTTGACACCGTTGACACCCGGGCACTTGAGCGAGCAGGAGACGCCATCCTGGCGGCACTTGATCCTGAGTTCGGCGGCTTTGGGGGCGCACCCAAGTTCCCGGCTGCGATGACTCTCGCCTCAGCGTTGCGTATGCATCACCGCAGCAGCAGACCAGCCTTGCTACAAGCCGTGCGATCCAGCCTTGATGCCATGGCCGCCGGCGGCATCTATGACCACCTCGGAGGTGGCTTTGCCCGTTACTCGGTGGATCGCCGCTGGCTGGTGCCCCACTTCGAAAAGATGCTCTACGACAATGCTCTGCTCACCCGTGCGTACCTGCATGCCTGGATGCTCACCGGCGAACCCAGTTACATGCAGGTGGTTACAGAGACGATCAACTACGTGCTGCGTGACCTGTGTGATCCCGCAGGAGGCTTCTACAGCGCTGAAGACGCTGATTCTGAAGGTGTCGAGGGCAAGTTCTATGTGTGGTCGGAGCCCGAACTTAGAGCCGTTGTTACGGCTGCAGTGAGCGCTGACGCTGCCCAGCAAGCGATTGACTGGTGGGAGGTAACCCCGGCAGGCAACTTCGAGGGTGCCAACATCTTGAACCGCATCGGCCACGGCGAGTTGATGCGTCCCCGAGCCATCGAGGCTGCGCGCGCAGCGTTGTTCCAGACCCGTGAGACAAGGGTGCGTCCCGGCCTTGACGACAAGGTCCTGGCTGAGTGGAACGCCATGATGCTCGCAGCGCTTGCTGAAGCCGCTGCGGCGACCGGCAACCAGGATTGGAAGCAAGCCGCTCTAGCCAATGGCGAGTTCCTGCTCAACAACCTGCGGCGTGACGATGGGCGCTGGTTGCGAACCTGGCATCCCGATGACGCCAAACGCCCGCCAAAGAGCCGCTACCTTGCTTACGCCGCCGACTACGCCGCACTAATCGACGCGTTCACCCGGCTAGCGGAGGTGAGCGGGCAGTCCCGCTGGATCGCTGATGCTGCCCGAACCGCTGACGGGCTGCTCGAGTTGTTCTGGGACGACGAACACGGTGGAGTCTTCACGACCGGTTCAGACGCCGAGAAGCTTGTCACCCGCCCCAAAGACCTGATGGACAACGCCACACCCTCAGCGCAATCCTCTGCTGCGTGCGCGCTGTTGCGCATGGCAGCACTCAACGGCGAAACGCGCTACCGCGACTACGCCGATCGCATAGTTGCGATGCTCGCCCAGGTGGCGCCCCGCCATCCGACTGCTTTCGGCCGCGCACTAGAGGCAATCGATCTCGCATCGGGCACCACAGTTGAGGTCGCGGTAGTCGGCGACAGGCCCGATCTGGTGCAGGCAGTGCAGCGGCGCTACCTGCCCGGTGCGGTGCTCGCCTGGGGTGAGCCGTATGACTCGCCGCTGTGGCGCGACCGTGAGCCCGGCTACGCCTATGTGTGTCGCAACTTTGCTTGCGGGTTACCTGCCGGAAGCGTCGCCGAACTCGAGGAACAGCTAGCCAGCTAACCGCTGTGTGCGGCCGATCCGCTGCAGACGGGCGGTGTCAGGCAGCCTTTTCGAGTATGTGAACTCCACAGGCCGAGGCCAGTCCGATCACGTGAGCGAGCCCGACCTTGGCACCGGAGATCTGACGGTCTCCAGCCTCGCCACGCAGGTGAGTAGCGATCTCATAGATGTTCGCCACTCCGGTCGCGCCGATGGGGTGCCCCTTGGAGATCAAGCCTCCTGAAGTGTTTACGGGCGTTACTCCGTCCCGGAAGGGCCCGCCCGCGTCGATGAAATCACCCGCACCGCCAGGCTCACACAGTCGGAGATTGTCGTAGTGGATCAACTCTGCAGTGGCGAAACAGTCATGCAACTCCACCAGATCTAGATCATCTGGGCTCACGCCCGCAGCTTCATATGCCTGGTCGGCTGCGTTGCGGGTGAGAGTGTTGACATCGGGCTGCACGTGACAGTCGGGCGTGTATGGATCGCTAGTGAGTACCGATGCTGAGATCTTGACTGCTCGCTTGCGCACGCTTGAAGGCATTGACGCCAGCCGCTCCCCCGACACCAGCACTGCAGCCGCGGCACCATCACCGGTCGGGCAACACATCAGCAGCGTGTTCGGGTAGCTCATCATCGGCGACTGGCGGATCTCATCAAGCGAGAACTTCTTCTGGTATTGCGCCAGCGGATTGAGCGTGGAGTGCAGATGGTTCTTGTAGGCAACCTTGGCGAACTGGTCAAACCCCACCCCGTCGTGGTCATGGGCGTAGGCCATACCCGCCTGGGCGAAGACACCGGGCATCGTCTCGGTGCCCAGATAGCCATCAACACCGGTCACGGCCCCAAAGCGGCCACTGGGCTCAAACACCTGCTTGGACTTCTTGGTGGCTCCTCCAAGTAAGCCCATCTTTCCCATCTTCTCGGCGCCGATGGCGAGCCCGATCTGCGCCTCCCCGGCTTTGATGGCCATTATCACTGTGCGCACAGCAGTGGCACCGGTAGCGCAAGCGTTGGCCACGTTGTACACGGGCACGCCGGTCTGGCCGATCTGCTTCTGCACCCGCTGGCCTACTGCTCCAGATGCTTGGAATAGCGAGCCGCACGCCAGGATGTCGATGTCGTGAACGGTCACTTCACCGTCGGCGAGTGCTGCCATCGCACTATTGGAAGCGAGATCGATCAGATCTTGGTCGCCGTAGCGGCCGAATCGTGTCATGTGCGTGCCGATCAGCCACACACTGTCAGCAGCTATTCGTGTTGCCATCTGCTATTTCTCCTCAGTCGTGGGGCTTGTGCGTGTCAGATTCTCTGTGGGTGCCAGACTGCTGGGCTTTGACAGTTCACACTGGCTCGTAGCCGAAGGCAATCGCCTCGGTGCCGTCGTCATCTGCGCCGATCGAATATGTCGTTAGCTGCACGGGCATGCCGAGCAATACTGCGTCGGGCGTCGGTTCGCAGTTAACGATGTTGGAGCGAACCCAGGTGTCATCCGATGTCTTGATGATCGCCGACACGAATGGCACGGTGATTTTCGGGGCGGCCCGATGCACGATCGAAAACGATCGCAGTTCGCCATCGTTGTTCACGCGGGCGCTTCTGAACTCGGTCTTGCCGCAGTTTGAACAGGCATTGCGGCGACCAAAGAAGCGTGCGCCGCAACTGATGCACTCATTAGCAACTAGGTGAGGCTCGGGCTCAAGGTGAAGATAGTTCACTAACGGAACACGCGAATTGCCCATATCTGCGCAGGCTAACAGCGCGAGCTCCAGCGAGAACGGTGCAACACGTCGCTCAGCGGCGGTCGACCACGCAGCGCTGAGCGACTCGGTACATCGTCTGGCGCTTGGTAGCCGATGGCAACAGTTCCCACACCACGGCGATCTTCGGGTACACCAAACTCTCGCCGGACTGCTTCTTCATGTTCGAACATCGCAAAAAAACAGGCTCCGAGTCCTCGATCCGAAGCTGCAAGCAGCATGTTCATCACTGCCGCTCCCCCATCAACGAACCAGTACGGGACACTCCATGCCTCGGCGCTGGCACCTAGGGCGCTGTGGCGCTTGTCGGGTTCGCTGTAACGGCGCAAGTAGGCACCGGTGTTCGCCCAGACAACGACAAGTGCTGGTGCCACCAAAAGCTTGGGCCATCGGAACCTGTCACGGCGGGGCAGCGGCAAGGTCACATTCCAATACTGCTGAGTCGAGTCGCCTTCGAGAGCTAGGAACTCAACCCCGGCAGTGTTGCCGGCAGTTGGTGCCCGGCGCGCTAGATCACAAAGTTCATCGATGGTGTTAGCTGGCAGCGGCTGTGAGGTAAACGAGCGAACCATGCGGCGACGCCGCACCACACGCTCAAAGTCCACTGCTCACCAATGCGTCGGTGTCGGCGAGCTAGATGTCGACCCGAACAAGGCCGTGCGCGCCGCTAGTGCCACCCCTGACTTAGGTGGCAATCAAAAGAGAACCAACTGCACAAGTGATCTGCACAACTGAGTTGTGGGAGAACGTGGGAGAACTCAGAGAAGCTTTTCGAGTTCCTCGGATCGCACCCAACCATGAACGATCACAGTGTCGCCGTCGTCTTCGTTGATGTGGCTGACGAAATCTAGATGCTCCGGGGGGATCTTGTTGGGGTTCAAGCTGGCGTGATCGTACATGACGGCCGGAGCGCCCTTCCCGCGTGTGGTGAAGATCCGGTCCTGGTAACTAAACGTGCCGATACCGAATCGCTTAGCGAGGCGGCGTCCCCAGGCCCGCTCCTCTCCTGTGGCCTTATGACCAGGCCGGGGAACAACATCATGTAGCAGGCGGGACACTTCAAAGGCACCGGGATCAACGATCCGCATCCCGATAAGCACATCTTCATCAGGGAATGACAACGCCGCCCGCCGCTTCTGGTTCCGGTTAATGGCATTGAGTACAGTGTTGCGCCGGGTGGTGCGGCAGGTGTGGCCAGCACCAATCAAGATGCAAGGTGTGCCACCAATCCGTTCAAGAGTAAAGAACGAGAATCCCCGAAGCCGGCCATTGTCGCGAGCTCGGGTCAGCAGCACCCATGACTCGAGTTGACCCTGGAGCAATTCGGCATCGAACGCGTTGGTGGACAGCGAGAGCAGTTTGAGCATCTCTGCCACGTCCGAGTCGCCCATCGAGGTGCAATCTTGCGTCTCGACCGTGACCGCCATAGCGTGCCCCCCAAATTGTCGCTCGTGTCGCTGCTAGCGCGTACCATTGTTGCCTCTACGGGCGGTCGCTTACAACCTGCTGTCTGACGGCTATTTGAGCGGCTACGCGGAGGTACCTGGATCGTGCTTGAGCAACCTCAGGCTACGGCACTCGCGCCCAGGAGAACGCGCACTTCACCCACCAGTCCCTTAGACGTATCGACCAGGAAACTGTCCGACAGATGCACGACCCGGTTGGCGCCTAACAGCAACTGAACTGGAGAGTCTCCAGGGTGTTCGTCTAGCAGTGACTTCAATTCGGTCAGAAAACGCGAACTCTGGCGTTCTGGTGGGATGTGTATGCGAATCGGATCGGCGGTGGAAGTGGAATTGTCTAATACATCGACACCATTAACGAACAACCTGGCTGTCTCCTCGCGAGTGTTGACTCGAGCCCTTACGATCACTATGGCATCGGCCTGCAAAGACGCTCCCAGATCCACCATGGCCCTAGGAAAGACCATTGCTTCCATTGTGCCCGTTTGATCTTCAAGCTCAAATGATGCCATCCGGTCACCATTGCGAGTGAAACGCTGGTTCAGGGCAGTCACTACCCCGCCTACGGTCACAAATCCGGGATCTTCACCTGCTTCTAACAACTCACGCAGCTCGGCGAGACTATGACTGCAGCGGCGGCGCAATCGTGATTCAAGCCCGTTGAGGGGATGATCAGACAGATATAGGCCTAGCGATTGCTTCTCGTGAGCCAACAGCTCTGCTCGTGGGAACTCGACATTAGGCACAGTTGGACGATCATCAAACTTCAACTCAACGCTGTTAGAACCAAAAAGCGACATAACGCCTAGCTCGTATTCGCGCCGAGTGCGCATTGTCATGTCGACGATCTCCGAATACACCTGCAGCAAGCCAAGTCGTGGCTCGCCCAAAGAGTCGAATGCTCCCCCCTTTATTAGTGACTCAAGCGTGCGCTTGTTTAGCACTTGCATGTCAACACGTTCGACGAAATCCGCAAAGGAGCGAAAGATACCATTCTTGGCCCGCTCGCTTATCAACTTCTCAACAAAGCCCTCACCCACATGACGCACCGCCGACAATCCGTAAAGGATCCGACCTGGTCTGTTGTCGCTGCTGGACTCCGGGGTGAAGTCCGAATCCGAGCCATTGACGCAAGGAACGCCAACCTCAATGCTACGCTGCCTGCACTCATTGAGGTATACCGCAGCGGAATTGAGTTTGTTGCGGACACTGGTAAGCAGTGCGGCGAAATACTCGACCGGATAATTCGCCTTCAAATACGCCGTCTGGTAAGCAATCAACCCGTAGCCGTAGCTGTGGCTCTTGTTAAAGGCATAGTCAGCAAACTGCTCGATGGTGCCAAAAAGCTGCTCTCCAAGATCATCGGGGTAACCACGAGCAGCTACACCTCCAAGAAATTTCTCACGCTCCGCAGCCATTGCTGAACGGATTTTCTTGCCCATGGCCTTACGTAGCGAATCGGCTTCGGCAAGCGAGTAGCCAGCAAAACGCTGAGCCACACGCATAACACTTTCCTGGTAAATCATCAGGCCGTAAGTGTCGGCAAGGAGATCCTCGGCATCAGGGTGGAAGTAGCTGACTGCGCTCCTGCCGTTCTTGCGATCGGCAAAGTCGTTGTGCATGTTTGCGGCCATTGGTCCCGGCCGATAGAGGGCCACGAGAGCGCACACATCATCGAATCTTGATGGTGCAAGTGAGCGCACCAGATTGCGCACCTGCGAAGACTCGAGTTGGAACACACCGGTGGTGTCACCCTCACTGAGCATTGCAAAGGTCTTGGAGTCATCTAGGGGCAGGTTGTCGACATCAACTGTGATCCCACGGGTGCGCTTGATCAACTCGATCGTGTCAGAGATCACATCAAGGTTGCGCAGCCCCAGAAAGTCCATCTTGAGCAGGCCGAGGTCTTCCACGTCGTGCATCTCGTATTGAGTCACAACCGGAGAGTCGGGCTTTTGCTGGATCGGCAGATAGTCGGTGAGACGTTCGGGCGAGATCACCACTGCGGCCGCATGGATCCCATCCGAGCGTCGCAATCCTTCAAGGCCCCGAGCGGTGTCCACGACTTTGGCAACGTCGCTGTCGGCTTCGTACATCTCGCGCAACTCCGCCGCGCCGACGTATCCCTCGTGGTAGGAGTCGGAGTCCTCAAAGCAGTACCGCAGTGGAGTGTCGCGGCCCAGGATCACCGGCGGCATTGCCTTAGCAACCCGATCGCCCACACTCGCTGGGTACCCGAGCACGCGTGCCGCGTCGCGCACCGCGGCACGTGCCTTGATCCGTCCAAACGTGATGATGTGGGCCACACGGTCTTTGCCGTAACGCTCCGCGGCATAGTTGATTACTTCGTCGCGCCGACGCGAGTCGAAGTCCATGTCAATGTCGGGCATCGATACGCGCGACGGCGTCAAGAACCGCTCAAACAGCAAATCATAGCGGATCGGGTCTAGATCGGTGATCTTTAGGCAATAGGCCACCGCGCAACCCGCTGCGGAGCCTCGGCCAGGGCCCACCCGGATACCGGCAGAGCGAGCGAACTTGATCAAATCCCAGGTGATCAGGAAATAGGAGGCGAACCCCATGTCACAGATGACTTGCAGCTCGTAGGCAAGTCGCTCGGTTACCTCATCGGGTAATGGATCGCCCCAGCGCTGCCGAGCACCTTCAAATGTCAGGTGTTCGAGATAACTGCGATCATCTGCGAAACCCTCGGGCACCTCAAAGTTGGGCAATAGAGGTTTGCCGAAGGCAATGTCAACATTGGCACGCTCCGCGATCCACAGCGTGTTGTTGCACGAGTCGGTGAGATCCGCGAACACCGAACGCATCTCAGCTGAGGTCTTGAGATAGTGCTCGTCGCCATGGAACTTGAGCCGGTCGGTCTGAGTTAGCTGTGAACCGGTCTGTACACACAACAACGCATCATGGGACTCCGCATCTGCGCGATGCGTGTAATGACTGTCGTTGGTCGCTAGCAGCGGTGCCTTGAGCTTGCGTGCGATCTCGAGCAACTGAGGCTTGATGCGTCGCTGCTCAGGGATCCCATGATCTTGGAGTTCAATGAAGTAATTGTCGCGACCGAAGATGTCCTGGAAGCGAGCAGCTTTGGATAGGGCTTCGGCTTCGTTGCCTAACAGCAGTGATTGGGGTACCTGACCGCCGAGGCAGCCCGTCGTGGCAATCAGACCTTCGTTGTGATCCGACAGAGTCTCCCAATCGCAACGGGGCCGGTAGTAGTAGCCCTCCATGAAGGCGCGGCTCGACACCTGGATCAGGTTCTTGTAGCCCGTGTTGTTCTCGGCAAGCAGCGTCAGGTGGTAATAGAGCTTGCGTCCGCCGTCTACCTCGCCGCCTGTGTCGTCGACTTGGCCCTTACGCTTGGGCCGCTCATGGCGTGACTCGAGCGCCATGTAAGCCTCGACGCCGATTACGGGCTTGATACCAGCCTTCTTGCAGCGCCGGTAGAAATCGAGAACCCCATACATGTTCCCGTGATCCGTGATGCCAAGCGCCGGCTGATTGTCTGCAACTGCGGCAGCGATCAGTTCATCGAGCCTCGAGGCGCCGTCGAGGATCGAGAACTCAGTGTGAACGTGAAGATGACAGAAGGAGTCGGCCACGACGACGCTTCCTTGACGGTGAACTAAGTGAGCTAAAGGTAGGTGCCGTGGCGCACGTCGCTGTCAGCGGAGCGTCTAGCTCCCGGTGCTGCGGGCGGTAGCTCGCCACGCATCGCTTCGAGTTGTTGCCGGGCGCTCAACTGCTGAGCCATCAACATGGCCTTCATTCCCTGGATCAGGCCTTCAAGCCACCCCACCAGCTGAGCCTTGGCTACCTGTAGCTCCGAAGCCGAGGGTGCTTCGGGCTCATTGAACGGTGACGCCAGCCGACCAAGTTCATCACGCAAATCATCTGACAACGCGGAACCGACCTCTGAGACCGAGGTCTCGTAGATCTCGCGCAACCGCTGCCGACTTGCTTTGTCGAGCTCAGTAGAGCGGACCTCGGCCAGCAGCTGCTTCAGCATCGTTCCGATTCGCATCACCTTGGCCGGATGATCGATCGTCTCGTTGATCTCTGCTTCGGTCTCGGATCCATCGGGCGGGTTGGTGACTTCAGGTACCAGCACATCTCGATCGCCTCCGCCAATTGCTTTTGCTTCACTGGTGCTGCTCATCGAATCTTGGTTTGGTTGGGCTCCTCCACGAGGCGCAACGATAGAGCGCCGACGGCGCTCTAGTTGACGTAAGTGAGCAGCGGAACAAGCATCTCTGCTGGAGTGAGCGAGCCATGGCGCCCGAGGAGTTTCTTGCTGACATGGTGCCCAGGCCACTCAAAGGCCCAATCGCCGTGCGCAACTAGCGCCACGTCACCAAGCCGCGAGCGAGCCACATCGGTCACAACAGGCCCGAACCAGCCAGCCTCGATGATCTCGTCTCGGGTGTGAACCCAGGCCTTATCGCTATAGGTCGCGCTGGCTGCTTCAAGCAATTGGCGCTGGTGCCCAGGCCGGGCATGCAGCCAGCGAAAGCGCGCCTCGCCTGACTCATGCGCCGCGTGTTGCTTAACCCAGGCGTCCAGATTGATTCGACCCTTGCTGCAGTCGACTAGCCCATGATCTGCGGTTATAACCACTGCTGTGTCACGCGGCAAGCCCACCAGCAGATCAGCAATCAGAGCCTCACAGGCTCTGATCTCGTCGCGGTATCGCTTGGTGAAGGCGTTCTCGTGGGCTGCTACATCGACGCCTTCGTAATAGACGTACACAAACGACTCGCCTCGCCGGAGCAGCTCATGTACCGTCGCCGGCACGCTCTCTAGTGACTTGTAGCCGACATGGCGAGCGTCACGTAGGTACGCACGGCTGAAGCCACTGTTGGCGTGCTTGTCCTTCTGCACGACGGGTGGGCGCTGGCCGCCGAAGCTTGCTGCCACTTGCACGGACTCCGGAGGCGTGATTTCAATGGCTTTCTTGCCCTTGCCCGGAGTCTTCCAGCTCAACATGTTGAGATTGCCGGTTGCAGTTGGAATCCGGTAGCTGACGAGGCCGTGCCTGCCCGGGGTAAGGCCCGTTGCAAGCGACACCAAAGCCGTGACCGTTGTGGTTGGTGCCACTGTCGTGATTGTGGCGGTGTGCATTTCGGTCAGGGTGGGTGCTAGGTGGCTGTAGCGGGCCAGTTGCTCTGCCCCGAGACCGTCAAGCAACACAAGCACATGTGCGCGCGCCTCAAGCACCTCGGCGGGCATCAACCCTGTCGCCTCACGCCTCGGGTCAAAAGGATCAAGCAGGGCACCAACGATGTCAGCAATGCAGCCGCCGTCGTAGCGAGGCAGCACCTGCTCCGGTACCTGACCGCTCATCGCACCTAGGATGCCACTATGAGGGTCTCGACCCGAGGTGATTACGCATCGCGTGCGCTGCTGTCGCTCGCCTTGCATGGCGACGCCGCGCCAACCTCGGTTCGCGAGATCGCCGAACGCACCGCACTGCCACAGCCATACCTTGAGCAGATACTGTTAGCGCTCAAGGGTGCTGGGTTGGTGCGTTCCAAGCGCGGGGTCGGCGGTGGCTATGTGCTGGCACGCGACCCTGAAGACATCTTGTTGACCGAGATCGTGCGGGCCGTTGATGGCCCGATCTCGGCTGGAGACTTCGGCGAACCACACACTGACGGGGCTTGTGACCATGAGGGTCAGTGCGTGTTGCTAGCGATCTGGGCTGCCTCAGGCGCCCACATGCGCAAGTTCCTGGACTCCTTCAACCTGGCCCTGATCTCTGAGATGGCACGCGGCGAGGCACCCTGGCCGCCATAGCTCCCATGACGGCCCCGTAAGCCATCCGATCCTGTAGTCATCAAAGCCATCAGCACCATCGTCAAGCGCCGGGGCGTGGCGCTGGCGCTTGACGTTATGGCGCGCCAAACCCGGTGCTGGGCCAAACAGACTCTGGAGCCTGTTGCGGGCCTCAGCACCGGGTAGTGGCTATTTCATTGTGTGATTGGTCGATTAGCCCCTAGCTGTGGCTAGCCAGCCGTCAACCGTGCTGCGATTGGCCTCAATCCAGGCGCTTGCAGCAGCGTTGATCATGTCTTCGACCTCGTCCTCGTCGTAGTTCACCATCTCGGCGTTCTGCACGGCGATGTCTGCAAGTGGGATCGTGACCGCTTCGAGCAGACGCTCAATGTCGGGATGGTCGCTAAGGAAGTCGTCATTGGCTACAGCTTGGATGCTGCTGACGGGCCAACCAAGATCGCAAGGATCTGCTGCACAACCCTTGAGACCGGAGACCGAAGTGCTTGCCTCTTCGTCTTCAAGGGCGTGTGACTCAAGCCAGACGACATCGGTACCCGGGGCGAGCACTTCATATGTCCAGTTTGGTGTCCAGGCGTAGAACAGGACGGGAAGTCCTGCTGCCACCCGGTCAATCACGCTTTCCATGAGACTGCCGTACTTGCCCGAGATCTGCTCGACATTGGCACCCCAACCGAGTTCTGCGAGGTGTGAGTCGATGTAGCTGTTGCAGCCCCATCCCTCGTCGCAGCCGATCAGGTCTGCCTTGCCGTCGCCATCCTGGTCAAACGTTGCAGCCACCGAAGCATCGCTCAGCGCACTCATGGAGTTGATCCCCATGGCGTCAGCTGTGGCCTTGTCGATCATGTAGCCCTGCAGCGCACCACCGGCTACCTGTTGACCTACGGCTGAAATGTCCCTTTCAACGGAGAGACCAGCCACAGTCTCTAGGTCCAGATAGATGTCGTGCAGTGGGAACCAGCCGTTTACCCACAGATCGAACTCACCGCTGTCCAACCTCTGATAGAAGTTGTTGGGGTTGAGCGTATTGTCAGCAGGATCCGATACCGGATAGCCAAGCTCGCCAATCAACTGGGCGTAGATGGCAGCCTGCATGTGACCGCTGCTCCAGTCAGCCCGAGCCATCTGAATGGTCGGATCGTCGTCATCGGTGGCGCATGCAGCCAACACCAGCGACATCGCGGCCAGTATGGCGACGAGCATTCTCGACGTGGTTGTGAGTTTGTTGCGACTCATTGTTATGTGTCCTCCTTTCCTGTTTCTAAGGCCGGTCACTTCTTGGGTCCGGCAAGCAGGCGGGAACCGACTTTATCGATCAAACCGCCATGACGTTTGCGGAAGATCACTTCGTCGTAGTGACTCTCAAGCAAGTCGAGTTCCTCGTTGAATGCCTTGCGCAAACTCCAGCACATAATCAACAAGATCAGTGCGAACGGCAACCCGGTTGCAACAGCCGCGGTCTGGAGTGCTCCAAGTCCGCCACCAAGCAGCAACACAACTGCAACAGCACCTTCCATGATTGCCCAGAAAACTCGCTGAGGCTTGGGTGAGTCGAGCTTGCCACCAGAGGTGAGGTGGTCGACAACCAGCGATCCAGAGTCTGAAGAGGTAACAAAGAATGAAATCAGCAACAGAACTCCGACGAACGAAACTAAGCCAGTTAGTGGGAACGCTTCAAGCATGTCAAACAGTGCGGTAGCGACATTCTCGTTGACTGCGGAAGCCACGTCACGCTCGCCACTGAGCTGCAGGTTGATTGCGGATCCGCCGAACACTGACATCCACAAGAAGCAGAGTGCCGATGGCAGGAAGATGACGCCCATGAGCAGTTCTCGCACGGAACGACCCTTAGAGATGCGAGCGATGAACATACCCACAAATGGTGACCAGGAGATCCACCAGCCCCAATAGAAGATTGTCCATCCTGCTTGCCACGATGTGCCCGTGAAGGCCTCATTCCAGAATGCGAACTCTGGCAGCACCTGAACGTAGTGACCCAAGCTCTGGGTGTACAGCGACACGATAAACAGTGTCGGGCCGACCAGCATCATGAATATGAGGAACGCAGTAGCAAGCCAGATGTTGAGTTCGCTCAAGCGCTTAACACCCGCGTCAAGACCCGCAACCACCGAGATAGTCGCCAAGCCCGTAATAGCCGCGATCAACACGATCTGGAAGCCGGTACCACTGGGCAAACCGAAGAGCTTGTTGAGGCCTGCGGCTGCCTGACCTGCACCGAATCCGAGCGAAGTTGCCAGACCGAACAGGGTCGCAACAACGGTGAGGGTATCGATTGCGTTGCCCCAGTTCCCATAAATCTTCGGGCCCAAGATTGGGTAGAAGATCGAACGGAAAGTCAGTGGCAACCCGCGGTTATAGGCAAAGAAGCCAAGTGCGAGTGCCACGAGGCCATATAGCGCCCAACCATGAATACCCCAGTGGAGGTACGTGGTTGCCATCGCCGCCTTAGCCGCTTCTCCGGTTCCTGCTTCAACACCAAACAGTGGCGGAGGTGAACTCAGGTGGAAGATCGGCTCTGCGACTCCCCAGAACATGAGTCCAATACCCAGACCGGCCGACAATATCATGGCGTACCACGAGATAGTGGAGAACTCCGGTCGTGCGAAAGGTCCACCTAAGCGGATCTTGCCGTAACGACTAAGCGCAAAGAAGAGCGCTACACCGACGAAGATGTTGAAGTCAAGGATGTAGAGCCAGCCGAGCGTTCCATTAATGAAATCCAAGATGGCGTTGAACGCACCCGAGGTCGCATCACCGAATATCAACGACAGCGCAATAAACACTGTCAGGAATCCAGCAGCCCAGAAGGTGACCTGGGGATGGATATCAAAGCCCCACTTGACGATGTTGCGATCGCCGGGTTCACGGTCTGAGACTTCCGGATAGAAGTCAATGTCGGGGTCAACCTGGAGGCCCTCAAACTTGGCCCTGTTGTTAATTGCCTGTTCCCGAAGCCGGTGTTCCTCTTCCTCCCAATCCATGTGAGCGAGGGTTGCCTCGGTTAGGTCAATGTCTGTGTCTCCGGGGCTGCGGTGGATGCGTGGATCCGGCCCCGACTGGTCTTTGCCGTTCATAAGTGTCCTTTTGGATTGTCTCCCCTGTGAGCCCGGACATATCGCGCCCCACGAAACACAGCACGCTTCGGACAGGCATGGAGGGGGAGGGAACACACGCGCCCGTACGTTCATGTAACTGGCGGCGAAACCAGGCTCTGACAAAACTAGCACACAGCCCCAGCTAGTGCCGTATTAGACCGCCGCCGTCGGCTACGGTCAGATAAGCCCTCAATCCGGAATCTTCTCATATGTATCAACGTGTACCAGTAATGTCTCGCGTGGCGTTCAGCCTGATGCTCGCCGTGCTGCTGGCAGTTTGGGTCACCCCTGCAGCCTCTGCCCAAGATGGCAGCACCGCGACCCCGAACCCGGTTGGCGTGGAGTCAGATGACTCGGCCGACTCGGCGGGCTCAACTCCTCAAACCGAGCGGTCACCGGTGCGGCTGGCGCGCGCAACCTGGGACACCGGCTGGTTCCAGGCCGAGATCTACAAGTTGCTGCTCGAGCGTCTCGGCTATCCCGTGGAGGGGCCCACAACAATGGGCAACGCTGAGTTCTACGCGGCTGTAGCGGCAGGTGAGGTTGACCTCTGGCCTAACGGTTGGTTCCCAGCCCATGACGCTTTCTTGAGCCCCGGATCCTCAGTTGAGGTAGTCGGCACTTCCGTTGATGACGGCGCTTTGCAGGGCTATTTCATTGATGCGACCACAGCCGAGGCACATGGGATCGACAATCTCGCAGACCTGGCAGACCCAGAGCTGGCATCTCTGTTTGACCGTGACTCTGATGGGCGCGCTGATCTAGTCGGTTGTGACGTGGGCTGGGCATGTGCTCTAGCGATCGATCATCACCTGAGCGTGTTCGGGCTGGAGGAAACGGTCGAGCATGTCCAGGGCAACTATTCGCCGCTGATTGCTGAGACCTTTGCGCGGTACCGCGCCGGGGAACCAGTGCTCTATTTCACTTGGACGCCCAACTGGACGGTCGGTGAGTTGGTGCCTGGTCGCGATGTTGTCTGGCTTGAGGTGCCCTTTGAGTCGCTTCCCGGCGACCAGGCGGGTTCGACTCCGGGTGGCTCAGCCATCGCGGGTCTCGATGGCTGCTCAAGCGACCCGTGTCTCGCCGGTTGGCCGCCCAACGACATTCGAGCCGTAGCTAACGCTGACTTCCTGGCGGCCAATCCTGCGGCTCGAACGCTGCTCGAGCAGATCAAGATTCCCGCGGCAGACATATCTGCCCAGAACGCCGAGATGGTCAACCGTGGCGGTGACCCGGATGACATCCGCCGCCACGCCCAACAGTGGATCGACACGAACCTTGCAACGGTGCAGGGCTGGATCGATACGGCCGATCCCGATGCAGTGGCTGTCGGCGACGCCGCTGCCAGCGATCAGCAAGTCGGTGACGGGCTGCGGGTAGCCGTTCGAGCGCTGGCGCCGTTCGTCATTTACGAGAGCGGCAACTACAGCGGCTTCGAAGTGGAGCTGGTCAAGCTGCTGGGTGCCTCGATGGGCACTGCGGTCGACTTCTATGCGGTTGACACGATCGCCAAGCAGGTAGACGACATCAGCCGCGGTGTAGCCGACATCGGGCTCGGTGGGGTGGCAATTACCCACTCTCGTGAGGATGTCGTGGACTTCACGTTGCCGACGCTTGACTCCGGTCTAACCATCTTGACCCCGACCAGCTCATCTTCGGACGGCTGGTTCGCTCGTATCGGCGCCTTTGCGAGGGCAATCGGAGAATCTGACCTGCCATGGCTGCTGGTTGTGTTCGGGATTGCCGTGCTCATATCGGCCCACGTTGTCTGGCTGCTTGAGCGCCGCACCAACCCCGACTTTTCCAACTCCTATGGCCGGGGCATCTGGGACTCGCTGTACTGGTCGATCGTGACCATGAGCACCGTCGGTTACGGCGACAAGGTGGCGCGTGGCAACAAGGGGCGCCTTGCCTCGCTGATCTGGATCGCCCTGGGCACCCTGGTGTTTGCAAGCTTCACAGCGGCAATCGCATCGTCGCTCGCTGTCAATGAACTGCGATCTGGGATCACAGGGCCAGACGATCTCGCCGGTCACAAGGTGGCAACGGTTGAAGACACCTCGGCCGAGAGTTACCTGCAGGCTTCCGGGATTGGCCCCGTCGTGGTATCCCAAGTCGACGAGGCCTACGTGTTGCTTGCTGCAGGCGGCGCCGATGCGGTGGTGTTCGATGCGTCTGTGCTTCGCTTCCATGCATCACATCAGGGCGCCGGTGAAGTTATGACGGTCGACAGCGACTTTGACAGGGTGCTGTACGGGTTGATGGTCGCTGAGAACGAGCCGGAACTGCTAGAGCGACTCAATCTCGAGTTGCTCCAGTTGATTGAAAGCGGTGCCTATGACCGGGTACACGATGCCTGGTTCGGTACCTCCGGCTAGAGACTCCCCGAAACATGCCTTTGTGCAGTGAGCTTCACAAGCCTGGTGCAGAGCTACGTCAGGAACATGGAAAGGACTTCTCGCAGGTCATCCGGTAGTCGCGCACGAAACTTCATTGGTGCGCCGCTTACGGGATGAACAAAGTGCAGTCTTGCAGCGTGAAGGAACGGTCGCTGACAGCGGAGTCTGGAGAGCGCGCTGGCAGGCGTGCTGGCTCCCGCGGTGTAGGTCGGGTCTCCTACGACAGGGTGTGAGATAGCTGAGAGGTGTACCCGGATCTGATGTGTCCGGCCGGTCTCAAGGCGGCATCGCAGAAGTGTTGCTGGCGCAGGCTGGCGGAATCGGGTGTGGACTTCGTAACGGGTGCGGGCGTCACGTCCCCGGCGGGTGACTGTCATGCGGATCGGGTTGCGCTTGGAGCGACCCACGGGAGCGTCGATCATCCCGGTTGGTGCTTGCAAGTGTCGCCATGCGAGACAGCAGTATTCGCGCAACACCGATCGCTGTTTGAGTTGTGTGCAGAGTGACTCGTAGGCGGTTTGGCTGCGTGCCACTACCAACAATCCCGAGGTTCCCTTGTCGAGGCGATGCACGATCCCCGGTCGTGACTCGTCGCCGACGCTGGCAATGTTGGGAAAGCGAGCCAGCAGACCATTTGCGAGCGTGCCGGTTGGCGCCCCGGCCCCGGGATGCACGATCAGACCAGCGGGTTTGTTGACAACCACAACGTGGTCATCAACAAAGACCTGCTCAAATGTGACAGTTGGGTCTGCGGACAGCACTTGCGGCGTCGTCGAGCGGATGCGGATCGACAACGATGACTCGGCTTGTAAGCGTTGAGCGCCGCGGCGAACGACTTCTCCATCGACGGTGACACTGCCTTGTGCCACAAGTCGCGCGGCCACCGATCGGCTCACTCCAGCCACGATGGCGACGGTCCGATCAGCACGTTCACCGTCAAATGCAGTCCCAACCCGCTGGCTGATCAACTCCATCGCACCGGACTCCAGCACCGGGTTGCGCGGCCGCAGCCGACTAAGGATTTATTGATTGCTGCGGTCCAGCGAACGTTGGGTGGGTTGAGTGCGGATTGCTATCCAAGCGAGGCTGCCAGCACCAAGCACTACGCCCATGTCCGCGACGTTCCACACCGGCCAGAACTGCACATCAATAAAGTCGATAACGGCACCACGCATGAACCCCTCGCTGGAGCGCAACAGCCGGTCAGTGAGGTTGCCGAGCGCCCCGCCTGCGATACAACCGGCCGCTATCGCACCGTAGGGGCTGCCCAGGAAACGTCGAGAGCACAACAGCACGAGTGCAACCGCCGCGCCTGCTACCCCGAGTAGTGGGCCGAGTTCGCTAAAGGTGCTGAATGCAGCACCAGTGTTGTAGACGAGGCGCAGACGCAACGTCCAGATGACGTCGATGACACGGCCCCCGTCAAGGCCATTTAGCGCCCACCACTTCGTGAGCTGGTCTGTGACTACGACAATGGTGGCGGCCATGAGAGCCGCCACCCGATAGTGCCTAGTCGTTGTTGCAGCCAGCGGTTCATTCATGGATGCGGCTGCGTGCTGTAGCGGACTTTTGTGTGCAGGTTGTGGCGCTGGCTAGCAGCTAGCGGCGCCGGATTACCCCTGCTTTCATCTCGACACGCTGATCTGCCCAGGGGATGGCCCGTAAACGGACCTGCTGGATCGGCTTACCCGACGATCTGCAATATCCGTAAGTGCCGTCGTCAAGACGCTTGAGTGCTGCGTCGATCTGGCGAACCGTCTCGCGTGCCTGCATCGACAAGGCGATGTCGCGTTCACGCTCAACCGCAACGTTGGTGCCCTCGCCGCCCTCTTCGTCGAACTGCACATCGCCAACTTCACTTGACTCAAGTAGCGAATCAGCCTCGGCACGGTACTCCTCGGCCGAGTGCAGGTACTTGGCACGCTCAGCTAGCAAGCGCTTGCGCATCTCGTCAAGGAACTCCTGCCTGAACTTGTGCTTGGAGGGCTTCCGATACATCGAGTTCCGTACTGGCGGCTTGCGCAGGCGTGCTTTCTTCGCCGCGGGCTTCTTGGCTGCTGCTCTCTTTGCAGGAGCCTTCTTGGCTACGGGCTCGTTGGCTGCGGACTTAGTGGCTGGTCTCGCCTTGCTTGAATCAGCCATATTCTGGTGCTCCGGTGGGTTAGCGGACAAGTGACTATAGGCACTCGTGAGGTCTTTCAGACTCCCTACCGCTTAGATGCCTTGCCTTTACCGAAGAAAGCCGACATCGCAGCGTCGGAGTCATGCACTGGAGCATCGTCACGCACGACCCGGCGCAACTGCTCCACGAACTCGTCGCTGCCCTCGTTGCTGTTGTCAACATCAAAAACTGCAGGTGCGTCAGCAGGCACTGCGGGCCAAGATTGGGTTACCTGCGAGGCGTAATTCTCAGTCGAAGAGCTGGCTTCTGACAACTGCATGCCTTGCGCTGGACTTGTACCCGGGCCACCGCGTGGAACCCGCTGTGTACGAGCTGCGCGTGCGGCTTCACGCCTTGACTTGCGAGTCCTACGAGGCTGTGCTGTTTTGCTTCGTGGCTTTGCATGACGTGGCGGCTGCGGCCTGTCATGACGCGGCGGTGGCGCCGGCCTTGAGCCCTTCGCGGCATCTGGTTTCGCGGTCGTGCTCGGGTCCGGGTCGTCACGCCAACGCACCTCCGGTTTGGTGACATCGGCCTTTGAAGCCACCTCTCGGCGATCCGGCACATCCCGGCTAGGTGGTTGCTTCGGTTCGATTGGAGTAGCAGCCACTACGCCCGTTGCCTGGCGACCCTGACCCCTTGCCGCTACCAGAGGTCGCCTGGGCTCTGAAGCAGTGCGTTGCTGACGTTTCGAGTCGGGCTGCTCAACAACACTGGTGCCATCTCGCCGCGTGGTTTGTGGTGACGCAGCACGCCTAGCCGTCGAGTCAGTACTGTCGCCTTTCGAAGCGACTGGAGGAAGAACCAGACTCTTAGTTACCAGCTTTGTAGGTGTTTCGCTTAGAGAAGTAATGTCGTTTACGAAAGACTGTAGAGATGCGAGCATGCGCTGCATGGTGGCTTGCTCGGTCTTGATCCTGACTTGGATGGCCTCACAGCTTGCTTCAAGTTCTGCCTTGGTCTGCTCGAGCTTTCGCAGCTCGTCGTTCCACTTCTCCCGTTCGTTGGCGATCTCGACACCAACAGCATGCTTTGCCTCGGCCAGCATGCTGTTGCAGTTCTCCTCGCTTTCGCTTTGCAGGCGCTGAACCTCGTCTCTGGCAGCTTTGAGCTGCTCAGCAGCCGTAGCTTCCGCCGCCGATGTCGTTTGCTCGGCACTTCGTTGCGCATTTTCGAGCGTTTCCTGGGCACTTGTGCGGGCTTCGGCAATAGCACCGTCAGCACTCCGCTGAGCGAGAACTAGCGTCCGAACGAGCGTGTCGCGTAGCTCTGACACCTCGCCCCCCTGACCTTTACCTGCTTCGAGTTGACTAATGCGAAGCTGCAGTTGGCGGATCTGCTCGACTGCGTTGGCCGAAGCCTGACGCACAGACCTAACGTAGGCACCCACCTCATCGCGGTCATAGCCACGTGATCGCGTCCGGAACCGAACCTCGCCGGAGACATCCTGAGTAGCGCTCATAGTAGCGATGATGGCACCTGGCGCACCTCAACTGGTGGATTTCCTAAAGTGCTCCTATCAGCACAGAATGTTCCGCAGGATTGAGAGTCCAATCAACACGACTATCGGCGAGAAATCAAATGCCATCCGGCCAAAGCGAGCAGCTGGAAGCATCCTACGAACAGGGTTCATTACCGGGTCGGTGATGGTATAGAGGAAGCCTGCGGCTGTTGCCATAGCACCATTCGGGTTTAGGGGAAACCAGCTAAGGATGACCCGCGCCAGCACAGCAAACGTGTACCAGGTCAGCGCGATACAGATGATGTCAAGCAACAGCGACGATGCCTTTCCTCATGACCTGTGTGTAGTCAGAAGTTAGACGATTGGCAACGGGTTTCAGGACAGGGTGTCGGCTAAGTCAACTAGCGGCTGACGTGCACATCGGGAGGCGTGAGCAGGTAAACTTGGCCAGAAACCCGCTTCATCTTGCCGCCCAGGGCGTAACACAAGCCGCTTGAGAAGTCGACGAGGCGCCGGCACAGAGCCTTGTCAACCGCTTCAAGATTCACTATGACGGGCTGACCGGATTTAAACCGATCTCCGATTTCCTGGGCGTCTTTGAAGCCGTCGGGCGACACGTCGTGGGGCTCAACACTGCTGCGCCGGGGCGTGCGCATCCCGTGCTGGCCCCCGCCGATCTCATCGGATTGAGGTGGCCGCCCGTCTGCATTTGGAATTGGCACCGGACGCACTGTCTGTCCGATGCGTGCCTCCTCGGGGGATTGGCCAGAGATGACCGTGACGCCGCCTTGTGGAACAGGTGCAACGGGGTAGCCGGGCTGCTGTGTCGCCTGTGGAGCGGGGCGCGACTCGTCAATGTTCTCGTAATACGAGTCGGGGCCTAAGCCCAAGTAGCGGGCGATCTGTTTGATCATCTGACTAACCAATCCTCGTGGAAACGTAGCACGCGCCACTGCCCAACAGTATTAGTTCGCAGATCATTGTGCCACAGCCGGTGCGTAACCGCTAAGCCCGTGTGGCATGTCGCTTGCCAAACAAGGCGGTACCGACCCTAATCATTGTTGCACCCTCGCTAACGGCCACTTCAAGATCGCCAGTCATCCCCATTGAACAATGTTGTAGACCCAAACTGTCGGCTTTGTGTCGCAACCAAGCAAAGCAGTCCCGGTTTGCTTCGAGGTTACCAAATTGGCCTATTCCCATTAGCCCGATCAAGGACAAACCGGCGTCGGAGACAGCACCAACTAGAGCGTCGGTGTCACCGATCAAACATCCGCCCTTCTGGGACTCGCCGGTGATGTTCACCTGGATCATTACCTGAGCCGAAGGTGCGCGCCGCCCGACTTCTTTGGCGAGCGAGACCCGATCAATGGTGTGCCAGACATCGACATGACCCGCTAGCCGCCTGACTTTGTTGCGCTGCAATCGACCTATGAAGTGAACTCGTGGCAGCGGATCGACATGTGTTTGTGCCAGTTTGGCAAGACACTCCTGGGCGTAGTTCTCTCCAATGTCGCCGATGCCGCAGGCTGTGGCTGCGTGGATGGCTGATACATCGAACGCCTTGGTAACGGCGATGACTGTGACATCTCGTCCACCTGCACGCTCAATACGTTCTCGCAGGGCGCCATAGCGCGCCGCGACTAGTCGCTCGTCTATGGAGCTCCCGGTCACCTAGCTGTCCTCAAGTCGCTCGCTCGAGCCGGGCCACAAAGGCAATTCGGCCAACGTCACCACGCAACCGGTGCGAGAAGAAGCGCGGTGATGACGTGTCAAGGCCCCAATCGGTGATCTCGGTCACACCGCAACGTGCCAGCACACCACGAACGGCTGCTCCAAGATCAAGCGCTGGCGTGCCGAGATGGGTCACGCTCTCAACGCCAGTACCGGATACAGCTCGAACTGAGGCGAGGTCAACCAACCCAAACTCGTAATCGCGCGGGCGGATCATCGGCCCCATCAAGGCGTGCAGCCGGTCTCCCGAGCTGCTGGTAACACCGGCCTTGGTTCGGATGGCGTCAACCAGTTTCGAGAGCACACCCGCCACGATCCCCTTCCACCCGGCGTGGGCTACCCCGAGTGTCCCGGCTCCTGCAATTGCCACCGGCACGCAATCGGCGGTGTGGATCGCTAGCACCGCGCCGGGAACGCGTGTCACTGCACCATCAGCGGTACTGCCTGCGGCGCGGTCGAGCCCAGACACGTTGACGATGCGACTGCCGTGTTCCTGACGGAGCCAGGTCCAGGGCCCGCTCATTAGGGCCTGACGGCGACACCGCAAACCTGCCGGGTCATCGCCACGGTCGCGGTTGCTAGAGCGGTTGGGGTCAGCGGAACTGCATGGGCTGATTCGGAAGTCACCATCTGAGCGATCTGAGCAGCGCACACGTGCCAGCATCCCATTGCCGGCGGGGATCGTGAGCTCCCTCACACCCTCACGACTTCAAGCTTTCGGTGTTCCGTTTACCGGAGAAGAGTTTCGGTCTGCGCTCTAGCGCAGGAACTCAGGTACCGCCCACTCGTCGTCGTGGTCGAATACGGGCGATTTGTTCTCGAAGACGTCGGGGATGTCGGTTTCGGTTGTCTCGTGACGACGGTTAGAGGGCCCCCCAGAGCCTCGTCGATCCGACTGGTTGGAGAAGCCCTTGCGGTCGCTCTCAAAGCCGGCGGCGATAACCGTGACCCGTACCTCGTCGCCAAGGTCTTCATCAATCACCGCTCCGAAGATGATGTTGGCATCCTGGTGCGCCACCGAATGCACCACATCGGCCGCCTCGTTCACCTCAAGCAGACCCAGGTTTGCAGGCCCCGAAATATTGAGCAGGACACCCGCTGAACGGTCAATTGAGGACTCCAGCAGCGGGCTAGCGATCGCCGCTCGAGCAGCGGCCACGACCCGACCCTCACCACTGGCGCTGCCGACACCCATCAAAGCGCTACCAGCTTCAGTTAGCACTGTGCGGACATCAGCAAAGTCAGTATTGATCAGACCGGGAGTCGTAATCAGGCTGGTAATGCCGCCTACACCTTGCAACAACACTTCGTCGGCCATCTGGAAGGCATTGACCATGGTGGTCTTCTCGTCAGCGACCGCAATGAGCCGGTCGTTGGGGATGACGATCAAGGTGTCGACCTTTTCCTTGAGACGTTGGATCCCTTCTTCGGCCTGCGCACCGCGGCGCGCACCTTCAAAGCTGAATGGCCGGGTCACGACCCCGATCGTGAGCGCCCCGGATCCCTTAGCAACTTCAGCAACCACAGGGGCTGCACCGGTTCCAGTCCCGCCACCCTTACCGGCGGTAATGAACACCATGTCGGCGCCATCAAGTGCTTCGGAGATCTCGTCAATGTGTTCCTCGGCGGCCCGGCGTCCGATCTCGGGGTCTGAACCAGCACCAAGACCACGAGTCAGGTTGCGACCCAGATCAATCTTGATGTCGGCGTCGCTCATTCCCAGAGCTTGAGCGTCGGTGTTGGTGGCGATGAACTCAACTCCGATCAGTCCCGCGTCAATCATTCGGTTGACAGCGTTTACGCCACCGCCACCGACGCCTACGACCTTGATGACGGCGACAAAGTTGTGGGATTCAGCCATCATGGGCGCCAAACCTCCTGAAGCGTGAGACTGTTTGAGGGGCGAATCCGGGCGCGGTAATTCGCCACTTCAAACCCCGACGGTATCCGATATGGGCACGGTGTTGGTGAAGCCAGCACCTGCGCGGTGAATCGTAGGTTCAGTGTGGCAAAAGCATGGTGCCCGTTGCACCGGGTTTGTGGTTCGATTAAAGCCAGAGTGCGATCCTTTGAACTACGCAAAACTAGCAAAATGGGTGACGTCTCAGGGTTGGAATGTCTGCCATGGCTACGTCGATAGCGGCAGCACATCTAAGGTCAGTTCCGGCTAGCAAAGCCCGGAGCGCGCTGACCTTGTCTGAGAGCAGGGTCGGTTGTCCTAGATGCACGATTGCGCCGCCATAAAGCTCTAGACCGACATCTCCACTGGTCGGGTCAAGAGTCACAGTTCTGACCCAGTGTCGCAGGTCTGTGGGCATCGCCAACACCACCGCAATTGGGCCATCCGCGCTTGTATGGATACCCCCTAGGTTGCCCTCAAATGGCACTGAAATGTGAGGCAGGCGGTCACTAGCCGTGGCCGCACCAGCCGGTAGCCAACCGATCACATAAGCATTCGAGTCAATCTGGCCGAGGCGTCCATGACTACCGGGAACTACCGCCACGGGGACACGGGGAACCACTTCGATTTGCACGGCTGAAGGCCAGTCTCTGTTGATCTGCACCGACCTCACCCAGGGAATCTCTGCTATCTGATCTTGAGCACGCCTGGTGTCCACATAAAGCAACGGTTCATCGACCTCGATCTCTGAGCTGTGAGCGATGATCGACTCGCGGACAGGACTGACACCCGATATCGCTATCTCGTCCACATCAAGTAAGGGAGTTAGCGTCACACCAAAGGCCGCAGCAACCGTCAGCAGGATTATCCCGAACACGATCAAGATACGAAGCCGGCGACGTCCACGAGCGCGCATCACCGCGATACGGCGGGCTTGTACTCGCGGATCGACTTTCACGCCGGCAATTCTGAAGTCTCAAAGCCAACCAGGCAGGTCTCTACTTCGAGATCAACGCCAAAGTTCTGGCTAACCCGACGCCTCACTTCTCGCATTAGAGACACCACATCGCTGGCACGAGCGCCCGGAGAGGCTTGTATGAAGTTGGCGTGCTTAGTTGAGACTTGGGCGCCCCCGACTCGTAGTCCCTTAGCTCCGGATTGGTCGATGAGACGACCTGCAGCATCACCGGCTGGGTTAGTGAACACCGAGCCGGCGTTGCGCCCACCAGGTTGGTTGGCGCGTCTCCAAGCCACGATCTCGCTCAGCTGCTCGCGGATTGCGGCGGGTTCTGCTCGCTGGAGTTGAATCGTCGCTTCGACGACTACCTCGCTGGCTGAGACATTGCTCGTGCGGTAGCCGAGTTCCAGCTCAAAGGGGTTGTTGTGCCGCCACTTGCCGGTGTGTAAATTGATGATGGTGGCGCTTTGAAGGCACGCCTTCATGTCAGAGCCATGACCACCGGCGTTCATGCGAACTGCTCCCCCGACGCTGCCGGGTACCCCTACTGCCCATTCGAAGCCGGTCAGTCCTGCCGGAGCGCAAGCCCTCGCCAGCACTGGGAGTGGCACGGCGCTACCAGCGCGTGCTCGGGTGCTCGAGAAGTCAAAGCTTGCGAATTCGCCGTCGAGTAGCACGGCGAGGCCCCCAAAGCCTCGATCTGCGACAAGCAGGTTCGATCCCCGGCCGATCACAAGCACCGCCACACGTGGGGATGGCGAGCCCGTCGATGCATGTGAGGCCTGTACCGCCGCTAGGGCGTCGGCGAGCAGATCGAGATCTGAGCGGCTCGAGACCGTGACACTCAGGCTCGCCCGTCCCCCGGTGCGGTAAGTGCTGTGGGCTGCGAGGCAATAGTCACGGCACAAACCTGGTGCCAACCTCGATGCTGCTAGTCGCTGCTCGAGTTCCGCAAGTGCACCGCGAGCGTTGCCCATCAGCGTCCAGCTGGAGTGAGGCCGCGGGTAGTTGAGCGCTCCTCAAGCCGTTCGATTACGAGGTCGGGCAATGTCGTTAGATCACCAGCGCCCAGTGTCAGGCAAAGGTCGCCGGGACGTAGGCGATCCACGAGCCAGGCGGTCACATCGTCGAGTCGTGGTAACCAACTCAACGAGGCCCACGGGTCAGCGTCAAGCACTGCGTCAAGGACGATCTTGGATGTCACACCGGGGATCGGAGATTCCCCAGATGGGTAGATGTCGGTGAGCACCAGAACATCGGCGTCTTCGAAGGAGCTCGCGAACTTGCGGCCCAGCGAAGCCGTGCGGCTGTAGCGATGCGGCTGGAAGACGCACACCACCCTGTCCCAGGTGCCGGTGCGCGCAGCAGCTAGCGCCGCAGTGACTTCACCAGGCAGGTGTGCATAGTCATCGACGAAGGTGACGCCAGAGACACTGCCGCGGAACTCGAAGCGTCGCGCAACACCACCGAAACGCGACAGCGCCACTGCCGCGTCGTTAAAGGACGCTCCTGCTGCCATGCCCGCAACGGCTGCCGCCGCAGCGTTGTAGGCGTTGTGCATTCCCGGTGTCGGCAGTCGCACCCTGCCCAACCGCCTAGCCGTGCCGTTGTTGTGCCAGAGGTCAAATGACACAGAGGGCATGCGCAGTGAGATGTTTGTCATTCGATAGTCGGCGTCGGGCGAGGTTCCAAAACTGATGGCACCGGCAGCGCTACCAAGCCGCGACGCGACCGGATCGTCAGCGCACACCACAGCACTAGAAGCGTCACGTATGTAGCGATCGAAGGCGTCTTCGAGAGTGGAAGTCGATCCGCCGTAGGCCTCAAGATGGTCGGGTTCGACATTGGTGACCACAGCAACCTCGGCCGGGAGCGACAGGAACGTGCGGTCACTCTCATCAGCTTCCACCACGAACCACTCGCCGGAACTCCAGGCCGCGCCGGTGCCGATCTCGTTCACGTCGCCGCCAATGATGAACGACGGTTGCAAGCCCGCTTCGACTAGCACTAACGCCAGCATCGACGAGGTCGTGGTCTTGCCATGTGTGCCAGCAACCGCGATGGTGCGTTGATTGGCGGCAATCGCCGGAAGGATGTCACGGCGGCGCAACACCGGTACCCCACGTGACCTCGCTTCGCGGACTTCGGGATTGTTCCGGTTGATGGCGCTTGAGATGGCGAGGTAGTCAGCATCTGAGATGTTGCTGGGATCGTGGCCGATGGCGACCTTGACTCCCTCAGCACGAAGTCGTGTGACGAGGGGGCCGTCCTTTAGATCCGAGCCGCTGACGCGGTGACCCATGGCGTTTAGGACCGAAGCGATAGCGCCCATGCCGGCCCCACCGGCACCGACGACATGGATGGCACATGGGACTGATAGGTCGACACTCACCATCAACTCTCCCCCTGCTCTCCCCGGCCAACTCCTGCACTATCTCGACGAAGACGCCGGCGATGTCTGCGCCCTTGCCGACGTTGCGCGGCTTCTTCTGCGATATCCACGATTGCCGATGCGGCGTCTGGTCTCGCTATCGACGCTCCCGCTCGACTCATAGCTGCTAGGCGCTCGCCGTCAGCAAGCAGCGCATCTACCTCAGCGACCAAGCGTGGACCATCAAGTTCGCTGTCTGCCACCACGATTGCGGCGCCGGTATCGCCCAGGCGGTTGGCGTTGGCTGTTTGATGGTCTCCCGGAGCGTTCGGCAGCGGTACCAGCAACGCAGGAACCCCAACCGCAGCGAGTTCGGCCACCGTGGTCGCACCGGCACGACACACCACCACATCGGCTGCGGCATACAGCGTCACCATGTCACTCTCGTAAGCCACAAGGTCATAACCACAAGACTCATCGAGGTGCGCAGTCGTTGCCTTGATCTCCTCGAAGTTGCGAGGCCCTGCAATGTGACGCACACTCATGTCGCTCCGCTCGCTCCACACACCCAGAGCTTCGGTTACAGCATCGTTGATCCGCTGCGCGCCAAGTGAACCACCGAAAGCAGCAATGAAGTGTTTGCCTTCGGGAACGCCCAGCTTGGCTCGCGCTTTCTCGCGCTGCTGGTTGCGGTCAAGCGACGCGATCTCGGGTCGTAGCGGGTTGCCTGTCCAGCGGGCCCGTCGCAGCGATGTTTGCTCAAAGGCGCAGCCAGCCGCGAACGCGAAGCGGCACAGCAGCCTGTTCGCGAGGCCCGGCGCAGCATTCTGTTCAACAATTACCACCGGGATCCTCAACGTCGCAGCGGCTAACCCGCACGCCACCGAGGCGTATCCGCCAAGCCCAACCACAACTTCGGGCTTTTGCTTGCGCAGCAGCCCAAAGGATTTCACCAGAGCGCGTGCAAGCCCAACCACCGCTTTAAGGTTTGCCACAGTGAGGCGGCGCTGGATGCCTCGCCCGCTCAACGCGGTCAAGCCGAAGCCGCTCTCGGGTACGAGACGTGTCTCGATGCCGCGGGTGCTACCGACAAAGTGAACCGCGCTAGCGGGCGTTCCCCGGCGCACCATCTCTTCTGCTATAGAGATGCCAGGCAGGACATGGCCGGCCGTGCCGCCCGCGGCGATTACCGCCCAGCTAGCGTGCTGAGCTACGCGATTTCGGTACACGTTGGGCGACTCTAGTAAACGACGGTTGCTGCGTACTTGATCGCTGCGCAACTTTCTTGCGCACGCGGTTGTGATCAATTGGCGGACTAGGCGGACCGCAACCTTGACGCGGTCTTGCTAGTGCGCTTGTCTAGCGACGTTGAGCAACACCCCCACCGCCGCAAGGGTTGACACCAGCGAACTGCCTCCAAATGACAGCAGTGGCAAAGTGATTCCCACCACAGGGAAGCTGCCAAGAGCGGCACCAATGTTGAGCCCCGCTTGCAACACGATGCTGAAGGTGATGCCGATAACTAGCAGCATGCCGAACTTGTCGGGCGCTCTCATGGCAATGCACACCCCCACGGCAGCGAGGCTCACGAATGCAAGCACCACGAAGAGGGTCCCGAGCATGCCGAGCTCCTCGCCGATCACCGCGAAGATGAAGTCTGTGTGCGCGTCCGGCAAGAATCCCCACTTGGAGCGACCTGCCCCCAAGCCGACACCGCCCACCCCTCCGCTTGCTAGCGCATGCAGGGCACGTAGTGGTTGGTAGCCGGTGTCTAGCGGATCCGACCAGGGATCTAGGAACGCTTCTAGTCGGGCACGGCGCCAAGGCGTGAGGCTGATCATCAGCCACACAAGGCCTACCCCGCAGCCAGCCAGGAACGCCAGGCGCTTCAACGATGCACCCGCAAAGAACAGCATGGTTGCGGCCGTTCCGGCGATCAGCATGCTGGCACCGAGGTGTGGTTGCAGCATTAACAGCCCGCCATACAGCATGGTCAGCAGAGCCACAGGGTGAACTGTGGCGCGGGGATCGCTGATCGGGCGTTGTGGGTGACTCAGCAGGGTTGCTGCGTACATGATGAAGGGCAACTTCGCTGCTTCTGAGGGTTGGAACGTCAGCCACCACAACGACAGCCAGCGGCGGGCGCCGCTTATCGAAACACCAGCCCAGGTGAACACCGTGGCAGCCAACAAGACGACTGCGATGACAAGCAGCAGGCCTGACATTTGCCTCCAGACCTGATAGTCGATCCGCAACATCAAAAACATTGCTGCCAGCCCTGCAAGCAGCCAGGCGCCCTGGCTTCGGAACAGGTACCAGGCGGAGTCGCCCAGTGCCAGGCTCGGCGCAGCCGTAGCCGAGAGGCTCATGACAGTTCCGAACAGCACCAAACTGAGGACAATCAGCAGTGCAGCTAGGAATAGAGGTGTGCGCCGACCCATCGGCACGCCCCGAGGCCGCAGCTTCGGTTTGGGTGGCGTGGTTGGCTTTGGCGGTGCGGCGCCTGTGGGTGTGTCTGGTGGCGTAGGACGCACGGTGGGGCGCGTCATGCCGGGAAACTCGATAATCGTCATGTGCGAACCTGCCTGGTTGCGTGGACCTCCGGGTCACGACTCGAACACTTTGTGCTGTCTCGCTGCGGTCGCTGAGCGCAGGGCCGAGTGCGGAGCGCGGCTTCGCTGACAATGCGTGCGAAGTGGTCTCCCCGTTCTGCGTAGCTCCTGTAAGCGTCAAAGGAAGCACAAGCCGGCGATAACAGCACCGTCATGCCGGGCTCGGCAAGACCCGCCGCTAGTTCGACCGCGTGGCGCATTCCGGTCGCCCGCTTGACTGGGCGGCGACCCTCAAATACAGCTGAGACCTCGCCCGCTGCCTCCCCGATCGCTACCACTGCGTGAACGTGTGCTTCGGCGCCGCGCAGCGTCGCTAGGTCGATGCCTTTGTTCTGGCCACCAGCGATCAGTACCGACTTGTCGAAGCTATTGAGCGCCGCGATCGCGGCGTGGGGTGTCGTCGCCTTGGAGTCATCAATGAAGTCCACCTCGCCAATCGAGGCGACCAGCTGGAGTCGGTGAGCGCCCGGTTCGAATCGTGCAAAGGCGTGGCGCAGGCCGTCTGTGGTTGCGCCCATCGCACTAGCGGTAGCAGCTGCGGCTAGCGCGTTGGCAAGATCGTGAGGCCGGGCGCGCTTTAGCTCGGAAATCTCCATGAAGGGCCCAGGTGGGCCGGCCAGGGTGGTGCCACTGACGTGCCAGTGGGTGGCGCGTCGTGGCTTGGCTGAGAATGTCCACAGCGGCCGGTCATAACGCACACGACTCATCACGACCGGGTCATCGGCATTGGCCACGGCCATTGAGGTGGGGCTGAGGTCGTGCCAGATCCGGGCTTTGGCGTCTTCGTAGTTGCCGAGGTCTGGATGCACATCGAGGTGATCGGCAGCGAAGTTGAGCCAGCATGCTGCGGCGGGTTCAAACAGTTGGCTGTGTGCGAGCCGAAATGATGACGCCTCAACCACGAACACTTCGACATCGCCCTGATCAATGGCGGCCACTAGTGGCGTGTCGTTGTTGCCCGCAGCAACGGCGCTGACTCCAGAAGCCTGTAGGGCTGCCACAACCATTTCGGTGACTGTTGTCTTGCCGCTGGTTCCTGTGACAGCGGCGATCGGGCGATCATCCCAGATCCGTGCTAGGTCAAACTCCCCAGCGCAGCAGACGCCTAGTGTTTCAGCGGCTTGAAGCACGGGATGCCCATGAGGTAACCCGGGGGTGGGAAGCAGCACATCGGTGCCTCGCAGCAACTCGTTGAGTTGGCTCGCATCCGGGGCGTCGTGGAGATCCAATCCGAGCCCCGCTGCAATTGCGGTTGTGCTGGCTCGGGGCGCATCGTCGAAGGCAACTACTGCGTGACCACGGGCAACTAGCGCCCTCGCAGCGGCCTGGTTTGCCGCACCGAAGCCTGCGAGCAACACCCGCTCGGGTACCTCTGTGAGCACGTGATCTCTGGGAGCGATCATGGTGTAAGCCGCGAGATCGAGTTAACGATGCCGGTGTTGACAGCGTCTGCATAAAACAGGCAGAGCCCTACTGCGGTGCAGATCCCCGAGAGGATCCAGAGCCTGATGATCACCGTCGTCTCGGGCCACCCTCTCAGTTCAAAGTCGTGGTGCAGCGGTGCCATCTTGAAGAGCCGGCGGCGATTGAAGACTTTGAACACGGCTACCTGCAAGATCACCGACATCGTCTCGATCAAGAACAAAGCACCGACGATCATCAGCAATAGCTGCGTACTGGTAGCCAGAGCGAGTGCTGCTAATCCGGTGCCCAATGCGAGCGAGCCCGTGTCACCCATGAAGATGCGTGCGGGTGCTGCGTTCCACCACAAGAACCCGACGATTGCGCCAACCATCGCTGCGCTCACGATTGCTAGGTCAAGGGCGTGTGCTACCTGGTAAGCGTCGTAGTGATCGAATTGCCAGAAACCGATGATCATGTAGGCCAGGTAAACGATCCCGCTGGCACCGGCCGCCAGGCCATCAAGGCCGTCGGTGACGTTTACGGCATTGGCGGTGGCGAGGATCATGAACACCGCAAAGATCGACCAGCCAATCTGGCCCAACTCAATCCCGGGGCTGTCAAAGCGGGTAAATGACAGCGTTGTATGTACCGAGGTGAGCGCCGTTAGGGCCCAGGCGAACCCGATGCCCACCACCAGCAAGCCGATAATCTTCATCTTCATCGTGAGCCCGAGGTTGCGGGCTGCCCTTACTTTGATGATGTCGTCGAGGAACCCGACGAAGCCTCCTGCAGCGATTGTGAGCATGACAATGATGCCGGTGCGCGTGTAGATGCCGCCAAAGACGTCGCTCACTACATAACCGGTGAGTGCGGCTACTGCCACCGCGGCACCGCCCATGGTGGGCGTGCCCGACTTGAGTCGGTGACCCTCGGGCACATCGTCACGGATGGGTTGCCCGACTTTGTAATGCACCAGCACCCGGATCAGCGACCAGCAGCCGACCAGGGATACGGCCATCGAGATTGCGCCGGCGATCAGCAGCCTGATCACGAAGCGGCCCCGCAGTGGTTTAGCTGCCGTCGTAGCTCTTCCGTAACGACGGCGCGGTCATCAAACTCAAACACCTGGGTGCCGATGGTTTGAGTTCGCTCATGGCCCTTGCCGGCGACGAGCACCGTGTCACCACGGCGTGCCAGTTTGAGGCTGTGACGTATCGCTAGGCGTCGATCGGCTTCGAGAATGTCGGCTGGACGATCCATCCCGCTTTCGATCTGCTGGATTATCGCCTCGGGGTCTTCGGAGCGGGGGTTGTCGCTGGTGATGATCGTGCGGTCGGCGAGGGCTGCAGCGGCAGCGCCCATCTCGGGTCGCTTCTCGTGGTCGCGGTCGCCACCAGCGCCGAAAACCACGATCAACTGCCCCCTCGCCGTGTCGTGCGCCACCCGTAACGCGGCTGCTAGAGCGTCAGGAGTGTGGGCATAATCGACGATCACGCAGAAGTCCTGTCCTGCGTCGATCGCCTCAAAGCGCCCCGGAACTGGCAGCGCCTCATGGAGTGCGGCCGCTACCTCGGCTGCGCTCACACCTAGCTGAAGTGCCATCTCGGCGGCGACCACAGCATTTGAGCGGTTGAACGCCCCCGGCAGCGGCAACCGCACACGCTGACCTCGCCACACAAAGAGGCTTGAGCGGGCGTCGGCGTCGAGGAGTTGGCAGGCGGAGTCGTCGATTTGCGTGACAGGCAGGCGGTCACCGACTAGCTCAGCAAGCTGGCGCCCCCAGCTTGTTCGAACGTCGATCACGGCGCACTCGGTGAGTTCGTTGCTGAACAGCGACGCCTTGGCACGAAAGTAGTCCTGCAAGGATCTGTGAAAGTCGAGGTGGTCATGGCCGAGATTCGTGAAGGCGGCCACCTTGAACCGGCAACCCTGGATGCGCTGTTGTTCCAGAGCGTGCGAGGACACTTCCATGACGACCGACTGATGCCCGCGGCGCACGGCATATCCAAGTTGGCGTTGTAGATCGGTTGCTTCGGGAGTGGTAAGTCGCCCGGTGAGCGTGCCGATCTCGGTCACGTCCCAGCCGGCCTTGCGCAGCACACCCGCAAGCAGCCGGACGGTGGTCGTCTTGCCATTCGTTCCTGTGACTCCGGCCATCTGGAGGCGCCTAGCTGGGTAGGCGTGAACCGCACTTGCCGCTGAACCCAGACAGGCTCGCACCGAGTCAACTTTGAGCATCGGCACTCCAGCCGGTACTGCGCGCTCTACCAGAAGCGCCGCCGCACCTGCGGCGACGGCTTGGTCAGCGAAGTTGTGACCGTCGAATCGGTCACCTCGCAGGCAGGCGAACAACGTCTGGGGCTTTGCGTCGCGGCTGTCATGGTCGACATCGACAATCCCGATGTCGCCGATATCGCCGATGTCTGCGCCATCAGCGCCATCAGCGATGTCTTGGGTACGGCGCCGACCCGAGCCGGAGCAAGCCTCAGCTTCTAGCAGTTCCGCGTTGAGCATCGCTGCAAGTTCGCCGAGGCGGATCATGCAGGCGTCTCAAGTGTGGCGCTAACAGTCGGGTCGGCGGGATCTTGTATCGGTGCTACACCCGGAGCTGCAACCAGTTCACCTTCGGCTTCGAGCGTTTCGGGGTCAACAGGTACTGGTGCGGGTTCTGCTCGCCGCCGCAGGCCTGGCTCGCTTTCGGAGTCCGATGGCACACGCAGCTGGCGCAGGGCGTAGGAAGCGATCTCGGCCACAGCCGGAGCGGCAACTAGACCGCCGTAATAGATGTCGCCACCTGGATCGTCGATCGACACGATCACGGTGAGTGCGGGTCCCTCATGGTTGGACACGATTCCAGCAAAGGTGGCGGTGTAGTGGCGGCCGATGAACTCGTCACGATGATTGACGCAGCTATAACCAACGTCACATGGCTGCCAGGCGGTTCCCGTCTTGCCGGCCATGGTGTAGCCATCGACGACGGCTAGCTGGCCCGTTCCTTCGGCCACCGCGAGGGTCAGCATGTCCATCAGCGCAGCTGCGGTTTCGGAGTCCAGGACCCGGACTTGCTCTGCTGGTTCGCTGTCGGGGTCTGGTTCTGAATTGGTGACCAGGTTGAGGGGGACTCGTACACCGTCGTTGGCGATGGTGTTGAAGGCTTGCAATAGTTGCAGTGGGGTGACGGCGATGCCCTGGCCGATTGCAATGTTGGGCAGCGTCAGACGGTTCCAGTCGCGCACATCGGGAAGGATTCCCTTGGTCTCGCCTTTGAGTTCCAGATCGGTGCGCTCACCGAACCCAAACTTCTGCACCATGTCGTAGAGGAACGGCTCACCTATCATCTGGGCGACCTTGATCGCACCAATGTTGGATGACCGGCGGAGGATCTCGGTGGGTGACCAGACCTCTTCTCCGTGAGGTGGTGTGTCTTCAAAGCGGTGACTAGCGATGGTCAGATGACCTGGCACCATCAGCAACTCGTCATTGGCGACTGCACCGACGTTGATGGCCGAGGCAACGACGACTGGTTTGAAGACCGAACCAGGTTCGAAAGTCCAGGTGGCGGCCAAGTTGTGGCGGGTGCAGTCAACGAAACCGTCAGAGCCCCGCTCAACACTTGCGATGGCGATGATCTCACCCGTGGAGGGCACCGCCACAAGTGCTACCCCGAGCTGAGCCTCAGCCGTGGCCACAGCATCGAGCAACAGACGCTCAGCCTGGAATTGCACGTTTCGGTCAAGGGTTACGGTCAGGTCCTCGCCGACTATTGCTGCCGTTGTCTCCTGCAGCCCACCAGGGATCGTGGTACCTCGAGCGCCTTGCTCTCTAACGATGTATCCGGGTGTTCCGACCAACTGGTCGTTGTAGTTCTGTTCGAGACCACTCATTCCCTCGTGGTCGATGTTGACCCGCCCCACCGCAGCGAGAGCCGAACAGTTGCCGTTGGGATGCTCACGTCTGGGTTCATTGATGACCCGCAATCCCTCGATGTCAAGGGCCAGGACCTGCTCGCCCACCTCTAGGTCGGCCTGACGCACGAGATAACGAAACGCCCGATCGCCTTCCAGCGAAGGGACGATCTCGTCGATCGGTTGCCCCAGGATTGGCGAGAGCGCAGCCGCAACTGCGAGCGGATCTTCAATCTGTCTCGGGTTGGCAACCACGGTCGCGGCAGGCAGCGAGAGTGCGATCGTGCGCCCGTTGCGATCCAGCACGGCCCCGCGAGGCGCCGGAACCTCCATTTCATAGAGCGGGATAGAGACTGTTTCGAAGATGCGCGGATCTGGCGTGGCCTGCACGTCAACGATCCGGTAGGTGGCGGCCGAAAGTGTCGCCGCTAGCAGGAACCAGACAACGGCTATGCGACCGCGGCTAACCATGCGCTTTCCGAGCCACTGGTCGCTGTCAACGAGCCGGGGGCCAGATGGGTCAAAGGGGCCGGAGCCCCCGGGAGTGCGATGTTGGGGCCCCTGGTTCATGGCCCTAGGGCTGCAGCTGTAGCGGCAGCATCTGTGCCATCGGGATCGGCAACTGCCTGCTGTGTCGCGCCGAACGCCCATTCAAATGTGACGGGCTGTTTACCAGCCAGCAAGAAGGGATCGTCCGTTGGGGGTGGCAGCCGTCCGGGAAGGACGGGTGTGAGGCTGACGAGTTCAGCGGACGGCACCAACCCAACAGAGCCAGCCTGGTCAGCTAGACCTTCGGGCGAGTCAAGGTACGCCAACTCAGCTTTGAGAGCATCGAGGCGCTCCTGGCGGACGCTGTTCTGTGCGAACAGTTCGTCAAGATTGTCCTGGTTCTCCACTAGCACGGCGTGCAAACCGGCGAGGGCCAGACTCACGACGAACAACGCCATTACGAAACCTGTGGTGGCATTTGAAATCCGGCGGCGCCGTGCCGCCGGGGTGACTAAGTGAAGGGTCGGCTTCGATGCAGGATCTGGTTGCGCCGGCTTGGGCTGAGCGTGGGCTTGACCGGGGCCTGCCATCATGACGACTCAACCAATCGCTCGACTGCTCGAAGGCGCGCCGCTCTGGCTCGTGGGTTGCGTGCTATCTCGTCGGCGCTGGGAGTAAGGGGCCGTCGCCACAACAACCGCACCGACGCAGTTGCGCCTGGCGGCGGTGGAAGGCCGGGACGGGGTGGTGGAGCGAGTCCGGCGGCCTTGTTGAAGGCACGTTTGACAATCCGATCCTCGCCTGAGTGATACGACAAGACTGCACAGCGGCCGCCTGGAGCGAGCCGGTCAAGTGCTTCTTGAAGCGCTACTGGGAGGACTCCCAGTTCGGAGTTGACCTCAATGCGCAATGCCTGGAAGGTGCGTTTGGCTGGATGGCCGGCGCGGCGCGTAGCCCTAGGAACCGCGGCTGCAACGGCGCTTGCCAACTGCGTCGTGGTAGTGAGCGGCCTGTGTCTGATGATGCTGCGGGCGATGCGCCGGCTGTGTCGCTCGTCGGCGTTGTGCCACAAGATGTCTGCAAGTTCTCGGGCGCTGGCACCATTGACGATGTCTGCTGCCGTCGCACCACGGGTGGTGTCCATGCGCATATCCAGCGGGCCTTCGTGGCGATAACTGAACCCGCGCTCGGCGACATCTAGTTGGGGCGAACTGACGCCCAGATCAAGTAGGCACGCCGAGATCTGGCGATGTCCCAGGTCATCAAGCACGCGACCTAAGGAGTCGAAGCGAGCGTGGCACAGCGTCACACGCTCGCCGTAGGTCTCAAGACGTCGACTCGCAGCCGCGATGGCTGCCAAGTCCTGGTCGAGCCCCACAAGGTGTGCCCAGCTACATCGCTGCAGCAGGGCGTCGGCATGTCCCCCACCACCCACAGTTGCGTCGAGGATCACACCGTGTGGAACCGCACTCAGCACGCGGGTGATCTCGGCCTCCATTGCTGGTTGGTGCCGGAACGGAGGTACCGTATGGCGAGGCTTGTGGGCCATGGTGCTTGGCGCTATGTGACGTTGTCGCTTAGGCGGGTTGCCGTCATCCCTCGAGCACCGGACATCTGCAGTTCCCCGACCGACGACGCGGGTCGGGATTTCTCCCCCGACCGAGCTAATGGCAAGCGGGCGGAGTATGGGTCTTCCATTTGACGGTCGGGGAACTGCACATGCTCGGCACAGCCGATCTCGGTTGTGGCGACTTGGCTTAGTTTTGAGACTCCTTGCGGGGCTCCTCTTGTTGCACTTGCTCGTTTGGTGACGCCGCGTGATCTGGGCGTGGCGGGAGGCCTCATGCATTCCCCATCCCCCGCCCGTGCGTGATGGCCTCGGCGAGGCGCTCGGTTCCGGCACTTCGAACCTCGGCCCACTGATCCGGGTTCCAAACTTCGATGCGGCGGATTGCACCTGTCACGATCACTTTGCGTTCCAGTTGCGCGGCGGTGCGTAGGTGAGGCAACAAGCGGATCCGGCCCTGAGCATCGGGCGTCACCATGTCGGCATCAGCGGCGAACGCCCGCAGGGCGTCGAGTTGCACATCGTTGTTGCCAACCTGGTCTTCAAGTCGCAGTGCCATACGCTCAAACTCCTGTGCGGGGAGGATTCCCAGGCAGTTGCCGAGCAGAGTGATGAAAGCACCATTTGAGAGGGCGGCCCGGTAGCTCGCAGGCATGATTAGCCGACCCTTGGCATCGATGGTGTGGGAGTGGGTGCCGACAAAGAGCGACTGCGGGGCGCGAGCAATCACGATGCTGTTGACCGTTTCCGCCCGTCACATGCCGCCGTAGCGGGCGGTCGACAGGAGGCTTCATGGTTGACTCCCTTCCGCTCCACTTCGCGACAATATAGCACCCTTTTGCTCCACAAGGCCTGCATTGGGCACCCCAAAGTGACCCCTGGAAGCGGGTTTGGGCGTTCGCTAGGAGGTCATCTCATGCCACACGATGCCTAGAAGTCGTCGAAGTTGTCGGGAACTCAGCTAGAAGTCGCCATTGCTCAGGGCTGCCAGAAGTGCTTGCTCGGCGGTGTGGTATTGGGTTCGTAGCGAACCGCTGCGTTCCACAAGAGCCGCTCGTGCTTGCATCCGCTCTGTTTGGGTCAGCGCGAGAAAGTCTGGCTCCAGCATCAGGGCCCCACCGGCCGAGTCAGCCAAGTCAGCAGTGCGATGATTGACTTGCTCAAGCCCAACTTGGGCGTCATGGGTGTTATGGGTGTCTGGTGACAGTCGCAGCATTGTCTGGATCTGCGCACGGTGCCGGTTGCGACGCTGGCTGACTCCGACCAGCTTCCTGTCGTTCACAAACACCTCTCCCGGCCCGGTGCCAGCGAAACAAACAAGCTTGCCCCACCTGTCTGCTACGAGCTTGCCCTCATAGATCTCGGCGCGTGCGTCCCCGAGCCGGCGAATCACCTGCGACCAGAGCTCACCAACCCAGGCAACCGCGTGTGCCACATCATCGCTCCAGAGGGGGTCGCTCGCGGGCACCACAAAGTCAGCCCAGAGTTGACGAAGCGGCGCAAGCAACACAGCTCCCCCACCACTGCGCCGCCGAACGACCCGCACACCTGCTCGCGCTACCGAGGCTGCGTCAACTGCGCTCAGCTTCTGTGTACTGCCCAGAACTAGTGCCGTGTCTTGAACCTTGAGCAGCCTTAGCTGACGTTGCGTGCTGCGAGAGCCGTAGGTGGCGTCGAGGAGTTCTGAGGTCGTGCCAGAGATCCGCTCAACGGCCCAGTTGCGGTGTCTTGGTCTGCAGCCGCTTGGTCGTATTGCTGGATCTGTTGTGTTCGCTGGGTTGCCCGACGCGTCGTGGCTACACGTCACGCGGTTACGCGATTAAGCGGTTAGACGTTCGTCGCGGTGCTGCAGGTACGGGGCCCACAACTCAGGAACTACTCCGGCTGCCATCTCAACCCACGACGAGGGGGCGGGTGCCTGGGGTCTGCGCCGTGGCCGCATGCCGCTCTCGCTCGGGAGGCGGTCTCGCTTCTTGGAGTTGCAGCGCCGGCAGGCAGCAACGACGTTGTCCCAGGTATGTAGGCCACCCCGGCTGCGGGGCACCACATGATCAAGCGTCTCGGCACGTCCGCCGCAGTATTGGCACGAGTCTTGATCTCGCACGAACACGGCCCGGCGATTTGGAGAGCGGCGTCTCGGCCGTGGTACGTGCACGTAGGTGCTCAGGCGCACCACAGAGGGGACCTCAACCGAGAGGCGCTCGGAACGAAACGAGCGGCCTCCTCCATGAACCATCTCGACCTTGTCTGCAAGCACCAGGCACACGGCGCGCCGATCCGAAACCACAGCAAGTGGTTCGAACGTCGCATTGAGCACCAGCACCCCTGACATTGCGGCGCAGGCTAGTGCGCGCGTTTCACTGGCTTTAGTACTGCTAGTAGTGGCGCTTTTGAGAGCGGCACCACTGCAGCCATACGGTGAGATCCCGGGCTCCTAGATCCGCTTCGGGATCGCCGTACATCGTCTCGGCGCGGAACCGCTGTAAGCCAGCGGCTGGAAGTGGCAGCAACGGCCAACGCCGCCACCAGCCTCGCGGCGCGAACCGTCTCATCTCCCGCAAAGCCGTTGGCAGCAGTGTCGGGTGTGCCAGCATCACCCCCAGAGTGGTCGCCACGATGCGGCGCGCTCGCAGCTGCGTTGTGTCACTCACGACGTGCGACTTCCCGACCACGACGTGCGACTTCCCGACGAGACGGCAATCTTTCCCGCCCGCCCGCCGAGGCCATCTTCATGACTCGCCACGACTCTTCACGACGCTTGAGAATAGGCGCCGGTTTGCGACCCCCACGGGCCCAAGGGTCGCCAGAACCGGGCCAACGGGTGCCAAGATGGCTCGACGGTACGCTTGCGCGTTCATGCCCAGCTTTCACGAGCAGTTCAAGCTCATCCGTGAGAACATGGAACTCGCCGTAAAGGGCAAACCAGAAGTAATCGAGTTGCTAATCCTGGCTTTGCTATCGGGCGGCCATGTGCTGATCGAGGATGTCCCTGGAGTCGGCAAGACCAGCCTTGGCAAAGCCCTAGCTCGCAGTGTGGATGTCAGCTTTAGCCGCATCCAGTTCACACCCGACCTGCTACCGGTCGACATCACCGGCACGTCGATCTTTGACCGGCGTAGCGGTGACTTCGAGTTCCGGCCCGGCCCTGTTTTCTCGGGCATCGTGCTAGCGGATGAGATCAACAGAGCGTCCCCGAAGGCTCAATCAGCACTGCTTGAGGCGATGGGCGAGCAGCAGGTCACCGTGGACGGTGTGACCCGGCGGCTTGACTTCCCGTTCACGGTGATCGCCACCCAGAATCCAATCGAATACGAAGGCACCTACCCGCTGCCTGAGAGCCAACTAGACCGCTTCCTGATGCGTCTCGCGGTGGGTTATCCCGATCCGTTTTCGGAGGACGCCATGTTGTGTTCGAGGGGAGCACACGAGCCCGCCGACACGCTCGTCGCTGTCAGCGATGCTGCAATTGTGCGCAAGATGGCTTCAATCGCCGATCAAGTACACGCCTCGGCTGCGCTTCGCACCTACTTGCTTGGGGTTGCAGACGCCACACGCCGCCATCCCGACCTGTTGCTGGGGTTGTCGCCTCGAGGTGTGCTGGCCCTATTGCGGGTCGCGAGAACCCATGCCGCCTCGTTCAACAGGGACTTCGTTACTCCAGACGACATCAAGGCGCTGGCACCGGTGATGTTGCCGCACCGGCTGCTGACTACCCCCGAAGCTCGCATGCGTGGAGTTAGCTCCGCAGACATCGTGACCGAGATCATCGACTCCGTTCCGGTGCGCCCCAGAAAGAAGTGAAATGCCCACCGCAGCGGGCTGGAGACTGCTTGTCCTAGGCGTTGTTGTAGCGATCGGCGGCAGGGCACTGGCGCTCACCGAGTTGCACATCATCGGCGTCGCCGCTATGGCCGCCGTTGTGGCCGCGCTATTGGTGCGGCTCCTGCATCCTTCGAGGCTTGTGATCGAGCGATCGACCTCAACAAGTGTGGTGGCTGTGGGCGAGCCCGTTGACGTGTCGCTCAAGCTGGTCAACTGGGGCCGGCTGCGCTCGCCGACAGTGGTAGTGACCGAACAGATCAGCGACGGATCTGAGGTGTCGCTTTCGCTTGCCACGCTGCCCGGAGGTGCTTCCACAGTCGGCAGGTATCGCTTGATGACCCGTCGCCGGGGTGTTCTTAGGATCGCTGAGATCCGCCTCGATGATGTGGATGGTCTGGGTTTGGCCAGGCACAGGCACCACCTAGGCAAGCCGACCCGGATAGTGGTTCACCCCCGCATCGAGCAACTTCGAGCGATTCAGGTCCCGCCCACCGAAGATCTGGCTCTAGCCGAGTTCACGAGACGGTCGGCTCGGCGTGAGAGCGATGACTTCGACTTCTTGCGCCCTTACGTGAGCGGTGATGATCCGCGCCACATTCACTGGCGCTCCACCGCTCGATTTGGCGATCTGATGATGCGTCACTACCAGCCGGCGCGCCTTAGCCGGTTGACAGTGCTAATCGACACTAGAGCCCCGGGACACACCGAAGCAACACAGGACTTCACCTGTTCAGTAGCTGGTTCGGTTGCGCTGGCAGGTATCGCCGCGGGTGACGAGGTACGCATCTGCACGACCGACGGGCGTTCAACGGCACTGTTGACCCAGCGCGACGGGCGCCTTGCTGCTCTCGAGTTTCTGGCACTGCTTGCCGGGGGGAGCAACGAGATCGACTCCGAACTCCCACTCGAGGGGTCGCTGGTGGTGGTCGTGACGGCTGTGACCGATGTCATTGACCGGCCTACAACGAGGGCGCGCCTCGCAGAACGACTCCGCGCAAGCATGGTCATTTCCTGTGACTCTGAGCCGTCAGGCTCCAGTGCTCCCTCGGCTAGGGGCCCTGGTGCAGATGAATCTCGGCGCTGGATCCATCTAACCGATCCAAGCCAACTGCCAAGCCTGTGGCGCATGCCGCACCCAAGGAGATCCGGTGTGAGAGCAGGCCAATCTCGCACTGGAGCAAGCCGTGAGGCACCGCGGCGCCACTTGAGTACTGCAACTGGACTTGTGTCACACCCGTGAGCACCCCGATCACAACCACATCCAAGCGTGTCTCGACAGGCGCGAACTCGCTTCACGTGCTGGGTGTGGAGGCAGCGCTGGCCACGGTCACTGTGACGTGCGGCGTGGTCTTGACACGACTCTTCGCGGACACCTCGTTTCTGCGTGACGCCATCGCCATGGGTCTGGCATCACATCTTGTGGCAGCCGCGTCCCGGCGTTGCGGCTTGAGACTTTGGGCAGCCACACCAGTCAGTGCCGTGTGCTTGATGCTGACTGTGAGCGTGCTGCGCTACAGCCACACTTCATGGTTGTTGCTGCCGTCCCGGGCGACCTTTGAGCATTTGCTCGCAGATCTTGAAGAGGCGGCAGATGTGGCATTTGGCATGCGAGCGCCGCTTGATCCGGTGGCTGGGCTAACTCTTGCGAGCGGGACGCTGCTGTGGATGGTGGCGTTCATGTCTGACACAGCAGCACTGCGGGCTCGGGCTCCGCTTACCGCTGTAGCACCAGGAGCGGCAATCGTTGTGGCAGTTGCCGTAGCGGGCACCCCTAACAGCATCGTCGTGCATAGCGCCGCGTTCTGTGCCGCTTCGGCTGCGGTGCTGGTCGCACTACGGCTGTGGGAACGTAATGGTGACGACTGGATCGAGACACGCGCAGGCCGGGGAACCCGGGCGATGGGAAGAGCAGGCGTAGCACTCGCTTCGGTTGCGGTGATCGCCGGTGTTGTCATCGGGCCGCGCCTGCCCCATGCGGACGCTCCCGCCTTGGTTGATCTTGCAAATCTCGAGGTTGGTGACGGTGCTCGGGTGGTTTTGAGCCCTCTCGTTCAAGTGCGTAGTCGGCTAGTGCATTCCTCGAACGTGGAGTTGTTTTCCGTCGGGGTTCCCGAACAGGAGCGTCATTACTGGCGGTTGATGTCACTTGATCACTTTGACGGCGATGCCTGGCGGGCACGTTCACGCTTTAGTGATGCCCTGGGACTGCTGCCCACCACCTTGGACCCCTCGGTGCAGAGTCCCCCGGTCACCCAGGACATGCACATCACGCGCCTGGGCAATGACTACCTCCCAGCGGCTCACGAGTTGCGCCGGGTTGTCGACGACGGTGGGGTCCCGATGCGTTACGAGGCGGACTCGGGTGCCCTGATCATGGCCCGCGATGCCGGAGCCAGCTTGGGGAGCTTTCGTTATCGGGTCGAGTCGGTCGTAGTGGACATCTCAGATCCTGACGTGCTGCGAGCAGCCGACAAAGCGTCTCTTGACGCAGATTTTCTTGAGATCAACACGGCCCTGCCGGACGAGGTACACGAGTTGGTCGGTGGCGAAGCAAGGCGCGTTACAGCGGGTGCCGCCTCGGATTACCAGCGGGCCCTCCAGTTGCAGGACTACTTCTGGGTGAGCGGCAACTTCGCTTACGACCTAAACGTTGCCGAGAGTCGCAACATCGATGATCTTGAGGACTTCTTGTTCGAAACTCGCGCTGGCTACTGCGAGCAGTTCGCTTCGGCGTTTGCGGCGATGGCACGAAGCGTGGGTCTGCCAACCCGAGTTGCGGTCGGCTTCACCTGGGGTGAGTGGGATCCGGGGCGTGGCGTTTACGCGGTGCGCGGTGAACACGCCCATGCCTGGCCTGAGGTTTATTTTGCTGGTGTTGGCTGGGTGCGTTTCGAGCCGACACCTGGTCGCGGCGGACCTGATGACTTCGCGGTGACGGGCCGGGTAGCGGATCAAGCCGGCTACGACCCGTCAGTACCAACTGCCGCACCCCGGCCGTCATGGGATCAGGTTGCCGAAGGGTTCCGTCCCGATCTGGGGGGTGGTTCAGGATTTGCTGGTGCTAGCAGGCCGCCCGAACAAGCGGCGCCTGAACCAGTTACCTCAGAAAGCACGCCCAGTCGTGTGGTGCTGTGGGCCGCACTAGCAATGGTGGGATTAGTCGCTGTGGTGGGGACGGTGCCGGCGATGCGGATGGTTGTTGTGCGGCGTCGCCGGGCAGCTGTTGCGGGTGATCCTGCCAGGCTGCTTGAGTTGAACTGGAGCCAAGCCGTGATGGCCTTGAAGCTTCTGGGTGTTGTGGCGAAACCTTCTGAGACACCACTTGAGTTGGCTAGGCGGGTGCGGCGTACCAAGAGCCTGTCGAAGGGTCTTGACGAGTTGGCGGCCCTGGCTACGCATGCTCGCTACGCTCGCAGCACATCGACAGATGCTGCGCTGCGAGCGGCTTTACTCAGTGCTCGCGTGGTGGAGTCGTGTCGGCGCCAGATCGGGCTGGGGCGCCGGATCGCCGCGGCGCTCAATCCCGCAACCGTGTTCAGCTAGCGGTTATCACCCGAGCAGCGCAGAGCTGCCTCTGCGAGTTCAAATGTCAAGTGGGGCGTGTCAAATCCGTGAGCACAGCCGCAACATCGCTGCCTGCCCGTAAATGCCTAGGTGGCCAATTGCCTACTTGCCGTTGCGGCTGCCCTTCTCGAAGCGTTCTCGCATCTTTGAACCAGCGCCGCCAACCATCTGGCGCAAACCGCCCGAACGCATCGACTGGCCCATCTGCGAGAGACCGACCTTGCCGACATGGCGGGCGTTGCGCTCAAGGAACAGCAGCGAGCCCAGCATGATCAGGAACCCGCAAAACGACCACAACGGATGCACAGACAGCAACGCGATCATCAAGACCACGCCTATTACGAGACCCACGACAGCCCATTTGATGTTGCGGAACGCGTGGGTGTAGACGGTGGTCTCGGCGACCTCCTTGGCGAGTGCAGGGTCGCTCTCATAAAGATGCGACTCGATCTCGCTGAGGATCCGCTGCTCGTCTTCTGACAACGGCATGCACATCACCTCCGGCAGCCCATGCCCGACCGCGACGATAGCCGCGGCGACCGCTGCTTACTATCTGTTACGTCGCTTCGGCGCATCTGGGCCCCACGGTTGGACATCTACTCCAGAACTTCCCGGAGCGCCCTCAGAGTTAGCGAGTTTGAGCACAGCAGGGCCAATGGCAGAGGCTCCGAAGCGGCGGCGGATCTCATCGGCTACCAACTCAGAGTCGTGCCGATCTCTATCGTTGCTATCGAGATCATCGATGCTCAACTGCAAGTTCTCAGCAGGCGACAATCGAGAACCGCTAACCCCAAGTAGGCGCACCCCACGCTTGAGTACCAGGCTCTCTAGCTTCTCGAGCAAGCCACGTGCTGCCTCAACGATGGCAAAAGTGGCCGCAGTCGGATCCTTGAGCGTGATCGATCGGGTAACCGTCTTGAAATCGCGGAAGCGAACCTTGATAGTGATGGTGCGCGCCGCCACTCCCGATGAACGCAACCGTCGGCCCATCGCTTCACACAAGCGAGCGAGTTGTACCTGGATCTCGTCATGGTGATAGAGATCACGCGCGAAGGTGCGCTCATGGCCGATCGACGCGGGCGCTCGGTCCACCACCACCGGGCGCTTGTCAATGCCGTTGGCGAGCCGGTGCAAGTGAACGCCCGCAGCGGCACCAAGTGATCGCTTGAGGGCGGCCTCGGGGTAGGCAGCGAGCTGCGCAACGGTGGTGATCCCCAGTTCGCCTAAACGCCTCGCGGTCGTGCGCCCAACACCAAAGATGGCCCTGACGGGATGCGGGTGCAAGAAGCCGAGCTCGGTGCCCGCCTCCACGACATGCACTCCTGTTCCAAACACTGGACCCTCACGGCTGACCCCGGGTTTGGCTTTAGAAGTAGCCAGCTTGGCAAGGAACTTCGATGAAGCAACCCCCACCGAACAGGTCAGCTGCTGTTCGGTGAGCACCAGCGACCGGATCTTTGCTGCGATCTCCGCCGGCGTTCCGAACAGTGCCCGAGCACCGCGGACATCTAGGAACGCTTCGTCGAGTGAGAGCGGTTCCACGAGTGGCGTAAACCGCTTGAAGATGGCCATCACCCGGCTCGACACGTCGATGTAGTGAGCGTGATCGCCTGGCAAGAAGATCGCATCTCTACACAGCCGCCGGGCACGAACCGACGACATCGCCGAGTGGATGCCGTAGTAACGAGCTTCGTAGCTGGCAGCAGCCACAACACCGCGACTGCCCGTTGCCCCAACGATTACTGGCTTGCCTCGTAGCTCGGGTCGGCGCCTGATCTCAACGGAAGCAAAGAAGGCGTCCATGTCGACATGCAAGAAGCCAACCGTGCCGTCTGGAACCCTCCCCCGGATCGGTTCATCGGTGCGCACCTAACGATTGTGCCAACCACCTGTGACAGGCGCTCTCCTATAGCGTGCAAAACTGCAAAACTAACCCAAGAACGCGGGACAAGAGTGCGGGGATGCAGTCGCAGACACCGGAGACACCTAGGCAGATACGTGAAGATTCGTCGCCGTCGACGCTGGCCCGGGTGCTGGCATTCTCGTCGATCGTCGTGGCTGGAGTGTGCGGTGGTCTGATCGGCTATGGCGTGACCGATCTCAGTTGCAGCGATGGCTGCACGACTTTTGCCGCCTTGATAGGGCTTGGTGCCGCAGTTGTGACTTCGGCTGGAGTGGCGGTGGTGGCGGTGCTGGTACTTCGAGCGACCGCAGAGTGGCGTGCCGCAGACGCAGCCCGCAGCGCCAGCATCGTCGCAGGTGCTGGTGGGCTATACGCGATGGACAGTGCCAGCAGTGCGATTGCAGGTAATGGCCAAGACGGTCAAGGTGGCCACGCTGATCAAGCTGGTCGAGATAAGGGGCAGGGTCGATGACCACTCGGGTGTTGACGGTTGAAGACGACGAGCGAATCCGCACCGCTTTGCGCCTAGCCCTCGAAGACGAGGGTTGGGTTGTGGACGAGGTCGGCTCGGGCGAGGAGGCCCTGATCGCTTTCGGTCGGGTGCCCGCCGATGTGGTGCTTGTCGACATCATGTTGCCCGGGATGGACGGGTTTGACATCTGTCGGGCCCTGAGACGCAGCAGCGACGTTCCTATCGTGATGATCACCGCCCGCTCTGATACCCACGATGTGGTAGCCGGGCTTGAAGCCGGCGCGGATGACTACCTGACCAAGCCGTTCGCTCCCAAAGAGCTATCTGCACGCATCCGCGCACTATTGCGACGGGTGCGCTCAGCGGAGTCAGGCTCGGGCACCATGGTCTTTGGCGAACTCGAGATCGCACCCGACGACGGGATGGTGCGAGTCGGCGGCGAACATGTTCACCTGACCAAGACCGAGTTCAAGCTGCTGGCAGAACTCGGCTCCAACGCCGGCAAGATCCTGAGCCGCGAAGTGCTGTTAGAGCGAGTCTGGGGTCTTGGCTACTTCGGTGATGGGCGGCTTGTGGATGTACACGTTCGCAGGCTGCGTACCAAGATCGAGACCGATCCTGGCCACCCTCGCTATGTCGTGACGGTGCGGGGTCTCGGCTACAAACTGCAGCCCTAGAGGGGCATCAGAGTGCGGATGCCCGCACCATGGGCGCTGTTCCGGCGTGGTCTACGCACTCGCATCACCTCGGCTTTTGCTATCGGCGGGCTGGTGCTCGCCTCCACGATCTCTTTCGCGACCCTCGGGCTGACCCGCCAGAACCTGCTTGAAGAGCGTGAAGAGTCCGCATTTGACGTGTTTGTCAACAACGGGCGCCGGGTGCGCAACGAGCTGACTTCTGAAACAGACGACGAGGGTCGTCGTGCCATTGTTCAGCGGCTCGGTCAGACATCAGGAACCTTCCCGTTGCTGCGTGTCGGGGTTCAATGGACTGCTGCGGATCCACTGGTGTTTAGCGGCGAGTCTGTCCCCGAGTCGCTGCTTGAGTTGGTGGAAGAAGGCACACCTGCGACGATGCGCACCTCTGTGGGTGATCGCCTGGCGATCGTCTCCGCCGTTCCCATTCAGGGCGCGGTCGATGTCATCTACTTTGAGGCAGCCCCCCTAGATGACATTCAGGAGAACCTCGAGACTCTCGCAATCGTGCTGTTTGGTGTTGCCGCAGCCACGACGCTCATGTTCGCTGGTCTGGGGTGGATAGCCGCAGCCTGGCTGCTAAATCCGCTTGTGAAGGTACGCACTGCTGCAGAAGCACTCGCTGCTGGAGCTCTCGAAACTCGCCTGACGACCCCGGCCGACGCCGATCTCGCATCATTGACTGCCACCTTCAACGAGATGGCCCGAGCACTTGAGGAGCGAATCGAGCGAGATGCGAGGTTCGCTTCGGAAGTCAGCCATGAGCTGCGCTCGCCGCTGATGACGCTGACCGCTTCGGTTGAGGTGCTTAAGAACAACGCAGGCGGGTTAAGTGAACGAGCCCGGACCGCCCTCGACCTGCTCGACGATGACATTTCCCGGTTCCAGCGACTAGTCGATGATCTTCTAGAGATCAACCGCTACGACGTTGGAACTGCCGACTTGCAAGCAGAGGAAGTCCAGATCGTCGAGTTCTTGCAACAAGCAATCTCTCATGTCGGGACTGAAGGCTTGGTGGGCGTTAACTTCGATGCTGCATCAGGAACGACCGGCACAGTTCTGATGGCTGACAAGCGTCGCTTAGGCCGGGTCGTGTCGAACCTGCTTGATAATGCAGCCAACTATGGCCGCGGCGAGGTGCGGGTTGGCGTCGATCGTCACGACAGCGTCGTAAGGCTCTGCGTGGAAGACAACGGGCCTGGAGTTGGGCCCGGGGAACGCAAGCGAATATTCGATCGTTTCAACCGTGGGCGTGCCGGTGGTCGCAGGGGACGTGACTCAGGATCGGGTCTTGGTTTAGCGCTCGTCGCTGAACACGTCGGTCTGCACGGTGGCAAGGTCTGGGTTGAGGATCGCCCCGATGGCCAGAGCGGCGCTCGCTTCGTGGTGGAGCTGCCGGTTGCCTCAGGTCTTGACTCTGATGGTCAGCCTTGATGAGGTGTCGCGAACTTGTGAGTGGCTGGGGTGCTGTGGCGGTGCGGCTCTTGATGCTGTTGAGCCTTGTTTGGATCACCGGATGCAGCATTCCCACCGATGACGCAGCCCAAGCAATTGACCCTGAGGAACTGCCCGAGACATTGCGCCCAGGGTTTACCGCGACGACGACGACGACAATTCCAACACCGCTCACCGTGTCTCGCACGGTTTACTTGCTCACCAACCCTCAAGACATTGAGCGCACGGTTGTGGTGCCTGTCGAGCGACAAGTTGATCGCAATGCCACGCTTGAGGAGGTGCTAGGCACGCTATTTGGTGAGAGCACGACGACCGCTGAGCACGAAGCCGGATATTTCAACACGCTCGAACTGTATGAGATCGCTTCAGCAGAGGTCAGCGATGGGATCGCGACCATCGACGTAGTGCCGCTGTTACCCGAGGATCTGCCACCATCGGCAGACAACTTTGAACTAATCGCAGCTCAGATCGTGTTCACCGCTTCCGCCAGCGAAGATGTCGACGGAGTGCGGATCTTGTTCAACAGCCAGGAGGTCTCGATACCTACTTCTGACGCCGACGCAGAGCCGGGCGCGGTGCTAACCATCGGCAACTACGAGCAGTACCTGCGAGACTTTGTTCCCGTGTCGTCCACCACCACGGGCCCGTAGGTACATCGCCAGTTGTTCGGGGGGCTAGCAGACGGCTAGTAGGGGCCAGATGGGGGCGTCGGGGTGTTGGGCGTCGTCGTGGGCGGTTGCCTGACCGCTTAGGCGTAGAAGATCCGACCCACGTCTAGCAGTCGCCGGCTCACAGGCTTGAGCTTTGCGGTTGCTTCTCGCAGGGGCACCAACTCGATGGAGTCGGCTTGTAGTGACACCATCTGACCGAATGCTCCGCTATGAGCAGCGTCAATGGCCGCCACCCCGTAACGGGTGGCAAGTACACGGTCAAACGGGCTCGGCGTGCCACCCCGCTGGATATGCCCCAAGATCGTGACTCGAGTCTCTAGATCGAGGCGGTCTTCAACGGCTCGGGCAATGATGTTGGCAATACCTCCGAGGCGCTTGTGACCGTACGCATCCACTGGCGGTTCCTTGACATCAAGCGTTCCCGGAATCGGCTGGGCACCCTCAGCGACAACCACGATCGAAGCGAAACGGCCGCGGCGGTGACGCCGGAGCAGCGCCGCACATAGTTCTTCAATGTCAAATGGTTCTTCGGGCACGAGCGTGTAGTTGGCACCCCCGGCAATACCCGCCCACGTAGCGATATGGCCGACGTTGCGTCCCATCACCTCGACGAAGATCACCCGGTTGTGGCTCTCGGCTGTGGTACGTAGCCGGTCGATGGCTTCGGTAGCGATGTTCACAGCGGTGTCAAAACCGAATGTGCGCTCGGTGGATCCGACATCGTTGTCGATCGTCTTGGGTACACCGATCATCTTGAATCCACGCTTGAACATGTCATAGGTGCAAGACAGCGTGCCTTCGCCGCCAATCGCAATCAGAGCACCGAGGTCGAGTCCATCTAGGGTTTGTGAGCTTCGATTGATGCCGTCGGGCAGGTTGAAAGGGGTGTAGCGCGAGGTGCCGAGAACTGTCCCGCCACGGGGCAACAAGCCCTCACAAGCCCGCACGTCGAGGCTGACCCAATCACCCTCGACAACGCCTCGCCAACCATCACGAAAGCCAATCACCTCGTCGCCGTAGAACCGCTCTGCCTTGCGCACAACGGCTCGGATGACAGCGTTTAGCCCCGGGCAATCACCACCACCTGTGAGGATTCCAACACGCATCACCCATCAGGCCGCGCTGGTTGCAAGCAATGCCGCACCGATCGCGCCAGCGGCGCTTCCGAGTTGCGCCGGAACCACCTGAACCGGTCGGCGCAAATCGCCACCCAAGACGAGGCGGTGAGTCCATGACTGAAGGCCCTGCACCAGCGGCTCACCAATGTCGATGAGCCCGCCACCGATAACCAAAACCTCGGGGTCAAGGATGTGAACCAGGTTCGCAAGCCCGACTGCTGCATGTGAGCAGAACTCATCAAGCACCACCAGGGCGTTGGCGTCGTCGGCGGCAATCAGCGAGTGGATGTGTTCGCCCCGGATGCCTTCGATAGATCCGGCTTCGGCGATGGCGCTATCAAACTTGCCTGCTCTAGCAGCTTGGCGGGCTAGGCGCCCTAGTCCGGTGCCGGATGCGTAGTATTCCCAGGGCCCCGGGGCACCAGTTATGTGGGCTGGGCCGAACATGTCAATCGTCATATGGCCTGACTCCCCGGCGAAACCATTGAAACCTCGGTGTAGGTGGCCATCAAACACGAAACCAGTACCAAGACCGGTACCGAACGCCACGAGAGCGACATGTCTGTGGCCTCTTGCTGCACCGAGCTTCGACTCGGCCCAGACCGCGGCCGTAGCGTCGTTCTCAACTACTACCGGACGCCGCAAGCAAGCACGAAGACGCTGTGCAACATATAGATCAGTCACGCCCGGCAGGTTGGGAGAGTACTTGAGCACTCCGGCGTTGTCGACGATCCCGGCGATTCCCAAGCCGACCGATTGACACTCTGAGTCGCAGTCCACCTCAAGACGTTCGACCATCTTCTCGACGGTTTCGATCAGCACATCGCCATCAGCAACCGTCAACTCACGTTGGGAAGCCAGCGGCTCATCGGGGTTTGAGCTGTCAATCGCGACCCCTAGAACCTTGGTGCCACCAATGTCAAAACCGCAGTACACGTTGCTTCTGGTCGCCGGCTTCAGGCGAGTTGAGTTGCGCCGGATTCGACGAACGCTTTGAGCTGTTCAAGGGCCGTGTGCATGATGCGTGTCTCGGCGCGGCGCTTGACGAAGCCAGGAAGCGGGACGGCCAACTCGACGCTGAGGTGGTAGATCACTTCGGTCATCTCAGGTTCGGATTCGACCGGTAAGAACTCATAGGAGCCGTCGAGTCGGCTGGTGGCATCGCCCTGCTTGAGGTGCCATCTGAGCCGTAGCCGCGAGTCGTCGTAGGAGTAACAGAGCGTGTAGGTGGTGCAGCGTCCCATTGCGGACACCTCGTACTCCACATCGATGCCTCGGCCATCGTCATCGGTGGTGAGCACTGTTGCCTTCCGGACTTCGGGTGCCCACGCTGGGTACCTCTCGAAATCGGTAGCGGCATCAAAGCAACGTTGCGGCGTTGCCATGATCGTGGTGCGCTGAGTTGCCTGATCGGCCAAGACCTGCACCGCCTCGCTGGAGTGTGGACGTAGTCGCGCCGTGTTGAAACGTCGGCGCCTGACAATAACAATCTTGCGGCGCGCTGCCGCAGGCTAGGCCGACATCGCCGCGATGGCGATGCCTAGCCGCCTCGCCAACACGTCATAGGAGAACTCCTCGCAGGCACGTCGGCGAGCCGCGGTACCGAGCCGCTGGCGCATGTCGGCGTCGTTGAGTAATGCATCGATGGCTTCGGCGGCTCGGGTTGGAGTTGCGTCATCTAGCACCAGCCCGGTGACGTTGTGGCTTACGGCTTCGTGGGCTCCCCCGCTGCTGCCCGCAACCTGAGGGATCCCTGCGGCCGCGGCCTCAACGAAGACAATCCCGAAGCCTTCCTGTTCGAGGCCACCCCAGCGGGTGCGGCACAACATGGCAAATACATCAGCGGAGCCATAAAGGTCAGCGACCTGCTGGTCGCTCAACCGGCCCGTGAGGGTTACAGGTGCAGCGAGACGTTTCACTAGTGCCTTGAGACGCTTGCTGTCCCTGCCTGCGCCGCCGATAACAACCTGCAGTTGTTTGTGCCGCCGCGAGAGTTCCGCAGAAGCACGTACCAGGGTGTCCATGCCCTTGCGGGGCACCAGACGTGAGATGCTAACAACCAACGGAGCCTTGACTGACAGGCCGAGTCGCTGGCGGGCCGCGACTTTCTCGCTGTCGCTGAATGGCCGGAACCTTGTGGCATCCACCCCTGGAGGTACGACAAACGTTGGTAGCTCACCCGAGACGATGCGACTGCACTCCCGGGCCACGTAGTTGCCTGCGGCGATGATCCCTTGTGATCGCTCAAGTACTCGCTTCAGCAGAAGGCGTGCCACCGGGAGACGTGCCGGGATCGCTGCTTCGGCGCCGTGGACAACTACGCCGTAGGGCAACTCGAGACTTCGACCGGCCAGTCCTGCTGGGAGTGCTGGATCGATCACGACGAGGTCCGCTTCGTAGTGACGTGCCAGGCGGTTGATCCTGCTGGTTAGGCGTGGGCCTCCTAGCAGCCAGGGCTGCTTGGAACGCACGATCTCGAAGTCTTGGGCTGCGTCGAAGGCCGAGGCGTTGCGGTAAGGCGTGGTGTACACGACCACGTCTTCGGCAGGTAGCCGCCGCCAGAGTTCCCACAGATAGTTCTGGATGCCGCCAACTTTGGGCGGGAAATCGTTGGTTACGAGCAGATGTCTCGGCATACGGCGCGGATCACCTCCGCGGCGCAGGCGTGCGGGCTTCGACAGCTCGGGCCAGCTCGGCCTGCACCAGCGGATCGTCTCGGCCGGCAAGTGCCGTGAGGCTTAGGCCAAGTCGGCGGGCGCACCAGACGGCATGTGCCCGCACGATCTCATCGGGATGTGCAAGTGCTCTATCGACCGTGTGGGCGACACGTGGGTCGGCCGGATCGGCAGTGTTGGCAAGAACGATCAGTGCGTTTCGGCGCAGGTAGCGGGCTTGGCGTTTGGGGATGTACCAGCGACCGAAGCGCTCTAGCAGGTCGCTGTCTGAAGCCCGCAGCATCTCAAGAACGTCCACCCAGGCTCCACGATGTTCGTTGTTGCGTTGGGCCGGTTGAGGAGACACTTCGCTTTGGTTCAACGGACCAGGAGAGCGGACTACGGCTGTGTCCAATCTCGGGTGCTGTCGCCGCGCCTCGGGCTCTAGAGGTAGAGGCTGTCTCCTTTGGCGGTTGAGCACCCGAACGCGTGTCCGGTTCGGGGGACACACCTGTGAGCAGTCATCGCAGCCGTAGATCCTGTTGCCGAGGGCTACCCGGTAATCGGGATCGATCACCCCGTCCTGTTGCAGCAGCCAGGCCAGGCACTTGCGAGCGTCGAGCACTCCCGGTTCGACTAGAGCTCCGGTCGGGCAGCCCGAGAGGCAACGTCGACATGTGCCGCAACCGTCTCTGGCTGGTCGCGAGTCTGGGTGCGCTATCTCAGCGTCGGTAATGACCGAACCGAGCACCACCGAACTGCCGATTCCACCGATCAGGATGTTGGAGTTCTTGCCCCACCATCCCAGTCCGGCCCGCTGAGCCGCAGCCCGGTCAACCAGTGCGTTGTCATCGGCAACAACCGTCGCTCGATGCCCTACATCCCGAAGTGGCTTCGCAATGGCATCAAGAGCGAGGCGCAGCGCACGGTAGTAGTCGTCGCGTGCGTAGGCGGCCACGACCGCATGTGGCGTCGCAGGGTGTGGGTTCTGTGGAGTCGACCCGTCGAACTCCAGTGCGCCCACGATGAGACGCTTAGCCCTACGGACAGTACGTGAAGGGTCAGTTGAACGTTGCGGGTTGCGGTAAGTGAACTGCATCCCGCCGTTCAGCCCGCGACTCTTGCGCTCCTCAATGGTTGAACGGACTTCGGTGAACGGTTCCGCATCACAAATCCCAACAGCACACAACCCAGCAGCCCGCCCAATCCGAGCCAACTCCTCAAAGCTAGGAACTGCCACCACTGCCCTAAGTTTGCACCTGCCGCGCTGATCCTCGTGTCCTCGTGTCGCACCATCACATCGAGACGGCAGCTGAGGCGTAGGATCGGTGTGCATGGCATCCGAGCCGCTATCCCGGCTCTCTGAGCGGGTTAGTAGGCGTGGCTTCTTGGGCGTTGCAGGAGCTTTGGGCGCCCTGGGTGCCGGGTCTGTGGCAGCTTGGACACGACTGCGCAACGACGCGCCCGACCCGCTATCTTCGCATTCGTCCGTTGCCGCGCCTGAGTCCCCCGCCACGGATGGCACCACGACCGCGGACATGTCTGGTGCCGTCGAGTCCGCTGAGCCTGATGGCTTGGGTGACCAAGACTTGGAACGGGCTGCTGGAACTTCGACCCTCCCGGGATCCGCTGAAGAGACTGAAGACACAACGGCGACATCTGGTGAGTCAGTTGGCTCTCCTGGTCAAGCTGAACTGGTTGAACCCGCCGACAGTGTTCAAACCATCGACAGGGCTGAGCAAGTCGGATCCGCCGAGTCTGCTGGATCGGCTGAGGACCTAGAGACAGCCCAACCTGCGCAGGGTGCTGGGCCGGTTGAAGAGATTGAACCGGTCATTCCAGCGGGTGCTGCTACCGGTGGGGTGATCGCAGTTGGCCGCGCCTTCCTGGCGTCTCGTCCCGACGAATCGGACATGACGGCTCTCATGCATTCCCTACGTGCCCATGACAGCGACCCCGTTGAGCGAGACCCGGTAGCAGCAGCGAGCCGGCTGGTTGGCGCAGACTTTAGGTCTGGGCGCATGGTGGAACTGGACGGCTGGGTGCTCTCGGTGTCGGAAGCTCGAGCCGCAGCCGTCGTTGCACTCTCATGTGCCGAGAGTTGTTAGCTATACCTACGAGATCATGTTAACCGATAGCCGCTCCCTGCCGCAAGACTCGCTGCTTGAGGCCGATGTCTGCATCATCGGTTCAGGTGCGGCAGGGATCACTATGGCGCTTGAACTACACGACAGCGGGTTGCGCACCGTGGTCGTCGAGTCAGGCGGGTTGAGTGGCCCCGACCCAGCGACCCAGGATCTCTACCGCGGCGAGTCGACCGGCAAGCCGATCCAGAGCCTCCGTGAAGAACTGCCATTGGATGCCGTGCGGTTGCGCTGGCTTGGCGGCACCACCAACCACTGGGCTGGCTACTGCCGCAAACTCGAACCAATCGATTTTGAGCCACGTGATCATCTCGAGTTCAGTGGCTGGCCACTCACCGCAGACGACCTTGAGCCCTACTGGGCGAGAGCCGCTGAGTGGTGTCGCATCACCGACACCACCGATGATGCCTTCGAATGGAGTCGCCGCATCGCGCTCCCAACTCCGCTACCTGAGACCCCGTCTGTCACAACCAAGGCGTTCCAGATCAACGCTTGGCTGCGGTTCGGTGAGGAGTTCAGGCGTGATCTTGAGACCGCCGCAAACATCGAAGTACTGCTCTGGGCCAACCTGGTGAACCTCGCTAGCGCGGGTCGCCGAGTAGAGAGTGCCCAACTTCGCACCCTGGATGGCAATAGCATCAATGTCAGCGCTGCTTGCTTCGTGCTCGCGGCGGGCGGTCTTGAGAACCCACGCTTGCTGCTCGCCTCAACCGACACCTCAGAAGCAGGGCTCGGCAACGCTCACGATCAGGTTGGTCGTTACTTCTGTGAACATCTCCAAGCTGCGGCTGGATTTGGTGTTCTAGATGCCAGCATCGAGGACCTAGCCGGATACATCGGCGGCGAGGCAACTATCACGCAAGGACGCTTCGCCGGGAGCACCCATGGCGTCAAGTACACCCTGGCATTGACCTCCGAGCATGTGCGCGCCGAACGCACGCTCGGTCTCGAGCTTCAGATGCTCGCGGACTCGCTGCCTGTGGGGGTGCCGTTCCAGGAATCCGGGCTAACAGCCGCTGACATCTCAGAAGTTGTGGGGTTGACGGCACCCCGAGCGCCAACATCGGTCGTTTACTTGCAGGCACTTGCCGAGCAGCAGTTGCGCCCCGAGAGCCGAGTCACCCTGGCCACACAGCGGGATGTGCTCGGCATGCCACGGCTACGGCTCAACTGGCAGTACGGACGCTCCGACCGCAGGGCGCTCGTGAGCGGACTCAAGACGATCGCCGCAGAGTTTGGCGCTGCTGGGCTCGGCCGCTTGCAGGTGATGCCTGGTGGGGTGACCGTCGACCTACCAGACTTCTTTGATCCTGAGCGTCTGATCAACCTCTTTGGTGTTGACATCAAGCGCATCAACACCCAGGACTTCACGATTGGCGTTGGCTATCACCACATGTGTACGACCCGGATGTCGGCTGATCCGAGAACCGGAGTAGTTGACGCCAACTGCCGGGTACACGAAGTCGACAATCTCTGGGTGGCAGGCAGTTCCGTTTTCGCCACAGGCGGTGTCGCCACCCCGACCTTTACGGTTGTGGCCCTCGCGATCCGCCTAGCCGACCACCTGCGAGAACACCTGCCCTAACCGCAGGTCACGCCGCAGACCGCAGAGCCTCAAGCTTCGCCGCGGCCCGGCCGTCGTCAATGGCCGCGGCTGCTGCCTCAACGCCGGCGGTGAGATCTTCAACGACTCCAGCAACGAGCAGTCCCGCGGCCGCATTCAACACCACCATGTCGCGCCTGGGGCCTGGCTCGCCCCCAACAATGTCCTCGATGATGGCCACGTTGTCCTCCGGCGAGCCACCCCTGAGTTGATCCGGTGTCGCCACCGCCAGTCCAAGGTCGCTGGCGTCAAGGCGGTACTCGGTGATCTCACCATGGTTCAGGTCAACTACCAGGTTCGGCCCAGTCGTCGTCAACTCGTCATAGAGACCGTCACCGTGAACCACCATCGCACGGGTCGATCCAGTCGCTTGCAACACCGCGGCCATGGTCGGTCCCAGAGGTCGCTCAAGCACGCCTAGCACCTGTCTGCGGATATGGCCAGGATGTGACAGCGGCCCCAGCAAGTTGAACACCGTGGGGATGCCGATCTGTGTCCGCACGCCAGCCACAAAGCGCATCGCTGGATGAAACGTCTTGGCAAAAGCGAACCCGATCCCGATTGTGCCCACCGATGCCTCAACCTCTGCGGGAGTGGCATTGATGTTGATGCCCAACGAGTCCAGCAGATCGAAACTGCCCGAGGTGGAGGAAGCCTTGACGCTGCCGTGCTTGCACACCACCGCACCAGCACCGGCTGCCACGATCGCAGCCATCGTCGAGACGTTGAGCGCATGGTGCCGACGACCAGGAGCGCCCCCAGTGCCCACGATGTCAATGGCACCTGCGGGTACCTGAAGAGGAGTAGCTGCCTGACGCATCGCCCCGACCAGCCCCAGCAACTCGCCCACAGCAGGGCCCTTGAGGCGCAACGCCACGATAAACGCAGCTACCTGCGCATCTGTCGCCTCGTTGGCAAGGATCGTGCCAAGAGCAGAGCGAGCCTCGCTAGCGCTGATGTCGCGGCCAGCCGCCAGCGTTGCGAGCACGCTTGGCCAACCGCCGTGGTCGTCTATCTGTGACATGGCATGCCTCCGCGATGTTTGGGTTGATGACCCCGCTAGGCGTATCTGGCACGCGCATGGGCCGGCAGCTCTCACCCGCGTGTCGTCCGACGCCGGCAGGGGCGCCGACTTGACGCTCACAAATTACCCTCTCGGCGTGGCGGGGAGCCGGCTGGATGGCCGCGGCTTGCTGTGGCAGTGCCTCAGCGGGTCGAGGAAGGTCGGGACTCCGCAGGGCAGGGTGCTGGCTAACGGCCAGTCGGGGCGACTCGAAGGACAGTGCCACAGAAAACAAACCGCCGACCCAGGCCGGTAAGGGTGAAACGGTGCGGTAAGAGCGCACCAGCGCCGCGGGTGACCGTGGCGGCTAGGTAAACCCCACCCGGAGCAAGATCGAGCAGGGAGAGGGTTGCCCGCCCGCAGACACTCCCGGGTAGATCGCACAGATGGATGGTCATCCACGGAGCAACCACTGTTCCCGGACAGAATCCCGCCTACAGGCCGACTCCCCGCCACCATGTCGTAGCGCTGCCGTAACTTCGGTGCGACTCATTCAACTAGTGAGGGAGTAGCTCATGTCAAAGCTGGCAAGGATCATCTGCGGATCGGACTCGGTTTCAGAAATCGACGCCAACACCGTGTTCAAGGTCCTGATACCCATCGTTGAGACGGACCCCAGGTCGGAGTACGCAGTTGACGCGGCTCGCGATGTGATCGATCGCTGCGCGCTAAAAGACGACCGCCCGCTCGTGCATGTCATCGACTGGTGGTTCGTGGCGACCACCGGTAAGCCGTCGGTAAACGGTGGCGCTCACCAGCTGCCAGAGTCCCTAGACCACACCGTGCGCCATCTCATGGAAGAGGTCGTGAGGCTCGGAGTGAAACTCCCCGCTAGCGAGTGGCTGGAGAAGAGGCGCCGCTTCGAGGCCCAGCTAGGTGATCTAGACACCATCTTTGAGATCAGTCACGCCAAACATCCAAGCGAGCAGGCGGTGTGGACATCGTTGTGCGAGCAACTGAAGGAGCCAGTCGAGGCGTTACGCAACAATCGCAGAGCGCAGAAACCATCAATCGACGGACGTCATCTGGAACAGAAGCTGAAGAACCTGGTCAAGGGTGTTGGGAGCGGCCGATCGAAAGGGATGCGCAAACGCTTCCGCGAGACCGTGCGTCGACTTGAAGTGTTGACAGATCTACAGCAGGAGGTCGAGCCATGGCACAAGCGTCCCATCCCCACGGTCATTGAGGAGATCCCTGATCAGTTCTACTTTGCAGTCGGTTCCCTGTCTCCTCACCTGCTGCGACCGCTGCTTGCCGCAAAATCTGCACCGGCGGTTGACCGTGCAAAAGTTGCAACCGAACTAGACGATGCTGGGCGCAGAGGGACGCTCGACAGCCGCTACAAGTTGGCGAAGATCGTTAGCTCATGGTGTGAACAGACCGGCCAGCAGATCGCCTCGCTTGATGACCTGATCGTTCGCCACCGCGCGGTGCTTACAGGGCTTGACGAACTAGATGCCAAAGGCAATCTCTCCTCCGATGCAGTCGTCGACGTGAAGTTTCACATCCTCGATGATGACATCGAGGAGGCCGAGCAGGCGCTGCAGCGGCTGCGTAAGCAGGCACGACGCCGCAGGGATCAACAACTTGCACGCAGCCAGTATGAGGGTCTTCGGCGGAAGTTACGCGAGTCCACTCTCAGCGGCGATGCCGGGTGGTTGGCCCGTTTAGAAGGTGTTGAGTCACGCCTTAGTACGGACGATCCGTCGGTGTTGAGAAGCCAGATCGGTGCAGCTCAACGGGAGTTATCTCAACAACTCGACGCCCTGATACGGGAGAGCCAACAGGATCTGAGTGTGAGTGTGGCAACCCTGCGAGTACTCGCTGCTCCCGATTCTTTAGTGCGCCACTGGGAGCATGAGATCACCGAGCTAGAGCGCCGCGGAGGTAGACGTGCGGGCGAACTCAAGTTCGGGATCGAAGAAGCAGTGCGTAACGTGCGCCGCAAGCGCCGTGACGAGATGGCAACGGACCTTGCAGCAGTCGGGTCGATCCTGGCCGATGAAGCGTCGGACTTTGCTCAGGACGATCTCAGAAACTTCGCAAGCCTTCACTCCGAACTGCAGAGCTTGCTCGCAGAGATCGACCGCAGGCTGCCGGGCTTAGCGGATGCAACTCATGGAGATGCTGAGGGCGTCCGTGTTGAGCATCCTGGAGCCGAGTTTGGCGACGGCGACTTGACCGATGGACGCGAACGCGCTGCCGGTTTGCTTCGAGCCGTCGAAGACAGACGCATCCATCGCTGGACGCCCGATCAGGGCGAGCAAGCGCTCATCGATCACCTGGTTCATTGCTGCAAGGGGCTGCTTGATTTCGACAGCCAAGACATCCGCCGTCTACATGTTTCGCTAAAAACCCGGCCGTTCGTGATCCTCGCCGGACTCACAGGTTCAGGAAAGAGCACCCTGTCGCGCCTCTACGCAGAGGCGTTGGGTGCGAATAGTAAGAACGGGCGTTTCCGGCGCATTGCCGTGCGACCCGATTGGATCGACCAGTCTGAGGTCTTGGGGTTTGTGAACCCCATCACGGAGCAGTTCATCCCCGGGTGGCTCGCCGAGACGGTTCGTGATTGTGAGAGGCACGACGATCGCCTTCACTTTGTGCTGCTCGACGAGATGAACCTCGCCCCCGTTGAGCAGTATCTCGCCGAGTGGTTATCGGCCATCGAGGAGGCGCGCTCGCGCGCCCAGGATGTGACGCTGCCGCTCTACTCACGCAGTGTTAGCCCCAAAAACGCCGACGAGTGGCCGTCCAGCCTGCCGTTCCCCAAGAACTTGATCATCATCGGCACCGTCAACGTTGATGAGACAACACGGCCGCTTTCCGAGCGAGTAATCGACCGTGCCAACGTGTTGCTGTTGAGCGTTGAAGTTTCTAACCGACACCACGAAGTCGGCGCTGAACCACCTGCACCCTGGCATGTGGGTTTAACGGAGTGGCGAGAGGTTTGTGCCGGGTCACCAAGTGACGCCCACCACGAGTTCCTCGTCGATGTAGCGAACATCTTGCGGCAGTCAAATATCGGTGTCGGCTTGCGAGCCCACCTTGAACTTGAGCGTTTCGTGGCAAACGCCAACGGGATCCTGAAGGACGAAGAGGCACTCGATTGGGGGCTGGTTCAGCGCATCATCCCCAAGATTCGTGGCTACAAACGCTCCCTCGAACCGATGCTCGAAGAGTTGCAATCCGAGTTCAAGGGTGTTGGGGCGCTTCAGGCTTGCGTCATCATGCAGCACTGGCTTGACGATCAGGTCTCAGACGATGAGTTTCTCGATGGCACCGATCCTCGTCTAGCGCTGGCGCGCCTCCAAAGTGTTCGCTGAAAGCGGGGCCGTCGCAGGCATCGGAGCCGTCGAAGCTGTAGAGGTACTTGTCAAACGTCGCTGGTGGCCGCTTGGGCGCGGGGGCACAGCACCGACCATCACCGAGTCGCAGACATTGCACCTGCGAGGCTTTGACAGCTACGAGGACTTCAACCTCTCGGCGTTGCCATACACCGCTGATGCCGGCGGCCACTTCACAGTCCAACTTGTACAGGATTCGAGCCTGCGCGGACATCTCGGTCTGATCGAAGTCACTCGTTCTGATGGCGCAGCTGCCGGTGAGATCGAGATAGCACCTGACAAGCTAAGCGAGCCTGCCTATGAGATCCTGCTAGCGGAGCTGCAGCGACTTTGGGCTGGGTTGATCTTTGACCCGGGCGGCGTTAACAGCGTCCAGGGAGCCTTACCCACACCGGCGACGCTGTGGCACGAGATTGAAGGCCCGATCAGCCAGATTGCAGCCGAACCGCGCTCGTTTCTGACTCTTGGCGAGGGGCTACGCAAGCTCGAATCGGTGCGCCGGCCCTGCGAACTCACTCCATCGGTGCTCCAGGGAGGGTTGGCTCTGCTGAAGGGCCGCCGACGCCAAGTTGGCGCCAAAGGGCGTGCCGGTGCCGGCAGGCGATCCAGTGGGGCTAGTGGGTTGCCCGGACGTTCCGCTGGACAGTCGGACTTGGGTTTGGGTTCGATCCCGAGTCGCCCGGGGCGTGGCCGGGCGTTGCAGCGCAGTGTCGATCTGCCCGAGAACACGCTTGCCGCAGAAGCGTTGCGGCGGCTGGTGATCTACGCCCGGCGGCATCCCGATGGGGCTGCGGTTGCTCGCAGTGCTATGCGAGCTCTCAATGCTGAGCCGTTCGTGTCTTGTGGTCCGCTACGAAGGGGCATGGAAGCGGCCAACGTTCGCACCATCAACGATCCCCGCTACCGCCGTGTCGAGCGTGTCTTGCAGGTGTTGCGCCGCCCTGAGGTGTATGCCACGGAGGGCCCTGGAGAGGCGCGGCTGGGGATTCAGGCGATCAGCCGGCTGTTTGAGTACTGGGTTTTCCTGCGAGTGCTAGAGGCTTGTTACCTGCGCTACGGGCCGCCTGCAGCCCCCGGGTTTGCAGTCCTCTCCCAGATCAGCCGCAGCGGCACGACACGTCTGGTGATCGGCGCGGACACGACGGTTTCGTTTCCGGGAGACGTCCATGTGGCGTTCGAGCCCCACATCCACTCCAGCGCACTGGGATGGCAACAGCTAGAGAACGTGCCACACCCCCATCCCGCTCTTGCCCAGAACCTGATAACGCCTGACGTTGTGGTGCTGCGACGCTCGAATAATCCCTCGATGTTGGTGGTTGACGCCAAGTACACGGGTCGTCACATGATCGACTACCACGCGGCCAAGACGCACGGCAAATATGCCCGGGTGCGCCTCGATGGCACACCCGGTGGTTAGCAGTGTCGTGGTGGCACACCCACATCCTGGCAAGAACCAGCAGTGGGCTGGCTACGGATTAGTGCCGATGGTTCCAGGCGTCGAAGACGAGGTCGACCTCGCCGAGTTGCTCCCCTAGGTCCCGAGGTCCCTAGGCAAGGCGTCCTCGCACTAGCAGGTCGCGCCGCCGTTTGGGGTCAGCTAGCCCGTAGCGAACCCAAATCCACCACAGCCCCGCGAGCCCAGCGACTTCGAGCATCACTAGCACGCCGAGGGGACGATCAAACTCGGGTGAAGTGCCAACACCAAGAGCATCCATGCCAGCTAGCGGCCACCACAACAGGTCGCTACGTGTCCACACGCCGGCGGCTACCAGAAAGACCAGCATCCCAACCGGCATCCCTAGCCAGCGGCGTCGCTTGAGGCGCCTGCCCCGCCCGACTGTTGCCGCCATCACGATCACTAGTACTCCAACCGCACCAGCCAGGGTGTGCAACAGCCACGCTGAACCGCTCAGGTTCTCGACTAGCGGCAGCACCGATCCCGCAGCGACGAAGCGGTAGTCCACGCCTGAGCTGTTGAACACAAGCGCTACGAAGATCACGCCGCCCGCAACGTAGAAGAGAAACATGTCAGGTGTAGGCCCGTACCGCTTTCGCAGCGACAACCTGCCTGCTAACGCAAAACGAGGCGGCCACACTCGCTGCAACCCTGCACCGATCCTGGCTCGCAGCGCTTTATCCGTGAAACCTCGACGGTTGGCATGTGGTTGGGGCAGCCACAACCCGTCGAGGGATCGAACTCCACTGCGGTACTTGGTCCATAGCTCTGCCGCAAGCGCTCGTAACTAGCCAGTGTGGCAGCCTCCACTGAACCCGTCTGTTTGACTCTGCTGCGGTGAACCTTGCTCAATTCAGTGTCGATCTCTTCCTCAAGGGTTGCCAGTTCAGCTTGTAGGACAATGACAGTCTCGCTAGTTGCATCCAGCTGTTGCTGCAGTGACTGCTCGGATGCTTCGAGTTCCTCGATCTCGAACAGAGCTTCGATTGATTGATCTTCTAGGTGTGCCTGGCGGGACTTCAAGCCCGCAATCTCATCTTGTAGAGCCTGCAAGTCACGGATGGCGCGAACCTCACCCGAATACAGACGTCTGTCCGAAGCCGTGGCTCTGGCTTCCATGGTCGCGGCTTCCTGTTCGAGCCTCTTCTGGCGCAGCGCAATCTCAAGTCGCTGTGCAGCCACGGTCTCGAGCCTGCCGCGATGCTCGGTCTGCTTGGCTTGCGCTTCCGCTAGCTCGGCTCGGATGGGCAGCGTGGCTTTGCGATGAGAGAGCTGTTCGGTCTCGGTGTCGAGTTGCTGGATGCGCAATAGCGGATGCGTAGCGGCTTCGTCGACATTGACGTTCTTGCTAGCTTCAGGCACGCAGCGACCCTAATGCTCAACTCTGTTGCTGTGAATTGATTCGCCCATCACATCGAAGCTGACGGTGGGATACCGCTCGCAGTGTGGCTGCGGCGTGGAGTCTGACTTGCGTCGGCTGTAGAAACTTCGCGATGGTAAGTGCGCTAGGGATCGTTGGCGCCGGGCGAGCAGCGACGTTGCACGCTGAAGCATCGCGGCTCGCACGTGGCATGCGCCTCATCGGTGTGGCAGGTCGTACGCGTGCTTCGGTGCGTGCCAAGCAACTAGCGACCGCTTTCGATTGTGAAGCCACGACCGTGGCTGCCCTCGTGAGACGCTGCGACCTGCTAGTGATCGCCACACCTGCTCCCCAGCACCTCAACGTCATGAAACTTCTGCGTTCGGTGTCACGTTCGGCAGCAGTGCTGGTGGAGTCACCCGTGGCCGACCGGGCTTCGGCAGTCGAAGAGTTGAACCGTGCAGCGAGTCCCTGGCCAGTACTCGCCGCTCTCAACCTGCTGCATGCACCGGTCGTGATGCAGATGTTGGACATCTTGTCGACAATGTCGCCGCATCATCTCGAGTTGCGACTCCGGGTGCCCGGGCCGAACAACGCATCGTCTTGCGCATCTTCGGCCACGCCAAACGGTGGCGGGGTGTTGATGAACCCAGCGTCGGGATTCTGGCCAGTACTGAATGTGGCACTAGGTGCGGGCATCGTGTCGGTAGAGACGCTGCACCTTGAAGTTTCCGGTGGTTTGGATCGCAGAGCGGTTGTTGTCTTGCGAGCCGCCAATGACAGGTCTGCACGTGCCGAAGTCAGCTGGGGTCACCGGGTTGCACAGGCATCAATTGAGGCCGCGGACTCAAACACTGTGGTGCGTGCCGAACTCTTCGGCACGACATTGCTAGAGATCAACGGCAAGCCGGCCGGATCTGCTTCACAGCAGTCGAATCCGGTTGCGGCCCTTGGCTTCGTCAACCAACTCGAGCGGTTAGCCCGAGTAGCCCGAGGTGAGTGTCAGCCGTGGCCAGACCTGAGTGCAGGAGCTGCAGCCATCATGGTCGCTAGCGCTGCGGCCCTCTCCTACGCGCGCGGAGGTGTGCCAACCGCCCCGGCCGAGTTACCGCTAAATCAATCTCCGCTCGAGTTACTCCGCATCAACTCCTGATCCAGACCGGGCACGTCGATGAGCGAGCCGTTCGCTGCCCGCATCAATCCCGGGAAGCTGATGCTGCACGCCCGCTTCACCTCGCCACAACCTGAACCGCTCCATTACCAGGCCCTCGAGTTGATGCCAGTTGTGTGCTCGCGGCTCAATGAGATTCCGGTTGTAGGGCTGATCAAACACGATCACGTAGTTGCCACCCGCACGTAACGCCGAGATGTTCTCGGGAGCGTCATCCACGTAGCAATCGGCCTCCACCTCAGGCTTGTTGCCCAGAAAGCAGATGTCCCGATAGGGCACGCGGTTCGCCTCAAGCCAGCTCACAGTGTCGGTAACCGCTTCGAGATGACCCCAGTTGACGACGAGACGATGGGTGATTACCCGGATCCACACCCCCGCATCCGACAACCGCCAGAGCGCATCAGCAGCGCCCTCAATCGCGGTTAGGCCAGCAAAGATCCGCTGTTCTCGCACTGCACGGCTGTGCAGGTGTTCAAAGGCCTTCCTATCTAGACCCCAAACAGCAAAGTCGTAGGACGTCTGAACTGGTAGCTCGTCGGCTTCAATCCCTCGCAAGGCCGCCACGTAGCTGCGGAAGCCAGCGGCGTAGTCAGTAACAACGCCGTCAAGGTCAACGCCAAAGACAAACCGTCGAGTCACCTTTCAGACGCGCGCAAAGTCACCGTGATGTTGCTCCGGAGCTAGATGCGCTAGTTCAGCGCAGCGTCAAGCGCCTCAACCGAAGGAGCGAAATAGAACGATCCTGATGCCGGCGCCGAGTACGCGGTGATGGCATCAAGTGCCTGTCCGTTCAAGCCATACATGGCTTCCATGCGCTCACGTATTGGTGCCTGCGTCTTGCAAAAACCCATGAAGTAAAGGCCGACCGTGCCCTCATGGAACGCATAGGGCGTGGAGCGTCGCACCATCTCGCCGCGCTTAGGGGTGGACTCGTCGGCTGTGGCTCCTTCACGCAACTCAACATGTGAGAGATGCGATGTAGGCACCTGTACATCAAGCTTTACGGAGTCGGCCTTGGTGCGACCGAAGGTGTTCTCTTCCTCTTCTAGCGACAGTGTTGCCCAGAAGTCCAGGTCGTGTACCCAGCGCTGCGCGATGCAGAAGGCGCCGCCCTCGCCACGGTCGCCATCGTCAATGATGGCTCGGTCCCGCTCATCTTCGGGGTCGGGGTTGCCGGTGCCGTCGATGTGGCCGGTGAGATCAAGACTGTTCTTGTAGATGAAAGTGGGCGTCTCGCGAGCGACTGCCATGTGACCAGCTACTGCACGCCGGAAAGTGTGCTGTACCTCCCAGCACAGATCCTTCTCGGCGTGATGCACCCAGATCAACAACTCCTCCTGGGTACCGGGAGCCGAGCGGGAGCCGTCCGGCGAGGTGTAGCCGGGATAGGGCTGGAAGTCGTCACCCGTCTCGATGCCCAGATCGTCTGCCAAGGTGGGGCCTAGCAGGATGCAGAGGTTGACACCCTGCGCCGCTGCATCAGCGCGGCAGTCGCTCAAGGCACCGCGGATTACATCGAGATCAGCGCCATCGACGCGACTCATGTGCGTATACCACTGATACTTCTGCAAGTCGGTGAGAATCGCCGCCTGCGGTGTGGCCATCGGTTATTCCTCTCGGGTTGGGTAAGGATTTCGGGATCGGTTAGTGCCGGTAGCGACCGGCTCTTGACGTGCCGCTGCAACCTTAGACGACACGAGTGACATCTACGCGCGCCGGTGTCTAACGACGCAGTTCACGCCGCAAGATCTTCCCCGAGGCACTCTTGGGGATGGCGTCAAGCACTTCAAGCACACGGACTTGCTTGTAGGTCGCTAAGTGTTCGCTCACGTGGGCCTGGATGTCGTCCAACGCTGGTGGTTGCGCACCGGGGGCAAGCGCGATGTAGGCCTTGGCGAGCTCACCTGCTTCTTCATCGGGCACTCCCACAACTGCTGCATCCGCAACGGCTGGATGGGTGACCAGCACTGCTTCGAGCTCTGCTGGAGGCACCTGGAAGCCCTTGTACTTGATCAGTTCCTTGATGCGATCAACGATCGCCACATGGTCGTGCTCGTCGATCACCGCCACATCGCCGGTGTGCAGCCAGCCGTCTTCATCGAGAGTCTCAGCAGTCGCCTCCGGGTTGTTGAGGTAGCCCTTCATTACTTGGGGGCCTCGAACCCACAACTCGCCACGCTCGCCCGTCCCGAGATCCTGGTTGCTGAGGGGATCAACAATGCGGATCTCGGTGTTGGAGATCGTTACCCCGCTGCTGCCCGGCCGGAACTGACCTTCGGGAGTGCAATGGCTCACCGGGCTCAACTCGGTCATGCCATAGCCCTGCACAACCTCACAACCGACTCTCTCAGCGGCGGCTGCGGCTAGGTCTGCGCCGAGAGGTGCTGCCCCCGAGAACACTTGCTTGAGCGATGACAGGTCGAAGTTGTCAACTGCGGGGTGCTTTACCAGCCCCAGAACCATGGGCGGCACAGCAAAGAACCGAGTGATCCGCTCATCTTGCACCAGCTCAAGGGCACGGATCATGTCAAAGCGAGGCATCGTCACAACCCGCACCCCAAACGCGAGCAGCATGTTCATCAGCACCTGCATTCCGTAAATGTGAAAGAACGGCAATGCGGCGAGCGCTACCTCACCGGTGGTCGGGATGAAGGTGTGTTCCATCTGGGCAATGTTCGCAACCAGGTTGCGATGGGTGAGCATCACACCTTTGGGCAGACCGGTCGTCCCGGAGGAATATGGCAACACGACGACGTGATCGTTGTAGTCAACCGGTACCTGCTCGATCGGCTCCCCAAACATCTCAGCGAGCGAGACCACCCGGGGCGACTCTGCCTCGTCTGTCTCACCGATCACGACGACCTCGGTTACGGCTGTGCCATCAGCAGCCGCCCGTGCGGTTGCCAGGAACATGGGGATCGTCACCAGTGACGTGGCCGCGGCGTCGTTGAGCTGGAAACGCACCTCTTCGGGGTTGTAGGTGGGGTTAATCGTCGTGACGGTCGCTCCCGCAAGTGCCACGGCGTGAAAGACGATGGCGTACTCGGGCACGTTCGGTGCCAGGATCCCAATGACTGTCCCTGGCGCTACACCACGATCTCGCAACCCACCCGCGAGCCTGCGGATGGCGTCTTCTAGCTGCGCAAACGTGTAGGAGGTTCCGGCCCCATCTGTGATGGCAACCTGGTGGGCGTGCTCAGCAACTGAGGCAAGCACGCACTCGGTGATTGATTGATCGGGGATCTCCACCCGAGGCAGCGGGCTGTGATGGATGATGGTTGTCACGATCTTCCCTTCCTTGGTGAGCCCGACCCTCGCTTGGTTCACTGCGAGGAGCTCACCTACGAGTCTCCGACGGATCTTCAACAAGACAATAGGACGAATGCGACATTAGGTGGCCAAGATCGGCGAGGCAGATCAGCTCGACAGATCGGTGCGTGGCTGCGAGCGAGCGGCTTTGTGAGGTTCCGATGCGCAGCGCCGTTGAGCTTGCTGTCTACACTTTCTTCTCGGTGCGCCTTGGAGTGCTGCGCGAGGCCGCAGCTAAAGAGAACCGTGTTGCGCTGGTACCAGCAGGTATAGAGGCGCTGTCTCGCCTCGGCTTCGAGACGGTTGTCGCAGCCGGTGCCGGGGAGGCATCTGGAGCCCCAGACAGCGACTATGAAGCCGCCGGCGCCACCATTGCCGCCAATAGCGACGCCTACGGTGCCGATGTGGTGGTCTCTGTACGAGACCTAGCCGACGGCATTGTGCCGAGCGACCCTGCATCAGGTGCAGCCACATTCATTGGCGTGCTTGATCCGCTCTGGGCCCCCCAGCGTGCCGAGCGTCATGCACTTGCAGGCACCACCGCGTTCGCACTTGATCTGGTGCCACGCATAACCCGAGCCCAGAGCATGGATGTGCTGTCTTCGATGGGCACCATCGCGGGCTACGAAGCGGCGTTACTGGCCGCAATCCGTCTGCCACAGATGTTCCCGCTGATGATGACCGCAGCCGGCACGCTCAAACCTGCACGCGTGCTGGTGCTAGGCGCAGGTGTGGCAGGCTTGCAAGCGATTGCCACAGCCCGGCGCCTGGGAGCCGTCGTCGAGGCCTACGACGTGCGTGCCGCGGCCGCCGAACAGATCCGTTCGATGGGCGCACGAGCAGTCGAACTTGACCTCTCTAATGTTGGAGTGTCCGCTGCCGCGGCCGAGGATGCGGGCGGCTATGCCAAGGCGCAATCCGACGCAGTAGCGGCCCGCCAGCAAGAATTACTAGCACCCCATGTTGCTGAGGCTGATGTGGTCATCTCCACAGCCGCAATTCCCGGGCGTGCTTCTCCATTGCTGGTAACCGCCGCGATGCTTGAGGGCATGAGACCCGGATCGGTACTCGTCGACCTAGCCGCAGAACGTGGCGGCAATTGTGAGGTGACCGAGGCCGGTGGGGAGATCGAACATCGTGGCGTGACCGTGATGGGTCCGACGGATCTGGTGTCTCGTTCCGCTCGTCACTCCAGCCAGATGTTCTCACGCAACCTGGTGTCCTTTTTGACGCACCTCGCGGGTCTGGTTCCAGAGGGCACGAACATCGCTGAGATTGATGCGACGAGCGATGAGATCCTCTCGGCGATGCTTGTCGCGCAAGGCGGCCGGGTGACCCATGACGGTGTTGCTGACGCTCTGTCGAATGCCCGAGCCGGTAGCTCGCAAACCTGAGTTAAGGGCTTCCGAGAGTCAAGGTTCCGTTCCGTGGAAGTGCAACGAGAGGGCTAGACATGGATCTGGTTGTAGCGGTAACGCTGTTCGTGTTGGCAGTCTTCTTGGGTGTCGAGTTGATCACCAAAGTGCCCCCGACGCTTCACACGCCCCTCATGTCTGGCTCAAATGCCATCTCGGGCATCACCATCGTCGGTGCTCTGGTAGCCGCCGGTGCCGATCATCGCACGTTCACAACCGTGCTCGGGTTCGTAGCGGTGACGATGGCGATGATCAACGTGGTTGGCGGGTTCTTGGTGACTAACCGCATGCTGTCGATGTTCCGTTCCAAACGCTCGCGTAGAGATTCCCGCTAAGAAGATGCCCGCTAAGCACCTGCCAAGCCAAAGCAACTAGGGAGCCCCGAGATGAGTGATTGGACCACGCTGGGCTACCTAGTTGCAGCCGTGCTGTTCATATTGGGACTCAAGCGGCTGAGCCGGCCACGCACCGCGGTGCGCGGCAACCAACTTGGCGCAACCGGGATGCTCATCGCCATCGTCGTGACCCTCGCCGACAATGCCATCTTGAGCTACACGTGGCTCATCATCGGCCTAGTTCTCGGTGCAGCTATCGGCGTGGTGCTGGCGTTGCGGGTGCAGATGACCTCAATGCCCGAACTCGTAGCTCTATTCAACGGACTGGGCGGTGGAGCCTCGGTACTGGTAGCAGCAGCGTCGTATCTGGAAGCGACCGACCTCGTTACCGAGACCGGCCGCCTGTCGGGAGCTGCTGGCTTCGCGACGCTTATCGGCGCTGTCACCTTCACGGGCAGCCTGATCGCCTTCGCCAAGTTGCGCAACTCGCTGAAGTGGTCGGGTTTTGCAGGCATGCGTGTCGTGACCGTCTCGGGCGCGGTTGCGGCGGTGGTGTTTGGGATCCTCATGGTGGTTAACGCTGGCCCCACGTGGATCTGGCTGTCGGGAGCTGTTGGCGCAATTCTTGGGGTACTGGTCGTGGTGCCCATTGGTGGCGCAGATATGCCGGTTGTGATCGCGCTTTTGAACTCGCTGTCGGGGATGGCAGCGGTGGCAGCCGGATTCGTGCTCGACAACTCGCTGCTGATCATCGCCGGCTCACTCGTTGGCGCTAGTGGCTTGATCTTGACCCAGATCATGTGTGTGGCCATGAACCGCTCCCTGCTCGCAGTCATGTTCCAGCCCGCACCATCAGCCGCAGCCGGTGGTCCGAGCGCCGATGACATCTACGAAGGCAAGGTGCGCGCTACGTCACCTGATGAGGTCGCGATGCTGCTCGAGTCAGCCGAGCGGGTAGCGATTGTGCCCGGTTACGGCCTTGCGGTGGCGCAAGCTCAGCATGCCGTGCGGGATCTCTCTAACCGGCTCAATGAGCGTGGCGCCCAGGTGGTCTTCGGTATCCACCCGGTTGCAGGACGCATGCCCGGGCATATGAACGTGTTGCTCGCCGAAGCCGAAGTGAGTTACGAGCACCTCATTGAGATGGAAGAGATCAACCCGACGTTCGCTCAGACCGATGTGACCATCGTGATCGGCGCGAACGATGTGGTTAACCCGATCGCGCGCACTGATCCTGCTAGCCCGATTGCGGGCATGCCGATCCTTGATGTCGACAAGAGCAGTGTGGTTGTCGTTATCAAACGCAGCTTGAGCCCCGGCTTTGCGGGCATTCCCAACCCCCTGTTTGCAGCTGAAAATGCTTTGATGTTGTTCGCTGATGGTCGCGAGGCTGTGGTTGAGATCACCCGGGCCCTCCAGGAGATCTAACTCCCGGAAGGCCCAGGGCAAACAGCTGACGCTTAGGCGAGTGGAACCTGACGCTTAGGCGAGTGCGGGAACCCCGCTGATTGACTCGGCAAGCGACTCATCGGTGAGGTCTAGATCGGCTAGCTCGCCTGCGATGTAGTCCTCATAGGCGGCGAGGTCAAGGTGTCCATGACCACACAGCGCGGTGAGGATCGTCTTGGATTCGCCGGACTCCTTACAAGCTTTTGCTTCGCGGATCGCTGCCGCTAGCGCATGCGTCGGTTCGGGAGCCGGAACGATGCCTTCGGTTCGGGCGAACTGCACCCCAGCGGCAAAGCACTCGCTTTGTGGAATGGCGACCGCTTCGGTCAGACCGAGTTCATAGATGTGTGAAATTAGTGGCGACATGCCGTGATAGCGCAGCCCGCCAGCGTGAATCGGTTCGGGGATGAAGGCGTGGCCCAGTGTGTGCATCTTCAGCAGCGGCGTGGTGCAAGCAGTGTCGCCGAAGTCGTAGCGGTACTCACCGCGTGTCAGCGACGGGCAGGCCGCAGGCTCCACGCAGCGGATCATCGGCGAAATGTTGCCGGCAAGCTTCTCACGCAGGAAAGGCATGGCAAGACCGCCGAAGTTGGAACCTCCACCGGTGCAACCGACAAGCACGTCAGGCGTCTCGTCCACCATCGCTAGCTGACGAAGCGCCTCTTCACCGATGATCGTCTGGTGCAAGATGACGTGGTTGAGCACGCTGCCCAGCGAGTAGCGAACCGCCGGGTCGGCCGCGGCGACCGCGATCGCCTCAGAGATCGCGATACCGAGCGACCCAGTGTGGTCAGGGTCGTCAGCGAGCAGGCTCCGACCGTAGTCAGTTACCTGAGACGGGCTGGGATGCACGGTTGCTCCCCAGAGTTCCATCATCGCCTTGCGATAGGGCTTCTGGCGATAGGACGCCGCGACCATCCACACCTCACAATCCATGTCGTATTGCGAGCATGCGAACGACAGGGCGCTGCCCCACTGGCCGGCGCCGGTCTCAGTGGTGAGCTTCGTTACACCTTCGACGTGGTTGTAGTAGGCCTGAGGAACGGCGGTATTCGGCTTGTGCGAACCTGCCGGGCTGACGCCTTCGTACTTGTAGAAGATCTTCGCCGGGGTGTCTAGGGCCTTCTCGAGCCGGCGAGCCCTAAACAGAGGGCTCGGCCGCCAGAGGCGCAACACGTCGATGACAGCTCCGGGGATGTCGATGTAGGAGTCACCGCTCACCTCCTGAAGGATTAGGCCCATCGGGAACAGCGGCGCTAGGTCATCTGGGCCAGCGGGCTCAAGCGTTCCCGGATGAAGCGGCGGGGGCGGCGGTGCCGGCAGATCCGGAATGACGTTGTACCACTGAGTGGGCATCTCGGACTCTCCAAGCGTGACGCGGTAGTACCCGTCATTCATGGTCACATTCCTTTCGGTGGGGGCTACAAAAGGTTGTTCGCTGACGATAGTGCCTCGCGCAGTGGTGGTCGCTCACGAGGGACTCTGTTGACTTGTGTTCGGCTCGCTTACTCGGCTGGGTCCTGTCCAAAGTTGGGCTGGCGGCCCTGCACGAAGGCCATGCGGGCCTCGGTGGAGTCGTTGAGCATGTACGCCTCGAAGGTGAAGCCCTGCTCCCAGCGGTACTTGTCCTCAAGGCTGCCGTCTTCGACGCCGTTTAGGGACTGCTTTGCGATGCGCATCATGGCGGGCGACTTGGCCGCCATCCGCGCCGCTACTTCGCGAGCGACGGGCCTGAGCTGGGCGCGCTGAACGACTCTCTCGACTGCACCTAGCCGGTATGCCTCGGCTGCGTCGACTGTGTCACCTGTGAAGTACATGTAGCGGGTTTTGGACACTCCAAACATGCGTTGCAGGTGGGCCCCCATGCCCATACCACCCCGGTCGATCTCGGGAACCCCGAAGTAAGCATCGTCGGCGGCGACCACGACATCGGCAGATCCAGCAATGCCGATGCCACCGCCGAGCACATAGCCATGCACGGCTGCGATCACAGGCTTGGGATTGCGGTGGATCGCCGCGAAGGTGTCATAGTTGGCGCGATTGGCACCCACAATCTTGCTGGGGTTCTCGGCAACCTCCTTGATGTCGATGCCGGCGCAGAAGCCCTTGCCAATAGCTGCAATCAAGATCACTCTCACGTCATCTCTGCGCCCGAGATCTTCAATCTCTGCTGCTAGAGCGAACTGCGCCTGCACCCCGAAGGCATTGACCGGAGGATTGTGCAACTCCAACTCGGCCACACCGTCAGCAACGCGTGTCACAAAAGGCGTTCTCATGCTCCCAATCGTGCCACGCCCCAACCCCCATACCTCCCGGACTGCTTCCAAGCCCGAGCCATCAGCATGTGTGGCTGGCGTTCCCAGATCACTCAAGTGGTGGGCGCAGAGGGACTTGAACCCCCGACCTCTTCCTTGTAAGGGAAGCGCTCTTGCCATCTGAGCTACGCGCCCGCGGCCGAAGATCCTAACGGTCGGCCGCCTGACACAGGGCCGAGGAGATCCCGCAGCAACCGCAAGAAACCTTGAATCTCCATATCCGTCGCACCTAGGATCGCGTTATGGCATATCCAGCAACTGTTCAAATCGACACGCCCGCACAGGTCGACCGATGGCGTCCAATACTCCACTGGATCTTGGCGATCCCTCACTACATCGTGCTGTCGGTGCTTTACGCCATCAGCGTGGTACTGACAATTGTCGGATGGCTTGCCGTGGTGCTTACAGGGCGCTTGCCGGCAGGGATCGCAGGTTTCCAGGCGATGTATCTTCGCTACACCGCTCGGTTGGAGGCTTACGTGATGTTCCTCACGACTGAATATCCGAAGTTCAACTTCTCCACCTCAGCGCAAGATCCTGGTGGCTCACAGACCACGGTTGGTTTCTCGCCCGCACTGAAGGATCGCAACCGGCTGACTTCCTTGTTCCGGTTCATCATGATCTTCGCGACCCTTGTGGGCCTGTCGCAAGAGTTGGACGTTTCCGGTTGGGTGTGGTTCTTTGCGTTCATCATCGGGATCGTCGCCATCCCCGCATACGTGTTTCTAATCATCGTGGCGACGATCGCAGCGATCTGCGCGTTCTTGGGATTCTTTGCTGTGCTGTTTATGGGCCGCTGGCCCGCAGGATTGCGTAACTTCGTTGAAGGTGCGATCCGGGTCACCGTGCGCTTCGGGGCGTTCACGGCCTTCCTTACAGATGAGTACCCACCGTTCACGATCCGCTAACGACGTTGGCGAGCGTCCTCGCTGACCGTTAGTTCTCGCCCCAGACCGACCTTGGTGTTGAGTTGAGTGGGCGCGAATTGGGTCGCGGCGGCTATCGGCGCTCGACGCAGCGGCCTTAGGTGTGTGGTGTGGTCGTGGTGAGTAGGTGGTGAGCCGCTTGGAGTTCGCTTAGTAACGCCGGCGGGCCCGCGATAGGTGCCCGGCGCGCCGTGTGTTCAAGAGTTACGAGTTCACGTCCGCCACTGTCGATCGCCTCAACCCCGACCTCTTGGCACACAAGCTGGGCGCCTAGGTAATCCCAGGAGCCCAGACCACCGAGCGAGAAGTCGATATAGCCGTCAAGGCGTCCATCGGCGACGCTGCACAACTCCAGCGCCGCGGCACCGAGCGTCCGCACCTGCGCCCAGCCGCCCCAGCCTGGTGTTGTGCCATTGACCGCCACAATCGCGGAGTTCAGAGGTACGGGCCGTCGCTTGGCAAGTTTGACGCCGTCACGCCAGGCGCCAGCATCACGGATCGCCTCGTAGCGCTCGCCGCTTCCGTGGTCAAAGACCACCGAAGCTTGCAGTTCTAGGTCCTCAACGACACAGATGCTGGTGGCGAAGTATCGGATGCCACGTGAAGCGTTGGTCGACCCGTCTACGGGGTCAACCACCGCAACCGGCCCCGACCCAGAACACGAGCCGCTCTCCTCACTCAAGATCCCCAACCCTGCGGCTCTCAATACATCGACCGCAGCTTCGTCTGCGGCGAGATCAAAGCCATATTGACCTTCTTTGTGGCCGGTTGGACCCCAATCGTCGCAATGCTTCAGAGCCTCAATCACGGCATCGACAGCCTCGTTTAGCACCCGCAAGAGATCCTGTGTCATGTCTGCAAGTGAAGCAGCTGCGGAGTGAAGTTGTCACCACACTCAAAGTTGGCGGCGATGTGGTGAGTGGTGGCGGTCACGTCTCCGGCAAGTGCGGTATCGTGACGGCGCCGCGGCCGTGCCCGTGGCGCCAGCAGAGTAGGCGTGTCACACCACCGTGGCAGTGTTGTAGGAGTTCCCCCATGAGATCCCAATCGAAAGAGGCTTGAGTGTCACTCATTGACCTTCATGGATTCTTCGCAAACCTGAAGGACCATGCTGGAGGACACGGATTCCACATACACGGCGACCGACACTTCGTTGAGACTTACTCCAACCGACAAACCTGGGAAGTTGACCTGCATCCAGATGACGCTTGCGGCGGCCCGCTTGATGTAGTGCTGACGGTCGAGGCCGAGGCTCGCACCCTCTTGACCTTTGAAGACGAGGTCAACGGTCTCTCAGATGATGCCGAACCCGACGAAGGCATCACCATTCCGCTGATCGTCAACTTCATGCTGCCACCGCTGCACCTGCACCCAGACCTGCTGGTGCTCGCAACAGAACTTGCGGCTATTGGCGGGCGTGACCTGCCTCTTCAGGTTTCTTCGCTCGACAGGATCGCGGCCGTCACCGACGCGGCTGAGCGCACCATCAACATCGAGGGCCGCATCGAGTTGCCGCTGAGCCGCATCTACCTCGGTCAGGACCTGGATTCGTTGTGTCACACCTTTGATCGTGCTCACGCTGTGTGTGAGTTCTTGTTGAAGCGTGCGCCGGCCTGGCTTGGCGACCTCTAGATCAAGGAACTCGCCACACAATCTGAAATCTCAGGCGGTTCGAGGTTGACCTAACCGATCCGACTACTTGGCGTCATCAATCCGCCTGTTGGTCGCATCGACTCGACTGTTGGTCCCGTCGATCTTGTCGCTTAGCTCCTTGCGGGTGTCGTCGATCTTGTTGCTTAGTTCGGTGCGGGTGTCGTCGCGGGTGTCGTCAATCCGCTTCGCGTCGATTCGTTCATTGGTCGCGTCGATCTTGTTGCGATCTTTGCGGGTGTCGTCAATCCGCTTGTTGGTCGCGTCGACCCGATTGTTGGTGTCATCAATCCGCTTGATCAGTTCTTTGCGGATCTTGTCGATCCGGGAGTTCGTAGCCTCGATGCTCTCGCTCAAATCCACACGAGTGTCGTCGATTGTCTTGACCACCTCAATGCGAATGTCATCCATCCGCGAGTTCGTGGCCTCGAGTTTGGTGCCAACCTCGATCCGAGTGAGGTCGATACGGGCGTTCGTGGTGTCAAACCTCTTGCCTATCTCGATGCGAGTGTCATCAAGTCTGGTGGAGACTTTCTTCACATCGGCGATCAGCACATCGAAGTGCTTGTAGATGCCACGGATAATCAGAGCCGTACACGCCAGCACGACTCCTGCTGCTGCGACTCCGACGGCGAACAGTTGAATGATTTCAGTACTTTCCATGCAGCGACCGTAGCTTGTATGTCGGTGAGATGCAACTGACTGTGTGAATCTCCACGCATCTATATACCTACTCGTTGAGATACGTTCTGTCCAGTTACCGGTGGCAGTATTATCGCCCATTTGTGCAAACTCACTGGAGATCACCGGCGCGCAGCCGCATGGTCAGAGCGAGTTGGCCACCCGGTCAGCGTGAAAGTCGCTGCTTCCCCAGGAGCGCAACAGTGCCCATGAGCGCTTCAGATATAGGTGCAGGTCGTACTCGGTCGTGTAGCCGATAGCGCCATGACATTGAAGCGCCACCCTCCCCGTCACCCATGCCGCCTCGTTGGCTAGGTACTTTGCTTGCGAGACTGCCCGACCCGTATCGGAGTCGTCGCTGGCCAGGCAGTGTGCCGCGTAGGTAACGGCTGGCGCCGCGAATTCAAGCTGCAACCGGGCGTTCGCTAGGTGATGTTTGATTGCTTGAAAGCTGCCCACGGGTTTGCCGAACTGGTGACGTTGCTTTACGTAGGTGATCGTCAACTCCAACATCCGCTGACTCAGACCCAGAAGCTGCGCTGCTGCAGCCAGAACTCCGCTATCGAAGGCGCAACGAACGTCAGCGGGATCATCGGTCATCAGAAGGCCCTTTGACAGAATCGTGACCCGTCCGCAGTGACGGGAAGTATCGACCGTCGCGACCGGGGCGATCACAACTTCGTCTGCTTCGAAGAGCCTGAGCTCGCCGGGGGATATCTCGAGCAAAAAGCTCTCGGCATATGTGGCGGCAGGAACTAGCCGACGGTCAGGCACGGCGTTACCGATTACCGACTCCACCGAATCCATGACCTCAAGCATTCCCAAGTCGGTTGCAACCATGCGTCCAACCACGCCGAGAGGAGCTGCAACCATGGCAGTCTCAGCCAGTGGATGTGGCAGAGCAACCCGGCCAGCTTCCACCAACACAGGCGTGAGATAGCTGGCGTCGAGCCCCAAGCCTCCTTCAGATGCTGCCACCATCACCGCTAGCGCACCCGCATTCCTAAGCGCGTCCCAAACATCAAACGAGGGAATATCCGACCACGCAGCACGAACCGCTGCAGGAGGGCACAGGTCTTCAAGAATGTCACGAGCAGCCAGCCGCAATGCGTCGTGGTCATCATTGAGTGCGAATCTCATGGCCGTCGCCCGATCTGGTGCGCACCCAGCAGGTCGGAGGGTTGACGTGTCCAGGCACACCTCATCGTGGAAGCCCCAGCACACGTTCAGCCACGATGTTGCGCTGCACCTCGTTAGTGCCTGCGTAGATCGGCCCGGCAAGGGAGAACTGGTGACCCTTACTCCAAGAGCCTTCTGACTCCGCCGTGCCGCCTAGCAGGTCAAGTGCAATCTCATGCAACTCGATATCGAGTTCAGACCACCAGAGCTTCGCCAGACTTGCCTCGGATCCTATGTTGCCGCCTTCACACAAGGTGGTCACGGTCTGAAGCGTCTGCAAGCGGTAGGCATCCACTTTCATACACGCAGCCGCGACCCGGCGTCTCATGGCTTGATCACCACCAACCCGATCACATAGGGCCACAAGCTGGCGCGCTGTTGCTTGGTAACGCCCAGGTGAGCGCAGCAGACCACGTTCGGTACTGGCTGCCGACACAGCGACCCGCCAGCCTCCCCCGACCTCGCCCAGCACCACACCACCCGGCACTGCGTCATCGGCCAGGAAGGCGTCTTCAAAGAACACCTCAGCAAAGCCCTCATCACCATCGAGACGTTCAAAGCCCCGCACCGTTACCCCAGGCGTATCAAGAGGCACCAGCAGGTAGGTGAGTCCACGGTGTCGCGACGAGTCGGGATCGCTACGGAATAACCCGAACAGGTGACTACAGAATGCACCACGGGTTGTCCAGGTCTTCTGACCATCAAGCAGCCAACCGCCGTCAACACGTTGTGCCCGGCTCGACACTCCTGCTAGGTCGCTGCCAGCTCCGGGTTCTGACCAGCCCTGACACCACAGATCAAGCGCCGCCGCGATTCTTGGCAACAAGTCGTCCTTTTGCGCTTGCGTGCCATGAGCGAACAGCGAAGGTGCCAGGATCTGCACGCCGTTCTGGGTGACTCGCTGCGGCGCACCAGCTCGCCAGTACTCCTCCTCGAAGATCAACCAGTCCCAAAGCGTGCCATCGCGCCCGCCGTATGCGTGTGGCCACGACACAACAGACCAGCCAGCGTCAAACAGGAGCCGTTCCCACAAGAGCTGCTGCTCGAAGCCCTCACGGGTGTCGCCAGAGTGTTCTGTACCGATCTCGGAGCGCCAAGCCGCAAGGTTGCGGCGCATCCAGTGGCGCAACTCCAGTCGCATCGACTGTTGCGCCTCGCTCCAGGTCAGATCCACATGAAGCTCCCGGGTTGCGGCGGCCCGGCGATGGTGGGCCCGGTGGGGATCGAACCCACGACCAAGGGATTATGAGTCCCCTGCTCTGACCACTGAGCTACGAGCCCGCAGCGACCCTATCGCCACGGTCAACCCGGCCGATGTGATGCTCGACCCAGCAGCGTGCTCTGCTCCGGGGGTGGGACTCGAACCCACAACCTAGCGGTTAACAGCCGCTTGCTCTGCCAGTTGAGCTACCCCGGATTGGCTCCCGGGAGACTACCTGTTGACGTGGCCGAGGCGCGACCCCCCTGGTGTTGAGCATGCTCGGTTAGCCACACCAGAAGGTCTTCGAGGAACTCGTCGCGCTCGTTGCGATCAGAGAGCAATTCTGATTGTTGTTTGAGCCACACCAGGCTGTCGATGCACTGCTTGCGGGATTCCGGATCAGATGTAGCGCCTGCCATGCGACGCAGCTGACGCATAGCTCGTGCCGCGGCGAGCCGGGCAAGGCTGGCGAGCACGTCGGAGACCTCTTCGGCTGGCGGTTCGACGCAGAGTTGGTGAAGCAGGTGTGCCGCTTCAGACGACACCGCCTCAGCAGCACCGACCACCGACCCCGACTCGCCGAGCGCTTTGAGAGCTTCGCGATGAGTTGGGTCTCCAAACAGAGCGGGATGCAAGATGTCGCCAACAACCTCAGGCAAGTGGATCGCCATGCGAAGCGCCTCACCTTCAGGTGTGCGTCGAAGCTGTGTCGAAACCGCGCTACCGCTAGCGGGCACATCGGCGGAACCGGCCGCCCCCGGATACCCACCGCCGTCTCCCCTACGTCGTGATCCCCCCGTGACACCGACTGCTCGATCCCCCTTAGCGAACCGTCGTAGTAGATCAATGTCGATCTCGCAGCGTTCCTCCACCTGGAACATGTACTTGTCACGAACCGCGTCATCTGGATGTTCGCTCACAATGGCCACGGCCCGCTCGGCGGTACGGGCTCGACGCTCGTAGCTGGACATATCCGAAGTGGCAAGCTCACGGTCTAAGCGGAACTGCAGGAACGGCACCGGCTGCTCAAGCAGCTCAACGAGACGCTGAGGTTCGTTGCGAGCAAGGTCACCTGGATCCTGGCCTTCAGGCAACGACGCTACGAGCACCTCTAGTTCGTACTTGCGTTCCCACTCATAGATCCGGCCTGCGGCCTTGAAGCCTGCTGTGTCGGCGTCGAATGCCAGCACGAGCCGTGATGCCGAAAATCGCTGCAGCAACTTTAGGTGGGCTTCGGTGAGCGCAGTACCGCACGTGGCAACAGCCAACTCCGCGCCTGCCTGTGAGCAGCCGATCACGTCGGTGTAGCCCTCACACAAGATCGCCATGCCTTCCTTGACGATCTGCTTGCGGTGCTCATAAAGGCCATACAGCAGGCGGCCCTTGTCGTAGATGCGAGCCTCAGATGACGTGTTGATGTACTTGGGGCCACTTTCTGTGGGAAGGATCCGACCCCCGAAGCCAACCGGGTCACCCCGCTCGTTGGTGATCGGGAACAACACCCGCCCCCTAAAGAAGTCCTGCAGGCGCGACCTGCGGTTAACAATGCCGAGACCAGACTGCAGCAGGTCGCCCTCGCTGACCTCAGATGCTTTGAGATAGCGCACGAGGTTGTCCCAACCCCGAGGCGCCCAACCGATCTGCCAGCGCCGCACCAGATCACCGTCATAACCTCGTGATCGCAGATAGTTGCGTGCCGGCCCCGCGTCTGCAGCACTCAGTAGGCGCTTGTGATAAAAGTCCCGGGCTCTTGAGACTGTTTCGATGAGGCGTTTGCGCTGGTCACGCTTCCCAAAGTCTCGGCTTGTGTAGTGCAACGTGATGCCGGCACGAGCGGCCAGGGCCTCCACCGAGGCAATGAAGTCGATCCCTTCGATTTCTTGCACGAAGCTGAAGACATCGCCGCTGCGCTGGCAACCGAAGCAGTAATAGACGCCCTTTTCGGGCGAGACCGATAACGACGGTGTGCGCTCGCCGTGAAGCGGGCATCGTGCCATCCACTGGCGGCCTGAACGTTTGATCTCAGTGTGTTCGCCGATTATGGCAACGATGTCCGTGGCGGCCCGCACCTTGGCAATGTCAGACGCCACTATCGCCATCGTGGCCGAAACTAGCGCAGATGCGTTGTCAAGTACTCTCGCAGGCGATCGATGCTGACCCGATCCTGTTTCATGGTGTCGCGATCACGCACGGTGACACAGCCATCATCAAGCGTGTCGAAATCGACGGTGACACAAAACGGGGTGCCGATTTCGTCCTGGCGGCGGTAGCGCCGCCCGATGGCTTGGGTGTCGTCAAAGTCACAACTCCAATCCGCCTTGATGAGATCGAACACCTTGTTGGCAGACGGGGCTAGAACCGGCTTGCGGGAGAGGGGCAACACAGCAACCTGATATGGCGCTAACCGGGAGTCAAGGCCGAGCACGATCCGTTCGCGGTTGTTGACCGTCTCGCTGCGATACGCAGCCATCAGAAAGGCCATTGCGGCCCGGGTGGCTCCCGCAGCGGGTTCGATTACATAGGGCACATAGTGGCTGTTGGTCGCCGGGTCGAAACAGTCAAGTCGCTCACCGGAGTGCTCGGCGTGGGCTCGTAGGTCATAGTCGGTGCGGTTTGCGATCCCTTCGAGTTCGTCCCAGCCCCAGGGAAAGCGAAACTCCACGTCACAAGCTGCAACGGCGTAATGGGCACGCTCGCCTGGCCCATGATCACGCAAGCGCAGTAGTTCATCATCAATGCCCAGATCGGAGTACCACTGCAGGCGGGTCTCGCTCCAGTGCTGATACCAGTGCTCGGCCTCGTCAGGCGGCACGAAGTACTCAAGTTCCATCTGCTCGAACTCGCGAGTGCGGAACACGAAGTTTCCGGGAGTGATCTCGTTGCGGAACGACTTACCAATCTGCGCGATCCCAAACGGTGGCCGCTTGCGGGAGGTTCGCAACACATTGGCGAAGTTGATGAACATGCCCTGCGCGGTCTCAGGTCGCAGATAAACCTCGGCGGCGGACTCCATGACAGGCCCGGCATGGGTTAGAAACATCAGGTTGAACTCACGGGGATCGGTGAGTTCGCCCTTCGTGCCGCAGGTGGGACACACGTCGGGATCATCGAGTTTGTCCTGGCGGTGACGCGCACCGCAGCTTCGGCAATCAACCAGTGGATCGCTGAAATGCGACAGATGCCCCGAAGCCTGCCACACCGCTGGTGGTGACAGGATCGAAGCATCGATTCCCACGACATCTCGCCGCATCTGCACCATCGAATGCCACCACTGCGCCTTGACGTTGCGCAGCAGCAGGACACCTAGAGGCCCGTAGTCATAAGCGGAGCGAAAGCCCCCATAGATCTGCGCAGAGCGGAAGATGAAGCCACGTCGACCGCATAGGTTCACGATCTTGTCGAAGAGGTCAGCTCCGGTTGTGTGCCCAGACATAGACCGCAAAGGCTAGGGCCGCTCGCTACGTAGGACTGTCACCGATCGTAAGCGACGTTCTAGATGTGCTTCCATGAACGCGACCGCTAACTCGGTGACCTCGCTCCCCACAGCTTGGTGGGCCCGATTAGCTTGACCGTCTTGATTGCCTTGACCACCTTGAGACGAGGAGCGCATTAGCTGCCCGAGCCGGTTGCTCAGGATCAGACGCATCGCTTCGAGTGCGCCGGCACTGATAGATCGGCGCATGCCGCAATCGCGACACACGACGCCACCAGCAATGACATCAACCGAAGCAAGCACGCTGCTGTCACTAGTGCCACACGACACGCAGTTCTCCAACTCCGGTTGCAGGCCCTCCAACGCCAGCAACTTCAAGAAGAAGCCCGCCATCACCAGGGGGTGGTGGCTGCGCTCAAGCGTCGCCAGCGCCCGGACCAACATGACGTGACGCTGCTCATCAGGGTCTGCCTCGGAGGCCACGTTGTCGACCACTTCCAGTAGCGCTGAGGCCCGTGCAAATGTGTCCGGGTCGCTACGGAGGCCCTTGAATCGGTTGATCGTGACTGCCTGGGTGAGCGTCTGCAATTCACTGCGACCCCGATACAGCTGCGCGGCAATGTGGCTCGCAGGTTCGGCAACAGCGCCGAGCTTTGAGCGGGTACGGCGCGCACCTCTTGCCACGGCGCGCACCTTGCCGTGTCGTAACGTGTGCAGGCTCAAGATGCGGTCGGCTTCCCTCAGCTTCCAGGTGCGTAGCACCACGGCCTCATCCCGGTACAGAGCCACCGACACACTTTCTTAGCCGCTCGTGAGGCGGCGAGCCTCGCAATGAGAACAGGATCAGGAAGATCCGTTGGGTGACAGTGCTCCGAAACGCCGGTCGCGCTCCTGGTAGGTACGGATCGCCTCATACAGGTGGGCGCGCCGGAAGTCAGGCCAGGCAGTGTCGGTGAAGTACAGCTCGCTGTAGGCGAGGCCCCACAACAGGAAGTTAGAAGTGCGGTACTCACCGGAGGTGCGGATCATCAGATCCGGCTCGGGCATCTCGGGGTCATACATACGCGCCGCGATTGTCTTCTCGCTGATTCGCTCGGGAGCGATCCCCGCACGCACCACCGACCGCACCGCATCGACAATCTCAGCTCGGCCGCCATAGTTGAACGCGATCGTGAGAGTCATGGCGCTGTTGTGGCGGGTCAGATCAACGGCATCGTCCATAAGCCTCAATAGTCGAGCCGGTACACGCCGGTCACGCCGACCCACAAAGCGGATACGCACGTTGCGGTCGTGTAGTTCGTCACGACGGCGCTGCAGGATCTCTTCGTTGAAGCCCAGCAGGAAGCGCACCTCCTCCACGGGACGGCGCCAGTTTTCGGTGCTAAATGCATAGACGGTCAGCCATTGCACGCCTACCTCAAGCGCTCCCTCGACAACGTCAAACAAAGCATCCTCACCAGCCCGATGGCCCTCGGTGCGAGGTAGCCCACGAGCTTGAGCCCAGCGGCCGTTGCCATCCATCACGCATGCCACATGCGCGGGAATGCGGCGCAACTTGAGATCGGCCGGCATCATCGCAAGCGAACCTAGCCGTTGGGTCGCCGGTTTCTATCGACGGCTAGCGCTTGCGCTGCCAGTTCTTGTCGACCCGAACGACTAGTTCGAGGTATGTGCCCTCGGGCAGTTGCTTGCGTGTCGCGATGCCCGCTGCCTTGATTGCCGAACCGCCCCGACCGATGACGATCGCCTTCTGTGACGGACGTTCGACGATGATCTCACAACGGATGTAGGGCCACTGCCATGACGTAACCCGTGTGTCAATCGAGTGCGGCAGTTCGTGGCGAGCCGTCTTTAGCAACTGCTCCCTGACCAACTCGGCCACACGGAAAGCCTCATCGGTGTCACGCACCATGTCGGTCGGGAAGTATGGGGGGCCTTCGGGCAACTGATCAACCAGGTATTCGACGAGCGCATCGACGCCCTCGCCGGTACGCCCACTAACGGGAAAGTACGCCGCAAAATCCAGCACGGATGTAGCTGCGAGTTGGCTCAATAGTGTCTCCGGTTGAACCTTGTCGACCTTGGTGACGGCGACCACCGATTGCTTTGGAAGTGAGTCAGCGATGAAGGCATCGCCGCGCCCGAACTGCGCCGCCGCGTCGATCACAAGGCATGTCAGATCGGCGTCTAGTAGCGCCGCGCTTGCAGCTGCGTTGAGGGAGCGACCCATGGGTGTGCGGGGCTTGTGTATGCCGGGTGTGTCGACGAAGACGATCTGGGCGTTTTGCTGGTGCAGGATGCCTCGCACCGCTCTGCGGGTGGTTTGAGGTGTCTTGGCGGTGATCGAGACGTGTTCACCAACTATGCGGTTCAACAGGGTTGACTTGCCTGCGTTCGGCCGCCCAGCCAGCGCTACAAACCCGCTGCGGTGTACAGGGTTGGTCGGATTCTGGAGCTTGGCTGCGTCGCTAGTTGTCACAACCGGGTTAGGCGCACACTCGTAATGCGTCTGCCCTGCATCTGTTCGACGCCGAGCCTTAGCCCGCCAACCTCCAATGACTCGCCGACCTCTGGGACGTGGCCGAGCTTCGCGAAGATCAGGCCGCCAACCGTGTCCCAGTCGTCGTCCGGCAGTTCTGCTCCTACCAGCGTGTTGAGTTGATCAACCGGCATGCGGCCATGCAATAGCGCCTCGCCGCCCGATAGCGGTTCGAGCAGAGGCTCGGGTCGATCGAACTCGTCAACGATCTCGCCGACTAGTTCTTCGACCAGATCCTCAAGGGTTACGAGCCCTGCGGTGCCCCCGTACTCGTCGACTACTAGTGCCAGGTGGCCTCCTGCTGTTTGCATCTCTCGCAGAAGTTCGTCTACCCGCTTCGTCTCGGGAACGAACAATGCGTGCCGCATCATCTCTTTTACTTGCAGGTCTCCCTCACCGGAACGCTCACTGCGAGCCAGGTCCTTGAGCAGGGTTACGCCGACGATGTGGTCGAGGTCGTCTTGGCAAACGGGTAGCCGGCTCAGGCCTCGCCCGATAGCAACTTCGAGGGCATCGCTCACCGTCATCTCAGCATCCACGGTCACCATGTCGGTGCGAGGCACCATCACCGCACGAACCGAGGTGCGATCCAGGGCCAGCGCCGACTCGACCATGTCCGCCTCGGTTGCCTCGATCGTGTCTGCTTGGGCCGCAGCTGAGGTGAGCGCGATCAGGTCGTCCTCGCTGAGTGGCTGTGACTGCTGTTGCCGCTTGGACTTGCGACCCAGCAACTTCCCAAATCTCATGACGAGATCACCCCCGCCGTCGGCGAGCATGTCCAGCTCCGGTAGTGCGCATCGAGGAGTTCTTGCTCTCGGGCCTGCATTGCTACGGCTTCGGTGGCGTCAGCATGGTCATAGCCCAAGACGTGCAACACGCCATGTACCACGAGCAGCGCAAGCTCGTCCTCGAAGGTGCCGTCATGGTGATCGCTCTTGTGGGTTGCTGCTTGGATCCGTGCTTGCTGTGGGCACACCACAACGTCGCCAAGCAGTGCCGCAACCTCTGGCTGCGGGCCTCGGTGCTCAGCTGCTTGCGTGTTGGCATCAAGTGGAAATGCCAGCACGTCGGTTGGCCTGTCGACTCCCATGTGCTTGTGATTCAGCGTCGCCATCTCAGAGGGACTAACGAACGTCAGACCCAACTCGCCGCCCGCTACTCGCTCCGCGTGCAACACCGAAGTCGCAAGCGCTCCCCAGCGTTCAAGCTGCAAGGGCTCCCCGCCGCTTGCGCACTTGGTTGCGCTCGGTGTGTCAGCCGCAGTGATCTCGACGTGTCGCGTGCCATCAGATACGAGCGTCACTATGCGAAGTGTGGGGCTCAGGTGCGTGCCTTGGCTTGGTCATAGGCACTGACAATGTCTGCCACGATGCGATGTCGCACCACATCGACTTTGGTCAGATGCACGAAACCGATCCCGTCAATAGCAGCGAGCAGTTTCTCGAGCCCGGAGAGACCGCTGCGACCGCCCGCAACGTCAACCTGAGTGACATCGCCGGTGACAACCGCACGAGAACCGAAACCAATGCGAGTCAAGAACATCTTCATCTGTTCGGGAGTGGTGTTCTGAGCTTCGTCGAGGATGATGAAACTTGAGTTGAGCGTGCGCCCCCTCATAAAGGCAAGCGGCGCCACCTCAACCGCTCCCCGCTCAAGCAGCCCATCCATCCCGTCACTGCCGACCATGTCATAAAGGGCGTCATAGAGGGGACGCAGGTACGGGTCGACCTTGGCCATTAGGTCACCAGGCAGAAAACCGAGTCGCTCGCCCGCTTCGACGGCAGGGCGGGTCAAGATAATACGGCTCACTTCACCGGCCTCAAGTGCCCTCACCGCCATCGCTACTGCCAGCCAACTCTTGCCGGTGCCGGCAGGGCCAATCGCAAACGTGATCACTTGCTCTGCCATCGTGTCGACGTAGCGCTTCTGTCCCTCCGATTTCGGGCGCACCACACACCCACCACTTGTGCGCAACACGTCGTGAGTGAGCACTTCGGAGGCGCTGACATTGCTACGAACCATGTTGATGGCTTGATCGATCGTCCGGTCATCGAGACGATGCCCCCGTTCGATCAGCACAAATAGTTCTTCAAACAAACGGGCCACCGTCTCGGCTTCATCACCAGCGAAGCTGACCTCATTGCCTCGCAGATGGATGCGGCTTCCGGGGAAGGCGTTCTGGAGCTTGTGCAGGTTGGTGTCATGCTCACCGACGAGGGGTCCGAGCAGGTGGTTGGCTGGTACCCGGATCTTCGTCCTGGCGGGACGGCGGGCGGTCGTCCGAGCGGCACCGGTTGGGGTCTTGGTAGCGACTTCGGACATCAGTGGTTCGGCCCTCAACCCTATACGCCGGCGTCTAGCGGAGTCGCCGACGCTTGTCCAGGAACCGGTAGACGTCTAGCAGGTCAATTCCCGGAAAGGGCAAAAACGAGCCCAGCGAGGGCGGCAGTGCCGAGAGCACATGGCTGCGCTGTGCCGCCGACGGCCACGCCACACCCTGCCACTCTTTGACCAGCGACGGGTCGGGTTGTACATCGCGTGTCCTAGCGAATTCACGACGCAGTGTCTCTGAACCACGGAACCAGTGCGCCTCTGCTTTGGTGGTACCGAGCGTGACTGCATACGGGATACGGTCGTTTTCGGTCTCGATATAGGTCATGCAGAAGTACTCGCCGTCGTCAAGCACCGTGTATTGCTCATGCAACAAGAAGTGTCCCAGGGTTATCCAGGCCTGGCGTGCTCCCCACTGGCGCGGCACCCGCTCCCCTTCGAGACTGCCGTCCGCCGTAACCGGAAACTTCAAGCCGTCGTTCTCATACGCCTTGGTGATGATGCCGTCGGGGTCGGTGCGAAGGAAGTGAACGGGAAGCCCCAGATGCACGGTCGCCAGGTTTGTGAAGCGATGCGCAGCCATTTCATAGGAGATGTAGAAGGTCTCTTTGAGGTCCTCAACACTGATGTCTTGCTGATCCTTGGCTTCAAGTAGCAACTCGATCGCCGGAGCCTCTGGCGCGAGCACGGCAGCGGAGAAGTAGTTCGACTCGATGCGCTGGCGCAGGTAGCCACCGAAGTCCTTGGTGTCGCTGTGTTCTAGTGCGAAATGTCCCAGGGTTTGCATCAGCACAGAACGTGCCTGGCGCACTTTGAGGCTGTTCTGATCGCCGATGTAGATCACTCGATCGCGGGTGTCGGTGATCGAACGAGCGGTTCTGGGAAGTCCCGAAACTCGCTCAATACGGAAGCCATAGGAAGTGGCGATCTCGGTGAGCACTCGCTCGCTGACGGGCCCTTGACCCGGGTATCCGGCTTGAGCCAACCGTCGTGTGGCGATGCTCTCGATCTCGGCGAAGTAGTTGTTGTTGTCTCGCATCTCACGGCGCAACTCCGAGTTGGCACGACGCGCCGCTGCAACAGCATCTCCTGGCCCACCATCGCCACACAGAAGTGCCTTGCCCAGGGCAACGATGTGTTTCAGCGCGTCATCGTCGATGCGCGCCGATGGCTTGAGCCTCGGCAAACCCAGTTTTTGGTATGTCGGATCGTCTTGAGCGGTCATCAGCGCAAGTTCAAGCTCGTCGCGGCGCGCTGGTGGTGTCGGCTTCAGGAACTCTGAGGCAGTTGTCCCGAGCGCTTCGGCGAGTTCGTTCAACACTCCCAAGCGTGGCTCGATGTGACCGTTCTCTAGGCGTGAGAGATAGCTGACGGTGCGCCCAGTCCTGTTTGCAAGTACGGCCAGCGTCAGTCCCTGCTCACGGCGGACGTGCCTGACTCTCCGTCCCAATATCAACAGACCCGGATCCTTTGCCATGATTGCAAGAATGCCAGAAATTTCGCTTGAGCACAACACTTGTACAGATTGGGCTTCTCGGCGACTCATGGAGGTTGGTGCAAGCCGGGGCGCAGGCGTGTCGCAAGCGTGACGCTGTTCTGTCTCTCGGCAATCTCTAATCTCTCCACGGGTGCTAAATCGGTCGGCGTTGTGCGTTCAGCGCGCGGCGGTAGCAACCCAAAGGAGGTAACGCCGTGATCACTGTTATGCCCGAGACGCTGGAGTCGCTGGCTTGCGACGTGCTGGTGGCAATTGGCTGCGACAAAGACATCGCAACCGAGATCGCCACACACCTCGTGGAGTCCGACCTGCGAGGGGTGTCTTCACATGGCACGATGCGCCTCACCCAGTACGCCAAACAGGCACAAACTGGCTATCTAGATCCTGCTGGGCGACCCGAGCAGGTCACTTCGGTTGGTGGTCGGGTGGTGATTGACGGCAATCGAGGCTTTGGGCACCCCGCCATGGCACTCGCAGTGCGCCGCGCCATCGCAACAAGCCAGCGCGCGGGTAGTGGCATTGTCGCGGTGCGTAACTGCGGGCACACCGGACGCATCGGGCACTACGCCGAGATGGCGGCCAAGTCCGGATTGGCTTCGATCATTGGCGGAGGTGGCTGCCGAGAAAGATGGCCTCAAGTTGCACCTCACGGCGGGATCGACCCGAAGCTGCCAACTAACCCGTGGGCGTTTGGCTTTCCTGGCGATCACCGTGGGCCAATCGTTGCTGACTTCGCTACAGGGATGGTCTCGGGCGGTCGCACTATGGCAGCCCACAAACAAGGGGTCGATCTTCCCGGCGACTTTGTGCTGACTATTGACGGCGAAATCTCAAGTGATCCTGCCGCTTATCTCAACGGTGGAGCCATCCGCCCAGCGGCAGGCCCGAAGGGATTCGGGATGGGTTTAGTTGCCGAGTTGCTCGCAACTGCGATGCTCGGCACCGACACACCCGAGAGCAACTGGATCATCATCGTGATCGACTGCTCGAGTTACCGCTCGCTGCCTGCCATTGTGGAAATGGTGACTGAGATCGTCGACGATGTCTGCTCGTCGCGACCCGAACCAGGAGGCACCGGGGTGGAGATCCCAGGTCAGCGAGAACACGCCATGATGTTGGCCCGCCGCCGTCAAGGCATCCCCATGTACGCCAACATCTGGTCGGAGTTGACCAGCCTCCGAGAGCAGTTGTGCTAATCGTTGACATCCTCACAAAGACGCTCGCAAGATCCTCGCAAGAGCAGCAGCTTGAACCTAGTCACCCTTGCATATCTGCAAGATCTATGAAATTTGCTGCACATCACAATTCTAGGGATGTAGACGTTCGCTAGAGCTTCCAACGATCGTTGCAATGATGGATGATCTTGTTGTGGTGCTGTCGCGCAACGGGGCGCAGGCACACCGTCGACAGGAGGATCCGATGGACGTTGCAACTAGCAGCTTTGCTCGCCAGGTCGAGTCGCTGGAGGCGGATTGGGAGACCAATCCCCGCTGGAACGGCGTACGGCGTGACTATTCCGCAGCCGATGTCGTATCGCTGCGTGGCTCGGTCAACCCTGAATGCACGCTTGCACGCGACGGTGCCCGCAAGCTGTGGCGGATGCTCAACGACGCCGAGTACACCCACGCACTCGGCGCCATGACGGGAGCTCAGGCAGTCCAGTACGCCAAGGCTGGCCTGCCGGCGCTGTATGTGTCCGGCTGGCAGGTTGCCGGCGATGCCAACCTCGCCGGCCAGGTTTATCCCGACCAGTCGCTGTACCCGAGCGACTCGGTGCCAGCACTAGTTGAAAGACTCAACAACGCCTTGCGCCGGGCCGATCAGATCGCCTGGAGCGAGACCCGAGGCAAGCCCGATCGCGATTACATGCTGCCGATCGTTGCTGATGCCGAGGCCGGCTTCGGCGGACCCCTCAATGCCTTCGAGCTGATGAAAGGGATGATCGAAGCGGGAGCAGCCGCCGTTCACTACGAAGATCAGCTGAGCTCGGCCAAGAAGTGCGGTCACATGGGCGGCAAGGTGCTGGTGCCAACTGCACAGCACATCGCCACGCTGCGAGCAGCACGTCTCGCGGCCGACGTGATGGGGGTTGACACGCTGCTGGTTGCTCGCACCGATGCCTTGAGCGCAGGTCTCATCACCAGCGACATTGATGTGCGTGACCGAGCTCGCCTGACTGGTGAGCGCACTGCTGAAGGCTTCTTCGTGACCGAGCCTGGCATCGAGGCTCCCATCAGGCGGGGTCTGGCCTACGCGCCCTACTGTGACCTGCTCTGGTGCGAGACTTCAACCCCTGATCTTGACGAGGCTCGCGAGTTCGCCGAGGCCATCCATGCCACCTATCCCAACAAGATGCTCGCTTACAACTGCTCGCCCTCCTTCAACTGGCGGGCGCACCTTGACGACACGACCATTGACGTGTTCCAGAAGGAACTGGGCGCTATGGGTTACTCATTCCAGTTCATCACGCTGGCGGGCTGGCATGCCATCAACGCCGCTGCGTTCGAACTGGCTCGTGGCTATGAGTCAGATGACATGACCGCATATGTGAGCCTGCAGCAGCGTGAGTTCGACCTTGAGACTGTCGGCTACACCGCTACGCGTCACCAGCGTGAGGTCGGAGCCGGATACTTCGATCAGGTCGCTTCGGTGGTTTCCGGCGGTACGGCCTCGACTCTGGCTCTCGAAGGCAGCACCGAACAAGCACAGTTCTAGGCAGTTCCCTTCAAGACTTCAAGAGAGCTCCCCTTACGCGTGCTGATCCGTCCAAGCCATACAGCCTTTTTGTTGGATTCGGGCGGATCAGCAACGCGCTACAGACAATCACCGCACTACCGACACCTGAGACTGTGCACACACCCTAAAGGCTGGGCACACCTAAAGGGCTAGAGACAGGCGCCCCCGACAGGACTCGAACCCGCAACCTGAGGGGTAGAAACCCTCCGCTCTATCCATTTGAGCTACAGGGGCACCGCAACGCTACCGGGCTAGCGGAACGCCCCGCATCCAGCCATCTCGTGCAGCATCGGGATCAACTTCGACCAGATCTCGAAACAGATCTCGGCTAGATCTCGGACAGGGCTTGAGCCACCGGAGAACAGCGCCGGATTTGCGGTTGCGGCGTCTAGAGTTTGGCGACTAACCCTTTAGGGTGAAACATGGTGGCCGTAGCTCAGTCGGTTAGAGCGCCGGGTTGTGGTCCCGGAGGTCGGGGGTTCGATTCCCCTCGGTCACCCGCTAGCCTCGCCCGAGACAAGCGCCTCTAGCTCAAATTGGCAGAGCAACGGACTCTTAATCCGCAGGTTCTGGGTTCGAGTCCCAGGGGGCGTACCAGTTTGACTGTGCTCGCCGGAGTTGCCGTCCGCCGATGCTTGGTACAGACTAACGGCGCTTCCCCCTGATTTTCCGCGGCCGGTAGCGGGCCCCGATCTCATCGATGGCCCTGAGGTGACAAACACATGGATCGCTACGCGATATTCGTTGATGCCGATTACTTATACACCGAGGGTGGTCTGTTGTGCTGCAACAGCTCAGACCGCCACGACATACTTCTCTATGGCCTTGGTGCCAACGACGTCCTTATGGGCGTGGCATCGGACCTGTCTGGTCAGAGGCCCCTACGTACCTACTGGTATGACACCAGCGGGGTGGCTAGCGCGAGCTCTGCACAGAAGCTGCTTGCCACCCTCCCCAACATGAAGCTGAGGCTTGAGAGCGACGAGGAGGGGGCTGCGCTGTCGCCTATCAGCGCTGGCATCCACCGTGACCTGCTGACTCTGAGCAAGGCCGGTGCCATCTGTGATGCCTTCATGCTCACCGCCGACACGCGCCTTGTGAATACCGTCAACGAGGTGCAAGACACCGGGGTGCGGGTCACGGTGATCAACGTCGCCTCGCCGCAGAATCCCAATCGGCTGAGCCGTCTGGCAATTGAAGCCGACGAAGTTGTGAGGCTGAGCAAGGATGAACTGTCGCGTTTCATCAGGCGGCGACGAGCACCAGACGATGCTTCGACGGGCACCTACGATCCGGTTGAGTCTGTAGCGGTCGCCGCTACAGACTTTGCGGAGAACTGGCTATATCGGGCCAGCGACGACGAGTTCGACAGGGTGCTAGATCACCGCCCCCGTATCCCCGAGTCGCTAGACGGTGACCTGCTTTATTTCGTGGAGAACGTGATCGGCGGGAGCCTGCGGGGTCAGGATCGGCTCCGGCGCGCTATCCGCCAGGCCTTCTGGCGAAGGGTCGATCTCGAAATTGAAGGCTGACCGTTGCGCCACGGCAGGCGCAACGGAAGCATTGACTTGATCGTCAGCACGACAACAAAGGACGTCACCGCTGTCAGCGCCATCGACGCACCGGCGGCGAGGTCGTAGTGGTAGCTCACAAGTAAGCCGATCACAGTTGACATCACCCCTATAGCAATGGCGAGAGCCATGATTCGCGGCACGCGTGCGACGAGCAACACTGCCGTTGCCGGTGGCGCGATCAGGAACGCAAACACGAGCAGGTTCCCGACAGCCTCAAACATCGCCACGATCGACACGGCAAGCAATACCAGCAACACTCCGTGTGCTAGGCGTGGCCGCAGACCGAGCACTTGGGCTTGCACTGGATCGAAGGTCATGACGAGAAACGCACGGTAAAACACGGCCACACCGGCAAGCGACACTGCGGCTGCCACGGCCTGGCGGCGTAAGTCATCGGCGTCAATGCCCGTGACAGACCCGAACAGGAAGCGGTTGAGGTCGCCGCTATAGGCACCCGATCCGCTTGACATGATCGCAACTGCGAGGGCGAGAAAGCCCACAAAGAGCAAGCCCACCGAGGTGTCCTCCGGGAGAGGCGAGTTGTGGCGGATGGCGTTGATGCCCCACACCATCACCAGTCCCGCAATGGCTGCTCCGATGGTGGTGCTCATACCCAATACGAAGGCGATCGCGACGCCCGGCAACACTCCGTGAGCCAGCGCATCGCCCAGAAAGCTCATGCCTCGTAGCACCACCCAGGTGCCCACTACCGATGTCGTCAGCACCGCAAGTACGGCCGCGTAAAGGGCGTTGCGCATGAAGACGTTGGATGCGAACGGATCGATCCACCAGGCGATTGGCTCGGTAATGAACTCCAAGGAGGGTGACCTTAGGCCCCGCAGAGGGGGCCGATCGATCAGCTCAACGCTTCTGTTATCAGGTTGGCGTTTGTGCGGAGGAAGCCAACGTATGTGTCTGCACCGCTTCCGGCAGATCCGAGGGTGCCGGTGTAGAGGCTGACCACTCCTATGGATCCGCCAACTCGTGAAGCGAGAGCTTCAGCATCCGTTGCGGGATGTTGCGACTCGGCGAAGATTGATGGCACTCCTTGGGCCTCAATTGCCTGCGCCAGTTGCTCAAGGCGCGCCGGATTGGTCTGTGCTAGGCCCGAAGATCCCAGGATCGTGCCGACTATCTCGAACCCATACCGCGCGGCGAAATAGCTAAGTGCATCATGGTTGACAACCAGTTTCCGCTGTTCCGCAGGTATCTGTTCAACCAACTCGCTGATCTCGGCATCTAGTTCGGCAAGTTCTGCTTGATATGCCGTCACGCAAGTTTGCAGCGCCTCAGCGTCAAGTCCGGCCTCGGTGCTAAGGGCCTCGGCAAGGTGGTCTAGTCCTGATGACACCCGTGTGGGATCGAACCAGATATGGGGATCCTCACTGCCATGGTCGTGGGCGTGGCCATGATCATCGTGGCCTGCTTCTTCATCTTCGTGGCCATGATCGTCATGGCCGTGGTCGTCTTCTTCGTGGCCATGATCGTCGTGGCCTGCTTCTTCTTCGAGGGACCCGCTGTCGAAGGTAAATGGGATCGTCTCGACATGAGCGCCGAACTCAAAGAGAGGGACACCGGTTGCTGCCACGGAGTCCAACGTGTCCAGCAGTACTTCTTCAAGCTCAAGGCCATTGGCGACCACCATGTCGGCAGATTCGAGCCGCTCCCGGTCTTGCAGGGACGCCTCAAAGCCATGAGGATTAGCGCCTGGTGGAATGATCACGTCGACTTTCGCGAGCCCATCACAGGCAACGTTTGATACGACATCCCCCCAGATTGTTGTGGTAGCAACGATCGTCGGTGTTTCGTCACTTGAGTCGGACTCCGCGTCACTGCCACACCCGGCACCGACAAGTGCCAGCACACCCAAAGAAGCAACTATCATCTTGCGTAGCGGCTTGTTCGCTGTCCATATACGCCCTACGGTGTGTGGTTGTGTCATACTATTACAGCCAATTCCATGTCTTTCTCCTTAGATTGGAGCTTAGAAGTCGAACTTGCCTCGACCCATTTGCTCACGAATGGTTGTAACGACAGAGTTAGTCAACTTATTCCGCAGCCAGTTGGCGCCGTCTACGACAAGTGTGTGTCCAGTGATGAATCTGGCGTAGGGAGATGCCAAGAATGTGGCGGCCCACCCGAGTTCCTGGCGGTGCCCCACCCTCATCGCCGGTTGGCATCGATCTTTGTCGGCCGTGCGATCCAAGTTTGAGCGGATGTCGGCGGTCATGTCTTCATGCGGGAATAGTCCCGGCACCAGACAGTTCACCTGGATGCCATAGGGGGCCCACTCCACTGCTAGCGACTGCGTGAGGTTCTTCACTCCAGCCTTTGCTGCTGCAGAGTGAGCAAATCCGGGTCCGCCCGTCCAGGCATAGGACGCACCGATGTTGATTATTGACGCAAGGGTGCCTGCCGCGAGGTGGCGTCGACCCATCTCCCGCGCGCAAAAGAAAGTCCCGTTGAGGGTGATGTCCACGACCGCACGCCAGGCATTGGGAGATATGTCTTCGGCCGGAACAGGAAAGTTGGCGGCTGCGTTGTTGACGAGAACCTGGGGCCGGCCAAGGCGCTCCTCGGCGAAGTCAAATGCTGCCGTGATGGCGTTCGGGTCGCGAATATCGCAGGTCACGGCCTCAACAGGCGCTCCCAGGGCTGCTATGGCAGCAACACCTGCCTCGAGATGATCTTGTGAGCGGCTCGCTATCACAAGCGATGCTCCGAGACGAGCGAACTCTGTGGCAATTGCCTTGCCGAGCCCGGTCCCTCCGCCGGTGACCAGCACAACCGTGTCGTCAAACGTTCCGGGTCGCAGGGCTGTGTGCCCCACATGCGGCGGTGCGGGAATCCCTGGATGTTGGCTGCTCACGTTGTCTTCTTTGTGTGAGTCGATGTCTCTGTGTGAGTCACTCTGCGCAGAGCCCTCAGCTGCCCGTGTAGTGAGGTGCTCGACCTTGTGCGTAGGCGGCCTTGAACTCAGCGAAGTCATCGCTGCGATTCAGGTATGTCTGATAGATCAGTTCGTCGTTCATCGAGGCGCGCTGTTGGGGGCGGGCGAGTTGTGAGATCACTCTGCGGGCCAATTTGACAGTTGTTGTTGGCGCTTTGGCAATGGCTTCGGCCATGTCAAGCGCTTCTTGGTCAAGGTCTGCTACGGGCACGACCCTGGAGACGATGCCATGTTGGAGGGCTTCGCTGGCAGACAGCACCCGGCCGGTTAGCACCATGTCGCTCACTAGGCCGTGGCCGCACATCTCATAGAGCACGCTCACTCCACCAGTATCAGGAATCACGCCATAGCCGACTTCTGGTAATCGGAACCGGGCATTGTCGGCCGCGATGCGGATGTCACACAGCAGCGCTCGCTGAAACGAGCCTCCCATTGCCCAGCCCTGGATAGCTACGATCACTGGCGCATCAAGAGCCCAGAGTCGCTGGATTCCCCGGTGGCCTCGCACCATCAACTCGTGATGGGTTAGGTCGGTCACGTTGTTGCCAATGGCCGAGACGTCACGGCCCGAAGAGAAACTACGCCCCTCGCCACGCCAGATCACAGCACGGATGTCACGGCGTTGCGTCAGCTCGTCGATGATCTCAAAGAGAGCGACGTCCATCTCGTCGTCGAAAGCGTTGTGCTTCGACGGGTTGTTGTTGGTGATGGTTGCTATCGGGCCATCAATCTCAAGGCGAACACGATCTGTCATGGGAGAGGTCCCGGTTAGGCGTTCAACCAACACCAGCCATGCTGACAACCCCAAGAACGACTGCGTCACCGACTGCGATCTCACCGCCCCGGATGACCTTGCAGCCGATGCCTGCACGACCCTTCATGGCTTCGCGGGCTCCCGAGCCGAATATCTCCTCCATGCGTTGGCATGGTGCGGCATCACGCGCAACCTCTAGTTCGACATTGCCAATGGTGATGCGGTGTCCCGCAGTGCGAGGCAGTGCCGTCGCCGAGATAGTGATGTTCCGCCGGGTGCGGCCGCCTTCTATAGGTAACTCAGCCTCCGCTGCGGCCTCGGCGAGTTCGCCTGCAGCTTGAAGCGTGACCTGGCGCAGCGGCGCACCGTGATAGCGGTCGCCTACGAGGCCCATGTTTGTCTCAGCAAAGACGCTTGGCACCGAGACCATAGGCAGACGCGATCCTCGAGCCAGATGGATCGACAGGACAGTTGCTTGGCTCATTCGCGCTCCTTGACGGTGGTGGCGAGCCGAAATGTGTGTGACTCAGTGTCCCAGAGACGCACAATCACACAAGTTCCGGGCGGTCAGTTCTTGGGGAGTTGGCTGAAGGGGGTGTCGCGCGCTGGGCCGGGTTCTTTGGGGAGCCCGAGCACACGTTCGCCGATGATGTTGCGCTGTACCTGATCGGTGCCGCCATAAATCGAAGGTGCCGGCGAGAACAGAGCAACCTCACCGATGTGACCATGGCTCTGGATGTCGGACTCGCCCCTGAGCATCCCGTCAGCGCCGATAACACGCAGTCCGATATCACGGAATGACCGGTTAAGTTCGCTCATTGTCAACTTGGCGATGTTGGGCGACGCGGCACTGGCCGCTCCCCCGGCTTTGGCTCGCTGGATCGACAGCCGGTTGATCTCAATGAGTCCATACAGTCGCATCAGATCGTCGCGCAGTACCCGGCTCGACATCCGGCCGTTCTTGCGACCAAGTTCAACCAGACACCACCACAAGTCGATGCCGAGCGGCGGCACTCCATCCATAGCGTCCATCGACTTGCGGATGAAGTCTCCCGCACGGCTTTGCAAGACACCGCCTTTGGGCCCGGGGATCGGCTCAGGCGGTTTGCGGCCCGAGGATCCGAGCGAGGCCCGCTCAACCATCAGGGTTGTGTTGGCTACCCGCCAGCCGTTGTTAAGGCCGCCGATGAGTGCGCTGTTTGAGACCCTGGCGTTGTCAATGAACACTTCATTGAAGAGTGCCCGGCCGGTCATCTCTGTGAGCGGGCGTACCTCGACCCCGGGCTGGTCCATGTCGAAGGCGAACCAGGAGATGCCCGCGTGTTTGGGCAGGTCAGGGCCGGTGCGAGCAAGAAGCATCCCGCGGTCAGCGACCTGTCCCCCTGATGTCCAGACTTTCTGGCCCGAGATGATCCACTCGTCGCCGTCACGTTCGGCTCTGCATTGCAAGCCTGCAAGATCTGAACCGGCGTTTGGTTCACTGAACAGCTGGCACCAGCCGACGCTCCCGTCAAGGATCTCGGGAACATACCGCTCGACCTGTTCGGGTGTTCCATGCATGGCGATCGTTGGGGCGGCAAGCATGCGGCCAAGCCCTCCTGGCGGGCCAAGCACGCCACGCTCGGCCAGCACTAATGACACGAGAGCAGATTGATCCCGTCCGTAGCCGAGACCGCCGGCGGCGACAGGCAGCATGGGATGCGCATAGCCAGAGCCCGCAAGCCGACGCCACCACTGTTCAACCCGTAGCTCGGGATCCCAGTTCTCCTCACAGAAGGCTTCGACATTGCGGCGCACGGAGGCTTGGGCGGTCTGGCCAGGATTGCTCATGTTGTCACCGTGTTGGTTGGGGCTGGTTTAGGAACCTGGTGTTGTCAACCAAGATGGCGCGGCGCTCCTCGTCGGCGAATCCAGTTAGCTCAGCGAGGTAGTCGAGTGGTTCGGGCATGCCTTCGATGTGGGGCCAATCAGAGCCAAAGATCACTCGATCGGCACCCATCAACTCGGTGACCTCAGACACGTCGTCCTCCCAGAACGGGTTCATCCAGACGTGCGCCTTGAACGTGTCAATGGGGTGATCGTTAAACCACCAGTAGTTCTTTCGAGCGATCTGGGAGAACTTGCGGAACATCGGCGCTAGGAAGTCCGATCCGTTCTCAACCGACGCAATGCGCAGGTTGGTGAACCGGTCGAAGAGCTTCTCGAAGATGGCTTGCATCAGCCAGTCTTGAGCCGCTCGCTCAATACTGAAGGCGCGCACGCTGGGGCCAGGAGACACCGATGACGACAATGTTGAGGAGGAAAACTCGTCATCCGCGTAGCCCTGCGAGGAGTAGCCCGAGTCTCCTGCGTGAATAACGACGGTCACGCCGGCGTCGTTGATTGTCTGCCAGACAGGGTCGAACATCTTGTTGAACGGTGAGCTGCGCTTGCCGCGGGTGCTGACGGCTGCCGGGCGCATTACTAGAAGTTGCGCGCCGAGATCGATCACGTTGCGGATCTCTGCTGCTGCAGCGTTGGGATCTGCAAGTGAGATGTAGGGAGCGGCGAAAATCCTGTTGGCGGTGTTGTATCCCCAGTCGTCGTGGAGCCAGCGATTGAAGCCTCGCATCATCGCGACAACCGCATCGGTGTCGTTGCTTAGCAGCTCCTCGTAGAGAACACCGAGAGTCGGAAATAGCCAGATCGACTCAAGTCCCTGGTTGTCCATCACCTTTAGACGAGCCTGCGGGTTCTGGTAGTGATCGGGCAACGGCTCACGATCACGCAACATCTCGGCAGGGTTGCGCCCATCGGGGTTGCCCCTGAAGTAGTCGCGCAATGCGCCGGGCTTGGTGATCGGGTTCCAGGTGGGGTTAGCGACGGCTCGTGCCAACCTGCCGCCTACGAGATGGTGCTTGCGTCCACCCATGTCAACCCATTGCACGACTCTGGGTTGCATCCGCGGGTCTACGTGGCGGGTAAACGCGTCAAGGGCTTCGTAATAGTGATTGTCGGCGTCGAAAGCGCGGTATCCGAGACCCGAGATGTCGCCGCACGCCACGGCGTCACGCTACCGTGTCGAGTTGATGCCCCCCAAGATCTTCACCACTGAGGCGCTGCAAGCCAACCAGCTTAAACGGGGTCAGAAAGTGAAGCTGGTAACTGACATTGCCGGGGTGCCTGCGGGCACTGAGGGCAAGGTCGCCATGGCGAACGGCTTCACCTGGTATCGCTATTGGGTTCGCTTCGCAGACGGCCAGGTGCTGGGTCACATTGATCACTCCAACCTGGTTCGATCCAAGCATTTCGAGCGCTTTGTTGTGGCTCGTGACCGCGAGGCCGAACAAGCCAAGTTGGCACTTGAGCAGGCTGCCCTTGGTTTAGACGTGGCCGCCGAGACAGCATCTGAGGACAGTGCCGATGGGGGTGGCGACCCTGTGGTGAACGGCGTTGCGATCCCGATGTACCTACTCGAACGTTCCGCCGAAGCACGAGCCCGCCTCGGCGCCTAACCGCCACTCGCACAGTGTTGGCCGTCGCTGGACGCTGACAGCTCCAAGACGATGTCAGTGCGTAGTTTGCTCGTGGCATTGCTGGCGCTGGTCTCAGCTCTCGAAGCTTGTCGCTAGTGGCTTCAACACAGGGGCAAACGCGAGGCTGGGTTATCGTGGCGGCCCGTGGATGTGGTCGTCTGCGGAATCTGCGGGGGTTCGGGCTCGGGCAAGACGACGCTCACTAACCATGTGTTGGAGCGAGTCGAAGGTCGCGAAGTGAGCGTGCTGGCCTTCGATGCTTACTATCGCGACCTCTCGCATCTGCCGCTTGAGGAGCGGCACAGGCTCAACTTCGATCACCCCGACTCGTTAGACGATGAGTTGTTCGTGCATCATCTTGATCTGCTGCGGTCGGGGGTTGATGTGGATGTCCCTGAGTACGACTTCGCTACGCACACGATGACGGGACGGTTCTGCCGGGTTGCGGCCGCTCCGTTGTTGCTGGTGGAGGGAATATTGCTGCTCGCATTCCCGGCCGTGCGTCAACGGCTCGACTACTGCGTGTTCCTAGATGCCCCAAGCGATGTACGTCTTGAGCGACGCATGAAGCGCGACATCGTTGAGCGGGGTCGGGAGCCTAAGACAGTCAAGCGGCAGTTCGCGGCGACTGTTGCGCCGATGCATGCGCAGTTTGTGGAGCCCTACCGGGATCTATCAGATCTGATCGTGAATAACCAAACCCACGGTTTCGCGACGGTGCGGCGCCTCGCGGCGGACATCCTCGCTCTCAACCTGACCCGACCCAAAGCGACAGTGAGCCGTAGCAAAGCGACGCCTCTTTGATCCAAGCGCCTGCCAAGAACCAGACCTAAAGGACGACTCCCTCGCCGGCTAGCAGTTTGGCTTTGAGTTCGCTGCCGTAGCCGTAACGTCCTACTCCCCCGCTGCTCGGCACCACCCGGTGGCAGGGCACCAACAAAGGGATCGGGTTGCGTGCCATAGCCGTCCCAACGGCTCGAGCGGCTCTGGGCCGCCCCACGGTTGCCGCTAGCTCCGCGTAAGTGCGCACCTCACCACGGGGAATGCGCATGGTGGCTCGCAGAACTTCCTGGTGAAACTGCGTGCGAGACGAGAGGTCTACCCCCACGTCGGTGCGGCCAGTTGCGAGAGCCAGATTGACGCGCTCTTCGAGCTTCGTGTCGACTTCAAGATCAATGTCGGTGCGAACTCCAACCTCGTCACGCATGTAGTCGACGAACCTGCTGGGATCGGGCTTGGAACCATCTGGCACTATCTGCAAGCCGGAAACCCAGCCGTGGGCATGAGCCACGAACACGGGACCCGCCGGACTATCGGCAGTAAACCAAAGGTGCGTGCTACTTGCGCGCTCGGCCACGTGAACCGACTCGCCTGGGTCAACTGAACCGTTGACACGCTCGTTAGACAAAGGGTCGCGCTCTCGATGAGTTCGTGCTTGTTGTTCCACTGTCTGTCGAGTCCCTGTCCGTGTAGCCATTTCCGTCCGTCTTGCTGCCGTTGGGCACCGGTATGCCTGCCCTGCTTGCCACTAGGGTGGCCCGTCATTGCGGCTGCGTTGGCTCGACGCGCGCGAGCACCTCGGACCCAGCCGACCGGACTGTGCTGATGTTAGTTGGACGCTGTGTCAGCTTCGGGGATAGCCCAGTCGATTGGTTGACGGCCTGCAGCTACGAGCGCCTCGTTCGCGCGGCTAAACGGACGGCTGCCGAAGAAGCCTCCCCGAGCCGACAACGGCGAGGGATGCACGGATTCGATGATGATGTGTCGGCTGGTGTCGATCTTGTTGCGTTTGCGGCGCGCAGAAGCACCCCAGAGGATGAACACGACCCGTTCAGGCTTGTCATTGACAACCCTGATCACTTCGTCGGTGAAAGTCTCCCAGCCCTTGCCTTGGTGGCTGCCGGCACGGTGGGCACGCACCGTCAGCGTTGCATTAAGCAGCAGCACACCCTGAGGCGCCCAGTGGCGGAGTGATCCATGGCTCGGGATGGGCACCCCAAGATCATCATGAAGTTCCGTGAAGATGTTGACCAGGGACGGCGGCTTGGGCACCCCTCGGCGTACCGAGAAACACAGCCCATGTGCTTGACCCGGCCCGTGGTAGGGATCCTGGCCCAAGATCAGCACCTTCACAGATGCGTGCGGCGTGAGGTGCAGTGCCGCGAACACCTCGTCGGGTGGCGGGTAGACATCGTGCAGGTATCGCTCTTCGCGCACGAAAGACTGCAAGTCCTGCCAGTAGGGCTTGGAGAACTCGGCGCGAAGCAGCGGATTCCAGTCCGTCTTTGGCGCCATGGCGGCCAGAGTACGCCTCTGGCTTCAACGCTGCCAGTAGGCGCTGGGCGGCCCTCGAAGCTGGGTTGTGGTGGCGCCTGCGAGGCGCGAGTTAGCTCGGTCGGGTTCCGACGATGCTGGCGCGCTCCATGACCCGAATGTCGGGGTAGTAGTCGCTAGCGGCATAGTGCTGGACGGAGCGATTGTCCCAGAACACCACGGTGTCAGGTTGCCAGCGCACCCGGTACTGGTACTCGATGACGCTGGCCTGTGCCGCGAGGTGACGGATCAACTCGACACTGTCCTGCTCGTCGAAGCCATCGATGTGAGACGTGAAATAGCCGTTCACAAAGATTAACTTGCGCCCAGTTTCGGGGTGGGTGCAGATCACCGGATGGCGTGCCGGCGGATAGCGAGCCCGGAATTGACCCATGGCACCTTCAGGGACTTGGTGCTTGAACGCAATCATGAAGTCGTGGACGGCGAACAGGTCTGCGACGCGTTCCTTCACGGAGTCCTGAAGCCCCTCGTAGGCAGCAGTCATGTCTGAGAACAGCGTGTCACCACCGGTCGGGGGCACTTTGACTGCGTGCAAAATCGCACCCATTGAGGGGACTTCTCGCCAGCTGACATCATGGTGCCAACCGTTCTCGAAGCCACCCGTGTCGGCGCCCTTCTCGAAGCGCACTAGCTCGGGGAACTCGGTGTTGCCGGTTATGAACGGGTGGATTTCAAGCTCGCCAAAGCGCCTAGCAAATGCAACATGTTGTGCGGAGGTAATGGGCTGGTCACGGAAGACAAGCACCTTGTAATCGAGCAGTGCCTGGCGGATCTCGACGATTACGTCGTCTGCAAGTTCAGCGCGAAGGTCGACCTCTGATACTTCCGCTCCGAGGGTCGCGCCTTGGGGGGACACCTGGATGTGTTCGTAGGACGGTGCGGCGAGCCGGGCACGCTCATCTTTCAGGTGCAGCCACGGTCCGAGTTCCATGTTGTAGCGGTCGATGCGGACTCGACCTGGCGCTATTCGTGAGGCCGGGTCACTGGTGCCGGCTTGCTCGTGGGAGCCGTTGCTGGAGTGTGCCATCTCGCGAATATAACGTTGGGTCATGGTCAGGGCGGTGGAGATAGATGATCTGACGGTTGAGTTTGGTGGTTTCGCTGCCCTAGATAGTGTGAGCCATAGGTTCGAGCCTGGTACTAGCACAGCCGTGATGGGGGTCAACGGGTCGGGAAAGACAACGATGTTGGGTTGTCTCGCCGGACTTCAACGGCCTACCGCGGGGCGCGTCGAAGGCATGTCTGAGAACCTGGCCTATGTGACGCAGGTGTTCCCACCCGGCTGGATGCCGGTAACGGCTCGTGAGGTGGTTGCAATGGGACGTTTCCGCAGGCTCGGCTTGATACGTCGGCAGCGTGCGTCGGACCGCCAAGCGGTGCAGCGCGTCTCGGTCGAGCTTGATGTAGCGCATCTGCTGGACCGGACCTTTGGCAGTCTCAGCGGCGGTCAGCAGCAGCGTGTGCGGATCGCGCAGGCGCTTGCGGCAGAGCCCGATGTGCTGTTGCTTGACGAGCCCGTTACGGGTCTTGACATCCCTAGTCAGCGCCGAATTCTTGATGTGATGTCTGAAACTGCTGCAGGTGGTTCGATCGTTGTTGTCACTACTCACCATGTTGAGGAGGCCAAGCATTGTGACGCGGTGATGTTGCTTGCCAACCGTCTCGTGGCGGCGGGCACGCCCGATGAGATGCTCACCGAGGCACGGTTGAGAGCAGCATTCAAGGGGTCTGATCTTGCGGATCAGGTGGCTCCGGACGAAGAGGACGACGAGATGTTGCTTGGCGCTGAGGCTCTCGTGGCGTTACGCACCGCGGCGATGCTGTTGGGCGAGAAGGTTCCCGAGTATTCCCACTATGGAGATGATGATGCCTGCTGTGCAACGCGCACGAGTGACCGTCGTGACGGCCGCTTCGGGCATGAAGCGGATCACAGCCACGAGGAACGCTTTGGGCATAGTCACGGTCATAGCCACAGCCATGGGCAAAGCCACAGCCACGAGGAGCGCGTTGGTCATCGTCACAGCCATGGCCATAGTCACTAGGGAGAGTTCGTGATGCTGGTGCGCCACGCCTGACCTGTCGAGTTCATAGCGTTCGAAACGACGTACGTGTCAATCCCAAAGTGTGACATTGCTGTCATTGGTGGCGGCCCTGCGGGCGCAGCGACGGCTATTCGCGCGGCGCGTGGCGGAGCCAGCGTGATGGTGTTTGAGCGCGGGGCGCCTGGTCGGGACAAGGTGTGCGGCGATGGCTTGACACCTCGGGCGGTGTCGGCATTGCGCGATCTCGGGATCAGCCTTGATGGCGCGCACCGAATTGATGGCCTGCGCATGATCGCAGGCGATACGCGCCGTCAACTGAAGTGGCCGGATAACAACCGCTTCGGTTCTAAGGGAGCGGTCTGGCCTCGGCGGTTGCTGGATCGTCACCTCGTTGAGGCCGCGGTTGAAGCTGGTGCCGAGATCGTTTGGAAGACCGAGGTCTTGCCAACGCTCGATGACAGTGGCGCTGCGATCGGCGTCGAGGAAAGGTCGGGTGACAGGCGGTGGCACGCTGATCTGGTAGTGGCGGCTGCTGGTGCTCAGGGTGCGGTGGCTCGCCGTTTGGGTGCTCAGCGGGTGGCGACTGAGCCATTCGGTCTAGCGATTCGCAGTTACGCGGGGAGCCCTCGCCACGCGGATCGGTACCTGGAGGCGTGTCTGACTTTGCGTGATGCTTCAGGTGGCTGGGTACCTGGATATGGCTGGATGTTCCCGGCAGGTGATGGCACGGTCAATGTTGGGGTCGGGTCGTTGTCGACAATGCGAGGGTTCCGGCGATTGAACTTGAACCGGCTGATGAGTGACTACCGGCAGCTTGTTGCAGAAGAGTGGGAGTTGGGCGAGTACCTGGAGCGGCCCCGCGCATGGCGCTTGCCGATGAGTGTCGTGCGCCGCCACGGGCCCGGTTGGGTTGCGGTTGGTGATGCCGCGGGGTTCATCAACCCAATGAACGGTGAGGGGATTGACTACGGCCTCGAGTCAGGAATGCTGGTTGCGGATCTGTTCCTTGCCGCTCCAGGTTCGGCAGCGGTTGAGTATGACCGTGTGGTAGGTGAACGCTTCGACAGTTTCTTGGCGACTGGTCGGCGCTTCAGTTTTTTGATCGGTCATCCCTGGATCTTGCGCAACGGCTTGCGCCTTGCAGTAGGCACTCAGGCAGTGGCCGACATCACCCTTCAAGTCATGGGCAACCTGATCGACGGAGACTCCTCCGGGCTCGCAAAGCGCGTATTGGATCTAGCCGACCGCGGCCTACGCCTAGCCGATCCCCTACTCCGCCGCACCCGCTCCAAGCCCTAGCAGCCACCCCGCAAGAGCAGTTTGACGCGCGGCTCTTGGGCCAAGTCTCGAACTAGACGGACTCGAATCGCAAGTTGGCTCGCAAGGCATGACTTAGTCGTCGCAGATCGGCTTGGTCGCCTGTGACAACGAGGTCGTCTCGAGTTGCCGCACCAACGACAACGGCAGCATCAATCACATCAGAGGTACCGGCAATCCCACAAGCCACACCCGTTAAGCGCGCACGAGGCTCGTTCAACTCCTCTATGGAGCAGCCGGACAATAGTCTTGACACTTGGGCTTGACCGCGACCGCCTCGCCATGCCTGCGCTAGCACTACTGCGGGAACGACCGGCACGATGTGACGCTCAAGAGCGCGGCGATGCAACGCCCACATTCGACGGCTGTTGCGTTCGGCGGCAATGAGTGCCCCCGTGTTGTAGGTGACCCCTGACGGCATCACTGTTGATGTCGGACGCCAGCGTCTAGAACAGAGTCAGCCCACTCCAACTCTTCGGTGGTTAACTCTCCGCACTCGGCTTCCCAAGCACGCACGGCTTCCAGTCCTCTCTCCACGAGAATGGCACGCTCGGCAGCGGCGTTTAGCCAACCCGAGAGGCTCACGCCGTTATGTCGAGCCGAGAGGGCGGCCTGTTCAGCCACGTTCTCGTCTAGGGCCACTGAGATCTTTTTCACGGGCATTCACCAACGGTAGCACCAGATTCCTACCTTGCTCCTGAGATAAAAGTTCTAGCTTGACGGAAGCATCGAGAGTTGTCTGGTTCAGCACAGTTGGAGTTGGGGTTCATCGCGGCGCGAAGTGTCACGGTTCGCCAACGGTCGGAGCATCCCCTTGCTGACGGCGACCTCGGGTGAACCCGCGACGCTGTCGAGCTTCGGGTCAGTGTCGTTGAGCCCCAAAGGTCGTCCGATGCGGCGCATCTCCGCACCTGAAGTGACCTTGTTGAGCTTCGGGTGAGTGTCGTTGAGCATGCTTCGTGACTGGTTCGGGATGCGCGTGACGTCATGTGTCACTATTGGTGACTGCTGGCTCGTCTGTCTCAGCATCACTGCGTCTTGGTGTGGCTTGGTTTGCTGGGGTCAGCAACAGTCGGAGCGTCATTGGTCAACCCGGTAGCCGAGTTCGGCTGGTGGGTTTGCTGGGGTTAGCAAACAGTTTGAGGGTCATTGGATCTTCTGGACGTGCGGAGCTGGGAAACTTGAGGTGACTCTGTGTGGCCGTGGCCTGTACTTGCTTTGAGATGTGTGGGACTTCAGAGTCCAGTGTCATGTCAGGCACGCATGTCGGGTCGGGGTGATGTTTGCTACCCGATGTTTGACTGGGCCGTGTCGGGGGCTGGAGCGTGTAGCGGTCGTTTCGCTGGATCACTTGCCAGTGAAATTGGTGGATGCGGTCGTGGCAGGCCCAGCAGACGAGCACGAGGTTGTCGATCTGTGTTTGCTTGCATTGTCGCCATGGCACGATGTGATGTGCTTCGCAGTCGCGAGGATCCGCTCCGCACCCGATACAAGCACCGTCGCGTGCGATCAATGCTCGCCGTTGAGCCACACTCGGCGCTCGCTGGGTGCGTGCCTCATACACCGGCTTGACTCCCCCTGCGAACAAGACCGCGCTAATCGCTGAGTTACAAGTAAGGCGCTCAAGCGATGACTGCGGTATAGGTCCCGCGCCTACGAGTTCCGCGAGCCCACCCGGCTCACCAGACAATGCAGCAAGATCCGCCCGAACAATAATCTCAGCACCAGTCTTCGTCGTAACACTCTTTCCGATGTGACCCATTCCATACCCGCCGTGTGCGCCTAAACCTTTACTGTCAGAGACCGAAGTCTTGTGAACAGCATCCGAGCAACTGACCAGATTGTCAGTCTCAGATGCAGGGTCAGTATCCGAATCAACCACATTCTCTCTATCGACTTCAATCATTGAAGTCGAGCCTCCCCTACCTCCGCGGTCGACTTCAATGTCTAGGCCTGCTGCGCCAGCAGTGTCGCTAAATGAGGTGTTGAGGCTGTTCGTGATGATGCGATCAAGAGCGTCGGAGTTGCGTTGGGCTTCGTTGCGTTGGGGGTGTCTGCGGTTCTTGCGCAGACGTCGCCGGTCATCGAGGCGCTGTTTCTCAGAGACGTGTTGTATGTGACCTCGGATGCGTGAACCCATCTCCGCGTCGAAGGATCCGCGCATGTTGATGGCACCGTTGCTGTCACTCCAGAACCGCAGGTGACGGTTCTTGTAGTTGCGCCGGTGCTGCGCTTCTAGATCCGACGGATCTTGACGACGCGCGACCCAGGCTTTGGAGTGCCGCGCAAAGTCGTCAGCGGGCATCTCTTGCGCCTTCTGCAACAAGGCCCTATCGGCATCAACTGATCCAGCGGCGGTCTTGCGTGCGGCATCTACTAATGCATGAGCATTCGTTAGGCTCAACTTGCCGCTGGCAACAGCCTCACGAGCCGCGGGCAACGACTCCAACTGCTTAGCGGTTTTCACTCGCCGTACCGCTTCAGAACGAGTCAAACCCGAAGCCTGTCTTAACATCTCGATGCCACCATCACCATGCCGCTCACTGGATGCCACAGTCGCGGCGAGGGTCGTCTCCACCAGATCGACCTTGGCTCGGATTGCTTTGGTGAGCCCCAACGTGGAGTGCATCTCCGAAACACCCGTCCGGTCAGCAGCTGCCAAGACCAACCCGAGCCGTTTCAGCGCTTCCTGCGCATAAGCGAACATACGTTCACTATACCATCACGAAAACCAACTTCACACACCGAGACATAGCGTAAAAACCGGTTCCATCACTCATAGAGGCGTAAAGTGTGGTCGAGTGACGAGAAGGCAGTCAATAACCTTGGCGAGTTCATCGCTGATGCGGGCACCGTCGCAACGTTGTACGGCAGTGATGCGCCTGACGTGGCAAAGTTCACGACACGACTAATCGAACGGTGGCTCAATGCTCCTTAGTGATGATGTCAAGGCGCCTGACTTCGATACGAACCGCTTTGGGTTGCAACTCCAGCAACCGCCTATTACGACGCACATAGCGTGCATAGTCACGAGCGAGCAAGAGTTCACGTTCGGTGCGCAGCCACGTTTGAACTTGCTCAGCGACTATCTCGGAACATGTGTCGCTTTAGCGAGATCAGCGAACGGATCTCGTTGGATGGGTTAAGGGTTGTTGGGGGGTTCGCCGGTTGCTATTCGGGTTGCGAGGGTTTGGAGACGGAGTTGACAGACTTCGGTTGACGTGGCAGGGATGTAACGGGGATTGGCGCCTTCACCAGTTGCTCGGATGGCACCGACTAGGGGATGTGCGAGGGTACGGAGGATCTCGTGAATCTCATCCACGCTGCTGACACTGCTGGCATCATCATCAAGGACGAGCCACAACTCTCGCGCGTTCATGGCTCCGGCATCTGCAGATTTGCTTGCGAGCTTGGTAAGCAACTTCACGGTCAAATCCGTTAGGCGTCTTTGATTCTCGGCTGCGTCTGATGTCTCGGACAGATCGGCCTCGCCGGGATCGAACAGACTTCGGTAGGCCTCCAAGGAGAGTTGGGTATCCGCGTGTTGACGGCAGAGTCCGGCTAAGTCATCCGCGGATAGAACTGCCACGCCATGCTCCTTGGCACGACTAAACAGCCTCTTTCCCGATGGATTGGGCCCGACAAGCATCGAATAGTTGGCTCCGTGCTTTTGACGATGTTCAACCAGGGTTGGCCAATCAACTTGAGGATCCGTCAACTTCCCCTTTCCGACTGACTTTGCGTCAATGCATGTCACATACGAATCGTCCCGGCCTTGTGGCGCGCTCAATAGGACATCTGTGCGTCCAGACTTGCCAAGGTGCGAAGCGTCAAACCCGAGATAAGAGAAGGCATCGCAAACTGCGCGTTCAAACCTCTCGTGGTTGGCGCTATCAGTTGACGCAGCAACTAACTCTTGCGCAAGTTTCTCTCCTTGAGACAAATCCGCGGTGCCTTCGGTGGTAACAGCAACTGATGGATGAGTTGAGTCTGACGCCTCAACTGAGTCTGATGCTGAGGACTCGCGCGTTTGCGTAGGAGCACCAGGCTCGTGTGGCACTCTCGTCTCGGCAGGTGTGTGTAGTTCAAGACGAGCGAGGAAGTCGTCACCCGCTGAAGTTCTGGCGAGCCGCCTGTCATCGTCAACCTCAATGAGGCCCGCCGACTCAAGCCATGCTCGCCGTTCGAGTACCGAACCACTTGTCGCCCACTTGAAGCCATACCGATGAGCAGCGATGCGTAGGTCTTCAGCCGACCGTGGTGCTGAAAGTTCAAGGAGCATTTCACCGACAAACCGAACCCGAGAGTGGATGAGTGCAACCAAGACTGTGTCATCTATGTCTCGTTCTTCGTTGAACCAGTGGCGAGTCAACGCGCTGGGCTTGAGGATCCCAGAGCTAGACCTGTCGAGGATGGCTGCTCGCTTCAGAAACTCGCAACACTTGTCGGCGTTGACCTGGCTGACGTTGAGAGCGCTTGAGATCCATTCTGCGAGATCACGGTTCGTTGGGGATTGTGAAACGACTCTCTCGACGATGGCCCTCAATGTCTTGAAAGCGTCCTTGTAACCGCCCGGTAATCGATATACGGCCTTGAGTCGTTGTCCCCAGGGTCGAACTGGGGGCACAGGATTAACGGGTGGAGTCAGTTTGGGCACGGGACTCGAGGCTTGGGGGTGGGGGGAGGTAGGTGAAGGCTTTAGGGTCTGGTTTGCGGGTTTGGCGCCAGTATTCGATTAGGGGCAATGGCCAGTTCTGAGCTATGCGGCCGCTCCTGCTCTTGTACCAGCTATTCACGTCGGAGATTCCCCAGGCCATCTTCGCGTTCTGTTCATCCATGTACGCGCTGTAACGCTCATAAGCCGCTGGTTTGCAATCCATCGCACTAACTCCACGATCCGCTAGAGACCGCAGACACTCAACGACGAAATTCACACCGCACTCGGCGAAGTAGATGATGCTGCCGTTGACCACGATGTTCGTGTTTGGCCCATACAAGCAGAACAGGTTCGGGAATCCTGGCACGCAAACACCGTTGTAGGCACGCGCGTCACCGGCCCAACTCTCATGGAGATCAACACCGCCGCGCCCAGTCACTTGCATCGGCATCAAGAACTCTGAGGCTTTAAACCCAGTGCCATAGATGATCACGTCAGCTTCGTGAAGCGTGCCATCCCCACTACGCACACCCGTAGGTTCAATCTGCGTGATTGGCTCAGAAACTAGCTCTACGTTTGGTCGCTTTAATGTCGATGCCCAGATGCCGTTATCGAGAATCACCCGCTTAGCACCGACTGGGTAGCGAGGCATTACCTGAGACAGCAAGTCTTCACGACCAGCAAACTGCGACTGCAGATAGCCCGTCAGAATCTGACGAGTCACGTCATTGCCAGCACTCACCGCTTCATCAAGCGGCCCCTTCCAATCGGGATCACGACGCAAGAAAGCGATCGTTCCCTCATGAGTACACCAGAACAGCCGCAGCCGGAACCAGTGCGCGTACTTGGGCAACAGTTGGAAGAGTTCAAGCAAACCCGGTGGCAACCGTTTGTGATACTGAGGCCGTGGGATAAGCCACGGTGGTGTTCGCTGGAACACAGTCACATGTGCAGCATGCTCAGCGAGGTACGGGATGAACTGCAGGGCACTCGCACCAGTACCGATCACCACAACTCGCTGATCACTCCAGTAGATGTCATGACGCCATGACGAGCTATGAAAGCCTTCCCCAGCGAAAGTGTCGGTCCCCGAGATGTCGGGCAGAAGCGGTCGGTTGAGTTGACCAACCGCTGACACCACCGCACTGGCTTGGATCTCACTCGGAACCTCAGATGTGACGATTGCGATCCGCCAGAGTTGCGCAGTGTCATCCCACTCGAGTGACTCGACGGTTGTGTTGAAGCGGATCAGGTCACGGATGCCCCATCGGGTGGCACAGTCCCGGAAGTAGTCGAGCAACACGGGCTGACTTGAGTGATACTCAGGCCAATCGGGCCTCTGTTCACATGAGTACGCATAGATGTGGTTGAACACATCCACTCGGCAGCCCGGGTAAGTATTCTCAAACCAGGTGCCGCCGACATCGCTGTTCTTGTCAACCACGACACAGTCGATGCCGGCCTGCTTCAGTCGGTAGGCAGCAAGAATGCCCGACATACCCGCACCGATTACCAATACTGGTGTGTAGGTGATGTGGTCTGACCCGGAAGCACCATCGCGGGTTCTCGCAGCAGTTGCAGGCGTAACTGATACGGCAGGTGACTCAACGCTGTACGGCCAGGCTCCGACTGGAATTGGCTCGGGGCGCCGCAGGTCGCCGGTGACTGCTAGCTCCTCTCGAAGCATCATGCGGTAGCCATCGTCGAGGTCGGTGCCGGTAAGCCAATCGATGATGTCACCAACAAGCGAGTCTTCCGGAGCACACGAAGCGTCCACAGGTCGCGAGACTCCCTCTACAGCCAGCCGGCGCGCTGCCTCTAGCTGTTCGGGACTCCAACCATCCTCGGCTTCGAGAGCCCGGGCAGGGTCAAGCCACAGATCTTTCGGCACGTAGCGCATGTCGCCGTGAGCATGTGCCAGCGCAGCGAGCAAACTGGGGAGCTCAGCCTCGTCAACCAAGCGCCTCGCATACTCAGAATTCACTTCAACCCCCCGAGGATCCTGCAGCGGGTCACTGGGAGTTGAATTCGATGATCTCACCTCGGTTGATGCTGACCCAGTCGCGCGCTTCGATGTATGGCTTGAAAGTCTTGGCAATGACCTTCTCATCCCGACGTGACTTAGGTCGTTGCAGTTCATACAGATGCGGGAACTCCAGCCAGGAAGTAACGGCGTTCCACAAGCGCAACGCTGCTGCACCTTTTGGTGGATCAATCAGCACAGGGCCAAACAGTGCTTGATCTCCGAAGAACAGTGTCGGCACACCAAAGCCGCCTGCTGCCATAACACGGTTGTGTTCTGCGCGTACCTCGTCGTGTGTGCTTTCATCCTCGAGCGACTCGTCTACAGTCGCTGGGTCAAGGCCGATCTCAGTCAGTAGAGCCCTTGCAACATCAGGCTCATGTACCCGTAGACCTTGCTCGTGTAACGCCCTACCGGAACGCTCATACCAAGCATCGAGATCAGCCATACTGTTGCGGCGCAACACCGCACCTATTCGCATCAATGACCATCCGTACGACCAGGGGCGTTCCCAGGGGTGCTTCTTTCCTTCGAAGCGGTTGACCTCTTCAAGGCTGAAGAACTTCCAATTGATAGTCAAATCGATCTGGCTGCGCACATCGCGGATCCACTTGGATGTCTGGTATGCCCAGGGACACAACACATCGAAGTGAAAGTCCACGACACTCGTGTCGACTTCATGATTAGAAGAATCCATGAAAGGTCAGCCTCCGTAATGGTCTGTGGTGTTCTTGCCTGATCGCATCTCACCAATAGCCAGTTGAACATCACTGATCGCACTCTCAAGTGCCTGAATAACCATGTCTCGATCGGCCGTGAATTCCAGATCTTGGATCAGTGCTTCCAGCCGTCCCTGGGAGCGCCAAGCCACCAGTTTGGCCCATTCCGTCCAGAGAACCTCATGGTCATCTACAATGATCAGATCCGCAGTACGACTCTGCAAATCAACCGAAGTATCCAGGGAAACGTAGGCACTCACCATTGAGATGCGCTCACACATGGCACTCAGTGGCGCCGCACGATGCACCACCATGTCGCCTTGCATGGCTAATGCGTAACCAGGTCCGGGGAGGTCAGGAGTTACAACCCGCTCCCCCGACGGAGTCTTGTTCTCCGCTGCCATTTCGGCTGCTTCCGATTTGGTTCCCCAGAAGTACTGGAATCGTCCTCCCGCAACCTGAGCTGGATCAGTCACAGTCAGCACATAAGTGAGTGGCACTGTGTCGTTGTGCCACTTGTCGATCGCAGCGTCCAAACTCGATGGTTCGAAATTGATATGTCCGGTCTGTAGTGCCATTGGATGTGGTGCAACGGGCACGCCAAATATGTGACGGAGGTGCTCGCAGACATCTTCGTTCTGGCAGAAGTCACGCAGCCACCGTGAGCGGTAGCAGCCGCCACGCACCATGTTCTCGATGCGATCACCGGCGGGCCGGGCAAACGGCTTGAGCCGGCGTGCCACGTCCAACATCAGCCGCGCACCGTCATCACTAAGCATCCGGAACGGTGATGAAGCAGCTACTGGTGTTGCCTTAGTGGCGATCTCGGCGTCGGTGTAACCGAGGTCGCTCAACATCACAATCTCGTCGGGCTCATCAAGTTGGAGATGAACAGCGGGATCAAATGCGGGTTCATCGTCAAACCACTCATAGCCAGCGGGTTGCGTGCGCGGGAACGGGACGGCAACACCCATCCCGTCACTTTAGGTGCGATCGCGGGTCAAACGAGCATGCCCAGTAGCGCTAGCGTTCCGCCTGTGAGGTTGCCGCTGAAGCAACGCAGCGGTGCGGGTTTGCTTGCCCCTCCGCTGCGATCCACGCTCGACACCGCCGGCGCTGACTTCTCACGAAACCGTGATGACATGGCCGAGCAGCTCGACGAGATCGACGGTTTGCTTGACGAAGCAGAAGCTGGTGGTGGCCTAGCCGCTATGGATCGGATGCGTCGCCGCAACAAGCTGCCAATCCGTGAACGGATCGCCAACGTCATCGATCCGGGCAGTCCGTTCCTAGAGATCAGCGCACTCGCCGCCTACGACTCCGACTACACGATCGGCGGCGGGATGGTCGTTGGCATTGGCGTCATCGGCGGAACCGAATGCGTCATCATGGGCAATGATCCAAGCGTTCTTGCTGGAGCCTTAACCCCGTATGCCAGCAAGAAGTGGATGCGGGCTCTCGAACTGTCGCGCGACAATCATCTGCCCTATATCAGCTTTGTTGAATCTGCCGGTGCTGATCTGCGTCTCGGTGACAGTGGCGGTGGTGGAGGCGGGTTCACGGGTGGACGTGGCCGCAGATCTCAGCTAACCCACTTTGCGGAGACTGGGCGTTTCTTTTATGAGATGATCGAACTGTCCAAGATGCGGATACCGACCGTATGCATCGTGTTTGGCTCTTCGACTGCTGGTGGCGCTTATCAACCTGGCCTGTCGGATTACAACATCGTTGTCTCCGACCAGTCAAAAATCTTTCTCGCTGGCCCGCCACTAGTGAAGATGGCAACTGGAGAGACCTCGGATGCCGAGACTCTTGGTGGAGCACGCCTGCATGCGGAGACATCAGGGCTTGGGGACTATTTCGCTTTAGATGAGATGGACGCAATTCGCATGTGTCGTGAAGTTGTCTCACATCTCAATCACAACAAGCCGCATCCTCATCCGACCATGCCTGCTGATCCACCAGTGCATGATCCCGAAGAATTGCTAGGGATTGTTAGTCGTGATCTGCGCCGCCCGTTTGATATGCGAGAGGTAATTGCCCGGGTCGTGGATGGGTCACGCTTTGAGGAATACAAGGCCCTATTTGGCACCACTCTTGTTTGCGGATGGGCATCGATTTGTGGATACCCAGTCGGGATCCTCGCCAACAATGGCGTGTTATATCCTGACTCCGCTCAGAAGGGTGCAACCTTCATTCAACTGTGCAATCAAGTTGACATCCCGCTGGTTTTCTTGCAGAACATCACCGGTTTCATGGTGGGACGGGATTACGAAGCAGACGGCATAGTCAAAAAGGGATCACAGATGATCAATGCGGTCACTAACTCGACCGTGCCGCATCTCACCGTGATCATCGGTTCGTCGTATGGAGCAGGCACATATGGCATGTCGGGTCGTGCGTTTGGTAACCGCTTCACCTGGCTATGGCCAACCGCGAAGATCGCCGTGATGGGGCCCAAACAGATTGCGGGGGTTATGTCACAAGTGCGCCGGGCTCGCGCTAAGCGCAAAGGCCAGACGATTGACGAAGACAAAGAGGCGCAGATCGTGGCGAGGGCAGAAGCGATCCAGGAACGTGGATCGGTGGCACTGCGGGCCACCGGCGCCATAACCGACGATGGCATCATCGATCCCCGCGACACTCGTGATGTGCTCGGCATGTGCTTGTCGGTGGTCGGGAACCGGCCCATCGCCGGCGCCGAAAGCTATGGCGTGTACCGGTTGTGACCACCCATGTCCTCGGCCCACGCCTCGCTGTAGACCCACCGTGACGAGCATGAGAACGATCAACACGTTGCTCGTTGCTAACCGGGGTGAGATTGCCCGCCGAGTGTTCCACACCGCTCGGTTGATGGGTATGCGATGCGTTGCGGTGTATGTGGACGCCGACGCAGACGCGCCGTTCGTGAACGAGGCCGATACCGCGGTACGTCTCACAGGTGGCTATCTCGATGCTGCGGGTGTGGTGGCTGCCGCGCTACGAGCAGGCGCTGACGCCATTCACCCCGGCTATGGCTTCCTGTCTGAGAACGCAGGCTTTGCTCGTGCGGTGGATGAAGCTGGGCTGGCCTGGGTGGGCCCCTCCCCCGAGGCCATCGCAACGATGGGTGACAAGTTGGAAGCCAAAGCCGCCGCGGTGGCTGCTGGAATGCCAACCTTGCCGTCGTGTGAAGATCCCCGCAACGCTGACAGAGTCGGTTTCCCGCTGCTTGTTAAAGCGGCTGCGGGTGGTGGTGGCAAAGGCATGCGTCTTGTGGAGCAGGCCGAGCACCTTGAGGATGCAGTAGCGGCTGCTCAGCGTGAAGCGCTTGGTGGTTTCGGTGATGCCACCGTCTTCATGGAGCGCTACCTGCCGCGGTGTCGTCACATCGAGATCCAGATCCTGGGCGACACCCACGGCAATGTTGTCCATCTCGGTGAGCGGGAATGTTCGATCCAGCGCCGTCATCAGAAGATCATCGAGGAGTCACCATCTACTGCGGTTGACCCCGCCTTGCGTACCGCTATGGGCGAGGCTGCGGTGCGCCTTGCCCGCTCGATCGGTTACTCGTCGGCTGGCACTGTGGAGTTGGTGCTCGACGAGGACACTCACGAGTTCTATTTCCTGGAGGTCAACACCCGGCTGCAGGTCGAGCATCCCGTGACCGAAGAGGTCACTGGCATCGATCTCGTTAGGGAACAGTTGCGTGTAGCGGCTGGCGAGCCGCTGGGGTACACCCAGGAAGACATCGGCTCCAATGGCCACGCTATCGAAGCGCGCTTGTATGCAGAGGATCCAGCAGCCGGATTCCTGCCTGCTGTGGGCTGTCTGGCTGCCTATGAGGTGCCGGCCGATCTCAAACTCCGATTCGACAGCGGAGTTGAGCAGGGCACCGAGGTTGGACTGGATTTTGATCCGATGCTGGCCAAGGTGATTGCACATGCACCGACCAGGCGTGAGGCCGCGGCCCGCCTGGCATTGGGGCTTGAGCGTCTGCATCTCGGTGGGGTCACTACCAACCGTCACTTCCTGGTGGAAGTTCTGCGTAGTGAGGCTTTCGCTGCTGGTGACACCACCACCGACTTCATCGAACGGTGTGCGCCGCCCACATCATTGAGCCTCACAGCCGAGCGCCGCTGTGATCTGGCTGTGGCAGCCGCGATGTGGCTCCAAGCCAGGCAACGATCAGAAGCAACGACCTTGGGCTGGTTGCCGGCAGGCTGGCGACATGGTCGATTGCCGATGGAGTGGGTCGAGCTAGCCGTCGACGGCGACGCTGCAGCGACGCTCAAGGTCTCGTATAGGCCGAGTCGTGATGGCACCTTCGATGTGACCGTCGACGGAGACGGTTCGAAGTCTGCGGTAGCTGCGGTGAGAGCCTGGTCGCCGAGCGAACTTGACCTTGAGTGGGATGACTGCCGGGTTCGTTACCAGGTGGGGGTCGACGGCGACACGCTGTACCTCACCGGAGACTTTGAGACCACCACCGTTACGGTCATCCCTCGTTTTGCTGTCACCGATGGCACAGATGTCCAGGGCGGATTTGTTGCTCCTATGCCTGGTGTGATCGTGGAGGTGTTGGTGGAGGTCGGCCAAGCTGTTTCCGCGGGATCGACGCTGGTGGTTATGGAAGGCATGAAGATGGAGCACCATGTGAAGGCTCCGTCGGATGGGACGGTCACAGAGGTGCTTGTGCGCTCCGGCGACCAGGTCGGGAACGGTTCTTCATTGCTTGTGTTTGAGTCTGCCGAGCCGGCGAGCACTGCGACCGCTCCGTAGCACCTAAAGGTTCGCATGGCTGATCCGATCCGCATCGCCAACTGCTCGGGGTTCTATGGCGATCGCCTCTCGGCTGCGGCCGAGATGGTTGAAGGCGGCCCGATCGATGTGCTCACGGGTGACTGGCTTGCCGAGTTAACGATGTTGATCCTGGCTCGCACGCGCAGCAGACGCCCTGGTGGGGGGTACGCGCGGACATTCGTGACTCAGATGGAACAGGTGATGGGCACCTGTCTTGATCAGGGCATCAAGGTTGTGTCCAATGCTGGTGGGCTTGATCCTCGGGGCTGTGCCGAGGCGGTGGCTGAGGTTGCTAGTCGCCTGGGTCTGTCGCCACGGATCGCGTTTGTTGACGGCGATGACTTGATGGCTCGCCTGCAGCCCGATTCTGAGGCACCTGTGCGCTTGCGTGCTTTTGGGCGCCAGAGCGCTTCACCATCAACAGGCCCGGAATCGCACTCGATCGACGGGGAACGTGTCGGTGATGGCGCAGCGTCATTCGATACGTCAGGTCTGATTACTGCAAACGCCTATCTCGGGTGCTGGGGCATTGTCGAAGCGCTGAGGCACGGTGCCGACATTGTGGTGACAGGTCGGGTAACTGATGCTGCGGTTGTTTGTGGCCCGGCTGCCTGGCATCACAACTGGGCAATCGACGACTGGGATGCCCTTGCCGGTGCGGTTGTCGCAGGCCATGTCATCGAGTGCGGTACTCAGGCGACCGGTGGCAACTACTCATTCTTCAGCGAACTCGACGGCTTGGATCGCACAGGTTTCCCCTGGGCAGAGATCGCTGACGACGGGTCGTCGGTGATTGGCAAGCACCCAGGCACCGGCGGAGCGGTAACGGTGGGCACGGTCACCGCACAATTGCTCTATGAGATCGACGCTCCCGGATACCTGGGCCCTGATGTGGTGGCGCGCTTCGACACGATCCGCTTGACGCAGACCGCCAGAGAGCGGGTCTCGATCGATCGGGTGCGAGGCGAGCCCCCTCCCCCGACGCTCAAAGTCGCCACCAATGAACTTGGCGGGTATCGCAGCGAGATCCAGATAGCTCTAACCGGATTGGACATAGACGCCAAGGCTGCTCTCGTTCATGACGCCTTTTGGAGGGCTTGCTCGTTCCAACCGTCCGACTACGACAGGGTGGTTGAACGGGTGGTGCGCAGTGACAAGGTCGATCCGGCAAGCAACGAGGAAGCCACGGCTTGGTGGCGCCTCACAGTGTTCGACCAAGATGACAGAAGGCTCGGCCGCAAGCTCTCAAATGCACTCAATGAGCTAGCGCTTGCCACGATCCCAGGCATGTACGGCGCTGGTTCATCGACCCGCCCCAAGGCATTTGGCGTCTATCGGCCCGCCCGAGTGGATGCACCGCTAGTGCCGCAACACGTGACGTTTCTGGATGGTGAACACACAGTTGTAGATGCTCTTCCACGCGCCCTAACTTCCAAGCTGGCTGGGGTAGCAAGAGGTCCCCACCAGGTCTCGGTGTCGACTGATGGCCATGGGGGCATGGCCTTGGTCGGAGAAGAATCCTCCGGATCTGAGTCACCGAGTGCACATGTCGGCACGGGGAACGTGGTGGCACCTCTCGGTTGGGTCATTGGTGCCCGATCGGGAGACAAGGGTGGCAACGCAAACCTCGGAGTGTTTGCTCGCAGTCGCGAAGCGTTCGAATGGATTGACGAGTTCCTGACAGTCGAGCGCCTCAAGCAGTTGCTGCCAGAAGCCTCTGACCTTCAGGTTGATCGTTACCGCTTAGCCAACATCTGGTCGCTGAATTTTGTGCTGCGAGGCATCCTCGGCGATGGTGTGGCCGCTTCCTGGCGTAAGGATCCTCAAGCGAAGAGCCTCGGCGAGTGGCTGCGGGCACGCATCGTTGAGATTCCCGCAAGCCTGCTTCCCAACGACCGAGTGAGATCACTTGGCTAGCCTCCATCACGTGAGAAACGGCTGTAGTTGGGTGGCGGCGCGGCGAGCGAATCTTGAGCTAACCGGTTGCGCGGTGTGCTCCTTGCGGCCTCGAAGCTGAGTCTCGAGGAGCCGACGCTAAGCAGATGAGGCTCGATGAGATCATCGAAGATTTGCTTGCTGAGCAGGCCAGCCTTGACGAGGTCGTAGCGGTGATCGACGCGAGCGATTGGAGCTTGCCGACTCCGAGCCCTCGCTGGTCGATAACCGATCAGATCGGCCATCTCAGCTACTTCGACTCCACGGCAGCCCTTGCGATCAACGATCCAGCAGCGTTTCGCACCGAGGCCCGGGCGTTAATGAAGGCTTCGCTAGCTAGTGCCAGTTCAGGCGATGACTACACGCTGGCAAGTTTCCGGAGCCTGGATCCCCCTGATCGGCTGGAGTTGTGGCGTGCCAACCGTCACCGTCTCGCAAAGGCAATCTCGTCTCTGGGTGATCGTGACCGTGTCCGCTGGTATGGGCCTTCGATGGGGGCCAAATCGTTTGTAACAGCTCGTTTGATGGAGGCTTGGGCACACGGCCAGGACGTGTGCGACGCACTCGGAACGGAACGCGAACCCAGCGATCGCTTGCGCCACATCTGCCAACTGGGTTACATCACCCGCTCCTGGAGCTATCTCAACAGATCGTTGGAGCCACCAGCTGGCGAGGTGGTGGTTGAGCTGAGGGCCCCCTCGGGAGCGACTTGGAGTTGGGGTGAATCCTCCGCGGCCACCGAGAACTCGGTGCACGGAGATGCGCTGGATTTCTGCCTGGTCGTCACCCAGCGGCGAAACGTAGCCGACACGTCGTTGACCGTCAGCGGCGAACTTGCTTGGGACTGGATGCACAAGGCCCAAGCGTTTGCGGGGCCCCCAACCGACGGTCCCAAAGTTTCCCGTTCGAGCCAATGAGCCTTGTTGAGGTCTCTCGCGACAGCCGTGGGGTTGTCACTGTCACGCTAAACGATGAGGCCAACCGGAACGTCTTGAGTCGCGGCTTGCTAACAGAACTAGCAGCGGCGTTGCAGCAAGCTGATGCTGACCCTTCAGTTCGAGTCGTGGTGCTCACCAACGCCGGTCGAGTGTTTTGTGCAGGTGCCGATCTGCGTAGTGCCAGCGGCACCACTTCACAGTCCAGCTCCAGTGCCGAAAGCAAGCCAGCGGTGAGCCTGGTGGACATCTTCAGGCAGGTGCGCAACTCCCCCAAGCCATATGTCGGGCGTATCTCGGGTCACTGCGTAGCCGGGGGTATGGGCCTCGCAGCAGTCATGGACATCTCGGTGACTCGAGACGATGCCCGCTTCGGCTTCACCGAGGTTCGGGTTGGTGTTGCACCCGCGATGATCTCTGTGATCTGTTTGCCCAAAATGCGCCGCGCCGACGCCATCGAAGCCTTCTTGCGTGGCAACCGCTTCAGCGCGACTCAAGCTTGCAAACTTGGCTTGATCAATCACGCAGTTCCGCTAGATCAACTCGACAACACCGTAGAACAGATTGTCAATGACTTAATTGCGGGTGCCCCGGGGGGTCTCGCCGCATCTAAGCGGCTTGTAGCGCAAGTTCCGCTGATTGACTTCGACAAAGCACTTGATTGGACACAGGCACTATCGGCAGAGTTGTTCAGAAGTGACGAAGCCAGCGAAGGGATGGCTGCGTACTTGAACAAACGGCCACCGTATTGGGACACGAGGGAGCCAAGATGACCGGAATACTCAAGTCTCTTTCGGCGATGACACCCGAGTGGCTGCAACAGCAACTGCGGCTTGCCGGACACACCGATGCCAATGTGACATCCGTACAGGTAAGGCCGATGGATGGCTTTGTGGGTGCGATGGGCGAAGTTGGCATCGTGTCGACGTCCTACGGCAAGCCATCAGGAGGTCTGCCGGCCTCGTTCGTTGCTAAGTGCCCGCTTGATGACGACATTGCCCGGATGTATGCCTCGGTGATGCTCTCGTACCAGCGCGAGGCAGGGTTCTATTCTGACTTAGCGGGCCCTGTGACGCAGCGAACACCGATGACGATCCCGCACTGCTTCGTCAATCTGTTCGATGCAGCCACCCATGACGCTACTTTGGTGATTGAACACATACATCCTGCTGAGAAGGGCGACATCCTTCAAGGCACGAACTTCGAGCGTATGCATACGCTCGTCGGTGATCTGGCCCGCCTTCATGGGGCATTCTGGATGGACAATCAACTGAGCGAACTGGACTGGTTGATTGACTGGATGTCGCCATCGCTGCGCATCGGAATCCCGTTCACGCTTGACAGTTGGACGAACATTCGCAATCACTTTGCGCATTTCCACCCAGATGACATCGTGGAACTAGTCGAAGATGTGTTTCTGGCAGACGTTGAGGGTTGGCTGCAACGCTTTGCTGATCGAACCTGGACACTCGCCCACCAAGACTACGAACTTGACAATGTTGTGTTCCGCCCCGACGGACCGGTGATCTTGGACTGGCAAACAGTCATGCGATCATTCCCCGGACTTGATCTCGGTTGGCTGTTGATGGCCAGCCACAACGAAGAGACCCTCGAACGTGAACCAGAACTTCTAGAGCATTATCGCCACCAATTGGCTGAATCGGGTGGTCCGCAATGGAGCGAGGAAGACCTGAAGGAAGACCTCGCCTGGGCAGCGTTCTATTGGGTAGGCGTATCTCACGTGCCATTCATGCACTCGGTTCCTGCGGGTGAGACAGATCGTGCCCATCGGCGGTTCAAGAAGATGATGTTGGGCACCATCAGTGCCGCTAAGCGTTGGCAGGCAGTTGAGCGAATGCGTGCTCATAACAGTTGATTGGCGTGGCACTAACGCGTGTAGCCGCCCAATCTCCTGGTTGCAATTCCCACCATAAGCCCGGAGGTTTCAAAGAGTGCAAGGGTTAGTGCTTGAAGGCAAAACAGAAGAGAGCGTCCGGCTTTCAAATGACATAGCGCTCGCCCGAACGCTCTCACCACGCCAGGTGCGTGTCGAGGTCAAAGCGGCCGGCGTGTGCGGCAGTGACCTCAGTTGTGTACACGGCAAGTACTACATGCCGGTACCGCTAATCCCCGGTCATGAAGCCGCTGGGGTCGTTGTCGAAGTTGGATCAGCAGTTACATATTGCGAGGTAGGTGACCACGTCATCCTCTCGACTTTCGCTAACTGCGGGCATTGCCCAGATTGTGAAGGCGGAGATCCAGGCAACTGCACGACTTCTGCACTTGGCTCGCTCAGCCAGCCATATGTGGAAAACGGCATGCCGATCTACAACTTCGCCAATATTGGTGCTTTCGTGCAGGAGACAGTCGTCAATGAGAATCAGTGCATCCCGATCCCAACCGAGATGCCGCTTACTGCAGCCGCATTGATCGGCTGTGGAGTCGTCACCGGTACAGGTGCTGTGTTTAACCGGGCTCGTGTGAAGATCGGTGACACGGTTGCTGTAATTGGTGCTGGTGGAGTCGGTTTGAACGTCATCCAAGCAGCCAAGCTTGTAGGAGCATCAGCCATCATTGCCATTGACAGGGTGGCCGCCAAAGAGTCGCTGGCACGTGAGTTCGGAGCAACAGACTTCCTGCTTGCTGATACGGCTGAGTTTGATTCGGTTGCTGCCGTGAAGTCACTGGTACCAGGAGGGGTACATCACGCCTTTGAGGTGGTCGGCAACACCAACCTGTTAGCTCAGGCAATCACCATGACACGCCCAGGAGGCAACATCTGTGCTGTTGGTGTTCCTGATCTGGGAGCCACGGTCACCTACCCGTTCCTCGATCTGCATCAAAACAAGAATCTGCGTGGTGTGCGAGCCGGAGGTGCTCGCCCTCGCAAAGACTTCCCGATGCTCGCTGATATGTACTTGCGGGGTCGCCTGAAGCTTGATGAGATGATCTCTCGCACTGCGGGTCTTGACGGACTGCAGTTGGCATTTGATGCACTAAAGACCGGTGCTGAGGCGCGCACCGTATTGCTGCCTAACGGATAGCGGTGCTCCCTAGAGACTTCTAAGTGTTCAGCGTGGCCCTCAGTTCAGATCTGAGCTCACGCATTCCACAGAGTTCGAAAGGCTGAGCGTCTAACCAGTCCTTCCATTCCGGTCGGCCAAACAGCAAGTGTTCGTCGATGCGCACATGACAACTGTCGGGTTCAATATTTCGAATCTCTCCATCTGTGTTGGGGTGAAACGCGCAGTAGATGAGGTCGCCTGCTAAGTCGGAGAGCATCTCGACGTAGTCGGCTGATTGATCATCTGGGCGTGAGAAGTCTGTCTCAAGCACCTCGTCAAAGATTGGCAGTCCAGCGGAGTGAGCTACTTCGACTGCAGCAACAAACGGTGCCTCATCTGCGCCTTCGAGGTGATCACCCGGGCCGTAGTCACCAAGCCTGGCTGTCAGCAACACGGGCACGCGATACTCGATCCCGAGACTGACATAGCGATCGCACCACTCCGGGGCTAGAGCCGATCCCATGTGAGCGTCGAGGTGGGTCACATCGATTCCTGCTGCGAGAGCCCGCTCGATCTGGGCACGCCATTCGGTCTCAACTGCATCTGGGTTGGCGTGTCTGCGCAGCGAGGCAACATCGGGCCACATGTAGCCGTCATCATCGATCAGCCCAGACGCAGCGCTGACTCGAGTTATGGGTGCCCAGCGGTAGTGGGTCATTTCGGAGTTGAGGGTCAGGTGAACCCCGCAATCAAGCGTTTCGCTGGCTGCTGCGGCTTCGCCGATCTCGCTGAACCAGGGACAGGGCACCATCACCGAACCGGCACCAATTGTGCCTAACCCTGACAATTCAATGAAGGCTTGATTGGCGCCGTGGTTCATGCCCACATCGTCAGCATGCACCACCACCCTGGTTGTGCGGCTGTCTGAGTCTGCGATTGACGGTGTTGCCATGAAGTGACCATAGACCTTGTGGTTTTGGATGGTCGTGGTCAGTTGACCTGCACGCCGGCTGTAAGTTGCGATGCCGTGAGCCCGCACTACTTCACACCTGACGCGGAACCGTCGGTCGTGAGCGACTATCTCCGTCGCTGGGGTTACGCGATAGTCACCGACGCTACTGATGCGGCGCTGTTAGATCGCCTCGATGAGGAGGCGCGCCCGTTCATCGAGGCCTCGGCTGCGGGTCGTGACAGCTATGACGGCCTGTACACCCGCCGCACCGGAGCACTCGTCGCCCGCTGCCCTGCTGCTCGTGAGCTGGTGATGCAAACCCTGGCAGTGGGGGTCGTTGAGCACTTCTTATCGCATGCAACCGCTGTCCAATTGCACCTAACTCAGATCATCTCGGTTGGGCCCGGCGAGACAGCTCAGAAGCTGCACCGCGATGAGATGGCCTTTGACTTCTTTAACTTCGGAGTCGACTATCACGTGCAGTGCAACACCATGTGGGCGCTCACAGACTTCACGGCCGATAACGGTGCCACCTGGATCCTGCCGGGAAGTTCACGGCTCGACGATGACCAAGCCGCCAACATCGCAGGTGTTCAAGCAGTGATGCCCCGTGGCAGCGTGCTGTTCTATGACGGCAAGGTGCTCCATGGTGCCGGTGCTAATCGCGCAGCGGAGGTGCGTAGAGGGGTCAACATCACGTACGCAGTGGGTTGGGTGCGCCAGGAAGAGAACCAGTATCTGGCGTGCCCAGCTGACGTGGCGCGCACTCTTGATGACGATTTGCTCAAGATGATGGGCTACCGCCAGGGTGCCTTCGCCCTCGGCTATGTCGGTGATCAGACGGATCCGCTAGCGGCATTGCGAGGACATCACACCAAGGCCAAAACGATCGGCGACATCGCGGCCGACAACACCCACGCCCGCGACTTCGTAGCCTCAATCCCCGACATTGACCCAGCCGACACGTCAGCTACGGCATCGTGATCACATTGCGCAGGGCGTTGCCTGTGGTTACGTCGTGGATGGCTTCGTTGATGCTTTCGAGTGGGTAAGTCGCCGAGACCAACTCGTCGAGCATTAGCGTCCCCTGCTCGTACCAATTCAGCAGTCGAGCGATGTCAACCCCGAGACGTGTGTCGCCCATTTTGGAGCCGACGATGTGTAGGCCCTTGTCGGCGATCTCGGTCGGGTCGATCTCAAGGCGGGCCCCTACCGGTGGCATGCCAACGATCACGACCTCGCTGCCCGCGGCGACAAGGTCTATCGCAAGTTCTACCGCAACTGTTGAACCAACCGTCACGAAAGCGTGCGTTAGTCCAGCGCCTTCTGTGGCAGCCGCAACACCTGCCCGAACGTCACCGTTTGCGTTAACGGATGCCGTTGCACCGAAACGTCTGGCAACTTCGAGCTTGTGATCGACGATGTCTATGGCGATGATTGCAGCGGCGCCAGCCAGCCGGGCACCTTGGATGGCGTTCAAGCCGACACCGCCCGCGCCAATCACTGCAACTATCGACGCGTTATCGACGCTGGAGGTGTTGAGCACCGCCCCAACCCCGGTCACTACACCGCATCCCAGCAGGGCGGCAGCGTTCCAGCCGATGCTGGCGGGTATCGGCATCACCTGAGAGTGGTGTACGACCACTTGCTCTGCGAACGCCCCGCAGCGCAAGCCCGCATCGACAGTCGTGCCGTCACTCCGGTGCAACCGCGCAGGCACCGGCCCGAGATCCGTCTGACAAAACACCTCGTTACTTCGCAAGCACTGGCGACATGTTCCGCACGAGCGAATCAGGCTGACCGACACCCGATCCCAAATTGCGACGCTTCGCACCCCTCGTCCAACAGCCGAAACAGTTCCAGCGGCCTCATGGCCATAAACCGCGGGCAGTTCACCACCCCAGGAACCTTCCGCGTAGTGGATGTCGCTGTGACAGATTGAGCACGCGGCAACATCCACCTGTACATCATCTGGCCCTACGGGATCGAGTCGCAGCTCCTCGATTACGAGTGGCTTGCCAAACTCACGACAAACAGCGGCGCGCACTGCTACCCACTCCCGCGAGAATCGTCGGCACGACGATGATGTTCGTCAGCCTTCTCTTCGTCTGGCAACAAGGCGTCAATGCGCAGCCTTGGGCCACTCGTGCGATGTACCGCCCGGAATAGCAGGTGAACGCCTGCAGGGATAGTCAGCACCAGGGCGGCTGCGGCCACCACTAGCCGAGACGTACCAGCCCAGCCCGTTTCGAGTCCCGCCCCTGCTGCCACCAGCAAGAACGCAACCGGGCTCGCCTTGCCAGCCGCATGGAAACGGGCATAAGGCGTATGGAACTTCAACAGCCCAAGGCCTGCGATAAGGACGATGGCAGCACCGGCGAGAATGAGTATTGCCGCGACGGGGTTCACGAGAGACTCACAGCTACTTGCGCTGGTTCTCGATGTAGCGGCTTGCAGCGACCGTCGCAGTGAAACCAACGATGGCGATCACAACCAGCAAGTTGAGGTACGTCGTTGTGGAAGTGACGGCAGCGTGTGTAGCGATGCCACACATCAGCGAGATAAGCGCCACATCAACGGCGACCACCCGATCCGCGAGCTTTGGTCCACGCAGCAGCCGGATCGTCGCAAACGCTGCGGTCAGGCCGTAGGCACAATACGCAATGGCGGGTATCACAAGCGGCTCCCTGCCGGGCCGGCCGATCGGGTTGTAGGAAGAGCCTCGCTGGCTAGCTGAGCCAACTCATTAACATGCGCGACGGTTGCATCAAGGCGGTCTGCATGCAATACGTGAATGTAGAGGGTGCCAGAGTCCGGATCGGTATCGATCACGGCGGTTCCTGGTGTGACCGTAATGGCAGCGTTGAGCAGCAAGTGGTGCCCCCGAGCGGATTCGGTTCGTACTGCAATGATGGCCTCGTCGGTGTAGTCGTTAGGCGTCAACACCTCCCGTGCGACGCTCAGCGTGGAGATAACTAGGTCAATTGCAACCAGGTACGAGAATCGCAGCAGGGGCTTAAGCCTGACACTTCCGGTTCCGGCCGTGGCAATCGACGGTGCACTTACCACAAAGCCGATCAAGGTGCCAGACAACACATTGGCGATGCTCACGTTGCCCCACAAGGCACACCACGCAAACACCAACCCGATCGCAGTGATGATCCGCCGCGGCGCTAGCAACGCGGCCGTGGCGCGCCGAACCCGCACACCTAGCGCCGGGGTTAGCGGGCTGGTCATCGCAGCACCGCTGCTCGGTAGATGTCAGGGTCGATGAGATTGCGGGCCGCCTCCTCACTTAGTTCAAGGATGGGTCCGCTAAGCGCAGCAACGGCCAGCGTCGCTGCGACCGTCAAGGCAGTAGCACCGACCGTAAGACGCCGACCCGGATGGGTGTCGGGCTTGGCGTCAACTGCCACATCGGTTGTCTCACTTTGCGTGGTAGCTGGGGCCGGCTGCGGTTGAGGCTCAGCGGGTTGTTTTCCCCAGAACACACCAATCCAGATCTTGGCCATTGATAGCAACGTGAGGATGCTCACAACGAGCGCGACTACCACAACCGGGTATGCAGCATCCGCGATGCCTGCATCAACGAGCGCAAGCTTGGCTACGAATCCCGAAAACGGAGGTAATCCGGCAAGGCTCAACGCAGGGAACGCAAACAGCACCGCCACGAATGGCGCTCGTTTGGCCATGCCACCGATGCGGTTGAGCGCCGACGTGCCCTCTCGCTCCTCAATCACGCCACCAACGAGGAACAGCACCGTCTTGGTGGGCATGTGGTGAATTAGGAACAGGATCGATCCGGCAACCCCTGCAACTGTGAACAGACCCAGACCCATGACCATGTAGCCGATCTGGCTGACGATATGAAACGACAAGATCCGCTTGATGTCGTCCTGGGCCAAGGCACCGGCGACCCCGACAATCATTGTCACTGCCGCCACCGTCAAGATCACTGGTTTGAGATCACTCATGGCAGTGAGGTTGTGGAACCGGATGAGCGAATACACCCCGATCTTTGTCAAAAGTCCAGCAAATACTGCGGTGATAGTTGTCGGTGCAGTCGGGTAACTGTCAGGCAACCAAGAAAACAGCGGGAACACCGCGGCTTTCGTGCCAAAGACAACAAGGAACCAGAGACCGATCGCAAAGCGCAGCTCTGATGGCAGAGCAGGAATGCGCTCGGCCAGAAGAGCCATATTGACGGTTCCACAGGCCCCGTAAACGAGAGCAACGCCGGTGAGGAACAACGCCGAGGCGAACAGGTTCATCACGACATAGGTCATACCTGAGCGAACCTGAGCCCGACGTGCCTGATGGGTCAACAAGACATAGCTCGATACCAAGATCAACTCGAACGCAACAAACAGGGTGAAGAGGTCGCCCGTGAGGATCGCCAGCGACACGCCTGAGGTGAGCACGAGCAACAGTGGTCCGACCAGCGTGGGTTCAGCACTCCAGGGAACGTGACGCTGACCTAAGGCGTAGATCTCAACGAAGAAGATGGTGGCGGTCGCCACCAGCAGGATCAGCGCCGCGAACATGTCAGCCACCAGCACGATCCCCAACTCGGGATTCCAACCCCCGACCCAGACCACGACAGTGCCGTCACTCGCCACTGCTGCCAGCAGCCAACCTGACAGAGCGGCGACCAGAGCGACTGTCCCGAGGGTGATCGTGTCACGTAGCACCCGGTGGTTGCGGGCCAACATTGCACCGGCCGCGGCAATGATCGGGCCGACAACGAGCAGTGCTACTACTGCGCTCACGGATTCGCGCCAGTGCTTTGATCAGAGCTAGTGCTACTAGCGGCACCAGAGTGCGCCTCTGCCTCTCTTGCGGCTTTGGTGGCGATACGGCGATCCTCAACGTCATCTTCAACGAGGTCGTCGCCCGTGAGTGTGTGCTGGCGTTTACCCAGGGCCAGCAAGAAAAGTGTCAGGCCAAACGAGATGACGATGGCGGTGAGAGAAAGCGCGTGAGGTAGGGGGTTTGACATCTGGGTCGGTGAGGCGATGTCTGCAAGTGGGGGCTGTCCCGCCGGGCCACCGGCCGCCAGCAACCCAAGCACAGCAGCATGACCCAGCATCGAGAATCCCAGCACGATCCTGCTCAACGAACGTGCCGTCACGAGATAGGTGCCGATTCCAGCCAGCGAGCCGACCGCTAGCACCAGCGCGACACTCATTTGAGACTCACTTGAGGCTGCGGCTCATATTGGCTCACATTCATGTCTGGCCTGCTGGATCATCAAGACCTAACGACCTAGTCCCGAAGCCAGCGATCACCGCTTCGAACAGGCCCACGACAATCAATGTCACCCCGGCATCAAATAGCAGTGCCGTGCCCGACTTGACCGTCCCCAGCACGGGTAACTCAAACTTCCAGACGACTTGATCCAAAAAGGTGCCTCCGAACACCAGCGGTGCCACCGTCACGGAGGCAGCCACCAGTCCGCCGGTAGCCAACAAAGTGTTGGCGTTGGCTGGACGGCGCAGGCCCGAAATAGTGCGAAGCGCGACCACCGCGCCGATCACGAGTCCAGCAGCGAAGCCGCCACCTGGGCGGTTGTGTCCCGCAAAGAACAAGTAAGCCGCGACCACAAGCGCCAGCGGGCTTGACGCCTGCACAGCCATGCGCATCACGGGCGAGCGTGCTGCGATCATCGCAAATGTCCTGAGTTGGCTACCGGCTCGGGTTCGACATCATCGTCGACCTCGCGCCTGCGAGTCAGCGCTAGCACCCCGATCGACACGACAAGCAAGACCACGATCTCGCCCAGGGTGTCTAAACCACGGATGTCTGTCAGGATCACGTTTACGAGGTTGTTGCCGCCACCCTCGGTCACTCCCTGCTGACTAAGAGCCTCGATGGGTGGAGTGGCTTGCCGGTTCCCTCCAGTCGCGAGCAGCGCGATCGTTACCGTTGCGCCAACGAGGACAGCGACGCTCAGGCGGGTCGTTCGCCAACCGAGCCCGGATCGCGGGAACCGTCGTGTCAGATGACCGAGTCCCATCACGAATCCAGCCACAATCACGATCTCAATCACGAGTTGAGTAAGTGCCAGATCAGGTGCGCCATGAGCAACAAACAGTCCCGCAACCCCAATGCCGACAGCGCCGAGTCCCATGGCGGCGCCAAGACGAGAGTGAACTAGGGCTGCTGTCAATGCAGCGACAGCTACCAGCACCGCAAGGAAGGCTTGCGTCGTGCTATCCCACCGGTACAGGCCGTCGAGATTCAAGGCAAAGACGAAGGGCACCATTGCTAGCCCCGAGGTGGCTGCCATAGCAGCGAGGTAGGCCGGCAGCGAACCATGTTGCACTCGGGCTGTGAGCCATTGTGTAGCCCGCAACAGTCGGTGGATGATGGAGTCGACGAGCTCGGCACCAAACGGGTGAAGCGGTCGTATCGAGCGACTCGGCAGCACACTGGCAAGTGTCAGACCAACGACCAGCACACCAAACGACACAGCCAGACCAACAGTCAGCCCGGGCCAACGATGTAGTCCGTAGGAACTCGCTTCCGGGTTGATGTCGATGGCACTTGCTCGCACCCAGTCGCTGACGGTTCCCAGCAACAGGAACGCAACCAATCCGGCGGCACCGAGCACACCGGCGACTGCGGTCAAGGCCCTTCGCTGAGGCCCGACCCGGGTCGATGCAGCGCCGGGAGCGTCAGCGAACACACCCCTCAGCAACCTCACGGTGTAGGCGACCGTGAGCACCGATCCTCCGATCACACCGGCGGCGACTACCGCACCACTGAAACCTGAGAGCTGCAGCACGGCTTCGATGGCGGCTTCCTTGGCCGGGAATCCCACTAGCGGCGGTATCGCGGCCATCGACGCACCTGCTAACACCGCGATCACGAAAGGCGTTGGCATGGTTCGCCACAGGCCGCTGAGTTGGTTGATGTCGCGGGTGCCGGTGCGAACATCAATCTCGCCAATCACCATGAACAGTGCAGCCTTGAACAGGGCGTGCGCTACCAGGATCGCCATTGCAGCAAAGGTGCCCTTTGCGGTGCCCACCGACAGCAGGGCAACCATCAGCCCGAGCTGTGACACCGTGCTCCAGGCCAGGATCAGCTTTGCGTCACGCTGACGCAAGGCCCCGATCCCGCCCCAGATCATGGTGATGAGACCGAGCGTGGTGCCAACCGGCTGCCAGATAGCGACCGAACCCAAAACAGGCGACGCAATCGCCACGAGCACCACTCCGGCCTTTACCATCGTCGCCGAGTGCAGGTAGGCGCTTACTGGCGTGGGTGCTGCCATCGCACCTGGAAGCCAAACATGAAACGGGAACTGTGCTGACTTCGTCGCTGCGGCAGCTAATACCAGAGCGGCTGCAACAGTTGCTCGTGTCCCCGACAGGGCGCCCATCTCCGACAGGCGAGCCGTCCCGGCAACATCGGCTGCTATCACGCAACCGGCAAGCAGCGCCAATCCTCCACCTGAGGTGATTAGCAGTGCTCGTCGAGCCGCTAGCAACGCCACAGGGTCGGTCTGTTTGTGGCCGATTAGCAGGAACGAAGTGATCGAGGTGAGTTCCCAGAACACGAAAAGTGTCCAGATCGAATCCGCCCAGACGATCCCGACCATCGACGCGCTAAACGCCAGCAGTGTCGCTGCGAAGCGACCGGTGCCGGAGGTTCCGGGTTTGAAGTAGCCCGTTGAGTACACGAACACTCCGACACCAATGCCCGAGATGATCACGGTTAACAACGCGGCGAAAGGTCCGACACTAAAGGCGATCTCCAGGTCGATCTGGGTTACCCATGACAACTCCGCAGTAGCCGGGGCGGTCGTTTCAAGACGTGGGAGTGCCCAGATCGTGGTCAGCGCAGGGGCAAACGCACCCAGCACCAGGCTGAAGCGACCCAGCCGGTCACCCGCAGCAGCAAGCACCGCCACACCGATGCCATGAGCGATGAGCAGCAGCCAGATCATCCGGTCGTGCTCAGCCGACCGTGCGAGTGCTCGTTCACAGCAGGTTCACAACAGGAGTTTCACAGGGGCCGAGCTACTCGGATCGTGAACTGGCGCTTGGATTCCCGGAGTGGAAATGCAGGCACACTAGTAGAAACAGCAAGCGTTGCTCTCAGATTGACAGCAATGTGGCGGCGACGATGGTGCTCAAGACTGCAATGGTTACCGGTAGCCCGAGCCGCAGGTAGTCCGTGAAGCGATACCCGCCCGGGCCGTACACCATCGTGTTCGTCTGATAGCCGATAGGTGTCAGAAATGATGAGCTAGCGGCGATCCCTACACCGATTGCGAGGGTGCGTCCGTTAAGACTCTCCTGGCTTGCTACCGACTGCACGATCGGGAAGAGCAAGGCGACAGCGGCACTGTTGGTGACAAGTTCGGTGAGAAGCCAGGTGGCGATCACCAGTCCGACGACAATGCCGACCTCACCTAGCGGGCCGAACACGCCAATGATGCCATTCGCGAGTTGATCTGCCAGACCTGTGGATTGCACCGCTGAGCCAAGACCGAACGCTGCCGCGATCATGATGATCACGCTCATGTCCACCGCGTCCCGTGCTTCGTTTGGGGACAGCACCAGGGCTGCTACCAGCACCAGGACACCCAGAGCTGCTGAACGCAAGACACTAAAGGAGCCACCGGTCGCTACCGGCAGCGCGACTATCCCAATCATTACCGCACCTGCGATCCATGCGTTTGGCAGCACGGCGCGCGGCATCGCAAAGCGGGGTGCTTCGACTTCGGCCTCATTGCCTAGATCAAGCTCGGCGTCGTCGAATGTTGGATCAAGTGCGGGTGGCAGACCTAGGTCGACCCGTGCGATTAGCAGGAACAGTCCCCGGTCACGCCAGCGTCGCCGGAAGTTGTCGTCAGCTATCAGCAGCAAGCTGTCGCCATGATGTAGCACGACCCGGTCGAGCCGTGAGCGCAACTCTTCACCTGATCGGTGGATAGCTACGACAACACCACCGAGGTTGTTGCGAAAGTCGCTATCACGAAGTGTCCGACCAATCAGCGGTGAGGTGTTGCTAATCACTGCCTCAAAGAACGACGTTCTTGCGGGGACACCGTCGAGCAAGTGTCCCTGGTCGCCTGCGAGTCCGGCATAAGTCTTTAGGGCGACGATGTCGTCTGCTGCGGCTCGAAACGACAGTCCGTCGCCACCTTGAAGTTCGACCTCGCTGGTCACCTCAAGGTTCTGGTTGCGCCGGTCAAGGCCGATCAGCCTGGCATTGGGCATCCGCAACAGGCGGGTCTCTCCAAGTTGGCGGCCGACTAGCGCACCTCGGTTCCCTATTGAGTCCCAGCCTTCAACTACGAAGCGCACCAGGTACTCACGCACCCCTCCCCGCTCGGCGCTGCCGGTTCGGTAGCGGTCTGGGAGCAGGAGCGGGCCAAGTAACAGGATTGTCACTAACCCGGCGACCGCAGCAGGCAACCCGATCGGTATGAGTTCGAACATGCCGAGTCCGTCCTGGCCTGACTCCTCCAGCAAACCCGAGACCAGCAGGTTGGTAGATGTGCCGATCAGCGTGACCGCACCACCGAGGATCGCCGCGTACGAGATGGGTATCAGGATTCGTGAGGGCGCAAATCGCTCTTCCTCGCTCCAGCGCACGATCGGATCGATCAGCATCGCCACGATTGGCGTGTTCGAAAAGAATGCAGAGGCGGCGCTGATGGGCAGGGTGAGGCGCGCCATCGTTGCTCGTAGCCCATGACCGGGCTTCAAAACTGACTGCAACACGGGTGTCAGTGCGTTTGTGCGCTCGATGGCTCTTGCCGCTACGTAGAGCATCGCGACGGTGAGGGGCGCTGGGTTAGAAAAGCCGGCGAAGGCTTGAGCAGGTGTGATGATGCCGATCGTGAACAGCACTATCGTGGCGCCGACTACACCGGTCGCGGGCGCGACCCAATCGCGGATCAGCGCAAGGGCCATGATTGCGAGCACAGCAACGGTGATCCACGCGTCGACGTTCACCGATGCCCCCGTTCGCTTACTACGACGGCTCGCGATGGTAGGCGACCTACCATGCGGTTGCAGCAGCAGGCTTCATGCGATGTCACCGAATCGCTACTTCAAGCCCGCTGAGCGACCGCCCGGCTGACCCACCGCCCGGCTGACCCACCGAACCGCCCGGATCAGTCGACCACCCCGAAACAACGAGGAGACACGATGCGCCGTATGCATATAGGACTACAGGTTGAGGATCTGGAGGCTTCGATTGACTTCTATACGAGGTTTTTCGGGATGGAGCCAACGCTGCGTCGCCCCGACTATGCAAAGTGGATGCTGGATGATCCGAGGGTGAATTTCTCGCTTGATGTGCATGGCGAGGGCCCGCCCGGTTCGGCCCATTACGGGATACAGGTTGAGTCAAGGCCCGAGTTGCAACAGATGCGTGAGCACATCGACTCGGTTGGCATGTCCCGTGACGATCAGAACGACCTCGTGTGCGGTTACCAACTACAGCACAAGTCTTGGGTTACCGATCCTGATGGGTTGATGTGGGAAGCCTTCTTCACCGAGGGTCTAGCCGACGAGGGTTACGGCACAGCTGAAATGCCCGACCGATAGGTCCGGGGCGGATAGGTCACCTACCCGCTGATTGATCAGACAGTAGACCGAAGGGTCAGGAATCACTCAGCCATCAATTGAGGCTGGGGCCGGTTGTGTGAGTGCCGGAGCGCAGCAGCTTGCCAGGTCGCAGGTCGCTGAATTGGCCGTTGCGCACAACTTCGGTGCCATTGCAGATGACGTGCTTGATGCCTGTGCCTTCTGCGTAGAGGCGAGACGCTCCAGCGGGCAAGTCGCTTCGCAGAGACGTGGGTGAAGTGCCGATCGTGGTCTCATCAAGCACGACAATGTCGGCGTAGGCACCTTCGGTAAGTACTCCCCTACCGACAATCCCATACAGCTTCGCCGGAACTTCGGTAATCGGGTGTATGGCCTCTTCAAGCGAAAGCAAGCCCCTCTTGACGACTGCTTCGTTAAGCATGACAGTGGCATAGTTCGCGCTTAGGAAGAGGTCTAGGTGCGCACCAGCATCGGAAGCACCGATTACAGCCCGACGGTCACGCCAGATCTCAACCCGGGCCGCCCAATCCTCGTCGGAATCCTGTGGTGCTGGGTTGCCAAACGATGTCTGTAGGTCGTCAAGCGCCAGGTCACACAGCACATCAAAGGGAGCGCGGCCACGTTCGGATGCGATGTCTGCGACAGTGCGACCGATGCAGTCTGCGTTTACAGCAGCGGCGGTGTGCAGGATCGTCATGCGCTCCCAATGAGCCAGAGACCGCAGTGGATGGTTCGACTGGGCCAAGTCGTTGAGCCGTTTGCGCTCTCGTGGGTCCGCGAGAACCTGACGCTTCTCATCGCTTGGCAGCAACATCACTTCCTCCCACTGCGGGAGGGCATCAAGCACGAAGCCGCTGTTGAAATTGAGATGTAACGACAGCGTCATCGGAACCGTCAGAGCAACCACCTTGGCACCGTGAGTTGCCGCATGATCTCCGGCTTGGAGCTTTGTTTGGTTCATCGCAAGTGAGCGCCTCGTGACGGTCATGACGTTCCAGTTGAGAGGGCTTTGGGCAGCTGCTGACATGTCGGTCATCAACTCGATTGCCCAGGGCTCAAAGGGCCCGATAGCAGGGATGAACTCCAACGATGTGCCGTCGTAGGGGGCCAGCACCGATGACAGTGCCACCAACTCAGACATCTCTGCGCAGCGACTCGGCACCATGTTGCCCATCGGGTCGTTGTGAGTGCGTGACCACGATGACGAGAACCCCAAAGCACCTGCTTCTAAGCCGTCTCGCAGCAGGTCTTGCATGGCTGATAGTTCGTGGGGATCGGCGGCTCGTGCCACGCTGTCTTTACCCATCACAACTCGCCGGATGGCCGAATGTCCGACCTTGAACCCGGCGTTGATCATCAGGTGACCTTCGATGGCGTCGAAGTACTCAGCTGTGGTTGACCAGTCCCAACTAACGCCACTTCGCAGGCTCTCAAGCGGGATGCCTTCGACGCGAGCGAGCATCCGCATTAGGTAGTCGCCATGGGAGGGGTCATCGCCAAGTGGTGCGATCGTGAAGCCGCAGTTGCCTCCGATGACTGTGGTCACACCGTGCAGCGGCGACGGTGACAGCGTCTCATCCCAGAACACCTGGGCGTCAAGATGCGTGTGAACATCGATGAAGCCGGGAGTCGCCACAAGCCCTGCGGCGTCGACAGTGGTGGCAGCCTGCGCGCCGTTGAGGTCGCCGATTGCGGAGATCCGCTCGCCGACTATCCCGATATCGGCGCGGCGGCGAGGCCCACCCCGACCGTCGACTAACTCACAACCCCGGATCAGGAGATCGAACATCAAGCGACGCTAGCTGCCGGTGCTACTCCTCGTCTTCGGGATCGGCGAACAATGCACGCTTAAAGATGGTTGCTATCTCGGCGCGTGTCACCGGGCGCTCGGGCTTGAAGGTTCCGTCCGGGTAGCCCTCAATGATCTCCGCGACCGCAGCGGCTCTGATGGCGTCGGTGTGTTCGTGGCCCGCAATGTCGCTAAATGCCTGACCCCTGGGCGGAACTCTGAGACTGAGGTAATCCGCGAATACCGCTGCTACCTCGGCTCGTGTCACCCTCTGATCAGGCATAATCAAGCCAGAGTCATCGACTTTGAACATTTCAGCCTCAACGAGCGCGGCAATTGCAGCAGCGTGATCATGGTCTATTGCGTCACTCGGAATCGTCGCGTCATCAGATGCTGAAAGTCCTAAGACACCTGCAAGCATTGATGCGAATTCGCCACGTGTCACCGGGTCATCTGGCCGGAAGTTGTTGTCGGGCTCGTCCCCAAACACCCCTGCGTAGTACATGTCAGTGATGTCATCTCGCAATGTGTGATTGGCGATATCGATGTACACAAGCCTGTCGGGACAGATCTCTGCAGACCAATCTGGAATGGAACCCCGCCAGCGATTGAATGCGCCGATTCCGGGCAAGCAAAGGCCACCCTCATCGGCAGCGCCATTATCAAAGCGAGCTGTGAGCAAGTGTCCGAGACGCAAGAATGAACCTGGGACATTCCACATCAAGTCGTTCCCAGACAGGTCCACGCGCCACAGTTCCTCTAGATTGCCAAGTTCGGTCGGGACTGAACCAGTTAGTTGGTTGTCGTTGAGATACAGGTAACCGAGCTTCTCAAGGGCACCTAGTTCAGCGGGAATCTCTCCTGCGAGATTGTTGCCGTCGAGATACAGATACGTGAGGTTAGGCAGTTGACCTATCTGGCTCGGAACATCGCCGCTCAACTCATTCTCAGAAAGCAGCAGATACACCAAGTCCGACATTCTCACAAGGCGACCTGGAATCTGGCCGGTGAGTTCATTTCCGCTGAGTTCCAGATACTGCAACTCTGTGAGCTCAGTAACCCGCGTTGTAATCTCGCCGGTCAGTTGATTGTAAGCCAGATCTAGATCCCGCAAACCGTCAATGAACCGAATTGTCTCAGGGATCTCACCCGTAAGGGAGTTGCCATGAGCATAGAGAGCCTCAAGATTCGTGAGACTACCGATCTGGATGGGAATGTCACCTGTCAACTTGTTGAAGTCGAGTGACACGAACTTGAGATCCGTCAATCTCCCAATTGTCGCAGGAATACTGCCGCTCAGACTGTTGCGATCTAGATTAAGGCTCTCCAGATTAGTGAGCATGCTTATTGTGGCTGGGATCTCGCCGGTCAAGTCATTTCCGTCTAGGAAGAGATGTTCAAGATTAGCCAGTTCGCCGATCTCAGGTGGCAAGGACCCAGTTAAGTTGTTATCCGACAAGATCAAGTGTGTGACCGTTCCGTTCGCATCAGTGATCACACCGTGCCAATCATTTAGATCAGCGTCACTGTTCCAATTGGTGCTATGAGTCCAGTTATCGCCATCGGTATTGCTGTAGAGCTTCTCTAGAACCTCGCGATCCGAGGCTGGATCGCTGATGGAAGGCCCGCTAACCGGTGTGCAACGCTCTCCAAACCAGCTAGGTGTGCGATCAAGCCAATCATCAAAGGCATGTGTGTCGGGGATGCAGAGGCCACCGTCTGCTGGATCACCGTTACCTTCGACTCGCAGCGAGAATAGATCGTCTAATGCGAGCAGAGACGCAGGTACTTGGCCTGTGAATTCGTTGTCGTTCAACCAGAGCCGCCACAATGAAGTGGCCTTGCCGAATCCTGAAGGCAGCTGCCCGGAGAGTTTGTTGTTGTTCAGATAGACTCTTCGAAGATCTTCAGAATTGCTGATCCCGGCGAACTCGACAGGGATTCTCCCGGACAGTTGATTGTCATTAAGGTAGATGAATCTGAGCTTTGTAAGATCCCCCAACTTCGGTGGAATCCTACCAACTAGCTGGTTTCCTTCTAGGAATAGGAAGCGGAGTTCTGTCAGCTTGCTAAGCCTTGCCGGGATGGTGCGAGCAAGGTTGTTGCGAGCCAGATTCAGATACTGCAGTTGGCTCAACTCGCCTAACTGGCGAGGGATCGTGCCGTGGAACTCGTTGTCGTTGAGGGCCAGGCGCTTGAGGTTGGTTAACGCTCCGAGTTGAACTGGGAGGGTGTCACTGAGATGATTCCAGCCTAGGTATAGCTCACTCAAATCGCCCAGGAAACTGATCTGTGGTGGGAGCGAACCCGTTAGTGAATTACCACTCAAATTGAGCCGCCTGAGATTCTCAAGATTGCCGATCTGGGGCGGTATCTCGCCGGACAGGGCGTTGTCGGCTAACTCAAGCAATTCAAGACTTGCCAGGTCGCCGATCTGTGTTGGGATTGTGCCAATCAGATTGTTTTGCGATAGGTCAAGCTGGCGGACGGAGCCATCTGCATCTGTCGTGACGCCGTGCCAATCTCCAAGCGGAGCGCTGCTATTCCAGTTTGTGTTGTTGTGCCACCCGTCTCCGCCGGCGCTGTCGTAGAGCGCCATGAGGGTGTCACGGTCTGGGTTCGCGCTGATGAGTGTTACTTCGACCTGGGCTTGAGCAGGGCTCACGAGCAGTCCAGACACCATGAGCGCTGCGACAGCAATGGACATGAGCTTCGTGGCAGTCTTCGCGACTGATCCAGCACGTGAGTGCCGTTGGATTGCAGGTCGCTTGCAGGCGTTGACACATTTGCGGAAAGCAACTGAATAGCGCATTTCTATAAGTATCCTGCAGTTTCGGTATCTAGATCGTATGAGTTGTTTAGGTCTTGACTGCGGCCCAAAATCACCCCGAGATGCGTCCATGACTCGGATTACCCCTTAGTATGTCTCGTGAGACTGCACAAAGTCGCGGATACTACCGAATCGCGAATGCGGGTCAGGCGCAAATTCTCCAGATTCTCTAGGAAATCTCAAGCAGGAGCAGCAACTGGCCCGAGGCTTCAAGCTCAACTTCGAACACTCCTGGAATCCCTGCCTCAAACGCGAAGTGCGCAGGATGACCATCAGACACTGCTCGAAGGATGTCATATCCATGAACATGAATTTCTTCAGGTTGATTTGATGAAACTTCCAGAGCTATGATCGAACCAAGCTCTATCTGCGCTCTTTCATATCCTTCAGCTGGTTTACCATCAATTACCTCGATGGCGATTGTCTGATCCGCTGCGTCGGGATCAGCATCCCATTCGGTTGAATTCGAGGTGGAGTGATCATGGTCGTGACCGTGATCGTGATCGTGTGCGTCGACTGTGCTCTCATCTTCAGGCTGTGCAACCACAGCCTCGGACGTGGTGGTATTCTCGCTTTGATCCTCAGATTCATCGCCACATCCACCCACGAAGAGAACGCAGCAGGCACAAACAAAGGCACCAAAGCATTGGCGGAACGCTGTACTCGGTGCTGACATAAGATCAAGCCTAGACATTTCGAGTTAAGTGTTGAGAAGCGAGCATAGCCACCTGCGTAGCCTAGATTTGGCGAGGTGAAGGCCGTTGACGCTGACGTTACCCGCTCCCCCATTGCAACCCAAGCCGAAGCGACACTGATCTCATCCGGCCACGAGCGTGACCCGGCTAAATCTCTGTCGTTACACGCCGATGCCTATGTCGAACCTGAGTGGCTGGAGGTGGAGCAATCTCGCGTGTTCGCAGCGAGTTGGCAATGGGTGACGCATGTCGAGACTCTCAGACGACCGGGCGCCTATGTGGCCGTTGAGGTTGCAGGAATGCCAATTGCAGTTGTGCGTGACGCGAGCAACATTCTGCGTGCCTTCTACAACGTGTGTCAGCACAGGGCGCACGAGCTCCTCTCCGGGTCGGGCCACCTGGAAGCCATCGTGTGTCCGTATCACGGCTGGACGTATGAGCTCAATGGTCGGTTAGCGAGAGCGCGGCGTGCCCCAAATCTCATCCAACCGGAATCGATCTGTCTCGCTGAAGTACAGGTTGAGGAGTTTGGTGGGTTCGTCTATGTCAATCTCGATCCCAGTGCCGCGCCGTTAGCTGTCCAGTCAGAGAGTCTTGGTGACGAAATCGCTCACTATGCGCCTGATGTCGAGCAGTTGACCCATGTGCGCAGGTTCAACTATGACATCGCGTCCAACTGGAAGAACGTGGTGGACAACTTCTTGGAGTGTTATCACTGTCACGTCGCCCATAGAGACTTCGTGTCCCTAGTCGAGATGGACACCTACGAGGTGCGCACCCACGGCATCTACTCCAGCCAGATGGCTCGTGCCGGGCATTCACCAAATGCCGCATACCGGGTTGATTCTGCAACGGTTAAAGACCTTGCCGTGTGGTGGCTGTGGCCAAATACTTGCCTGATGCGTTACCCGGGACGGGGCAACTTCAGTGTGATGCAGATGATTCCTGCTGGAACGCAGCGGATGCTTGAGACGATCGACTTCTACCTTGAGAGCGACGAGTTGACTAGCGCAGACATCGAGTCGATGCGATACATAGACGAGGTATTGCAGCCAGAGGACATCTCAATCGTGGAGAGCGTGCAGCGCGGCATGCGCACCCCGGCCTTTACCCAGGGACCCATCGTCTGTGATCCGCAAAAGTCGGGACTATCCGAACATGGTGTGCATCACTTCCATGGACTCATTTTGGAGGCCTATCGGAGCGCTGCCTAGTCCGCGACATTGACTATCTGAGCGGTTCGTCAGGCTGGGCCGGGGAGGCCCGGGCCATCAATGTGGGGAGCGGTCGTTCCACCTATTTTGATGGGGCTGAGGCCAAGTTTGCGATGATCCCAACTGCGGATGCGAGAAACGTCAAGTCGCACTGCTACACGATTGCGGAGGGTCGCTTCTAGCAATGGTGCTAGTTCGTCGGAGTACTCGCCGTTGTAGCGTTCCCAAACATTGCGCCCGACCCGCCACAGCATGTCTTTGTCTTCTGAAATCACCCCGCGACCTTCAAGCGAAACACCTCTGAGCGTGTCGTAGGTATTACCTGCTTCGATCATCAACGCAAGGTGGCTATTACGTCGCAAGTTGACGATCTTCTGGGCCTTGGCCTTTGACTCAAGCCAGATCTGACCATCCAGGTAGCCATACCACATCGCCACCAGATGCGGAACGCCACCGGGCCCGACAGTGGCCATTGTTGCGGTGCGGGATTGCTCAATGAATCGCGAGATCTCCTCGCTCGTCATCTCGATCTGCGAGCGCTAGTTGGTTCCCATAGCGCCACAGCATAAGGATCGCGGAACGGTCGCTTAGCTACGCTTCGCTGCTACCCCGTTGCTCCGAGATTCCACGGCCTCATCAATGTCCGGGGTTGTGATGTCACGGAATCCAGCGGCTAGTCCCGACGAAAGTGGTCAGAATGTCAAAAGTCTCAGTGTTCGCCAAGTTCTCTTGTATAGAGGGTAAAGAGGACGAGATGGATGCAGCACTCAAGAGAGTTGTTGCTGCCAGTGAATCGGTAGAGGGTGTCGAATCCTACTCATATCACCGTGGCGACGGTAGTACTTACTGGTTCTTCGCCCTCATGTCGAGCATGGAAGCCGCCCAGGGCCATGCCGATAACGAAGCCATGCAGGCGGCGATGCCAGCGCTGATGTCTCTGCTGGCAGGGCCACCAGACATGGCCATGACCACACCACTCGCAGCTAACGGCCTGGACCTCGGCTGATGGAAGTCGCGACCGCCGTCAAATGGGCTGCCGAGCGCACGCTCGGGATTCTCATCACGATCCGTGCCGATGGGCGCCCTCAGTCTTCAGACATCGTCTACTTCACCGAGGGTGGCGACTTCTGGATCTCAATGACTGCTACTCGGGCCAAAACCGCCAACCTGCGGCGTGACCCGAGAGCAGTGCTGCACGTCTCTGACCCGAAAGCTTGGTCGTATGTGTCGATGGACGGCACCATCGAGTTGCTCCCGACAACCCGCGAACCAGGTGACGCAACCAACGACGCTCTCGTCGACTACTACCGACGCCTCAGTGGTGAGCATCCCGACTGGGATGACTACCGGCAGGCAATGGTCGACGAGAAGCGTCTACTGGCTCGGTTCTCCCCGACTTCAGCCGTGGGTGTGATGAACTGAAGCTTCAGTTCAGGTCGAAACGATCGAGGTTCATCACCTTGTTCCAGGCCGCGACGAAGTCCGAAACAAACTTCGCAGCCGCATCGGACGCGCCATAGACCTCAGCGATAGCTCGCAACTGCGAGTTGGATCCGAACACTAGGTCGACTGGGGTGCTAGTCCACTTGAGTTCACCGCTTGCTCGATCTCGACCCTCAAAGACATTTTCGGTGTCTGACATTTGCCACTCGGTGCCCATGTCAAGGAGATTCACGAAAAAGTCGTTCGTTAGAACGCCGGACCGGTCGGTCAAGATCCCATGACCGCCGTGGGCAACTCCAAGGGCACGCAGGCCGGCAACCAGAACGGACATCTCCGGTGCTGTCAGCGACAGCAGGCTCGCACGGTCGACAAGCAGCAACTCAAGGCGACGCTTCTCGTCGGGTCGTGAGTAGTTGCGGAACCCGTCAGCGACCGGTTCAAGCACCTCAAAGGACTCGGCATCGGTTTGCTCAGCGCTCGCGTCGGTGCGACCCGGCGAGAACGGGACCGTGATGTCGTGCCCTGCTGCGCTCGCAGCTTGTTCGACAGCAGCGCAACCGCCGAGCACGATCAGATCAGCCAGCGAGACGCGCTTGGCGTTGGCCTGAGCAGCATTGAAGCTTTCTTGGATTGACTCGAGCGCTTCCAGGACGGCGTTGAGTTCAGCAGGATTGTTGGCTTCCCAATCGCGCTGAGGTGCAAGACGGATGCGCGCGCCGTTAGCGCCGCCACGCATGTCGCTATCACGGAACGTTGAGGCGGAAGCCCACGCAGCTGAGACCAGCTGTGACGTGCTGAGACCCGAATCGACGATCTGAGCCTTGAGCGAGGCAACGTCAGCGTCGTCAACCAGGTCATGGTCAACGGCGGGGACGGGATCCTGCCAGATGAGTTCTTCGTCCGGGACTTCAGCTCCGAGATAGCGGGAGACAGGACCCATGTCACGGTGCGTCAACTTGTACCAGGCGCGGGCGAACGCGTCGGCAAACTCGTCTGGGTTTTCTAGGAACCGTCGGGAGATCGGCTCATAGATCGGGTCCATGCGCAGGGCCAGGTCGGTGGTCAGCATGACCGGTGTGTGACGCTTGTCAGGATCGTGCGCATCGGGCACGGTGCCGGCAGCGGCAGGATCGGTCGGAACCCACTGCCATGCTCCCGCCGGGCTCTTGGTGAGATCCCAGTCGTAGGCAAACAGGGTCTCAAAGAAGCTGTTGTCCCATGACACCGGCGTCGGCGTCCAGGCACCTTCGAGGCCGCTGGTGATCGAGTCGCCAGCCTTGCCGCTGCCGTAAGTGTTACGCCATCCGAGCCCCTGTTCCTCAAGGCTCGCTGCTTCGGGCTCTCGACCCACGTACACGTCAGCATCAGCTGCTCCGTGGGTCTTGCCGAAGGTGTGACCTCCTGCGATGAGTGCCACCGTTTCGGTGTCGTCCATGGCCATGCGAGCAAATGTCTCACGTATGTCGCGCGCGGCCGCTAGCGCGCTCGGTTGACCATTCGGGCCTTCGGGGTTCACATAGATAAGGCCCATCTGCACGGCGCCGAGCGGATCGGCGAGTTCACGATCGCCGCTGTAGCGCTCATCGGCGAGCCACACGTCTTCGGGGCCCCAGTAGATGTCCTCTTCAGGCTCATAAACATCTACCCGGCCACCGCCGAAGCCGAAAGTCTCAAACCCCATAGTCTCAAGTGCCACGTTGCCTGCCAGGATCATCAGGTCGGCCCAGGAGATCTTGCGCCCGTACTTCGCCTTGACAGGCCACAGCAGCCGCCTTGCCTTGTCGAGGTTGGCGTTGTCGGGCCAACTGTTGAGTGGCGCGAAGCGGTGCGTCCCCGAACCACCACCACCCCGGCCATCCGATGTGCGGTAAGTACCTGCGCTGTGCCATGCCATGCGAATCATCAGCGGGCCGTAGTGCCCGTAGTCGGCGGGCCACCAATCCTGGGAGTCCGTCATGACTTTGGCCAGATCCGCCTTGACGGCGGCTAGGTCAACAGAGTTGAACTCTTCGGCATAGTCGAAGTCGTCGCCCATTGGGTCGATCTGCGGGCTGTTTTTGGCGAGTGGCTTCAAGTTGAGTTGCTCGGGCCACCAATTCGCATTTGCCATCGAACCCGTTGAGGTGTGCGCGTCGTGCAGGAAGGGGCAGCGCGAGGCTGCCGACCCTTCCGCTGCCGCTGCTTCTTGTGTCATGTTCGCTCCTTGTGAGTGGGGGAAGTTTGATTGGTCTGGCAATTGGGGCAGTAACCCCAGTAGATGACCTCGGCTTCATCTATGCGAAACCCCTGGTCATCAACAGCTTGAAGGCATGGTCGGTAACCGACGGCACAGTCGACATCAACCATGTGACCGCAACTGCGGCACACGGCGTGGTGATGGTTGTCGTCAACCCGGTCCTCATAACGCGCAGGTGACCGAGCCGGCTGGATCCGCCGGATCATGCCCTTGTTGGTTAGAGCGGTGAGGGCGCTGAAGACAGCCTGGCGAGACACAGCCCCGATGTCGGTACGAACATCGTCAGCAACCTCGTCAGCAGTGGCATGTGGACGGTTCGAGACGGCCTTCATCACGGCGAGCCGCTGTGCCGTAACGTGCAACCCGTTGTTGCGCAGCATCTGGGCCCGATCGTCAATCACACCTGCAGTCTATGACATATTATTGATAGTGTCTACTTCTTGTTTCGGTGAGCATCAGCCCGGGCCATACAGAAGCTAGCCCCACCGCTGCACGTGACTAGTGGCATTATCTAGATATATGGGGAGTTCCGGTGTGCTTAGTCAGGCTCAACTGCAGCGCTTCAAGCGTGACGGATTCCTGGCCATCGAGGGTTTGCTAAGCGACGAGGACCTAGAGCCGATCACGGAAGAGTATGACGATTTGCTTGACGCTCACCTACGGCGTCTTGTAGCGGAAGGTCTGCTACCGACCTCGCCCCGGGGTGGCTTCTCGGAACGTTTCAGTGCGGCGCTCGCCGCCGATCCGGATCTTCACCGCTATTTCAACATCTCGCTGCCGCTCATCAATGGTGCGGTCGACGCTTCGACATATGTGATGCATGCCGGGTCGGCCGTATTTGACCTGTTGCGGCAACCAAAGATCCTTGATGTGGTTGAGTCGGTGATCGGACCGGAGATCATGTCCAACCCAGTGCAGCAGATGAGGATCAAACCGGCCGAGTCGGCGGTGGGTGATGACGCTTTGCTGATGCATTCAAATGTCGGAGTTGCGACCTGGCATCAAGACATCGTGGCCTTGTTGCCAGAGTCCGACGACACTCCGATACTCACGGTCTGGATCGCCCTAACTGATGCCTCGCTGGAGAATGGTTGCCTGGTCTCCCTCAAGGGTTCTCACCGCTTTGGCGCTCAGGTTCATTGTGAGAATGCCGAGCTCGCGAGCGAGCCCACAGTTCCACCACATCTGCTTAAGGACATGCGTGAGATCGCTTTGCCTGTCAAGCGCGGCGGTGTTGTGTTGTTCGACAAACACAACGTGCATCGCTCACTCCCCAACCGATCCGAATCACTGCGCTGGAGCATGGACATCCGCTACAACCCAATCGGGATGGCAACCGGGCGTCCCGCATTCCCTGGCTTTGTTGCGCGCAGCCGCAACGACCCTGCAAGTGTTCTTGACTCGGCGGCGACATGGCAGCGACTCTGGAACGACGCCCGAGACAACATCCTCGCCGGTCGCCACGGAGGGCGCCTCTTCTCGGATCGCCGCTTCCATGATGAGGCCGTCTGCTGATCATGTCTGCTGATCATTTGGCGGATGTGAAGTCGGTTCGGTGGGTCTCGAGCATCAATGAGCGACGTATCTGAGATCGCTAACGAGTTGTATCGCTACGCGGAGTTGGTCGACGCTGGTCGCTTTGACGAACTCGGTGAGTTGCTCGAACACTGCACCCTGAGTTACGGATCCGATGCTGTTCCGGGGCCTTCGGGTGCGCGACAGATCGCCGTCACCTACAGATCGACGGTGATCACCTATGACGACGGCACGCCCCGCACCCGCCATGTCACAGCAAACCCGATCATCTCAGTCGGCGACGAAGGCAATACCGCCAGCGTCCGTTCCACATTCACCGTGTTCCAGCAACCACCCGGACAAGGCATTGAGGCGATCATTAGCGGTCGTTATATCGACTCGATGAAGCGGATCGAGGGTCGCTGGCGCTTCGTGGCACGCCAGATCATTGTCGATCTCAGCGGTGATCTGAGCAGGCACCTCCGTCACGATCTCTAGCCGGAATCACCCACGCCATACAGCGGCCGTTGCTTGCTGGGCGCTGGGCTCTTGTTGCGCGGCATCCTGAGATTGGGGATCACGCACATCGGGGTCGGCGGGAATCTAAAGTCGCGGTTCGTGGCACAGCGTGTGCTGGTATTGCCAGGTGATGGGATCGGACCCGAGGTCACACGCCAGGGTTGTCGAGTGCTCAATGCAATCGCCGCCGAGAATCACCTTGATCTGTGTCTTGATAGTGATCTCATCGGTGGCGCAGCTTGGGACATCCATGGCACGTTCTGTCGCCATGAGACGGTTGCTGCTGCAAAGCAGAGCGTCGGCGTGCTGTGCGGTGCGGTTGGCGGTCCCCAATACGACAACCTGGTGCCCGAAGGCACCCCCGAAGAAAAAGACGGACTGATGCGTCTTCGGCGTGAACTCGACGTATACGCCGGGATCCGACCAGCAACCGCGCTAGCGCATCTTGCATCGCAAACACCGTTTCGGTCTGACGCAATCGCGGGCGCTGATGTAATCGTGTTACGAGAGATGTGTGGGGGTGTGATGTTCTGTGAGCCCCGAGGGATCAGCAGGAACGGCGCTGTTCGCATCGGAACCGACACCGCTGCCTATGACGAAAATGAGATAGCCCGCCACGCTCGTGCCGGCTTCTTGCTCGCTCGTAAGCGCCGTGGCAAGGTCACGTCAGTGGACAAGGCAAACGTGATGGAATCCGGCGTGCTCTGGCGTGAAGTCGTCACCGAGGTAGCGGCCGAGTTCCTGGATGTGGAACTTGAGCACCTCTACGCAGACAACTGCTCGTATCAGCTGGCGATCAACCCTCGACGGTTTGATGTCATCGTCACTGACAACCTGTTTGGTGACATCCTCTCGGATCAAGCGGGTGCTCTTTGCGGTTCTCTTGCGATGCTGCCATCGGCTTGCCTGCCAGGTCTCGACGCTGGAGCGGGCCCTGGCATCTACGAACCTGTTCACGGTTCGGCACCCGACATAGCGGGGCTAGGCATCGCAAACCCGATCGGGATGATCCTTAGTGTGGCACTGCTTCTGCGCTACGGGCTGGCTCGTGACGACCTCGCAACCCAACTAGAGATGGCATGTGCTAGGGCCACGGTGGAGACCCGCACTCCTGATCTTGGAGGAACAGCTTCAACGGAGCAGATGACCGACTCCGTACTGGAGCAGCTTGATGTGTGCGCAGCATGAGTGCGATGTACGCCACCTATTCGACTTATTCGACACTTGCCTCTGCCAACTGTGATGACTCGGGTCTCGAGGTCACATGGCAAGACGGGGCCTCGGACCGCTGGCCCTACATCTGGTTGCGTCACGCCTGCAGCTGTGACGGGTGTGGCACCTCCCTGAAAGGCGTGCGCCCCCGCTTTGCGGATCGACCCGGCCACACAGCAAGCACTCCGGCAGTGCGGATCAGCAACGGTCAACTACACATCGACTGGGGTGGCTCGCACAGATCAACCTTTGAGGGTGACTGGCTGCGGGCGCACCGGTTGTCTGACGAAGCAAGATCACAACGCAGAACCCGACCGGAGTTGTGGTCAGGTGATTTGGATTTGCCTGAGCCGCTGCAATGGCCCGACGTAAGCCATGACGCGGCAATGCGTCTTGATCTGTTGTTGCAAGTTCGAGACCGGGGCTTCGCTCTCATCTCAGGAGTTCCGACGGACACCAGCAAGATTGACTCCATCGCGGCCCTGATTGGCCCACGCCGCCGGACGAACTACAACCGAGGCATTTACGAACTCAGAGCCAAGCGCAAGCCCGAGATCACCGGTGACATGGCAGTACCGCTCGACCCACACACAGATGAGATGTACCGCTCAGAGCCACCAGCCATCACACTGTTTCAGATCATCAAAGCAGCTGCGAGCGGTGGCCACTCGACGTTGATTGATGGTCTCCAGCTAGCGGCACGGCTCCAGGCTGAGGCACCCGAAGCGTTTGAGACGCTGACATCGTTACCGGCACGGTTTCACCGGGAACTAGATGATGGGCACATCTTTGAGATGCAGGCACCGATCCTGGCGACGGGTCGCTGGGGCGAGGTAACAGGCATCCGCTTCAACGATCGTTGCATGGCTCCTGTCGACGCGACGTTTGATGACGTGATCCGCTTCTATGACGCTGTTGAAGTGTGGTTCTCGATGATTACTTCAGGCCGTGACACACTTGAGATTCCATTGGAGTCGGGTGAAATGCTGGTGTTCAACAACCAGCGAGTGCTGCACGGGCGCACAGCATTTGATGCCGAGTCGGGCCGACACGTACGGAGCTTCCACGTAGAACTCGACGAGTTCCATTCGACGCTGCGAGCATGTCTGCGCAAGATGGGCGATCCTGATGAGTGGATGATCCTCGGCGCTATGGCACGCCCATGACTTCTGACCCCGATATACGCAGTATCTCGTGTGGTCAAGCCACCATGGAGTTGCTGGCCACCTACGGCGTCGACACCGTGTTTGGCATTCCTGGCGTGCACACGCTTGAGTTCTGTCGGGGTTTGGAGGGCAGCACGATCCGGCATGTGCAAGCTCGCAATGAGCAGGGCGCAGGTTTCATGGCTGACGGCTACGCCCGCACTACGGGACGTGTCGGAGTTGCCTTGGTTATCTCGGGTCCGGGCGTGACCAACGCCTTAACCGCCATCGGCCAGTCGTGGGCCGACTCGATCCCGGTGTTGTTGCTTTCCTCTGAGACCCACAGCCGCACCCACGCCAAGGGCTGGGGCGCGTTACACGAGATCCCCGATCAACGTGCCGTCACCGCGCAACTGACTGCGCTGTCGCTTAGGGCCCGAAGCGCTGACGATGTTCCCGAAATGATGGGTCAGGCATTTGCCGTATTCGCGTCCCAGCGACCCCGGCCAGTGCATCTGTCGATACCTGTGGATGTGCTCGCAGAGCCAGTTGCGGCGGGTAGCGCTAGCTGGCATCGACGTGTGCTGCCGAGCCGTCCCCATCCGGATGCAGCCTCAATTGCTCAGGCAGCCGAAATGTTGGGTCGTGCGAAGCGTCCGCTGGTCATGGTGGGTGGTGGAGCCGTTGATGCTGCACCGTCGATCAGGCGGCTCGTTGAAGGGCTTGACGCGCCGGTTGTCTCGAGTACGGCTGGCAAGGGCATCGTCGCTGACGATCACCCGTTGAGCCTGAGTGCTTCGACCGTGCGACCTGAGGTTCAACGATGGTTGGCTAGGGCCGATGTAATCCTTGCGGTCGGCACTGAACTCGCCGAGACCGACAGCTTTGTAGACGCCCTTGACCTACCGGGTGAGATCATCCGCATAGATCTAGATCCACACAAGCTCAACGATCAGTATCCATGCACGCTCGGGATCGTGGCAGACGCAGCTGTTGCTGTGGAGATGATCGTTGCAGCTGGTGGCTTCAAGTCCGACCCGCAGCTGCGACTTGAGCGACAGGCCGAAGTTGCGGAGTTGCGGACAAGTTGGATGGCAAGCCTTACCCCTTCGGAATCCAAACACGCCGTTGTGTTAGCGGCCCTTGATCAGGAACTCTCAGATGACACCATCTTCATGGGCGACATCTGCCAACTCGTCTACTCGGGGGCGTTCTTGATGGATAGGCGGGCGCCGCGCACCTGGAGTTACCCGGCCGGCTTTTGCACGCTCGGTTGCGGGCTGCCAAACGCCATTGGTGCCAAGCTCGCTCAACCCGAAGCTCAGGTGGTGTGTCTGGCAGGTGACGGCGGCGTGATGTTCACGATCGGGGAACTGATCGTCGCGGTAGAGGAAGGGCTCGGAATCCCGATCGTGATTTGGGACAACGGCGGGCTCAAGCAGATCCAAGACGACATGAAATCCCGTTCAATCGAACTTGTGGGTGTGAGTGGCGCGAACCCCGACTTCGTGATGCTCGCACGGTCAATGGGTGCCGATGGATTGTTCGCGGGTTCGTTGCCCGAAGTGGTTGATGCGGTACAGGCGGGATTTGCCAAGAGCCATCCCACGGTGATCGTGATCGGTGAAGAGGCTGCGTGGCTGAACTGAACGCCACGGCTGCGACACCAACTGAGCGGCTCTATGCGATCGTGGAGCAGGGACTCTGCATCGGCTGCGGGCTATGTGAATCTGTCGCTCCCGCTGGTGTCATCAGTGTCCGCAAGACTTCAAGCGGCTTTGAGGCTCCGGTCGTTACCGGCGATCTCTCACACAAGATCGTCGATCGGATCTATGACATCTGTCCCGGCACCCGAGTCGAGGGGCTGCCAGAGCGGTTACGTGGCCTCGGTGCCCATGTCGACAATGTCTGGGGGCCGTGGCGTCGCATAGTGCGTGCCTGGGCTACTGACCCAGCGGTTCGCCACCAGGGATCTACGGGTGGTGTGCTCACAGCATTGGGGCAGTTCTTGGTGGACTCGGGCCGCGTGGCGTTTGTATTGCACGCCAGGGCGTCGGTGAGCGAGCCCACTTTCGGTGCGCCGACTCTTAGTTTCAGCGCGGCAGAGGTACTTGAAGCCTCCGGTTCTCGCTACGGGCCGACGGCCGTGCTGCGCAAAGTGTCTGATGTCTTGGACCGCGGCGAGCCGTTTGCGTTTGTTGCTAAACCTTGTGACGTTGCGGCGTTGCGCAACTGGGCACGCCATGACAGCAGGGTTGATGAGCTGGTGAAATACTGGTTAGTGATGGTGTGTGGCGGGTTCGGCCCACCCGAATTCACGAATTCATTTCTTGCGCGTATCGGGGTGGACCCTTCGGAGTTGACGGCCTTCCGATACCGGGGGTTTGGCTGTCCCGGCCTGACTCGCGCCGAAACATCTGAGCGGGTTGTGGAACGTCACTATCTCGACTATTGGGGTGATGACGAGACGCAGTGGAGCCTGCACTGGCGTTGCAAGATCTGTCCCGATGGGATCGGTGAGGCCGCTGACTTGGCCGCTTCAGACACTTGGCCGGGCGGCTCGCCCACTCGTGAGGAGAGTGCCAACGATCCCGGAACAAATGCAGTGATCGCACGTACCACTGCTGGGCTTGAGCTTCTTGAGGCCGCCGCCGCGGCCGGTGTGGTCACGATCGAATCCGATATCACGCCCGATGAGATGAGCATCTACCAGCCACATCAGATGCGCAAGAAGTACGCAGTCGGTTCGCGGCACGCCGCGTTAGCAGAAGCCGGACGGATCAAACCGTCCACAGCGAGACTGCGATTAGATGAGTTAACGAACGAAGTCCCAGCACCCGTGAGAGCAGCTCAGCAGCAAGGCACGCTCAAGCGGATCGCCATCGGAAAAGCCACCCTCCCAACTCCCGAGTGAACCTCGGTTTTCCCGAGTAGTTAGCGACGCTGTGTTTAAGTCGCAGGTTCTGCCTGTTTCCGACATTGACGTAAGTGCGGTGCGGCGGTACCGTTTGGATCGGCTGCGTGAGCAGTTGCGGGTTCATGATGTTGCGCTGGCAGTGTTGACCAATCCTGTGAGCTTGCGTTACGGGGTTGACTTTCACGAGTACCAGCTATACCAGTCACGTATCCCGACATTCACACTGCTAGTGCCCGTTGAAGGGCCGGTTGTGCTGTTTGGTGCCAGCAATCATGACCTTGAGGTTGTTGATGAGTATCGCAGGTGCCTGTTGCACAATGTCTTTGATGGCGGTCTCGACTCACAACAAGCCGGTCAGCATCTGGCAACTGCAGTCACTGAGGCTTTGAGCGACAACGGATTCTCGAGCAACTCAAGGATTGCAGTAGAACGCTTACACACTGGCACGATGGCGGCACTACAAGCACTTGACTCAGTGACACTCGTCGATGCAGAACCACTGGTGCAGAGGGCGCGCTGCATCAAATCAACTGAAGAGATTGAGTGCATCCGTCACTCGATAGCGGTAGCAGAACATGCTCTAGAAGTGATCAGATCACAGATCGAACCCGGGATCACGGAGAACGAACTCTGGGCGACTCTGCATTACATCAACATTGCCAATGATGGTTGCTGGATCGATGGACGAATGCTCGCCTCCGGTTATCGCACAAACCCGTGGCTGCAAGAGGCCTCTTCAAAGGTAGTTCGTGACGGTGAACTTGTGGGAGTCGACACAGATATGGTCGGCCCCTTCGGCTATTGCGCAGATGTCTCACGTACGTTTCTATGTGGCAACCGGCCAACAGCACAGCAGCGAGATCTTTACGGCCATGCCTATGAAGAAGTACATACCAACATTGATTTGATCGAACCAGGTATCAGCCTTCGGGAACTGTCACACAAGGCATACAAGCCAAGGGAAGAGTTCGTTGCTCATCGATACGTATGTTGCTTTCATGGTGTTGGTTTGTGTGACGAGTATCCGCAAGTCCGCTATCCGATTGACTGGGAGTGGGCCGGTTACGACGGTCTGATTGAAGAAAACATGGTTCTGTCAGTTGAGAGTTTCACCGGGTCCGAGTACGGGGGCGAAGGTGTCAAACTTGAACAAATGGTTCTGGTCACTGAAACCGGCAGTGAATTGCTCACCAATCTAGGATTCGATCTCGTCTAGCGAGACCGCAGAGTGACCCTGCACGGTTCACCAGACCGTGCAACGGCCCCGATCTGATCAAGTCTTGCCGATGCATGAGCGAAGTGAGGCTCCAGGTCGTAGCTACCAAACAAGACTTCCACGACTCTGGTGATCGCTGCGACCGAAAACGGTCGAGCAGGACATGAGTGTGGGCCATGACCGAACGTTGTCACCAAGACTGCATCTAGCTCAAGGCTTTCGCTGCCTGCCCAACTTGCTAACCCCAATCGATGTCCCAAGAGGCGGGCAAAGTCAAATAGCTCAAGTTCGACACCATCACCGAGTTCGCCCATCTGCACCGAGATTGCCAACGCGAGAGCCTCAAAGTAACTGGACACATCGGCTCGCCCGAACAGCTCATGGGGCCCAGAACAGGTATCGATCACGGCCGCTATCGACCACGAACGTGTCGCCGCACGCCTCACGTGCTGTACTGATGGTCGCGACGGTGTCATCAACCTCGGTATCCCAAGGCATCGCACAGTCGGCAACCGGAGGCATAGGTTCGATCGCAGGCAGCTTGGGTGATCTTGTGGTTGCGCCCCCGTCTGCGGCACTCACGTCGGCATCCTAAACCGCTGAGTAACGGGCATCTTTGTGAGCATGACTCCTAGAGTTCTGCCATGGCAATCGTGAATCGAATCGACCACTTCAACATTCAAACCAGTCGCCCCGAGGAGACCATTGAGTTCTACTCTGATGTCCTCGGACTCAAGAATCGCCCAGAACTGCGTCCCGATTTCGGAATACCTGGCGCCTGGCTGTTCAGTGGGGAACATGCGCTAGTTCATGTGATCTATCGCGAAAGCGATCCAGGAGCCATGAGCGGTGCCGTAGATCATGTCGCATTCTCTTGTGTGGATCTCGACGAAGTTTGTGATCGACTTGAGCGTCGCGGGACGGATTACCGGATTTCGGAGCGCAATGATCTCGGGTTGCGTCAAGTGTTTGTGAGAGATCCGAACGGGGTTTTGCTAGAGATCACCAACCGGACCTGATGGAATCTCACGGTCCGGTTGGGAGTCAACCACCCACACCTTTGACCGTTGCAGCCAACAGCGCTGCCACGATCTCGTTTGACGATGCCGGTGACTTCGAGCGGGCGTCTCGAGGTTTGATTGCACAGCTGGACGGCGGCCGGGTCACGGTTGGTGATCATGTCGTGTTTGATGTTGCTAACCATGCTTTCGTAAACGAAAGCAAGCAGGCTCCACCCAGCGTGCATCCGGGCTTGTGGCGTCAAGCCCGGGTAAACACCCTGCATGGCTTGTTCGAGGTAACCGAAGGTGTATGGCAGGTACGCGGTTATGACCTAGCCAATATCACTTTCATGGCCGGCAACGATGGTTGGCTGATAATCGACCCGCTAACCAATGCACCAGCCGCCGCGGCGGCTTTGAAGTTGGCCAATGACACGCTTGGCGAGCGTCCAGTGACATCAATCATCTACACCCACTCTCATGTGGATCACTTCGGAGGAGTACTCGGCGTCACAAGTCACGAAGCCGTTGCGCGAGGCGATGTGCAGATCGTTGCACCCGAGGGCTTCGTTGAAGAAGTAATCAGCGAGTTCGTGATTGCCGGGCCGATCATGGCACGCCGCGCTGGTTACCAGTTTGGGCCCCTGCTTGAACCCGGGCCGCAGGGTCATGTCGACAATGGTCTCGGTTCAGCGTTCGGGCTCGCTGGTTCGGATCTCGTTGCGCCGACCATTTCGATCACTGAGACAGGTCAAGAACTGACCCTTAGTGGTGTGCCAATCGTGTTCCAGTTAACACCCGATGCCGAAGCTCCCGTGGAGATGAACTTCTACTTCCCCACTAAGCGGTTGTTGTGCATGGCGGAAAACTGCACCCACACGATGCACAACCTTTATCCGATCCGTGGGGCTCAAGTTCGTAACGCGCTGGCGTGGAGCAAGTACATCCAGGAAGCCATAGAACTGTGGGCGTCGGAGTCCGATGTCATGTTTGCCAGCCACCACTGGCCACGCTTTGGAACCGACGACATCAGGGCTTTTCTGGTGATGCAACGAGACGTCTACCGGTGGTTACACGACCAGACGATGCGTCTCGCAAATCTGGGATATGTCCCTACCGAGATCGCTGAACAGCTTGAGTTACCGGCCGAGTTCGATCAGTCACATGTGCGTGGCTACTACGGGACTGTCTCACACAACAGCCGATCCATCTACAACCGTTACCTGGGATGGTATGACGGCAATCCTGCAAACCTTGATCCTCTACCACCAGTTGAGTCTGGATGTCGTTATGTCGAGTTCATGGGCGGAGCAGAGCGGGTTCTGAAGATGGCTCGTAACAGTTTCGATCGAGGTGAATATCGCTGGGTAGCCCAGGTGGTCAACCATGTCGTGTTCGCGGATCCCACAAACCAGCAGGCCAGAGACCTGCAGGCTGCTGCTCTAGAACAGCTCGGTTACCAGTCCGAGTCAGGCAGTTGGCGCAATGCCTACTTGATGGGTGCAAAAGAGTTGCGTGAGGGCACACCCGATTGGGGACGGATCCCGACGCGTGACATGAGTAACGCGATGCGCGCTGAACATCTCTTTGATGTGATCGGTATTCGTTTTGATCCTGCCGTGTTCGACTCTGGGCCACTCACGATCAACTTTTGTTTCGTGGACCTTGATGAGGATCATGTCTTCGGGGTTGGACGAAGTGCGGTTCATCACCGTCCGGGTGTGGTTGATCCCAATGCAATAGCCACCGTTCGCACCGATCGGCAGACTGTCGTAGCCGCTTTGAGTGATCCTGCTGCCATCGGTATCGCTCGGATCGATGGTGATAGCGATGTCGTGGTTGCGCTGTTTGAGAGCCTCACTGAGTTCAGGTCACAGGCGATTATCGAGCCGTAGCTAGTTGCGGCTCACACGAGCCTCTGTGCGTTGAGACATCCCTCGAGGCACTCGCCGATGTAGTGACAGTCATCGTCGTCCATGGCATGGTTGTTGGGTAATATCAGTCCCCATTCCATAACCCGGTCAGCGTTAGGTAAGCCGCCTGCGGGTTGACGATGGGCTTGGTCTCTGAAGGCTGGTTGGCGCGTGATATTGCCTGTCCACACCATGCGAGTATCGATCCCTCGACTCTCCATCCACTGCTGAAAGAGCGATCGACGTATCCCTGAGTCGGCCCTGATGATGATCGGGAACATGTGCCAACCTGTGTCTACGCCCTCTGTTGTTCGAGGCAGGATGAACAGCTGACTGTACTGAGCGAAGTGTGAGCAGATGATCTCAAAGTTGCGTTTTCGGCGAGCAATGTTGACATTGAGTTTGTCAAGTTGCACCAATCCGAAGGCGGCGGACAACTCCGAGGGTTCGAAGTTCCAGCCGAGTTCGTCAAAAATGAAGAGGTTGTCGTACTCGAGATCGCCGTCGATCGTGCTAAAGAACCGCTTGTCGATGCCCTTGCGTGAACCAAACAGTTGGATCTCTGAACGTCTTCCCCAGCGGCGCAACAGCAACGCCCTATCTGTCATCTCGTCATCATCGAAACACACCATGCCACCTGTTCCTGCGGCAGTGATGATGTGTGACAGTGCGAAACTTGTGAGGCTGATGTCACAGCGAGTACCGGTTGGAGTGCCACGCAGTGTGAGACCAAGAGCGTCACATGAGTCTTCTACAACTTTGAGTTGGTGACGGTCGGCAATGTCACGGATGGCGTCCCAATCAGGAGCGTTTCCGATCAGATTAGGCGCAAGGATTGCCCTGGTTCGGGGCGAAATCATCTCTTCAATGCCATCGACATCGATCTGGAACGTGTCTTGTGTTACATCTACAAATGCGGGAATCAGTCCACTGCGAATCATCGGTGATATATCAGTAGAGAAGGTAACTGCAGCCGTGATGATCTCGTCACCAGGCTCAAGGTCGAGCACCTCAATAGCGAGATACAGAGCAGAACTGCCGCTATTGCACATTACGCCTCGACGCTTGCCAAACAACTCTGCAACACGTTGTTCCATGGCTCTCACATTGCGCCCGATACGTAGAGCGGTCGGCCCGCCTCGCAGCACCTTGACAACTGCCTCAATCTCGGCCTCATCGTGAACCGATCCCGCATAGTCAATGCGGCGCTGGGGCTTTGAGTTGCTCATCGAAGTCAACTGGACGGGAGGCGGTCTCTTCTCACGCGTGACCAGTGAGTGCGGGCGTAGGCAATTGCTTCATCGGTGAGCAGTCTTCGTGTGGAGTTGCCGATGCGCACATAGAAGTCGGCGCGCCGCTCCCCTCCAGCCGGGTTTACGAACACCGGTTCGGGGTGAGCCAAGACATCTAAGCGGGCAATGGTTTCGCCGGTGATCCGGGTGAATGTGGTCGTGATTGACGATGCCGCGCTCTTGCCGATTGTGTGGTCGAGGAGGTCGGTGAGCCAGAGTTCGAAACGATCAAGATCGGGGCTTTTGAGGTATTCCAGATCGTCTTGAATGCCGACGATGCTGGCATCGTCAGCTACTCCGATTAGGAGTGTGCCGCCTCGAGCGTTGAGGAATCCAGCGATTGACTTGACGATGGCATGCTCGATTCGTGGGTCACGCTTGTTGGTGTAGCGGTTGTGACGGGCAGTTGCCTTGAACTCAACTTGAGCGCTTTCTCCTGCTTGTAGCAACGTAAACGTGTCGGCTCGGACTCTTGCACCGAAACGTGAGGCAATGGCGGCGTATAGGGCAAGCACGATGATCGAGCCGGCGATTCCGGCGATGACGCTGTCGCTGAAGTCGACGGCGCTACCAAGCGACAAGAGCGAAGCGACAGTGGTTCCCAAACCTGCACCGATGATGCCGACCAGGATTGTTGCGGCCCAGCCGACCTGAACACGCTTGCGGAGTACTACTTTGGCGACAAGTCCGAACCCGAGCCCTGCCAGGAGCAGGCCTAGCCAACCGAACCCTGCAATGCTCGTCATGGCTGCTCTACTCGTTGTTTGAACCGCGCCAAGTTGCCTCTCCAGATTCGTTTCAAGATCGGTCTTGCCATCCAGGCTCCTGCTGCAGCGCCCATAAACCAGGGGAACGATAGGTCTTCCTGCCAGCGCAGCTCTGTGTGATCCGCAGCGACTCTATGCAGCGTGAACTCGCCTGTGCCTTGAACAAGCCCGACATGACGCACCGCCATGAGATGTGGTGCTTTCCAGGCAGTGATCTCCATCACGTCTGTAAGCGACAGTGGGCCAACCCGGGTGAGGCACTCAAACCGTATGCCCGTGCCACTGCGAGCCTCGCTCAAGAATCGGATCTCAGCCGCATCTTGCATCCACTCAACATGTGACGCGATGTCCCGCAACTTGGCCCAAACCCGTTCAACACTCGCCTCAATGGTCACCGAAACAACAATGCCCCGCCAAGCCATCTTCTCAGCGTGGTGGCCGTGCTGATGCGAAGGCTCAAGCTCAGGCACGATCAAGGTCTAGCGGCCACCACCCCGTTTCGTCAGTACCGCCCCCCGTGAACGCTCACGTGACGAGTCCACACAGAAATAACACAGCCATCCCCAGCGCAAGAATGCACTTGTCTGGGAGTTTGCCCGAGCGACATCGTGTTTAACCTCTGGCGCAAGGGTCACGTTGCAGAGGAAAAGGCTGGCAGGCTGGTGCGTATGGCGGAAGGCATCTTGAATCGAAGCAATTCATGAAGGCAACTAAACCAAGTGCTCACTAGGCGGGAGTCCTGATGGCTAAGTGGTCGGGCGGGCCGGTTTCGGGGGCGGAGCGGATTACTTCGCTTGATGCTTTGCGTGGTGTTGCGACTCTCGGCATTTTGCCTATGAATGCTTTGAGTTTTGGGTTGGTGTTTGCTGCTTATCGAAACGTGTCGGCAGATGGGATCCAGCAGCCCTTCGACTGGGTTGTCGGCGTGTTGACCTTGATCTTCGTTGATCAGAAGATGATGGCGCTCTTTTCCCTGCTGTTTGGTGTGGGTGTTGTGGTGTTCGCCGACCGCGCCCATGCGAAGGGTCGTCGGGTTGTGTGGCTTAGCCTGTGGCGCTTCGCTCTATTGCTGGGCATAGGCATTGCCCACACGGCTTTGTGGGACGGCGACATCTTGGTTCTTTATGCGATTTGTGCTCCGATCGTGTTGTTGGTTCGCAAGCTGAGAGCCCGACTGCTCATCGCCTCGGGAGTTGTGATCTCATTCGCTGGCAGTTTCGTTGCACCGCTAGTTCAGAACAGTTTGAGTGCTAATCGGCGAGAGCTGGGTGAACTCTGGTTTTCGGATGCCAGTGACATGTCAGACATGGTCGAAGGCTGGTTCCTCCTGGACTTCTTTGGGCGTGGCTTGGGTTTGATGCTGATCGGAGTCGGACTCTTTCGCTTGGGCATCGTCCAGGGTCACCGGGATGATAAGTACTACCGTCGCATGGCTCAGTGGGGTCTTGTCACCGGTACAGCGATCACGGCAGCGGGAATTGTGTGGCGAATTGTGAGTGACTGGTCCTCCGATTACGCACTTACAGGTCACATCCCGACAGCAATCGGAACGATTCCGATGGGGCTCGGTTACATGGCACTGATCATCATCTGGAATAGACGAAACGGACGCATGGTCGAACGATTCCGCAAAGTCGGCAAAGTGGCGTTAACGAATTATCTGACTCAGACCATCCTCGGCGTCGTCATGCTCACATGGTTGTTCAGCGACGTAGACCTCAGCCGAACGATGATTGCTGTCTGGATTTTGGCCGTGTGGGTACTGCAACTGTGGTGGTCGACCTGGTGGCTCAACCGGTTCCGTTATGGCCCATTCGAATGGGCATGGCGCTGCGCTACCTACCGCAGTTGGCAACCACTGCGCCACACAGTCACATAGCCAGGCCTAACGGTAAATCCGCACAGTGAACGGACATCTAGGCCTGTCCAAAGACCGCTGATGCGAACAATCTAAGGCCTCGCATTGTGTGGGTGTAGTCCACAGTGTCGATCGTGTCGATACAGATCACCAGTTCGTCGATGCCCACATCATCAGTAGAAGTGCAAACCCACTCAACCAATCCGTCGATGGGCCCGACATAGGAGTGAATCCACTCGTTCACTTCTCGCAGCAATGTTGGTGAATCCATCCCGATCTCGTTGGCTCTCGCGACAACTGCATTAGTCCGCTCATCGTCTGACCCCACCGGTTCGTCAGCGATGATCACCGTCGCTAGCCGACTAATGATGATCTCATCACCGTTGCGCCCGTAGGCATCCGCTCGGAGCCGTACTTCTCTGATAACTTCGCTCACTTGGCGAGTCTGCGTCGACAACACATTCACCCGATCGGCATAGCGCGATGCCAACTCGATCATGCGAGCACCCTGCACACCTAGAAGCACTTCAGGGCCACCAGACCTGACCGGCTTTGGTTCGCAAATCCCATTACTGATCTCATAGAAGTCACCCATAAAGTTCGTCCGGTCATTCGACCAGTATGAACGCAAGATCTGTAGTTCTTCTTCAAGCATGGCAACACGCTGTGCTGGCTCTAAGAACGGCAACCCGATTGAGCGTTGTTGCTCGGGGGCGTTGCCGGCGCCCATCCCAACGATTAGCCGGCCACCGCTAAGCGAGTCGGCTGTGGCAGTGATCTTGGCGAACAATCCGGGATGTCGACGCCCGGCTGGCGATACGAGCGAGCCAATCCGCATCGAGGAGGTGCAGGCCGCCATGGCAGGCAGCATCGTCCAGGTCTCAAAGGTTCCCACGCCAGCATCCGCCTGGTGAGCGAACAAGTCATCTCCGATGTAACAGGCGTGATAGCCGAGTTGTTCGATCTCTTTGACCGCATTGAGATAGTCCTGAACGGACCACCCCCACCCGACAAGCAGTACCGACGCCAGCATCACGAATTCACTAGAGGACGCACTGCACCACCGACGCCACGATCATCGTTCTGACCCAGTACTGCTTAACCAAAGCGGCACCACCGTAAGAATTGGTAAGCATTGGTCACGCCAAACGTCACCGATGGTCGGTGTCGAGATCGGCGGCGACGCGGATCGAGAAGGCGTGATGGGGTCGATCCCAGAACGGTGAGTAGAACCCGGTTTCTCGAACGGGTGACCGCCGGCCAGCCTGAATCGCTTCTATAACTAAGGTGTCCTCAGCAGCGGCATCCGAGAACAGCCGATCAACAGCGTCCCGGCGGTATGCATGCTCAGGCCCGGCCACATATCGATGAACCAGCGTTGCTCCGCGGATGCGGGTGCATCCGACCTGCTCGGGGAACTGGATAATTGGCGCCACAAGGTTGGGCATCATTGCTATAGAGACGTTCGGGTACAACTGCACGAAGAAGCCTCGTTCCGGGCGGCGGCCTAACCCGATGTGTGGCAAGTCGATCTCGGGATATGTACCAGCGGCGTCGCTCTCGGCGTACGAGAAGCCGATGAGATCCTGGTCGCAGATGACCTCAAACAGCGGCGTGCCTTCTGCACTAACTCGGGGCACAGCGGGGCTCGCTGCGTACATGGCGTGTGTGAACGATTCGTGCAGGATGTTCAGGCAGTCATTCTCAGCAAACGTCTTCCAGTTGGTCTTAACAACTGTCTCAAAGACATCGACGCTGCTGTCATTGCCGCCCGCACTGGTGCCGATGGGGCCGCCCGCACTGGTGCCGATGGGGTTGCGCGAAGTGCGCGCGAGGCTCAATGCCCCGATGTCAACCTCAGCCAGAAGAGCGATCAGTGGTGCTACATGTTCATCGAAGCTCGGCTTGTCCACGCCGGGCCAGACGTTGACGAACACGATCCCCAGCGCTTCCGCAACCTCAATCTCGACGAGCCGGCGGTGTTCTGCAGCTACCGCAGTGCTCCCGCCGGAGGGTGACCCGGCCCAATACGGGGCTTCAACTAACTTCCCATCGAGGTCGTACCGCCAGCCGTGATAGCGGGCTGTCAGCGACTCGGTGCCACGCCTCGTCTCGGTCAGCACAGGGCAACCGTCATAGGAGCAAATGTTGTGAAACGCACGAAGTGTCCCCCGCTGATCTCGCAACACCGCAATGGGCACTCCCCAGACATCAATCGGGCTGGCGTCACCGGGGTCGGATAACTCCTCGGCAAAGCACACTGCTAACCAGTTGCGCTGAGCTATGAGACTCCGCTCGCGTTCAAAGAAGCTCACCGAAGTGAACGCACGCGACGGCATGGTGCGAGCAGAACCAATCGGTGCCCGGATCGCCGCTAACTCGGCAGCCGTTAGCAGTGGCGCACGACCAATCACTGCATCACCTCACTCAGCGCTACCAAAACTGCTGACGTCGTAGCAGTACCAGACGTTGAACTCTTCGAGACGGCCCCGATCCTTCTCAATGTCCACGGATAGCAACTCGAGCGCGCCTTCAATCACATAGTCACCGCTGCTAGGCATGGTCAGACCCGTCCAGTCTTCCCATTCTGCAACCGTCCCCTCAAACACCATTGGCTCACGACAGATGCCGAGTCGCCTGGCGCCGCCACGAACTTGTGCTCGGATCCACGGGTCAAACGGCAGACCATCGTCGCGCAACCAATCAACATAAGTAGCGAAGGAAATCGTCGGATACAGATGTTTCATCGTCGGCCGAACTGGAGCGATTAGATGTGACAGTTTGTGTTGGACACAGAGCCGCTGAGCCTCTTGCAGAGCGAACTGTGCCGCTCCCGTACCCGCATAGGCATCAGAAATCGCCACCTGAATTGCGGCAAGAGTCGTGATAGGCCGCTCACCGAGGCTGTCACGCAGACATCTGGCTAGCACGTCGTGTTCACTTGCCGGGAGATCCTCGATCGTGTCATCCCATGTGATCGGAACAGTGTTGACAACACCCGCCAGTTGGTTCGAGTCCATCAGATATAGCTGGAACTCGCCAAATGCTTCAAGGATGAGTGGCCAATGCTCGTTCCAAACCCTGTCGTGCAGCATGAATTCGGGGAACGATCCCGACTCGATTGATTCGTAGGCTCCCAGCAACTCAGGTCGCTGAGCATGTGTGAAGGTCCTCACGACGGTCTCACCTCGGTCGTCTCAGGGCCAACACGCCGACGTCGCAAATAACTCGCAGCTATCTCGTGCAGGCGGTCAGCGCCGAACGGCTCCCCGTGCCCTGGCAGCACCAAATCGACACTCAGATTCAACAATCGGGTCATGGTTTCCCGATAGTCGGCGATGCAACTCCCCGCCAATTCATCAAGTAACGGCCCGTCATAGATGGCATCACCAGAAAGCAGGAGTCGAGAGTCACGATCCAAGAGCCCAATGCTTCCAGGTGAGTGGCCGGGAAGATGCAGCACCTCAAAGGCACGATCACCAAGATCGATGACATCACCGGAGTCGAGATTCCGAGTCGCTGCCGCTGGTCGGAAGGGCAACGAAAGATCGTTAACCCCAGACGGCAGTGCAGTCACAAAGCAATCAGGAATGTCGTAACCCACATCAACCATGTGATATCGCTCGACTATATCTAAGTCCCTTGCACACAAACTGTGTAAATCCGCCGTCGCCGTAGATGGGTCGACATTGCCAGCTTCGAGCCAGTGCAAGCACCGCTCATCGAATTCGTACCAGCCACCGGAGTGGTCGCCGTGAGTGTGAGTCAGAACCACCATCACCTGGGAGTGCTGGCTCAAGTGCAGTTGCGGGAGCAATGGGGCGAGCCCCAGCCCGGTGTCGACAACCAGATCACAGTCACGTCCGTTGATATGCCAAACGTTGCAGCGCAAGAAGTCCGCAACATGTGGCTCTCGAAACAGCGTGATCCGATCGTCAACCACATGCGCCTGCCACCACACACGGGCCAGCGGAAGTCGGGTTGTATTCATGTTGTGTTCATGAGGCCGCTGCTGTCCATCGAAAACCGATTAGCGCTCCGGTTGCAACCAGAAACCAGACCGCTTCAAGGATCACAAATGGGAAGAACCCGATCATGATCGATGCCACACAAGCAAGCCCCGATCCGATGGCGTTCATTGCCTGATAGCGACGATCTGCTACCGCAAGCCAGCCACGCAAATTCAACACGAACGCGACCAGCAGGATGAGCACACCGATCGTGCCGATGACCACCTCGAAACTCACAGGCCTTGACCTTCTCCCCGGTACGCAGAGTCCGCACCAATAATCAATGGCTCAAGCACCGGAAAGTCCCGCAGGTATTGCCATGCAAGATCAGAGTTCACGTGATCCGCTCCCTCCCAGATATGCATCGACGACACGCTGATCGTTGCGGATTTCTGCTGGTGCGCCCGTAGCGATCACCGCACCGAACTCGAGAACGTGTATGCGGTCACACACCGAAAGCACCAGGTTCATGTCATGATCCACGAGCATCAGCGCTGCACCCGCATCAACCATCTCGCGCAGACGCTTCCCGAGCCACACGGTCTCGTTGCGATCCAGACCCGCAGCTGGTTCGTCGAGCAACACAATGCGTGAACGAGCAACCATCGCTCTCGCAATGCCGACCATTTTGCGCTGACCCTGCGACAACTCTCGGGGCAGGCGAGCCGCCACCGCCGTCAAGCCAAGTTGTTCGAGCACCTCATCTATCCGATCGCTGCGATCCTTACGCCACAATCCCGCGACAGCTCGACGCAAAGTCAGCGGCTGGCTCGCTACCGACAGGTTCGAGACCACGTCAATGTCATCGAAGAGTTCACCTGTCTGCCAGGTTCGATTAAGACCACGCCAACTCAAAGCGTGCGGCGCAAGTCCGGTGACATCGGTGCCGTCGAGTCTCACTGTCCCGGTTGCATTTGCAGGCAAGAAGCCTGTGACGGCATCGATGAAGGTCGTCTTGCCGGCACCGTTAGGTCCGATCAAACCAGTCAATTCACCACTCCGGCAATCAATGTCCACACCTCTAAGCGCGCGAACACCGCCGAAAGAAACTCGCAAATCCTCAGTCTCAAGAACGGGAGCGGTCGCAGTGCGATCCGTTCTTTCGAATCGGGTGGTCGTGGCACGAATGGCGGTCATCGTGTCACCACCTCGTCGGGACGTGGCCCCAGCGGTGAGCTAGTTGGCGCCCCCATCTCGCCATGGCCCGATTAAGGCGCCGCGTTGAACCTGCGATCCCGTCTGCGTCAAACGCCAGCTCAGCGATCAAGAACGTGCCGGCGATGTATGTCTCGTAGCGGCCCAAGATGATGAACTCTTCGCCGAACACAGTGCCGACGCCCGCTCCCACCAACGTCCCAGTCCACAGGGCTCCACTGACGGTGCTGATGCCGCCGAGATACGCATATGCGATCAGCACAAGCGAGGCCGTGAAGCCAAAGGAGTCAGCCTGGAATGACCCGAGCTGCGACGCCTTGAGGCCGCCGGCTGCACCAGCAAGTGCGGCGCTCAACATGAACGCGAGAAGCTTGATCTTCGCAACATCGACACCCGCTGCAGCAGCGGCTCGTTCGTTGGTGCGCACCGCCAACATCTGCTCCCCCACCGGACTTCGCCGCAGCAGTGCCACTGCGACACAAGCCAGCGCGGTGACGGCCAGGATCAGCACTCCAAGGGCCGGCGAGGGCTGCTTATCGTCACCCAACAGGAACTCTGAGGCTGATCCGAACTCAATGCCGAACAACGATGGTGCTTCGGCGCGGCCCCGTGATGCGGATCCGAACCATCCATCTCGCCGGAACAGCACGGCTTCGATGGCGATGCCAGCTGCCAGGGTCACGATGGCGAGGCTGGGGCCACGTGTTCGAAGCGCCAGCACCCCAACGAGAAGTCCGAATCCTGCCGCGGTCGCTATGGCGAGCGGGAACCCGATGATGAACGGGATGCCGGCACTGGTTACGTACGAAGCGATGGCAAATGCGGCAATCCCTTGCAAGGCCACCTGAGCGAGCGACACCTGACCCACGTAGCCGATGACCACCACGAGACTCAGAGCCAGCAGGATGCCGATCATCGAGTTGTTCAACCCATTGCGATATTCGAACGGCAGCCAGATGACGGCCACCGCTGTGATCAGAATCCCGGACACAACAAGACCAGGCCTGATCGGATCGGCATACGCAAGTGGGAGCCGCTCTGCTCTTGGGGTGCCGCGACCTGCGATTACGTTGCCGCGCACAAACATCGCGACCGCAATGATGACAAGCGGAAGCACCTCCGCAAGGTCAAGGTCTGGCACCCAATCTTGGCGTTGTTCAAGAATGAAGATGAGGCTTTGCAGCATGCCGATTGAGACTCCGGCGAGCGCAGAAGCCCAGAACGAAGAGAACGCGCCCACTAGGGCCGCCGCAAGCGCTGGGACAATCAACAGGGTTAGTCGTGAAGGTGTGAGCCCTGTGATCGGTGCCACCAGGATGCCAACTCCACCTGCGATCATGCTGGCGACAACCCAACTGACGCCGGCCTGAAAGTCGGCGGAGTAACCCAGCAGCGTTGCCGTTTCTTCGTTCTCGGCCGCGGCACGAGTGGCGATCCCGAATCGCGTGTAGCGAAACACCGCCCACAGTGCCAGCGTGATGATTAGTAGCAGACCCAGCAGGATGAAGCGGTCACGGGGGATCTGGGTGCCAAGTATCGAGACGGTCTCGTTGGGTAGCAGCGACTCGGCACGCTTGGCTCGTGAACCGAACCGCAGCACAACAACAGCTTGCAACGTAAGCAAGATGCCGATCGATGCCACCACCTTTGCTGTTGGTGGCGCATACCGCAGCGGACGGAACACGAGATAATGGGCACCCAGCCCCAGCAGCACCGACGTTCCCATGGCAACCAGCACTGCCACAGCGACCGAGGTGCCCATGCCGAGGTCGATGATCGTAGGAATGTCGGGTGCGTCAAGGTTCGCTCCGAACCAGTTGAGGATGCCGAAGACCATGGCAATCGGGTTTGGTATCGGAGGGATCGGGTACTCGCCGTTCTGGCGCATCGCCACGTACACATAGGTGACATAAGTCGCAATCGCGCCGTGACCGAAGTTGATGACCCCCGAGGCTCGAAAGCTGAGCGTCAAACCGATCGCTAGGGCACCGATGATGACGCCGGTACCGATGCCGATCAACAGGAACTGGAAGTAGATCCCCACTAGGCCCAGGCCCAGGTCAGACGCGGTGAGTGGCGGTGAGCCCTGGTGCGGGTGACGCTGTCGCTGACTCTGACCGTGGCCGGCCTGGTGCCGTGCCTACTACCGCTAACCGAGACTCTCGAATTGCGTGTAGTCGATCGGTGCGACTGCCTCAAACTCCATCGTCTCGCCGACCACCTTGAGGGCCAGCACAGTTGAAACACACGCGCCGGGGAACGGATCGGGGCCGGGGCATGAGATCGCTGAGTACCAGCCGAGTTCGAGTTGTGTCTCACCGAGAGCTGCGTTCACGTTTTCCCTACTCAGGTTGTCGAAGCCCACACGCACGAGCGCATCGTGGGTGGCCAACACATTGGCAACCGCCCATCCTGCCAACCCGTAAACCTCGGCTTCACTCGACCCGTAATCCGCAATGATGCGCTGCCCCTCAAGTACATCATCGCTAGCAACGGATGGATCGACCGGCAAGGCACTAGAGCCAAACACCAGCCACCCATCAAGTGCTCCACCTGCGACGGACTCCTCCAGGGCACAGGTGTCAACAGTCAATACGGTCGCCTCAACCGATAGTGCCGCCAGCGAGTCGGCAAGTGGTGCGCACTGGGTGCCGTCTATGGCCGCCAGGATCGAGTCGGCTGCAGCGGCTTCAGATGCGGTGACGATGCCCGTGAAGTCAGCTTGCTCAAAGCCTGCTGGGGTGACATCGAACACTTCAATGCCCGCGGCCTGAGCGAACCCTGCAGCCGCTTCGCATGCCTCGAGGTAGAAGGGATCATCGGCGCAGATGATCGCCATCGATCCGACGCCCAGAGCATCCGCCGCATAGTCAACGGGCGCCTGGAGGATCCCGAGGAAGCCCGGATCCATCACCCATTCGGTGTCTCGCTGCCAGTCATCTGCGAGGTTTGCGAGCGCAAGCATCGGCAGCCCTGCCGGCACCGTCACTTCGGAGGCCTCGTTGCTCGAGAAGCTTGATGTCAACATCACGGTGATGTCGTCGTCGTTGACGAACTGCTGCGCACAGGCCACTGCACCTTCGGGGCCGTCACCAGATGTACAGACGACGAGTTCGAGCGGATGCCCGTTGACCCCACCGAGCTCAGCGTTGATATAAGCGACGGTCGCCTCGGCCGCACGCCGTGCCTCGACAATCGAGAACAGTTCTTCTTCCTGAGAGTCAAAGCCGATCTTGATTGGCTCAAGGTCACTTTGTGCTCCCGCTGCCGCGTCAGCGTCCGTGTCGGATGAGCCATCATCGGTGGGTTCTGTCGATTCGGCCGACTCTTGAGCAGCGTCTACGCCTGCAGTGCCGGTATCCATAGCCGTATCGGTCGTGTCGGCGGTGTCGCCCGATCCGTCGTCTCCGCAGGCTGCCGCGAGCAGCGCCAGCACGGCGAGAGCTCCAAGCATGAACCGAACGGGCTTGTTGATGTTCATCGTGTTCAACGCTCCTCGTAATTTCTTTCGGTCGATAGAAATAAATGTTAGGATCTGACAATTGCTACGTCAAGCTCACCCTCCGGGAACATGTCGTCGGGAAATTCGCGCTCGCGCAAGTTCAGAGCTCGCCGGCCGGTCGGCAGACCTCGCGCCGACGGCCGGATCCCCGACGGCGATGTACGTGAGCAGATCCTTGAAGCGGCGGCTGACCTCTTCATACGCCACGGTTACACTGCCACGACTACCCGTCAGATCGCAGCCGCGGCAGGGCTTCGCCAGGGCTCGCTGCGTCACTACTTTCAACGCAAGAAGGATCTGCTGCATGAGCTCCTTGACCGGACTCTGGAACCAGCGTTTGCAGCGTTTGAGGGCAGCGTGTCTTCAATGGCCGCTGAGACCCGACTCTGGCGGCTCTTGAGTACCGACTGTTCGAACCTGGTGGCAGGGGATCAGAACCTGGCCAGCTTGATGCTGCTACCCGAGTGCCGAGATCATGACTTCAGCGACTTCTGGGCTCGCCGCGAGGAACTCAAACAGGTATACAGAGCGACGATCGCGGCTGGAATCGAGTCTGGTGTGTTGATGCCGATCGACTTGGATCTTGCTCTGGCGGGCACTTTCGGTCTGGTCGAGAGCCTGGCGATGTGGTTTGACCCCCAAGGCACGCTGGTGCCATCAGAAGCCGCCAACCATGTTGCGCGGGCAGCCTTAGCTGCGCTGTTGCGAGAGCCCGGATCAATAGATGCCGTGATCGCTGCTAGCAGTGCCACCAAGAGTCCGTCGACCGAACCATGACGACAGACGCCGCACCAACACCCAAACTTGACGTCTATCTGCTGCCCGTCGAGACAGAGTGGAACGACCTCCGGCGCATGGTGATTGAGGCTGAACGCCTCGGGTTTCATTCGGCTTGGATCCATGACAATGTCGTGGGGCCTGTCCCCTGGCTGCCCACTGCTGCCACCTACGACGCTTGGAGCGTGCTGGGAGCATTGGGAGAGGCGACATCTCGGATCCGCCTCGGCCCCCTAGTCACTCCGGTGGGTCGGCGACATCCAAGCATCTTGGCCAAGATGGCAGCTTCGTTTGACAACACCAGCGGTGGCCGCCTTGATCTCGGTATGGGTGCAGGCGACGAACCGCATCAATATGAGCCGTGGGGTCTTCGCTTCGGTTCACCGTCCGAGCGGATCTCGATGCTTGAAGAAGAGATCGAGATCATCAAGGCACTCTGGACTCGTGAGTCAGTGACCTATAGAGGTGACCAATACCAACTAATGGAGGCCAACCTCGCGCCTAAGCCGATCCAATCCCCGCATCCACCGATCTGGGTTGGTCTTGTGTTTGGTCGCAAGGTCATGCCTCGAGTCGCTGCTCGTTATGCAGATGGGATCAACTTCTACGCCAAGCACGATGACGATGTGCGATCCACGATCGAGACGATCGGCTCGCTTTGCGAACGCGAGGGACGTGATCCGGGGCTGCTCAAGTATTCGAGATGCGTGACGGTGTGGGTAACTGATGACATCGTCGACATCGATCAAGAACTCAAGCGGCTCGGTCGGCTATATGGGACAGGTCACGACTACCTAGAGACATACGTGGCTGACTACGAGAAGATGCTCGTTGGTCCCCCAGAATTAATAGCCGAAGGAATCGTCGCTCAAGCCAAACTCGGCATAGATCAGGTGATCATCAACCCGATTCTCGGCCCCGGCCCCGCCTACCGCCAGACACCCATAGTCGAAGGCATAATCGCCTCCTGGCACCGCATAGCCAACCAAGTCAAACCCCTCATCCACGCGAGACTCGATGCCTAGAAGAGTTGCCGAATGTCGTCCATCTGCTCACTTCGAGATGTTCCGCCACTCTCATCCCTGGCCAAAGGCACCTCCACGCCGACACGTTCTGACGAGGAATACCTAAAGCAAACTGCCATCAGTGAGATGCAGCAACACCACAGCCACATTAACGAAATGATCGTTTTGGGCCCATCGGAGGTGTAGATTCCGAAGCTGAGGGAGGCCGGTTTGGCCATGCAGACAGATTTCGGAGGAGGGCATGGACCGTCGGCTGCTTACGGCAAACGATGAGAAAGAGGGACTGTCCGTTGCGTACGTTAAGGCTCTGGCGACGCGCGCAGGGTTCGTGACCTCAACACCAGATACCGACCGGGATAGCGTTGACATGCGTGTTCAGGCAGGCGGCGCCGGCGACCAGCCATTGATCTGCAACTGAAGGCAACGAGTAATCAACTGGGACAACCCAAGGCAGGCCTTCGACCGTTTCGCCTCTCGCGTAAGAACTACGACGATCTTCGGGTCAGTACCCAAACACCTCGGTTACTTGTTGTTCTTGAACTGCCTATCGACAAAGAGAGATGGATGACTGTTTCCCCAAGGAGACTTAGTCTGCGGCGATGCGCCTACTGGCTGAGTCTGCGTCTGTTGCGACTCTCGGCTGTTCAGCAACGAAACGTCACTGTGCATGTGCCGGAAGCGAATGTCTTTGATGTTGAGGCGCTGCAGGACCTGATGGAAATGTCCCGGGCGGGAGAACTCCGATGAATGTGACCATTCGAGACTCAACAGCCCTTAGGCAGGTTACTCCTGAAGCGCTCTCCGCTTATGCCCGCGCTGCGGGTTGGAGCAAGCTCCGGCCTTACCACGAAGACTCCGACATCTATGTTGGTGATGGTCTTCCGGAAGTATTGGTGCCCCGCACGGCCAGTCTCGGGGATTATGCCACCGCGGTATGGGATCTGATCAGGACGTTTGCTGATGTCTCCGAACAAGACGAACTCACCATTTACGGCTACTTGACAACGGCAGACCGGGATGTTGTTCGAGTTGCAGCCGATGGGAGTGATGATGGCACATTGCCAATCAACGACGGCGTTGAACTCGTGAACGGAGCTAGGGAACTCCTATTGGCGAGTGCCTGTTCGTTGCGTGAGCCGCAGCCGGTATACAGGCCAGGAGCCAATCAGCAGGCGGTTGATCTGGTAGACAAAGTTCGCTTTGGTCAAACAGCCCGCGGCAGCTTCGTCGTCACGCTTCTGACGCCAACTATCCCTCCTGTCATGACCCTGCTCGCCGACGACGAAGCGCCGCCGATTGAGCGGCAACTTACCGAGCGGCTGGTTGGAACTCTTGAGGCTGCGGGTTCCGCGGTGGAGCGCACAGCTGCCGGAGATCAAGAGGCGTTCCCGGAGGCGGTGTCTTTGGGTGTCAGCGCAAACCTGTGTGAAGCTCTTGTGAAGCTCATTAAGCCCTTTCGCGCAATGCACATAGGAGTGTGGTGGGCTCCGATACGGCCGAGGACGGTGGCACAGTCCGTCGTTTCGTTTGTGCGGGCAGACGCGCCGATTCTGGGCGCTGCTGCGCGCACTCTTCGTGACCGAGCACCTCGACCAGACGAAGAACTGCTTGGTTGGGTTCGTGCCTTGAAGCGAGATCCCGAAGACGAGGTTGGCGCCATCCGTCTCGCAACGACCGTCGACGGCCAGAAGGCATCCGTCGCTGCGGGCTTAACGCAACGGGATTAAGAAGTGGCGGTTAAGGCCCATGCTGACAGGTCGCTGCTGGTTCTCAGCGGTGACCTCGAACGAGTGGGTCAGCGCTGGAACTTGCTCAATCCACAAGTCACGCAGGTCATCGACGACGACTCATCGGACAACTAGTCGGTAAGAGCCTGAAGGGAGCTCCCCGGTAGCCCCGTATGACGGCGAGTTGTTGGCGCCGGTTGCGGTTAGGCGTGGGTTCGGGTTTTGTTTGGGTCGTAGAACGGAGTTGTCTCGACTCGTGCGCCTTAGGTCGCGTCATCGCCTGCGACGGTCACGTTGGTGCCAGGCATCGAAGCGTGGGGTGCAATATGTACGAGAGCCAGGCTCGCTTCCATCCGGTGTGAGTACACGGGGCTGTTGACGGTGCCGACCTCGGCGCCATCAAGCAGGATCGACTCTCCTCCAACGAGAGCGTCGTCGTGGTCGATCTTGAGACCGGCTGCCACGAAGCGTTCGCGGCCGACTGCAGCCAGTGCAGCGTTCGCGGCCGATATGCTGCCTTGCCTCGATAGTCATCACCGGTCCGCGATATGGCCCAGTGCGGCCGCCTTGCCTCGATAGTCATCACCGGTCCGCGATATGGCCCAGCCGAGTCCGACCTCGCTCGGATGGTGTTCGTCCGTCATGTCGTACCCGTAAAACAGCAGGGCCGCCTCCACCCGGACTTTGTCGAGTGCCGCAAAGGAAGCCGCCATTACGCCATCGCTGGCACCACTTTCAAGAATCGCGTCCCACAGGCCCACGATGTCAGCCGCTGATGCGAAGATCTCATAGCCGCGCTCACCTGAGTAGCCGGTTCGACTCAAGAGTGCTGGCCTGCCAAACACATTGCAGTGCAGATGGTTGAAGTAACGCACGGGGGCCAGATCGGCGTCGCAATTGGCGTCGAGCAGCCCGAGAGCCGCCGGGCCCTGCAACGAGATGATGTGGAGGTCATCGTCAAGCTCGATGCTCACATCGGAGCCATGAGCGGAGTCCTGCAGCAATTCCATGGACGCGCCAGAGCCGTGAACGAAGAGCCATCCCTCGTCGCCATTGTTAAAGGCGATCGCATCGTCGGCTACGGTGCCCTTCTCGGTCAGCACGGCACCGTAGGCGGACTGGCCGGGCCCGATTCGGTTCAGGTCGCGACTGTGAGTGTGGTTCACGACGGCGTGAGCGTCAGGGCCGCTAACCCGAACCTTCTTCAGGGGTGACATGTCGAAGAGGCCCGCTGCTTCACGGATGGCGTCGTGTTCTACGTTCGGGTCGGTGGAGTAGTCCCAGGCGGTGCCCATTCCATTCCAGTCTTCGAGTCCGGATCCGAGGGCGCGATGTCGATCCGCGAGGGCTGAGGTGCGTGAGAGCTCTTCAGTCATGTCAACTTCTTTCTGGTGGTCGGCTTTGGTCGGCTTAAGTCAGTTGTCGGATTGTCAGGTCAGTCGAATCGTTGCATACGTCGAGCTAGGGCTAGATGGGTGAGCTGTGCTTCGGGCGGTTTCAGTCGGCTCAGACGGCCGGGTGCTGGAGGGTCGAGGCTTGGGAACGCATCAACTTAGTACCAGGCGTCGGGTGTGGAGTTCTTGGTTTCGTCGATGAAGGCGCGGAGCTCGCGATCGATTGCGTCTTCTATCGGTGGTGGCTCGTAGTCAGCAAACATCTGTTTCCACTGGCGGTTGGCGCGCTGGGCGATGTCTACGGCACCGTCGTCGGTCCACTGCTCGAACGAGTTGGTGTCTGCGAGCGTTGACTCGTGGTTGGCCGTTGCGTAGTGACGCAAAGTATGGGCACAGCTCAAATAATTCCCGCCTGGGCCTGCCTCCAGATACGCATCCAGGGCTAACTGCTCCTCATTGACTTCAAGTCCACCGAGTTGTTTGTGCAACATGGCGCAACGGTCGAGGTCCATGACGAACTTCTCATAACCGAAAGACAGCCCGCCTTCGAGCCAGCCTGCAGCGTGAATGACATAGTTGGTGCCTGCCATAATTCCCGCGGACATAGCGTCGACGGATTCCTGCATGGCTTGCCCGTCAGCAACCTTTGATGCCGTGTAGTGAGCACCGCAACGCAATGGCAGACCGAGTCGCCGTGCCAGTTGACCAACCGCATAGGTCGCCAACGTCGACTCGGCGGTCCCAAACGTCGGCGCACCAGATCGCAGATTCATAGTTGTAAGGAAATTGCCGTACACCATCGGTGAGCCCGGCCGGACTAACTGACTCAAAGCGATCCCAGCCATTGCTTCAGCATGAGCCTGGGCTACCAACGCGGCAATAGTCACCGGGCCCATCGCACCACCAATAATGAACGGTGAGATCACACAACCCTGATTGGCTCGGGCATAGGCCTTAAGCGACCCGCTCATCACAGAATCCCAGACCAGCGGGCTGTTCACATTGATGTTGCCCTGAATTACGCAGTGATTTTCCATGAATTCGGCACCAAAGACCAGTCGGGCCATCGTGATCGAGTCCTCGGCTCGGTCCGGGGCGGTAACAGCTCCCATGAACGGTTTGGTCGACCAACGCAGGTGCGCGTATGTCATGTCCAGGTGCCGCTTATTCACAGGCACATCAACCGGCTCACACACTGTGCCTCCAGAGTGGTGAAGCCAAGGCGTGGAAAATGTGAGCTTGACGATGGTCTCAAAGTCTTCAAGCGTGGCATACCGTCGGCCGCGATCAAGATCGGTCACGAACGGCGGGCCATAGGCAGGCAGGAACACAACATGATCCCCGCCAATCGTCAGGCTGGCACCATCTCGCCCATACATCTTGAAACTGCGAGGCGCGCTCGAACACAACTCCGCAGCGAGGCCAGGATCGAAACGGACTCGTTCACCCTCAACACGAGCTCCAGCGGTGCGAAACAGCTCCAAGGCCTCGCTGTCACCGCGAAACTCAACACCCACCTTGTCCAGGATGCGATCGGCGTGAGTCTCGATTGCATCGATTTGTTTGTCTGAAAATGGCTCATAGACCCCGAGTCGGTTCCGCAGAGGCACGCCACGACCATGCATGGGAACTCGCTCATGCCGCCTGGATCGGCTGCGGCGATGTCGTACTCGAGGGCCTCTGACCATTACGACTCTCGCGCAGCCATTCAGTCCGACCTGCCTAGTTCAGGTAGGTCAAGCCGCACCGCTAAAACCTAACCGAACTCTCCAATCCGAGTGTCTTGACTGAGCGGACGTGAATGTCAAGCATCTTCGGATTCGCGGATGGACTGGTGATGTCGTGCCGCCTTTCTGACCTGTCGGTCTCAACTGCTCAAGGGATGCATGTACAAGAAATTTCAGAATCGATGCACCCTTACGGCTCGAATCTGAGATGACTCTTATGCAGATTGACTGTGCCCTGCAAAATTCCCGACAGATTTGGATGCAGGGCCGGTTGCAAACCACGGTGAACACTACTTGACCGGGGGGGGGGCGTGCCTATTGTCGCTTTGGCGCCGGCCGTGCGGGGTTGGTCTTTGGGGGCCGACCAGTCGCGGCCGAGTGTGTTCGGTTAGCAGACTCACTGGGGGAGTGTTGGTTGTGACTGGTCGATATTTGTTGAGAATCTTAACGATGTTTAGCTTGTTTTCGTTGTTGACTGCTGGTTCTGTTGTGGCTGTGCCGCCGGCGTTGTCTGCTGATGGTGATGACCCTGTGTCGCTGGAGAGTGTGGATGTGTCCTCGGCTTGGCCTGATGGGTCTGTGATTTCGGCTTCGTTGCGTGTGTACGGAGGTTTGCCGTCGTATGTGCTGGGTTCGGTTGACGCTGGTGGTGGCACAGTCGCCATTGGTGCTTGGGGTGATAATCCTCGTACAATGACATTTAGTCACACTAATTTTAGCAATATTGTGCTATCTTAGCAGGTTAACTCTGGTGATTTGACGTATTCATGGAATGATCAGAACCCGCCACCAACAACCACTGCCCCACCAACAACGACAGCTCCACCTCCTTCGACGACGGTGGCACCTCCACCGTCAACTACTGCTCCGCCGCCACCGGCTACGACTGTTCCGCCAGTTGCGGGACCGGTTGATGTATCGCTGTTGTGGTCTGACGATGTGGCTTTTGGTGTAACGATTCGCACCTACTCCGGGTTGCCGTCGTATCTGCCGGCGAGTCTTGACACTGGCGGTGGCACGGTTGAGATCGGTTCCTGGGGTGACAATCCTCGCACGATGGTGTTCTCTCGGGAGAACGAGTACGACGCGACTTTGACTTGGGAAGCCGTGTCGGGAGGCCTTGTGTGGTCGTTTGTGTCCTCTGCGCCGCCTGATGAACCCGAAGACGATCCCGACGAACCCGAAGATGATCCCGATGAGGATCCTGACGAGCCGGTTGATCCGGTGTTGCCTCCGGGGGATGACACGATGGGTGTGCCTGCAGCACCGGTGAATGTGTCTGCGATTCGTTTTGGAACCTCTGTTCGTGTTTCTTGGGAGGTCGGTGCAGACGCTCTGGGGTTCGCGGCTAGCTGGTCAGACTCCGCCGACACCGCTTCCGAGGTTGATACCGAGTCGCTAGTTGATGAGGGTTACGTGTCGATGACACTCGTCGATGACGTGACAGTGGCGGTTGATGCTGATATGTTTGTGAATGTCTGGGCTCATAACCGGTGGGGTTGGAGCGAACCAACCACAGTGACCGCCACCAACCCGACATTTGTGGAAGACCTGAATCTTGAAATTGACGAGGAAGACTCAGAGGAAGACGGCTCCGAGCCCGAAGACGGCTCAGATTCGGAGTCGGTGCGGCTGAGCCCAGCAGCAACTATTGGTGTGGCCCGGTTTGTGGCTTCGTCGCCTACAGCAGGGTTGTTTTCGGTTGTAGCTGGTCCCACAGTCGCTCAGGAGGGTGTTTATGTGGAACGCAACGAGTTGCACGAGTTCATAGTGTACGGACTCGGCCCAGATGATCGAGTGGCGACAGCACTAACCCAGTGGGTAGAAGAAGCCAGCAACACGTGGAAGTGGCCCAAGTACAAGTCTTTTGGGACGTTCCCCGACGACTGGGGACCCTCCGATTACGGGACTCACACTTCAAATCACAAGCCATGGGACTATACGTGGAAGAAGCACTCCAGCAAGGCGTACACGTGGGAATCCACGAATCACAGTTCGCTAGGTACAAGCAAGGTCACGATTGAAACCCTGAACCCCGACTGCGGACTCCCCAAGACATGTGACCCAACCGATATCGTCACCCAAACCTCAGGCATCTACAAATGCGAATCAGGTACCACCAACGGTTACAACATCGAATTCTTCGAAGCCCATACCGCGTCGTATGTGCAATATGAGGGTCAGAGCACACCAGGCGACCTTGCCGACGATGTGTACAAGTTCATCCGCCCCACCCGCATGTTCGATCCAGACAAATACGACGAAATGATCTGGACCTATGACACCAACAGCAACACGGTCGGAACGAATGACTTCGCAAGATGCGCCGGCATGACCAACACATGCACCGGCACCTGCAACTATGCATTCCTAGACAAAATCGCCTACCCAGGCCGCGTATACGTACCACCACGAATGAATCCGATGATTGCTGATGCTTTGTGGACTAACGCGATTGACATCTCTGGAGTAGCGAACGGGGCGACGATCTACCTTGAGCATCGCTACGAAGATCGACAGTTCGTGGTTGATGAGACTAACACGGGGGCCGCCGACAACTACTTTCCGACGGGTGTTCGTTTAGATGCAAATAGTAATGAGATTGACTACTTCCGGATTGGGAGTGAAGAGGACTTGAAGTTCGGAGCGCATTATCGGGTTGTGGTAGAAGCTGATGGTATCCCTGGGATGAGTAATGGTGATTTCTGGCTTAAGTGGTTGGAGGACTCGCCTGGCCCTCCCCATTCTCCCAGGTTCGAGGATCATTACGTGTGGATAGCACCTGAGCTCATTGTTCATGACATTGACGTTGGATTCACGCAGATCGGTTGGGAAATCAAACAGTCCGAAAACCGGAATACTCGCATCTATTACCGCGAGCAGGGCGCGCCAATCTACGAATTCACGGACGTTGGCATGGATGGTTACATACGGGTGGTTACCGGCCTAAAGCCTGGCACCAACTACGAGTATTACCTGTGGTGGGAAAGCGAAGACACGTATCACAATCATGGCTCTCGTCCGGTAACTGTTGCTACACTAACGCGGTTAACTCCAGAGTTCACGCCGATGAGACACTCTGACTTTGACTCTCTGTCAAGTGATCATGTCGCTGTCAAGATAGATGGCCTTGAATATGGCGACTATGTGCAGGCGAGAGTTTACAAGGATGATGGAACTCCAGAAGAGTGGGCCAGCGAAGGACAATCACGAGCATTGTGGTCGGACGGCACAAAGACTGAGTTTCGTGACGTTGGGCTGCTACAAGGCTACTCTGGCAATCTTCGGGTAGAGAGAGGTATCAAGAGTACCGACGACCTGGGTTATACGTTTGGGTTCCATCCCGGTTCGGTCACGAACCCGCGAATCGACTTACGAGTAGTTCGCGATTCCACTGATTACTACGTCTGGTCGTTCATACCTGATCACGCAGATGTGAAGAGTGCTGCTGCGTTGATCGGTGATGACAATAGGCTGGTCGTGACTGGTATTAAATCGTCGATCACTAATGTTGCGTATAAGCGTGTGGCTACGGGTTCGACGTTGGTGATTTCGGGTGCATCGATTTCTGGTGGTCGTGCCAAGATTGCTATGCCAGCACCAGCAGGTGCTAGCCAGCACGAATACGAGGTGTATTTGTGTGAGAACAGTACTTGTAGTACCTCACACAAGCTAGAAGGCACTGTTGAGACCCGAGCGCGGTTGAGCAGTGGCACGATGGCTGTGCAGTTGCCTAGGTTCAGTCATGCTGCGAACGGGGACAAGACATTCGAATTCACGTTCTTTGATCCTGACGCTAACATCGGCACCGAGATCATGGTCAGCACAGACGGTCTCAGCATCGATGAGATCGACCTACCACCTGATAATCCGGGTGGCCATCCGTTCTATTGCAACCGTGGCTGTTATAAGACCGACCGGATAGATGTCACAGTCAACTGGGAGCCCGCACTAGCAGGCCTCAAACAAGGCAACCACCGAACAGACCTCGTCAGCGTTCACGAACTTGACTCTTCACGTGCCGGATCATTTAGGCATTCGCTGTCGGATGGAACCCGGCCACCAAACGAAACAGTCCAGGCATCGCTAGTACGCATCCGCAAACCAGGCCACGCTGTTGAATATTACGTATGTGTTGGAGCGCACCGATCCTATTGGGATGGCGGAGGGCTCTCAAGAGAACTCAGCACTATGAAGATCGCAGGCGGAGTCTGCTCGCCAACCATCCCCACATCAACCATCACAGCATGCCCCTACCCACGAATCGCCTTAGGTGGCGACACCAACTGCAAGATGTAACGGTCCGACTAACGGCAGCCATGGCAGCGGGCTCGGGACATCCTGAAGATGCTGGCGGCGGTGCCGCGACAACGACGGCGGGTTAGGTGCTGATGTTGCTGTAGCGGCGTACGCGGATGTCGGCTTGGGCTTGGTGGCCGGCGAAGTTCTCAATGGCGCACAGGCGACTGCAGTACTCGCCGATCAACACGCTTGAGGCGGGATCAGTAACTCGCTGATACGTGACGGTCTTGATGAACTTGCCCACCCAAAGGCCACCCGTGTAGCGAGCTGCGCCTTGGGTGGGCAACGTGTGGTTGGTGCCGATCACCTTGTCGCCATAGGAGACATTGGTCATCGGGCCGAGGAACATGGCGCCATAGTTGGTGAGGTTGGCGAGGAAATAGTCGTCGTCGTTGGTCATCACCTGGACGTGCTCAAACGCCAGGTCGTTTGCCAGTGCGAGCATCTCGGCATTGTCTTCGCACACGATCACCCGGCCGTAATCGGCCCATGACTTTGACGCGATATCGGCAGTGGGCAGTGTCTCAAGTTGCGTCTCAACCTCATCGAGAGTGTCAAGTCCTAGCTGACGAGACGTCGTTAGTAGTACTGCGGGCGATGTTGGGCCGTGCTCGGCTTGGCCTAACAGGTCGGTTGCGCAGACCTCGCCGTCGACAGTGTCATCGGCTAGCAGCAAGGTCTCGGTGGGCCCCGCCGGAAGATCAATGCCGACCCGTCCATATAGCTGGCGCTTTGCTTCGGCGACGAAGGCATTGCCAGGCCCCACCAGCACGTCCACAGGGTCAACGAACTCCGTGCCGAGCGCCATGGATGCCACGGCTTGAACACCACCGAGCAGGTAGATCTCATCGGCACCAGCGAGATGCATTGCCGTCACTGTCTCGGCAGGTACGGCGCCGCTGATGGGCGGGGTGCAGGCAGCAATGCGAGGCACTCCAGCCACCTTCGCCGTGAGCACGCTCATGTGCGCAGAGGCAACCATCGGATAGCGGCCGCCGGGTACGTACGCCCCGACCGAGGAGACAGGTATGTTCTTGTGTCCCAGCGTGACACCGGGCAGCGTCTCGACTTCGAGATCGTTGATTGTCTCGAGCTGAGCCTTGGCAAAGTTGCGTATCTGGGTTTGAGCAAAGCGGATGTCATCGACCGTCGATGGGTCAACGCCGGCGATGATCTCGTCGATCTGGTCGGCTGTGAGCTGGAAGCTGTCGGGCTCCCAATTGTCGAACCTCGACGACATTTCACGGACGGCAACTTCGCCGCGCCTTTCGATGTCTGCAAGCAACGCGTGAACCCGAGCCGTTAGTTCCGGGTCGGCTCCGTGAGCCTGCTTAGCAGTTGCGTCCTTAAGTATCTCAGCCATCGTCAAACCTGTGTAGTTGCTTTCTGCGGCGCACTCTAGTGAATACGTAGTCAAGCCACCGCCGACCCGTGGCCACCCCTCGAAGAAGCGGGTTCCGGGCTCCGCGTTCACTTGCGATCGAGCAACCGTGCGCGGGGCCGCAGCCGTCGTCGGCTCCGCGCTCTTGACTCTCGCCAAGTCGTGCTGCCGATATCGGTCGGCGTCCCAAGAGTTCGTCGAGGTGGATTCGGTCTCGTTGTTGACGCTCCTCCTCGTCGCCGATGCGTACCGTCGATGGGCTCCCGTCTTCGAGCTCCCACGGAATGAAAGGAGGAAGAGCCGGCTCGGGTTCGCCAAAGACATCGGCGAGCCAATGCGTGCGTTCGGCAAACCAGTAGCGCAGCATCGTCACGTCACCGTCGTCGAGGTCGGTGATGCAACCCTCAGAAGTGATGAACCCCGCCCAGCTGAGATGAACAGCGTCATAGTGTTCTGCTACGGATCGCCAGTCCGGTACAAGCTGATTCCTCATCGTGCGACGAGATGCGCGCTGCCCGGGAGTATTGAACAGCAACTCCAGACCGTCATGATCTAGGTGATGGCGGTCTCGGTTGATGCTTGGCAGTTCCCAACATTCCGAGCGTGAAGCGGCTTGACGTGGATGGGCTACGACGAGGTTGGCCCAGTCCTCGGGTCGGTTGATCTCGTAGATCCTCACACCGGGTTTGGGCGGCAGGTGCCAGCGGGTTAAGGGGCCGTCCCACATCTCCCAGGCGGATGCGATCTGGGCATGCGCGAACGGGGGCGGATCGCTGACCGTCCACAGGCCTGCCCAAGTGAACTGACCCGCGTAGTAGACATGTTCGTAGTTCTGAAACAAAGGTGCTGTCGTGTGTTGCCACAACGAGGTAGTCGTCCACCACTGTTGTGCGGCACCGTCGAACTGGTTGTGTAACTCATCGCCGAATCGCTCCGAGATTGCACAAGCAATCGGTGCCCGTTGCGACGCATCCCGATACGCCTCTGCGGCTGTGCGTTGCGGTTCGACCCAAGGTCCGGCATCGATGACCGAGCAGTAAACGACAAGGTCAATGAACTCACCGAAGGGCATCGTCTCGACCAGCGCGACAGCAGCTTCAACGCCGCGTGGTGACGTATCCGGGAGGTTGTGGCACGTGTCCCGGTGAATGGCGCAAGACTCCAACCGCCCCAGCAGCACAACCCCGATTGGCGCCTCCAGAATCGCCTCAACAAACCCATCCGTGTTGGTCACATAAGCCCCCGCTTCATCAGCACCACATCATGCTGACACGCCACACCACCACCCCGCCGCGCAATGAGGCCACTCAGTCCGCCATCACGCAACTTCAATCCATTGACTCCGGTAGAGTTAGAATATTCATGCAATAGGTGTGAATTGATAGCATTAGGTATCGCAGGAGGTAGGTGATGACTGACATATTGATTCGAGATGTCCCTGACGAGGTGCTGGAAGCGATTGATGAGCGGGCGAGACGTGCTGGAGTCGCACGAGGCAGATATTTGCTTCGTGTTCTGGAGCGCGAGTTCGTGGGTGAGCCTGGCGAGGTGAGCATTGATGACCTCCGGCGGGCCGCCGTCCTTGCAAAGGATCTGGCAGATCCGGCCGTCATGTCAGGGGCGTGGTCGTAACGTCTTGGCTCATCGACAAGTCAGCCATGCAGGACCGGGGTGCTGTGAGTGTCGGGGGTAGTTCAACCCATACGCCTCACATGGCTGCCGAGGCACCGCCGACAAGCGACTCGAAACAACTGAACCCCGGGAGCCGCTCAGAGAGCGACCCCTCGGAGTTTTCGATACTCACTATAGCACCACACCCACCCGAAGTGAAGTGACAGCAGCTAGCAATGATGACACCAGTCTCGCCTGACGATCTTGAGTGCTTGGTCTCTCCGGCACGCTTCAACACGTTCGTGAAGCTCGCCAGCGGCGATCGGAAGCTTGCCGCCTCTCTCTACACCTGGACCGGTGAGGTCGCAGGTGCGCTCTTCACGGACTTCCGCATTCTTGAGGTCGCAATTCGCAACCTCATCGATCGAGCTCTCGCTCGACACGTCGCAGAGGTAGCTCCGCATGTCAGCAAGTGGCCTTGGGACTCCTCATGGTTGCCGGTCGGGGGCCACTGGTGGGACAGTGGGGCTCGCAAGACCTTGACAAATGCACGACGTCACGCAGGAGGGCTTAACGCACCTCACGGCGCAATAGTTGCCCAGTTGCCGTTTCGGCTTCTGGCGTTACATGCTCGGGGGGCGATACGAGGAGTCCTTCTGGAATACGGCACTCGACGCAGCGTTCATAGGATTGCCAGGCCACGCCCCGGGCGACCGACGCAACTGCCTTGAGCAGTCGGTAATCAACCTTCACAGGCTTCGTAATCGGCTAGCCCACCATGAGCCGATATCCAAGCCCTGGACTCGCAAGGTCCCGGGCGGCGCTCTGAAGTCGTTTACTCTTGATGATCTCTACAGCGACCTTGTGCGAGTTCTCGCTTGGACAACGCCGAGCCACGCAGCAGCACTTCTGGCTGACTCCAGAGTGCCTGCGCTACTTGAACGTCGCCCCGTCTAGAACAACTCTCCGGTCGATCAGGTCTGTTCGTCCCGTCTTGATCTCATGAGGGTGGGTCCGGTGTCGGAGGCGCAAGACTTAGGTAGGTAAGAGTCATTGTGATAAAATATATGTATTGGAATTAAATGTAAATATCTGTCGGAGCTTCTCAACGAGGAGAAGGGCCACATCGTTCGGCAGTGGATTGATGAGGGCGTTTATCCGTTCAGCGGCAGCGCCACCTAGTCGTCGAACTAAAGAGACCCGGAACCCTGACGATGGATCACTACGGTCAGGTGGCTGGGTATGCAACAGCGATCACCCAGCACGCTGCAGTCGCCGGCACAGCAACTGAATGGGACTTCTGGTTAGTTGGCACTGATTTGGACCGTGTCATCGAAAATGAGCGCGACTCCTCAGGCTTGCGTACTGGGTTCGTCAAGAGCTACGACAATCATCGGCTTTGGATAATCCGATGGGGCGAACTCATTGATTCGCTTCGCCGGAAATACGAGAGTTACCGAGCGGAACTTGACCTCGTTCCAACTAGGTCAAGCGGGCTTCAGTACCTACGCCGAACTCATGATGAGTACATTCCGAACAGCATCCGCAGGAGTACGACACAGAAGGACTCCACTCGCTCCGCCTAGCGCGGGTCGGCTGTGTGGTGTGGGCACAGACCCAACCCTCATCCGACCACTACTTGGTCGTGACTACCTGTGTGGGCTGCGTTGAATGTGTAGGTCCAGAAGCCCGGGCGTGGGTCGCTGATACACGGATTCGCCTTGTGCCACGGCGTCGGCCTGTTCGGCTCGAATCTCGGCTGCTCTGGCTTTGATGGCGTCGCAACACGGCTGACAGCGAGGCTCGCGACGTCGAATGTGTTCACTGAACCCTTCGGGTGTGCCACACACGGGTCGCGTGACGGCATTGGACGACCGGCGCGCCCGCACCGTATCTACTGTCGCCTTCTTGGAACTGGTTGTGGGTTTCGAGGTGTTGTTGCGTTTCGCATACTTGGCGTGGAGCCTGCGAAAGTCAACCGGCGAAGCCTTGGCGTTCACTTGCGCCGTTGCTTCGCGCTCCTCCTTCGGTACCGCCACTGTTGCGAGGGGTGTGTACTCGGAGTCACCGCCCGGTTCGAATTCGGCCGCCTTGATCCCGATCGCTTCATCCAACAGATTCACATAGGTGCTTCGGGTTATACGACCGGCCCTATAGGCACCGCGTAACGCATCGCGGCGGCGTTCGTATCGCTTCTTTGGTGTAGTCATACCGATTGACCCTCCCGGATCTGTCTTGTCTTCTCCAGCGCTAACCCTGGCCCACGCGTGTTCTCAGGCCTCTTTGAATGACCATCAACGCAACAACGACTTGTCATTGGACACGACACCACAGACGGCCCATGACACTCCCCAGAACAAGGTAAGCCAACTCAATTCAGCTTTGAACAGTGAAAACTAACAGAACGATATGAGTGCCCAAAGCTGCCTCACCCCAATGAAGAGAGCCCGGACGACTTCGGCCTGCCATGACAACAAGACCATGGTAAGCGTCCAGACCAGCAATCCAAATGGCACCGGGAATGACCGTGGCTTCTCGCCACCTCCTCACGGGTCACACTCCAGCTGATTTCATCCAAACTCCCTGAGACGCAGACGATGCCATACCACGCCTTTGGCAAGTCGGCTGCAGCAAGCCAAGGATGCGACGACCGTGACGAAGCCAATCAGGAGTCTCGCCGTCCTGCAGAGCCCAATCCGCTTGAGCGTTCCCCCGGAGTCGGGTTGAGTCCTTGCTCTTGGCGTTGTTGTAGTTGAGTTAGTCGTCGAGGAGTTCTGGTGGAGCGTTGGGATTGGGGTCTACTGTGATGGTGACGCGGTCGAGGGTGCCCTGGTAGGGGTTGGGCGGCTCGTAGGCGGTTGTGACTGGGCTGAGTGGGTTGTGGCCGATGTCCATGCCCGCGAGTGCGAGGAAGCTCAATGCACGAGGGATGTGGATTGTGTCGCCCACCAAATTGCCGGCTCTTAAGAAGAATGTGGCGCTCTGGTCGTCGTTGGCCTTGAAGTCGACCGAGACGACCGCGCCGCCATCATCTTGCTCAGGCGTAGGTACACCCAGCGAAGCTGAGGCGACATTGGATGCGGCGTTGTACTCGTAGCGCAGCGAGAGATCCTCGTCGATGAACAACACGAAACCCGATGCCGTGTTGCCGTAGGCGATGATCACTCCCGGCGCCACATCACCTAGCTCGGCTTCGATCCGATAGCTCTTGGCCGAACCAAACGGCGGCGCAACGCTGGGCTCGACGTGGGAAACCGGCGGGAAGTAGTCGAAACGGTCACGCAACAGCGGCGATCCCGGCGGCGGGGGCGCACGGAATAACTCGACGGAACGGTCATCGAGTGGCAGCACGTCATACAAGCCGGCTTGTTGCCACCACAGATCGACAAGCTCCCGCAACTTGTCGGGGTGTTCCGCTGCGACGTTGTTGGACTCCGAGAAGTCCTCGTCGAGGTGGTACAGCTCCCAGTCGGAGTCGTCGTAGTCGTTGCCGGCGAAGTGGCGGGTCACTGCCTTCCAGCCGTCACACCACAGGCCACGGTTGCCGAACATCTCGAAGTACTGGATGCGCCGCACGGTTGCTTCGTCCGGCCGATCGAAGGTGTACGCGAGGCTCTCGCCATGCATGGGCATCTGGGGGACGCCCTGGTATGTCTCAGGCGCCTCGACCCCGGCCGCCTCATAGATCGTAGGAGCGAGATCGATGATGTGGTGGAACTGATTGAGGATTGCCCCCGGCCGTGCGAGCCGGTCGCTCCAACCGATGATCAGCGGGTCGCGGATCCCGCCACCATGGGTGTGGTACTTGTACCACTTCAGCGGCGTGTTCGATGCTTGCGCCCACCCCGTCGCATAATGCGTGTCGGCGCGTGGCCCGCCCACCTCGGAAAGCCGGCCAAGGACTTTGTCGAAGTCTTCTTCCATGTCGTTGAAGAACCGAATACGGCTGATTGCGCCGAGTCGGCCGCCCTCATGGGCAGCACCGTTGTCGGACGTGACGATCACGATCGTGTCGTCGAGTTGGCCCGTGCGCTTCAGGAACTCGAACAGGCGGCCAAGCTGTGCGTCGGTGTGTTCGACCATCGCGGCATAGGCCTCTTGTAGCCGCGCCGCCACTCGCTGCTCCTCGTCGCTGAGCGAATCCCACTCAGGCACACCCGGGTTGCTAGCCGGGAGTTCTGTGCCTGCCGGGATGACCCCCATTTCCAGTTGGCGTTCGTAGCGCTCGCGGCGGATCACGTCCCAACCAACGTCGTAGCGGCCACGCACGGCCTCCATGGATTCGGTGGGCGCGTGATGTGGTGCATGCGCCGCGCCGAATGGCACATAGAGAAAGAACGGGTTGTACGGCGAGTGCGCGATGTGATCGGCGAGGTAGGAGATAGCACGGTCGATGAGATCGGTCGTGAGGTGGTACCCATCGGAGGGCTGCGACGGCGGAAACACCGAGTGGTTGTCGTGAACGAGTTGCGGGTAGTAATGGTCATCGGCCCCGTTCATGAAGCCGTAGAACTGGTTAAAGCCGCGACCGAGCGGCCACTCATCAAAGGGCCCAGCCGGCGAAACCTGCTTCATTGGGGCGACGTGCCACTTCCCCACGACCGACGTGTTGTAGCCGTGCGATTTCAATACCTCAGACACAAGCGCCGCGCTGCGGGTGATGCGGCCGCGACCACTAGGCCAGCCAGAGTCCACATTCGACAGCATGCGCATCCCCACGGAATGGTGATTCCTGCCAGTCAGCAGGCACGCCCGGGAGGGAGAACAGAGCGTGGTCGTGTGGAAGTTGTTGTACCGGTGGCCCGCAGCCGCCAGTGCGTCAATGTGTGGCGTTCGGATCTCTGAGCCGTAGCAGCCAAGATCGGCGAAGCCGAGATCGTCGAACAACACCACGACCACGTTTGGGCGGTCGTTGATGTGCGGCGGCGGATAGGCGGTCTCGCTCTCCTGGTAGGTGAAGCCGATATGCCCGCGCGGGCCCAGCGACAAGGCCATTATCAGGTTCCTTCCGTTGGTGTGGTGGTGCCGATCTAGCGGTGTTGGTCTAGTAATCGCCGAGATCCGAGAGGAACCTTGCGAACACGGTCCGACCCAGCAGTCTCCAGATCCGGTCGCTTATGAATCCGAGGATGCCGAAACACACGACACCCACGAATACAAAGTCTGTGCGGAAGAAGGTGCGTGCGTTCCAGATCAGAAAGCCGATTCCCTCCTGGGCGGCGATCGCTTCAGCGGCCACGATCACAAGGAAGGCGTTGGCTAGCGCGAGCCGCATCCCGGTGAAGATGGATGGGAACGTTCCCGGCAGGATGATCTTGAAGAACAGATCGAAACTGTTCGCACCGAGCGTCTTCGCTCCCAGGATCTTGTCTGGGTTGATCGAAGATGCTCCCGCGGCGACCGAGACGAGTACTACGAACATCGCTGCGTAGATAACGAGGTTGACTTTCGATGCTTCGCCGATGCCGAACCACAAGATGAACAGCGAAGTGAGTGCGATTGCGGGGACGAAGCGGAAGAAGTGAACAAACGGGTCAACGACTGCCCGAGCGACTTTCGACATGCCCGCCAGCAAGCCGATCGGGATGGCGATCGCGGAACCTATGAGCCAGCCCCTGATGATGCGCTGGAGGCTGATCCAGATGTCGGTTCGCAGACGGCCGTCTTCCCAAAGTTCGTTGGCTGCACCCACGACTTTTGCGGGGGACGGCAGCAGTAGCGAATCGTCGTATGACCTGGCCCAAAGATGCCAACCAATGACCACTACGACAACTGCCGCCAGCGAGATCATCCAGTTGCGGTAGCGGATGACGAGTGCGCCTACTCCTATTCCTGCCATGTCGCCATCACCTCCTCAACGATCTGCGCCTCGACCGCCCTCGCGAACTCGCCGAACTCCGGCGAAAAGTCATCTCGAGGGAACGGCAAGTCAAGGGCGTGGATCTCGCGGAACGTTGATTCGGGGCCCGCGGTCATTACGCCGATGCGCTCACCCAACAGGACAGCTTCGCGGATGTCGTGTGTGACATATACAAAGGTTCGGCCCTCGGAACGCCACAGTTCTGAGACCTGCTGCTGCAGCAGGCGACGGGTCTGTGCGTCCAGAGCGGCAAAGGGTTCATCCATCAACACGATGTCGGGCTTCACGGCCAACACCCGAGCGATCTGGACACGCTGCTTCATGCCGCCCGAGAGTTCCTTCGGGTATTTGCCCGCGGCCTGGGTGAGCCCGACGACGCCGAGCCAGTGGTCTACATCGTCTTTGTTGAACTTGCGACCGCCCCGTTTGGCCTGAAGCTTGAGGCCAAATGCGACGTTCTGGCGGACAGTCAGCCAGTCAAGTAGCGGGCCGTCGACGCTCTGGAAGACCATTGCACGGTCTGGGCCCGGTCCGGTGACCTTGGCGCCGTCGACGGTGAGTGATCCTGTCGTCGGCCCCAGGAAGCCGGCGATCATTCGGAGCAGCGTCGATTTGCCGCAACCGGACGGGCCGACGACGACGAAGAACTCATCTGCTGCGATCTCGAGGGAAAGGTTCGAGATCACCGGCGGCGAGTCCGCCGCTGCGCTTGCGTAGCGGAGTGAGACATCGCTGAACGAGACAGACCCGCCAGCGATGCCTCCGCGCTCCGCAGTCGCTGCCACCATTGTGGCTTATGCGATTGTTTGCTTAGTTGCTTAGCCGAGATCCGCAGTGATGGAGCCGGGAACGGCGCTTTCCTGAGCCGTTAGCTTCATGAAGTTGCGGACATCGAAGTCAGCTGGGAGCACCTCGCGCTCGATCAGGAACTGAGCGATCGCGTCGAGGGAGTCCAGCATGACCTGGGTCATGGCAATGCCGTAGTTCTGGTTCGGGATGACGTTAGCGAACAGCTCCTCTGGGCCGTCGACGGCTTCTGCGACGATTGCCGCGGTTTCCGCAACGTTGGCGTTTGTGTACTGAGCCGCGGCGTCGTAAGCCTTGAGCACCCTCTCGATCGTGTCCTGGTTCTCCTCGGCCCAACCTGTTTCTGCGATGAGGTAGATCGCCACGGTGTCTAGGACGCCGACGTCGTTGCGCAGGATGTGAAGATTCTCATCCTCGGCTGCCTGGTTCGTGCCGTCGAGCCAGGTCCAACCAGCCTGCACCTCGTCGGTCTTAAGTGCGCCAACGAGTTCGAACAGGCCCGGCAGCGGTACGAGTTCGACATCATCGACCGAGACGCCGTTCTGTATGAGGTGCCGCAGCGTCACGAAGTGCTCCGAGGTGCCCTCGACGTAGCCGATTTTCTTTCCGACTAGATCTTCGGGGCCGGCGATGTCGTTGCGTGCCGCGAGGCTGTGGAAACCAGGGTTGGGTGACGCGATTGCGCCGACGATCGACATGTTCTCATCGGCTGCGGCGACCAGGTTGAGTACCGCGAAGTCGAGGGCGTGACCTAGGTCGGCCTGTCGCGCGATTACACCTTGGATTGCTTCGATGCCGGTGCCGAACACTGACACATCGGCCTCTACAGCCAGTTCATCGAAGTAGCCCTGATCTATGGAGACCCAGGCGAGCGTCGCGAGCAGGAATCCATCGCCGGCGATCCTGACCGACACCGGTGCCACTTCCTCAGTTTCCTCTGCTCCTTCTGTTTCCTGTGCGGCATCTGCGGCATCGTCGGCCGCTGCCGAAGCCTCGCCGCCCGATGAGTGGTCATCCGACATGGCAGCGGCGCTGTCGTCACCGGAGTCATCTGCTGTTGCGCTCGACATGTCGTCGGCTGTCGAGGTCGTGTCATCGTCGTCGCCGCACGCGGCAGCAATCAGCGCAAACAGCGCCAAGATTGCAACGAGCAATGAAAGCCGTCGATTCTTCATTTGTCCCCTCCCGGGTTTGTTGCTTGATTTTGTCTGGGGCCTACGACACCGTGACGTGCAGACCCAAAGTCGTCCTGCGGCAGAGCAGCGAGGTCAGCAGAATCTGCCGCTCGTTCCGGCGACGATCCGATCGCGAGTGACCGCCACTGCCCGCTCACCGACAGTGAGCACTCTCGTCGTCGAGTTGGTTGCGACGCCGGCAAAGTCCGGCGCCGACTACCTGGGTGCAGCAGCAAACGAATGCCTGGCGGTGTCTGATGTCTAACCTCACCTTGCCTATGCCACGATCGTAGTCAAGAGGTGGTCCGCGGCATTAGCCGGGCAGATGCTTCCGACGCTGAACTACCCAATGACGTTCCAGTCGGACAATTGTCGAAACGTCCACTGTCACCTAACAGGAGTACGACTGCTGGCCAGGCGAGTTGCTGTCCTTCCTATGGATCTGGCAGATCCCGCGGCCATGTCGGCGGCGTGGTCGTAACGCCCTCGCGCCGACGCCAATTCGTGCGATCCGAAGTAGCTACCAAATCATTCCACACCGCACTGCACCGCCCGCCCCCGACCCGCGCGCACCGAGGGTTAGAGGTGGTGTCTGAGGCCCACTTGACCTCATAGGTACATGCGGTCCTTGGAGCTGCGAGCTGGTCGCAGCGTGACGCGAAGTACATGCTCAGCGAGCCAGGGCAGTGGATGCTGCATGCGAATTCACGATCCATCGGAGTAGAACGCTTGAGAGGTTCTCGTTATATTTAACTCTCATGAGTACGGCTAAGCTTGTCCGCGAGCGGATCGAACGCGCACCGCTGCGTTCCTTCATTGAGACCGCTGACCTCCCTGGGTCTCGTCGCGCCGTTGAGTGTGAGCTGTCACGACTCGTCGCCCGCGGCGCCGTCGCCAGAGTCCGTCGGGGCCTTTACTGGAAGGGGCCACGCACATCGGTAGGCATGCCACTCCCGCGAGCGTTCGACGTTGGCATGGCGATTGCCGGCCCCGGCGCAGGACCCGCAAGCGTGACCGCAGCCGCATTCCTCCGGCTGACGACACAGGTGCCTTCCCTCGAGACGATCGCTGTACCTGGCCGGACCCCCACGCCCCCGGTCGGGGTCCGGTTCGTGAGCCGCTCCATTGAGCGACGCATCCTGGCTCTGGAGCCCACCGAGATCGCTGTCCTCGAAGTGCTTCGTGATGGGCCCATCGCCATCGAGGCCCGATGGTCGGACGCCGCAGAGGCAGTCGCGCGCCTCGAACGTGATGGGGTGATTCGCCCCTGGCTGATCACCGAACAGCTCGGCCACGAACGGCACATCGCCGCCCGCCGGCGTTGGAGCAAACTCCGTTGACCGACCCCAACCAACGCCGCCTGCGCGACAGCCCCGACGAGCTCGAGGTCTATGTCACCCGAATCGGCGAAGCCACCGGCATCCCCCCAGCTCACCTCGAAAAGGACTTCTGGGTCACCGAAGTGCTTCGGGGCGCCGCCACCGCATCAGTGGCGACGGGATGTTCAGTGGTGTTCAGGGGAGGTACGAGCCTGTCAAAGGCGCATCGCCTGATCGAGCGGTTCTCCGAGGACATCGACTTGATCGTCGTGCTTCCCCACAGCGGCACACGAGCACGCGACACCAAGCTCAAGAATTTCGTCCAGGCCGCCGAGCACGCAACAGGTGTCGGTGCCGAGACCGACCCGGCGACAGTGACCAGGGGTGTCAAGCGCACCGCCACCTTCACGTACTCAACCAACCGCGCAGCCGGGCATCTCAAGCCGGGCGTGCTCATGGAACTCGGAACCGGTGGCGGCGCGCTCCCCCACCGCCGCCTCCCCATCCAGTCACTAATCGCTGAACACGCCGAAAGCATCGACCTGCCCGTGGACTTCATCGAGGCGACTCCGATCAGCTTCCTCGTACTGGAACCGGTGCGCACGCTCGTCGAGAAGCTCGTACTACTCCACCATGCTGCAACCGAGGGCGACGAACAACGCCGAGCGGCCACCGCTCGCCACTACTACGACATCGACCGGCTGCTACAAGACGACCGAGTTGTGGCAGCAGTCGATGAGATCGGTGTCGACATCCTCGCTCGTGAAACCACCCAGCACTCCCGAGCCGCTGGCCTACCCACCGCAGACCGACCCGCAGGTGGCTTCTCCACAAGCCCCGCCTGGACCGAACCAAGCACCGCCGCTATCAGGGCCTACGAGACGGTGGTACGCGAGCTGATCTGGCCGGCAGCACCATCATCACCTATAGAACAGTGCTGCCAGCGCGTACGTGAGCTTGCCGCTCTGCTCTAGTACATGTGCCACGCCTGGGTGCTAGGCGTCTTTGATCGAGGCAGTCCAAGCCGGCAGCACCCCGACGACCACGGGCACCCTATTCTTGGGGTCACCTTGCCGGGACAATCTAACGAAGCGGTCACCTTGACCCAGCCGTCGTCGTGGGCGGTCGCCTCACCCACAAAAGCCTGGCAGGACCGCGGAACCGTCGAAGCCCGCCGCCACTACTTCGACGCCAGGTCGCTCCCCTTACCTTGGGGGGTGGCTGGGGGCGTGCTTCTGGCTGACCGTTGAGCCTGGCGGGTAGGGCTGAAGAACATTGTCGATCGCTAGCAGTCGATGAGCGCCGGGAGGTTGCTCCGCCCGATCCAGTTCGGGATACTGCCGGCTCCGAGCGGTTCCCACTGTCGTCGGCGCCGGTCGACAAGCGCTCTGATCTGGCATAGGCTGGTCCCGTCATCGGGCGACGGGCCCGACGCCACATTAGGAGATAGGTCGTGTCAGTAGTCGTCGTCGCTGAGCGCAGCGGTCGCCGCAGCGATCTTGGTGGCGACGCCGTCCAAGGATGACTCAGCGGTGTCCAAGCCGGCGTGCGAAGCAAGCATTGGGCTCACATCGCGGAGGGCCTCGAAGGTCGTCTCGTGTACAACCGGAATCACCCGGTTGCTCGCGAGGAGCACTGATAGCTCCTTCTCAGCGATTCCCTCGGTCTCGATGCTCTTGAGAAGTGCAGGTGTGACGAGAACAATTCCGACGCGGGAGCGCCGAAGACCCTTGTCGATCTCTCGGAGCAACTGCGTTCCGAGAGGGACATCCTTCTCGCTGAACCAGACTGAGGCGCCGTTCAACTTCAAGCGATCGTACAAATCGGAGGCGCTCGCTTCCCGGTCGTCCCAAGCGTGACATAGGAACAAGTCGCGGCGCTCGGGGTGCGTTCGTGACTGTTCTACGGCCTTCTCGGCAATGGGCTTAACGGCGCGCCACTCGGACGAGGTGTACGACGCTGATCCGCCAGCTCGAGTCCGCCGAGACCTGTTGGTGCCCGATGCCGCTTAATGGCTCACCCCGCCTGCACCGCCTGACGGTGTGCCTTTGTACGAGACCGGCGGGGAGTACGAGTACGAGTACGAGTACGAGCGCCGGTACCTCAACCGTGAGCGACACGCTGGGCATCGCTCAGCCGCGGCCGACGAGCGATGGCCGTAGACGGGTGCAGTGCAACGTGCCACCCGACAAGTGTACAAACGGCCACTCACACAACGAGTCAACCTCAGCAGGCCGGGTGGGCAGCATCGACGAGGGCAGTCTCCATCTGTGTATACGTGCCTGGTCTCTCAGGAGCCGCGATTGGTGGGTCGGTGAGGCGTCGGCAGCGATGTGACCGTCGATCAGCTCGCACACTGCGTCGAGCAGCGCTGTTTCTTCGTTTGGCTTGGACGCCGTGTCGGCTGCTTGGATGAGAAGAGTGACGAGGGTCCAATCGCAGCCAACCTCGATGAGCCGGTAGGTGCCGCTGCCTCGCGCCGAGGGGATTCGGGACGATCCGTTTTTGGGTTGTGCCGAGATCTTGCGGATGCGACGACGTCGAGACCCTCGACTTTGGGACCCGCCAAGCAGGCGGACTTCGATGGGCTGGGGGGGGACTTGACCCAATTCCGCACCACGAGAGCGGCTGGCTTCATCTCCCTGCAGCCTGTCCTAGAATCGGGGCGTGACCACGTTGAACGTCTCGCTCTCGGACGAGCTCAAGGCATTCATCGATGCCCAGGTCGACCAAGGCAACTACGCATCGACCAGCGAATTCGTACTTGACCTGATCCGACGCGACCACGACCGTCGCCAACTCCGAGATGCCCTCTTCGAAGGCGCCTGTTCACAACTCGGCGCCAACGCCGACGCCCTCTACTTCGCCTCGTTACGCGCTCGAGCCCTGGCCGACACCTGAGCAAAGACCGTGCAGGTCAGGCTCCGCGCTGTCGCAACTGAAGACATCGAAGCCGCGATCGACTACTACCGTGCCGAGGCGAGCCCCGACACTGCTCTGGCCTTCGTCGAGTCGCTCGAGACAGCCATCGAGCATCTAACCCGACATCCGTTCACCGGCTTGCTTCGATTCGCCTTCGAACTTGAGATACCAGATCTTCGGATCTGGCGCCTCGAGCGCTTCCCGTACCTCGTCTTCTACGTCGCCGCCGACGACCTCATCGACATCTGGCGCGTGCTGCACCTCCGCAGAGACGTCCCCGCACACCTCACCATCGAACCAGCCTGACTGCCCCGCAGCAGCGGCAGGGGCGTGAAGTTCTGACGTGTCGGAGGGGGGACTTGAACCCCCACGCCCGTATTGGGCACTAGCCCCTCAAGCTAGCGCGTCTGCCAATTCCGCCACTCCGACGAGACTGACCGCGAATGCTAGCCGCGGCGCCATCGGGCGCAACCGGCCTGCGAGCGATCGATGTGAGTACCGCCGACGCCTCCCAACAGTGGCGGCGGTCCGGCTAGTGGCAGCAGGTGTCCTCTAGCGACTCCGCACGCCAAGTGTTGATTCCAGCCGACAGCGCCATAAATGCGATTGTTATCCCTGCCAGCGGATCAGCCCACCACCAGCCGAAGGCGGCATTGCTGCCTAGGCCGATCAGCAGCGCTGCTGACATCAAGGCACACACAATCGTCTGGGTCGCCTCCGCTTGGACCGCTCGGGAGCCGAGCACGGGTGCAAGGCGACGTTTAGCAACTGCCAATAGAGGCATCGCCACCAGCGAAAGAGCAGCCATTACGATGCCGACGGTCGAAGCTGCAGGACGGTGTGCTAGCAGCAGGTCACGCACCGATTCGATGCCGACATACAGAGCAAGCACCACAAAGCTCAGTGCAATCAGTCGTTGTGCAAGCCGATCCGCTTCCTGCTTGCAGCCGGTGCGTCGCTCTTGAGCGAGTCGCCATGCGAGGATCAACGCAGCTGAGACTTCGATACCAGAATCAAGTCCGAATCCGATCAGGCTCACTGAGCTTGCAGCGATGCCAGCGGCAATTGCGACTATTCCTTCAATGGCGTTCCATGCAATTGTGGCTGCTGTGAGCCATTTCTGACGTGTCACTGCTTCGGCGCGGTGTCTATGTGTAACGACAACCAACGATTTCAACCTTGTCCGATGCCTGAGGGTGTTCCGTAGCGTAGACGGCCTGGTCTAAATGCGTAGGGCAAGTCACGCCGAGACGTTGCGTACGCTTGGGCCCGTGGCAGACCCGCCAACTCCCCTCCCGCGTGTGGGTTCTCGTCCCGCTTCTTTCGAGTTGTTTGCACCGCCTCTCCTGCTGGTGATGCGAGAGACTCAGCCTCAATGCGGGTATAACGTCGCTGTGGGCTTTACGTGAAACTGTGTCAACTTTCAGCCACAGCGCCACTGGACGAGATGCTTGGCGCTTATGAGCGTGATGGTGCTCTCATTGTGAAGAACATGGTGTCGGGTGCGGTCGTGAGTGATCTTCGTGAGGCCGTCGACAAGTATGCATCGACCGTTGAACCGGGCTCGGCCACACAAGGCTTGGGTGAGGACGGCAAAGAGTTTGTTGGAGCGAGAACTGTGCGTTTCTCGAGCTTAGGTCTCATCACACCTGCGTATTTTGACTTGCTTGAGAATGAAGTCTTCGGCGCTCTAGCTGACGCTGTATTGCTGCCACACTGCGGTTCGTATTGGGTCAATACCGGTCAGGTGATGTATATCAATCCGGGCGAGCCTGCTCAGGCTCAGCATCGAGATGCAGATAACTGGTGGCCTTATCTTCGCGATACATGGCCAGACACTGCCGAAGTGACGATTAGTGTGATTGTTGCCCTTGACGAAGTGACCGAAGAACTGGGTGCCACCCGGGTAGTTCCAGGCAGTCACAAGTGGCGGGAGCTCGAGTATTGGGGTGATCACCCATCAATTCCTGCTGAGTTGTCTGCCGGAGACGGATTGGTTTATTCGGGTCGTGTGCTTCATGGTGGTGGAGCGAATCGGAGCACCGATGGAGTGCGCCGAGCTTTGCACTTGAGCTTTGTGGCAGGTTGGTTGACCCCTGAAGAAGCGAGCCCACTGGACTTCTCTGCAGAAGATCTTGCAGGTCAGTCACCTCGTGTACAACGACTGCTCGGTCATCGCTCATATGACTCACGACCGCATCCAGGCGGTGGCCTGTGGTTACGCCACGTCAGAGCCATCGAAGATCCCCCTCACCACCCCCGATGACAATGAGCTATTGATGACGAGCTGCTACTCGTCAAGAAGTCGTGGCTTCGAACCAGCAAGCAATGCATCCGGCACGACCGACACCAATCGGCGCGCGTTGATGTCGCGATCAAACTGGACTTCGCTGCGAGCGAAACGGCGGCCTGTCCAGGTCTTGCCGCAACCCTTAGGGCCCTCAATCACGACCGTCGGCATCGCCGATAGCGCTTTCGTGACAACGCTGTCGGTTACGCGAGACCGGTACCCATCAGGAGTAAGCAACGTTGACATGAACTCCCCGCCGCCTAGGTCGTACTAGCGACAAGCCAACCGCTTCCGAGAACTCTAACAGACAGATTCTAGAGTCTCTGGCCGACAACTTCTGGAACTTCTGTCCTACAGTTTCTGGATGGGCTCACCCACTGATCAGCCCTTTGGTAAGTGTGCGCTACTAATGGGAGTCCGGTTCGTCGGTTGTTTGAACGTTCGGCACCCGAGTTTGGCGAGCCTTTTCGACCTGCCTACGTCGAATGTCCGCGCGTCCCACGATGTTCGATCCAATAATCGGTGCAACTGCAAGCGTGACCATCACGAGACCGACGACTGGTTGCCCGAGAAGCGTTACGACAGTTGTCGCGAGCAATGCTGCAAGGGAGAACATCCCATGTCATAACTTGAGCACGACTCGCGCGCTTGTCATCACCACGAACTACTGCTTCTTCTAGGATTCGGCGGTGCTCGCCCTGACGAGTAATGTCGTCAAGAACCTTAAACGCGAGGTCGGGGTGTCTGTCAGCCAACTCTTGGACGGAACCGAGCAATGATGGAAGTTGCACGTCAATCTGCTGATACAACCGCGTGATCGAGACTTCGGTACCTGCACGCGGCAGATTTGTGGGTTCTTCACTTGTGTCTGGCGTGTGGGAGGTCTCCTCGTATTCAAGAGGGTCCGGCAATGGCGCCTACTTCTCTAAGGCCCTTGACACTACCGAGCGGGCGTCCTCTCCAAAGGCAAGCCAGTCCTGCAACACAGCCGCGATGTCACCTTCCGGTGAGGACACGAAGTTGTACCTGTTATAGGTAGACCCAGAGAAGTCAAACGCACGCGCGATGCCATGCAAGGCACGAGGGCGAACGTAAAGGTAACTCGTGTGAGGACTGACCTTGTCTGTCATGACCGCGAACTGTACTTGACCGGTTCGCGGATGTTCAACGTCCTCGAGATCCGGTGCGCTGGCGAGGGCGATGACGCAATCCAATCTGTAGACAGCCGCGGTCGTGCTTCCCTGCGATTGCATTGACGCAACAGTCGGGAGGCCATGGCTATTCGTCGGGTTCTGGGGGTGCGGGGACTTCGGGTTCGGCTGCTTTGAGTTGAGCCAGATCACGCTTTAGTCGTTGGAGGAACAGGTCACTGCGGCCTCGTTGAAGGGATACCGAGAACAAGACTCGACTCAAGATGAGATCAGCGTCGAGGCCACCATCAAGCAGTATGCCGGAGGTCTTCTGACGGTTTTCGACTGGCATCATCAATACGGGTGCCTTGTGTGCTTTGAGTTCTTGAAGTGTCGCTGAGATCAACTTGTCCCAGCGGAACTCTCGGGAGTACAGATTGCCGCGAAACACCGCTCGCTGATTGGTTATCACCATGACAGCGTCGCGCCGCTCGCCATCAATGATCTTGGTCTCTTCTGGTGCTGGTTCGATGGTGCCGCGATGCATGCTCGGTCGATATGAGACATTCTTCCCCAACCGTATGGACATGCCGTGTGATGTGCCTCCATAGCTAGTTCTTGCACCACGGCGAGTCTCGGTAAGACATACACCCCTGACGATGGTGATGACTTCTTCGCCTCGTTTGGTGATGATGGGACAGTCCGGCGTGAACTCGTCGACGAGTTGCTCGTAGTTCGTGAGGCCGGTGATCTCGGCTGACAGGTCCTCAAATTCGCGTTTCCATTGCTCGTGCTGTGCCAGCGCGGTGTCATGTTCACGCTGTTGTCGCCGCCGATCGCGTGCCTCAGCGCGCTTCTGCGACCACTCTCTCCACTTCTCCCGCATTCCAACCTCTCTTCAGCTTCCTTTGGTACCGCCCACTCAGATGCGGCTAACCGATCAGTCAACACAGCGACTCCGGGAGTGAGCCTCCACCTGCCACTCGTCAACTAATCGGCCCCACGATCTGTGCCGCACGGACAATTCACCAAGACGCTACGCGCCCCCCTGTGACACGTAGCCCGACGCTTCGTGACCGCTTAGGTGCCCATGCCGATTGAAACGGGCACCGGGCGAGTCGGCGGAACTTGGAGTTGGGGTGTGAGTTGGCAAACTCCCCAGCTCTTCTTATTCGTCCGGGTGGCGCGCCACCCTTACAGCTTGATCAAGACGTCGATGCATCGCTGAAATGAACATTAGCCACTCTCGCGCAGACCGAGCATCCAACCCGTAGTTGTCGTGATGAGTCAATACGTTGCGTATAGCTTGAGTTAGCCCAACAGCAAGAAACCTATATCCGTCATGTTCGTCGCGTTCCCATCTCAGTCCGCGGCTGCTGAACTCTAGTAGCGGACTGTCGGCAGAAAATGCCTTGTTGATGAGGGCTACACCATCTAGATCATGACGTCCAGTAACCTGTTGCACACGATTCATAAACCTCTGCGCAGCCTTGCGAACTGACTCGTCGTAGTGTCCACCTGCGAATAGTTCTCGAGCGAGAGAGACTTCCCCGTGAAGTTCATCGGACAACCCGAAGGCGCCGTCGCTACTGGCCGTTTTCTTGTAGCTAGGCACCACTGATGAGGCTCTGCGCGACGTGTTGAGCCTCATCATGGCCTATGACTTTCATCCTCACCGCCCGATTAGGAGACCCTTTCTTACCCAATACAGAAATGCCTTCCATATTGACAAGCGCACCCATAAAGTTTGATGTGTCAAGACGGCTGAAGTCATCCACCGTACTGCGAATGTGCTTCGTAGTTGTGTCTAGACCCAGGGCGGTTCTCAATCCAGTTACGAGCAGTGCTATCTGGCGGGTAGCAGGTGTCTTGGCACTCTCGAGTTTACTGCTATGTAGTACGAGAGCCGGTTCGTCCTGTGACACGTCGAAGAGATGTTCGACCTGATCTGGCTCGACATCGAAAAAGTCGGCGACCGCATCGATTCGTTGAGACAGTGTCGACAATGCTTCGTCAATGGGAGACTCGTGGCTCACACTCCGCGCACGCGATGGCAGTGGGTCTTCGGGTGAGTCACTCTGCGTGCCTTCCTTGTTCAAGAGGTAATCCAAGACACGGCCAAAGGCCTCAAGGTGAAGTTCTGACTTCTCTAGGTCCTCAGTGGCGAACCGTGCAGTAGCGACAAGATGCTTGAGTCGCTCTTGCTCGCGTTCTAGTGCCGTTGTTGACACTTCCGTCCTCCTCCAGCAATTGTCCTGGTTTGCACAAGCACCTCCGGTGACTCTACAACCTTGGTTACCTGGGCGCGAAGTGAGATCGTCCGTCGGTGGCCCAACAGAGTTGCCGCCGACTGAAGCCTGATGAGGCTACTTCCAAGTTGCTCACTGATGCGCATCCTCCACATGTCTCACGAAACAAGACGTCGCGGTTGAGAGAGGGGGCAGTTCTGAGATGGAGGCTAGGAACGCGACTGAACATAAGCAAGGGTGGGTGCCAGGTCTAAATCGATATGGCTCAGCTTTTTGCAATCACGACGGAGGTATCTCTCGTTGCTCGCATGCCGATCAATCGTCAGAGTGAAGGCTCGACGGAGTGAGAAGTCTTGAGCTTCCAGGGCGTTGCTTGATTCGGCACCGGGCAAGTGAGCTTGTGACTTTCCCCAGACGATGGCTGCCCACGCACGCAGTCCGATTGTCCGTTCAGAAGAGTGCGCTAGCTCTTCGAAGTGTTGACCATGTCGCTTCCCCAGTTGGAGTTCGGATAAGACGCGACACGCGTGGATTTGAGCTGCTTCCGATCGAGCCGTCGACTTGACGGTTGCAAAGTTAACGAACCAGTCTCGGTCGATCAACCTTCGCAGCTTCTTCAGTTTCGCAACGGAGAGTAAGCATTTGGCAACCACACAAGGGATCTCGCAAAACAGCTTCGGATTGTCGTACAAAACAGTTAGACAGCGTTCAGTTGGCTTGAGTCTCAGGGTACCCACTAGGAAACTGACCAGTGACCAATTGGTGTCACTCTTTGACAATTGCTTGCTGAGTTCATCTAGTGCCATGTCTGTAGCCAATTTGTGGCTCGCAATCGACCGTATGTATGCTATAGTCTCATTGTCGAGCATTCTCTGAGCCTCTCCGTGACGCTTTTGATAGACACCTAGCTTCGATGAGTTTGGCCGCAACCCGACGTTATTAGTGTATGCTTCGTACATGGATATGACATCAACCCACCGCGACTCATCATCCAGAAACACCCAACTGTCGTCCGAATACCGGACGTACCCTATCGCAATTTGCCGCATTTGCTCATCAACACTGATCAACATGACGTTGCCCAACAGTCCCGATGCTTCAGGCCCAATGGGAATTCCGCTAAATTCACCGAGCCGCGATAGTTCGCAAAGAAATCGCATTAGGCCGTTCCTGTGGTGTTTCGCGGCTCCGACTCTTGCAAGGACTTGCGAGAGACAATTCAGATCAATAGATGAGTAGTAATTTCGGATGTCAAGCAAACCCATCGCACGACATCTTGGTTCGGCTAGAAGCTTCCCTAATTGTCGCCTCCGCAACATGTGTGCATCACCTGCACGCCTTACTCTCCATCCAGGCGGGTGTTCACGAAGGCGATAGCTGAATACCTCGTTAAACTTGGAAAGCTCCGCTTCAATCACATCTGCGACGCGACCGGTGCAAATCCTCAGATACAGATCATCGTAAGGATCCAATAGTGAGGACTTACGTATTTCGGAAGATCCTGGCTTTGGGAGCTGAATGACCGAAGGGGGTAGCGGACATCGTTCGTCATAGATTCGGTCTTCCAGCTGCTCCTGTGTAAGTTCCGGAAACGAGATGAAATCCTTCAACCCAACAACGTCTGGAACATCTCGTGCGGACATCCATTCTGCTCCAGCGCGTAGGTTCGCTGGAACTTCAAGTCCGGTAGGAAGACTGAAGGGTTCTCGCTTGTGCAAGAGGACTCCTAGAATTACATGCTTGTAATCTGCTGATTGTATGGGTTAGCCGTTGTGATCCCAACCATGCGTCAGCCCTATGAACCGGCACGGGATTGTTTCGTGGGTTGTAGACAAAAACATCTTGCAGGGAGGGCTGCGGACTGCCCGCCTACATCGCCCGTGCCCGTGGACTCTCAAACTTCAGTTCCAAGATGGGGATGAACTCGGAATTCCCGTCTTCACTCCCTTGCGTACGACAACACCCAATGGAACCTCTGAGAATCTTCCTCGACAGGGGCCCGACCCGAAGGAGGATGCCAGTTCAACTCTGTATGCTGTGGCCCACTCTGTAGTCACGGCGCGGACCTGTCAGGAGTGTGAACGGACTGTCCGCCTTGAACACGTGCCTTGACATGGAACTCCCCCGATAGGTGGCACGCGTTGGGGGGACGGCGGGGTTGACCGGTACGCGAGAGATAATGACTCCGACTTGATGAGCATGGCTGACTTGCGTGTCTCAAGGCACCATGAGATGGACTGTTGAACATGAGGCAGCGCGATGCGAGGACACGGCACACGCGCCAGAAACGCCTTAACGCGAGAGACATCGTCACACTACCGCTCGGTAGTTGGACTAGTGGCCACGCAGCACGTCAGGTGCCCAAACAGTTCCGCGGATGGGCACGACGCAGACCGACTGCGGGCGCAGAGCTGCGAAGTGAAGGGAGAGATCAGGCAGCAAGTGCAACTCACGCACGGTGATGAAGGACGTGTTGATGCTAAGTCCCGAGCGCAGTGGAATGAACAGCCTTGCAAGAGGGCTCTTTCGGAACATGAACGATGCCACATTAGTGTCCAGAGTGATGCCTGAGGCGAGCCTCACAGTGCATGTCCCAGGGCAGCGGCGAGGGCGGCGGACTCTTCTTCGGTAAGGGTGTCGTCACCGAGTTCGCTGACGTCGAGGATCTCAGTTACACCTTGTTCTCCTGCCACTGATCGATTGACTTTGTCGTCCAGGAGTCTTCGATGCCTGATTCACTAGCGAGGTCCCTGATTGAAACTGCGTCCTCGAGATCAACAAAAGTTGCCCGTGAAGTAGCGGCGTTGTAGTGGACGACGCCTCTCGCTTCACATGCCTGTCCCAGCAGCTTGCTTATGATCTCCGCCTGGCTGTCACTGAAGTTGACGACAACGACTCCGTAGAGAAGTGACCGAAGTCGTGCCCTCCTGGTATCAAAGTTCGCGTCCCGCAACCGGCCTTGCACAGCTCCAAATCTTCCTCTGTGTGGGTGTTCGGGCGTGGCGAGGACAATGGCGAGCAGCAGACACATGTGGACTCGCTTCACAAACGTGGACTGTATTGAGGATCCCTCTCATTGAGTTGTGTTCAGGTCTGATGGTTAGGAGAACGAGGAAGGACGGTGCGCGAGTCGGAGATTCGGACGGCTAGGGCGTCAACAGTGGCGCATGTGAGTTTGGCTGTGCGATTGGCAGGCGCGCTTCGTGCAGTTGTCGTACGCGCCCTGATTGAGTTTGTGGACTAGTCGTGGAACTCGGCTGACTTTGCGCCGAGGGTCGTGGCGTTTTCCTTTACTGTTCGGCGGACGTTTTCGTCGAAGCCTTTGCGGCTGTCTGCTCTGATCTCTAGTTCAAATGTCACGTCAAGACCGGATCCGAGCCGGTTCGCGATGTGCTCCACGATCTGATCTAGTTCACCGATACAACGGATGTGGTCGAGCCTGAACTGCGCATAGAACCTCGTGGGCAGTGTCGGCGGTGGCGGCGGGCCGCCTGTTCCTCCGGTACCGCCAGAGCCCCCGTGGTCGCCACCTGTTCCGCCACTTCTGCCGTTTCCGCCATTCGACTTCCAATCGACCTCGGAAGGGTGAATGAGCAAATCGGTGGGCTTGGGTTTTGACGCCTTGTCGGTTTGGAGTCCGGTCCAGTTGTGCCCGTCGTGGCCTTCTGCCTGGGCGAAGGTGTCATCACGCCAAGTCAGTGTCTTGTCTCTGCTAGCGATCGCCTCCAAGAGAACTTCGCGGCTTGCGAGTCTTGGCATGTACACGAAACTGGTGTAGGTGTTCCAGAGCTGTTGGATTGAGAGGTCGTTGCGTTCTGACCACAGATTGAGTTTGTCAATCTCCCACCGGATAAGTACAGCTGAGTAGTTGACGATTAAGCCTTCATCCTTGACGAGTTTCGTAGTGGCGGCCTGAGCGAGACTACAATCGTGTGACTTAAGGCTGCTACTGCTTGGCACTTTGGTTGTCTGCCAGCGTATTCTCTTCCCTCCCCCTTGCTGGTGAGGCTCTAGCAAGAGAGAGTAGGTCTCACGAATCTGACTGTCGACGTGACCAGACGTATCTTTCATTTTGTCTGATGCTTGCTTGAATTGATGAGGTGTCAGATTGAGGGTGTCGCGCTCATCTACTATGGACTTCCAGGCAAGGTAGCGCCGCGCAGTCTGACGCAATTCGCCCAAACGGTCGACTTGCGCCGCAAGAAACACAACTAGATTTCGATTAACTCTCGGACCTGTTGCATAGCTATCAAGTTTCTTCTGGGATAGCTCGATCGCAGTTGAGTTGGTGTCCTTGAAGGAGTGTGTGACGGAGGGCGCAAGTATCACCAACTTCACGCCGGAGTCATTGTCGGGGACGTCGCCGGGTCCTTCGGCGAATGGATGCACGCGCGAGAAGTGGCCACGATTTGACTGTGAAGAGACACGTGTGCGTACTTCGTGATCAGCATCTATGTCCGTGAAGTTTGAAGCGGCACGATCGATGGCAATGCGAGTTACGTTGGGTGTTAGCGAATACCAATACTGGTTGCGATCGACATAGAGATAGTTGGCTTCATCCGAGAGACGCCGCAGGGCATCACCGAACTGCTTTGGCGACTCACCAGGCTGTGTACAACTCAACAATACACGCTTGATATCAATCCCTTTCTTACCGTCATCGCGGGGTGCAGAACCCAGATACACCGTGCGAGCGACTCGCCTTGTTGCCGAAAGATTGCCGAAGTGGCGGTTATGTTTGTCGAGCTTCAGTGGCAGAGAGTCCACTCCGTCTACGTCGGATTGGATGACTGCGTCCCAACCGTCCTCAAGATATTTCTTCATTTCGCTCGCAAGCGGCCCATAGTCCATGGGCAGATTCGCCGGCGTGATGAGCAGTGAGCGGTCATCACGCTGCCACAATTGTGAGATGGCGATCGCCATTAGGCGTAACACGCCTCTTGTACGCTGGAACTTGTCAAGGCTTGACCAGTCACCGAACAACCGGTCGAATAACTCAGGATGAAATGGGTAGCACTCCTGCATTCGGCTGCGGTATGCCGCTTCGTCAACGCCAGAGGGGAACGTCGATTTGTTCGCCCCGTACATGCCAATGAATGCCCGGATGACGACGTCACGATCCCTTGCACTCTGGGCGTCGATCGGATCGAACAGGCGACGTCGAACTATCTCAAACGACTCTTGTGGCGACGCAGCCCGCCATTGAGAGGCCTTACGGGCTACGACGTTCTTGAGTCGTTCTAGCGCAACCCTCCCTCTTGGCCCGCCCACCTCAACATCTGAAGCTGGAATAGAGACCAGAACCACAACGTTGTTGACAGCCGCAGCAGCCTCAGTCAGTGCTTGAGCGAACGTGAACTGGGTATCGAAGTTACCCCCTGGGAGGCGGTCAGACCTGTCCGTACCGTCGCGTAGTTGACGAGCGTAAGCGACCCACTCGTCTATTAGCACTACGGCCGGTCCAAATTGCTTAAACAAGTCAACTAGAGCAGCGCCGGGGTTGGTGCCCGCCTCATCATCGGAGCGGATCTTTTCGTACGCGAACTTGCCGCCTAGCTGATACGCAAGGTGACCCCATAGGGTGTGCAACTTGACACCCCCACCGACGTTGACCGCTTCGGCCGGCCGGATTTGCTGGCCAACTAGCACAGCACGCGCAATCTTCTTGGGCAGCTTGAGCTTCTCTCTTGCGAGAAGATCAGAGACACCTGGCAGGCTGGAAGTGTCCACACCAGATGCCAGGTGATAGAGCGCAATCAGTGAGTGGGTCTTGCCGCCACCGAAATTGGTCTGCAGGTTGATCACCGGCTCTCCACCCCGACTGCCCAGGCGCCGGGCGGCTCCGATGAGCAGGTCAGCTAGTCCTCGGGTGATGTAGGTTCGTGCGAAGAACTGCTTTGAGTATTGATACTCGGGTTCGGCGTGGCCCTGATGTACCTGGTTTAGGTCTGCGGCATATTCGGCCTGCTCAAAGTTCCCTGATGCGACGTCCTGGTGTGGGGTGATGATGTCCCGCCACGGTGCCAGACCGGCTTGCGGTGTGCCTTCGGTTGACTTTGCCGCGGTGCGCCGCCATTTCTGACGGGATTCCTCTTCGACCATCTGACGCATCAGACCCTTACGTAAGGCCACAATCTGGTCGCGCTCTTTAGGACTCGAGAAGTGCTCAAGGAGTCGCTCCATCGAATCCAGTCCGCGGAGAGCATCGTCGCTAGGAATTCGTTCCTGGTGTGCCCAGGAGTTGCGTAGCTCCGCAACTTCGAAGACCATTGAGCGAACGTTGAGCGGAAGCCAATCCTTGAATGAGTGACTCCAGGTGCCTTTGATCGCGCTCAGAAGGAATGCCACATCAAGCTTCTGAATATCCCAGATTGGGTGCTTCTTGTTATGATTCAATTTCTGCAGCCAGTCCTTACCGTATGCCTGTCGCCAACTGGCAATACAGGGATCAAGCAGACCGTCACGGAGGTGACGTAACGCCCGGTCGACTCGTTCGGTGTTGGCCATCACCATGGCTATTCGCTCCCCTGCTCTGTGTTCGACTCGATGTCAATTGAAGACATCCGTTTAGAAGTGGACTGAGACTCGTTGGCTTGCTGCGCAGGTCGCAGCAGTGCTGTGAGTTGAACAGCGGCGAAGCCTGCGATGATGGCCGCCGTTACGCCGAGCAGCAGTCGGGCGGCACGATTGGAGTGCTTGAGAATTGCGGCCGTGAAGGCCGCTGCGGCCACCGCGTTTGTGATGCAAACTGAGCGGGTGACTTCTTGCCAGTTGTCGTGCTGGCTTAGCTTCTTCAAGAGAGCGGCCCATGCCATAGTGGCCGCGCCGGCTCTTGCTACGTGTTGAGCCTTCAGATTCAAGAGTCGGGCGAGTCTGTGACGGAAGACTCGCGCCGCGATGCCTGCCGCCGCACAGAAATGGGCATCTGCTTCGAGGGTCTTCCTGGCGAGAGGTTTATCACTCATTGAGTTGTCTCGGTGTGGACGTTCATACTCGCTCCAGACGTGTGAAGTAAGGGGACAGCGAGTTGAGTCGCTTTCGTTGTGAAAGGCGACACTGATGCACCTGTTTGCGACCGCTCATGTGAGGAGACCTTGAGTTGTGTTGTCCGCATGACAGTGGTGTACGGAGGTCATGGATGCTCCCGGACCTGTCGAATGTGGGAGGAAAAGTTGACGCGACCGTGGCGCCGATCGACAGCGTCACGGTCGCTTCCGATCGTCTGCAATGAGCGATCCTTGCTTTGGCTGGCTCGCCTGTCCGGCAGCTAGATCTCGTAGAGAAGGCCACGCTGTGACCAGCGTGTTATATGCAAGGGCCTCAGCGTTCCACTTGTGGGCATCTGCTTTCTGGTAGAGCAGGTAAGCGAGTTGGTGTGCTCGATCGCCATAGCCACCCAGTTCTGACAGCAATTGAGATGCGTCGGTCTCGGACTGTGACAGTCGGGCTGTGAGATGCTGTGTTGCTTCCCACACGGTTGGCCGCTTGTCTTTGAGAGGCGACCAGGTGGTGTCAAGTTCATCACGCTCGTAGAGACGGAACTTGCCAGCATGAGCATGTCCAATGCCACTCTCCCGAATGCCCTCCAGAGAAGTGTTCTTGGCGCGGGCGACACTGTCAGCATCACCAGCTGAGCCTGAATCGAAGCCGTGTTGGTCATACCAGGAAAGGGCGAAACGACTCTCCGGATCAAGTTCAGCTTCCTCGCCATCAAGTATCTCGCCGAGGACCTCATTGATCATCGACAACGCAGTCGAGACTCGCATGGTCGTGCCGTCAGCTTCAATGACCCGGTCGTAGCTTGAGAAGACCTTGATCCCGGGCCCAATTGTGGATTGAGCCATATCCACGGGTGCAATATCGCTCTCTTGCAACAACCGCACCGCACCCGGTAGTTCACGACGCAACGCTGCAAGAAAGTCCCTACGTGTAGCTAACTGGGCTCCCTTTGGCCTCGGTCGGCAAGCTAGAACAATCGATGATGCCAACGCATTGGACCCGATGGCGCGAAGGCGATTCCCAAGTTCTGTACGCATGGGCCATGTTGCTGTGACCACGAGACCAGCATCGACAACTGCCTGCAAGAAGGTATCCCAACCAGTCGATCGAACTTTGCCAGATCGCGTCTCAGTAGCCTTGTAGGCATAGAAGATGGTGGCAGGTACATCTAATCTGTGCAATTGCGGCAACAGCGTCATGAATTTGGCCACTCCAGACTCAAAGTGCCTTCGAGCCGATGCCTTAGATCCAGCACGAGTCGTACTAGCGACCAATTCTTGCGCCTTCGGTGTCGACAACTTTGTCAATTCATTTGGCCAAATCTTCTGAAGGTTCCTTCTCAACCAGACGTAGAAGAAGTCCGAAATGTCTGCATACGGGACGTTGTCATAGTAGGGTGGATCAGTAGAGAAAATTAAGGAGGGGTTGGAGCCAATATTGATTGATCGGGCATCAGTCAATTTAACTTGACCTGCAACGTGATTTGCCGGCATACCGTTGAGTACTTTGACAACCCATTTTGTCATTGCACTCCAGTTACCCGACGAGGAAGAGAAGGGATTGCATTCTACAAAGTCCCAAACAATTGGAATTGCTTGTCGGCTAAATGTGTTTCGAATAGCCTCGCGTGACGCACTCCAACTGCTAATCGATGACCAGTAGTCAGCACACTTGTCTATTGTGAATGCCAAGTATGTGACTACTGCTCCAGCGTACTCAGTTGCCCATGTCTCCCTGTCCGAAAGGCACATGTTCCTGCTGGTTCTGTGTTCAGCTACAGCACTCTTGTGAACACTCGTGAATACTTCAGTCAATAGCTCACAAAACGTCGTGATGGCGACGAGTTGGCGCGGTGTGAACAGTTTCCACCACTCATCTAGTCCGTATAGCGGCGCGGCCATGTATTGCGTGTTGCTGGAAAGGAACCCCTGGGGAAGGTCATCGGGTATGGGGCAGTTTGAAGCTACAGAATGCGAGATGGTGGAAGGGCAGTAGACGCGTTGACGATTTCCTTCAGCTACTACACATAGGAGTTGTTGCCTTATGCGGCCTGCTTGACCTTCAGCTTTGATATACGCCTTGGGAATCGCTGCGCCGGTGGCGATGCAGGTGCCTTTGCCTCTCTGAACCGTCGGGGGGGGGCTCCCCGCTGTTGCGAATCTCATAACGGATTGTCTGAGAGTCATGGTCAACAACCGGTTGGATCCAAACTCGCGGCTTGCCCGGCCGCTTTCGAACTACCCAGGACCTAACGAGTGGCACATGTCCGGACCATGCGGGATCGGGTGACTCCACCGTGCGCGCCCAAATCCAAGCAATCGGTGTCAACCTCTTGCCATCAGGTCCAACTGCATCCGGATACAGATCGCCGATGCTCTTCTTGGCTTGGTCACGCATCCAGGTGCCATACGCTTCGACATCAGCAGCTAAGCCTTGGGCACCTTCCCAAGTCTTGAGCTTTGTGGCAAGGCCAGGATAAACGGGGGCATATCCAGCAAATCTTGGCGGTATTTTGATCATTGCTTTGTTGATCAAGACGGCGACGGGATTCAAGTCACTCGCGTGAGCCTTTAATCCGAGTCGTTGAGCTTCTAATGGGATTGAACCACCGCCGGCGAAGGGATCCAACAATTCGGGAGGACCGTTCGGGAAGCAGCGATCTATCTCTGCTCGAGCTTCAGCGAGTATCTGCTCATCGTTGGTTGCCTCCCAGGTCACAAGGCGTTCAAGAATTCCGAACAAACGGTTCCGCTCTGCGGTCTGCTCCTCCGGCGTCAGTGAGTCATCCCCGGAGGGATCGTCTACAAGTGACGCCCAAATCACGGCCCGACACGCAGCTAAAGGCCGACGCGCCCACCACAGATGCAGCGTTGATGGATGCCCGTGACGGATCGACTTCTCGCGAACGGATGCCTTGTTGATCGCTGCAAGTGGCAGCGCAACCTCAATTAACTTCGGCCCTGAACCACTCACCATTAGCTATTCCGAGCCCACAAGAGCCATGCACCTGCACAGGAATCGCTAGTTTCTCTCTCAACCGAGCCAACTTGTGGAGTCAGTACATGATGTCGTGCCAAGGACATCAGATCCTGCTCCGACTCACTCGGTGACATCCCAGTTAAGTCCAGACAGGATAGTCAGCAGCGCCACGCACACCGAAGGCACCCTATCTTTGTTCACGCACACCTAGCCTTTTACTCTGCCCCGTGACATTGATATCGCTGCGTCGTTTCTCCGACTCTGATTCCATTCAAGCGCCACCGGTTTATCTCCCCATTCGACCATTACTCATTCACATCCGCGTGGTCTAGCAAGGGATATTTAATATGTTTTCATCTATTTGAAATCAATTATAATGTGTTTAGTAATCCTGGTGTCGGGTCAGATCCTCGGTGACTTGATGCGGAACGCCCCAGGTACAACACAGCGTCTGTGAACTGTATTCGGTGTGCGACGGTCCGGAGGTTGTGTGCAGCGGACGCTTCTGTCGCATCATGAGACAACCGAGTCCAACCAGACCCGCGACTGTGGGTCGTGTCGCTGCCGGCCGCTTCTTCCCATGTTCGATGTCTTGCTCTCACATCAAGCCGGAGGTAGTGTGCAGGGTTGTCGACACGACCCTCATCGGTTGATGATCGCGGATGGTACTCACTTGGCTGCTATCGGTCATTTCTGAACGGTGAGGCTGCGCAGTCTCTTGTCCCTCGTACCCGCGGAAGGACGAGTCCAATCGCACGCGCCGTCTGCGAAGACGTTCAGCACTGAGCCGCGTTCTTCCGATCGTTACTCATCATGTAACAACCAACGAATCGCACGCTGGTGATCGGGTGCCTGCTCCCTTCTAGGTCACCCATGTAACGACGGCTAGCTAATCGCATCAGGACGAGACTTGAGGGACGCTCTGGGTCTCACCAAATGAACAAACTCGAGACTCTCGCCATGACGCGCTGCAATCGGCGGACAACTGCACGATTGCACTCTGCTCAACGACACTCGTTTGGTCTCGGCATCCGTATTGCAACTGCTGGGTAGAAGTGACGGCGTACTTCTTGGATTGTGAAGGTGGACGACGGTACCGGAGCCTCTTGATCAGTTCGAACCTGCAAATAGTTGATGTCTTAATCCTCAGTTGCAGTGTCAAACAGACAGGCCGGCAAGTCACGACCCTGACATGTAGACACGAAGTGTTGGCCGAGTCCCGTCCGCTCCGTCTCTGTTTGGACGTTGCGAACATGTCAATGAATGCGCCATCGATACCGGTATTCGCTACTGCGGTGCGACGTGGCCATTTGTAATGGGACATGAGTTTCCGTGTTCTCCACATGATTGCAATTGCCAAATACACGCAAAGTCGTGATCACCCCTGCGCCTTCCACTGCGTACCGGCAGCCGTCTCTACGTCCTGTTTCGAAGTCTGTTGGCTTCCCATTCTGTGCTTCAGTGGTTGCTCTCTATGCATCACTCTAAGTCCCGAACTTAGAGCATTTGATCGCCGTTAACTTTCCGCTTAGCCCAACCAGAAGATCTCATTTTGCATCATGACTGCTCGCCAGGTGCGGTCATGAATCAAAACTCTACCTCCTCATGGAATCATAGCCGAAGCGAGCTAGAACTGCCACTTCTCTCGTCTCATCATTCCGACGAAGTTCACATACTCAACTCCGCGTTCTGCGCAGATATTGGGTATTTGTTCATTGCCGGGTTCGGAACTGTTCGTCCATCTCTCCTGAGTAACGATGACACCACCTCAGTCTCGGCCTCTGCAATGACCCATGGATCAGCCCAGTTCTTTCGTGGCTTTACCCACTCCGGGTGCAGATTCGTGACTTCATGAACGATCTCAATAGAAGCGCTCGTGTGCGAAACTTCGAATCCGGGTTGCCCTTCGCCCAGTCTTCACAATCATCGTCTTTCTTTGCTAATTCGATAACCTCTTCGCGATGACAAACTACTCTTCGCATCCTAATGAGAGCTTCGAAGTGAGCCCATACTCCTGGAAAGACGTCAGGAGGATGACTGTGATTACGAAGTTCGATAATCGAGTTAGTATCAATCGAATAGATCGATAGTCTTGATTGGATCAAGATCCTTGCCCGGTCCGTAACGAGACTCGGATCTTCTCGACTTGGGGAAGCTTTGCGCCGAGAAAGTAGCTAACATCGTCAAGAAGCAGATCACCTCTATCGTAAGCATCTAGTACAGCGCCGGCATACCTCCTGCCTAGATCACGCAATCTGACAGTATGGAATGGCGGGCCTCCAGACCTGCTCGCATCTCTTTCGGGGAAAGAGGCAGGATTCGTACGGAACAGAGCGACATCGGAGTCTGAGAGTAATCCTAGATGACTCATACGGATTGCCATCGCCAGTGGTGACACCTTGAACCGAGATGCGAGCTTGTTGACATGGTCGATAGGTTGAGCGCTGACCATTTTGAGCAACGCATTTGCTGGCATCAAGACCGCAGCCGCGAGTCGGTTACAGTGTCGCTCTTCTCTGACATCTTCTTCAAGGCCACACAGAGAACTACTTCCCCTTACGAGGTGACCTACTTCGTGAAACAAGGTAAAGCAGCGGGCCTTGATGTCGTCCTTTCCGTTTATCAGCACTACTGACCAGTCTTGGAACCAAATGGACACTCCTCGAGCTTCGTCAATGTCGAAGTCGCTACTCTGAAACGTCAACACACCGAACGGCTCGAGCGCGGCAACCCACCGATTAAACATTGCGTAGGGATTCGGTTGACCAAGTTGGTCATCAACGGTCACACCGAGCCGGTCGCGTACTCTGGCTGCTGCGACATCAGGCTCAAGTGTGCCCAAATCGGCGAGCGCGAACGGTACGGCATCCCTCTCTAGGTCGATCAATGTTTCACGCCGTTCAACTACGTCCCGTAGTTGTCGCCGAAGCTCGAAGGACATGTCCTGACGGTGGGGATCGGCTCGGCGAAAGTCTGGGGGTCGGGGTAAGTCGGGCTTGGGTGGCTCGCTTAGGAAGAAGAGTGCAGGTGTACGGCCGTAGACCCGGGCCAAGTTGCCGACCTGGATGATCGTGGGCCGTGCGTCCCCCAGTTCCCAACTGACCAAGCGTTCCGGCTTCACGCTTACCTTCTTGGCGGCTGCCTCAGGGGTGAGACCTGCAATCTCGCGAGCCCAACTGAGTACCTCGGGGTTTACTGGTGCAGCGACAGACTTAGCCATAGTCCACTCTCATAGTTGACGAGATCGCAGAACGCCTGATCTACAGACCACCGCTGACCAGACGGACCGAGCTGCGCTGATTGTTGGCTTGATCAAGTCCCGCCCGCTTGTCAACACAATGCTGACACTAACCGGGGGCTCAAGGTGCGTTGCCGAAATGTATGACCGCTTCCGGGCGGCACTAGCGAGTTTTGTTGTGCTACCGAGGCGGGCTGGAGCGGGAGAGTAGCTTGCTGACCTTGAGCGGCAGGCTGGGCTGGGCTGCGTGAAGAGTCACACCCCTGAACGGATCTGCGAGGTAACGGACCTCTGGCTCGCCATCGACTTCAGATGGCACGGCTACGACGGCGAGGCGCCAGTGTTTCCGGTTGTTCTTCGCTTGGATCACTTGGCGAGCGCTGACATGGATCTCTTTGGTGTCCGGTAGGTGCCCCTTTACCTCAATGAAGTAGAGCCGTCCAGTAGCGGGATCACGTGACAACACGTCATAGCCAGGGTTGTTGTGCTCCATCTCCTCGGGCTCTCGGCCCAACGCTCGCTCAGCCTGCATCACCGCTGCAACAGCGCGTCGATCAGTCTCTGCCTTGACTGCAGCGTCTTGATCACCCTCCGCATCACCTGATCCAGACATCGAATCAAGCAAGCCCTGGGGAATGATGATTGCGGCGCCGACCACGTTGGCTAGGTGATCGTGCAGGTCGAGTTCCTTGTCCAGTTCCAAACGTCGCCTAGTTAGTCGACCGTAGAGATCGTCGGCTCGCTGCCCGGCCCGGGCTGAGTTCACTCGGGGTCTCTTCCCCGCCTTCTCCTGGCGACGCAACTCGATTTCACGCACTTGCCAGTGGCGAATCTCCGCTGAGAGGCGCTCATGCACGGCTGCCCGCACCTTGTCGACCCTGTCTCGAGTCATCGACACGACCGTCTCAAAGTGCGGTCGGGCTTCCTTCGTAGACCACTCTCTGATGGCGTCTTCCGAGACGGCGGCGATCCAAGAGATATCGAGGCGTCCGTGAAGCAACTCTCGCTGATCGTCTGAGAGAGGGGCGTAGTTCAGATACGGCTCAGGCCCGGGATTGCGCATGGCACCCTCTTGATCGACCTCCACGTAGTGAAAGCGGCGTGACACAACATGACGCTGTCCATGAACCTGGCGTCCGTCGGTGATCTTGTGGTCGAGATACAGGAGCAGTCGCGGCTCACTTGTTGGATCGAGCGGGTCAACCAGGATCGTGCCCTCGTCGAGCGTTGACCTGTGTTGAGCTAGCACGGCTCGGGCTGCGGCCGCCAGCAGCGGCGAAGCGGGTGAGACTAACTCGGCACGGATTGTTGCCTTTTGACCCGAGTCAGCGTCAAGTTGCACGAGCTTTTGGTCGAACGCAACTCGTTCATAACGCGAGTGAACGGCACCCTTCGAGTCATCAGCCCGAGCGCGCACAATGGCAGGCACCCGAGTGATCTCAAAACGTCCACCCTCTCTCGGAACAATACGACCGCCGTAATGGCGAAATACGTCTTTGAGGAACGCTTCTATGAATCCCGGTTGCAGTTTCTGAGCCAAAGCCAGTTCCATCCTCCGGCGGATCTCAGCCGAAGGCGCGGTATCTGAAAGTCCCAGAACGAGTGACTGTTCGCTGATCACACTTTGGATCTGATTGCCGATGTCAACCTCAATGATCTCGTTCATCCAAGCAGCGTGAGCTGGATCGTCATCGGCTTGAATGGCCTTCATGAGCAGATCTTGCAGCGAACGGCTGATTAGGGAGTCACCGAGCACGTCATAGACCTGATCGCCATACACCTTGCGCTGCTCTTCGATCTTGTCGAACAGCCGCTGAAAGACTTGACCCTCCCGAGTCCGATGCGCCACCAGGTTCCACAAGTGACAAGGCAACGGCTGACCGATTCGGTGAACACGTCCGAAACGCTGCTCAATTCGGTTCGGGTTCCAAGGAAGGTCGTAGTTGACCACCATGTTCGCAATCTGAAGATTAATGCCCTCACCTGCTGCATCTGTAGCGACAAGGACACGCAGTTCGGGATTGGCGCGGAATCTACCTTGTATGTCACGACGATCGCGCCGTTTGATCCCACCGTGAATGGTTGCAACCGCCTCGGAGCGGCCCAACTCATTGGTGATCCGCTGTGCCACGTAATCGAGAGTGTCGCGGTGTTCGGTGAACACGATCAGCTTGCGATCTGCAGTTGCAAACTCACTAGAGCGCAACAGGTTCCGTAACTCGATCCACTTGGTGTCTTTGCGGCTTGCGAGGACGCGTTTGGCCAAATGAACGAGCGAGTCCAGGTCCTTGACCTCGGCTTCGATCTCATCCGCCGTGACGTTTGCCGTAGCGGCATCAATCGTGATGTTCTCAAGTTCTTCGAGTTCGTTGTTATCAAAATCATCGAGATCGAGACCTTCGAATTCCCCGATCTTGATGCCCGGCGGCAGGTTGATGGGCAGCAGCTTGCTAACTGGGACGGGCTCACCGGATGCAGCGAGGTCGCGCAACACCGCAGCCTGGTGAGAAAGCCGATCTCGTCGGCGGTGGAGCGAGCGGTAGATCGCCGCAGGCGACGATGCCAGGCGTCGCTGCAATCCGGCAAGAGCGAATCCAATGATCACTCCCCTGCGCTTGTCACCCTGCTCACTCATGCGTGCGGCACGATTCATACCCTCACGGACGTACGCAGTGACCGCTTCATACAACTCAGTCTCAAGTTCCGAGAGTTCGAACTTGACACTGTGAGCATGGCGCTTCGGGAACAACCGCTTGCCATCGAAGGTCAGCAGACTCTCCTTGACCTTTCGCCGCATCACGTCGCTTACATCAGGCACTTGCGCGCGAGTACCCCGAAGCCGACCGGCGAACCGTTCGGGGTCGATCAAGGTCATAAACGCAAGAAAGTCCTCGGCCTTGCCATTGTGAGGAGTGGCGGTGAGTAGCAGCAGGTGCCGGGTGCGGTCGCGCAGCATTTCACCAAGCTGGAATCGCTTCGTGCGCCGCAGTTCATTTGGGTAGCGGTGCACTGACATCTTGTGTGCCTCATCGACGATCACCAGATCCCACTCGCTGGCCTTTACTCTTGCTAGCAACTCCTCAGAGCGGGCAACCTGATCTATTCGAGCGATTAGCAGGTTCTTCTCAACGAATGGGTTGCCGCTCAGTGAAGCTTCCACGGCTTCGCGTGTCAGGATCGCGAAACGCAGATTGAACTTGTCAAACAATTCGTCTTGCCACTGCTCAACGAGACTCCCGGGAGCAACTACGAGACATCTCGCCACATCGCCTCGCAGCATCAACTCTGAGATCAGTAGACCAGACATGATCGTCTTTCCCGCACCGGGATCGTCAGCAAGCAGGAAACGCAGGGGACGGCGAGTTAGGAGGTGGTTGTAAACGGCGTCTATCTGGTGTGGATACGGCTCAATGTTCGATGCATTCACCGCTGCGAACGGGTCCGCTAGATGAGCATGAAGCATGCGTCGGGCCTCCGAAGCGAGGCGAAACATCGCTCCGTCCGCACCGAACCCCCACCGACGCTCGGCCGCAATCGAAATGCCCGAGAGATCAGCTTTTGTGATGACCCGTTCACCAAGTACGCCTTCAGCTGTGCGGTAAGTGAGAGTTGCCGTCTCGCCGCCGGCAGCCACAGCCACGACTTCCACGGCCACACCTGCAACTACGCCTGACAGGCGCACCCCTGCTGACAGATCAGCAAGAGTCAAGATTTCTGTGCGCCCGGAGGTCGCGACGCTCTCATTCTCGCTTGCACGCCAGAAACGACTCGGACCATGCGCGCGAGACGCAGCGCTAGCGGAACTGTGATCAAGGTTCGCGCGCGAAGCACTTGGCATCGTCGGTCTGCCCTTCCTGTTGACTTCTGTCGTCGAGCTGGAGCCTCGCCACTGTCGACTCGAACGGCTCAGACGTTATGGGAGCTGTGCGACAAGGTGACCGGCACGGCAAATGTCTGATGATTCGGGCATCATGGTTGATTGTGTGGCGTTCTGCTCTGGCGGCTCTGATTTTGTTGGCAACTGGTTGCGGACTGGAGTCGGCCACCGATTTAGACCAACAACGTGACCCTCTCCAAGTCGAACTGCCCGCAACGGCCCTTCCTGAAGTCGAGCCGCCGACCATCGCACCGCCTGAGCTTGAGCTACCAGGCAGCAATCCGCCCGAAGTCGAATTACCCCAGCTTGAGGCGCCTCAGGTTGAGCTTCCTGCAAGCCAGCCGCCTGACGTTGGGAGATCGGAAACAGAGCAAACGGCGGGCGGGCCTGACTCTGTTGCCAATCCCGGACCGACAAGCGAGGGTCCAGCCGCCGCGACTAATCCGATGGAGGTATTACTTGGTCTGATCGACTCGCTGGTAGTGGACACTGAGTACGCGGGCGGATATGACAGGAGTCTGTTCCGGCACTGGGTAGACGCCGACGGGGATGGTTGTGATACGCGTCGTGAAGTGCTGCTTGCCGAGGCTGTCACGACGCCGGCTATCTCTGGTGACTGCTCGCTGTCCGGTGGCAGTTGGGCTAGCCGATATGACAACGCTCTCGTGGCGGGATCGGGCCGTGGGTTTGATGTCGATCATCTTGTTCCGCTCAAAGAGGCATGGGACTCCGGCGCCTACGCCTGGAGTCCGCTGCAGCGACAGCTATTCGCTAATGACCTCGGGCACCCCGATGCTCTCGTTGCCGTTTCAGCGAGCTCCAACCGCAGCAAGGGCGCCCGAGACCCGTCCACTTGGTTGCCACCGCTCGTCGATCAACATTGCTGGTATGTGTCGGCATGGATCTCAGTGAAGTCTCGCTGGTCGCTCACCGTAGATCCGCAAGAAGTGGCCACGCTGCGAGATGTGATCTCGGGCTGTGACCCTGATGACCTCGTCGTGCCACGATCCAATCCGGTACCCGGCGCTCTGGTTGCGTCAGCCGCCTCCGACGGAGCAGTTAATGCAACGCTTGGAGCAACGGACGAGTCAGATTGTCATCCCAGTTACCAGCCCTGCATCCCTAATCTCGCAGGCAACGCCCTCAACTGCAGTGATCTGTCTGCCAATCAAAAGCCAGTAACAATCATCGGCGGAGACCCCTACAGGCTCGACGGCGACGGTGACGGCAGAGGCTGCGAAGGCTAGACGAGGAATCGCAGCGGACGACCGCCGTCGACTTCCGAGTGCATAGGTAGCTACACGTCGTATGTTTCGAGGCGAGCCATACAACAAGCCTTGACCATCAACAGAAATCTAAATGCTTGATATCAACCGGAAGTAATTGGAAAGGGTCTGTATCGGACTTGCCCTTGCTACAGTGCCGACATGCCAGCCCCATCGGTTACTCGTCAGTGGGTAGACGATCTCCCACCGGACACTCTGTTTCGTTGCGGGGACGCTCCTGGACAGAAGCACGAACGCTTTGACGCGCTGCGCCGGATGGCGAGCGGTCGACTTGCACCGTTGGAGCACGTGGCTCCAGACATCTACTACAAAAGGGTGCGCCCGCGTCGCTCGCATACGGTGGAATTCTCAAAGAATGAACTGGCACGAGCGCTGGGTTGGGTGGCAGGCCCGGGGGTCGGTCTGGCAGGGTTGTGGGCACACAATAAGTTCGGATGGACAACTCAGTGGCCCGCTTGCTACATGGTCACATCTCTACGTGCAACCCCGCCTGCGAACTGCTCAATTGACCACATCCGATGGCATCACTCAACGGCTATGCACCGCAGGTCACTGAATTGGGCTGAAGTCAGTTTCGTAGAGGCGGTCCGGCAGTTCCCAGACGATGAGGACTTTCCCTGGAACTACGTGTTGTGGATGATTCGCAATGAGCACCCGTTAGGCAGGATGCCTCCTGATATCACTCTGAGACCCGAAGCGATCGAAGCAGTGATTGACCTTGAGCAGCCGTCTGCCGTCGAGGTCAAGGTCCGCGAGTTAGACCTGCGTCTCCGGCAGAAGCCTTACCGCACAAGACTCTCCGAAGCCTGTACCGCCCTTCGCGAACGGAACCCTTAGACCCATCGCCTAGCCGGAGCGGCAAGGCCGTCCTTGGTCACCCGTCCGGCCAATCACTGTCAGCACTCTGCGAGGGAGTCTGATACTCGTGCGTCGAAACGCACCTCTTGATTTGCAACGCAAGGCACCGACAGATGGCATCCGACCGTGATGCACAGTCCTCACCTCGCTTGGTGGAATCCCGACACGCCGAAGAGGTGATCAACGAGGCCGCGCAAAAGAGTGGCTATTTCATTGAGCACATAGAAGCCGACTACTGGTTAATCCGCGGGCTCTATGGAATCGCCCGCAGTTTGCCCCGTGATGGGTGGCTGCGACGCGGACCGACACCACGTGAACGAAGACAGGGACTCAGCGCCGCAAAGATCGGACAGTGGCTGTTTGCGGGTGGGACATCGCTTAGCGCTGCGTGGAGAGTAACGGAGCGGTTTAGTTCCGATGTCGACTACTGCGTCTTCGTAGGCAACGCGATGCTTTCAAAGAAGGCGGGAATGAAGATACGCCAACGTATAGCTGGCTGGGCAACAACTGAGGTCAACGGCACACGCACAAGTGCAGGCAAGAGGGCTGTCCGTTTGTCGAGGATCACGCCCAGGGGTGGCGTTGGGTTCAAGCTCGACGGTGTGATCGAACCGACGATGGTGCCGAGTCAGACTTTGCTGACTGTCAAGTCAATGATCGCTAGGTACCTTCCTGAAGTTGTGGATTCGTATCCCGAGTTGGGTGGCTTCAAGGTACCTGTGTTGCCCGTGTCGATTACTGCGATCAACAAGCTAGACGCCTTGCATCGTCGCGCTGAGTTAGGCGGTCTGGCGGACCGTGTCCGCGACGTCTACGACTTGGCTGCTATTGCTCAGTCAGAACACGCGGACGAAGTGCGCACGATAGTTGACGAGTGGGCCGAGCGAGAGTCAGCGTTTCAACGGCGGCCGGTGTTGCGACCGCGGGACGGCTATGGCAGTGCCCGACTCTACGATCCCACCTCAGCTGAGTATCGAGTTCTAAGCACCGCTTACAAGTCTTCGATTCCGGACCTACTGCCGCATGACACACCAATCCCCGACTTTGGTGCTTCGATGCGGGCGATTCGGGAGCTTGATTGCGCCTGACTGGGTGACGCAGACCGCCACCGACGGAGTCGCCGTTAGATGATTAGGGCGTAGGAGACCGAGGCGAAGGAGAAGACTAGGGAGGCGATCACGGTTAAGCGATCAAGGTTGCGTTCGACGACTGTTGATCCTGCGGCTTGGGCGCCGAGGCCGCCGCCGAACATGTCAGACAATCCGCCGCCTTTACCGCTATGCAGTAGCACCAAGAAAACCAGCACCAAAGCTGACAACACATGAAGCGGGGCGACTAGCCAGACCATTGCGAGAAGGCTAGCGCCGGAACGTCTGCTAGAAGGGGCACCTGGGTCGGGTTGCTTCTGCCGAGTTGAACTACAAGCGGTAGTTCACAATGCGAGCGAAGGTTTCGGCATCCAGGCTTGCCCCACCGACCAGCGCACCGTCTATATCGTGTTGTGACATCAGATCAGCAGCATTGACCGGTTTCACAGAGCCGCCGTATTGGATCCGAACCGACTCCGCAGCCTCTCCACTCCAGCGATCCCGCACCAGTGAGCGGATGTAAGAGCACATCGCCTGGGCATCATCAGGTGTGGCTGTCTCACCAGTGCCGATAGCCCAGACCGGTTCGTAGGCCACCACGAGCCCACCAACGACATCACTACCGAAACCTTCAAGGCTGCCCATCAACTGCGCACTCACCACTGCGTGAGCCTGGCCCGCTCTGCGTTGCTCAACTGTTTCGCCGACACACACGATCGGCGTCATCCCGTGACGCAGCACGGCCTGAGCTTTGGCGTTCACCAGCGGGTCGGTCTCACCAAACAGCTCCCGGCGTTCGCTGTGTCCGACAATTACGTAGGCGACGTTGAGCTTCGCAAGCATTGCCGCGGAAACTTCGCCGGTAAACGCTCCAGCTTCGTCCTCATGACAATTCTGGGCTCCGAGCGCAATCGGAACACGGTCGGCTTCAAGCACCGTTTGCACCGAACGCAGATCCGTAAACGGCGGATGCACTGACACGTCCACGTGCCGGTAGTCGTCGCTGCTGAGGGCGTAAGCGAGACGCTGCACCATCTGGATCGCCTCAAAGTAATTGAAGTTCATCTTCCAGTTGGCACTGATCAATGGCTTACGCCCCGAAGCGCTCCACGCCGGTTCGTCGAAGCGTTGTGCTCTGCGCTTAAGTCGCATCAAAGTTCTCCTCTCAGTGCGGCGAGTCCAACGAGATCACCCTTTTCGATCAACTCCAGCGACGCTCCCCCACCCGTCGAAACATGGTCAACATCACGATCAACACCAAAACGACGGGCCGCGGCCGCGCTATCGCCGCCACCAACAACGGTGAACGCACGGGTCTCTGCCATGGCATGAGCAATCGCCCCGGTGCCGGCCGCAAACCGGGGATCCTCGAACACTCCCATAGGGCCGTTCCAGAACACGCTTCCTGCGCCATGGATCACATCTATGAACTCGGCCGCGCTACCGGGGCCTATGTCAGCACCTGTCCATCCTGGGGCAACGCTCGCTCCGACCTGGCGAACAGTCCCACCAGCCGCAGGGTCACCCAGCACACCGCTAGGACTCAAAGCAGTGATGTCAGAGGGCAGATAAATCGGTATTGGGCCATCGAGCAACTCAGCGCAGTGCTGCACCATCGAGTCCTCGCAAAGCGAGGCACCAACGCTGTAGCCACGAGCCTTCAAGAACGTGAAGCACATCGCTCCACCAATCACCAGTGCATCGACCATCGACAACAGAGCATCGATCACACCGAGTTTGTCGGACACTTTCGAACCGCCGAGCACCGCAACAAAAGGACGCCGGGGTGCCGAGCGCAGCCGAGCGAGCACCTCAACCTCACGCGCAACAAGACGACCCGCCGCTGCGGGCAACAGCTCGGGTACACCGACGATCGAAGCGTGCGCACGATGCGACGCCCCGAAAGCGTCATTCACGTAGGCGTCCTGTCCTGTTGCCAAGCGAGCGGCAAACTCCGCAGAATTGCCCGCCTCCCCCGGATCGAACCTCAAGTTCTGAAGCATCCGAACTTCAGGTGCGAACTGATTGAGGTGTCTGCGAAGTGGCTCGACGACGAAGCGGTCATCGACTTGACCTCCCGGCCGACCCAGATGCGTACAGGCGGTGACAGTTGCGCCCCGCGCTGTGAGCCAACGCAGAGTTGGTAGCGCTGCCCGGATGCGCAAGTCGTCAGCAATCGCCACATCGCCGTTGCCGTCACGCGACAGGGGCACGTTGAAATCGACACGCACCAGCACCCGGCGCCCACTTAGGTCGCCGAGATCCTCGAGAACCGGTACTGGCTGCAACTACCGCAACTACTAGGTCAAGGTCAGCGACTCAAGCCAGCGACAAGCGCGACAGCGAATGACGGGGCAACTAGCGGTTGGCCGAACCGACGATCATGGCCATGTCCACAAGGCGGTTGGAGTAACCCCATTCATTGTCGTACCAACCGTTGACCTTGATCAGATTGCCCATCGCCATCGTTAGCCCCGAGTCGAACGTGCAGGAAGCGGGCGAGCCGACAATGTCAGATGACACGAGCGGAGCCTCGCTGTACTCAAGCACCGCAGCGAGTGGTCCACTAGACGCCGCCGCAGCGAAAGCCTCGTTGATGTCGCCGACAGTTACGTCGCGGTCGAGGACTGCCGTGAAGTCTGTGATTGAGCCGTCAGGGATCGGCACTCGCATCGAGATGCCATCAAGGCGACCCTGCATGGCTTGCAACACCAGGCCCGTGGCACGAGCGGCACCTGTGGAGGTCGGCACGATGTTTACAGCCGCTGCCCGGGCGCGCCGCAGATCCTTGTGCGGCCCGTCCACCAATGACTGACCGCCCGTGTAACTATGCACGGTCGTCATCAAACCTCGTTGCACGCCGAAGGCATCATCAAGAACCTTCACCATCGGCACGAAACAGTTAGTGGTACACGAAGCATTCGACACCACAAGATGCTTGGCCGGATCAAAAGTGTCGTCATTAACGCCGACAACAAAGGTGGAGTCTGCACCTGCGCAGGGGGCAGACACGACAACTCGTGGAGCACCTGCATCGAGATGCCGACCTGCCGCATCACGCCTAGCAAAGATGCCGGTCGACTCGACCACCACATCTACGCCCAGGTCACCCCAGGGCAGGTCTTCGGGGTTGCGGATTGACAGAACGTTGATGTCCTCATCCCCCACACGGATCGTTTTGCCATCCACCGCAACATCGCTTCCGAGGCGGCCATGCACCGAGTCGTATGCAAGCAGGTGCGCCATCGTTGTGATCGACCCGAGGTCGTTCACCGCTACCACCTCAAGGTTGGCCCCTTGCTGGCGTGCGGCCCGGTAGAAGTTGCGGCCGATGCGACCAAACCCGTTGATTCCCACACGAATAGTCATGGCCGCGAGGCTACGCCGGTTACTTGTTCACGTCGCGATGCATCACCGCGGGAGCATGTCCGAGGCTGCGAGTCACGCCAGCGAAATGTTCGGTCACCGCTACTGAGCGATGACGCCCTCCGGTGCATCCAAAAGCCACGGTCAGATAGGACTTGCCTTCCGCCACGAAACATGGGAACAACAATTCCAGCAGGGCCTGCAGGCGCTCAAGAAACTCACCGGTCATAGGTTGAGTCATGACGTAATTCGATACTGCAGCGTCGAGTCCGCTCTGGGGCCGCAACTCGGGCACCCAATGCGGGTTCGGCAGGAACCGACAATCAATGACGATGTCGGCGTCGAGGGGAATGCCGTACGTATAACCAAACGACATGACGGTGACACGCATGGCACGGTCGTCGTCTGTCTGGAACAACTCGACGATCCGTTCCCGTAGCTGATGCACATGTAACTCGGTGGTGTCGACGACCAGATCCGCCTCGGCGCGCAACGGTTTAAGTGCCGCTCGTTCCGACGCGATTGCATCTGCGAGAGTGGACGCTTCCCAGAACGGGTGACGTCGCCGCGTCGACTCGTAGCGACGCACCAGGGTCCCCGTCGTTGCGTCCAGAAACAGCAGTTTCAGAGTTGGGATGCCCTCCCGCAGGTTGCTAATCGTGTCGAGCATCTCTTCTTGGTATGGCCCGGCACCCACAACAAGAGCGAGGCGGTCGATGCTAGAGCCCGTCGAGTCAGCAAGTTCGACGACTTTGGGGATGAGTGCCGGAGGCAGGTTGTCCATCACGAACCAGCCAAGATCCTCAAGGTTGTTGGCGACCTGGCTACGTCCGGCTCCAGACATGCCGGTAATGACAACAAAAGAACTCACTCAGGGCTCAATCGTAGTAAGCGACCCGAAGCCGCGAAGCGATACTGCACTCGGCAAGGTTGCCGCCTAGTGGCTGCGTGCTCGGGATAGTGACACCGGCTTGTGCAGTTTGAAATAGACGTTGCTAGCCACAGTGTCGGGCAACCAGCTGAGTGTCTGTAGTTCCTCAAGGGTGGCGTTCTTGATGGCGCGCACGCTGCCGAGTTCCTTAAGCAGACGCTGTCGACGTACCGGCCCGAGTCCGGCAATCCCATCAAGCGAGCCTCTTGTCATACGTTTTGCACGCAACTTGCGATGGTAAGTGACAGCGAAACGGTGACTTTCGTCTCTGATCCGCTGCAACATGTACAGCGCTTCAGAGCGTCTCGGGATCTGCACCGGTTCGGATTGACCCGGCACAAACACTTCCTCGAACTGTTTGGCAAGTGCCGCGGTAGCGATCTCATCAGCGAGTCCAAGCTCTTCAAGTGCGCGCACTGCCACCGACAGCTGACCCTTACCGCCGTCAACGAGCAGCAATTGCGGTGGGTACGAGAACTTGCCGTCCTGTTCGCCAATTGGCTTTGATCTCTGCGCGAGATATGCGGTGAGTCTCCGAGTTAGTACCTCATGCATGGCTGCGAAGTCGTCGTTGCCCTCCACGCTGCGAATTCGGAATTGGCGATAGTCAGACTTCTTGGGTAAGCCGTCTTCGAGTACGACCATAGAACCGACATAGTCGGTGCCTTGTAGGTGGCTCATGTCATAACACTCGATCCGCAGCGGCGCTTCCGTAAGACCTAAGTGCTGCTGTAACTCGTTTAGTGCCCGTGCCCGGCTGTTGTGATCGGTTCCGCGCTTGAGTCGGTGGCGGGCGAATGATTCCTCTGCATTGCGTACTACCGTCTCTTGAAGCGAGCGCTTTGCACCACGCTGCGGTACTCGGATCTGTACCTGCGAACCACGCATCTCAGTAAGCCACTCTCGATACAACTCAACCTTGGCTGGGACATCGGGAACTAGCACTTGTTTGGGCCAACCCAAGGGATTGGCATCAAAATAGAGCCGTTCCAGAGCGCGACTGACCAGCTCGGAACGATCAAGTTCTTCGGCCTTGTCAATCACAAAACCGCGACGACCCATGACTCGACCCTTGCGCACAAAGAACACTTGAACAGCGGCCTCAAGATCGTCCTCGGCAAGACCGATCACGTCGTAGTCCTCGCTTCTTGCGCCGACCATCTGTTGTTTCTCAACTGCTTTGCGGACTGAATCGAGACGATCTCGTAAACGTGCTGCCCGCTCAAAGTCGAGTTCCTCAGAAGCCTCCTTCATCTCGTTGTTAAGGCGCTCAACTACAGGATCGGTGTCACCTCCAAGAAAGCCCAGGAGTTCATCAACCATCCCGGAGTAGTCCTCGGCAGTGACTTCATTCACACACGGCCCAGAGCACTTCTCGATGTGAAACAAGAGGCAAGGCTTGCCGATTTGTTCATGCCGACGGAACTTGCCATCTGTGCAGGTGCGAATCGGAAATGTTCGAAGTAGCAAGTCAAGTGTCTGGCGAATCGCGTAGACATGGCCGTAAGGCCCGAAGTAACGATTGCCTTTGCGGTGTCGTCCTCTTATGACCATCGCTCGAGGCCACTCGTCTAGCAATGTGACGCAAAGGAAGGGATATGACTTATCATCGGTGTAACGAACGTTGAAGCGAGGCTTATGTCGCTGTATGAGTGAGAACTCAAGCATCAGCGCCTCAACCTCATTAGCAACCTGGATCCACTCGACGTTCGAGGCTGAGTCGACCATCTGACGCGTACGCAACGGCAGGTGCGACCCAAAGTAACTCGAGAGCCGCGACCGCAAACTCTTGGCTTTCCCTACATATATGACCCTGCCTTGCGAGTCAAGAAACTGATATGACCCGGGAGCATCAGGTATCGATCCGGTGGGCGGTCGCTCCAATGACATCTAGATGTCGAGTGTCATCGGCCAACACAGTGACCATGCCCCACTGTGGCTGCTAGGCAACAGCACTCTCTGGTGCGTGGCTTGAGTACGAGCGTCTCAGGAGAGGGCGCAGAAAGCGTCCCGTGTGACTTTCGGGGATGCAAGAAACATCTTCGGGTGTGCCCTCGGCTACGACCCGGCCTCCCCCGGAACCGCCTTCAGGGCCGAGGTCGATTATCCAATCGGCGGTTTTGATGACATCGAGATTGTGCTCTATCACAACCACGGTATTGCCAGCATCTACGAGCCGTCCTAACACAGTCAAGAGCTTGCGCACATCTTCGAAGTGCAAGCCGGTTGTTGGCTCATCGAGGATGTACATCGTGTGGCCAGTGGAGCGTTTAGCGAGCTCACTAGCAAGTTTCACACGCTGGGCCTCACCACCTGACAGCGTCGGTGCAGGCTGTCCAAGACGCACATAGCCAAGTCCGACATCAACAAGTGTTCGCATGTGACGCGAGATGGCTGGCTGGTTGATGAAGAACTTGTGCGCCTCTTCGCAAGGCATGTTTAGGATCTCGGCAATATTGCGACCCTTGAACGTGATCTCGAGAGTGTCGCGGTTGTAGCGACGCCCTTGACATACCTCACAAGGCACATAGACATCGGGAAGAAAGTGCATCTCGATGCGAATAGTGCCGTCTCCCTTGCAGGCATCACAGCGACCACCGTTGACATTGAAGGAGAATCGTCCCGGCAGATATCCACGCACTCGGGATTCGGGCGTATTTGAGAACAGCTTGCGTATATGGGTAAAGACACCCGTGTAGGTGGCTGGATTAGAGCGTGGTGTGCGTCCAATCGGGGACTGGTCAATCCCAATGATCTTGTCGAGGTGGCTAACACCATCGATACGCACATGATGTCCCGGCGGGATCTTTGACTTGTACACACGCTGCATGAGTGCCTTGTACAGGATCTCATTGATCAGCGACGATTTTCCAGAACCGGAGACACCTGTTACACACACAAAGTTCTGTAACGGGATCGCCACATCAATGTCGGCGAGATTGTTTTCTTGTGCGCCACGAATCACAATACGTGTTCCGTCACCGGGACGCCGTTCGCTTGGAAGTTCGATGCAGCGTCGTCCCGACAGGTACTGGCCGGTGATCGACTCTTCAATGTTGAGCAACTCTGGCAGAGATCCAGAGTGAACGACATGACCGCCGTGCTCACCGGCTCCTGGGCCAATGTCGACAATGTGATCAGCAACCCGGATTGTCTCCTCGTCATGTTCCACGACTATCACAGTGTTGCCAAGGTCTCGCATGCGCTGCAATGTGTCGATCAAGCGCTTGTTGTCACGCTGATGCAATCCAATTGACGGTTCGTCAAGCACATAGAGCACACCAACAAGGCCTGATCCAACCTGACTAGCGAGGCGTATCCGTTGTGCTTCGCCACCAGCAAGGGTGGCAGCACTTCGTGCCAGATTGAGATAGTCAAGACCCACGTCAAGCAAGAAACCGAGCCGTGCGCGTACCTCTTTAAGTACCTGTTCGGCGATCAGAGCATCGCGTTTGTTGAGGCGAATCTCCATGAGTGTCTTGGTCGAATCGGCGATTGACATAGAGCACAACTCATGGATGTTGTGACCATCAATCGTGACCGCGCATGACAGTGGGTTAAGCCGCGCACCCTCACAGTGAGCACAATCGACGCGCCTCATGTAACCCTCAATGAGTTCACGTGCATGCTCGCTCTGAGACTCCTCATGCCGTCTCATCAGATGCGGGACTATTCCTTCGTAGCGAGCCTCATAGCTACGGCGACGGCCGTATCGGTTCTGGTAACGCACGGTCACCCGGGAGCGGACTCCGCGGGCATACAGCAACATGTTGCGGTGCCGTTTTGTAAGTTGTGACCAGGGTTTGTTAGTTGGGATCTTGTACAACGCGCAGACAGCTTCAACTAGACGTGGGTAGTACCGTGATCGGCTTTCTGCCCAAGGCGCTATCGCACCACCAGCAACTGTGACGCTCGGATCGGGTACTACGAGGCGCGGATCGACTTCAAAGACAGTGCCGAGTCCGTCGCAGTGAGTACAAGCCCCGTATGGCGAATTGAACGAGAAGTTCCGCGGCGCCAATTCTTCAAATGACTTGCCATCGGAGGGTCGAGCCAGGTGCTGGCTGAAGATGATCCGGTTCGACTTGGGCCCTTCGTCATCGGAGGTACTTGCGCCGCGGGCGCGCCGTGGCACGATGTCGATCTCAACAAGGCCCTCTGCAAGGCGCAGTGCCGTCTCGACGGAGTCGGTTAGACGTCGTTGCATCCCTTCTCGCAACACGAGCCGGTCGATCACGACGCTGATGTCATGTCTCTCATAGCGCGCCAACTCAAGGCCTTCGGAGCCGCCCGAGAGTCCGGAAGTGCCTGCTATGTCAGCGAGATCGAACAGTTCGCCGTCGACAATAGCACGGGCGTACCCCTGGCTGGCAAGGTCTGACAACAATGTGTCATATGTGCCCTTACGGCCTCTGACCACAGGAGCGAGCACCTGGAATCTCGTTCCGGGCTCTATTTCAAGTATCCGATCGACGATCTGCTGTGGAGTCTGGCGCACCAGTCGCTCGCCAGTTTCGGGATCGTGAGGCACACCGATGCGTGCATAGAGCAGTCTCAGGTAGTCGTAGACCTCGGTGACGGTGCCGACCGTAGAACGCGGGTTGCGTGAGGCGCTCTTCTGATCGATTGAGATGGCGGGAGATAGACCTTCGATGAAGTCAACATCGGGTTTGTCCATCTGACCAAGGAATTGCCGCGCATATGCGGAAAGCGACTCGACATAACGTCGCTGTCCCTCCGCATAAATCGTGTCAAATGCCAGTGAACTTTTACCAGATCCGGATAGTCCGGTTAGGACAACTAGTCGATCTCGGGGGATCTCAAGGTGAACGTCTTTGAGGTTGTGTTCCCGCGCTCCTGAGATCACCAGCCGGTCAGCCACAGAGGAAACTCTAGCCTCCACGCCCGGGCTCTAGACGAACACATGTTTGTGCATATTGTAGGAGCCGCCGAAGCCGCCAATATTGGGTCCTCGATGTGTCTGGCCCAACGACCCGGCGACGGCATAAGCGCAGTCTTCATGGCTGTCGCACGGGGCAACTAGGTTGCGAGATGATGTCTGTCACAAAGGGTTCGGCAGGACAACTGTTCTCGTCACCCGATGGCTCGACTCCCGCGCAGGAGACGAAGACCAGGCAGTCTCGCACCCCTGCCACTTCAAGGACATCGAGGACATCAACGTCTTCCTTTGGTGTGTCTAAGCGTGAAGGCCACGACGCCAGCGCGTTCTATGGGCGATTCTCTCAGTTGCGACAGGACACCGATGCATTGCCGGAGCAGCCGAAGTGCCTTGATCAGTTAATCGTTGGTGACTCTCGGGACATGAAGGAGGTCAATGACAACTGTGTGGCGTTGGTGGTGACTTCGCCTCCCTACTTTGCCGGTAAGGAGTACGAACTCGAGCTTGGCACAGATGGTATTCCAGGTAACTACGTGGAGTACTTGGAAATGCTTTACTCGGTATTTCAGGAGTGCTGGCGAGTGCTTGAACCCGGCGGTCGGATCGCAGTCAACGTCGCAAATCTGGGTCGTAAGCCATATCGGTCTCTGAGTTCTGACATCGTGACAATTCTGCAGAACGACATTGGCTTCCTGTTACGCGGGGAAGTGATCTGGCAGAAAGCTCGTGGCGCTTCAGGCAGTTGCGCCTGGGGATCGTTTCGATCGGCATCTAATCCCGTCCTCCGCGACGTCACTGAGAGAATCGTCATCGCGAGCAAACTCCGGCTAGACCGTGCCATTCCCAGAGAGAAACGAGCAGCGTTAGGCCTACCGCACAAAGACACGATCAGGAGAGATGAGTTTCTCGAATTCACACTTGATGTCTGGGAAATGCAACCCGCTTCAGCGAAGCGAGTAGGACACCCAGCTCCGTTTCCAATCGAACTTCCTTGGCGACTGATTAAGTTATACACGTACGAGAACGATCTAGTACTTGACCCCTTCTTAGGATCCGGCACCACAGCAAAGGCAGCCAACAATTTAGACCGTCATTACGTCGGTTACGACCTGGACCCTTCCTACATCGAAAGAGCCAAACGTAGACTGGAGGAAGGGGCACAACAGCGATTGCAGTTTAGGCAATCCCATTGAGTGCCGAACTCACACGTATTACCGAGATCATCACCGGATTAGGCACGTTATCGGATCACCTAAGTCAGCTAATGTTGTTGGATTCACCTCCAGCACAACTCCAGGGCGTTAGCAACGAGGTGTGGCAGATGCTTCGTATGTCTCACAGTAATCCGTCACTAGAACCAACGTTTCAATCTGCATTCAATAACGGACAATACTTCCTTCGGGCCGATCTAGGACTTCGCGGTAGAGTACCCTTGACAGTCGAGTGGAAGGGCCTCAATAGGCCACCTGAACATGATCCTCCGCCTGCTGATCTAAGAATAGACGGTGTATACCTCGTTAGCTGCAAGTATCTGTCCAAGATCTTACTCAATCCTTCTCCGGTAGCACTATTTGAAGGCGCCTTGACGCAAGGTGCAAGGCGAGGCGCTGACTGGTACAGCGAGGTTGCAGACAACGCGTATCAACGACTGTATCGAGCAGCATGCAGACTCCTGGGTCTAGGACACTATCCCAAGACGGTTGGCGACTTATCAAGGGATCAAAGAGTGACTCTAAAGCACTCGCTGATCAGAAAGTGGCCGCCGGAATTGAGAGATGAGGTGAAGGCTTGGATAACGGCAGTTAGTGAGCGTAGTGCTACAAGACTGCGACAAGCAGTCTCAGAACGCAAGCAGCAGGAACGCTTGTACTGGCGATTCATGCGGCTTCAAAGTGCGCCGTACTTTGTCCTCGGCACGAGTTCGGAAGGATCGATGCGACTGATGGTGCAGACTCCCTGGGACTTTCAGCGTCGCTACAAGTTCCTGTCGCTGGACGTTCAGCCTCTAGCAACAGGTCAACCTGCGGTCAAGTGGACCCTAACAGTCATTGACAAGGCCCGTGGCGAGCGGGTTGAGACTGTGGGGCACATTGAAATCAGATGGAGTCATGGCAAGTTCATGGGAGCACCCGAGGCGAAGGTCTACTTGGATACTCCTCACGAGAAAGCCGTCGGTTACGAGCCGTTCTGAGGACGACTGGTTTGGTCGCGGCACAATGGATAGGTGCCTAGTGGTCCTGTAGTTGGGTTGGAGCGAAGTATTCGCCAGCCATTCCAAGTCGTAGCACCGTTCGAGCCCGCAGGTGATCAACCCAACGCGATTGCTGCCTTGGCTACCGGAGTAGCGAACGGTCAACGCTTCCAGACGCTGCTGGGAATCACCGGTTCGGGCAAGAGCGCCACAATCGCCTGGACAATCGAACGAGCTCAGCGACCGACGTTGGTGCTTGCGCCCAACAAGTCGCTTGCCGCCCAGCTCGCAAACGAATTACGTGAGCTTTTTCCTCACAACCGGGTGGAGTACTTCGTTAGCTACTACGACTACTACCAGCCCGAGGCTTACATGCCGGCTAGCGATACCTATATCGAGAAGGACTCGTCGGTCAACGACGAGATCGATCGATTGAGACACTCGGCAACCTCGGCGCTATTGACCCGGCGAGACACGATCGTGGTCGCATCGGTGTCTGCGATTTATGGTCTTGGTTCACCCGAGGAGTACGAGACACAGATGCTCTTGCTCCAGGTCGGAACTGAGCACGATCAGCGAGCCATCTTGCGTCGCCTTGTCGATCTTCAATACGAACGAAATGACACGAACTTGACTCGAGGAAAGTTCCGGGTGCGAGGCGACACGATTGAAATCCACCCCGCCTATGACGAGACTGCGGTGCGTGTGGAGCTGTTCGGTGATGAAGTCGATCGAATAACAGTCTTTGACCCTCTAACCGGCGAGCGAATCCAGTTTCTCGAGGATCTCGTTGTGTTCCCGGCGACCCATTATGCAACCCGCCCCGAGGTGATGGAGGTAGCGATCGGACGAATTGAGGTCGAACTAGCCGAGCGTCTGGGATACTTTGAATCGGAGCGCAAGTTGCTAGAGGCGCAACGTCTCGAGATGCGCACTTCTTATGACCTTGAGATGATGAGCGAACTCGGTTATTGCAACGGCATCGAGAACTATTCGGCTCACATTGACGGGAGGGCTCCCGGGGAAGCGCCATACACCTTGCTGGACTATTTCCCCAACGATTTCCTGCTGGTCATCGATGAGTCACACGTTGCAGTGCCTCAACTTCACGGACAGTACGAAGGTGACCGCAGCCGCAAAGAGACACTTATCGATCACGGGTTCCGGCTGCCATCGGCGGCTGACAACCGACCATTGCGCTTTGACGAGGTCATGTCACGGCTCAATCAAGTGATTTTCATGTCAGCCACACCGGGTGACTTCGAGTTGGAAGTCTCATCGCGGGTGGTTGAACAGATCGTGCGCCCTACCGGTCTCGTTGATCCTGAAGTGGTCGTCAAACCAACCAAAGGCCAGATTGATGATCTTCTAGAGGAGATCAACAAGCGCACAAAACGTGACCAGAGGATCTTGGTAACGACACTCACCAAAAAAATGGCCGAGGATCTCACGGAATACTTGCTTGAACGAGGCCTGAGAGTCCGGTATCTGCACAGCGAAGTCGACACCCTGCAGCGCATTGAGATCCTGCGTGACTTGCGACTCGGTGAGTTTGATGTTCTGGTTGGGATCAACCTGTTACGAGAGGGACTTGATCTGCCTGAGGTTTCACTCGTAGCGATTCTTGACGCCGATAAGGAAGGGTTCCTGCGAAGCGAAACATCGTTGATCCAGACCATTGGCCGCGCGGCACGCAATGTTGAGGGGCAAGTTGTGATGTATGCCGATGTGGTCACCGATTCGATGCGTCGGGCAATTTCAGAGACCATGCGACGACGGGGTTTGCAGGAGGCCTACAACGAGGCGCACAACATTGACCCGACCACAATCCGCAAGGCGGTAACCGACATCTTGGCGATGATCCGCCCCGATCGGGAAGGGGCACCGCGGCCCGATGCAGGGGTTGGCGGTGATGCTGGAGTTGGACTGGCTGCTACGCGGCGCAGGCGTGAGGGTCTCAACGTCGCCGAGTTGCCCGACGCCGAGCTTGAACGCCTGATCCGCACCCTTGATGTGGAAATGCGGGAAGCCGCCGGGGAGTTGCGTTTCGAGTATGCCGCTCGGCTGCGTGACGAGATCAAGGACCTACGCCGCGAACTCAAGGAGATCCGTGGCTAGTTCCCTGATGTTCGTTAGTCGTCCCTAGAGTTTTGTCTGAGGATTTTGAGTGGAGTACACCTCTGGCGCTGCCGGTCATAGGTCATAGGCGTTTGGCATAATTGACACAATGAAACAGTCGGTCTCAGACCTGGCGTCAGTCAGTCCTCTGGTAGCTCTATGAGGCCCGGGCCAGGCCCGTTTGGCCCTGCCTCTGTTTCTGCGGCGACCAAGAAGGGTCCCCGGCGCGAGAATCAGGATCGATTCTTTACGAACCTGTCAACTTCTGATGACAGCTTCGTAATCGCAGTTGCCGACGGCCTCGGTGGACATGCACGCGGTGCTGAAGCTGCGCAGGCGGCCATTGAGGAGTTTCCCGGACGCATCGCCGACCGTGACGAGATGGTTGAAGCATTTGTTAACGCGGATGAGCGGGTCACAGCGCTGAGCGCTTCCATACCCGATTCCACCCCGTTGAGCGTCTACCCAATGACAACACTGTGCGTCGCTGCGTGGACACCCGAAGGTGGCCTGCTGGTTGCCTGGATGGGCGACACGCTCGCCTACAGCACCTGCTGGACCTGCACCGGAACCGACCTCACCGCATTGGGTGACCCTCATCGCAGCCCCCGTGGATCACTAACGAAGTGTTTAGGTATGCCAGAGCGAGGCTTCAAGGACGTCGCTTCCGAAATGGAGTGTCAGTCACTCAACCCCCCGGTGACAGGAATAGATCAAGTAGTCATATGCAGTGATGGGGCATGGGAAGCGGCCGTGCGGCTTCAGCATGGCAAGGGAGCTCATCTTGGCCGCTTAGGGCCAAACGGTCACCGAAAGTTGTTCTTCCAGAACTTTTGGGACGAGGGCACCGAAGACTCATCATCAGAAGCCGAAGGCATACTCCTGCAGTTCTCGCATGGTGGCCTTGGCGACAATGCCACCGTCGCCGTCGCTTCGCTCCCCGCTGCGGTCGGCGCCACTAGCGACTAAAGATCAATCGCCGAGCGTCGCGCCCGGCCAACGAGGCGCCCAAGAAGAGTGTTAGGTCAGGGTTGGGGCTGTAAGGAGCGGGCCCAGCGGTAGCAGCGGTTGATCTGGGGTTGAAGGTTGGCGAGGGTGCCATTGTTGTCGATTACGAAGTCGGCCACTGCTAATCGTGTTTCGCGAGATGCTTGTTGAGCGATCCGGGCTTGAGCATCGGAGCGGGTGAACCCGCGGTACTGCACAAGACGTTCGGCGGCAACTTCGGGATCGGTGTCGACTACAACGATCCCGTCAAGGTTGCGGTAGCGCTCAGCGATCGGTTCGCCGTCACGGCGCACTAGCAACGGAATGTCAAGCACAACCACCGAACCGCTATTGCCGGCAGCCGCTGCGGCCCTGCGCTTCGCCATCTCCACTCCGACTGCGGGATGCACGATGGCATTGAGTGCTTCTAGCTCGTCGGTGTCGCCGAAGACACGCTGGGCAACAGCAGCACGATCCAAGGTTCCGTCAGCACTAACGATGCTGGGCCCCCAGCGTTCAACCATCGCTGCAAACACAGGCTGACCCGGCTCCTGGAGGTCCCGCACAATCCGGTCGGCATCGATGAGCACCGCGCCAAGCCGTACCAGAGCGTCCGCGACCGTCGACTTTCCCGAACCGATCCCACCTGTGAGGCCGATCTCAGGCAGTGCTGTGATCCTCCGTTGCTGTAACGACGCGCGTTAACGACCCCATGCCACCAAAGGGCGGCCTACTCGCTACTCGACCTCGACAGTCTCGTACTCGGCACCTTCGGCTTCAGCGTCCTCGTCGGAGTAGTAATCCTCCCAGGCAGCCTGACCCTCAGAACCAGCAGCACCGATGTAGTTGCCTTCCTCGTCATAGGCATGCTCACCGAAGTGCTCCTGGTACTCAGCAGCAACCACGCCACCCTCAGCAGCCTGCTTGATTGACAAGCTGATCCGGCGGCGCTGCAAGTCAAGATCGATGATCTTCACCCAAAGCTCTTCGCCCGGGGTCACGACCTGCTCGGGCAGATCCACATGGTGTGCCGACATCTCCGAAATGTGCACGAGACCCTCAATGCCATCACCGACCTGCACAAAAGCGCCGAAAGGTACGAGCTTGGTGATGCGACCATAAACCAGTTCGCCGACGCGGTGAGTGGTAGCGAACTCTTGCCACGGATCTTGCTGAGTTGCCTTAAGGGAGAGGCTGATCCGCTCACGCTCAAGGTCGACCTCAAGCACCTGCACATCAATGTGATCGCCGGCTGCAACCACAGCGCTGGGATGATCAACATGCTTCCAAGACAGCTCCGACACGTGGACGAGGCCGTCCATGCCGCCAAGGTCAACGAAGGCACCGAAGTTAACCACCGAAGAAACCACGCCACTGCGAATCTCGCCAGGCTTGAGATTGGCGAGGAAACGCTCACGCTGCTCACGCTGGGTCTCCTCAAGCCAGGCCCGGCGGCTCAGCACAACATTGTTGCGGTTCTTGTCGAGTTCAAGAATCTTGGCCTCTATTTCACGACCCACATAAGGCTGCAGATCACGAACCCGGCGCAACTCGACCAGTGATGCGGGCAGGAAACCCCGCAGGCCGATGTCAACAATCAGGCCGCCCTTGACGACTTCGATAACGGTTCCACTCACGGCGGCATTAGAAGACTTGAGAGATTCGATGCGTCCCCAGGCCCGCTCGTACTGGGCACGCTTCTTGGACAGGACAAGGCGGCCTTCCTTGTCCTCACGGGTGATAACGAGAGCTTCGAGGATCTCGCCGAGGGTCACCTCGCGAGCTGGATCGACATCGTGGCGGATACTTAGCTCACGAGCTGGGATCACACCCTCGGACTTGTAGCCGATGTCGAGAAGTACCTCCTCTTTGTCGATCCTGACGACGGAACCTTCAACGATCTGGCCGTCTTCAACGACGACCATGGCGGCCGCGTATGCCTCATCAATGTCAATGTCGGCAAGGTCATCCTCGATGATCTGCCTGGGGATATATGTGCCGTCTTCGGCGAAGGTGCCCATGCCAGCAGGGGCTGACGGGGCGAAATGGGAGGTTGCGGTTTGTGTCACAGAGAACTTTCGGACAGGGCAATCGGGGACAGGGAGGGTGCCAGCTCGGACACCTGAGGTCGCGTTTGCAACCACGCGAGGCTACCGGGCTGCTCTGCGGTGCGGTTGCCGATCGGAGTCAAGCAGCAGCTAAGCAAGCGAAACGATGGTGTCGTCACCCCTTGGCATCGGCCCAGGTGCGGGCGACCTTGAGGTCAACTTCGAGCGGCACGTTCAACTGGTAGGCACCACGCATCACCGATTTCGTCAGCTGCGAAGCCTCGGCGATCTCGGCGCGAGGGGACTCGACGATGATCTCATCATGAACCTGCAACACGATCCGAGACGTAAGCCCGCCGGACTCGAGAGCCTTGTCAAGGCGCACTAGGGCCACCTTGAAGATGTCAGCAGCAAGACCCTGTATCCCAGCGTTCATCGCCTGGCGCTCCCCCGCCTGCCGGAGTCTTGTGTTGGGGCTGGCAAGCTCGGGGATCTGCCGCCGCCGACCGAACAGGGTCTCGGTGTAGCCCTTTCGTCGAGCCTCGGCGACGGTCTCGTCCATGTAACGGCGCACAGACGGGAACGCTTCAAAGTAGGCGTTCAGGATCTTGGCGGCCTCACGGGTTGGGATGTTGAGGCGCAGGCCGAGACCGTAAGCCTCCATGCCGTAAGCAAGCCCATACGAAACCATCTTGGCCGTGGAGCGTGCTTTCAAGTCGACATCCGCGGGGTCGACATCAAAGATGCGGGCTGCCGTGGCGGTATGGATATCATCACCCGCTTCGAACGCTGCCATCAAACCCGGATCCTGTGCCAGGTGAGCAATGCAGCGCAGTTCGATCTGGTCGTAATCGGCAACCAGCAGCCGTGACCCCTTGGCGGCACCGAAAGCAGTTCTAAAGACGCGTCCACGCTCCGAGCGCACCGGGATGTTGTGCAGGTTGGGAGCATCGGAGCTGAGCCGCCCGGTGCGTGCCACCGTCTGATTAAAGGTCGCCCTAATCCGGTCGTCAGCATCGACCTCGTTGAGCAAACCAACCCCGTATGTAGAGCGCAGCTTCTCAACCTCGCGGTACGACACGATGTGATCGACAATCGGATGATCGCCCTGCAGCTTCTTCAGCGACTGTGCATCGGTCGAAAAGCCCGTACGGGTGCGTTTTGTCGGTGTCAGTCCCAGGTCATCGAAGAGCAACTTGCCGAGTTGCTTGGGGGAATTGACGTTGATCGGCCGGCCAGCCTCAGCCAGCACGGCATTTTGGAGTGCCGCCGACTCGCCAGCCAGCTCGTCGTGGATGCGCTGCAGCACGCCACGGTTGACACCAATTCCGATGTGTTCCATCCGGGCCAGCACCCGCACAAGGGGCACCTCAACCTCGTCATTGAGGTAGTCGAGGTCTCGTGCGACTAGCGCCTCACGCAAAGGGTTGACAAGGCGGTCGATGGCAAGAGCCGACCAGGCTGCCTCGGCCGCCGGATCAAGAGACTCGTCGCCGAAGTCCAGCCGCCCCTCATCACCGGCCCCTGCGGGCGGGTCGATCTGGGCATAGCGGGCTGCGACATCGCCGAGTTCGTAGCGAGCATCAGCAGGATCCAACAGGTAGGCGGCCAGTGTCGTGTCGAGGAATGGGTCGCGCATCTTGACGCCCCTATCCAACAGGTCACGTATGACCGGCTTGGCGTCATGCAACACCAGCGGGCGGGCTCCCTTGTCGCCGTCACCCTGAGGGACCGATAGCAATGAACTCAGTGCCGCTGTCACTTCCGGTGTTGCCAGCAGATCACCCGGCACGAACACGACCTTGTCTGCGGCGGCATCGGTGACGAACGCCATCCCGGATTTGAGTCCAGCCGAAGGTGTCGCCATTGCCAGTGGTGAGTCGCTGCCCGCAGCGGTTGACAGTTCCGAAAGCGCAAGCGCTGCCGCAGAAGGCGTCGAACACAGATGCAGCGCTGGCTCGAGCACCTGGTTGTTGCGCGCACCTTCAGCCAGGGTGTCACCGAGCACCTCAGCCAGTCGGTCGTGTAGCGTGCGGAACTCCAGAAAGTCGAACAACTTGCGCACGATCGTGGCGTCGATCTCACCCATGTCGAGTTCGCTGAGGGTCTGCTCAAGCGGCACATCACGCACCAACTGCATCACTTTTGCGTTTTGGCGCACCTGTGGCTGCGCCGCCGTCAGGTTCTCACGCAGCTTGGGCGTCATAGCGGCAAGGGCATCAAAGATCCCGTCAAGGTCACCCCGCTGGTTTACGAGCTTGGCGGCAGTCTTGACGCCGACGCCTTTGACCCCAGGCAGGTTGTCGCTCTTGTCTCCACGCAACGCCGCATAAGCGACATAGTCGACCGGACGCACCCCGGTGCGCTTGAGGATCCCAGCCTCATCGAATAGCGCATAGTCCGAGACGCCGCGCATGTTGTAGAGCACCTTGATGTGGGGGTCCTCAACAAGCTGATAGGCGTCACGGTCGCCGGTCACCACAATCGCGTCGTCGTCAGCATCGCGGGCCTGGGTCGCCAGCGTTGCGACGATGTCATCGGCTTCATAGCCAGCAATATCGACCGTGGGAATCCCGAGAGCTTCAAGCACCTCGCGCACCAACCCCATCTGCTGTCGCAAGATGTCGGGAGCCGACTCACGAGTGCCCTTATATGTGGGCACCATCTTGTGTCGGAACGTCGGTTCGGGCCGATCAAAGGCGACGATGATCTTGTCAGGGCTGTGGTCCCGCCACAGGTTGATGAGCATTGACGTGAAACCGAACACGGCGTTGGTGATCTGCCCAGAGGCGGTCGCTAGGTTCGTAGGAAGTGCGAAATAGGCGCGGTAGGTGAGTGAGTTGCCATCAATGAGCATGAGCTTTGCCACAGCTTCACTCTAGGACATCAAGCCGTTGCGCGCCGGCCCGCGCAATCCAGGTCTGATGTTTGGCTAGCAAAGGCCTCGGTCGATCCCGAACCACCCGAATTACACGAGGTTGGGGTTAGGGGGTGAGGTGGCGGTTGAGGACGTCTTGGGCGATGTCTCGCATGGTGCGGCGCTGTGACATGGCGCTGCGCTGGATGAAGGTGAAGGCGTCCTTCTCGCTGAGACCATATGTGTCGATCAGGTAGCCCTTAGCTCGATCAAGCAGTTTGCGTACCTCAAGGCGCTCCTCGAGTTCTCCGACTAGACCCTCGAGGGCACCGAGTTCACGGAATCTGGCCAGGGCCAAGTCAATAGCAGGCAGCAGCGACTCACGCCGGAACGGCTTGACCAGATAGCTCATCGCACCTGCTTCGCGGGCACCTTCGATCAGGTGGCTCTGGCTGAACGCGGTAAGGATCACCACTGCACACAAGCGCCGTGATGTGATCATCCGGGCTGCTTCGATGCCATCAAGCCCTGGCATCTTGATGTCCAGCAGTGCGACGTCCGGTCGATGCTCAGTTACTAGATCAAGGATCTGGTCGCCGCGACCCGTGTCGGCAAGCACTTCGAAGCCTGCTTCCTCGAGGGTCTCCACCAGGTCGAGCCTGATAATGGCTTCGTCCTCGGCTACAACGACTCGAACAGCTCTCGTATCGCTCAGCGCGGTCACCGTGAAGTGAACCGATCTAACAGGTTGTTTTGCTGGATCTCGAGCCTGGAGATCCGCTGCGCAAGCTCATCCCGGAACTTGCGCAACCGATCGGCGTGACGCTCGGCTTCGCGGTAGTCGCGCTCTGCCAGCGGCGTCTCAGACACAAGCGCCCGGATGCGGCACTCCTCAGCGAGATCGTTCACTTGATCGAGTTGCTCGTCACACACTCGCAGATCGGCACGCAGCGCCTCGAGTTGATCGCCAATACCACGAAGCTTGCGCTCAATCCGATTCGGGCGCACGCTGGCATTGTACGGTTCGCATTGCGGCTGACAAGGCCGCCAGATCCAAGGCTCAATTAGGTCGCAAAGGGGCGCAAGAGTTGTGCCCGGAGAGGGATTCGAACCCTCACACCCTCGCGGGCGGCGGATTTTGAGTCCGCTGCGTCTGCCAATTCCGCCATCCGGGCTTGCGGTGGAAGCCTAGCGGTACTCCGAGACGCGCTGTACCACGCCGCAGCAACGCCCTCTCACCACCCGGCAATTCCCCCAACTTCGGGGGCACCGAAGCTAGCCTGTGACGTTTGAGCCATGCAAGCGGGCGACGGCTCCTAGTTGTCGCGTCCCCTTGACAGCGTCTCGACACAGTAAGGCAGGCCAACACCTCGGGCATGAAACTTCGACAACATCAGCGGAGTCATAACAGATTAGGTGTGGGCGGCGCGGGCTTGCCCGGTAGCTCGCGGTCCACTGGGAGGGTCATCGCTTAATGATTGTCTTCATGTACCCGGGCCAGGGGTCACAGCGGCCCGGCATGGGCAAAGCCTGGACGGATCATCCCTCCTGGGAACTAGTAGACGAAGCCTCCGAGGTCACCGACCGTGACGTAGCCCGGCTCCTGCTACAAGCGCGGGCCAACGAACTCACCCAAACCCGCAACAGCCAGCTCGCAACATTTGTGCTGTCGATGGTCGTACTTGATGCTGTGACCCGCCTTGGCACTGAGGCCGCGGGACATGTCGGGCACAGCCTGGGTGAGTATTCGGCCCTGACCGCCTCGGGCGTGCTTGAGTACAGCGACGCGGTGGTACTGGTAGCGGAGCGTGGCGATGCCATGCAAGCCGCCGCCGAAGAACGCAATGGCTCGATGGCTGCAGTGCTGGGCCTAGATGATGACGACGTTCGAATTGCTTGCAGCCGCACCCCCGGCGAAGTTTGGCTAGCCAACTACAACGCCCCCGGCCAGATCGTCATCGCCGGAACCCCCGAAGCAATCAACGCCGCAGCAAAGATCGCCAGGGAACTGGGAGCCAAGCGGGTCATGCCCCTGCCCGTCGGTGGCGCATTTCACACGCCATTCATGGCACCCGCTCGAGAGCGCCTAGCCAAAGCCATTGATCGCATCGACTTCCGGGACTCACACGGCATCGTTTTAGCGAACGTTGATGCGGCTGTACACACCAACGGCGCACAGTGGCCCGACCTTCTCAAAGCCCAACTAACCAGCCCCGTGCGGTGGCGTCACACTCTGGCGAACCTCGATCAGAGGGGCTTTCGCACCTTCGTTGAACTAGGCCCCGGCAAGGTGCTCGGCAAGCTCGTCAAACGCACCATCAGGGGACGCCGACCGCTTTCCGTTTCGGTGCCCCAAGACCTTGATCGACTACTCGAAGCACTCGCGGTGTCGCCATCGAAAGCGGCCGCGCCGATCGAAGGCGAGCACCTTTATGCCACCGAGCGACTGGTGGTCAGCCCTGGAGCGGGAATCTTCAGCACCGAATCGGGTGTCGCTGCCGGAAATGCAATTGGTGTGGGGCAGTTGGTCGGACGTGTCGGCGATCAGGAAGTAAGGAGCCCGTTCGCCGGCGAACTAATGGGGATGTTGACGCTAGAAGGTGAGCGGGTCATGGCTAGCCAGCCGATCGCCTGGCTCAGGACTGGCTGAAGTAGAAGTAGAGGTAGCAACCAATGGGTGCGAGGGTTATCGGCATAGGGACATCGCTTCCCGAGAAGGTTCTCACGAACGACGACCTTGCCGAGATGATGGACACCAGCGACGAGTGGATCCGTGAACGCACCGGCGTGCGGGAACGACGCATCGGTCTGCCGACCTCGACCATGGCAATTGAGGCTGGCCGCAACGCTATGGACATGGCGGGCGTGACCCCCGATGACATCGACCTTCTCGTCGTAGCTACCACCACACCTGATCAGCGAGTACCGGGAACCTCTGCGGTCGTTCAGGCTGAGCTTGAACTGAGTTGCGGGGCTTTCGACCTAAATGCTGCTTGTGCCGGCTTTACCTATGGCTTTGTGACGGCCAGTTCACTCATGGATGCTCCTGGCGGCCCGCAACGCATGCTGCTCGTAGGGGCGGACTCGTTATCTCCGCTCACTGACTGGACCGACCGGGGAACTGCCATTCTGTTCGCCGACGGGGGCGGCGCTGTTGTGCTGGAGCGCACCGACTACCCGACGTTGCTGGGTTGGGATCTGGGAGCAAACGGCCGCTACCGGCGGATCCTTTATGGCGAGCACGACTCCAAGATCATCATGGAAGGCCGAGAAGTCTTCAAGGTCGCCGTGCGTGCCGTGACCAACTCTGTGCGAGTTGCCCTTGATCGGGCTGGCATTAGCGCCGCAGATGTCGATGTGGTGCTGCCCCACCAAGCCAACATCCGCATCATCGAAGCGATCTGCAAGCGCACCGGCCTCGACTTTGGCAAGACCCACAACGTAATCGAATACACGGGCAATAACTGTGCTGCCACGATCCCCCTTACCATGGTCAAAGCCCATGCCAATGGGGCCCTCGAGCCCGGTGCCATCGTGTTGATGACCGGCTTCGGCGCTGGCATGACCTGGGCTACTACGGTCGTTCGCTGGTAGCTGCTCTGCCCTCCCTGGAGTCAATGTGAGTTCATCACCTCAGCGAGTCGCGCTCGTAACGGGCGGCAACCGTGGCATCGGACTTGCCACGGCCCAACGCTTGAGCCGAGCCGGGTGTCACGTGGCGATCACCTACCGCAGCGAACCGCCAGCAAGTGCGGCCGATGATGGCCTCACATGCGTGTACTGCGATGTGACCGACGCGGCCTCTGTAACCGCTGCAATTTCGGAGGTCACCTCTACTCTCGGTGCCCCCGAAATCGTCGTATGCAACGCCGGCATCAACCGCGACAAGCTGGTGTTGCGGATGAAAGACGGCGACTTCACCGCCGTTATCGATGCCAACCTCACAGGGGCATTTCGTGTTGCACGCGGAGCGGCGCGGGCCATGCTGCGGGCCCGCTGGGGACGCATCGTGTTCATCTCGTCGGTCGCAGGCCTCGCCGGCCAGGCTGGCCAAGCAAACTATGCGGCCTCAAAGGCGGGCCTCATCGGGCTGGCTCGCTCGATGGCTCGCGAACTCGCTACTCGTAATGTCACGGTGAACGTGGTCGCGCCCGGACCGATCCGAACCGACATGCTCGCCGCGCTTAACGACAAACAACTCAGCTCAATCGTGGAGCGCGTACCGCTGCGGCGGGCGGGCACAGTTGACGAACTAGCAGCCGCCGTTGAGTTCCTCACCTCAGAGGACGCAAGCTACGTCACAGGTATCGTGATGCCTGTCGACGGCGGCATCTCGATGGGCTGACATTGACGACTATCACTAGGTGCCGCTGTCGAGCGGCGCGTCTAAGCGGGACACACCCGCGATTCAAATTAAGGAGACAACGGTGAGTGACCACTTCGAGCGATTTAAGAGTTGCACAGTCGAGGTGCTAGCAGTTGACGAAGACGACGTAGTGCCCGAAGCCAACTTTGCTGATGACCTCGACGCAGACAGCCTCGACATCGTCGAGTTGGTAATGGCCCTCGAAGAGGAATTTGATGTGGACGTCGACGAGGAAGAACTCGAAGACGTCACCACGGTGGGCGAAGCGTTCGAACTCATCACATCAAAGCTCTAATGCGGCTACCGGGCCGCCGCCGTGTGGCGGTCACCGGCATGGGTGTCGTGTCCGCAGCCGGGATTGGAACTGAGGCCTACTTTGAAGGCCTCTGCGGCCCAGCGCCTGTAGGTGATCGCCGTGTAACCGGCTTTCGTCCCATCAACCACTTCGACAGCCCCAAGGAAGCACGCCGGGCCGACCCCTACACGCAGTTCCTGGTAGCGGCTGCCGATGAGGCGCTAGCACAAGCGGGTGACATTGAGGCCGATCCGACCCGCTGCGGCACGCTGATCGGCACCGGTGTCGGTGGAATCACCACGCTCGAAAAGCAGATCGGCGTGCTCAAGAAGAGGGGCGCACGACGGGTCTCGCCGTTCCTGGTGCCGATGATGATGGCCAACGCCGGTGGTGCCACCTTGTCGATGCGATACGGCTGGATGGGGCCCTCCGAGTGCATCTCCACGGCGTGTGCCGCCGGCACTCATGCCATCGGCAACGGTGCCCGCTTGATCGAATCGGGCCGCTGTGACGCCATGTTGGCTGGTGGCTCGGAAGCTCCGTTCACCCCAACTGCGGTCGCAGGATTCACCAACATGACCGCGCTGTCATCGAGCGGTGTGAGCCGTCCCTTTGACGTGAACCGTGACGGTTTTGTGATGAGTGAAGGCGCAGCTGTTCTGGTTCTCGAGGAGTGGGAGCGCGCCCAAGCTCGTGGCGCCACGATTCTCGCGGAAGTGCTCGGCTCGGCCTCAACCGCCGACGCGCATCACATCACAGCACCCGCCCCCGGCGGCAGCGGCGCAGTGCATTGCATGCAACTGGCACTTGAAGACGCTGGCGTTAGCCCTGAAGACGTGGTTCATGTCAACGCTCATGGCACCTCAACCGGGCTTAACGACGCTGCCGAGGCCGAGGCGCTGTCGAAGGTCTTTGGAACATCGCCCGGGCCCTATGTGACCTCTACAAAAGGCATCACAGGCCATGGTCTTGGAGCTGCGGGAGCGCTCGAAGCGGTGGCAGTTGTGCTGGCGATGCAAAAGCGTTTGATCCCACCCACTGCGGGCCTTACAGAACTAGATCCCGATCTTGCGCCGATCAGGGTCGTGGCGCCCGAACCTGCAGCCTGGACTCCGGGCGTGTCGATCTCGAACTCGTTCGGGTTTGGGGGTCACAACGGCACCCTGGTGCTGGGCCCTAGCTAGGAATCAGTCACAACAGTTACAAACAGTTAAACGTCTGACTTGTGCTTGACCTGAGCTAGCCAGCGGCCGAGCGAACTAGCTGCGGGGCGGATCCGCGATTATGAACATCAACTGGCACTGAGCGGCAACCGCGCCATCAACGAGCGCACGGCCAGCCCCGCGACCCGCCCGGGCTGACAGCCGGATCATCTCTGTTTCGAGTTGCAACGTGTCGCCTGGAACCACTTGCCGCCGGAAGCGTGCCTTGTCAAGACCGCCAAACAACGGCAGGCGACCGGCGTAACGCTCATGGCTCAAGAGTGCTACTGCGCCGAGTTGCGCGATGGCTTCACACATCAACACGCCCGGCAGGGTCGGCCGACCAGGGAAGTGACCGGCAAAGAACGCTTCGTCGCCTCGCAGTTGCCAGTAGCCCTTAGCGAGCTTGCCGGGGACGAGTTCTGTCACCTCGTCAACAAACAGGAACGGCTGCCGGTGAGCGATTACATCACTAGGTCGTGGCAACGCTTGGGCGTGCTCGTCCGCATCACGGCCGTCCGATCCGGCACCAGCCGAAGGGGTCGAAGGAGTGTTCACGTCGGCGCCTTGGCGTCTGTTCCATTTAGGGCGGCTGCCTTGAGTTTGGTGCCTGCTTCGATGCGCACCCCTCGTCGTGCCGGTATCGGCACCTTTGCGCCGGTGCGGATGTTGCGACCGGTGCGGGCCTTGCGGTCGACCGCGCTGATCTTGAGGTAACCGGTCAGCTTTACTTCCCGATCGCCCGCAACCTCGTCACAGATCAACTCCAGCAGCGCATCAATGCATTGCTGAGCCTGACGCTGTGTCAAGTCGGCACGTGCAGCAACGCTGGCAATGACCTCAGATTTATTCATACCTACGGCGCGCCTTCTCAGCGTTTCACGATCACTGAGGAACCGTGACCGAACAGCCCCTGATTGATAGTGACGCCAACCTTGGCCCCGTTGACCTGGCGCTGCCCGGCCTCACCTCGCAACTGCCACACGAGTTCACACACTTGCGCGATTGCTTGAGCAGGTACCGTCTCGCCGAATGCTCCGAGCCCGCCGGAAGGATTAACCGGCAGTCGTCCACCGATGGCGGTGTCACCATCTCGGAGCATGCCCTCGGCTTCACCCTCATCACAGAACCCGAGTTGCTCATACCAGTCGAGTTCCATGGCTGATGACAGGTCATACACCTCAGCAACATCAACGTCCGAGGGGCCGAGACCGGCTTCTTCGTAGGACTTGGCAGCTATCGACTTCTTGAAGCCCGTCGGAGACCCAGAAGTTGCTGCCATCGAGTCAGCAGCGAGATACGGCAAGTCGATGATCGGATCTGGATAGGTCGGCGACACGGTAGAGATGCCAACGACACGAACAGGGTTCAGGTGGCCATGAGCTCGAGCCCAGTCCATCGACGACACCACCAGAGCGGCCCCGCCATCAGAGGTCGCGCAGATATCGAGCAGGCGCAGGGGATCGGAAACGACAGGGCTGTTGCGCACATCGTTAAGCCCGTACTCCTTGGTGAAGCGTGCCTTTGGGTTCAGCGCACCGTGTCGCGAGTTCTTGACCTTGACCTGGGCGAAATCGTCGGTGGTGGCGCCATAGAGGTCGATACGACGCCTGGCGTGAAGCCCGAAATAGGTCGGGTTGGTAGCACCCACGAGTCGGAATCGCAGCCAGTCGATGTCATCGGGCCGGTCCCCCTCGTTGGGTGCCAGGAAGCCCTTTGGAGTTGTGTCAGCGCCGACCACCAGAGCCACATCACAGGCACCCGAGAGAATCTGTCCCCTAGCGACTTGCAGCGCCGTGGCTCCCGAGGCGCATGCCGAGTAGCTGCTTGCGAGTTGAGCGCCTGTGAAGCCCATTGCTCTGGCAAATGTCGAACCGGCGACGTAACCCGGGTAGCCGCAGCGAACCGTGATGGCCCCCGACACCATCCCGACGTCGCCATAGTCAACCCCAGCATCGTTGAGGGCTTCGATAGCGGCGGCCACCCCGTATTGGGTGAAGTTGCGTCCCCACTTACCCCAGGGATGCATCCCAGCTCCAAGGACGGCGATTTCCTGCACGCTCAACCCTCCGTTGATCTTGAGATGCCGCGGCCTAAGGGCTTCCCCACCGGCGTGCTCGCAGGTGCCGGGCGCCACTTCCAGACGAGATAGTCGTGCTCATCGTCGCTGTAGAGCGTGTCAATCACCAGCTCCATCTCCATGCCGACATGTAAGTCGTCCGGGCGAACGCCCGCGACACACTGACCCAGCACCACCATCTTCTCGACCTCAAGTTCCACCGCGGCGATCGTTATCGGCTGATAGGGCTCATTTACGACGAACGGCTGCGGTGGTGGGTAGTGGCTCGTTGTGTATGACCACACCCGGCCCCGGCGGCTCAGCAGCACTTCTTCTAGTTCGACTGGCCCGATACGCGGATCGGATCCACCGAGATGCTTGGGAAAGAAGTAGGAGTCGGTGCCCGGAAGTCGCCCACCGATCAGCCTTGGTGCGTCGGAGTCGAGTGTGAACAGTCCGGGCACCGCGGGAACTCGGGTCTTTGTCATCGGCCGCTGATGGTACATGCAGCCTGTGTCAGCCGGCGCGATTAGGCGGCCTCGGGCGGGCGAGTAGCACCACAAAACGCAACAGCGCTGTCTCACGTCACTACTAGGGTTCCCGCCATGAGCGAGTACCGATCCATTTCGGCCTGGGATGACTACCCGGTGCATCAGACCTCCGAATACGTCAGGCACACAGCCACCTCTGATCGCAATTTCTATGACCGCTACTACTTCTGCATGCATCCCTCCGACGGCGAGTACTTCGCCATTTTCGGTCTCGGCCAGTACCCCAACTTGTGTACGACCGATGCCTTTTGCGCCGTGACGCACGGCGATGACCAGCACATAGTGCGAGCCAGCCGCCCCCTCGGTGACCGCTCCGACACTTCGGTGGGGCCGATACGGGTCGAAGTCATCAAACCGCTGCGCAAGCTGCGGGTCGTGGTCGAGCCCGACAACCCCGCAGACTCTGCGTTGGCCATGGATGTGACGTGGATCGCCGATATCGATCCATACACCGAACCGCGTCAGTGCCTGCGCGCTCGAGGCACGGTGGTCTTTGACACGCAACGATTTGCACAACTCGGACGCTGGGAGGGCACTCTCACCGTCGACGGTAGTGACATCGCCGTTTCGCCGGACCGCTGCGGTGGTGCGCGTGACCGATCATGGGGCGTGCGGCCGGTCGGCGAGAAACAGCCTGACGGTATGCGCAAGAGCCTTTCGGTTCTTCCCGGGATGTGGAACTACATGCCCGCCGACTTTGGTGACCACTGGGTTATCTACCTGTGCCATGAACGCCCAGATGGTCACCGGCCGATGCAGACAGGCGTGCGTGTCTGGAAGGATCCCCGGCGACCTCTCGAGGTGCTGGGTCGCCCTTCGTGGTCACATGACGTCATCTCGGGCACCCGCTTGCTTGCCGGCTCGCACATCACATTTGACGACGCGCCCGGTGGAGCCATCACCGTTGACGTGGAGCCGCTTGTGACCAACTTCCTTGCTGTTGGCACCGGTTACGGGATTGACGACGACTGGCGACATGGCATGTGGCAAGGCGAGGAACTGGTAGCCCAGGCACTGCATTTCGACGTCAACAAGATCCGCCGTATCGGTCAATACGGAGTGGTTGACTCCTCAGGCCGGTTCACATATGACGATCCCAAGCGAGGCGCCCAGGTCGGCTACGGGCTCTACGAGCACGGCTTCTTCGGGCCCTTCCCCCAACTCGGACTGCACGATCGAGCCGACGTTTTCGCCTAGAGCCAGCGCATAGCCGGCATCTAGCTTCCACGCATCGTGGCTCGCTACACGTGTGGGCGAACACTCTTCGCTAGCGGCACGCTCCTCTATTACATTCGAAGCTGATGTCACAGACACGCACCAAGAGACCAACCTTCGACGATCTGCGTGACCGGCGAGCTTTCCAAAGCCGTCACATCGGCCCAACAGCTGCAGAAGTCACAGAGATGCTCCGTGTGGTCGGCGTCGCCGACATGGACGAGTTGATCGACAACACGGTTCCACACGATGTGCGACAGCGTGAGCCCCTGCAGCTGCCCCAGCTCGGCCCGCGCCAGACCGACTACGACGAGATCAGGGCGATGGCCCGCTCGAACCGCCTCGTCGTGTCGATGCTCGGGATGGGTTATCACCACACGATCACCCCGGCAGTGATCCGCCGCAACGTGTTCGAGAATCCCGGCTGGTACACGGCTTACACGCCTTATCAGCCAGAGATCTCCCAGGGCCGCCTCGAAGCGCTCCTCAACTTCCAGACCATGGTCTCTGAACTCACGGCCATGGACATCGCCAACGCCTCACTGCTTGATGAAGCAACTGCTGTGGCCGAAGCCATGACGCTTTTGCACCGGGTGGGGCGGGGCCGTGGCGGCAACCGCTTCGTTGTGGACATCAACTGCCATCCACAGACGATGGCGGTTGTGTCAACTCGGGCCGAGCCGATCGGGCTTGATGTTGTCACCGATGATCCCGCGACTGCCGATCTCGATGGCGTATTCGCGGTCGTGGTGCAATACCCGGGAACCACCGGAGCGATACCCGATTTACGGGCCATCATCAAACGAGCCCATGCCGCCAAGACACTTGTCGCGGTAGCGGCCGACCCGCTGGCGCTGTGTGTGCTCGAACCCCCAGGTGACATGGGCGCCGATGTAGTAGTCGGTTCAACCCAACGTTTCGGTGTGCCAATGAGCTTCGGCGGGCCCCATGCCGCCTACATGGCCGTGCGCAAGCGCTACCAGCGGGCCCTTCCCGGGCGCCTCGTTGGCGTATCGAGGGACTCAGCTGGTCGCTCAGCATTGCGGCTGGCGCTACAAACCCGTGAGCAGCACATCCGCCGTGAACGAGCCACCTCCAACATTTGCACTTCGCAGGTGCTGCTTGCGGTGATGGCTTCGATGTATGCCATCCATCACGGGCCCGAGGGACTGTCCAAGATCGCTTTGCGGGTTAACCGTGTAGCAGCGATCCTCGCCGAAGGTCTGCGTGAGAACGCTGTGGAGATCGTCCATGACGAGTTCTTCGACACTGTCTGTGCACGTGTCCCTGGTCGGGCCGACAAGGTGATCGCGGTGGCACTCGCGGGCGGGGTGAACTTGAGGCGTGTCGACGCCGACACGGTCGCAATGACAGTTGATGAAGCCACCACAAACGTCGAGGTAGAGATCGTCTGGAAAGCCTTCGGTTACCGAGCCGACTTCCGCATCCTTGATCGTCTCGTTTCCGATCCCCGACCCGAGGCATACCGGCGAACCACCCCGCCGCTGCTGCATCCGATCTTCTCAGCGTTCCGTAGCGAAACCGAACTCGTGCGATACATGCGCAAACTGGTCAACCGTGACATAGCGCTCGATCGCTCAATGATCCCGCTGGGTTCATGCACCATGAAGCTCAACGCCGCCATCGAGATGGAACCAGTGAGCTGGCCCGAGCTAGCGAACATCCACCCGTTCGCGCCGCTTGATCAGACGGTCGGTTACCAGCTCATCATCGACCAGCTTGAGCATTGGCTAGCTGAGATCACCGGGTTCGCCGCCGTGTCGCTGCAACCCAACAGCGGCGCCCAGGGAGAACTAGCCGGATTATTGGCGATCCGTTCCTATCACCGCAGCCGCGGCGAGGCAGGCCGTGACGTTTGCCTGATCCCCTCCTCGGCACACGGCACCAACGCTGCTAGTGCCGTTATGGCGGGCATGCGAGTTGTGGTTGTGGCATGTGACGACATGGGCAATGTCGATGTTGATGACCTAAAGCGCAAGGCGGTTGATTACAGCGATCGGCTTGCTGCACTGATGATCACCTACCCCTCAACTCACGGCGTGTTCGAAACTGCGGTACGCCAGATCTGTGACATCGTGCATGAACACGGTGGCCAGGTTTATCTCGACGGTGCCAACCTCAACGCCATGGTCGGCCTCGCCCGGCCCCGGCTGTTTGGTGCTGATGTGAGCCATCTCAACTTGCACAAGACGTTCTGCATCCCCCATGGAGGCGGCGGCCCGGGTGTTGGCCCGATCGGCGTTGGCGAGCACCTGATGGCGTTCATGCCAAACCATCCGCTGGCACCCGTTGCGGGGCCACCCACTGGGCCGGGCCCGATTGCGGCCTCGCCGTGGGGTTCAGCCGGCATCCTCGCAATCCCCTGGATGTACATCCACATGATGGGCGCAGAAGGACTGCGTCGCGCCACCGAGATAGCGATCCTCAACGCCAACTATGTGGCTACCAGGCTGCGTGACGCCTACCCGGTTCTGTACACGGGCGCTGAGGGTTACGTAGCCCACGAATGCATCATCGACACTCGTGTACTCAAAGACACGTGTGGCATCACCGTGGATGACATCTCCAAACGCTTGATCGATTACGGCTTCCATGCGCCGACCATGAGCTTCCCGGTGGCAGGCACGCTCATGATCGAACCGACAGAATCCGAGGGCAAGGCTGAACTTGACAGGTTCTGTGATGCCATGCTCGCCATCGCCGAGGAAGCCCGCCGTGTTGGTTCCGGTGAATGGCCCGCTGCGGACAACCCCCTAGTGAATGCCCCTCACACTTGCGAAGAGGTCACCGCTGATGATTGGACACACCCCTACAAGCGCAGCGAAGCAGCTTTTCCGGAAGCACAGAGCCGGGAGAACAAGTACTGGGCGCCGGTAGGTCGCATTGACGGCGTCTACGGGGATCGCAACGTGGTCTGCAGTTGCCCACCCATGGAGGAACTCGCCGGGCTCTGAGCTGAACTTCCAAGACCATGGCTGACGCAACTGTTGAACGAGACGGTCACGTGATGATCATCACGATGAACCGTCCCCAGCGGATGAATGCAATCACCGGCGCGATGTTGATCCGCATGTACGACGCGTATGAGCAGGCATCCGCTGACCCCGATATCCGCTGCATCGTTGTAACCGGAGCAGGAGGCAACTTCTGTGCGGGAGCCGACCTGCGTGCCATGGCCGGTGACAGCGACGACGCAGATCCGCTAGACAGCCGCGCTCGCATGGCCGAAGACCCCGACATCGTGTACAAGGCGTTGTTCCGTCACTACCGACCCTCTGTTCCGATCGTCGCAGCTGTTGAGGGGGTCGCCATTGCAGGCGGAACTGAAATCCTGCAAGCCATGGAGATCAGGGTTGCGGGTGAGTCTGCCCGCTTTGGGGTGAGCGAAGCTCGCTGGTCGCTGTACCCGATGGGAGGCTCAGCAGTGCGCTTGCCACGCCAGATTCCTTATACCCATGCCGCCGAGATCCTGCTGACCGGTAAGCATCTCAGCGCGGCAGAGGCCTTACAGATCGGGTTGATCGGCCACGTAGTCCCGGACGACCAGGCCCTAGACAAAGCCATGGAACTAGCTCAAGTTGTGGCGGCCAACGGGCCGTTGGCAACCGCCGCCATCACTCGAACCCTGCACGAATGTGACGGCATGGAACTTGATGAGGCGTTGCGACACGAGTGGGACTACGGGCAGGCGGTGTTCCGCTCAAATGACGCCAAGGAAGGCCCTCGTGCGTTTGCTGAGAAGCGAACCCCGAACTTCACGGGCACCTGAGCAACTGAGTACCTGCGTACCTAAACATCTGACCTCGCGATAGGGAGCCTCTGTTGACACACTTCGATCTGTTGATCATCGGCGCGGGCTCGGGCAACTCGATTATCGGGCCCGAACACGATGCCTGGAACGTGGCGATCGCAGAGCGAGGGCTGTTCGGCGGCACCTGCCTCAACGTCGGATGCATCCCCTCCAAGATGTATGTGTACGCCGCTGAAGTCGCTGAACTCGCCTCAGACAGCGAGCGTCTTGGCATCAAGACAAGCTTTGATGGCGCTGACTGGGCGGCGATACGTGACCGGATCTTTGGGCGGATCGATCCGATAGAAGCGGGTGGGCGCCAATACCGCAGCGAGCTCCCAAACGTCACCGTGTACGACACCACCGCCCGTTTCGTTGGGCCTCGCAGGGTTGATGTGGGCGGCACTGAGATCACGGCGGATCGGGTGGTGGTTGCTGCCGGGGCACGGCCGGTGATTCCCAACGTGGAGGGCCTAGCCACCTGCGGTTTCGATACGTCGGACACGATCATGCGCCTCGACGAGATGCCACAGCGTTTGCTGGTGCTCGGCGGCGGGTATATCGCAGCCGAACTCGGCTCTGTGATGGGTGCCTTCGGCAGCAACGTGACGTTCGTGCTGCGAGGCGACACGTTCTTGCGGCGTGAAGATGACGACATTCGCAGCCGCTTCAGCGACGCCTACAGCAACCGCTTCGATGTGCGGTTCGACACGCAGGTGTTACGGGCAAGCAGGGTCGGATCTGAGGTAGTGCTGGACGTGCAAGGTGCCAGCGGTGAGACCTACGAGTTGCGAGGCGATGCCCTGCTAGTCGCTACTGGGCGTAAACCGAACAGCGACCATCTAGATGTAGCTGCCGGTGGCATCAAGGTCGATGGCCGCGGCTACGTGATCACCGACGATCAACTCCGCACAACCGCCGACAACGTCTGGGCGCTTGGCGATATCACCAACCCCGTGCAACTAAAGCACGTCGCCAATCATGAGGCGCGGGTCGTGCGCCACAACCTGGCGCACGAGGATGATCCGGCAACCGTCGATCAACGCTTCATCCCACACGCCGTGTTCGGAAACCCGCAGGTTGCCAGCGTCGGGCTGAGCGAACGCGAGTGTGTTGAACGAGAGATCGACTATGTGAGCCACGTACAGTCCTACGGCGCTGCTGCTTACGGGTGGGCGATGGAGGATTCCACCAGCGTCGCCAAGGTGATCGCCGATGCCCGGACACGGCAATTGCTTGGTGCTCACATCATCGGGCCCCAAGCATCGACGCTCATCCAGCAGCTAGTCCAGGGATTGAGCTTCGGCCTCACCGTCGATCAGATGGCGTCACAGCAGTACTACATCCACCCTGCCCTACCAGAAGTAGTTGAGCAGGCCCTCCTGGAGCTTTAGGGAAGCTCACCTAATGCAGGCAACACGTCGATAGCACGCTGGTGGAGCCAGTGGTCGGCGAGTACAAGTAACGCCATCGACTCCACCATGGGCACAGCTCTAGGTAGCACGCATGGGTCGTGGCGGCCACGGGCCGCGAGCACTGTCGCCTCACCGGAGCGGGTCACGGTTTGCTGCGGCGAGGCGATCGTGGCAGTCGGTTTGAATGCAACCCGCACGATGATCTGTTCACCATTGGAGATGCCACCTTGAATGCCACCGGACCGGTTTGTTGTGGTACGGATGCCAATGGTGTTGACAGCCTGAGACTGAGACACTGGCACAGCGTCTGGGCCGACAGGCTCACCGACGGGCTCAAAGGCGTCATTGTGGGTACGCCCCGTTAGGAGAGTCCCCCCAAAGCCGCTACCGATCTCGACACCCTTAGCGGCCGGCAGCGACATCATCGCCCCGGCCAGCGCTGCATCGAGCTTGTCAAACACCGGTTCTCCGAGGCCTGCTGGCACCCCACGGCATACGCACTCGACCACACCGCCAAGCGAGTTCCCGTCACGGCGAGCCGCCTCAATCGCAGCAACCATCTGCTGCGACGCCTCAGGATCAGGGCATCTGGTCGGGTGTGCCTCCACATCGGCGAGGGTCACCGCCAAGTCATCAACATTGGCCTCGATGTCTTGAACCCGTCGCACCCATCCAAGAACCTCCACACCAGCGACGGCCGCCAGCAACTTGCGCGCAATCGCCCCCGCCGCGACCCGGCCCACCGTCTCGCGTGCCGAGGCTCGCCCGCCGCCCGACCAGTTACGGAAGCCGTACTTGGCGTCGTAAGTGAAATCAGCGTGAGAAGGGCGATACACGTCACGCAAATGCTCATATGCACTAGGGCGAGCGTCCTTGTTGCGCACCAGGATGGCGATGGGTGTGCCCGTCGTGTAGCCCCCGAAAGTGCCTGACAGCACCTCGGCAGTATCGGACTCGTTGCGCTGTGTAACGATGCGGCTTTGACCCGGACGGCGGCGATCCAGGTCGGCCTGGATGTCTGCTGGGTCAAGCGCTAAGCGTGGCGGGCAGCCATCCACCACCACACCAACACCACCGCCGTGGGACTCTCCAAATGTTGTGACCCGAAAGAGCGTGCCAAATGTGCTCGACACTGACCTCAGGCAGCCTTCTGGCAGCTCACATGGAACCCAGGCGATGAAACGGCGGCTTCACGATCTGTGCAGGCCACGGACGTCCACGCAAGTCGATCGTCACCCGATCGTCTATCGAAACCTCTCGCGATAGCAACGCCAAAGCGATGCCTCGATGCAGCACCGGCGAGTAACTGCCGCTCGTGGTGACGCCAACCGGTTCACCATCGGCACGAACCTCACAACCCTCGCGCAGCGGTCGCCGACCCTTACCAAGCAAGCCCCGCAACAGACGGTGCGGGCCCCCACGCCGTTCAGCTTCAAGAGCCTCACGCCCCCTGAAGTCGCCCTTTTTCCAGTTAACAACCCAGGCCAGGTTGGCTTGCAAGGGCGTGATCGTCGGCCCGAGTTCGTGGCCATAGAGAGGGAATCCCGCTTCGAGGCGCAGCGTGTCACGTGCCCCGAGTCCAGCAGGCATCACCCCGGCGGCCACGAGTCTGTCCCAAACCGACGCAGCTTGTACTACCGGAATAGCCATCTCCACGCCGTCTTCGCCCGTGTAACCAGTACCTGCAACCGTGACATCTACACCGCAAAACGATGTCTGGGTCACCTTGAATCGACCCACACGGGCCGCGCCGCTTGCCGGATCGGCATCCGAGAGCCGGGCACGAGCCTCGGGCCCTTGCACCGCGATCACTGCCCGTTCACTGGTCACGTCGCGAACCGAGTGACCCCACTCCCGCGACAGGGCGCCGACAACCCGATCAGTGTTCGATGCGTTGGGCATCACATCAAAGCTGTCGTCTGCGATCTGCCAGACGATGATGTCATCGGTCACAGACCCATCAGCAGGATCAAGCAGATGTGTGTACTGGGCGCTACCTGGGCCGATGCGCCCCAGATCATTCGTGAAGGCATGTTGTAGCGTCTCGCCGGCACCGGGCCCGTTCACGCGAACCGTCCCGAGATGCGATACGTCAAACATGGCCGCGGCGCTACGACAGGTCATGTGTTCAGTCACTGTGCCAGTTGGATATTGCACCGGCATGAGCCAGCCGCCAAAATCGACGAGCCTGGCACCAGCGTTCACATGAGTGTCGTTGAGCGGAGAGAGTCGGAGTTCGGTGCTCACAGCGGGTTCCAAGCCGCCTTACCGGTCGGTGCCGGTAGCTCTCGGATAGTCGCCAGTTTCCCCCTCTGGCGAGCCTGGCACATCTGTCTGGTCTGTGGCGCTGTCCGCCGCATCGCGCGCTTTCGCAAAGTCCAGGATGGCCGCATCTACCTCGCCTTGTAGGCCCGCAAGCGGCAAGACCCCCTGGCCACTGCGCAAGGCGTCGATCAGAGCATCCTGATCACGCACCACAGCAGATCGCGGGCCGTCAATGATGAGAGCCGCTGAGGAGATGTCCTGGCGTAACTCATTGCGCACATAACTGAAGATGATGCGGATCCGTTTGAGATCGATACCAGCATCAAGCAGGCGTTTGATCACCTTTAGCTCCAACAGGTCGCCGTAGCTGTAAGAACGCCGGCTGCCGCTCCCCTTAGCGGCAAGCAACGACGGCTCAACAAGCCCCGTACGAGCCCAGTAATCCAGTTGGCGGTACGTCAGGTTCACGATCTTGGCGGCACGGTTTGTGCCAAAGCCACGCTCCGCTGGTACCTCAACACCGTCGGACATCAAAGCTCTCCCCCGGCTAACGGCGCGCCGCCCGGCACGCCAAATAGCTCTTTGATCAATTGAGATCGAATGAAATTGAATGAAACATGGCGCGCTGGACTCCGAGCAGCCGCGAGCCGTTCGTTTCGCTTGCTATTGAATCTCGAAGTCTTCTGGAGACACCGAGTCGATGAACTCCTTGAACTGTTCAACTACCTCTTCAGCAGGTTCGTTCTCCACTGCCTTGACCCGTTTCGACTGGTAGCCGGCCTCGCTGATGACGGATTCCTCCGCAAAAATAGGCGTTCCGGTCCGCACTGCTAGAGCGATGGCGTCTGATGGGCGACTGGAAACCACGCAACGTTTGCCGTCACGCAGCAGGTGGAGTTCTGCAAAAAAGGTTCGCTCCCGTAACTCTGTAACAACGACTCGCTCAAGCGTCGCGGACAGTTCGGAAAGTATGTCACGCAGTAGATCATGTGTCATCGGGCGGGGCGTATCCACACCATCAAGGGCGATGGCAATGGCGGTCGCTTCAGGCGCCCCGATGAAGATTGGCAGCACCCGCTGGGGTGACGACTTCTCCTTGAGGACCACGACCGGAGCGTTCGAGGGAAGCTCAACCCGCACACCGATCAGCTCCATTTGCTGCATGCGGCGATCCTATCTCACGCCCTTGAAGCCGGGCCGTAGCAGGTAGGCACGTAGGCGTCGGGATTTACATTGAGCACTTCGGTATCTGCGGCTGCTATGAGCCGCAAGTTGCGATACCGGCCTTCGTGATCGAGACCGAATCCGATCACGAAGTCTGCGCTCACTTCGGTACCGACAAAGTCGACCTCCACATCTCCAATGCGTTCAGGTCGCCGGTCTAGCAGGGCACATACAGCGACCGATCGCGGCTTGCGCCTGAGCAGCTCGTTGCGCAGAAAGGTTACGGTCAAGCCGGTGTCGACGATGTCCTCAACAATCACCGTGTGACGCCCGGTGATGTCGAGATCAAGGTCTTTTAGCAGCCGCACCCTGCCCGTTCCGGGTTCATAGGGAGTGATGGCTAAGAAGTCAATGTTGACAGGAACCGTCACACGCCGCACCAGATCAGCTAGGAACGGCACACTGCCCCGCAGCACGCCTACGAGCACCGCACCGTCGGGATAGCGAGCCGAGATCTCCCGGGCAAGGCGACCGATGATGTGGTCGATCTCCGAGGCGCGCAACAGCACCGTCGGGCTAGGTGTCGCTACCAGACCTTGATCGGCGTCCGAATCGGCATCTGGATCTGGGTCTGGGCCTGGGGGCACGGCGCTTCAATCTAGGTAGGGGCGTAACAGCTGGCTCAAGATTTGACGGTGAAGGGCCTCGCCCAGGTCGACGATCTCGGCGAGTTGCGTGCGCAGTTCCGACACGTCGCCTCGTGCCTTGAGTGTGGCAAGCAGTTGTTGATACACGCCTGCCTCACGGTTGGCAGCTATGCGATACATCCTGAGCGTGCGCGCTGGTAACCCTCGGGCGGCGAGTGCGAGGGCTGCGCGTGCTGTCAGCAGTGCCCGGTCATCAAAGACTGCTGTGTTGCGGTTGGAGTTCGGGAGCGCCTCAAGCAACCCAAGCCGATGCAGGTCAGAGATGAACTCGGTATCGCTCCCGACGGCTTCAGCTAGCTCTTTGGCGCTCATGCTCAGCGAGCCTTGCAAGCTCTGGGTTGAGGCGGAGGTTGATGTGGCCGGGGTGTCTCCCATGTCGCTGCTGTCTACCGCGGCGTCCCGTGACTCGTCTGTCTCATCTGAGGTGTGATCGTCAGCGTCTCTGGGATGATCGGTAGCCGCTGCCTCTTCGTCGGTCGCCGCCTCGTCGTCAACGACATCCGCATCGGATGTCTCGATAACCGCTGACTCGGTTAGCTCTGCGGCCGGGCTGTCGCTCGTCTCGGTGGTAGGGCCCACACCCCGATCAGTTGGTTCGGCCTGCTTGGTTGGTTTGGTCTGCGTGGTCGGCTCGGGCTCAACTGGCTCGTCGTGAGGGAACAGTGATGGGGCTTCGGGCCCTGACTCTGCTGCCGGCAGCGACTCGACACCGCGAGCAGCTCGTGACGTTTCAGCACCAGCCTGCAAACGCCTGCGGATCTCCTTCAGCGGCAAGAAGTGGTCACGCTGCTGGGTAAGCACCCAGTCAAGCTGTTCCACATCGGAGTCATAGAAGCGGCGATAGCCCGAGGAGTTGCGCTCGGGAGACACAAGCCCCTGACTCTCAAGGAAGCGGATCTTGGAGATGGTTAAATCGGGATGATCCCCCGAAAGTATTGAAAGTACCTCGCCGATAGATCGATAAGCCCCGGTCACGCCACCGACGTTCCGTGAACGAACACGAGCTTGAACTTGCCGACTTGCACCTCATCGCCCTCCTGCAACTCGGTCGCCTCGACGAGCTGCAGGTTGACATATGTGCCGTTGAGCGAGCCGACATCACGGATCCAATAGCGCGGCCCGTCACGGCGCACCTCGGCGTGGCGTCGAGAAACGGTTATGTCGTCAAGGAAGATGTCGCTGCGAGGATGCCGTCCGAGCGAAACCAGGTCGGAATCAAGCGCGTAGCGAGCCCCCGCCGTAGGTCCTTGATTCACCACAAACAGGCCATCACCCACACCAAAAGCCGAGCGGTCCACATCTACGGCCCCCGCAGCGCCACTTGCATCTACGGCGGGATGCAGACGCGTCCGGTCGTGATCGCTCACGTCATCGCCACACGCCGGGCACGGCTCTGCATCAGAGCTAGCCGGGTAACCACAGTCGGGGCACAGCGTGTCCGCCACGGGCATTACTCCTCAATGAGGGCCCTGTAGCCGTCAGCGTCACTCCTCAATGAGGGCCCTGTAGCCGTCAGCGTCGAGCAGTTCGTCGAGGTCTGCAGGGTCGTCGACCACGATGGTGCAGATCCAGCCATCACCATAAGGATCTTCGTTCAAGCGCTCGGGCGCGCCGAAGAGTTCCTCGTTGATCTCTGACACCTCGCCGCTGACCGGCGCAAACAGTTCCGAGACGGACTTGGTGGACTCGACTTCGCCGAACGGTTCACCTTGGTCAACCCGGTCGCCAACCTCTGGCATCTCCACATAAACCACATCGCCGAGCGAATCTTGGGCATAGTCGGTGATCCCGATCCGGACGGAATTACCGTCCGCGAGCGCCCATTCGTGATCCGACGAGTAACGCAGGTTCTCAGGAATGGTCATGTATCGAAGTTAGCCCATGGCGCGCCGCTATGAACGAATATCTCCAGTCCGCACATACGAGACGGGTTCCACTGGCTCGGCCGCGCTAATGTAAACGTTTGCCGCGCAGGCTCAACACGCTCTGCCACACCGATAACGCAGCCAACGTTCGTCACACCCGAGGAGAGACCGTGGCCACTGTCACTCTAGAAAACGTCAACAAGCGATACGGCGAGAGCTTCATGGCCGTCACCGATCTCAATCTTGAGATTAACGAGGGCGAGTTTCTTGTGATGGTCGGGCCGTCGGGTTGTGGCAAGTCGACAACGCTGCGGATGATCGCCGGTTTGGAGGAGATCACCTCAGGTGTTCTCAGGATCGGTGAACGGGTGGTCAATGACCTGCCACCCAAAGAGCGTGACATCGCCATGGTCTTTCAGAACTATGCGCTGTATCCCCATATGACGGTCTTTGACAACATTGCATTCTCTTTGAAACTGGCGCGACGTCCCCGTGCCGAGATCAAAGAACGTGTCAACGAGACTGCCCGGATTCTCGAGCTTGAGTCCCAGCTCGATAAGCGTCCAGCGCAGCTTTCAGGTGGTCAGCGTCAGCGTGTAGCGATGGGCCGTGCGATTGTGCGCCGTCCCCGGGTGTTCCTGCTTGATGAGCCGCTATCGAACCTCGATGCCAAGCTTCGAGTGCAGATGCGTGCGGAGATAACCAGCCTGCAACGTGAGGTTGGGATCACCACCTTCTATGTGACTCACGACCAGGTTGAGGCCATGACTATGGCTGACCGGGTGGCTGTGATCAGTGCGGGTGTGTTGCAGCAGGTTGACACACCAATGAAGCTGTTCAACGAGCCCGACAACATCTTTGTTGCCGCCTTTATCGGGTCGCCCTCAATGAACCTGATGGAGGGTGTGCTTAGCCGTACCAGCAACGGCCTCGAGTTAACTTTGGGTAGCCAGACTCTTGGTGTTCCCGAGCAGGTGCTGCAAGACAAGCCGGCGTTGGCGAGCTATCTGGATCGCACTGTGGCCGTTGGTTTGCGCCCCAAAGACTTTGAAGATGCGGCACTGATTGCTGATCATCCAGCCGACCAGCGCATCCGTGCCACGGTGCAACACACCGAAGCACTCGGGTTTGAGATCATCGCTTACTTCGATGTTGATGCGAAGAGGGTTATCTCTCGTGAAGCACTTGAGATGACTGATGAAGAGGCCACCGCAGCAGCCCAATCAGCTACCACCTTGACTGCACGGTTCAACCCGACAACTACGGTGATGGCGGGCGACACGATCGACGTAGCTGTAACCGTCGCTAACGCTCACTTCTTCGATCTAGAAACTGGTCTCGCTATCCGCGACTGAGTTATCGCTGACAAGACTGACAAGAGAAGCAATCACTGCCAACAGATAAGCACCCGATAGGCACCCGCACCACCCAATGGAGCCGGCAGACAGGCCCTACGTGTACAGCGGGGCGTGGTTTAGGTTGGGTAGGACGCTGGTGCCTACCCGGTCGCATTCTTGGAGATGCGGGTAACCCGACAGGATGAACGCGTCAACGCCGACACTCTTGTAAGCCTCTAGTTTGGCGACGACCTCGTCTGGGTCGCCGACGATGGCGGCTCCCGCACCTGAGCGTGCCCGCCCAACACCCGTCCAGAGGTTGGCTTCGACATAGCCGTCGTTGTTGCTCAGGTCACGCAACTCAGCCTGGCGCTGCACGCCCACTGATACTGCGTCTAGGGACTTGGCCCGGATCGCGGCACCGATGCCGTCGTCAAGTTTGCTCACCAGTTTGTTGGCCGCAGCTCTAGCTTCAGCCGACGTCTCACGCACGATCACGTGGCTGCGAACCCCGTAACGCAAGGTGCGGCCGTAGCGAGCGGCTCGATCCTTCATGTCTGCGACCGTGGCCGCTACACCGGCCACGGTGTCAGGCCAAGTCAAGAACACGTCAGCCGCTTGTGCTGCAGTTTCCTTGGCCGACTCGGAGAACCCACCAAAATAAAACGGCGGGCAGAGGCCCGACAGAGTCCGGATCCTTGGTGGTTCAAGCGTCAGGGTGACGAACTCGCCGTTGAAGTCCACTCCTTCACCGTTGAGCAGTGCACGCAGCACATGCATCCATTCAAGGGTGCGCCGGTAACGGGGAGCGGACTCGAGCGCTGCTCCGGGCATGTCGCTGGAGATGATGTTGATGGTCAAGCGCCCGTTGAGCATCTGATCGAGCGTGGCCATCTGGCGTGCAAGCTGCGGCAGCCAGAGTTCTCCCATCCGCACAGCGAGCAGCAACCGAATCTGGCGGGTTAGTGGCGCTACCCCCGAAGCGAATGCGGTTGCGTCAATCCCGAGGGTGTAGCCGGAGGGCAGCAAGATGTTGTCAAAGTTGTTGCGGTCGGCTGCCAGGGTGATGTCGCGGCAGTGCTCCCAACTACTAGCCAGGTCGGGATTGGTAACGCCGAGATACTCGTAGTCGTCGTCACAGAGCGCCGCGAACCAGGAAACTTCGACGCTGTTGGTGTTGGCTGCGGTGTCGTTCATTTCAGGGAAGTCTCCGTTCTCGTCGAATCCAGCAAGCAGGGCTTTGATGGCAGACGTCGCATTTGCAACCTTGCAACCTAGGGAAGACGCTCGCCTTGGGATGCCACAATCACGTCATACACATCACTGCGATCTAGGTGAACCGTCGCCGCGCTAGCGAGGCGCGCTAAACGTTCAGGTTGCTGCGTTCCAAGCAGGGCCACCGGCTTGGCTGGGTGAGCCAACGTGAAGGCGATGGCGATTGAGGCACGATCGACACCTTCACGCTCTGCAAGCCGGTCAAGCACGTCTAGCAGCTCCGGTGTGACGCCCGAACCGGTGGCAAGGCGACCGCCCGCAAGCGGGCTCCAAACGAGCGGCACCACCCCATCACGCATGCACAGGTCGAAAGTGCCATCACGCAACGGATCAAGATGCGCAGCCGAGTATTCGGGCTGGCTCGTAGCGATCGGGAACGGCAGGTGCGCTGCCAGTGCCTTGTGCTGGTCGGTAGTGAAATTTGACACCCCAACTTCTCGTATCTTGCCAGCTTCGCGCAGGTCGTTAAGCGCGCCTGCCTGCTCGGCCGGATGGGTCAACATGTCGGGCCGGTGAATCTGGTACAGGTCAATCACATCGGTTTGGAGCCTGCGCAGTGATGCCTCACAGGCCGCAGTGATCGCTTTCGCACCTGAGTTGTAAGGCACTCCCGGGATAATCCCGCCCTTAGTGGCAAGCACCATCCGTTCCCGAAGACCAGGCGTGGCAGCAAGGATCCGGCCAAGATTCTGCTCGGCTTCACCAAAGGCTTGGCCGCCCCACCCAAGGCCGTAGATATCGGCCGTATCCACTAAGTTCATGCCGAGTTCCAGCCCGGTCTCAAGCACCGCTTGCAGTTCCGTGTCGGGCTGGGAAACAAAGCGCCAGCAACCAACAGCGAGAGGCCCAACTTGGAATTGAGAACCGAGTTGGCGGCGATCCGGGTCGATGAGTCCTGATGTCACCGCCGCAAGTTACCCCCGTCACATTGTCTTCGGAACGCAGTCACGACGGCAGTCACAACTATGAGCACGACAGGTAGTCAGGTGGCAGCTGGTTTGCGATACGGGGTCATCGGCACCGGCATGATGGGCTGTGAACACATCGCCAACATCGCTCACCTAAACGGCGGTGCCCAGGTTACCGCGGTAGCCGATCCTTACCCTGAGTCACTTCAGGAGGCCTCACTGCTAGCTCCCGCAGCGAGCACGTTCAGTGACTATCGAGACATGCTTGACGCCGATGTGTGTGATGTAGTCGTGATTTCAACACCGAACATGACCCACGCTGCAGTGCTTAGAGATGTACTCGGCTCGGATTTGAATGTGCTTGTCGAGAAGCCACTGTGTACCGAGATTGAGGATTGTCTCGAAGTGATTGAGCTTGCTGGCAAGCATCGTGGATTGGTATGGGTGGGGCTTGAGTATCGCTTCATGGCGCCGTTTGCGAGGCTGATTTCTGAGGTTCACTCCGGCAGGCTTGGCCGTATCCGCATGGCTTCACTGCGAGAACACAGGTTTCCGTTTCTCGACAAGATTGGTGACTGGAATCGTTTCTCGGAGAACACAGGCGGAACACTCGTTGAGAAGTGCTGTCACTTTTTTGACCTGATGAATCAGGTGATGAATGCTCAACCGGCAAGTGTCTATGCATCTGTTTCGCAGATGGTCAACCATCTTGACGAAAGCTATGGCGGGCGGACGCCAGACATTACTGATAGTGCATATGTGATAGTCGACTATGACGACGGCGCTCGAGGGATGCTTGATCTCTGTATGTTTGCTGAAGCTACTCACAATCAACAAGAGTTTGCGGTGATCGGAGATGCGGGCAAGGTCGAAGCTCTCGTGCCCGAGGACGTGGTGCGGATCGGGTACCGCAAAACCCATGACATTGGCCAGGTTATAACTAATGAGATTTCGAGTGATGCCCCTTATATCGGATTACATCACGGATCGAGCTATCTTGAACACAAGCACTTTGCTGAAGCAATTGAGAGTCTTGATGTCACCCACAAGCGGGCATCAACTGCTGCCAGTCTAGAAGCAGGCCTGCTGTCGGTAGCGATGGGTGTTGCAGGGCAACTCTCCGCGGTCACCTCAAAGGCGGTGCTTCTCAGCGACGTAATCGGCCGATGAAGCGGTGATAAAGGGAAGCGGACGATCGGGTTAGATCGGGTTGTACTAGCCCTTTACGGAGCCTGCTAGTAGCCCTCGCACGAAGTGTCGTTGCAAGCTGAAGAACACGATCAGCGGCACCACCATGATGATGAACGCCGAAGCAAAGCGCAACTGGAAGTTCGAGCCACGCTCCCCCACCAGGTTGACGAGTGCAACCGTCATCGGCTCGTTATCGGTAAGCAGCACTGCTGCGATCAAGAAGTCATTCCATGTCCACAGGAACTGGAACACCGCAAAAGCAGCCAGCGCAGGCCTCGCCAGTGGCAACACCAGCCGCCAGAACACTGTGAAGTGCGTGGCACCGTCAATCCGGGCCGCCTCAAAGATTGATCTCGGTAGCTGCGAAATGAAGTTGTGCAGCAACAGCACCGCAAGCGGCAACCCGAAAGCGGTGTGAGTCAACCAGACAGCCGCCGCGGTATTTCCGAGCCCGAAGTCGGGCACCAGCACAAGAGTCCAATCGAGCAACGGAATCGTGAAGCGGGCACCGTTGTTGAACAGCTGCAAAAGCGGCACAAAGGCCATCTGGTTGGGCAAGGCAATCATCGAAACCAAGCCGATGAAGATCCAATTCTTACCCTTGAAGTCCATCCAAGCAAAGCCATAAGCGGCGAACGCAGCGACCGCAATCGGGATAATTGTCGCAGGAACGACGATGGCAATCGAGTTGAGTGCAAACTCCCACATCGAAGGCTGGGAAGCTGTCTCTTTGAAGATGTCCCTGTAGTTCTGCAGGGTTAGGTTGTCGAGGTCGTTCCAGGCAGTCCACCAGCCGGATTCATTGATGTCGTTGACCTTGCGGAACGACGACACGAACAGGCCAAATGTCGGCACTGTCCACAGTACGACTATCAGCCACATCACCCAAGTGGGCACCGCCCCGAGGAGTTGACGCAGCCGCTGACCGGTCGGTGGTGGGATCTGCACTGTTGTTGTAGCGCCAGTCGATGGCTTGGCAGTGGCGGTCATGCCAGATCCTTCTGGAGCCTGCGAATGTTGAAGATCATGACCGGCAGCACCAAAGCCAGCAGCACAACCGCGAAGGCGCTACTCGATGTGAAGTTCCGGTCACGCAGTTGATCGAACATCTCGTTGGCTAACACGTTTGTTCGATTAGCCCCGTTCGTGGTGGCCTTCACTAGGTCGAAGACCTTGGTGACAATGACGATCAGGGTGGTCGTAACGACGATGATCGTGGGGCGGATCTGAGGCATCACGACCCGCCAGAAGGCTTGTGTTTCGCTTGCCCCATCCACCCGTGCGGCTTCAAGTAGTTCAGTCGGCACTGCTCGGATCGCCGCCGATAGCACCACCATGGCGAACCCTGTCTGGATCCAGACCATGATGAGCATGATCCAGAAGTTGTTCCAGGGGATCATCGTGGCGTTGATAAAGAAGCCACGGCTTGAGAACCCCATGCCTTGCAGGATGGCGTTAAACAGACCGGTCTGGTTGCCGGTGGCTTGCACTTCGTACATGAAGTCCCAAATGACAGCAGCGCCAACCATCGAGATGGCCATCGGCATGAAGATCAGCGTCTTGGCGAACTTCTCTCCGCGGGCACGCTCGGCGATTACTGCCAGCATCAGGCCCAGCGCAGTTGAGAGTCCAGCCACTGTCACGACCCACCAGACGTTGTTCCACACCACTGCTTGAAGCGTGGACAAGATCCCGAAGATCAGCAGCGTGATACCGAGCGCCAGCATCAGTGACGAGGACGGCGCACCCCAGTCGAGTTCAAACTGCTGTTTGCGCTTGTGAACAGCGAAGCGCACAACCAAGAACCCCACAGCTGCGAGAACCACAATCCAAAGCGTCACGCGACTGGAGATGATCACGGTCAGCACATCCATGATCGCGGATTGGTTGGGGTCACGGGCTAGCGACTCAATGAAGCCAATCAGCGGGGCGATGGCAAGCACTATCGCAGCCGCCCCAAAGATCTTGAGCATCAAGTTTCCGGCCTTGACCTGGCGCGAGCCTCCTACCACTCGGGACGCCGTAGCCCAGGCCGCTAGAGCAGCTATAACGATCGCACCAAGACCGGTAATGAACAGCCTGCTGGTGAGGATCTGCTGCCAGCCTTCGAAGGTGAAGTACTCATCGTCGGTGAAGATGTCGATGTAGTGCTCGAGCGTGAATCCTGGCTCACGGCCCCGGGTGCCGTTTTTGAGCGACAGATAGACGGTTCGAAGCCCAGGAAAGATCAACCCGATAGTGACGAATGCGAGGGCTGGTCCAACAAAGACCCACGGTCGAAGACGCAGTTCCCAGGCGTTTCGCTTCTCGAGCCCAGGGACGTGCAGCCGTCCCAGCAGGAACCCCAACCCTGCACCCACGACGGCGCCAGCGAGGATTACGAGCCAACCTGCCTGAAGCGGCCCTCCAATCTCTGGGCCTGCGGGAATCCAGCCGTTGTGTTGCAGCACCGCCCCGGCGATGGTCCCAACGACGGCTCCAACGGCGGCCATAAAGCGAGGCCAATCCACGCCGGCCTGATCGACGGCCCGATTTGCCCCGATGAACACGACCGCGGCAGCCACGAGCGACACCACCACAGTGATGATCATGTTGATCAGTTGATCCATAGCGCCTTGACCTTAGTTCCCCGAGTCGGTTTGATGCTTGGACGCGATGAGCGGGGGCACTGGATAGCCCCCGCTCATCTGCTGTCTCACTTAGTTGGGCGCCTCATGTGTGCCCTTGAATTAAGTGCGTTGGTTGTCTTGAGTTGGCTTAGGGCCAAGCGTCCTGAACGTCGGCCACGAACTCCTCGACGGTCTTTGCGCCTGACACGTAGTCGGTGCCCGAACGCCAGAACTCACCTGCGCCAACTTCGCCTGGCATCAAGTCAGATGCGTCGAAGCGGAACGGATCGGCACTGGTGAGGATCACCGCGAGTGTGCGGTCAAAGTCCGAGGTGTACAGCGAAGTGTCATGGTCGCGGTTCGGCGACAGGAAGCCACCCTTGTCAGCGCTGATCCGGGTGTTGGCGTACTCGGCGGTACCGATGTACTCAAGCACTGCCAGCGTTTCGGGCTTGTCGGTGAACGCAACTGCGTGAGTGCCGGCACCGAGCACGACCTGACCGAATTCGTCGCTGATTGTCGGCAGGTAGAAGACGTTGACATCGCCTTCTGGGCCAAGTGCAGCGCCGACCTCGGTGAAGAAGGCACCAGCGAAGTTGGCCTGGCGGTGCATGGCGCACTCGCCGTCAGCGATAGGCAGCGCTGCCTCTTTGAAGCCGGTGGTGGCGATCAGGTCGCGGCCACCCAGAACGTTGCCTTCCTCGAACCAGATTGAACCGACGAATGCGGCAACCTCGATCACACGAGGATCGTCGAAGGGGATCTCGTTGCTGACCCACTGGTCATAGACGTCGGGGCCGTGCAGGCGCAGCATGAAGTCTTCCATCCAGTCGGTGAAAGCCCATCCAGTGGCGTCGCCAGATTCGATCCCGACACACCAAGGCACGATTCCGTCTGCCTTCATCTGCTCGGAGAGGGCTTCAAGATCGGCCCAAGTCTCTGGGATCTCATAGCCGTTGGCGGCGAACAGCGACGGCTGATACCACACCAGGCTCTTCACGTCACCCTTGTTGGGAACGCCATAGACGTGGCCACCGGTGGAAGCAAGATCGAACCAGAACTGGTCATATGAGCCTGCGATGTTGTCGAGGATCGACTGCGGGATAGCAATGGCATCACCGGTCTCGCCGAACTGCACGATGCGGCCGGGCTGTGGGATAACGACGATGTCGGGCGGGTCGCCTGCTTCAAGAGCCAGGTTCAACTCGGTGGTTGCGTCGCGTGTGCCTGAGTACTGCACGTCAATGCCGGTGCGCTCCTCAAATGGTGCAAATGCCAGCAGGAAGCCTTCGCCTTCCTCGCCGGTCTCTGGCCCGAGGATCTCAACGGTGGTGCCGGAGAGGTCCATGTCCATGTCCATGCCCTCGTCCTCATGCATCTCATCTTCTTCATGATCATGCATGTCATCTTCATCATGATCATGGTCGTCTTCTGTGGCCATGTCTTCGGACATGTCCTCAGCAGGCGCGGCCGTAGTGGTCGTTGTCTCGTCATCTCCGTCGTCGCCACACGCCGAAGCGATTAGGGCGAACGACAAGAACGCTCCGGCTACAAGCCAGAGCTTCGTCTGCTTTCTCATTTGTTCCCTCCCAGGGATGTAAGCGTTTGCAGCATCGCACCATAACACAGCGCTTGCGGCCTTCAACTCACTTCAGTTCGGCCCTGCCGTTGTGCTGCGCACTACTAGTCGGACATCGAATGTGGCGTCGCTTGCTTGTTCGGTGCCGCCGATCAGACCAAGAACACGTCTGGCAGCTTCCGCGCCCATCTCGGCGACGCCCTGACGCATGGTTGTCACCCCGAACGTGGCGGCGAGGTCATGGTCGTCAAATCCCACGATGGAGATGTCTCCAGGTACCTGTGCGCCTGCGTTGCGTGCTGTTTCGAGTGCGCCGAATGCCATCTCATCAGACATGCAGAACACGGCGGTCGGGGGATGATCGAGTTCCAGCAAGCGAGCCATGGCGACAGCGCCGCTCTTTGGCGACCAGTCTCCATGAATGCGAAGTTTGGGATCAACTATTAGCCCCGCGTCAGCTAGTGCGGCCTTGTAACCCTCGAGACGTTGGTGCGACACGGTGTGGGGCAGGTCTTCGCTTGGTGCTCCACTTATCAGACCGATGCGTGAATGGACTAGATCCACGAGGTGCTGCACCGCTTGGTATGCGGCGCTCCGGTTATCAATGACGAGCGACGTGGCACCTTCGAGTTGTTCACCAAGGGCAACCACGGGCCGATCAAACAACGATGTTGCAGTTAGCCCTTGCGCACTCAAGGCTGTGTCGATCAACACGATCCCGTCCACACGGCGGCAAAACGAAGCAGCCTCACGCAGGAAGGCTTGCGGATCGTCGAGATGAGTCATCAATGAGATGAGCAGGTCATAGCCGGCTTGAGCCAGCACAGTGCTGATGCCGCCAAGCGCACGGGCAGGAAACCAGGTACCAAACAGTGGTGCCATCACACCAACCGTCTGGGTGCGTCCCGAAGCGAGTCTTGACGCTTGCGGGTGTGTCTCGTATTTCAGCGCGGCGGCGACGTTCGTGACCTTCGTGCGTGTCTTGGGGGCCACGTTGGGCAGGTCACGCAAGGCCCTGCTAACGGTCGCTACCGACACCCCGGCCTCACGAGCAATGTCGACGATTGTCGGCCTTGAGTTGGGCGATGGTTCCTCTGTGTGTTCTGGTGGGGTGCCCTGGCTGTTGCCGGTGTGGTCTCGGCGACCGTTGCCGTCGTTGGCCCTATGTTGGCCATGTTGGCCGTGGTTCGTCTTCTGGCGCTGGTTCAGCTTGGATGGGTCTTGGGACACAGTTGTGCCGTCTAGTTCTCGGTTTCAGCTTGGTTGTGGCTCTTGGACAACCAAGATTGAAGACTCAGGTGGTAATGACACACAGGTTGTTCGCTCAGCATTGTCCGGACCGTCAGGTGAGACTGTCCCCGAGTTTCGGGGTCTCAAACTGATGCTGTCGTCGCGGATGCTAGTGAACAGTTCTCGCCAGCCATAGCCGGGAAGATCTACTTGTGTGGGCTGCTCGCTCAGGTTGGTGACGGCCGCTGCAGAACCCCGCACTACAGCCGCAACGAGCGGGTCGCCGGTGTCGAGCCAGCGGGCAGGTGCTTGCCAGAAGTCAGGATGCTGTGCACGTCTTGCGATCAGTTCCCGGTACTGATACAGCGCCGAACTGGGTTCGTCGCGCTGGCCGCGCACGGTGTGCTCGGGTGGCCGCAGATCGGCGCTAATCCAGGGCTGGCCAGTCGAGAAGCCGTTGTTTGCCTTCATGTTCCACGGCATGGGCGTGCGGCAACCGTCGCGCCCGATGGCACCGGCGTTGCGCACCGAGATCGGATCGTGCAGCCCGTGTAGTATTCCGTCGTCTAGGGATAGTTCCTCGCCTTGATAGATGAAAGGCAAGCCACCCAGCGCCATCAGCAGCGTCGAGACTGCCAGGGCACGGCGCGCTCCGATCTGTCCGCCGCCGTAGCGGCTCGCCACCCGGGAACGGTCGTGGTTGCTGATTACCCATGACACGGATTGAGGCGCGGCCTGATGCATGTCCCGCAAGATCCGCAGCAGCTCGGCGGGTTGCCAGTCCATCCACACGGGCGTGAGGAAGAACGCATTGTCGAGCACGCCCGGCTCGAGGTATCGCTTGAAGTGCGCAGGAGATGCCAGGTTGACCTCGCCGAGCAAGATGACCCCGTGCGCAGCACAGATCTCGTGCCAGCGGCGGTAAATGTCGATGGTCTCGCTCTGATCCAGGTCGTAGCGATGCTCGAACGCTCTAAAGGCGCTGAGGGGATCCATGCCCTCAGCGACTGGCGCGATCTGCGGGTTATCACGAAGTTGGGCGTCTTTGATGAGTGCGTGTGCCACATCGATGCGGAAGCCATCGACTCCCCGATCGATCCAGAATCTCAAGACATCTTCGAAGTGGCGTCGAACCTCGGGGTCGCGCCAGTTGAGGTCGGGCTGTTCGGGGAGGAATAGGTGGCACCAGTACTGCCCGGTTGCCTCATCGAGTGTCCAGGCGGGCCCACCGAAGTGGCTAATCCAGTTGTTGGGCGGGCCGCCATCGGGTGCCGGATCGGCCCACACATAACGGCTTCGCTGGGGAGCGTCACGGCTTGATCTGGAGGCACCGAACCACGCATGTTCGATCGATGTGTGATTGGGGACGACATCGATCAGCACCCTCAGCCCGAGGTTGTGGGCTCGCTCAACCAGTTGATCGAAGTCGGCGAGTGTGCCGTGCTGGGGGGCGACATCGCAATAGTCACTGACGTCATAGCCGTGGTCATGGCCTGGCGATGGGTAAAACGGTGTGATCCAAACTGCGTCGACACCCAGCCAGCGGATGTAATCGAGCCGTTCTGTTATGCCAGGGAGGTCACCGATCCCGTTTCCGGTCGAGTCTGCGAACGAGCGCACGTAGACCTGGTAGCCGACCGCGCCATGCCACCAGGTTGTGTCCCTCAGGTTGTGTCCCTCAACATCGTGGCAACCGGCGACGCATCTGGTTCAAGATCAGATTCCATCTCGTCGCCCCGACTCTCTGCAAACGTTTTCAGCGTGGTGTCGAGACTCTAGCTAGCACTCACTCCCGAATTAAAACTCGTGATCCGGGTGTGGCGTGAACGATCGGCAACTAGCGGTGAGATCTAGCGGTCGGTCAGCCGCTCCACTGGCCGCCATTTATGTCGATGGTGGCTCCGGTGATGTAGCCGGCATGGGGGCCGCAAAGGAATGCAATAAGGGCCGCTAGGTCATCTGGATCGCCGGGTGCGTCGCCGGGAACCATGTTGAGGATGCGCTGTCGCAGGTTGGCATCAAGGGCGTGCCACATCGGTGTTTCGTGAGGCCCGGGCGCTACTGCGTTGACGGTGATCCCGTCGCCGGCGTGCTCCCGAGCCATGAAACGGCTCAAGGTCACGAGGCCTCCTTTGCTGGCTGCATACGCAGGCCCCGATAGTGCAGAACCACCGAAGCGAGCGTTTACGGATGCAACGTTGACGATGCGCCCGCTTCCGTGGCGACGCATCCCTGCGATCACCTCGCGACTGCACAGATACGCGCCTGTGAGGTTGACATCGAGTATGCGCCTCCAGCGTTGCGGAGGCTCTTCTTCGACACCACCAGCACCGGTAATGCCTGCGTTGTTGACTAGAACCTGGGGGTGCCCGAACCGCGATCGCACCTCATCGAAGGCAGCCCGTACGGAGTTCTCATCCGATACGTCACAGCCGATCAGGTGCCACGAACGCGATGAGGCTTGGTTGTCACCGTCTGTTCCCGCCTCCGTGGTGCCAGCAACTCGAGGCGTTGTGGTTGGCAAGTCGAGCCCGACGACTGTGTCGCCTGCTTGGTGCAAGCGGCGACATACAGCGGAGCCGATAGCGCCCGCAGCCCCGGTGACAACCGCGACGCGGCCCACTATTCCCGCTTCCTTTCCCGATCAGTCTTGCGGATCAGCGATGTTCAAAAGCTTCAGGCTCTGGTTCGTCAAGGGCGACCGGAGCGTCCGGATCTGTGATCCACTCCGTCCAGGAGCCGTCGTAGACCGCCACGTCGTATTGGCCCGCAATCGCATATGCGAGGGCGGTTCCGCAGGCTCCCACGCCCCCACGGCAGTAGCTGATCGTGGGTTCGTGTAGTTGAGCACCGGCCTCGCCGAGGCGCTGCCGGGTTTCGGTCGGGCTTGCCCAGGTGCCGTCAGGCCCCACAAACTCGATCCCAGGAGCGGTGATGCTGCCAGGGATTACGCCGCCGTCTTCGATCCGGGCTCCCTCCATTCGCCCATCGACAAGGCGGGTGGAAGCCGAAGCGGATGCGAGCACGGCCTTTACGTCATCTTGTGTGGCGTACAAGGAAGGGGCGGGCCTCGGGGTGAAGACAGCAGGTTTGTAGCGAGGCACCTCGCTCTCGAGAGATCGACCCTCGGCCACCCACTTCGTGATGCCACCGTCAAGAACAGCGACGGACGAGTGTCCGTAACTTCGTAGTGCCCACCACACTCGGGCCGCAACGGTGACATGCTGATCGTCGTAGGTCACGACGAAGGTGTCATCACCTACGCCTCGCTGTGACATTGCGGAGGCGAAGCGTTGCGGACCCGCGAGCATCCACAGATCGGGACGCTGCGGATCTGCAAGATCGGTATCCCAGCGCGCATGCACGGCTCCAGGTATGTGACCTTTGGCGTACTCGTCGTCACCGTTGCGCAGATCGAATGGCCTCAAGTACCAGCGACAGTCGATGATCCGCACTCCCGGGTCGTCGAGGTGTCCTGCTAGCCAACTCGTTGAGACCAGCGGCGAGCGGTTGCGCTTAATCAGCGTCTGGGCGTGTTCTGTGCTCATGTTCTTGTGCTCATCGTTCTTGTGCTCATCGTCCTGTGGGCATCGCAGCGGGCACACGGAGAAGTTGTTGGGCACGAGCCACGCCTGGATCCGTGTCGAGAGTCCTGGAGTGCTCGAGCAGAGCGAGCATCGTGCGGCGTCGCAGAAAGTCTTGCATCATCAGGATCTGTTCGTGGCAACCCATTACTTGCACCTCCGCTGCCGAGAAGTCGACAACTTCACTTAGTGGCTCACCAAGGTCTGCGTCTTGTTGTACAAGCGCTAGTACTTCACAGGCGCGCCGGCCGTGGCGCCTCCACAGCGTGGCCATCCGCTCGGGGCTGAGCCCGACATCTGTAGCCGCAGTTTCGAAGCGTTCACGCTCAAGACCGGTCGGCTCGCCAAACCAGCGTCGTGAGTTGCGTGCCGGTTGCAATCCGCAAACCCGTGCCGCCGCTACTACCTCTTCACCAACGTTGAGGCAGTCGCTCAGCTTGCCTCCCAGGATCGACACCACCTGTTTGGTCTCATCAGTCTCTACTGCATGACGCCGCGACAATTCCATCCAGTCACGAGCCTCGTCGCTCGCACTTTCGACGACGAGTGGACGCACACCGCAACGTTCAGCGATGACATCTGCGGGCGTCAACGGGACATCAAGACTTAGGCGGGCGTTGGCTTGTTCGAGCAAGTAGTCACGATCTTGGTCGCTGATGGTTGCGTCAGCGTCGACGACATGTGTGTCGGTTGTGCCGATGAGTGAGCGGTGGCCCAGAGGGATCACATAGAAGAGCCGCTGGTCATCGTCAAAGAAGGCAAGTACCCGGCCCGAGTCGCTCACCCTCGGGACGACGATGTGGGCACCTTTTGAGAACCGCAGATGCCGGTCAAGTCTTGTGTTGGTGAGACCCGCCACATCGGCTGCTCGGGGGCCTGCGGCGTTAATCAACATCTTGGTGTTGATGGTGTAGCCCGATCCGTCAAGACGATCCGTTACGTGGGCTCGCCAGGCATCCCCCGCTCGCTCGGCACCGTCGAGACGCAATCTTGAGATCGCCACGGCCCCGCATTCGATCGCATCAAGCACGAACTGCAACACGAAGCGAGCGTCGCAGTCCGCGAGCAGGTAATCGGAGTACTCGACGGCTCCGCGCACGCCGTTTATCTCGACTACTGGTTCGCTGTGTACCAGGGAGCGGCGTCCGAGCCGGCGTGGCCGCTGGGTGGCAAACCCGCCAAGTGCCCAGTAGGCGTGGGCACCCAAAGCCGCGTAAGAGGGTGAATACGGTGAGGTCGGCCCTAGTGCTGCCACGAACCGGGCTTCTAGCACCCGGCTCTCATAGGCCCGTGCCAGTCGATTGCGTGATCGGCACAAGCCGGCTACCAGCGCCACGTCATAGGACTGCAGGTACTTGAAACCGCCCCAGATCAAGTTCGAGGACTCCTGGCTGACGCCGGAGGCGAAGTCGTCGGAGTCGATGAGAGCAACCTTGAGGCCATGGGCTGCAAGTGCGAGCGCGGAGACGGCACCGTTGATACCGCCACCGACAACCAGGGCGTCGTGGTGATGTTCGACTAGTCGCTCAAGCAGCGACTCACGCCAGCTTGGTTGGATGCCCGAGACGCTGTCACTTGCGGCCGCTGGGCTGCCAGCTTGCAGGTTGTGTGTCGGCGGCCCGTTCACGTCTCTAGGTTCTAGCCGCCTAGCACAGCGGGGCGGACGACCCCGGCTAACAGACGCAGTGCCTCATCACGGTCGGGCCCCAGCGTGTACCACGCCAGCGGCAGCTCAAGGCCCGCCTCAGCGAAGGCTCCCAGCCCGTCGATGACATCGTCGGGGGTGCCCGATACCCCAAACGTGTCGATCAGGCTCTCGCTGATCGTTGCCGCACCTGCCTGCTCGCCTCCTTCGGCCACTGCAGTGCGCACTGCCTTCACGGCTTCGGGATCGGCACCGGCAGTGTCAACCACTACACCTTCAACCCTGGCGAGGTAATACGCGAGCACTCCCCTAACGGCGTTGCGGGCTGCCTTGCGGTCAGTGCCAACACTGGTCAACACGTTGGCGCTCAACAGCAAGTCATCGAGGCTGCGACCTGCACGTGCTGCCCCGACCTGCAAGCGTCGTCTTGCCCAGCGGGTGTAGCCGACGCTGGTGATTGCCCCGAGTTGAACACCATCCGCGTACTCTCCCGAAACCTCCATCATGCGGGTGCTGACAGCACCTATGTCAACCGGCACCCTCTGGCGTGGTGGACGGTCGAGGCGCAGCCCTTCAGCCACGTCAAAGGTGGTTGGTTCGAAGTCGAGGGCCTTGCCTGCGGTCAGACGCTTTACCGTTCGGACTGCTTCGACGGTGTGGCTAAGCGGTCGCCAGTGAGGTGGTGCCATCCCGAAGCGTCTCACTGTCCACTCAGCGGCTCCCAACCCGAAGCGCAGCCGGCCCGGGCCGATGTCTGCAAGGGTTGCTGCCTCCAGTGCTAACAGCACCGGGTTACGAAACACCGGGTTTGCGACACCGATCCGCACCGTTATCTGCTGGGTCGCGTGAAGTGCTGCTGCGGCCACCGCCATCACCGAGTTGAACAGGCGACTCTCGGGTAGTGACACCTCGTCGAAGCCGAGACGTTCCGCTTCACCGACGATGGCTAGCGTGTCCGCGACGGGATCCTCGTTCGACAAAGAGAGGCCCAGGCCTCGGAACCCGTTCATGTTCCTCCTCACAGCCAACGCTCGGGAGTTTGAGATGTGGGTAACCACGATTCCATATAACAAGGCGGAAGGCGAACTGAAGAGCCACTACGACCGTCAGGCGCGAGCCCTTGGAGAACCCACCGAGATGACAATGGTGGGGTCTCTTCATCCACCGCTCGTGGCGGCACGACTCGACTTGTATGCGGCCACCGAGAAGTGCCCCTCACGTTTGACTCCGCATCAGCGCAATCTCATCAGCTTCGTCACATCAGCGATCAACGGCACAGTGCATTGCATGAGCCAGGTCACGCTCAAGCTGCGTGAAACTGGCATGGACGACTCGGCGATCATGGCATTGGCAGATGATCCGGCTTCGGTTGACGGTCTCGGCCTCTCTGCCGCCGACCGAGCTGTCGTACGACACGCCGCCAAGCTCACGACTTCGCCGGCGTCGATGGTGTCGAGCGACGTTGAGGAGCTGCGGGAAGCCGGCTTCAGCGATCTCGAGATCATCGACATCAATGCTCAGTGTGCTCATCTCAACTATGTGAACCGGGTGGTGATGGGTTTGGGCATCCGCTCGGTGGTCGATCCGGACTTCCCCGCGTATTCGGCAATACCGGAGAGCTAGCGACCTGCGACGCTCACCGGCGTTGCCACATCTGTATCTGCACGTGTTCATCTCCACGGTCAGGCGCTGTTGAGGATCTCGGCACTGCAGCGGATGTGGTCCGCGGCGGTGTCCTCGTCGTTGAGTGGCAGCATGAAGATGTCGAAGCTGTCGGCGAGTTCGCGGATACGCGCCGAGATCTGTTCGGGTGCGCCCGCTAGGCCGTAGCGGTCAACCAACGCGTCGGGTAGCAGCTTGGCAGCCTCATCCATCGATCCCTTGAGCATCAGTTTGCGTACCTGCCGGGTTGTTGCCTCGTCAAGCCCGTCAGCGGCTCGCACCTCGGCGGGCGCGTCGACGGCGATGTAGGAAAAGTGAGGTAACACGAGCAGGCGTTCCGTGTCGTTATAGGCGAGGTAGGCCGACCAGGCGATGCGAGCATCCCCCTGAAAACGGATCTGGCGAGCTACTTCGGGGAGTTGCGCGGGTGCAGCCGCTGAGAGGATCACACAGTCCGAGCGTCGTGCTGCAAGACGTTGCACCCGTGGGCCCCGCCCTGCGATGGCGATGGGCACCCGCTCGCTAGGCCGGAACCACGACAGCGATGCAGCACCGAGCGTTTCGCCGTCAAGCAAGCGTCGGTTCTGCTCAAACGCTTCACGCAGGGCCGTGTAGGGGCGTTTGGGATCCTTGCCAAGTGGTTCGAGCACGCGGCTGCCACCCACTCCTAAACCGTGCATCACCCGACCGGGGGCGTACTCGGCGAGGGTGGCGATCGTCGCGGCGGTGGTAACTGGGTGTCGGCTGAACGGGTTCGTAATTGCGGGAGCGACCGTTAGCTCTGTTTCGGCCAGGATCGCGGTGAGGGCGACATAGACATCACGTTCGGTTCCCTCATCAGCCACAAAGCACGACTCAGCACCGAGCGACTCGGCAAGTTTGGCCAACTCGACGAGTCGCCTCACAGGTTGGGTGGGCTCAAACCACACTCCCCAAGCAACACTCATCGCAACACCCTCATTGCCCGCCGTGTCTGTCGGCATCACGAATCAAGACCTGTCTTGGGATTCGGTGCCCTGGTCTTTCGCCGCTCTGCCTTCACGTAGGGACTGCATTCCTAGGGGTATGTATTGCACTCCAGACATGTAGCTGTAGGCCAGCGAGGGAACCGCGCAGATCCAGCCTGCAACCCTGAACCCCTCCGCAATGGCGATATCTGAAGCACCAGATAGCAGCAGCGGGAAGCAGAAGTACAACCCGAAGGTTGCGCACTTTCCCCACCAAGTGACATCGATGGGTTTTGCTCCAAGTGACAGCAACACCAAACCGACTATCGCCACGAGTCCTTCACGAAGCAGGGTCAACACGACCAGCCACCACGGAACCGACCCGTCGAAACCCACTGCGAGCACACCCACGAGCAGCACCGCCCGGTCGGTGATCGGGTCGAGCAGCTTGCCGACGTTGCTAACGGAGTTGAAGCGTCTCGCCCACCATCCATCGACCCAATCGGTGGCACCGAGCGCTCCCCACAACAATGCGGCTCCCCAGCGATCCTCCGCAGAAAACAGAAGCCAAAGGAACCAGGGGATGCAGGCGAGCCTTAGGGTCGAGATCAGGTTCGGAACGGTGAGGATGCGTGATTCGTCCGAGTTGCCGGGCATCTCCACAGCCTACGATTCTGCTGTGACCTCAATCTTCACCCGCATCATTGATGGCGAGATCCCGGGACGCTTTGTATGGCGTGACGAGGTGTGTGTTGCGTTCCTTGACGTGCGTCCACTGAACCGTGGCCATGTGCTCGTTGTGCCACGTGTTGAGGTAGATCACTGGGTTGATCTCGCCACCGATACGTCAACTCACCTGATGCGGGTCGCGCAGCGGATCGCTAAAGCTCAACAGAGTGCCGGGCTCGCTCCCGATCGGGTAGGTCTGATGATTGCCGGATTCGAGGTTCCACACGTACATGTACATGTCGTGCCGATCTCAACGATGGCGCATCTCGACTTCTATAGCGCCGACACCAACCCCGACCCTGCTGACCTCGACACGGTCGCCAGCCTGCTCTCAGCTCAACTCAGCGATTCCTGAGGTTCTGGGGCTTGCAGCACCCAAGCAGGTCACAAGCAGGTGTCGTTGTAGTTGACCGTGCGAACCTTCAACCCTCAGCACGCTGCGTCAGCCCATGAGCCGACGCAGCGCACTGATGTTGTCTCGTTAAGAGTTTTCGTTAGGAACTAAGGAGACCCGTTACTCGGCGGGAAGCTCAAGCACCCAGTCAATCCAGATGAGGTTCGGATCGGTGAGGGTGCCGCCGATCGCCTGACTCCGCCCCGCGTTCAGTGCATAGATCTCGTGCCAACGCAGTGGTGATCCAAGGTGCTCGCCTGCGATCTTCCACAAGCTGTCACCAGGTGCAACGGTCACAGTGGGCGGCTCGGGATCAACCACGACGATGCGGTTGTCGCCACCCTCGGGATACTGAGCAGCCGTGATCTGACCACCGAGGTCCACCGCGATGTAATCGGCGAGTGCTTGCTGGTAGGTGATGCTGAGCTTGGTGAAGTCAACCCCGTCGAACGGGTAGCAGTCGCCCCCGTTAGCGAGGAAGTCGAGCGTAGTTAGCACGACCGGGTCACCTGCCACGACTGCGCCGTCATGCACGATCACAGTGCCATCGTCGAGCACGACATCTTGAATCCTGGAGCCTGGGTCGCCGGCGAGCGAGCAGTCACCATCCCGGTCGGTTTCACGTGCTGGAGCCGTTGCGTCGTACGTAAACGTAAACCCTGAAACCTGTGGGAATTGTCCGCCAGCACCGGGAATCCGATCAACTGCTTGCTCCAGCAAAACGTGGAACGTTTCGCGCGGCATCTCGGCCACTACCAGGAAGTTGCGGAACGGGGCGATGTCCCAGGTGTCGCCTGTGGTGATGTCGCCAGCCGGTATCACCGCGTCGTTGCGGATTCCGCCACCGTTCTGGATCGCCACATCGGGAACCGGGACTCCATATTCCTGCGCCAGGTGGGTGGCCGCCGCCCTGAGAGCGTCAGAGTGGAGATTGCCCTGATTGGTTGAGCCGGTGCGCACGCTGGCTCGGCGTCCGTCAAGTTCGACTTCGCTGTGACCGATGACATGGGCGTCGACTTCAGCCACGGCGGCTGTGAGCGGGTCAACCACATTGGCTTGCACGTCTGGGTCGGGTTCGACATCAAGGCCGACGCCTACCGAGCCTCCGCTGTGGCTCACGATGTGGCCGTCACCATCGAATACGACAGTGAGTGAGCCGATGCAGCGGTAGCCGCCCGGGCCCGTGATAACTGGCACGTCTCGGCCGGTTGAGTCCTGTACCAGCAGCGGGTACGGGCCGGCAGGCTCGTCATCGGGCATGCAGGCGTCACCCTCGTTGCGAAGCAGCTCATCGCCGCCACCGGCAATCACCACATCCACCCCGTCAAGGTGAGCAACCAGCTCAATCTCCTCAGACACACCCTGCAGGTGGCTAACCAACACGATTTGGTTGACCCCCTGAGCGGTCAGGGTGGCCACTTCGGATTGCACCGCGGCGAGAACGTCGGAGATTACGACGTTTCGGGGCGACGAGATGTTGGGGAGCATTGGTGTGACGACTCCGATCACGCCCACTTGTTGGCCGCCAGTGGAAATGACCGTGCTTGCGGCTAGCGCGCCGGATTCCACGAGTGCTTGCAGCGTCGGCTCACCCGAAAAGTCGGCATTCGCGGACAGGAACGTGACTGGCTCGGAGAAGCCTTCGATGAAGCGAGCAGCTACCTCCGGGCCCAGGTCAAAGTCGTGGTTGCCCAGAGCCATCGCGTCATAGAGGCCATCTAAGGCAATCGAGTCATAAAGGGCGCCTTCTCGGGCCAGCGACACGCCCAGTTCCTGGGAAGCCAGGAAGTTGTCGCCCGAGGTGAGAGTCACAACTCCCGAGTCACCCGTCTCAGCATCCGCTTGCATCTGCATCAGCTGTGCGGCGAAACGAGCCACACCGGGATAGCCACGGTCATCGTCGGGCAAGAGCTTCGACTCGCCGTCGTTGTTGTGCAGGATCGTCAGGGTCGATGTATCGGCGCTAATCGGCACCGCTGTCTGCGCATTCGCAGCACTCGTGAGCGATGCGATTGTCACTGAGATGAGGGCCAGGATGCTCAACACTGCGAGCCGCCTCTTGCTTGTGGTATTCGTCATTTCCGAAGGTCTCCAAACTGTTTGACGATGAGCACGTACGCGGCCGACCGGATCACGCCCGAGCACGAAGTTGCTCAGATGGAGATTTCGGACCCTGCGCACCCGCGAGACAGACAATAGAAAACTCCGACAAATGTCACATGTCAAGCGCGTTGATACTTACCGACCCGAGCATTGGCCGCAATTAGTGACTTGCTGGTACTCCTTACAGCAGTGTGGCAAAAGGTTCGATCAGGTGAGCACCGTTGTTGCGAGAGTTGTTGACCTCACGTGAAACTGGATGCATCTTGATCAAGCCGGCTGGTGCCGGTACTAACAGCGGCGATACCTCGGTCAGGTCGCGGTTTGTGGGGTCGAGCCACGAATCCCAGGCGTGAGGGGGCAGCATCACCGGCATCCGATCGTGAATCTTGGCCATGGTCTCATTAGCGGCGCAGGTGATGATGGTGCAAGAGTGCAACTCGAGTGGCTCGCCGTCTTCGTCCAGGCTGTTCTTGTCACGCCAGCGTTCACATAGCCCCGCAAATGCAAACGGTTCGTCGTCGGTGCGGGTGATGTACATCGGCTGTTTGTGCTTGCGGCCTTGGATTTTGTGCCATTCGTAGAAGCCGTCCGCGGGGATGATGCAGCGCTGTTTGATGAGCGATCGCCTGAAGGCGTTCTTGGTGGCGACGGTTTCACCGCGAGCGTTGATCATGCGATTGCCGATGCGCGGGTCTTTTGCCCAGAACGGAACTAAACCCCATCGCAGAGTGTCAAGGTTGCGAGCGCCGCTGGTGTGTTGGCGCACCGCGGGCACTTGTTGGGTTGGCGCAACGTTGAAGTTGGGGGCAAGTCCCGAGGTGATATCTGGGACTTCAGCGCTGAAGTAGTTGGCTAGCTCGTCAGGTGGTGTCGCTGCCACATAACGCCCGCACATCGCTTCGCAACCTAGCGCAACGCCTGATCCGGAGGTCTTAGAAGTCGATGCCCTTCTTTGCGAGGATCCCGCTGTCGTAGGGGTGTTTGGTCTTGACCATCTCGGTGGCAGTGTCTGACATCTCGATCATCCATTGGGGAGCGTCACGCCCGGTTAGCACTAATGAGACGTTGGCGGGCCGATTCCGAAGTGTGGCTTCGACATCTGCTGTGTCGAGCCAGCCCCAGTTGATCGGGTAAGTGATCTCATCGAAAATCACGAGTCGATGCTTACCCGCAGCGACGATCTTCGCTCCGTGACGCCAGGCCTCTCGTGCTTCGGCTTCGTCGCGGGTTAGGTCTTCGCTGTCCCAGGTGAAGCCCTCGCCAAGTGACCAGAAGTCGATCCCGAGCGGCTCAGCCATCAACTGTTCACCGGTAACCCAGTCTTCGGACTTGAGGAACTGCACCACCGCTACCGGCCATCGGCGCGCACGGGCTCTGAGCGCGGTTCCGAACGCTGCCGAGGATTTGCCTTTGCCATCGCCGGTAAAGACGAGCACCAAGCTCTTGGCGATCCTCATGCCCCCCGGGCGAGGGTCATCTTCGGGTGGTGTGTCAACTTGAGACATTGTGGAGCTCCTTGCTGAGATCATGGATGCGCCGGGAGTGTGAGTCGGGCACGATTATCGGGCCGTCGGGGTCATCGATTACACGCACCATTGCGCCGAAGTGGTGATTGATGGTGTCGGCGGTCAACACTTCGGTCGGGTTGCCAACCCTGGCGATCTTGCCGTCAACGAGCAATGCGATGCGATCGCCGTAGCGGGCGGCAAGCGTCAGGTCATGCATGGTGGCGATGACTGTCAGGTGACGCTCTCTGCGTAGTGCCTCGACTAGCTCAAGCACTTCTTGTTGGTGTCCTAGATCAAGGGCTGTGGTCGGCTCGTCGAGCAACAAGATCGATGACTGCTGTGCGAGGGCTCTGGCCATGACAGCCCGCTGTCGTTCCCCTCCTGATAGTGACTGCACAGTTCGCAAACCCATCCCATCTAGGTCGAGACGCTCGAGCACTTCAGCCGCGATACGACGATCTTCAGACGTTTCTGCTCCGAAGAGTCCCCGATGGGGGGTTCGTCCAAGTAGGACATAGTCCACGACGAGCATCCCAGGTGGAATGACCGGAGTCTGGGGTACATAGGCAATAGTTCGTGCCCGCGCCTGACGACGCCGCTCAGCGATCCCGGCAATGTGGATGTCTCCGTCACCCGGGATGAGACCGAGCAGCGCACGCAGCAGGGTTGTCTTACCGGCTCCATTAGGCCCGATGACGTTGACCCACTCCCCTGCCGCCACCTGCAGGTCGACTCCTCGCAGGATCGCAGTGGAGCCGAGAGTTACCTCCAGTGACGTGATCGTCACGGCCCGGCTGGTTCGCGGCTCGATCACCAGATCTGCCTGCTGCTCTTGCGAAGCACGACCACAAAGAAGGGCGCACCCAGGAACGCAGTGACCACGCCGATCGGTAACTCCGCGGGTGATAGAGCAGTGCGGGCTGCGAGGTCGGCGAGCACCATAAATGCGCCACCAAAGAGCACCGATAACGGCAGCACGACTCGGTTAGATGCTCCAAAGGCGAGGCGCACCGTGTGGGGAACGATGATCCCTACGAACCCGATTAGCCCGCTGACCGACACCGCAGCGGCGGCTCCCAAAGAAGCGCTGAGCACCACGATCATTCGCACCCGTCGAGGGTTGGCACCTAGCGACTCAGCCTCGTCGTCACCCACGGCAAGCACATCAAGTGCTCCCGCGTAACGAATCGCGACGCCGGCGGCCACGGCAAAGTAGGGCAACAGCAGCACGGGTTCCGACCAACCGGATGTGGCGATACGTCCGAGGATCCAGGTGAAGATCTCTCGGAAGGCATCGCTGTTTGCTTGTAGGACATATGTCTGGCAGGCAGTCAGGAAACTGGCAACGGCGATGCCCGCAAGAATGAGCGATGCGGTGGATCGGCCTCCGATGTGGCCTGCTGCATAGGAAACCGCTACTGACAGCAATGCCACGCCGAATGCTGCAAGAGGCACCGGATCGAGAGCACCGGCACCGTCGCCGAAGTTGTTAACAATGGCAATCGTGGCGCCGAGGCCCGCACCGGCCGCGATACCGAGCAGATAAGGGTCGGCAAGCGGGTTGCGAAACGCGCCTTGGTAGGCGGCACCGCTCACCGACAGGGTTGCCCCAACTAGCAAGCCGAGTATCACCCTCGGCAAGCGGATCTGCGTCACGATGGCAGCGTGGGCGTCGCTGAGACCCGAGTGAACGTCAAAGGTCGGCAGGTTGTCTAGCAACTGAAGGCCAACCCGATGAACAGCGATGTCGACCGGGCCGATGGTCAGGCCCGCAGCAACAGCGACCGCCACAGCACCCAGACCTGCCGCTAGCTGACTGGGCCGCAGTCCCGAGCCGCGCACAACACTTACGTTGCTTGCGCTGGTGAACTCGCTCAGCACAAATAGCTCAAGTTATCGTGACCGCGTTGTGGCACTTGATCGACCAAAGGCACTGCGTGTCCACTAATTCGTACAACAAGTGGACACGCAGTATCGCCTGTATGCGATCATCGTTGCCCTGATCTTGCGTAGAGCCAATTGTGCTGGTTGGGCTACGAATCTTGTGCTTGGGTCGAGGCAAAGAGCTCCGTTACAGCGTTAGAGATAACTTCAATAAACTCGACGAGTCGGGGCCCCCAGCGTGATGCTACGTCGTCGTTGAGTTCAAAGATGTGTCCATTTTGGACAGCAGTGAGTTGTTCCCATCCAGGTCTAGCGGAAACTGTCTCTGCAGTCTGACCACAACAGAGAGTGTCAGCTAGGAAGATTAGGTCGGGATCAGCGTCGATCAGGTATTCATCGCTGAGCTGTGGATATCCCCAGGCACTGCCATCGGCATCGGCAGGGTCAGCGACGTTTTCCATCATAAACGAGCCATAGACGTTGCCAATAAATGTGTTACTCGTGACGGTGTAAAGCGTATTGTCGAGTTCGTGATAAAAGGTAAGTCCGCTGGCATCCGGTGCTGTCTTCACTAGTGTTTCGATCGCAGTTGTCATCCACTCAACAAGCTCGGCAGCTTCGACGGATCGGTCTGTGATTTCGCCGAGAGAGGAAATCTGATCGTAGACATCGGCAAAGACGATAGGCGCGTCATGACTCCAGACTGTGATACCGAGCGCTTCGACGTTCTCAGCAACCTCGCTGCTGCCCTGCATCACGACGAGGTCGGGATCATAGGAAGCAATCGCCTCAACGTTGGGGTTCCAACCATCGAGATCAGTAACTGGAGCTTCGGGCGGATAGTAGGAGTACTGATCAACAGCCACGACTTGGTCGCCCGCACCAATGGCGAACAGCATCTCGGTGGCTGTTGGTGACAGTGACACGATCCGCTGGGGTCCAGCCGGCTCACTGTCTTGCGTAGCCGCGGCTTCCGTGTCTTCTGACTCTGCCGTTGAGGCGTCTTGTTCCGCTTCGACATCTTCGGCTTGAGCGTCTTCTTGAGCTTCCACCACATCTTGGGTCGCTGAGCTGTCATCTGCCGGTTCGCTGCCCTCGTCGGCGGTGTCTTCAGATGAGTCCGCCGAATCTGAGTCATCCATTTGCTCGGCTGTTGCAGCACCGTTGTCACTGCCGCTGCCGCTGTCATCTTCGTCGACAACTCCCGAAGGTTCCGCGTCGGTTTGTGCGGCCAAGGTTGTCGTTGCTTCAGTCGATGACTCGCTGTCGGAACTGCTGCAAGACATTGCGACTAGCCCAAAGACGCCTGCCAACAACAGCAGAACGCCTGTACGTGCGAGTCGTCGCGAAGTGATGGATTTGAGTGTGGTGATCATTGTGGTTCTCCCTCCTGCTCGAGTTTCGGGGCCGAGCAGTGGGTGACCACCGCACGAGCCGCTCCTTCCTCGAGGAATCGGATCGCTGGGTAGCAACTGGCAGGCGACCGGACTCGTCCCCTACTGGGGCATCACCGTTGCGGGACAGTGCCGGGATCACACCGGCTTCGCTGGCAGCAGCCGCCGGGAGTATAGGTGACTAGCGAGACAGGCGGTCGAGAGCGGCCACCGCGTCACGCACGATGCGATCTATCAACTCCTCGCAGGTGGGCAGATCATCGACGACGCCCACGCATTGGCCGGTTGGCAGGATGCCCGTGGCGAGGTCGCCATCGACCATCGTTGCCTTGGTGAGCATGGGGGCGTTGGCAGCCATGGCCATCTGAGCCCAGGTGAGTTTCTGGTTGCGCCTCATGGCGAGCCCCTCTTTCATCAGGGCACTGAAACTGGTGTTGGCGAGCCGACGGAATCGCCAGGCGTTGAGCGCTGCTCCGGGAAGACGCAGTAGGCGGGATTTCTCTAGTGAATTAATGAGAGATGTTCGGATGACTCGCTGGGGCTGACCATCAATGTTCGAGGTGACGACTGTGCCGGTAACCGGTGTCTGTAGATATGTGGCCTTGACGGCATCGGGCACCTTGGAGTTAGCCGTGAGTAGGAAGCGAGTGCCCATGGCGATGGCGTCGGCACCCCATGCGAGCGCAGCCGCGAGCCCTCGCCCGTCGTGGAAGCCCCCGGCAGCGATCACGGGCACATCCACCGTGTCGAGAACTTGCGGAAGCAGCAACGATGTGGGGATGGTGCCGGTGTGGCCACCACCTTCAGCACCTTGACACATGATCGCGTCGACACCGAGTGCTGCCATCTTCTCGGCATGACGCTGTGCACCCACGGTGGGGATGACGAGGACGCCACCTTCTTTAAGTAACTGCACGATCGGGGGCGGTGGTGGACCAGCGAAGCTCGCTACCCGAACGCCGTTTTGTATGAGTCGTTGCGCTCGTTGATTGAGATCGACAGCATCAGGTCGCAGATTCACACCGAATGGTTGACTGGTGCGGGACGTGACCTCAGCGATCGCGGCGTCCATCTCCGAGAGCGTCATCGTCGCCGAAGCAAGTATCCCGAGACCCCCTGCCTCTGCAGTCCCAACAACTAAAGAAGGCCCGGCAACCCATCCCATACCCGTTTGCACGATCGGGTACTTGACACCAAACAACGCCGTAGCCCGAGTAGCCAGCCGTGCCTCAGCATCCACGCGAGCACGATACCTAAGGTCGTTAACGCAACCCCTCAAGCCACTCCGTCACCCGTAACGACCTCCCACACCTCAGCTTCGCCATTGCTCGCCCACTCATCCCAGGCCTCCGCATATAGCGGGACAAGTTCAGGCTCTCGAAGTAACTGAATTGCCCTTCCCACCACTGCCGACCTGGATTCCAGGTGATGAGCCGTAGCAAACCGGTCCAGGAACTCAACGTCGTCCTCCGACAACATCACCGTGATATTCATGCGGGGAGTCCTACCTGATCTCCCGTCTCGTGACTACTCACGGTAGATGGGCCATCTTCGATGCAAGTAAGCAAACTTGTCGGAAGTTTACGGTGAGCCTGTATCTCACCTCCAGCAACGCTTCCCGCGGCTGAAGTCAATCGGTAGCCGAACGCCGACAGACCGAATCGTCTGAAGTTTATAGTTTCTGTCACTTGTGTGACAGTGATCTACGGGGCGGAGCTACGGGTCGTGAGTGTTGAGGGAGTTCCGGAGTTGCGAGACGAGGAATCGGGGGTTCCGTATTGGAACAAGACCGATCACCCAGGGACTGAAAGACATCTACGTGAGGCTTTGCGGCACTGCCGGCTCGTCGGTGAGCTTGATCTTTCGCATGACCAGCCGTTGTTCCAGATGGCACAGTGGGTTTTTGAGGGCGCGACAAGGGCTGGGAACTATTCGGGCTTGTGGAAATATCCCGCAGCAACGGCCATTTATCTTGTTGCTCAAGGTCGCAACTGCTATAACGAGGGTACCTTCTGGCCAAACATCGAATCTTTGAAAGATTGCGACAGCCTCACTCAGAATCTCATCGGATCCGTCTTTGAAGAGTCCGTACGCAAACTGAAGCTCGAGAACTTCATTGAGGCCGCAGAAGCAGACCGTTGGTTCCGATTTGTCTCACCGATTCTGCTTCATGGTGGTATTCCGAATAGTTGCGCTATAGATGCTGCAAGACTCGTCTTTGAAGAGATGCAAGCGGGTGCGCAGCATGCCGAGGAAATACTTGACAATCGAGTTCGCATCGAGATTCAGAGAGGTCGACTACAGGCACCTCTGCAGCGCTTTTTCATGTACGGCGGTGACTTTGCGATAGACACACTAAATCGGCTGATCAGCGCAGTTCGTGACGTCGATGCCGTGGGCATTCAACTCGCAAGGCAGTCGGTGTCTGAGTTGGCTGATGATCACCGATTGCCTCGCTATCTGATTGATGCGCTTGTCAATCGTGTAATGGCTGCGAGATCACGGGTCTCACGGTCCCGTCACTCCAGACGACAGCCACGTCCAACGGTACGGATCGATCCGTACTCAGGTAGCGGTCCATACGTGTTGCTGCCACGAGTAGTTCGTGATGGGCAATGGCATTTGACCGGTGACTCTCCTCGTCGTTACGTTGGTTCGCGCCACGACAGCCTTGACGTGCAACTTGAAGCATCCCCTCACTGGACTGTCGAACTGCGATCTGATGAACGCCGCTTGAAGTGGCGATTTGATGGTCACCGTTCCTCTCACTGTTTTGTCTTTGATTTGAGCGGTCGGCTAGCCCGTGAGCAACACAAGGTCAAGGGACACGAGGCTCTGCTCTTGGTAGCTAAGGGATTGCGAGTGACTGCTCCGGGAGAGACACCTTTACGTTTCACAGAAGAACTTCCGCCACTCATGGAACCGTGGCACAACTGGAGATTGATAAGCGCAGACATCTCCAGCATCGACTGCATCGAACTACACACCGACACGCCTGCCAATTTGTGTGCTTCGTTGCCGGTGGTACATCCACCCAAAGGACCAACACTGAACTCACACTCCGTCGCTCAAGTTGCGGGGCCGGATGGAGTTCCGGTGCATGCACGCGCGCCGACCGTTTCCGAACCAATCGGAACTCCGGCGTCAGCATGGAAAGCCCATTGGCGATCAGACGACCGAGCAACCGGTCGAACTCCAGTGGCTCTCGACAAACTGCCATCCAATTCTCAGGGCAGGGACACTTCACAACTGTTCAAAGAGGGCGAACCAGTCATCGGATCACTTGAGGTAGTCGGTCCGCTTGGTAGTGACTTGCGCGAGCGATTTGCTGTATTTCCGGGTCTAGACGTGTTGCTACCCGATCGGGTGATTGCACCCGATGAAGCCGTAGAGGGAACAGTGATCGCCGACTGTTCGTTGGCGCTACCCAACGGGACTACCGGTCAGGCGTTGTCTATTCTCTTCCCTGGCGGCTGCGACAATGTTGAGGTCTCGGCAGGTGACATCACGCTCGGCATTCACCTACCGAGACTCCTGTGGACAGTCGGTCGTAGAGGCAAGTCGACTGATCCATTTCAGGGCGACCCGGTTCAGATTCCCTTTGATGAGATCGAATCTGGCAAGGTGGAATCCCTGATAGTGCGATGCGGGCGTCCAGCCACATTGCGACTCGAAGTGATTGGCAAAGACGTACTACAGCACGCTGATCCAGTTCGGGTAGGTGGGACGGTAGGCAGATGGGCATTTGGGTTGGCGCAATTTCGAGACACAATCCGCAACTCATCGCTCCCCTCGGTGATGCTCAGGCTGAGTGCCGACGACGTAGTTGTCGATGCGATTCGAGTCAGAGCCCAATACGAGGTTTCGGACTTGGAAGTCACTGTTGCAGATTCGCATGGAATAGAGACGCTCCTTGATGCGACTTGGTCAGAGAACAGGAGCTTCAAGCACCGGCAACTTGCACTGTGGTCTCAACATCGGCTGTGGGAACAACCCACCTTGATCGATGTTCCTCCAGAGAACACGGGACACCTTGACTTCATCGTAGAAGTACCTCCAGGTCCGTATCTGACGGATCTCCACGTCCACGATGACTGGCTCCCACTTCAACGCCCAATGCCCAGCAGCCAGCACACGTCGCAGATCTCAATCGGACTACCCCGTGCATGCGATCAGCGACTATGTAACTTGCGACCATTTGTTGGAACTGAAGCGCTAGAACTTGTCGTTGCAGACCATCCACTACGCAGAGCAGTGAATGGCTGCTCACTAAGGGACTTGGACAGCGAGCTGCTAGATGCCCTAGAGGTTGCAAGCAACGCCTCGACAAGTGGTGCTCTTGAGCGACTACTACAACTCGCTCTTTCCGTCGACGATTTCCTTGCGGAAGTACTGCTTAACGACTTGATCTGGGAGCTAAGTCCCACATCTGCATTACGGGTCATGTTCGGGATGCTTGCCTTGTCCCTTCAGCATCCAGAATCCACTCAGTTGTCATTGCGGGATGCTGATCTTGAGAGCCTCTGGGAAGCATCTCCATTAATTGCGTCGGTTCTCGATTGTTCCGGTGATAGCCAGTGTCGTGAGCGCTGGAGGTTCTTCACTGGTTGGGCACCCGACTTCCTGAGCGACGGTCCTGAACAACCACGAGAACCTGTTAGCGCTCCCCTCGATGGCTTTGATCCAGAAAGGCTGTCACGTCTTGCTGACGCCGTGTCACGGGCTGATTCTCTTCCATTGCAATCGGACGGCTACGCAACAGCTGCTATTGAGATGCTTGCAAACACGTGGCCTGATCGAGTGGGAATTCACTCCTGGATGTCAGCGCACTCGCGAGTAACCACATACACACAGCGCTTCAGCGATCAACAACACCGTCAGGTTAGGTCGCTTGCGGCAAAGCAACCTTGCCCGTCCTGGCACCAGTTCCCATCAAGGTTGCTAACTGCAGCCTTTCAAGTCGTGGATCGTTACTCAGCGCGTTCTGAGCGCGCAGCTGCCGAACAAGCGCTACTTTATGCCTACGAGTTTGCGCCGAAGTTGACAACTCGGAGTTTGTTGACAGCGACAGCACTGCGAGTCGCAGAGTTGTGTGAAGACAGGGAGCTTGACCATGTTTGGTAGTTACGACGAAGCGACGCAGCTTCTTGATCCATTAGCCGCGTGTACAGACATGCACGATTCGTACGTTCGCTACTTGAAGTCTCGGTACGCGCCGAACAATGTCATATTCCGGCAGGAGTTGTACGACGCACTTGACAATCGCTTCGACTGCACCAAGGGGCCATACCTACAAGCTCCACCCACATACGCGCTAGGTAGATCGATCCGTGCCCTCGTCGAGGCAGGGGTCGTTCACAAGAGGTTCCTGGACATCAGTACAGATGCGGTTCCACCTGACAGACCGTTGTACTTGCATCAAGAGGTGGCGATTCGCAAGGCAACTGAGCGTCGCAATCAGGTAATTGCGACTGGTACAGGATCAGGCAAGACAGAGTGCTACCTGCTCCCGATACTGGATCACCTGTTGCGAGAGGCAGAACGTGGCACATTGTCATCGCCGGGCGTACGAGCGCTGCTCCTCTACCCAATGAATGCCTTAGCGAATGATCAGATGGATCGGATTCGTGAGCTACTTGAGTGTTTTCCTGAGATCAAGTTTGGTCGCTACATCGGTGCTACACTTAGGACGCATCGTCAAGCTATCGAGCAGTATCAAGCCGATTATGAACGTGATCCCGATCCGGGTGAACTGATCTCTCGACAGCAGATGCGTGAAGAGCCGCCACACATTCTGCTCACGAATTACGCAATGCTTGAGTACCTGCTGTTACGACCTGAAGATACTGCATTCTTTGATGGTCTAACGGGCAAGCACTGGTCGTTTGTGGTGCTTGATGAGATGCACATCTATAGTGGCGCTCGAGGCGCCGAGATCGCGATGCTGCTTCGCCGAGTTAAAGATCGCGTCAACCAAAGTCAGCTCGGGAAGCTATGTTTCTTTGGGACTTCTGCAACACTTGGTGCAGGCAGAGATGCACCAAGTCAGATTGCAGACTTCTCATCCAATCTGTTTGGGGAACGTGTTGAACACGATCAAGACGACCCGAAGCGCCAGGATGTAGTCGAGCCTGTACTGGCAGACAAGCCAACGCCCAAGTCAACATGGACCGCTCCAAACGGTGCCTTCTCCAAGCTCAGGCAAGCACTAGAGCTCGAAGATGTAACCATGGCGGTTAGAGACTTACTTCCTACTGGTGTTGTTCGGAGAACTCAGCCTGACCTGAGCGCTCTGTTATGTGCCCTCCGATCGGAGTGGCATGTTCTTCAACTGAGTCGGGCGTTACGTTCAGAACCCCTCTCAGTCCCTGAAGTCTTGAGTGACCTCTTCACGGATCAAAGCCTGGACTCCGAAATATCCGACTTTATGGCAGTCTGCACTAGCGCTTACGGCAATCATCCTCCGCTCGTACCTGCGCGATACCACTTCATCCTTCGGGCGCTCGAGGGCGCATTCGTGTGCGTCTCGCCGAAGCATCCGGTCGGAAGACCTTGGATGCGCCTGGAGCGACACTTGACCTGCCCTGACTGTGAAGACAGAGGCATCAAGTCAGTCATGTTCGAATTTGGAGTCTGTGTCCGGTGTTCGGCTGAGTTTCTGGTCGGAGAAAACACGTCGCAAGATGCTGATGGATTCACAGCGGTGACACAGGCGCCACCCCACCAACGGAACCTCATCTATGCGCTCCTCGGGGATGAGATCTCCGAGGATGATCAGGACGAGTCCGCAGTCGTCGACGACTCTGAGGTGCACGCCGATGTAGACCGTCGACAGTTGTGTACGTCTTGTGGTGCTCTCCGTGACTTAAGCATCCGGGCGTGCAGGTGCGGTGCCAGGCGGACTTCGCGAGCGGTAACAATGGCCAAACCGAAGAAGCGAAGCCAGCCATTGCGACGCTGCCCTGCCTGTTCGGGACGATCGCTCTCACCGATCGTTCTCCGGTTCTTCACTGGTCACGATGCACCGGCTTCGGTGATCGCCACTGCGCTCTACCAGGCGCTGCCACCACGACCTGGGTCGGCGGATCAGCTACCCGAGATAGGAGAGAATCGGAAACTGCTGACCTTCTCTGATAGCCGTCAAGAGGCAGCGTTCTTCGCGCCGTATCTCGACCGGACGTACTCTCGCGCCATTCAACGTCGCCTGCTGTGGGCAGTGATTGACAGTCTCCGTGATGACGGCTTGCGGCTAGAAGACCTGGAGCCCCGAGTTCGACGGCTTGCTGAGGACTACCTTGTGCTTGATCCGGACACCAGCAGCGCGTCGAAGAACGATCAAGTGCGTACCTGGCTCATGGCTGAAGTACTTGGTACAGATCGACGGCAGAGTCTCGACGGCGTTGGTCTTGCAGAGATCACAGTCGCTGTCCCAAGACGTGTTGTTGTACCTCCTGATCTTCTGAAGTTGGGCTTTACTAATCGTGAGGTTCTTGACATCGTGGCCGTGTTGCTCGACTATCTGCGTCGTCAAGCGTCAGTGCATCTCCCAACTGGCGTCAAGATCGAAGATCAAATGTTCGCGCCGCGCAATGTCGTTACAGCGGTTCGAGCGGAAGCACCCGCAAAGGGAGTGATGGCGTGGATGCCAAGGCGTGGTCGAAATAGCCGGCTCGATTATCTGACGAGAGTATTTGAGCGTCGCCGGATTCGAGAAGATCCTGTCCGTGTACTTAATGGCTTGTGGCGCTGGTTGACCGAGAGAAATTGCGCCTGGCGACGAGTTCTCACTCCTACAAGTGTCAGAGGCCACGGGACGGTTTTCAGGTTGGAGCCAGAGTGGGTCACTGTGATACCAGTCTCAGAGAACCATCCAGCATGGCTGTGTTCCAAGTGCCGACAAGTCGCCTGGCGCAATGTGAGCGACGTTTGCCCTTCATGGCTGTGTGACGGATCGCTCACCGAGTTACCGATAGCCGGACGTCAAACGTCAGCGCACTACCGCCATCTGTACACGAAGCTCGCTCCTTCGGGTATGAGAGTCGAAGAACACACCGGCCAACTTGGAACAGATCGGGCTCGAGAAATACAGCAGGACTTCGTGGACGGAAGAGTCAACACTCTGAGTTGTACAACGACGTTTGAACTCGGCGTGGATCTTGGCGACATCGACGCGGTTCTGATGCGAAACGTTCCACCGTCACCCGCGAACTACGTACAGCGCGCCGGACGAGCAGGTCGCCGTCGTGGCGCCGCAATCATCACCACGTTTGCTCGGCGGCGTAATCACGACCTCTATCACTTCAAGGATCCAATTGGACTCATTGCAGGTCATGTAGAGGTTCCCATACTCTCTCTATCGAATCCTCTAATCGCTCGTAGACACATTCACGCGGTGGCTTTTGCGGCGTATGAGTTGCGCCATGTGCGGTCGGGTAAGGAAGCTCACCGCAGTGTCGAATCGTTCTTTACAAGGCAGGACGAGCGCTCCGCTGCGGTCGACGACTTCGTCCTGTGGCTCCAAACACGGCCCGCACACCTGGGAGATGCCATTGCTCGCATCGTGCCCGAGTCGGTCGCGGATCAGTTGGGCGTAACGAACTGGGGGTGGGCGAATGATCTGATTGATGACAGTGGAACTGCTGGCAGAGAACACCATGGCTGGTTGACACGCGCAGCCAAGGAAATCCGAGGCGAACTCAATGAGATAGCGATTGAGATTGAAGATGTGAATCAGCGAATCCAGGAACTTGGTCGTCGAGGACAGAGCTACAGGGCCGAACGACTGACAAAGTACCAAGGAGCTCTCTATCGTGTCGAAGGCACCCTCAAGAGAAAGCGTCTGCTCGACTATCTCGCGTCTCGGGTTGTGCTTCCCAAGTACGGATTCCCTGTAGATGTCGTATCGCTTGATGTTTGGCGAGCCGGTGACAGGGGCGCAGATCGAGTCGATCTGACAAGAGATCTTCGCATGGCAATCTCGGAATACGCGCCCGGCTCTCAGCTAGTTGCTGACAGAACGATTTGGGAGTCGGAAGGTCTTCGTGTGATGCCCGGCATGGCACTTGTGGCCCGCAGATATGGCTCCTGCGACAAGTGTCAGCGATTCGACATCAAAATTGCTGCGTCCGATGATGACGTGAACTCAAGCGACTCATGTCCAGAGTGCAACTCAACTCGGCAGACGCGCCCTCTCGTGATACCACAGTTCGGCTTTGTGGGTCGGAGACACAAGGATAAGCCAGGAGACTCAAGGCCCCCAACAGCCGGATGGTCTAGAACCTATTTCAGCGATTACGCGGGAACTGCACCTATTACTGAGACAGTCGCACTGGACCAATCCGAAGTGCAACTAAAGTTCAGCCGACAAGGGCAGATCACCGCAGTTAACCGTGGGCCTGTCGACAGTGGATTCTTTGTCTGCTTCTCCTGTGGCTATGCCGTATCCGTAGTGGAGCGCTCACAAGCCAGGAGCAAGAAGAGGACCCATCGCCGTCCTGGGACACTGAAAGAATGCACGGGACTACTGAAATACAGCCACTTAGGTCATTACTACTTGACCGATGTGATTGAGCTTGACCTGATGTTGGAGATGGAGAAGTCCGAGGCATTGAGTGTTCTCTACGCGCTATTGGCTGCCTCACCATCACTAGGAATACCCAACCAAGATGTCAACGGAGTCGTAGGGCCGATGAGATCAAGTGGTCGCTTGCCCTTGATTATCTTTGACACCGTGCCCGGTGGCGCCGGCAACGTTCGAAGAATACGCGAGAGTGTCGAACTGCTACTCAAAGACGCCTATCGCGTAGTCCGAGACTGCCAATGTGCCTCAAGCACCAGTTGCTACGGCTGCCTACGGGAATACAGAAACCAAGAGTTCCACGATCAACTATCCCGCGGCCTCGCCTTCAACATCCTCAACTCATTGGTCGCCTAGTCCAGCCCAACCACCTAGTCAAACTCGTACCTTGCAAGCTGAGAGAGACTCACTACGCGTCTTCTACAAGTGCCCAGATCCGCTCTAGTGGCAACTCGGAACGCAAATCCCACGCTTGTTAGGCCATGATCAAGTGCGACCTGTTTCACGATCCCCGTGCCTACCGCCTCTGATGAGCCGGGCCGGTGGGACTCGCTCGCTCTCTTCGCTACCTGCCCTGCTGTGACGCTAACCCCAACCGCAAGTTACACACGGAACCCAGCACGTTTGGGAGTCGTGGGCACGTTGGTCTCGCACACGTTGTCGAGAGCATTCAGCCATATCGTCGTACAGTTCCACCGTCGTTTGTCTTCATCCGATGATATTGCTGGAGCGGGCAGGATAGGAGTTCGTCTGCTCAAGATGTTTCGGTGAATGTCATACCCTTGTGAGATGATGTAGTCATGGTGCTCGAGGCGTTCCGGCAGGTTGATGCGGGTGTAAGTGAGATGTTGGCCAGAGTGGATGGCGCGTCACTGGATGACCTTCGTACGTGCCTTCACCGAGCGAAGTCTGTTCGCGCCAGATTCGATGCCTTCTATGCTAAGTCTGCACACTTGATCGCTGCCGTAGAGCGTCATGGTGACAGTGGTGCTGGTGCACTCGTCGAGTCAACCGGAATCTCGCAACGCGAAGCTCGTAGTCACACCGAAACCGCGAAGCGACTACGGGAGATGCCACGGTTGCGAGAGGCAGTCGAGTCCGGAGAGGTGAGCTTTCGCAACGCTGAACGACTCGCGAAGGCAGCAAACGAGACTGGCAGCTCAGCAGTTGAGTCAGACACCTAGTTGTTGAAGAAAGCAGCTTCGTTGACTGATGATCAGTTTGCGCGGACTGCGCGCCGTTGGAGTCGCGATCACCAAAGCGATCAGGGTGAGGCACGGCATGCCAGGTTGCGTCAACGTCGCAGTGTGCGGATCTTTGATGGCGATGATGGCATGAAGCATCTACGGGCCTGTCTCGATCCCGTTACTGGTGCTCGAATGACTAACCGACTGCGAAACTTTGCCAAGGCCTTGTATGACAGCGACAAACAGAGCGCCGCGATTAGCCGCTCCTTTAGGCGCCGCAGTTTCGATCAGTGCATGGCAGACGCTCTGGATGCGCTGACGGCCGGCTCCGGCGGTGGCAGTGGCGCGTCTTGCGCAACGTCACTGTCTGGGTATGCAGAAATCAGCGTTGTTGCACACCTCGATCACGCTTCGGGTCGTCTCGTGGCGGAATTGGTTGGCGGTGATCCGCTACCACCAAGCATCCTGGATGAGTTGATGTGCAACTCAACACTCACCGGAGTTCTATTCAGTTCCAAGGGAGTTCCGCTGTGGCAGGGATACACCAAACGCAGCGCCACAGCGGCTCAACTCAAAGCACTCAGAGCACGAGATCAAGGTTGTATCGGCTGTGGAGCGAACCCGGTGATCTGTCAAGCCCATCACGTAATGCCATGGTCCAAAGGCGGAGGCACCGACATAACCAACATGGTCCTCGTCTGCTGGAACTGTCACGACAAGATCCATCACCACAACTGGCAAGTCACCCGTCGAAACGGAAAACGAACACTCATTCCGCCGAACGGACCGAACTACGGCCCTGCCCGAGCCGAACGGCCACTCACCCAAACACCCCGCCATGCTCGCCAGACGCGACCACCACCGAGCCGATCGCACAAAGGACGCCTACATGACCAAACTGCGGCTGCGACTCCACACAGTTCCGGGCGTAGTAAGCACACCGAACCCGTTAACGGTCAAGCCGCCAAGCCAGATCTCCAATCCCGACTAGACCTTTGACACCAGAGTTGCCACTGAACAATCTCAGTGTGTGGCCGAAGACCTAGGTGTATCCGCGGTGTTGAGGAGGTTGGTTTGATCGATACGCCAGCTGTTGTCGTGGACTGGGCGCAGGTGCAGGCGAATCTTGCTGAAGCGGCGTCGGTTTGTGCCCGCGAGGGGGTCGCGCTGCGTCCTCACGCCAAGACGCACAAGAGCGGGATGCTGGCTCACGAGCAGATCAGTCACGGAGCGACCGGTGTGACGGTCGCCAAGGTAGCGGAAGCCGAGTACTTCGTGGACGAAGGAATCGATGACGTCTTCGTGGCCTATCCCACCATTGGGCGGCCGAAGGTCGATCGTCTCGTTGCCCTAGCACGCCGTGCTCGGATCATTGCTGGTGTCGAGAGCGATGTCGGGGTGCGACACCTTGCCCATGCTGCCTCCGACGCCGGAGTCGTGGTCGAGGTTCGGATCGAGATCGAGTGCGGTCTGCGCCGAACCGGAGTGCTACCAAGCGATGTGCTGCGCCTGGCCGAGATGATCGCCGAGTCCCCACATCTCCGGCTTGAGGGCATCTTCACCTTTCGATCCACAAACTTCCCAGAGGCTTATGGCCGCCCGGCAGCAGAGTTGGGGGCCGAAGAAGGGCAACTCCTTGTCGCCGCTGCTGAACTGCTGCGGTCCCACGGTCATGTTGTGGAGTCTGTGAGCGCGGGCTCGACCCCTACCTACGCCGCGGTCGCTTCAGTTGACGGCGTCACGGAAGTGCGCCCCGGCACGTACGTATTCCACGACGCGATGACCGTTGAAGACGGTGTCGCGTCGCTTGAATCTGTCGCACTGCGTGTCCGAACGACCGTGATCGCGACTCCGTCCTCTGGGCTCGTCGTCGTTGACGCCGGCTCCAAGACACTCGCCGGTGATGTTGGCCGCACGCGGCTCGGCACCGTCGGCTACGGAGTAGTGATCGGTGGTGGCACAGTGGTTCGCCTCAACGAAGAACACGGCATGGTCAAGCTTCCAGACGAGCGCTCCGTCCGTGTTGGTGACCAACTTGACATCGTACCCATGCACGTGTGCACCGTCGTCAACCTCTCCGACTACATGCACGTCACACACCCGCACAAGCCCCCAATCCAAGTCGGAGGCCGGGGACTACGCACCTAGCCCGCGTCACCTGGTCGAAGACCTCTCCTTCGTCCCAGTCCCATGCGCAGAAGACGCCCTTGCTGGCGAGATGGCTCAGGTCAATCTCTCCCTCTTCGCCACTGGCGAAGCGAATCCACTATCCCGCGGCTTAGCCACCAACATCCTCACTTCAGTGGTGGGCCCAGTTCCACACTCGGCATTGACTCGGTAACTCGTTGGCCCCCGAGCCGCCAGTCGGGGGCCTCAACCGGGTGTGCCCCGAGCGTAGGTGTCCAACGCGACAGCTAGTTTGCCGATTGTGGCGGCCCAGTTCAGCACAAGAAACCAGGTGCACCGGGTCCCGAGCCTAAGGCCGCGTTGGATCGTCATCCACCATTGCCTCAATTTCGACTGCGCTGCGACGACTTGCAACAGGGCAGTTGCTAACTGAACGCATCAGAGCTGGCATGGAGAGTTCAAAGGCAGAGGTTGAGGTCCCTGGCGCTGGTGATCACGGTGGTGACGGTCCCGCTATTGCTAAAGCCTTGGGAGTCGAAGCCTCGGCCATACTCGATCTGTCGAAGACTCTCAACCCATTCGCCCCCAACGTCGCCACCCTCGCGGTGCGACATCTTGAGTCGCTCCGGCACTATCCGAACGCGATCGATGCGACGGCTGCGGCTGCGTGCGCCCTGGAGGTGCCAGCTAATCGTCTCCTCTTGACTAACGGATGCAGTGAAGCGATCTCGCTTGTTGCTACCGAACTCGGCGGGCGCCCGGCATGTGAGCCCGACTTTGGGCTGTATCCGCGATCTGGCAGCGGCCCGCGGTGGCGCAGCGATCCTCACAACCCCACCGGTGTCCTGGCAAGTAATTCCGACGTAGCAGATATCTGGGATGAAGCCTTCTATCCCCTCTCCGTGGGTCGCTGGTCATCCGGCCGTTCGCCGATACTGCTGGGATCGTTCACAAAGGTGTTTGCATGCCCAGGCCTGAGACTTGGTTACATCATCTGCGACGATGTAGCGCGCTTTGCGCGCCACCAGCCCGAATGGTCGGTGGGGTCGCTGGCCTTGGCTCTACTGCCCGAATTGCTCGAGCTCGCAGACTTGCAAGCATGGTGTCGCCGGATAGCAACTGCCAGACAGCACTTGGTTGACGTGTTGAATCAGCGGAACTATCCCGTGCGCTCTACAGATGCACCGTGGGTGCTCGTGTATGCGCCTGGACTCCGCACGAGTCTTGCCCATCAAGGTGTGCTCGTGCGGGATTGCAGTAACTTCTCGATGCCAGGGTGGGTGCGTATCGCGGTACCAGACGAAGAGGGCTTGCAACGTCTCGAAGATGCGCTCGACAGTCTCGAGTCAAGCCTGGGTCGTAGCGTCACCAATGTCGCACTGTCCCTAATCGACTCGAACGATCACGCATCAGTCACGAACTCATGAGACTGCGTGCCAACCGACAACAGAAGCGCACAACGCGTATCGAAGCACTAGCTAGAAGATGTGGAGCCGTGGCGTGCGGGCTGTTGATCGACCGGGCAGTCGGAGAACCACCAGCGAACGTCCACCCAGTTGCTGGGTTTGGTGCGGCCATGAACCGACTCGAGCACCTCACCTGGGCCAACAGCCGGGGGCGAGGCGTCACCTATGCGTTGGCCGGGATATTGCTGGGCGTGGTCGGTGGACGCATGACAGGATCACTTCCGACGGCTACCGCGACTGTTGTCTCTGGCCGCGAACTGCGCCGTGTGGCACGAGTTGTCTGTGATCGGCTCGAGGCAGGAGATCTGACTGGAGCACGCCAAGAGTTACCCGCCCTCGTGGGACGAGACACTCAGCAACTTGAAGAGTCTGATATCGCTGCAGCGGTGATCGAGTCAGTAGCGGAGAACAGCGTGGACGCCGTGTTTGCAGCAGCGTTTTGGGGTGTCGTCAGCGGCGCGGGCGGTGCCGGCGCTTACCGTGCAATCAACACCATGGACGCCATGGTTGGCCACCGAAACGTCCGCTACGAGAACTTCGGCTGGGCTGCAGCACGACTTGATGACATAGCCAACTGGTTGCCAGCACGTCTGTTTGCATTCGCGGTGATGTTGGCCCACCCCCGCAGAGCACCTCGCATGATCAAGTTCATCAAACGAGACGCGAGCCGCCACCCGTCACCTAACGCGGGATTAGCCGAGGTTGCTGTTGCGGCGGCGCTCGGTTGCCAGCTTGGAGGGACGCTCAGCTATGGAGGCTCGCAGCAAGACCGCCCGCACTTAGGCGATGGTCCGAGGCCGACCGTGTCGGATGCCAGGGCAGCAATCGCTCTGACCAACCGGATCGAACTCGGCCTAGTCGCAACGCTCGCTGCCGTTTGGCCGGCCTATGAGCTGTCGAGCCGCCTGTTGAGAAGATCGTGATGCACGCGGAGGCGTGGCGAACTTGACCGCTGCCGACGTCGGGCGTTAACCGTTGTCCAGGGTTAGTTTGAATGAGTCGCTGACATCGTCGCCGTACTGGTCGGTGGCGATGATCTCGATGCTCAAGTCCTGCGACACGGCATGACCGCCGATCAGGGTGAGCACGGTGCCCGACCAGCTGCCGCTCACCTTGTTGCGGGCCAGGGTGCCGAGCTTCCCGGTGCGCACGACGCCCGTGCGCTGGTGCGTGGTCGTGACCATCACCTCATAGGTGAGGCCGTCGCCGACGAAATAGCTGGTCATGTCGAGCACGAACGTTTCACCATCCGAGAGCGTGATGTCGTCGAACGTACCGATCAGCGTCGCCGAGAGCTTTGGCATCGCTGAGGCCGTCTCCGACCACTCGCCGTTGCCAGCGGCGTTTACGGCGCGAACGCGGAAGTCGTAGGTGGTGCCGTTGGTCAGACTGCTGACGGTGGTCGACAGCTCGGTCAGGCCGCTTGTCGTGTCGGGGCCCTGCGACCAGTCGCTGTCGATGCCGATATCCAGCTGGTAGCTGTCAACATCGGCGCCGTCCGAAGGCGCGGTCCAGCTGACAGTTACCTGACCGTCGCCGGCGTTCAGCGTCAGCTGACCGGCCTGGCCCGGCAGAGCTAGTGGATTCGTCGTGTCGGTATCCGAAGCCCAGGGCGAGGCGTAGAGCCGCTTGCCCTCGTGATCGATCACGCTGCGCACGAAGAGCCGATACTCGGTCTCAACGGCCAGACCGTCAATGACCGCGCCAACTGCGCCGAAGGACGGGACATCGGCCGCGTCGACCAGCGTGGACGGTGCCTCGGCTGCTGTGTCGTCGCTGTAACCGAGCTCGTAGGTGGCGTGCGGGTTGTTGCCGTCGGCCACATCACTGATCTCCCACGACAGCGACATTGCTGTCGACGAGTCGGGGTCTGCTACCGCCAGCGCGTTGAACGGAGCCGAGGCTGGCGTCGCGCCGACGGCCTGCTCCGAGGCATCGCTGCAGGTCGCATCGCTGGGCGTTGCGCCGCACCAGCGCGCCTCCACCTCGTAGAGCTGACCGATGACCAGGTTTGCCTCAGTCGAGCCGTTGACCCGCTCGCCCGACACCGACGCGTCCACCAGCGTCGTCCAGTCGCTCCAGCTGGCGCCAGTGACTTTGCCGCGCAAGCGGTACTGACTGTTGGTAGCGACGTGGTCGGAGCTGTCGGGCGGAGCAGCGAAGGACACATCGAGAGTCTGCGCAGTCGTGCTGGTACTGGTCTCGATCGTGAGGCCAGTGGGACGCCCATTGGACGGCGTGGCGGTGACCGTCGCCGACCACGGGCCGGTTTCGTCGTCTGACTGGGCGCGTACACGGAAGGCGTAGGTGACGCCGTTTTCGAGTCCCGAGATGGACGCTGACATGTCGGTTACCGTCTGGCTGCCGCCCTCGCTCCAGTCCTCGCCCTCGACCGTGTAGCCGACCTCGTAGCTCTGCGGGCCGGACGGCTCCTCGTTGTCGTCGGCGTTCGAGTGTGCGGTGCTGGACAACGTGCCAACGCCGAGCGCACCGCCGCCCACCTGGCCGTCCTCTTCTTCCTTGTCATCATCCGGCATCTCCCAGGACAGACCCACGGCGCCATCGCCCGGTTTCACCCGCAGATTGTCCGGCGTGCCCAAACTGCCGGCGTTGCCGTCGACGACGGTCTCGAACTTGACCCGGACCGTCTCATTCATCGACAAGCTCAGGCCTTTGGGGGGACCCCTCCAATATGTACCACTGCGAGTTCGGCTCAGATCCGAGCCCAGCGTGTAGGTCTCGTCCTTCAAGAAGACCTTCAAATCATCCGTGTCTGCAGGCAGCCCCGTACTCGTGCTCAACTCAAAATACGTGTCACCTCCTGACGGAGTCATCAGTTGCAGGTGCCACACCGTGTACGTCACGCCCCTATAGGTGAAGGTGTCGGGCTCGAGTGAGCCGTATTTGGAAGCCCCTTGGTTGTCATATCCGCGATAGACAGTGCCAGTCGAGCCCGTACCGCCCCTTACCACCATGGTCGCGTGCGCGGGCGAGGTGTTGCTGAAATTGACCTTGACAGTCTCGTTCTCGCTCAGGCTCAGGTCCTTGTCGTCCCCCACCCACAATTCGAGAGTCGAGTTCCAAGTCAGATCCGTGCCCAGCGTGTAAGTCTTGTCCTTGAAGACGATCTTCAGATCGGACGTGCCGGAAGGCAGATCTGGAGTCGTATCCAGGCGCACATTGCCGTTTCCCTCATTCAGAGTACTTACCGTGTACGTCGTGTCGTTATAGGTGAAGGACTTGGGTTCGAGTTCGCCGAACCCGGTCGATGGATCGTCGTGAAACCCTCGAGTAATAGTCCCTCCGGACGTTAGCTCACCCACGGTCATGTTGGCGTCGAGCACGGTGCCCGGCGTGGCGCACGCGGCGGTGTTGTAGGGCGAGTCGTCGCCGTCGTCAAACACCGCCTTCACGTGCACGCAGTACTCGTCGCCGTTGTCCAGCAGATTTATTGTGTGCGGGCTGGTGGCGGTGAGGCCGGCGTCCGGCGTCCATTGCCCCCCCCCGGATTCGTTATTCTTCCACCGCAGCTTGTAGGAGTCGGCGTCGATCACCGGCGACCAGCTCACCGTCACTTTGCCATCGCCCGGCGTGACCGTCAGGTTGTCCGGCCGGTTGTCGTCGTCTGGCGTGACGCACACGGCCGGGTCGCGCAGCGGATTGCCGCGCCCCTCGATACGCGTGTACACCGCCACGCAGACCTCCGTGTCATTGGACAGGCCGGTGATATTCGTGGGGCTGGTGGCGGGGTCCACCTGGTTCCAGGACCCGGTGCCGCCCGCGCGCCAGTCGATATAGTAGCTCAAGGCGTCCAGCACCGGCGTCCAGGTCACCCGGAGCTGCGCATCGCCTTTCTCTACCGTCACATTTTTTGCCACGCCGTTGTTCGGCGTGCCCCGCACCGCATCCGCCCAGGTGGTCGTCGTGCCGGTCACCGCACCCACCTGTAATTCATATGCGGTACCGTCGGTGAGTCCCTCGATCTTGTGCGGACTGTTGACGTTCTCCACCGTGGTCCAGTCCTCCGTGCCCCGCTCCCGATAGCGCACCGTGTGCGACTCCGCGCCCGGCGCCCAGGAAAGCTGCAGCTTGTCGTTGCCGGCCAGCACCCGGACATCGACCGGCGTGCCGTCGTTCGGGACGACGCGGACCCTGGCACTGTTCTCGGTCTCCGTGCCGTAAACGGCGACCACCCAGAGCTCCACCGCCACGCCGTTGGTGCGGCCCGTGAGCGTGTAGGGGCTGTTGACGCCGGACTCGGACTGCTCGCTGCCACCCTCGGGCTGGTAGCGCAGGTCGTAGCGGTCCGGTGTCGTGCCCGCCGGCGCCGTCCAGCTAATGGTGATCGCACCGTCGCCCGGTGCCGCTTTCACATTGCCGGGCGCGGCGCCGGTGGTGACGCTGACCGTGGACGACCACTTTGTTTCGCCGAACATGGCACCGACCTGCACCTCGTACTCGATCTCGTCGTCGAGGCCGGTGATCGTGTACGGCGTGCTGACGTCATCGACCGTGGTCCAGTCCATCTCGTCTTTCACCCGGTAGCGCACACGGTGCGATTCACCCAGCCCGGGCGTCCATGTCACGATCATCCTGTCGCGGCCCGCTTGCGCCGTCACGTTGCTCGGAGCAGCGGCGGTGTAGGTGCTGAACTTGACTGGGACACTCTCGCCGGTGGTCAGGCTCAGGCCCTTGTCATTGCCCTCCACCAGCCGCCAGAATCCCAGACCAGATTCGTCCCAAAGGTATAGCTCTTGTCCTTGAAGGCGAGCGTCAGATCGGACGTGCCGGAAGACAGATGGGGAGTCGTTGCCAGATTTACTCGGTCGCTTTGTACGTTAAGGAACAGATAATCGATCGTGTAGGTCGTGCTGCCATAGGTGAAGGTGTCGGAAGACAGCGAGCCAACTTCGATTCCTGCTTCATTGTAGTACCCGCGCCATGTCATCGAAGAGCCGATTTGACGTTCGCCCACCTCCATGGTGAGGTCGCCCAGCAGCGCCGGACGGACGATGGCGCACTGGGGGTCGGAGTAGCTTGGACTACCGCCGCCGCTCACCACACCCACCCGCACGCAATACTCGTTGCCGTTGGTCAGGCCGGTGAGGGTGTAGGGGATGGTGGCGTTCGCCACCTCGGTCCAGGTGCCGCTGCGCCCGGCGCGCCAGTCCAACTGATAGGAATCGGCGCCGACGACGCGCGACCAGGTCACCTCGAGCTGGCGATCACCGCGTGTGAGCACAAGACTACCCGGCCGGCCGTCGCCGCTTGGTGTGCCGGTCATGACATCCGCCCAGCGGGTTATCGTGCCGGACACCGCTCCGACCTGTACCTGGTATGCCGTGCCATTGGTTAGATCGGCGATCGTCTGCGGGCTGTCTGCGGTGTGCACGCCCGTCCAGTCGCCGCTTGTTCCCTCCCGATAACGGATGGTGTGCGACTCCGCACTCGGGCCCCTCGTCCACGAGACTTGCAGGCTCCCGTCGTCGCCTTCCACCGTCACGTTGCTCGGCGGACCGGCCGGGTCGGCGGTGAACGTGACCGTGACTGTCTGGCCGGTAGCGGGCAGGCTCAGGCCCTTGTCGGCGCCGACCCATTGTAACAATCTTCCTGGACCAAGATCCGTTCCCACACGGTAAGTCTTGTCCTTGAAGGTGACTGTCAGATCGGACGTGCTGGATGGCAGCCGGGGTGACGTCTCCAGAACTACATCATCGTTGTGTACCCGACGGTACAGAACTGTCACTTGATAATTCACACCGATATGGGTGAAGGACCTGGGGGCAAGCTTGCCGAAGGTACGCCGCCAGGAGCTCTCAAATCCGCGCCAAGTGACAGAGCGGCTCGTCAGTTCTCCCACCTCCATTTCCGCGGTGAGCAGGATTGAAACAACCGCTGCCGGCGTTCCGCTCACCGTGGCCGACCACTTGGTTTCCGAACCCACCACGCCGCCGACCTGCACGTCGTAATCAGTGCCGTTGTCGAGGCCGGTGATGACGTAGCCGCTGTCCTTCTCCGTGACCGTGGTCCAATTCCCGACTGGGTCTTTCTGCCGGTGGCGCACCGAATGCGAGCTCACGCCCGACAGGTCGGTCCAGGTCACCTCTAGCGAGGTGTTGCGAGGCGATGCCGAGACGTATACCGGCGCGCCGTCGGAGGGAATGGACTTGATGGTGGCGTCTGCAGTAGGAGAGCCGGGCCCGATGAACTGGCTCCTCACCAGCACTTCGTATTCAGTGCCGTTGATCAGATCCTTTAGCGTGGATTCGTCCACGTGCAGTGCCTGGGTCACGATGAAGGAACCGAATCCGTTGCAGTTAGCGGTGCCGTCGTTATGGAAGTCCATGCTGGCGGCGCCAGGCCAGTCGGTTCGCCCGACTTCGCGCACGTAGACATACTGAAAGTTGTGGTGTGGCGCGGGTGTCCAGTTTAAGGCAAGGCTCGCATCGCCCGGAGTTACCACCAGCTCGGTCACAGCGGCGACCGGTGGATAAGCAATTGCGGCAACAGACCTGCTCCAGTAGGTCGAGCCGCCGTAAACTGCGCCCACCCGGATGTCGTATTGCTCGTGCTTCTTATCATCGGGAAGGGTCACTGAGAGCGTGTGCGGGCTGGTTGCGTCCTCAACCTTCGTCCATTCCGTGTCGCCCACAAGTCGGTATTGAACGGCATAGGAGTCCGGTGCCTCCGACACATCGGACCAGGCGATATCGATTCTCAGAATACCGCTCGTCAAATCAGGCGGATTGGGGTTGCGACTCAGATTACCCACCACCACATCTGACCAGGGACTCCAACCGGTGCCGTTCTGCACCCGCACCCGGAACTGATACTCCACGCCAGCGATCAAGCCGTCGATGGTCGCGGCGAAGTTGCTTGAGGAGCCCTCCTTTCCCGACCAGGTCGCCGACGAGACCGGCTTGTACTCAACCCGAAAATCTTCTGCGTTTTCGGCTTGTTGCCATCCCAGCTTGGCCGACGTTGGTGAGAGGATTTCCGTCAGACGCAGGTCGGTCGGCGCCGATGGCAGGGCCCCGTTGGGTGTCGCGCTGACCACATCCGCCCAGGTGGGGCTGCCGCCGTACACTGCGCCGACCTGCACCTCGTACTCGGAGCCGTTGGTGAGGTCGGTGACGGTGATGGGGCTGGTCTGACTCGTCAGATCGGTCCAAGGATTCGCTGGGGTCGCCTTCACCCGGTAGCGCACCGAGTGGGAGTCGGCACCCAGCGCATCAGTCCAGCCGACCTGCAAGAGCGCTTTACCGGCGGCCACCTTGACGTTGTCGGGCGCCGAGGTTCCTTCAGCCGGCGTGCCGTTCACCGCAACAGCCCAGCGCACCACAGCGCCGTAAACCGCGCCCACCTGCACGCCATACTCCTCGTCGTTCTCCAGACCGGTGATGGTGAGGGGGCCCGTGGCGTTTGCCATCGTTGTCCATGCACCGGTCGTTCCCTTTTGGTAGCGCACCCTGTGTGAATCCGCGTCCGGCCCCCCGTCCGTCCACGTCACCTCGATCGTCTCGTCGCCTGTCCGCAGCGCCACACCGCTGGGCGATGTGCCCACCGGCGAGGGATCGACCAGGCTCGAACTCGCGGGCGTGCCGCTTACCGTGGCGGACCACTTGGTCTCGGAACCCACCACGCCGCCGGCCTGCACCTCATACTCCGTGCCGTTGGCCAGGCCGGTGATGACATAGCCACTGTTCGTATTCTCCGCTGCCTCCCAGTCGCCAACCGGATCCTTCACGCGATGGCGCACCTTGTGAGAGTCCGCCGGCCCGGCCGTCCAGGTCACCACCAGCGCGGCGTCACCGGGCGACACCGTCACATAGGTCGGCGCGCCGTCGGTGGGAATGCCAGAAAAGAGATCGGTGTAGCCTCGCTCACGCAAGCCGGAGTGGGTGGACTCGACATAAAACTCGTACTCGGTGCCGTTGGCCAGGCCGGTGAGCGTCGTGGTCGAACCACTGGTGGTGCGTGAAAGAATCGTGCCCGTTGAACCCCATGTGCGATACCACACTGTGCTTGAGACTGACCCCGGCGCTTTCATCCAGCTCACCTTCAGCTTCCCGTCTCCGGGCTCCACGACCACATCGGTCGCAGCGGCCGGGCCTCTGGTCGTCCTGACGCTGACCGCGTCCGCCCAGATGGTCTCGGTGCCGTACACCGCGCCCATCTGCACTTCGTACTCGATTCGCTGACCACCCGATAAATGGTGGACTGGCTGGTCTGATTCTTCCTCGTGATCCAGCGACCCGGGGGGGATTTCACGCGATGGCGCCGCGTATAGGAGTCCGCTCCTCCCACTGGGTTGTCCCAAGTGATCCGCAACTCCCGCGAAAGCAGCCCAGAACCCGCCGTTGCCTTGACATTGCGGGGAGCCCCGCTCGGTGTCGCGCTGACGATGCTCGCCCACTCGGTCTCCGTGCCGTACACGGCGCCAACTTGCACCTCGTATTCGGTTCCGTTGTTGAGGCTTTCGATCGTGACCGGGCTGCTTTGACTCGTCAGCAGCGTCCAGGAGCCCGTCGGGGTCTTCACGCGGCGGCGCACGCTGTGCGAATCCGCGTCCTCGGCGTTGGTCCAGGAGACCTGCAGGCGGTCCTTGCCCGGCAGCACCGCCACATCGTGCGGCGGTGGCGTCGCGGTGGGTGTGGCGGTGACCGTGGCCGCCCAGACGGTCACGCCGCCTTTCACCGCGCCGACTTGCACTTCGTATTCGGTGCCGTTTTTGAGGCTTTCGACGGTGACCGGGCTGCGTTGACTCGTGAGTTCGGTCCAGGAGGTGGTGTCCTTCTCGCGGTGACGAACGCTGTGCGAGTCCGCGCCGGTGGCGTTAGTCCAAGTGACCGTCAGCGAACCGTTGCCCGAAGCGACCGCGACATTGTCCGGCGCCGGTATCGGCGTGCCACTGACGGTGGCGTCGGTAGTGACAATGGGGTCCGAGCCCCGGTAGAACTGGGATCGCACCAGCACCTCGTACTCGGTTCCGTTGACCAGGTCCGACTTCGCCGAGTCGCCTTGGTGCAGCGCCTGGGTCATGGTTGCGCTGCTGGCGTCGTCGCAGTCACCGCCGCAGTCGTGTTCAGCCGCGTCGGGCCAGGTGGTCACCCCCGCTTGCCGGACATAGACCTCCTGACCCAGGATGCTGGATGCCTGCGTCCAGCTCAGCGCAAGCTGCTGGTTGCCTGGCGTCGCGGTGAGCCCGGTCGCGGCTTGCGCCGCCGGATAGATGTCCCGGTTCTCCACCACGGCGCTCCACTCGGTGGCGCCGTCATCGACCGAGCCAACCCGGAAGTCGTAGGCATGGAAGGACTCGTCCGCGGGCACAGTGAGCGCTTGGGTGTGTGGGCTGGTGACGTCCGCGACCGAGGTCCAGGTCGCGGGTTCCTCGGCGCGGTATTCGAGGGTGTAGGAATCGGCGTCGGGCACGGCATCCCAGGTGATGACGCTTTCGAGGATGCCGCTGGTGGCGACGACGTTGCCGGGCGACGGGGTCGCGCTGGGCGTGCCCTTGATGCTGGCGTCGGCTTTCGCGAGGGGCGAGCGTCCGCGATCAAACTCGGATCGGATCAGCACCTCGTACTCGGTGCCGTTGACCATGTCTGCCCTAGCGGAGGCGCCCGTATGCAGCGCCTTGGTGACGGTGACGGAGGTAACGCCGTTGCAGGCGAAGTTGGTGGTGCAATGGTGAGTGGCGGCATCGCTCCAGCCGGTCACGCCGACTTGGCGCACAAAGACCCGCTGAAACACATAGCTCGGCGCGGGCGTCCAGGTCACGGTCAGGCTGGCGTTCTCCTGCGCCACCGTCAGATTGGTGACCCTCTCCGCCGCTGGATAGATCTCGACGTTCTCGACCACAGCGCTCCATGCGGTCTCCCCGCTGTACACCGCGCCGACGCGCAAATCGTAGAAGTGGAATGGTTCGTCATCCGGCACGGTTAGCGCGACCGTGTACGGGCTGGTGACGTCCGCGACCGAGGTCCAGTTTGTGTCGAGCTCGCCGCGGTACTCGAGGGTGTAGGAGTCGGCGTTCGCCACGTCGTCCCAACTGACAACGCTCTGCAGGATGCCGCTGGTGGCCTCGACATTGGTGGGCTGACCGCTCGGCGTGGCGGTGACGATGCTCGCCCACTCCGTCTCCGTGCCGTGCACCGCGCCGACCTGCACGTCGTATTCGGTGCCGTCGCTGAGGCTGCCGATCGTGACCGGGCTGCTCTGCTCGGTGAGCGTGGCGGTCTAGGTCGCCGCGTCCTTCATGCGATGACGCACGCTGTATGAACTGGCGCCCGTTGCTTCGGTCCAGGAGACCTGCAGGCGTTCCTTGCCCGGCAGCGCCTTGACGTTGCCGGGCGGCGGGTTCGACTGGGCCATGACGACGGTCGGCGCCGCTAGCAGCACAACCAGCGCAAGCAGCAATGCCGGGCGGAACCTCAGCGCCGCAATCCGCAGCGCCGCGCGGAATCTCAGATGATGGTCAGAACTACCAGGGGGGGGGGGGTGGGATTTGCTCGAACGGCATGGTCCAACCACCTCGCTACAAGATTCATAGTCTTCCGATTTGTTTGCGCATTACCAGATGCGCCAATGAAGGTGGCGCTCCGCTAGTTGAAACTAGCAGAATCAAAGAGCTATGTGTTGGAGTGATGAAGAGAGATAGCTAACTTGTTGCCCGCCGATTCGTCGCTACAATGGCGGGCCGCGGAAGCCGTCGAGTTTCTGTGATTTATACCGAGTTTGAACTGTGTATGGTCTTTTTCAGTCTGTGCTGATGAATATTCCTGCGAGGATGATTGTGACGATTAGAGCTAAGTGGAATGTGACGAGTGTCCGGGACTTGAAGGCGGCGACCCATCCGAGACTCTTGCCGGTCAGGTGGCTTGTGTTCATTGAGAAGTCGATTCTGTCTGTATCGAGCATGCGAACCTGGTCGTAGAGGGCGCGGAACAGTCGTTCTTGGCGAAGGAAGTATGCGTCTAAGCCCCAAAACACGACGATTGGAGCGATTGCAATTAGGGCAAGAGTTCCTGACTCTTCTCCCGACACCAAGATGATGATCGCGGATACAAGCACGATGCTCCAACGCTTCAGGCGGAACGAGTTCTCGGCCATGCGACTGACAACGCTTTGAATGAACTCGAGGTGTTTGAGCTTGGACTCCATCCCGCACCTCCACTAGTGCTGAGCACCATGCCGACCCGACCTTGTGCAGACAAGGTCTCACGGGTTACGGGCCTGAGACTACGACGGTATAGCCCTCGGGTCCGCTCAGCCAGATCTCACGCTGCTGCGACAGTGGGTTCTGAAGTGGGCCCTCAAGCACATGCGCGCCAGCCGACTGCACGCTGTTCACGCGCTCATCGAAGACGTCCGTTGAGAACCACAGCAGCACTCCGTTGCCTCGCGACTCATCAGCAGGGTCTCCTAAGTGAGGGTGTTCGTCGGCATCCCAGTGGTGCAGTTGCGCAACCACTTGTGAGCCATCAAGCAGGGCCTCGTAATGCCGTCCGCCATGACCCGATGACAGTCCGAGCACTTCCTGAAACCATTTGGACCGCCTCAACATCGGCTAGCGCGATCATCGGCTGCGGTTGTATCACATCGCGACTCTAATCCTGCGATTGAACCGGCCCTTCTTGGGTCGGGCATAGCATGCGGGCGCGGCGCTCAGATTGACTGGGCTGGCGCGGGAGCAGACGTGCGAAGAGGGGGTGAGGGTGATGGCGAGACGGCTTACTGAGTTCAGTCATGGTGCTGGTTGAGGCTGCAAACTCGCACCGAGCGAGCTTGCGCACGTGGTGCGCAACATTGCCCCTAATCCCCCACCCGAGTTACTTGTCGGTCATGCAACGGGTGACGACGCCGCGGTTTGGCGCATCGGCCCGGGTCGCGCGGTTGTGCTCACTACCGACTTCATTACTCCTGTTGTGGATGACGCTCGCACCTGGGGCCGCGTTGCTGCCGCAAACGCGGTGTCCGATGTTTATGCGATGGGTGCGAGGCCTCTGCTCGCACTCAATCTGGTCGCCTGGAACTCGGGCGAACTAGGCACTGATCTGCTGGCCGAGGTGCTAGCTGGTGGAGAGGACATCGCTCGTGACTGCGGCTTTGTAGTCGGTGGCGGCCACACCGTTGATGATCCCGAACCCAAGTACGGCATGGCTGTCCTCGGCGAGGTTGACCCCTCACGCATGCTGACCAATGCCGGGTTGCAACCCGGCAACGTTTTGGTGCTCACCAAGCCCCTAGGCATTGGCGTCATCACAACTGCGATCAAACTCGGTGCGGCGCCTGCTGATGTGACGCGTCGAGCGATCCGTGAGATGACTCGAACCAATGCGGAAGCCTCTCAAGCCGCTTTGCGTCATGGAGCTACCGCTGCCACCGACGTAACTGGGTTCGGTCTGCTCGGACACGGCCTACGGATGGCACAAGCTTCAGGGGTTGACCTCATCATTCATTCACAAAATGTGCCAGTTATCAATGGCGCCTTGCGGTTGGCAACTGAGGGCTGTGTGCCTGGCGGAACTCACCGCAACCGTGACTGGGTAAGCGAGCACGTTGATACTGGAGACACCGGCGAACTGACTGTCACAATGCTTGCCGATGCGCAAACGTCTGGCGGTCTGTTGATCGGGATGATCAGTAGTGGTACAGCGATGGCGGTCGTCGCTCAACTGCGAGCCTCAGGTCACGACGCTGCGATTGTCGGCGAGGTACGGCCCGGCAAGGGCCGGATTTTGCTCCGTTAGCCAAACGTCGAGGTGGGAGGCGGCTCCAGTGGACTTGTTTGAAGGTAGCCGCCTCATCACGTGGTATAGGGCCCGGCGCCGCACGGAGCGCTATTGGCGAAGACGTTGGTACTTCGCGACTTTCACTTTGGTAGCGAGCGTGTTCTGGCTTGTTGTCGCTGTGTTCCGTCAGGATTGGGAGTATCTGTGGTTCCAGGGCCCAATGATCCTCGGCAGCTACTGGTACATGGGCGGATGCGCTTGCGCATGGAACGTTACGCCAACACTCCAGATGAAATTGCAACCGAGCAATCCGAGATGAGCTATAGGAACGATAGGAACAGGCTCAGACTGACTCAAGCTGATAGGACAGTTTCGAGTGAATCCGCCCTGCCACAATCCGCGACATCGGTCGGTCACTAAGGTCGTATCAAGTTGACACGTTCGGTTTCGCACTCCGCGTGCGAAGCAGTCAAGGAGGTGGTCGTTCACCATGCCGACTGATTGCATGAACGCATACACCGTTCCCGACCAATAGCCCGCCTCCGAGCAACTTATGAAGTGGCTAGGCACGGCGAGCATTGTTGATTGCCGCAGAGATCTTGCCTTTGTGACGGACGATCCCGCTATCGCCGAGGGCGGCGCGTCACCCAGCGATAGCTCTTCGCAAAGGTCCAGCAGAGACATTGGCAGGCCTGTCAAGACACTAAGGCTTGGTGAGTTTAGCATTGTCGGACTTGGTGCAGTTTGCGACAAGGCCGACACTCAGAATCCTGCATCTCACTAGGTCTCGGTTCGGTTGCGCTCGCTGACTTCACTCTCCCAACAACCACACCAGACCCGTTAGAAGCGGTCGGTCATCGCAACTATTTCAGCTTCAGAGTTGGAGAGTTTGCTCTATTGGACAGCGGCGACAGGCTAATGCTTCACTGCGATAGAGGTTGGACTACGTCAGGAATTCGTATCGGCGGATCCGAGACACTTTCGGCAGCAATCGATGTGTGTGAGGACTCACTGACTGCGAACGGCAGTACTCAGTTATTTCGCCCACTGAGCTCATCAAGGATGCCTTGAATGTTCTTTGGCTAGATTCCTGGGATGCAGCAACCGGCGCGGATGATGAACTAATACATTGGCAATGGTTAGCGCAGCTTGCCGAAGTCCGAGGAATAGATGTGACTCCGCAGGAAGAGGAGCTGCGCGATTTACCTTATGAGGTACTGCTCACTGACGGTGTACTGTGTTGGATAGAGCAGCACAACTAAGTGTTCCAACGAGGCGCTAATCGAGGAGATCTGGTTGATCGCGGACGATTTCGGTGTACAACGGCTGGAATGTAAACCACATTGCTAGCCCGCTTCCGACCATGTCATATGTCTTGCGGGCTACATGATCAGGAATGTCAATGGGTTCACCGGCCGCTTGGGCAAGCAATTGCGACTGACACGCTCGATCCATTGCCACGAAGGCTCCACGGTGTAGAGGGGCTGCAGCATCCACTGAAGACCCGACCGTCAACAGTCCGTGATTTTGCAAGATTGCCGCCTTGCAATTACCAAGACATTCCGCGATCTGTTTGCCCTCATTAAGCTCGTTCACAACTCCGCTATAAGCATCAAAGATCACATGATCGTCATAGAACGCACAGGCGTCTTGGGTAAGCGGTCGCAACAACTGACCCAGAGCCGAAAACGATTTGCCATGCATTGAGTGACTGTGAGCCGCAGCCACGACGTCCGGGCGAGCCGCGTGAATCTGCGAGTGAATCGCGAAGGCCGCCCGGTTCAACATGGCGCCTTGACCATCGACTATCTCACCCTGCGAATCGACGCGGATCAAACTTGATGCAGTGATGTGTGAGAAGGGCATGCCCCATGGGTTAACCCAGAAGGTCTCTGGGTCTTGGGGGTCGCGCACGGTTACATGTCCAGCGGCACCAACGGCTCCGTCCTCGTAACCGAGCTTGGCGAAGATGCGATAGGTGGCAGCAAGACGCTGCTTGCGATGCTGACGCTCCTCCTCAACCGTGTCAAAGCTCGGCAAGTACCACAGCGCCTCCAATTCAGAGATCGCTGAAGTCGAAGTCCCGGTGGAGGTCATCCCGAGAGGCTAGTTGCGTAGCCACTTGCGATGAGCGTGAGTAGGCACTCGTAGTCATGAGACTGCCGTGAACCGCAAGCGCGGCTCAGCGTGAGGATTCGGATCTTTGAATCCGTTGCCCGCCAGCGGTTTCATCTATTATCGTCGATTATCTATGAAGGATGCCTCAGAGAAGTCTTGCGGTACGAACCTGCAAGCCGACGAGGCCGTGGAGTTTGCTTCTTGGTTCCGATGCTTGGCTGACGCAACGAGGCTGCGAGTGCTCAATGCTGTCGCCTGCGCTGATCGTCCCGTGACGGTCGGCGAAGTCGTTGCAGTCGTTGGCGTCGGGCAGTCGACGGTCTCGCACCACCTACAGAAGCTGTGTACCGAACGGTTCATCTTCCGTAGCCAACAAGGCACGCGCACGCTGCTCACCATCAACCGAAAGTGCCTAGCCGAGCTGCCCGAAGCGGCAATGAAGATCATGGGAGTGAGCGCGCCGTGACTTCGCTTTCCGACGCGGCCTTGATCGTGGTTGAGATGGTGCTGCTGTTGCTCGCAGTGACCTTCGTTGTGACACTGGTGCAACGCCGATTCGGTGACGAGGCGATCCGGCGATGGATGGGCGGTCCGCCCGCCGTCGCCGCACTGAAGGGAACTGCCTTAGGTGTGATCACACCGTTTTGCACGTACTCGGCGATCCCGGTATTGATCGGGATGCGACAGGCGGGCGTGCGGCCAGCGGGTTACTGCGCGTTCTTGTTCGCAGCACCTGTGGTTGATCCTGTCCTGATTGGTGTCCTGGCCCTTGTTGTTGGGCCAGCGGGTGCGGCGCTGTATGTCGCGATCGCATTGTCCGCGGCGCTGCTGTTAGCAGTGATCGTGGAGGCGTTCGGTGTCGTTCGGCATCTCAAGCCGGTGACAGTGGGCGCACCCGCGCAACTGCAACCTGCGGGCGCCTCGCCAATGCCAGCCGAGGCGAGTGGCTGTTCGGCTACTAACACCAACGATTGGGGTGGCTGGCGGCCTGAGAGTCGGGCTGCGGCTCGGCGTGCCGTGGAGATGTTCCGTTCAATGTGGTGGCTGATGGCTGCGGGGGCCGGAATTGGTCTGGCGATTGGGATCTTTATGCCTCCGGGGGCGATCACCGGCATCGCCGGCGCACAGAATCCATTAGCAGTCCCGATCGCTGCCGCTACAGGCGTCCCGCTGTACTTCGGAACCGAGATGTTCATCCCGATCGGTGAAGCCCTGCGCGGTGCTGGGGCCAGCTCAGGCGCTCTCGTCGGACTCATCATCGCCGGTGCGGGAGCAAACATCCCTGAGTTCGCGCTGCTCACGAAGGTAGCCAAAGCGCGTCTTGTGCTTGGATTCTTTGCGTACGTCTACATGGTGGCAACAGTCGCAGGTGTCATCACCAACTTCGCACTGTGACATCTGGCGGGCGTCGTACCGAGGACACTCATGGTGACATGTCAAGGCAGAGTAGATAGCCAGTAAGCGCTGTTGAGAACGGAGAGTCTGTAATGAGACTTCAAGGCAAAGTTGCGTTGATAACAGGCGCTGCTAGTGGGATCGGTCGTGCTGCTGCACTGAGATTCTCACGCGAGGGTGCGAAAATCGCGGCGCTTGATGTGTCAGTTGTGGCGAACGAGGAGACAGTCAAACTCGTCCGTGATGCCGGTGGTGATGCCATTGCACTGACTTGCGATGTGTCCAAAGAGTCTGACGTCGTTGAAGCGTTTGAAGCAGCCGAAGCCACCTTCGGCAAGGTGGATATTGCCTTCAACAACGCGGGGATCATGCTCGCGGATGACGGTGACTCGCAGTCCACGAGCGATGAGACTCTTGAGCGCACACTTGACGTAAATCTCAAAGGTGTCTTGTATGGATGCAAGTACGCAGTAGCGGTGATGCGACGATGTGGCGGAGGTTCAATAATCAACACAGCGTCTTTTGTTGCATCAGTTGGAGCGGCTACTCCCCAGATTTCCTACACCGCTTCTAAGGGTGCTGTGTTGGCACTGACACGTGAATTAGCCGTCGTACACGCCCGTGAGAACATCCGTGTCAATGCGCTCTCACCTGGGCCGCTACGTACAGAGCTGTTGATGTCGTATCTCGACACCGAAGTGAAACGTCAACGAAGACTGGTGCATGTCCCAATGGGCCGATTCGGAGAAGCCGACGAGATGGCAGCATCCGCACTCTTCCTTGCCTCAGATGACTCCTCCTACATGACAGGAGCCAACCTCCAGGTAGACGGAGGCCTAACCGCCGCCTACGTAACCCCTGAGTGACGATCAAGCAAAGCCAGTTCTTCCTCATCGAAGTCCCAGGGCTCGGCTTCGACTAGCGCGATGGCATTGGCGATCCCGAGTTGCTTCTCGGCTTCGCTCTGTGGTTGCGCGGCGTAGGAGTCTGCGATTAGCTGGCCGATCTTGGCTCGACGCACTTTGTCGACGAGTTGCTCGATGCCTTGGCGGATTACATCAGATCGGTCTCGGCCCACTCCTTCCGCAACGAGCCGGTCAATGGTCGCTGACTCTGCCTCGCTAAACGTTGTCGTAATCGTGGTTGACATTCCCTAATAATACCTGCAAGTCAACGGAGTCCTAACTGCTGCAAACGCATCTCCGAGTCGCCATTTATCCTTCCTCATCAACAGTCAGCGAGAGCTTCTAGAGCCTTGCAAATGTCGTAGGTCGCAGACGGCCCAAGCATCCCAATTTGATAAGTTAGGAGTGACTTATCTACTGCGGTCAAGTTGTCGAAGTTCGCTACGCACTCACTGTTGACGCCACTCTCCGGGCCAACCGAGATGCATGTTGGAATCCAGCGAACCGTGCTTGTAAGGGGCGCAATTACGAGACGGCTAAGGGAGTGGATGGCCTGGTTCCGTGTGACGACGAGCACCGGCCGACGCTTATGACCCGGCGCATCTAGGAGCCAGATTTCACCTTGGGCGTTCACCATGGTTCGGCCCTATGATGTGCTATCGCGTTGGCGAGGGCGATTTCGTAGTCGGCTCTGCTTTGTGGTTGCGTGAGGTAGGCGTCATTGATGGCCTTGCGCATCCGCTCCCCACGCACTTTGTCGACGAGCTGTTGGATGCCTTGGCGGATTACGTCTGACCGGTCTCGACCTACGCCTTCGGCTACTAGACGATCAATCGTCGCAGACTCCGCATCGCTGAACGCTGTCGCGTGATTGACATTCCCTGATAATACCTAGAACTGACTGATTCAACGCGCAATCTGGTGTAATAGGTGGTGCCAACGTTGATATCAGCGGCGTGAAAGATCGGTTAACTCCAGACGTGAAGCGTTCGAGCAAAGTGGGCTGCAGGTGTGAGATGACTCAAGAGGCCGACTCAAGGATCCCCGGAAGATCCCAGGAGCGCAAGTGTGAACAACCGAAACCGGCTACGGGCACAAGTATCGTCGACGACCTCCCGCCTCTGTTTGAACACTTTTACCGGCACAACGACCTGCGAACCTGTGCCGAGTGCGCAGCACTGCATCCCGGAAAGACTCCCCCACCGGGCTGGGTCAAGCTATGAACAGCCGCGAAACTCCTTAGACACAGCCGGTCACCGTGGTCATTTCGGAGTCGCTCAGCCTGCTGCCAACTCCAGCATCCGTTCATACATTTCTGCGGATCTGAAGTCGCTTGCGTTGTCGGCAATCCAGCTATCAACAACCGGCTGGGTTGCTTGCTTCCAGCGATCGAGTTCGGCGTCATCCAGTTGCACCCTGGCGACTCCGGCTTCCTCTAGGCGCTCAGCCACCGATGCATGTTGGCTGTCATAAGCCGCCGCTGCAGCCATCGAAACAGTACGGCCCGAGACTTCCTCAATGGCATCACGCTGAGCGTCCGACAAGCCATTCCAGGTGTCGAGGTTCATAGCTAGGAACGACACGGCAACATGACAGTTGCACTCAACGACACTGTCAAGAACTTCATAGAGGTTGTAGCTAGTCAATCCGGACTGAGCGATCATCAGACCATCAATCTCGCCGCTGTCGAGCGCGTCGTATAGCTCTGGTGTGAGCATGGCAACAGGATTTCCACCAAGCGCAGTGACGACATCGCTTTGAACCGGGCTCGGTACACGCAGACTCAGTCCATCAATGTCACCAATTGTCTCAACGCGGCCTTCAGCAATCCACATGTTGTTGATGTCATTTGTCCACATGCCAAGCAACTTCACATCGGAATACTCCTGCTGGAACTCTTCGAACTCCTCATAAAGAGTCCACAACACATCTGTCCCGTGGGCCGCCGAACTAAACGTGAACGGCATCTCGATCACGTCTGCTACAGGGAAGCGTCCCGGCGTATAGCCCTGCAGCGCCCAACCGAGGTCAGCAACGCCAGAAGCAGCGTTCTCATACGTTTCACGCCCTGACCCCAGAGCTCCTCCTGGATGGAACTCAACCGTGACAGTTCCATCAGTGACCTCGTTCACCTGCTCAGCCCACTGCACTAATGCGTTCGCATGCACAGGGTGCGTTTCCGGTAACGGGTGACCCAGGCTGACTGTTACCGGTTCGTCGTCATCCCCGCAGGCAGAGGCAAGCAACCCGAACACCAGAACAACAATGATGAGCTGCCACCCATGCTTAGTTCTCTTGGTCATGCGTGTGCTCCTACGGTTAGCTTGAGTGCCGATTGAGCGAGTCTCGTAATGGCGCAATTTTAGTGCAGCAAGTGCAACGATCAGTTGCCTTGTGCGCATGGCGCGGCTAGTTGAACACGAAATCCCAAATAGTTGTGCGCGTTGTGGTTATACATCAGCGCTGGAAAGCCGTCGAGCCGCTATCCAAGAGCTGAGTTCAACTCGCAATCTGACATAGGGAGTGGTGAAGTTGTTGACATTAGTTCGCAGGCAATGGCGTTAAGAAGCCTTGATCGATGAGGGTTTGGAAGTGTGTTCTGATGCTGATGGCTAGGGCATAGTTGCGGGTCAGAATCCCTAGTTCGATGTTGCGGTCTTGGGCGGCTGCGGTGAGATTCGCGGACGTGATGAACACTGTCTCGTCGTCCACTACTACCGCTTTGGCGTGAAGTACGCCTGACGGTCCATCAGGGTCTAGCGAACGTGGGTCATAGAACATTGCGGGCCTTGCCGCGCCGGGCCAATCAGTACCCCAGAAGCGATCCGCAAAGCGACTAACGAGAGCGTCGACAGTAGTTGTATCTCCGCGAGACCGCTGGATGTTGAGCAACAGGGTTACCCGAAGGTCACTCACCTCATCCATGCGGCGTGCCAACTCTGCGAACGCTCTCGGGCCGTCGAAATAGACGTAGGTACTCATCCATACAGAGCGTCTGGCACTTCTCACCAACTCTTCATACACACGACGCGTATTGCGGGAGTGAAGGCCCACAACTTCCGGCCCAGACCACACGAGATCAAGCCCGGGACTCCTGCCAGTAGTCGAACTAAGAATGCGTACGCAAGCCGCTACACCTCTTCCTGACACACCGATGGCTGCCAGATCACGCAAGTCATCGGCCAACGCCTGGGTTCCGTGAGATGGGCCAAGCACCGATCGAAGAGCCATTGGCGACGGGACCCTGTAGAGCATCCCGGTATCGAACGCATCGGCGAGCTGCTTCTGGATATGAGAAGGCAGAGCGGCAATATGACCGCCGGGGCCCTTCACTTCAACGCCCCGAGAAGAATGCTGCGTCCGACACGCCCAGGATCGGTACGACCAAGGCACGGTCAAGGTAGTCGTTGTGCATCTCACACGATGTCTCTGCAATCAGAGCACAGCCATGGCAGGCAGCACCATGTAGGTGACGCTGCTCGACTCCGCTGGTGGAGTCGTGGTGAGCACAGATCGGGTCGTTGGAGCACAAACGGCCCATCTCCAGGGCGTTCCAGAGGTGATCCGTGATGCTGCGTGCCTGTTGCACGAGTCCGCCAAGGGTGCCCTCAGCGCCGGTGCTGGCCGTATAGAGCAGCACCCCGCAGTGTTTGTCTGTCACATAGACACGTTCACGGATGGAACTAGCGGGATAGCCACAACGCATCGCCAGCGACCCAATCAGCAGATGCGCCAGAGTGTGCAACAAGATGTATGGCCCACCTGGGAAGTCACGCTTGCGTCGCCCCTCCTTCTGCCAAGCCTCATGCTGACGAACAAGTTGCTTCAGACGCTCAGCGACGCCATCTCTGGACAGCCATCGTTCCACCTCCGGCTGCCGGAGCAACAAGAAGATCCCCTCGCCACGGTTCTCAACCGCTGGATACCAACTGGGATCTAAGGCGAGGGCAGCACGATCAACGTCTGTGTCGTAGTCGCCGTTGATGTCCCGGGTCGCTGCCTCAAAACGGGTGAAGCCAATCAAGGCCTGCACCTCACGTAGGCGGTGAAGCTGCATGACTGCCTCTATCCCATCGGCCACACGGTCGCTGCTGCGCCACATCGCGTCGGGCAGGCGGCGGACGTGGAAGTCAGGATCCACGGGGATGTCGTCGCCGAACCCTTCCTTGGCAGCGAGCAGAGCTTCTAGTTCCGCTTGCTTGACCGACTTGTCGTCGCCTGTGCCGCTCTTGTGTCGTTCAATCGCGGCCATCACGTCGGCATCGGAGAACGGTGCTAGCGCGTTCGCGACCTTCGTCTTCCTCTTCAGGAGGCTCAAATCGCTCGCCTCATGCACGATCTCAAGGTCATCCCAAAGGCTCATGATGGTCTGCTCAATCGCAGAACCCTGATCAGGCAGTGACAGGGCGCTGACCACTTGTGAGAAGTAGGAGTTCGAGGCAGTACGGATCAAGAGCCGAGCCGTCTGATCGCACTCTTCTTCAGTGTTAGGACCCAACCAGGGTCTCCGTCCCCGGCAGCCTCCGAGGGCGTTCAGGCTTCGATCGGCCGCCTCGTAGAGCCTGCGACTATTGCCGCACTCGCAGCGCACCGTCAGCTCGTACAGATCGCCCGTAGTGCCTGTCTGGTCGAGCCACAACTGCCGACGGCACTCGTACGAGCCACGATGTACAAAGCCGATCCAGTCAAGGTCATCGACATGACCAGCAGTACAAGCGCGTACAAACCGGGTCGGTACTACGGGTCTGCCTTCGAACTTGGGTCTGCGACCCTGATCGAGCGACTTACGATTCACGAGTCGTCGTGAACGCGAACTGCGACGGCCTCTGTCGACACCTCGACTCACAGGTGTTCCCGTCGCAGCGCTCGAGACGAGTCCGCGGTCCCTCTCTTGGACGACGAACCAATCGGGAAAGCTCCACGCTCCGATTCCTGGCGCGTTCCGCCGCGGCTCAACTGGATCTGACGGAGGCGCGTACATGCGCGGATTGACGACATCCGTGAGCACTCCGAGCCATGCGCTTAGGCGCTCATCAGTGATCTGACGCAGGTTCTGCGGTAGCGGCCACGTGTCGAGACCGCCAACGATCGCTGCCTTATCGGGCAGGTCTAGTAGCGCGCCCGGGCCATATGTGGTGATGACTTGGCTCTGCCGTAGCTGCCCGCTGCTCATCGGTCGGTACCCACAGACGCGGACAGCGGCTTGACATAGAGTTGCACTTCGGGTTCCACGTCACGTAGCGATCGGTTGGCTTGGAACTTCTCGTGGTGTGGAGACTCAAACTCCTCCTCAAGCCCCTCGCGCAGCAGCGGTTGAGGCCCCTTCAGTTCGTGCTTCTGGTACTGCACCTTGGCGTTGACCTGGTGGTATCCATCGACAACGGTGATCCAAGAGTCGAGCAAGCCGACCAATCGTGAGCGGACACTCTGGAGCCGTTCGGCACGCTCGTCCTCTGACATCTCCTGGCTATCGATGCGCCGCGTGAAGGTGTCGATAAGGACTTGCTCGATGTCGGTTCGAAAAGCGGCGAGATTCTCCACACCTCGAGGTGATGTGAGCATGGGTTCGACGTGGCGTGCCAACGCCACAGACGCTCCAGCGAGCCCCCGATCAAGAGCCCGAGCCGAGAAGGGAGTGACGCTTGAGGCTTCCACTGATCGATAGAACGTCTCGTGGTAGTGCCTGAACCGCTCGTAGTGCGACCGGTCACGCGGCCTGTGAACGTTTAGCAGCGTGACGACAAGACCAGGACGAGCGTCATCCCTACCCACCCGGCTAGTGGCCTGGATGTACTCGGCATGGGTCTTGGGCTGGCCAAGCACGACCATCAACCCCAGACGGGTGATGTCAAGGCCGACCGAGATCATGTTGGTAGCTATGGCACTGTCCACATGATTTGGCTCGTGAGCGCTGCGACCGAGCCGGTCACGCGCCTCCGCCACCTTGTTGGTGGGCACTCTTGATGTCAGTTCCACCACGTCGGCGAATGAGGTGCGATCAGAGAACAGGCCCATGCGCTCACCGACGCGCGTACGTCCGCCGTGGCTGCGAGCTGAGTGGTGAACCTGCTCTTCAAGGATGCGCCGCGCTCCGCCCAACTCTCGGAGACTGTTGAAGTAGCCGAGCACAGTCATGTATGGATCAGCCGGATTGTCCGTGTTGCGACGACCACCCGAGTCGCGGAAGGCGCGCTCCGCTGCACAAAAGAGAGCCAACCAGACCCGCTGCATCAAGACCTTGGCACTGCGCCCTGGAGCAGCAATCCCCAGATACAGGCGTCCCGGCACCTCGTCGATTGACTTGACATGTGCAAAAAACGAGTCGTCTCGGGTCGGTCCGGGTGGGGGGAATACTTGCGTTAGCGAGCGACCAAACAGTGCTAGGATTTGTTCTTCAGCCTGTCGGACGGTGGCTGTCGAGGCCACGATCTTTGGTAGAGCACCAGTGATGTCAGCAATGCCGGAGCCGGATTCGGTTGTGTGACCTGGTCTTGCGTGGCCATCGGACGGTGTGCGCATGCAAAGCGCTTCGATGGCTGTCTCATACAGGCCAGTCATGGTGCCGAGTGGCCCTGAGATCAGGTGCAGTTCATCTTGGATGACGAGATCGGGTCCCGTTAAAGGATTGCTAAGTGGTTTCCCCCGGCGAGGTGTTGCAGCGCCGTAGAAACCCTCGGCGTCGACTCGATCCGCACCACCAAGTAACACACCAGTCTCTGCGGTGAACGGCAGCGACGCGAACTTGTCAACGGTTGCTATCAGAAACGCGGGAAGGCGGCGGTAGATCGCTTCGTCTACGGCGAGGATCGGAAGAGGCCGGTCGCCGCTGAAGTCACACTCAAAGTTGGTGCAGACAATCCTCAACTCGCTCGGAGCATCGTCGTTGGGCCGCAAGGTGAACGACGCCGGTTCAAATGCTGTTTCACACCACGGACATGTTGCGAGCGGGATTGGTAGCGGCTTCGATGAGTCTGCCTTGTACTGCCGCGTCTTAGAACGAGCTGTGTCGGGACGGCTGTCGCCCTTGCGCCCCATCACGTTTGGAGTCGCAGCCTTGCCAACCCACAGGCCGATCTCGATGGGCCATTGGCCGTACCGGTCGGGGTCCCTCTGCCGTTCCAACTCCAGAGCACAGATGAGACTGGCGGCACGAGCAAGTTGGTCAAGCGTCAACAAGCGGAGCGTGTAGCGCATGATCACCGCAACCCCAGCTCCTGCAAGTGAATCGTCGCGGCGATGTTTGAGACGGCGCAGGACGATCGTGTACGCGGCTAATCCCAGGTATGCCTCCGTCTTGCCACCACCGGTTGGGAAGAAGAGCAGGTCAACGATCCTGCGTTCAGGGTGCTGTCGATCGGTGAGTCCCGCAATGTTGATGAGAATGAACGCGAGTTGGAAGGCTCTCCACTGTGGAACGTCGCTTCGCGGTGGGGCGATTACTCCAACGGTGCGCCGATGCAACGCATTTGCCACAGCTCGGTTGGCGACCCGGAACGCGTCGAGCGCGTCAGGGTCGGAGGCCAACACTTGAATCCCAGCTTGGATGCGAGTTGCTGACCACTTGGCACGCCGCAACAACTCCTCTGCCACTTCTAGTCGGCCCCTATCAAAATGGGCGATCTCGTGGTGCTGTTGATTGATCCAGTCTCGATAGTGCTCAACCAGCGGACTTAGGGCGTCCCGCAGCGTGGCTCCGTCAGGAAGCATGCCAAGCTCCCACATCGATAGCTCAACGCCAGCAACGGGTGCCGTCTCGGTCTTAGCGACGGTTGCGTCGGGTATCCAGGTCGTGCGGACGGTGTGACACTTCCCCTCAGTTAGATCCCAGGCCGCTGCGAGACCGTGACCCGACGCATATTCGGGCACGTCAGAGTAATGCAGGTCAGCAACCCGGTTGTCCCAGTCTTGCCCGTCTGCAGAGCCGGACTGTCGGTCATCGCTCCCCTTCGCAGTCGAGCCGACCGGTGGTCTTGAGCCTCGTGGATCGGGTCTCGGGACTAGTGGACGCTCACTCGTAACCTCAATTTCGGCCTGGAAAATGTAGAGACTCTCAAGCCCGCCCGATCCACCTGCGTTGTCAACTCCGTGTGCAGAAGCGTCCCTGTTGTTGACAAGAAAGACCGACACTGCCCGGGTTCCAGGAGGCAAGCCTGCAATGAGTGAGGTGTCGATCGGCCGAACTGCGAGATGCAGATTCAGCCCACCGGAGTCCGGAACAGCGTGATTGATTCCGTCACTTGTGGTGTCGGGCAGTGCCAAATCAACGACACGTTCTTGTGGCAGCCGTTGCCACACCTTCTCGGGCTTCTTGTCGCCTTCCTGGTGATCCAGTTTGGAGTAATCGCCCCACCGCACTGTGACGGTCAATTGATCGGCTTCGGATGACACAAGAAAGCTCAGTCCAATTGACGACGGGAAGAAGCCTTTCTTTGCGGGCGAACGATCTTCGGAGGATTCTTCTTCTAGACGCCCGGCCGGTGTCTCACCTATCGAATCATCTTTGTCAGCGTCTGCTCGCAACTCAGGTGGTGTGCCAGACGGGATCAGAAACCCCGTCACATACCAATTCGAAGGCCGCACCCTCCCCGGAAGCATCTCCTCCGAATACTCACCATCAACGCCCGGCCCAACCAGGTCAAGCCTCAAAGCCCGAACAAGATACTCCCGCACCTCGACCGAGTTCTTAAATCCCATTCGCCCGTTACTCAAGATCGTGCTCGCAATCTTGATCTGTTCATACTGACCAATCCCATAGATTTGCCTGTGCCTGTGTCCTGGAACGATTAGTGCTCTTCTGTTTGTATTTCGGACGAGCGGTCAAACCTGCGCGTTCTTCTTCGGCGGCACGTTCGGCGTTGAGTTCGAGCAGGCGAGCTAATACTTCGTCTCGCACCTCATCCGGCCAGCGATACCGGTAGGGCTTCTTCTTTCGAGAACTCCATGTCTCTTCGTCAATTGCGTAGTCGAGCAGGAACTCACAGTCCGTCGGAATGTCTGTCCAGCCATATGCATCTAGCACTGCCCGGTCCATCTTTGAATGCAGACGCCGCAGTTCCTCAATTTCAAACGAACTCTCGTAAGGGTCATGAAACCGGTTGTACGTCTTAGTCATCCCCTCGCCGTTACGAATCATCAACTCAGCCCGACAATTGTAATACCTCTTGCCCGGGCGTTCAAGATTAGAGTTGATGGTCCAGTCCCTTAGGAACGGATAAGTCTGAAAGACATCTGATGTGGTATACCTCAGCACGCTTCCAAGCGATGAGCCAAAGAATCTTGCCCAGACCTCATGAATTGTTGATTGCAGCACACAGAATCCAGAGTAGGACTCGACAGCAACGACATTAAGTGCGTTAGAAAACACCATTTCACTCGGGAGGAATGCAAAGGCGACATGGTGAGTATGGCAAGAGATTACAAGCGCTCTGTCGCTTCCGGTGATAGCCTCGTATAGATCACTTCGCGGCATGAAGTATTTCCACCACTCGTTTACCATTCGCGGATACTTGACTGCATTCTTCTTGATCCGGTCTGGCTTGACTCGTTCCTCTATGATCGAAAACAGTTCAGGCCAACGCTTACGGCAGTAACTCTCACTGCGTTCGCCGAAGTTGATCGCGTATCGGGTGTGAGAATGAGTGGGACTTGAGTTTAGCTCATCTCCGCCAATATAAGGTAAGATCGCGGCGCGTGAGTCCGGACGAGATGAAATGATTTCCTTCATCTTGGCCAGAGGAGTTGTTACACCCTCCTTCCCATAGTCGTCGAATGTGAAACCCATACCAAGGAGAATCGTTCCTTGAAAGCAGATCTTCCTGTTAATCGACAGTCGAAAGGGGTCCTGGTGGCCACCACGGTTGTGGAGGAACGCCGTGATCTGAGATACAAGATTCTCATCTATCGTACAGGTTCCATGAAATTCCCCCTTGGCGACGTTGATAGTGCTAACAATTACTGCCGCTTGACCTGACCATGGAACCCTCTTGCGAGCATGGTAGATAACACCTTTGTTCCGACAGATCCAGCGGAGGCCACTAGCTCGTGTGTCGCCTTTGGCGATTGTGTGTGTGGCAATCAAACCGAAGGTTCCTCTATTGCGTAGAAGATCAAAAGAGCGACGGAAGAAGTGGGCTACGAGGTCAGCTCCTCCTGTCGTCTCAATATGCATCTGTCGAAGCCAGTCGGAGTACGTCTTTCCGAGAGTTGCCGTGACGTTGCGGCCGCCTAGGAATGGGGGGTTGCCGACGACTGTGTCGAAGCCGGGGTCTTCTCTGTCGAAGACTTCGGGGAACTCGATTGGCCAGTGGAATGGGACTAGAGGTCGCTCTTGGGCGTCTCTTCGGTCTCTAAGTTCTGCCTCGAGGAGTTGGGTGTCTCCTGGCACGAACTTATTGGCGTATTCGAGGCGTACGGATTCTCGTTGCTTTGCTTTCGTGCCTTGAAAGAATGCGAGACAGACGAGGTCACCTAGCAGACGAACCTTTTCGGTGGCCGTCTCGGCTTCGTCCCAGATGAACCGCAGCTCTCTCTCGGTGTAGGACTCGTCGGCTTGTCGGATTAGTTCCCTGCATAAGACTGCTTCATCTATGTGTTTGCGGCCCTCAATGGCTTCAATGCCGGGTTGGAAGATCTTGGCGTTGCCCTTCCAGTGGAAGGCTTGGAGTTGCCTTGTTGACAGGCCGACTAGCGAGTCGCCACGACGGAGAGCGTGATCGAGAAATGTGAACGGTTGATCCTTTTCGAGGGTGGTCAACCAGAGGGACAACTTGGCGAGATCAACCGCTTTCTCGTTGATGTCCACTCCGTAGAGACATCGGTGCGCGATGAGACGTAGCGCAACGTTCTCTCTGTCACCCTTCGGAACATCGTCGCTAACTCCGTGAATCTGCCAGGCCTCGACCAGAGCGGCGGATAGTTGGCGGCACGCCTCGACCAGGAACGCACCTGAACCCATAGCTGGGTCGCACACCTTGAGGTCAAGAATCTGTTCGGGAGTGACCGAACCTCCCCCCTCCTCACGTAGCCGGTCGAAGATCGGCTCCAACGCGATACGAACGATCGGCTCTGTCAACTCCCGAGGTGTGTAGTGCGATCCAGTGCGACGGCGAGCCTCGGTTGGCTGCAACACCATGGCACCCTCAGGAACGATGTCGGGTGTCGCCTGCTTGTCGACAACCGACTCAAGCGCAGCATGCATCTCGTCGACGTCTTGAGAGTCGGTGCCAACGGCACGGACTGCCTTTGAGACCTTCGGTGTCAGGCTGCGATCAGTGTGATCACGGAACCACCTGGGACGCTTGCCCGGTGGCTCCGCAGCAAACTCCTCCAGGTTGATCGTCGCCGGGGCACCATGCTTCTTCGCAGCCTTGATGGCAACGCTCCGTCCCCTCGCCCATTCAACACGGAAGCCCATCATCGTCTCGTACACCGAGCCGATGTGTTCAACATCAAGCGCCCGATACGAGATGCGCTCACCGTCTAGCACGATCAACTTCTCAAGGAGCCGGTAGATCGTGCCGTCCGGCACTAGCGGCGGATCAATCCGATCGGTTCTCTGCCTTGTGTCGCCATGAACACCGCCGCGGCCCTCGAGGAACGGGTAGCTGTCCGGGCGAAACAGATCACCGTGACGTGCCGTGAGCCGCATGTCTGGCCCCCTCGCGCCGTCATGCACCATGCGCCACAGTGCCAGTAGCTGCGCGTACGCCCCGTAACGCTGGTCCATGGTGTCGGGAAACTGCGAAGCGTCGGACCGCAAGCGCTCATACAGACCCGTAACCGAGTACGCACTCAGGAACGCCTCACTTTGCGGCAGCAGGTCGCGCTCCTCCGCGTAAAGGAGGAACACGAGTCGCAACACCACAGTCAACAGACCTCGGTAGATCTCCTCCGGAGCATCCACCAGTTGACGTCTCAAGAGTTCGCCGCGCGTTTGGTCGTCCGCTGCCTGGAAGCCTCGCAGCAGTTCGTAAAGCCCGTGCAGCACCTGCTGGGCAAGCCGCTCACTGACCTCGTTCTGGAACCTGCGACTATCGAGTAGCAGCGCCGCAAGCCGCTCATCGGTTGGAACAGCGAGAAGCCGAGTCTGGCCCAGCAATTCGCGAAATGCGGAGCAGATCGGCCTCCCGGCCGTCTGCACCATGTCGCTCAGATTGAAGTCCAGCCAGCCTGAACTCTCACCCGGTGGAGCCGAGATGAGGCGCAGGGTTTTGCCGTTGAACAGCAACCCAGCAGGCACACGTGTCGCTCGCAGCAGACGCTCCATACGACCGTGTGCAGAGAGATCGGTTCCATTGCTCGCCCGATCGAGACTCTGGCCGGAGTCCAGGAGACTCACTAGCAATTGCCACGGCGAAGGCTCTCCGGACTTGCCGCCCGTAGTTGTTCCGGCCGTCGTTGTCACTTGCGATTGGCTTGCCTGAATCTGGGAAGGCGAGCCGCTTGTTGAACCGACCGCTCCAAACGCGCCGAGTTTCCCTGGACGCATTAACCCGACGGGACGGGCAGATCTCCGCGGCTCAGCGCGGACAGCGAAGTCGGGCCGAAATACCTCGCTTGAGCCGGGGAGGTCGACCGCTAGATCTTCAGGTATCGGCTCCTTGGATGTCCCGGCAAACCCGAGGGGTGAGAAGTTCCATCCCAACACTGTCCGCGCGATTTTTTGGAATATTTGATATATTTCATGACATTCAAGGTAACCCCCCCCCCCCAACATTTCAGAGTTCTCAATCTCCAAACATTCACGCAGGAGGCGCTGACCTTCGACATCGCGACGGTTCAAGATGACGTCTGCGCATGCAAGAGCAGTCACCGAGACCACCAGCCCGGTTTGCTGAACGAAACCAAGCCATTCGCGGTGCGCCCCTACGTTGGTATCGACCCGCGGCACTAGTTCGACTCCGGCCAGAGGTAAACGAGCCCGATGGGCTCAATCCGCTTAGCCGTCACCACGTAGAAGTCTCGGGTTCGTGCAGGCTCACGCTGCAGGTCGGTCTCGAACTGCTCAAGCCGTTCCTGCCAATGTCTGATGTTTGCCCGCAGTTGCTGGGCGTCTCGCCGGTACTGACTGGCATCAGAACCCCGCAGGCCGAGCACCAGTTGATCGAAGTCTCTGGTGTGGCGCGCCAATTCGCTGGTCACCTGACCTCGGTGCCGCTCAAGAACCTCTTGTAGCGCCCGCTCCTCGCGCGCGCCACGCTCAGCAAGGCGCTGGATCGCAGCCTGGGCGTGCTGGTTCGCACGCGGCTCAAGCTGAGGACGCAGATCGGCAATGTCACGGCCGACCGAGCGCATCAAGCGACGCTGAATCAGATCGCCAGGACCTGGCCGAGGATTTTGCAGAGCCGCATACAGCAGCCGCATCGTGCGCACCTGCGCATCACGCTTGTAGCTCCGCAAGGGATCCGTGCGAGCAGCTGGATCAATCCAGCGCGCGGCGACCGGCACGATCTCTTCATGGAGTCGCTCTGCCCCCTTGCCATAAAGCGAGAGGCGCCCGAGCAACACAACACGGGGAATCGAGTCTCGTGACTGCGCTAAGCAGGCCCGCGAGAGATCGTTGTAAACGAAGCCCTGGGAACGAAAGCGCGACAGCAACCGCTGAGCCACTCGCTGCTCTAAGTGCAAGTGGACCGTGCCCGCGTCTAGGCGTCCCTCGTCTTCGAACACGACCGGTCGGATCGGGGCTTCAAGCCGCCACTCCGCCACCTTCTGTTTACGTTTACGGGGCACCCGCAGCGAGTCAAGAGTAGAGATCCAGCTCGGATCGCTAGTTGCCCGCTTCTCCAACGAGGGGAAACTCCATCGCCTCTGCCCCTCGTCATCGAGGCGCTCCTGCAGTGGCGGCGCACCCAGCAAACCGAGCGAGCAGTCAATTGCCCCCCGAAACGGTTCCGGTGAGAAGTCAGCCCACCGGCGGGATCTGTCGAGCAGGCTGCGGCAAGCATCGATCTGTTTGCGCAGTTCCGTTTGACCTTCTCGAGCCTCCTCAAGCTCTTCCTGAGTTGCTCGCAGCTTCGCTGCGTCGATCTTGTCGGCTTCGATCTGGTTCCTAAGCGCTTCTGCATCACGATGGCGGATGCCTTCAGATATGAGTCGCCGCTCGACGGAGTCGTCGATCACGTTCGACAGACTTCCAAGTTCACGCTTGATCGTCTCAGTCTTGGTGACAAGCACCTCAAGCACACGGTCTTCCACCCGCTGGGGAAGCACGAAATAGTGACAGTTGACCTCTGCTGCAGGTTGAAGCTTGCGATCAATCCGGCCGTTACGTTGCTCGATGCGGCCAGGATTCCAGGGCAGGTCGTAGTGAAACAGATCTCGGCAATGAGCCTGCAGGTTCAAGCCCTCACGCGCAGCATCGGTAGCGATCACAATCCTCAGCGGCTCCTCCGCGGGGTCGGCGTTGAAGCGCCTCTGCACCTCACGCCTGCGAGCCGGACTCGTGAGGCCGTCAATGATGTCAATGCGCTCATCGGCGAGATGACTGCCTTCGATGGCACGCTCGAGCGTGCTGCGGAGGTATCGCTTCGTTCCCTCACGGTTCTCGGTGAAGATCAGCACGCGCCGATCTGTCCATCGTGGTAGTGCGCCTCTAAGTCGCTTCCCGAATTCCGGCAAGCCAGGGCACTGATTGCGTCGAATCCAGTCGATTAGCCAGCGAATCTTGGCATCGGGGAGATGTCTGGATTCCTCGGCGATCTGCTGCATCTGATCGAGCAGGCGCTGCTCGTGAACCCAGGCCTGCTGTTCGAGATCAACTTTGGTCCGAGACGCTTCGTCGATGGCGCGGATCTGGCTCTCTTCGTCGGCTTCGGCGTCTTCGGATGTCAACCTGCTGCGTTCATCGTCAGCATCGGGCGACCTCAAATACGCATCGTGGAGCTCACGATTGACACGCTCTCGGCTCGACTGTTCACCCGCCGCGGTTTCGGTTTGCTCCTGTTGAGCCGACTCCCGGTGCCGCTGAACAGTCTCGCGATGAACCCTCAGGCTGCGAGCGAAGGCTTCAACAGATGAGAGCAGCCGCTGCTGCAAGCCCACCGTCATGAGTCCCGCGGCTGAGCGCACCCTCGTTGACTCCTGCTCGTAGCGACGCTCCCGGGCGCTGCGGTACTCGTCGAGCAACCGTGACAGCACCAACTCGGGAGCGTCGTCAGCCAGACCACCGATCTCGATCCGCTTGACGAGACGTTTCGGGAAGCCGCCCTGCAACGAGCGGAGATCCTCTTTGAGGCGCCGCACCATGACTGGCTCCAGGTCACGTTTGGCTGCAACCTTCACCCCGCGGGTGAACCGGAAGGGATCGAGCAGTTCCAGCAGCGTCGAGAAACTGTTGGAGTGCCCGTTGTGAGGTGTCGCAGACAGGAACAGGCGGTGCTCGAAGCGGTGCGCAAGATCGCGGATCGCTTTGGTGAATTTGGTCTCAATGCCGTAACGGCCGCCCGACGATGGTGCTGCGTGATGGGCTTCGTCAAGGATTAACAGGCTCCCGGCACGGGACTCCCCGAGCCACTCGCGCATCGGATCTGTGTACGCGGCATCAACGAGCAACCTGTGCGACACCAGAAAGCGGCTGTGAGTTCGCCACGGATTTACACCGAAGCCCCGCTCGCGTCGAATCCTTGCTACATAGGCACGGTCGAGAATCTCGAATAGCAGTCCAAAGCGATCTTCCATCTCACCGCGCCACTGCTCAAGCATTGAGGGAGGCGCGGCAACCACGATCGAGCTCGCCTTACGCCGAAGCAAGAGTTCACGTGCAATCAATCCCGCTTCGATGGTCTTGCCGAGTCCAGTGTCATCAGCGATTAACAGATTCACTCGTGGCAGACGCAGTGCCTTGCGAAGCGGTTCCATCTGGTACGCGTCAATAGTGATGCCGGCGCGAAACGGTGCCTGGAACAGATTTGGATCGGTCGCTGTCGTGCAGTTCCAGCGCAGGGTGTGCAGATACGCGCCGAACATCTGCGGGGAATCGAAGCCCCGAGCTGCTAGGTCAGACCAGCCCTCATCACTGAGAATCCAACGATCGGGTTCATAATCCCAATAGACGTCAAGCAGTCGACCCTGATTGTCGTCATCGGCACAAGCAAGCCGCACAACGGCCGACTCACGACGATCCGGCGACTTGGTGACTTCTTCAACCAGCCATCGCCGACTGCGCACATGCACCAACTCGCCAACGTCTGGCAGCCTCTCAGGCAGCGCCCGCGGCGCAGCAGCAGTCACGAGCGGCTTGCTAAGAGTTCAACAGGTCGGTCCCGGACGGTGTCAAAAGTTCAGTTCGTAAGAGTCGCGTCGAAGCCGCATATGAGCAGCGACTCTAACCCAGCCACTTCCGGTGGTGCCGTTCGGCCGATCTGCACCATCCAGCCGAAGCTGTCTTCGGAGCGCTTCAAGGCAAGATCACACGAGCAGAGCAGGAAATGTCAGACGACTAGAGTGGAGTCTTCCGGCTTAGCCAGCGTTACCAGGCATGACAATTGACCAGCATGACCAGGGGGAGAGCATGGCTGCCAAGATTCGACTGCATAACGTCGTCAAGATTTTCGGTGACGAACCCGATGGCAAGCCACTCGAACTTCTCAAGGCCGGTTACTCCAAAGATGAGATCAAAGAGAGCACCGGCCATGTGGTCGGCGTAGACAACGCCGATTTCGAAGTCGAGACCGGCGAGATATTCGTCGTCATGGGATTGTCAGGATCAGGCAAATCAACCCTGATCCGCTGCGTCAACCGGCTACACGACCCGACCGACGGCACAGTCATAGTCGACGGGATCGATGTCACAGAACTTGATGACAAGGGGCTCCAAGCATTCCGCAGAGACAAGACCGGAATGGTTTTTCAGCACTTTGCACTGTTTCCGCATCAAGATGTGCGTGCGAATGTGGCATTCGGTCTCAAGGTCAAAGGCATGGACCTCAAAGACCGCAATGCTGCAGCCGATAAAGCACTCGCTCTAGTTGGACTGTCTGGCTATGAGAACAGCTATCCCCGCCAACTCAGCGGCGGCATGCAGCAGCGAGTGGGCCTTGCTCGAGCGCTAGCAACAGACCCCGACATCTTGTTAATGGACGAAGCATTCAGCGCGCTTGATCCCCTGATCCGCCGTCAGATGCAAGATGAACTAATGGAGATACAGAACGAACTTCATAAGACAATCCTGTTCATTACACACGACCTCAACGAAGCACTGCGGGTGGGGTCACGGGTTTGCATCATGAAAGACGGTGCTATCCAACAAATCGGAACACCCGAAGACATCCTCACACGCCCAGCCACCGACTATGTCGCCGAATTCGTCCAAGACGTTGATCAAGGACGGGTGCTGCTAGTGGAATCAGTGCGCCGAGAAGCCATCTCCGTTCACACCAATGCCACCATCAAAGAGTCCCTCGCTGTGATGGAACAAAGTGGCCGAGAAGCAATACACGTAACCGACAGCCAAGGCAAGCCCGTCGGAGCAGTTAACCGCCAAGCCGCTCTATCGGCGTCACCAAGACGCAGCGTAGAAAGCATCGTGAAACCCGTGGCTGCGGTTCCCGACAACACCGCACTCGCAAAGGTCTACCAACTCTTCGGAGACGGACTGCCGGTTGCTGTGATCGATGAGGAGGGGATGCTCACAGGGTCGGCCTGGCCACTAGATGTGCTTGCCGAGTTGGGCCGGGTCGAGGGTATTTCAGAACGTCTAGAGATGGCCAAGACAGAGGCGGGCGTCACATGAACATGAACATGAACGTGAATGTGCTCGCATTGAGCTTCTGGGACAACGAGAACCTTGACTCTTGGGAGATCCCCTTCGGTATCTGGATCGAAGAGATCGTCTTCTGGCTGACCGCTCACATCAGCGGCTTCCTTGATGCAGTCAAGTGGCCCGTCGACAAACTCCTTGAACTCATCATCGACAACCTCCTGCAGGACTGGCTCCCCTGGCCCGTAGTGCTGCTGCTGTTCTTCGCAATCGGATTGTTCACAAGGAACCTGCTAGTAGGTCTTGGAAGCGCGGCTGCCCTGCTGTTGTGCGGACTCCTCGGCAACGACTACTGGGATCTCACGATGGAAACGGTCGGCATGATCATCGTGGCCGTCATCATCTGCACGATCATCGGCATCCCGCTCGGCATCCTGGCAGCACGCGTCGACGCATTCTGGGCACGGCTACGCCCCGTCCTCGACGGCATGCAAGTGATACACCCATTCGTGTACCTGCTACCGATCATCTTCCTGTTCGGGGTGCGGCGTACTCCCGGTGTGCTCGCCACGCTGGTGTTCGCGCTGCCACCAATCGTGCGCCTCACCAACCTCGGAGTGCGCCAGGTGCCAAGCGACGTTGTAGAGGCGGCCCGGGCGTTCGGGGCCACCGAGTTGAGGGTTCTACGTGAGGTGCAGTTGCCGCTGGCACGTCCCGCCATCATGGCCGGGCTCAACCAAACGTTGCTGCTATCGCTATCGATGGTCGGCATCGTTGCCATCATCGCCGGAGGAGGTCTCGGCAAACCCATACTCACGGCGCTCAATACCGCAGACATACCTGTAGGTGCTTCAGCGGGAGCAGGGCTCTACATGGTCGGGGTGCTACTCGACAGAATCTCGCAGCCGTCCGATTCTCTCGATCGAAGAAACCTGTTCAAACGGATGGGCCAAGCATGGGCCAACCGCAAAGAGCCAGTGCTGCCCGCCCCTGCCGCAACCGAGTCAGCCCCCACCTCTCAGCGCTCCGAGAAGCTTGAGCAGATCCTCAGCAAGCCCGAGGCCAGCCATCTCTCGACTCCGCTTCGACTCGCGGCCCTGACGGCCACTATTGGAGGCATCGCCGCGTTCGTCTCCACGCTGATGACATGGGGAAACGACGCCGGGAAGATCTCCGCGTATGCCCGCTTCGATGATGTCGCCCTGCCCGGCGCTCACAGCGGCCTAGATGCCACCGGCGGTTCATGGTTCGGCATCGTTTTGTGCCTGCTCGCAATAGCTTCGACAGCCTCGGGAGCGATATTGCTGTGGCGCAAGCGAACCAGCACTCTCACCGAACCAGCGATGCTGTGTGCGATCGGCGTGACGATGCTCGCCGTGGTTACGGCGTATCTCACCACGGCACCACGGGGCGACAACTACAGCAACGGCGGTGGAGTCTGGCTGGCTCTCATTGCGGCGGCCCTGATCACGGTTTTGGGCCTGGTCGCCGCCATCGCTACGAGAGCTCCCGCGGGAGATGACCCTGTGCGGGTAGGCACCCGCACAGTCATCGGCATCATCGTGTTGGCGGCGTTCTTGACCCTTGCTGGGGCCGGTGGGTCTTGGATCCTCGATCAGCGCAGCGACGCGGCCCAGATTGCCGCGGAGATGGCCGCGCAAGCCGAAGGCGTCGACCAAGGCGGACTAGCAGCTGAAGTACTCGCTGAGGCACTGTCACAAACTCGCCGTGTCACCACCCGGGGTCTCGAATCAGGCGGGCCGCTGATCGGCTACAGCATCATCATCTTTACCCTCTTGGGGACGCTGGCAAGTCTCGGTCGTGTAGTGCGCAACAGCGGCACGCAGCGGTTGCTGGGTGCGGTGATGCTCGGAGCTGGTGCTGGGGTCGCTGCCATCGGGATCTGCTGGATCGCTTCAATTGTGCGACTTTCACCTCAAGCACTCACACCCGGAGCTAGCGCCTTCTTAGCTGTGTGTGGCGGACTGGTGTTGATCGAGCGAGGCTGGCGCGCAGCGCATCCCGAGTAGCTCTCGCGCTACGGCTCGGGGCGCATCACCGTCGTCTAGGGTTAGTTAAACGTCCGACTGTTCCAGGGGAGGGAACTACAAATGACCACAACACTGACTAAGCGCGGCCTTGCGCAAGTCTGGAAGCTGCTTACTGCTCTAGCTGTCTTGTCGTTGCTGGCCGCGAGCTGCGGTGACGACGACGATGATGTTGCAGCCGAGGCGGCTTCCACGGATGACGGCGCGATGGCCGCTGCCGACGACGAGCACATGGATGAGTCCGACGGCGACATGATGGCCGACGACGATGAGCACATGGATGAAGGCATGGACGGCGAAATGACCGACGATTCCGAAGCCATGGACAGCGACGAAATGACTGATGATTCCGAGACCATGGACGGCGACGAGATGATGGCGCTGCCCGGTGAAGGCGTCACGGTAACGATGGCACGAGGCAACTGGATTGAGACCTACTTCCAGAATTACGTCGTGCAGCAGCTACTGCAAGAACTCGGTTACGAAGTCGGCCAGCCCGAAGAGATCGCACCTGCCACCTTCTACCCGGCAGTTGCGCTAGGCGACTTCGATCTGTGGGCATCGTCGTGGCCGCTCAACCACGATCCGCTGCTTGCTGGTGCTAGCCCCGACGGTGGCACCTTTGCTGACAGTGCCTCATACATCGGCACGATGATGGCTTCTGGCGCGCTGCAAGGCCTGCTCGTGGACATCCCCAGCGTTGAGCAGTTCGGTTTCAGCACTCTTGAAGAGCTGCTTGACAATCCCGATGCCATCGCTCACTTCGACTCCGACGGTGACGGTCGTGCCGACATCAACGGCTGCGATGACGGTTGGGGATGCCAGAAGGTAATCAACGACACCATCGACCAGAACGGCTGGGGAGATCGCATCGCTCAGGTCTCAGCGACCCACTCGGCGCTATTCGCAGAGTCCCAGGCCAGCTATGCCAATGGCGGCCCGGTGCTGCAATACGTGTGGACGCCGACAGCGTTCGTCGGCAAGCTCGTCCCGGGACGTGACGTGCTTTGGCTCGCCATCCAGCCCGAGCACGCTCTTGAAGGCCAGGACGGGGTGTCCAACGTCGGTGATAGTTGCACGAACGATCCGTGTACAACCATGTTCACGCCATCAGACATCGTTGTAACTGTCAACAACGACTTCGCCGCCGAGAATCCCGCTGCAGCATCGCTGCTGGAGAGCTTTGTGATGGATCCGCTAGCAGTCGCTGTCCAGGCGGTTGCCATTGACGCGGGGGCCAACTCCGAAGAGGACATCTCTAGCGCGGCCGCCGATTGGATCGCCAACAACCGTGACCTCGTCGACGGATGGATCGAGGAGGCAATGGCCGCAGCCGGCTAACCGACTCAACCGGTTCACGAAAGTAAGTGGAGTCTGGGTGCGTGCTGACACGCGCGCATCCAGACTCCGAGTCTCTCGGTACAGGTAGCAGGCTTCGGAGCGAACTATCGGCTCGTAGCGGCCTGCTGCGTTCACCCAGCCGGGTGATGCAACCAGAAGCGATGGGTGCTGCACGCCTCACTCGCTACAGCTTCAGCCGCACCATGATTCGCCGGGCGCTGCGTTGTGGCTGGCGGGTGCAGCGCACTCGCATTGATCTTGATGCCAGCGGTCATGGCGAGGCCGTCTACACGGTGCTCGCTGAGGGCGTGCTCCTTCACTTCGTTGCCTTCGCTACAACGATTGATGAGGTAAAGCACACCGATCGTGTCATCGCCGAGCGTTGGGAGGTCACCGCTGCACTTGTAGAGGGAGATCTTGACGAGGCTCTGATGGCGATGCTGCGTGAGCAGGTGCCCCTACAAGAAGACGGACGTTTCGACTCGCGGGTGCTGGTTCTGACCCGAGGTAATCGAAGTGTCAGATTCTTTGACTATCTCGTCTCATCCCTGGCACGAGGCCAGCAGCCCGAAGGCCGCAAGGCTGCCGATGCGGGCTACATCATGCGCAGCACCGCGTTCTATGCGAACGGCAAATACGGAATGCTCTCATTTGATGGGTACCCGCCAAGTCATCCTCTGAGCACCCCCTACCGGGCACAGATGTTGTGTGCCTGGCTCTTTCGTGAGTTGGCCTTCGACATTGTTGAGCACTGTGCTCGAGTGGCCGGTGGCCCATCTAGCACGGTGTTTGACGAGCAATGGAGACGCTACTTCGGGCTGGGCAATGCCACCGGACTGGGGCTTGTCCCCTACGCGTTCAAACATCCACAGGTGATTCACGCCTGGGTATCGATCCGAGAGATCGCCCTTGCCGACATGCGGGTGCTTGCTGGAACGCCTGCTCTTTGTACTCGCTTTGAAAGCTGGCTGGAGCGCGCTCACCGTCACTTTCGTGAAGGCAGCAATGACGACTGCCGACCGTTCTTGAGCCCATCTGCACTCGCGCCAATTGTCACCGAGATCCAGCAGGCCTGGCAGCGGTGCCGGCATGCCGACAAGCCGTTTGACTCGCTGTATCTGTGGGCAGAGTCGGTCGATCACGAAACAGCAGAGCTAGTGGTGTCGCTGATGCTTGAGCTTCACAACGGTGACGACAAAGCGATCGACGCCATGCTCTGCGTTGACGAACACTCACAGTGGGATCCTGCTGTGACCGTGTCGACAATGTGTGAACTAATCGAGACCCGTTTTGGCTGGTTAGCGAATCTTGATCTAGACAGCCATGGTGCTGACTCCTACTGGTGGGTGATCAGCGACAACACCGAGGAGCCTCGCCGTGTGCGACGCCACGCATTGGCTCCTGTCGGGCGAGATGTGGCGGTGGACATTGCGCTGAGGATCTGGCGTCTTCGTGCTGCGCTTCTGGATTGGCCCCCCGACACCCTCATGCATCAGGTGCTTCGTGAACATCCCGAACATCGACTGGCCGCTCACAGGGTGATGTCGGCGGATTACTGCTATGGCGAACCACTGGACAATGCCTGCTCTACGGCGTACCTGCCCTTGATGTTGCAACGCTTTCAACTCGCTATGTATGGCATGGACAACTTCAAACCCAAGTCGACCGACTGGCTTCGGGTGACGCTATTTCAGGGGGCGCCGCGGCTCAGCGATCTTGGAACGTCGGTGACTGATGACTGGGTGCTGCCGCCACGTCCCTCAACTGCGGGTGCTTCAGTTGCTGCGAGCGTGTGATGATCATTGACGGACTGCAGATCAACGACTGGTCGCGCTCGGTGATCGATGAGGTGCGTTCCGGTGGTGTTGATGTCGTGCATGCGACGGTGGGGGTTTGGGAAGACCTTGCGGGTGCAATGACCCGTGTTGCCGCGTTCCGGCGGCTATGTCGCAACAATGCGGACAAGATCAGGGAGGTGCGAAGCACTGCCGAGATGCGTGCTGCGGCTGATGACGGTGTGCTTGGGCTGCTGATGGGGTTTCAGAACTCTTCGATGATTGGTGACGATCCCGAGATGGTGCAGATGTTCGCCGACGTCGGTGTTCGGGTTGTGCAACTCACTTACAACATCGCCAACCATGCAGGTTCAAGTTGCTGGGAGCCAGTGGACGGTGGGTTAACCCGCCTTGGATATCGCCTAGTGAAGGCCTGCAACGAGGCGGGCGTGTTGATCGACATCTCCCATGTGGGCGACAGGACGGGGCTTGATGCCGTGCATGCTTCATCGCATCCCATCGCGGTGACTCACGGCAACCCGAGGTGGTTTTGTGACTCGCCCCGCAACAAGCCTGATGAGGTGATTGAGGCTGTGTGCGAGCGGGGAGGTGTAATCGGTTGCACGCTTTACCCGTTGTTTATCGGCGGCGCTGGGGTCAGCAGGAACGACTACTGCTCGATGCTCGCCCGCCTTGCTGATCAAGTAGGTGTGGAACATGTCGCCATCGGCACCGATGCGGTACTTGGCTGGAGCGACGATGCTCTGGGTTGGATGCGCGGCGGTCGCTGGGATCCACCCACCAGTTCCGAGTCGGCACCGAACTTCCCTCCGTGGCCGTCGTGGTTTGACGGGCCCAAGGACTTTGCTTCTCTTGCCGAGGGCCTGGAGGAGGTTGGGTTCTCACTTGTTGAGCGAGACGCAGTGCTAGGCAATAACTGGCTCCGATTGTTTGAGTCGGTACTCGGATGACACCGCGGCGTGTGATCGTCGCACCCCGTGAGTTACACGACCTCGTGTACCGCTCCTGCCGGGTTGCGCACTGTGATGCGGGTACTGCAGAACTCATAGCCGAGAACGTCACCTTCTCCGAGATTGTGCATGGTTCTTCTGTCGCTGTGTTCTGCAAGGCGGTCGACGACCTTGCGTCGCAGACGCCGATCTGGGGATTGGCGCTTGACGAGATCTCATGTGCCGAGGTCGAGACTCGCTTGAGAGGAAAGTCGACAGCCAAGTTCAACCACAATGTGCCGCTAGCAGCGATCGCGCTCTATTTGCATCAAAGCGCAACTCGAGGTGCCGTTGCTCTCGAACCCTCTATGCCCGACTCAGGATCCCGACCGATCTCAGTAGTACGAATGGTTTCCGGAAGTCTCGGTAAAGATCAAACCGACTTCATTGAACGTCGCCTCACAGATGCCCACCAGCTCGGTGTGAAACTGCCGCTCAGAGACTTCCGACGCCTAGAACAATCCGCAGCCCCGTTCTTAGTCTCAGAGCCCCTACTCGACGCCATCGAAGAAGCGCAATGAATCCGTCACGCACACATGATTTGATCTAGGCCTCTTCGGCTTCGCTCTCCCAGAGATCGGCGTCAAGTTCTTGAACCAGTGGAACGAATACACGTACAAAGTCAAGAAATTTCAGTGTGAGCCATGAAGTTAACACAGCATGAGTTTGCGTTTCCTTTATCTTCCCGTCTTGACTCACACTAATTCGACATGCTTTGCGACCGCGCATCTCATGCCATTTCGTCTGCGTGGCTAATCCTTCCTCAATCGCATCCTTATGCAAAGACAGCGCATCTAGGATCGCCTTGTTCGAGTCTTCACTAGCAGTATCAATGTAAACCTGACAAGCAAACTTACCCTGAGTGAAGAAGCCACCGCGAATCACTATGCCTTTGCGGATGTACTTGAGGCGCATATGCGAGTGCGTTCCTGGACTTCGAACCTTAGTGTTCCCGGGATGTTTGGCATGTAGTGACTTAAGGAATCCAGTCCAGAAGGAGTGATAGGCAGCCTGAGAGGGGGTTAAGTCTGCCTTAGGTCCCTGTTGAATCAGAGACTTCCAGTTGTCTGGTTCACACATCACTCTGAAGATCGGAGCGAGAGCAGAATCACCAATTCTGCCGACGGCAACTTCTACTCCGAAGAACCTTGTCTCGTCATCTGAAATAGAGTTCAAGAAGTCAAGAGCCTTGCGGTGTTCATCTCTGAATTCAGGGGAAACCCAAATGATGGTCTTCGAATCAGTCCCTGCAGCGTAGGTCAAGAGCTGACCTAGGTGCTGATTGTCCGTCACCTCAAGTTGGTTCTCGACGATCAGTGGACACTGATGCGTTTCGTCACTACCAAATAGGTCGACTGAATAGGCCCCAACTGGCCGCTCTCGCTCTTCAAGTACGACATCAATGCCGAGAACTTCACCCAGATAGTCTTCGTTGTCCAGCAGCCACGGAGTGAAATCGGCGGCCTCATCAGGCCAAACTTGCCTCGGATCAACTAACTCGAGGCGGCCGAGCGAGATTGGGGAGTCGCTTTCAGACGGTTCAATGCTCACTGGTCGGGCTGGGGAGATTTGAACTCCCGACCTTCGGTCCCCCAGACCGACGCGCTAACCAAGCTGCGCCACAGCCCGTACGCGGTGGATGCTAGCAGCCACTGCTGCTACGAGAACCAGGTGACAGTTAGTAGCAGCGCGATCCCCTGAATCGCTCGCCAACCCAAGTAAACGCCTGCAGCGATAAGCAACAACCAGAAGTGCCACGGGACCCGATCGACATGGTCGCTCGCACCCGTAACGACTTGCGGAGACCCGGGGGTGGCTGAGTCACCAGAGTCGCTGACCTCAACCTGCTCTCCACATGATGGGCAACGCTGCTCAAGTTTGAGAGTGGCGGGAGTCAGATATCGCTCACACGACTCACACCACGGCATTGTCAGTCGCGGTCAATCGCGCCGGATCGCCAGAATTGCCGTGTCGTCCGCTATCGAACCGCCCGCAAAGTCCTTGGCATCGTCAAGCAGCGACTTGCACAACACATCCGGAGCAGCGTCCAGGTTGCGCTCAACAGCTCGCACAATGCGGTTCTCGCCAAACAATTGCCGACCCGAGCGAGCCTCTGACAAACCGTCCGTATACATCACCACCAGATCGGCCGGGTGAAGTTCAATCTCACGAGAGAAGTAGCTAGCACGTGGATCGAGCATCAACAGTGGACCGGTAGAGCGCAACGGCGCGACACCCTCCTCATGAAACACGAACGCAGCTGGGTGCCCCGCCGACGCGTAACGCAACGTGCCGGCTTCCGTGTCAAACACAACTACACAAACCGAGATGAACTCCTCGTTGCGATCACCGGTCGCGAGCTGAGCATTGATCTCCTCAAATGCTTGAGCAGGGTCACGGAACTGCTGCAGAAAGACCCGCAGCAAGTACTTCGCTTGAAATGCTGTGATTGATGACTCAATTCCGTGACCGGCAACGTCGCCGATCACCGCAGCCACCCGATAACGGCTCACCCTATGCACATCGAAGAAGTCCCCGGCCATCAGACCGGTACCCGCCTGATACACACGGCCAATCTCAAAGCCAGTGAAATCAGGCAGTTCCTCGGGTGCGAGGCGTGCCGCCCATGCCTTCGGAGCCAACTGCTCTTGCTCAAGCGCCTGCTCTGCTCGACGCTCCAATCCATACCGGCTACGTGCGAGACGTGCCTCCTGAACTGCCGTGCGGCCCCACCACACCGACGCCACCGCAGGCAACAGCAACAGCGCCATTACCAGTTCGATCCCGTTGAAGTTGAGGCGCCCCAACGCTACGGACACAAGCGCCAGCGAGCCATAAACGGCTGCACCGTGAACCTCTTTGCGGTACGCAGAATGTGCCAGTGCTAAGGCATCGTTGCGACCGCTATCTCGCTCTGGCTCCCCCTCGATCCAGCGCCACATCCGCAACTGGTGGCGCGCCGACCGAACATAGAAGGCCGCAGTAACTGCAAAACAGAGCGCAAGAAAGTCAAGGACGAACGCCATCCGAGCCCTCCAAGCACCTCGCCGCCTCCTAGCAACTGATAGTACCCCTCAGTCACCGCGGCGGCGGACCCGGAGCTTCAGGGCCGTATTAGCGAGATCGAAATCCTCCCGCAAGCGCCGCTCGATATAGCGCAGGTAGGTGCGTGGCAAGGTTCGATTCACAAACAGCGTAAATGTCGGAGGGTTCGTCGCCCCCTGGGTTGCGTACAAAATGCGGGCACCGTGAGGTGCGGGCTGAGCGGCCTGGGCAGCACGTACCGAGTAGTTGACGAGACGCGTGGAGATGCGAGTTCGGTACGCCTCGGTGGTGCGCCGCAAAGCAGGCCACAAGCGACCGACACCGCTACCGCTCAACGCCGACGTACGTAGCACACCAATGTCACCTAGGAACCCCAGCCTGTGACGAGCCTGGGCGCCAACGGCTAGCCGACGCTCGGTGTTGAGCAGGTCCCACTTGTTCAGCAACACCACGATCGGACAGCCGGCAGCATCAACACGTTCTGCTAGCCGCTGATCCTGATGGGTCACCCCCACTGACGCGTCCACCACGAGCAGTGCGACATCGGCGTGGTCAACCGCGTTGAGAGCTCGCAGCAATGAGAAGTACTCAGTGCCGGAGTTAATGCGGCCACGGCGTCGCATTCCCGCCGTGTCGATGAAACGCAACCTGCCGTCGGGTGTCTCCACGATGGTGTCGATCGAGTCGCGGGTCGTGCCGGGCATGTCGTGAACGATCGAGCGTTCCTCACCGATCAGTCGATTAAACAAGGTGGACTTACCGGCGTTTGGTCGACCCACCAGAACCACGGAGAGATCCGCTGCGTCGCCGCTCGCAGGACTTAACGCCGAATGACGGTGCGCAGTGTTGGGGTGTTCGGGGTTCTGAGTCTCAAGGGCTGCCACGAGAGCGTCGAGCAGATCGCCTGTTCCATGTCCATGCATTGCGCTCACGCAGTGCGGATCTCCGAAGCCCAGCCCTAGCAGCGTCCAAGTGTCGTACTCCAGGCGCGAGTGATCAACCTTGTTCGCAACAACCAGCACGGGAGCCTGGGTGTGGCGCAACATCCGTGCCACGTCCTCGTCATCAGCGGTCAAGCCAACAGCTGCGTCGACCACGAACAAGACCGCATCGGCTTCGGCAACAGCGCGCTCCGATTGCTCCGTAACCTTGGAATCCAAGGCGTCGACCGAGGTGCTCCAGCCGCCGGTGTCAACAAGCGTGAACGGTCTGCCCTGCCACTCAGCGGCAACAGTCTTGCGATCACGGGTAACGCCAGGTCGTTCCTCAACGATCGCTTCACGACGACCGATTATCCGGTTCACCAGGGTCGACTTGCCGACATTTGGCCGCCCAACGACGGCTACCACGGCGCTCACTTCCGCATCGATTGTTGATTGCTGTGTGAGTTAGAGGGGGCTGCCGAACCGAACGAGGTTGCCGTCGGGGTCGACATGGGTGCCTTCTCGCAACCCGTATTCGGTATCGAAAGGAGCGAACAGTCGTCCGTCGATCTCCGCGAGTCGCCAGGTGGCGTAGAGGGCGTCGGCATCGTCGACGTAGAGGTAGTAGACGCTGGTGTTGGTTGCGGCGTCGAGGTCGCGTATCTGGGAGAGGTGCAGTTCGATGCTGTTGCGGACAGCGAACGCATAGGGCGCGTCGCCCTCGTAGGCCTGCACATCGAAGCCCAACTTCCGGTAGTGGTCTATGGCTCGGCTTATGTCGCTGACCGGCAGCACAGGCGAGCACCCTTTCGCTCGCCAGAGCCGGGCTGCGGCTTGGGCCAAGTCACCGACCGGCCGCACAGTGCGTGCGCTCTCGCTGTTAGTGGCGTGGACGATCTCGGCGATGCGCCCGCTACGAAGGAAGACCGCGTGAACGATCGTGAAGTCTTCGTCGCCGATCCGGAACTCGACCACGATGCGGTCGCCGACCACCTCGACATCGAGGTCTCGAATGTCTGCACCTGCGTTGACGGTTGCCGAGACGAACTCAAGGACGGCTTCGGCACCAGCGCACTCGCCCCACGTCACCGAGGGGTCGAGCAGGTCGGCAAGACCGGAAGCGACATCGCCACTCAATGCGGCTCGGATCACATCAGCTGCCTGATCGAGCTCGTTCGCCGTTGCGCTAGCGGTTTCGTTGTCGGCATCCATGACCGGAAGAGTAGAGGCCCGCCCACCGAAGCAGTACCGACGACACGAACGCATCGACCACCTCATATCCGCCAACTGCAAGCACCGACATTCACACATCCGACCGACACTCAATCTTTGGAACATGCTTAGCGTGTGAGATCATGATGTTCTATGTAGCGTCACTGTTCACACAGCAATGTGCTCGGCTTGAACTCGAGCTCTCTAAATCGTCTATCGACAGCTGAACTAGGAGCACTTGATGGCGGCCGTAACGGTGACTCGTGCTGGTGATCAACTGATTGCAGTCAAGAGCGCCAACCCAGATTGAAGCGATGAGATCGAACGCGAGGCGGTGCTTGTTGAACGACTCGCACATCCCGGTGTTGTGCGATTCATTGAACTCGTTGACACCGACGAAGGTGGCAAGGCACTTCACACAGAGTTCGTCAGTTCCGACACATGGGCAACGAGACCGATCACCGACCCTGCAAAACGTGCCAAAGCGATGGCGGCGCTAGCAGGAATCGTCGCTGACCTGCACGATCGGGGTGTTGCACACCGTCGGCTTGTAGCGAGCCATGTGTTGCATGGCGATGAGGACGATCCGGTACTTTGCAGCTTTTCGCGAGCCGCAGATGCGGACGAGGTCAACAAGCATGTTGACCTCATCGGCCTAGCCGAGTTGTGCCATGACACGAGTTTGCCGCGAGGGGCAATCGAGTCCAAGCTCGAAGCGCTTGCTGAGAGTGCTCGTTCGGGCGAGATCAGTGCACGAGACCTCAAGCGTCAACTTGATGCCATCCAAGCGAATCGAAGCAGTCGCACGGAGCGGAGGCCCAACAACAGACCCCCGCCACTACCCAAAGCGCCACGTCGCAAGCCGCGGTTGCTGCTAGTGGCTCCGGCGGCAGTCGGTGTACTAGCTGTGGTCTTGGCTGTTGGCTGGTGGCTCGGCAGAGATCATCTGCCTACTGATGGCAACCCAGAGTCCAACCAGACGGCAGTTAGCCAGTCGACGTCAACTCCTGGACTCGGTGACCAACAGTCGGGAGGTGCCTCAAACCATCAACCAGCGCAAGGCGCCACCTCCAGCGGGACGGTCGTTGAACACAACGGCAACGTCTACAGCATTGGCGGATCCGGAGACCGAGTCGTGGTCGGTGACTGGAACTGTGACAGCCAACCAACTCCGGCGCTGCTACGACCCAGCACCGGTGAGGTAGTCATCTTTGAGTCGTGGCCCGAACGCGGCGAGACACTGGCGATGCCGGTGCTGTCGAAGGTCCCGGAGGCGTTTGAGATCGAAGTCTTGAATGGCGGATCCTGTGACCTTCTAAGGGTTCGCACGCCAGGAGGTGATCGCTTGCTCGATCCGAAGCGTTCCGGCTGATTCTGCCGATGTCTCCAACGGTCCGTCCGGCAGCCTGGGCGCGCAACCCGGATTCGTTTGCTCGCTAATCCGCCGACGACGTCACACGAGTCGGCGCTTTAGCGGTGCTGCGTGGGAGCCGGTAGGCAACCTGAGCGGCGAGCCGTTAGCAAAGTCGCGACTGCGATTGCCGCTGTTTCGGCTCGCAGGATGTTGGGACCAAGTCCGACATGTTCAGGCACCAGCGACATCTCAGAGTCAACCCATCCGCCTTCCGGGCCGACCAGAACGAAGTTCACTTCTGCACCTAGACGCCGACCGCTAGAAGCAGCCAAAGCTGCACCTCGACCAGCCAAGTCCTCCAGATCAACGACCAGTTCAATAGCGGGCAGCCATGAACGCCGACACTGCATTACGGCCTCTCGAGCCACCCGGCGCCAGCGCTGGCCCACTCGCTGAGCCCGGGATCCGTTGAGTCGCACCACCGATCGCTCTGCGACAAATGGCACGATGCGGTCAACACCAAGTTCTGTTAACTGTCGGACTACACGATCGCTGCGGCCACCCTTGAGCACTGCGAACCCGACTGCCACCTCCGGCTCGGGACGCGGCTCGAACACGATCTCACCGACGACTTCCAGCGGTGAACCCATGACGCACTGCCGCCAGCGTCCGGCTCCGTCCCCCACAGTGAGAGCATCGCCATGGCGCACCCGCAAGACCCGTTCAAAGTGGTGACGCTCCCTCTCTTCAAGCACCGGAGTCTCGACATCAGCAACCAGAGCGTGAGGGCTAACTCGAGGTCGACCCGATACATCAGCCACGTCTGGCCTCTGAGATGGATGCGAATCAGCGAATTAGCGAGTCGGCGAGGCAGGCGCGTCAGGCGACCCGGCTCACCGGAACGCAGTACGCAGACGTCCGAGCAGTCCTTCGCTCTTAGGTGTCACATCCTCGCCTCTCATCTCGGCAAGTTTGCGCAACAGATCTTCCTGTTCATCATCCAAGTCATCAGGAACGTCCACGACTATCTGGATCAACAGATCACCCCGACCTGAACGCCGCAAATGCGGTACTCCCCTGCCCCTCAAGCGCATCACGGTGCCGGTCTCGGTGCCGCGATTGATCGTCAAGCGTTCGGTGCCGTCCAGCGTCTCGTAATCCAACTTGGCACCAAGAGCGGCTTGAGTCACCGGGATATGCATCTCATGAACCAGGTCGATGCCCTCACGGCGGAACTTCGGGTGAGGGCGAACGTGTGTCTGCACGAACAGGTCACCGTGAGGGCCACCCCTCGGGCCGGCCGCTCCACGCCCGCTCAAGCGCAGCGTCGTGCCGTCATCAACACCTGCTGGAACCTTCACGCTGTAGGAGCGCTCCTCAAGCGTGCGGCCATGACCATCACAGCTGGGACACACATGATCGATCACCTCGCCTAAACCAGCGCAACGATCACATGCCGCGGTCGTAACCAACTGACCCAGCAACGACGATCGCACCCGCTGCACCTGACCAGTACCCGAGCACTCGCTACAACGCCGCGCCGATGTCCCAACTTCAGCACCACCGCCGTCACAGTCAGAGCAACGCACCGCAGTGCGCACGGTCACCTCACGGTCAACCCCAAACACCACGTCATGCAGATCAAGGTCGATCTGGGTTTGCAGATCCTCCCCGGCTGGCGGGCCCTGCTGGCGAATACCACCACCGGCGCCAAACGGCGATCCCTCGCCAAAGAAAGCATCAAAGAGGCTGCCTAGACCCCCACCGAAGGGATCCGACATACGGGCTGCGTTCGGATCATCCGTGCCAAACCGGTCATATAGCGACCGACGCTCGTCGTTAGACAGCACCTCATAAGCAGCGCTGACCTCTTTGAAGCGTGACTCGGCGCTGGGATCACCCGGGTTCGCGTCGGGATGATACTTGCGAGCCATCTTGCGGTAGGCCCGCTTGATCTCGTCTCCGGTGGCGTCACGCTCTACACCAAGGGTCTCGTAATGATCTGCCACGTAAGCGCCTATTCCAGGGGATTCTTCAATTGGGGATCAACGAGGGGTCAGCCTTCGCTGAGTGCTGAGCCGAGGCGCACGCTCACAGCTGCCACCGCCGAGAGCGCTTGAGGGTAATCCATGCGGGTCGGCCCCAACACACCGATGGTGCCGCCGCTCCCGGCAGCACGGTACGGCGCCAGCACCAACGCACAATCCGACAGCGACTCCACCCCGGTCTCTTTGCCGATCGCAACCCTGTTGCCCTGGTCGAGCACGGTTCGCATTAGTTGCACCATGGCGACCTGCTGCTCGAGCAATTTCAACACTTCTCCAAGCCGCTCAATACCATCAAAAGCTGAGGCGAGCCGTGCCGTGCCGGCAATAAACACCTCGTGTTGTGCTTGAGCTTCCCGCAATGCCTGGAGGGCCGCGCTCAGCAGGGCGTCGTTGTTGTGATCGCAGTCTTCAACCTCAGCGAGAGTGCGGCCGATGACTCGACGTGCTAATTGCTCGGAGGCTGCCTCGACAATGCTGGGAGTCACGCTGCGGCGCAGGCTCAGGGTGCGTTTTTCGACCGCGCCATTTGACATGACTGCCACCACCAGCACGTTGTGGGAGCCTATGTCAATGAGTTGTGCTGAGCGCACGATGGCGGCTGACGACGTTGGGCCAACTACCACTGCAGTCCACTGAGTCAGATCGGACAGCAAGCCGGTGGTGTCAGCAAGGATCGACTCGAACTCGCCATGATCGCTAGCAAAAAACTCGTTGACCTGGCGTCTGTCGGGTGCTGTGAGCCGGGGGGTGCGGTCGGCCCAGTAGTCAACAAAAAAGCGGTAAGCCTTGACGGTTGGCACTCTGCCGGCACTGGTGTGGGGTTGCACCAGAAAGTCCCCATCCTCAAGAGCCGACATCTCGGCACGCACGGTTGCCGGCGAGACTCGCACACCACGTGCCTTAGCGACCCGGCTTGAACCGACGGGGCGAGCCGTGTTGATGTACTCCTGCACGACGGCGTACAGAATCGCAGCCTTGCGGTCGTCGAGCATGACCCGAGACTTTACCTCTTGACCCACACCGCCTGATGTTTGCTGGCGTCCAGCTCGATGAAGGTCCGGACGACGGTCCATACGTCGGTGCAGGTTGAATCTCGGGCCGGGATCGCCGTGGCGGGGATCGGTGTATCGGGGATCGTGTGGCGGGGAGGCTGTCGTGGTGCTCGCAGCTACTCCCCGCTAGCTGTCGAGCGTCAGGGCTGAGATGAAGGCTTCCTGGGGAATCTCGACACGCCCGATGCTCTTCATGCGCTTCTTGCCCTGCTTTTGCTTCTCAAGCAACTTGCGCTTGCGAGTTACGTCGCCGCCATAGAGCTTGGCGGTTACGTCCTTGCGGTATGCCTTGACGGTCTCACGGGCGATGATGCGCCCTCCGATCGCAGCCTGTATCGGAACCTCGAATTGCTGGCGAGGGATCAGTTGACGCAGCCGTTCGACCATGGCTCGCCCGTAGTAATACGACTTGTCACGATGCACCACGGTTGAGAATGCGTCAACGGGTGAGCCCTGTAACAACACGTCGACCTTCACAAGATCCGAGACGCCATAGCCGTCTGGCTCATAGTCGAGACTGGCATAACCCTGGGTGCGGCTCTTGAGCTGATCAAAGAAATCCACAACCACTTCAGCGAGCGGCAACTGGTAACGCAACTCCACACGCTCAGGTGACAAGTACTCCATCCGCTGCATCTTTCCCCGCCGTGTCTGGCAGAGATCCATGAGAGTGCCTGTGTAGTTCGCCGGTGCAATCAATACTGCGAGCAAGTAAGGCTCGGCAATTTCGAGAATCTGGACAGCATTCGGCATCTCAGACGGGTTCGAAACAACAGTTGTTTCACCGTCCTTTGTGGTTACCTGAAACTCCACTGACGGAGCCGTCGATATGAGCGATAGGTCGAACTCACGCTCCAAGCGTTCGCGTACGACTTCCATGTGCAATAGCCCCAGGAAGCCGCAGCGGAAGCCGAAACCTAATGCTGTGGATGTCTCGGGTTCGAACGTGAAACCAGCATCGTTGAGCCGCAGCTTGTTCAGGGCCGATCTGAGCGCTGCGAAATAGTCTCCATCGGTAGGAAAGAGTCCAGAAAACACCATCGGCTTGGGCTCTGCGTAACCCTCCAGCGGATGTTCGGCTGGCATGCGATCATCCGTTACCGTCTCGCCCGAGCGGGCTTCACCGACATCCTTAATGCCGGCTATCAGATAACCCACTTCACCTGGACCGAGTTGTTTGACCGGCGAGTTTGAGGGTGACCGTATGCCTATTTCGTCGGGATCGTGACAGGTACCGGCCTGCATGAAACGCAACCGTGTCTTGCTATTGATCACGCCGTTGACAACCCGCAGTGACGAGACAACACCACGGTACTGATCAAAATGCGAGTCAAAGATTAAGGCTTGTAGTGGCGCATCCGCTGAACCTTGAGGCGCTGGGGTGCGCTCAATCACTGCGTCGAGCAGTTCTGACACACCACTGCCAGTTTTTGCCGAAATGTGAAGCACTTCTTCGGCAGGAATCCCCAACACCTGCTCGATTTCTTGCGCGCAACGATCCGGTTCAGCTGCAGGCAAGTCGATCTTGTTGAGCACGGCGACGATCTCAAGGTCATTGGCAATTGCCTGATAACAGTTCGCCAGGGTCTGTGCTTCAATCCCCTGAGCCGCATCAACAACCAAGATCACAGACTCACACGCGGCTAGCGATCGGCTCACCTCATAGGAGAAATCAACATGACCGGGAGTGTCGATCAGGTTGATGACATGGTCACGCCAACGCAGACGCACCGACTGCAACTTGATAGTGATGCCACGCTCACGTTCAAGATCCATCGAATCGAGATACTGCTCACGCATCTCACGAGCATCAACGGCGCCCGTGAGTTCCAGCATGCGATCAGCAAGCGTTGACTTGCCGTGATCAATGTGGGCAATTATCGAGGTGTTGCGGATTCGCTGCAGATCCATCGTTTCTTGAACCGTCGGTGTTGCCCAGGCATCGGCTCGCACAGGGTACCCACTGCCCGGTGCGTCATCGCGACCGCACAGGTAGCATCCGCCGTTGGCTTTACGGCCTAGTTCCAAATCGCAACCGGCAGGTGACCGTGGCCAATATCAAGTCTCAGATCAAGCGCAATCGCCAGAACGAGAAGCGCCGGTTGCGTAACCGGACGGTTCGTTCCGAGATCAGCACCCGCACGAAGGCTGCCCTGGCTGCTGCCGAGTATGAGGACTACCCCGGCGAAGCTGACGAGGCGCTGCGGCAGGCCATGAAGCGCATTGACAAGGCCGCAGCTAAGGGTGTAATCCATCGCAACACTGCGGCCCGGCGAAAGAGCCGCCTAGCCAGGGAGTTTCAAGCTCGTCAAGACTGACGGACACTGCCTGGTAGTGAAGCCAGGCGCGAAACCAGAACTTCCATCACCAATTCGGGGGGCCAGTCGAGCTTGCCTCGCAGCGCCATGTCAGCCTCGGCAAGCAACCTGATCGCCTGAGCAACGCCTGCCGAACCAAGTCTGCGTGCCTGCCCCAGCGCCTTTCTTGCCGGGAAGGTTGATCCTTTCATTCCAAGTACTTGCGCGGCTTCTCGCTCGTTGGCGATCCCAGCCCCGTCGAGTCGCAGCATCCGCTGGTAGCGGCTGTGCAAGCCCGCCATCAGCGCCAATGGATGTCTCGACGGCAACAACCTGTGGAGCACTTTGAGGGCACCGGCGATGTCGCCGCGGTCGATCGCATCGTCAAGTTCCCAGGGGACGACCGCGGCTGGATCGCCACCATAGGTCTCGACATCTTGGGCAGTGACCCGAGCACCAGCCCCTAAGGCTCCTTCAAGCGTTCGCAGCAGCCCCACAACTTGGTTTCGCTCCGACCCGACAAGGTCTTGCACCGCTTTGAGCGCCCTGGCATCAAAGATCAGCGTGGATGCGTCAAGTTGCTCCTTGAGCCATTTGCGAGCTTGTGACGCCTGGTAGGGCGGCATCACGTTGCGGACGCTGCCGCCGGTGTCGGTGACTGTTTTGGCGAGTGCTTTGGGCAGTGTTGGGAATCGACCAGTCATGGCGGGGTTGGTGCCCCGCTCCCAGACAAGCACGAGATCGGTGGTCTCGGGCACACTGGTCAGACTGCGCAGTTCGTTGACGTGGTTCTTTGCTGAGAACCGTGCAAGGTGACGGCCTACGACGACACGGCGGTCGGTCAGGAATGGTGCGGTCTGGGCGGCGTCTCGTAGAGCCGCGAGGCTCCAAACACCCTCGGGAGTTTGCAGGTCTTCCTCGGTGACTTGCTGGAGGGCAAGCGCGCGATCTCGGTCTCCGAGCAAAGTGTCGACGGCACGTTTCACGGCTTCGGAGACAAGCACCGAGTCGTCACCGACAATGAGTTGCACAGTCACGCTTGTGTCTGCTGTGTCGTCTTGGCTGCGCTCATGTCGAGGGCGAATCTAGCTAGCGCTGTTGTCTGGCATCTTGAGCCAGCCTTGGGTGGTGTCTCGGATCTCGACCACTAGAGCTGGTTGATCGCGCACTACGTCGATTGTTGTTGGGCCGAGGTTGATCTGTGTCCCGGCGCGCACTGTCCGTGCCAAAGGGACACGATGCATGGGTGGTGCCACGACCGCCGCCCGATCGAAACGGCTAGCCAGCGCGAGCACGGCACGCGCTTCGGCGGCATCTCCGTCGCTCGCCACAATCAGGTCGACACGTCGCGCACCGCTGCGGCGAAGAGACTCGAGCAACATCTGTGGTCGCGGAGGCTGCTCAAGCACCACGACGACACGGTCACCTGCGTTGAACACCTTTGCTCCCCACAGCGATGACCATCCCTTTGGCAGCGAAGTTGCGTTAACGAGGCTGTAGCCGAAGACAGCAACAATCGCAACTGTGGCGATCCTCACAACCAGGCGCGCCCAGTTGGCCCTGACATCGCGCCGTTGAGAGCTTCGGCTTCCGCGGCTCAGTCCGATCAGGATGGCCCCGGTGGCCGCAGTCACAACGATGGCACCAACAACACCAATTTCTGCAGCAGGAGCGGTTGCGGCGGCCGATGCTACGCCACGGACCCACCACAGCAGAGCGGCCGTTACGCGATGAATCAGCCAGGCAAGCCAACCGCCGCTGACTCCTGCCAGCAAGCCTGCCGTGAGCCCCCACATGAGTACCGGAGCGCTCGCCGGGCCAGCCAGCACGTTCGCGGGCAGCGAAGCAAGAGGGACACTGCCGAACACTCCGATTAGTAGCGGCATCACCGCAAGCTGCGCGCCCGCAGTCGAAGCGATCGCTAAACGAATCGCTCGTGGCCCACGCAACACACCGATAAGCGAGGGGGTAATCCACAAGATCCCCGCCGTAGCACACACTGACAACTGAAACGCCAACGATCGCACAAGAAACGGATCAACCATCAGCACGATGGCGATCGCCCACCCAAGAGTGCGGCGGCCCACCTCAGGGCGACCTAAAGCAGCACTCGAGACTGCGAACGCCGCCATGAACACTGCACGCAACACTGACGGTTCAAAGCGTGTCAAGACCGCAAACACGCCAAGCACACCGAGCAGCACCAACAGCCTGGAGCCGGGACGCAACCGCATGGCTGCCGGTGCAACCAGCGCCAGCACAAACGCAACATTCTGACCGGACACCACGAGTAGATGTCCCATGCCGGCCGCTCGAAAGTCATCGGCGACTTTCGGTGATTGGTGCCGATCGTCACCTAGCACCATCCCCGCGAACAGAGATCGGTCGGTTCGTGTGAGGCTCTCGGCGCCTTGAGAGAGCAACGTCCGGATGCCGTTCGCTACTCGCCAGATCGGAGCCGCTGGCGCGCTGTCCCGTACTTCTTTAACGATTACTTCGGAACCGATATGGCGGTTACGTAGCCAGTCGCTGCTAGTGGCTCGAGCAAATCCTGAGATCAGCACCCGCTCGCCGGCCAATCGATCGTCAAGTTCTGTGGCAGCTCGACCGAATGCACGTGCTTCTAGCAACTTGGATTGGAACCGCACTGTTACGGTGACGCCCCTGGCCCCGATCGGGCGGGGGTCGCCGGCTAGGGCTGCCCAACCTGAGACAGCACCCCGAGGCGCGTCACTCAATCCCTCGATTGCACGTGCGGCAAACATGGAGACCAACACCGCGAACAACACCAGGAAAGCCACCGGGTTGGGCCTCCACACATAGATCGCAGCGAGCACGCCCGATACGACGAGCCCGACCACAACGGGGATGGGAATTGGCAGCAAGGCACCACCAACCGCTCCGGCGGCACTCAGATAAGCAGCTGCAGTGCTGTGCCTACCGTCTCGCCGATACCAATTCGCAAGGGACCCATCGCTCAACACACCGGCTGGCGACGGCGGCGAGTCTCCCAAGTCACACGGTTGCAAGCGGGAGGATCTGGGCCAGCTTGGCTGGACCTATCCCAGACACATCCAGGAGTGAATCGACACTGGCAAACTCGCCGATCCGTTGGCGATGCTCAAGAATCGCTGCTGCGAGGGACGGCCCGATCCCCGGCAAAGACTCAAGCTCTCGGGCATCAGCAGTGTTGATATTGACAAGTTCTGTGATGTTCCCAGAACCAGAAGTTCCGGAGTTCGCCAACACTGCGTCACTGACGGAGGGCTCGACTTCCTCACCAACTGCGAGCACCCATAGCCGCGAGCCATCACTGATTGGAGCCGCCAGGTTGAGGCGGTCAGCGTCCGCATCAGCCGTGATCCCACCAGCAGCGGCAATGGCGTCGGCGACCCTGCTCCCAGCAGCTAGTTCGTGTAGCCCAGGTTCTTTCACCGCACCGGCGACATGCACTACAACCTTCGCAGGTGGCGGCGTCGTGGGAGGCGGCACCAGTGTTGACACCGTGTTGACATGAGGCAGGATCAACTCGGGAGCCGGCGCCGCGGGTGTGCGCATCGCCCACCAGCCACCAACGAAGGCAGCCACGATCCCAATCGCGCCGATCACGACGACTGAAGGCGACAATCCCAGGCGGTCAGCGAGCATGGAAGGGGTTGGAATCGCCAACCGCCGTTTAGCGAAATCGGGCGGTGCCTCGGACGCCTCGGACACCGGCAACTCCAGAAACAGGAGACTTTTGGCCGGCGCCTGCGACCGGCTAGGGAGTAGTCAGGTTAGCGATGTCAAGTCTTTCTGTCTTTTTCTGTTAACTCCTACGTGATCATGAATGCCACATCAGCCATGTGGTTGCATTCAGAACAGTGCAGCAGCGAGGCGCTTACGCCACATGGTCGTGCGAGGATCTTCGGCCCCAAGAACCTCCAGGAGATCAACGAATCTCTGGCGAGCATCATCATCGGCTTTGGCACGAGGCAACAACACAGCCAACTCAGCCTCAACATCACCAGGCCCGCCGCCGGAACCCCCATCATCGGCTTGCGTACCTTGCAGCCGAGCCACGGCCAGCAAGCGCCGAACTTCAGGGCTATCGGGCACACGAGCGAGCAAGCTGGTCGCCTCATCACCGCGCTCCTGGTCTAGCAAGATCTCCGCTAGCGCAACGATCGCGTCCTCGTTGTCGGGCTCTAGCTCCAGCGCAGTTCGCAGCGCCGCTTCATCACCCGCTGCAATAAGACGCTCCACGTCGCTCAGAGTCGGTTCGGGAGTGTGACGAGCCACGAATTCGCGCACGGCATCCTCACCTTGGGCACCCAGGAACCCGTCAGCAACCTGGCCGTTCACCATCGCATACACAGCAGGTATCGACTGCACCCGGAAGGCTTGTGCGACACCAGGATTGGCCTCAATGTCGATCTTGGCAAGCTCCACCGCACCGTTGGTCTCTGCGATGACCTTCTCCAGGATCGGGCCGAGTTGGCGGCACGGTTGGCACCAATCAGCCCACAGATCCACCACTACCGGAACGGTCTGAGACCGCTCGACCACCTGAGCTTGAAACGTTGCGTCGGTTACGTCGGCCATAGGCTTGGCAAGCTAGTAGCGACCCAACCGGTTGCGCTGCATGCTGGGTTGCGCCGACTCGTTGCGTCGCTACGCAGTTGTCTGTTACCTGACCGCCCCGGAGGTTTATCGCATGAAGATCGACGCCTGGATCGGCCTGCCGGAAGCGTCCAGTGCTAACCCGCTGCCAGACATCGGGGAGCGGGCTCGCACCATCGAGGAGCAGGGGTACAGCGGGTTGCTGTCAGCGGAGACCAGCCACGACCCCTTCCTGCCCCTAGCGCTCGCCGCTGAACACACCACCAGCATCGATTTGATGACCGGCATCGCAGTCGCTTTCGCTCGCAACCCCCTGGTGCTGGCCAGTGTCGCCTGGGATCTTCAGTCGATGTCACAGGGCCGTTTCATGCTCGGCCTCGGTAGCCAGATCAAGCCGCACATCACGAAGCGGTTTTCGATGCCGTGGTCACGCCCGGCGGCCCGCATGGAAGAGATGATTGCTGCGATCCGGGCGATCTGGCACTCCTGGCAGACGGGAGAGCGGCTCAACTTCCGCGGCGAGTTCTACCGCCACACCTTGATGACACCGATGTTCAGCCCGACTCCTATGAACGTCCCCACACCCCCGATCCTGATCTCAGCAGTGGGCCCGCTGATGACCAAAGTCGCTGGGCGTGCTGCTGACGGACTGGTGTGTCACGCCTTTCAGACGGCCGAGTATCTGCGTGATGTGACCCTGCCCAACGTCGAAGCAGGGCTCGCCCAGGCGGGGCGTGATCGCAGCGACTTCCAGATCTCGATGCCTGTGTTTGTGGTCTCGGGGTTCTCCGAAGAAGAGGTCGCCCAGCGTGACGCATCGACCCGAGGCCAGATCGCCTTCTATGGTTCGACGCCCGCATACCGCCCGGTGCTCGACCATCACGGTTGGGGTGACGCTCAAACGGAGTTGAACCGGCTGAGCAAGCAGGGACGCTGGAACGACATGGCCAAAGTGATCGACGACGACATGCTGGACGCCTTCGCCATCGTCGCTGACCCACCGCAGGTACCTGCACTGCTTGCGGAGCGTTTCGGGGGCTCCCTAGATCGGCTGCAGTTCTATGCAGGGGTGCGAGATGCCGACGGCTGGGAGCCGATCCTGGAGGAGATAAAGAACAGCTAGTGGCGCTGTGTCCAAGACGCGCGAGGTGCGCAAGATGCGCAGGTGCGAGGCACGAGAGGCGTTAGCCTCTGATCCATCCTCGGGGCTATAGCTCAGTTGGTAGAGCGCTTCCATGGCATGGAAGAGGTCAGGGGTTCAATTCCCCTTAGCTCCACAGCAAGCCGCCACGAACGTTGGCGCGCCACACCCGAGCATTTGGAGCGATAGTGGCTGACCGCAAATCGTTCTGGGCTTGGTGTCTTGAGTCCGAAGAACCCAGCAACGCTGACCGGCAGGCACTGGCAGCCAAGCTCTCGGCTCGTTACGGAGTTGCAATCTCGCCCAAACCCGTGCCGTCTTTGGCTGATGCCACGCTGCGGACGCCTCGCATTGCGATCCCCGATGCGCTAGCGCGGTGGTGTTCAACCAGCACCTATGACCGTGCTCGCTACGCCTACGGTGCCCACTTCAGCGAACGGGTGCGGGCATTCAACCTCGACTTCCCCAACCCGCCCGACGTAGTGGCACATCCTCGTAACGGGACCGAGGTCGAAGCAACCCTGGATTGGTGTAACAGCAACGATTACGTGGCTGTGCCCTACGGGGGTGGATCATCAGTCGTTTGGGGTGTAACACCACATGAGGACCTAGGTCCGACAGTTGTGATCTCTCTCGATCGACTCGACCAGGTTCTCGAAGTCGATGACGTGTCACGTGCCGCTCGTATCCAAGCAGGAGTGTTCGGCCCTCACCTTGAAGACCAACTGCGACCCAGCGGCCACACCCTGCGCCACTTCCCGCAGTCGTTCAGGTTCTCCACGCTTGGCGGCTGGATCGCCACCCGATCAGGCGGCCATTACGCCACCAACCACACCCACATTGACGACTTTGTCGAGTCGGTGCGCATGATCACACCAGCGGGGTGGTGGGAGTCTCGACGTTTGCCAGGCTCAGGGGCGGGTCCTAGCCCTGACCGTCTTGTGATCGGATCCGAAGGCATCTTCGGGATCATCACCGAAGCTTGGATGCGGATCCAGAAGCGGCCAACGTTTCGGGCAACCGCGGCTGTGACCTTCGACTCGTGGGTTGCGGGTTACGAGGCGGTGAGACACGTCGTTCAAGCCAAGCTGTGGCCTGCAAACCTGCGAATCCTTGATCCTCTTGAGGCTGGGCGTTCTGCCAAACTCGACGGCAACAGCGCCCTGTTGATCATCTCGTTCGAATCGTCAGACTTCACACAGCGCCACAACATTGCCCAAGCCGTGGAGATCGCACGCCGCTGTGGCGGCCACGTTGCTGATGACGACATCCGCGTCAATGACGGCACCGGCGCACCGACAGGCCGTGGCGGTGCCGTTGGTGCATGGCGCAAGGCCTTCATCGGGGTCGGTAACGGCGTGGAGACCTCACTCGGCCTTGTCAATGACACCTTCGAGACTGCGATTACCTGGGATCGCTGGCCAGACTTCGATGCTCAGGTCCGGGAGCAGGTTGGAGCCGCGCTACGGGAGGTGTTCGGGTCGTACCACGCACTCTCTTGTCGCTTCACCCACGTGTACCCCGACGGCCCGGCGCCGTACTACACCTGGTCTGGGATGGGAACCCCGGGTGGCGAGATCGAACAGTGGCAACAGATCAAGGAAGCCGCGAATGAAGCGATCGTGTCTGCGGGTGGCACGGTCACACACCACCACGCGGTAGGCCGGATGCATCGCCTCGGCGGCGGCTACGACAAGCAACGCCCCGAACTATTCGCAGAATCCCTCCGAGCCATCAAGCGCCACCTAGACCCCAACTCCATCCTCAACCCCGGCGTCCTAATCGACCCCTAACCGACAGCTGACTCTGGCGATTAGGAACTGCAGCAGCTGCTCTCAGGAAAGCGCTGTCAAACCTATAAGGACTTAAGCCACCTATAGGAATCCGAAGCACTTATACCCAGAATCCTTATAGACTCAATATTTGCATATATCCATATAAATCCGGCTAAATTTGGTCTGTGGATCCAGTACGCAACCCATACGCTCCGGGTGCGGGTGCCCCACCACCTGCCTTGGTTGGTCGTGACCGACAGATTCAGGACTTCGACATAGCCATTCAGCGACTGGCACTGGGTCGCCATGCCAAGAGCCTGATGCTGACCGGTTTGCGCGGCGTGGGAAAGACGGTGCTGCTACACCGGTTTTGCCGGATCGCGTCAAGTCATAGATGGGTCTACATCCAACTTGAGGCAGGCGAGAACCAGCGGTTTGCGGAGTCAATCGCGAGCAGTCTCCGCAGTGGGATCTTGCGGCTATCGGCGGGCCGCCGGATGACAGCCAGGGCAAGACGTGCCTTGGGAGTCCTCCGCACGTTCCAACTACGTTGGGGTCTTCCGAACGGTTCCGTGCTTGAGGCCAATCTGGATCCTGTGCCCGGCATCGCTGACTCGGGCTTCCTTGACTACGACCTTGAGGGTCTCTTCACCGAGGTTGGCGAGTTGGCACGTGAGCGAGATGTCGGTGTCCTGCTGACCGTCGACGAGATCCAGTACCTCAACGTGGCTGAGTTGGCAGCCCTCATCGTCGGCCTTCATCGAGTCAGCCAGGAGCAACTGCCATTCATGGTCGCAGCGGCTGGCCTTCCCTCAGTGCCGGCGCTAGCTGGTGAGGCAAAGTCTTATTCCGAGCGTCTATTCAGTTTTCCGGTTATCGGCAACCTTCATGCTGAACAAGCACGTGAGGCGCTTGTAACTCCTGCCGCAGAGGAGGGTGTATTGTGGCACCCAGACGCTCTTGAGAGCGTCGTTGATGTCACCGAGGGCTACCCGTACTTCTTGCAGGAGTTCGGAAAGCAAGTGTGGGACATCTCGGATGGAACCAATGCCTTAACTCTTGACGATGTGGAGTTGGCCCTCCCGATTGCAATGGACGAACTTGACACCGGATTCTTCCGTGTGCGTTTTGACCGCTCAACGAAGTCCGAGCGTGCGTACCTTGGGGCTATGGCCTCACTCGGAGCAGGGCCTTATCAGTCGGGACAAGTTGCCTCGTTGCTGGGAAAGACCACGGCGCAGGTGGGAGTTGTGCGTGACGGCCTCATCAAGCGTGGGTTGTGCTATGCCCCGAGCCATGGGGTGATTGCGTTTACTGTGCCCTTGTTTGATCAGTTTGTGCGGCGGTGGGGTGACTGAGAGGGCATCGATGCCGCGTTAGCGGCGCTCGGAGCCCATTTACACTCGGGCGGGTGAACAACGACTTCTGCCCGCCCGAACCTCAACACACCGAAAGAGCGGGCTTGCTTGCGGGGGTTCGGGTGATCGAGTCGAGTTTGTTAGGGCCTGGGCATCTAGGGACGTTTCTGGCTGATCTGGGTGCCGATGTCATCAAGGTCGAATCGCCGGCTGGCGATTACATCCGGTCGATGACGTGGCCCATTATCAACGGCGTCTCGCTGCTGCACTTGCATACGCACCGTGGCAAACAGAGCATTACGTTGAATCTCAAGAACCCGGCGGGTCGCAAGCTTTATGTCGATCTCGTCGAGACGGCCGACGTTGTCATTGAGGCGATGCGACCGGGAACGCTGGCACGGCTCGGTCTCGGATACGAGGTATTGGCTGAAGCAAATCCCCAGATCGTCTTGGCCACTCTGTCGGGATATGGCGCTACAGGGCCCTACAAAGACATGCCAAGTCACGGAATTGCTTATGACACCTGGTCGGGCATTGTCCAACCGGTCGTCGACGACGAAGGCTTCACTCGCATACCCAAGGACATGCCCAATGTCGGCATCAATGTCGGTCCAATGCTGGGAGCCGTCGCGGTGCTAGCGGCTGTGATCTCGGCCCGCCGTAGCGGCAAGGGCTGCGAGCTTGAGGTCGCCCAATCGGACGCCTCCGCCTACATGGACTGGTATCGCATAGAGACCGAGCGTGCTTACCTGCGCCCCGAAAGTGAAGTGACCGGCAACCCGGTCGATGACTTTGTGCGTCGGCCGGCTGGACTAGCGGGCATGTGGGAAGGCGTGCGCTATCAGGCGTATGCAGCTTCTGACGGGCACGTGCTGTTCATGGCATCCGAACAAGCCTTTTGGCGTAACTTCTGTGAAGGTGTCGGTCGCATGGACTTATTCGATCGGTGGCCTGGTTCGAAATACGCCGATCACGCCCGAGGCAATACCGAATTGCAGCGCGAACTCAAAGCGATATTCGCTACCAAGACTTGCAACGAGTGGCTCGAGTTCAGCAAACAAATCAACACTCCAATCGCGCCTTTCAACACAAATCGCACGATTGCCGATGACCCGCAATTCCAGGCTCGAATCGGCTTCTATTCCACAAACGATGTCGGCTGTGAACAACTGCCACTACCGGTGTTTGTCAACGGAGAAAAGCCTCCAGTTCCCTCGATGGCACCCGAAGTAGGCGAACACACAAGCGAAGTACTCACCAGAGTGCTCGGACACGACGACGATCACATCTCAGAACTCAAAACCCAGGGAGCATTCGGCTAAATCCGTCGACTAACCGGCTCTTCGTTGCTTACGAAAAGTTGGAATCGGGGTGCGGCTAGCCTCGCCGCACGATCACTTCATGGCCGGGTACTTCGGGTTCATCGTCAACCATTTGAGGGGGGAAGCCCGGTGCGAGAATCGACGTTTGTGCTGCCTCCTCGAGACGGCGAACCACATTGGGGGACCATTCACGTGAGCCGTAGCGGGTCGCGGCGTCATCAAAGATGTCAATTAGCACCGGCGACAACTCAAGCTCAAGACCGCATCGCTCGGCAACAGCAGCGAACAGCGACAAGTCCTTTTGCACTAGGTCCATAGTGAAGTTGATGTCACGACTGCCGTTAAGAATCACCTGACTCTCTGTCTCATGCACGAAAGAGTTCCCTGAAGACACCCGGATCGCTTCATACGCGGTATTGAGATCAATTCCTGCAAGTTTGGACGTGACTAGCGCCTCACAGAGCGACACCAAATTGGCTGTAGCAAGATAATTGGTGACCACCTTGAGGATTGACGCCGACCCAATCGGGCCTGTGTGCAAGATGTTGCGTCCCATCGCCGTCAACACCGGCAAGATGCGCTCAAATGTCGGCCGGTCACACCCCGCAAAGATCGAGATGTTGCCGGTTGCCGCACGATGACATCCACCCGACACAGGACAGTCAACGGCTGCCGCACCTACCTCGGCAGCCATGGCACCGAGGCGTCGAACCTCGGCTTCATCGGTGGTGCTCATCTCTGCCCAAACCGGTGAGGCACCCTCGCGAGACCGTGCCGCGAAGCCAGCAAGCACCCCGTCGGGAGCCTCCATCACAGCAGCACTCGCAGCCGGACTTGGCAGGCAAGTGATCACAATGTCAGCGCTGGCGGCCATCTCAGCGGGACTGTCTGCCCAGCCCGCTCCCCCAGCTTCAAGGTCGGCTGCCGCATCACGGTTGAGGTCACGAACCACCAGATCAAACCCGTTGCGCAACAGGCTCCCGGAGAGCTTTGATCCCACGTTTCCCAACCCAATAAAGCCGACCTTCATAGTTGGCCGTCCTTGCTGCTCACAGCACTCATCTACTGAACCTCCTGATGGTTGACAGCCACTCGTTGTGGCCGCCCGCCGAAACGATCCTGACACTTGCTTGCAATATTGGTGTCGCGCGGCGACGCTAGCGCTTGTGACACGTGCACCTAAGGGAATTGATATAGAGCCGGTTACCGCTTGGCTAGCTGCCAACACTGCGGCGACTCCACCGCTGACCTTTGAGCCGGTGGCTAGGGGAGCCTCCAACCTGACCTTTGTCGTTACCGATGCGACCGGACATCGCACAGTATTGCGCCGCCCCCCGACAGGGCATGTGCTCAAGAGCGCGCACGACATGACCCGAGAACACCGGGTGATCTCTGCGCTCGCCGACACCGAAGTGCCCGTTCCTGCACCCCTCGGCATCTGCACCGATGTGAGCATCACGGGCGCCAACTTCTATGTGATGGATTTCGTTGACGGCACAGTTGTCTACGATAGAGCAGCTGCCAAAGCCGTGGACAGCTCGCTTCGGCCGGCGATGACCGGTTCGCTCCTCGACACTCTCGCCACCCTGCACACGCTTGATCCCGACAAGGTCGGACTGGGTGACCTTGGCCCTCGTGAGGGCTACTGCGCACGGCAACTAAAGCGCTGGTTGCGACAGGTGCAGAAGGGTTCTGATCGTGAGTTGCCCCGAGTAGCGCAACTGCACGACCGGCTTTGGGAGACGACCCCTCAACAGCAGGGCTGTGGGATCGTGCATGGCGATTACCGCCTCGACAACTGCATCATGGCCGCTGACGGAAGCGTGGCAGCAGTACTTGACTGGGAGCTATGCACCCTAGGTGATGTGCTGATTGACATTGCCGGAATCGTTTCGTGGTGGGGGGACTCGTCGGGGCAACTCGTCGGGCGGCTATCGGAAATGCCCACACTGGTTGAAGGGTTCGGCACTGCTGAGGAGGCGCTAGCTCGCTACGCCACAAACTCGACGCTCGATCTCTCGCGACTTGATTGGTATGTCGCTCTTCACTTCTGGCGGGTTGCTTGCATCATCGAAGGCGTAAGGGTGCGTCACGCCGCAGGGGCTATGGGCGACAAGGACGAATACGACGACAGCGGAGCACGTCACTTCATCAACTATTGCCTCGACAGTTGCACTGAGTTGCTAGAGACTGCGCAGTGATCTCGAACCACTCCGACGACCCATTGACGCCGCAGGGGTCAGGCGACCCTAGCGACACCACGGAGCCCGATCCTCTCGACCTTGAAGCCTTTCGCGCTAGTGCCCATGAACTGGTCGACTGGATCACCGACTACATGGCGAACCTTGATGAGCGCCCCGTGATTGAGCCCGTAAGCCCGGGTGATGTGCGCGCAAAGCTGCCGGATCGAGCGCCCGAGCGGTCCGAGCCGGTCGCAGCGATGCTCGCCGATCTTGATCGAGTAGTGCTCCCAGGATTGTCACATTGGCAGCATCCAGGGTGGTTCGCCTTCTTTCCTGCTCAAGCGTCGCCGCTGGCGATCCTTGGGGAGATGGCCGCTGCGGGGCTTGGCGTGCAAGGGATGTTGTGGTCGACTTCTCCGGCGGCCACCGAGATCGAATCTCATGTGATCGATTGGCTGGTTGATCTGCTTGGCGTGCCTCAAGAGTGGAAGACAACGTCGCGTGGTGGCGGTGTGCTGCAATCTGGGGCCTCAGATTCAACCCATACGGCTCTGGTTGTGGCACGCGAAGAGTGCCGCAACCGTAGCGGTGCTCCTGCTGAGAACATGGTCGCTTACACCTCATCGCAGGCTCACTCCTCGGTCGAGAAGGGTGCGCGCATGGCCGGTTACGGACACCTGCGGCTGCTTGAGACCGACCAGCACTTTGCCGCAACACCACAGTCGCTGATCGACTCAATCGGCAGCGATCTCGACGCGGGCCTCACCCCTACGTGCGTGTGTACCAATATCGGCACGACGGGAACGGCCTCGGTCGACCCGCTTCGTCGCTTCGGTGAGATCGCTCGTGAGCACAACCTGTGGCATCACGTCGATGCGGCTTACGCGGGCTCGGCGATGATCTGTGAAGAGTTCCGTCATCACCAAGACGGCCTTGAACTCGTCGACAGCTACACCTTCAACCCGCACAAGTGGCTAGCCACCAATCTTGACTGCTCGGTGATGTGGGTGGCGGATCGCCGCCCGTTGATCGAGACCCTCAGCGTGTTGCCCCCGTACCTGCGCAACGAGGCATCCGCGTCGGGCAAGGTCATCGATTACCGCGACTGGACAGGCCCGCTAGGTCGCCGTTTCCGGGCACTCAAGCTCTGGTTCGTGTTGCGTGCCTTTGGTGCTGAGGGTCTGCGCCAGATGATCCGCAAGCATGTTCGCTGGGCGCGCGAACTAACTGAGCGGGTTGAGTCGCACCCTCGGTTGGAGCTGTTTGCCCCAACGCTGTTTGCCCTGGTGTCGTTCACCCACATAGACGGCAACCAAGCCACGGACTATCTGGCCAACGCAATCAACGCCTCGGGGCGGTTCTATTTGACGGTCTCCGAGACGGACGGCAGGCGTTACGTGAGGGTCTCGATCGGCTCCATCTGGACAACCAAGTCCCATGTCGAAGCCTTGTGGGAGCTAATCCGCCAGCACTCCTGACGCATCGCGAATTCGCGTGTCAGCTCAAGAGTTGCAACGATCAAACGGCTAGCGGCCTAGCGACTTGAGATAACGCGCTCTCGCCTCCTGTGACTCGGAGTCGTGAGTGGCAGTTGCGAGGATGTCGGCGTCCGACCAGGCCCCACGCGTGGACACAAGTTGTTCAGCCGCAGCGTCAACGGCACGAAGCGTTGCTTTAAGCGTGAACCACGATTTTGTTACCAACTGTTGGGCTAGCTGACTAACCGCCTCATCGAGTTGATCTGGCTCAACCACTCGGGTCACGAAGCCAAGCATCTTTGCTTCGGCGGCAGTAAACGGGCGACACGACAGCACAAGATCTCGAGTAGCGGCCGGGCCTACCTCTCGCACCAACCTCGGTATGCCGCCCCAAGCAAGCGGGATGCCCAGATCAACTTCGGGGATCACGAATCGCACATCAGTTGTGGCCACCCGGAAATCGCAAGCACCCGCCAACAGCACACCGCCGCCCACACAGTGACCGTGAATTGCTCCCACCGTGACCGCCTTCATCCCGGTGACGGCTTCGACCATGATCCGCCCGGCATCAGCACCAGCCCGATCCAAACCACCGGCCAAAAATGCCGCAAGATCGGCACCCGCCGTGAACGCTCGACCGTTGCCGCGAACCACGACAACCTTGACATCGTCTTGTCTGTCGAAGTAATGAGCAGCGTCGGTTATCTCCCGTATGCAGGTGACTGACAACGGGTTCAGCTTGGTCGGATTGTCCAGTGCCAGAGTGCCTATCGGGCCGTCGATGGAGGTGGTGACTGTTGCATAGGTCATCGGTGTCGTGTTCTCCTGAGGCTGGTGTGATTCGGTCTCCGAGGTGGTCTCGGCCATCGCATGGTCGTTTGATCCCGATCGCGTGATAGAAGAGCCGGGTGCGCGACAACCAGATGCGATCACGCTGGGCTGCGGGTGAAGCCGCCCTCGGTGGTTGGCTGACGATACCGAACGCCTTCTCGGCTGAGATCGTCGCCAGATGCGAACTTGACTATGTGTGCGTCGACACCCAACACGGGCTTGTCGATTACAGCGACAGCTGGAAGATGCTGCAGGCGATCAACCTGTCGTCCTCGACGCCGATTGTGCGAGTGCCGTGGAACGAACCGGGTGTGATCGGCAAGAGCCTCGATGCGGGGGCACGGGGGATCATCATCCCGATGGTCAACACTCAGGCCCAGGCAGAGGCGGCCGTGCGAGCCTGCCGGTATGCACCTGAGGGGGGACGCAGTTATGGCCCGGCTCGGGTGCTGCGCCAGGAAGGCCCTGACTACTACACACACGCCAATGCCGATGTTGCAGTGATCCCGATGATCGAGACCGTCGAAGCGCTCTCCAATCTCGATGACATCCTGTCGGTTCCTGGAGTCGATGCCATATATGTCGGCCCCTCCGACCTGTCAGTGAGCCTGGGCCTCCCGCCGGGAAACAACGATGGCAACGACGACTTTGATGAGGCTCTCGATGCGATCCTTGCAGGATGTGAACGTCACGGCGTGATCGCCGGATGTCACACCGTGTCGGAATTGTGCCAAAAGCGTGTCGAGCAGGGCTTCCAGATGATCACGATCACCTCAGACGTAGTCGCCCTAAGCCGAGCACTCGCAGACGAGATCCGCCGCGCCCGCGGCCAAGACACCACAACCAGATCAGGCTCCCTCTACTAGCCGACCTGTACTCAGGCGAGACGGCAAGACGGTGGCACCGTAGGCGAAGGCTGAGTTCCGTTCCTTGAGCTGAGAAAGTGGGACGCCTTGGTCAGCCCCGTTGGGCGGGCATCACCCAAGCTCTCAGCGCCTTTCGCAACAGCGCGCGTTCTGTAGCCAAGCTCTCTGTCCGCAGGGCACAAAGTGTCGCACACACGCGCGCATAAGCGTCGAAACAGATCCCCCGAAACTCGCCGCCGTCCAGGATGACTTCGGAGTGTGAAAGCCCGTTGGTTGAGCCTGATTTTGACAAGAGTGGGTTTCACGACGAGTGGTATCGTGATCGTGTGCCGCTGATTGTTGACCTGCGGATGAAGGATCCCGGGTACGTTTGGTCGACCCGCTTCACCAAACCCAACCAGCCAACTAAGCCATCAGACAATCTCGACACTGAGTGGCTCACCTTTTGGGGTTACAAGCCTCTCCCTGAACCTCTTAATGAAGTAGTGCTTCGAATCGGACAAGCATCCCACGTAGCGGTCACTGGTCAACATGTGAGGAATCTCGCCGTTGAGGTCGGCTACGAAAGCGCAGACTCTGTAGACGTACTTGTAAGCGCAGGATGGCTACGTCCAACCACAACCAACGACGTTTACATCAACACGCGGCGCCGATCCGCGTGTGACGTGCTCGCAGCACACATGCTGCTTAACCCTGAGTGCGAGGCGTACGTTGCTGGACTAGCGCTGCCCGAGTTGTGTGGATGGACACGACGACCGTACGGAACGATCATCGGCCTCCCGCCGGGAGCAGCGGCGCCAGCAGTGTTGTCAGACTTCACGAAGTGGCGATGGACACCCAAAACACAGCTATTGAGTCTTGATGGCGTACCTGTTTGGTGTCCAGATTCTCAACTGAGTTTCATGGCGTGTCACCCGGACACATACATGTGGTACGACATCGCCGAATACCTAGAAGACCTCTGCGTTCACGCGACCCTAGAAGGTCTGGTCGCTCACCTTGAGACACGGCCGAAGAAGTATTGGGCCAACACGGCATACATCCTGGAACAGGGAGGCCGCAAAGACCTCGCAAGCGCCGTGATGGCTGCTTCCCCACGCAAGCCTCTCAAGTCGCACAGGTTCGGAACGCGTCGAGACTGGTCGCCGTTCAAGCCCGAATGGAACCGCCGATACCAGCTAACCGACGCTGTGTTCCCCGCCTACTGGGAACCCAAACCGGTCTACACCGAGCGCCAGGCTTGACAGCAACCACCGCACAGGCACCCGACCAAGGAGGGTCAACTGCCGAAGATCTGGATGTCTTCTTTGACCTGTTGCTTGAACATCTTCACGACAACGAACTGATTGAGTTGTGCGATCTCACCTTCAAGGGAGGTACAGCGCTTCGCAAGACGCTGCTTGGATACGAATCTCGTTACTCATTTGATCTGGACTTCGACACTCCGACGGAAGACACAGCCGAATTCTTGCTTGACAGTCTTGACAGAACGCGCATCGGCCCTTTTGTTAGGCGACTACTTACGTGTTTAGCCGTCGATGTCATACCCTTGTGGCAGACTGGTTGCATGAGTCGAGCTTGTGATCTGGTCGGTAACGGGATGTCGCTGCCCGGATTTTTTCGGTTGTTCCCGGATGACGCTGCGGCTGAGGTGTGGTTCGTGGCTTGGCAGTGGCCTGAAGGTGTGCGCTGCCCTCATTGTGACAGTGACAATGTTGCACGTGTCACGACTCGCAAACCGATGCCGTTTCGGTGTCGTGCGTGTCGTAAACACTTTTCAGTGATGTCTCATTCGGTGATGCACAACTCTAAGCTGGGTTGTCACAAGTGGCTTACCGCCCTGTTTCTAGTGTTGTCGCATCCGAAGGGGATCAGTTCGATCCAGTTGGCAGCCGATCTGGGGATTACTCAAAAGTCGGCGTGGCATCTCGGGCATCGTATTCGGGAAGCGATGTCGTCTGGTGAACTGCCCTGCTTTGAGGGGCCTGTTGAGGTTGACGAGACCTATATCGGTGGCAAAGAAGCAAACAAGCACGCCTCGAAGCGTCTCCGGCTTGGGCGTGGCACTGTCGGTAAGGCACCGGTGATCGGAGTCAAAGATCGAGATTCGGGCAAAGTGACAGCCACACCGATCCACGATGTGACCACAGCAACCGTCACAGCGATGATCGAAGCAACAACACGTCAAGGCGCGGCGGTGTTCACAGACGGTAGCCGTGTCTATGGTCTGCTCCGCTCGCTGGGTTACACGCATCGCAGGGTTCGCCACTCGCTTGGGGAGTATGTGCGCGGCATGGTTTCCACGAACGGGATCGAGAACTTCTGGAGCCTACTCAAACGAGCCTATATAGGCACGTTTCACTACATGTCATTTGAGCATTTGCATCGGTATGTGGCTGAGCACGTGTTCAAGTTCAACCGACGAGAATCACATGTCACCACTCGGATGCGTCACATCGCGCATCGCATGAACGGACGACGGCTCACCTGGCGGGCTTTGACCGCGCACGGACTGTAACGATCAACTAGCGTTGACAGTGACCATCACACTCAAAGGAACCCACCATGAGCGACCCCGAAACGCCTGACCCGCCGCCAGCAGCGTGCCTACCCGGTGAGGAACCTTTGATTGACTTGGACACGTTCATAGCCGCGACACGCGCGCTGGTCGCGCCTAGGCGCGACACGCCTCAAGATAGGTAAACCTGTGGCTACGGGGGGGGTCCGCTCAATGCAGGCACCCCGAACTTCCAGAACCGGACTCTGTATCACGGTGACAACATTGACTTCCTAAGAGGGATCAACAGCAACACGGTGCATCTGATAGCGACTGATCCACCGTTCAACAAAGCCAAAGACTTCCACGCCACCCCTGACAAACTCGCTGCCGGTGCTCGGTTCAAAGACCGCTGGAAGTGGGAAACTGATGTTCATGAAGAATGGACAGATCAGATACAAGACGACTGGCCAGCGACATGGGCAGTCATCCAATCAACCCGCCAAGCCTACGGAGATGACATGGCGGCGTTTGTGTCATGGCTTGGCGTGCGGCTAATGGAGATGCATCGCATCCTAAGACCCGACGGCAGCATCTACCTCCACATCGACCACACCGCGCACGCCTATGTGAAAGCAGTAATGGACTCGATCTTCGGAGCCCGAAACTTCCGTAATGAGATCGTGTGGTGCTACTCCGGTGGAGGTGTCCCGAGGAAAGACTTCCCCCGCAAACACGACACGTTGCTACGGTATTCCAAGTCCTCCAATTGGACGTTCAACGTTATGCGTAAGCCTTACAAGCGGAACACACAAGACGTGGGTATACACAGCACTCGCTCTGGCAAGAGAAACAAGATTGATTTAGAGAGAGGAACGCCGATTACTGATTGGTGGACTGACATCCCTACAACCACTGGTTGGAGCGCTGAGAATGTCGGCTATCCGACTCAGAAACCTCTCGCGTTGTATGGCAGGGTCATTGAGGCATCCTCTAACAAGGGGGACATTGTGCTTGACCCGTTTTGCGGTTGTGCCACGACTAACGTCGCAGCTGAGCGTCTTGGCCGCCAATGGGTTGGTATTGACATTTGGGAAGGCGCGCACAAGATGGTTCTTGATCGTCTCGCTAAAGAGAAACTCGCTGTTCCCGAACCGTCCGACGGTCAAGAGCAACTGATGACGTTCGGTGATGTTCATTATGTAACAGTGCCACCAGTACGAACCGATGATGATGAGGTCGCTGCGCCCGTGTTGAAACTGCGAACTCAACGCGCCCAAAGACCCTGGCAGAAACTAACCAACCGCACAGTTAGAGCACTCCTACGAAACGCTCAAGCGGCATCTGATGGGCTTGTGTGGTGCGCGGGTTGCGGACGCGCTCTAGAGATCGAGTTTATGCACCTGGATCATATTCAGCCGCGGTCTGATGGTGGCGAGAACTGGATCACTAATCGTGTCCTGTTGTGTGCGCCTTGTAACGGTCGTAAGAGCGACAAGTTGACCATGAGAGGACTGCGCAACAAGAACAAAAAGGCGGGCTGGCTTAAAGACGACAATCGTGCATCCAACGCACAAGTTTTGGCCAAGACCGCGGCGATCACAATCCGTGATGACTGGGACACGCTCGACGCGAAGTTGCTTCTAAACCAGGCGAATCTTGATCTCGCAGTTGGCTAAACACGTAAGTAGTCGCCCAATTAAAACCAGACTCGCCTCGCGCGACGCCATCACTCTGTTACCCATTGCGCGCCGGCGTGGTCTTACCGCGCTTCAACGACGGACGAGGCGGTTAGAAGGTCGTGGCTCCCACTGGTTTGGGCTTGGTCAGGTTCTTTCGCTCCGCCTTTGCTGCCTTGGCTTTACTGACATCGCAGAGGCCACTCTCGGCCTCGTCGACCATTAGCTTCCAGGGGGCTAGGTGGAGGCTGCGAATGAGTGCGATCTGAGCGACCCGTCGGCAGGCAGCGTCAACGTGTCTTTGAGTGAGTTTGCCGTCCCAGTTAATGAATGCCTGAATGATCGCGGCGCGCGCTCGCGGAGCGTTGAGGCTAGGTGCATGCGAGGCGCAGACTTGGACTAGGCGTCGCCACACCGCGTTCCTGTTAGCGAGTAACTGCTGGTGCGCCTCCTCGAATTGGAACCGACTCTCGGGCGTGTCGGCGGCTTCTCTCGCTAGCTCAACACGCCACCACATTGTGGAGAGCGGACAGTCCATGATCGTGGTGTGATGCCCATGGACGCGAGCCGGCAGAGCGCCGATGCGTCGGATGAAGTTACGCGCCCGGCCTTCAGGTGTGTTGTCTTTGCGCCCAGCGCAAAACACGGCGCGCACATCACCGTCGATTCGCTCTCTGCTGATCCAGCAGGCATGAGCGAGTGTCCAAAAGCGTGGACTCGCTGCGCAACTCCGATTCACGCCTAATTTCGTAAGTGTGTCAGCTACGTGGCGTTCAGCGTGAAGCGTTGGACTCTTGATCTCAGCAGCGGTGACAGGCGGAATGTCCGGCATTTGTTTGACGGCCGCCTTCGGGTTCGTGATGTTCATCCCAGCGAACATGAACCTGCTAAGCGCTATTGAGCCGGACTCGGCTGCTTCGTCGAGTTCTGCTTGTCGTTCGCAGGTCGCGGCCTTCTGGAGTTCGGCGATTGACGGATCTTTTCGGTAGTAGCGATTTGGTTCGTAGATGAGTCCTGTTCGCCACTTCTCAAAGTCACCTGTTGCAAGGAGACTGTTGATGTCAGTTACGTATCTCAACTGTCTGTGTCTTCGGGCTGCGGGCGGGGTCAGAACCACTAAGCCAGTCATTGAGAAGCAAATGAGACGGAAACAGCTTCAGTTCCTCTGTATTTGTACGAGAATGCCGATTGAGCAACATCTTCTGAAATACAACCACTCGTCAAATGTTCGACTCAAATCGTTCGACCGAGTGACTGTACCCACACGTGTCCCTCTCGGCTGGGAATGGCTGAACCAGCCGATAATGAAGCGGCCGTCGCTATCCCTCACGAAGAATGACCGAGGCGGCGTCTTCAACGGTATAAGGCTCATGCCAAACGCACGGAATCCGAACTGAGTCTCAGCACTCCGCTGCGAAGTCATCCGTACCAGGATGCTCAGCAGATGTGTTTGAGAACACCACCGCGTCAGGGCGGTCTGCATTCATGAGCTCGTGTGCATGGAAAGAGGCCAGGGATCTGCGAGACTTCTTCGGTGTGATGGCTCGCTCTTCAGAACTGCCGTTGGCGGGGGTTCGGGTGTTGGCTGTTGAGCAGATGGCGGCATTGCCGTTTGCTACGCAGTTGATGGCGCGGCTTGGCGCGAATGTTATAAAGGTTGAGCGACCCGGTGTTGGTGATGCTGGACGTGCTGCGCTGCCTGCTATCAACGATCCTGATGGCAGGCCTGTCGGGGCCACATTCTTGCGCAACAACCTCAATAAGCGCAGCCTCACTCTCAACCTCAAGGATCCCCTCGGTGTTGAGATCTTCCTGCGTCTCGCCTCCAGCTTCGATGTGGTGTGTGAGAACTTCAAAGCGGGCACTGCGGAGCGCCTCGGGATCGGCTACGAAGACGTCAAGGCCGTCAACCCAGGCGTCATCTACCTGTCGGTGTCTGGTTTCGGCTCCGACTCCCCTTACCGGCATCGTGCCGCTTACGCCTCTGTCGTGGAGGCAATGTCGGGCATATACGAATACAAGCGCCGACCGGGACATCGACCCACTGCAAACCCAGTCGGTGCTCTCGGTGACATCTCTGCCGCACTCTTTGCTGTTGTCGGTGTGCTAGCCGCACTACGACGCCGCGACCGAGCCATCGCTGCAGGCGCAGACGAAGCCGGCGAGTATGTCGATGTGGCAATGCTGGATGCTGCCATCGCAATGACCGACATCGTCACCAACTTCTATTCGATGGGGATCCCGGACGAGGCGTCTGCCGACGTCGGTGTTGTCGATACTTTCGCCGCGGGTGAAGGTCACTTCGTGTTACAGGTCGTGCGTGAGCATCACTTCAATCGTCTCGCTGAGGTCACCGGCAACCTGAAGTGGCTTGATGATCCACGCTTAGCGACACGGCGTGGTTGGGTAAAGCACCTAGATGACACCCTGCGCCCCGACATTGAACGCTGGGCGTCGGACAAGTCAAGCGCAGGGGTTGCCGAGGTTCTTGGAGCCGCAGGCCTAGCCGTGGGTCAATCGCTCACAAGTGCTGAAGTCTGTGCTGATCCTCATGTGACGGCACGACAGATGATCTCGGAGATGGCACGCCCCGACGGCGGCCCACCAGTCTTCATCCCAGGTAATCCCATCAAGATGCGCAGCATCAAACCCAGCTCCGAGAAGCGGGTTCCCTGGCTCGGTGAACACACCGAATCGATCCTTGCTAACGAATTGGGTCTCACACCCAGCGAACTGCGAACACTGCTCGAACAGGGTCTGATCTGAGCCAGGGCTACGCTGCCGCGCAGCTAGCGGGCTCGTTGCGGGGGTATGTATGAACTTTGAGTTCTCCGAGGAGCAACAGGCATTCGCGGCAGAGGTCGAAACTTTTCTTGACGAGCACGACGCCCCGGAAGTGTTTGACGTAACCCGCGAGAACATGGCCCAGATCGTTGACACCCCCAAGCGGCGGGCCTTCATGAAGACGCTCGGCCGCAAGGGTTGGCTCGGCATTACCTGGCCTGCCGAATACGGCGGTAGCGAGGGTGAAGGCATCTACGAGTACCTGCTGAACGAGGCGCTAGCTGCCCGGGGTGGACCCCAGATCGGCAAGGGTGTTGGCATTGTCGGCAAGACGATCATCGCTCACGGCTCCGAGGAGCTAAAAGCCGAGTTCTTGCCGATGATCCTCGAGAACGATGTCGAGTTCGCGGTCGGGTATTCCGAACCCGATGCCGGCTCGGATGCAGCATCAATGCGGTTGCGAGCCGAGCGAGACACCGACGATGATGGCACGACCGGCTGGCGGCTCAACGGCCAGAAGACCTGGACGACCTCGGCTCACTTTGCTGAGTGGTATTGGCTCGGCACTCGCACCGACCCCAACAACAAACACATGGGCATCACCTTGATGCTGGTGCCGCTTGACCACCCGGGCATCACCATCGATGCCATCGAAACCATGGGCGACGAGCGCACCAACTCCGTATTCCTTGACGATGTCTTCGTGCCTGACTCTTACGTTGTTGGTGAGGTCAATCACGGGTTCCGCTACATCAGCCAGGCGCTTGACCTCGAACGTTTCACGATGTTCACGTTCTCGCCGATCCGCCAGCGACTTGACTTGCTCACAGACTGGGTGCGTACCGCCGAACGTGACGGCAAGGCCCTGCGAGACGATCCTCGTGTGCGCTCCAAGCTCGGGCAACTTCATACCGAGGCCGAAGTTGCCCGGGTGCTTGGCCTCAAGTTTGTGGCCGAGTCGATGAAAGTGGAGCGTGCCGTGCGTGAGGGACTTGAAGGCTTCCAGCCGCCCACGGTTGCCGCTTCGGAGTACAAGCTTTTTGCTACCGAGCTGTCCAAACGTCTTGCTGATGCCTCAATGGACATTGCCGGGCCCGGATCACAGCTGCGGGTTCATACCTCAGACGCTCCCATGAAGGGGCGCAGCGAGTCGACTTACCGCTACACCGTTATCGACACGATCGGTGGCGGCTCTTCAGAGATTCAAAAGAACATCATCGCTCGCCGGGGCCTTGGATTGCCCAAAAACTTTTAGGTACCCACGGCGTGTCGCAAAGCGATCGCAGCCCGCGTCGGCCAGCGGCGCTCGAGGGTGTGAGCGTGCTTGATCTCTCCTCGGTGGGCCCTGCAGCGCGGGCCACCAGGATCCTTAGCGACTACGGCGCGCACGTCACCAAGGTGGCTCCCGCTCGTGCCCGAGCGGCTGCGGCGGTCACCCCGCCACCGCACGCCTATAGCGGCCACCGTGGGATGCGGCGTGTTCTTATCGACCTCAAGCAACCCGCAGGCCGGGAGGCTTTCCTGGCTCTGGCTCGAGATGCCGATGTGGTCGTTGAGAGCTTCAGACCTGGTGTTGTGAAGCGTCTCGGTATCGACTTCGAGGACATGAGCACAGTTAATCCCAGGATCATCTATTGCTCGACAAGCGGTTACGGGCAGTCCGGGCCGCGTGCCGCGTGGGCTGGCCATGACCTCAACTATCTGGGTGTTTCCGGCTACTTGTATTGCAGTGAGCGCAACGCTGAGGGTGCGCCTGCACTGCCTGGTGCCACAATCGCCGACATTGCAGCTGGAGGAATGCATGCAGCCATGGCAATCATGGCCGCTCTGTTGCGTCGCCAGCGTTCGGGGCGTGGCGAGTATCTGGATGTATCGGTTGCGGATGGTGCCCTAGCGATGATGTCGCTGTATGCCGATGAGCATCTTGCGACGGGCATCGAACCTGGGCCGCGCCACTACGTGTTAACGGGCCGTTATGCGTGCTATGGCGTGTATCGCTGTGCGGGAGGTGGCTTTGTGTCGGTTGCGGCTATCGAGCCAGCGTTCTGGCGCAACCTCTGCGTGGGTCTCGTCATCGAGGAATACATCGACGCCCAATATGACGATGGTCGCCAGGACGAACTGCGTTCGGTCCTAAAACGGCGGTTTCTCACCGAGGAGCGAGACGTGTGGGTGGATCGTCTCGGACCTCGAGACTGTTGTGTAGCTCCGGTGAATCTGGTGTCTGAAGCAGTCCAAGATGAGCAATACGTCGCCCGCGATGCAATCGTCGGAGCATTACACCCGCACGCTGGCAGGTTGCGCCAGCTTGAGTCTCTCTGGGCTGGAAGCGAGCGATCTTCGGACACCCACGAGTTGCCCGATCTCGCCACTTCCGACACGGAATCACTGCTTTCTGAGGCAGGCTTTGACCCCCAACAGATCGAAAGTCTGCAGACGTCTGGAGCGATCGCATGAAGCTGGCACGGCAGATAGATGAGCGAGTACTGCCTCGGGCTGTCACGGACATGATCGGGCAACCGCAATATGGAACAACTGCGGACTTTCCCGCTGAAATGGGTTACAGCTGGAACACTCTTGCCGCCACCGAGAATCCCAACCCGATCTACTGGGATCCCGAGGTTGCCGAAGCACTCGCCGGAGGTCGCATCCTGCCACTGAGCACCCTGTCAATCTGGATGCGACCACATCGCTGGTCACCGGGTGCGGCCGAGGAGCAGGTCGCCCTACAAACCCACTTTGACCTCAAGGAACTGCTCGGTTTGCCCGAGGCGATCATGAGCGACAACACGGTCACCTTCCACCAACCAGTCCGCCCCGGGGATGTGATTAGCCACCGCCAGGTCGTCCGATCGATCAGCCCGCCTAAGACAACGCGTCTCGGTTCGGGGCGCTTCTGGGTGATCGATGTGGAGTACCACAATCAACACGGTGACCTCGTGGGTGTCGAGTCCTACACGGGTTTCGGTTATCGCCGTGAAAGCGCTGTGCCCGACGCGTCAAGAAACACAAGCTCGCGAGACGCCAGGTCACCGGCTGACAGCAAGCCGGCCTCGGCGACGCACCCGTCCACTCGCTCCGGCGACTCGCGGGAGACTCAATTAGCACAGATTGCCAAGCTTGATCCTGCGATTGATCAGGTTGCCGTCGGTGAGCAGCTACCCGTGCTGCAACATGACGTAACCGCTACAACTGTGGTGCTCGGAGCGATCGCCAGCCGTGACTGGCGGCCGATGCATCACGACTACCGCTTCGCTACCGAACGCAACGGCACCCGCGACATCTTCTTGAACACACCCAATCAACTGGCATGGTTCGAGCGCTTCATCACCGACTGGACAGGCCCCAAGGGTCGCCCTGGGCGTCTCTCCTTCAGGATGCACGATCCCGTCTTTCCGGGTGAGCAAATGATCATCTCCGCAACGGTTACCGCAACCCAGATCGACGACTCGGGATGTGGCTGGGTTGATCTCAAACTGCTGCTTCGTGCGGGTGGCCGGCTGTGCACGAGTGGCACGGCCCGGGTTGCGCTACCAGTGGCCGCCGCTGATAACCCCTGGCGACGCAGCGGCAGTGATTGGACACCCTGATGCTTGACCTTGACTTCACACAAGAGCAGGAGTTGTTGCGCGAAGTAGTGCGCGACATGTGCAGCGAGTTGGCTCCGCTTGAGGTTGTGCGGGAACTTGAGGACAGCCCAGATGGCATCGCCACCGAGCTATGGCAACAGTTCGGTGAACTCGGGTTGTGCGGGGCGGTCGCTCCCGACGCCTCGGATGAGTCGTCAATGAGCTTGCTCGACGCAGTAGTCATTTATGAGGAACTTGGACGCTCACTTGCCCCGCTCCCCCACTTCGCCACCTGTGTGATCTCAGCCGGCGCCATCGCTGCAGCGGGCTCGGCTAGCCAGCAAGCAGAACTGCTCGGGCCACTCACCTCCGGTCAAACGATCGCTACCCCAGCCTGGCTCGAGCCGGGCGGTGGATTCGCACCCTTGGGCGTGCAGCTAACAGCCGAGGCTCGCGGCGACAGCTACGTCTTGAACGGGGTCAAGAGCCACGTGGCCTTCGCTACTGCTGCTGACTACATGGTGGTGCTAGCTCGCACCGGTGCTGCGGCGACGGCCATCGACCTGTTCGTCGTGCCGACGACCGCTGTGGGCCTCAGCTTTGACCAGCAGATGTCGATCTCTTCAGACACCCAATACCGGGTGCGCTTCGACAACGTGGCGCTGCTAGCTAGCGCTCGTCTCGATGCGAGCAAGCCCGGCGACGGTTCAGCCTGGCAAGCCTGGGAACACACCGTCGAAGTCGGTGCGATCCTTGCCGCCGCCCAAGCAGTCGGCGGTGCTTCCTATGCGCTCGAGATCACCGTCGATTACGCCAAGACGAGGCGCCAGTTCAACAAAGCCCTCGCAGAGTTCCAGTCGATTTCTCACTACCTAGCCGATGCCAGCACTGCTCTCGACGGCGCTCGCTTACTTGTTTATGAAGCTGCCTGGGCTTATGACGCCGACCGTGCAGTCGACGCCCTCGCACCTATGGCCAAGCTGTTCGCCTGCCGCACCTACCGCGACGTAACCGCCATGGCTCAACAGGTCTTTGGAGGGATCGGTTTCACGCTCGAATACGACATCCAGTTGTACTTCCGGCGTGCCAAGCAGCTTCAGATCACCTGGTGGGATGTCGCCACTTGCGAGGATCGCATCGCCGACGCCATCTTGGGCGCTGCTGGAACCGGGGGCTGACCACCACAGATGAAGACAGCTCGCCGCTGGCTGACACCGCGGCGGGTGGATGTACTACTTGGTGTCGCGCTTGTAGCGACGGTCGCGACCGGATTGGGATCATGGGCCGTCGGCACCGGATGGGCTCGAGTCGTCACAGTCACACACGGGGTAGTTGGCCTAAGCCTGCTAGCACTCGCGCCAGCAAAGATCCGCGGCTCGGTACGTGCCGGCATCCGCCGCAGAAGGGTGTCACGCTGGTTCTCGCTGTTGCTCGGGGTCCTAGTCGTTGCCACGATCACCCTGGGGCTGTTGCATGCCACCGGGTTGTGGTACGGCGTCGGCTACTGGTCACCGCTGTGGACACACTTCTTGCTGGCTGCTCTGCTCGCACCACTGGCGCTATGGCACATCTTGAGCCGCAGGGGTCGCCGCCGCATCGTTGATCTCGACCGCCGAGCCGCAGCAGGTGGCGCCGCTGCCCTGCTCACCGCCGGGGCTGCTTATGGCGTGCAGCAACTCGTGGTAGGCAACAATCGCCGCTTCACCGGTTCACACGAAGTCGCATCGTTTGACCCCCGACACATGCCGAGGGTCAGCTGGTTAAACGATCAGACTCCCCGAGTCGCAGCAGCAGCCTGGGATCTGTCGGTTGACGGAACCGCAGTGACGATTCCGTACCTGCAGCAACATGCCCGTCCCCTAGAGGCCGTCATTGATTGCACGGGTGGATGGTGGAGCCGTCAATCATGGGACGCTGTGCCACTCTCGGATGTATTCGAGGAACTGCACGGAGGCCTCAATTCACCAACCCTTGAGGTGACTTCGTTAACCGGATACAGCCGCCTGTTCCCGGCCACCGATGCACACAACTTGTTCCTTGCGGTCGGTTACGGCGGTCAACCGCTGCGTTACGGACATGGTGCTCCGGTGCGCCTTGTCGCACCGGGACGGCGCGGATTCTGGTGGGTCAAGTGGGTTACCGGAGTCGACTCGATCAGCCGACCGTGGTGGTTGCAGTTACCGTTCCCGCTTGAGTAGCTCACGATCACCCCTCAAGACCGTCGACCGCCTCATGCAAGCGGATCACCGACCGAGCCCTTAAGCAAGCCGACCACTGACCGAGCCCGTCAAGCGACTCCATGAGTGAGCACAGCTTCCCGGTATTTCGCCCAGACGGTCACATCATCGGCATGCACTGCAGGTTCGACAACCTCTCCTGCTCCCAGCCGCCACGCCTCCGCCGCCTCGGCCGCAGCCAAACCAACCTGCATCGCCGCTTGCACGCAGGCACCGGTAGCCACGCACTCGTCAACTGACGGCACTAGAACTGGATCGCCCCAACAGTCAGCGGCAACCTGGCGGTACGCGGCGCTGCGCGCACCGCCACCCACCAGGTGAAGCGTGCCACCAACGGCTGCACCAGCCGACGCCAGCGCATCAATCCCATCAATCAATGCGCACACCACTCCCTCGTGGGCTGCACGAGCGATGTCGCTACGTGTGACAGAGTTTCGCAATCCAAACATCGTGCCGGTTGCCCCTGGCAGGTTGGGCGTGCGTTCACCGTCAAAGTAGGGAACCAACACAACCCCGTCGGAGCCGGGAGGTGCTGCCAGGGCGAGCTCGGCAAATTCATCGACGCTACAACCAAGCCAGTTAGCGAAGGTGTCGGTTACTCGCGTGGCGTTCAACGTGCACACCAGCGGCAGGAAGCCACCCGAAGCATCGCAGAAACCGGCGACTGCTCCACTGGGGTCATGAGTTGGGCGTTCCGACACCGCATAGGCCGTACCTGAGGTGCCCAGCGACATGGCGATGTCACCAACACGTAGCCCCATCCCCAACGCTGCAGCCATGTTGTCGCCGGTACCTACGCCCACCGGTATTCCTGCGCGCAAGCCTGTCGCGGCGGCGGCTGAGGTAGAGAGAACACCGGCAGCGGCATCAAAGTCACGCACCTCCGGCAGCGCCTTCCAGCACCACCACACGGCGTCACGTGTCCCCGCGGCAAGCAACCCGAAGAGGTCGGAGCGGTAGCGGCCCGCCGCGGTGTCATACCAGCCTGTTCCCGAGGCGTCTCCACGGTCGGTGACATGCTCACCGGAGAGCCGCAGCGTCAAGTAGTCATGGGGCAAGGCGATGCGCTTGACACTGGACAGCAGTTCGGGTTCGTTTTCGGCTACCCAAGCCAGCTTGCTGATCGTGAAAGAGGCGACCGGCACCGATCCGCATGCGGTCGCCCACGCTCGAGGCCCAAGAAGTTTGACGAGTTGCCTCGCCTGGGCTGCCGAGGTTGTGTCGTTCCAGAGTTTTGCGGGGCGCAGCGGCTCGTCGTGGGCACCGAGTAGCACTAAGCCGTGCTGTTGCGCTGCTACCGAGATCGCCGCAACGTCTGCGAGGTAGGCATGGCATTGATCGAGAGCGTCAACCAGGGCATACCACCAATCCCTGGGATCTTGCTCGCTGACGGGTGGGGTTGCAGGTGGATGCGGCGCTCGGCCGGTAGCGGCAAGCTTGCCGGTGTCTAGGTCGCGCAGCTCAACTTTGGTTGACTGCGTGGACGAGTCGACACCGGCGACCAGCAATGTCAGCGGACTCTCTCGATATAGCGGTTGACGAGATTCTCGAGTTCCTCCTGGCGACCCGAGCGAGGCACCGGGTCAAGCTCATCTCGGCGCACCAGCCGGTGCAGGTCTCGCATCGAACTAGCACCTGAGGAGATCGCTCGACCGAGTTCGCTGTCCCAGCTGCTGTATCGGTCAGCCCGGCGACTCTCAAGTACGCCATCTTCGAGCATGGCGTGTGCGACTAGTAGCGAGCGTGCGAGTGTGTCGATGCCACCGATGTGCCCATGGAACAGGTCGGTGCGATCGATCGACTGGCGCCGCAGTTTGGTGTCGAAGTTGAACCCACCGGTCGTGAAGCCACCGGCACGCAAGATCTCATAGACGCCTAGTGCCATCTGATCGACCGAGTTGGGGAACTGGTCTGTGTCCCAGCCGAGACGATCATCTCCCCGGTTGGCATCGACCGACCCGAAGATCCCCGCTGCCGCCGCCATCGCCACTTCATGAGCGAAGTCATGCCCAGACAGCGTGGCATGGTTGACCTCGATGTTTACCTTCACGTCGTCTTGGAGGTCGTATCGCTGCAGGAACGCCTGAACCGTCTGAGAGTCATGGTCGTACTGGTGTTTGACCGGTTCCTGAGGCTTGGGCTCGATGAGGATCGTTCCCCCAAAGCCGATGTGATGCTTGTGCTCCACAACCATTGTCAGAAAGCGGCCCAGCTGATCAAGTTCACGGCCAACGTCGGTATTGAGCAGGGTGTCGTAGCCCTCCCGGCCGCCCCACAGCACATAGTTGGCACCCCCGAGGCGATGCGTTGCCTCGAGGCAGTTACGCACCTGGGCAGCCGCTCGAGCGAACACTTCCGGGTTGGGGTTGGTGGCGGCACCTGCCATGTAGCGGGGATGCCAGAACAATCGTGCCGTGCCCCAAAGCAGACCTACACCGGTGCGTTCCATGTGAGCGGCGGCTTCGTCCACCATCGCATCGAGGTTCGCCGTTTCCTCGGCAAACGAGGAGCCCTCCGGTGCGATGTCATGATCGTGAAAGCAAAAGAACGGCACGCCGAGCTTCTCGAAGAACTCGAATGCGACGGCCATCTTGGTTCGTGCCGCGGCCATCGGGTCAGCCGTTGCCTGCAGCCATGGCCGGTCGAAACCACCATCGCCAAAGACGTCGTTGCCTGCCCAGTTGAAGGAGTGCCAATAGCACACTGCGATGCGCAGGTGCTCAGCCATGGTTCGCTCCCCCACGATCCTGGTTGCGTCATACCAACGGAATGTCAACGGATCGTCGCTAGCGGGCCCGCCGTAGCGGATCGGTTCGGGAACCTCAGTGAAGAACTCGCTCACAGCGCACGATGTTAGAGGAGGCCGCCATGGCGCAAACCTGTCAGCGGCCGCTGCGGGCGCTGCAGGCGGTGTTGAGTCACGGCTCCTAAGGTGATGCGTGTTTGGGGCGCTAAGGCCCGACGCTGGCTTGGCAGTGACACGAGGGCAGACACACATGCGTGGATGGCGGCGTCTACTCTGGGGGCTGGCGGTTCTGGCGCTGTTTGGCGCCACAGGTTGCAGGGCATCCCAGGAACCGCATCTACAGGCATCGCCGGAACTCACCAGTCCGACCTCGGGCACGGGAACCGCTGGCACGGGTGTGGATTCACAGTTCGTGACGGCTGCAGACCCGCGTCAACGTGAGACGACAGGCGACACAGTTGCGAGTACCGGCACTCCGGGACAGTTCAAAGACATTGCCTCGGGGTTTTCACACGCCTGTGCGGTAGGGAGCGACTCCAGGATCAGTTGCTGGGGCTTCAACTATGAGGGGGTTGTTGATGCACCTAGCGGGAAGTTTGTGGCTGTGGCAGCCGGTTTCCGTCACAACTGCGCCATCACCGTCGGCGGTGCAGTCCAGTGCTGGGGATGGAGTGCCAACGATTGGAGCGACATACCCGAGGGCAGCTTCGTGGCGATCTCTGCGCATCAAGACCACACGTGTGCGTTACGTGATGACGGCGATGTCGAGTGCTGGGGCGATACCCACGCCGATCTCCTAACTCCGCCGGGTGGCCACTTCTCCGCGGTCAGCACAGGTGGTGGCCACGCCTGCGTGATACGTCAGGGAGGCGTCGTGCAATGCTGGGGCGCCAATGAGCATCAGCAGGCGAGTGCCCCAGCGGGTCGGTTCACAGCCATCGCCGCGGGTTCCAAACACACTTGCGGCATCGGCACCGACTCCACGATCGTCTGTTGGGGTTCGAACTTCCTGGGCGCTACCGACGCCCCTGCAGGTTCGTTCACTTCAATCTCTGCTGGAGTCGACCACAGTTGTGCCGTAGCTGAGGACTCCACGGTTCATTGCTGGGGATCGAACGCCTTTGGGAAGTCCAATCCAAGCAACTCGCTCTACACCGCAGTGGATGTCGGCAACGACTTCGGATGTGGACTGTTGATCGATGGATCTGTCAACTGCTGGGGTCAACACATCTCGGGCATTGCTAACTCTCCACCGGGCTACTTCGAGACTCTTGATGTCGACGAGCACCATGTCTGCGGCGTGCTCACTAACTCCGAAATCCGGTGCTGGGGCTCCGACCTTGTTGGGCAATTGCAGCCCCCCAGGGGGCACTTTGAGGCGGTCGCAACTGGCAGCTATTTCGCCTGTGGGCTCCGACTTGAGGGCTCGCTGGAGTGCTGGGGCTTTGACAGAGTGGAGATACTCGACGCACCAACCGGAACGTTCAGTGCGATTGCCGCCGCAGGTGGTTACGCCTGCGCCATCCGAACCTCCGACAGCGAGGTGCTGTGCTGGGGGTCGGACTCTCATGGCCAAGGCGCACCCCCAACAGGGCGATTCAAAGCACTCGCCGCCGGCCGCTCTCACGCATGCGCGATCAGGATCACAGGCTCAATCGAGTGCTGGGGATCCAACGCCGCCGGCAGGCTGGATGCTCCCGCGGGTGACTTCGTCGAGCTCTCCGCAAGCTCCAACCACACCTGTGCCATCGCCGCTGATGGCTCGCCTCGATGCTGGGGTTCGAACACTCACGGCCAAACTCAACCCCCTCAAGGGCGCTTCATTGATGTCGCAACCGGAGAAAACCACGCATGTGCGCTGACATCAGACGGAGCGGTTGAGTGCTGGGGTTGGCCCGACGATGTTCCCGATGGAACCTTCGCGAGCATCAATGCCGGTGCCAACGTGACCTGCGGCGTGCGAACTGACCAGACGGTCGAATGCTGGGGTCTGCTCCGGCGAGCCCCACAGGGAGTCAGCCACGAGGGTTAGTTGCGAAGAAGCGTTGATTGTCCTAGGAATATGGCATGGCCCGTTGGCGACCCTCTAAAGCAGGTGCTGTCGCGATCGTGGCGCTTTTGGTTGTCATCGGTGTTATCCCGCTGATCTTCGGTGAACGCTGGTTCGGCGACGACAGCACCAGCGACCACACCGATGCCTTCGCCGATCATGACAATCCCGTGTTGCAGCGCAAAGCAGAAGCAGCCGAGCTTGCCGAATCGGCAACGGCGAGCCCGAGCGAGGAAGGAACGCACGCTAGCGATACCCCCAGCGCTTCGGAGGAAGCCGCGGACAGCGCTGATGTCATCAACGACTCCCAGGGGCCCGCCGACGAGGCATCAGCAAACTCCGAGGTTTCCGGTGAACAGATAGCTGCCGGTGGTGTCTCGTTTAGCGGTGTCGTGCAGCCGATCCTTGAGAACCGATGCGTGAGCTGCCACCTTCCCGGGGAGATGGGAAACGTACTGTTCGACCTATCTGAGGCGAATGATGCAGCCGAGATGGTTCACGAGATTGCCTTCGTGGTTGCGGTCAATTACATGCCGCCATGGCCACCGTCACATCTAAGCCCTGCGTTCGAACACGACCTCTCATTGTCGGAGGACGAGAAGGCTTCGATCGCTTCCTGGGCTGCGCAGGGCGGAGTCTTGGATGTGGCATCCGACACCCCATTGGTGGCCCGAACGCAGCTAGTCCTGCCTATTGCCGAAGATCAGAGGATCGGTCCCCGTGACGGTGACTATGCGGGTTACACGAACCGTGACGGCACACCGCTACGAAGTGATGACTATCGCTGCCAGGTTCACGAGGTTGATGACCCCGAAGGTGATGGCACCTGGTTGAGAGGCTTCGAGTTCCGCCCCGACCAGACATCAGTTGTCCATCACGCGATCGTGTACCGGGTGCCCGCAGCGGCAGCCGATGAGATTGCCGAACGGATCGCCAGGGATGACGCCGAGGAGGCATCGGAGGGTCTGCGGAACGAACCGGGTTGGACGTGCTTTGGGCTCTCGGGGCTGCGCACCGGTGGTGTCTATTCCATCCAAGGCTGGGCACCCGGCCAGCAGCCGACCATCTACCCCGACGGTTACGGGCTCTACCTCGCTCCCGGTGACATGATCGTCAACCAAGTCCACTATCACTACGTCGATTCGACCCCGGCTGATGGCTCCTGGATCATCCTCGACACCGCAACAGAAGCCGAGGTAGCAGCAGGGATGACCCACATACAAGGCTCCAGTTACCTGACGCCCGCCGAAATCCCCTGCACTCCAGCCGAAGCTGCTTTAGCTGCTGACCAAGCGGACACGATTGATGGCTACATCAACCTGTGCGAGCGCTCCAATGTCCTTGACGAGGTGGCCGACAAGTACGGCATCGAGGCACGGTTCATTCCCGACTTCCTGCTAGCGCAATGTGGCGGTTCGGTGGACGAATACGACGATCTCGATGGCAGCGTCGGTTACAGCTCCTGTGATCTGCCGGCTCGCAACAGCGGCACGATCTTGTCGGTGCTCGGGCACATGCACGAGTTCGGCGCGGCATATCGGATGACGCTTCACCCTGACACCGAAGACGAACTGATCCTGCTTGATATCCCAGTTTGGGACTTCAACTGGCAACTCAACTACCAACCAGTCGAGACGATCTCGATCAACAAGGGTGACATAGTTCGTTTCGAGTGTTGGTGGGATCGCACACTTCAGGAGCTACCCGAACCTCGTTACATACTGTGGAATGAGGGAACGGTCGATGAGATGTGCTTCTCAAGCATCACAGTGCTTCCCGATCGCACCTAACAGCGCTGAGCACTCCGACCAAGAAGCGCCAGCTTGTAGGAGCTGTTGAGACAGGGGGAACGAAGTTCCGAGCCGCCGTCGTGGACGCTGACATGTCGGTCATTGAGTCGATCGTCATCCCAACAACCACTCCCCCCGAGACGTTGGCGAGGGTTGGGGACTTCTTCTCAAGTTGTGATCCGATCGAAGCTCTAGGCATTGCGGCTTTTGGCCCTCTGGATCTTGATCGTGGCTCACCCGGCTACGGATCGGTGACCTCTACACCCAAGGAGGGGTGGAGCAATACAGGTGTGCTGCGTGAGTTGTCGCAAGCGCTCGGGGTGCCTGCAGACATCCAAACCGATGTTGAGGCCGCTGCCGTAGCCGAGCAGTTGCTAGGGGCGGAGCCACGACCTCGCTGCCTTGCATATGTGACTGTAGGTACAGGGATCGGCGCTGCGGTGTCGATTGATGGGTCACCGGTACGTGGCTGCCGTCACAGCGAACTCGGCCACATCCCAGTGCAGCGCGTACCCGGGGATACATACCCAGGTGGATGCCCTTTCCATAGCGACTGCCTTGAGGGCATGGCAAGCGGGCCTGCCATCGCCGAGCGGTTGGGAGTCGACCCGTCAACTGTGGACGACGACGACGGAGTGTGGCGGCTCGTCGCGCGCTACCTAGCTCAATTGGTGCGTGTGCTCGTCTACGGCTTCGCGCCAGATCGCATCATCTTCGGAGGCGGTGTCGGCGCCCGTGAATCAATGTGTTCACTAATCCACAACTTATCCAAGAGAGAACTAGCCGGCTACTCCGACTACCTAAGCGACAGCCCAGACATCATCTCCGCTCCAGTTCTAGGCGATGACTCCGGCCTACTAGGAGCTGCCCTCCTAGCCCACTCCCTCCCCAATGAGCAGTCCAAGTGATGTATTCGTTGCGCGTCAGAAGGCTTCAAGAGGTGTTCGATTTGCGATAGGCGCCGGCTCAATCCTTCCGTTCTTGTTGACCATGTCCATTTTGGTTGCAGGCTCTGATGACTCCGACAGTGGGTTTCTGTCTGTTGACAATGCGATCGTGATCATCGCATTCGGAGGAATTCAGTGGCTAATGTGGACGGTCCAGCTACGTATACGAATCGACCATAAACTCTTCTATGCTCGCGTTTGGCCCTTCAGATTTGGCCCATTTGACATGTCAATCCCCTTAGACGCAATCATGAGAGTCGAGACACGTACTGTTGATCCGTGGGCCTATGGTGGCTATGGGCCCAAGGGGAAAAAGAACGACATTCTCTATTCTCTAGGAGGCGTGCGAGCAGTAACGATCTACTACGCAACGGAAGGCTCTGAGACCGAGTTCATGTTCAGTGTCACAATCGCTGATCCCGAAGAGTTACACGCAGCGGTTAAGTCAAGACTCTGTGCCTAACACCTTGACTACTGAAGAACTAGGCGGCTACTCCGACTACCTAAGCAACACCCAAAACGTCATCACTCCCCCAGTCCTAGGCAACGACTCCGGCCTACTAGGCGCCGCCCTCCTAGCCCACTCCCTCCCCAAGAACTGACACCGTCTCCCGGAGGCATTACAGACTAGAACCGCATTCGGATGGTTTGTAGTTGATACCATCACTGATATGGCCATGACACTACGTCTATCTCCCGATGAACACGCCCTACTGCGTGAACGTGCCAAAGCGGAGGGAATCTCAATGCACGAATTCGCTCGACGGTCAATCCTGTACCGTCTCGCAGCCAGCGCACACCGCGAGCGTGTCGACGCTGCTGCGATGTGGGCAGCCACAACCTACAAAGACGCACTCGAACGACTCGCTGACATGTGACGTGGAGCAACTTCACTATCTGACACTCTACGATCTGCTTCGAATAGCACGGACACATCTCGATGATCCTCTCATCCGAGACATGGGTTTGTTGGACGCCGCGGTGGCTAGACCACGAGCGTCGTTCATGGGTGTTGATGCGTATCCGGATTTGTGGTTGAAAGCAGCCGCCTTGATGGAATCAGTGGAAAAGAATCATGCACTGGTTGACGGCAATAAACGACTGGCGTGGTTGAGCACCGTAACCTTTCTGCGGATTAATGATGTCGAATTGCCGCCTGGCATAGACGATGCTGTCGTGAAGTTAATGCTTGCTGTAGCTGTTGACGATCTGCCATTAGAGGAGTTGCGTAGACGTCTGCGAGAGCTTGCAGGCCTTAATCCCTAAGAGATGCACGCAGCCATTGAATCAAGACTTCGCAAGAGCGACAGACCTTAATGATGATCAATAAATTACCGGTCTTCAAGCTTGGCAGACCTTCCAAATGTTGAACACGCCAAGGAACGTCGTGCACAAGTGCAGTCTAGGTGGATGCTATTAGGTGACCTAATTCTGTCAGTTGCTCTTCGGCGTGGCCGAGCGTGAGTTCAATCTGGCGAGCCGCGAGGAAGTGTCGGTGTAGCGGGTAGTCCCGGTCGACTCCTACTCCACCATGTACGTGAACGGCAGCGTGCATGACCCGGAATCCGCCTTCTGCTGCCCAATACTTCGCAATAGCTATCTCACGATCTGCAGGCAATCCGGCCGATAGACGCCAGGCGGCTTGATATGCGGTCAACCACATAGCTTCAGTGTCGATGTAGGAATCACCTGCTCGCTGGCTAACGGCCTGGAACGTGGCGATCGGTCGATCGAACTGATGGCGCTGCTTGGTGTAATCGGCCGCCATTTCAATGGCTGCTCGGGCTGCACCGGCCATCATCATGCACTGACCAACGACCGCCCGTTGCTCAATGAATCGCACGACCTCAGTCCCGTCAACTCCGAGTCGCTCACCAAGATCCGGCTCCCAGCCGAGCAAGTCACTTGAGGAGACCTGCACTCCAGCCAGTTCAAAGCGGGCTTCGGGTTGCCCTGTCGTCACCTCAACTTCGGTGATTCTCAGCCCATCTACATTGGTGCGTACAATGAACACTCCGATGGACTCATCTTCAAGACGAGCCGGTACAAGCACGATGTCAGCTTCCACGCCGCCCGCAACGAGCACCTTCGTGCCGTCAAGCACGTAACCGCCATCGTGAACCCGTGCGGTCGTTAAGGGCTCCGAAGGCGTGGTGGCGTCTTCGGCAAGAGCCACACAAGCAAGCATCGATCCATCAGCTAAGCCGGGCAGCCACCTCTGCTTCTGACTACCGGTCCCGAGAGCCGCAATTGGCAGCGCACCCATGACGGTGCTTGAGAGCAGTGGAACGGGCGAAGCCCACCGACCGACCTGCTCAAGAGCCACTGCTGTTGACAAGAATCTCAGACCGAGACCGCCATATCTCTCTGGCAGCGATGCGCCGACCACACCGGTCGTTGCGAGCGCATCCCAGGCTTTCCGGTCGATGAGGTCACGATTGGTAGCAAGCGTCTTGAGCCGATCATGCGAACAGTGATCGCTGAGTACCTGTGACGCTATGTCGTGAATTGCTTGCTGTTCGTCACTCAATTCGAAGTTCATTGAGGTTTACCTATTGCCTTTACGCAGTGAAGATGGTGAGTGTCAATGGACTAGCGAGAAGCCCTGGGATAGCCGAGCCCGAACTGGGAGATCAGGTCTCTTTGCATCTCGTTGGTGCCACCACCGAAAGTCAAGATCACAGTTGAGCGATACATCATCTCCAGCCGGGAGATGTAACCCGGTGAACCCTCAACCACATAGGCACGCTGACCGTACACCTGCATCAGTTTGCGGTATGCGTCAACATAGAACTCAGTTCCCGAAACCTTGACTGCTGAAGAGTCGGCAATGAAGCCGGAGATGGTCTCCATGTCAGGTGACTTGTCGTCAATCTTGTTTGCGACTGTCCACGCCACCTTCCAGTTGGCGAGTCGCAAGAACTCAAGTCGAGCAGCAACCTCGGCAAAGTTCCGTTGAACCCACGGCTCATCAATCACGTAACTGCCATCAGCACGCTTAGCTGATTTGGCCCACTCCACACACTCTTCGAACCGTTTGGTCACCATCCCTGATGAACAGATCGTGACCCGCTCACGGTTTAGTTGGCTGGTGATGAGTCCCCAGCCTCGGTTCTCTTCACCGATGAGCGTCGATGCCGGAACACGACATTCATCAAAGAACGTGTGATTGATGTTGTGACTTGAAAGCAAATCAAGGGGCTCAATGCTGATCCCAGGAGTGTCCATGGGGATACAGAACAGTGAGATGCCCTTGTGTTTCGAAACATCGGGGTTGGTGCGAGCCGCTAGCCAGATGTAGTCGGCGCCCTTTGCCAGAGATGTCCACGTCTTCTGTCCGTTGATCACATAGGTATCGCCGTCACGGATCGCCCTGGTAGTGAGCGACGCCAGATCGGTACCAGCGTCCGGTTCCGAATAACCGATGCAAAACACCAACTCGCCCCGAGCGATGCGAGGCAGGAAGTATTCCCTTTGTTCGGGTGTGCCGAATTGCATGATGGTCGGGCCGACCGTGTTAATCGTAAGCATCGGAATCGGCGCACCCAGTGCCACAGATTCGTCAAAGACGATGAACTGTTCAACAGCCGACATTCCACGTCCGCCGTATCGCTTGGGCCATCCGACTGCGAGCCAACCGTCTGCGCCCATCTGTTGAACGATGCGCCGATGCGCCGGCCCTGTGCCATCTTCAGCCGCAAGTCCGGCCCGGACTTCTTCGCTCAGCAACTCGTCGTAGTAAGCCCTCAACTCACTCCGCAGAGCTTCCTGCTCATCCGTATACGCAATGTGCATGAGGGTTCCTTCGAGAGCGTTCGCCGACCTGCATCCGTGTACCTATCAGATCTCAACCCAGTTAGGTCACACCCCTTACTTCTGAACCAGATTGCTCTAGCCATTCGCGCGACCGTCCACACTCATCCTCTGTCTTGCGAGTGGAAGCACTGCTGCCATCCGCAGAGCGGCTTTGGTGATGGCCCTGCGGAACTCAAACTCGAAGTCCGTGCCTCTGCCACAGCGCTCGCCCCTCTTGTCTCGTCCCGGCAGACTTGACTGGAGTCAGCGAGACTGACCGCATAGAGCAAGACACCGAATCGTTCCCTTGACTGGTGGCCACGCGCTTCCTCGCACCTGGAGACTCTGAGTACCGAGACATGCGGCCATCTTGATGTTTGATGTGTGGTTTCGTGTCGAACAAGGTATAGTGAACATATGTTCGCTCTAAAGCAGGCTGCTGCCGTCTGTGCCGACAGGTCCTTGCATCTCCTTGCATCCGCTTACGGTCTAGGGGCACACGGCTGTAAGCGAATGAGATGCGAGGGGGGCGATCGCAGAGCCCACATCAGGACTATTCAGCTGATGTCATACCCTTGTGGGAGAGTCTGAGCATGTTGTTGGAGGCGTTCAGGCAGACTGATGCGGGGCTCAGCGACATGCTGGAGTTTGCTGACTTTTCGTCGCTTGGTGATGTGCGTAAGTGTCTAGGTGACGCGAAGTCTCTTCGCGCGAAGCTTGATGCGTTTTGTGCTAAGTCTGCGCTGTTGGTTGCTTCTGTGGAGGGTCACGGTGACAGCGGGACGGGTGTCTTCGTCGAGACGGCTGGAGTTTCGCGGCGCGAAGCGCACAGCCACACGCAAACCGCGAAACGGTTGCGGGAGATGCCACGACTCAGAGAAGCAGTCGAGTCCGGGCAAGTCAGTTTCCGAAACGCGACCCGCTTAGCCAAGGCTGCTGATTCGACAAGCACCAACACAGTTGACTCGGACACGGAGTTGTTGGCTAAGGCAGCAGCCTTAACCGATGATCAGTTCGCTCGCACGGCACGCCGTTGGAGGCGAGATCACCAGCACGCCCAAGGCGAAGCCGAGCATGCCAAGTTGCGGCAACGCCGTAGTCTGACAGTCTTTGACGGTGATGATGGCATGAAACATGTACGTGGCTGCCTTGACCCCGTAACAGGCACCCGTTTCGCTTACCGGTTACGACGCGCAGCCAAGCGGCTCTACGACGCCGACAAGCAGCTCAGCGCAATTGACAACGGCTTGCAGCGTCGCAGCTTTCATCAATGCATGGCCGATGCGCTAGATGTACTAACCGGCGGAACAAGTTCCGGCGGATCACGATCAAGCCATATTGATTGTCCAACAAGGCGCCTCAGGCGTGCCGAGATCAGCATCGTGGCGCACCTAGATCCAGCTTCGGATCGATTGGTGGCGGAACTCGTTGGTGGTGATCCACTACCACCGAGTGTGCTCGATGAATTGATGTGCAATTCGACACTCAAAGGTGTCGTGTTCAGTTCAAAAGGTGTGCCACTCTGGCAGGGCTACAGCAAACGCAGCGCAACACCCGCGCAGATCAACGCACTCAACGCGCGTGATCAAGGCTGTATCGGCTGCGGAATCAACCCAGCTCTGTGCCAAGCCCATCACGTGATGCCGTGGTCCAAGGGTGGCAGCACTGACATCACCAATATGGTGCTCGTCTGCTGGAACTGTCACAACAAAATCCATCACCACAACTGGCAAGTCATCCAGCGAAACGGTCGACGAACACTTACTCCACCCAACGACCCCAACTACGGGCCCGCCCGAGCCGAACCAGCCATAACCCAAACACCCCGCCACACTCGCCAAACCCGACCACCGCCGGGACAATCCCACAAGCCGCAACCACACACCCCTGCCAATACCCGCCAAAGCGGACGAAACGGGCTAAACGGAGACCACTCCGAACCTGGGCGCCGCCCGGACAGGCCCGGACTCCAAGCTCAACTAAACCTGTGAGACCAGATCTGCGAGCTTCTTCGTGCCTCGCTGGCGCCGCAGTTTCTCGATGCGAGCATCAGGATCACAAGCTTGCTCGGAGGTGGATTAGCCCTTTTGAGAGGATCGAACAGATCTGTACAGATTTTCTTTGCTTCGGTTTGACGTTGCGTGATTTTGTGACATAATCGTCGCCATGTTTGCGCTGACCCCCCCCCCGGAGAGTTAACGATCATCATCTGAGCCGCCTTAGGGCTTGTCTCGTTGTGAGTCTTGCTTTGATGCTCGCGGCGACAACTACAGCGGTTGTTCAAGCACAGGATTCATCAGGGTTCGCTGATGTGGATCCCAACAGTGTCCACGCACCAGCTATCAACGCGCTCGCTGAATCGGGTGTGATCGCGGGCACGGAATGCGCTGAGGGTCAGATTTGTCCTGATGAACCGTTTCTGCGTTGGACCATGGCCGTATGGATGATCCGTGCCCTGGATTTGGAACCGTCTTCGGAACCGAACAGCTTTAGTGACATTGATCCTGGGGAGTGGTGGGCACCATATGTGCAACGCCTCTCAGAAATCGGAGTCACCAAAGGCTGCAGAACAAACCCAGCCCGCTACTGCCCCAACCGGGCAGTAGCACGAGCCGAAATGGCCAGCTTCCTAGCCAGAGCCTTTCAACTCGAAGCAGCCACTGACCAACCCTTCACAGATGTCAACACAGATGACACACACGCAACCAACATCGCAGCCCTAGCCAAATCACGAATCACAGCAGGCTGCAAAACAAACCCAAACCGCTACTGCCCCAACCGAACAGTCACCAACGCAGAAATGGCAAGCTTCCTCGCCCGAGCAACCAAACAAATCCCCCTACCAGAACAACCAACTGACGACACTCTAACCGCGGAGAATCCTCTAGTCTCCGATTACGAGCTAGAAGACTGTACCGAAGTCTTTGCAGGTAGATGCGATCTAGATGGAGTCCACTTCTGTTATGTCATCCCTGATGGCTGGATGGAATGTGAGAATCAACCCTCTGGGGACTCATGCTTATACGACGACTCTAATCCCCTCCACTTCCAAGGAAGCGTTGCGAGTGGACTACAAGAGAACACAGTAACGCTATTGGCAGGAAGCACTTATAGGGTCGAAACTTGTCTCGTCGACAACGATGCGTTTAACGGAGCAGCAGCAGCCTTCTCCTTTTACATGGTGCCTCTTGATGGCAATCATAGCTCGTTTACCATTGCAGACGAAGAAGCAGTCGTAGCGGGAGAGTGGGAGTCTATTATTGTAATCGAACCAACCAGTGATGATTTCTCAACGGTTCGTTTCGATATGTGGATTACGCCAGTAGGTCATGGTATCTGGACAGTTCGATACATCCTGATCGGATGAGCGAATCAGCCCTTAGCGGTGTCCAGATGCACGGGCACTAGAACTCTAGACTCCCTTAGGCCTGTACAGGTTGTCGACAGACTCTTGGATCATTGAGTGCTTGAACCGCCCGATGTCTGATCCGCCGCTGTTGAAGAGGTCAAATATGGCTGAAGGGTCAACGTTAGCGTCTCGGTGTTGCAAGTCATCTTCAACTAGTTTCTGGATGTACGCGGAAAGGGACAGGCCCTGTTGAGCGGCCTTTTGCTCGGCTGCTGCGTGAAGATGGTCGGGCAGCGTGATCGTCGTTCTCATGGGGACCCCCTAACGAGTGGCATGTCTGTGACTGCCGGGGTGCGGCGCGGTGACCGTCGGTTATTCGAAGCGGGTGCCGGAGGCTTTGAGGTAGTCAAGCCATAGTGAGCCGGCGTCTGGGGCTAGTTCACCTGGGCGGTAGGTCACAGACTCGATTGAGCCCGAGTATGGGAACGGGCCGTGGCGTTCGTAGACAGCCCAGTCGACTGGTGAGCGGCGATCAATACCAACATCAATCCCTTCGAAGGGAGCCATTGCCATCAACGACACCAACCCGGGTACCTCTGCCACGGCTTGGCTATCGACTCTGAGTGTGGCGTTCCAGATCAGATTGCCAGGATTCTCTACGTTCAACTGAATCTTGGACGCTGAAGGAGTGAGTTGCCCACAGTCAACTCTGGTCATGTCGCCATACGCGTTGTGGCTCAAGCACAACCGATCGTTATCGATGTAGAGCAGGTATCCACCACCCTGATCTCCGTGAGCCACGAGCACTCCGGCGTCGCCTTGTGAGAACCGAAAAGCGACTTCCACAGCAAAGCTCTTCTGGAAAATGAGTTGTTGAGATCGCCAGCGTTCAAGAGTCGGATTACCGACTCGCAGTACCGTTGTCTGTGCTAAGTCCTGATACCAGGGTGGGCGCAGGATCCGATGAACCTGATTGCCTTCATCCAACGGGAAGACCTGATTGGCCCAAGCGGCTTGATCCCAAGCCTGCTGAAGTTCTTCGAGTTTCTCGGGATGCTCGTCTGCGAGATCTCGGCTCTCTGTTGGATCCTCGGCTAGGTTGTGCAGTTCCCAGCGGTCATCACTAAACGGCGTTCTCGGCCGATGACATGTGACCACCGACCAGCCATCTCGGTAATACCCACGGTGACCGTTCATCTCGTAGTACTGATCGGGGTGTGTCGAGTCAGCAGCCGGATCACTCAGAGTTGTCACGAAGCTTGAGCCAGCAAGTTCTGGTGCTTTGACGCCACCACGATGTGTCGGTATATCTATGTCACACAACTCGGCCAGTGTTGGGAAGACATCGGTGATGTGCTGGTACTGAGTTCGCACACTGCCTGCGTGTGTCACATCACCGGAGCACAACTTGGCTCTCAAGTGACCGGGCAGCTTGAAGATGAACGGAACACTGTGTCCGCCCCGGTGAGTGTTGATCTTGTACAAACGGAACGGCGTACAAGACACCATCGCCCAACCCATCGGATAATGCGCCAAAGTCCTCGGGCCACCCAGCAAGTCGAGCCGTGAATAGTCGACATCTACATCTTCAAGATCGGTCCGTTGAACCTGAGTCAACAGCGTGCGGAAGTATGCAGATGTCCCTGTGTATTGCCCCTCCCGTGAGCCGCCATTGTCACTTGTGAACAACACAATCGTGTTGTCCCACTCACCTAGCTCTTCGAGCCCTCTACGCAAGTGTCCAAAGTTGCGATCAACGTTGTACACCATGCCCGCGTACACCTCCATGTAGCGGGCAAATAGTTCCTTGGTGCGATCGTCTAGATCATCCCAAGGTTGCACCTCATGAAGAGCCTCGCTGTTGCGGTCAGGAAGCACTGCATGAGGTGGCACGACTCCGAGTTTCTGCTGACGCTCAAATCGTTCTGCACGCAGCACATCCCAGCCGTCTTCGTAGCGTCCCCGGAAGCACTCTATGTCAGCCGCTGGTGCCTGTAGCGGAGCATGTACCGCGCCGTGTGAGAAATACATGAAGAACGGCTTGGTGGGATGCGATGAACGCAACTCGCGCACCATCTGTAGAGCCTTATCGGTAATGTCATCGGTGAAGTAGTAGTCGTCAGAGTAACTGTCGACATCGAGGTGATGATTATCGGCATAGAGACGATGAGGTTGGTGATAGTTCGTGAACGCATCAAGAATGCCGTAGTAGCGCTCGAAGCCTCGCTGCAAGGGCCAACTCGCCTTAGAACCTGCATCGCTCAGGTTCGCATCTTTGGTTAGGTGCCACTTCCCTACCATCAACGTGGCCCAGCCAGCGTCACGGAACGTCTCGGCAACACTCACAGCATTGTCACGCAACTCATGTGCATAACCGGGAAAGCCGGGATCGCTGTGAGGCACGGTCGCCATACCTGCCATGTGATGGTTGAGCCCAGTCAACAGGGACGCTCGTGTGGGTGAACACATCGGGTTCACATGAAAGTCGGTGTAGCGCAAACTCTGGTCGGCTAACCGGTCAAGTTCTGGGGTTTCGATTTCGGATCCGTAACAGCCAAGATCGGAATAGCCGAGGTCATCAGCCATCATCACGATCACATTTGGCGCACCTTGCGGTGCGGTGGGTGGCTGAGGCCAGTGCGGTTCAGATGTCGAAAAGATCCGCCCGACAGTTCCCTTGAATCCCGCGTACGGCTCGGTCGGGTCTACTTCTTGGCCTAATTCGTCTGTCACTTTGACAAGCGTTCAGCAGTTATCGAATCCGCCCCTACCGTCACGGTTTGAAGAATGCAGGACTCGTAGCCCGCCTTGGTATCTGACGCAATGGAGTCGCGACCTGCGACACACTAGGCCCATGAACTGCAGCAAGCGGAGCTAGTTCATCTAGATCAAAGCGATACAACGCAGCCGCGTTGCCCGAAAGCACAGCATCGAGATCTTCTTCACTCCAGTCACTAAAAGCACGCTGCAGGCTCTCGAGACTGTACGGGTAAGTGCCCTCGTGATGGGGATAGTCGCTGCCCCACATCACCTTATGAACACCAACCGAGCGGATGGCTTCAGCTTCGCTGGGTGATGGGAAACTCGCACCAATCCAGACATTGCGATTGAAATACTCCGAGGGCTTGAGCGGCAACACAATGTCAGCAGCAAACCCCAGTTCACCAACACGGCCCGAGCGCATCTGACGGTGATATCCATCCATGCGACGCAGTTCCTCAACCGCCCAGGCAACACCCTGTTCGGTCATCACATACTCAAGAGTCGGGAAGCGTTCAAACACACCCGACATGATCAGGTGCGCCAAGTTGCGATGTGCGAAGAACGGCACCTCCATCAAAAAGATGACACCGGCCGCGGGTGCTTTGCCATAGTTGGGCCCGCCGTTGCCACCGTGTTGAGTCATGATCAGACCGAGGTCAGCCACAGCAGCCCACAGACGATCCCAGCGAGGATGATAGAAGCCAGGCAATTCAGAATCTGGCGGGATGTGGGGCAGTAAGAAGCTGCGGAAGCCTTCAGCAGCAGCCCACTCAAGCGTTGCAATGGCATCATCTAGATCCTCAGCAAAGATCTGAGGTAGCCCGCAACGCTGCTTCGGGTAACGATCGCACCAGTCACGCAGCCAGCGATTGTGAGCTGTGAGCCCAGCGAGACGCCGCTCGTAGTCGTTGCGATCCTTGGGGGGACGAGCGATCAGCGAACCTGTCGGGTAAAAGGGCGGCACAGTGTTCGGGAAGGTGATCTCGGCCACTACCCTGTCGGCATACTGCTCGGCGAGTCGGCGGTCATCGTCCCAGTTGCGTGTGCGCCCGTCATCCTGGAGATCCCGATACGGGTTGCGATAGGCGCCACGCCAGCTCTTGAACTCATCCAGCCACTGCGGGTCGAGATAGCTCTCATAAGCCGCCATGTTTCCCCCGGCATGGCAGTCCGAAGAGATGATCGTGTACCGCTTGGTTGAGGCGACCTGCTGATCGTCGTGACTTGCGGGTTGCTGTTCGCTCATGTTGAATCCTTGCCGTATCCGGTGAGCGTGTGGCTCTGCTGCAGCGCCGGATCGCCTCGCTGCGGGCACTTACGCAGCAACCCGCGTCGAGCTTGCGGCGTGCGTGGCGAAGTGTACGGTTGGACGCCGTGATCAACGCTGAAGTTGTGCTCGCAGCCGAGGCCGCGCTTGGTGAAGGCTGCGTGTGGTCGCCGACTGAACAGTTGCTGGTCTGGGTTGACATCCCGAAAGGACAGGTACACCGCTTCGACCATGTTCGCTCCCAGCCAGTGTCGGTTCACCAATACGACGATGATGTGGGCAACGCAGCGCCTCGAGCTAGTGGTGGCTTAGCGCTGGCGTTGGGCGCCACGGTTGCGCTAACAGAAGCGGATGGCGCGATTTCACGGGTGATCGAGTTGCCCGGTGAGGTTGAATCGAACCGCGCCAATGATGGAGCGGTTGATCCAGCAGGTCGACTGTTTCAAGGGACGATGAATCGCTCGCTCGCAGCTCCGGCATCTGGGGCGTTGTATCGGATCGACGGGGACGGTTCGGTTCGGAGGCTCTTTGGAGGTGTCGGAGTCTCAAATGGGATCGGCTGGAGTCCCGATTCCTCGACGATGTACTACATCGACACGATGACGTTCCGGGTCGATCGCTTCGATTACGACATTGATACCGGCGAGATCGCAGGACGGCGGCCGTTGGTGACCTTCGATGACAGCACGGGCGCTCCCGATGGCATGTGTGTTGACTCCGAAGGATGTCTGTGGGTTGCCTTCTTTGGCGGCTTTGGCGTGCAACGCTTCTCGCCCGATGGTGAGTGGCTCGAGACTGTCATGACTCCGGGGTCCCCACAAACAACTTGCTGCTGCTTCGCCGGCCCCGACCTTGACACCCTCTACATCACCACTGCAGCCCAACCACTGGCAGGCGTCTCCGTTGACGGTCAACCGAATGCCGGAGCCCTGTTTGCCGCTGACGTGGACGCGACCGGCATGCCGACGAACCTCTTCGCCGCCTAGCCCGCGCTGTGCTTGCTATCCGCAGCGCAGTGCCACGTTCCAGCTTGTAACGCACTTCACAAGGGTCGGCAACTGGCGAGCGACCATCGGTGCTTCCCGCTATCCCCGTTCAGTTGGCTTGTGACGCATTGCACACTGGCTTGCAAGCAGTTCAGCAAGGGATCGCCGAGCCGTCACCATAGATTCACGTGGGTGGATTTCCCGGTGAAGAAGGTGACGTGAGATGACGATTGAACTACCCCCGTTGCCGTATGCCCAGGACGCGCTTGCTCCACACATCAGCGAGCGGACGATGAGCTATCACTACGGGCGTCATCATGCCGCTTACGTGGCCAACCTGAACCGCATGATCGCAGGCACTGAACAGGAGACAGCATCGCTTGAGGAGATCATCACTGCGGCCGAGGTTCCCTCTGCGCTCTTCAACAACGCCGCACAAGCTTGGAATCACACCTTCTACTGGCACTCAATGTCGCCCGGAAGCGCAGACAGCCCATCAGCGGACCTGGCCGCCGCTCTCGAACGTGACTTCGGATCGGTTGACGCCTTCAAGTCAGAGTTCGCATCCGCCGCTGTCGGTAACTTTGCATCCGGCTGGACTTGGCTGGCATTAGGTGACAACGGCTTGTCAGTGTTCAACACCGATGACGCCGACACTCCGTCAAGCCACGGCCTGCAACCGCTTCTGACGATCGACGTGTGGGAACACGCCTATTACCTCGACTACCAGAACGCCCGGCCCGCCTACGTAGACGCCTTCATCAACCACCTAATCAACTGGCAATTCGCCTCCACAAACTTCACCCCTACCCCCTAACCCCACCCAGACGTCAGGCTCGGGGGCGACTCCCAGCGTCGGCCCTTCGTCCGTCGATTAGGACGCCGAGATCGTCACTGCTACGAGAGTGACCTCTTGCACTCACGTGATACAGCCCTTTGCTGGCTCACGACCACAGCAGCGCTGCCGCGAGCGCTCATGGTCCTGACCTCCGCGGCTGCCTGCCAGGCTGAACTGCTCTTGTCATGACCTCCAGCACGGCACCAGACGGGAGCATTCCACCGCGAGCAGCCATGCTTTAACGTAATTTTTGTGTATAGACGTGTATGACAGTGGCTACCTGGTGTTAGCCTCGCACGCCATGAACCAACAACCCGACAAGTCCGTTGACTGGGACATCCGGATACCTCCCGAGATGGAAGCAGGCATCTGGTCGAACCTTTGCTCGGTGAGCCACTCGCCCTACGAGTTCACGCTTGACCTTGCCCGAGCTGACTTCACAGAAGAGGGAGTCAAGGGTGTGCTCGTACAACGCGTAAACATGTCGCCACAGTTTGTAACTCGACTAATCTCAGCATTGTACACTAGCATGTCAAGTTACATAGCCGGGGTCAGAGCCGCTGGCCTTCACAGCGACCCAAGGAGCGATACAGATGGGTGATGCCCCCGAACCAGAAGTGCTCTATGAGCGAATGATCGAGGTGGCTGGCTGGCCCTGGGAGGAACCCAAGAAGGTGCGAGTCCGGTTCGTGCGCAGTTCAGCAGAGCAACGCAAGACCGGACGATTTCCCAAAGGAGTTCTCTACTGGCTCCACGACGAGCCGATGCCACGACGCTCGGCCTAGCGAAACCCCCCTAGGTGACAACCCAGGAGTGACACGGATGATTGATGTGGCCGAGCCCGAGCCCGAGCCTCGCGACGAGCCAGAAGTCCTCTACGAGCGAACAATCGAGATAGCTGGTTGGCCAGGCAAAGCACCGAAGAGAGTGCGAGCCCGGTTCGTGCGGGGTTCCGGAGACCAACACATGACTATACGGGTGCCCAAACGAATGTTCCTCTGGCCCAGAGGAACCACTAAGTGCACGTTCTCCGGAACGTTCCCACCAAGAAGTGATCCAGAAGGGTGATGGCCCGAACAATAAGCGGTCCGTCAGGTTGGAGATTCTGACTATTCGCTCTTGAGCGTCAGGTGAGACGGATAGATCACCTCTGAAGAAGAGTCAAGTGAAGCAGGTCGTTTTGGTGGCCCGGGGTCAAGGGTGAGTGCCAAGTCGATTGCCTCTTGTAACGAGAGTTTCTCTCCGAATGCCATGTTGTCGAGAACAAGCTGATAGCCCTCTTTGAGGGCGGTGTACTGAGGCGTTCCAAGGGCGAAAGAAGCAATCGACTTGAACCCCTCGTCTGGTCGGGTTGCCCCGTCAGCAGCGCGGCGATTCTGTTGTGCCAGGTACAGCAAGTTTGGCGTGTCTCTTCCAATGTGACCTTCAAACTGATCGGCAGATCGAGCAATGTATGCCAGATCGTATACGTCGCGAGCCCGCTCACTAATCTGATCAAGATCTGCAATCTGCGACAGATGTGTTTGCGCGAGTAGCTTGTTCATGGCCGTATAGCCTGGGCCCAATGAGGGAAACGTGAAGTGGCTAATCTGAAGTTCAGTAGTTGCATTTCTTGAATCCTTAACCTTGGCGGCCAAGGGTGTGACTCTGCGTGGCTCTACCCAGATTGGTGGCGCAAGAGCACAGTAGGTGATGTCAATTGAGAGCGATATACCGTTCGGAAGGCCGACGATCTCAAAGAAGTGATGATGACGACTTCGAGACGATAGCACCATCGATCCTCCGGCCTCTTGCGATACTTTGATCCCAAGACTCCTCATCGATGTTCTCAATTGGCGGGATTTGACTCCGGCGACTGGGTCCAGCAGCAGATCGATGTCCTGTGACCACCGGGGTACTACTTTCCAGGCTGCCGATAGTGAAGTGCCACCCGCGAAAACAAGCCTGCCGACCGGTTTGTTGGTATACGGGTGACGGAATGTCTCATCGAGGAGTTGCCTTGAGATGATTCCGAGCGCGTAAATCAGCCACGCATCATGTTCAAGTTGGCGAGTTGTTAGCCCGAGTTGAGAGGCTCCATGCAGAAATGCAGTTTGCCATTCTGGATGCTTAGGGGTGACTCTCTGTTGATCGTCTCGTGACTGACCGATCTGGTCGACTTGTGACTTGGTCATAGGTATTCGGAAGCAACGGCATGGTGCTTCAGAGCGACGACTCTTGGGAGGCTTCTGTTAAGTCGTCTGATGACGGAGTTGAACTGACTCTGTGTGACGTCTCGATAGCTGTTTTGAAACTCCTCTGTCTGTGCTGCCCACACTAGTTGTCGCCTGCGGATGAGAGGTGAGGCACCTACTGGTACTAATTGGTCAGCATCTCGCAATGCCCTGACTACGTGCTTCCACTTGGCCCTGTCGCATGCCCAAAACAAGCGGACGGCTTCCAAGACCGTCACTTCGTGCCAACTTAGTGCTTTGCGACGAGGGTTGTCACGAGTTATGTACGTCACTGGGATGCCGGTCACGCCAGATGGGGTCGGGTCGCTACTCGGGATGGCAACCCTGTAAGTCGCGGGAACCTGATTGGTAAGCCCGAGCGCGTTTAGGGCGCTGATTTCGGCTAACCCAGATCCCGCCGGTGAGTGAGCATTCAGAAGTCTCAGTTCGTTAGTCATGGCTTTCCCGTACGCCCAGTGAGCCGGCGGAGGCTCTCGAATGTAGAGACCGCACGGCAACTCACCAAAGATCGGCAACTTCTCCGATAGAAGTTCGGTGATCACCTCGGCACGGATTTCATCCGCCACCGGTACGGCACTCTCGCGAAAGTAAGTGAACGCTGGCAGCTGCTCAATCCACTGCCTCGCCACCCGCAACGCCTCCGAGTCCACGCTTCAGACTGTAGCTTTCGTTCAGGCCCGGCCGCCCGACGACCACTCGTGACTCGGTTCGCATCAATTGTCTGCAGCTCGCTGTCAAGAAGCCTGGCGCGTTCCTCAGCGGTCGTGGCTCGAACCCGGCAGCAGGTTCGCGATCGTCAAATGTCATAGGAACCACCGTCTCGCTGCGAGCTTCTTCGTGCCTCGCTGGCGCCGCAGTTTCTCGATGCGAGCATCAGGATCACAAGCTTGCTCGGAGGTGGATTAGCCCTTTTGAGAGGATCGAACAGATCTGTACAGATTTTCTTTGCTTCGGTTTGACGTTGCGTGATTTTGTGACATAATCGTCGCCATGTTTGCGCTGACCCCCCCCCCCGGAGAGTTAACGATCATCATCTGAGCCGCCTTAGGGCTTGTCTCGTTGTGAGTCTTGCTTTGATGCTCGCGGCGACAACTACAGCGGTTGTTCAAGCACAGGATTCATCAGGGTTCGCTGATGTGGATCCCAACAGTGTCCACGCACCAGCTATCAACGCGCTCGCTGAATCGGGTGTGATCGCGGGCACGGAATGCGCTGAGGGTCAGATTTGTCCTGATGAACCGTTTCTGCGTTGGACCATGGCCGTATGGATGATCCGTGCCCTGGATTTGGAACCGTCTTCGGAACCGAACAGCTTTAGTGACATTGATCCTGGGGAGTGGTGGGCACCATATGTGCAACGCCTCTCAGAAATCGGAGTCACCAAAGGCTGCAGAACAAACCCAGCCCGCTACTGCCCCAACCGGGCAGTAGCACGAGCCGAAATGGCCAGCTTCCTAGCCAGAGCCTTTCAACTCGAAGCAGCCACTGACCAACCCTTCACAGATGTCAACACAGATGACACACACGCAACCAACATCGCAGCCCTAGCCAAATCACGAATCACAGCAGGCTGCAAAACAAACCCAAACCGCTACTGCCCCAACCGAACAGTCACCAACGCAGAAATGGCAAGCTTCCTCGCCCGAGCAACCAAACAAATCCCCCTACCAGAACAACCAACAACAAGCAACCAGACGACTACGACCGCCGCAGGGCCGCAGATTGCTATGTACGGCGTAGGAGACTCTAATGTTACTTACGCGATTCAATCTGATCGAACAATCGTGTGTAGCAACCCAGATCTGACCGTCCCTACCGGATCGTACGTGAAGATTCAGCGAGATGAGGGCATCTTCTGTGCCTTGTCAACTGATCAGTCTCTGCACTGCAGTGTGCTGGCAGACAGCGACATAACGTGGGAGAATCAACTGGAAATAGGTACGGACTTTGCGGTAAGTCGAAGTTCACTTTCTGACTTCGCTATTCACGCTATCGACAATTATGACGATGAAGACAAGATCATCATTTGTGGAGTCACATCGGAAGTGATTGAGTGCTGGGATCTCTTGAGCGACATGCAGCTGTCATCACTTGCTGGAACCTTCAGAAGTGTTACTTTCGGTTGTGCAATTGACACTGATCAACGAGTTGTCTGTTGGGATCCTCTTTCGGGAGATCTTCGCTATTCACCACCAGGCAACTTCAAGCAATTGGAGAGCGACGGCATAATCACTTGTGGCATTCAGCTTAACGATGCCATCTCCTGCTGGGGACATGACGGCGATTATCGTTCCGCAACTCAGGTACCAGTTGAGGAGAGCGACTATCGTTCACCCTCAGAAGACGTACCACTAGGAGAGTATATCCAACTCTTTATGGATAATGATTCAATCACCCACTGCGCGCTGTCAGTTGAAGGACAGATCAAGTGTTGGATTATTTGGGGGTACGATATGAGACCCATGTACTTTGACAGCCACACTGGCAACTACGTCTATATCGTAGGAGAGTGGTGGCGAAGCCAGATTGTCGAGTGCGCATTTGCAGATACCAGACGAGCAGAGTGTCATGGCGATGACAGCACACGTCTTGAAGCCTGGCTCAACAGCCTCGACCTCCATTGGTGAACGCTGGCAGTACATGTGCGTGACCTGGTATCCCTTACCCAAAGGGCTTCAGCTGTTGCGGAGGAGTTCTATTAGGGAGCTTGTGTCCCAGCGGCCGTGACCTTGGCGTTGTAGGCGGGCGTAGAACTGGTCTACTAGCGCGGTGACTGGGAGGGTGGCGCCTATGCGTTCTGCTTCGGCGAGACAGATTGCTAAGTCTTTGCGCATCCAATCGAGCGCGAAACCGAAATCGAACTCACGCCGGGCCATCGTCACACCACGATTGGCCATCTGCCACGAGCCAGCAGCACCCTGAGAGATCGTCGCAACCACTTGCTCCACATCAAGACCGGAACGTCTCGCGAAGTCGATCGCTTCGGCAAGGCCCTGCACCATGCCGGCGATACAGATCTGATTGACCATCTTGGTGCGCTGACCACTGCCGGGCCCGCCCAACAAGGCAACCGTCTTTCCGTACGCCTCAATCACAGGACGAGCACGCTCAAAGACCTCAGGCTCGCCGCCGCACATGACCGTCAACGTGCCGTTCTCGGCGCCGATCTGGCCACCCGAGATCGGGGCATCGACAAAGCCAACCTGCCGGACCGCTGCCGCCTCGAACAACTCTTGTGCCAACTCGGCCGAAGCGGTGGTGTGATCGACCAGTACTGAGCCTGCACTCATCGACTTGAGCACGCCACCGGATTGCATCGTGACCGAACTGACATCATCGTCATTGCCCACACACACGAAGACGAAGTCGGCACCGTCTGCTGCTCCCGCGGGAGTCGATGCGGACCGCCCCGAGTGCTCAGCAAGCCATGCATCGGCCCGAAATTGAGTGCGGTTGTAGACGGTTACGTCATGACCAGCAGCAACAAGGTGACCCGCCATCGGGTAGCCCATTACCCCCAAGCCAACAAATGCACAGACCGCCACCGCGCCTCCTCTAGTTGATGCTTGTTGATCCAACCGATTGCCATGGGCGGCAGAACCGAGACTGCTCCACCTAGTTGTGCCCGGGGAGGGACTCGAACCCTCACGCCACTTAGGGCAACCCGTTTTAAGCGGATCGCGTCTGCCAGTTACGCCACCCGGGCATGGCTGTCACGGTACCGGCTCGGGCGGTTGTCGAGCGAGAGCCACAGAGCCGAACGCACCAGATCGGCTCGAGCATTACTGAGCCGGTTCGCTACCACAATGCCCTCCACCATGTCGGCCAGAACCGCTTCCCGTGGCCGACCTCGCAACCGCACCGCAACTACTGGAGGCAGGTTGTCGCCCGCTTCCCCACGCCTGCGAATCGAGCGGTTCAGATCGGCACGGCGAGGGGGGCTCACAAAGTCCGGCACTACAAGGTCACGCAACCCAGCCGCACACCTCAACGAGCGCGCAGCATGCGCGAAATCAAGGGCGTTTATGCCGCCAGGCTGCCAAGTCGATGGGGTGCTAGACCGCGGTCGGCGAAGAGGTTTACCTGCTGACTGAGTCTTAGGAGTGCTGGCCATGAGATGGCCTCCCTTGTCCGGTTGCCTGCTGCTCGGCATCTTGTTGGTGTCTCACTCGTAGCCCGATCGCGATCCCGCAGGGCAGAAGACCGGGCATGCCGTGAGCCGTGGCGTGCAGCGCAACTAGCTTCGCAGCCACCTATGACATCAGTCCCTTGCACATGCCCCATAGACGTAACGCTCTTCGTGGACGACAGGAAACGCCTGTGAGTCTCAGGGTTTACCTAGATGCTGCGGATCGGTGTTGCGTGCGTTTACTGCGCACGCTTGAACAGGGCACCACCCGCCGGCACGTCGACGCTTGGGACCTGGATCGAGAACGCACAGCGGTAGGTGTGTCATAGGGCGCAACTAGCTTCGCTCCCATGCACGACATCGATCCCGACCGCTCTCAAGAACCCACCGACGGATCCGACCTACAAGACGGCAGCCAAGACTCACACAGCAACGAACCACTTCTCAATCCTGCGCAGCAGGAGACACTCACCGTGCTAGGCGCCACACGCGAACAGAGACCCACCTTTGATCTGGGCTTGCGTGACGAACTACGCGAGCAAATGTCCCAAGACCTAGCTCCAGTGGCAGAAGAGATCCGGTCAAAGGGACGGGGCATGACCCTTTACCTAAGCAAGTACCAGCTATCGACGATCTTGGGCTGCGAACGCAAGTTCATGGGAGAACGAGGCGACCCATTTGCCTGGAGCCCTGCAACAGCTCGCGGCACCGTTACTCATAAGGCGATTGAACTTTCGATCCACCGCGGCGGCGAAGCGAAGCCCTTAGATCTAACCGAACGCGCCATGGCAAGCCTCGAGCGGTCTGGCGGCAGCGGCATCGGTGACTACTTGAGATCCGCTGACGAGGACGACATCGCAGAGTTGCGAGCCATTGTCAGTTCACAGTTGAGCCAGTTCCGGGAGTGCTTCCCGCCCCTTAGCGCGAGATGGACTCCGGTCACGGATAGCCCGCTGCGGCACAACTTTCATGGCCAAACAATTGTGATCTCCGGCAAGCCTGATCTCTGCTTGGGCAAACCAGAAGGCAATGTCTCCGGGAAGGTGATCATCGACTTCAAGTCAGGAGGCTTCTCACCAAACCATCGTGAAGACCTGCGCTTCTACGCCCTGCTGGAGGCACTGAGGATCCTGCCGCCGCGACTCGTAGCTACCTACTACCTCGACTCAGCCACGATGCACACCGAGCAGGTAACCCTCGAACTGCTACACGGTGCTGCAGCACGCGTCGTTGATGCTGCTCACCGGTACGTAGAACTTGCGCTTCAAAAGGTCACGCCCGAAGTGCATCCGGGGCCGGCTTGTCGCTGGTGTTCGCTGCGACCGGACTGCCCTGAAGGCTTCCTTCACTACGAGTCGCAAGCCGATCTCATCTGATCAGCGACTAGTCGACGGCTAATCCCAAGTGAGATCGCAACCGGTGATTCGCTCTTCTATGCGCCATCACCCAGCGCCACCAGCCGCAAGCCAGTATTTCAAGGGGAATCGAACTCGAACTAGAACCAGTCGACGGCTACGTCCATCTGGCCCGGGAACCGTTGGTCAACGCGCTCCACCATTTCCCTCATGTGATCTTGCATCTCACGCTCAGCCTGGGTTGCGTTGCCCGCAAGGATTGCCTCAGCGATGCTCTCGTGGGTGTCGAACACTTCATCCCGCTCACCGAAGGCAAACACGGAGGGATTGACCCGAGCTGCATAGATGTTCTTTAGCGAGCTGCTCAGCAGGTCGAGCACGGCATTACCGGATGCTTTACCAATGATGTCATGGAAGCTCCAGGAGGCTTGCAGGTACTCATCATCGTCTTCACTGTGGACGCTGCTGGTACCCGCCAAAATCTCCCCAAGACGCTGCCGAGTATTGCTGTCCTGCTGTTCGGCCGCGAGCCTTTGCCATTACCGGCTCAAGGACGACGAGCGCTTCCATCACCTCGCGCAAAGTGATGCCCGACGCCTTCAAAAAGAAAGTGAGCGTGCGGCCAAGATCCTCGCTCGACATCGAAGCAACGATCGGTCCGCCGCCCGGCTCTGGCTTGATCGTGATGAGACCGAGAACTTCAAGTATGCGAAGTGCCTCACGCAGAGACCCCCTCGCCACCTGCAACGACTCAGCCATCTCAACTTCAGAAGGCAGCCGCGATCCAGGTCCTAGGCCACGCTCGACGATGTCATGGAGGATCTCGTGTGCCACCGATGTGGCAACTTTTGCCGGACGGCGCCGACGTTGTCTGGCTGAACGAGAGAGCGGCAGTGACTCACGACGTGTCATCGCTCACCCCCGCTCCAGTTCGCACACCCTGCTCGATGGCAAAGAACCACCGAACTTGACACTGTAGTTGACCTCGGTAGGCGAGGTCACGCTCAAATAGAGGTCACGCCCAAATAGGTGTGCGAGTCGTCATCAACGAGCGCTAAGCGTCACGGATCAGATCTGGTGACGCCGGGCGCACTCGCACCCCTTGGGCTCTCGGGAGCTACCGGAGTCCCAGATGGCGCAGCGATGTCGAGCCTGCGCAACACGCCTAATCCCCGCAGGCCAACCACCACAACGAGTAGCAGCGTGCCGTACAAGCCGAAAGCAGGACGGGCACCCAGCAACTCCACAAGCTGTCCAAGTACGAGTTGTCCAAGAGGGTTAGCGAACAACAAGACCATCAGGTAGACGGCAACCGTCTGGGCCCGGCGGCTCTCGTCCACCTGCATCTGCACTGTGGTGTTGAGCACGCTCGCGGACGTGAGATGCGCGGCCCCCACACAAGCCAGCGGTATCAGCGAAATCTCCAGATTGGGCGCAATCGCAAAAGTCACAACGGCAGCGCCATACAGCACCAGTGCAGCTGTTTGGATGCTTGAGCGTCGCACCCGCGAGTCCAGTGACGCCACGATCGGGGTGGCGATCACGGCGCCAAGGCCGACCAGCGCCAGCATCAAACCAAACCCTTGAGCACCCCGGTCAAACACATCCTCGGCAAACACAACGGCCATTACCTGCATCGGCAACCCCAGGAAACCAATCAGTGCCACCACCCCGATAGCGGTCGTGATGCCACGGCGTTCACGGATATAGCGAGCGATGCTCACAAAGTCCCGCACTGGTCGCATCGCACCAGCACGCTGGCGTGACACCACCCCCGGCGCATCGATGCGCACCAGCGCCCCGAGCACAACCACATAAGACAGAGCGTTGATCGCGAAAGCAGCCCCAGGGCCCCAAGCAGCCACGGTGACCCCAGCGAGCGTGGGCCCGATAAGCCGAGAAGAATTGAACTGAGCCGAACTCAAAGTGACCGCGTTCAACAGCAAGTCCCGTGGCACTAACTCGGTCACGAAGGCCTGCCAGGCAGGCAGATTCATCCCACCTGCGAAACCGGTGAGGGCAGCCAAACCCACATACGCGAGTGGGTCACGAACCCCGCTCCACCACACGATCGCCAGCCCCCAGCCAACCAGGGACATGCTGAACTGCGTAATAAGCAACAGATTGCGGCGGGGATAGCGATCAGCAACCTGCCCCGCAAGCGGAGCGATCACAGCCATGGGGATGAACTGGGCGAATCCCGCAAAGCCCACCCATCCGGGACTCTCCGTGAGAGCCCAGATAGCCGCTGGCAGTGCCAAGAACTGGAAGAACCGCCCCGAATTGGAGATCAGCCCACTGAACCAGAAGTACCTGAAGTTGCGGTGGCTGAACGACGCGAACGCCACCGGAGGCATCGGGGCACCGTAGCGGCGGCTCCGCTCAGCCTGCGCAAACCTCCGGTGGCGCTGCCCGCGCGATAATTCGAGACATGCCTTACGTGCTGACAGAAACCAACGGGCGGATTGCCCGCATAACCCTCAACGACCCGCAGAAACGCAATGCCATCAACGCCGAGATGAACGACGAGATCTGCGCGGCTCTCGACACCTTCGAAGCAGATCCCAACATCGGAGCCCTCATCGTCACCGGCGCAGGCAAGGGATTCTGCGCCGGTGCTGACCTCAACGATCTGCTAGCGGCCGAATCAACTGGTATCACCCGCATCTATGAGGGCTTCCTGCGGGTCGCCCACTCCCCTCTGCCCACCATCGCGGCCGTCAACGGTGCTGCGGTTGGTGCAGGCATGAATCTGGTGCTGGCTTGTGATGTAGTCCTCGCCGGCAAGCGCTGGGCCCGCTTTGAATCTCGCTTTCTACAGATCGGACTGCACCCCGGAGGAGGCCACACGTGGCGCCTTAGACACGTCACTGATCGCACAACCACCATGGCCATGGTGCTCTTTGGCGAAGTGCTATCGGCGGACGAAGCCTGCCGCCACGGACTTGCCTATCAGGCAGTGGCCGATGAGCAACTCCTAGAGCACGCCCAGCAGATGGCCGAGCGGGCTGCCGCACAGCCGCGTGATCTGGTAGCTCGCACCAAAGCAACGATCCTTTCACTCGATGAGGTCAGCGATTCTGATGCAGCCGTGGCACACGAACTCGAGCCGCAGTTGTGGTCGATGAGCCAACCACCGTTCAAGAACCTTGTGCGGAAGTTGCAAGCCCGGATCGGCTCACAGCAGTAGGAAACGCTAACGATGAGGAAGCTTCTGGTCGCCAACCGGGGCGAGATCGCAATCCGAGCTTTCCGGGCCGCAACCCAGCTCGGGATCCGCACGGTCGCCATCCTGCCGATCGAGGAGGAGCTCAGCGGGGCTCTACACCGAATCAAGGCCGACGAAGCGTATGTGATCGGCGAACCCGGCCGGCCAGTGCGTGCCTACCTCGATCCCCAAGCAATCGTCAACAAGGCAACCGAAGTCGGCGCGGACGCGATCTACCCCGGCTATGGATTCCTATCCGAGAGTCCTCATCTGGCACGAGCCTGCGCCGAAGCGGGCGTCACCTTTGTGGGGCCAAGCGAAGCGGTGTTGCGACTCGCGGGCAACAAGATGCGGGCACGTCAGGCGGCTCTGGAAGCAGGGCTACCAGTGCTCACACAGTCACCGCCGATTACCCGCGCATCCGAGGCCACAGAATACGCCGCAGAGATCGGCTACCCGCTGTTTGTGAAGGCCGCATCGGGTGGCGGTGGCCGGGGCATGCGCCGTGTCAATCGGCCCCGAGAACTCACGGAAGCTGTCGAGGCCGCACGGCGAGAAGCTGGCAGCGCCTTTGGCGATTCAACGGTATTCCTCGAAGAAGCGATGCAGCATGTGCGACACATCGAAGCGCAGGTGCTCGCTGATCACGCCGGCAACGTCATCCACCTCTATGAGCGTGACTGTTCGGTGCAGCGACGCTTCCAGAAGGTCGTCGAGATGGCACCGGCACGCCAACTCGACAACACCGTCCACCAGGCTCTTCTCGAAGACTCTGTTCGGTTTGCTTCTGCCATCGACTACATCAATGCGGGAACTGTTGAGTTCCTCGTCGACCCCGACGGGCGTTACGTGTTCATCGAGATGAACCCACGCATCCAGGTGGAACACACCGTCACCGAAGAAGTCACCGATATCGACATCGTCGAGTCACAACTGCTGATCGCTGCAGGCAAGACGCTGCCCGAGCTTGAGCTGACCCAAGACAGCGTCAGCGTTCGGGGGCTAGCAATTCAATGCCGTGTAACTGCTGAGGATCCTTCAAACGATTTCCGTCCCGACACGGGCCGCATCGTCGCCTACCGGCCCGCCAGCGGGGCGGGGGTGCGCCTCGACGGTTGCGTGTATCAGGACGTCGAGATAACGCCGCACTTCGACTCGATGATCGAGAAGGTCACGTGCCGGGGCAAGAATTTCGACACGGCGGTGCGGCGCATGCAACGCACCCTCGCCGAATACCGGGTGCGGGGCGTGTCCACCAACCAGCCGTACCTGCAAGCCATCTTGCGAGACGATCAGTTCCGCTCCGGGCCTGTGACCACGAGCTTCATCGATGACCGCCCTGAGCTGACCTCAGCCTCGGTCGGCGCTGACCGTGCTACTCGCCTGTTGCGCTATCTCGCTGATGTAACGGTGCATCAGCCTCATGGTGCCGCCCCGACACGTCTCGATCCCTCCACCAAACTCCCACATGAGCCAAGCTCTGAGCCGCAAGCGGGCTCCCGGCAGCAGCTCTTAGAGCTAGGCCCGCAAGGGTTCGCCGCTGCACTCCGAGCTGCGAGTGTCCCCCAGGTCACCGACACGACGTTGCGTGATGCGCATCAATCGATCCTCGCGACCCGCTTGCGCACGATTGATCTGGTTGCTGGTGCCGAGCAGATGGCACAGCAGCTGCCGCAGTTGTTCAGCCTCGAGTGCTGGGGAGGTGCCACCTTTGATGTGGCCCTGCGGTTCTTGCATGAGGATCCCTGGGAGCGGCTCGCTCGTATCCGTGCTGCGGCACCCAACATCTGCACGCAGATGCTGCTGCGAGGTCGCAACACCGTCGGGTACTCGCCCTATCCCGACTCGGTTGCCGAGCACTTCGTTGCCCAGTCGGTCGCCACAGGCATGGACATCTTCAGGGTCTTTGACGCCTTCAACTCGATCGATCAGATGCGTCCCGCGATCAAAGCTGTCATCGAAAACAGCGCGGTCGCTGAGGGAACCATCTGCTACTCCGGCAACCTCTCAAGCCCGCACGAAGATCTCTACACGCTCGACTACTACCTGCGCATCGCCGAACAGCTGGTGGACTCCGGCGTTCACATCCTCTGCATCAAGGACATGGCTGGGCTGCTGCGACCCGTCTCGGCACGCATGCTGGTCACCGCGCTGCGTGAACGCTTCGACCAGCCCGTTCATCTACACACCCACGACACCGCTGGTGGCCAGCTCGCCACATATCTCGCCGCGATCGATGTTGGTGTCGATGCGGTAGACGTTGCCGCTCCCCCGCTTGCGGGCATGACCTCGCAACCATCGCTGGCATCGCTGGTCGCAGCAACCGACGACACCGTGCACCAGACTGGTCTCGACCTTGATGCCATCGGCGACCTTGAGCCCTACTGGGAGGCCGTGCGGCGTGTCTATGCGCCATTTGAGGCTGGCCTGGCTTCACCAACCGGAACCGTTTACCGCCATGAGATTCCTGGTGGGCAACTCTCCAATCTGCGCTCACAGGCCCGGGCCCTAGGTCTCGGGCACCGCTTCGAGGAGGTTGAACGGCTCTATGCGGCATGCAACGAGTTGCTAGGACGCCCCATCAAGGTGACACCGTCATCCAAGGTAGTGGGTGATCTAGCGCTGCACATGGTCGCCTCGGGGGTCACACCAGAGCAACTACTTGAGGATCCGGCCAGCGTTGACCTGCCCGACAGTGTCATCAACTTCTTGCACGGTGAACTCGGCGATCCTCCCGGCGGTTTCCCTGAACCGTTCCGGTCGAGAGCCGTCACGGGTCGCACCCGCACAGCCAAGCGCGAGGAACTAACCGAAGCTGATGAGGAGGGCCTCGCCACAGACCGCGCAGCCACTCTCAACCGGTTGTTGTTGCCCACACCATCAGCAGACTTCGCAGAGAACCGTGAACGTTACGGCGACCTGTCGGTGCTGCCGTCGTTGCTGTTCTGGTATGGCCTTGATCCTCACGAAGCTGACACTGCCGTGGTGTTGGGCCAGGGTGTGCGTTTGATGCTGGGACTGCGCTCGGTGAGCGAGCCCAACGACGAGGGGATGCGCATCGTCGGGTTCCGGGTGAACGGCCAGCCGCGAGACATTGACACGCTCGATCGCAATCTGGCACGAGATCGACCCGAACACGCCCGAGCCGATCCCAACGAACCCGGACATGTGGCCGCTCCGTTCCGTGGCGCCGTGACTGTCGCCGTCGCTGTGGGTGATCAGGTGTCGGCGGGTGACACTGTGGCCGTGATTGAGGCCATGAAGATGGAGTCTTCGGTGTCAGCCCCGGTTGCTGGCACGATCGAGAGGGTGTCAGCCGCGCCGGGAGCGTTGCTAGAGCCTGGCGATCTGATCCTGGCGATCCGTCAATCCGGCCGGGCACCGAGCCCTAGTGGAGTCGGCGACACCTAACGCCGACATAAAGCGACCTAACGTGGAGGTCTAGAGCTTGCCCGCCCCCTGCGCGACGCTCGCGGCCAGCGAGAACGGCCCGTACGCGACGAGATTCGTGTGACAGTGGTGGTGGCCGCGGGGTTGACAACGGGTTGTTGTGGTGTCCCAATCCAGGTGCTGACCAGCTCCTGAGCACACACCAGCCATTCCTCAACCGTCATTGCGAAGCGATAGTGATCTTCCCACACACCGTTGATCTGCACGTAACGCTGAGCTAACCCTTCGAGGCGCAAGCCCAGCTTCTCAACCACCCGCAAGCTAGAGGTGTTGCGCGGCACGATCGACACCTGCAAGCGGTGCAACCGCAACTGTTCGAACCCGAAGCGAGCAACTACAACGAGCGCTTCAGGCGTGTATCCCTGACCAGCAACGATCTCGTCGATCCAGTAGCCGACATAGCACGACTGGAACGGCCCACGCTGGATCGATGACAGGTTCATCTCACCCCGGAAATGACCGTCGATAAACACGCCGAACCCGTAACCGCTGCCGCTCTGGCGTTCCCGGCGGCGAGCCGCGCAACGTGCCGCGAAAGCACCAGGATCCTCAACCACATCCGGCACACCCGGAGCGGTTCGTGGTTCCCATACGGCAAGGCGTTGACGGTTGCGGCGCCGCACCTCCCGCCAAGCCCCGAAGTCATCACGAGTGAGAGGCCTCAACAACACCCGCCGACCAACGAGCGTGGTCACCTTGGAGGGATCCTCCTCATAGCCCCCATAACCCTGATAGCCCTCATAACCCTGATAGCCCTCATAGCCGTCATAGCAATGAAAGTGCTAGCCCATCGAGAATGTCTGACTCCGACACGAGGCATTCTTGTAGATCGAAGTAGCGCATGGTCGCCACCAAGATGGAAGTCCCGGCAACGATCACATCGGCACGTCCCGGATCAAGCCCGGGGTTCTCTCGCCGATCAACCAGCGCTTCGGTGGCCAGCGTGCGAAACACATCCTCGACTGCGTCTTTAGTTAGACGGAAGTTGTGGATGCGCTCAGGGTCATAGGTCATCAGACCGATCTCTACGGCAGCGATCGTTGTGATGGTTCCGGCTACGCCAATCAGTTTGCAATCCGAAGACAATTCAGCAATGTCACGCACGGCATCGTCAAGGTGCAGTTTCACTACCGACAGGCATGCTGAGAGTTCTTCGGGCAGTGGCGGATCGCTGTGCACGTACTTTTCGGTGAGGCGCACGCTGCCGATGTCAAGGGAGGTAGCGGCTTCGCAGCGGTCGGTGCCGAAAGCGAACTCGGTTGATCCGCCACCGATATCCATCACCAGGAACGGCCCATCGCTGGGGTCGACGCCCGCTGTTGCACCCGCAAACGACGCTTGAGCCTCGGCCTCGCCTGAGAGAACCTCAAAGGAAGCACCGAGGATTTCCTGGGCTGGGTCAAGGAAGACTTCACGGTTAGTCGCATCGCGCACGGCTGAGGTTGCAACGGCTCGCACGGCGCTGATGTCGTAGCGATCCATGATCTGGCGATAGCGGCGAAGACATGTCAACGTGCGTTCGACGGCAGCCGCGTCAAGTGATCGGTTTGCGTCGACGCCACGACCGAGCCGGGTGATGGTGGCGTGACGTTCTAGCCCAAGGCCCTCCCCAGTCGTGACGAGCAGGCGGGTTGTATTGGTGCCGCAGTCAATGGCCGCAACGGTGCGATTCACGACTCGAGATGCTGTTGCACCCAGCGACCAACAGGATCATCGCCACCCGCGAGATGCCAGGCGTAGTGGGCGTGCAGGCACTTGACTCCGCGCCTGGTGCCGCCGACGCCCGCTGAGGGGCGCGGGCCCAGATGATCAGCAGGGATCGCAGCGTTACGTTCAACCGCATACCGCTGATGCGCCTCAGCCAACTCGCCAGCGTCAACTGCAGCTTCGGCGGCTCGCACCCCGCCTTGTGATTCCAGGCGTCCCACGAGCCGGCGAAGTTGCGCATCAACAAGCCAGTACCGGGTCGGCATCGGTGTGCCGTCGTCAAGAAGCGGCTCGTTTTGGATCACGACTGGAGCACCCGAGGCGTCACGCACAACAACTTCGAAGTCACACGCCGGCTCGCGGCCCAACAACCTGGCGACCTCACGCACATCTTGGGGGTCAGCCAACGCTAGGCACTACACCTATATCAGGCGGCTGCAACAATCACGATGATCACGATGATGACGCCAACAACAAGCACCGGCACGACACGCTTCATCACCGAACCACCCGCCACGGCCAGCAGATCAACAGCATCATCATCGCCGCTAGCAGGAGCAGACGCTGCGGACGCAGGTGCCGCTGGAGCACTCTGTGAGGCGCTCGAGGAGCCCTGAGCCTGGGCTGCGTTGCTGGAACTATCAGCGGAACTAGCCGATGGCGGAGGTGCTTCGCTTTGAACGTCAGCAGGCGGCTCGTCGCTTGAAGTGTCGGTCTGTTGCTCGTCGATCAGGGTTGCAAGGTTTTTGGCGAACTGGCCCATCAGCTTGCGGCTCACATCGCCCATCACGCCCCGGCCGAACTGGGCGACTTTGCCGGTGATCGTGAGCTTCGTGCTGACGTTTACCCTGGTTGAGGCTTCGCCTAGCGAATCGAGTTGCACTGTGATCTTGGCAGAAGCGTTGCCAGCCCCACGGGTGTCACGCCCGCTGGCTGACAGCACAAGACGGTGAGCATCCTCGTCGAGCTCTGAAAACTTTGCCTTGCCCTTGTATTGGGAGGTGACCGGGCCGACCTTGACCTTCACGACACCAAGGAACTGCTCACCATCAGTACCGGTGAGACACGCACCTGGCAGACAGGGAGCGATCTTTTCGACATCGGTCAACACCGACCAGACCGTGTCAATCGCATGGGAAACCTCAAAGGAATCGTTCAAGTCCATCGTTGCAAATCCTCCAAGGTGTCGACATCATCTGGATCGCCTTCGCAGGGTACCGGACGAACCAACTCCGGTCTCCGTCTCATCAGCGAACGTCCACCCTCGTCACCAGCTAGCGGCAGGTGACTCCACAAAGCAGCACCGATCTTGACCGGTGGCATGCGCCGACCACCGAAGTCAGCGACCACTAGATCGCCATCGGTCGCGGCGACAGCCGCCCAGGCCGAAGCAGGCACACCTGGTTGATCGCCGAGCCCAAACACCACGGCACGGTGACCTTGCGATCCTGCATATCCGATAGCAGCTGCTAGCGACGTCGCCTGCCCCTGCTGCCACGCCTCATTTTGCAGCACGGTCACATCTGTGGGCAGGACTTCAAGCAGATCAGCAGCACCCATCACAACGATCGTTTCATCGAGGTCCGCTTCGACAGCAGCATCAACTGCGTGGCGCACCATCGCCACTCCGTCGATCTCGCTCAACAACTTGTGTTTGCTGCCTAGAAACCTCGTGCCTGCACCTGCGGCGAGCACCGCAGCTGCCACTCCGACCCGGCGTTCGCCCGCGGCATCGTGCTCCCAGTCTGTTCTCATCGCGGGGGGTTAGTCGTGGATCGGGCCGGAGGTTTGCGATAGAGCCAGCGCACCCCGACCCGTGCGCATGGCGATGATTTCAGAGGTAATAGAGATTGCTGTTTCTTCTGGGGTTGTTGCGCCGATGTCTAGGCCGATGGGTGAACGCAACCGTGCTAGTTCAGTGTCGCTCACACCTGCTGCCACCAGACGTTTTGTGCGATCGTCGTGGGTGCGGCGACTTCCCATCACACCGATGTAGCCAACATCGGTACGCAACGCCGAGATGATTGCGGGAACATCGAACTTGGCGTCATGAGTTAATACACACACCGCGTCGCGGGGGCCCAGATCAGCGCCAACGGTGTCTAGGAGTTTGTCTGGCCACGACACCGTCACCTCATCTGCTGCCGGAAACCGACGCCTGGTGGCAAAGACCGCACGTGCGTCACAAACGGTTACGTGATAACCGAGCACTTTGGCGACCCGTGTGAGAGCTGCGGTGAAGTCCACCGCGCCAAATATCAGCATCCGGGGTGCCGGGGCGAACGACTCCACAAAAACCGAGACCTCTTGCCCGCGAATCTCACCATCCTGGGAGTATCGGCGGATCCCCGAACGTCCCGCCATCAACTCACCACGAGCGTCCCGCTTAACCGAGCGATCCAACCCAGGCGTGCCCAAAGAACCGATGCCGCTTCGACCGCCAGGACGCACCAGCATCTTGGCTCCAGTGCCCGGGCCCGAAACCACAGTCGCAAGCGCAGCCGGTGAGTCAGCAGCGAGATCCTCCGCCAGAGCATCATGCACTGGGTTCCAATCCAGCGGCTCGATGAACAAGTGGATCGTGCCACCACAAGTCAACCCGACCGCAAACGCTTCGTCGTCGCTGTAGCCAAACGTGACGATCCGCCGGTCACCGCTGGCGATCACATCTAGGAGCTCGGTTACAACGGCACCCTCAACACATCCACCTGAGACTGAGCCGATGACCTCAGACTCCGCGGTGACAGCCATGGCAGCTCCCGGAGCGCGTGGCCCCGATCCCTCAAGATCGACGACACGTGCAATCCCGATCTGCTCGCCACCACGCTGCCAACGATCAAGGTCGCTGAGGATCTCTTTCACGCAGCGTCTTCTATCAACACCGAAGCCCGCTCAGGCTGCGACCGCGAGCGTCGTGCGGGCGAGTCGGCACTCAGCACCAACTCGGCCAGCCGCTCGATCGACTCGAGGTTGTGTCCTTCCACGAAACTGTCAACGTATGGCAGAGCCGCCGCCATTCCCCTAGCTAGTGGTGCGTATCCCGGTGAGGCCTTGAGCGGGTTGACCCACACAACCCGGTGAGCCACCCGTGCTAGACGCTGCATCTGCTCAGACATAACCGCCGGATCACCACGATCCCAACCATCTGAGAGGATCACCACCAGAGCGCCACGAGCCATACCTCGACAACCCCAGTCGTCGTTGAAGCGACCAATGCCGGCACCCAAACGGGTGCCCCCACTCCAGTCCAGCACAGCCGAAGCGGCGGCACGCATAGCCCGGTCGGGATCACGAGACGAGAGCTCACGGGTTAGGCGAGTCAGGCGAGTCCCGAGCGCAAACGCCTCTACCTTGCTGCGTCCCGCCACTGCCGCATACAGCAGCCGCAGCAGCGCCCGGGCATAACGTTCCATCGAACCGGACACATCCAGCAGCATCACCAGTCGTCTGGGCCCCCAGGAGTTGACCCGGCGATGCATACGCACCGACTCACCCCCCGCACGCATCGCAGCACGTACTGTTCGCCGCACATCGGGGCGGCCCCGACACGAACGGCTGGGTCGCTGACGCCGGCTCGGCCGGGTGGGGCTCTGCCAGCGGATGCGTTGCATCAGGCGGCGAGCCTCAGCAAGTTCGTCGTCGCTGTAGTCGGCAAAGTCCTTCTGGGCGAGCGTTTCGGTGGCGCTGTAGCGCACCGTTATGGCATCACCGGCGAGGTCTTCCTCCTCGGCGTTATCAGGGTCGTCAACATCATCAGCATCGGTCTGCAACAACACGGGAACGCTCACAGCCGCGACTGGGCCTTCGGTGCCATAGGGCTCACCGCACCAATACGTAGCGAAGATTGCGTCGTATAGGCCGATGTCTTCTGCGTCGTGGACTAGCGAAGCACGGCCCGCCCAGTACAGCGAGGAGCGGCTTGTGACATCGCACACTCCCAGAGCTTCGACATACAGCAACGAAGAGGTGAGCGAAACTTCAAGACCCCCACGTCGCAGTGCGGATACAAACCCGACAGCAGCATCAACCGGGTCGGGGCTGCTCATGCCCTCACTCATGCCTCATGGGTGTGACGCGGCGACGGCATCAGCAACGACCGCTCCAATGCCGTGCTCGTTCACCCGGTCACGATCCTCGCGATACTTGAGCAGGGCTCCGATAGCGGCCGAAGCGTTGGTGGCATCAAGCGTTGCACCACCAAGCAGGTTCAAAGCCCGTGCCCAGTCGATGGTTTCGGCAACTCCCGGAGGCTTGTATAAGCCCATCTTGCGGACGGTGGCTGCGGCATGTGCCACCTGGGTAGCTAACGAAAGCGCCACCTCGGGTGCTCGCAGCCTGATGATCTGTGCTTCACGTTTCGCACCGGGATGGGTCACCCAGTGATACAGGCAACGACGCTTCAGGGCGTCATGGAGGTCACGGGTGCGGTTTGAGGTAATGACAACGACTGGCGGTTCAACCGCGGCGAAAGTGCCAAGCTCGGGAACGGTGATCGAGTAGTCCGAGAGCACCTCAAGCAGGAACGCTTCAAACTCGTCATCTGCACGATCCACCTCATCTACAAGCAGCACCGGAACGGGCCCCTCGGTTGCTTCGATGGCTTCAAGCAGCGGTCGCCGGATCAGGAACCGTTCGCCATACAGCTCGGCACCGATGCGCTTCTCATCTTCTTGGTGGGCCCGCCCAGTGGCCTCAATCGTGCGCAAATGCAACAGTTGGCGCGCATAGTCCCATTCGTAAACGGCTTGAGCAGCGTCGATGCCCTCATAGCACTGCAGCCGGATGAGACGCCCACCACTCCAGTCGGCAAGCACCCGTGCGACTTCGGTCTTGCCGACTCCAGGTTCGCCTTCAAGCAACAGGGGGCGACGCAAGCGAAGCGACAGATACACCGCTGTCGCTAGGGCTTCATCGGGCAGGTAGGAGTGGCCTCGCAGCCCCTCAATTACATCAGTGACGCTGGCAACGCCACGCAAGTCGCTGCTAGGCACCCGACCGAGCATAGGCCCCTAGTTGCAAACCGAAATCAGGCACTGCAACTTGTCAGCCAAGCAGGGCATCAACCCCTCTAAGTGAATGGTCTGAGGTGAGCAGATCGAAAGAGCGCTAAGCAAAGTATGAAGTCAGACCATTCGCCAGGTATTCGGGTGTGCGGGTTGGTTTGCCTGCGGAGTCACAGATTGCGGCTCGCACAATCTGGTTGGCCACGAGTTGATCGCCCTTGTACATCCGCTGGCGCCAGCGTGACGACGCTCGGCGCATCTCCAACACGTCAGTACGAACCTCGACCACATCACCGGCATGAACCGACCGCAGAAACGATGTCTCGATGCGATTCACCACGAAGCGGCAACCCCGCTGATCAAGGCTCTCGAGATCGAGCCCAGCCTCTTCAAGCAACTCAATCCGTGCCGTCTCGAAATACTGGACAAACACGGAATGGTTGAGGTGGCCATACGGGTCAAGTTCGTAGAAGCGAACCTTCACCTTGCAACGATGCGCTGCCATCTAGCTTTCCCAGCTAGCCAGGCGTCGGTTGAGCCAAACAACCCGTAAGGCCCAGGACGGCGTATACCTCGGTGCCGGGTTCCACATACGGCCCGAAACACAGGGCCGCTTGACGCACGGCCTCGGGACTGGTGCGGCGTGCTATCTCGCCCTCCCAAGCGGTGATCTGAGCGTCAAGCTCATCTGCAGTCTGTTCGGCCTCGACACGTTGCCTGTTCTGATCAAACCAGGTGCGCACCGATGAGGCACCCAGAAACGCTGCCGCCACGAACAACCCGAGCACCAGCACAACGCCCAGTGCAACCTTCGTTAAGCGACGCATCAGTTGGCCGCCAGGTAGGGAGTCGTCATGGCAGTGAGAGCCTCCGGTTGTGCGTTACCAGCGGCGGGAGCCAGCGCAGCACCACCCCGGAAGCGGGCTGACTCGCCTAACTGTTCCTCAATCCGTAACAGCTGGTTGTATTTGGCAACCCGGTCGCTGCGAGCCGGCGCACCCGTTTTGATCTGCCCGCAGTTAGTCGCTACTGCAAGATCAGCGATGGTGGTGTCTTCGGTCTCGCCGCTGCGATGAGACATCACCGCCGTGTAGCCCGAACGCAGAGCCATCTCAACGCACTGCAGCGTCTCGGTTAGGGTGCCGATCTGGTTGACTTTGACAAGGATCGAGTTAGCGACCTTGCTGGTGATGCCCCGAGCGAATCGTTGCGGGTTGGTCACGAAAATGTCGTCTCCTACGAGTTGAGTGCGCGAACCCAGGGCATCGGTGAGTTCTGCCCAGCCCTGCCAGTCTTCTTCGGCCATCCCATCTTCGATCGAGACAACCGGATTCTCGTCACACATCTTGGTTAGGGCTTCGACCATCTCTGTGGGCGTGAGGCTGCGCCCCTCACCAGCAAGCTCGTAGCGATCATCAGCAAAGAACTCCGTGGAAGCGACATCAAGCGCGAGCCCAACGTCATCACCTAGCACCAACCCGGCCCGCTCAATTGCCTCAGCGAGCAGGTCAAGGGCTTCGGCGTTGGAGGACAGATCTGGAGCGAAACCACCCTCATCGCCGATGCCGGTGGAGAGTCCTCGGGACTTGAGCACCGAAGCGAGAGAGTGATAGATGCTCACGCCCCACTCGAGCGCTTCGGAGTAGGAGACCGCGCCGACTGGCACAACCATGAACTCCTGGAAATCGAGATTGTTGTCTGCATGAGCGCCGCCGTTGATGACATTGAGCATCGGCACCGGCAGAACATGTGCGTTTGCGCCACCCACAAGACGCCACAGCGGCATGCCAACCTCTACTGCAGCAGCATGCGCGTTGGCAAGCGACACTCCCAGGATCGCGTTGGCACCGAGACGGCCTTTGACGTCGGTGCCGTCGGCTGCTACCAAAGCCGAATCAACAGCACGCTGATCAAGCGCTTCGAGTCCGATCACAGCGTTAGCAAGCTCGCCTGTGGCGTTTGCGACGGCGTTTCTGGTACCACGCCCGGAGAGCCGGTTGCCGCCGTCGCGCAACTCGATCGCCTCGAACGCACCCGTCGAAGCGCCCGATGGAACGATGGCACGCCCTGTTGCACCCGATGCGAGCGAGACCTCAACTTCGACCGTGGGATTGCCCCGGGAGTCAAACACCTCCCGGGCGCGCACTAAGTCGATCAAACTCACCGTCGAACCTCCGTTAGCCGACGTTGCCGCACGCGTGACGCGACATCGCTGACGGGCGCCGCCCCGCCCGGGCCTCGGCGTCCGTCGGTGGGACGCCGAAGGGTACCGCATCACCTCTGCGCAATGGGGGATGCTCTACAGCGCCTGTTCCTGGCGGTCCTCGCCTTGCTTGCGTTGCTGGTGTTGCTCGCGTTGCTCGAGTTCCTTGCGACGAAAGCCCGCTTCGGCACGCTCAGTAGCGCCTCGCAGGGCATCCTCAGGATCAAGCGAGAGACGGCGAGCTACATCCACCACCGAAACCAACACCTCGCCCAGTAACTCTTCGCTCGGCTCAGTAGCGAGGCGTGCGAGATCAACCGCCGCTTGCTCACAAACAGCACCCGTCGCAGAGTCACTTGTCAACCCGGCTGCACCGGCACGCTTAAGCACCTTGACGCTTCGAAGCAATGCCGGCAGGGTCGCAGAGATGCCGTCCATCGTGGACTGGCGCCCCTTTTCTGCTTGCTTGATCACATCCCAGCGAGAACGGACCTCATCAGCGTTGGCTGCCTCTACATCGCCAAACACGTGCGGGTGACGACCGACAAGCTTGTCATGCACACTCCGTGCGACGTCACCCAGAGTGAAGGCGTCACGCTCAGCAGCCAGCAAAGACTGGAACCACACCTGATAGAGCAAGTCGCCGAGCTCTTCGCAGAGCCGCTCATCAAGATCGGCCGACGCAGCTTCAAGATCACCCGACACTGCACCAGCGTCCATAGAGCCCGTCGTCGATGGATCAACCTCGCTGGCCACGACCGCCATCTCGTCGAGAACCTCAAGGGTCTCGTAAGTCTCCTCTAGTAGGTGGCGCCGCAGCGATACATGAGTTTGTTCGCGATCCCAGGGACATTCCGCCCGTAACACCCGTACCAGCGTGTCAAAGCGCGCCAGTTCAGCAACCAGGGAGTCCGAGTTGCTCATGTGGGCCTAACTGGGTGCCTCAAGCACGACCTGCATCTGCTCGGGATGCCAGTACCCGTAGCGTTCATTCACCTTCACACGATCGAGCCACTCCTGGGCCACAACTTCCTCGGTGGCCGACACGAACTCCTCAAGATGGAGCTGCGCCCTCGCCTCTTCCAGCGTGGTCACCTGGTGGAAAGCTTCATGCAGCATCTCTGATAGCGCAGCCTCATCAAGTTGCGGATGATGCTCTGGGGTCGCCGGGCCGTTGCTGTGAACCTCGATCACATGGAAGCCAAATGAACTCTGGGCAACCACCAGCTCGCCGGCCTCCGCTGCGTACCCCGCCTGTTCGAAGGGCTCCACAAAAGTGCCTTCCACTACGCATCCAAGCTCGCCACCAACTGCGGCACTGGACTCATCGAGCGAGAACTCCAATGCCAGAGCCTCAAACACTTCACCCGCACCTAAACGAGCGATTACCTCCTCGACCTGATCAGGCGTCCCCACCAGGATGTGGCGAGAACACAGATGACGCAGCTCCTCGGGATCGAGATCCTCAGCCCTCGCTTGCGCCAGTGCCCACTCATTGACAGCGGCCACGATCGCTTGCTGGTGAACCAAGACATCACTTCCGGCTGCATCGGGATCAAAAGTGGGATCACCTGTCGTCATCCGCGACAACGCATCCGTCTCGTGCTGTGCAGTCACCGACACGCCCCGGTCGGCCATCGCCTGCTCGAACAGGGAGAAGTAGATCCAGAAGTTGAGCCAGTTGGCGGCCTCGGTTCGATCTGCTGTCGGGTTGCCCTCAGGGGTAGCTAGATACTCGTTGAGATCTTCAACGCTGTAGCTCACATCTCCGACCTGTGCCGCAAACTCGCCGTCCTGGCTACAAGCGGCCAACCCGACCGATGCCGCTACCGCGAGCAATATCCACCTAAACACTCTTGAAGCCAAACTCAGGCGTCGCGCAGATCGCTGTTCGGTCACGAGTTCGCAACCCTAGTCGTTGCCTTCGGTGGTGCCGTCTGCGGCACTGCGATCACCTGATCCACCAACTCGATGAGTTGCTTGACGATCGGCCCAGCGGACTGCTTCAGCGGAACAACCACCTGAGCCAGTGCCTCCTTATAGATGGCGCCAGGGCCATACAAGCGCCGCAGCCGCACCTGGCGACTCGCCGGCAACCGCACCGGAGCCAGCCAAGCCTGGTATTGGATCCCGGTGAGCACTCCTCCACCCCGTCGCGTGGCGCTCACCTCCGTGAGTCCAACTTCGAGGCATTTGACCCGAAGTCTCGCTATAGCCAGCAGTTGCTCAGCCGGCTCAGGGGGTGGCCCAAAGCGATCACTCCACTCCGCACGTATGTCTTCAACGTCTGACATCTCAGTCACAGCAGCAAGCCGCCGGTAAGCCTCAAGACGTGACGCCTCGCGGGCCATGAACTCCGTCGGTAAGTGGGCATTGCCGGGAATGTCAAGCTTCACTTCAGCAACCGGCTTGGTGGTCTCGCCTTTGAGTTCTGCGACGGCTTCGAGCACCAGCTGGCAGTACAGGTCATAGCCAACCGCTGCGATGTGCCCCGACTGAGCCTCTCCCAAGAGGTTGCCCGCACCCCTGATCTCAAGGTCACGCATGGCTATCCGGTAACCCGAACCCAGCGCCGTTGACTCACCGATCGTCTTGAGCCGCTCATATGCCTGCTCGCTCAACACCCGATCTTGTGGATGTAACAGGTAGGCGTAAGCCCTGCGCCCCGAACGCCCGACACGACCACGGATCTGATGCAGCTGACCCAAACCCAACCGGTCAGCCCGATCAACAACCAAGGTGTTCACAGTTGGCATATCGATGCCGGACTCAATGATCGTCGTGCAGACCAGCACGTCATATTCGTGATCTGCGAAGTCGAGCACGACCCGCTCGAGCGTTCCCTCATCCATCTGCCCGTGCGCCACGGCGATGCGCGCCTCGGGAACGAGTGACTGAAGACGTGCAGCAACATGATGGATATCAAAGACACGGTTGTGAACAAAGAACACCTGCCCATCACGCAACAGTTCACGCCGGATCGCTTCGGCAATCGGACGATCTTCGTGGTCGCCGACATAGGTCAGGATCGGCTGGCGATCAGCAGGCGGGGTGTGCAGTAGCGACATGTCACGGATCCCCGTGAGGCTCATCTCCATGGTGCGAGGCACCGGCGTGGCGGTGAGGGTCAACACGTCAACTTCTGATCGCAACGACTTGATCGCCTCTTTGTGACGCACACCAAAGCGCTGCTCCTCGTCAACTACCAGAAGGCCCAACCGCCGGAAGCGCACATCTTTGGAGAGCAACCGGTGAGTTCCGACCACCACATCGACCTCGCCCGAGGCCAGTCCCGCTACTACCTGTCGTGCCTGGCGCACCGTCAGGAAGCGGCTCAGCATCTCAACGCGCACCGGGAACGGGGCGTACCGTTCGGTGAGTGTCTGGGTGTGCTGGTGGGCGAGCAGCGTCGTCGGAACCAGGATTGCCACTTGCTTGCCGCCCTGCACGGCTTTGAACGCGGCCCGCACCGCGATCTCGGTCTTGCCGAAACCGACATCTCCGACCACAAGGCGATCCATCGGCACGGCGCGTTCCATGTCGGCCTTCACGTCTTCAAGAGCACGGAGCTGGTCACGAGTCTCGACGTACTCGAAGGCGTCTTCAAGCTCGCGCTGCCACGGGGTGTCAGGATCACAAGCCCAGCCTTGAGACGACATGCGCTGCTGGTACAGCACCACTAGCTCCTGAGCTACCTCCGAGACGGCGCTTCGAACCCGGCTGCGAGCAGCCGCCCAATCCGAGCCACCCATACGTGACAACTTGGGGCTCTCGCCGCCCGTGTAATGGCGGATCGAGTCAACCTGATCCGACGGCACATACAGCTTGTCATGCCCGCGGTACGCGAGCAGCAGATACTCGCGCTCATGTCCCCCGATCCGGCGCTTGACCATCCCCTCAAAGCGAGCCACGCCATGCTGGTGATGAACCACATAGCGGCCTGGCTCCAAGTCTTCAAAGAAGCGGCGCTGATCACGTGAGCGGGTGCGTGCAGGGCGGTGCGTGACCCGGCGCCCGGTGATGTCGCTCTCCGACAGCAACACCAGCTTGAGGTCGCTAAAGGCTGCGCCTTGCCGCAGGGGTGCGATCTGTGTCTCGGGGGTGATGCCGTGATTGTTGAGCAGGCCCTCGAGGCGCTTGCCGGTGGCAGCATCCGGTGCGCAAAGCAGCACCCGGTAGCCCTGGCCCATCAACTGTTGGAGCTGTCGTGCCCGAGGCTCGGGGCTGCCACGCATACGGTGCCAACCCGTTGCTGGCAGCACCTCGATGTCTGGTGAGCCTGCGACGGTGGGCATGAGCCACACTGGCTGAGCAGACATGGCGCCCTCAGAGTCCTTAGAACCCTTAGACCCCTTAGAGCTCTTAGTACCTGCGAGCAAACCGTCAAGAGTGGCGTTCAGTTTGGGCACACTCTCGGCGTCTGCGTTCCAGGTTCGGGCCAAAACGGCTGCTAGATCGGCTTCATCGGCGACAAGTTCGGCGCCACGCTGTGCGATCCGCTTCGGTTCCATCAAGATCACAGCAGCCTCTTCGGGCAACAGATCCACGACCATGGCCGGCTCCTGCACCAGCCACGGCCACCAAGACTCCATCCCCTCAAACAGTTCCCCGGCCCGCAACCGCTGCCACTGCTTGATACCCCAAGGCTCAGAGTGCATAAGTTCGCCAGCACGTTGGCGCAACGCATCATCGACTCGTAGCTCGCGCGCCGGATACAACTCGACTCGCTCAACATCAGCGGTTGATCGCTGGTCACCCACCGAGAACGAGGTGAGCCGGTCGATCTCATCGTCCCAGAGGTCGATACGCAGCGGGCCCTGAGCGGTCGAGGGATAGACGTCGACGATCGAGCCACGAACCGCCATCTCGCCAATGTGTTCGACCTGGTGTTCGCGCTGGTATCCGAAGGCAACCAGCTGCTCGATGAGTTGCTGCTGGTCGATGATGTCACCCAAGGCGATCTCGATCGGTGCAGCAATGTTTGAGACATCGACCTGTTGCGCCACGGCACGGGCCGAGGCGACGAGCACCGCCGGGCAGCGTTCAGGATCGCTGAGCCGGTGCAACACACGACAGCGCCGACCCATCGTTGCCACGGCAGGACTGACGCGCTCAAATGGCAGTGTTTCCCAGGCCGGCAACCGATCAACGTTGTTTGCCCCAAGGAAGCATCTCAGGTCAGCGGTAAGTGCTTCAGCTTCGGGGCGGGTGGCGGTTACAGCAAGCAGGCAGCGTCGGCGGGAACCACGGCTGAGACCTGCGATGGCCGCGGCACGACCCGCCTCCGATACCGCCAACGTCGCTGTCTGGTGACTCAGCAACGCGTCTAGCGATGGTTGCGATGCAAGAGTGGGCAGCAGCTCGCTCAACGGGCCCTGAGCGCTGCTCGCGCGTTGATTCTTGTCGTTGATCGCAGACATCCGGAGTGTGACGGTTCTAGGACTACGGCTAGGAAGCGCCGGATGCGACGTAGCCGTTGAAGCGGTTCATCGCCCGATCAAGGCCAGCAGTTGCCAGGCACTCGATCGCATCCGCGGCACGCTCGGTCACTTCGCTGAGCGTGGCACGTTCCGCAGCTCCGGGACGTTTCAGTACATAGTCGCCGCCGCGTGGCTTGAACGACGGTTTGCCAATGCCAACACGCAAGCGCGTGAACGAGGTTGTGCGCAGATGTGAACGGATCGACTCCAGCCCGTTGTGACCCGCCGTGCCGCCCCCAGACTTGAGTTTCAGCCGGCCCACGGGCAGGTCAAGTTCGTCGTGAACGATCACTAGCTTGCTCAGATCTCCGATCCCGTAACGTCGCTTCAGCGGTGCAATCGCTCGGCCTGATTCGTTCATGAAGACGAGGGGCACCGCCGCGACGACCCGAACTCCCTCGAAGCTGAGTTCCGCTACTCGCAAGACATCTCGGCGTGACCGTCGCCGCAGATTCGCGCCATGACGACCGACTAGTTCTTCGATTACCCAAACTCCGGCGTTGTGTCTAGTGCGTGCGTACTTGGGGGTTGGGTTACCGAGCCCAACGACCAACAGGTCAACGCTTGTCGTAGCTACTTTGCGTCGTCTTGGGGGTGCCATGATGATGCTCCGACGCCCAGTCTGCTAAATGGGCCGAGCCTTCCAGCCCAGAAACAGAGACTGCGGCTCTAGAGCTCGGCAAGGATGTCTTCAGGATCCTCGCCTTCTTCCTCTTCTTTGAGCTCACGCAGGTATTCCTTGGTGGAGCGTGTGATCAGCCCAACAGCGAAAGGTGCGTCCGGGTCGCCAGAGGCCGTGACGCCTGCAGGCAGACTGATGTCAGCGACACGCAACGACTCGCCAACTTCAAGCTCGCTGACATCGGCATAGACCTCGGCAGGGATGTCGGCTGGCTTGGCGAGCAGTGTCACATAATGCAGCACCTGATCGACCATCCCACTTGCGAGCGTCACCTTCTTGGGTTCACCGGTAAGGATCAGAGGTACTTCGGTCTCGACTTCGTTCTGCTCATCAATCCTTAAGAAGTCAACATGAAGAACGCTGCGACGCACGGGGTGGCGCTGCAGATCCTTAACGAGGCACAGTTGCTCTTTGCCGTCGACTTGCAGAGCAATCAGAGCGTTCAGGCCAGCGTCTGTGCTAAGGGCAACCCGCAGATCTCCAAGCTCAACGCTGACAACCTCAGGCTCAGCCCCGAGACCATAAACCACAGCAGGCACCCGGCTCTGATTCCGCAAACGCCGGCTAGCTCGGCTACCGGTAGCGCGCCCGGTCTCAGCCCTCACAAGGTTCGTAGCCACGGGCGGCGATGCTAACGCAGCGCCCCAACAACTCCACGGCCCGACACGTGCGTCACATCAGGTTGTTGCCGCCAAAGATCTCGCTTACCGAGGTGTCTTCAAACACCGCTTCGATTGCTTGTGCCACGATCGGCGCCACCGAAACCACACGCAGATTTGCGAAGCGCTTTGACTCCGGGAGAGGCAGCGTGTCGGTACACACGACCGTGTCGATTGGTGACTTCTTGAGGCGCTCGACGGAAGGCCCTGAAAGCACAGCGTGAGTAGTAGCCGCGATGACACGCTTGGCCCGATTCTCGATGAGCAACTCGGCGGCGGCCATAATCGTGCCGCCGGTGTCGATCATGTCGTCCACGACCACACAAGTGCGGCCGGCGACCTCACCAATGATCTCTTTGGCGGTGATAGTGTGTTTGATCTTGTCGTCGCGGCGCTTGTGGACGATGGCAAGATCGGCGCGGAGCTGGTGGGTGTAACGCTCCGCAACCTTGACCCGGCCCGCGTCGGGCGACACGATTACCAGATCGTCCTCGCCGAGCGTCTTGAGATAGTCAACGAGCACAGGCATCGCGGTTAGGTGATCGAGTGGCCCGTCAAAGAAGCCCTGGATCTGACCGGAGTGCAAGTCGACCGAGAGCAAGCGTTTGGCCCCTGCTGCGGAGAAGAGATCGGCTAGCAGTCGTGCCGAAATGGGTTCACGCCCGGAGGCCTTGCGATCCTGACGGGCATAGCCATAAAACGGCGCCACCACGGTGATGCGCTTAGCCGAGGCACGCTTGGCGGCATCAACCATGATCAACTGCTCAACGATGGCGTCGTTTATCGAGCCGCCTTCCCAGTGCGCATGTGACCCAAAGATGAAGGCATCGCAACCACGGATCGACTCGCCATAACGCACGTGAACCTCGCCGTTGGCGAAGTTCTCAACCCAGGTAGTGCCCAACTCGACACCGAGTTCGTCACACACAGCCAGCGCGAAGTCGCGGCTAGAGCGCGCCGACACGATGCGCAATACCTTGTGGGTCTGCTGCTTCATCGATCAGTGCTCCACACGTTGGCAACCACGAAGAGCAATGTCTAGCGCGTCACATCAAGCCGTGCGCGCACATCTTGCGGTGGTGCTGGCCGGGCAGGAATCGAACCTGCGACATCCGGAGCCAAAGTCCGACGTTCTGCCAACTGAACTACCGGCCAAATTGCTGCCCGGTACCGCAACGACGTTGCCGGAAGTTCCGCTACCGAGCGCCACGAGCGTAACCCACTTCGGACCGTGACCGCGTCTCGCGTCTTGGTGGTGTTGATCTCGTGTCAACGACCGCTTGATCTGTCCGAACTTTCGATTCGACCGCGTGACCGGCGCTTGGCCGCGGTAGTGTTAGGTCTCCGTGGGATCACTGGTGAAAAAACGCCGCAAGCGCATGCGCAAGAAGAAGCACAAGAAGATGCTTCGGCGTACCCGGCATCAACGTCGCAAATAGCCGCAAGTAATCGACCCTGCTAGAGCGCTGATTGCGAGGCGCTACTAGCAACTACAAGAGCCCAAAATCTGGGCTCTTGTTCGCGTTCGGTGCCATGTCTGTGGCCGTCACAGACGCCGCGAACGAGGCATCGTCGATACGACCAGCCGGTTAGAGCCCGGGTGAGCGCCTTGCACGAACCAGGTACTGCCGCTTCCTGCAAGCCTTGGTGTCAGACCTGTGGCGTCCCCGAGATCGTCTCGCCAGCGTGCAAGTTCAGGTGCCACATAGACCGCTGCTGCTTCTAGATCGTTGCCGTTAGGTCCGATCGGGCCTCCCAATTTGTCCCAGGCGCGATACACGTTTGCTGTGGGGCAGTGAATCGGGGGGAGCACGAGCGTGTACTGCTCGTGCTCCCGGTAAGGCAACGGCTCGATGATCTCACCGATTCCGCTCACCCGTGATCGGCCACCTGCTAAGCAAAACGCAACATCGGCTCCAAGTCGTGCCGCAGCGACCTCGTCACTGAAGCCAGCCCAGCGCAGCACCGCTGCTGCATCAGTAGACCCTCCTCCGAGCCCGGCACCCATCGGTATCCGCTTGTACACCTTCACCGCAGCGCTTCGACCCGCGAGCCGCAGCGCTTTCGTGACGAGATTGTCACCAACCTTCGGTGCATCCCGGAACGGCTTGCCCGATTCGTCAAGCATCACCACATCAATCTGCGGGCGGGGATCTACCTGGGGTCCCGGGTCGCCCTCTAGTGCTTGGGAAGCGTCAACCGGCGCTTGCGGAGCGTCAAGTGGCTGTATCAACAGCCGATCACACAAGTCAACGGAGACCATCTGGGCCTCTACTAGGTGGTATCCATCGGCCCGGACACCTGTTATGTGCAAGCTCAAGGTCAACTTCGCCGGAGCGAGCAACTCCGTCGGCTCCGTCGGCCGCCTCATAACGCTGACGCTACTTTGCATACGGTTACAGTCCGGGCCGGTTTAGCTACAACGGCTCGACCACCGACACGCTTCGGCACTCCGAGCGCGCGTCAAGTGGCCTAGAGCGGGTACAAGAAGTACAAGGAGGAAGCGTGCCGTCTGGTTCGTTCATGGGAAACGCGGTCACACGGCGAGAAGATCCAGACCTTCTAACCGGCAGTCGCCACTATGTCGGAGACATGACACCGCCGGGCACGTTGCATCTGGCGTTCGTGCGCTCGCTGATGGCCCACGCAAACATCGATGACATCGAGACCACAGATGCCAGCAATGCTGCTGGTGTTGTGGGCGTCTTCAGCGGCAACGACCTCGGTATTGAGCCCCTACTGGCTTTCCCGATCCTGCCACCCTCGTTCAAGCGGTCAGCTTTTGCAGACAAGGCTCGCCATGTGGGTGATCCTCTAGCGGTCGTTGTGGCCGAGACCCAGGCCCAGGCTCTTGATGCCGCTGAACTCGTTGAGGTCGACTATGACCCCCTCGACGCCCTGGTTGATCCCTTCGAGGCGCTTGCTGAGGGGGCTGATCTGGTCATTGAAAAGCACGGATCAAACCTTGCGATGCACCTTGAGACGACCGCTGACCCTGAGGCGCTCAGTGGGCACGATCTGGTTGTCTCAGGCCGTTTCGTGAACCATCGCGTGTCGGGCGCGCCAATTGAGCCGTCTGCGGTGCTGGCGACTCCCGGTGGTGACAATGGTGAGGAGGTCACCGTGTGGTGTAGCTCCCAGCGCCCCCATGAGCTACGAGACCAGATAGCCCTCGCATTGGGAGAATCCAAAGACAAGGTGCGGGTCATCGCCCCAGCCGTGGGTGGCGGGTTTGGCCCCAAAGCTGCCGTTTATCCCGAGTTCTGTGTTGTGGCGGCGCTCGCCAAGCGCTTCGGCCGGCCCGTTAAGTGGATCGAGACCCGCAGCGAGAACCTCGTCAACATGATCCAGGGACGCGACCAGATTCAAGACGTGGAACTCGGCCTGACCCGTGACGGGATGTTCCGGTGGTTGCGCGTCAAGCTGACAGCAAACGTCGGTGCATACCCCGGGATTGGTGCATTCCTGCCGTTCTTTACGATGATGATGGCGACGGGCCCTTACCGCATCGACGTGGTCGACTACAGGACTGACTCCGTGATCACCAACATGACGCCAATCGGTGCCTTTCGAGGTGCGGGGCGCCCGGAAGCAACCGTGTCACTGGAGCGCATCATCGACAAGGCGGCCGCCGAACTCGGCATGGATCCAGCGGAGTTGCGACGCCGCAATCTGCTGGAGCCTGGTGACTTCCCGTTGACCTCGCCGACCGGAGCAAACATGGACTCCGGCGATTACGGCGCGGCGTTGGATCTTGCCTTAGAGGTGGCCGGATACGAGGAGCTGCGCGCCGAGCAGCAACAACAGCGAGAGCTCGACAGCTCCAAGCTGATCGGGATCGGCGTTTCGGTGTATGTGGAGGTCACTGCCGTCGGCCTTGTCGAGGAGTACGGCGCGGTGAGCGTCGAACCAGACGGCACGATCACGGCTCGAGTCGGCACTGCGTCGCATGGCCAGGGTCACGCCACGGCCTTCTCACAGATACTTGGCGAGGTGCTCGGTGTGACTCCAGATCAGGTGCGCATCATTCACAGCGACACCGCGGAGGTGCCACGTGGACTCGGGACGGTGGCTTCCCGTTCCTTGCAGACGGCGGGAAGTGCAGTCTGGACAGCTGCGCATGAGGTGCTCGACACGTCCAAGCAGCTAGCGGCCAGCCTGCTAGAGGCAGACCCTGGAGACATTGTCACTGCTCCAGGTGGCTTAGGTGTGGCAGGTGTTCCGGCACGTGGTGTTTCGTGGGCGGAACTCGCAGCAGCGGCCCAGAGCGACGACTTGCCTGAGAGGGTCGCACCGGGCGGTTTAGCTGCAGAGACAGATTTCAACCAGGGTGATTCGAGCTACCCGTTCGGAGCTCATGTCGCTGTTGTGGAGATTGATGCCGAGACTGGTGATACCCGGGTGGTGCGCCACATCGCGGTGGATGACTGCGGCCGGATCCTGAATCCGATGCTGGTTGAAGGCCAGGTTCATGGGGGTGTCGCTACCGGTATCTCCCAAGCGTTGTATGAGCACACCACCTATGACGAGTGGGGCAATCCGCGTAACACCAACTTCGCCGATTACGCCATTCCCGCGGCGACCGAGTTGCCTCGTTACGAGACGGCTCACACCGAGACGCCAAGCCCGCGCAACCCGCTCGGCGCTAAGGGAATCGGCGAATCGGGCACGATCGGCTCCACCCCCGCTGTGCAATCTGCGGTGCTTGACGCTCTGGCCCCTCTCGGGATCACAGACCTAGATATGCCCTATACCCCTCAACGGGTGTGGCAAGCGATAGCCGCTGCTCGGGGCGCCGACGCTGCCTAATCGCTAGCCAGGCTCTCAGCCCCTCAGGCCCTCAACCGCTCGACCCCAGCCGAGGGCACGGGGCCAAAGCCAGATTGTGGACTCAGACGCGCCTCACTGGATCTGCATCGATAAGGGTCTGGGCGAGGCGTTGCCATTGATGCAGGCTCAGGGCTTCGGGGCGCCACGTCGGCGTAACTCCTGCTTCCACAAAGGCGGCTGCGTCAACTAGTCGAGTTAGCGAGCGGCGCAGCATCTTGCGCCGCTGACCGAAGGCTGCGCGTAGCAACGTCTCCACACCGGCTTGCAGCTCCGGGGATGCCGTTGGTGTGGCGGCGGTGTGACGTCTGATCCTCACGACTGCAGATTCAACTTTGGGTTGCGGGTAGAAGCACTCCGCACCGACATGTGCAACGACTTCCGCCGTGCCGAGGCTCTCAACAAGCACGCTGGGTATGCCTCGCTGGCGTGACCCTGGCGGTGCTGCCAGACGCTGACCAACTTCTAGCTGCACCATTACCACCATCGAGACGATACTCGGGAAGTCACTCAGCAACCGCAAGATCAGCGGCGTGGCAATATTGTATGGAAGATTGGCCACGAGCTTCCAGGTGCCGCTCGTTGCTAGCAGTGCCTCAAGGTCGATCCTGTCGATGTCACCCTCGACGACTTGCACGTTTGATGCCATGAACTGGTGTCGCAACGCCTTACAACAGGCTGGATCCTTCTCGACCGCGACGATCCGAGCACCGCTCTCATTAAGAGCCAGCGTGAGAGATCCCAGACCAGCCCCAACCTCAAGAACGCAACCGTCCCGGCTAGCTCCGCTGGTGCGAACCATCATGTGGAGCAGGTCAGGGTCAATCACAAAGTGCTGACCCAACGATCGCCGAGCTGTCACACCGTGCGCAGCCATTAACGCACGTAGTGCTTGTTTGGTGTGAGTCAGCTCGGCAGCCGCTTGCGGCAGGTGGGCCAGGGATTCCAGCCGTTCAACTCGTAGAGCTTGTAGGCCATGCGATCCTGGTCGGCAGGTGCGGCTAGAGCCGGATCCACACCGGCCAACTCTGGGTAGTAGTTGCCAGCTACGTAGTTCCAGGTGGCGATCGAGAACTGGTAGGCGCCCCGGTACCTGCCGCTGCGGTCGACTATCGAATAGCTTTGCCTCGACTCGCACTCCCGCAGCGCGTACCACTGCTCCTCAGTGGTGCCCTCAGGTATCTTTGGCTCGCCGTCAGCGGACTCGTCTTCTTCGTCGTTGGTTGCTGCTTCTGAGTTGTCGTCGTTCGCGTCTGGCTCGGAAGTGGTATCAGCTTCGGTGTCAGCCGATTCGGACGGCTCGGCAGTCTCTTCGGCAACTTCCGGAGCAGGCTGTTCCTCCGGCTCTGCCGCTTCATTCGAATCCTTGTCTTCGGGTGATTCCGAGGGGACAGTGACAACCACGGTGCCCGGTGGCAGTTCGGGGTCAACGTCGATGCCTAGATCGTCAAGCCACCCAAACTGCAAGCTGCCGAGTGGACTCTGATCATCGACACCTAGTATTGGCTGGTCTGAGCCTGTTGACGGCATCTCATCAGGCTCATCGTCTAGTACCGCAATGTTGGTGCCTGCAGTCATAGCGAGCCTGCTAGCACGGTCTATGGATCGTGCCAGATGCAAGTCGCGCGCATGCAGCCATTGCCGGGCCCGTTCCGCAAACGACTCAAGATCAACAAACCCAAACGACCTCGGGTCGCTGGCTTCGCCTGACTTGCTCGCCTTGCTCGCATCGCTGGTGTTCCCGGTTGCTTCCTCCTCGGCGACGATCTCGACGATCTCATCGTCAGCATCGGCTTCAGACTCAGAGTCCGCCGCTTTCTCCGCTATCTCGGCTGTCTCGGCTTCGATATCAGATTCGGAGTCGACCGAATCATCGGTACTGACGCCGGGCTCGGGCGCGACTGCTTCGGAGTTGACTGCTGCAATTGGTGCCACGCCGACCGTTAAGGCCACCATCGCCAACGCGACGACCGCGGTGAGCCACCGTGGGAGCGAGACAGACACGGACCTACGAGGTTCGCTGACCTGCAGCATCGAGACCGTAGAAGTTCAACGTCGTGGCCCTTGTCGTGTTGCGCACTTCACTCACTTCAAGGTTCTTCGTCTTCGCGACTGCCGCACCCACAACGCTCACTAGCGCCGGGCGGTTGGGGCGACCCCGGTGCGGTACCGGTGCCAGATACGGACTGTCGGTCTCGACAACAAGACGCTCAAGTGGGCAGATGCGGGCGGCGGCTCGCACCTCGGGTGCCTTGGGGAATGTGACAATCCCCGAAAACGAGAGCAAGGCACCACGCTGCAGACACTCACGAGCCTCATCCGGCCCACCTGTGAAGCAGTGCATTACTAGTCGCTTCGGCACTCCCTCTCGATCCAGCACGGCAAACATGTCATCCCAAGCCGACCTTGAGTGAATCACAAGTGGCATCTCTAAGCGATTAGCCATCTCGATCTGTTCCGCAAAGACATTGCGCTGTACCGAACGCGGCGAGTAGTCGTAGTGATAGTCCAGCCCGGCCTCGCCGACCGCCACGACCTGAGGCATCGAAAGCAGCGCCTCAAGTCCAGCGGTGCCCCCCGATGCCTCGTGAGGATGCACACCTGCCGTTGCCCAGACACCGTCGTGACGCGCGGCTACTGCGGCTGCTTCCTTCGAGTCTTCAACATCGGTGCCGACGTTGATCAGCACGTCGACACCCGCTAAGCGAGCGTCCTCAACTAGCTCGTGAGCCGATTCGGCTGACGGCAGGTGGCAATGCTGATCAACCCAACCCACGGCACCAGAAGCCACGTTTCAGCACCAGTTAGCTAGCAGCCGCTAGATCGATCTCGTCGAGGTCGACCTTGGCAAACAACGGTCCGGGATTCGACAATTTGGCGCCTGCTTGTAAGGGTGGCCGTTCCCAGCTAGTCACCGGCCCGAAGCAACCATCGAGAGCAGCCGTCGAGAACGGTAGGTAAGGAGCAAACGCAACCCGCACCCCAGCAATTGCCTCAAGCGCGGTCAGCAGCACTGCCGCTGCCCGCTCAGTGTCGGACTTGGCAAGCTTCCACGGTTCGGTTGCGTTGAGATAGGCGTTTACCCGTGCTGCGGCTTCCATTGCCGTGCGCAGTCCGGCACGTAACTCCACCCGGTTGATGTGCTCGCCTGCCCGATCGAGATCAGCATCGACTTGCTCTAGCAACTCCCGATCAACCGACCGTCGCACACAGCCACCTGGGATCGTGTTTGCAAGGGAGCGTTTCGCTAGCGACAGAACCCTGTTGACAAGGTTGCCCCAGGTCGCCACCAACTCACCGTTGATGCGCCGCGCAATCTCTTCCAGGGAGACCTCGGTATCAGAGTGCTCTGGTAAGGCGGCGCTCAAAGCGAACCGCAAGGCATCCGGCTGGAATAGCTGCAACCCGAGATCAATAGTCAGGCCGATGCCACGCCCGGAAGCCATCTTGGCGCCCGAGAAAGTGACGTACTGGTTGGCCGGCACGTCATCTGGCAGATGCAGCCCGCCGTATCCCATCAACTGCGCTGGCCAGAACAAGGTGTGGAACGGGATGTTGTCTTTGCCGATGAAGTAGTAGTGACGGGCCTCATCGTTTTGCCACCAGTGCTGCCAGGCGTCAGGTCGACCCTGACGTTGAGCCCATTCCTTCGAGGCGGACAGGTAGCCGATCACCGCGTCATACCAGACATAAATGCGCTTGCCGGGCCCCAGGTCGTCGACCGGAAGGTCGATACCCCAGTCGAGGTCACGGGTTATCGCCCGGTCATGCAGTCCTTCACGAGTCCAGCCGAACGAGGAATTCAAGACATGAGGTCGCCATCCCTCACGAGTCTCGAGCCATTCAGCGACCCGCTCGGTGAAGTCCGAGTAACGGAAATAGAAGTGCTCGGTGGGCCGCAACTCAGGCGCAGCACCGCTGATCTTGGACCGGGGCTCGATCAGCTCGGTGGCATCATGAGTGGTGCCGCACTGCTCGCACTGGTCGCCTCGTGCCTGCGAGAAACCACACACCGAACAGGTGCCCTCGATATAGCGGTCGGGCAGGAAGCGCTCGCCGACCGGGTCATAGAACTGCTCGGAGACACGCTTGTCGATGTAGCCGTTACGTAGCTGCACACTGAACATGTCCTGTGTGACCGCAGCGTGATTGTCCGTTCCGGTGGTTGTGAACAGATCCCAGGAGATGCCCACGGCGTCCCATTGCCGGCAGAACTCGCTGTGATAACGATCGACAAGCTCAGACGGGGTGACTCCTTCGGCGTCGGCTCGCAGGGTGATCGGTGTGCCGTGGACATCGGAGCCGCTCACCATCAACACCTCGTTGCCAGCTAGACGCTGGTAACGAGCAAAGATGTCCGCCGGGATATAGGCACCGGCAAGATGACCCAGATGACGGCTGCCCGAAGCGTAAGGCCACGCCACGGCAACCAGGATCGGCACACTCATGGGCGTGCAGGCTACCGGCCACTCCCGGACAGCTAAAGCGGAGTGCCAGGCGGCACGGCTTGCGAGCTGGTGTGAGTGCTACTTGTGACTGCTCAGCCCGAGGTCAGGGCATCAGGAAGCAGCGATCAGGTTGTAAACGCGCCGGCGCGGCAACTGATAAGTCTTGGCCAATTGGGTTGCCGCGTCCCGGCGAGTAATCCCCTCCTCAAAGAGCCTCTGAGCAGCCTCAAGCAACTCGGCGTCGCTCACCTCACGGCTCGCCGGTGGTGCTCCGTCGACAACCAATGCCACCTCGCCACGCACCACCGCCTTGGTGACCCAGTCGCAGAGTTCTGCGAGGCTGCCGCGGATCACCTCTTCATGCAGTTTCGTGAGTTCACGCACCACCGCCGCACGCCGCTGCGCACCGCACGACTTTGCTAGGTCGGCGAGACAAGACTCGAGGCGGTGGGGCGATTCGAACAGCACGACCGTGCGCGGTTCGGTGGCTATCTGAGCAAGCCGTTTCCGTCGAGACGGCCCCTTACGAGGTAGGAACCCCTCAAACACATAGCGAGCCGTGGAGAGTCCACTCACCGCGAGCGCGGCCGTGGCTGCAGATGGCCCGGGCACGACAGACACCGCAAGGCCTGCCGCTATACAAGCAGCCACCAGCCGCTCACCTGGATCCGAGACACAGGGCATGCCAGCGTCGCTAACCACAGCCACACGTTTGCCACCCGCAACCAGCCTGCAGATCTCAGAAGCCGAACGGGTTTCGTTGTGTTGATCAAGACGCCGCAGGCGCACACCGCTAATGCCGACCATCTGCAACAGCCGACCGGTGCGCCGGGTGTCCTCACAGCACACCAGATCTGCTGTGGCTAGCGCCTCAGAGGCACGCGGGCTCAGGTCACCCAGGTTGCCGATCGGCGTTCCGACCAGCACCAAACATCCCCCAGGTGGCGGCTTCACCGCCTGATCTCAACGGTGATGCCTTCGGTGATCTCCCATCGAGCAAAGGCTCCCGCTTCGGCCTCCAGCACACATCGTGCTCGCCAGACGGGCCGTCCCAGCCGGTTCGGTTGCATCTTTGTTAGCCGCAACACCTTCATCTCGGAATCACAGTGAGCCACATCAATGGCGAAGCGCATCCCGAACGTGTGAACCCAGCGGGTACGAGGCAATAGCAGAGCACCTTCGATGCCTTCGCGCCCTTGCAGACCGCGTCGGCGTTGCGTGTGTGTCGAGGCGATCTCGAGTGAAGCGATGACCCGGTCGCCGTGAACCAACCACGCCATGACATGAATCTAATGCGACCCTTTGCCGAGCTTTGGTGGCTATCTGTCTCCGGGTGGACCCGTCTTGGTGGCTCTGTCTCCGGGTGGACGTGCTGCAGGGGCACCAGATTGAGAGATCGAAGATTCACACGTTGAAGCGGAACTCGATCACATCGCCGTCTCGAACCCGGTAGTCACGCCCTTCAGCGCGCAGCAACCCCTGGGACCTGGCCCCCGACCAGGATCCCGCAACGACTAGGTCCTCGAATGCGATGGTCTCCGCCCTGATGAAGCCTCGCTCCATGTCGCTGTGAACCTTGCCGGCACACCTCGCTGCAGTTGAACCTGCTTCAAACGTCCAAGCTCTTGTTTCGGTCGGGCCGGTCGTCAAGAACGTGCGCAGGCCGAGCAGCCGGTAGGCGCTGTTGAGAAACCGGTCACGTGCTCCAGTTCCAAGGCCCAGGGCCTCAAGCATTTCGGGTCGCTCGGCCTCATCAAGTTGTGCGGCTTCGGCTTCGAGTTGCACACACAGCGGCACAACCTCGGCGGCACCGATCGCTGAGCGCACCGGCTCCGCCACTTGCTGTGCTATGGGTATCTGCTCTTCGGAGATGTTGACCACTGCCAGCACCGGTTTGGCCGTTAGCAAAAAGAACGGTTGCAGGCGCTGCCACTGAGCGTCACTGAAGCCTGCCCGATATAGCGGCACGCCCGCTTCAAGTACGGCCACAGCTTGGGATAGCAACTTCACAGCCGGCCGTATGTCCGCATCACCTTTGGCCATACGTGACAACTTCTCAAGCTGGCGTGTGGCGCTCTCCAGATCGGCAAGCGCCAACTCGATCTCGAGTATCTCAAAGCTCTCGAGCGGATCACTCTCGCCCGTCACGTCTTCATCTTCAAATGCTCTGAGCACATAGACAATGGCGTCCGTGTCACGCACCCGCCCCAGAAAAGCGTTGCCAAGACCCTCACCACGACTCGATCCGGCCACGAGTCCCCCGATGTCGGTGAACTGCACCGATGCGTGAACGATGCGGCGGCTCTTGCTCATGCGTGCCAGCACAGCGAGGCGCTCATCGGGCACCTTTGCCACACCGACGCTGGCTGAGGTCGTCGCGAAGGCGTGCCGCGCGATAGGTAGATCGGCTCCTACTAGAGCGTTGTGTAAAGAGGTCTTGCCGGAGTTAGGTAAACCGACGAACCCGAACCGTTGCACCTGCGTTCCCGATCACGGCCACAGCCACAGCCAAACCCGAAGTCTCGACCTTCACGTGTGGCCAAGTTCGGGGCGGCCGTTCAGAGCAGGCCGCTACTCGATCAGCTATTGCGACCAGCGTTTGGCTTGCGTCCGTGATTTGCCTTTGAGCGGCGGGCCTTGGCGCGCCTCTTGCTCGTGCGCTTAGACATGGCCGTGACGCTATCGCCTCCGCCCCAAAGCAACGCGGCAACAACAACTACCATCGACCAACACCGTGGAACCGACAACAGCTCTGGCTTTAGCCATCCATTACCTCGACCGGGAGCTAGCAGCCGCTCCCAAAGTGCGAGCGTTTCGCCGTGCTCTAGGCATCATCTCTGGCCTAAGCGACGACGAGGTACGAGAGAGAGCCGAACACGAAACCCTCACCGAACTCAAAGGGATCGGTGCCAGCACCTCCAAGGTGATCACCGAAGCCCTGGGCGGAGTGACAGACGGCTATCTGGCGGCTCTTGAGCGCCGTAGCCGGGTACCTCGGGGAGCGGGAGCCGAACTGCTAGGCCAACTTCGGGGCGACTGTCACTGCCACACAACCTTCTCAGATGGTGGAGCGAGCCTCGCCCAGATGGCTCACACCGCCGCAGCGCTGGGGCACGAATGGCTCGTCATTACCGATCATTCGGCTCGCCTGACCGTGGCTCACGGGCTTAACGAGGAACGCCTCGGGATCCAGCTCGAGGAGATCGCAGTACGCAACGCCGAGATGGCACCTTTCAGGATTTTCACTGGCATGGAAGTGGACATTCTTGAGGACGGATCGCTCGACCTGTCCGCTGAGATGCTCAGCCGACTCGACGTGGTTGTTGCCTCGGTTCACTCCAAACTGCGCATGCCCTCAGCAGAGATGACGCCTCGCATGGTCGCAGCGATCGCGAACCCCCATAGCGACATCTTGGGACACTGCACGAATCGCAAACTCTCGGGACGTGGCCGACCACCCTCGAGTTTCGATGCCGGCGTTGTCTTTGCAGCCTGCGCGCACTTCGACAAAGCAGTCGAGATCAACTGCCGCCCCGAACGCCGGGATCCGCCCGAAGAGTTACTCAAGCTGGCACTTGATTGGGGTTGCAAAGTGGCAATCAACAGCGACGCTCACGCCACCGGGCAACTTGAGTGGCAGCCCTTCGGTGCCGACAAAGCTCACCGCTGCGGTGTCAGTGCCTCGCAGGTCATCAACACTTTCACCGCCCCCGAGTTAGTTGCCTGGACAGCCACACATTCGCAAGCCATCGGCACCTAACCTGCTCGCCCGGTGAGCCCAGGCACTCCTGTGCCCCTTGACCCCTAAGTGCCGCTACTCCGGCAACGCACTCGCAAGCCTCTAGTGCCGCAGCGCCGGCAATGCATTCGCACAACCTTGGTGGGGTCGATTAGCATCCTGGCGACACAGTCACCCAAAGTTCACCTGGAGGGAACCCATGCGCAAGCAGGCACGCCTAATTGCCGCGCTCCTAGTTTCGTTTGCCCTACTCGCCGCCGGATGCGGCGATGATGAGCCAGAAGTAGCCGACTCTGATGACGGCACCGACGCAACAGAAGCCGAAGCCACACCGACAACCGCAGCCGAAGCTGAGATGGAAGCCGAGGAGCCGGAGCCGGCAGAAGAGGCTGAGGACACCATGGAAGCCGCACCGATGACTGATGTCACGGTCGGTCTGGTGTTTGATATCGGTGGTCGCGGCGACCAGTCGTTCAACGACTCTGCGGCAGCAGGTATTGAGCGTGCCCATGCGGAACTCGGTATCGAGTTCACGGAGGCGTCACCCGAAGCGGACGGCTCAAACCGTGCCGAGTTGTTGCAACTTGCTGCCGATGCTCACGATGTGGTGATCGCAGTCGGGTTCCTCTTTGAGGGCGATGCTGCCGCTGTTGGTGCCGAGAACCCCGACACCTTGTTTGGTGTCGTCGACTCGGCCATGATCAACTGGGGCGCCGATCCTCCCGCTCCTTACGGCGAAAATATTGCCGGCCTGGTGTTCGCCGAACATGAGGGATCATTCCTCGTCGGTGCCGCCGCAGCACTCAAAAGCGAGACGGGCACTGTTGGATTCATCGGTGGTGTCGCCAACGTTGGCGGTTTGATCGAGCGATTCCAGGCAGGCTTCGAAGCCGGCGCCCGCACTCTCAACCCCGACATCGAAATCATCTCCAACTACATCACCCAGGCACCCGACTTTGATGGCTTCAACGCTCCCGACAGGGCTAAAGAGGTCGCACTAGCGATGTATGACAGCGGTGCGGACATCGTTTATCACGCTGCTGGTGGTTCTGGTGCGGGTCTATTCCAGGCAGCTCTTGAGCAGAGCGAAGCGACCGGCTCAAAGGTTTGGGCCATCGGCGTCGATTCCGACCAATACCACACCGCCGGTGAAGCCGTGCGCGATTACATCTTGACTTCGATGCTCAAGCGGGTTGACGTTTCGATCTTTGAGATGATCCGCTCAGCAATCGATGGCACGATGCAGCCAGGCCCGACCACCTACGACCTCTCCGTTGATGGCGTCGGCTACAGCCAGTCAGGCGGCTTCGTCGATGACATCGTCGACCAGCTGGACGCTTACAAGGCAGACATAGTGTCCGGGGCCATTGAGGTGCCGACCGAGCCCTAAACACAGGCAGCGGGTTACGTCGGCGGCAGGGCCACGACGAGCCTCAAGTACTCTTCAAGAATTCAAACAATTCAGATAGAGACCGCAGTGGTCTCAAGTCGCCGGGCCGGACTAATATCCGGCCCGGTGGCTGTAGGGGGCGGAGCCGGGTGACGCTTGCAATTGAGCTAGCAGGCATTACCAAACGCTTCCCCGGCGTGATTGCCAACGACGACATCCATCTCGAAGTCGCCGAAGGTGAGATTCACGCCATCTGCGGCGAGAACGGCGCCGGCAAGTCGACCCTGATGAAGATCCTCTACGGGATGCAGCCCCCTGACGCTGGCACGATCAAGATCCGTGGTACGCAGGTAACCCTGAACTCGCCTGCCGAAGCCATCGAACTCGGTATCGGCATGGTTCACCAACACTTCATGCTTGCCGATCAACTGACAGTGCTCGAAAACGTCATCCTCGGCGCGGAACCGATGCGATCGTTCGGTCGTATCGACTTCGAGGCGGGCAAGCAGCACCTAGACGAGGTCGGGCGGGCCTACGGGCTTGACATCAACGCCGACGACCTAGTGGAGACCCTCGAGGTTGGTGAGCGCCAACGGGTCGAGATCATCAAGGTGCTCTATCGTGGCGCCAAGATCTTGATCCTCGATGAGCCGACGGCGGTGCTTGTCCCCCAGGAAGTGGACGAGTTGTTCCGCAACATCCGCGAACTCAAAGCCAGGGGCGCCACGATCCTGTTCATCGACCACAAGCTCGATGAGGTGCTCGCAATCGCTGACACGATCACGGTGCTGCGTCAAGGCCGCACCGTCGGCACCGTGAAGCCCCAAGATGTCACCGCCCATGATCTCGCCGAGATGATGATCGGCTCGGAGCTGCCCACCCCCGATGCCGGAGTGTCAACTGTCACCAGCGAGGTCGCGCTCGAAGTCAACGATCTAAGCGTCATCGGTGAAGGTGGCAGACCGGTGGTTGATGATGTGCGCTTGAGAGTGCGTCGTGGCGAGATCGTCGGGATCGCCGGGGTCGAAGGTAACGGTCAATCCGAACTGGTAAGCGCGATCATCGGCACCGATGCACCCGATCAGGGAACTGTCTCGCTGCTCGGTACCGACATTACTCACAGTTCTGTGCGGCATCGCCGTGAGATGGGGCTCGGTTACGTGCCACAAGACCGCCATCGAGATGGGCTGTTGCTAGCAGCCACCCTTTGGGAGAACACCGCGCTGGGTCACCAAACCGAAAAGCCCTACTCGCGGGGACAGTGGCTCAATCGCCTCGGGATGCGCCGCCGGGCCGATCGGATCAAGGTCGACTTCGATGTGCGTACACCGGGGATCGAGGTTTCTGCGCATGCGCTTTCTGGCGGAAACCAGCAGAAGCTAATTGTCGGCCGGGAGATGGTCGCCCAACCGAGTGTGCTCATCGCGAACCATCCCACCCGCGGGATCGATGTCGGCGCTCAAGCCGCAGTCTGGCGTGACATCCGCGAGGCCCGCCGCCAGGGTCTGGCAACGCTGCTCGTTTCGGCTGACCTTGATGAGTTGATTGGCCTGTCGGACAGCATCGTGGTGATGCTGCGAGGCCGCCTTGTCGCTGAACTCGACCCAACCGAGCCAACCGAGATCACACCCCGCGACCTTGGCTCATACATGACCGGCGCAGCGCTCACAGGTAGCCACTAGCGATGGGACGCCAATGGCAGCGCAAGGTGCTGTTCGCATCTACCGCCCCAGTAGCGGCGCTAGTGATCGCGGTTGTGCTCTCGTCGATTGTGCTGATCATCTCGGGAAGCAATCCCCTGGCTGCTTACGCCGACATGATCGGCCACGCCAGCAAGCTTGAGACCCAGGTCGACATCCTCAACCGGGCCACGCCGCTTTATCTATCGGGCGTGGCCGCCGCTATCGGCTTCAGGATGAACCTGTTCAACATCGGGGTCGAAGGTCAATATTTGCTGGCGTTCATCGTGGCTGCTCACCTTGGTGCCCAGGTCACGCTCCCGTCGGTGCTTCACATCAGCTTCATCTTGCTAGTCGCCATGGCAGTCGGGGGTGCGTTCTCGGGTGCGGCTGGCGTTTTGAAGGTCACCCGGGGCGTGAACGAGGTGATCTCCACGATCATGCTCAACGCAGTTGTCATCTCGGGTCTCGCCGCCTGGTGGATCGTTGAATGGCAGGCCGGTGGCGAGATCTCTGCGACCGGTGGTCGGGTCGGCACTGAACCGATCGCCGAGAGCGGCATGTTGCCTGACATCAACGCCCTGCTTGAGTTCTTCACACGTGAGATCCGACAAGGCAAACAACTAACCGGTGTGCTCGTCATCGCTCTGGCCGTCGGGGTGATCTATCACGTGCTGTTGAACCGCACCGTGTTTGGTTATGACCTTCGTGCTAGCGGCGCGAACCCGACCGCGGCCCATGTTGGTGGTGTGTCACCCAAGCGCATGGTCGTCTTCGCCATGACACTTTCGGGTGTCGTAGCCGGCCTCGTCGGGATGACCGAGCTGATGAACACCGGCTATTACCCGTCCAACCCGATCAGCCTGCTTGGCTTCACCGGAATCGCTGTGGCGCTGCTCGGGCGTAACCATCCCGCCGGGGTCGCCGTAGCAGCATTGATTTTTGCCTTCCTCGATGTTTCCTCTGGAATCCTGCAGATCTCTGGAGCCGCCTCACGCGAGATCGTGGAGATCATGAAGGGCGTCATCATCCTCACAGCTGTGATTGCTTACGAAGTTGTGCGGCGGGTTCGTGAACGTGAAGAAGCCGCAGCGGCGGCCGCAGCCATGGCAACAACGACATGACCGTGCTCCAAGACATCATGCGATCACTGAGAGATGTTCTCGATCGCCTGCCCGTGTGGGCGAGATGGATGGTGTATGCGGCCATCGGCGTGCTCGTGCTCACGATCGTGCAAGGGTTCGACGACACCGGACAACTCACAGCGACCACCTCATCGCAGGCGATGTTGCGCTGGGCGGTTCCGATCATGCTCGCCGGACTCGGAGGATTGTTCTCTGAGCGTGCCGGTGTCGTGAACATTGGCCTTGAAGGAATGCTGATTCTTGGGACCTGGTTCGGGGCCTGGGGCGCGATCAACTATGGCGGCTGGGCTGGGCTGCTTATCGGCATGATCGGTGGAGCTATTGGTGGCTTGATCCATGCCATTGCCACCGTGTCGTTCGGGGTTGATCACATCATCTCGGGTGTGGCCATCAACGTGACCGCGCCAGGTGTCACCAGGTTCCTGTCATCTGAAGTGTTGACCGGCTACGACGGCGGTTCGATCACCCAGTCGCCACGGACAACCGGGGTCGGCAAGTTCACGGTGCCGTTCTTGGCAGGCGGCGACCTGTTCGGCTGGGATACACCTGACATATTGGGGTGGTTCACCGACAAGGACTGGTTCTTCGTGTCGGACTTCACTGGTCTGGCACGGGGGCTCACAGCGCAGCTCTCAATTGCCACGGTGATCGCATTCGCTTTGGTGCCGGTAACGGCTTGGCTGATCTGGCGCACACGTTTCGGGCTGCGACTGCGGATCTGCGGTGAACATCCCGTCGGCGGTGAGAGCCAGGGAATCAATATCTACCTCTACAAGTACATCGGCGTTGCGATGAGCGGCGCCCTAGCGGGCCTCGGGGGTGCCTTCATCGCCAGCCCCGAGTTGGGAGGCCTTTACCTTGAAGGCCAGACCAACGGCCGCGGCTATATCGGTTTGGCTGCCCTGATTTTTGGCAACTGGCGCCCCGGCGGGGTGATGGCTGGAGCGTTGCTATTCGGGTACCCGTTCGGGGTGGGTTTGCGTGACCTTGACGGTTCGGCCTCGCATGCGCTCCTGCTGGTGAACACTGTTGCTTTGCTTGCGGTGCTGGTGTGGGCTTTGCGGCGGCGGCGGCGTATCGACGCCGGGATTGCCGGGGTGCTTGCCGGTGGTGCGGCTCTCTGGTATCTGCTGTCGACTTCCGTGCCCGATTGGTGGATTGAGATCTTGCCGTATGTGATCGTGCTCGTGGTTCTGATCTTCTTCTCGCAGCGTTTGCGGATGCCACGAGCCGACGGTATGCGTTACCGCCGCGGCGAGGCCTGAGTCTCAGGGTTCACGACCTGCAGGTGGACAACCAGTGGCGCTAAGCGACGCTCAACTTGAGTCATGGGAAGCTGATGGCTTCCTGGTGTTGGAGGGATTTGTCTCGAAGCAGCGGTGCGACGCGCTGAAGGCTCATGTCAATGCAATGCTCAAGAACATTGACCCGGCACGTGATGGTGGCCTGACAGTGTTCTCTACGACAGAGCAGAGCCACGCGCAAGATGCCTGGTTTCTCGGTTCGGGTGACACCGTGCGCTGGTTCTTCGAAGACGGTGCTATAGCGGAAGGCGACCTTTCGAGACCGCTGCACTTAAGCGTCAACAAACTTGGCCATGCCATGCATGACCTTGACCCCGAGTTCAGCGCCTTCTCACGCACACCCGAGTTGGCTGATGTAGCTCACTCGCTGGGGTTCGTCGATCCTCAACTGTTGCAGTCGATGTACATCTTCAAGCAGCCAGGCATTGGCGGCGAAGTGATCTGTCACTGTGACCACACCTTTTTGTGGACGGAACCCCAGAGCGTGGTCGGGCTCTGGTTCGCGATCGAGGACGCAACCGTTGATAACGGTTGCATGTGGGCTGTGCCCGGTGGTCACCGGATACCGGTGAAGGGACGCTTCCGGCTCGTTGACCCCGACGACCGCAGCAAGGGCACCACCATGGACACCTTCGACGAAACGCCCTATCCAACAGACGAGTTGGTGCCCCTTGAAGCCGAAGCCGGCACGCTAATTGCCCTACACGGCACCTTGCCGCATTGGAGCGCGGCCAACACGTCGCCACATAGCCGCCACGCTTACACGATCCATGTCATCGACGGCGCTGCGAATTACCTAGCTGACAACTGGTTGCAGCGGAGCCCTGAGATGCCCCTTCGAGGTTTCAACTAGAGCGTTCTTTCGAGGCTCGTATTCGTCGCGGCGCGCGACGCGTGCCGCTGCGATCTGGGAAAGTTGTCTACCTCGGGAAGACCGGTCGGCGATGCCGAGAGAACAAGCGGCTGGTGACCAGCAGGTAAACACCCGATGCCACGATTAGAACGAGGCTCATCCAGATATTGACCCGCACTCCCCAGATCAGGCTTGCCGGATCGATCCGAACGGCTTCAATCCAGAGACGCCCGATCCCATAACCGAGCAAGTAGAAGGCGAGCAGCGATCCGGGGCCTCGTTCAGTCCGGTTGGTGGCGGCCATGACCCGCGACGCGTAACGGTTGCGCCGGTCGATCAGCAACAGCAGGCCACACAGCGCCAGATTCCACAGCGCCTCATACAAAAAGGTGGGATGGAACGTCTCAACATCGAGATAATCGGCCGGGCGGTGTGCCACGTCGATCTCTAGACCCCATGGGAGATCGGTCGGTGAACCGTACAGCTCTTGGTTGAACCAGTTGCCAAGACGGCCAATCGCTTGAGCAAGCGGCAGAGACGGAACCACCGCGGCGAGGACTTCCCGGCGGTCCATCTGCTGGCGTCTCACCATCCAGAGACCGGTCAGGATGCCAACTGCCATGCCGCCAGGGATCCCCAGGCCTCCCTTCCAGATTGCAAAAGCCTCAAGCCAGCCGTCTTCTTGGTATCGACGCCAATCGGTAAGCACGTGATAGGCACGTGCTCCGATGAGCCCAGCGGGAACTGCCCACAGCGCCACGCGGTTGATCTGGTCGGGATCGCCGCCCCGAGCAGCCCAGCGACGCCTCGACAATGCAATAGCGGCCAATGCGGCTAGCGCGATCATCAACCCGTAGGCCCGAAACTCAAGCGGCCCGATGCTCAAGCTGCCCGCTCCCGGGCTCGGGATCGACGCAATCATGGCTGCATTAGACAGCAAGGATCCGCTCTGAAGCAGCTTCGAGATCCGAGCAGGTTTCTGTCACAGCAGCCAGCATCGCCGGAACTCCAGCTACACGGTTGGTCGCAAACGAGCCGGCTAGCAACGCCCGGTCGGTACTTGTGTCAGTGTCAAGCTTGCGCGCTGCCAGCGCACCGTCAGCGAGTGCGGCTCCAGCTGTGGTCACAGCCAGCATCCTCAGGTAAGCGTCTGCTCCTGCTAGACGCTCGTACCGGTCTGCTTTGACAAGCCACTCAGTGGCTTCCTGGGTAGCAGCCACGGCATCGGCAAGGTATTCGCGTACCCGGACCAATCCAGCGTGCATCGGGCCACTCGCGTCAGCGATGGCCTTGACTGTCGAATCGATCTCGTTCAGGTGATCCCGCACGGCACCACCGCTGCGCATGGCCAGCTTGCGACCAACGAGATCAATCGCCTGGATGCCGTTCGTTCCTTCATATATCGGGGCGATCCGGGCGTCGCGGTAGTGCTGTGCTGAGCCGGTCTCCTCAACGAACCCCATGCCGCCGTGTACCTGCAGGCCTGTGCTCGCTAGTTCACAACCCACATCGGTTGCCCATGCCTTGGTGAGCGGGGTTAGCAAGGCGGCCCGCTCACTAGCAGCTTGACGTTGCACTCTGTTCGTGACATGTACTGAGCGATCGATTGCCTCGGCGTTTCGATATGCGAGACCACGCATCGCACTGATGGTGCAGCGCATGTCAAGCAGCATGCGGCGAACGTCGGGGTGCTCAATGATCTTCGAGGTTGCCCGAGCAGCGGCGCGGGGTGCGCGTCCCTGCCGACGTTCGTGAGCAAAGGCGAGCGCCTGCTGGCAGGAGCGCTCGGCGATGGCGACACCTTCGAGACCGACGCTGAGCCGGGCATAGTTCATCATCGTGAACATGGCCCGCATGCCGCCGTTCTCCTCGCCAACAAGGAACCCGACAGCACCGTCGGTGTCGCCATATGACATAACGCATGTGGGGCTGGCGTGAATGCCGAGTTTGTGCTCGATCGAGGTACACCACACGTCGTTGCGTGAGCCCGGCGCAGCATTGGCGTCGAGTAGCAGCTTGGGAACGATGAAGCAACTAATACCCGCGGTACCGGGTGGTGCGCCCGGAGTTCGGGCCAGTACCAGGTGCACGATGTTGTCGGCTAGGTCATGTTCGCCGTAGGTAATGAAGATCTTGGTGCCTGACAGCAAATACGAACCGTCGGGTTGGGGTGTCGCCTTAGTTGTGACCGCACCGACATCGGAACCAGCTTGAGGTTCGGTCAGGTTCATGGTGCCCGTCCAGGCACCGACCGCCATCTCAGGTAGGTAGAGATTCTTCTGTTCGTCTGTGCCGAATGCACCTATCAGGTTGATCGCACCCTGCGTTAGCAGCGGGCACAGTGACCAGGCCATGCAGGCGGAGGTGAACATCTCCTCGACGGCCAGACCGACAAGATGGGGAAACCCGCCGCCGCCATACTCGGGATCGATCGATAGGGCTCCCCAGCCGGCATCGACATAGGCGCTGTAGGCCTCCCTGAACCCGGTGGGCGTCACAACCGAACCGTCGTCGAGACGGCGTGACCCTTCCTGATCGCCGACCCGGTTGAGGGGTGCGATGACTTCCTGCGCGAACCGAGCGGCTTCTGTTAACACCTGCTCTACAACATCAGGTTCAACATGTTCGAAGTTGTCGAGTTCGACCAGACCCGCTAAGTCGGCCACATAGTTCAGATTGAAGAGGATCTCGTCAAGGTCGACTCGAAAGTCACTCACCCGGCTGAGGCTAACGCGCCATTACGACGGGCACGGGCGATCAGGATTGCGTTCGCTTCAGCGCCCACAAGCAAACCCATCGCCATCAAGTACAGCCACACGATCAGCGACAAGGCCCCGCCTAGCAGGCCAAACACTGCATTCACGCCACCGGCGGCGATATCAAGATAGGAGCGGAATCCGATCGTGACGCTCAACCACCAGACTGTGCCGACGACGGCGCCTGGCAGATGCACTCGAATCCTTGAACGGCTCAAGGGCGCGAAGTGATAGATCATTGCAGCCCACAAGACGACGAGCACGAACACCCAGGGCCATCGGAACCAGTTCCATAGCGTCACGAACCACGATCCGAGGCCTAGCCGCTCGGCGAATTCCTCGCCCGTGCCTAGCAGTGGCCCGACGACCACGGTCGCGGCAACCACCGCCGCTACCGGCAACGTGATAAGCGTGAGCACCAGCCCCATGAGCCGCGTAGAGACCCAATTGCGCCGGTTCTCGTGACCGTAAACCACGTCGAGTGCTCCAACAACCGCCGTTAGCCCTCGTGACGCGGTGTATGCGGACAGCACCACGCTGATCGTTATGAGTCCAGCGTTTGAGCGGTCGAACACTTCTGCGACGGTAGCTGCCAGAGTGTTGTCATCGCCGAACACTGCGGACACTTGCTCAACGACCCAGTCTTTGATTGCAGCCTCGGCATCAACACCTGCGATCACCTCAACCGAACCGAGCGCTGCCGCAAATAGCAGCATGGCGGGGAACAGCCCGAGCACGGCAAAGAAGGCGATCTCTGCGGAAAGGCCACCGACGCGGGCGCGTGACCAGCCGTCACGGAACTCATTGATCAGTTCCAGCGACGCCCGCAAGCGTGCCCTTAGCTCGGGGCGGCGCACCATTAGGGCTTCAATGCTAAGCCAAGATCTCCTCGAGCAGGTACCACAGCCTCACCCGGCTGGCGGATGGGGCGCCTGTCAGCTACACCCGCTTGTCGAACCGCAGTGGGCGCACAAGTAACACGAACCGGCGCGCTGCATTGTGACACCACAGACCATGCAAAACGGTGCTCCCGCGTCGATATCGGGCTTCTGGGTTGGCTTGAGGGCCCCGTCAGGCTCGCTGCTCCACATCTCAAGCTGCGTTGCGGGCCCGTTGTCGGGCCGGTATCGCGCCGTGGTTGGTGCTAGGTCATGGCCTTGGGCGGTGACCGTGGTTTGCTCCTCGACGCCTGGCAACGTGGGTTGGCTGCGCTCCCCTGTTGTGAGCACGCCAAGTGCAACGCGTTGCTCGACCGGCAGGTACATCACAGCAAGCTTGCGGAACAGGTAGTCCATCAGGCTGGTAGCGATCCGTATCTCGGGATCGTCGGTGATACCTGCTGGCTCGAAGCGCACGCCTACGAAAGTCTTGACATAGGCCGATAGCGGAACCCCGTATTGCAAGCCGTGGCTAACTGAGATGGCGAAGGCGTCCATGATGCCCGCCAGTGTGGAACCTTGTTTGGAGACCTTCACGAATATCTCGCCGGGCCGACCGTCGGGGTATTCACCGACGGTCACGAACCCCTTGCATTCAGCGACCCGGAACTCGAACGTACGAGACGAGCGTGAACGGGGCAGACGGCAGCGCACCGGTGCCGCGGGCTCTGATGCACCCGAAGCGCCGTTAGATCCGTTAGATGAAGCCTCCGCCGCCAGGTGACCTGCGTGATTGGTGGCCGCCGAGCCGTTAAGCCTTGAGGTCGGTGCCAGCTGGCTGTTTGAGTCGAGGCTGTTGCCATGCGTGCTTGAAGCTTCGTCCTGGCGTCGCGATCCGACGCTTAAGGGTTGGGCCACCTTGGAGTTGTCGCGATAGATGGCCACCGCCTTGAGACCGAGCCGCCAGGCGTCAACAAGCAACTGCTCCACATCATCGACTGTGGAATCAGCCGGCATGTTCACGGTTTTGGAGATCGCTCCTGACAGCAGGGGCTGCACCGCTGCCATCATCTCTACATGACCTGAACTAGCGATCGAGTTGTCGCCTAGCGAGCAAGCGAACACAGCCCGGTGCTGTTCATCAAGCGGCGAACCCTCGATCGTGTGGTGTTCGGCAATGTGGCTGACAATCTCATCAACCTGTTCTGGGCTGTATCCCAGGTTGCGCAACGCAGCAGGAACTGTCTGGTTGACAATTTCCATCGTCCCGCCACCAACGAGCTGCTTTGACTTCACTAGCCCCAGGTCGGGTTCGATGCCGGTCGTGTCGCAATCCATCAACAGCCCGATCGTGCCGGTCGGTGCGAGCACGGTCGCTTGACTGTTGCGCACTCCCACGGAGGTGGCTCGTTCGCAGGTGTCATCCCAGATTTGCCTGGCGTTCTCAAGCACCCGGGTCGGCGCGAGATCGTCGTTGATCGCCGCTGTCGCGGTGCGGTGCATCTGGAGAACGCCAAGCATGTGTTCGCGGTTCTCTTCGAAACCCGCAAACGTGCCAACTCGTTCCGCGAGCCTCGCAGAGGTGTTGTAGGCCTGGCCTGTCATTAGCGACGTGATCGCGGCCGCGATTGCACGACCGCGATCTGAGTCATATGGCACTCCGAGCGCCATTAGTAGCGCACCTAGATTGGCGTAACCGAGCCCGATCTGGCGGAACGCTCTCGTGGTCTCGGTAATCGCCTGCGTGGGATAGTCGGCGTGACCCACCAGGATCTCCTGCGCAACGAACACCAACTCAACTGCTCGGCAGAACCCGTCAACATCAAAGTCACCGTCGTCACCGAGGAACTTCAGCAGGTTGATCGATGCCAGATTGCAGGCGCTGTCATCGAGATGCACATACTCCGAACACGGGTTGCTGGCGTTGATCGGCCCGGTCGTCGCAGCCGTGTGCCAGCGGTTGATCGTGCTGTGAAACTGCACACCCGGATCGGCACACTCCCATGCCGCTTCTGCAATCTGGCGCAAGATCGTGTGAGCAGGCACAGTCTTGACAGTGCGCCCATCCCTGCGAGCAACCAGATCCCAATCACGACCCTGCGTTGCCGCCTCCATGAAATCATCGGTCACACGCACCGAGTTGTTGGCGTTCTGATACTGCACAGAGGCCGCGTCACGACCGTCAAGGCTCATATCAAAGCCCGCCTCGGCCAGCGCTCGCGACTTGCGTTCTTCGCGTGCTTTGCACCAGATGAACTCGAAGATGTCTGGGTGGTCGGCGTCGAGCACGACCATCTTGGCGGCTCGGCGGGTCTTGCCGCCCGACTTGATGGTGCCAGCCGAGGCGTCGGCGCCACGCATGAAGCTGACTGGCCCTGACGCTGTCCCGCCACCGCTGAGCTTCTCGCAACTGGCACGAATCCGGGACAGGTTCACCCCAGCACCCGAGCCGCCCTTGAAGATGCGGCCCTCCTCGCGATACCACTCAAGGATCGACTCCATGGTGTCGTCCACCGACAAGATGAAACACGCCGATGCTTGCTGGGGAACGCCCGCAACGCCGATGTTGAACCACACCGGCGAGTTGAATGCAGCCCGTTGCTCAAATAGCAACTCTGCCAACTCGGAATTGAACGTGTCTGACTCGAACACGTCGTCGAAGTACCCATCAGCGACGCCCCAGGCGGTGATGGTGTCAACGATGCGCGCCACTACTTCACGCAGCGAACGCTCACGGTCAGGAGTTCCTAAGTCACCACGAAAGTACTTTTGGGCGAGGATGTTCGTGGCGTTCTGCGACCACGACGACGGCACTTCCACGCCTGCCTGCTCGAAGGCGACGGATCCGTCGCGGTGATCGATAAGGCGGGCATCGCGTCGCTCCCAGGAAATGTGATCTCCTGGATCACGGAGTCCCTCGTTGTTCGGATCGGCACCGGCCATCAACTCGATTTGCAGTGGCGCCAAAGTCATGGGGATGCCCTCCTCGATGTAACCGGGGCAGGACAGCCCGGCGCTTCACGTGACGATACGAGTCCAGCTTGTGGACTTGCTATGGGATAGATGTGCAAGACCTCGCTTCCTATCCAGAGATTTGCCCACAGCCTGTAGACAACGCTTGCCAAAGGACAACGGTCGGCAGAACCCCCTGCGGCGGTGGCACTGAGGTACCGTCGCGGCGTGCTACGCCTGCTACCCGCTCCGGTGGCTGAGATCGATCCACTGGACGTGTACCCCGTAATGGCGAGGCCGCAATCATCAGCCCGACCCTGGTTGATGCTCAACATGATTGCCTCTACAGACGGGGCGATAACTGTTGGGGGCACGAGCGAGGCGCTCGGCAATGCCGCCGATCAAGCAGTGTTCTCGGCCGTGCGTGCTTGCTGTGACTGGATCCTGGTAGCAGCAGGCACTGCACGGATAGAGCGCTACAGCTTGCCCCGCCCGAAACGCAGAACCCGCGTAGCGCGGCGTGTAGCGGGTTTGCGAAGCCGTCCTGGCCTTGCCGTTGTCACTTCCAGCTTGAACCTCGATCTTGACTTGCCCATGTTCAGTGACCGCCGTCCCGGCGATGCTTTGCCGCTGATAATTGCCGGTAGCACGGCGACGACTTCGCAGATTGCGCATTTCGACAGCGTCGCAGAGATTGTCCAGACACGGTCGCCACGACCAACTTGTGATGAGATCATGACCGAGTTGTCTCGACGCGAGGCTCGGGTCGTGCTGTCTGAGGGTGGGCCGAGTTTCAATGCGCAGCTCGCAGACGCTGGCATTATCGACGAGTTGTGCCTGTCGATCTCGCCGCTGGTAGCTGGGGGCGACAGCACCCGCCTGATCAACGGGTCGCGACGGCTGGTGCCGCAATCGTTGGTACTTGATCACCTTGCTGTTGCCTCCGACACGATCTTTGCCCGTTACCTAGACGCCTCGGTTGCAGCCTCGATTGCTGCGACGTAGTCGCTTGCTTCAGCAACCTGACCGGCACTGCCATCGTGACTCTCTGCATCGTGTACCACCGTCTCTGCTGATGTAGCAGGCGCCCGCACCGACCAGGGGTCAGCCAACTCGAGCGGCACCCCTTCACGGCGACCGAGTCCTGCCAGTACCAGCAACGCCACAAGCAGGCTTGCTGCCACAACGGCACGCCGACGCCGGTAGACGCTGTCTGGCTTCATCCTCATCGTCGGCATCCTCGGCGGCGCGAGGCGCTGAATGCTTGACTGCGAACAGGAGTTCTGCAAACGTGTGTTTGTATATGCGGTGTGGGCTTGTGTGGTCATCGGGTTTACCTCCTCACTTGCGAGGTGCTTGGCGGGCTGAGTGCCGGTCTTGGCTTCGTGTTCGACCAGTCCCGCATCCGGTCACGTTCATGAGAACGGCTAGCGACCCCAAGCGAATGTGTGTTCGATATGATAGCATGAACATCTGTTCGCAACACACAACACCCGGACTAGAGGAGAACCCACATGCCACCGCCCCGTAGCCGCACAACCCTGTCGCCGAGACGCCGCAAGATCCTTGAGATGGTGCTTGGTTACACGCGCGACAACGGTTACCCGCCGTCGATACGTGAGATCGGAGCTCAGGTTGGTCTCCGGTCACCAGCCTCTGTTAAGGCTCATCTAGATGTGCTTAAGGATGCTGGGTACCTGCGGGTCGATCCCTCAAAACCCCGTGCAATTCAGTTGCGCTACGACGAGAACTCTGGTGCCGCAGCCGATCGGCAGCCCGTCCGTCACGTGCCGCTCGTTGGTGACATCGCCGCTGGTTCCGGCGTCCTGGCAGCCGAGAATGTCGAAGAGTTAGTGCCTGTCCCGGCTGACATGACCGGTGACGGCGAGCTGTTTATGTTGCGCGTTCGAGGCGACTCAATGCGCGAAGCTGGGATTCTCGACGGCGACTTTGTCGTGTGCCGTGCCCAGCAGACAGCTGAAGATGGCGAGATCGTGGCCGCGGGCATCCCAGGAGGCGAAGCCACCGTCAAGCGACTGCGCTTCCGGGCCCCCTACATCGTGCTCGAACCCGCCAACGAACTATTCGCGGAGATGCGCTTCAAGCCAGGCGAAGTAGTCATCTACGGCAAAGTCGTAACCATGATGCGCCGCTACTAACCCGCCGCCAGTCGGGGCGCTCGCTTACACTGCCGCCATGACCAACGCGCAACTCTGGGCAATCATCGGATCCACACTGGGCCTTGTCGTGTCCATGAGCGGACTGCTCACATACCTCCTCCACCTCCAAGGAAGACGAATCGACGATCTCGGCAAACAGATCGACAAGCTAGACACCAAGGTCGACAGACTTGATGACAAGATGAGCACCAAGATCGACACCAACACCGCCTTGATTCACGATGTCAGAGAACGTCTAGTAGCTCTTGAAGTTAGGCGCGAACTAGAGACTGCCTAGCGTCTCACTCCCCGTTAACCGGTGGAGTGAGACGCTAGAAGATCCGGTTAGTCCCTCGGTAGACGTGGGCCGTTGCGTTCCCAGGTGAGAGTGAACTCGCCGTTTTGATACTCGACGCGCCAGCGGATCACGATGTCTTGCTGGCCAGCGAGGCTGAAAGTCACCTCTCTCGGATTGAGCTTCCAACTCTAGATGTCCCATGAGACGCCAGCACCGTTACCGCTCAAGCTAGACGGCAGATACGACGGGCACTTCCCACCATTGATGATTCACATGACACGAATACTTACGCAGTTTGATCTGATAGTGAGTGCCATCTGGGAACTCGCCTTGCAACAACGGTTCCCCACCGCCACTGTCACCATTCAAGATCAGTGTCGCAGTGCCTGTGTCAGCCATTGGAATCGTGTTGTCGCTGCTGTCTAGCGCTTCGACTTTCACGTAGTAATAGCGTCCTCGTGTCACACTATCGTCGGAGTCAAGAGTGGCTGAAGTGCCCGTGACTGTCATTGAGTTTGAATACGAAGTTGGCGGAGATTGCCCTTCTGCCCATGAGACCTTGTATTTCGCAGCATCCGTATATGCGGTCCAAGACACGTTCAACGCGTCATAGGAGGCTGAAGGCGATGCCGACAGGCCCTCCAAGGAATCCATAGGTACTTTGAAACTGACTGTGATAGTCTCATCGTTAGCGGGTATGCCCTCGAGACCCAGATCATGGAACTCATAGAGTTTGTACGTGGAACTCCAGTTACCGTCCGCAGCGTTCAGGTCAAGGTCAAGACCGGTGCTGTCGATATCGATAGTCATCACCTCAAGCAACGAGTCGGGTAACTGTTCACCATCGCCGTCGCTATCAGTATTGAACCGCATTATCAACCCGTCTGTGATCCCCAAGCGACTGTCCGGCCCGCAGATATACAACAAGGTGAACTCATACTCCTGCCCGTTCCACTCAAAGTAGTCGGGATCAGGAACATTACCGCTGCCCGGGTTTTTCCAGCGGGTGCAACCGTAATATTGCGACGAGGTGATGTTCACGGTCAGCAGTTCCTGTTCAGTAGCGGCCGCTGCCGAAGCGGTCACCATGGATGCCGCCATAGACGCAGCCGTTACTGCCAACACTACGAACATGCGAGCGCCCACCCTGCTTCGATGATCGTTGTCAACACCGCCTTGATTCACGATGTCAGTCGGGGCGCTCGCTTACACTGCCGCCATGACCAACGCGCAACTCTGGGCAATCATCGGATCCACACTGGGCCTTGTCGTGTCCATGAGCGGACTGCTCACATACCTCCTCCACCTCCAAGGAAGACGAATCGACGATCTCGGCAAGGATCTCGGCAAACAGATCGACAAGCTAGACACCAAGGTCGACAGACTTGATGACAAGATGAGCACCAAGATCGACGCCAACACCGCCATGATCCATGACGTAAGGGAACGCCTAGTAGCCCTAGAGGTAAGGCGCGAACTAGAAACCGCCTAGCGCCGTCGTTCAGTCATCTATGAGCGACTCGGCACGAACTGGCGCATCTGCGTGTCGCCAATCACACGGCTCAGTTCTGGCGGATTGTCAGGAGTTTGATGCCCGACTACGAACGCCACAAAGCCGATCTCGCCAAGTCGGGCCCCTCAATCTGGCTAGGCGCGGTACGTGGTCCCCAGCGTCGCTAACCGAAGCCGCCAAGTCTTTTGAGCGCCGCGCACGGAGCGAGACTCAGACGTCATCAACGCACGGAACCGTGCCCGTGAACATGACAACGATGGCTTGCTTGGGCCCAGGCTTCGGTTTAGAAATGACGTCAACTCTGAGTTTCGATTAGCGGAGCAATCTCAAGCGTCGCTGGATCTCTTGGCGATTCGTAGGATGACGCTGCCTATCAGCCAATAGGCAGCGACGAACCCTGGAATGCTCACGATTGCGTGACCCAGACCGCCATAGAGCAACGCCCAAAGCCATGCGAGAGCAAGTCCCCACCCCAAGAAGCGCATTGATCGGTGCGGATGGGGTGGTCGAGTCGAGCTACTAGCAACCGTGGCAGGCGGCACTTTGCCAGATTAGGCGCCGATTCCTAGAGCACTCAATAGACGAAACATCTTGCTCGTCGAGACCTCAGCAACAGGACTACTCGCCGCTCACGCTTTAGCCATACCTAGTGCGCTCGCTGAGGATCGTTTGCCTGGTTAGGTGTGGTTGGTTAGGAGTTGTTTTAGGGCTTTGTGGACTTGCTTTAGGTCTTTGTGGGTTACGTGTTCTTCCGCGGTGTGAGCGACTAGGGGATCACCGGGACCGAAATTGGATGCTGGTACTCCACGTGCAGCAAAGAAGGCAGCGTCGGTCCAGCCGAGCTTGGCTCTCACAGGTGCGCCGCTGCGCTTGATCAACGTCTCAAGTAGTGGATCGCCTAGACCTGGAGCTGCTGCAGGGGCGGCATCAAGTAACTCGATGGTGTCACCGTCACCCAGGGCACTTTGGAGGTAACTGGTCACGTGTTTTTGGGCTTGTTCGGGGGTGCGATCCGGGGCGAAGCGGTGGTTCAAGGTGACGCTGGCAGCGTCAGGCACAACATTGCCCGCAACTCCGCCGCTGACGGACACGGCTTGAAGCGCCTCTCGATACTCGCAACCCTCCACGACGGGGCGGCGCCCCGCATAATCCGCAGCCAACCGGAGCACCTCTCCTAGGCGATGGATGGCGTTGCGACCCATGAACGGGCGAGCCGTATGCGCTCGCTTACCAACCATGTTGACCCGCAAACGCATCGTCCCCTGACAACCGGCTTCCACCGCCGCCGCAGTTGGCTCGCCTAGCAATGCGACATCAGCTTCCAACAGATCTGGACGAACACCCGCAACCTCTAGCAGGCCATTGTCGGCTGCTGCTACCTCCTCACGCGCATAGAAGGCGTACGTCACATCCATCGCCGGTGACGCAACGCTCAAGGCGAGGTCCAGCATCACGGCTAGCCCGCCCTTCATGTCCGCTGAACCCAGACCCCACAAAACGTCACCGACTACCCGGGCCGTCTCATTCCCATTGGCCGGGACTGTGTCGGTGTGACCCGCCAAGATGAGCCTGCGTGGACGGCCTTGCAGGGTGCGCGCCACGATGTTGTCGCCAATTCGCGTCACCTCGAGATGCGCAACATCGCGCAACTCCGACTCGATCAGACCCGACAGATGCGCCTCGTGGTAGCTAACGGATGCAACATCTACGAGTTTTGCAGTGAGATCCAGCAGATCGGTCGCCCCAAAAGCGCCACTATCCATCGTCAAACCCGCTCGCCGAAGCCCGACAACCGGTGCCAGCTGTCAGGTCGCCGCACCATGATCTCGCAAAACCTGATTGAGAGCAGCCTTGTCGTGGCGCTCACCCTCATTGAGGCGTTTGAGGACTAGCACAGCAGGCAAACCAAACTCGCCGCCCGGGAACTGGCGGCGCCGGGTACCGGCCACGGCCACGCACCAGGACGGCACCTCTCCCCTGCCGAGTTCCTCTCCGGTGTTTACATCAATCACCGGGATCGACCCGGTCAGGATCGCTCCCGCGCCGAGCACACTGCCCTGACCCACACGCGCGCCCTCGGCAACGATGCAGCGGCTTCCGATCAGGCAGTCGTCCTCGACAATCACCGGAGCAGCCTGCGGCGGTTCCAGCACACCACCGATGCCAACCCCACCTGAGAGATGCACATTGGCACCGATCTGAGCACACGAGCCGACCGTCGCCCAGGTGTCCACCATCGAGTTGGCGCCAACATAGGCACCGATGTTCGTGTAGCTAGGCATCATGATCACACCAGGCGCCTGATAGCTGCCCCAGCGAGACGAGGCGCCCGGCACAACCCTCACACCGCGTGCCGCGTAGTCGGTCTTGAGCGGGATCTTGTCGGCGAACTCGAACGGGCCTAGCTCCATAGTGGACATCTTGGCGGTCACGAACAACAACAAGATCGCCTGCTTGCACCACTCGTTGACCTGAACCGTGCCATCGTCTCGAATCTCGGCAACCCGTGCCTGGCCCACATCCAGCAGGTCGATGGCCTCAGCGATAGTGGCTACAACCTCCGGGTCGTCGGCATCGAGGCTGCCCCGGTTGTCCCACAGGTCTTTGATTCGTGATTCGAGCGTCGCCATGGGCCGCGAGGCTATAGCCGCTCCCGTCTGCAACTCTTATAGGGCCAGAGTCCTAGGACTGCAGGCGCTCCAATGCCACGAGCAATCGCTGCTCGGGTTGCACCGCGGCGATACGCACATAGCGGCGAGGGTCAATCTCTGAGTGCTCCAATGGCTGCTCGCAATAGAACTCGCCAGGGCTAGCAATCAGTCCGGCCCCGCGCGCCAGCACCTCGGCAAAGTCCCAGCCATCACCTGCAGGCGAACGAACCCACAGATAGAACGCGCCCCTCGGCAAGCTCACGTTGCGGGCTCCGGCCGCTGCCGCGATTTCGGCGAGCACTTCCAGACGGATGCGATACAAGTCCCGCTGAGCCTGCACATGGGCTTGATCCGACCATGCCTCGACTGCGGCTGCTTGAACAGGGCCAGGAGCCATACAACCGGCATGCTTGCGAGTCTCACGCAAGTAATGCACCACATCGGCGTCGCCTGCGTAGAAGCCGGCACGCACTCCTGCAAGATTCGAACGCTTCGACAGCGAATGCAGTGCCAACACACCATCTGTGCCACTAGCCAGGATTGTTCTCGGTTCACCGTCCCAGGTGAACTCCACATAGCACTCATCGCTCGCTACAAGGACACCGTGCTCCCTGCCCCAGCGTGCCGCTGCATCAAGGTCATCAAGCCCACCAGCAGGATTGCCGGGTGTGTTGACCCACAGGCAAAGGGCCCGCTCGGCGTCATGCTGGGAGATCGACTCGAGGTCAACACAGAAGTTCTCATCCACCGCAACAGCCACCGCTCGACAACCCGCCAGAGTCGCGCCCATGGCGTAACTCGGGTATGAGACAGCGGGATAAAGCACCGTGTCGAGATGCGGGTTTCGTAGATGCAAGTACCTCGGAAGTGACGCTACGAACTCCTTGGTACCGATGCAGGCTGCAACTTCGGTGTCGGGATCTACCGACACACCCATGCGCGTCCCAAGCCACTGCGCTGCAGCCCCGCGAAAAGCTGGTGTTCCGATGGAAGGCGGGTACCGGCGCTCGGTACCCGAAGAGGCCAGCGCCTCCACGACACGAGCCGGCGGCGGATCAAAGGGAGTACCGATCGAACAGTCAATTGCCCCTCCGGGCAGTTGCGCGGCAGCTTCACGCAAGTAATCAAGGCGCTCGTAGGGATACTTCGGTGGCACGAAGCCGGTCATCAGCGAGATTGACCTCTCACGACATTGTCACGACATAGTCACGCAAGCCACGCTCTGAACTTGCCTCCAGGCGGGCGGTGATGCGTATACCAGCCTCACTCGCATCGGATTCCAGCACCTGGCCCTCCCGATGCACGCTGGCTAGCACATCGCCACGATCCCAAGGCACCAGGATCTCCACAACCCGACTCGCTGCCCTCAACCGATCGCCGATAGCTCCAAGCAGCTGCTCCACTCCCTCACCGGTGAGAGCCGAGATGGCAAGTGACCCCTCGCATTGTTGTGCCAGCCGTGCAGCCTCGGGGCCCATGTCGCACTTGTTGAACACCACAAGCTCGCCAATTTCGGCGGCACCGATCTCGGAGAGCACCTCTCGCACCGCCGCCTGAGCCCCGGCGGGATCTGGCGCTGCAGCATCAACCACATGCAGCAACAGATCCGCGTCCCGCACAACATCGAGAGTCGTCTTGAAGGCCTCTACAAGTTGATGAGGCAGTTTGCGTACAAAACCAACCGTGTCTGTGAGAAACACCGCCTCGCCGCCCGGTAAAGCAAGTCGCCGGGTTGTGGCATCAAGGGTGGCGAACAGGCGATCTTCCACCTTCACCTCAGCTGGAGTAAGGCGGTTCAGCAGCGAGGACTTACCGGCGTTTGTGTAACCAACAATGGCAACGGAGCGGTTGCGGGAGCGCTTGCGCGCCTTGGACTGCGTGCGGCGGTGCCTGCCGACACGGCGCAGATCGGACTCCAACTTGTCGATGCGCCTCTGGATCTTACGCCGTGTGACTTCGAGCTTGGTCTCACCAGGGCCACGGGTAGCGATGCCACCACCCTGCTGGGAGAGTTGCCAACCCTTCCCGCGGAGGCGCGGAAGTTGGTACTTCAACCTCGCTAGTGCGACTTGAGCCTTTCCTTCAGGCGTACTCGCGTTCTGAGCAAAGATGTCAAGAATTACAGCCGTGCGATCCAGCGCTGTGCGGCCCAGGATCTTCTCCAGGTTGAACTGCTGCGCCGGAGACAGTTCATCGTCAAACACAACCGTGTCACAGTCGACTTGCTCAGCAAGGTCACGGATCTCGTCGGCCTTGCCGCTGCCCACAAATGTTGCGGGGTCGGGTGCTGTGCGTCGCTGGCAGATTCGCTCGACAACATCAGCACCTGCTGTGTCAACGAGAAGGGTCAACTCGTCGAGCGAGGCTTGGACCGCCGAAGTGGTGCGATCTGGGAGCACAACACCAACCAAGATGATGCGCTCACGAAACGTCCGATCAATGAAGCCAGCCGCTTCACCGGCGAACTCTCCAAACCCGCCACGATGGCTTGCGTCTTGTGACGCCAGACCAGCCGGATTGCCTTCTGCTTGATCAAACACCGTCAATGGTCACCAGTGCCACGTATGTCGACTCTCCTGTCAGGGTTACGGGATCTCGCAGGTCAACGCGAGCAGTGCCTCCGGGCATCTTCACCTCAACATCCTGCCCCACGACACCCCAGTCGTAGAACGCGGCAGCTGCCGCCACTGCACCACTGCCACAAGCTTCGGTTACGCCAGCTCCACGCTCCCAGATGGTAAGACTCACTTGATCGGGCGCGCTGAGTGCTCCGAAGTGAACGTTTATGCCATCAGCAAACATGGCCTCGATCGCAGGGCCAGCCTGCTCAAGCGGCACAACTGAAGGGTCAGCGACCTCGAGTACAGCGTGTGGATTGCCGACACTCAACGTCTTGCAACGCTTAACACCAGCACCGACAATCGAATCGACCTCGAGGCCGAAATCCAGTTCGCTATCCATCGGAAGAGGTCCACCGACAGGGGCACCGATCGCAACCATGCCAGTGGCTGTTGTGGACATCGCCGAGGCCTCAATGGTGCATCGCTTTGACCCTGCCACTGTTTGGATCACTACGTCGAGTTCATCAGTTCTCTGTACTCGCGCTATGGCATGGGCTAGGCATCGCAAACCATTGCCCGAGACTTCCGCGGCCGAACCATCCGAGTTCCACAATTGCATGCCAATCGGCTTTGCGGAGCTGCCAACCCGCCAAGGCTGAGTTGCAAATATCAAGCCATCGGCGCCAATCCCTCGTCGCCGGTTGCAGAGTTCAACGGCACGGCGGCTTGCAGAGCAATGATCGGGCAGCGTGTCACAGAACGTCACGAGGAAGTCGTTGCCTAGCCCGTGGAGCTTGTGTAGCTGCATGACTAACCGATCTCCGGCCGACAGTTCGTGCCCAGGCCTAACCGGTGACGCCCGGTGGCTCAAGTGGCGGGCAGGCTAGCGATGCCGCCTCGTCCCAGACTCGCATTGCGTCTGCTACATCGACTCCGACATCTAGCCAGTGGATGCGAGGATCCCGACCGAACCAGCGCAGCTGGCGGCGTGCGAAACGCCGGGTACGCACGATTGCCAACTCCAACGCCTCGGCTAGTGACATCTCACCATGCACGTGCGCCAGCAACTCTTTGTACCCGAGAGCCTGAGCAGCAGTTCGGGAGATAGCTGCGCTAGCAAGTGTTCTGACCTCGTCAAGGAAGCCGTCCTTGAGTTGGCGCTGGTAGCGGGTTGCGATGCGCTCATCAAGACGCTCCCGCTCGTCACGCAACCCGATCTGCACAAACGGTGTTGGCGGGTAGTGGCTGAGGCCTGGGCCGTAGGAAGAGAAGGGTTTGCCACTTCCAATTGTCACCTCCAGCGCCCGGATCACCCGGCGCCGGTTGGACGGTTCCATCCGTGATGCCGCTAGCGGATCAAGTTCGGCGAGCCGCTCATACAACCGAGACGTGTCACTCTCAGTCTCAAGTTCTGCGGCGACCGCGCCGTAACGACCAGGAATCTGCAGCCTGTCAACGACGGCACGCACATACAGTCCAGTTCCGCCTGCCAACACGGGGACGTGTCCACGAAGGCGGATCTCTTCGATGGCTTCGAAAGCACGCCTCTGCAGTTGCGCCAATGTGAACTCATCAGTGGGATCCACGATGTCGATGAGGTGATGTGGAACCTCTCGCTGCTCTGCGATCGTTGGCTTCGCTGTGCCAATGTCCATACCCCGATACACCTGCATCGAGTCAAGCGACACGATCTCGACATCGCCGATTCGTCGTGCGACACCTAGAGCGAGATCCGTCTTTCCCGAAGCGGTGGCACCGACGATCACGAGCGGACACTGGGCCCGAAGTACCTGCAACGAACACAGGCCCCGTTGCCCACGTCGAGCAGAGTGACTCTGCGCGCTGTTGCTAATTGTGGTGGCGGCTGTCGGTGCTGACACCACCCGAAGCGCCTAGAACGCGGCTACAGGAATGCGGCGACGCCGCTGAGCTGAACCCGAACCCAACGCATGTGTGACAAGCCGGGAAGCACCAGCGGGTGGCTCCACGCTCAATAGTTCGCCTCGCAGGAAGTTGGCTGCAGCGTCGCTGACCCGCACCTTTGCGTAGGTCCCAGGATCTAGACGCAACCCGGTAGCGCTGAAGTGGATCAAGGTGTTACGGCGAGTTCGACCCGAGACAACAGTCGAATCCTTCTTGCTAGGCCCCTCCACTACGACTTCTTCTGTCCTGCCGATTCGCGCTTGGTTAGCGAGCCGGCTAGAGCGTTCAATCACCCGCCGGAGCCGTTCATAGCGTTCGACACAAACGTCATGGGGTATGAAACGGTCAGTCATAGCGGCGGCTTCGGTGCCGGGGCGGGGCGAGAAGATAAACGTAAAGGCGCTGTCATAGCGCGCTTCGGCAGCAACCTCCAGAGTCGCCTGGAAGTCCTGCTCGGTCTCGCCTGGGAAGCCCACGATGATGTCAGTTGAGACAGCAAGATCATCGACCGCGGCTCTCGCAGCCCGCAACCGTTGCAGATAACGCTCAGCCGTATAGCCCCGATGCATGGCGCGCAGCACAGCATCGCTACCCGACTGCAACGGCAGATGCAGGTGTTCACAGACCGAAGGAACCTGAGCCATCGCCTCGATCGTCTCGGGCCGCAAGTCTTTAGGGTGCGGGCTAGTGAAGCGGATCCGGCGGATCCCATCAATCTCACCAATTGCACGCAACAAGTCGCCAAACAGTGGACGGATCCGCCGATCGGTCTGCCAGCGCGAGCCGCACCACCAGCCGTCATCGTCGCCCCCGACAACCCTCGAACCGTTCTCACGATCGCGACGCCGCCGTGCTAGCGCAAGGTCGCGGCCATAGCTGTTGACGTTCTGGCCGAGCAGAGTTACCTCGCTGACCCCCGAGGCACTCAGCTGGCGAACCTCATCGACGAGTTCACCGAAGGGACGGCTGATCTCGGGCCCCCTGACGGCAGGCACGATGCAAAATGCGCAACTGTTGTCACAGCCAATCTGGATCGTCACCCATGCCGAATGCTGTGACTCACGGCGAACATTGAGTGCCGTAGGGAAAGCCTCAGCGTCGCTACGAACCGTCTCGCTGAGAATCTCAGTGATCGGGCCGCTGACACGAGCATGCTCTACAAGCTGAGCAACCCGATGCACATTGTGGGTACCGAACACCACGTCAACATGACCTGCCCGCTCACGAACAAGCTCACGATCCTTTTGGGCTAGGCACCCTGCCACCGCGATAAGTGCATCCGGGCGCTTGCGTTTGACCGCCTTGAGGTTCCCGAGAGCCCCGTAAAGCTTGTTGTCAGCGTTCTCGCGAATGCAGCACGTGTTGAGCACCATCACGTCAGCGTCTTCGAGCACTTCGGAGCGCTCGTACCCGTCGCCCTCAAGCAGGGCAGCGATGCGCTCGGAGTCGTGCTCGTTCATCTGGCATCCGAAGGTGCGGATGGCGTAACTGCGGGGCACCACCTAAGGCTAAAGGACCCGCACCCTGCGTTAGGTGGTGCTGGGGTCAGCGAACCTCACGAGCGGGCTGCGCTTCGATCCTTAGCGCCGTTAGCCGAAGCGTCAGGCATCACGGCACGCCAGACCTTGTCGGTGATCTCAACCATCATCTCAGGGTTGTCACGCAAGAACCGCTTGACCTTCTCACGGCCCTGGCCCATCTGGTCGCCCTCATAGGTGTACCAGGAACCGGCCTTGCGAACGATCGACTTCGACACGGCGAGGTCGAGCACCGAACCCTCACGTGAGATTCCCTCGCCATACATGATGTCGAACTCGGCCTGCTTGAACGGAGGCGCACACTTGTTCTTGACCACCTTCACCCGGGTGCGATTACCGACAACCTCAACACCGTTCTTGATCGCCTCAATCCGGCGGATGTCTAGCCGTACCGACGAATAGAACTTGAGAGCACGACCACCAGGTGTTGTCTCCGGTGAACCGAACATGACACCGATCTTCTCGCGCAACTGGTTGATGAAAATGCAGATCGTGTTCGTCTTGTTGAGGTTGGATGTGAGCTTGCGCAGAGCCTGAGACATAAGCCGGGCTTGCAAACCGACATGAGTATCACCCATGTCACCTTCGAGTTCGGCACGTGGCGTCAGCGCGGCAACCGAATCAATTACAACCACATCAAGAGCACCCGAACGCACCAACATGTCGGTGATCTCAAGAGCTTGCTCACCGGTGTCGGGCTGAGAAATGAGCAACTCTTCGATGTCAACACCGATCGCCTTAGCATAAGTCGGATCCATGGCGTGCTCAGCATCCACATATGCGCAGACGCCACCGTTTCGCTGTGCCTCAGCAACGACGTGAGTAGCCAGCGTTGTCTTGCCTGAAGACTCGGGCCCGTAAATCTCAGTGACCCTGCCTCTTGGCAGCCCCCCGATGCCAAGCGCAAGGTCGAGCGACAATGCACCAGTCGGGATGGCTTCGATACCCAGAGTGGCCTTCTCGCCCATCCTCATAACCGAGCCACGCCCGAACTGCTTTTCGATCTGGCTCATCGCTAGCTCGAGAGCCTTATTCCGATCCTTCATTACGATCTCCTATGTGTATTTGTGTAACTGTGATACTTGTTCATCGGCCGGTGCAACTGACGGGCCCGCTGGCGAATCCCGATACCAACAAACTACGACACCGCTATGACACGGCGGTCGTGTCGCTTGAATTGAATGGCTCGCACTCAAACTCCAGTTGGTCTTCAACCAGGATTTGTTCCGGTGATGGACGTCGTGATTGACCGGCGTCCATCGGGCCCATGCATTACATCAGTGTAGTTCCGAACATTTGTTCATGTCAAGCATCGTGCCACCCTCCAGCGGCGCCCGGTGACCCGTGCCCGCCAAAGACGCGGCAATTTCAAACGTCAACTTTGGGTCTTAAGCGTGCCGGCGCACTCGTGACCGATATCCACAAGGTTCAAACTCGCCAGCCAAAGTCATTTCGAACCTTGATCTAAATGCGTACCGTACCTGCAACCAGATCATCCACAACAGTGGCACCGCCAGCACAAGGAAGGCTCACAGTGACCACACAATCTGCACCCACAAAGAAGAGCTTTGACGAAGCTGACCTGCGAGGCCGCCTCACCGCAGAGCAATACAGGATCACCCAGAAAGCCGGGACTGAACGTGCCTTTACCGGTCAGTACTGGAACTGTCACGAAGACGGCACCTATCACTGCATCGTGTGCGACACTCCGCTGTTTTCAAGTGACACCAAATACGACTCTGGCACTGGTTGGCCAAGCTTCTGGGAAGCACTCGATGATGCGGCCGTGGAGATACACACCGATCGCTCTTTCGGGATGATTCGTGAAGAGGCTGTGTGTGCAAATTGCGGCGCGCATCTGGGTCACCGCTTTCCTGATGGGCCCCGCCCGACCGGTCAGCGCTACTGCATGAACTCCGCCTCGTTGCGCCTGCAACCGGGCGAAGCCGCGTGCGGCTGAGGCAGCACCTTTGATGCGACTCGTCGACGGCCGCGAACTAACTGAGGCCGAATTCGATGCTGCGCTAACGCTCAAGCAACGACTTGATGCCAAGCGTGATCCGCACCTGCCAGTCATGCCGGCGGAAGAGTTGCGCAGCCGTTTCGAGAACGACCGCACGGGCCTTGCCCGCCACGAACGTGTCGTTGCCTTAAGCGACGGTGACTCACCAGAGGCTCTGGCCATTGGCCACATTGAGTTGACGCTCGACCCGGCCAACGCTCAACTTGCTGAGTTCGAGATCACACCTGCTGATGATGAAGTGATGCGCTTTGTGCTCGCAGAACTGCTAGCACGCGCCGCACATAACAACCGCAGTTCCATCATCATCTTTGGCGACTACAGCGAGGAAGCCAACGTTTTCTGGAACAGCCTCGGCGCGGATCTGCGCTACACCGAGCAGGAGTCGAGCCTCACGCTTGACGCTGTTGATGCGGATTTGATGCAGAAGTGGGTGGACGCTGCTCCTGATGGTTTCGAGCTTGCCTTCTGGAGTCGCGAATGCCCTAGCGAGTTGATGTACACACAGGTAGCGGTCGCTAATGCCATGAACGACGCTCCGACTGACGATCTTGACATTGCTGACACGATCGTTGACGAGTCGATCATTACAGCTGGGAACAAGTACCGGCTGGCGCTCGGGCTTGAGTGTCACGGCGTACTTGCACTGGCCTCCGACGGGTCAGCGGCCGGCACCACCGAGATCTTTCTCAACCTGCATCGACCTGCGGCTTCGTGGCAGTGGATCACAGTCGTGTTGCCTGAATACCGGGGGCAACGCATCGGGCGCTGGCTCAAGGCAGCTATGTGGCAATGGCTGCGCGAGACCCACCCTGAGGTCACGGCGCTTCACACGGGCAATGCGGCAAGCAACTCGTTCATGCTTGCCATCAACACCGACATGGGTTTCGTACCGACTCACCTGACAGCGTGCTGGCAAACCGAACGAAGCGTCCTCGAAGATGCCGTCTCTGCGGTGGGTGTCCTCTAGCTCACCTCGTGCTCGCGAGCAAGCGAGTCCGCAGGAAGTTGAGCGCTGTGATGACCGATAGTTGGCGAACCATTGAGCGATCCATGTTGAACCGTATGCGTCTCGCCTCGCTATGACCATCAAAGGTCAGACCGATCCAGACGGTGCCGGGGCGCGCTCCCTCGTGAGCTGCCGGGCCCGCTGCGCCGGTCGTCGCTAGGCCCACATCAGCGCCTAGCACCCGGCGGGCACCGTTAGCCATCGCTAGCACCATCTGCTCGCTGACGGCGTTGCAATCTGGGGTGCCGAGCACATGCACCTTGAGGGAACGGTCATAGGGCACCACCCCGCCCCGCAACACATCGCTGGCGCCTGCCACGTCGCTCAGCCGTGCCGAGATCAGCCCGCCAGTTACCGACTCGGCCAACCCAAGCGTTAGGCCACGCGCACGTAGCAGATCTAGCACCACCGATTCCATGGTCTCATCGTCGACCCCGAACACGGCCGCTCCGAGCAGGCTCCGCACTCTGGTCTCAACCTGCTTGAGGGCTCGATCGCCAGCAGCCTCACTGACAGCTTTCGTGGTAATGCGAACCTTGAGTCCCTCCATTCCACTTGCAAGGAATGCGATAGTTGCAGCGCCGGTGGCATCAAGTGACCTGATCTCATCGTCCAAGAGCTCAGCTAACTCTGATTCGGAGTGGCCCCAGGTGCGTAGCGTGCGGCTGCATATGACGTGGCGGGAACCTGCGCGAACCTGCAGATCTGCCAGCACGCAGTGGCTCACCATCTCCCTCATCTCCCAGGGGACCCCAGGCACCGCATAGATGACCTTGCCGCTCGCCTGCGGATCGCGGTCTTGGGTCGCAGAGGCCGGGATGGGACAGATCAGCCCGGGCGCAGTGCCAGGCTGTACCGGCATAACTCGCGCACCGGATGGCACGTCGGCCTGGCGCAGGTTGTTATCGGACATGCGGCGGTCACGCCGGTAGAACATCCGGCGGATCCTTTCGGCGACCTCGTCGTCCCGGTGCATCTCGACTCCCATCACCGAGGCGATTGCGTCTCGGGTGATGTCATCGTGGGTCGGGCCGAGGCCGCCGCACACGATCACCGCATCGCTGCGACTGAGTGCAAGCCGCAGCGCCGCGACGATCCGCTCGAGGTTGTCGCCGACCTTGGTCTGGTGATGACTGTCGATGCCCGCAGCAGCTAGCTGCTCACCGATCCAGGAGGAGTTGGTGTCGACGATCTGCCCAAGCAGCAATTCGGTGCCAACGGCTACGACCTCGCATCTCACGACTGCTGGCGGGCTGCTCGGGCATCCAGGAAATACTGCAAGCCGGTGAACACCGTGAATGCGACCGCTATCCACAACACCACGGTGAGCAACACGTCCGCATCTTGTAGCGAAGGCATCACTGCCATTACCAGCGCTACACCTTGAACGAAGGTCTTGTACTTGGCCGATGGACGGGCTGGGATGGATACGCCCTCACCCGCCCGGCGGGCTCGCCAGGCAGTCATCCCTAGCTCTCGCACAGCAATGATCGTGACCGGCACCCACCAGTAGCGCTCCACCGCCACCAAGCAGAAGGCAGCGCCGAGCACTGCGACCTTGTCAGCAAGGGGATCAAGAAACTCACCGCTGCGACTAACGGCATTGGCCCGCCGCGCTACCCGGCCATCAAGGAAGTCCGTGACGGCCATCGCCACGCCCAAACCGAAGGCCGCCCACGACGCTCCCCTGGTGTCTTCTGCCTGCAAGATCAACAAGAACAACAGCGGCGAGAAGATCAGCCTCGTGATGGTTAACAGGTTTGCGGGATGCAGCAGGCCTGCCCGAACCGGTGGATCGGTTGCTAGGGGCTCTTTATCGGTTTGTGCGTTCACCTAGCCTCCAGATCACAGCCCAGAGCGGCGGTCACCTTCAAGGATGCGAACGTAGCGGGGGCTAGTTGTTCCGGCACACAGATGACGCCGTCAATCTCGGGGGCCTCTCGATGGCTCCGGCCTACTCCCACTTCGTCCACAAGCACTTCGACTTGTTGACCAACGAGAAGGTCACGCCGGTTCGCTGTGATTGAGTCTGCTAACTCGGTCAACTCCGTCAGCCGTTCCGTTCGCAAGCCCGGGTCGACCTTGGGTTCAAGGGTGGCTGAGTAGGTGCCCGGTTCCTCGGAATAGGCAAAGAAGCCGCACCAATCGAGTTGCGCCTCTTCCACGAAGCGAAGCAGTTCATCGTGGTCTTCTTCAGTCTCTGTTGGATAGCCAACGATGAAGTTCGAGCGGAACGCGGCATCGGGTTCTCGGCTGCGGATCACCTTGATTCGCTCTAGGAACTTGTTCGCATTGCCGAAGCGGCGCATGCGACGCAGCAACGGCGCCGAGGCATGTTGCAGGGACAGGTCGAAGTAGGGGACACCGGTGTTACAGATGGCATCGATCAAGGTGTCGTTGAGATCTGCCGGGTACAGGTAAAGGAGCCGGGTGCGGGCAACCCGCTGCGATACGGCTTCGATTAGCGGCACGATCTGGCGCTTGCCCTTGCCTTGATCACGGCCATACGCGGCTAGATCCTGAGCCACGAGAACTATCTCGGCTGCGTCAAGTTGCTCGACTTCTCTGAGGATGTCGCTCATGGAGCGGCTCCGTTGCGGGCCTCGAAAGCTCGGGATGGCACAGAAGCCACAGGCACGATCGCAACCCTCAGCGATCTTCACATAGGCCCAGGGCCGGGGTGCCGAGGGTCTTGGCAGGTTCAACAGGTCAAAGGCCGGACGTTTGCGGCGCCCCAGCTCTACAGACACGGGTGCCCTCGGCAGGGACTTGACCCCGACGGGCGGCGAAGGCAGATCAGCCATGGCATCATCAACCAGGGCCTCACCGAAACCGGCTACACGATCCACTTCGGGCAGTGCATCGGCTAGTTCGGTGCCATAGCGCTCAGCCAGGCAACCCGTCACCACCAGTTTGGCATTGTCGGCTTTGGCGTCACTGAGCGACAGGATCACGTCGATTGATTCTTCGCGTGCCTGCTCGATGAACGCGCAGGTGTTGACCACCACCAACTCCGCGTGAGCGGGGTCGGCGATCGAAGTGAGCCCGTCGGCTTCTAGTAGGCCTGTGATCTTGTCTGAATCAACTTGATTTTTGGGGCATCCCAGGGTGTGAAGGGAGAACGTGCGCGGCTTCACAACGACGTTCAGCCCTCAAGCCCGGCAGTGCCGGTCGGGGGAGGAAGTGTGCTCGTGGTGGAGTCCTCAGGATCTGGAGGTGCCTCGGTTGTGGTGGTAGTTGCGTACGCCGGTGGGGGCGGGTCGTGGCGGGCACAGTCGCCCGCGATGACATCACGGATCCGGTCGACCCTTGTGCCAGTCGAATGTGGAGCGGGTGACCCGAACGAATCGAGGAGGTGCGGGTGAAACGACCAGCCAACGATCTCAGCACCGTCGAAGTCGATCTGCAACACTCCCGTCTCGCCAGTGTGATTGGCCCGCGGATGCCACACGAAGTTCCCAAGCGAGTAGGCGACGAGTTTGCCGCCCTGGAAGATGACTGGTTGAAGCACGTGGGGGTGGTGCCCGATCACTGCGGTCGCCCCAGCATCAAGCAGCGCTCGAGCGATGGCCTCCTGGGACTGGTTCTGGCAGGTGTCTCGCTCTATGCCCCAGTGAACAGTGGCAATCACCACATCTGCTTGTTCCGCGGCCGTGCGGACAGCCGAGAGGGCTCGGGCTTGGTCTGAGGCAGTGACGATGGCAATTCCCGGCGTTGCTGAGCCGGCAATGAAGCCATAAGGGATCACCTGAGAAAAGCCAACGAAGGCCACATCGATGTTGCCCTCGGTGGTGAGCACATGAGGTTCGTAAGCCTCGTCACGGTTGCCGCCGGCACCTACGGTCGCCACTTGAGCGGCGTGCAACCATTCGATCGTGTTGATGAGCCCCTCGCCTCCGTAGTCCATGGCGTGGTTGTTGCCGAGCGTCACGATGTCGATACCCGCTAGGGCGATTCGAGCAGCCGCAGATGACGGCGCCCGGAAGACGAAGCGCTTTTGCATGGCCCGGCCGCGATCACCAATTGCCATCTCGACGTTCACCAGCGCGATATCGGCGGTGTCGAATTGCGGGTTGAGCAGAGCGAATGGGTTGATGTTCTGCTGCTCGGTGCGATCCATGAGCACGTCACCACCCGCAAGCAGCGTCCACTCCTGTGAGGGCAAGGTCGTAGACGTACTCGTTGTGGAGGACGATGTTGAATCTGGTGTGACCGTTGATGAGGTTGCTGTGTCTTCGACTGCACTGCCAGTTGTGCTTGTGACCCCTGCTGTTTCTGTCGTGGGAGCTTCGGTTGTGCCCGAGCCCTCGGTCGTGTCTGGGGTGGTGACTTTGTCGGCGGTGGCATCTGTAGTGCTAGTAGTTGCGTCGGTTCCGTTGGTGGGTTCAGCGGGTGCGCTTGTGTCCTCCGCACCACACGCACCGGCCATCATCATTAGTGCCAAGAGCACTTCGAAGATCGTCCGCGCTTGCCGCAGGTGTCTTGCTTTGTTGGCGCTCAATCGCTGCACCATTGACCTGCCAGATTGATGTGCAACTGTCACTCGGCGCATTCGTTTATCTCGTGACACTGAAGCCTCTGCACTTGCCGATTTGCCTGACAATCACGTGCCAAACTAGGCGAAATGATCTTCGCTAGTACAGATTTGGCACAACGTTTGATCAAGCTCAGTAAATCCTACGGCAGACACCGACGCGCGCTAGTGCAGCCTTAGCCATATGTGAGGTTCAGCCGTGCGTCTGTTCGACGATGCGGACCCGATATGAACGTGGCCAAAGCTTCCCGGTAAGCCAGAGTGTGCCATCGCCCGCGGCAGCAATGCCGTTGAGGACATTGATCTCAGTGCCGGAAGCATCGCTGTGGGCACGCTCAACCACCTCGGTTGCATCAATTCGTGCCACAACTGCACCCGAGTGTGGATCAATTACCACGAGATAGTTAGACTTCCAGACGTTGGCAATCACCAGTCCATCTATGCACTCAAGCTCATTCAGATCATCTATAGGCACCGGTATGGATGCCGCGACTTTGCCAACACCTGGCGTGACTTCAACTGCACTTCGCAACTCAAAGCTCACCGGATCGCGCAGATACAGACGGTTTGAACCATCTGACATGACCAACGTGTCATCCATCAGACACAAGCCCCAACCTTCACCCTCGTACTCAAACTCGTCGGTGAGCCGCAAGCTGGTGCGGTCATAGACAAAGGCAACTCCGCTCAACCAGGTGAGTTGAATCACCGAATCGCCAACGACCGTCAGACCCTCGCCAAAGTGCTGGTCATCGAGCGCCACCAGGCTCCACACATCGCCGGTTTCGGGATCAACCTGGCGCAACGACGATGTTCCCCAGCCGCCGGTGCTCTCGAACATCACGCCATCGACGATTTCAACTCCCTGCGTGAACGCCTCCGGGTCATGAGGAACCGAAGCAACTATCTCCGCAGCCCAAGCCGCAACGCTGCCGTTATCTGGCAGCGCTGGGAACACGCCTGACGACTCGGTCGCCACAACCGAAGTGACAGTCGTGGTGGCGTCATCGAGGACAGGTGTCGATACAAGCGCATCTGTCGAGGCGCTCGGGCTACTAGCAGCACGCTGGCGGACGCACGCCACGCAGGTGGCAAGGATCAACAACCCAAACAGCGCTGTCCGCATCCAACTCAGCCACCACACAGCGGACTCCCAACGCAGAGTTGAGGGCCGTTCGCGACCACTAAGCAGCTAGCAAAGCGACGCTCGCTAGCCAGCAAACAAAGAGCACCGCACCATCGACTCGTCCCACCTTGCGGCCATACGCCATCAACGCCCAACTCAGCGCGCAGATCAGCACCATCAGCACGCAACCAAGGGTCTGCAATGAATGATCACCCACCGGGCCCGGCCCGACCACCGCAATCACACCACCCACAGCAAGCGAGTTAAAGACATTGCTGCCTAGCAGATTGCCCACCATTAGTTCGGTCTGGCGCTGGCGGGCAGCTACGACGGCGGTCACCAACTCAGGTGCCGAGGTGCCCACAGCGACCAGCGTGTAGCCGACGAACCCGCCAGAGAGCCCGAGTTCGTCTGCCAGGCGTTCCGCCCCCCAGACAAGCACGTAAGCAGCACCAGCCACGGCCGCCAGAGCGACGATCGTACGCAACGATTCAACGCCGGCCGACGGCGGTTGCTCACCCACCAACTGCGACACGTTGTTAGAAGGCGACGGTTTGTCCCCTGACGTGCGTGCCCCTCGCAGCACAACCACGAACCAGACCAGCAGTGCAGCAAATAGCAGCACACCTTCCCAGCGAAGCAGTTCACCTTGTGTAATCAACGCGAAGATCAGCACTGCAGCTACCGAGATTGCGGCGTCGCGGCGCAACACGCTGCGGCTCACCGGCACCGTCGCCACCATCGATGCCGCAGCGAGCACGAGCGAGATGTTTGCGACGTTCGATCCGACGATGTTGCCGACACCAATGTCAAGGCGGCCCTCAGCCGCAGCGAGAGCCGACACCAACATCTCCGGAGCACTGGTGCCGAATCCCACCACGATCGCCCCGACCACCACCGGAGCTATGCGCAGCACAGTGGCAAGGCGCGCGGCTCCCTTAACAAACTGATCAGCTGCAACGCCGAGCACTACCAGACCCACGCCAAGCGCGAGCAAACTCAACAACATCAGTCCGCCGTGGCAGTCACCGACGGGCTATTGGGCGGGGCTTCACTCGGACGAGGGACGAGCACCTTGCGAGCCTTTGAACCCACAGAGGGCCCCACGACCCCGCGTTGCTCCAGCAGGTCCATGAGCCGTCCGGCACGAGCAAACCCAACACGCAGACGCCGCTGCAACATCGAGGTCGACCCGAGTTGCGTCTCGATCACCAGGCTCATGGCTGCTTCGAGCAGTTCGTCATCGCTGGCTCCAGCGCCCGCGAGGTTTGGCGGGGCTGCGGTGATGGTTGACGGGATGATCGGCTCTCCACCAACGTCGGGGGCGGCGGGTGACGAAGTCCCAGGCAGCGTCGGCTGGATCACGGGAGCAGAACGGCTGGGGGGCCCAGCACGGCCCTGCTTCTTGCCGGTTGACACGGCCGGATCGTCACGGAACTGAGGCTCTTGTGCTCTCCAATGCCCCACCACTGCACGCACCTCGTCTTCGGTCACCCAGCATCCCTGGATGCGATGAGGTGTAGATGATGACGGACTTAGGAACAGTAGATCGCCCTGCCCGACAAGGCGTTCGGCACCCGGTTGATCAAGGATCACCCGCGAGTCGGTCAGGCTCGAAACTGCAAACGCCATCCGTGCAGGAACGTTTGCTTTGATCACACCGGTGATGATGTTGACCGATGGTCTCTGGGTCGCGATCACCAGGTGAATGCCGACCGCTCGGGCCATCTGCGCGATGCGAGCAATCGACTCTTCCACGTTGCGAGCAGCAACCATCATCAGGTCTGCCAACTCGTCGACGACCACCAGAACAAACGGCAGACGCTTGTATTGCAGCGGTCTACCGTCGGGACCACGCTCACCTGGAAGCGCTTCGATGGCGTTGGCCTCGACGGCTGCGTTGTAGCCGCCAACATCACGGAAGCCGACCTTAGAAAGCAGGTCGTAGCGCCGCTCCATTTCGGTGACAGCCCAGGCCAGAGCGTTCGCAGCTTTGCGGGGCTCGGTGACCGGTGCAGTTAGCAGATGCGGCACCCGGTCGTATTGACCCATCTCGACCCGTTTGGGATCGATCAGGATCATGCGCACCTCATCGGGATCCGAGCGCATCAACACCGAGGTGATGATCGAGTTGAGACAAGACGACTTGCCAGCACCCGTTGCACCCGCGATCAACAAGTGAGGGGTTGTCGCCAGGTTCATCATGATCGAGTTGCCGTTGATGTCTCGACCGACGGCTACCTCAAGTGGATGCTCAGCGTGCGACGCTTCACGTGAACGCAAGACATCGCCTAAACGGACGACCTGGCGGTCGAGGTTGGGGACTTCGACTCCGATCGCTCGACGGCCTGGGATCGGTGCCAGGATGCGCACATCTGGTGAAGCCATTGCATAAGCGATGTCTTTGCGGAGGCTCTCGAGCTTGGCGACCTTGATCCCCTCACCAAGTTCGAGCACATAACGGGTCACTGTCGGGCCGACCACTGGCTCTAGCAGGCGGGTGGGCACTCCGAAGCGTGCCAGCGTCGCCTGCAGCAGGCGACCGCGCTCATCGGCCTCGGCTTGATCAATCTCGTGAACCGCATCACCAACAAGCAGATCTGCAGGTGGCAGCACCCAGCGGGACTTGTGCTTCGCCTTCTTCGCCGCAGCGGCCTTGCCTTTCTGGCCTGTGCCTTTTGTGGGGGGCTTTGCCTTTGCGCCACCAGGCTTGCCTGGCTTCACCTTTGCCGTGCTCGTGGCAGCCGCGGCTGGCGCAGAGTGCGGTACGAAATGACTCGCAGCCACATGACCGCTGGTTTTGCTCGGCTCGGGGCCGCTCGGAGCCTGCCGTTGCTGGGATCGCTGCGAGGCTGATCCTGCAACCTCTGACCCGTTCGGATCACCGCCCGATACCCACGGGGGTGGGTTCGGTGATGGGCCTGCAGGCTCGGTTGCCTGGGGATTCACATGCTGGGGAAGTTGGGGGCGGGCTGCGTCTGAGCCACCTGTTGAGGCGGCTGCGCTAGGAGTTGGCTCCTGTGCTTCCTTGAGGTCGCTGAACAAGCTGCGAGTTCCGAACCGTAAGCCCCGCCAAACGGGTCGAAGCATTGCAACAACTGCCCTCGCGAGAGTGACAACTGTTACTTGGGTGGCGATCATGGCTCCTGCAACCCCAGCGAACAGCAAGATCAACGATGATCCCCAGATATCGCTGAGCGCATGCAACGAACCGCCTACGGCAACCCCCAGCAGACCGCCAGCGTCCCCGAGCACGTCAACCGAATCACCGATCCCGGGGCGCCCGCTACCGAGGTGCAACAGACCTGCCGCCGCAGTCACCATCAGGGCGCCCCCGATGACGGAACGCCTCGTGGAATCACGCTGCATAACACGCCCGAATCTGCGTCCTTTCGGACTCTGCGGTGCAGCGGGTGAGGTGGCTCCGCCACCCGGCGCCTTGGTGTGACGGGGAGCCTGGCGTTTCGCGGACTTCGACTTGCTGCGTTTGGCTAAAGGAGCCTTCTTGGTTGCCTTTGCTGGCATCACCTCAACTTGCGCAGGCGAACCAGCCGGCAGTGCGATCCCAAGACGCCGTGCATCCACAAGCGCAAAGACGCCCGCCGTTACCAGCACAACAGGAAGAGCCAGGCGAACCAGCCCAACCGTCGCCGAGAGCGTCCAGTTGAGAGCCTCACCAAACGCTCCAGTGGCGGCAATCCAGACACTTCCAGCAACAATCAGCCCGGCAACGATGGCAGCAAGGCCCGCAAGGTCGCGCCGGATGCGACGTTGCGTCATCGGTAACCTCTCGTTACCTCGTCCTCACCCATGCCGGATCACTGCCGAGGGGCTGAGACATCGCAAACGACGGGGATGATCATCGGCTTGCGCTTCGTTTGGACGCGTGTGGATCGACGGGCAGTGCGCATCACAATGTCCTCTATAGATGCGCGGCTCGCACCGCTCGCAACCATGGATGCAACTGAAGCCGCCACCGCCTTGCCCACAGTTGACTCGCAATCCGCTAGTTCGGGTTTCTCGACCCAGCCCTTCGATTTCACGTCTGGCGCGCCGACAACCCGCCGCTCTTCAAGATCAACCACCACGGTTACGACAACGAAACCAGCTCTGTTGAGGCGCCTGCGGTCTTCAAGCACGACCGCACCCAGGGCCCCAGCGCTGCCATCCACGTAGACGTGATCTCCACCTGCGAACTCAGTGCGTTCGATGCCGCTGTCACTCAAATCGAGACGGTCACCGTCGACGCACACCAGCACCCGGTCGGGTCGCATCCCCATACGGCGTGCCAGACGACCGTGAGCCACCAGATGCTCGTATTCGCCATGAACGGGCACGAACCATTCGGGTGACGCAGCCAAATGCAACACCATGAGTTCTTGCTGCGAGGCGTGGCCCGAGGTGTGCACCTGCAGTTGGCCGCTGTGAACCACCCTCGCTCCACGTAGGCACAACCCGCTTCGCACCCTGGCAACAGCAGCCTCGTTCCCGGGAATGGGATGCGAGCTGAAGATGACCGTGTCGTTGCTATCCACGTCAACCCACTTGCTGTTGCCCAGCGCCATCTGGGTCAGTGCCGCAAGCGGCTCCCCCTGCGATCCGGTGCAAACGATCAATACCCGATCACCATCGACGGCATTGATGTACTCAACATCCACGAGAGCGTGATCAGGTACGTGCAACAGACCAAGTTCACGAGCCAGTGTGACGTTGCGTTGCATCGAACGACCGAGCGTTGCGACCATCCGGCCACTGGCATGCGCGGCATCAATAACTTGTTGGATGCGGTGGATGTGGCTCGCGAAAGCGCTGACGATGACACGCCTGCCCTTCTGGGCGGCGATCAGATCAGCAAGCACGGCGCCGATCTCAGTTTCGGAACTTGTTGAGCCTGGAGTGTCCGCATTTGTGGAATCCGCAAGCAGCAGCCGCACGCCTGGATCGTGGGCTATAGCACCAATGCGAGAGAGCGCCGTGCGGCGACCATCAACAGGCGTCAAGTCAAGCTTGAAGTCGCTCGAGTGCAAGATCACGCCCTGTGGTGTGTAGAAGGCGTTGATGAGACCGCCAGGAGTTGAGTGCGTTACCGGTAGGGCTTCAACCTCAAAGGGCCCGGCACGGTAGCGCTCACCGTCATGTACCTCACGCAGTTCCGCCCGATCAAGCATCCCTGCCTCGGCAAGCTTGTGTCGTACCAATGCGAGCGTGAACGCCGATCCGTACACGGGAAACGACATGTGTTGCAGCAGGTACGGCAGCGCTCCGATGTGATCCTCATGAGCATGAGTTGCGACGCAAGCCTCGACGCCGCCACTTGCAACTAGCCAGGAAAAATCTGGCAGAACCGAGTCGACGCCCGGCAGCTCGTCGCCCGCGAACATGCGCCCGCAGTCGAGCAGCACTCGGCGGCCCGAAGTCTCGATTACGGCACAGTTGCGCCCAATCTGGGAGAGACCACCGAGGAAAGTTACGGCGACCGGATCGGCCACTGAGACTACGTCAACCTGCCTGAATCACTGCCAAGGCGCAACCGTCTGCCCGTAGCCGCGCAGCACGCTGATGACATCCTGTGCTTGCTTTTCGAGGCCAGCTGGTTCTGGGCCCATCGGCAGCCTGCATGGCCCCGCGGGCAGTCCCAGCAGCCGCATCATGCACTTGGTTGGCACGGGATTCGGCGCGTCGTCGCTGGTCTCGAATTCATAGGAAGGGATCAGGCGACGGTTGATGGCGGCTGCATCAGCCACACGGCCAGCTTCAAATGCATCAAACATGGCTGCCACTTCGGGAGCAGCCCAATGCGTTGCGACCCCGATCGTGCCCACAGCTCCGACCGATAGCAAGGGCAACGTGAGAGAGTCATCGCCGGAGTAAATCTCAAATCCCTCGGGCGCGAGCGAAAGGAGGCGTGCCGTCTCGCCTGGGTTGCCCGCAGCATCCTTTACGCCGACGATGTTGGGAACCTCGTGCGCTAGAGCCGCAAGCGTTTCGGTAGCGATCTTGCGACCAGTGCGCACTGGTATGTCATAGATGATCACCGGCAGCTCGGTCGCTCCGGCGCAGTAGCGGAAATGGGCGTCCAAGCCTGCCTGTGAGGGGCGGTTGTAATAGCCGGCAACATGCAACAGAACCGATGCGCCCGCTGCAGCGCAGCGGCTACTCAAGTCGATCGCCGCCTTAGTGTCATTGCTGCCCGCACCGGCGACTACGGGCACGTCGACGGCCTCAACCACAGCAGCCACCAGATCGGCCTGCTCGCCATGTGTAAGCGTGGGGCTCTCGCCGGTGGTGCCCGCTACGACCAGCCCTTCGTTGCCATTAGCTACCAGCCATCGAGCAAGAGTCTGGGCAGCACCCAGATCAAGTTCACCATTAGCAGCAAACGGGGTGACCATTGCTGTTAGTACGCGCCCGAAACGACCCATCTTCCTAACCCTACGCGATGCGATTTGAGGTCGCGGTGATTTGAAGTCTGCTCACACCATGGCTCATACCTTGGCCTCGGCATCTTGTGATCGGGGTGTGTCCGGCGGACGTTCGAAGCGAGATTGGCGATCTTGACTGCGGCCAACATTTCCGACAACCCGTCGCAAGATCAGCAGGTACACGATCACGGTTCCAATTGAGAACGAGAACCACTGCAAGGCATATGACAGGTGGGGGCCGTCATTGAGTTCAGGCACTGGCACTGGCACTGGCAACGCTCGGGGCCCTGGTTGTGGTGGTGCCTGTGATCTGAGCCTGATCCAGATGTCTTCCACATCTAGCGATGTCACTTCTGAGAAGCGTGACAGGTCCATGGTCGAGATCTCGGGAGTTTCGCCGGCGTCAGTTACCCCCACCCGGCCATTGTCGCGGGAGCCGAACGCCAGTCCTGCGACAGTTACCTCTCCCGCCGGGGGCTGGGCCGCAACGGCTCCATCGCTTAGCAGGCTGCGCCTGGAGATCCAGCCCCGCACTACCGCTACTACACGGCCGTCGCCCAGTCGCAGCGGAGTCGCGAGCCACGAACCGGGCAGGCCTCCGCTGCTGCGGTTGGCAACCCGGACTTCGCTCTCGCTCAGATAAGTGCCAGTCGCAATTACCGAGGTGTAGTCGGCAACCTCTTCCTCATCTTCTTCCTGCGAGCCGGCGAGCAGAGTCGCGATGTCGGTCGGATCTTGAGCCATAGCCGCGGCTGTCGCTTCGTTGAGGGCACGCCGGTCATCAAGACGTCGCAGCTGCCAGAAGCCAAGATTGACCATCAAGATCACCATGGCGATCACAAACAGGTGCGATCCGATCCACCCGAGGCTCAACAGCCGGCGCAGCCGCTCCGAGATCAGATCCCCACGATCTGGTCGAGACCTACGGTGACACCGGGACCGAGGTCAACGATGCGCTTGACAGCCAGCAGCATCCCGGGCATGAATGACGACCGGTCGAGGCTGTCGTGGCGAATACTCAACGTCTGGCCAGTGCCGCCAAGGATCACCTCCTGGTGAGCTACGAGACCGTTGAGCCGCAACGAGTGAACCCTGATGCCACCGGCCGTCAACCCGCCCCGTGAACCTGCAATTAACTCGCGCCGTGTTGGATCGGTGGCCCAGTCCGCTGATGCCTCAGACATTGCTTCGGCGGTCTTGAGCGCTGTTGTTGATGGTGCGTCGACCTTGCGGTTGTGGTGTAACTCGATCACTTCAGCGGTGTCAAAGAACGGTGCCGCCATTGCCGCGAAGCGCATCATCAGCACCGCACCGAGAGCGAAGTTCGGCGCCACGATGCAGTGGCTCGCCCCGAACGCTGCCCTCAGGCTTGCGATGTCTTGCTCATCTAGGCCTGAGGTGCCAACGACCACATGAATGCCTGCAGCCCCAAGTGCCACCACGTTGGTTCTGGCTGCCTCTGCGACCGTCAAATCCACAACAACGTGGGGTTGCGCGTCGACTAACTCGCTGAGCGAACCCGCGGAGCCGATCCCGGCAACCAACTCGGCACCAGGATCGGCTTCGATGGCTCGGCAAGCCTCGCCGCCCATTCGGCCTGTTGAGCCGCACACACCTACGCGGATCACCGTCCCACCTCAGGTTCTCAGATACTCAGGTGTTCAGGTGTGGCTCAGGCAACTGCCGCGGCGAGCTGCTAGCGCTGCCGGGGACGCCTGCGGCGGCGTGGACGCGGATCAGGTCCGAGATCACCAAAGTCACGCTTAAGTTGAGCATCAAAGGACTCCTCAAACGAGACTGGTCGTGGCCGCCGGGCAGGCTTGCGGCCTCCCTTTCCATGGGCTGGCTTGCGTGGCCCCCGGCGAGGACCGCCGCCGGGTCCACCAGGCTTGCGTCCCCGCTGCGGACCGCCACGCTGCTTCGGCTGTCCCTTAGGGCCGCCGGCTTTGGCACCAGCACCGGCTCCGCGACGGGGACGCTTGGCGGGCCCTGGCCGACCCGCTGAAGGGCCGCGTTTCGGGCGTCCCGGCGCGCCATTGGTGCTATGGGCATCCTTGCCTGCGCCTGTACGAGGAGCGCCCGGGCCTCGCCGCCGGCGCGGCCTGCTGTCACGCGAAGTGTCGCCTGCTCCATCGGCAGCATCCGCAACAGACTTGGGAAGCAGTGAGATCTTGCCGTTGGGGTCGACATCTTCGACGACAACCTCAATTTCTTCACCAAGCTCAAGCACATCTTCGACCCGGTTGATCCGACGGCCACCACCGAGCTTGGAGATGTGAACCAGGCCATCACGACCCGGCAAGATGTTCACGAATGCCCCGAACTTGGTGATGTTGACAACCCGGCCTTTGTAGGTGGCACCAACATCGGCAGTCGGCGGATCAAGAATCAGTCTGATCTGGCGCTCTGCCTCGGTCACCGCATCACGATCGATCGAAGCGATCGACACAACGCCTGCGGCGCCATCGTCGTCAATGCTTATGTCTGCGCCTGTCTCAGTCTGGATGGCGTTGATTACCTTGCCCTTAGGCCCGATCACTTCGCCGATCTTGTCGATCGGGATCTCGAAGCTCCTGACCTTGGGCGCGGTATCTCGTACATCGTCTCTTGGTTCCATGATGGTTGCAGCCATCACATCAAGGATCTCGAGGCGAGCGTCACGTGCTTGTCGCAGCGCCGCAGCTAGCACCGAAGCAGGGATACCCGCGATCTTGGTATCAAGCTGCAACGCCGTAATGAAATCAGTGGTGCCAGCGACCTTGAAGTCCATGTCACCGAAGGCGTCTTCAGCACCAAGGATGTCGGTCAGGGTCACGTAGGTGTCGTCGGCATGCACCAGACCCATTGCCACACCCGCAACCGGTGCCTTGATGGGAACGCCAGCATCCATGAGCGAGAGGGTTGAGCCACACACCGACGCCATCGAGCTTGACCCGTTAGATGCCAGCACTTCAGAGACGGTGCGGATCGTGTACGGCCACTCCTCATGTGAGGGAATTACCGGGAACAGGGCACGCTCTGCCAGCGCACCATGGCCGATCTCACGGCGCTTCGGCCCCCGCATGAACCCGGTCTCGCCGGTGCAGAACGGTGGGAAGTTGTAGTGATGGAAGTATCGCTTCTTTTCGGTCGGCGACAGATCGTCGATCATCATGTCGCTGCGCCCGATCCCCAGTGTCGTGAAGTTGAGAACCTGGGTCTCGCCGCGCTGGAACAGACCCGAACCGTGGGCGGTCGGCACTAACCCAACCCGGCTCATCAGCGGCCGCAGCTGGTTGGTCTTGCGCCCATCAATGCGCTCGCCCTTAGTAACAATGCGTTGTCGCACCACGCTCTTGGTGACAGAACGCAAGGCGTTGCGGATCTGTGAAGCGGTTCGGGGATCGCTACCAAACGCCGGCTCAAGGTCGGCAACAACATCAGCGGCTAGCTCCGCCTCTGCATCCTGGCGCTGCGTCTTGTCGGTGATCGATTGCACCGCCGCGACACGATCCGCAGCGACCTCTGTGACAGCGGTATAGATCTCTGGCGAGTAATCGACAGCGAGCGGAGCACGCATCTTCGTGGGCGTGCCGACGGCGTCAATCAACCGCTGTTGCAGGTCGATCATCTCACGGATCGATGACTTCGCAGCCTCAAGCCCGGTAGCGAGCACGTCTTCGTTGACTTTGGCTGCGCCACCCTCGTACAGCTCCCAGGTTTTGGCCGTGCCACCGGCCTCAACCATCATCACAGCCACGTCGTCGCCGGCAATCCTGCCCGCAACAACCATCTCGAAGGCCGACTCGTCACCGTCGGCATAGGTCGGGAACGGGATCCACTCTCCATCAGGCGACCAAGCCAGACGCACCGCTCCGATGGGCCCATCAAAGGGAATGTGAGATATGCACAGCGCGGCTGAGGCTCCGTTGAGGGCCGCCATGTCGTAGGGGTTTTCCTGGTCTGCGCCGAGAACCGTGGCGACTATGTGTACGTCGTTGCGGAACCCTTTCGGGAAGCACGGTCGCAGCGGGCGGTCGGTGAGCCGGCATGTCAAGATCGCTTGCTCACCAGCTCGAGCTTCACGCCTAAAGAACGAGCCGGGTATTTGGCCCGCGGCGTACATCCGCTCCTCAACATCGACGGTTAAGGGAAAGAAGTCGGCTCCCTCCCGGGGTGACTTCGCAGCCGTGGCGGTCACTAACACGACGGTGTTGCCCATCGTGACGGTGACTGAACCGGCGGCTAAGGGCGCTAAGAGCCCGGTTTCGAACGTGGCGCTGCGCCCCTCTGTTCGTGAGAGGGCGCCACTTACTGATATGGCGTCGGCCATTGTTGCTCCTTTCGGGCACGACGGCCCGGTAGTGACCGGCCTCGCCAGATTCCCAGTCGTATCGGCCCCACTGCTCGCTGCGTGAGGCGAGGCGGATGCGACTGACACCGGAGTGGCCGTGTCGTGGTTGGTTGTTGCTGGGATTGTCGCCGGCTAGCGACACGCCAGATTGACATATCTAGCTTCTAGCCAGAGAGACGGCGTCGGTTGGCCGTCCCGTAGTGCTTTATCGCCTCAGACCAAGGTGGGCGATGATGGCCCGGTAGCGCTCAACGTCGTTCTCCTTTACGTAGTCAAGCAACCTGCGGCGCCTACCCACAAGCATTAGCAGCCCGCGCCTGCTGTGGTGATCTTTCTTGTGAACTCTGAGATGGTCGGTGAGATGTTTGATCCGCGCCGACAGCAATGCAATCTGGACTTCAGGTGCGCCAGTGTTGTTATCAGCGAGGTCGAATGCCTTGGCCATCGAAGCGATGGTCTCGGCTTTGGGGGGGAGGCTGGATGACATTGAATCTCCGTTTTGGGTATCTGACCCTGCCGCTTAACTCGATTGCTCGTGGCCAGCAGCGTGCGCACATTGCTGTGCTTAGGCGTCCCACATCTGTTGCAGGACGCGACAGAGGCTACCGAGGTGTGGGGGCGGCTCGACGACACGACCCGGCGGGTCGTGCCATGTCTTGGGTACTGTGAGTCACGGTGTTGTGACATCTACATCGAGTCACGTCACACCTATAACCAACCCCCAACTACCAACCCCTAACTACGAGGAGAAACCCGATGCGTATCGTCGTGGACTTTGACCTGTGCGAGAGCAATGCAGTCTGTATGCAGATCGCGCCTGACATCTTTGAAGTGCGCGACGATGACTTCCTTTACATCTTGAACGAGACACCTGATGAGAGCGATCGCGAGCGGGTTGAAGAGTGCGTGCAGCGCTGCCCCAAACAAGCAATCTCGATTGCTAAGTAAGCCCACTGAGTAGACCACAGCGTCAAGGTCACATCAAGGTCAGGGTCACGTGAAGTCTGTAACTGTTGTTGGCGCCTCACTTGCAGGTTTGCGTGCTGTTGAGACTCTGCGTCGTGACGGTTTCGACGGCGAAATCGTGCTTGTGGGTGCGGAAGAACACCTTCCCTACGATCGGCCGCCGCTGTCGAAGCAGGTGCTTGCTGGCACTTGGGAGCCCGACCGGATTGCGCTGTCGAACGAGAACAAGATCGCTGACCTGGATGTTGACCTGCGTCTTGGCATAAAGGCAGAGTCATTGGACCTCGCAGCGCGAACCTTGAGCCTCAGTTCAGGCGACACCCTGGCCGTTGATGGACTCATCATCGCTACTGGTGCAAGTTGTAGGACATTGCCGGGTACCGAACATCTCGGTGGTGTCCATGTTCTGCGTTCGCTTGATGATTGCCTGGCTCTAAGGGCCGATTTTGATCGCACGCCTGGACGCGTCGTCGTGGTGGGTGCTGGCTTTATCGGCGCGGAGGTAGCCGCCACGGCACGCCAGCGGGGTCTTGCGGTGACCATGGTTGAGGCTCTTCAAAACCCGCTGTCTCGAGTGTTAGGCGACGAGATGGGCAGCGTGTGTGCTGCGGTTCATCGTGATCATGGTGTTGACCTGCGCACCGGTGTTGGAGTGGCTCGCCTTGAAGGCACCAGTTCGGTAGAGCGGGTGGTGTTGACCGATGGGACCGTGGTTGACGCTGACGTGGTCGTGATCGGTATCGGGGTCATCCCCAACACGGCCTGGCTACAGGAATCCGGGCTAGAGATCAATGACGGGGTGCTGTGTGATGCAACCTGCTTAGCGGCTGAGGGGGTAGTGGCTGCCGGTGACGTAGCGCGCTGGCCCAATGAGCTGTTTGGCGAGGTCATGCGCGTCGAACACTGGGACAACGCTGCAGCGCAAGGCGCTCATGCTGCTCGCCGGTTGCTAAACGAGAACATCGGGCGATTCGCGCCGGTGCCCTGGTTCTGGAGCGATCAATACGACCGCAAGATCCAGCTTGCCGGTAGAGCGAGCCCAGATGACGAGGTACAGGTCGTGACCGGTTCGGTGGCCGACCGGCGGTTCGCGGCCCTTTACGGCAGAGCCGGTCGGATCGTCGGGGTGCTCGGCTTCAACCGTCCCCGACACGTCATGCGCTACCGGATGCTCATCGATAAGGGCGCGAGCTTCAAAGAAGCCCTCGCCGCCAACTACTAGTCACTAGGCACTCAGCAGGTACTCGGCAGTCTCCTAACGCGACCCGGCGACCCCGCGGGGTCGCCGGGTCGCGTTAGGAGACTGCCCTTAGGAGACGAACTCGGTGACTCGAGCCTTTCCTTTTGCTTTCCCGAGCGGGCGACCGATGATGGCGCGATCACCTCGCACTAGCACAGGTCGTTGCATTAACCGCGGATACTTCAACAACACCTCAACAACCGCATCTGGGTTGTCGACATAGTCATCGGGGTTGAGCTTCAGCTTCTTGAATTGCATGTCCTTGCGGACCAGGTTCTCTACCGGATCCTCAAGCCGCTCAATCACAGCTCTCAATGTGGCTTCAGTCGGTTTGTCTTTCATGTACTTGACAACGTCTAGCTCTAAGCCACTCTTTTTCGCGACCGCCACGGCGCTCACTGAACTGTTTCAATAGGGCAAGTGATAGACGGTCACATCAGCCATCTAGGCACTCCTTCCGCGATAGTCGATCTCTGTCATGAGTTTCTTCAGCAATCATCAAGCTTGCCAACTCAAGAGTCCTGCGACGTGTAATGATCCTTGAGTTCGTGTTTGAGGATCTTTAGCGTGGCGTTTCGTGGCAGCGGCCCGGGATAGATCTCTAGACGCTCCGGAACCTTTTGGCGTGCTAGTCCGGCTTGCTCACATGCAGCAACCATTTCATCAAACGTTAGATCATCAGCATCGGCTGCGGTCTGAATCACCGCACAAACCATCTCTCCACGCTCTCTGTCAGGGAGCCCGACCACTGCAACTGCCGCAACCCTGTCATCCGCAAACAGGACGTCTTCGATTTCAATTGGCGAGATGTTCTCACCCTTGCGGATGATCACGTCTTTGAGACGACCGGTAAGTGTTAAGTGGCCATCGGATCGCTTAACGCCCAGGTCACCGGTACGGAACCTGCCTTGATCATCAAGCGCATCGGCATCAAGAGTGGGATCTGTGTAACCGGCAAACAGCATGGGCCCTTTGACTCTTATCTCGCCTTCGGAACCCGCCGGGACATCGCTACCGTCTGGTGCCACAATCGACACGTCACATCCATAAACAGGATGACCATCGGTGTGGGCAAGTTGGTCATCGCTGTCATGGGGTGAGCCCTGCGAGATCATCGGACACTCGGTCATGCCGTAACCGTGAGAAACCGGGATCTGCATCTGCTGTTTGACTGCGAAGTAGATCTCAGGCGGTTTCGGCGCTCCACCGCCTGACAACACTCGCAGTGTCGGCATTGCAGGCCCGAGACCTGCCTCTCGTGACTTGAGGTCTTCAACCAGGAACATCTGATAAAACGCCGTTGATCCGCCCGCCATTGTCACGCCTTTGCGCGCGTAGAGCGCCGTGGCGGCGACAGGATTGAACCGTTCGACTAGTACTGATCCGAACCCTGACCACAGCATTGTCACTATGTAATCGGGGCCGCCAATGTGCGCGTACGGGAAGGCAATGGAGCCGATGTCGTCTCCGCTCATGTCGAGAGCTTTGGCGAGTCCTATCCCGCCAGCAATCAGTGAACGATCGGTGTGTTTGACACCCTTTGGGTTTGAGGTTGTACCGGATGTGTAATAGAGCCAGCGAATGTCGGTGGTGCTCGGATCGGGGGGTTCAGGAAGAGAACGTGGGTCACCCTCGGGGAGCTGGTCATACCCGGCCAGCAATTGCGGCGGGTTTTCGAGGTCGGCGGTTACTTCGCGCATCATTGCGGCATAGTCGAAGCCACCCCAGACGCCCGGATGCACTACAAAGTTCGCTCCAGTCTCACGGATGCAGTAGCCGACCTCACGATGCCTATAGATGTGAATAATCGGGTTCTGTAGGGCACCAAGACGGCTCAAGGCGAAGCTCAACACGATCGTCTCGATGCGGGTCGGCAGCACCCAGGTGACAGGGGTGTTACGCCCAACGCCAAGGTCTTGCAGGCCTGCGGCAACCCGCTCCGCCCACTGTTTGAACTCGGCAAAGGTGACGCTGCGATCCGCCGCGTCTGTCAACATCATCAGATCGGGTGTGGCAGCGACCCTGCGCTCAAGCAGCTCCCAGAACGAACCAGCGTCAGATATCGGCGCGCTCATTGCCTAGATGCATCCATCGCTAGCTGCGTATGCCTTGCCACGACACGTGACCACGACCCGCAGCGTATATCGACGGGCATTGCCTGTGTCGCCGGTTTGCCTGTGCCGCCAAAAGCGGGCCTCCTCGCCACGCTCATTTCACGGAATCTGGGTGTAAAGCATGGAGGCCCGCCAGCTTTACTGGCGGGCCCCACACGGTCCCTGGAGGGGGGGATGCGGATCCGGATCTTGGCGAATCCTGGTTCTTCTGACCCGGTTCCTGCGGTAAACGTTACACCATCGTTACAGGTTTGTCACACTTTTGTCACAGAGTCTGTTGTGTTCTTCGATCCCGCAATGGCGTAATGTGACCGATCAAGACTCATAGATTGTGATGTTTCAATAATCGTTATCTCATCCCGTAAACGGGAGCGGGCGGTTGCTCTTGTGCGGCCGATCGTTGTGCAAGATCTCCAGCCTCTTGAACTGTCATCTTTCGCTTACCTACCGACACAATCGGGCCGTGTTGCCAACCGTCACAGACATTGAGTTGACCACCTTCACACTCGAACACCCGGCCCGTTAGCTCGCATGCCTGGCTACCAAGCCAGACCACGAGCGGCGACACATTGTCGGGAGCAACGGGATCCCATGCCTCAGCAGGCGGCTCGGCCGCGTAGAAGATTCCCGCAGTCATGCGGGTGCGCGCCGCTGGCGCGATGGCGTTGACCCGCACCCCGTAACCGCCGAACTCGGCGGCCTGCTGGATCGTCAACAAGGCGATCGCAGCCTTTGCGGCCGCGTAGTTGCCCTGCCCAATTGAGCCCATCAGACCTGCACCCGAGGTCGTGTTGACGATGCGGGCAGGCGATGCATTACCGGTTGCGGCGTGCTGGCTACGCCAGTACGCCGCTGCATGACGGGCCGAGGCAAAGTGACCCTTGAGATGCACACGCACCACCGCATCCCACTCTTGTTCACTCATGTTGACGAGCATCCGGTCTCTCAGGAAGCCGGCGTTGCATACCAGCGTGTCAAGACGGCCCCACTCACTAACCGCCTGACCGATCATGTCGGCGGCTTGATCCCAATCCGCAACATCTGCGTTATTGGCAACAGCTGAGCCGCCCGACTCGGTGATCTCTGAAACGACAGCACTCGCGGCGTCATCCGCTTGTACATCGGCATCTGCGCCTGCACTTGCATTAGCCGGGACACGGAAGCCTTCTCGGCTCGTGTCGTAGTCATTCACCAACACATGGGCACCTTCAGCAGCAAAGGCCAAGGCATGAGCTCGCCCGAGCCCACGACCAGCACCGGTCACAATCACTACACGCCCGTCACAACACCCCATTTGTTCTACCTCCGCCATTCTCGATGCAAGAATTCACGATCTGTATGAGATTGAGTCAAGAGTCGCCGTCAGCGGCGGCCACGCACCAGCCGTCCCGGTCGAGATCCGGTGTCTTGGCCCTGGTCACGGGTTTGCACGCCAGCAACCACAGTGGCCGTGTAACCATCGGCGTGTTGCAGCAAGCGCCTGCCCCCAGCGGGTAGATCGTGAACCAGACGAGGCGTCTGCAAGTTGATGGCTTCGTAGTCGATCACGTTCAGATCAGCACGCTTGCCCGCAGCCACCACACCACGATCACCCAGACCAAACAGAGCGGCGGTGTCTTGTGTCTGCTTGCGCACCACCCACTCGAGCGGTAGACGCTTGCCGCGGCTGCGGTCACGAGTCCAGTGGCTGATCATGGTGGTGGGCAGCGAGGCGTCACAGATCAGACCGCAGTGGGCTCCCCCATCAGAAAGCCCCATCACCGCACGTGGATGGGTTAGCTGCTCACGAATCGTGTCGTGGTTGCCGTCGACGTAGTTGAACAGCGGCACCATCAACAAGGCGCACCCGTCCTCGTCACAAAAGGCGTCATAAGCGGCTTCGATGGGGGTGATCCCTCGATCCTTAGCGATGGCAGCTATGGAACGGTCTGCGGTGGGCTCATAGTCGGGCGGGTTGCCCAGCACATACATCGCATGGAGCATGTTGGCAACGAGCGATCCGACACCTTCTTGCATGCCTCCTCGACGTTCACCGTCTTGCTCCGTGAGAATGGCCTCCCGCACTGCCGGGTCACGCAGCCGCTGAATCCGCTGGTTGATGTCGAGATGCTCGATAGCGCGATAGGAGGGGCGCCTGCTGAACGGATGCGAGGTCTGCCAACCCACAAGCAAGCCAAACGGCCGGCCCGCTACCTGCGGGAATAGTTGCGCACCACGATCAGCGGCTTGCATAGAGGCCTCCATCAGATCACGCCACAACTCCGGTGCTGTCGGCACCTGCAGTAGAGCAAAGCTGACAGGCTGGCCGGTGTCCGCGGATAGGCGTTGCATCCACTCGACTTCGGTGCGTGGCTTGATGATGTCCTCACCTGCGGAGCCGACCGGTGCAAGCTCAAACACGCCTCCCCCACCGTCACGCAGCCCACGACCCAGTGCGAACAGTTCGTCTTCGGCGGCAAATGTGCCCGGCACGGGCTCGCCATCCATGGCCCGGTGTGCCAGCGTGCGCGAGGTGGACACGCCTAGAGCACCTGCACTTATGGCATCGGCGACGATGCGACCCATGGCTTGTATCTCTTCGGTGTTGGCGGGCTCGTTGCGAGCACCCCGCTCCCCCATCACGTAAGCACGCACCGCTGCGTGGGGCACCTGGGTTCCCACATCAATGGCCCAACGCCGCTTGTCAAGCACGTCGAGATACTCATCAAAGGACTCCCAGCCCCAACTGATCCCTTCAGAAAGAGCGGCTCCGGGGATGTCCTCGACCCCCTCCATCAGCTGGATCAGCCACTCCTCGCTGCCGGGATGAACAGGTGCAAAACCAACGCCGCAGTTCCCCATCACCACTGTGGTGACGCCATGCCCGGAACTGGGCTCGAGCAGGTCATCCCAGGTTGCTTGCCCGTCATCGTGAGTATGAACGTCAACGAAACCGGGGGTGACGATCTGTCCTGTGGCGTCGATGAAATGACGGGCGTCGCCGTCTAGATCTGTATCAACGGCGACGATTGTGTCGCCCATCACAGCTACGTCTGCGTGTCTGGGAGGGTCGCCGGTGCCATCAACGAGCAACCCACCGCTGATCTTAAGGTCATACATGCCCCGCACCTTAGGCACCCAAGCGCTCATTCGCGACTGCAAATGGCGGCTCGATGGCGGCTCGACCCCTTGCGAATAGCTCGCAAAAACGAACATATGTTTGTATTATGGGCTTGTGGCGGTGTGGACGCCGGTTCGTGATCTCGCGAGCCGCGGAGCAGAGATGGCCAGGGCCAGTGGTCAAGTGGGTGCATATGCACATGAACGACGACTTCCTGTAGCCGAAACCCTCCAGCCGCTGCTACCTAATGGCAGCATCCAGTACCTAATGGCAGCATCCAGCGAGGCACCGCTATCGCGGTTAGCGGTCATGGCTCGCTGACTCTGGCAGTTGCGCTTACGGCTGAGGCCTCAAAGCGGGGAAGCTGGGTGGCAGCTGTTGGGGTCAATGACCTAGGGGTGTGCGCTCTTGCTGAGCAGGGGGTTGATTTGCGTCGCTGCGCGTTTGTTGAGTTGCGTCGCCGTCTTAGGGCTGATCTTGCTGCTGATGTGCTCAGTGCGGTGATCAGCGGTTTTGATCTTGTGCTGGTTGGGATGATGGGTTCAAGAGTTCCGATCAGAAACGCTGTGGCGCGCAAGCTGACTGCTCGGATGCGTGATCACGGCACGTCGCTGATTTGTGTTGAGAATGCTTTGCTGACAGATGGTTTCGGGTTGCGTGGTTCGGGGTTGCGACCCGAGATTCGTATGAGGATTGACCGTCCCTTCTGGGACGGGATCGGCAGCGGGCATGGTCGGCTGCTTGCCCGTCAAGTGCAGGTGACGGTTGACGGTCGGGGTGCTGCTTCCCGGCCCCGCCGGTTCCCGTTGTGGTTACCCACGCCAGATTGTGCAGTGGGATTGGCGGACGTAGACGTGGCGGAATCGTTGGAGGCGCCACGGTTAGAGGCCCTTGACGATCTGCAGCAACGGCGAGCGGTCTAGGGCTATCTGCCATTACATCACACTTCTGAGGAGGCTTCGAACCTGCAGGCACCATGGCCCGGCCAACTGCCGCGCCCTATGCCAGCAGTGGTTTTTGCTCAGCCGGAGCCGCTATCGGTTACCGATCGGGATGGCAGAGAGGTCACCGTCGGAGCTCGAGGGGAGGTAAGTGCTGCGCCTTGCTTGATGACAGGCCCGGATAACAACTCCAGACATGTCACCTCCTGGGCAGGTCCATGGCCATTAGATGAACGCTGGTGGCATCCCAGTTCGCGCCGGCGACAAGCCCGTTTCCAGCTAGTACTCGACGACGGCTCAGCACATCTGTGTGTGATCGAAACCGGAAAATGGTGGTGTGAAGCAACCTACGACTAGGAGGTCATCCCTAGGTTTCAGCCTTGGGATCGCAGCCCAGACCGCTCAATCCGAGGGCTTTCACGGACAATCGCAGGATCAGTTCCGTGACTTGTGACTTAGTGAGCACATGCCTAGCAAGTACCTGCCATGTCACGGAGACGATTGGTTAGAGCAGGCTGCTCGAGACCAGCCTTATGTGTAATCACACGGGTTGCTGTAACTGTGGAGAGGTTGTGCCATAGCCGGGGATTCCAGTCGACCTCAATTGTGATCGCAATGCCTGCGGAATTTGCACAAGCTTTCGCACCCGCCGGTAGGACACAACCTGCCTCGCTCAGGCAACTCTCGATAACTGCATCCGCAGCCTGCTCTACACGTAATTCAGCAATGTCTACGACCGCAGCGTGTGTTGCTTGGTCTCGAATCGCGGCTGTCATGGCACTGACCATCGTTATGAGCATCAATACCAGGATCGGAACTGTCATGTCGGGCAATCATTGATGATCGTGCCACTAGAAGCCGGTTGAGACTGAGCAAATCCAGTGACGCACACTCGGAAATCTTCAAATCCATCCGCCATGTCACACTCCACTGAAACCACTGCTGTTCCAGCATCAAGATCGGAGTGGACGACAGATGTTGTTGCATTTGAACACACTGCAAGCGTTGCTCCAACTGCGACTCGACGAGCTAGCTCATCTGCTGATACAGCATCAGTAGTTGCTGATGCTGTCACAACAGATACAGCTGCACTCTCGGCTCTACAGCAACTCGAGCTTGGCTATTGGCGTGAGTGCCAGCAAATGCAACTGCCCAGAGCGCAAACGCAACAACAGGAATCGCTATTACAAGCGCTACCCCTTCATCCATATATCCACCACCATCTCGATGATTGAGCTAGGCGACGACATCGGTGTGAAACCGGAAGTACCCGAGTGTTCACCTGTGGTTGTCCATGCGTCAACATGAACGCGAAATTGTCAAGCCACTTGCTGACGTTACGCCAGTTGGGGCACATGCCACTGATGTCGCACTTAGAGGTGTCCTGGCACCAGCGGCTGTGGCAGTTACTGATGCAATCACAGTGCAAGAACCCGAAGAACTCAGCGAGTAGTCCGTGGCAGCTGCAGATCCGGTAACCGATGCTCGATGCACTGCGGCCTCAGCGGCGGCCTCATTTGCTTGCTACCAGCGTGCGTCTTCAGTGGAACAATCCCAACCTGTTGACTTAAGCGAATCAGCAGCAGCCGAAGCGGCGGCCGAAGCCGCCGCCGACGCTGAAATCTTTGCCACATTGTGGACGTAACCCGAAAAGATCACGATCACTGCAACAAAGACAACACCAAAGCTGCGCAAGACACCGATCGCTGTCTCCATAGACGGAGTCCTTCGCCGCTAGATATCTCGCCAGATGTCTTGAGTCTCTAGCTGCACGATCCTGTGCCGCCGGAGGTTGACCAGGTGCCCTTAACTGCCCTGCAAAGACTCTCATCGGTGATGTGAGACTTGTCCGCAAGCGGGTCGTCGAGATCTGGAGTGTTCGAGTTGATCGCAGTCCACCCAAACAATACGACTGCGGTGGTAATGGCAATCGTGGCGCCGAGCATCATGATCTTTGCAATCGGGGATTCCATTGTTTCTCCTGTTCGATTCAAACAGTTATACGAGTGGCGGCTAGCAAAGCGATTACAACAACCGTGCTAGTAATTGCCGCGATGAGTGTGGAGGTGCTATTTGTTGCGCGTCCGAGCACCTCGATCCGGGCGCGCCTGGAATCTTCCAGAACTTGTACTGCCTGGCCAATCAGCCGATCAATGAGATCGCTCGCTGCAGCTCCTGCTCGTTCCGCTTCGAGCAACGTGACCACGAGTGTCTCAGCCGTCGAGCCAACAAAGTGTTCTGCCGCGGCACTGAGAGGATCACGACCTGATGCCAGGGCAAGGTTTATTGACGTGGCAACAGGAGCAAACGCCGCTGCCTCGATCTCTTCGGCAGCCTCAAGAGCAGCATCATTGATGGGTCGCCCGGAAGTGCAATAGAGCCGGATCCGGCGCAGCCACTCAAGCAATGCCTCGTCACGTTTGCGACGGTAGGTGCTCAAGACGCTTCTCCGGATCAATCGAGACATCGCCTCAGGAGCCCAGAAAGCCACAGCCCCACCGACTAGAACACCCGAGCGAAGGTCGGCAACGGCCGAGAAGAACACAAATACGAGACCTGCGATCAATGCTCCCAGTGTCATGGCGGCAATGCGGAGAGTTCGTGGTGGCCATCCGGTAGCAGCCATCGCCACTGAGTTGGAAGGTGGCGCTGGTGTAGCGAGCACTAGGCGCAAAGCAAACGCCGCACCGGAGATGCTGAATACCACCGCGGGCCACACCATCATCGTCCCTGACGTCGCTGCGACACGGCGAGCCTCATTGCTGGTAACCAGCGGCCGCGATTGCTCGTGCTGGCATGATCACCCTCGCACAAAGAATCGCGGTAACGCATGCTCCACCGAGCACCAGCACCGATCCGTCCAGTCCGGCGATCCATTCAGCAAGATCGCTTGCTGTCCAGGTCGCAGCTACAACCAAACCTGAGCTAAGTAGCACCACAGCCACGACCGTTGGCATCACCATAGCGACACGGGAGTGAAACAAGCGGGCACTGCTCGCAGCCTCGGCAGCTTCAGCCTCTAGCAATTGAACAGTTTGGGCCCACCGGCTGCCACTGTTTGCCGAGACCGCGACGACTGCACCAAGCGAGCGGGCCACAGGGGTAGGCAACCCTCGTATAGAAGCGCTCTGCTGCCACGTCGACGCCCAGCGTCTCAGCGTCGCTTGCCATGTCGGCGGCTGCCTCACCGATGGGACCATGAACAACATCAGCGGCCCGGCGCAGAGCATCGGTCACGGTCACCGCAACCGAGGCCTGATTTGCTAGCACACTTGCCAACCGGGCGGTGCCTTCTGCCGTCGTTCGCCAGCGCCGCGAAGCGCGCATCACCTTGAGTGCCGCCATGCAACTCGCGGTGCATAGTGCTGCCGCAACTGCATGCATGATCGAGAGTCCAAACATCAGCACCGGTGCAGCCCCAACTGCTGCAACCGGGATCTCTGCAGGCACCGAGAGTCGTTCCGCCGGTAGCTGCCTGCTCGCAACGACCAGTGCGTGCCCGATGTCGGCCACAACACGGTGGCGACTACCGCACAACCTCCGGCAACGATGATCCAGCCTGTTGCATTCATTGCGCCACTCCCGCGGGTTCTGCCACTCCCGTTGGTTCTGCCACGCCCGTGCGTTCTGCCACTCCGGCGGACTGATATAGCTGTGCCACCTGACCAGTGGGGGCGGCAGCCGGAGTCGCCCAACGATGTTGAGGCAAGAGGTGCCAGAGGCATCTCGTGGCGATGCTGCCATCTGGGTTGGCGCCCACAATCTGCGTCACATCTGCAATGACCCGCTCACCTGACTGGTTGCGACCCAGCCAGACCAGCAGATGCACCGCAATGGCGATCGAGCGGCGAGCGAGGCTCTCGTCTACCCCTTCGCTCGTCGCATAGGCGGTCAGCTTCTCAAGAACTCCCGGACCTGGAGGCGAGTGCAAGGTGACCAGGCACCCCAGCAGCCCCGAACTCATCGCATCGAGTAGCGCCATGGTGCCCTCGCCACGCACCTCGCCAACGACGAGTTTGGACGAGTTGGCTCGCTTGGCGTCTCGAACATGGTCGGCCATGGAGTGCTTGCCAACCCCGTCGTTGTTGGCGTCCCGGGTGAGACGCTCATAGGAGTTCGGGTGAATGCCGTACTCCCGCAAACGCAACTCGGGAGTGTCCTCGATTGTGTCGATTCGCTCTTGTGGCGGAACCTTGGCCAGGAGTGCCTGACACAGAGTTGTCTTGCCGCCACCCATAGCAGCCGCTACCACGACATTTGCACGGATCCTGCCAGCTACGGCTTCGACCAGGATCTTTGCTAGCTCGTCATTGCACAATCGAAGTTCGGTGAGGCTGCGCCGGCCGCCCAGGTTGCTGCGCAGCACCAGAGTCGGGGGTGAACACACGAAGGCTTCGGCATGCAGCCGCCATCGGGTTCCGAGTCGTGTATCAAGTCGAGGGTCAAGTTTGTCAAACCGCTGCGGGCGGTCACCTGCATATGACGCCAGGAAGCGGCAGGCTGCTACCAACTCATCATCGGAACCAAATGGTGAGGGACGGGTTTCACGTATCCCTGTCGAGTACTCGACGAGCATCGACTCACCACCACGGATCTGGAACTCCTCAACGCCCTCTTCACCTAGTAGTTGCTGTAGCCGCTCAGCAGCCGCTGCCGCTGCGGATTCCCGGCGCACACGGCGATCCGTGGTGTCCATACGTAAAGGAGCAGCGGCCGCGGCTGCCATTGAACGACCCAGGCGACGGAGCCTTCTTTCGGAGCGTGCGCTTGGCATTGGTGCTACCGCCCTGACTGCCTGCACTCCTGTGAGCATGCGCAACCGACCGCAATGCACGCTGCTCTCCGTTACAACGACGAGTGCCACCGGAACCGACAGGGCAGGTCCCGCATCTAACCCCAGCGCACTACGGATGCCTTCTGGAGCATCTGGGGCGATCCAGATGACACCGGCAGCAGCCGCCACTGCGGCAGTCAAGGTCTGGTGGTTCCCGTTTGCGTCGACGGTGACAATTGCCGGACGATTAGGTGCTGCTGCCGGGGTGCGATCGGCCAGAGAGGTGCCCACCACCACGTCTGATGCCGTTGCTTTGACTCCCCCGATAATGCTGCGCATCACCCAGCGCGCAGTCTGCGGCCGCAGAGTGGGATCCCATGAGATTGCTAGCACGACTACAAACCTGTGATCGTCATGCCAGCGGGTGGCTGATCGGGCGATGTCGGATCGGCGGTGGGTGGGATTGAACTGTCGCTGCCTTTCGCACTGCCAGAACTGTTTTGACTCGGTGCCTGCTCGGCGTTTGACGACAGCGCTGCTTGTGACCGCACAAAGGCTGCATGTGGAGCTTCGACGCACAGGTGCCAGCCGTCCCGTGGCGACTCCCATGCCCACCACGATGTCGGTGCCAGCACCTCGGCCAGGGAAGGGGCAACCTCTACAACCACTGCTGATTCGAGAGCCTCCACCAGCGGCAGAATCGCCATGGCACAAGCTCCTGGGTTTTCTGCGAAGACCGCAATGTTGCCGGCGGCTGGTCCTGGGGGTGGCCACAGCGACGCGTCGACGCTTACTGCAAGCAGGGTTGCCGCGGAGTCTGATGCCGTGGCCGAAGCACCAGCCGTGCCGAGCATCGCGGGTGAGACCACGACTCCGGCGGGCAAAGCGCTCCGGGGCACCCGTCCTACGAGTTCCTCAGGTCTGACAAAGAACCCTGCCACATCCTCAGGAACTGGGATAGTCACAAATGCCTGCGGATCCTGACCTGCAGGCCACGATTCGGCCGTCGTGACTACATCAACGGGTGTCTCGCTTGTGCCGCTGCGGCCGAATAGCCAGAGCGACACTGCCATGGCAAGCACCAGTGCACCAGCGATCGCGTACCGCTTGTTCTGGGGAGACCAACCCGGTGTGTTGTCAACTCCCAACGCAGTGGGATTGTTCATGCCCGACACCGGTGTCTCTGTGTCTTGAATGCCTGCACTCATGGTTACGCCTCGCCCCATCCGGTAACGGTCAGGTCGTCCGTGTAGTGATGCACATCACCAATCCATGAGATGCCTTCGGTAAGGAGTTCTGAGATCTCTTCCTCTGTTCCAGGCTTCAGGTAGCCCACATGGACTTGCCAATGCCACAGTCCTTGACGTGGGATGACCCAGCGGCAATGTGAATATGCATCGTTGTCCTCATAGTCTTCGGTGCTGTCTGAGGCCGCCTCTACGTCACATTCTGCAGTCACAAAGTCGGCTGAACTGTGACTGCTCTCTGCTTCGGCGCGCTGCTTGTCGGAGAGGTTGTCCCAAACAGATAACCACTCGTCGTATCGGTCATCGGTGGCTACAAGAGATCGATGCTCGGGATTCCATGGCAGCATCTGCGTGAAGGAAGCACGAAGCCATTGCGCAGACCACTCACAGTCAACGGCGTCAATCAGGTCAAGTGAATCTGATGCTTCAATGCGAGGCCACACAGGTGATCCCGTAACCAACACATAGGCATCTGCTCCGGGATGATCTGGGTACAGACCGGACTCGCCACTGTGTTGTGGCTGGTCATCTGTGCCTTCGGATGGCTCGACGACTTCAATGAACGTGTGCCAGCTCAGACTGTCCACCAGCGACGCTCCATCTACGTCATCAGATCCAAGAGAACATTCACCTAAGCGCAAGAAGAGCGTTCCCGGTTCGCAGTAGCGACCGTACGTGAAGACATCTGTTGCTTGCTTAATCGACTGCCAATCTTCGCGTTCGAGTGTGCGAGGTCTTCCTCTACCTTGCATGTGATAGGCAATTGCTACTGCAACTCGATACTCAGTTAGATGAGACCACCGATCATGTATAAGGCCTGCGAGGTACCTACTGAAGGGCCATAGATCTTCACGGGCAGACCTGTACCGCTTATCGCAGGCTCGATATGAGACCTCAACTGATGTATCGGATCCATCGTCTGGGCCCCAGAGAGACCAACACAATTCGTGTTGGGCAACATCTTGATCACACGTATGGCTTGGCCTCTTGCAGGTTCTGCCAGATCCATGCCATGCCCAAAAGTCAGCAACACGATAGTATCCGGACGAGTAGAGTTCCATTCTGCTACCAGTTGAGCAACGGTAGAGCCACCGGAGCCACTCACCTGTGTTTGGATTCAAAGCCGTAGTGCCGATCCGTGTGGGTGATGAACCAACACCAACCTTGGACTCAGCTACAGCTATCGTGCCTTTCAACACATTGCCATTTGGCTCTTGGGCGCTGACTAGTGCAATATTGTCCAGGTCATCATCAGCATCAACAAGACCGATCGCAGTCTTGCCTGAATGATAACGATTCTCGGTTTCGAATTTGCTATCTTGATCGGCCCGATAGCTATTTGCCCATCCACTGGTATGCCCGTCTGGGCAACTCAAACTGTTCCAGTAGCCACACCTTCGGATATACTCATGCTCAAACATCGCAAGCTCAAAAGATTGTCCGATACCGCCATCAATGTAGATCTCTTCGGCTTGTGGCTTCTCATCTGTAAACTGAACCTCTATGGTTCCGTAGCCGGCATATGTCTCATAGATGATCGTATCATTATTGGCTGCCCATAGTTTTGACCAATACTGGAACTTCTTTCTCTTAGCACCTCTGCGATCGCCATTTAGGGTGTCACATCCGACCAGTCCCTGAGGTGTCGCCAACATCCCGAATCTCGGATCAGCTTCGAACGCTTGGCCATTGCAGCGTTGAGACTCTACCTGGTGATGGTATCCAGACAGGCCACTCCAGAGGGTCCGAACAATCGATATCTTCTGGACAGTGATCATTGCTCAATAGTCTTTCTCTTCCAATTGTGACGAATCGCTTGTCATCGAGCACCACAAATGGCCTGCCAGTTCTGAAATTAGACACCCATTTCCGTCCGACACCTCGATCGGAGATGCTCTTGACGTTAAGTTTCACAACATCTGGTTCCGGAGCAGAGCCAGTGCGGCGCTTCACAACAAATGTCAGGGTGTCATTGCTCTTTCGATCACCGCCCGAGCGCCATCCCCAAAAGTCCTTAGCCGAAACAGTTATCTTCAGCTTCGAAGCATCTCCCCAGTCATTTATCGTGATGTCAAGAGGCAGAGAGACCATATATCTGCTATCTGCCTTTAGCGACTGTGCCTCGATCCTCCAGTCACCCGGATCTAATGTTGGGGCTTTCTCATTCCAATTTGCAGCAGTTGGGCGCCACCAGGCTCTAGTAGATCGACATACTGGATCTAGAGCGAGACCTGGTGTTGTATTGCCACAATCACCAGAGATGTAGCGCCAGTTGTGGTAGCCCGGCACGACAGCTTCTACTCTAATGCTGAGTCTTATGCAATCATAATCTATACGCCAATAAGTGTTTGACTCATCGGCACCATCACAGCGGTTATCAGGATTCCAATCGAATCCCATATCAGCCCATTTGTCTGACAACAAGTAGCTCACACCGGTGATGTGGCCTATCTGATGAGATACCCGCTGTGTCGTACCAACCCGCTGCGGATCACCATCATGATGAGTGAGCCACTTAGGTGGGAAGTTGCGAGTTACAGAGCTACACAATCGGTGAAGAGACCCAAACATCGCCCTGCACGCTTCAAGCGCACCTTGAGGCATCGGCCTGCGTTCACACCATCCGTGATACGGATCACGGTCATATCCCCGCTGACACTTCTTTGGCCTGCAGCCTCCGTATTCGTCGAACCAGATGAATCCTTCACGGATACATTGCTGTGATTCTTGTTCTGCTAGGGCTGTTCGTGGGGTACTTATCATCGCTGCGAGGACGCCTACAACGATCAGGAGAATCGCGATCTGTTGTGCCCTCACTTCGAGGGTCCGGTTCCCGGCCAAGGTATGTCTCCCGGTGCTGGCCGCTTCATTCGGATCCAGGGATCAAGTCACGCAAGTGAGGACTGCACTATAAGCCATCGAACAGCATCTACAACCTCATGACATGATGAGGTTCTCTGATACGTAGATTCTGTTTGCGAACATTTGTTCGGCTATGGTTAGATTCCCAGCATGGGATTTGACAATCCGATTATCCCGTGGCGTGAGCTCGAGCGTCGCCTGTCGGATCGAAAGGCAAAGCGTGCAGCGCCTCCGAGGGAAGGTGACGCCGCGACAAACGTCCAGTCCTTACCGCATCAGGATTTTGAGAATCATCTGGGTGATTCGGCGGCTTCTGATGGGTGTCATGTCCCGTATGCGGAGCTTCACTCCCATTCCCGGTTTAGCTTCATGTTCGGCTCGTCGGCTCCTGAGCAACTCGTGGCTGAGACTTCACGTCTTGGTCTCACTGCTCTAGCGCTAACTGACAGGGACGGCTTTTACGGGTCAGTTCGATTTGCAGAAGCCGCTAAGGAGTTTGATCAAGCAACTGTCTTTGGTTCCGAGTTGACCCTTGATCTGCCCCACTCACCTAAGCGCTCAAGGTCACTACCGGTTTCACAGAGACGAGATTCGAGTCACTCACTGGTGGTTTTAGCTCGCAATCCGGAGGGTTACGCAACGCTTGGCACTTTGATAAGTGAGGCTCACATGGCGGGGCGCAAGGGTGAACCTCAACTGTCAACACAGTCATTTCTGGAGGCTGCAGCTGAGACTCGTGACTGTTGGGCTATTCTCACGGGTGCTCACGGCGCAGCGATTCCCTCGGCGCTAGTTGAGCACGGGCCCCAAGCTGCAGGTGCGGTACTTGACCCTTTGGTTGAAGCAGCCGGTAAAAGCAATGTGTTTATGGAGTTATGGGATCACGGTGATCCGATTGACACGCACCGCAATGATGCACTCGCAGAGATCGCAGTACGCCGGGGTGTGCAGCCGCTATGCACAAATGCTGTTCGCTATGCAACTCCTGTGGGTCGCCGCTTGTCTGATGCTCTGGTTGCATTAGGTGACCGCAAGAATCTTGAGGCTCACAGCGGCTGGCTTGCTGCCTGGAATGGTGCTCATTTGCGGTCAGGCGCCGAACAGGCTCGACGTTTTGCCCGCTATCCCGGAGCGGTAGGAGCGGCAGCAAATCTAGGAACAGAGTGCGCTTTCAACTTGTCTCTAGTGGCGCCCGAGTTGCCGCCTTACCCATGTCCAGATGGCCTTGATGAGATCTCGTATTTGCGGCAATTAGTAAGGGAGGGGGGGGCACTGGCTCGGTATGGCTCCCGTAACACCGAGAGGGTTCCGGGTGCTTGGCAACAGATTGATCACGAACTCGAGATGATCAACAGGCTCGGGTTCCCGGGATATTTCCTGGTGGTCTGGGATATTGCATCCTTTTGCAAGACGAATGACATTTATTGCCAAGGACGTGGGTCTGCAGCTAATTCAGCTGTCTGTTACGTGCTGGGCATCACCAACGTCGACTCGGTAGCTCTGGGGCTGCTATTTGAGCGGTTCCTGTCACCCGAGCGTGATGGACCGCCCGATATTGATATTGATATCGAAAGCGGCAGACGAGAAGAAGTCATTCAATACGTCTATGAACGCTATGGACGTGACCGCACCGCTCTAGTCGTCAATGTGATTACCTACCGGGGCCGCTCAGCCATACGTGACATGGCTAAAGCGCTAGGACACCCAAAATCTCAACAAGACATCTGGGCCAAATCACTCGACCGTTACGGTGGACTCCACAAACTGCTACAAACCCCGCAAGATACTCAAGATTCAGATAACACAGCTGGATCCACTACCAGGGAAAGTCCATCTGGAACTTCGAAGTCAATCCCTGTTGATGTGCTTTCTCTCGCGGCTCAGGCTGAAGGCGGTCCCAGACATCTAGGCATCCATTCGGGTGGGATGGTGATATGTGACCGTCCTATTGCTGAGGTGTGCCCTGTTGAGTGGGCTTCGATGGCTAACCGGTCAGTGCTGCAGTGAGACAAAGATGACTGCGCTGCGGTTGATCTAGTGAAATTTGATCTTCTGGGATTAGGGATGCTCTCAGCATTGCATTATGCGGTCGATCTGATCGATCTTTCCCACTCCACACGTATCGACCTAGCTCAATTGCCTCAAGATCCTGCAGTGTATGACATGTTGTGCACAGCTGATTCAATTGGTGTGTTTCAGGTGGAATCAAGAGCGCAGATGGCCACCCTGCCAAGGCTGAGACCTCGCTGTTTCTATGACTTGGTGGTCGAGGTGGCCCTGATCCGTCCCGGCCCTATCCAGGGAGGTTCGGTACATCCCTATATCAGACGCCGCAATGGAACAGAACCGGTTACATACCTGCATCCGTTACTTGAGCGTTCATTGTCAAAGACGCTGGGTATTCCCCTATTCCAAGAGCAACTAATGCAGATGGCTATCGATGCTGCGGGATTCACACCTGCTGAGTCTGATGAGTTGAGACGTGCAATGGGCGCTAAACGTTCGCTCCAGCGGATGCAACGATTGCGTAGCCGCTTCTTTGCTGGAATGGCTGAGAGAGGCATTTCAGATGATATTGGTGAGCAAATCTGGCACAAACTTGTGGCCTTCGCCAACTACGGATTCCCCGAGAGTCATTCCGTGTCGTTCGCGTATCTGGTCTATGCATCAGCCTGGATCAAGCTGTACTACCCAGCAGCGTTTTGCGCGGCTTTGCTAAATGCCCAACCGATGGGTTTCTATTCGCCTCATTCACTGTGCCAAGACGCGCGCCGTCACGGTGTAGTCGTGCGTGGACCCGACATCAATGCTTCAGCTGATGTAGCGGTACTTGAACCCTGTGAAGAGTCAGCCGGCAAGGTGGCCGTACGTCTGGGACTGTCATCGGTACGGGGTGTCGGATCAGATCTAGCTTTAGGCATTACTCAGAACGCTCCATATGAGTCCATGGAGCAACTGGTCAGAGTCATATCCGAACGCAAGCTAAACAGGCTAAACACCAGCACCCGATTGCCTGCCCTAGAACTGCCGATACTAGAAGCGCTGGCTGCAGCCGGTGCCTTTGACTCTTTGGGGTTGGAGCGGCGCGAGGCATTGTGGATGGCAGGGTCGGCGGCACAATCAGGTGCGCAACGCCTGCAAGGCACTATCACAGGAACAACCGTTCCGCGATTGAGGCCTATGTCACCTACTGAGCAGTCCGCGGCCGATCTCTGGTCAACCGGTGTAGCAGCACGAGGACACCCAACCCGCTTCTATCGAGACGAGTTGAAAGGCGCAGGTGTGACGGTAGCTGCAGAGTTGTTGACTCACCCGGTTGGGCGGGTGAAGATCGCGGGAACCGTGTCGCATCGCCAACGCCCCCCCTACTGCTGGCGGCACCATGTTCATCAATCTTGAAGACGAGACAGGCCTGATCAACGTGATTGTCTCAAAGGGGTGCCAAGCCAGGTTCCACAAGCTCGCCTTTGGTGCAAGGGCGCTGATCATCCGTGGGCGTCTTGAACGCCACGAGGGCGTTGTCAACGTAATCGCTGAACACCTGGGGTCTCTACAGTTACCCGCAACCCTCCCCAGCCGCGACTTCCGATGACTATCCCATAGAGGGTTGTGATGTTTCACATCTACCCATATCCTGCCGCAAATCTCACAGGACATGAGAAATCCCAGTACTGTAGAGGAGAGGATATGGCAGTCACCGAAATGGCCCGCACACAATGGTGGACAGACTCCGAGAGACGATCGGCGATCAAGCGACAGAGACGCTCATGCAATGCGTGCTCCCCGAAGGCAAAGAAAACCTGGCTTCAACTTCGGACTCGCATGCCACCCATCAGGAACTAGAAGCAAACGACACACGCCTTGAAGCCAAGATGGAAGCCGGCTTTGTGAAAGTCCATGCTCGAATCGATGCCCTTGAAGGTCTCATGGAGGGGCAGTTCGCTGAACTCCGAGGCCTCATCAAAGAGTCCCATGCAAAGCTGTTTCGGCATTTCGTTTACGTGCTCGTTGGATTTTCGATTCTGCTGTGGGGGACCCTTTTGACCTTGGCCTTCGTCTCGCCTGCCTCAGCGTTTCCTGGAATCTGATCGCCGCGACCCGCCGCTGGTCAGTGTGACGACCAGGGGACTCGGGGAAGTTGCTTGGCTTTGTCTATGAACGGCAGGGTGTCAACGGTTGCTTCGTGGGCAACACCGTCATGATCCTGCAACATCACGGTCTTGCCTAACCAATCATCGCCCGGTAGCGGCTGATCGAAGCGCACATAGCCAACACCGCAATCCAACGTCGGTGACCAGGTTCCAATGGTCATATGTCCCACGGCAGCGTCACCAAAGTGAACGCTCAAGCCTGCATCTGGTGTCGCAGTTGCACATAGCAAGCCGAACAACAGCTGACTGCGATCGGTCGACTCGAGCGCGGCACGACCGATGAAATCATCCTTCTCAAAGCGCACAAACGCACCTAGACCAGCGCTGAACGGTGTCAGATCTGGCTCAATGTCACTTCCGTTGTCGAGGATGCCTGCCTCGATACGGCGGATCCCCATTGAGGTCGATGAACTGAACTCCAGACCAAACGGTTCACCGCACTCCAGCAAGTCATCCCAAAGAGCACCGTGATCTGTCGGAGCATCACCACTATTGCAGTAGATCTCAACACCAGCCTCACCCGTCCAGCCAGTTCGAGACACCCAAAGCCTCTGCCCACAAACATCAAAGAAGCCAGCACGAAAATACTTGAAATCTGCTGACAAGCCACCGCCGATAGCAGCGTTGAGCACATCTAATGACTTCGGGCCCTGGATCTGTAGCACTCTCGAGTCAGGATCCGACACCTCTACGTCACGACCTACGGCAAGTGCCTTGAGCCAGGTGATGAATTCACCGTTTGCCTTCACATACCAGAACCGCTCTGGCCCGAGACGCATTACCACACCATCCATCAGGACTGTCCCATCCTCTTTGCAGGCGATGCCATAACGGGCACGGCCCACTCCAAGGTTGTCCATCCGGCACACCAGCGCCGCATCAAGTAATGCGGCTGCCTCGGGACCAACAATCTCAAGAGGCCGTTCGGGGACGTCATAGAGCATCACACCCCGCCGCAACTTCCAATACTGCGGAAGCGAGTTCTCGCTGGGACTGAGCTTGAGTGGATAGAGGCGATCACAGTAATGCCCGAACACTGTTTCAGCAGTTGCGTATCGATTAGCGAACGGAGACTGATTGATACGGAAGGAACTGAGACGCACCGTGCCGAAAGACTCGATATAAGTGTGCCTATCTGACGACATGGGTTACCTCCATCACCTTTAGTGGCGCGCTGAGACTAGCGAAAGCACCTAGCCTGTGAGTTCCCGACAACTCAATGCTTGGCGTGTATGTCAAATGCGCTACACCCGGCTGAGCGAGTATCACCCGTGCGAGGCCCTCATTTGGTAGCGACCAAACGTCAAACATCTGCGCTTCAGTTGCCGAACTGGGGAAACTGGTGGCTCCGGCATAGAACCTTCGGCCTGATCGGTTCCTTGGCACTGTTGCTGTTGACGTTTGCTCTGAGCTTGAGTTTGGGCACGTTTGACATCGAGATTGGCGAAGTATTTCAGGCCATCTGGCAATACGACCCCACAGCTCCGGGCCAGAATGTGGTACGCGGATTGCGGCTGTCACGCAGTGTTGTAGGAGTGGTAGCCGGTGCTTGCCTGGGCATTTCCGGGGCGTTAATCCAAGGCGTCGCGCGCAACCCGCTTGGCGCTCCGGGAGTCCTGGGGCTCAACTCTGGTGCCGCGTTTGCCATGGCAATCGCGCTAACAGTACTCAATGTCACTGCACCGTTGGCTCTTGTGTGCTTTGGTTTCGCTGGAGTTGCTGTCACATCCGTGTTGGTTTATGCCATCTCGGGCACGGACATACCGCGGGCAACACCACTTCGCTTAACGCTTGCGGGAGCTGTCGTAGGTGCATTTGCATCCTCTTGGACAACAGCAGTTGTTCGACTAGACAGCGAGGCGCCTCTGCAGTTGAGTTTCTGGCTGGCCGGTTCGCTCTCGTCACAGCGTCTTGAAGCGATTACTCAATTGTGGCCCGTTATCGGAGCGGCAATGTTGGTGGCACTGCTGCTGGGACGTGAACTAAACGCTCTCGATCTTGGTGATGATCTAGCTGCAACTCTAGGTCAGCGCCGACTCACAATACGCTGTCTCACAGCGTTCTGTGTAATTATATTGACGGGCTGTGCAGTCGCGTTGGCGGGACCTATCTTCTATGTGGGCCTTGCTGCACCGTTCCTCGCACGTCTCGTAGCGGGTGGCGACTTTCGTTGGCTGATTGCCTGCTCGGCGCTAGTCGGTGGAGCACTGTTAATCGCCGCTGACACAATCGGCAGGCTGTTAATCCCAAACTCAGAACTCCCTGCAGGGGTTGTCTGCGCTGCGTTTGGGGCCCCGCTGTTTATCTACTTGGTTCGAACCCGTAGCGTCGCAGAGTTGTGAGTTACCGGCGAACCCACAAGTCAACCAGCCACGCCTCGGTAGCGCTTTGTAGCGCTCTAGCCGCCGCCGTTGCGTCCATCTCGGTGGTTGGACTGACTGTAGGAGACTTTCCGGTACCGGTTAGTTCCGTGTTCTCGGCGCTTTCGGAGCGTGACAGTGATCTCGGCTACGTAGTGACCTCATTGAGAATGCCACGCATTGTCGTGGCCGCGTTAGGGGGAGCATGCCTTGCTGCATCGGGAGCCCTACTGCAAGAGTTGGTGGACAACCCGCTTGCGTCCCCTGATGTTGTCGGTCTAGACACTGCGGCAGCGGCCGGTGTTGTGATTGCAATTGCTGCAGGCCTGAATCTGGGAGCGCTACCAGTCGTGGCATTCATTAGCGCGCTCACCGCAGCTGCTTTGATCGTGATGCTTGCCTGGAAGCGAGGGTTAGTCGCCGGACGTCTGGTACTCGTTGGTGTCGGTTTAAAGATATTGTTCGCTGCAGTTGTGGCATTTGTCTTGGTGCTTGGTTCGATCGGAGGACTCAGTACCGGGGCTCGCTGGCAGATAGGAACACTTGAAGGATCCGATTGGAATGACGCCGCAACTCTGGCAACAGCCGCGGCCCTATTGGTGCCCGCGTCACTACTGATGCTGCAGCGACTACGTGTGCTTCAACTGGGAGACGACATCGCCACTGCTCTAGGTTCATCGGTTACACGTGACCGGATCGCAATCGTGGCTGTCGCGTGTGCATTAGCTTCAGTCGCTACTTCAGTCATCGGTCCACTGGCATTTGTGGCACTAACCGCACCGCAACTCGCACGCAAACTCACTGGACCATTACGCGGGTCTGTAGTGGCTCTCGCACTTCTGCTTGGCGCGCTTATCGTGCAGGTTTCTGACTTGATTGCACAGCGACTGCTAGCACCGCGAGTGCTACCTACTGGATTAGTGACAGCTGCTATCGGTGCCCCATATCTTGTCTTGCTGCTAAGGCGTACGAACCGTGTCACCTAGTCCAGACTCGGTGCTGAGCACGGATGGCGCGACTATCGGTTATGACTCTTCTGCTGTATTGAGCGACCTAAATCTGCAAATCCCAGGACGTGGAGTTACTGCGATTGTTGGAGCGAATGCCTCGGGCAAGACCACTCTGCTGCGTGCTGCTAGGCAACGATCTTGCCGGACCTCCAGAGGCTCTCGATGAACTGCGTCAACTGGGATTTCCACTTGTGATGTTCTCGATTGATACAACACCGGGAGGTTGATCCAGAAAGATCCAGGCACTAGCAAACGTGCTAGGGGTAGCCGAGGTTGGCAACCAACTTGCTGCTGAGGTTGAAGCCGCCATAGCCGGCGCAACGGTTGACATCTCTACGGTCAATGACCAACTGCGAGTCCTGCCCTTATATCTGCGTGGTTCGGCTGCACAACTCGTACTGGGAACCGACGCCAATACTCACTGGCTGATTGAGGCGGCCGGTGGCATAAGCCTGTCGGGCATACTGGGATTCACGGAAAATACCCCGATTTCAGCTGAAGCAATCCTCAAGGCCGCTCCCGATGTAATCGTGGTGACAGAACTTGGATTGGAGTCCGTCGGCGGGATTGACGGGCTGCTCGAGATTGGCAGCCTTAGCCAGACTCCTGCAGGAAGGCAACGACACATACTTGCATACGATGCCCAATTGCTTCTCGGAAACGGCCCACGGACAGGGGAACTGCTTGCCAGAATGGCAAGGGACCTAGCATCCATAGCATCGGAATCCGATAGCTAAACGCTGCGAACGAAGGAGTCCGCACCAAGGAGTGTTCCCCCGACCGCGAGAAACATGCGTCGAATGCTCGTGGCTGCACTTTTTGTAGTGGTGATCGCTTCCGCCTGTGGCAGCGATAGTGGCACGGACGCCTCCCAACCGAGTGAGGCCACCTTAGTTGGCAAGACCGACGAAGATGTCGCGACCGAAGAACCAACCACCACCACGACTTCTGCGCCGACCACTACCACTACGACTACGACAACAACTACGGAGCCTCCCGAGCCTGAAACTCAAGGTGGTGTTGACGTTGCCGAGTCTGTTGCTGCCGAGTCCTCAGAGCCCGATGACGCAACCAAAGTGACAGACGAGGCAAATCTGCCAGAACCAGGATCTCCCGAAGAAGCTGCCATGGAGGCCTGGATGGTTGTCTTCGACTCAGCAGCTGACTTTGAAGACAAAGCGATGCATCTTGAGACAGGTGAGAACCTGAGAACAAGCAACGAACGTTATGCCGGCTCGGGCCAATCAGTTGGCGGAATCACGATGAGCCCTAAATCAGCCGTTATCGAAGGCAACGTCGCTTCCATTACCTATGACGTTGAGTTCAGCGGTAATGCCGCGTACCGAGATCTAGTGGGCACTATCGAACTCGTGGATGGCACTTGGGTCGTCAGTCGTGACGAGTACTGCGGGATCCTTACCTCTGCCCGAAGCGCCTGTTTAGACAAGTAGTTACACTGGATTCGAGCCTCCATTCCAACCATGAGTGAATTTGACGCTTCAGCGGCGCGTGTTGCTTGCGGGAGCCGATCCTCGAGTTGAGGCGACGCGGCTTGTCGAGATGATGACTCTCGATGAGAAACTTGGTTGTCTGGACGGTGACACACCGTTCTGGCCGGGAATTGTCGACCTTGCAAGCGGCGGATACCACTCACATCCGGCACCCGCGGCAAAGCAGAACGGCTTGGTATCCCCGGCCTGTTGTTTGGTGATGGTCCTCGCGGTTGTGTAATTGGCCCGGCGACGACGTTCCCGGTTTCGATGGCTCGAGGAGCATCGTTTGATCCCGATCTCGAAGAGCGAATCGGTAACGCCATCGGAGCTGAGTTGCGCGCCTCAGGTGCAACGTTCACCGGCGCTGTCTGCATGAACTTATTGCGTCATCCCGCCTGGGGTAGAGCACAAGAGACTTACGGTGAAGATCCACTCCATGTCGGTGAAATGGCAGCTGCATTAGCTCGCGGACTTCAACAGCATGTCATGGCGTGCATGAAACACTTCGCCTGCAACTCGATGGAAAACGCACGCTTTGATGTAGATGTCATTGCGGACGAGCGTGCGCTTCATGAGGTGTATCTGCCGTACTTCAAGCGGGTAGCCACCCAAGGCGTTGCTGCTGTCATGAGCGCCTATAACTCCCTCAACGGTGAGTGGTGCGGCGAGAGTGAGTCGTTGCTCAGCGATATCTTGCGACGCGACTGGGGCTGGGATGGCCTCGTTGTCACCGACTACATAATGGGTTTGCGTGATCCTGTCGGCTCGGTGAAGGCAGGTTGCAACATTGAGATGCCATTCCGTCAACAAAGGGCACAAGCCCTGGTGGATGCCCTCGACTCGGGTGACCTTGACATCGCAGATGTGGACGCTCGTGTATGCGAAACGATCGCGGTTATTTCTCCGATTTAGGCGGGTCTTTGAGGAAGCCCCATCACGGGCGGTTGTGGGCTGTGGGAGTCATCGTGCGCTGGCTCGTGAAGCCGCGTGTGAGTCAATGGTGTTGCTACGTAACGAAGACTGTCTGCCTCTGAATCTGGCTGAGCTATCAAAAGTGGCCGAGCTAGGCCCTTTGGCCGGAATCGCCAACCTTGGTGACGGTGGCTCAAGCAATGTGTTGCACACTCCCAATCCGGTGACTTTGCTTGAAGGTCTCCAGTCGGCTTTAGTGCCAGCTGGTGTGCAAGTCGTGCATAGTGATCGAGATGTTTCGGTTGCCGCTGATGCCGATGTTGCAGTTGTTGTAGTCGGTTATACGAGACATGACGAGGGTGAGTTCATGGGTGACGGTGGCAGCGTGTTCATGCAACTCGCGCCACCTATCGACCATCGCGAGTTAGGGATCAATGACCCGGCTCAAGCTGAAATACTTGTGAAGGGGTTCGGTGACGGTGGTGCAGTAGCAGGCTCTTCTCAAGGTGGCGACAGATCTTCATTGCGTCTAAATGGCGCCGATGAACAACTCATCGCGGCTGCCAGAAGTGTCTGCGAGACAGTGATCGTTGGTGTGATGGCTGGCAGCGCCGTCACCATGCCGTGGCTAGAGAGAGTCGACGCTGCCGTGATGGTTTGGTTACCCGGGTTCTGAGGGCGGTCATGCTTTCGCGGATGCGCTAATAGGTAACTCCGAGCCTGCCGGAAGACTGCCGTTCGCCGTGCCTTATGACGAAGGGGACCTTGTCGAGTTCGATCGCAACGCCACTACTGCAAACTACGGCTTGCTGCATGGTCAATGGCACCTAGACGCGACAAAGACACCTGCACAATTGGCCTTTGGATTCGGTCTCGGGTACACGACCTTTGAACTTCGAGATGTTCAAGCAACGGGAGATCTGGTGACTGCAAGCGTCACCAACACCGGAAACCACAGAGGCTGCTGCGTCGCACAGGTGTATGGCAGCGTTGAGCACTCAAGCTTTGAACGTCCACCTAAGCGTCTTATGGGATTCACCAAGTTGCGGCTAGACGCAGGCCAGAGTCATCAAATCGAGATAGATATTGACTCATCAATCCTTGACATCCGCTCGGATGGCAACTGGATACGCGAGGATCTACCCGTCACATATTGGGTGGGCTTTAACGCCACAGACGCGCTGCTCAATGGCGCTCACTCCGTTCAACCCAAGATCTAGCAAGTAGATCTCGCCTCTATCGTGGCAACCTGACGAGAACGCAACGTACACAGCGAACCGTTAACTCTCACAACGCCGTCTGTGATCACCAGTGCCACGCCGGGAAACTCACCAGCACCAATCGCTGAGAGAGTGTCAGCCGAGACTGATCCCAGCGAAGCATCCATAACCACTAAATCTGCTACGGCTCCAGCAGCAATCACATTGCCGTCGGATCCGAATGCTCGAGCCGCCTGGCCTGAGGCGACAGCCCACACCAACTCGGGGGCTATATCTGCCATAGACGCGATATCGCCGATGGTTTTCAGAACACCCAACGACGTGACGCCGTATCCGGTGGGTGTGTCAGTCCCGATGAGCAACCGGTGAAGCTCATCTCGCTCGGCAAGTCGTTGCGCCACTCGCAGCATCGGTTTGGTTCCGCCAGCCTGCACAACTTCCACATACCGTGGACCATCATCACTACACAACATGTCGATGTCAGCGTCAGAGAGCGAAGCAAACGTGTTGGCATGAGATGCTATCGAGGGCTGTACAACCATGACATCTTCGGCCGAGAAATACGGATGTTCGTCGCCGCCAGGGCCTCGGTCAGAAGTGCAGCCACAATGCATATGAGCGACCATGCCGAGTTCTCGAGCGTGATGGGAAAGTTCACCTGCACGAACTGGGTTCTTGAGTGACCCGATCCCAACCTCACCGATGATGCGCATCCCAGCATCAAAAGCACGATCGATGTGTGACTCGTCGGTGTCTTTTTCGAGCAGCATCGCCCCGCCGTGTACCTTCATTCCCGCCGGCCGGTGACCGTCAAAGGAGTAAAAGGCACCTAGCGCTATACCTAGAGCAGACTCTGCTCCGCTACGACCTCCGACATGAACTTCTCCTGCGGACATGATTCGAGTAACCGCGCCATGCAGCATGCGGGCGAGATAGCCGGTGGATTGTTGCTTGGGGGCAAAGTCACCCTGAGTGGGATGCGTGTGTGTGTCTACGAGCCCGGGAGCGACCGTCATTTGCTTGCAGTCAATCACCATGTCAGGAGTGGACGCGCCGCTGTCGTCAAGCGAGGCGATCTTGCCGTCATCTATGACGATGCAATCGGCATCAATGATCGGCTCTTCAAGCAGCCCGGTCAGTACCTGGCCGATGTTGTGCAAGACGATTTGCATGCGAGTGCCTCCAGAAGCTCTTTAGATCTGAGACATGATCTTGTCGACAAACAGATCAATCTGAGCCGGGTCATCGGTGAGTGGATTGATGATCAGGTGATCAATCCCCGCAGCCTCTAAACTGATAATGCGTTCAGCCATCTCGTCAATTGTTCCGAATAGGTAAGCGCTTCGAAGGTCATCATCTGAGCGCTTGACATCCATGACTGTGCGATATGCCGCCAACTGTTCATCAATGACCCGCTCGTGGTTCGCCGAATCCACAATGTGCAGCCACTGGGCATGCGACATCGTGAAACTGCTCATGTCACGTCTCGCGGACAGGTAGTTGCGAACCTTGGCAATGTCGTCGGCAACGATCTCGGGACTGGTTCCACTTGATCTGCAAATCCAGCCGTCGTGACGGCCAATCCGTGCCAACACGGCAGGCGCCATAGCCGGAGTGTCGACATTGTCAACTACATGCACTTGTGACCCGCCGCCGATCCAGATCGGAATGGGTTGTTGCGGATGTGGATACAGGCTGGTTCCATCAGCAACACTGAAATACCGTCCCTGGTAACTGACTTCGCCACCACCGAGCAGCAACTGGATCAACTCCAGGGCCTCATCGGTCCGTCTGCCTCGCTCGCGTCGAGACACTCCTACCGAAGCGAACTCCATGTCATCGTGTCCCGTGCCGATGCCCAGCACGACACGCCCGCCACCGGAGAGACTGTCGAGGGAGGCCACCTCTTTTGCGATGATCGTGGGGTGGCGGAATGGTGCACACAGGATCGCGGTTCCGAGCCGGATTCTTTCAGTCGCCCCTGCCGCAACCGCCAGGGTCATCATCGGATCTTGCCACGCTACCGAATACACATTTGGTGCTACGAGCAGATGATCGATAACCCACAAGCCACTGAAACCAGCCTCTTCTACCCTCTTGAAGTAGGGCACCAAAGCGCGCGCTGATGCAGCCGTGGTAGACGGCCCTGCGTAAGAAGGAACTCGCCATCCAAAGTCCATGCGCCTAGCAGTCACACCGATACACCAGCCGCTCGGGCCTGAGACGTCCTTCCATAGAGCCTGCGCATAACGAGCCGATAGACAAGACCGTGAAGCTTGTCAAGCAAGAGGCCCAGCACAGTCAATTGCACAAATGCAACGAACATCAACTCGGTGTCGAGTGTTCCTTGCGAGACGATGATCAGAGCCCCTAAGCCCTTGTTCGCTCCCACGTATTCGGCGACAACAGCACCAACGAGTGCCAGCATTAACGCCACTCGCAATCCACTGAACACAGCGGGAACGGCATGGGGAACGCGGCACTTCAGCAAGGTTCGCAGGCGCTTCGCTCTGAGAGCTTTGAACAACTCCAACATCTCAGGCGGCGTAGTTGTGAGCCCCAGATACGTGTTCTCAAGCAGCGGAAAGAACGCGATCAATGCCGCAATTATGACTTTCGGCGTCATCCCAAAGCCAAACCAGATAACCAAGATCGGCGCCAATGCAAACTTCGGTAGCGCCTGAGTAATGATCACATACGGCATGATCACCCGGCGCGCTATGCCAAACTCAGCAGCGAGCGTGCCTAAGCCAACTCCTGCGACACCACCGAGCGCGAATCCAGCAAGGATCTCTTGCACAGTGATCCAAATGTGGGGGTTAGCTCTACCGCCGCCCACATAGTCGATTAACCGAGTGAAGACAGCCCACGGCTCGGGCATCACCAAAGGCGAGTTAGTGCGCGCCCATAGGTGCCAGATGAGTATCAGCACCACCGCCGAAACGAAGACCAGCAGCCGGCCAATCCACGCTTCTGACCGCAACACTTGCCTGAAGCGACTCATGTCAGTTGATCTCTAATCCGGCGGCGCAACGTCCAGAATCTCTCGTCTGCCTCTACCTGTTCAAACGTCCTCGGTCTTGGCAGGTCGACCTCAATTACGTCTTGCACAGTGCCCGGCCGTTGCGACATGACCATTACCCGATCTGACAGAAACAACGCCTCGCCTATGTCGTGGGTCACGAACACAACTGTCGTGCGAGCCTGGCTCCAGATCCGCAGCAACTCAAGATTCATCTGGTCACGTGTCTGAGCATCGAGCGCTCCGAAGGGCTCATCCATCAATAGGATCGATGGCTCAACGACAAGGGCCCGTGCCACCGATACCCGCTGTTGCATGCCACCAGACAACTCAGCGGGCCGATGCTTGAGATACGACGACAGGCCGACCATCTCTAGCACTTCAACCGCCTTGCGCCGGTCATCGGAAGTGGGCCGTCGAATCATCTCAAATGGCAACAGAACATTGTCAATCACGCGCCGCCAGGGCAACAAGACTGCCTTCTGGAACACATAACCGATCCGACTGTGAGGTGCTGTCACGACTTCTCCGCCGATGCGCACATCACCTTCGCTTGGAGCTATCAGGCCACCAATACAGCGCAGCAGTGTGCTCTTGCCGCAGCCGCTAGGGCCGACAATTCCTAGGAACTCCCGGGATGCGATCTCAAAGTCAATCCCAGCCAAAGCTGTGATGTCACCGGCATCAGATCGGAATGTCTTGCCAAGGTTGGCGATCTCAATTCGTCCTGTTCCCAAGCCTTCCTTGGCCATTGTTGTCACGCTAATGCATCCAGGTGTCGCTCAGAAGCAAAGAACACTGAACAACACCTGGATGCTTGCTTGCGTCGAGTCTCGGGTTGATAACTCTTGTACAGGCGGTCCCTTAGCCAGTGACGTAACGGTTTGAAATCACTGCTGACGCATCTACTGGACCGCCGAGGATGCCCAGCTCAGTGCCCTGATCAGCAACATCTTGAATGGTTGCTACATCGCACCAGCCCATGCCATTTGCGTCGACCCCGGGGCCGGTGTTTTGCATCTGGATTCGGTAGTCAATGACTGCCAGGTTGCGATCCATGTTCTCGGCACCAACAGCGTGGCGTGAACCGATCTCGGCTGCTGCTTCTGGATTGTCTTGGATCCACAGCTTGGCTCGTTCAATCGCATCAATGAAGCGGCCGACGCCATCTGCGTTTTCCTCAACCCAGCTGCGCTTAGCGAAGTAAACGTCGTTGGGGCCTGGAACCTGGTCGTATTGCCAAATCTCGTAATCGCCGACTTGGTCGTCTGGAATGCCGCCATTGTCGATCAGAGCCCAGTTGATAGAGCCCCAAGTTGACGCGGCTTGTGCTTCACCGCCGAGCAGGTAAGTGCCAAAGTCAATACCGCTAGCGGCAAATGTCACGTCCTCTTCGGTAATGCCATTGGCCGCAAGCAGCAGCGCGGCATACCACTTAGAAGTGGACGCCTGTGATGTGACGGCAATCGTCTTGCCTCGAAGATCTTCTGGTCCTTCAATGCCTGCTGCAGTGTTAACGAGCATCGTCATCCAGTTCTGCGTGTACGGGCAATAGATGCCTTCAAGGTCTTCGCCAGCTAGCACGGCAAAGAAGCCCGAGAACGGGTCGGCCATTGCTATGTCAGCGTTTCCTGCGACTAGTTGTCGGACAGCATCGCCAGCACCTGAGCCTGGAAGCTGTTCAAGAGTGACGCCAGCCTCAGCGAAGAAGCCATTCTCTTCTGCCACATATAGATCAATAAAGTCGATGAACTTTGCTGCACCCCAAGTAACCAGGCGAATGTCGATGGGTTCCGGTGCAGGCTCGGGTTCCATTACCTCAGGCTCTGGCTCCGCTTCAGCCTCGGGCTCCTCTGCCTCAGGCTCCATCGTTTCGGCTTCCGGCTCTGCAGCCTCGGGTTCTGCGACGTCCGGCTCGGCCTCAGGTTCGGCCGTCTCACTTGCAGCGGAGTCTGACTCTGATGCAGCCGGCGCAGCGGTGGTGCCGTCATCATCGTCACCACACGCCGTGAATAGCAGCGCAACCGTTAGCACAGCTGCCAAGAGGCGCCAGCGCCGCAATCGGTGGTTTCTGTCGAGTGTTTCGTGCATGAGTGATTCCCTCCAATCGTCAGGCCATCGAATTCTATAGGAAATAGTCAATCGTATGTCAAACCCTCTACCCCGTGGCATTATGTAAGCGTGACAACGTTCATCAGGCCAAAGACAGCCCAGGAGGCGGTGCTAGCCGAGATCCGTCGGCAACTGCTTGATGGTCGGCTAGCTCCGGGAATGGCCATCCGACCCGATGCGATAGGTGAACAGTTAGGCGTTTCCGCTGTACCGGTTCGTGAAGCCTTGCGAATACTTGAGGGTGAAGGACACGTGAACTACAGAGCCCACCGCGGCTATGTGGTGGCTGCGCTCGATCTGAAAGACATTGTCGAGATTTATCGCATCCGAGAACTGCTAGAGATCGAAGCCGTCAGGGTTGCGATCCCCAAGCTCACAGCTACAGATGTAGCTCGCTTACGTGAGATCACCACTGAAATGGACGCTGTACATGACGATGTCATGCAGTTGACTGTTGTGAATCGGAGATTTCACTTTGAGATATTTCGAGCAGCTGACATGCCGCAATTGGAAAGGATGCTGAGAATACTCTGGGACTCTTCAGACCGTTACCGGCTCCGCTACCTGATGTCCCCCGACAATCGACAACTGGTGCATGATCAACATCGACGCATGATGCAAGCGTTAGTTGATGGTGACGCAGAGAGGTTCATTGTCGAAAGTCGACAGCATCGAGCCCATGCTGTCGCAGCTCTACGGGCCGCTCTGCACTCCGGAAGTTCTAAGCGGGTTGCGCGCTCGGCCTAACCCCGTCACCTGGCAGAGTTGACTCTGACGACTCCCTAACCGTATTGCTGCATTAGATCTATCTTGCGCTGCTCAATCTTGGTGAGCAGAGGCGGGAACACTTCTTCGGGATCAATCTTCACTGCGAGTAGCGCTGGTGCCTTGAGACCTAAGGCCCAAGAGACCGAATCATCAAGATCTTCGAGGTCAGACACCGTGCGGGAGTCAACACCGAAACCTGCAGCGACCGCGCCAAAGTCAATATCACCAAGGCCAACGAAGTGCTCTTCTCCAAACATTCCTTCAGCTTGGTGACGAAGGATTCCGAGGGCACCATCAACAAACACGATCGCCACGACATTGACGTTGTGATCGCGAGCGACGGCTAACTCTCCCATCGTGTGAACGATGCCCCCATCGCCAGAGATTGACACAACTGATGTGTCTGGCAACCCGACAGCAGCACCAATCGCTGCCGGAAGACTGAAGCCCATTGCATCAAACTCACAAGACTGAAGCAAGCCTTCGGGGCGTGCAATGTCAAGTTGTTCGCACACCCAGAGCCGGTGATTGCCAATGTCGGCAGAAACGACGACATCGGCTGGGGCAAGGCGGTTCACCGCGTCGATTACTTCGGCTGCACTTAGCCCTCGGGAAGAGTCATTTTGTGGCGTACTGCGCACCGGACGCTCCGAATACCACGGTTCACGCGCACTTTCTTGGCCACCGAGACTGTGACAAACCGCAGCAAGTGTCTCAGCAGCACTGGCAATGATGCCTTGATCAACCTTGTAGACACGATTGATCTCAGAAGGATTGACATCGATCTGAATCACTGAGGCGTCAGAGGCAAACAGATCATCTCGCCAACCAAGGGTTGTCTGCTCACCGAGAGCGCAGCCGGCAATTAGCACCACGTCGGCACTAGCAATTGCGTGTCTTGCGGTAGCCGGGCCATAGAAACCGAGCATTCCGACACTGTGAGGGTTGTCGGTATTAATACTGCCTATCCCCGAGCGACTGGTTGCCACCGGAGCCCCCAACTGCTGAGCCAGATCCGCGAGTGCAGCCGTTCCATTACTGCGCAAAACACCATGACCTGCGAGTATGGCCGGTCGCTGCGATGCCTCAAGTCGTCGCACGAGTTCGGCGACGCACTCGGAGGGCGGAGCGGCGGGGAGCGGCGGCACCGGCTCGATGCTGTGGAGCGATGCAATCCGCTCTGCCTGCAAGTTTTGGGGAATTGAGATATGGACAACGCCCGGTCGCCCAGATCGAGCAAGTTGCACTCCGGTCGCAACCAGATTCGGAATCTCCTCAAGCGACGCTGCCTGCACCGAACGCTTGCAGAACGGCTCCAGCAGGCTCGCACTCTCGCAATATTGCAAGATGTTGCGGTGGACGTAGCGACGATCCACCTGCGCCGTGAGCACGAGTAACGGCGTGGACTCTGCTTGAGCGTTAGCCACCGCGGTGATGAGGTTCGTCACCCCAGGCCCGGGCGCGCCGGCTAGCACAACACCGCATTCGCCGGTTGCGAGTGCGTAGCCCGACGCCATGTAGCCCGCACCCTGCTCGTGGCGAGCCACAACGACTTTTGGCCTACCTAGCCGTCCAATCTCGTGATATGTCGGCAGGAAGTGGCCACCTGGAACGGTAAAGACGGTGCCAACGCCGGTAGCGGCCAATGCCTCGGCTATGACCCTTCGTCCAAGAACGTCGCTCATAAGATCACAAAATATAGTCGATCAAATACAGAGGCAGATCGACAGAGGCATCCACTCCGCCACCTTGCATCCATTTGCGAATCTCCGTCCCGCTAGGTTTGCGTCACATGGCGGGACCACTTGCTGGTGTGCGGGTCGTGGAACTCGGTGTGTGGGTTGCGGGGCCGGCGGCTGCAGGGATCCTTGCTGATTGGGGTGCCGAAGTCATCAAGGTTGAACCGCTCGGTGGTGATCCTGCCCGCAAGTTCCAGTTCCTCCTTGGCGGCGACATGCCCACGAATCCCGTGTTCGACATGGACAACCGCAGCAAGCAAAGCATCGCCATCGACGTGTCAACCGACGCCGGTGGGCAGATCCTTGACAAGTTGCTCGCCCAAGCAGACGTGTTCGTTACGAACGTTCGCCTGGCCGGACTAGAGCGTCTTGGACTTGACTACGACGCGGTAAGTGAGCGGCATCCTCATCTGGTGTACGCCTCGATTACTGGCTACGGCCGAGAGGGCGACCTTGCCGATGCCGGTGCCTTTGATGTGGCAGGTTTCTGGGCTCGCTCGGGCATTGCGCATCTGCTGACTCCCGAGGGGGCAGACCCGCCCTTCCAGCGAGGAGCCATGGGTGACCACAGCACTGCAATGACTGCAGCCGCAGGGGTTTGCGCAGCCTTGGTCGCACGATTTCGCACAGGCCAGGGTCAGCTCGTGAGCACGTCACTGTTGCGTCAAGGTGCCTACACCATCAGCTTTGACCTGTCGATAACTCTGGGATGGGGTTTGACTCTGCGCATCGGTGAGCGTCACAACATTTCAGATCCGAACCTGAATAACTACACCGCCGGTGATGGCCGTCGCTTCTGGCTAGTCGGTCTGGAGGCGCAACGCCATTGGCCGGCGTTAGTGCGGGCCCTAGATCGCCCCGAGTGGCTCACCGATGAGCGATTTGCCACACCAAGGGCTCGCCGACACAACTGTGTTGATCTGCTCGGCGAACTTGACGAAGTCTTCGCTACACGACCCCTCGACGACTGGGCCGAAGTGTTTGGGGCCGAGCCGGAACTCTTCTGGGCGCCGATCCAATCCCCCGATGAATTGATCGCTGATCCTCAATTTGAGATGGCAGGCGGCATGATTGAGGTGCCCGACGGACCGACTACTTCGACCATGATCGCGACGCCTGTTGACTTCTCGGCCACGCCGTGGTCACCCCGTTCGCTGGCTCCACAACTCGGCGAACACACCGATTCGTTACTGGCGTCTCTCGGCCACACTCCGGCCGACATCGAGCGACTTGTGGCAGAAGGAGTGGTTAGCCGAGCCGATCCCGCCGTCTGACGTTTAGGTAACGGCTAGGCCACAGCTGTGTCCCGCTGTATAGCCACCATCGACAGGCAGCGCCACGCCCGTAACGAATGAAGCGTCATCAGAGGCGAGGAATAAGGCAGCACCGGCTATCTCATGGGGCTCGCCAAACCGGCCGAGCTTGTGCTGATCACGGATTCGGTCTGCGGCCTTGCCGAGAAACGGCACAACCGACTCGAACATCGGGGTGCGGATGAACCCTGGACAGATGGCATTGACCCTGATGCCGAGCCGCCCGTAATCGCAGGCGAGGTTCTTAGTCAGCAAAACTACTCCGCCCTTTGAAGCGTTATAGGCACTACCACCCTCACAACCCTCAAGCCCCTCGACGCTGGCGATTGTCACGATGCTGCCAGAGCGTGCCTTAATCATCTGGCCAAGCGCTGCCTTGCACGACAGCATCGTTCCTTTCAGGTTGATGTCAACGACCCGATCCCACTCGGTCTCGGCAAGGTCATGCACGTAGCCGCCGCCAGCTACTCCCGCTGCTGTCACTAAGACGTCAAGACGACCATGCCTGGTAACGATGTCTGCAACAAGCTCAATCTGCGCCCCGCCGTCACGAACATCAACAACGCGAAACTCACTTGCCGCAGCCCCCCGTGTGGCGCGAGCCCACTCACTCTCTCCCGGGTTGGCTATATCGGAGCCAACAACGATGCACCCTTCAGCGGCGAATCGTTCTGCCACGGCATAACCGATACCCGAAGCTGCACCAGTCACCCATGCCACCTGTCCATCCATCTGCCCCATCGCTATATCCTCCATCCTCCCGCGTAGCTCACCAGCAGCCAGCATCGTCGCAGCGAACACAAACGTCCGACCTGACCAAAACCCTAAGTCTTGACGCCGGTGGGCTAGGCCACACACAACCGCAATGACCCAGCGTCGTCCGCTACGGCGTCGTCGCTAAGCTTCAACCTATGACGCCTCCCGAGTCCGCCCAAAGAGTCGTGGCCATCAGCCTTGACGGTGTAATTGCCAACTGGGTCAAGGGTCTCAGATCCCATGTTGCAACCCGCAAGGGAGTAGCCGATCGACAGCTTGACGAGAATGTTTCCTGGGATCTCTCGGAGTGGGGTGTTACAAACCCCAAGAAGATGCTCCGTGACTTCCTCGTTTCGCCCATGATGGGACGACTCCACCTGATGGCCGGCGCCGAACAAGGTATTGCCACCTTGCGAGATGCCGGTTTCGATGTGATGGTCTTGACTCGCCGGCAACGGATGGCTGGCGACGATCAGGCAGATAAGGCCATCGCTCGCCAGACAACCCAGCGTTGGTTTGCTGAGAAGCCCGAACTGGGTGTCGGTGATGACGACATTGTCTTCACCGACGATCCGGTCTCGGCCTCAGCGGACATCTGGATTGACGACTCACCTCAACGAGCCGAGCGCCTACTGGCTGCAGGCAAGGAAGTGTGGCTGCTGCCACGTCCCTGGAACCGCAAGGCCTGCAAGCACCCTGAAGTCAACATCCTCTATGACGGCTGGGATTCAATCGGCGACCTGATCTCGCAGGCTCGCTAGACAACCGATCAGCGACATTCACTTTGGGCCCGGACTAAGTCCGGGCCCAAGATCTTAAGCCCTCAAATGCGGCCCGGCCTGGCCGTGTTGTCACACCCTCTGGACACAATCAAGTGGTGATTGCCACCTAGATCGGTTGGCACCCACATCCCTTGCAGCCAGGATCAACCGGCGGCCAGCTATCGAATCATGAAAGGCCTCCGCCGGTGCCCCCCGACGGAAATGATCTAAGTGCTCTCTCAGAGTGCGCGCTGCATCTCGGACATGGCTCTGTCGTAGTTCAGATGCGCGACGGCACCCCCCAACAACTCAACACTCATCACCACCTTGCAGCTCCGCTGCTGGGTGTGACCTGCCCGCCCGGCACGACTGCAGTAGCGGCAGCCGTCGACAGTTCAGTGCATGGAGATGCTCGCCAATCACAGGCCGCACTCGTCTCACTTGCAGTCAACCGCGACCACGAGGCTGCGGTCAGCTACATGGCTTCGCCCGAAGCAGAGTTAGGTGTTCTCGAAGTCTTGGGCGGGCCCTTGGTCGACATGGCGTTGCGCTCCCTGGGTGTGGCAACCATGCCGTGTGATGCTCCCGTGACATGGCTGGGTGACGGGATATTCGTGAGCAACCTCGCGACGGTCCTCGATGGCGGATGCACTTCGTTGTCGTGGGACTTGGTGGCCTCCCTTCACCCGTTGGCCCCAGAGGGACAACCCGTTAGCCCTCAAGAACTCCACGAGGTGCGGCACGGCTTTGCACGCCGCTGGTCGTGGCGCTTGCTGCGTCATGACGCCATGCACTCACATAAGGCGGCGTGCTCTGGCGAGGAGCCGACCTTGCTGTTGCCCTGGTTGACTCCGGCAGTTGCCGCATGGCTTGACGACGGAGCGTTTGCCCGAATGCTGCTAGCCAGCCTGCCATACGTTCCCGAGACTCAAGCGGCAGCCTTTGAGTCAATCAGATTGCGAGATCCCCAGTTAGCGATCCAACTGGAACAAGCACTCGCAGATGTGTGCGGTGTCACCGGTCGGATCAGTCAATGCGGGAGTCGATATTGCGAGCGATTAGGATTCCCGCCGTGATGTTCAAGGTTGGTGACAGGGTCGTCTATCCCCATCATGGTGCTGCTGAAGTGATTCGGCTTGAGAACCGCACAGTTAGAGGCGAAGAGTTCGAGTGCCTGGTGTTGCGCATGACTCACGGTGACATGACCGTTTCAGTGCCAATCGACAAGGTCGAAGATGTCGGCATGCGCTGGCCCATCGACACTGAAGATGTCGATGACCTCTTCGAGGTTCTGGCCCGGCGGGATGTGCGGGAGCCCGCCAACTGGTCGCGCCGTTACAAGAACCATCAGGAAAAGCTGAAGTCAGGCGACGTTTACCAGGTGGCTGAAGTAGTACGCAACCTTGCGCTGCGGGAGCGGGTCAAGGGCCTGTCGGCAGGCGAGAAGACTCTCTATAACACGGCGCGCAGCGTGCTCGTGTCGGAGTTGTCATTCGCACTTGATGTCACCGAAGACGAAGCTTCAGATCGCGTAGACGTCGTACTCGAGTGATGTCGTCTAGGGCCTAACTGTTGGGATAGAAGCCGACTCGCGAGAAGGTAGTTGACTTAGCGGACTAACCCGCCTCCATCAACAATTAGAGACTGGCCGTTTACCGTGCTGGCCGAGTCTGAAGCCAGCCAGACAGCTGTTTCGGCAACCTCGTCAGCGGTGAGCAGGCGGCCACCGATATTGGTTGAGGCGATCAGCTTCTTGATCCCAGGGTCATCGCCAATGAAGCGACGGATCATTGGAGTGTCAGTCGACCCTGGCAACACTGCGTTGACCCTGATGCCACGCCTCGCGTACTCCTGAGCGGCTGCCTTTGTGAGGCCAACCACACCGTGCTTTGCAGCGGTGTAGTGCGGTTGCCCCGGAGCTGCAACCACTCCTGCTCCCGACGATGTGTTCACTATCGCGCCACGCCCGCGTGCTGCCATGTGGGCAAGCTCATGCTTCATGCACAAGAACACGCTTGTGAGATTCACCGAGATCATGCGGTCCCAGCGAGCAGCGTCTAGCTCATGAAACGCGCTCATTGAATCTGAAATCCCAGCATTGTTGAACGCAATGTCAAGGCGTCCATGCTCAGCGACAATCCTCTCAATCATGGCTGAGACTGCTGACTCTTCGGTCACATCCAGCTTGAGAGCAGTCGCCCGCGTCACGGAGCACTTGCTGTTGATCTCGGCAACGGTTCGCCCAACGCCGTCGGCATCAAGGTCTGCAGCGATGACATGATCTGCTCCTTGCTGCACGAACTGGCGAGCTGCGGCGGCTCCGATGCCACCAGCGGCTCCAGTAACTAGAACGACCTTGTTGTCGGTAAGCCCTAGCGCCGCACCTGCAGATTCGGTCTCAGGACTCGAATCTGACATCTCCTAGAGCCGCTCGATGATGGTGACGTTGGCTTGTCCTCCACCCTCACACATCGTCTGGAATCCCCAACGACCGCCAGTGCGCTCAAGTTCGTTAAGCAGGGTTGTCATTAGCTTGGCGCCACTGCATCCCAGCGGGTGACCCAAGGCGATAGCACCGCCGTTGACGTTCACTTTCTCGTGTGGAACATCATGCTCGTGCATCCATGCCAGCGGGACGGAAGCAAACGCTTCGTTGCACTCAAAGAGGTCGAAATCATCGATCGTCATGCCGGTGCGTTCCAGAGCGTATGCAGTAGCCGGAATCGGGCCGGTGAGCATGTAAATCGGATCATCGGCGCGCACCGAAATGTGGTGAATCCTGGCGCGTGGGGTCAATTGATGTTCAGCAACCGCACGTTCTGAAGCCAGCAGCAACACTGCGGCACCGTCACTTATCTGACTTGAAACAGCTGCTGTAAGGCGTCCGCCCTCGCGCAACGGTTGCAGTTTCTGCATGCTTTCCAGCGAAGTGTCGCGTCGTGGCCCTTCATCTACTTTGACTCCGGCCACTGGCTCGACTTCCGCGTCGAAGCGGCCCTCGTCAATGGCACGCACGGCTCGACGATGGCTTGCAAGCGCGAATTCTTCCATGTCTTCGCTGCTGATGTCCCACTTCTCGGCAATCAACTCGGCACCACGGAACTGTGACACCTCCTGGATGCCGTAGCGCTCAACCCAACCTTCAGAGTCAAAAAATGGAGATGGGAATCCGAGCTTGTATCCGGCAATTACGGCAGTCGCGATCGGCACCATCGACATGTTCTGGACACCGCCGGCGACTACCAAGTCGTTGACACCAGCCATAACAGCCATCGCCCCAAAGCTCACAGCCTGCTGTCCAGACCCGCATTGTCGATCCACTGTCACGCCTGGAATTGCCTCGGGAAGTCCCGCTGCTAGCCAGCAAGTACGTGCAATGTCACCCGCATTGGGCCCAACATTGTCGAGATTGCCCATGATGACATCTTCGACAGCTAAGGGATCTATACCAGTGCGCCGGATGAGTCCCTTTATTGCCGCTGCACCGAGATCCGCTGGATGCACCTCTGCGAGACCGCCGCCACGGCGACCTGTCGGTGTCCTTACGGCATCAATAATGTAAGCCTCACCCATCACAGACTCCTTGCGTTTCCATTTGCCACATTTCCTAGGGCTCCCTGCTGTACCCGCCTGACACAACCAAGGTGCAACAACGTGTGATGCGATCATGTCGCCGGGACAGACTCATACTGCCGGAACACTATTCGATTTGAGCGGCGAACGGTCACGGTACGGACTGACTGCAATTCGGGGCACACCAGAGACGTGGCTATACGTGGCTAGTTGCGCTCCGATGCAGCATCACCACAGTTATTCGATTAAGCCAAGCAATGTCGGGCAGTCTCAATCAGCGGTCAGAGCCAAGAACGACTTCAAGTGAGGAGATAGCATCTTCCTAATCCGGTAAGCACATCTGCGCTATTGCACACTTCTCAATGATTGCCACTATGATCAAACTGAGTTCACAGGATCTTGCGCATCTGTGACTCATTTGGACTATAGTACAACATATGATATCAGACGATACTGTCGTGAATATCACGCTGAATGACGCTGTGCCGGCCGGCGGCGCGTACGCCAATGGCGTACTGGTGTGGAACACATCTCACGAGTTCACGGTCGACTTCACCTCGCAACGTGGACCCACTTCAAGCGGTGAAGCACTTGACGTGCTCATCGTGGCACGGGTGAAGATCCCCGCGAGCGCGATGTTTCAGATCGTGCGGACCATGTCGGCCAACATCGGGCGTTACGAGCATCAACACGGCCGTATCACTCCGAGACCCCCGAAGGATGCGCCATGAGGAGAAGTGGCGACGCGGCGTTTCGCAACTCGGGACGCTTCGCCTACAGCGTTCGAGTCGACGACCCTTGTGTTTCGATTGGACTGCCTGACGATCGCGTAGACCCAGTGGAAGTGCGGCGAGAGTTCGAAGAGTGGATGGCTCGACGCATACCACCTGAGCCCTAAGTCCTAAGCCCTGCGTCCTTCGCGCTGCCAGAGGAGTAGCCCCTAGCGAGTTGGCTGCGGTGTGGTCGCGAGCCCATCTACTGGAAGTGCGGGATCACCTCCGAACCCATTAGCTCAATCGTTTGCATGACCTTGTCATGGGGGATCCTGTAGGGATTGAACAGGCAGAACACGACGTCACATCCGGTTGCCTCATAGGCGCGGAACATCTCAATGGCGCGTTCGGGATCGCCACAAACACACGCGTTTGTGTCCATCAGAAAGTCCATTGTGAGATGCTCGATGGAACCATCCTCAACATGATCTGCCGTGCTTGCCAGATAGTCGTAAGTCCCGAGTTCTGCTTCCATCTCACGCAACCATTGCGCAACAGATCCGATCAGACGAGCACCGGTCTTCGGATACCACTCAAACGACTCTGCAGAGATTTGAAGTGACTCTTGCATTGTCGGTGCCACGTTCACCATCGTAAATGTGGCGGCACGATCATTTATGAACGCGCCAATTGGATCCACACACTCTGCAATTCCCTGACGATAAATGCCGATGCGACGAGCTAACTCTTCAGGAGGTGTACCCACCGAAAACGACAGCAGTCCGAGGCCCGCGAGCCCGATAGTGCGATGCCCGCCATCGGAACTTGTGGCGGCCCAAATCGGCGGGTGAGGGCGCTGCAACGGCTTAGGTAAGACGCGACGTTTCGGCACCTGCCAGTGCTTGCCAGACCACTCAACTTCATCTTGAGACATCGCAGCAACAGCCAACTGAAGAGCCTCGTGCCACATCTCTCGTGTGTCACCTGGATGGATGCCGAACCCTTCTAATTCAGTACGGGTCGCTGACCTCCCAGTGCCGAACTCAACCCGCCCATTTGACAACAAGTCAAGCACTGCAACTGACTCCGCTGTGCGTGTTGGATGGTTGTAGGGCTTGGGCATGAGGCGAACCCCATATCCGAGTCTCAGGTTCTTGGTTACGGCTGCGAGGTGACCGTAGAGAACTTCAGGATTAGAGCAGTGTGAGAACTCCTCGAGGAAGTGATGCTCAACCGTCCACACTGAATGGAAGCCAACCCGATCCCCGAGTTGCACCTGTTCCACGACTTCTTGATAGGCGCGGTGCTCGCTGTCGCGCGACCACGGGCGAGCAACAGGAATCTCATAGAACATGGCGAACTTCACGGTGTTGTTCTCCTACCCGCTGACCTGTGCTGGATTTGAAGCACGTTGGAGGTTGTGTGGTCTGCCATAGCTGTGAGTGCCCGATGGTGGCGACCACGCCGTAGCGTTCCGTGAGTCTCCCCGGTGCCCCCGAGAGGGTAATGGTCTTGAACGGCAGCCGCCCCGATCCCGACGACACTCCCAACAGGCCACAGTCGCCTCAGCTGGAATCCCGAGACAGCTTCCTTAGCCGAGTTCGTGATTGGTACGAACGCCACGCCACGCCCCGCCGCGACGATGACCTCTGGAGCGTGCCTGCCTATGTTGACGCGGCGAGGGCCCGCGACTATTTCGAAGGTTGCCGGCGCTGGCAGGCGACGCTGTTCGAGCATGGCTTGACGGGGCTGAGTTGGCTGCGCGCCTATGGGGGCGTCGGCGCTCCGGCCTGGCAGGCTCGGATTCACGCCGAGATCGCATCTGGCTATGAGGAGTCGCCTGGGTTCTTGGGCGCCACCATTGCCATGCTCGGGCCCACGCTTTTGCGACACGGCAGCGAAGACCAGAAGCGTCACTTCCTGCCGCGGTTGCTATCTGGCGAATACGCGTTCTGCCAGCTGTTCAGTGAACCCGGTGCGGGTAGCGACCTAGCAAGCCTGGCAATGCGAGCCGAGCAAGACGGTGATGCGTTCGTGTTGACTGGGCAGAAAGTGTGGAACTCTCAGGCACAGTTCTGTAACTGGGGATTCGCCCTAGTACGTACCGATCCCGACGCTCCTAAGCATCACGGGATCACCTTCCTGCTCGTTGACATGTCAACTCGGGGCATTGAAGCTCGGCCGCTTGTACAGATGAACGGTGCTGCGCATTTCAATGAGGTGTTCTTCGATGCGGTTCGGGTACCGGCAGCAAATGTGGTGGGAGAAGTCAACCGGGGCTGGGCTCCGGCTCGCACAGTGTTGTTGAACGAGTCGGCGTTTATCGGCGATGGCACCCGCCGCGGTGCCCTTGAGTCGCTTACTGAACTAGCACGCCTTAATGGTCGAAGCGACGATGATCTCATACGTCATCGTCTCGCCGACATCTGGGCTCGTGAGCATGTTGGTCAGTGGATGGGCACGACAATCCAGCGAGCGGTGCGGCGTGGCGAACGACCACCCATTGATCCCGCTCTTATGAAACTCTTCGCGGCCGAGTCGAAGCGTCGCAGTTCACAGTTAGCGGCAGAGATCGGTGCGATGTCAGTTGTTGCGGATCTAGGCGCGCCCTCCAGGTGGGCACGCCATGAACTGATGAGTCGTTTCGCGGTTTCTATTGGTGGAGGCACCAACGAAGTCATGCGAAACAACCTCTCAGAGCGCGCCCTCGGACTGCCTAGAGAACCTCGCTTGCCACGAGAAACGCCCTGGCGAGATATTCCCCGCTAGCGCGCCTCAGCGTGAGGCGAGGACTACGTTTTTGAGCACCTCGCTGTCGCCGCTGCGCACATACCACTCCCAGCGTGTGCCATCCGGATCAGTGACCCAAGTCTCTGTCTTTTCGGCGTAGCAACACTTCGTGTCATCAACGCCTGTTGTCTCAAGACCTGCAGTTCGTAGACGCCATTCAGCGTCAATTACCTCTTCAGCAGTCTCGGTCTCGACACCCAAGTGATTGATCGTGCCGCCTGCTCCACAACATCCTGCAACATCGTTGGCATCGTTTGCTGCTTCGAACAGAACCAGCTTTAGGGGCGGCTCATCAATCGCAAAATTCGCATATCCAGGTCTTTGGCGTGCTGGTTGCACACCAAACAGGCGCGAATAAAAGTCCACTGCAGAATCCAGATCTGCGACATTAATCGCAAGTTGCAACCTCATAAAATCTTCTCCTCAATTGGCTCTCGTAATACAACTCGCTATTGCGGCTGAGTATTCCCTACCAGCGTCCCAGTTTCAGAACTGTGCCTGCCGACACGTGCTTGTTGGGTGCTGCAACTGCTTCAAATCGTGACAGACAGCGGTGGCTCAGGATGTGTCCCAGAGCGAATTGATGTCTTCAAGAGTATCTAAACACATGATCTGTCGACTCAGTTCAGCGCCATCGGGCCCCGCGTTCATGTTGAACTTGGTCATGAGGTCCTCGGGTGAGAGCGGGTTCTCGGGGCCACCTCGAGTGAAGTGGATCCGACGTTTGATCACATCGCCCGAGTTGGTCCAGAGGCGCAACACGCCCGGGAACTGATGAGGGAACCCGGCCGTTGCCTCGTCATCAGCTACACATCTAACCAACCTCGTGAGCCGGATGCGCTCTTCGTCGTGCACAGCAGCATCGGTGAAGTCGCTGCCTGCTACGCCCAGACCCCCCCCCGCCTCCAACAAGGGCCGCCGCAACGGTTGCGGGGCCGCTGAACTTTGCTGCATAACCGGTATCGGGGCTCGCCTTCTTGGCTGCGGGCTCTGCAATTGAGGGCAGCACTGGCGCCGGCAAACCCAGCTCCATCGCTGTGATGGTTGAGGGCTCCACACCCTGTGCCACGAGAGCTCGGGCTGCATCAATCCCTGCGTGCGTGAAGTGGTTGGTCGGGTACGGCTTGACGAAGATCCTGTCTGACTCCCAACGAGACCCGAGCCCCTCCGTTACGGCTGCAGGGTCGAAGCGTCCATCCGATAGCGCCCGGAAGAAGCCGAACCTGCCTTCGAGCACGGTTGGCGGGCCGGTCATGCCGTGGCGAGCGAGGCTTGCTGCTGCGATCCCGGAGTGGGCCGCCCAACCGCAATGCACCCGCTTGACCGAGCCGCCAGTCCGGTTTGCTTCGATCAGTCCGGCACCCATCCTCGCCGCTATTCCCATGGCATCAGAGATCTGTGAAGCACCGAGACCCATGAGCCGAGCAGCGGCCGCGGCAGCACCAAGCGCGCCGCAGATAGAGGTGGCATGCAACCCGCGATCAAAGAGGATGTGGTTGCGTGCCGCAGGGTCATATGACGCCATGCCAACTCGCACACACACCTCAGTGCCAACAGCCGCGGCAGCCAAGACCTCAGCGCCGCTAGCACCCACGGACTCTCCAGCGGCGAGTGCGGCGGGGACTACTGACGCCGAGGGATGCAGGATCGAGGGCAGGTGGGTGTCATCGAAGTCCAGCGCGTGAGCCATCGTGCCATTGACGAGTGCAGCCGACGCAGCCGGGACACGCTGACCACTAGCCGACCAGACACTTGCCTGGGCAGTTCCGCCCCACTCGTTGACCAGTTCGTTGACGGCAGCCACGGCCGGATCATGGCGAGCAGCGAGTGCTACACCGACGAGATCCAAGACCCGTTGCTTGGCTCGCTCGATGATGTCTTGGTTGGGCTCGACACTTGCTGCGAAGTGTCCCAGAGCCACCACCAGTGCCACATCGTGGGTTTGATCGGTTTGATCACTCATCGATCAGCGCCAGGGGTCTGATGGGCGAACCCGTCGCACCAACGATTTTTAGGGGAACGGCCACGAACAGGAACTCGTTCACGTCAAGGAGCCGCAAGTCGAGCACTTCGATGATGTAGATCCCGGAATCCACAAGCAGCCGCCGATGCACTGGTAACACAGCGTGGCCGTCGCCAGGCGCGATCACCTCGTATGCGATCGTCTCAGCTCCGGTAACCCGCACGCCCGCTTCGATCAGCCAATCCGCGGCGTCGACACCAGGGCCTGGCGCACCACCACGTTGACCACAGAAAGTGTCAGGTGTATCCCAGTGATGTGACCAGCCGGTACGTATCAGAACTGCGTCGCCGGGCCGCACTTCCACGTTCGCTAGTGATGCTGCGGCCTTCAAGTTAGCGGATGTGACCTCATAGCCCGCTGGCAGCACCGGCACATCTTTGAGTGCAGCGATGTCCAACATCACGCCGCGGCACACGATCGGTTCGATCTTGTCTGCCCCCAAATCCGAGAATCCATGGTTGGACGTAACTGATGCTGCGTCGATCCCGCCGTGCAGCAGTCCGTTGTGTGACACATGACAGAGAGCATCGATGTGAGTCCCCACGTGGCCACCGGTCACGATTAGTTCGTTGGCTGCCGAACCACCATCAGCTCGCACCATGTCGCCATGTCTGCGTATCAGCGACATCTCGAAGTTGGGATGGTTGGGTGAGACAGGCATGCCGCGTCGCATGCCGTGAGCTAGGTCTACGATGCGCGCCTTTGAAGCGGCTTCTAGCAACAACTAGATGACACCCGCTTCACGCAGTTGCTTAAGGTCAACGTCAGACAATCCCAGTCTGGCGTACACCGTCTTGTTGTCTTGCCCTAAACGTCGGCCAGCCCAGCGGATGGAACCGGGCGTATCCGAGAGTCGGAACATGACGTTTTGCATCGTGACCGAGCCCAGGTCTTCGTCGGGCACCGACAAGAAGCTGCCAAGTGCCTGGTATTGCGGGTCGGCCATGGCGTCGGCCACGTCGTAGATCGGGGCGACCGCCGCTTGAGCAGATTCGAACGCCGCGATCACTTCGACGAGATCTCGAGCCGCGATCCAGCTCGCAACGGCCTCATCGATGGTGTCCGCGTGGCTGGCACGTCCACTGCCAGAACTAAACCAGGGTTCGCTAATCAACTCGGGGCGGCCCACGAGATGCATCACCCGCACGGCGATGCTTTGCGCACTGGTTGAGATTGCCACCCAGCGACCATCGGCGGTGCGGTAGGTGTTTCTTGGAGCGTTGTTGACAGAACGGTTGCCAGTGCGTTCCTGCACTATCCCGAGTTGTTGATACACGCTCGGCTGCGACCCCAGCACCGTGAGGATCGGTTCGATGATGGCGGCATCTACTACCTGGCCTCCGGCATCCTGTGAGCGGTCACGATGTTGCAGGGCCATCAAGATCGCACACGCTGTTGCGATCCCGCAGATCCCGTCGGCTAGCCCGAAGGGTGGCAGCGTCGGCGGGCTTCCTGGTTCACCCGTGATGCTGGCGAAACCACTCATTGCCTCGGCCAGCGTCCCAAAACCCGGACGTTTCGAATACGGGCCGAATTGCCCGAATCCTGTGACCCGCGCCATTACAAGCCGGGGATTGATGTCATGCAATTGTTCAGGGCCTAGACCCCAACGCTCCATCGTGCCGGGACGGAAGTTCTCGACGACCACGTCCGCGGTCTCGACAAGCTGCCTGAAGAGGTCTTGGCCTTCACTCGATCCCAGGTAGAGGGTGATGGCTTGCTTGTTGCGGGCCAGCATCTTCCACCACAAAGCCACGCCATCCTTAGAGTGGCCGTGGTTGCGCACAGGATCGCCCCGAGGGTGTTCAATCTTGATTACGTCCGCGCCGAAGTCACCGAGGATTGTCGCTGCCATAGGGCCTGCAAAGAGGGTGGCTGCATCTAGTACCCGCAAGCCTTCAAGCGGGCCGCGAACGTTTTGCTGAGAGGTCGCTTCCGCTACCGATCGAGTGTCATCAACGTCAATGGTTGACGCACTTTGGGTTGTCGCGGCGATCACGCACATAAGGTTATGTTCCGCTGAAGGGAACGGCGGTCACGTTTTTGGTACCTCTAGTCGAACCTAATCAGGATGTTCCGCAGGACGGGACAGTTAGGCAGCATGTCTGAGTGTCTGTTAGCGTTTCGTGCTGCGACGCCCTTCGGGAGTGGTCCATGGTTCACATTCCCCAATCTCCGCGTTCTGTTGAACTTCGCGTTGCAGACCGTTAGACCGTTACGCGTCGACGCAGCAACGGCTAGGAAGCCCTCTCCCCACATGACCGGACTCCTGGTACTTCTGTGAGCGCCCGGTCGTACTTGTATGTGCCCGGCGACCAGCCCCGGATGCTCGCCAAAGCGCATCAGCGCGGAGCCGACGCACTGATTGTCGACCTCGAAGATGCCGTCGCACCAACCAGAAAGATGCGTGCCCGTGAGGTATTGCGGGAGTTCCTGCCGTCGCCATGTGAAACCTGGGTACGGATCAACAATCACCCCGACCTGCTAACTGGCGACATTTATGCGGCAGCGGCTGCCTCGGGAATTGTCCTACCAAGTGCGGAACCCCGCGAAGTAGCGGAAGTGGCGTCGTTGACCCCGCTACCAGTCACAGCGCTCATCGAGACAGCAGCCGGGCTCCTTGCAGCAGCAGAGATCGCCACCTCGGGTCATGTCGTGCGATTGTCGCTCGGTGAGGTCGATCTCGCCGCCGAACTAGGAATCACACCCGGATCCGCCGGAACTGAGTTGCTATATGCCAGATCCCACGTTGTGGTCGCTTCGGCTGCGGGACGCCTCGATGCACCCACTGGGCCAGTGGCCACGGACTTTCGAGACCTAGCGTCGCTTGAGCAATCGACCGCGGCGCTGGCTCGCTTGGGATTTGGTAGCCGCTCAGCTATCCATCCTGCACAACTGAGCATCATCAACGACACCTTCACACCAACCACTCGACAAGTTGGTGAGGCTCAAGCCCAGATCGAGGCATATGAGACGGCGCTGCGTCACGGCGAAGGTGCGACCAGCGTCAACGGAAAGATGCTTGATGTCGCAGTGATTCGACAGGCCCGTCAGATTGTGTCGCGCGCCGGGATGGTGGCATGAGCCGACCCCGCAACCGGGGTTCGCGTCTGGCGCCGGCTGCACGATCACATTCAAACAGCGGCGGAACCACCAAGAACGACCCCAGTGGCGAGACTGTCACTGCTATTGCGAGGGCTGCTGATGTCTTGTTGCTGTTCGCCGACAGCGAGGCATCGGCGCTTGGAGTGAGCGAGATCGCCCGCACGCTGCATCTTTCCAAGGCGGTCACGCATCGCATCTTGACTTCGCTTCGTAGCCGCTCGCTCGTATACCTCGACCCGCAAACCCGCCACTACTCGCTGGGCAATGCGGCGCTAAAACTGGGGTTGCGCTACCTGGAAGACGTCGACATCTTCCGCCTCGCTCCCCCGGTCTTGCTCAAGTTGTCGTCTGCCATGAACGAGACCGCCACGCTGTCGATCCGCACCGGCAACCGGCGTGTGTACGTGGATCAGGTGACACCCCATCGTGAGGTCAAGATGACCGTGATGCTGGGACGTTCGTACCCGTTGCATGCTGGTAGCTCTTCGAAAGCACTGCTCGCGTTCCTTGACGACACTGCGCTTGACTCATACCTCGGGCAGCCACTTGATGCGCTGACCGACAGGACGATCACCGATCCAGCCATGCTGCGCAACGAACTCGCCACGATCCGCGAGCGGGGTTACGCCTCATCTGACGGCGAGCGTCAACTTGGAGCAGGTTCTGTGGCCGCTCCGATTCTTGACCGCCACGGCGACCCGGTGGCCTCGATGAGTATCTGCGGTCCAGCAGAGCGACTATGTGCGGCTCGAGCGGATGCCGCACAGTTGCTCACCGCAGAAACAGCCTTGCTGTCAGAGCGGATGGGGTACGTTGCGGCGCCGAGCAGTTCCCGGTAGCGATCCGTCGCTTCCATCCTTCTTTCTTGCCGCTGCCAACTATCAGTCCAAACTGCCGTCAATGCCGTCAATGCCGCACGCCGTAAATTGTCAGTCTTGACTCACGAGACTTTGTTTGATTGCTACGAGGGCCAATTGTTGTGCGGGTGATGTTTAGTTCGGCATCCGCGCAATCGTCGCTTCGTAGGACTTTTGCTTCGCGAGTTGGCACATGGATATGCCCGATGATTGCTGTGCTGGTGTTGATGACGATGTTGGTGCCGGTAGCGCGAGCCACCTACGACGATGTGGACGCTAGAGACGACACCCACGAGGCGGTCACCGCACTTGCTGAACAAGGCATCTTTGCAGGCACGGATTGCGGTGTTGGAGAGTTCTGTCCCGATGGACCTGTCAAGCGGTGGGCAGTTGCGGTCTGGCTGATTCGTGCATTGGAGGATGACAGCAGTCTTCGCACATCACCAGACTCGGCGTTTGCCGATGTTGCGGTCGGCTGGTGGTGGCGACCCTATGTGGAGCGTCTCGCGGAACTTGGCATAACCCGAGGTTGTGCCAGCAACCCAGATCGCTTCTGTCCCGATGCCTTGGTGACCCGCGGCCAGGCAGCCAGCCTGCTGCGGCGCTCCCTCGACCTCGAAACGACCGGCGACGGAGGATTCGCTGACACCGCTGGAAGCGTTCACGAATCAGACATTCACGCACTCGCTGCCGCAGGCATCATCGAAGGCTGCGCTACTGGGCCCGATCTATTCTGTCCTTCCACCCCAATCACCAGAGCCGAAATGGTCACAGTGCTGCAGCGCAGCCTCGATCATCGCCCGACACTGCAGTGGCTCACCGCGGGCGACTCGTACTCATCAGGTGTTGGCGCCGACCCTCACGGTCTCGGGAACTGCCACCGAAGCGAACAGGCGGCGGGGCCGAGTGCGGCAGAGCTGCTGCGGACTCGGGGCTTGATTATCGACGACACTCACACGGCGTGTGCCGGTGCGGTTGTAGCTGACATGTTTAGCACTCGAGCCGAGCGGCCCAGTTGGCCTTCGATGTGGTACGAGCACGTTCATGTACATGGTGGCGCCACCCGTCTCGATGTGATTGCGCTGTCGCTCGGTGGTAACGATCTCGGATTCGAAGATGTGGTGCTGGCGTGTGTTCCGTTTGCCCTTGTCACAGAGTTCTTTATCGGCTGCCCATCTGAGTCGGAACTGACAGCACGCATCGACGCGCTGCTCGACCCACCGAAGACCTGTGTAGCGCCACGTCGAACAGGTAGCGGGCCCGACTACGACTGTGCGCTAGAGATCCAAGGTGAGACGCACGGTTCGATCATCGACTTCTATGTCGAGATCGTTAATGAGCGGCTAACCGACAGCGGCCACTTATTCGTGATCGGCTATCCCAGCCTGATAGCGCCGTCTCGTGAGTGGCGAGTCTTGAGCACTTGCTGGTTGCTGTACAAGCCGTCAACAGTTGACCGGCTCGGCAGGGTTGCTTCGTATCTAAACGACCGCCTTCGTGAAGCTGTGTCCCGAGCCAATGAGCGGCTTGCGAGTGACACACCTCGTGTCCACTACGTCGACACATACACAGCGTTTCGCTCGGGACGCAACGAGGTGTGCGGTAATGGTCCGGATCGGATTCATGGGATTACTCACGTAGGAACGGATCCGATGACCGGTTGGTATCGCAGCTTCCATCCCAACAACGCTGGACATGCCAAGATCGCTGAGCTGCTTGCGAATACTGTCCAAATGACTCTTGATGTGGATTCAAGACCCTGAGACCCTGACACGGGAGCCGATTCGGCAACCGGCAGCGGGGGTTAAACACCTGCTCGCCCGCGAGGTGCGATAGAAACGCTGCGGTTACGGGAAGCAAGCCATAGGAGGCAAGCGATGGGAGGCGAAGCGTCTTGCTAACCCGCTACTCCGAGGATCAATGCGACGTTCGAGATGTGTTTGGCGACCTGTTCGCTCGAGAGTCGACTCCCGAGCGGGTGAGAAAGGCTGAGGCAGGCAACGGTTTCGACCCGGATTTGTGGGACACGCTTGCAGATACCGGTGTTCTGGGCATGGCCTTGCCCGAACAGTTCGGGGGTGCCGATGCTTCGCTGACTGATCTGGCGGTGGTGGTCTATGAGTGGGGACGCCACATCGCAGCAGTGCCACTCGTTGAGCATGCAGTTGCAACCCGGGTGGGTGCCGCCGCAGCGTCACTCCCCGGAGCAGCTTGTGAGGACGCCGCCAAGTTCTTGGAAGCTGCCGCGGGGGGCCAGGTGCTTGCAACCCTCACGCTGCGACCACCGGATCCTGATGGCACTGCGCACCTAGTGCCTGCAGGCGCGGTGGCCGGCGCGGTCTACTCTCTCCACAACTCGCAGCTGAGGTTCAAGTTGGGCGCCCCGGGCCTTGTCGCACGCCCCAACACAGCAGGTCTTCCCCTTGCCGATCGTGACCTGAGCGGAGCAATGGTCATCGCTTCGGGCGAAGCCGCCCAGGATTGCTGGGAGCGTGCCCTGGCGGAATGGAAGGCGTTGATGGCGGTTGCTTTTGCGGGCATGGCACAGCAAGCGTTGGACATCGGTGTCGCCTACGTGAAGCAACGCCACCAGTTCGGTGTTCCAATCGGATCGTTCCAGGCGGTGCAACACGGTCTCGCTGAGGCGGCCACACGTACCGAGGGGGCCCGCCTGCTTGCCTTCCGTTCGATCTCCGCTCTACAGGCCCGGGCCTCAAATGCGGCGGTGCTTTGCGGTATGGCTTTGCTGTTCGGTGCCGAGACGGCTCGGTACACGACCGACCGGGCGTTGCAATACCACGGCGGGTACGGCTACAGCAACGAGTACGACATCCAGTTGTATTACCGGCGGGCTGCCGCGTGGCTGTTGCAGCTCGGCGAACCGACAGCGGAGGTCTCTCGGTTGGCCGATGTTGTGTTGGGCCCAGTGCGGAGCAGCAAGGGAGCGGTCTAATGGATTTCACGCTCCCCGAGGCTGCCGAAGATTTCCGCACCGAGGTGCGCGAGTTCCTAGCTGAACATCTCACCGGCGAGATGATCACCGCGACCCGTGACGGCACCATTCACTCCCCTGAGCTTCACCGTGAGATGGCTAGACGAGGCTGGCTCTCGGGCGCTGTTCCTGCGGAACTGGGTGGCGGTGGCATGGATCCCATCTTGTTGTGCGTGATGATTGAAGAGCTTCAGTTGCAGCAAGTTCCGATTGACGGTCTTGGTGTAGCGGTGGTTGGTGTATCGATGATGCTGGAGCATGGCAATGATCATCTGCGCTCGACCGCGGTGCCTCGAGTGCTTGCTGGTGACGCGCTTGTTTGTTTCGGCTATAGCGAACCGGAGTCGGGCTCTGATGTTGCCGCAGCACGCACTCGTGCTGTGCGAGATGGCGATGAATGGATGATAAACGGGTCAAAGATGTGGACAACACTGGCTCATGTTGCCGACTATGTGTTGCTATTGACCCGTACCGACACTGAACTGCCCAAACATCGAGGTTTGACCTTCTTTGTGGTGCCTCTTGACACTCCCGGTATTGAGATTCAGCCTGTTCACACAATGGGCACCGAACGTTCCAATGCCACGTTTTATGACAACGTGCGCCTTGGCGATGAGTGGCGATTAGGGGAGGTGAACGGCGGCTGGTCTGTCATGAAGACGGCACTCAAGTATGAGCGAGGTATCGCAGGTGGACAATTCCCGTCCCCACCTGTAATTGACGCGGCACTGGATTGGGCTCAGAGTCACCAGCGACCAGATGGCAGCTATCCCATCGACGATGACACGGCGCGCCACAAACTGATTACTGCCATGATTGACGTGGAAATATGCCGCAGTTTTGCCTATCACACCGCTGCCCTGGCTTCGGAAGGAGCGATGTTTGGGGTGGAGGGTTCGATGACAAAACTGTTTGCTTCTGAGGCGTACAAGAAGCATTGCAGTTGGTTCTTGGACATGATGGGAAGTGACGGACTATTGACACATGACGATCCAGATGCCCACCTGCAGGGCCGCATCGAAGAACACTTCCGCCACGCACCAGTCACAACCATCTACGGCGGCACAAGCGAGATCAGCCGAAACCTAGTAGCCGAAGTTCATCTAGGCCTCCCCCGCTCCCGCTAGCGTCTAACCTGATTCGCCAACGGGACGTGGCGCAGTTTGGTAGCGCACCTGCTTTGGGAGCAGGGGGTCGCCGGTTCAAATCCGGCCGTCCCGACCACGGCGCGGCAAATGTCCAGTTCACTACGGTAGCGTTGCGAGGCCAGGCTCGTCGGATCTAGGTTATCCCCAGTGATCTTTGATGTATTTGTGTTCATCTTCGCCATGAAACTGGTCAGTCTGATTCCCCTGCCGCACCCAGAAGTCAGTGTGTTGTTTGCTATGTAGCGGGCATGTGAACACGGGATTAGCTGAGGGAGAGACATCAACGCGACACACATCCTCACCGTCGAGTTCCTTGAACCTGATCTTGCAAAGCGAGGTCGCGGGGCCCGAGACCTTGTCCTTCATGAGTTGCATTAGGAACAGTTCGTAACCGTCGCGGTTGCTTTTCGACAGAGTCTCGTAGTCACTGCGCAATCCGACGATGCTTCCGTCATCCGCAACTCCGATCAACAGCGTCCCGCCTTCGGCATTCATGAACCCAGAGACGGTCTTTGCGATGATCTGCTCGCTCTTGCCCTTCATCTTGGTTCCGTGACTCCAGCGTGCGCTTTGCTTGAATTCAAGCCGGTCGGACTCCCCGGAGTCGATCAAGTGTCGCAAATCAGGCCCCGGCGCGACTGGACTGTGAGAATCGAGTAGACGCCGAAACCCGTCTCGTGTGACGGCCGCGATCAACTTGCGACGCTTATCACAAAAATCACTGTATTCGAGCTGTTCCCAACCGATTGGAAGGGCGTGATGTTGGGCTTGACGCTTGACCCGATCCGGGTCCAATCTTGATGTCATCTGCGACCAGTATTCTCGTGGTGCCTTGCTTGAGATAGCAATGTTGTCTGACCAGTCCACGAAGGCCATGTTGGCGATCCTGTTGATCTGTGGGATCTTTGTGACGCCGTTTGACTTCAGGTACGCCTTGGGAAACAGATGATGACGCTGCATGTCGTTGACGGGAGTCACCACTGGATCAAGCATCGCCGACACTTTCATGTCGGAGAACAGCATCTCGGCATCTAGCAGATTGAGTGCGGCCCAGTATGCAGAGAGTGGCGGTGACTTTGCAGAAGATCTGTCTAGACCATTCGGCAGAGTGATATCCCAGTAGTCGCGAGTGAACGTGTCTGTCACAATCGCATCCAGAGTGTTGCAGAACGCATCTGCATCACCAGTTGCGATATCCCGCAGCTTGTTGAGATCGGCTTCGATCTGCGTCTCCGAAGATCCTGTATAGCGGGCGGTCGTGTGAGCCATGAACCACCATCTCGCAATCACTCGCCTGAGCCTCTTGAGGCTTACATTGAAGTCCAAACGACCAATCAGCCACAGCACGTAGACGTATAGCAGAGCTGTCTGCGATGAGATCATCCGACTGGACCGGAAGCCCGCTCGGTGCAGACACTTGAGATACTCGTGCCAGTTTGTCAGGTCAAGCGCCGCCTCTTGAGCTGACTGCAAGAGACTAAACTGCTCCTCGCGACTATCAGCACTGAATTTCCCGGTCCCCAGGTTCTTGCCCCGTAGGATGGAGTAAACGAACTGTAACCTGCCCCTGCGAAAGGCAAACCCTACGGAAACGCGCAACATCTGGTCGGGTAGCGGCGCAATGAAGTGGTTGTACGGCGATGACCCTGACAGAGTCGGAGTCTTAGCCGCGCGCGAGAACTCTTCAAGTTCGCGGCGTCCTTTCTCCCAAAACACCGACATGAGCGTCAGGATGAAGTCGCCATGATTAAGTCGCACACCTTCGCTGTTGATACGCACGAACACATCAGCAACATGTTCTTCATCAATCGTGGAGTCGAGTTCAATCGCCCGGAACGGGTAGTTCTGAAGGTCCTTCAGGCGATCAAGTGCTTCGTGAAGCCGGTTCTGTTCTTCTGCCGCAATTGGCTCACCCCGGTGTCTCTCCAAGCGCCTGAGAAATCCGGTCGCAAAAGTTAGGAAGCTGCCGGCAAAAACTTCTGAGACATCGGGTATGAACTCAGGATCCTTACAAATTGCAGCATCGGTCACTTCGAACTTCTGGTCATTCGGGCGGAATGCAATCGAGATCCGCTGTTCTGTGTAGTCCTTGCCCACAACAGGGAGACCCTTAATGACGGCATAGAGCGATGTCAGCCGCTGCTGACCGTCAACGATGAGCAACGACGGAGCTGACTGCTTGTCATCTGTGCCGATCTGCCGCCCCTCTGCGCCAGTGGACCAAAAGAGTAAGCAACCAACCGGAAAGCCCTTGTACATGGAGTCGAATAGGTCGCGCACCCTTGCGTTTGACCACACGAAAGGACGCTGCATGTCCGGTAGGGCGATCTCGCCTAGTCTGACCTTCGAGAGCAGCCCTCCAAGGCTGTAGTTGACATCCTTGAAGACCGTGATTGCCACTCTGCGTCTCCCTCCTAGCGGACCAATTCAACGATACCGCGCCGGTCTTGGTTGGTCGTTGGCAGCGGTATACAACTAAGGTCATGTGTCTATCAGATGGAACAGAACTGCCGGTTAAGGCTCTAGTTGTGAGAGTTCGAGGAGTGTGAAGTTGCTGGTATCTGTCGGCGTCCGGTGCCCTCGATGAGCCAACTGCACGAGGCGCAGCACCACTTCCGCCCAATTGAGCGCTACATAGCACCTCGCTCGTTTGGTGATGCTCTGGCGGCACTTCGTGAGTTTGGTGAGTCGGCGAGGGTGATTGCCGGTGGCACGGACTTGTTGTTGGAGTTGAGTCGCGGGATAAAGACTCATGTTGACACTCTCATTGACTTGAGTGTCATTGACGGGCTTGATGTGATCTCAGTTGACGAGGATCAGGTTGTGCTCGGCCCACAGGTCACCCACGGCCAAGTAGTTGGTTTGCCGGAGATGCGGCAGGTGGGCTTGCCACTGGCACAGGCATGTCTTGAGGTCGGGTCTCCCCAGTTGCGTAACCGAGCAACGATCGCAGGCAACATCGTTACTGCTAGCCCTGCAAACGACACGATCTCGGCGCTATATGCCCTCGGTGCTGAAGTCAAAGTCGCATCAGCAGACGGAAAACATCGAACACAACCGATCGATCAGTTCGTCACAGGTTTCCGAACGACCTCGCTAGAGCCCACAGAACTTGTCGAAGCGATCTCCTTTCCACCTCTCGGAGGTAACCGTCGAGGCATATTCGTGAAACTCGGTTTGCGTAAGATTCAAGCCATCTCCGTCGTTCACGCAGCAGCCGTTGTCACCGAAGACTCCAGCGGCAGGGTGACCGAACTAGTACTTGCGCTGGGAAGCGTTGGCCCAACCGTCGAGCTGGTGCCTGAGGCGGCGTCGCTGGCGGTCGGAAAGCCACTGGCGGAGAGTGCGGCAACGGTGGCTGCGGCGGCGCGTGAACTCGTCACACCCATCGACGACCTGCGTTCAACTGCTGACTACAGGAGTCACACCGTCGAGGTCGTAGTGAGGCGCGCCCTAACCTCGCTGGCCAACCACACCGAGGGATCAACGTGGCCAGATGACCCGCCGCCTCGCCTGCGGGTTGGCCAACCGCCCGGTCGACGCGCCTATTCGATGAGTTCATCGGGTGCATGCCATACGTCAGACAACGACGCCGTCGCCTGCACCATCAACGGCGTTGAGCGCACCGCCGCGAACGCTGCTTCCCGAACGCTGCTTGACTGGTTGCGTTTCGATGTTGGGCTGACGGGCACCAAAGAAGGATGTGCTGAAGGCGAGTGCGGTGCTTGCACGGTTCACCTCGACGGCCAGGCCGTACTGGCTTGCCTGGTTCCAGCGGCTAGAGCTGCCGGTTGCGAGATCACAACCGTGGAGGGGATCGCCCCGCCGGACGGGGATCTGCACCCTGTCCAAGAAGCACTCGCAAGCAGTTGCGGGGTGCAATGCGGGTTCTGCACCCCGGGCTTCGTGATGAGCGCTGCAATGCTCGACCAGGAGGTACCAAACCCCACGAGAGACCAGGTAACCCATGCGTTGTCGGGCAACCTCTGTCGCTGCACCGGTTACTACCCGATCATCGATGCCTTATCAGTGCAATCCGCCCACGATGCAGCAATCGGCGCAGCGGTTGCCGTCAGCCATCTGGAAAACGTTGCCGTTGCCAATCCAGCTGTGGTCGGCAAGGAGCAACAGGAGGTGGCAGCAAGTTGAGCGTCGGTCGCAACGAGCCGCGCATCGACGCAGCTTCCAAGCTCACCGGCGCGGCCGCGTATCCGAGTGACCGGATCCCCGATAATGCCCTGTGGCTAATGGCGGTGTTCACCGATCAGCCTCATGCTCGTCTTAGGAAACTTGACCTGAGCGGCGCGCTCGAGGTGCCCGGAGTTCTGGCTGTGCTGGGTTCGGCCGACGTTCCAGTGAATGAGTTCGGGCTGACGATGAAAGACCACGCAGTGTTCATCGGGCTCGAACACAGTGGCCGCAGCCCAGTGGCATGCGATGTGTCACGCTGGGAAGCTGATCGCCTTGCGGCGGTGATAGCCGAGACACCCGAAGCAGCCCACGCCGGTGCCGCCGCTATCGAAGCGCACTGGGAAGCCCTTGAGGTGCACGCGGATCTCGACGAGTCGCTGTCATCTCAAACGCTGATCCATCCCGAGAACAACAAGCCCACCAACGTCTACCACTCGTTGCGGATCCGCAAGGGCGACATGGACCAGGGCTGGGCTAAGGCAGATGCGATCGTTGAGTCGACCTACGAGTTCCCACTGCAGGAACATGCATACCTGCAACCTGAGGCAGGTCTGTCATATGTCGACGAGAAGGGTCGAGTAACGGTCGAGGTCGCCGGCCAATGGACTCACGAAGATCGTGAACAGATAGCGCACGCCCTAGATCTTCCCGAAGAGGACGTTCGGGTTATATACCCAGCCATCGGTGGGGCGTTTGGTGGCCGTGAAGACATCTCAATCCAGATCGTGCTGGCGCTCGCGGCGATGCGGTTGCATCAGCGAGGCATCGACCGGCCGGTGGCGACGGTCTGGTCTCGCGAGGAGTCGATCGTCGGTCACGGCAAGCGCCATCGGGGGCGCATCACCGCCCGATGGGGAGCCTCACGGGATGGACGCATCACCGCGGTCAAAAGCACTGCCTGGCTAGATGCTGGTGCTTACAACTTCACGTCGAACAAGGTGCTCGGCAACTGCCACCTTCATCAGGCCGGGCCATATGAAGTGCCGAACGCCGAGATCGACAGCCTTGCTGTTTATACGAATGCAACACCTGCGGGTGCGTTCCGTGGCTTTGGCGCACCTCAAGCTGCGTTCGCAGCAGAGAGCCAGATCAACAAGCTTGCTGAGGCGCTCGGCATCGATCCAGTCGAGATCCGCCTCATTAACGCCTTGCATGACGGCAGCATTGGAATTACCCAATCGCTGATGCCAGTCGGCGTGACGATGCGGGAAGTGATCTCTGGGTGCGAGGAGGCCGTGTCTCAAGCTCCAGTAGAGGTTGAGCATTCACACTTCAGTCCTTTCCCGTCGCTTCCTGCAACACCATCTGCGCTGCGCCGGGGGCGTGGTTACGGGTGCTCGTTTAAGAACGTAGGTTTTTCGTTCGGTTTCCCTGAGCGCTGTGAAGCTTCCATCGTCTTGCATGGTCGGGCTGATTCGGATAAGCCGGAGCGGGCCGATCTATTTCATGCTGGTGCCGAGGTCGGCCAAGGCAACCACACCGTTCTGGTGCAAATGGCCGCCGAAGCAACCGGTGTCGATCCCGAGCGCATCACCCATCACTTTTCCGACACCGCATCTTCTGGTGATGCAGGTTCGGCGTCGGCTTCCCGTTTGACGTTCATGGCTGGCAACTCAATCCTCGGTGCTGCCGAGGAAGCCGAGAAGGCTTGGCGAGATGGGCAGCGTCCTGCCGTAGGCAAGTTCCGATTCGTACCGCCACCAACAGAGCCGCTCGATCCAGCTGATGGCTCGTGCATGCCGAACTTCTCTTACGGCTATGTCGCCCAATGTGTGGAGCTAACCGTTGACACCGAGACTGGTCACATCCGTGTTGACCGGGTCGTGAGTACTCATGATGTGGGTCGCGCGATCAACCCTGCTCTTGTGGTTGGACAGATCGAGGGCGCTGTTGTTCAAGCCCACGGCTATGCCCTGAGCGAGAACATGCAATCTGTAGGTGGCCGCCTAAAGAACATGCGCCTGAGTACATATCTAATGCCGGGCATTGCCGACATACCGTCCCAGGTGGACAGTGTCGTTCTAGAACTGGCTGACCCGTTAGGCCCCTGGGGTGCGAGAGGCATGGCCGAAATGGGCATGATCCCTTACGCACCCGCACTCACTGCGGCCTTACACGACGCCACCGGTGTCTGGTTCAACTCCTTCCCCCTAACCCCAGACCGAGTAATCGCAGGCCTCACCGACGGATCAAGTGCGAGCGTGTAGCGAACACGGCCCTAAGGCCACTGAGCAGTGTCAGATTGAGGTCTCGAAGGGATCGGTCTCAGCCGTGTCAATGGTCAGACGCCCAGCAACTTCTGGATGTCGTCTAGCAGCGACGCCGGAGACCTCTGATCGGCCATCGACATACGAAATCCAACAGCCTTCGGCTTTACCTCTCTTTGGCGATCCTGCTCTGAACGCACGTCCCGGACATGCCAAATGCGGTCGGTGCATAGCAACTCTCGATCACCGGTCCAGACCTCCCCATCAAACAAGACGGCTGTTGCCGCCACATAGGAGTCCGCGAAAGACATTCGGTAGAATTGTCGAATACGTGCCGCGGCGCGATGGACAGGCAGATTCGTCCGTACGATGCGAAGCGCTGCGATTAAGTCATCAATGAGGCCATCCACCTCATCAACCGGGAACATTCGGGACAGCACCGACTCAAGTTCCCCAATTGTTGCCATTGACATCCGTGACCCTTCTGGCACCTCCTTACTCAGGAGACTCCTAAGCTCGTGACTCACAAGCGCACGAGTCTTCAGGTGTTGAGCAACGACCCAAGAGTCAAGTACAACCTCACGAGGACCTGTTTGCACCGATTGGAACCCAAAGGGAAGAGATTCAGAATCCGAAGAGTTCGTCGATCTCGTCGGGAGTCAGACTCCGGGCTTTCGGCAGCATGTTCTCGCGGCTGAGGCCCGCCAAGAATCGCTCCATCGCCCTCTTCCGCTCGCCCGATTGTTGTTCGTAGAGGTCTGTTTCCGATTTTTCCATGAAGCTCAGTGTAGTTCACCCTCGACCGATTGCTACCGACTAGCGGTGGGGCGATCGTTCGAGATCGCGCGGGCCTGAGCGGATCATGGCGGAGACGTCCGAGAGCGACACGGGCGCGAAGCCCGTCACGTCAACACTGAGATTGATCATCCTGCCCTTCTGGCCCACAACTCGTGAACGTGGCCGTGCAGAAGCCATTGACCCTTATCCTCTGGGCGAAACTCGACGTAGCGATCCTTGAGACTGGGGTTCCGATAGGGGAAGTGATTCACCAGCACATCGGTTCCGTCAACATCGAGCAATTGAGACACTGCGTGAACTGGAACGTGCGTCGCAAGTGCAGACAAGAGTCGCGGATTTCTGTAGCTCCGAGTTGAACTGACCCTGCATGTCCGCTACCGTGCTGCAGCAATGTTGCGGCGGCTCAAGAGCGAACACACTCTTCCGACCTCTCTTGACCCTCAAAACCGCCCGCCGCTCAGCCACAGGATGCCATCTCTTGAATCCGGCAATTGCTTGACTCAATTGCTGCCGAGCCCCCCCCCCGCAGCCCTATAGAGCTCAACCAGACCTAAATCACCGGCGCAACTCAACTTCCTCAGTTTCGCTTCTAATCGCCTCACGCCAACCATCAGTTGACGTTTCGAGGGTCCCAGCTTCGACGCGCGCGATCCCCCAACCACCTGAGATCTCCCCACTCGACACTGCTAACGCAAAGGGGCGGGTGCGTGGCGCTCACCTGACACCAGGCGCTCGTGATCCGCCGTCATGAAGCATCCAGAGTCTCGGCCACAACAAATGTGAACTGCTCAATGCGTCTGTTGGGATTATAGCTACGTCACATTGGTTCGTGAGATTCGTGACCACCATTAACCAAGCATGAGAATCAACATCTGTCCCACAACAAGGCCTCAAGCAAGGCTTTCAATAAACACGAAAAAAATGGCGGCCACTTACGTAACTAGCCAACCCTCACAAAGACGCCAAGGTCAACAGCCTGTCGCTCTAGAGATCGTGGCCTGCTTGCGATGTCACACCCTTGTGGCATCATGGTCGCATGAGCAGAGCTTGTGATCTGGTTCAAGCCAGCGTTTCGATTCGTGCGCTGCTGGGCGAGGTTCCCGGATGAGGCGACTGCTGAGGAATGGTTCGTGGCTTGGCGATGACCCAACGGGATCATCTGCCCGCATTGTGACTCTGACAGTGTGGCGAAGCTAGTCTCTCGCAAACCGATGCCGTTCCGATGGCGCAAATGTCGGCAACATTTTAGTGTCAAATCGCAGACTGTTATGCAATCCTCGAAACTAGGCGTCCAGACATGGTTGCTGGCGATGTTTCTGATCTCGTTTCGATTCAAACTCGAATCTGCCATCCAGACTCTTTGCTGCCAGACCTCTTGCCTCATCGACAGTAGTAGGCAAACCGAACACGCTAACCGAAAAATCATTCAACTTATCGAAGTTGCCCAACAATCGGTTTTTGACGAGGCTCGCTGCGTACCGCGAAATGTCAATACCAATCCAGCGTCGTCCTAGCTTTTCGGCAGCGTGAAGTGTAGTGCCACACCCGCAGAATGGGTCAAGCACTAGATCGCCTCTGTTGGTACTGGCCGAAATAATGCGCTCAAGAAGGACGAGAGGCTTTTGAGTAGGGTAACCAAGACGTTCCGAAGACCAGGGCATTAGCGAGTGGTGCGACCACACATCCTCTCCGAGCTTGCCTTGTTCATTTCGCTCTGACCCGTCAGCACGCTTCTGTCCGTCTGTCCACTTGTGTGGAGTGCGTACGGCATCGGCATTGAAGGCCCATCGTGTCCCTCTGCTATAGAACAGGATCACGTCGTGCTTCTTCGCCCAGCGTTTCCGTGAAGCCCCACCTCCACCGTAATGCCAAATGAACTCGTTCTGAAAGTTGTGATGTCCGAACACGGCGTCCATAAGCATCTTGAGATAGTGGCTTGCTGTTGGATCACAGTGCAGGTAGACGCTGCCTGTCGGCTTGAGCACTCGTTTGAGATGTTTGAGCCTCACTCCCATGTTCAACAGATAGGCAGAAATGTTGTCTTTGCCGCGTGTGCCTCGCAGTTCAAGTGTGAGTCTGACTATCTGTGCGACTGTTAGGGTCACTCGTATCGCTGCTAACTTGGATTTGTTCGTACAGTTCCTGTTCAGCCCCCCCATGTCCATGTGTCATCAAATGCTGCTACTGCTTCGATGTCTTTGCGACCCTTAGTGGAGAACGGCAGGTTGTACGTAACATTGGAGTTGAAGGGCGGATCAAGATAGATCAGATCAACCGAATTGTTAGGGAACCTATCAAAGTCGCAGAGCACGTCAAGGTTATCCCCCCTGTGTATCTCACGGTTGCGTGTGTGCGAAAGGTGTGGTTCTAGCCGATAGCGGGTAGTGTTCACTGTTGCGTCGTTTCTTTCGGTTGTACTGTTGCAACTAATGCGCGTGTCGCAGCTTCGAGGGTTGCCCAGTCAACCAGGGGCTCATCTGGGTTAATCCACGAAGGAAACCTGGGATCAGGGTCGGTGTCGGGTTTGCTCATGTGAGCCTCCGTGTTGTGGTGGTGCCTGTAAACCTAACCCGTGTCACTGTGCGCCTGTCAACCTTGCCCATGTGAGCCTTCGTCCGTGCATCCGATGCGCTAATTCGCTCATCCTATACCCGATTTTGAGTAGTCTTCGGTTGAACTTGAAAGTGTTCTCATCCACATACCTATGCAAATGACGGGGTGACATGTAATGATGAGTACCAATATAGACCCGTTTCAGGAGACTCCAAAAGTTCTCGATCCCGTTTGTGGACACTTTGCCTCGCACATACTCCCCAAGTGAGTGTTTGACACTTTCATGCTTGTACCCCATGTCGCTCAAAGAGTCATAAACGCTGCTGTAGTCGGTGAACACGCTCGCTCCTTTGCGGGTAGTTGCCTTCACCATCCCTGTCGCGGTAGCCGCGGTCACTGCGTGAGCGGTAGTCGCTACCACTTCACCTGTGGCTCTGTCTTTCACTCCGATCACTGGTGCCTTACCGACTGTGCCCCGTCCAAGCTTCTTGCGTTTGTTGGCGTGCCGGTTGGCTTCTTTACCTCCGATGTAGGTCTCATCGGCTTCGACCGGCCCTGAGAACCCTGCTAGCTCACCGCTAGCCATCGCTTCCCGTATGCGATGACCTAGATGCCAAGCCGACTTCTGAGTGATCCCAAGATCAGAAGCGAGCTGGATTGAGCTGATCCCCTTTTGGGCGGGACAGGATCAGAAACATCGCTAGCAACCATGTTTGCACTCCAAGCTTCGAGGATTGCATAACAGTCTGCGATTTGACACTAAAATGTTGACGACATTTACGGCACTGGAACGGCATCGGCTTGCGTGAGGTCACCTTTGCCACGTTGTCACTGTCACAGTGCGGGCAGGTGATCCCGTTCGGCCACCGCCAAGCCACAAACCACTCTTCAGCCGTCGCGTCGTCCGGGAACCGTGCCAACAGTTCACGTATTGAGGCGCTGACCTTAACCAGATCACAAGCTCTGCTCATGTAGCCATGATGCCATAGGGGTGTGACAACGCAACCAGATCAGCACCTCTGAGCGACTGCCACTAACCTGAGTTGTATATGCAAAGCATGGCTAGCTACGTAAGTAGTCGCCATACGTTAAACGACTGGCAGAGTTGGGCGTTACTCAGGGGTGCAATACCGAACCCATGAGGTTTTGCCCTTACGAGGGCGTGACACGGGCCCAGATTGCGTCGTTTCTGACTCGTGCCTTTGACCTCAAACCGGCCACGGATGCGGGATTCATTGACACGAGTGGCAGCTTCCACCGGAACGACATCAACTCCTTAGCTGTCGCTGGGATAACTGAAGGATGCAAGGCAGATCCTTCGTTGTAATGCCCTGATGAGGTCGTCACTCGTGGACAAGCTGCAGCGCTGATCGCTCGGGCTATAGAACATGCCAATGCATGAAGTGCTCGACCGACCAACGAGGCTGCCTACTCGAACTTCAACCGAGTCGAGGAGTCATTCCACAGTGAAACAGGCGCTCTTGGTCTTATGGTTGGTCGGGTAACGTCGTGATCCATGCTGTCAGGTGTAGCGAGCGGCGTTTTGCTGAGATGGTGAGTGGTTTTCGGTGCCAGTAATCCTCGGGCGGAGACGATCTTTGTCTGCTGGGTTCGGCCTTGTGAAGGTAGCGACTGTCGCTGCGATGATTGCGGCGACAGTCACACTGGCCGCACCACAAGCAACGGCTCTGGATTTTGATGATGTCGACTCGGGCAGCGTTCACGCCCCCGCCATCGCCGCGCTTGATTCCCTGGGAGTCTTCGGTCTCGCCGGTGTTTGCGATAACTGCGCTGATGTGCCACTCCAGCGTCAGGAGATGGCGGTGTGGTTGACCCGAGCACTTGGGGAAACCAACCCGACCGCTGATAGCTCTCGCTTCTCGGACATCTCCTCAACGGAGTGGTGGTCTCCATACGCGGAGGAACTAGCGGACCTTGAGATTACTCAGGGTTGCGCAACTGGCCCGCTGCGTTACTGCCCACGCGAGCCCGTTACACGAGCGCAGATGGCATCTTTCCTTACCCGCGCCTTTGATCTAGAACCTGCCTCCGATGCGGGATTCTCTGACACAAGCGGGAACTTCCACCGGAGCGACATCAACTCATTGACTGCTGCCGGAGTCACGAAAGGGTGCTCGACACAGCCTTTGCGGTATTGCCCAGAAGACGCCGTCACGCGAGGTCAAATGGCCACCTTCTTGCACCGCGCTTTGCTAACGCGAGGTCGTGAGGCAGTTGCATCACTCAGCGCTGATGTACCGGATGTCTTGCTGAAGGACATCGAGTCTGGGGAGATAGTGAACCTCAGGTCGGTCGTGCCAAGTGACAGTGTAGTTTTGTTGTGGTTCTGGGCACCCTGGTGACCGCTGTGTCGGGGCGATGCGTCCTCGGTCGAGCAGTTTGCTCGAGATCACCAGCAAAGTGTCACAGTGATCGGGGTTGCCCCCGCGTATTGGGCCGGCCTATCAAGAACCTTGACATTCGTAGACGAGTATTCGCTTACATTCATCAACCTCTGGGACGGGTCAAGCAAGGTCTGGGAACACTATGGCAAGCCCGGCACATCGAGGTCTCAGATCCTTGATCGCGGTGGAAGCCGTGTTGGCGAATTCGGCTACATCTACTACAAGTCGCTTGACCCACAGATGATCCACGACTACATCCAGTCTGAGAATTCGGGTTAACCGTTCGAAGCGGCCGCTCAGCCAGTAATTGGGTTTAGCTTTACGTTCCTCGTCGTTGCCGAGCACCATATTTGACTGTCGACTTGGGGGCTGTGCGGTTATCGAGTGGCGTGAATGCGCTGTTGATGCGTAATTGTTGGCTGGGGACTCTGAGACGCGGCTGTCAGTTGTTGTCTGTGTAGGAGTTGAGGGCTGATAGCCAGGTTGCTCTTTCGGTTTCGGGGGCGAAGGTGGCGGTGAGGCTGTTGCGAGCGCAGGTGATTAGGTCGTCGCGGCTTAGGTTTAGGGCGGTTGCCGTTGCGACATAGTTGTGAGCGATGTAGCCGCCGAAGTAGGCGGGATCGTCTGAGTTGATCGTGACTCTCAAGCCCGCATCTAGTAGCCGCTTGAGATTGTGTTCTTTGAGGTCATCAACCACGCATAGAGCCAGGTTTGATAGCGGGCATACCGTTAGCGGAGTCTGAGAATCAACGAGGCGCTGCACGAGCCCCGGATCTTCCTCGCAGCGCACACCGTGATCAATGCGTTCTGCACCGAGAGAATCCAATGCACCTGTGATGTAGGCCGGTGGCCCCTCTTCTCCCGCGTGAGCCACGGAATGCAGTCCAACCGACCGAGCCATCGCATACGCCTCAGTGAATTCCTCAGGTGGATGATCTACCTCTGAACTGTCTAGTCCGACACCAATGATGTGATCCAGCCAGGGCTCTGCCGCGCGGAAAGTGTCACAAGCAGCGTCACTCGGTAGATGGCGCAAGAAGCACATGATCAGAGCCGACGAGATACCGCAGTCATCCTCGGCGTCTTCCATCGCTTCGACGAATCCAGGCATGAAGACCTCAAAGCCCACTCCCCTCTCTGTGTGGGTTTGTGGGTCAAAGAACATCTCGGTACGGAGCACACCGTCTTCGTTTGCTCGTTGCAGGTACGCCGCCATCAAGTCGTAGAAGTCCTGCTCAGTTTGCAGAACTGCCGCTCCCTGGTAGTAGATATCCAGAAACGACTGAAGATCGATGAACGAGTAAGCAGCACGCACCTCATCAGCGTTCGCAAACGGCAACGACACCCCGTTGCGGCCTGCTAACTCAAAGAGCATCTCCGGCTCAAGCGTTCCCTCAATGTGCAAGTGCAACTCCGCCTTAGGCAGCCCCTGCACAAACTCCATCAACTCACCACCACTCATCCCCAGCTCCACAACGCGTCACTTACCTACCTAGCCGCTCACGTGCAACCAGCATGAATTGTCTCACACAGCGACAATCCTCTGTGCCTCCATACCGCCATGCAAGTCTTCGACGCCCTGGTAATGAAGGTGGCAGTGCTTAGGAGAGCCGAATGTGTTGGATCGCGACACCAAGGCCCGGCGCCCTAGACAGGCGACCATCGGCCGTTAGCAACACAGCCCGGCACTGGTGAGCAGCTGCTACGTATAGCCCGTCATATGCCGTAACAACATGGAAGTGTTTCCAAGCCAGCCGTAGTAATGCTCGATGAGGAATGCGTACAAGATGCCACCGCGCTAGATCGTCGATTGCTGTCAAGGCCCGTGCTTCTGACAGCCGCTTACTGAGCACGTCTTTACGTAGTACCGAAACAACCTCAGCATCTATCAACTCGGGTGCGACGATTTCAGCGTTATTGATCGTGCTATCCAATGCGTATCCAACAGGCGTGCGAAGGAGGTACTCAACCGCGACTGAAGAGTCGAGCACGTAGCGCCGCACTTAACGACGAGATTCAAGCTCTGCGTCACGCAGTCGTCGCACCTCGGCCACTCGTTCAGCCGCGCTAATGCCCGGGTCAGTCCGTGGACGCGAGGCTAGCCGTGTCTGCCATTCCCAACGGTCAAGCTCGCGCTGAATTGCCTGCACCACAGCCGAACTCATTGAACAGTTTCGCGCGCGCGCGTGCGCTCGTAGACGTTCATGAAGCTCTTCCGGCAAGTTCCTTACCTGTAGATGTGCCATCACATGAACCTAGCATGAAGTCTTCATGGTTGGTGCAACTCTCGACTAGGGGCAGTGTGAATGTGGGCTACTGTGACATCATCCGAGTTATCATTGAATTGCCGGAGGATTTGTATTAGTGCGCCAAGCAAAGGGCGTCCGAACTCGGCGTCACCTTGTCTGAGCTAATTGGGCAACTGCTTGAGAGGGAGTTGGGCCCGATGCCACCGAGGGTCGGCCTTGAAGCAATTTGTGGCACTGTGGATGGTCCGCCCTACGACATTGCCAGAGACGGCAAAGAAGTCATTCGTCAGGCGATAGATGACCTCAACTCTTGATGTTTTGATTGCGACTTAGTCGAACTCACGCGCGGGGTGGGAGGTTGTTTTCGGCTCTTAGGGCGTTGAATTCGGCTTCGAAGCTTTGGCGTAGCGCGGCTTTTTCGTCTTCGGGGGCCCAGGATGCTGTGATGCCGTCTAGTGAGATCTGCTCCATCTCTTCGAGGCTGTAGTCGAAGGCTGATGCTACAGCCGCGTACTCATCTGCTACATCGAAACGCATCATGCCTGGGTCGTCAGAGTTGACTGTGGCAAGTACTCCCAGCTCGCGCTGGCGCGCATATGGATGAGATGCCACATCAGGCACGACATTTGCGATCATCACATTCGAAGTCGGACACACAGTCAAGGGGATCCGCCGATCAACAATCTCAGCTGTCAGTTCATCGTCGTCTAGCAGACGGAATCCGTGGTCAATGCGGTCGCATCCAAGCTCACGAACACCGATTGCGATGTTCTCAGCCGGGCCGTCCTCACCGGCATGCATTGTGCGCTTCAGACCGAGCTTCCCCGCCGTCTCATAGGCAGCCGCAAATGCACGATGATCAATGCCTCGCTCCACCGAATCAGCACCCATGCCGATCAACAGATCTCGATCCTGAGCACCGGCAAACTCAGCCATCTCAACGGCGTGAGAAGCACCCGATGGCTTATCGAAGTCAAGGATCATTCGACAACCAATACCAAGATCGCTGCGAGCGTCACGAACCGCTGCTGACACGCCCTCCCACACCGTGCTAACAGGAACTCCAAGCTTGATGACGAATCCGGGTGAGAAGAACATCTCCCGGTAACGAACACCAACTTGCGCAGCGTCTTCCAGGCATTCATAGGTGATCCGGTGGAAGTCATCGGCACTTTGCAAGCTGGCACAGATAACCCCATAGATGTCTAGGAACTGATTGAGATCAGTGAAGTCATACAGATCGGCGGGATCGTCTACAGGAAACGTAATGCCGTTTGCTTCGGCGAGTTCCTTGATTGTGGTTGCCCGGCTTGCGCCCTCAATGTGACAGTGCAACTCGACTTTCGGTAGACGCCTTACGTGTTGCTCACTGATTGGGGTCACTGTTTCTCCTTTACTCCACTGGAACTGGGACTCAAGTTCACATCTCCGATGGTGCCATAGCCAATACCACGAGAACGCAACCAGCGCCGGTATGCGAGACTGCCCGTGTCCGCAGGCTGGTGAAACTCCATCGAGGTATCCACAGGCAAACACCTTGGTCGTTGAGACTCAACGATGTCAATGTCTTGAGAGAAGATCAACTCATTGAACGCACGCTGTGCATCCAGATCGACTCCCTCGTCATGAACCACCGTTGCACGCCACACCACACAACAGGTCTCGTTGACCGGGCTCGCAACTATCAAGATCGTGAATCCACCCGTTGGCTGATCAACACTGAGCTCTCCACGAGCAACTGATTCTGAAACGCTGGCCAACGTTGGCACTTTGGTAAGCGTCGCAGCATACGGATGAGACACTGAATAGTCGTAACTCACAACTGCGCCCGATGCAGTCGCTGGCCCTGGATCTGGTTGCCACACGCTGCAACCCGAAAGCGTCAGTTGAGTCTCATCGATTTCGACCTTGTAGCGCTGCACCTCGGTGTGAGGCTCCTGACCGAGATAACCCTCGTGAACAAACGGGAAATGGGCAAGGTCAAGAAAGTTCTCAATGATGCGAGGCCCTGACGACCGGACAGTCACTGGATCAAGCCACACCGTCCGATCCGGGTAGGCCCTGTGATCTGGCGCTACCGGAAGGTCACGAGGTGCATCACCTACACAAAGCCACAAGAACCCGTAACCGCGCCTCACTGAAGCTGAACCCAGGCGTATCGACCTTGGTGGCGTGCGGCTCAGGTGCGCAGGCTGATAGATGCAGTGACCCGACATGTTGAACTGCCAACCGTGGTAACCGCAACGTAGATGCTTGCCATCGAAATCACCCAAGGTCAGTTGAGCACCGCGATGCGGGCAAGTGTCAACGAAGACTTCAATGCGACCATCGTTGTCGCACGCCAGAACCCAACGTTCTTCAAGCAACTCGCATGAGAGCCACTGGCCCCGCTTCAACTCAGTTGCACGCGCTACCGGAAACCACTCGTTGGCGATGTTGCCGAGTCGCGCCACACGAGTCGCACCAGCGGAACGGCTCCGGCGAGCCTTACGAACGTCAATCACCAGACAACCATCACCGGCCCGACTGGTAGGCCTCAGCAGCGGCTGCAAATTGAACAGCTGACGACGCTCAAAGCATCACCACTGGCGGCATTCGGAAATGCGCCGACCGTGGACTAACGATCCTCGCGTGAGTACGGGATAGCCAGAGCGGCTGGCGCGGAAGTGGATCGCACTCTTCTACCAAGCTTCACCGCCCCCGCCGGGATCAAGATGGCAACAAGTGTCACCACATAGGGAAGCATCGATAGGAAGAAACTCAGGTCACTCGGGCCCAGGAAAGGCAAGTCCCAGCCACGCGCCTGTGCCGTGGTGTCAAGCGAGATCATTGAGCCGTAAAGCAGCGCACCTACAACGGCCCACCCTGGGCGCCAGCCAGCAAAGATCACGACTGCAAGTGCTACCCAGCCGCGCCCGCGAGCAATGTCGGGTGACCACGTCGGTGTGAACGAGAGAACCATGTAGGCGCCACCGGCACCGGAGAGTGCCGCGCCCATCACTGTGTAGAAGATGCGCCACCCGGTAACGCTGACACCGACCGAGTCAGCCGCAGCGGGTTTCTCACCGACAGCTCGCATGTTCATGCCGTGTCGTGTACGGAACAATACGAACCACAGCACGATCGGCAGACCCACGTACGCGATGTAAACGACCGGATCGTGAAAGAAAAAGGCTGAGAGGAAGTCGTTCGTCTCAAACGCGCCGCCCGGGTTTATCTCTTTGAACAGGGTTGAGATGGGTGTCCCGTTGCGGTTGGTACCGAGCTGATTTGAGAGTCCAACCCCTCCTAGGGCCAACGCCAGTCCGACGAGCACCTGACTGGCACGGAATCCAACGACCGCAATCGCAAAAATCAACCCAGCTACACCCGCTGCGATCATGCCGATGAGCATCGCTAACCAGGGGCTCTCAACTCCCCAGGACAGCACAGCTATCACCGAATACACGGCACCGATGCCGATCAGTCCCTCCTGACCCAGGTTCAAAACACCGACCCGTTCGCCAAGCATCGCGCCGGTAGCGGCAAGCATCACCACGGCACTAGCTGGAATCGCCGAACCGATCAGGCTCAAGAAGGCGTTCTCAATGATGGCAAGAATCATCGCGCCTCGCCGCCTGTTACGGAAGAAACGACGGGGGTCGTGTCGACAGTGTTTGGATCACCTGAAGCTGCACTAGCGGCACTTCCGGTTGATCCATCTCGGCGCAGCACGCGGTATCGAGCCGCGATCTCACCGATAGCAATACCAGTAAGGATGATGCCGTAAATGGCGAAGATGATGTACACCGACAAGCCCTTGGTCTGTAACACCAAACCCGCATAGAACATTGAAGCAATGAAGACACCGCCACCAATAACACCTGCAAAAGACGCTCCCGCGAGTGCGGCGACGATGAACCCCGATAAACCAAACTGCGCCGAGAACCCAGCATTTAGCGCCTGAGCGCCAGGTGCGCTCAACTGCAACATGCCACCAAGCCCCGCAATTGCACCAGTAATCAACATCACAGTCAAGATGCGGCGGCGTACAGCTATGCCAGCGAATCTTGCAGCTCGTGGATTGCCACCAATCGTGTCAATCTCATATCCGATGGTTGTCGAACGAAACAACCACCATAAAGCAACCGCGATCACAGGAGGAGCAAGCAGGGCGATTGTCAAGAACTCCAACCCTGGGATGCCGGGGAGAGTCACAGGCACTTCACGGGTTGATTGGATGACTGCTGCCGCCTTGTCACGCCAGAAGCCAAGCGCCGACCAGGTCACTAACTGGAGTGCCACAAAGTTCAACAGCAAGGTGGTGATGATCTCATTGACATCCCAGTATGCGCGAGCCAGAGCCGGAACAAGCATCCACAGTGCCCCAGCGACAGTTCCTGCCACTGCCATGGCAATCAACACCAGCCAACTGGGCCCATCAAAATGAATACCAACGCCCACCGCTGCGAAAGCACCCATTAGGAACTGGCCATCAGAGCCAATATTCCAGACCTTCATTCGAAGCGACAGTGCCACGCCCAGCGCGGTCATCAAGATCGGTATCGCTCGCAGCAATGCGCCTTCAATGCCACGCTGACTGCCAAAAATAGCGTCAAGTGACTGCCAGAAGAGCCAGAAAGCGTTGCGGCCCGTCAACAACAGCAACAACCCGGCGAGAATCATGGCAGCCACTGCGCCGTAGATACGGGTCAATGCGGCATGTCGCGCACTCACGTCAAGGCGCCGCTCCAGACGCCACGGAGTCGCCGCCAGTATGCGGCTCGCTATCGCGCCAAGTGGGTTCAAGCTGCTGTCAACCTATGGCCGCCCATTAGCAGACCGATCTCCTCGCGGTCCGCGTCTGCAGCCTCGAAGATGTCCATGATCCGCCCCTCATACATGACCGCGATCCGGTCACTCATCAACAGCACCTCGTCAAGATCATCAGAGATAAAGAGCACTGCGCAACCATTGTTCCGACGCTCAAGGATCGTCTCACGAACCTCTTGCGCCGCATTCACATCCAAGCCACGAGTCGGATGCGCAGCAATGAGCAACGCTTCTGCAGCGATGGATTCTCGGCGTGCCACTAAGCGTTGCTGATTGCCTCCCGAGAGCTGACCCGCCGTTGCGAATACCGATCGTGTCTGCACCTTGGCGTCGCGTACCAGTCGTTTAGCAAAGTCAACGACCACTTGACGTTTGAGTTTGATCCCTTGAGAGAACTCCTCGGTCCAGTAGTTGTGAAGCACAGCGTTGTCCTTGACCGGAGCCGATGACACCATCCCCATACCGATGCGATCTTCGGGAATGTGACCGACACCCAGATCCGTGACACTTCGCACTGATTGCGAAGCAAGATCAATTCCGTTGAGCGTTACCGATCCGGTTTCAAGTTCTCGCAACGAAGACAGCACTTCTGAAAGTTCGCTCTGGCCATTGCCCGACACTCCAGCGACACCAAGGATCTCACCATGCCGGACACTGAGACTGACATCATCAAGAGCCTTGATGCCCCGCTCGTCTCGTGCCGACACACCACGCAATTCAAGCGCCGGCTCGCCTGACACCGTGCCACGCTCAACATGAAGGCTGCGAGCCTCACCAGTCATCAGCCGCGCTATCTCATTTGCGGTAGCGCCCTCGGTGGGTCTGGTTATCTCACGAACACCATGACGTAGCACGGTTAGGCGATCCGAGACCGCCAAGACCTCGCGCAGTTTGTGGGTGATAAAGATCACACTCAAACCATTGTCAGCAAGATCTCGGATCACCCCAAACAGGTCTTCGGCTTCCCGGGCCGTTAGCACAGCTGTTGGTTCATCGAGGATCAACACTCGAGCACCACGTGCGAGCACTCGCAGGATCTCGACACGCTGTTGTTCACCAACAGAGAGCTGCCAGATCTTCGCCGACGGATCCACATGTAAACCCATCTCATCCATGAACTGCTTAGCGCGTGACTCCAAAGCCTTAGCGCTCACCACTCCGGGTGTTTCGGGCCAACCGAGATGGATGTTCTCGGCAACTGTCATGGGTTCAACAAGCTTGAAGTGCTGATGCACCATGCCGACACCAGCATCAATGGCCTGAGCGGGACTTCGAAGGTCGCGCTCAGTGCCATCAATTAGTACCTTGCCTGAGTCGGCTCGATAAATGCCCGCAAAGATGTTGCAAAGGGTTGTCTTGCCTGCCCCATTCTCACCGACGAGGGCGTGCACCTCCGACCAGCGGACATCAAAGTCCACCTGGTCAAGCGCGGCCACGCCGCCGAAGGTCTTGATGAGACGACTCGCTTCCACAGCTAGTGGAGCAGAGTCGCTAGGCATCACAGACTCCGGCGGCGGGCACGTGACCGCTAGGTGCTAAGGGTTGAACGTAGGCCTTAGACGCCGCTGACTCCCTCAACGGAATAGTCAATCGCATAGGCCTCCAAGGAATTGAGAGTTTCACCTTCAGCGAGCCTCAAATTCCCGGAACTGTCATGCAGCGGTCCCTCATAGACATGCAACTCGCCACTATCAAACCTGGCCGTGACATCTGCGACCGCATCCTGAACCTCTTGGGGAACATTCGGGCCCCAGTCGCCGATGGGCGTGTCAAGCAACCAAACCTCATCCTGTGACACCCAAGTGCCGTCAAGCACTCGCTGGCACTGTTCGGTATAGAACGGGCCGAACTCCGAGAGGTCGTAGTGGCTCACATACTTGGTGGGCGCTGCGCTGCGGAAGTCAAGATTCCAGTAGCCAGTCCAGACACCTGCAGCTTCAGACAGTTGTAGGAAGGTTGGCTCGTCCATAACGCCAAACAGGAAGTCAACGCCGCTGTCAAGCAGGGCATTCGCGGCCTGAGCAGCCTTCTGGGGATCAAAGAAGGTGCTCACAAGCACCGTCTCTACAACAGCGTCGGGATTAACTGAACGTGCACCGAGAAGCAACCCGTTGACATCGTTGTAGGCGGTAGCGGTCGGGAATGCGCCAATGTATCCAATGCGGCCGTTTTCGGCTAGATGCCCAGCGGCAACACCGAGTTTGTAGGCCGTCTCTTCGTGTGCGAGATAGAACGGGAACAGGTTGTCGCTGTAGTAATGCCCGTTGATCTCACAGAACTGGGTGTCAGGGTTAGCGTCCGAGACCTCAGTCAGGAGCCCGGCGTATTCAGTATTGGCAAAGATGATGTCATTGCCGTCATCCACCAATTGCTGGAATAGCTGAGTCGTGCCAGCGTCAAAGCCAATATTGGGCGTGAAGGCCGTCTCTAGTCGATCGCCAAGGGCAGCCTGAGCGGCTAGACGTCCACGGTCATGTTCTTGTGTCCAACCGTTGTCGTCGGGTGGGCCGATATAGACCCAGTGAGCTTTAATGCTGTCTTTGCCTTCCGCCGCGGTGTCATCATCCTCGCTGCAGGCAGCAAGTAGTGAGGAGCCAACGGCAAGCCCGCCAAGGCCGAAGGCACCCATCTTGAGAGCCTGGCGCCGCGAGATTGCAGACGGTGGCAGCAGCAGTCTCCGGTCGGTTGGATCTTTCATATCCGGTGCCCTTTCTTGTGATTGATGTTTGGTACTAGATGTCTTGGTTTCCGTCTTGCGTTAGATCGGGTGGCAACCAATCTCCGGATTCGGCCGCCGCGGGGTTGCACTCGTTCCCTCAGTCCAGTTGCAGCGCCAATTGGTCAAACTCCCGGGCCCACTCGCGTCTCATCTTGCGCTTCTCTGGTTCATCTAGCCATGCGCCGTCAATACCGTTGAGCATGCACTGACGGAAGTCTCCTACTTCAAAGCCCATGTGATTATGAGCCATGATGAAGTCCTTCGTGGGATCCGTTTTGAACATCGGTGGGTCGTCACAATCAAGACTGATCTTGATGCCGAATTCGCGCATCCGACCAATCGGGTGATTGTCGAAATCGTCGTTGAAGTACACCCAGGCCGTTGACACTGGAGTGCAGGTAAACACAACGCCCTCGTCCCGGCAGCGACGCATTATGGCTTCGCTCGCAACCACGTGATAGCCGTGATCAACCCGCTCGCAGTTGAGCAGGTCAAGACAGGTCTCAATGTTGCGTGGCGGAGCATCTTCGGACTGATGTGCTGTGAGATGCAGGCCTGCGCGCTCTGCCATCCGGTAGGCCTTCCAGAAGCGTTCCGGCGGGAACTCTGCTTCTGCGTAGTCCATGCCGATACCGATCACCTCAGGGCGGGGATGCTCAAGCACAGTCTCCACCATGGAGACACCAAGTTCCGGCGATTCCATGCGATTGATCGCAGCAATCAGTCGGCACTCAATGCCGTGATCGGCCCGGGCGGCGTTAATGCCGTCGATCAGCCCATCGACACAGGTTTCGTAATCGACACCGGCCGCCATGTGTGTGGTCGGGTTGAAGAACATCTCCCGGTAACGAACGTTGTGATCGGCGGCCTCGGTGAGAGTCTCATAACAGATCCGTTCAAAGTCTTCCCTGTCGATCACACCCAAGGTCGTGTTGTCATACATGTGCAGGAACTTGTAAATGTCGGGGTACTCGTAGAGATCTTCAGGCTCGTCATAGTCAGGCAACTCAACACCGTGTTTGTTGCACAAATCCACAGCAGTACGTGCCTGTACGGAGCCCATCAGGTGAAGGTGCAAGCTGACCTTGGGGATCGCCTTCAAGAAAGTGTCCATATCCATGAGGTCTCTCGCCACCCCTCGTTCGCCGGGCCTTGAGGCTCACGCTACTACGCGAACCCACACCGCTACCTACCCGCACGCGACCGATGTCTCGCTCGGCGCGCTCCTCGCGTGTGTGAGCGGTGCGGGCGTTAAGGCTTTACGTCGTTGCTGAGGAGTTGACAACGATGGCCAAGCCATCGGTGTCGCCTGAGATCACGGCATCTTGACCTTCGGCTTCGATCTTGAGGAGGCGCTCGCCCAAACACAGCCCGTCGATTACGAATCGTTGACTGCGCCGAAGAATCGGGCGCAGAAACAACTCGTTGCGATGCATCGCTGGTTCGAGACCCAGAAGCGAGGTCACTATCTGGAAGGGTACACCCGCAGCCCAGGCTTAGGGGCAGGCTGAGGCCGGATATGGCACGGGCTCGGGGAACTCTTTTCGTGAAAGTCCGCCATGAAGTTCCGGCAGACGATTGCCTTGTGCTGCAGCCAGATCCACAAGTGCATCCGCAAGTCGGCGTGCATGAAGATCGAAACGACGCTTAGCAAGACCGCGTAGTACCCAGGCACTGTCGTGGTACCCAGGCACTGTCGTGGGGCCAGACGCTTCCGACGTGGTAGCCGAGCGGATTGTAAGCGGGCTCCGATGATGCCAACGTCCTGATGCCCCACCCCGAGAACTCATCATCGGAGAGAAGACGCTCAGCGAGTCGGCCCGCTGAGCGCTCGTCAAGTATCTCGGTAGACAACAGGTGGCCAGCGTTTGAGGCTCGCACCATGATCGCAGATCCGGCTGCGTCGAGTGCCAGCGCAACCAGCACGGGATGCCTCTCGACCACGAAGTGCCTTCGAAAGCTCGAGGCGAAACGGCTTGCCTCACGCATTAGACGCGCCGCGCGTCCGGGATCGCCTGCGAACCGCTCAAGGCTTGGCAGGCCCAGCAACGCCTGATGCACGTATCCCTGCACTTCAACAGGAGACGTTGCCTCCGACACGACACTGCCATCGGGTCTCACAATCGAATCCCAGGAGTCCTTCCAAGCCTGATTGCCAATACCAGAACCATGAGGGATCGACTGCAGAAACCCAAAGCGGTCCGTGTGCTCGCGACACCAAGACATGGCTGCGCGCGCGGCCGGCAACAGGGCACGGATCCGCTCAAGCGGAGCGCCCCAGGCCATGGCCTCATGCAGAGCCATGACGAACAGTGGCGTTGAGTCGATGCTGCCGAAGTAGGGAACACCAGGACTCAGTCCAAAAACTCCCATCTCGCCAATGCGCAACTCGTGCAGGATCCGTCCCGGCTCCTCCAGCGTCTCTGGATTGTGGCGAGTTCCTTGATGCGTCGCCAGCACGTCGAGAGTGTCCAGTACACGGCCGGGATCTTTCACAAGCGCAAGCAACGAGGCCAGCAGGGCGTCACGGCCAAACACCGCCAAAAAGTGCGGCGAACCTGCCGCCAAGAATGGCCGACTCGTGTGAGGGTCAACAACCGTAAGCGCATCAAGGTCCCAGCCAGCCTGGTTGAGTGAGGCCTGCAGGCGTGGGTCTGACACTTCAATCCGAGTGCCCCGCCGATCACAAAAGTCGGAATCCGTCGGCGGCACCACCGAAACCGGTTGCGGCATCTGAATGCCCCAGGAGACTGATGTTGTCTCTCCTGGCGCCACATTAACTCGCTGCGAGAACCGGATGATGTTAGACGGGGACTGGCAACCGTCAACCGTCCAACCGTCAGAAAGCCACAAGCGGTCGGAAAGTGCTGTCGCATCCACGGATTCCAGGTCTTCGTCCTGGAGCTGGTACACGGTGGCATCACCTGCAGCCAGTTCAATCTCCACCTGGATCGAGAACATCTCGCGAATCCCGCGGATAAGGATGCGTTCGAAATACCCGTCGCTCAGGCTGCGTTCACGCACCACGATGGCTTGAGGATCCGCGGCGTTGTTCCAGTAGCCGTAGGTCAACCGGTCGTTGCTCGCACCCATACGGCCCCCACTTAGTGGGGTCGGCGATGTACCACCCAGTCGCAGTCGCATGCCCGCCACGATCCGGCGATCACGAAAGTAGATGCCTGTGGCGTTGTCACCTGTGATCGTGCCATCAAAGTCCGTCACGATCGCGCTGACTCCTCTTGTGAGGCTCAATCCGTGTGGTGGCAGTGGTTCTGGCATGTATGCAGCGCCTGGGTCTTGGGACGATGTCGCAATCTGGACTGGTTCGCTGCTTGCTCATCGCAGCGGTAAGTGGCTGACGGCCTACACAGGCATTAGCCGTGAACACGGCGTTGCCATTGAGCGAATCGGACTTGCTTGGTCTGATGACTTAGTTTCGTGGCGCAAGGATCCAAACAACCCGGTGCTTGAGTCTGATCCTCGCTGGTACGAGCAACCCGGGGAGTCGAGTTGGCAGCATGGTTGGCGAGACCCGTTTCTGTTCGCAACGGATGACCGATACGGGATGCTCATCTCGGCTCGGGTGCGTTCGGCAGCCGATCCCTACCTGGCCGGATCGGTCGCGTTTGCTACTTCCGCCGACGGTTCAACATGGGAAGCGCAGCCACCGATCGTGGGAACGACCGGTTTGTTAGCGCAAATCGAAGTTCCTCACCTCGTTGCCACCCACAACGGCCATCATCTGGTGTTTTGTACCAACACGGATGCCCGATGGCCTCGTGATGTCGCCGGTGCAACACGACTGATCGGCACTGGAGCGTTCTTCGGTGAGAGTCCGGCTGGTCCATATGTTGGGGCGCCGCATCTGTTCGACGCTGACGAGTCCGGCTCGCGCTATGGCGGGCGAGTGATCAGCCATGGTAACGACCTGCTGTACATGGCGTTCGTCGACGGCGGCGATCACAACTTCTCCGGCACCATCACCGACCCGATCCCCATACACGTGAACCCTTCGACCAACACCTTGACCCTGACGCCTTAGCACTCCTGTTTGACCGCCTTGAGCGGCAACTGCAGGCCGCCCAGGAACTCACACTGCGGGTGTATTTCAGAGTGATGTCACACCCCTGGTTCACAATGGTGACTGTTGTCCGATTCCCGGGCGGCGGCCCCCACCCTGGGGATCTGATCTGTACGAAAGGGTGTGCAGTTGTGTCCATTAACAATAGTGACGACCGGAACCGTGAGGATCCACGCTTTGATGCTCTCGCTGAGGCAGTGAATGAGGTGTTTAAGTCCGTCGAGAGTGCGTCTGCAGAAGACGAGGAACAGCAGTATTGGGCCGAGATCAGCCACAGGCCGCCTCAGTTTGGTGATGCTGCGACGGTCTTGGAGTACTGCCTCGACGCGACCAACGACGGCTTTCTCGGTCTGTTCAAGCGTCCAAGGTTGGGCGACGGGAAGATGATGCTGTCCCTTGATGGCGGACTTTCCTATGCGCTTGGAGCTTCAGCAGTCGCTGCGCAATACGCCGCTACCGAGAACATCGGAGCGTTCGCCGACTTCGTCACTAAGTCTCGTCAGGCTGCTCGCGTAGAACACTTCCGGCCTCGTGTGCCCTACGAACACCCTGAGTTTGGATGGGTGTACTACGACGGCCCCGGATCGATGGGCACCTACGGCTTCGTCTACGCGATTGAGCAGAACGACCCGGAGCGCCTCACGGGCTGGGGTTTGTGCGTGAATCCATTTGCTGGCCGCCTTTGGGAGGAAATGGGCGAAGCTCAGGTTCCTCTGATTATCGAACTGCTCGATGGCGTGTCGGGGCTCAAAATCCGGGAGATTGACGCTGCACTGCGGATGGTAAGCGTGAATGTAGAATACACGGTCAAGGCATGCATGGCGACATCTGGCTTCTATACGCAGGTTGCACGCGGGAGTGCAGGCTCTCCGCTGGGCGCCATCACTTCGGCACTTGCGAGTGTCGGTCATGAAGCCGGAACTGCACTACCTGTTGTTACTGCAGCCGTATCAGCAGTCATATCTGGCTCCCGTCGCGCCATTACCGGCGACGAACATGGCGTCGCAACGACACGAGATGCTGCTGCGAGTTGCTCCAAAGCCGAACAGGCCTTCAAGTCCGCAGAGGCGATCTTCGACGCCGGGTCCGGTTCTGAGGATGCGCGAGAGCGTGAAGCTTCCGAGGCGGGGCGCCGCTTGCTGCGGTCGGCCAGGCGATGCCTTGCTACGGCGACGCTCCACCTGAGCGACTCGCCCGCGCGGCCTACGGACCTGGAGACGTCGACCTGGTTGCGGGACTGCCTTACGGTTTGAGCAGTCGGGGCAGTGGTCCTGGGGCAGGCTCGATCTAGGCGCGGGCTACCAGAGAGGGGTTGGTGGGTTTCCTGCTAGCGCCTCTCTGCGCTCGAAGAGTTCTTCGGCTGCGGCTTGGGCTTCGGCGGCTATATGGGAGACATCAACTGACGTGACTTTGCCGGCGGCGACCAGGTGGCGGCCCTGAACCCAGACATCGGTCACGTCGTGTGAGTTGGCGGTGAACACTAGGTGTGCTGCTGCGTTGAAGTGTTTGCCATGCATCACAGGCACGAAGTGCAAGCCGCCGATGTCGACCATGGTGATGTCGGCGTCCTTGCCAACTTCAAGGGTTCCACAGACATCGTCAAGCCCGAGAGCCTTGGTACCTGAGCGGGTAGCCATGTCAAGAACGTCCCAGGGATCAGCAGCTGCCGGGTCGAGCGTGCTCACCTTGGCGAGCAACGAAGCGAACTTCATCTCACCCAACATGTCGAGATTGTTGTTCTCTTTCTCGCCGTCGGTTCCGAGACCCACCGTCACTCCTGCAGCCCGGTAGTGCTCGACTCGTGCCGGGCCAGAAGCAATCTTCATGTTCGAGCACGGGCAGTGAGACACCGAAGTTGACGTGCGAGCCATCAACTCAACTTCCCGGTCATCGAGCCAGACGCAGTGTGCAACCACCGTCTTTTTGCCGAGAATCCCCCGGTTGTAGAACTCCTCGATCGGGCGGCGACCAAACAGGCGCAGACTCTCTTGCACCTCCCAGATGGTCTCCGAGGAGTGAGTGTGGATGCCTGTGTCGAACTCCTCGGCAAGCGCTGCTGCTTCCCGGAACATCTCCGCCGAGCAATACAGCATGTGTTCGAGCCCGACCCAAGAACGCACTCTTCCTCCGGCCGCGGACCTGTGAGTCTCAAGCAGCCGTCTATTGGAGTCGAGTGACTCGAAATAGTCGTAACGATCTGCGGTGTAGGGCGCCAGGGTGGCTCGGATCCCGATGTCTTCGGCGGCTTCAGCTGACCCTTCCATGAAGCGCCACATATCCAGAACCGAAGTTGCGCCACCCTGCAGACACTCGGTGTAAGCCATGTATGACGCCGCTTTAGCAATCTCGGGTGTGAGGGCGCGGTGTGCTGGATCGACATAGTTCTGGAGCCAGTCGAACAGCGACAACGACTCGGCTGTACCTCGCAACAACCCCGAATGCAGGTGAGCATTATGCATGCCCGGTATGACCACATGGTTTGTGGCATCAATCGAGGTTACAGCTGCGGCCGCGGGATGGGCCGCAACTTCTTCGACGCCACCGACCGAGGCGATCACACCATCGATTACTAATACCGATCCCGGGTCATGAACCACCTTGTTGCCCTCGAGGGGCAACACGATCCCGCCGGTCAACAAGAATGACGTCTCGTCGGATTTCATGATGCACAAAAGTTAGCCGCCAACCACAAACCGTGGCCCGCCGGAGGATTGCCTCGCCAGATACCTGTCAAGCGTCCCGTGAAGCCCGATCGGCAGGCACTCTTGCTTGGTTAGTTCACAGGCCCGCGAACGCTGTAGGAAATAGCAACGGTTCTACCTCGTCGCAACCCAGTTAGGAGCATTTGTGAGGTCATTTCGCTCACGTCGCGTGGGCTTGCTAGTTGTTGGCGAGGCTAAGAGCTCAGGCCAAACTGTCAAGCACCTCTAGGACGAGAGACTCTTCGAATCGTGACTCGGAATCCCCTATCCGGTTCCCTTCACTATCGAGGATCTGGAACTGGGAGGTATACGGGCTTCCGTAATGACTCCAGACTTCGCTGCTGACATCCCACAGGTTCGTGAATGTCAATTCGTACCGATCAACAAACGTTGCTGCACGCGAGAGTCCCGTCCAATATGCCGGAGTGATCCCGATCACTTTGACTTTGTTGCTGTGTTCTCGAGCAAACTGCTCGACATAGGGCGCTTCGCCCTGACACAACGGTCACCATGGTGCCCAGAACCACAACATCACCGCACTGTCGCCCATAACGGCTGATCTGAGGTTCACTTCATCGCCGGATTTGATGTGGGTCAGCAAAACGTCCGGAACATCATCACTTAGTGATGTCAGCGACTCGCTCTCCCGCATTAGCAAAGCACGATGCAAGAACGTCGCCATCTGACCACGAGTAACCGAATCATCCGGGCAATACAGCAGCGGTTCCGCCGAACACCCTTTCGTGACCTCAGCAGCGGCCAGCGAGTTGATGTCGCTGAGGTGAAAATTCCCCTCGGTGTCGGAGAATCCTGCGCTGGAGGCCTCTTCAAGGTCAAAGGCTCGGGTCAGAAACGACGCCATCTGCGCTCGCGTGACCGGTTCGTTTGGGCAGTAACTCAAGGGGTCAGATGCACAACCCTGGGTGATCTCGAAGTCCGCAAGTGCCTCGGCGTATGGCGACCACCACGCCGTTGAGGAGACATCGGAGAATCGGGATTCGTTGCTGGTCGGGTTGGTCTCGCCGATTGCTCGGGTCAACCACACTGCCATTACCCAGCGTTGGATTGGAACATCAGGACAGAAGCGATCGCGTGAGCAGGTACTGGCACGACCGAAGATGTCTAGAGCATCGAGGGCTGCAATGGCCGGAGCATGAACACTGTCCAGATCGACATCATCGAAAACACTGTCCAGATCGACATCATCGAAGTCCTGAGCCGTTGTCGGCGATGTCACCAGCGTGACGGTGGCTGCGATTATCGCAAAGGTAGACACGAGACAGAGTCGACGCAGCCTCGCATCTTGCACCCGTCTCCTCGGAAGCATCACGCCAGACTATTCAACGTCTCGGTAACGCGCTGTTCGCTCCAGGGGAAGACGTCGCTCACACGGTTGCCGGAAGCATCGAGTAGCAACACATCAGATGTGCTGTTCATCCCGTAATGCTCCCAGGCATCACCCTGCTGGCTCCACAACATCGTAAACGTAGTGCCTGTGGACATTACGAAATCCTGTGCGATGTCCAACTCACCAATCGAGCCAACACCAACGACCTTTAGTTGTTCAGAGTTCTCTCGAGCGAACCGCTCGATGATCGGGGCTTCAGCCCGACAGGTCGGTCAAAACGGTGACCAGAACCAGAACATCAAAGCGGTGTCACCAGTTACAACAGATCGCAGATTGACTTGCTCACCAGTCGCAGCATCGAGCATCTCAATGTCGGGAACATCCTCTGAAACCTCAAACGGTTCAACTACAACTGCGGGAGCGGCCTCAGACTCGCTCGCCGTAGCGTCTTCTGGCTCAGCGGCTGATTCGGCGGCATCGGGTTCAGCACTTGAGGCTTCTGCCGAATCTTGAGTCGCTGGATCTTCGGAGACTGCGGCTTCTTCGCCGTTCGTGTCGTCGGCCTGAGCATCAGCCGCTGACGTCTCAGTGACAACGCCAGCCTCCGATTCCAAAGACTGTTCGGCGGACATTGCATCGGAGGGAACCTCGTTGCTGCCACCACATGCTGCCCCCACTGCAACAACCACAACAGCAGCAATCAGATTTCTAAGCATCTCTTCAATCCTCAAGAGTCGGACAGTTGTTGCCAGGCTGAAGTAATGAGTTCCCAGCACTCCTGGAGCGTCTGGGGAAGCACTCTCACATCGGCCACAGCAGTCATGAAGTTGGTGTCCGAACGCCAGCGGGGCAGCACGTGAATGTGGACATGGTCATACACGCTAAGGCCTGCTCCCTCCCCGAGGTTTGCACCAATGTTTACCCCATCGGGCGAGAAGGCCATCTTGATAGCTCGCACAGCATCATGCACAGCGTCCCAGAGTTCCCGCCGTTCGGTGCCTTTGAGGTCCTCAAGGTCACCAACTGCCCGGTAAGGCAGCACCAGAACATGACCGGTCGAATACGGGTAACGATTGAGGATGGCAAATACCTGCTGACCTCGCCAGATGATATGCGTCTGCTCGTCGGGCAACCCCGAGTTGAGGATCGCTTCAAACAGACTCTCACTCGCACCTGAGCCATCCGATGATCCCGGGACGGCGTCGGGAATGTCGCTGGCGTACCCCTCCAGGCCGCTCTCGACTGCCAGTTGATCGGCGCGTATCGCCGGGATACGCCATCCCGCCCAGAGACGCTGCATGCGCTAATCGGTGCGCCGCCGCGCTTGTCGTTCGCCAGGCACCGTCAAATGACAACAGGCGAACCACACACGCACTTAGCGGCGCTCCTCGACCTCGCTCGCCAACCGTGCTTCGAAGGCTGCAACGGCCACACCTCGCTCGGGCCTCTTCGTGCCTCTCGCATTTAAACCGACAGTGCCTTCGACAATGTCGTTTGCACCGACGACCAATATGTAGGGCACTTTCGCAACCTTGCCCGATCGCACCCGCTTACCGAGCGGCTCATCGGCTGCCGACACCTCAACCCGGAAGCCGCTCGCCTGCAACTGCTGGGCCACCTGATTCGCATAGTCACGATGAGCGGCCGCTACCGGCAGAACCTGGGCTTGGACTGGTGCTAGCCAGGTCGGGAATGCCCCTGCATAATGCTCAAGCAGAACACCAAAGAACCGCTCGACCGACCCAAATAGCGCACGATGGATCATCACTGGAGGTGTCTTCGAGCCATCAGGGGCTGTGTAGCTCAGACCGAAGCGTTCGGGCAGGTTGAAGTCGATCTGGATCGTCGATAGCTGCCACGAGCGACCTATGGCATCACGCACATCCACATCGATCTTCGGGCCGTAGAAGGCGCCGCCACCCTCATCGGTCTCGTAATCGAGTCCGTTGGCCCCCAAAGCAGCTCGCAGACCCTCCGTGGCATCGTCCCACAACGCCTGCTCCCCTACCGACTTCTCGGTGGGGCGGGTCGACAACTTAGCTTGGAACTCACGGAAGCCAAACGCTTCGAGGACGCTCAAGACGAAGTCAAGCAACGAAGACAACTCTTGAGCAATGTCATCTCGGGTACAGAAGATGTGAGCATCGTCCTGGGTGAAGCCACGACTGCGCAACAGCCCATGAACCGCGCCTGAGAGTTCGTAGCGATACACCGCACCAAGCTCGAACAGTCGCAGCGGCAGATCGCGGTAACTGCGCTGTGACGAGCGATAGATCATCACATGAAACGGGCAGTTCATTGGCTTGGGGTAGTAGTCGCTGCCGTCCATCTCCATGGGCGGATACATCGACTCTCGATAGAAGTCGAGGTGACCCGAAGTCTCCCACAGCACCGACTTTGCGATGTGGGGCGAGTACACGAACTGGTAGCCACCATGTTGGTGGCGCTCCCGTGAGTAGTCCTCCATGAGCTTGCGCACCAGCGCACCTTTGGGGTGCCAAACGGCCAACCCGGGGCCGAGTTCGGCGGGCCAAGACACGAGATCCAGTTCGCTAGCAAGCCGGCGGTGGTCGCGCCGCTCAGCTTCCTTGAGACGGTGCAGGTGGGTTCTGAGCTGCTTGCGGGTTGCCCAGGCCGTGCCGTAGATCCGCTGCAACATTGGGTTGCGTTCGTTGCCACGCCAGTAAGCACCGCTCACCCGTTGCAAAGCGAAGTGCCCCAGTCGACCCGTCGAGGGGACATGGGGCCCGAGGCACAAGTCAACAAAACCGTCACCGTTGCTGTCGGTGTCCGCATCGGTTTCGCGGTTCAGGTAGCAACTGACGGTTCCGCCCGCGCTTGCCTCAGAAGCGAGGTCACCACCGTCTGTGCTGGCGCCACCTGCTACAGCCTCAATAATGGCGCGCTTGTACGGGTGTTCTGCAAAGAGCTCAAGCGCCTCGTCGGCGGGCATCTCGATGCGTTCAAAAGGCTGATCCTTCGCCACAATCTCGAGCATGCGAGCCTGGATGCGATCGAGGTCGGCGTCGGTGAAGGTTGCACCGTCCGGTAGTTCGAAGTCGTAGTAGAAGCCGTGCTCGATCGGTGGTCCGATCGCAAACGTCGCACCCGGATAGAGGTCGAGAACAGCCTGTGCCAGTACATGAGCGGTCGAGTGGCGGATCGTGTGAAGGCCTCGTGGCGTCGATGCAGTAACAATCTCGACGCTGGAACTAGCGGGCAGAGGCGCTCCGAGATCCCGTTCGTCTCCGTCGACGACTGCCACAACAGCCTGGGCCGCGAGCCGTGGCCCAATGCTCGCTGCTAGGTCAGCGGCACTCGCACCACCAGGAAGTTCGCGACTCGACCCATCAGGCAGGGTGACCAAGATCTGAGACATATCTCCGCTCTAGCACGAACAGACATCGGACATATGGCATCAAGGCTACCTGTCCTCACTCCTCTGACCCTCCGACGCAACCCACGGCGTTAGGTGAGGGTCACACCGAGGAGGGTGGCGGCGGATCGCACACCAACTCCGGCGTTCGCTGCGGTGTCGATCGTTGCGAGGGCGGCGGGTACGTCTAGGTCGTTGTCGATGCAGGCGCGGACATCGGAGAGTAGTCCAGCATCCACGGCGGAGGCCGCGTCCGCACTTGCTGCTCTCCACAACTTGAGCCGGTTACGGGCTTCAATCAGCAGGCCATCGTGCCAGGGCCAGGGTGTTCTGTAGTGCTGTGACATGAGTGCGAGACGAATGACCATCGGATCTTCACGCTGGCGCAACTCATGCACGAACACCAGGTTGCCTAACGACTTGGACATCTTGGAGCCCTGATAGTGGACCAACGCCTGATGTAACCAGTGGCGCACAAATGGTTTGCCGGTTACTGCCTCGGATTGCGTCCGCTCACACTCATGGTGCGGGTACAGCAGATCCGCACCATCACCATGTAAGTCGATCGTGTCGCCCAGTTCGCGCAGCGCCAGAGTTGAACACTCAACATGCCAACCTGGACGCCCCCGACCCCAGCGTGATTCCCAGGCAGGCTCACCCAGCCGGGCGCGCTGCCACAACACAAAGTCGAGCGGATCGCGCTTGTTGGGATCATCGGGATCGTCGCGCCACTCACGTGCCATGGCGATCATGCGCGCACGACCGAAGCGTGACAGCGACCCGAACCCGTCGAAGGCAGCGGTGTCGAAATAGACGCTTCCGCCCGAGCAATACGCGAAGCCCCGCTGAAGTGCCTTGTGGATGAAGCCTCGGATGTCAGGAATAGCAGACGTTGCCCGGGGCTCTGATGCAGGCGGCAAAGTGTTCAAGGCTGCCATATCGTCATCGAAGCTTTTTGTCTGATGAAACGCCAGATCAAGATAGTGAACGTCACGTTGCTTGGCTGCGGCCAGTATGTCGTCATCCACGTCTGTGATGTTGCGCACGCAGCGAGTCCGGTGCCCCATGTCACGCAGCCGCCGCTGCAGCACGTCATAGGTGATATAGGTCGCCGCGTGGCCCAGGTGGGTGGCGTCATATGGTGTGATCCCACACACATAGATCTTCACGGTCTCTGGAGCCTCAAAGTTCACTACAGCAGCACGGGCAGTGTCGTAAAGACGCACGCTTCTCAAGGTACTGTTGCGCGGATGGGCATTCTCGATGGTAAGCGGATTGTTGTGACTGGCGTGTTGACAAGCGCCTCCCTCGCTTTTGGTGTGGCTGAGTTGGCACGAGCAGAAGGTGCGGAGATCTTGCTGACTGGTGTGGGTCGGGGGATGCGCCTGACCCAGCGGACGGCAAAAAAGCTGGGTAGCGACATAGAAGTTGTCGAGTTTGATGTGACCAAGGCGGCCCACGCCGAAGCACTGCGTGAGCATCTGGCATCACATTGGGGATCCGTAGATGGGGCGCTGCATGCGATTGGCTTCGCCCCGCCAATCTGTCTGGGCGGAACGTTTATGGATGCGACCTGGGACGATGTCAAGGTTGCATTTGAGATCTCTACCTATTCGCTCAAGATGCTCGCCGATGCTGTGGTGCCCCTCATGACAGGGGGTGGCTCGATCGTGGGCCTTGACTTTGATGCGACCCGGGCTTGGCCCGCATATGACTGGATGGGTGTCGCCAAGTCTGGATTGGAGTCCACCTGCCGGTACCTGGCCCGCTACCTGGGCCCCAAAGGCATCCGGGTCAATCTTGTCTCCGCCGGGCCTTCGCGAACGATCGCTGCCCGCTCCATTCCGGGGTTCTCCGAGTTTGAGGACGCTTGGGCACAGCGAGCCCCGCTTGGTTGGGATGTACGAGACTCGACAGATGTTTCACGCACCGTCGTCGCAATGTTGAGCGACTGGCTACCCGCCACCACAGGCTCGGTGATCCAAGCCGACGGAGGCTTCCACGCCATCGGCGCCTAACACACTCGCTTCATCAGCCGACTCGTTCTCGGATGGTCATACCAGCCAGAGCAACGGTCTAGGTGTTGGTGTCGGTCTCGTCAAAGATTTCGCCCACTAGGGACTCAAGCACGTCTTCGAGGGTGACGATGCCGAGCGTGGTACCAGCAGCGTCGCGCACCAAAGCGATGTGAACCCGCGAACGGCGCATCCACAACAGCAAGTCACGACCTGGGTGATTAGGGCCAACGACCCGCATGCGGCGAACCAACTCAAGCGGCACAGGATCCTGGCGAGCTTCAGGCGGCATCAACAATAGGTCTTTGGCATGCACGAACCCGAGCACGTCATCGGGTGCCGAGCCCCACACCGGTACCCGGGAGTGGCCAGTAGTAGCGACCACCTCTTCGAGCCGGGCGGCTGAGGTTCGATGCGGCACCGACACCAACCGCTCCACGGGCACCATCATCAACCCCGCCGCACGGGCACGAAACTGCAACGCCCCCGACAACAACTCATGCTCGGTCGACTCGATCACGCCTTCCTGGCGAGCACCGGCGAGCAGGGTGTGAAACTCGTTGACCGTAAGTGCGGTGTTGATCTCATCCACGGGTTCGATCCCGAGCAGGCGCACAAGGCCAGCAGAAATCCCGTTGAGCGCCCAGATAACCGGCTTAAGCGCAACGCCATAGGCACGCATTAGGGGTGCGAGCAATCGCGCCGTGGGTTCGGGGGCGGCAATAGCGAAGTTCTTTGGCACCATCTCGCCCGCCACAACGTGCAGTGTCACGACGATTGCTAATGCCACCGTCAATGAGATCGTGTGCAAGACACCGCTCGGGATGTCCACGAAGACCTCGATGACTGGCTCAATCAGGTCAGCCACAGCGGGTTCGGCCACCGCACCCAGACCAAGCGAAGCCATCGTTATCCCCAGTTGCGCACCAGCTAGCTGGGGTTGCAGATCACGCACCGCGCTCAAGGCAAGTTGGCTGCGCCTGTCGCCGGCCGCCGCATCGGGTTCAAGCCGTGACGCCCGCGCTGCCACGAGCGCGAACTCCGCAGCCACGAAAAAGGCATTGGCCGCAAGCAACACGACTGCGGCGAGCAGCGAGAGGGCAATAGTTGAAGTCACCTGGGTGACTCCTGTGGCTTGCCGGTCGGCGCAACCAGGCGCACCGTGGCGATCCGCAGCCGGTCGACAGCTACCACTTCGAGGCGCCAACCATCAACCACAGCAACTTCCCCGGGACGGGGAATGTGACCGAGTCGATCCAACATCAAGCCAGCCAGCGTCTCATAAGCACCTTCTGGCATCAAGAAACCCGTCGCCTCGCGCACCTCATCGGTGTGCAGCGAGGCGGGCAGCACCGTCGAACCACGCGATTCGGTGCGGGTTCGCTCCGGTGTGGACTCGTCGTGCTCATCATCGATCTCGCCGACGATCTCCTCCAGCACGTCTTCGAGAGTGATGATGCCCGCCGTGCCGCCATGCTCGTCAACCACCACCGCGAGTTGCCCCTCACCAGTCCGCAGATCTTCAAGCAGGTCATCAAGATCACGCGACTCAGGCACCGCCAGCACTTCGGTCATGATCCTCGACACCGGGGTCTCGTCTCGCAGAGACACGGGCACGCCATACACAGACTTGACGTGCGCAACACCGACAATGTCATCGAGTTGACCGCTGGTCACCGGGAACCGTGAATGGCCGGTGCGGATACTCAAGGCAGCTAGGTCGGCGACGCTGTCATCGGTAGCAACAGCAGCAACTTCCACCCTGGGAACCATCGCATCATCGGCTTGCTTGTCTGCAAGGTGAATGGAACGCCGGAGCAGCCGGACTTCGCCCTCATCGAGCATCCCCTCCTCACCGGAGGACACGAACATCAACTCAAGCTCGTCACGATCGGGCAGGGTGTCGATCTCCTCACGTGGCTCCACACCGAGGCGACGCACGATGCGGTTAGCGATCCCGTTGAGGGACGCCACGATCGGCCGCACTAGCACCCCATAAGCCCACACCGGCACGGCCACCACCACCGCCGTGCTGTAGGGCTTGGAGGTTGCGACGGCTTTGGGCACCAACTCGCCCATCACCATCTGAACCACGGTTGCCACCGCCAGCGCGATCCCTAGCGACACGCCTCCGGGCACACCCGATCCGAACACTGCCTCGACTGCAGGATCAAGCAGCGTGGCGATGGCGGGCTCGGCGATGTAGCCAAGCAGCAACGACGTCACGGTTATACCGATCTGTGCGCCTGAAAGGTGAAACGACAGGTGGCTGACTAGACGCTGGATCAACCGGGCCTGGCGGTTGCCGGCTCCGGCCCGCTCATCGACGCGGGTTCGGTCGACGGCTACTAGAGCGAACTCGGTAGCCACAAAAGCGGCGTTGGCGACAACTAGGGCGAGTGCAGCCAGTAGCCGCAGCGCGATGTCTATCGGTCCTCCCTGGATCGGTCAGCAGTCGCACCGCGAATGTAGTCGTCGGCGTGACACCCGCGGTTAGGCATCGGGCTGCGCTGTGCGACGAGCCACGCGCAGATACCACACAAGCGAACCGCATCATTGATCCGCATCGGCGAACTGCATTAGCGAGCCGCGACAACTGACATCACCGATCTGGCAGATAGCTCCTAGCTTGAGCCGGTGCCATTGCAGGCGTCGACGCCACGAAACACACGAAACACAGATGAGGTGACACCACCGGCATCTGCTCGCCGCAGGCATGACGAGGTCGCAGTATCGCTGCACCCCGATCGCAGCAGAGGCTGGATCAGGCGGCTAGTCCCGGTATTGGCTCGACAGAAGTTCGGCTTCGCGGTTTCGGTGATCGCCGGCCTGATTTCGGTGAGCGCCACCGTGGCCGTTCCTGTCGTAATCGGTCGAGGAGTTGATGCCGCTGCTGCGGGTACCGCTCTGCGTCCCTGGGTGCTGGGCTTGTTGAGCCTTGGACTGCTGCGTTTTCTTACCGGGTTCACCTACCGCTACGGGCTGTTTCGCTCCGCTCATCGCATCGAAGCAGACCTGCGCAACCTCGTCTACGAACGGCTCACCGAACTCTCGTTCTCCTACTGGGATCGCACCCAGACCGGCCAGGTGATCTCTCGAGCCAACAGCGACATCCGCTCAATCCAGTTGCTGTTCGCATTCGGTCCGCTCGTGGCAATGCAGTTGGTGATGCTGGTGATGGGTGTAGTGGCAATGGTGTTGCTGTCGCTGCGGTTAACCATTGTGGCGATGGCACCTCTGCCGTTCGTGCTCTATGTCGGTGTCCAGTTGCGTGACAGGGTCTTCCCGCTCAGTTGGATCATGCAGGCACGAATGGCCGATCTCGCGACGATCGTCGACGAGAACATCCAGGGCGCCCAGATCGTGCGAACCTTTGCCCAAGAACACAACCAGGTTCGCCTACTTGCTCGCTCTGCTCAGTTGCTGCGTTGGACGGGAACCGAAACAGCACGAGCACGTGCCCGCTTCGCCCCGATCATGGAAGCCCTGCCCCGACTCGGGATCGCTCTCGTGTTGCTTGCCGGTGGTCTCCTGGCCATTGACGGCAGCGTGGCGGTAGGTGACATCGTTGCCTTCAACGCCTACGTGTTGATCATGGCTGCGCCGTTTCGGATGATCGGTTTCGTCATGATCCAGTGGCAACGAGCCTCCGCGGCTGCGCAGCGAGTCTTTGAGATTCTCGACGAACGGCCTGAGATAACCGAACGCCCCGATGCTGTGCCGCTTGCTCACCCCACCGGCACCGTGGAGTTCGAAAACGTAACGTTCGCATATGCGACCGGTGACGGAGCACCTGTACTAGGTGGCTTCTCGATGACCGTTAAGGCGGGCGAGACGGTTGCGGTGGTGGGTCGTACCGGATCTGGCAAGAGCACCATTGCCCGGTTGATCCCCCGCTTTTATGACGTCGTCGGGGGCGCGGTGCGTGTCGATGGCATTGATGTTCGTGACCTGCGCCTTACTGACTTGCGTGATGCGGTGACGGTCGTCAACGACGAGCCGTTCCTGTTCGCTACGAGCGTCCGTGACAATGTGGCCTTTGCACGCCCCGACGCTGACGACGCCTCGGTCGCTGTCGCGCTTGTCGATGCTGCTGCAGGCGGGTTTGTCACGCAGATGCCCGCGGGCACGGGTAGCGAGATCAGCGAGCGTGGTGCCAATATCTCCGGCGGCCAACGTCAACGACTAGCGCTTGCCCGAGCACTCGTGGCCAACCCCGCGGTGCTGATCCTCGATGACGCCACAAGTGCGATCGACACCGGTGTGGAACAACGCATCCATGCGGCATTGCGACAGCGCCGCTCACAGCGCACCACTGTGGTGATTGCACATCGACTGTCCACGATCGCGCTTGCAGATCGGGTCGTGTTCATCGAAGCGGGCAAGGTAGCCGCAACCGCTAGCCACTACGAACTGTTGCGCACCGTGCCCGCTTACGCAGAGGTGCTGACCTCAATCGAAGCTACAGCCAAGGCAAAGGCCGAGGCCAAACAGTCACAACAGTCACAGCAACCGGTGTCTTGATGTTCACCACGCCTGTTGGAACTCGCCCCGTCGGCATGCGGACGGGGCCTACTTCGGTTCAAGCAGCTGCCGAAGCAGGGCTACCGAACGCGGATGTCCCCGGTGAGCTGCGCTCACGGGTCGAGCGTGTGCTGGCCGAAGAGCCCGAGCATCCCGAACCTGTCATCGAATGGTCAAGAGAAGCCGACGAGGCAGACCGGCGCTTCGGGCTGCGTACCTTTTTGTGGCTACACCGCTACCGCCTCGTTGCCGCCATCGGACTTGTGGCTATCGAAACGGTCATGATCCAACTCGGGCCGGTCGTCACCCAGATCGGTGTTGATGACGGCATCTTGGCTCAGGACCGCAGCGTGCTGGTGTTCGCCGCCGTCAGCTACATCGTGTTGCTAATAGGAGCGAGTTTCATCGGTGCGGCCCGGATGTCATTTACTGGGCGCCTCGGTGAGCGGTTGCTCGAACGGCTGCGGATCCGCACGTTCGGGCACATGCAACGCCAGGGCATGGACTTCTACACCGATGAGAAGGCCGGAGTGCTGCTCACCCGCATGACTTCTGACATTGAAGCGCTGTCGGTGCTGTTCCAGGAGGGGATCGTCAACTTTGCGGTGCAAGCACTGACGCTGATCGTGATTGCGGTGTTGCTGTTCATCTATGACCCGCTGCTCGCGGGCGTCACCCTGCTCGCTGCCGTGCCCACGACTGTTGCCGCCTCGCTGTGGTTCCGGCGGCGTGCTGCTGCGGATTATCGCAACGTTCGGGAGCGCATCGCCGCGCTACTTGCTGACCTGCAGGAGTCACTTGCAGGCATTCGTGTGATCACTGCACACAACCGACGGGCCCGCAACGTTGCCGATCATCGCAAGGTTGTGTTGCGCCATCGTGATGCCAACCTTCGGGCTTCCCGAGCGACTTCCCTTTACGGGCCGGGCAGCGAGGCTCTGGGGATCGCAACCCAAGCCGTGCTGTTGGGCGTCGGTGGAGCGATGGCCGCTAGCGGGCGGATCACTGTCGGTGAACTCGCCGCCTACCTGTTGTTCCTCACTGCCTTCTTCGCTCCGGTGCAGGCACTTGTGCAGCTCTACAACTCTTACCAGCAGGGCGGTGCAGCGATTGCCAAGCTGCGTGAACTGTTCACCACCGAACCCACCGTCCGGGAGTCGCCCGGTGCGAGCTCGATTGGCGTCATGGAGGGTGACATTGCCTTTGACGATGTCTGCTTTTCTTATCGTGAGGGACGCCAGGTGTTGAGCAACATCAACCTGCATCTCGCTGCTGGCGAGACGTTGGCGCTTGTAGGCGAGACAGGTGCCGGCAAGACAACTATCGCAAGGTTGATCGCTCGCTTGCATGATCCGACGAGTGGCTCGGTTCGCATTGATGGTGTTGATCTGCGAGACGTGACCCTTACAAGCTTGAGGTCTCAAATTGGAGTGGTTCCCCAGGAGCCATTCCTGTTCGCTGGAACCGTGCGTGACAATGTGGGCTTCGCTCGCCCTCAGGCCAGTGACGCAGAACTAAACCTTGCTCTAGAAGCAGTTGGGGTCGATGAGGTTGTGACTCGCCTCGGCGGACTTGACGGTGCAATCCACGAGCGCGGTGCGACGCTGTCTGCCGGTGAACGGCAGTTGCTGGCCCTAGCCCGCACGTTTGTCTCGCAGCCACGCGTGCTGGTGTTGGATGAGGCAACCAGCAACCTCGACTTGCGTACCGAAGCGAACATTGAGCGTGCCCTAGATGTGCTCTTAAGCGGTCGGACAGCGGTGATCGTGGCTCACCGGCTAGCCACCGCACGCCGCGCCGACCAGATAGCGGTGGTTGAGGCTGGTCGGATTGTTGAGTTGGGCAGCCACGATCAACTGGTGCAACACGGCGGTGCCTACGCGGCCATGTTTGCTACCTGGCAGCACCACAGTGGGAACTCTGGGAGCGACGAGTCGAGATGGCAGGAGCAGCGGGCGTGACGAGCGGATCGACCGGCAGCTCTGTGCTGTCGTTGCGTGGAGTTCATCGCAGCATCGAAGGCACCAAGGTGCTTCGAGGCATCGACTGGGAAGTTTGTGAAGGTCAGCGCTGGGTTGTGTTGGGGCTCAACGGCTGCGGCAAGACCACGCTGATACGGATTGCATCAATGTGGGAGCATCCCTCAGCAGGCGAGGTGGTGTTGCTCGGGCAACGGCTCGGGCGAGTTGATGTGAGACGTTTGCGACAACATGTCGGTTTCACGAGCGCTGCTATGGCGGACATGTTGCGTGGTTCTTTAACTGCGACCGAAGTGGTGATGACAGCCAAGTACGCGGCTCTCGAACCGTGGTGGCACACCTATGAAGACACCGACGTTGAGCGCGCCCGTGTGGCACTAGGACGGGTGGGATGCGCGCATCGCGCCGATCACCGTTTCGGCACCCTGTCGTCGGGTGAGCGCCAACGGGTATTGCTGGCACGTGCATTGTCGCTTGACCCTCAAGTGATCATGCTTGACGAACCGAATGCGGGACTCGACCTCGCGGGCCGCGAGCAGTTGATGTTGACCTTGCGTGACCTTGCTCTTGATGCCAGCACTCCTCCGCTGGTACTAGTCACGCATCACACTGATGAGATTCCAGACGGGTTCACTCATGCGTTGTTGTTACATGCCGGCAGGGTGCTTAGCGCTGGGCCGATCGACGAGACGCTTACTGCCGCGAACCTCTCAGAGTGCTTCGGTCTGGATCTCTTGCTGGAGCGCAGACACGGCCGTTGGAGTGCCCGAGCTGTTGATTGATCGCAGTTCGTTGTGATGCGTTCTTCAGAGGTGTCGCCTGATTACCGAAGCAAGTCTTGAGACGCCGATGTCGATCGCGTCCGGTTCAAGATGTCCGAAACACAGCCGCATACGCCGCGAGCCATAGTCTGGGTCGACGCACCATGATGCTCCCGGATTGAACTCAACGCCGACATCCATCGCTGCAGCCAGCAGAGATTCCGTGTCGATCTCTTTGGGAAGCGTCACCCAAACAAAGATCCCACCTGCTGGTGGTTCGAATGACACCAAAGACCCCAGATGAGTCTGCAATGCTGAGCACAAGGCGTTGCACTTTGTCTGTAAGGCCTGAGTCAGTTGGTTGACATGGTCATCAAAGTGAGCATTGGCGTACTCGGCAACAGCGATCTGTTCAAGAGCACCGGAACCAGCGTCAGTCTTTAGGGCCAAGAGCCTGCTCATTAGGGGCCAATCGGCAACCACATATCCGATCCGCAGCGCTGGTGCGAGCGTCTTTGAGAACGACCCGCAGTACACGACCTGGCCGTTGCCTTCATCAAGTGAGCGGATAGTTGGCGGTCTCGAACCGTCAAACACCAGGTCGGCGTAACAGTCGTCTTCAAAGATGGCCACACCGTGATGTCTTGCCACTTCAAGGAGTTGCAACCGGCGTGCGGTTGGCATGACTGTTCCGGTTGGGTTCTGTACAGTCGGGATCGTGTAGATGAACTTCGGTGGCTTGCCGGTCGTCGCGAGCTGTGTAAGTAGTTTGTCGAGATGATCAACACAGATGCCACCTTGGTCGAGTTTCACTCCGTGTATGTGTGCTCCCAAGGCAGCTAGACGGCTGAGAGCTCCCGCATATGTTGCCTCTTCGACAATCACATGATCACCAGGCGCCAAGAGTGCCGCGCCAACAAAGTCAAGTGCCTGAAGCGACCCAGAAGTGATGAGTACATCGTCGGGATCTGTGGCCATAGCTGCTCGCCGCCCGAGAGCTTCAGCTACGAATTCACGCAACGGCAGGTGACCCTGTGGGCTCCCTCCGAGGTTGTAGAAGGCCAAGTCCTTGCCGAAACGTGAGAGTGCAACAGCCGCCGCTTCAGCGAACCCTCCAGAGGGAACACTCGCAGGGTCGTTGTGTCCCCCCACGAAGTTGTACGGAACATCACCGCTCCAGCGGTTCTCACCAACGGAGAGTCTCGGCCGCAACATCGACACCATGTCAAAGCTCATCTTCCAAACCTAAAGGTCGCTGAGCCCACCGGGATATATGGCAACCACTACGCCCTCACTTACGGTGATCTGAGCCGGAGCCGACACGATCGTGTTGGAGACTCCACGTGAAGCCATTGGGTGAAGCGTCTCATCGTTGAGCGGAAACTCAAGACCGTGAGTTGCGAGGACACGTGCCGCGCCTCCGATCGCTAACAGCGTGACTACATCCCCCACCGGACCGACCAACGTGCCGGTACCGCGAATCACTTCGACATAAGCCTTGTCAACAGACGCCGTAACACGTGTCGGTGACCACCGGGGGGATGCGAGCGTCAAGATGTTGGCCAGTGCGTGGTCTAACCGACCACCCGCGGTGGCCAGCACATGTACGTCAGAGCGTCGCTCGCAGGCGTAAGCGAGTGCAAGTTCAAGGTCGGTCTCATCCTTGCGAGAGGGGTAACTGTGAAACTCGGCTCCGCAACTTTGGGCCCAGCCATGCGCCCTGTGACTTAAGGAATCCTGATCACCGATCACAGCATCGACATGCCAGGCGTTGCGTAACGCCGTTTCGCACCCACCGTTCGCCGCAACAACCAGATCAACCCCAGTAGGCATCGCAACAAGGCCACGAACACCCGCCGTGATAACCAGCGCCCGCCCCCGGTCATCACCCACAAACCCGAGACTACGTCCCGTCCAGTCTCAACTCGTTTCAGCTTCGGTCTTCGAGAACCCGATCGGCCGTGACCGAAGCGACTCAACGAGCCATTCGTAATCGTCAAGCTCACGGATCCACGCTCGAGCAGACTCAAAGGCAAATGTGATCTGCCCCCTACCGGCCTGCGCGATCAAGCCAGTTCTCATCAAACGCTGCCGGTACACGGACGCATAGCCACTGGAAACTCCCAGGCGAGCCGCGATGTTTGCCATACGGGAAGGTCCCTCATCTTGGGCCATCGCAACCGCAAAGCGTTGCCCTACTTGGGAGAGTCCGTTCCACAGTGGAGCTACTACTAGTTGTCCCATCATGTGTGTCGCGATTTCGGAACCACTTGCGACGTCCCTGGCTGTTATCACGGACATCGGATCATCGGCGGCCTCCCAGGCGTAATACCCGACCAATTGCACCATGAATGGGTAACCCTGTGAGGCTGTTACCGCGCTCTTGATCGCTTCGCTTGTCATTCGGCCACCATGTTGACGGACGGGCAGGTCAATGGCACTCCATGCTTCAGTCCAACTGAGGAAACCGATGTCGTATCGGGCACAGCGTTGCAGGAAGGTGACACTATTGTCGCTCAGCAGCGTCTCTTCCAGGGTCTGTAGCCCTGCACCGGCAAAGAGCATCGGATCTTGACCAATCCGTGTCACGTCTTGAACTGCGACACCGAGCCGTCTGAGTTCGTCTCGTTCCCCGGCGTGTAACTCGTCGACAGTTAATAGTAAACCAACGTTGTGATGTCTCAGATGGCGTCCTAGGGCTTCGAGCACATTCGCGACGCTTCGTGATAGATCAGCCGCACGGTCGTAGGCACGTGTCATGCGGATGCCCGCCGCACTGAGATCCCTTGTGATCGGTCGCGCGAGGTCGCGCGCCATGCGATTTAGATGTTCCATGGCCTCGTGTGCGATGCGGTTAAGGAGGCCATGGGTCGCTGCGTCAGCAGAAATAGAGATCCACCCTTCGGATTGCGCTAGGTCACGAAGTTCAGCAAGCATCACCGTCTTGCCTGCGCCTCGAAGCCCAAGTAGAAGCGACGTGTAGGCGGGGTGCGTCGGGCCTGTCGCCATTGCGCTGGCTATGTCCTTCAGGAGTTCGTCGCGACCTGCCAACATGGGAGGCGTCGCCCCGAAGGTCGGTGCGAAAGGGTTGACAATGGCCATGCGCACCTCCTAAGTGCGTCAGGAATTCTGATACGTAACCTTAGGACGTTGTTGGATTTGTTGGCTCTTGTTGGATTTGTTGGATTCTGTTGGCTTTTGTCGGTTTGGCTAGCGGAAGGCGATGTACACGCAGATCCAGATGATTAGTCCCACGCTCCAGTGCAGCGAAGTGGTGGCAAGACCAATGATGATTGGGGTAGCGATCAGCAGCAGACCCAGCCTTGGCCACTGGTTCAAGGCACGGCGTCTAGGGCAGGTAGGGCAGGGGGTCTACTGCTGTGCCGTCGATACGTAGTTCAAAGTGCAGATGCGGGCCCGTCGAGAGGCCGGTTGAACCCATCGAACCTATGCGATCACCGCTGCTTACTTGCTCACCCACAGACACAGAGATCTGGCTTAGATGTGCATACAACGAGCTGTATCCAAGTCCGTGATAGATGACGATCGTGTTGCCGTAACCGCCACGGCGTTCGGCCAGGATTACTTCACCAGAGCGTGCCGCCCTAATTCGATCACCAGTATCGCCATCAATGTCGATGCCCTGATGCTGGCGAACCCCTCCAAGAATTGGGTGAACTCGCGGCCCAAATGTTGAGGTCAAACCACCATCGGCAGGCCAGGCAACAAACTCAAAGGGGCCGTGTTCTGCTTCGTGAGCGCGGCGCTCGTCTTCGATGGCTTGTCGGCGGGCCTCCTCTTCCTGGCGGCGACGCTCCTCGGCGGCCCGTCGTATCGACTCTTCGATAGCCCAGATCTCGCGCTCCATCTCACGATCGATGCGGTCGAGTTCTGCCGCCTCACGATTCCACTCGTCAATGCGGCGCTGGATCTCGGCTCGGTAACCCTCAGCGACAGCGCGTGCCTCTCGCAACTCTTCAAGGCGGTCCTCTTGAGCTTCGCGCTCTCGATCAGCAGCCTCTGCACGGCTAACGGCACGGAGCCGGACAGCATCAAGTTGCGCTTCAGCGGTACGCAGCTCATCTGTAATCTCAAGCTCGCTGCCGAGCGTGACATCAATGAGGAAAAGTCGCACGGCGTTCTGGTTGAGGTCACTGTTGGCGAGCTGTTCAACGATGTCGGCTGGTGGCTTTACGAAAGCGTCAATTGCCCGCTCGCGAAGGCGCTCACGGATGTCTTCGATCTCTTGAACCAGCCAGTCGGCCTCGGCTCGTGCCGCAAGGGCTTCGGCTTCAGCGGCCTGGATCGATGCCGCAGCTGCGGCGATTCGGGATTGCTGCAACTCGATGAACTCATCTAGATCGGCGAGCGCGTCAACTAGAGCATCGTCATCTGCAAGCAGGGCATCGATCTGAGTGGCGACTTCAGCCGCATTGCGAGCTAGGGCTTCCCGCTGGCTACGAAGATCTTCGATCTGCTGTTGCTCGGATTGAGCTACCACAGCTGTGGCCATCAGGGCTGCCGCAACCAGGGTCGCCACGCAGAATCCGAACACTTTGCGGATCCGGCGCCTCGGCATGGCCGACGGGCGTTCAGCTTGCGTGAGCCTTATGCGCGGCACGCCACGAACCTGCACCATCCGGCGAAACCGTAACAGAACCGCAACATAACTGCAATAGTTCTGCAACGTTGCGGCTGCATTGCGTTTATCTTCGTCACCCTCCGCTGAGCACTGAGACACCTGACTTCGGACGAGCCTCTCGACTCATTGGCACGCCTGACTTGTATTGCTAAGGCTTGTCGCGACCCACAAGCCACATCGAGAAGTACTGCGCCCCGCCTCCGTAGGCATGCCCCATCGCCATCCGGGCACTATCGACCTGGTGCTCACCCGCCGAGTCCATCACCTGAAGCGCGGCCTCAGCGAATCGGATCATGCCCGAGGCACCGATCGGGTTGCTCGACAGCACACCACCGGAGCAATTCACCGGCAAATCGCCACCGTCAAGGCCCGTGGCACCAGACTCGACCATGCGCCAGCCTTCACCTACCTCAGCAAACCCGAGGCTCTCAAGCCACATCGGCTCGTACCACGAGAACGGCACGTACATCTCGACGGCGTCAATCTCGGCGCGGCGATCCACGATCCCGGCCTGTGCGAACAGGTCATTGGCGCACTCCTCTGAGGCGGCCGGTGAGACCATATTGCGCCCGCCGTAGCTGTTGCTCTCGCTACGCATTGCCGTGCCATGCACCCACGCGACCGGACCGTCGTGAGCATCTCCGTAGGCTTCGTCGGCCAACACCACAGCGCAGGCACCATCTGAGGATGGACATGTCTCGGAATAGCGGATCGGATCCCAAAGCATTGGCGATCCGACCACCTGCTCAAACGTCAAATCACGCTGGTGCAGGTGCGCATACGGGTTAAGCAGCGCTTGCTGTCTGTCCTTGAACGCCACCATGCAACCTATGAGTTCGGGAGCGCCTGTCATCATCATGTAGCGGCGCATGATCGGCGAGAAGTAACCACCGGCACCTGCATTAACCGACGTTGCAAACGGTTGAGGCAGCGACAGCGCCCACATGGCGTTGGACTCCGACTGTTTCTCCCAGCCGATGGTTAATACCCGCCGATGCACCCGGCTCTGCACCATGGAAGCCGCTACGCAAGCTGTCGATCCCCCGACCGAGCCAGCTGTGTGAACTCGCATGATCGGTTTGCCGACCGCTCCAAGCGCCTCGCAAAGGTAAACCTCGGGCATCATCACGCCCTCAAAGAAGTCGGGCGCCTTGCCGATGATCACCGCATCGATATCGGCCCAGGTGCAATGCGCCATCTCGAGCGCTCGGTAGGCGGCCTCGCGCAGCAGTCCAGCAATCGAGACATCGCCACGAGCTGAGGCGTACTTGGTCTGGCCAACCCCGATGACGGCAGTGCGCTCGCTTGCCACGTCAGTCACCCTCCAGCACGCACACCAGGTTCTGTTGCAGACACGGCCCTGAAGTGGCGTGTGCCACAGCACGATCGGCGTCACCGTTCCAGATACGTGAAGCGGCCTCGCCTATACGTATCAGCCCTGATCCCATCATCGTGTGAGCCGCTAGCGCACCTCCTGACGGGTTGACAGCCGTCTTGGTTTCATCGATGCCAAGCGCTTCGATTAGCAGATGCTCCGAAGTGGTGTAGGGCCCATATAGCTCGGCGACATCGACTTTGTCGGCTGCAACACCGGCGTGAGTTGCGGCCAGCGCTGCGGACATGGACGATGTGAGATCACGCACGCCAAGCGTGTGGGCGTCACTGCGATGATCAAAGCCACGTATCCAGGCGGGACGCTCGCACATCTCTCGGGCAACGTCACCAACGGCTAGCACCATGGCGGCTCCACCGTCGGATCCCGCAGCCAGATCAGAGGGACGCAGCGGATCAACCGCATAGGGCTCTGCGAGGATCTGCTCCACCGTTTTGGCTTCGGTGCGCACGGCGTGTGGATTGGTGGCTGCATTCGTGCGGCTGCGTGCCGATATCTCGGCTAGCCGTCTTTCGCTCACATCCCCCGCTTCGAGCATCAAGCGAGCCGCTAGCGCTTCGATCGCATGGGCATCCGGCCACAGCGGGCACACGTAGTAGGGATCCATCTGGGTAGCGAGCACATCTCGCAACGATCCCGGTGACGACTTCCCGTAGCCATAAACAAAGGCCGTGTCGATTCCACCGCATTGCAGCTTCACCCAGGCCTCATAGAGAGCCCAGGCACCGTCTTGTTCGACGTGGCTCTCGCTGATCGGCGGAACCGGGCCCGTCCCGTCAATTGTCATCACAAAAGAAAAGGCCTGACCGGCTAGGAAATCTGACGACCCCGAACATGTGAAGCCGATGTCGGATTGGGTTAGCCCGACGTTTGTCTTGGCCTTCTCCATGAGTGGCACCATGAACTCGACCTCAGACTCACCTGAGATCGAAGCCTGCTGGCGCTGCTCGAAGGACACCACCGCTACATCAATCATGGTTGGTGCCTTGATGTGGAAGCTGCGACGCGCCTGCTCGCGCCGGTGCTTGAATGTGCAGTGGCCTTCATGGTTTCGTCGCCTCGGGTCGTCCGATCCGGGCGTAGTCGGTGATCTCTACATCGGGCTCACCGGTCGGTTCCCAGCCGAGGATGTTGGCTGCCGAGGTCTCTAGTTCTTCGTCGGGCTTCCAGACAGCCCGCACCCGCATCCCTATCTGCACCTCCTCAGGTGCGATGTTGATAACCAGTCCCAGGAATCCGACTGACGCGCCATCCAGGACAATCCAGGCGCTGCAATAGGGCGGTTTGAGGTCGGGGCGTCGCTCGATCGGCACCCGAGTGATATTGAAAGACTCCACATAGCCGCGGTCGGGCAACTCGACCACTTCATGGGTTGCTGTGCCTGCGATAGGGCTAACGCCGCGGGGCGGGACGAACACTTGGCCCGTTACCGGACACCGCTCACCGAGGATCTGCTTGCGCTTCATCGCACGCAGGTATCGCGATAGCGCACGACCGGGCGTGTAGGTATAAGAGAGCCGGATCGGTGTGGTTACTCGCTCGACTGGCTCGATGGATGCAAGCGACTCCGGCAGAACTAGCTGTGCGGCGAGCGCCGCCGGTGGAGCGAGCGGATCAGCTGGCATGGCTCAGCGATCCCCGCTCGACGGTGCAGCCACGGGCCCGGTCACCGGCGGCTGCACAGTCCCAGGACCGGGCTCGGATTCGGGCTCGGGCTGAAAGCCGGCTATATCAGCGATGTGGCCTTGACGCTCATCGCGCCACACAGCACGCACTCGCATGCCAGTCGACATCTCGGAGGCATCACCAACAAGCACACCATGAAGCATCGGCGCATCTGCACCATCAAGTCGGATCAGCGCCCAGGCAAAAGGCACGTCAAACGGTTGCTGCGACCTTGGTTCGCCGTTCCATGACCAACTCAATACCTCGCCGGTTTGGTCGACCTCAACCATCTCGGTGAGTGGCTCAGAAGTAATCGGGTCGTACTCCAGCGGCGGGCACAACACCGAGCCGTCGCCCCGGCGGATCCCGTAGATCCGCCGAGACTTCAGACCGGCAAGCAAGGCACCGATAACAGGCCCGGTAGAGCGCGTGAAGGGATACTCAAGCACTAGCGGGGCGCGCAACACGTCGCTCGGCATGGGCAGAGAGGCTACGTCACCAACCCCCGCATTGCTTTCTGCTGCTTCCTGATCTGTTGCTGTTGACGCTGCTGTTGACGCGGCCCTGCACCCCAAATCGGTACAGAGCCACGCCAGAGAGTGTTCTCAGCTAGAAGCCGATGCTCTCGTCGATGAACTCGTTAGTAACGAAGTCGCTAGGCACGATTCCAGGATCGACATCGAATCCAGCGGCAACAATCTTGTCGATCACACCTTGCAGGCGATCAAAGTCCATGTTGCCAACAGTGTTATCGGGACCGTTGCCAACAAGACCGAGATCCCCCAGGGTCATCACCGAGAAGTCCGCCAGTTCTGGGCTGTACGTCCAGAAGCTGTCAAAGGCAATTACTGATTCGACGATTATCTGGTTTGCAGGATCCGGATCGGTCATGAAATCGATAATTGACTGCTGCACAATCGGCACGAACCGCTCAAGGCAATCACTCATCTCAGCAACAACTTCGGGGCGACCGGCCAGCGTCTGAGAATAGATCTCAAGACCGGCATCGTGGATCAACTCGAATGCAATCGGCTTGCCCCACTCTTCGTAATTCATGTAACTCCACGGCGACTCTGAAGCGAAGCCCTGCTGTGCAATCCTGCCCTCTTCGGCAATCCAGCGTGCAGGTGAACCGTCATAGGAGGGGTCGATCTGATCGGCTGACAGCACGCCTTCGTTCACAAACACATCGATGAAGGTGCCGCCTCCAAACACATTGATGACCGTGCCAAGTTCGCCAAGGTCAGCAATCGATTCGACATCTGGATACACCTCGGGATCCCACTGAATGATCTGGGGGTTCTTCTCCAAAGGTGCTACGACCGACATGGTGGGCGTGTCGGCGTGGAAGATAACTGCCTCGTCCATGGACACATAAGCGAGATGGATCTCGGTATCCACATACATGCGAGCAGAGCCAGACGAGAACCCGATGGCAGGCCCACCGGCTCGGATCTCAATGTCGACGCCGGTGTCATGACCTGAAGCCATAAGGGTGCCACTGGTAATCATGTTGTTGACATCAAAGCTGTAATCGGCACCCATCATCTGATACATGGCACCGTGTTCGGACTCGGGGAACCAGTCAGTCTGGATCACGATCGTGCTAGGGCACACTGACGCAAGGTCATAGGCGGCCATCTCGTCCATCATCTCGGCCTCTTCGGCGGGCTCTTCGCTGACCATTTCTGCTTCGTCGTCTGGTGTCGCAGCTTCGGCTGCTGGCTCAGCTTCGGCCGCTGGTTCTGCTTCCTCCTCCATCATCGCATCGTCTGTGGAGTCCATGGCACCGTCATCTTCGTCGGCCATGGCTTCGTCACTGCTCGCAGAGCTTGCCGTGTCGTCAGTTGCGGCTGTTGTGGTTACGGGTTCGTCGTCACCACCACATGCCGCTGCTAGCAATAGCGCAGCTGCCAGCATGGCAATCAGCTTGGTACCCCGTTTGAAGTTCATGTAAATGTGACCTCCTCGTCGACTTCATTGGGTCGGGCGCGCTAAGTCTCGCGCTCGGCCGCTACAGGAGAGAAATCGGCTGCGAGTTAGGTCAGACTCCCAGCAGCAGCATGAGCCCCACGACGGTGTAAATGATCATCACCGCAAGCATCGGATACTGGGAACGTATGGCTAGGCGGCGCGACCAGCGTTGCACGGCTATGTCGTGTGCTACCAGCACTCCCAGCACGTGGCCTATTGCAATTGCGGCGGTCTGGATCCAGGCGATCACATCTGGGGAGATCCAGGTGTAGTTGACTCTCCGGGTTGCGGTTCCAAATATGTCCCAGCCCTGACCAAACGGGTCAGAGATGTGGGCAAACATCAGTTGACCTTCAAGCAAGACGTAACTGAAGTAGTGCGCAATGGTGTATGCGGCTGCTATCGGGATTAGCGAAGCAACGAAAAGCTCCGATAGACTCCGCTCGCTCTCTCCGACGATGGCCGCCATAGCCGCGATCGCTGTTCGGTATAGAACATAAACGCACAGGATCACAAACACCAAACCAACCGTGTTGATTGCCGTTAACTGCCAGCCTGTGCGGTTCGCTGCTACATCAAGCCAGAAGGAACTTCTCCCTAGTCCGTCAAATGTGGTCGAACCCAACACCACTAGGACGAACGCAACTGCGCCCGGCTTTGTCGGCAGCACGGCTAAGCCAGCAAGTGGAGATCGCACCCTCCAGGCACCTTGATCGTCGCGATATAGCGGCGCCATGGCTGCGAGTTTGGTGAACAACACACCGAACCCTTCGGCATCTCTCACCCAGCCAGCACCAAAGACCGCCGCGCCCGTGAGTATCGCGATTGTGTAAGCAGTGAGGAAGACACCGAGAACTCGTGGATTGGCATTGTCGTGATACGCGAGTTCCAGCCACACGAAAGCGAAGATCGCGGCAACGGCCCACCACTGATTCCCGTGACTTTGTTGAACTGAACTCAACCTTTGGCCGCTGGCCCGGGTGCGTAGCCACACGGCTGACGCGGCAATCGTTTCGAAGGGACTTAAGGCACGCCACACATCGCCAATCACTACAGACACGACCTGTAGAGCAACCCAGAACAAGATGTAGACCGCTACGGGTGCAATGTTGACTGCGGGGTTGGTATTGCCAAACAGTCCCGCGATTAGGAGCACTACTAGCGCGAACACGCCTACGGGACGAGCCGCTAAGGACAACGCCCGCATGATCTGTTGCAAGGCTCGTGGCAGTGCACGACCTTTTGAAGCTGCCTGCAGCCGGGGAACATCCCAGAGCATGCCGAGCGCCACGAACGAAGCTGCCACCGCAAACGAGGCAGCCCAGGCGAGTTGCCAGGCAGGTACCGGCAGATCCACCCGGCCGCCAACACCGTGAGCCCACGCAGACGGCGCGGTGGCGACGACCGTTAGTAGTAACGACAGAGCAGCGACCCAGAGGTGTCTCACCCAGGTTCTGCGTCTGCGGTTTGGGGCTGTAGGTGACGTCGGGGCCTCGCGGCTTGCAGCGCGTCGCCTCTGGGCGCTGTCTTCACAGGCGCGCACGTCAGCGCCGTTTTTTCTCAACTTTTTCTCAACATCCGCTACAAGACCCCTCGCCTCACAATAGTGTCGTCAGCTTCGCCAGGGCCACTTAACGCAGTACAAACGGTTGTGAGAGTGGGCGATACTGGACTTGAACCAGTGACCTCTGCCGTGTGAAGGCAGCGCTCTAGCCAGCTGAGCTAATCGCCCGCGAACGGATGAGACTAGCAGCATTGTCACAGGCGAGACGGTGCGAGTTTGACCTCCCTGAAGCGTGCGAACGCTAAGTCGTTGTTTCGGTTCAACGTGAGTGCCCTGGACTCGGCGGTGGCGTTAGGAGCGGGCAGCGGCGAGCCGTAGCGATCGGTCAATCACGGTTCTGTCTCCTAGTAGGTGGCGCAGGTGCCGCTCGAGCCCTCCAATGGGATACAGGTTCTGTGGTGCTCGGGGATCCTTGTGTGGCTCGCTGGCATACGGCGGCAGTGTTGCTGTTACCGCATCAGCCTTTTGGCAAGCCTCACTTGCTGTTCCATATCCCGGTAACTCGCATCGCACCACCCCTGACATGGGATGTACCACGTCTCCTGGAAGCCGCATGTACCACGACCAACTCTGGAACTGCGAACCAGTGAGCAAGAACAATGGTGTTCGCTGACCTGCTGACAATTGGCCGATCACTTGTTGTAATGGATCGTTCAGGTAGCGACGGTGATGAGTCTTGATATAGCCCACGCCGTTGATGGTGCTGCGTCCTCGGAGTGGCCCGTCGAAAATGATCATTTCAGCTGTTGATGCAGCACCAGCAGCAATCTCTGCTTCAAGGTCTGCCATAGCTCTGTGGATACCTGTGTTGAGGTCTTCGGGAGAGTCACTTGCGGTGGCAAAGAACTCATAGGCACCGTGGCGGGTGCCAATTGGCCCGGCAGTGTTACCCGACGGAGCGAACACATACCGGCGAACGAGTATTCGCTCAACGCTTGCCCGTGCGCCTCGGCAAAGCACTGTGCCGGCCGCTACGGAAGCACAAACACCTGCTCGTGTCTGCTCACCGTCACTAATCCAGACGCGAGCATCACTGCGGCGAACCCCATCCACAAACACAACCGAGTCAGGTCGATCTGGTCGTGGTGAAGGATCCAGTGGCGTCCAGTCGTCGGCGGCTCGCTCCACGTCGACATCAATGTTGTGATCAGTCTGACTGTCTATTCCAAAGTCGGTGGACACGTCATACTCAGGCGACCAGGAGTCGACGACGAACTTCACCTAGCCCTCCTTGCGATCTACCGATGATGACTCTGAGGTCTTAGTGACTTCGAAACGCACCGGCATTCGCTCGGCGAGTTCAGGGATGTGCGTTACCACGCACACCATCCGCCCTGCAGCGCCCAGTCCCTCAATAGCGGCGGCTACTACATCGAGAACTTCGGCATCGAGGGTGCCAAATCCTTCGTCTAGGAAGAGCGACTCGAGCCCCGGAGCGCCTTCGGGTGCCATCTCGGCCTGGCTATCTGTGAGGGCGAGTGCGAGGGCAAGGCTGGCGAGGAACGTTTCACCACCCGAGAGTGTCCGGGCGCCACGCACCTCGTTGCCGTTGGAGTGATCACAGATCAGGAACGATGTCCCGTCAGCTGCGAAGGAGTACCTATCACTGGACAGTTCCAATAGGCGTTTGCTGGCGCGTTCGGTGAGGGTCGCCACGGCTTCTTCCATGAGCCAACTCTCGAAGCCGTTCGACTGCAGCAGACGACCGAGATCGGCTGACACGATTCGTCGGGTCTCGACCTCCTTGCGGCGAGCCAGCAGCTTTTGCCTTGCTTCTCGTTTGTCGACAGCGTCACGATGGTCGCGTTCGGCACCCGTGATGGCCTGAGCCATACCTACGGCTAGCCGTTCAAAGTCACCAGCGGGCTCGAAGTAATCCGCACATAGGGCGCGCGCCTGTTCCATCAAGCGCTGCTCTTCTCGGCGTGACGATGCTGCTGCGGCTTGGGCCGTGACCAGGTCGTCTCTCACACCCAGAGTCGTGTCCTGTGCCCACGCCGCAAATTCCTGCCAGTCGATCAGCAGCGACGCACCGGGCTGCGGTGGCGACAGCTCCACCAAACCATCCCGTGCCTTGGTGAGCAGACGGCGAGCCTTCCGTTCTCGACCTTCGAGACCTGCTAGCGCACGTCTTGCTTTGGAGACGTTGTGCAAAGCCGACCGCTCCGCATCCTCTGCCTCGCGCAGTTCGGTGGCTAGCTGTGCAGCGCCTATCAGCTGCTCGTTGACCTCGCTCACCTCGGGAGCGGCCGCGAGCTGTCGGGCTTGAGCGGCGACTCGTCTGCTGTGTGCTTTTCGTACCGCCGCGATGCGCGCTTTTGCTTCGGTCGCACGTTGCAGGTGGCCGCGGGCTGCCTCCCGCTCTTTGGCCATTCGCTCGAAGCGGGTCTTGACCTCTTGCACTTTGATGTCGGCGGGGTGATGCGGCAGTTCATGAACGTTTTGGTGACAGACAGGACACTTCTCGCCCACCCGCAGTGACCCCGCTAGGACTGCAGCGCTGTTCTGGGTTGTGTGGCGCTCAAGCTCCGACTGAGCTTCCTGTAGGCGCCTGTGAGCATCGTTGTCGGCTTGGCTGGCTCTTTCGGCGGCTGTGATGGCGTCCATCTCGTCGGTCTCGAGCTGCTCAAGTTGCGATTGGAGATCCGAGAACTGCTCGTATTCTTTGAGAATTGCCCTGCAAGCTGCCACATCTGGGCCCTTGTTTACCGCTGATCGTGCCTCCACCGTGACAGAGGAGGCGGCTTGATGTGCCGCTTCAGCAACTGTCAAGCTTGCGGTTGCGATTTCTATATCGGAGGCGGCTGTGAGCGCGTCCCTAGGCACGGTCGTGCAAGCCTTAAGCCGCTGTTGCAGGCTCTCTAAGCGTTCCGCCTCGTTTTGGCTGGCGTTTACCTTCTCAGCATTCTCGCTCGACATGTCACGAAGTGATTCGAGTTCGCTTTGAGCGGTGGCCATGGCTTGCAGCTTTGACTTCAGCTCCTTGATCTGTTGCTTGGTGGGAGCATCTGCTGCTAGCAGGTTGTCAAGTTCTTCGAGTCGCGCCGCTGCTGCCCTTGATCTTTTGCGAGCTTCTATACCGACGCGCGAGTAGACGCCTAGGTCGAGCAGGTGCCGCAGCAGTTCCTGGCGATCACTTGCCTTGTCGTGTAGGAACTGTGCGAAGCGGCCTTGTGGCAACACGACCGTGCGGGTGAACCGGCTGAAGTTGAGCCCGAGCAACTCTTCAACCTTTTTGCCCATTTCACTGGCGCGCCCGGCCAGGACTCTCTCGCCACTCTCTAGCCGGGCTTCTTTGGTTGTGGCTCCCGTAGCGGTTGTGCGCCGGACAACACGCACTGCCGTATAGGGCTTGCCGGCGACTTCGAAGTCAAGTGCGATCCGGGCTTCGGCGGAGACTTGGTTGATGACCGGTGCCACGAGCGAGGCATTGTCATAGCGGGCAACGCTTCCGAAGAGCGCAAAGGTCAGACCATCGATGATCGTTGATTTGCCGGAGCCTGTTGGCCCGACTATGGCTGCAAGTTCAACGTCCGAGAAGTCGACGACCGTGAGATCACGGAAGGCTGCAAAGCCCTTCATCGTTAGTTTGACGGGCCTCACCGGCTGTCTGCCTTGCTAGCGGCGAGGGCTCGGCCGGAGCCTTGTTGGTCTTCGAGCAACTCTTTGAACAACTCGCGCACCCGATCATCGGCGACGTTGCGCTCGGAGAGGAAGGCATCGAAGAGTTCGATTGAACTCCTGCCGGTACGTGATGGCTTGCGGATGGTTTGCTTTGGGCCGCCAGTAATGCGGACATCGACGACTCGCTCGCCGTGCGCGCCGAGCAGTTCCCGGACTCGATCAGCGATCCCTGCACTATGTGGCTCTCGCAGATTCACTCGCAGCCACGGTTGGCCTGTTATCTCGGTGGCGTGTGCTTCTACCTCTTCCAAGCTGCCCTCAAGGGTTTGCAAGTCGCGACCGCCAGATAGGGGCAGCGGCTTTACCTTGGGCGGCAGTCCGGGTTGTACTTCCACGAGGTTCACTTGTTTGGCCTGTTGCTGCTCACCGAAATCGAGTTGTAGCGGCGATCCGCAATAGTGGATCGGGCAGGCGCCCCGCACCACCTGCGGACGGTGGATGTGGCCGAGCGCCACATAACTTGCCGTTGCTGGGAACGCTTGTGGGCTGAGGGCGTATTCGTCGATGAAATGCACGTCACGCTCACCTGTGCCACGGGTGCTGCCGTCCACAAAGGCGTGCGCCATGATCACGTTGACACTGTCTGCCCGGAAACTGTTCGACAAGTCTTTGAGTATGAGCCCTAGGCGGTTGGCGTAACTTTGGGCTCGCTCATACGCCTGGGCTTCCATCAGGTCGCGGGCTCGCACGACGCCGCGCTGTGACACGAACGGGAGCATCGCCAGCCGCAACAGTTCACCGGAGCGGGTTCGCGATTCGATAACTCCCCCGTTGTTGGGAGCAGCCGGTGCTGCTAGCACACGTATTCGCTGGGATGCGGCAAAAACTGGAGCGACGGCGTTCAATTTTCTAGCGTTGTCGTGATTGCCGGCGATCACAGCGACTTCGGCGCCTGTTCCGGCGAGGTCGAGCAGGGCTCGGTACACGATCGACTCGGCCTCGGCCGATGGACTTGCCGTCTCAAACAGGTCACCTGCAACCAGCACAACGTCAACCGAGTGTTGGCGACAGTAGGTGACGATCTCATCGAACACAGCGCGATGCTCATCGGCGCGACTGTGACCTCGGATCGCCTTGCCCACATGCCAATCGCTGGTGTGCAGCAACCTCATGTCAGGTCTCCATAGAGGTCGTCTGGCAGGGCCGAGAATCTCGTTGATGGCCCTTGAGTGAGATCTGCCTCGGCTGATCGTGTCGCCCACGCCGGGAACGGGAACTCGATCAGTAGCGGTACCGGAAGGCGAGGTTGGGACACGTACATTGAGCCGGGCTTGAGGATCGTGGCACGTTGTCGTTGAATGGTGGGCAGGAACCCGTATTGATCTCTGCCAGCTTCGGCGCTGTCGAGCCGCCCGACTACCCGGATGGCACTGTTGGCTACAACTCGACGCTCGACTTCGCTGGCAGTTTGCTGGGCTCCGAGCAGGATGATCCCGAGGCTGCGACCACGCTCGGCGACATCGAGCAGGATCTCTTTGATGGGACTGCTGCTATCTCTAGGGGCGTATTTGTTGAGTTCGTCCAGCACCACGAATTGCAGTGGTTTGGCGATGCCACTGCGTTCTTTGGCTTCGAAGGCTTGACGCAACACGACTCCGACGACGAAGCGCTTGGCCCGATCGTGTAGTTGGTGAATGTCCACGACTGTGAGTTGGTTGGCGTCAAGGTCGATCGCATGGGCGGCGGAGTCGTCGACATCGGCACGGATTAGGTGCCTCACATGGCGAACCGAGGCGTGCAACCTGCGCACGAACGCGTTGATGGTGCCGCTGCCAATTGCTCGGCCCGTCCAGCGCGGATCGGGCGATTCGTCTGGGTCATCGGGGATTAGTTGACGTTCAATGGCGTCGACTAGATCTTCGAACCGGCGGATCGTTCTGTTGCCGACACGCACCGACCCGTCAGATCGCGCTGACTGGTTCGCACACTTAGCTAGTTGTGCGGCGACTGACTGCACCACGATTGTGTAGTGCTGGCGTTCGTCTTGAGCGTCCGCAAACAGGAACGGCAGAAGTTGCTGTGAGCAGAAGTCACTGATTGTCCAGAAGAACGGTGTGACGCCGAGATGTCTGGCACCTGTCGCCGGCGTTGCGTTGGGGTCATGGGGTCGAGGTGGAGCTAGCACTCCAACGGAGCGGAACGGAGCAGCCTGAAGCCCGAGCGCCTGGTAGCGGTTGCGTTGCGTGTCGTCGAGTTGCGTGTTGGGGTGATCGAGGAACAGCAGATCCTCACCTTTGACGTTGAAGATGAGGCCCTTGGTGTGCATTGCTTCTGCCCCGAGCACACCGGAGTTGAAGAGCGAGTAGAGCAGGAACGTGGCGTAGCTGGTCTTTGTTGCAACACCGGAGATCCCGCTGATGTTGACATGCGCGCCTTTGGTGCCATCCACGAAGTCAAGATCCAAGAAGATCGGCTCGTCGTCACGGCTCAACCCTGCTGGGAGTCGTCGCTTGACTTCGTCAAGATCAAGCGCCTTGTCGCGCTCTTCGTCGGTGGCCCGTCGAACCTCGGATCCGGGGAGAGGAGGCACGAAGGTCTCCGGCACAACCCGGGTGAGTTGAACCTTGGCCGATTCGCTGACCTCGGCCGGATAGAGGCCCTTAACGATCAAGAACACATCGGTGTCCTGGTTCGCGCCCTCATGCCGAGCCCGCATCTGACCAACGATGCCGTAGAGCGTGACCATCTCGCCATTAGGCAGCCACCGATCGACCGCCACCACGTCATCAAGTTGCAGTTGAGCATCCGGGTCAAGAGCGACCCAAAACTCCAAAGGCGTAGCGTCCTCAGTCCCAAGGACCCGACCAACTACGTCGCCCATACCCGCCTGCCCGGATCCGTGTCATGTCCCACGCCAAGCACAGTACCGACCCCCTACGACACCCCCCTGTCGCCGACATCGGCAGGTGTCCGGAAGTCCGAAGCCTCAAAGCGCGTTCAGGTAACCAACAGTTCGTCTAGGGAGCTCAAGTCGAAGCATCCCTCAGTACAACCAGGACAGCTAGCTCCTCGCCCAGCCGGCCAAAGCAACACCGGCTCAAGGAGCGTCACTCACTTTGTGGTAAAGAACTGAGTTCAATTCTTTTTGAGCGTCACTAAGTGTTGCCGTCTGTAGCAGGTTCGCACGGTTTGACCAGATCACACTGAACACGCAAGCAGCAACACGAGTTCCCGCGGCGTGTTTAGCAAGCGCTAATAGAAGTCTCTGAGTCTTAGAGCGTGAGTTGCACACGATTCGAGTCGGTGCCAAGACTTGCGCCGTTGCTATCCAGTGGTTAATCGGAGGCGCTAAGCCATGCCGTCCCCCCGGAGATTCCTAGGCTGACTGGCTAGCCGCGAAAGACAACGGCGCTGGTACCGACCGATCGTCCTCGTAGCAACGATCTCAATACTCGCCGCGGCCATCACTACCACGGCCACCGCACAATCCAACCAGTTCAGTGACGTTCCAGACAATCACGAGGCCGCAATGGCGATCGCTTGGGCCGTCGAGAATGAGATCACACTCGGATATGACGATGGCACATTCAAACCCGACCTCGCACTACCCAAAAACCACGCCATCACATTCATAGAACGCTACTACAACAACGTACTAGGCACTGACACATCACCCAACTTCACACGCGCCAACATGATGACACTACTCCACACAATCAACGGCACACCAACGACTACCAGCCGGGCTGAGCGTCGAACAGTCGAACAGCGTGCTACGACAAAGCTTACCTAAATGCCCTACGAGCCATAGAGAATGTCCCTGCAACACTACTTTTCTGGCAATATGGAAATGTCGTTGCCCGAAGTGACGATGCGTACTACGCCGCCCATCTTGATGGACGCGTTGACGATAGCGATCTAACAGAATCGGTCGCAAATCTGTGGCAAGTTGGCAATGACGTGCAAGAGTTGATCGTAGGTGAAGGCACAAATCGTATCGTCGAAAACTTCGTAAGCGACAGGCTCGCCTCCTACTTTGACGGTGACTTCAACATCTATGTCTACATAGATGATCACTACAACGACCTAGCATTGCATAGTGAGTATATGGCATACTACGCTGAGCAAGAGGAGCAACCTGATCCCACTTTGGTCGCTCACTATTACGCCCGTGGCGTCGGCAAAGCTGCCCTTTTTTTGCCATACCGTGACTTTTTTGAAGATGCCGGCCTCACGGTTGAGCACGGCGAAATTGACGTCTATTGGCAGGCCGTGTAAGCAGTCAATTTGAACTCCAGAGACGCCGACCTTGACGCCGCAGCCATACGCGCTTTCCGGGAGCTATCTTTCTCCCGTTACAACAACTTGATCTCGCAGAGAGCCGACCTTCGAACTGCCCACCAGGAAGCGAACGAGGCGGCGCTCAAAGCGTGCGAATAACCCGATTACCTTTGTCTCTGATATCGGATCCGGGAACATACTTACGGTCCTAGCCAAGCCGGTTTAGGCTCGTTGGGTCTTGTCTAGTGTGTTCGGTTGCGATTCTTGGTGACTGTCGGTGTGGTGTTCGGCGTGGCTGTTGCTAGATGAAGTGTTCGTCGGGGAGTACGGTTTGTGCTGCTTGGTTGAGTTGCGCACCGATGTGTGTTGTTGTGATGGCGTGGCGTATGAGGCGCTTCGTTTGGTCTGGAGATGTGTGTGTGGCTAGCAGTTGGTTGATGTGGTGTTCTGCTGAGTCGCAGAGTTGTGACAAGACACGATGCTGTTTGTTGTTAGGGTCGTATTTGGGGATCGGTACTTCTTTCCAGAGGTGGGTGTGAAAATCCCGGTCTGAGTGTCTGCTCGCTCGATAGCGATTCGCGAGGCTTGGTGTATTCAATAGTGACACTAGGTAGCCTGCCTCGTGACGGTTGCACATGTACCAGTAGAGTTTATCGTTGCATAGTAGGGTTTGCCCGGTTGTGCTCCGGTGGGTGTGGCGTGCTGCTCTTAGATGTTTGCCTGACGCGTTGTAGAACACGATCATGGTGTCGTGTTGAGCAGTCGCGTGGGCGTTTAGGAGTGATTGAAGGTTGCCTTGAATCTTGACGTATTCGAGTAGCGTTTCGGGTATTCGTTTACCTCGGCTGCGACTGTTGCGATAGAATCCGTCGACGCGTCTCCAATATTCGGATTGTGCAGCCTCGTGTTCGGTTAGCAGTGAATCGTCTCGGTCAAACGGGATCACTACGTTTGATGATGTTTGGATCACAAATGGGTAGAGATCATCAGGTAGGATAGTGTCTCGTATCCAGTGTTCTGGGACTTTGCCTTGCTGCACTCCGTAGGTCTTCCATTTTTTATGGGATCGGGGTGTTAGTCGTGTGTGGAACTCAACTTCGGTTCCTGTGTGCTTCGTGGTTTCACATACCACGAAGTTGAGTGGCGATGCGCGTAGTCCTGCGGTGAAGATTGCTTGGGTGGCATGTTTAGATCGTGGTGTTCTACGCTTCAGATATCCGGATTTGCTTTCGGGGATTGCGGCGACATCGGCTATCTGAACTTTGTCGCGAGCAGTGTCCCAGGTGTCTTCTCGTTGTATCGTGGAGCCTGTTTTCATGGTCAGCGTTTGGAGTTTCGTTTTGGGTTCTTGTCCGATGTAATGCACACAGCACGTAGCGCCTCTAAAGGGTCGCTTTTTGACTTCGCTCAAGTCCAGTGTGCGTGTGGGTGGTTTTGTGTCGTTGTAACGCTGCCATTGTCTACCTTTGATGGCACCAGCGTTGGTCAACCATCCAGATTTGGCGTCGCTGTTTATCTGATAGCGACGGTTACAGATTCTCAGGAACAAGGCAGCGATATCGAATGCGCCTCGCGCTCCGACGCTTCGGGTTGGCCATATGCCTTCTGATTTGGCTAGCTCTTCAAGTTTTGTTTTGCGTTTCGGTTCCTGTATCTCAGACATTGTGACCCATGGCGGGTTCGCAACGATCCGGTTGATTTTGGTGCGTGAGAGTTCGTGTGGGCCGTACTGGTGGGCTATGAACCACGCCCAGATTCCGTTGCCTTCATTAGCGATGACGTTCTTGAGGGCTGTGAACGCTTCACGGGTTTCGGATATGACATCACTCGCTAAGCCTGCCAATAGAAACTCCGGCAGAACCCCGTCATGTTGCTGAGCTGCTGACACGAACTGTCGTAACTGTTCAGTGACTGATCCTTGACGTAGAAAGGCGAGAGGCAACAGGAACGTTGACCCCTGAGGGGAATGTATGGCTAAGTGATTGTCGTCAGAGTATTGGAACTGTGAGGTGGATTCACCCAGCGAGTCTCCTTGCCAAACGCGGATAGCGTCCATGCCGCTGCTTGGCGTGGCAGGCAGCGCGCGTAGCAGTGTCGCACGTGTGATTTCAACAGCAATCGGATGGATGTCAATACCGGACACTAGCCTAGCAACCACATCAGCTGCTCTGGTGGGTGTCACAACAGTGTCATCAAGTAGCGGTCGTGACAATAGCCGTTTCGCGGCGGGATACAAGAAAGTGCCTGAACCGCAGGTAGGGTTCTAGAACCCCTTGACCCCTTGAGCTGTTGATTGTTGTGCTGTGAGAGTGCAGCGTTTATGGCAGCGTCGCACCGGTCTTCGTCGCAAACATCTTCAACGATCATTTCGGCTAGCCAATCAGGAGTGTAATACTCACCGAAATACTTTCTAATCGGCTTGTCTATGACGATCTCATACATTTCGCGTAGCACATCACCGTGGGCTGCGCGCCAGTCGTAACGCCTAGTCGTAGCTGCGACACGTTCAGTCCACGCTACCCCATCAGATGTCTTGCTCAACCATGAAACGAAACCGTCAGAAATGACGCTCTCAACGCTGCCCTTAGATGTGCTGCCGCTAAGCGCGGAAGCGACCAGCCGAGCGACAACAATAAGAAAGGTGTGAGACAGAAAGAGGCGATGAACGTTGGTTGGTGACGGTTTCATATCAGCCCCCTCCAACATGTCAAGCCAAATCGTGAACTGAGTATCTCGTGTTCTGATCGCTTCACGGTCACCGCTGATAGGGATACCATTGTCCACTAACCGAAGAGACGCACGATGCGACGCATACAACGACTCCACGAAATCAGGTGGAAGCGGAGCAAGGCCACTGCCATGCTCACAAACACTCATCCACCAAGTCGCTAACTCGACACCCTGGCCTTTAGCAAACACATCGGATGACTTGTGGCTGGGTTCATCAAACGAATACGGAGAAGACAGGCCACTCCCACAAGTGAAAATGTTTATCGTCGCATACAACGCCACGCCACGGCTCTAACTCGGCTTGATCCAGTCGTAGAGCATCATCTTCGCGTTGCTTTGACACATAGTCGCACAATTGTTCAAACGCTGACTCGTCGGGTGAACCTCCCGAACCTTTAGCGTACGGGTCAACCGCTCGACCAGGTTTCTTTACTTCGATCACCACACGCGCCGCGGGTATCACAATGTCCTGCTCACGGTTACCAACCCGCGAAGCCGACTCATATTTGCAACCCGTTGCGTCAAAGAGACGCTTCAGATCATCTTCAACCGACTTCTCGTTGGGATGAAACCCGGACAGCACACCATCCGCGCACGATGCTGCATCCTCGGAAAGCCACACACTACTATCAGACGTTTCCATCACTTACTTTCGTTTCGCCACGAGTGCGTCTGTTGCTTTCTCGAAGGTGGCCCAGTCCACCAGTGGTTCGTCTGGATCAACCCAGGAGGGATATTTGGGATCAGGGCCAGGTTCGGGTTCGGGTTTGCCCATAGGGTGGCTCCGGTTTGTGGTGGTAGCAGTCAGTAACCTAATGCATGTCAGTGCGCGCCTGTCAACATTGCCCAGGTGAGCCGCCGTCCGCACATAGCTCGCGTAACTTGTCGTAGCTTATATCCGACTTTGCGTAGACGCCTATTGAACTTGAAAGTGTTCTCATCCACATAGCGATGCAAATGCTGGATTGACATATAGTGATGCGTACCAATATAGACCCGTTTGAGCAGACTCCAAAAGTTCTCTATCCCATTCGTGGACACCAACCCGCGCACATACTCACCCAGCGAATGCCGAACCCGATCATGCAGGAATCCCATGTCACTCAAAGAGTCATAAACGCTGCTGCCATCTGTGAACACTCGGGCACCCTTGCGTGTGGTCGCTTTGACCATCCCCGTAGTTGTAGCCGCGGTCACTGCATGAGATGGCGTTGCGATCACCTCTCCCGACGCTCGATCCCGAACTCCCAATACGGGAGTCTTTCCGATTGTGCCCCGTCCAAGCCTCTTGCGGTTACTGGCGTGCTTGTTGGCTTCCTTGCCACCGATGTAGGTCTCATCGACCTCGACCGGGCCCACGAATCCAGCTAGTTCACCACTAGCCATCGCTTCCCTGATCCTGTGACCTAGATGCCACGCCGACTTCTGGGTAATCCCTAGATCAGAAGCTAACTGGATCGAGCTGATCCCTTTCGGACGGGAAACGATCAGAAACATCGCTAGCAGCCACGTCTGCGCACCCAGATTAGAGGATTGCATCACACTATGCGACTTAACACTAAAATGCTTACGACACTTGCGGCAGCGGAACGGCATCGGTTTACGAGAAGCCACCTTTGCCACATTGCCACTCTCACAATGCGGACACAAAACCCCGTTCGGCCACCGGCGAGCCACAAACCACGCCTCAGCCGACGCATCATCCGGAAAACGGCTAAGGAACGCCCGGATTGATGTACCCGCATCAACCAGATCACAAGCCCTGCTCATATAGACCATGCTGCCACAGGGGTGTGACACCGATGGCTAGGATGCACCTTGGGGCTGGTTCGTAAGGTGGTTGATGGCGGCTGTGCCTCTTTGACGGTGAGTTCTTTGATGGGTTTAGCGAAGGGAGAACAGCGGGATGCAGCCAGGAGATGTGGGGGTGTTCGTTGGGGTTGATGTAGCCAAGGTTGAGCATTACGCGCATGCGATGACGGTCTCGGGCACGTAACTGTTTGACGGGTCACTCAAGAATGATCAAAGCAGCATCGAAGCGATGCTGCACACCGCAGCTGAGCACGGCAAAACCGCGGTGATTGTTGATATGACAGCTTCGGGTGCTCAACTGTTGTTAACGGTGGCAGCCTCACATCAAGTACCGGTCGCGTATGTGACCGGACTGCAGATGCGCCGAGCTGCGCAACTCTATGCAGGATCAGCCAAAACAGACCCACGCGATGCCTGGGTGTTAGCCGATTTCGCGTGTCGTAACGCTGACCGGTTGACGTGGCTAGAACTCAACGACGAACAACTCTTGCGTCTATGAGTCCTAAACGGTCGCGACACAGACCTCGCCACCGACGCTAACCGGGTCATCAACCGCTGCCGCGACGCGCTAACAGCTGTCTCACCAGCACTCGAACGAGCCATCGGCGCCCGATTGAACCAACCCGGCGTGCGAGACGTCATCACGAAATGGTCAACCCCAACCGCGATACAAAACGCAGGGCCGAACAAGATCCGCGACACGATAGCCAAACGATCACCTCGTATCGCCACAAGCGTCACCCAAAAAATCTTCGCAGCGATCAAAGCCCAAACAGTGACACTCCCCGCCGAAACAACCTAGGGAGAAGTCATCAGCAACCTCACCGAAGACCTTGAACGCATCAACACGCACCGACACAAACTCGCCAGCAGCATCAACGAAGTGTTCACAACGCACCCTCTCGGGCAGGTCCTGGCAACCCTCTGCGGGTTCGGGCCCAGGACCGGAGCCAGAACCCTCGCCGAAATAGGCAACCCACACCAATTCCGCGGCGGAGCCCGCCTAGCTGGCCTACGCCGGGCTAGCCCCCACCAACCAACAATCAGGACGCAGCACCAACCGCACCCACAAACACCGCGGCGGCAACCACCGACCCAAAAACGCCATGTTCATCGCCGCGTTCGTCGCAACCCAACACGACCCAGCAGCCAAAACCTACTACCAACGAAAACGCCAACATGAGGGGCGCTGGGTTTGCCGTCTTGGTGAATTTCACCGGGTTGTTTGGTACAACCCCAACACAACTTGACAACAAGACAGGCCCCCCCCCCGGAGATTTTCTCGCTCTTTAGCTAGACCTCATGGACGGCGGCGCTTGGTGTCAGGGTTGCCCTACATCTGACTCTGCTGCGCACCATCAGGGTGATCATCTGCAAACAGCGCGCGGCGGAACTGCAGCCACGTACCTTGCATTCTGCTATCTTTCGTCCTCTCCAGGGACTTAGCAAATGATTGAGTGTGATCGTGTTGGTAAGTCTTATCGTCGTGTGACGATTGGGCCGATCTCGTTTGCGGTTGAGCCTGGCACGATCGTGGCGCTTGTGGGTCCTAACGGGAGCGGTAAGAGCACAACGATTTATCGGATGTTGGAGCTTCGTAATGGTTCGGGAACCTGCCGATTTGGGGGGTTGCGGATCTCTGAGTTGGATAAGCCTGCCGCTGTAGTCGGTGTGGTTTTGATGGTGTGCCAGCACATGAGGGCCGAACTGTTGTTGGGCAGTTGCGTCTAGCGGCGATCGCGGCTGGATGTGATTTGTGTCGATGCAGGGATCTTCTTGACGAGGTTGGCCTAGCTCATGTCCGAAAGCAGAAGATTGGATCCTTGTCACTGGGCATGAAGCAGCGTTTGGGTTTGGCGTGCGCGCTGGTGGGTGAGCCTGCCTATTTGTTGATGGACGAACCAACAACAGCATTGGATCCTGATGGACGATCCTGGATTGAGGCGCTGTTGTTGAATCGTGCCGCCGCCGGTTGCGCCATTGTGATATCTACCCATGATTTCACGATGGTTGAACGTATCGCTGACCGTGTCCTGACACTGTCAAACGGCCAGATTGTCTCTGACCGACCCGTTCAACGCAATCGTTAGCTATGTTTCTTCGCTCGCTCGCTCTTGAGTTGCGCTCCAGACTCGTTCGAAGCACGCTAGTCATATGCATGCTTGCTGTGACCTTGAGCATGTATTCCGGGGTTCTAACGGGCGATCCCGGACCTCCCTTAGTGTCATGGCGATTCGCGCCGTTATTTGCTCTGGGTTCTGCTACGAGGGGCGCCGAAGTTCTAACTGTTATGGCGATTCTTGCTGTGACGACACAATTCAAATTCCGGACAATAGGCCAAACAGTTAGCTGGATGGGTGGCCGGTCTCGCTTCATAGCTGCCGTAACAACAGTGAACTGTGCGATCGCCATTGTCGTCACGATTGTTACCCTCGCGATCAACTGGATTGTTTTGTACACGATCTACGACTTTGCGAAGAGCCCTTTGCCGCTCCTCGGAGTAGACGTGTTTCGGCTTGCTGGTCTGACGCTCGGGTTCGTTTGTCTATGGGTAATCCTTGGAACTGGTCTCGCTATGCTCATTCCTGATTCCGGCTTTAGCATGGGTGCCTATTTTGGTATATTCGTTATTGGTGACCAGCTCGTTTCTTCGCGAATACTTACCCGATCTGGACCAGAAGCGATTCCGGAATGGCTGCCATCTGAATTGGTGCAGCGGGCACTAGCTTGGAATCATGCGACTAACGAGGTTAACATGTATACAAACGATCCATTTGCGTTTATGATTCAACCCTCACCGATTGATGATCTACACATAGCGATGCTGCCCCTCGTTACAGTGGCCGTTCTCGTATTCGTATCAGGATGCATCAGATTCAGATTCTACAATCTCCACTGAACCGACAGTCGACGTCCATATCCCATCATCATTGGCCCACGTATTCGACAACTGCAATGTTTGCTATATCAATCGTAGTGGAGGCATTTGTCCGAAACTGACACATCACCCGCCGTCATGATGACACGCACGAACAGACTCAGAGACCCACAGTTCACCTTGCGACCGTGATGCAGTTGCCCTGTTAGGTCACGTAGCGGCCAATACTCGCTGTGATCTTCATAGCCCATATTGCACCTGCGTCGTACAGGTCCTAGCTGCGTTGCGTAGCTTCGCTCGGGTACTCAGAGGGAAAGTGGTGCTGATGCCTGGACGATTAGCACCACTCGCCGCGAGGTCCGGGTGAGTGCCTTGAAGCCATCATGGAAAGAGCCAATCGACTCTTGGGGCGTGGGGAGAGGTTGATTGTGCGTGCCCGCCGCTGCGCCGGTCTCATCCTCTAGCTGCCTCATTGCGGCCCGATCTGATGTCACTCACTTCCTCTGAATGACCGACACGGGTTACTTCGAGACATCCGGCCATCTTGATATGTGCCGTGTGTTTTCATGACTCTGGTGATAGAGTGAACACATGTTCGCTCTAATGCATGAGGTGCCGAAACGCTGGCTGATCCCTGCATGCGTTTGCCGAGCTGCTCTCTCAGAGTTGCATGCGGCGCTGGAGTTCAGCAAAGCGTTGCGGTCAGAGCTTGACGTGATGGATACAACACTGGCTGCAGCCGTGGCGGCGCGCGCAACTCACGGAGGTCGTGACGCTGATGTCTTGATGGAGTCTTCGCGATTGCGTCGGCATGAACGGGTCGTCAAGGCGAGGCCCAACGTCGGCGAAGTGTCGCAACGGTGAGACACACTCGGCCTCGATGTGTTGTGAGCATGGCATCACAGTCAGATGTGTTCAATGTGATGTCATACCCTTGTGAGATTATGTACGCATGTTGATCGAGGCGATCCAACGCACCGAGCAGACCGATGCGAGTCTTCTTGAGATGCCTGCACTTGCGGACTCTGTACCACTCGGTGATGTGCGTGCGTGTCACGGAAGGTTGAAGTCGGTCGGCGCAGCGGTGGATGAATGCTGTGCAGAGTTCCCACTCTTGATCTCGGCCCTGCACCGGCATGGTGGCGTCGGAGTTGGTGGGGTGATGGATTCGACAGGAGCCTCACAACGCCAGGCACCTAGTCATGTCTGGGTTGCGAGCATTTGCGAGGCAGGCCGCTGCTGCGTCAAACGCGTGCGCCTCTTGGGGGATGATCGCCGGGCCCAGATCCGAGCCTTTCAATTGATGTCATACCTCTGTGGGATAATTTAGGTATGTTGATCGAAGCGTTCCGGCGGGCTGATGAGAACATCAGCGAGATGCTTAGCTGTCTTGGTTCGGCACCGCTTGCAGACCTGCGTACGTGCATAGGTGATGGCAAGTCAATGCGCGCTAGGCTTGAGATGTTCTTTGCGCAGGCCGCTCATTTGATCGCGTCAGTCGAGCGTCATGGTGATGGTGGTGCTGGTGTGCTTGTGGAGGCAGCTGGAGTCTCGCGACGCGAGGCACAACGCCACACTCAAACCGCCAAGCGGCTGGGTGAAATGCCTCGGTTACGTGAGGCAGTTGAGTCCGGAAGGGTGAGCTTTCGTAACGCTGAACGGCTCACCAAGGCTGCGAGCGAGACCAGTAGCGCCGCAATCGAGTCGGACACAGAGTTGCTGGAGAAGGCTGCGTCATTAAATGATGATCAGTTCGCTCGGACCGCACGACGTTGGAGCCGAGATCATCAAAGCGATAACGGTGAAGCCGAGCATGCCAGATTGCGGCAGCGTCGGAGTCTGCGGATCTTTGATGGCGACGATGGCATGAAGCACCTGCGTGCTTGCCTCGATCCCGTCACGGGCACCCGCATCGCGAACCGGATGCGTCATGCAGCCAAGGGTCTCTACGACAGCGACAAGAAGAGTGCCGCGAACGGCATTGCAAGTGAGCGTCGCAGCTTTGATCAGTGCATGGCTGACGCACTCGATGTGCTAACGACCGGATCCGATTCTATGGGTTCAGGTTCGAGTTCTACTGCTTGTCCAACATCGCGCCCTGGTCATGCCGAGATCAGCGTGGTCGCGCACCTGGATCAGGGTTCGAGTCGTCTCGTAGCAGAACTCGTTGGTGGTGATCCCCTGCCACCGAGTGTCCTGGATGAGTTGATATGCAACTCAACACTGACCGGTGTTCTGTTCAGCTCCAAGGGTGTTCCGCTCTGGCAGGGCTACACAAAGAGGAGCGCCACGGGCGCTCAACTCAAAGCACTCCGAGCCCGCGATCAAGGATGCATCGGCTGCGGAGCCAGTCCGTTGATCTGTCAAGCGCATCACGTGATGCCTTGGTCTAAAGACGGCAGCACCGACATCGACAACATGGTGCTTGTCTGCTGGAACTGTCATAACAAGATCCATCATCACAACTGGCAGATCACCAACCGGCACGGGAGACGAATACTCATCCCTCCAAACGGCCCCAATTACGGGCCCGCACGAGCCGAGCCGCCAGTAACCCAAACACCTCAGCACACTCGCAACACTCGGCCACCGCCAAACGGGTCGCGAGGCGGACGCCGACACCGCGAACACTCGGGCGGGACCGTTGACAGCGGCACCAAGAGCACGCACTACCAAAGCCAGGGCGAGCGGCAACGAGCAGAGCCCGGTCACCAGCCTCAACTAGGCCTTTGAAGCCAGATCTGCAGCACCCCGGTGAAGCCAAATTCGCAGCACGCAGGTGAATCCAGATCTGCATCACGCCCATGAATCCAGATCTACAGCACTCCGGTGAAGCCAAAACCGCAGCACGCAGGTGAATCCAAAGCCGCAGCACGCCGGCTTCGGGCGCTCCGTACACGACGCCGCCATCGGCGTCCGCGGCCATCGTCGTACGCAGTCAGTCGGCGGGCTTGACTTGTCGCACACCGCACGGCAACTGGACTAAGTGTTCCTGACTAAGTGTTGTGTTCCTGACTAAGTGTTGTGTTCCTGACTAAGTGTTCCTGATTGTCGCACACTGCCGGCAACTGGTTTAAGTGTTCCTGATTATTCAGGTGTTCCTGATGATCGTGGCTAGTTGGGTGAGAGGGAAATCAGGTTGAACTGGTCTTCTAGTACTGCGAGAGCTTGGAGGACTCCCAGGTCGTCTAGTTGGTGGCCTACTACTTGGAGGCCTACTGGCATTTTGTCTGAGGTGAAGCCGCAGTTGACGGTTCCGGCTGGGCGGCGGGTCAGATTTGCCAGAGGTGTGAAGCGGATCCAGTTTGAAATTGGCCTGCCGTTGATGGTGCCGTGGCCGCCTGGGTTGGGGGTCTGGGCTGCGAGGGTTGGCATCAATAGTACGTCGTAGCCGGCCATGAGTTTTGCGAGGTTGATTGATAGCTCCCCGGCCTGTACCCGAGCGTCATACACCGACGACACAGAAACCAGGTCAAACGTGCGCTCCAGAATGTCAGCAACCATCGGCGTGACGTTCGCCCATTCGTCGGTGCCAAACATTGGCAAATACGCCGGGCCTATCAAGGCACCGTAGAACAGGTGCAAGAAGGCTTGCATCGGGGTCTCAAGCGTCTCGGCTGCCTCAACTACCTCCACGCCCATCGCGGCAATGCGCTCGACGGCATCAGCGCAAATCGCAGCGATCTCCGAGTCGACTGGCTCACCGTCAATTGATGGAGCCCACAGAACCCTTGCCGGCGGCTTGGGGTCGTCAAGCGCCGCACGCCACGAGCGCTGGGGCTTGGGGAGGCTGCGAACATCTGCGGGATCAGGCCCCACCAACGCATCTAAACAATACGCAACATCACGAATCCGCTTGGCCATTGGGCCGACACACGACAAGTCGATGAGCCCCGACGGTGGTGGACCACTTGGTACCCGTCCCTGGCTGGTCTTGATCCCCGACAAGCCACAGATCGCCGACGGGATACGAATCGATCCACCGCCATCTGACCCAGTCGCTAGGGGAACCATTCCCGAAGCGATCGCGGCGGCGCTCCCACCCGAAGATCCACCGGCCGAGCGCTCGAGGTTCCAAGGATTGCGAGTCGGTCCGAACAACACGTTGTAGGTGTCGCCAATCGCGCCGTGCTCGGGAGTGTTGGTCTTGCCCAGCACCACACATCCAGCAGCTCGCATGCGAGCGACCTCGATTGAGTCACCCTCTGCGGGTTCAGCATTCCGCCGGTACATGGCGCCCTTAGAAGTAACGAACCCTTCGACATCAGCGAGATCTTTGACGCCAATCGGTATCCCTGCCAGAGGGCCCACGTCCTCACCGGCATCAAGACGCGCATCAATCTCAGCGGCGGAAGCGAGCGCACCCTCGCCATCGAGTGCCACAAACGCATTCAGCGAACCGTTCAATGCGTCGATACGCGCCAGCGCATGCTCGGTCACGCCAACCGCGGTCAACTTCCGGTCGCGAATCGCTGCTGCCAGATCTTCGACTGTCACATCACGAAAGTCAGGTACCGCCATGTCAACCTCCACTTGGCCTGTCCCACTCGCCCTGTCTCTCTTGCCATCTCTAGCAACGACCGAGAGCTAGGCGATGCTACGAGTCCCGCTAGGCAGAGCAGCAGAGCCTCACATCCGAGCGCCCTACAAGAGCCCCGCAGGAGTCCTACAAGCGCCCTACAAGAGCTTGGCGGCGATCTTGTTGGAGACTCTCAGGGCTCGGCCGTCGCTTGTCGCTACCCAGGGGTGGGGGCGAGCTACGCCAGTGGCGGCTTCTTGCAACAGATCGACGAAGAGTTCGCTCTTTGCGACACCAGCCTCACGCCATAGGTAATTGCCCCAGGCACCGGGGATCGGGTTTACCTCGCACATCAACAACTCCTCGGCGCCATCCCACAAGAAGTCAAAGCGTGGAGCTCCTGTGAGCCCCATCTCGGTGGCCATCACCTTTGCGGACGACACCAGACGCGAGCGGATCGACTCGGGGATATCCGCCGGAAGTTCACGAGCAGCTGACTCCATGCCGACTCCGGCACTGCCGGCGAGGTACTTCTCGCTGTAGCCCAATATGGCTGCATCTCCAGCGAGCGGCCGTTCCACAGGTGAGCACTGCAGACGTGGATGTGTACGTAGCGCGACGTTTAGGTCGACCCAGCCATCCAAGAACGGCTGCACCAGCACACCGGCGCGCCCCACACCTCGAGATGCCAGGACATCGACGGTTCCTGTGTCTTCGATGCCTGCCTCGACATCAATTGAGGAGCCCCCAAACCGGGGCTTGACAACCCAGGGACGCCCTGGAAGCACAGATGCAGCACCAGACCACAGCTTGGTCTCGATCGCTGGTACTCCGATCGACTCGGCGATGAGAGCGGTAGCCAGTTTGTCCATCGCCAGCGCAGCGGCTGCTGGGCGAGGCCCGGTGACACGTATCCCAGCCATCATCAAAGCTGCGGCCAGCGAGCCATCCTCACCCGGGCCGCCGTGACAGCAGTTGAGCACCGTACGTATCTCGAGTGGGCGGCGCTTGCGTCTGCGTTGTTCGGCGAAACCGTCCGGGATCCCGAACACGACCGGTGTCGACCCGGGAACCTGAGGCTCCAGGAAGTCGGCCGCTTCAGCCGTCGGGGGCACCTTTCGCCAGGCACCCGTCTTGGTCCAGTAAAGGCAGACCACATCAACGCCGTCATCAAACAAAGAACGGGCTGCCTGTAAACCCGTCAGGATGCTGATGTCGTGTTCGGGAGAGGCTCCACCAAACACGACCGCTGAACCTTCGAGACCTTTGGGAGTCACCATCGACAAGACTTTAGGTTTCACTGAGCCCCGAACGGCGGACTCTCGCCCGAATCCCTATGGGTAGTGATCCCCCAGATCGTTTTCCCACAACACACCGTCGTGTTTGCCGAGGTTGGCGCGCACCCACTTGCGGGCCTGCTCCCGGTTACGAACCACCACCGCGTCGCCACGAGCACCCGCCAACAACGCACGGCGGTTGATACGACCCACAGCGACCAGCGTCGCTCCTGCTGCAACGACGGCTGCGGCGAAGTCACGATTCTGACTGAACTGCTGCGAACCCAATTCCACCATTCCTGGCGTCACCACAACCATCTGAGATAACTCACTTTGAGATGACGCTCTCTGAGCTGTCACGCTCTGTGCTGACAGGCTCTCTGCGAGCTTTGCCAGAGCGGCACGCGCCCCGGCGGGATTCGAATTGAACGTGTCGTCGATCACGACCGGTCCGCCCGGGAGTTGTTCCACCACACTTCGATGCTGGGGGACACTTAGAGCAGCGAGCCGGGCACCTACTCGCTGAGGAGACAACCCATACGCGATCGCGGCGGCTACTGCGCAGCCGACATTTCCCGGGTGAACGCCACTCGCTACAAGGCAGCGGCCGATCTCGTCGCCTCTGACCCAAACCACGATCTGCCCCCCGCGACCCTCGCGAGTGCGGTTCTCTTGCAGATCAACCTCTACATCGAGACTCTCACCTATGTCGAGATTCTCACCTATGTCGAGATTCTCACCTATGTCGAGATTCTCACCTCGGCGACTACCAACCCGCAGAACGCTCGGCACTCCACAAGAGTCCGCAACAGCAGCAAGTCTTGGCTCGTCAACCCAGATCACAGCGGTGGAAGCACGCTCAAGGATCTCGGACTTTGCTGCAACGATGTTGTCCATCGAACCTGCATGCTCCAGATGCATTGGCCCGACTGACGTGATCACTGCGATGTCTGGCTTAATCCAGGAGCACAACTCACGTATCTCGCCACGGCGATACATGCCCATCTCGGCAACCAGCACCTCGGTGCCATCACCGAGATGCTCATTGATGGTCAAAGACAGGCCAGCCGTGTTGTTGAAAGACGCCGGCGATGCCACAACTGCCACATCAGCGCCAAGCAGGTTGCGGATGTGATTCTTAGTGGACGTCTTCCCCCAACTGCCTGTGACAGCGATGACGGTCGGGGCGACAAGACGAAGGCGTTGCTCTGCAGGGCGGCGGTACTTCTCGAGCAATCGTCGTTCCATTGGTTGAAGAACTCGAGCGCTCGCATCGACCAGCACCGGCACAAGCAGGCATGCTGCCGCCATGCCGAAGGCGCCCAGCCATCTTGCTAGCCCCAACGCCACCATCAGGTACAAGGCTGCGCTCGCAATCGCGAGCCGGCGGCAGCGCCCGGTGAACCGCAGTCTCGGATCACCAAGCAGAGGCATCGGCACAGGAACGACCGCGGCGCTCGCTGCCACCAACAGCGCAGCTAACCCGACACCCCAGGTCTCACCGTTACCAGAGCCATCCGTGGAAGTAGAAGTAATAGAGACACCCGCGACCGCTACAACCGCGGCGAACGCGACCAGTGCCGCGTTGACGGGAGACACTCGGATCCAGCGCCAGGCGAACTTGACACAAGACGCGGGCAGGTAGTGCTCGCGCTGGCTCACCCGCAACCAGCGCAGCAAGCAGATCGCCGCGGCCACTACCGCAGCGATTGAAACAACCGGCATCATCACAACTCGGCGACCACCTGTTGAATGGCTGACATCACAGTGTTGGGGGAGTATCGGTGCACATCGTGACCTGCTCCGGGCACTGCCTCAACAGCGACCACTCGCTTCAAATGTGAGGCAGCCTCCTCGGCGACACGGAAGGGACAAACATCGTCGTCTTGACCCCAGATCAACGCCACCGGGTGATCAATCTGCTCCAACTCGCGTCGGTAATCCTCGTTCACGACCCGAACTAGCACGTCACGCATCACCCCGCTCGCGGATCGGTAGTCAGCCGATCCGTAACGCTGGCGTGCTGCCTCAAGCGTCCGCTCCGGAACCAAACGCAGACGCCGCAGCCCACGGATCACCCGATAGAGCGGATTCACTCCCCTGCGACGTCTTGAGCCACTGGCAGATAGCCGCACGAGCGGAGTACCCATCAACACCAAACCGGCCACCAGCCGAGGGTGATAAGCAGCAAGACACACCGCGACCCGGCCGCCAAAGCTGTGGCCCACCACCACGAAGGGCCCACTCACATCACAAGCTCTAATGAACTCGGCTACAGCGTCGGCGTACTCGCGTGCCCCCCAAGCCTCTACAGGCGCATCAGAAGACCCGAAACCCGGCAGGTCAGGCGTCACCGAACAGCGCCGGCTCGCTTCAGCCAAACCAGCGACATCGCGACGATCTCGTTGCCAGCCATGTAACACCAACAACGGCGGCAACTCGCCGTCACGATGATCCGCCATCACAGTCATCCGGTCATGACAGATCCGGCGCGCAAGCACTGCTACCACGACCGATGACCCCGATCGCGGTTAAACACAGCCATGGCAGGCACACTACGACACCCACACCGAGCCTCAGAACATAAACGGCTGTGCTGAGGCGCTAGAACTAACGGCGTGATCGCGGAGTCGCTCGCCGGTAGGCGTATCGGCATTACCGGCGCTACCGGGTTCCTCGGCACCGCGCTAACTGAGCGGCTGTTGCGCTGCGTTCCAGATTGTGAACTCGTGCTGCTTGTGCGACCGGGCCGGCGTGGTGCCGAGTGGCGAGTGAAACGTGACGTGTTGCGAAACGACGCATTCGCGCGCCTACGCGAACAACACAGCCCCCAAGCCGGCGCTGCGACCGGCGAAACCGCAGAGACGTTCGAAGAGATGACCGCCAGACGTGTGACTGCGGTCGCTGGAGACGTCGCAGTTGACGGGCTGAACCTCGATGACGCAGGCAGGCAAGCCCTCTCAGGCTGTGAGATCGTGATCCACGCCGCCGCAACCGTGAACTTCGATTCAGCGCTGGACGACGCCGTCGAAGTGAACCTGCTGGGCCCGAGCCGTGTGGCCGCTGCCCTGCGTGATGTCGGCGCCAAGGCCCACCTGGTCGCAGTCTCAACTTGTTACGTCGCCGGTAGCCACAAGGGAGCAGCACCCGAGCAGCTAGTCGACGATTCGCCGTTCTTCACCGATGTTGACTGGCGTGCGGAGGTGCGCAGCGCCCGCCAGGCACGCCGTGACGCCGAGCAGGAGAGCCGTGGGGGTGAGCGCCTAAAGGCACTCGGCAAGCAAGCCCGTCGCGAACTCGGAGCCGCCGGCATACCCGCTCTGTCTCACAAGGTTGAGATGTTGCGGCGACGCTGGGTCGATCACCAGCTAACCCAGCGAGGGCGGGCGCGGGCCGCGAGTCTGGGATTCCCTGACGCCTACGCCTACACGAAGGCACTAGGCGAGCGGGCGCTCGTGGAGACCCGCGGCAACATCGCGGTGAGCATCGTGCGGCCCTCAATCATCGAATCCGCACTGGCAGAGCCCTACCCGGGATGGATCCGGGGCTTCCGTATGGCAGAGCCAGTCATCGCCGCCTACGCACGGGGCCTGCTCAAGGAGTTCCCAGGGGTGCCTGAGGGCATAATCGACGTGATCCCTGTGGATCTCGTGGTCGCCACGATCCTTGCGGTCGCAGCGAGAGGCCCACTCGCAGGACCCGATGTCACCCAGATCGCCAGCGGATCGATCAACCCACTTAAGTACGGCAAGCTGTTCGACCTGGTAAGTGGCTGGTTCACCGATCATCCGGTCTATGACGAGCACAACCAGCCGATAGCCGTCCCGAGATGGTCGTTCCCTGGCCGTGGCAGGGTCGCCCGACAGCTCGACCGGGCCAGAAAGTCGCTTGAATCAGCGGAGCGGGTACTGTCGCTGCTACCGCTCCGAGGACGCCATGCGGTGATGGGCGCCAGCCTGGAGGAGCGCCGCCTCCAACTTGAACGTGCCAGCGACTATGTCGAGCTTTATGGCGCTTATGCCGAGTGCGAAGCCATCTATGGGCTCGATCGGCTACTGGAGTTGTGGGGCTCCCTCGACCCAACCGACCGGGAGAGGTTTTGCTTCGATCCAAGGGTCGTGGATTGGCAGCACTATGTGCATCAGATCCACCTGCCTTCGATGGTCGAGCAGGCGCGCCTCAAGATGTCTCCGAGCAGACGTTCACGGGGAGCTTCACGCTCGGTTCGACTCCGTAAACAGGTTCTCGCACCCGAGCGGCACCTGGCAGTCTTCGATCTTGAAAACACCCTGATCGCATCGAACGTGGTCGCAAGCTACGCCTGGCTCGCCACCCGGGACATGGATGACATCGACAGGCTGCGATTCGCAGTTCGTACCCTCGCCGAGGCACCCCGCCTCCTAGCGCTAGATCGCCGTGACCGCAGCGACTTCCTGCGTTACTTCTATAGACGCTTTGCCGGAGCAAACACGGCCCGCATCGACACCGACTGCCGCGAGATGCTCAGCGACCTGATCCTGACGAAGTCGTTCCCTCAAGGCGTGCGCCGGGTGCGCCAGCACCGCCAGGCCGGACACCGCACCCTGCTAATTACTGGAGCTTTGGATTTTGTGGTTGAACCATTACGCCCCCTGTTTGATCACATAATTGCTGCCGAGATGGGATCGAAGAAGGGCTACTACGACGGCCGGCTCACGGCGGTGCCCCCAACAGGTGAAGCCCGCTACCAGACCCTGGTCGACTTCGCGCAAGAACATGACGTGGACCTGCATGAGTCGGTTGCCTACGCGGACAGCACTTCTGATCTGCCGATGCTTGACGCTGTGGGGTTCCCGGTGGCTGTCAATCCTGAAACCAAATTGGCGGCTCTTGCGAGACGCCGTGGTTGGCTGATCGAACAGTGGGCAACTAGCGCGGGCGCCCCACCCAAACGACTGCCAATGGCACCACGGGAACCCCTCGACAGCCTCGTACCCGACGACAGCCTTGCACCCCTCGATGATCTGGTACCCCACGACAACCTTGTCAGGTCGGCGTAATGGCCTCGTCTCGGACACGTAAAGCCCCAAGACCGGGGCTGGTTCTTGATGTTGATCGTTCGACCCCTCCAATCCTGTTCCATCACGGTGAGGGCTTCCGTCTAGAGCGTCTACCGGCTGGTCGCAGCCGTGTGATCTATCCCGCGGAACCGCTGGCAGGGCTCAAAGACCCCGACGAGGAGATCCGGCAGGCACTGCTCAACCCGCTTGATGATGATCCCCTGCCAACCCTGTTGCGGCCGGGCATGAAACTGACGATCGCATTTGACGATCTATCGCTACCACTGCCGCCGATGCGCCAGCCAGACGTCCGCCAGGGGGTAATGGAACAGGTGCTGGACATGGCCGCGGCAGCCGGGGTGGACGATGTGCATCTAATTGCAGCGCTAGCCCTGCATCGCCGCATGACCTCGGTGGAGTTGCGCCACGCCTTGGGGCAGCGGGTCTATGACGCATTCGCACCCCAGGGGGCTCTCTACAACCACGACGCCGAGGATCGCGACAACATGGTGGTTCTGGGGAGGACTCGCCATGACGAGTTAGTGACGATGAACCGGCGAGCCGCAGAGAGCGATCTGCTGATTTACGTCAACATCAACCTCGTGTCAATGGATGGTGGCTGGAAGTCCACTGCTACCGGGCTCGCCGACTACCGGTCGTTGCGACATCACCACAACGTCGACACCATGCTGAACTCCCGCTCGTTCATGGATCGACATCGCTCAGAGCTGCATCACTCGAACTGGCGCCAAGGCGAGGTCATCAAAAAGAACGGCCCTCGCATCTTCCAGATCGAAACCACAGTCAACAACAACACTTTTGGTCGTAGCGGCCCGCTGCGGATGTTGCAGAAGCGTGAGTGGGAGTGGAGCGCCTCCGAGCGTGCCAGCTTCATCGCCATGCAGGCTGGTCTCAAGGCCATGCCACGAAGCACTACACGCAAGGTGTTCAATTCCTGGCTTGCCCCCTATGAGATGACATCAGTGCAAGCAGGCGACGTCGAAGCGGTGCATCGACGGACGACAGCCAACGTTTTGGATCAGCATCTTGTTCCTGTTGAAGGTCAGACAGATGTTCTCACCATGGGTCTGCCCTACATTTGCCCATACAACGTCAATTCGGTGATGAACCCGATCCTGGTGATGTGTCTGGGTTTGGGGTATTTCTTCAACTTGTATCGAGGCAAGCCGCTGGTGCGTGAGGGTGGCGTGGTGATCATGAGCCATCCGACGGACTGGGAGTTTCACCCGGTTCATCATCCGAGCTACATCGACTTCTTTGAGCAGGTGCTGAGCACCACTACCAATCCCAGCGAGATCGAATCCAAGTTCGAGGAACAGTTCGCTTACGACGAGTGGTACATCCACCTGTACCGCAACAGTTACGCCTACCACGGCGTGCATCCCTTCTACATGTGGTATTGGGGCGCTCATGCACTGCACTGGCTAGGCCGGGTGATCATCGTGGGGGGCGACCAGCGAGCGGTGCGACGCCTGGGATTTCAGCCTGCTTCTACCCTCTCAGATGCTCTTGAGATGGCTAGTGATGTGGTCGGATCGTCCCCGACCATTACTCACATTCACAACCCGCCAATCCTGATGGCCGACGTTACGTGAGCTTGGTCTATTGGGCTTAGCGCACGACCTTGGACTGATGAAGTTGCGGCGTCACTTGCCGTCGCCTACCCGTGCGTGGCGTTCGCGTTCGTTCCCGCTGCGAGCACCCACGGTTCCCGGTGGAATCGAACAACTCGACATCCCGAGCCGTACCGGAGCGAATTTCGAGACTGAGTGGGCCCGTACCTGGGGGGCACGGATGATTCGTGCGGCCGCCATCGAAGGGCCGATGCGTGCCATGGTCGGCGTGCTGGCGTCACCCACTCGAAACGGCACTGACCGGATGGTCGGACTTAAGGGCCCTGTGATCTTTGTGGCCAATCACCACAGCCACCTTGATACGCCGCTGCTGTTGACGTCGATCCCCGAACCCTGGCGTCACCGAGTCGCTGTGGGGGCTGCAGCCGACTATTTCTTCGGATCACGGCTCGCAGGCGCCACAGCCGCATTGATCATGGGCGCTGTGCCGATCGAGCGCGCTCGGGTGGGGCGCCGCTCGGCGGACATGGCGGCGGGACTGCTCGATGACGGCTGGAGTCTGCTGATTTATCCGGAAGGTGGTCGCAGCAAAGATGGCTGGGGACAACCCTTTCGAGGCGGCGCGGCCTACCTGGCACTGCGCTGCGGCACACCGGTAGTGCCAATTCACATCCGGGGCACCGGAGCGATCCTGCGCAAGGGCGCATCTGTACCCAAGCCAGCAGAAACAACGGTCACGTTCGGCTCACCGCTGCGCCCCGCCCATCGCGAGCGAGCCGCTCGATTCGCTACCCGGATCGAAGCCGCAGTTACGGCACTAGCAGATGAGTCCGTCACCGACTGGTACTCCGCACGTCGGCGCGCTCACGCAGGTCGCAGCGGAACGCTGGTGGGCCCCGATTCCACGCAGTGGCGGCGCAAATGGGCCCTAGGCTCCAACTCACGCAAAAGCAAGCGCTCGCCACGCTGGCCCAAGCCCTAGCAGCCGAGGCCTAGACAAGAGCCGAGCCCTAGACAAGAGCGGCCTAAGGCACAGCACCTTACGTAGGCTTGCCGTCATGGTCGAGTCTTCACGCACGCCCACAGAGCTAGTAGCCGGTGTCTATAGCCGCCTTGAGAACAACGTCGAGCAGAGCCGCAAGCGCTTCGGCAGACCGCTAACGCTGGCGGAAAAGGTGCTCGTTAACCACCTCGATCCGGCAAGCGACCCTGTGCCTCGCCGGGGCGACAGCTACGTCGATCTGCATCCCGATCGAGTCGCGCTGCAGGACGCCACGGCACAGATGGCCTGGCTGCAGTTCATGACTGCGGGTCTCGACCGGGTACATGTTCCCACCACCACTCACTGCGATCACTTGATCACAGCGCGCACCAATGCCAGACGTGACCTGCTTGCCGCCCTAGATGGCAATGACGAGGTGTATGACTTCCTCAGCAGTGTCTGCGCTCGCTACGGTGCTGGTTTCTGGGAGCCGGGTAGCGGCATCATCCATCAGGTTGTGCTGGAGAACTACGCCTTCCCGGGCGGGATGATGATCGGCACCGACAGCCACTCCCCCAATGCTGGGGGACTCGCCATGGTCGCTGTGGGGGTCGGCGGCGCCGATGCGGTGGATGTGATGACCGGATCCGGTTGGAATGTGCGCTGGCCGACCCTGATTGGAGTCCGCCTCACGGGACGGCTCAACGGTTGGAGCGCCCCCAAAGATGTGATCTTGAAGGTCGCTGAAATCCTCACGGTTTCGGGGGGCACGGGCTCGATCGTCGAGTACTTCGGGCCCGGTGCACGCTCGCTGAGCGCCACGGGTAAGGCAACGATCTGCAACATGGGTGCTGAGATCGGCGCTACTACCTCGATCTTTGGCTACGACGATTCGATGGAGCGTTACCTGCGTGCTACGGGCCGTTCCGATGTTGCTGACCTTGCTGAGCGTGTGTCGGACAATTTGCGTGGCGATCCCGAGACCGAAGCCGATCCCACAAGTTTCTTTGACCGTGTGATCGAGATCGATCTTGACACTCTTGGCCCCCACATCAACGGCCCACATACGCCTGATCTGGCCCGCCCGGTGTCACAGCTTGGGGCCGAAGCAGACCGAAGCGGTTGGCCAACCGACATCAGTGCCGCTCTGATTGGCAGCTGCACGAACTCTTCATATGAGGACATCACCCGGGCTGCGTCGATTGCACGTGACGCTGCTTCTAAGGGCCTGCAAGCACGCACTCAGCTTCTGGTGACCCCTGGATCAGAGCAGATCCGTGCCACGATCGTGCGCGACGGCTTGATGGCAGATTTCGAAGCACTTGGCGCGACAGTGCTCGCAAACGCTTGCGGGCCTTGTATCGGTCAATGGGATCGCTCGGGTGACCCCACCCACACCCCCGGTCAGCCCAATGTGATCGTTACGTCCTACAACCGCAACTTCCCGAAACGCAACGACGGCGACGCTGCCACGCTTGCCTTTGTGACCTCCCCCGAAACCGTCATCGCGCTTGCCTTAGCAGGAACGGTCGACTTCGACCCGGTCACCGACACGCTGACCGACAGCGAAGGTCACAACGTGTCACTGGCAGAGCCTGAAGGGATTGAGTTGCCCCCCGATGGTTTCGACTCGGGCAACAACAAGTTCGTGGCAGCACCCACTGATGGCAGTCACGTGCCAGTGTCGGTTTCGCCCTCATCGCAGCGGCTGCAACTGCTGGAGCCGTTTGCCCCCTGGGATGGCAACGACTTTGAGGACTTGCTGGTCATCGCCAAAGCCAAGGGCAAATGCACGACCGATCACATCTCCGCGGCAGGTCCGTGGCTGCGCTACCGGGGGCACCTCGAGAACATCTCCGGCAACCTCTATCTGGGTGTGGTCAACGCCTTCGGTGACGGCGATTACGCGGTCGGGCATGGCAAGAACCAGTTGACAGGCAATGTTGAGTCGTTGCCCGACATCGCACGCGCATATCACGAGGCACAACAGCGTTGGGTGTTCATCGGCGACGCCAACACCGGCGAAGGATCAAGCCGGGAGCATGCTGCCATGGAACCGAGATTCCGGGGTTGCGCCCTAGCCCTGTCTCGTAGCTTCGCTCGCATTCATGAGACCAACCTCAAAAAGCAAGGTGTGTTGGCTCTCACATTTGCCGATCCTGATGACTATGAACGCATCGGTGAGAACGACCGCATCGCCGTTCGTGGGCTCGACGAGCTTGCGCCAGGGCGACCAGTGCGGGTCGAGGTAACGCCCCCCGATGCTGACACCTGGGCCTTTGAGGGGATCCACACGCTCAGCCGCAAGCAGATCGAGTGGTTCTATGCGGGGAGCGCGCTCAATATCATCCGCCGCGAAGCTGCCGCAGCAGGTTGATGCCAAGAACAAGAACACTCAAGACCGTGGTGTACGGGCCAAACACCGAGATCACGCCAAAGCGGTTCACCGCGGGGCAAAAGAAATGGAGAAGCGGCTGATCCGGGGGACGATCAGCCGCTCCATAACACTTGAGCGATCGGTTTTTGGGGGAAGGTTGCCCAAGCTGAGTTCGGCGATTCGCAGCGCTGGAGGAAGCGCGTTTGCTTCGGACCGAACATCGGCAAATGTAGCAGTGGGCTCGCGACTCCTGAGCATCGCTGTGACAGTTTATAATGATACGAACTATCGTTTTGTGCGATAGCTGGATGCGTCGCAAGCTAGCCTAGGGCTCGTGGATCTGCGTCAGCTAGACATCCTGGTTGCCGTAGCGGAGCATGCCAGCTTTTCGGCCGCGGCGCGAGCGCTGCACACAGTTCAATCAAATGTGTCGGCTCACATTGCCCGCCTTGAGCGTGAAGCAGGTGCCACGCTCATCGACCGCGCAAGGCGCAGTCTTACTCCCGAAGGTCAACTCGTTGCCGAACGGGCTCGGCGTATCCAGCTCGAGCTGCAAGCAATCACCGATGACCTGGCATCCCTGCGATCCGACATTGCCGGTCGTGTCCGGCTAGGTGTGATCGGCACGACCGCCCGCTGGATCGTTCCCTTGATGCTCAACGAAGCCAGCCGGCAGCACCCTCGCCTCGAGGTGATCGTGGTTGATGCCACCACGTCATCGCTTGTGCCGCTGCTGGTTCAGAACCGTCTAGATCTTGCAATCGTGAACCTCCCGGTGTCCGATCCCGACATCGAGACCGAGTCGTTGTTTCTCGAAGACCGGCTAGTGATCGCCCCTTCTGATCACCCACTGGCATCACGGGAGCGAGTTAGCCTCGACGAACTGTCAAGACACGAGATCTTGCTGCCTCCCAAAGGCACAGCCTTCAGGGACGAGATAGACGGTGATGCTCACCATGTCTCGGTGCAACTCCGAATCCGGGCCGAAGTCGACGGCTTGAGTCTGCTCGCCGCCCTGGCATTCTCGGGATTCGCTCCGGCACTGCTGCCCGCAACAGCTACCTATGGGGCGCCGCCTGGAGGATGGCGCAGTGTGGCCGTATCACAACTGCGGGCTCGCAGCGTCGGGCTCGCAACCAATCGCCGGGTTGCACCAGCGGCACCGCCACGTGCAGTAAGTGAGATCATCAACAAGATCGTGCAATCTGAAGTACCGAGCCAGGCGCACCTGCACCCAACCACTGAGCAAGCCTTCGCGAGTGCCCCGCCGCATGCACCTGCCAACCTCGGAGGGCAGCAATGAGCGAAGTCACGGAGCCATTCAGCATGACCCACGTTGGGCTTCGCTCGGATTCAGTTGGGTTCGTGCGCACACGGGTATCAACGATGGGCGGCCGCCGCGTTGTGGAGGTGGATGCCCGAGGCTCCAATGCCAACAACGCAGGTGCTCTCACCACCATCGACAGTCACGAGATGGCCGCCGCGGCAAGGCTCGCCCGACGCCAGCGCCTGCCGCTTGTGATGCATCTGGCTTCATCGGGCGCAGACATCTCCCAAGGCATAGATGCCTTGCAAGCTTGGGCAGCCGCCGCGGCTGAAATGTGTAAGTGCTCGGGGGTAGTCCCAGTGCTCGTAACCGCATCGGGCCCCACCGTGTCGGGCCCTGCGCTAATGCTCGGGTTAGCAGATTTCGTGGTGATGACCGAGGACGCTTACGCCTTCGTCGTTGGGCCCCACATGGTCAAGCAGTTCACCGGTTTGGGCGTGGAGCGCGCTGAACTTGGCGGTGCCCACAAGCACTCACTGCAATCCGGGGTCGCAAGTTTCCTAGCTAGCGACCCAGCCGAAGCCACCGAAACACTTGCCGAACTGCTCACCTACCTGCCTGATCACAACCTTGCTGACCCTCCCCCACAGGTCTGTGAGGATCCCATAGACCGCCAAGTCCCCGAGGTCAGCGACGTATTGCCGGCAGCCTCGGGAGGCACCTACAACGTCGCAGATGTGATCGCGCCGATCGTGGACGACGGCATCATGCTTGAACCTCACGCCTTCTGGGGCACCAACCTGATCACCGCGTTCGCCCATATCGGGGGACGCCCGGTCGGGATTGTTGCCAACCAGCCCCAGTCGCTTGCCGGCACCCTTGACATCACCGCGTCACGCAAGGGTGCGAGATTCGTCGCCTTCTGTGACGCCTTCAACCTGCCGCTGGTGACATTCGTGGATACGTCGGGCTTTTACCCCGGCAAAGATCTCGAGTGGCGGGGCATGATCCGCTATGGCGCACAGATGGCCTTCGCCTATGCACGTGCCACCGTGCCGAGGGTCAATGTCACGATTCGCAAGTCTTATGGCGGTGCTTACATCGTGATGGACTCCAAACCCATGGGCAACGACATTGCGCTTGCCTGGCCAAGTGCTGAAATCGCGGTGATGGGTGCCAAAGGCGCTGTCGAGATCCTCCACCGTCGCTCCAGCCCCGAAGAACGCATCCAACATGTGGCCGCTTACGAGGAGCGCATGCTGAATCCGTACGTGGCTGCGGAACGTGGAACGATCGACGCGGTGATTGATCCTGCAGATACACGACGTGAGCTGTGCGCGGCTCTGGAGATGCTCACTGCCAAACGGGAGAAGCTGCCACGTCGTCGCCACGACAACTCGCCCTTGTGAGATTAAAGCAGAACGCAAATCACGCCGACCTTGCGGGTCGCACCTCAAGTAGCCAGGGCGCCTCTCCGCTGTAATGTTGAGGCAGTGTCTGACAGCATCACCATCACCGACAACCGCACAGGCGACAGCGTCGAGATTCCCATTGTTGGCCGAGGCGTCGACTCCGCTAGCTGGCGGAAGCTGCTTCCAGGTATCTGGTTTTTTGATCCTGGACTAGCTACAACCGCTGGCACTGCTAGCGCCATTGCCGAGATCAACGGCGAATCCGGCATTCTGCGATACCGCGGCTATCCGATTGAGCAGCTCGCTGAGCACAGCACCTTTACCGAGGTTGCTTACCTTCTCGTTCACGGCGAGTTGCCAACCGCCGGCCAGCTTGACGATTGGGTGGATCAGATAACCCACCACACGTTCATTCACGAAAACTTCCGCAAACGCATCTTTGACGCTTTCCATTACGACGCGCACCCGATGGGTCTTTTGACATCAGGCGTGGCAGGGCTGTCAACCTTTTATCCCGATGCAAAGCAGATCTGGGATCCACAGAATCGGATGGAACAGATCATCCGGTTGATTGCCAAGATGCCGACACTGGCTGCGGCTGCCTATCGGTTCTCTCGTGGCTTGCCGTTCATCTTCCCCGACAACGCCGACGACTATCCGAAGCGTTTCCTGAAGATGATGTTTGACATCGGCGGCGATTATGAGCCTCCAGATGCGTTAACTCGAGCGATGCGAGTGCTGCTGATCCTGCACGCCGATCACGGCCAGAACTGCTCTACTACCGCCGCTCGGGTTGTTGGTTCGAGCCATGTTGACCCGTATTCGACGGTGGCAGCGGGATGCGCAGCGCTGTATGGCCCTCTGCATGGCGGTGCTAATGAAGCCGTGATCAACATGCTTGAAGAAATCGGCTCCTATGAGGAGGTCGAGAGCTTCGTAACGGCAGCCAAGCGTGAAGGCCGCAGGCTGATGGGCTTCGGTCATCGTGTCTACAAGAACTACGACCCGCGAGCGATGATCATCAAGGAAGCAGCACACGATGTGTTTGAGGTGATCGGTAAGAACCCGCTGCTTGACATTGCTTTGAAGCTTGAGGAAGTGGCTCTTGATGACGAGTACTTCTTGAGCCGACGTCTATATCCGAACGTGGACTTCTATTCGGGGCTCATCTACCAGTCGCTGGGCTTCCCGACGAACATGTTCACTGTCTTGTTTGCGATCGGTCGTACACCGGGGTGGTTAGCGCACTGGAACGAGATGATCGAGCAACAGTCACGCATCTACCGTCCACGCCAGGTTTATGTCGGCCCTGAGTGTCGCGACTACGTACGTATGGAAGATCGCTAATCCGCTAAAGCTGGATCGCTGATTCTCGAAGGGTAGAGCCCTAGCTGCAGGTCGCCCGAGGGTCAGTCTCCAACGTCTAGCACGATCTTGCCGGCATTGAGGTTTGCTTCCATGCGTGAATGTGCGGCTGCGACGTCTGCTAACGGGTAGCGGCTATCAATCACTGGTGCCATCGCCCCGGATGCAACATGAGGCAGCATCTCTGCTGCGAACTGCTGGGTGACGGCAACCTTTTCCTCGATGGGTCGCGCACGCAGCGTTGTTCCGATGAGCGAGCCTCTGCACGCCATCAACGACGCCGGATTGAACGACACAGGACTCCCACTCATCACGCCAACCTGCACGATGCGTCCGCCGATCTTGAGGCACGAGACGTTGCGCGGTAGGTAGTCGCCACCAACCACATCCAACACAACATCCACGCCCGTGCCCGAGGTTGTAGCGGCAATCACCTCAACGAAGTCTTCGCTGCGGTAGTCGATCACCACGTCGGCACCCAGTGACTCACAAACGTCGTGCTTTCCGGCCGAGGCGGTGACCGCAATGCGTGCCCCGATAGCACGGGCAATTTGTATGGCTGCTGTTCCAACACCGGAAGCGCCGGCGTGAACTAGCGCCCAGCGTCCCGATGTGAGACCTCCCTGGCGCACCAAGGCGTCCCAGGCGGTAATGAACACCTCAGCAAACGCCCCTGCATCACGCAAATCCAGTGCATCTGGCACGGCCATCGCTTGACGCTCATGGATCGTGACCCGCTCGGCATAGCCGCCGCCAGAGACGATCCCCATCACTTTGTCGCCAACTTGGTGCGCGTTGACCCGCTCGCCGACTGCGATGACCCGACCTGCGAATTCCAGACCTGGAATATCGGTCGCACCCGCAGGTGGTGCGTAGAACCCACGGCGCTGCAGTAGATCAGCACGGTTCACTGCAGACGAAACGACGTTGACGAGTAACTCTTCGGGGCCGGCAACTGGATCAGCGACCTCTCGTACCTTGAGCACTTCGGGGTCACCAAAGGCTCTTATGACAGCAGCTCGCATCTACGACACTCCCTCAGTTATGTGATTCTCTAGAACTGCGTGGCGAAGAAGTGTGCCGCGATCACGACTGTCCCTGCGTCTCGTCGCTCGCTTGAGACCGACTACTTGCCAGTGTGTGTTCGTGTACTACCTCGTCGATCACGAAACGCAAGAACTTCTCACTAAACGCCGGATCTAGCCCCGCGGATTTGGCCAAATCACGTAAGCGGGCAAACTGCTGACGCTCGCGCTCGGGATCAACTACTCCCAGCCCCGAACGCGCCTTGTGCTCACCGACTTGTCTCGTGATCTTGAACCGTTCTGCAAGTAGCAAGACCAGTGCCGCATCTATGTTGTCGATGCTGGACCGCAGTCGTGTGAGTGTTTGATCACTCGCTAAGTCGTGAGGGTGTGACGCAGCGTCCGAGTCTGTCTCAACCACGTTGCGGAACGTTACCGCTGAGTCTGAGGTTTCAGAGTTGTCGATGAGTGACTATGTGAAAGAACTTGAAGGAGCGTCATTTTGGCCGAAATCATTGTTGCCCCAACAAACAATCACGGTGTCTACACGAACCCCGCAACTGTGATTGCTACCTGCCTCAACTGAGCTAAACCAACCAACGGGCACAGCGAGCCGGTGTTCTTCACCATTGCCCCAACAGACGACAACGCCGTCGGTGCGAATCGCACAGCCGTGAGTAGTACCAACGGAAACTGACCGGTATCTGCCCTGAGGTGGGGTGGTACGACCGAGTCGCTGCTCACCCCAGCAGCGGATAGTGGCATCGGTGCGCAAGCCGCAGTTGTAACCGGGGCCTGCCGAAACTGAAATGAACGAATCCAGTGGCGGGTTCGCTTGACCGAGATAGTTGTTGCCCCAGCAGATCACAATGCTGTCTTGACGAACCGCACAACCGTGCGACTTACCAACAGAGAGTTGCGTATAGACCCCGGGGGGCGGATCAGAGAGGTGGAAGGTGTTGTCACCCCAACACTCCACAGAACCGTTAGGCCGCAGACCACATGAATTGCTGGTTCCAACCGATACCGAGTCGAACACTCCGAGTGGTGGATCTGCCTGACCGAAGTAGTTGTCTCCCCAACACGAGACGTAACCGTTGGCGTCTACTGCGCAGCTATGAACTGCTCCCGCTGAGATTGATGTGAACTTCCCACCGGGGGCAGCCGAGCGTCCGTCTTCGTTGCTACCCCAACACAAGATCACACCGTTTTCTTGCAATCCACACGAGTGAGTTGCCCCACCTGACACAGAGGTGAAGTGGCCAGCAGGTGAAGCGGCCCTGCCATCAGCGTTACTACCCCAACACAATGCCGTTCCATCAGAACGCGCTCCACACGAGTGATCGGCGCCCGCAGACACAGACACAAACGTGCCCACTGGTGCATTCGACTTGCCATGGGAGTTGCTACCCCAACACACAGCCGTACCGTCGCTTTGCACGCCACACGAATGATTAAAGCCTGCAGAAACAGTCGAGAAGGTGCCAGCAGGCGCAGCGGACTTTCCGTAGGCGTTGCTACCCCAGCACGAAGCCGAACCGTCGCTTCGCATGCCACAGGCGTGATTAACGCCAATCGAGATGGACAAGAAAGCATCATCTGGTAGCTCGATACCTGATGCGCCATCACCCCAACACAGCACTATCTGGTCTTGACGTATGGCACATGAGTACGTTTCGCCCGCATCGACCGACGTAAAGCGGCCCAGTGGCGCGTTGAGCCGCGATCCAAAGTTGTTGCCCCAACACTCGATCGAACCGTCAGATCGAACGCCACAAGAGTGAGCACTCCCCGCCGAGACACTGTTGAACTGCCCCTCGGGGGCATCGGTTACCGACGTTGAGCCCGGCCAGACAGGTGCCGCAAGTGTTGGGTTAGCGGCTCCCCAACACTCAACGTCGCCGTTTGTCCGCAAGCCGCAAGTGTGATTGGTGCCGCTCGAAACCGCCCAGAATGAACCATTAGGGGACCTTGATTGACCATGTTCATTGTCACCCCAACAGATGACTGAACGGTCAAAACGAACACCACATGAATGTGTTACCCCCGCAGACATTGACACGAAGTCACTTGCGTGAGGCTCGCGTTGAGTGTCCACGAGTTGCTGGCGCATCCGCTCTAGTGCCCGATGCATAAACGTCGCCATGTGAGCGCGTGTCGTGGGTGAGTCGGGGCAAAAGATCGAGCCGTCACCACAGCCTCGAGTCACTCCTGAGTTGGCTAGACGCGCGACATCATCGGCGTACCAGGCGTCATCTGCTACATCTGCGAATTCTGGGTCGGGGCCATCTGCAAACCCGAAAGCTCGCGACAGAAATACAGCCATATCGGCTCGTGTGACACTCGCCTCTCCGCAGTAGTTGGAGCCATCACCACAACCGCGCGTTACCTCAAGTTGCGCAAAACGTTCAATAAACCGCGCAGACGGATCGGATGCATCAACGTCGCCAAATCGAGAAGAAGCAACAGGCCCAGGATCTGTGCCCTCTAAGACACGCACCAGCCACACCGCCATAGTCGCACGATCAATCGGTTGCTGTGGGCAGAACAGATCGTCACCACATTCAGTGCCCACGAAAGTCCCAATGTGGGCTAAGTCCTCAACGGCTTCGGCGTAGAACGCACCCTCATGGGTGTCGCTGAAGGGGGAGTCATCGTGAATGGCTTGACTCGGCATCACCGACAACAGCATCCAGATCAAAGCCGAAACGGTCACACAACCCAGCACCGAGAATGACCGGAAAGGCGCAGCGACACGCGCACGTATACCAGAAGGCCCAACGGAATCCATAGAGTTCACCCTACTGCTTTTCGTAGGAGCGAACCGTAGGCGAGCGCGCGCCACCAATGCAACCCAAAGTTGCCCTCATCGCTACAGGCAATCATGCTCTGGCATCAGCAGCAAACCGTACATTTGGGACTCGTGACATAGAGCTAACAGGAAATGCCAACGCTTCGGGAACTACACGAATAACAGCGTCGTCGAATCTCCCAAGATGCGAGGGGTTGCCTCTATGGCAGCCTCAAGACTCCTGGGAGGGGATGTCATGACAACTGATGTAAGCAACAAGACTCGATTGGCCGGTTCCGGCTGGATGAGTGGGTCGCGGTGGGGTCGCCGCATTGGCGGCATCTGCGCACTGGCGATCGTCGCACTGCTCGTCGCCGCTAGCTGTGCTGGTGGCGACCACTCCGAAGCGACTTACAGCATGGACTCCGCGGCCGCGAGCGAGTCCTACGACATGAGCGACGATGCCATGCACGAATCCGAAGAGATGATGACGGAGGAATCCGATGCCTCGGGCTTGCCGATGCCCACGACCACCATCCTCTCGTCAGTCGAGATGGGCGACGCCGATTACGACGAAGCCGGCGAAGACATGGCCATGGCTGAGGAGGCTGCTGCCGAGACAGTCGCCATGGCCACCGATGAGGTTGAGCTTGAAAGCCAGACCGGCGAGGTCACACCAACCAATCTGTCTTCGCCTCTGCTGGCTTCGCGCGACATCATCTATCGCGCCAATATTGCGATCGAGGCACACGACGTTGCCGCCGCTGCCTCTGAAGCCTCCCAGGCGATAGCAGCCATCGGGGGCGTGGTGTTCGGGCAGAACTCAACAACTAGCCCGATACCACGAACAGTTCTCATATTCAAGGTGGCACCCGCTGACTTTGCAGCGGCGCTGCAGGCCCTCTCAGATATTGGCGAACTCAAGAGTCAGTCGTTGTCGGCCGACGACGTAACCGAGCGGGTCGTCGATCTCGAGAGCCGGATTTCAACGGCTGCTGTGAGTGTCGACCGGCTTCGGGAATTGCTCTCGAATGCCACCGACATCCGCAACGTTGCCACGTTGGAGTCGGAGCTAATGGCGCGCGAGGCAACCCTGGAGAGGTTGCGTGGTCAGCTTCGAACGCTACGAGACCAGGTCGCTCTGGCCACTATCACGCTTGAAATAACCGAAGTGCAGCCCGAGATTCCTGATGCGGCTATGGCTGCTGTTGTTGGGATCGGGCTAGATCGAGATGAGGCTTGCGGCTTTGGCTTTAGTGAGCTTCAAGTCGAGACCACCAGCCCCGTTGTGCTCTGTGTCGAGATCGAAAACGTTGGTGATGATGTGCTCGGAGACGTTGAGATCACCTCTCCAACGTTGCGCCTAAGGACAACCGACTTCGACATGGTTGACGTGGTCGAAGGCACAGCAGATGATGGTGTCAGCGTGGAACCGGGAAGCACGGTCACAGCCGTGGCTGAGCTTGAGGTTGTGGATGGCATGCTGCGGCGCCAGAGCGTCTCGGATGGGATCTCTGCCCGGGTGAACGTCACAGCGACGCCGGTGTCAAGCCCGCAGTTACCGCTCAGCTTCCGAGAGAACATGGCCATCATCCCGGTGCCGATCGTGGTGCCTGATGCGCTGATGGCGGTGTCGACCTGGCTTGGCGAGGATCCCGAGGATGCTTGCCCGGGTGTGGAGAACCTCGCAATGGACTCCAACGGTCAGGTCGTGCTGTGTGTGGAGATCGACAATGTCGGTGACGACACGCTCGGGGAGTTCGACATCCGTTCGAACAACCTGAGACTTCGGGTTGATGACTTCGAGTTGGTTACCGCAGGCAACTCGGACGCATCGAATCCGATCGGGGGTCTTGAGCCACGTCAGACGCTGACAGCAATAGCGACCCTTGATGTCTCCGACAGCTATGTACAGCGGCAGAACTTCCGATACGGCTCCCACATTGACGTGGAGGTGCGGGCCAAGGCGCTCTCGGATCCCAACAACAGGTTCCTGACGCACCATGCGACGCTGTGGCTGCATGCTGAACCAAGCGACGCGCTGCCCGGTCTCGCAGACTCGCTGAGTTCGGCTCTGGGGACGATTGCCAACATCGGCTCGATTGTCCTGGTCGTGGTTGGCTGGCTGCTTCCGTTCGCGGTGCTCATCGCCATCGTGTTGGTACCGGTTTCCTACTGGTACCGGCGCAGGCGGGTGCCGACACCCGCAGAGCAGACCTCCTCGGGAGTTGAGGCAGCTGAAGTTCGGGGCTCAGTCGTCAGCGGTTCACACGCAAGCGACTCAGACACAAGCCCCTCAGAGACAAGCGAGTCGACGAACTAGCCGCGACCCAGCTTGAGCACAACGGGAGGGTGTGGGCCGTAGGGGATTTGAACCTCTGACCTCCTGCGTGTCGAGCAGGCGCTCTAACCAGGCTGAGCTAACGGCCCCGGAAGCGGGCACTCTAGCAGCCGCTACCCCATGACAACAGCGTGGTGGTAGCGGCTGTTGGGTGTGTGAGCGCCGGGCGGGATTTGAACCCGCGGCTTTACGGCTTTGCAGGCCGTTCCCTTGGTCCGCTCGGGCACCGGCGCGGGGCACCAAATCGTAGCGCCGGCTCAGGCTCATATAGGCGCGTTTACTGCTGCAGGGATGTGCTTGCTAGTAGGCGGGTGCGAGCAGCCACGAGGGCACGAACCCGCCGCGCTCCGGCGATGTGTAGCTGCCGCGCTACTTCTCGCAGTGTCGCCCCGGTGAGCACCACATCGTCTACGAGCACGACATCTGCACCCGCTGCTAGCTCGGTGGCTTCATATCCTGCTGCCGCGGCAGCTCGAGCACGCTGACCTGGCGGTAGGTGCCGCAACTTCGGGCCAGGGTTCGTGCGGATCACCAGATTGTCATGGAACGTGCCAACGCAGGCTCCCGCTATAGCTGCGGCGAGCAGTGTTGGCAGGTGCGTCTTGGCAGCACCTTCACACGGGGCACCGGCACTCCTAGCGGTGAGAGCCGGAACAGCCGTCACTAGGCGGCTCATTGGAGGCATCGGCTCAAAGAGATCCGCCGCCCAGGCGGCCATGACTCCGGCTAGCTCATTCGCCGCGTCGTTGTCTCGGTGGTCTTTGGCGCGGTGAACGAGTTCACCGATTTCCGTACGCACCCGACTCTCGGGACGCCAGTAGTCGCCAAGCACATCAACGCTCTCAAGTACAGCATTGCTTTCAGGCACAGAAATGCTCTCAGGACCAGAAACTCTCAGGCACAGAAGTGCTTTCAAGTAAGTTCAGCGCTCAAGCGAGTCCAACGACGAGCAGAGCGAGCAGAGTTGGAGCGGACGACCGGCTTCGAACCGGCGACCTCAACCTTGGCAAGGTTGCGCTCTACCAACTGAGCTACGTCCGCGGGTATTTCGCAGACTATACCCCTACGTCGATCGGGCGAGACTCAAGTGACCAGGGTGTGCCGGTTGACGCCGAAGCTATCGCAGGTCGATCTCTAGGCGCAAAACTCCGTCTTCAAGTTCCGCCTTAGCGGCTGCGATCATGGCGAAGTCCTGGAAGTCGAGTCGAGCCTGCTCAAGAAAGTGACGTCGTTCGTCACCGGCAACAGGCGGAAGGTTGCGGCGCTTCACACCAGCAGCACGCTCACGGAAGCGCTGAATCATCTCGTTGGGATCGAAAGGTTGGGGCACCGTCACAATCTAGACGCTGGCGTGATCTGAGTCTTCGCTTCGTTCTGCTAGACGATGCATCTCACGCTCACGAGCCAGGCGCAGTCGTCGTCGTGGGCTCGTGTGCCACAAGAAGAACCCCAACATCACCGTTAGCGCGCCTGCTATCGAGAACAGTGCTATGACAACCCCGTCGATGCGTTCACTGCTGCTGCGCTGTATCAGTCGGCGCTCAGTGCCCTCATCAATGCCTGTGGTTCCGGTGTCGGCATCGTTTGAAGGATCACCAGACCCATCCGGGGTTTCGCCTTGTGCCACTGCGGGCTCCTCATCGGCTTGCTGAGCCTCGGCTGCTGTCACCGATATCAACAACAAAACGATTGTCAGCACACCAAATCGCCAGAGTGTTCCCAGACTCGCCCGAGACCCGGGCCGACGCAGACGCAAGACCACCGCGTGCGAGGCTACTGCTACGACACGAGGGCAGGATCGAGACGATCCAGAGCACCCAACACATCTGCCACCACATCGGCAGTGTGTTCTAGGCCTGCTGAGAAACGCACAGTTCCTTCGGTGATGCCGGCACGCTGCAACTCGTCGGGCCGCAACCCGACATGGGTGGTTGAGGCAGGGTGAGTGACAAGACTCTCTGGCCCTCCGAGGGAAGTCGCTAGCTGCACAACGTTGAGCGACTCCACGAAGGCTCGGCCAGCCTCAGCCCCTCCGATCACTTCGAATGTCGCGAGGCCACCCGCCAAGTCCATCTGCTTGCAGGCCAGGACATGTTGAGGATGGCTTGGGTGACCCGGATAGTGAACGGCATCGATCGCCCGATGGCCTACTAGTGCCTCGGCAAGTCGCGAAGCGGTCTTTGTCTGCTGACGTAACCGAACCGCCAGAGTCCTCAAACCTCGCAACGCGTTGAGTGCATCAAAGGGCGATGCGACCGCTCCGTGCAGCACGGCGTAGCCCCAGATCCAGGTGAGCAACTCCTCGCTGCCCGCTATCACACCGATGGTCGCATCGTTGTGACCTGCTATTGCCTTTGTTGCTGAGTGAACCACAAGGTCAACACCAAATTCGACTGGCCGCTGCCCCAGGGGTGTCGCAAAGGTCGAGTCCACAACCGTGACTGGCCCAGCGATTGAGCCCACCTCTGCTAGGTCGACAATTGCCAGATTCGCGTTCGCGGGTGTCTCCGCTATCACCAACATCGTCTTGCCCGGTATGACAGCTCGCTCGAAGGCACCCGGCTCGGTGCCATCCACAAACGTCACATCAATCCCAAAACGTGGACAAGCAGCCTGCAGCAGCATCTGGGTTCCGCCATAGATCTGGCTCTGAGCAACGATGTGATCACCAGTACTGCAGATCCCCATAACGATGGCGCTCAGAGCACCCATTCCCGAAGCGAATGCTCGTGCAGACTCAGTTCCTTCTAGGTCGGCGATTGCCTCCTCGAACCCCTTCAAGGTGGGGTTGCCATAGCGCGTGTAGTAGCGACTCGAATGAGTGTCGCTGGCCTGGGCATGAGCTTGGGCCGCGCTGGAGTTAACGAACGTCGACGTGGCCCACAGGATCGGCGCGAGAGCGTCCTGATTGTCTTTGCGACCTGCGCGAATAGCGCGTGTGTGAGGGTGCAAGTTCCCGCTGCGAACGCTCATCGTGACCCTCCGTGAACCTCTGCAAGGAAGTCGCTAACGGGTTCCTCTAGCAGTTCGTGTTCGATGAGAAACCCATCGTGACCCTCGTCGCTTTCGAGCATGACATGGCGGCAATCTCCGCCAGCGGCGCTAATCGCCTGATGTATCTCGCGTTGCTGGTTTGGCGGGTAAAGGCGGTCGCTGATGATGGAAGCAGTCAGCACCGGGATCTTGATGCGCGCTAGTGCGGCCTCCACGCTGCCTCTTCCCCGCCCAAGATCGTGTAAATCCATCGAGCGGTTCAACACCACATACGAGTTGGCATCGAAGCGCCGCACCAACTTCTGGCCGTGATGGTCGAGGTATGACTCCATCTGGAACCGTCCCCAGAGATCGAAAGCATCGAGTGGATCAAACAGCCGGCGCCCGAATCGCCGGTCGAATGACTCACCCGAGCGGTACGTGACCTGAGCGATCTGGCGTGCCACGGCAAGGCCCATCCAGGGACCCTCCGCGCTGTTGTAGTAATTGCCGCCGTGCCAGTTCGGATCGGTAGCGATAGCGAGGCGGCCGGTGGCACTCCACGCAATCTGCAACGGGCTCGCCGCCGCGCATGTCGCCAGGGGCAGGATGGAACGCACCCGGCGTGGGAACATCGCCGCCCACTCGAGCACCTGCATGCCACCCATCGAGCCGCCCACAACCGCGAGCCAGCGCGGAACACCAAGCGCCGAGGCAAGGCATGCTTGCACGCGCACCATGTCTCGGACCGTGACCACCGGGAAGTCGGCCCCGTATCGCCGATCCGTGCCCTCAATCAGATCTGCGGGGCCGGTCGAGCCTTGACAGCCGCCCAGAACATTGCTGCAAACAACGAAGTAGCGGTCGGTGTCGATGGCACGACCTGGGCCGATCATGTCGCTCCACCAGCCACCGGTTGAATGTGCCGGACAACTCTCACCCGCGGCATGCGAGTCGCCGGTCAGAGCATGACAAATGAGCACCGCATTAGAGGCCCGCTTATCTAGTTCGCCCCAAGTCTCATACGCAATCCTGACCCTGCCCAGTCGTCCACCAAGTTCCAAAGCGAACGGGTGGCCCAAGTCAATATCAACGAACTTGCGCTCTCCGGGTGGGTCGCCGGGCTGCCAGGCACCAGTAACCGGCAATCCTGTAGGGAACCGGCGGCGCGGATCGATCGGATGGGGTTGCGGGCTGGGCACTTTGGGGTGGTTGGTGGCGCTCAAGGTGTCGCTCCTCGCTACCCCCGGTTAGGACACTTAGTTGCCAGTAGTGAGGGGTTGTCACCCCGGACACTTCGTTGCGCTAGCGAGCTAGCGCCACATCCCCGCTTGTAGCGGGCTGGCACCTTGGGTGTCCCTCCCAGGTTGCCGGGCTCGCCCCGCAGGCCGAACCTCTCGTGATGTTTGCCGGATTGGTAGCCGCAGAGTCTAAACCCCTCCGCGCACAACACTCGTCAACGATTCCTATCCCACGCCACCAGATCAGCCAGGCGGGCATCGTTGGAGAACACCTCTGTGATGGGGGACTCGAGGCCCAGACGGCGCTGGATCCGCTTGACAGCAAGCTCCTCGTTCCAGAGAGAGAGAGTCACTACCACGCCAGACTCGCCGGCTCGTGCAGTGCGTCCGGCGCGATGCAGGTAAGTCTTGTGGTCTTGGGCTGGGTCGTATTGCACAACCACTTCCACGTCATCCACGTGAATGCCCCGCGCTGCTACGTCGGTGGCAACCAGCACCGGCAACTTGCCTGACATGAACCGACGCAGTGACCGCTCCCGGGCAGGCTGGCGCAGGTTGCCATGAATGGGAGCGGCGTCAATGTCGAGACGGCAAAGATCCCGTGCCACCCGATCCGCTGCGATCTTGGTGCGGGTGAAGATGAGCGTTCGAGTCGAAGCTGCTGCGATTGATGCTGCAACCTTGAGTTTGTCGAGTTGGTGGACACCCAGAAAACGGTGGGTCATTTCTGCCACCGTCAACTCCCGCTGATCTACCGCATGCATTGCCGGGTTGGTCTGGTAGCGGCGGATCAAGGCGTTAACGGCACCATCAAGTGTTGCCGAGAACAGCAATGTCTGATGTTTTGCGCCGACGTTTCGCAGGATCCATTCGACTTGAGGCAGAAAGCCCATGTCAGCCATGCGATCAGCCTCGTCAACGACCACATGGCGAACGGCAGCCATCGTCACGGACTCTCGCTCAATCAGATCGATTACCCGACCTGGCGTGGCGACCACAAGATCGACTCCCTGCTTGAGCCGGTTGATCTGAGGATCGATTTTGGCTCCCCCATACACGGCAAGCAGCCTGCGCTTCACAGCAGCGGCTAGGGGGGCCAACTCTTTGGTGATCTGGTTGGCGAGTTCACGGGTTGGTGCCAGGATCAGCCCGGTCGGTGCCGCCGGTTTGGCCCGAGGCAGCAACTGCAGCAAGGGCAACCCGAAGGCGAGCGTCTTGCCGGAACCAGTCTTTGCTTTACCGCAAACATCCCGGCCAGCTAAAGCGTCGGGAATCGTGAGAGTCTGGATCGGGAACGGTTCGGTGATACCTCGATCCGCGAGTGGCTTAACGAGCCTGGCGTACAGGCCCATTTGCTTGAAGCTCCCAACAGCCGTGCTGGGCTTGTTCTGGGGGTCGCTGGAGACAGTGGGGCCGGCGGAACCGCTGGTTCCCTGTTGTTGACGCGCCACTAGACCCGCGAGGCTAACGGGCAACTTCGAGGCCACAGGTGCCGTCGAAGCCTCAGATCGTGGCACGGCAATGCCGAACGCTTAGTGTGGCGGCCGCAAATTGACGAGGAGAGGCTGGCGCCCGTGACAGAAATACATGTCGTTGAGAACGCCCTTGCTTTAGACCGGATGACACGCTTGCGTGAATCGGCTACCTCAATGTCGGAATTTCGCCGCCTACTGCGTGACATCAGCTCGATGCTTGTATATGAGGCGCTGCGCGACGCACCCCTGGCGCCGCTTGAGATCGTCACGCCGATGGGCCCAACGGTTGGGGCTCGGCTGGAGCGGCCACCCGTTGTGGTGCCGATCCTGCGCGCTGGGTTAGGGATGCTTGACGCTGCGCTCGAGTTGCTAGGGGACGTGTTGGTGGGGATGGTTGGGCTGGTGCGCAACGAAACCACCTTGAAGACCAGGCGTTACCTGTCAACGCTGCCCGACAACCTTGATGGCTGTGACGCTCTGATCCTCGATCCGATGCTGGCAACGGGAGGCTCGTGCATACATGCGTGTGAGCTGCTGCGTACCCACGGTGCTGGGCGGATCAGCGCTCTGTGTGTGATCGCGGCGCCCGAGGGGATCGAACGGGTGCGAGCAGCACGGGTTGCAGATGCGGTTTACATCGCGGCTATCGATGAGCGGCTCGACGAGAACGGACTCATCATTCCCGGCCTCGGCGACGCCGGCGACCGCCAGTTCAACGGCTGAGACTCTCGAAGACGCCATGTGCAAGCCAAGGACTGCTGGATGCGGGGCGCCGCTATGAGCTATCCGGTAGCCGTAGCGCCAGAAAGTCGCCCGGTAATGCAGCAGGCGTTTTCCGATGCTGTGCGTCAAGCAGGGGCGCAGCTTGTGCCCTTAGGTGAAGCTCGCGCCTTGATCTGGGCGGATCCATACGCGCCGCAGGCGTATCCCGAGGTGATCGCTAAGGCACCAAAGGTTGAGTGGGTGCAGCTTCCTTATGCAGGGATCGAGCCCTTCGTTGATTTTCTGACGCCTGAGTATGTGTGGACGTGTGCCAAAGGTGTCTACGCCGAACCGGTTGCTGAGTGGATCATGGCGGCGATGCTTATGGGGCTGCGCGACTTTCACACTTACGCGGCGGCCACGTCTTGGGGTGCCGAGGCGGGTCGCAACTTGCTTGGCGCTCGGGTAACGGTGTTGGGTGCAGGCGGGATTACCCGCTCGCTGTTGCGGCTGCTTGAGCCGTGGGGCTGTGATGTGACTGTGGTGCGCCGGCGCGGTGATGCGCTCCGTGGTGCAAAGCGCACCTTGACCCTTGATTCAGTTCGCTCGTCGGTAGTAGGTGCCGATGTGGTGGTGGTCGCTTTGGCACTCACCAACGCAACGCATCATGTGATCAACGAGAGTTTGCTTGCGGCAATGGGACGCCAGTGTTGGCTGATCAATGTTGCTCGGGGTGGCCATGTCGACCATGAGGCCCTGGAGGCTGCGCTGCGTGATGGGACTATTGCGGGTGCCGTGTTGGATGTCACGGATCCCGAGCCCCTGCCTGGCGATTCAGGGCTGTGGAATCTGCCGAACTGCGTGATCACGCCTCATGTTGGCAACACCCGTGAGATGGGACTGCCGCTGATTACTGCGCATGTGAAGGAGAACGTTGGACGCTGGCTCGCGGGTGAACCACTCCTGGGCCTAGTTGACATTGACCTGGGCTACTAGTCGCTAGTCGCTAGTCGACGTCCCGCCCTCACGACAGGGCCAGACCCGCCTTTTGGGCCGTGGGGCAGTGGCCTTAAGCGCGAGAAGGCTACGCAACTGGCTCAGCCGAGGCCTTATGAGTTGCTCTATCGTCTTGCGGCGCTCGGCGATCGGCAACAGGGCTGCTTCACCCCACAATGCTCGCCCGACCATGAATCCCGAGCATCCCTCAGACACTGCTACTTCGAACTGGCGCCGGTACGCCTCGAAGGGCCCCCCACCTGATAGCAGCGTCCAGGGCATCTCACAGCGGTCACTTACTTCCCGACATGCCTGAGCCCAAACGCTGCGATCCGACTCTGCTGCGATGTCGACAGGGAAGGGAAGCTTCAACAGGTGCGGATCCATTGCCGCGAAACGCCTGACAGTTTCTAGGACGATCTCGCGGCGTGACCGTGGATCTTCCAGCGCATAAAAGAGCGGCTCCAGTACCAGGGGGATTCCTACCCTGCGGCACTCCGCCAGGATCTGTGTGGTCACCCGCTCCTGCGCGGCGGCGTGTGGCCGATCCGGCCGGTACGGCAGCAACAACTTGACGGCACTCGCGCCGCTTGCCTTAGCCGCGGCTACCGACCAACCATCCACTACCCGGGTGGGTGACGCTTCGGGATCGGCTGCGTAGCCCTGCGCTTCTAGTGCGGCGCAGAAGCCGACACCGGCAGGCAGTGTGCCATCGAGTAGTTGCGGGATCGAATACTCAGGCTCAAGCATCACCCCGGTTGCTTCGCCTGCCAGTCCCGAAACGATGTCTCGCTTCAGTTCCGTAATCGCCGGCGGATCAACCGAGGACGGGTCATCTGGTGCAAGCACCGCTCGTAGCGAATCACGATGATCGATGGCGAGCACCCCGAAGCGACTATCCGCTGAGATCCCGTCGAGGCTCATCGCCGCACCCCAGGGCCGTCAAGAGTCACCACAGGCAGTCCCCACTCCCCTGCCTGCCAGTCGGATTCGATCCAGGTGTGTTCGGCCGCAAAGCAGGGTGGTGTACGCCGGTCATCGTCTTGAAGTTCGCCTGCCAGGTAGTTGAGGAAGTACATATTGGCACTCGGACAGGTAACCGTGGTGTGGTATCCCTTCGGGACTAAAACGAGATCGCCGTCATGTACCACCATCACGTCCTCATAGCTCTCGTCATGGCGCCAGTTGCGGTGGTGCCCATAGCCTTCGGGCCGGTCGAGGCAGAAGTAATAGATCTCCTCTAGATACGGTGAGCCTTCACGACCGTCGTGACAGTGCGGGGGCCACGCCGCCCAGGTTCCACGCGGGATGTACACCTCATAGAGGATCAGCCGCTCAGCCGGCAGCGGATAAGCCAGGGAGTGGATGACTTGCCGGTGTGCCTGGCCGCCGCCTCGGATCTCGCTGCGCATCTCGGCGGGTTCAAACACTCTGAACGGGTACCGGCCCTCCGCAGGCGCCGAACCTACGGTTGCTCGAAGGCTCGAATCCGTTTCAAGCTCGAACTCGGTGCCCGGAGGTACGTATACGACCCGACCCATCTGATCAAACACAGACGAACGCTCAAGTTCGACGGTGTTTCTGGATTCTGGTGTGTTCACATGGACTCGACCGCTACCAGAGATTGACACGATCGCTGTCTCACGATCGGATCGACAGTCACGCCAGGTCTCATCAGGCGTAATGTCGATCACGGAGAACTCGACGTACTGCCATGAAGCTGTCTCCGGTGTGATGTGTTGGATGCGCCCCGGGCCGGGTGTGGCGCGTCTTAACGACGTGGACGTACCTGTCATGCTTGTAACTGCTCCTGTGTTTGTTTGGCCACCCTCATTGCAGGATCACACTGGAGCAAGTGTCGCTGTCTGATGTTCGTGGCGGAAGCGTCGCATCAGTTCTCGTATTGAGGGTGGCTCGTAATCGAGTAATTGTCGGGTGCGACCGACTGTGAGACTCGTGTCGTATGGGATAGCGAACCGTCCCACTGCACCATCCGCGGACGTGTCCGGCGGCACGCTCTCAAGCAGGTCTTCATCCAGACCAAACACTTCACATGCGATCTTTGCGAGTTGCATCCTGCCAGCGGACTCACAACTGCAACAGTGAAACACGCCAGAGGCGTCATTGTGGGATGCGATACGCCACATGACCTCGGCACATTCGCTTGCCAGTGATGGTGAAGCAAACATGTTTATGTCTGATGACTCCCAGACACCGAAACTCTGGCCAGCTTCAAGAGCATCAACTACTGAGGTCACGAAGTAGCCGAATCCACCATCCTGTGTGCGTGGCACCGAGTCTCGCAGCCAGTGTGTACCGCTCACAGCCGATACTCGCGCCACAGCACCACGTCTTGCCACCAGTGTCACTACCTGCTCGCTCGCCATCTTGAGCACACCGTAATAGTTAATGGGGTTAGGCAGTGTCTGTTCATCTGCCCCACGCTGAGTGCCATCAAAAACCCAGTCGGTCGACACCAGTATGATCTTCGCTCCGATTTCATTGGCGGCATCTACGAGCGTCTTGGTCGTGCCCACATAGCTACGCCAGGCAAGATCGCGATTTTCATACATAGCATTGAAGTCATTGAGGATCATCGAGTGAACGATCACATCCGGGTTGAAGTTTGCAATGCTAGCGCGCACCGAGGTTGCCTCACATAGGTCAAGTTTCTCGGTTGTAAATCCCGGTGTTTGTGTAGGCACAAAGTTATGAACCGGACAATGTACCGTGGCATTGTGACGCTCAGCGAACACTTTGATTATGTTTGAACCGATAAAGCCAGTCCCACCAGTGACATAAGCACGCACGCTGATATTCCCTTCGTTCCGGACCGCTTGTGTTAGCCGATCTCCGAAACAGAGACCGGTCGGCCAAGCTTCACTGAACGCCAGGCTGCCAGGCCCATCACCAGCGGCGCACGGCCGTCTTCAAGTGTCACCGGTGACGGCGCCCCGTTCGCCGCCGCCACAAACGCATCCCACTCAGACAGATACGACTGGGTGTATCGCTCGAGGAAGAAGTACGGCAGTTTCGGACCTTCAAGCCCCGCTGGACCCCAATACGAGGTCGGCGCGTCCGAAGGATTGTCCGAGGCAGCCATGCCCGCAGACCCGAACGCTTCAACTCGCTGGTCATAGCCGTAGGTGGCTCGGCGACTGTTGTCGATGACGGTGATCGCCCCGCAGGCGTGGGTGACGACCACTACTGCAGTATCGAGGTCGCCTGCTTCGCCTATCGCAGGATCGACTCTCACGCCACCGGTGGCATAAACCTCAACTGCTTCGGATCCCGTCACGAATCGGGCCATATCAAAGTCGTGGATCGTCATGTCACAGAAAATCCCGCCGGAGACCTTGATGTAGGCGATTGGTGGAGGATCAGGGTCACGGCTTGAGATTCTCACCAGATGCACATCACCAACATCGCCTTGCGCCACCCGCTCACGCACACGGCGGTGAGCTGGGTCAAAACGGCGGTTGAAACCAACCTGGGCCACGATGCCTGCGGCCTGAGCAGCTGCTATCCCCCGATCGACCTCGGCTAGGTCTAGCGACAGCGGTTTCTCCACGAATACTGCCTTGCCCGCTTCAGCCGCCTGCACCAACAAGTCAATGTGGGTATCGGTCGAGCTACAGATCGCTACGGCATCAACATCGCTCGAGCCGATCAACTCGGCGGCACTGCTCGCCTGAGGAACACCAAAGTTGGCAGCCACTGCCGCAGCCGCATCTGAGACCACGTCATACACGCCTGCAAGCGAGGCACCCTGCACACGACGAGCGAGATACTCGGCATGCATGACCCCGATGCGCCCGCACCCAAGCAGCCCAACCCGCAAAATCTCACTCACGCCGCATTCTTAACTCCCACGGCCGATACGTCCATCGACGGGTAACGCTAACCGGATCAACTCGTGTGGCTCAGCCACTCCCGAGCAACCTGCTGGCGATGGGCGCCAAGTGCTGGTGGATCACGTCTGACATCGAATGCTGAAACCTCATCAAAGCCAAGACCGAGTCGATCAAGCGCTCCCGGCCGGAAGTTCTCCACCAACACATCAGATACAGCCACGAGTTCCTTCATGAACTCTAAGTCAGTGTCGCTCTTGAGGTTGAGCATGATGCTGCGTTTGTTGCGATTGAGAGATGCGAAGTTGTGGCTGTAGTCGGCACCGTCTGCGCCACTCTCAAGTGGTGGCCAGCCTCGCATCATGTCACCGCCCGGTGGTTCGATCTTGACCACATCTGCGCCTAAGTCGCCGAGCAACATTCCCACGAACGGTGCCGAGGCAACGTGAGCGACTTCTAGGACTCTCAGGTCATGGAGTGGTGCGGGTCGAGAGTCGTGAGACGGCTCTCCCGCAAGTTTCACGTCGCAGAAGCCATGAAGCGGCGTTGCTCTTCAAAGCGCTTGCGGACGCTTTCGCTATCTAGAGGCCGTTCTACCATTGACTCAATGTCCCACTCGCTTCGTGACTCGGTGAGAAATGGCCCGCCATACACGTGAATCGCACCTGTCAGTCGTGCTAGTGGATTGTGGACGGAGTGAATTGCGCTCTTTCCCAACACGATGGTGTCGCCGGCATCAACGCTGCGGCCTCCCGAAGACACGATGCCTAAGTCGTTGCGCCGGTATAGCTGGTTGTCTTCACGGCCGCCGTAGATCCCGATGCACGCCCACATCCGATGGTCATGAGGTTGAAGGTAGGCCCGAGGCCCCCAGACAACGTTCATGATGGTGAGTTCGTCAGAGGAAAACATCGGTTCGATAACGGGAAGCGTCGGTTCGGGAACAGCCAACCGCAGGTCCGCCGGACTCGCCACCGCCCGCTCAACTTCTTCCTTGACAGCAGTGACTCCTCCATCGGTGGCGGCTTGGCAGATCCGTTGAATTAAGCCTTCAAGGGTCACAGATTAACTTCGCTTCATCTTGACGGGTTCTAGGCGGGAGACGAGTCTTCCGCTGCGGACTGCTATGTCGTAGAGCTGGATTGGTTTGGTTGCGGGGCGTCGTAATGCTTCGCCGGTTCGCAAGTCGAAACGTCCGTTGTGTTTCGGGCATTCGATGACACACCCCAGCACCGCGCCATCACCTAGATGCGCGCGACCATGAGTACACAAGCCCTCACTCAGCACGAACTCAGAGCCATTGGAGGCCTGATCTCCCGGACAGTCGGTGGGGTCGATCCGGTATAGCGCGTAGGTGGAATCATCTCGATCAACTCTTCGCACTGAACCTGTCTCAAGACTCTCTGCGGCTCCTAGATCAAACACTCCATCATGGCGATCACCAGCCCAGGCAGTCACGCCGGTGTCAACAAAAGCTCGCTCTTCAGTCCCCGCGGGAACGTCACGCGCCTCGTCATAGCCGGGGTCGCTCTGCTGCTTCTTTAGGGTGCCCAGGATCTTGCGGTAAGCGGCAATCGTCGAGGTTTGCGGTGGTGCTAGGTGTGCTTTGACTTCCTCATGTAAAGCGGGCAAAGCGTAATAGGGAACTGTCGGAAAGAGGTGATGTTCTACGTGATAATTCATGTTGGAATACAGGAACCGGAACACTGGGTTCATGTAGACCGTGCGAGTGTTGAGGCGGTGATCCAGCACGTCTTCACGTAATCCGGCGTGCTGAGTTAGAGCAAAGAAGACCATCAACCATGCCCCATACACCGTTGGCAAACCGATGTAGAGCGCTGGCAGGATTGACGATATTGCAATACACCAGATGGCAGTTCCTAGCAGTATTGCCACGTATGCACGGGACTCCCATTTGAGTTTGGGTAGCTCATCTTCGGGGATGAAGTCACGAGCGTCGTCGTCAATCACTCCCAATGCATGCTTGAGTGTGCGCCACATCGCCTTGGGAACGTTGACCACCGGGACAAACAACCCAACCACAGCAGGCCATTTCACAGCACGCGGGAACAGTATCTCAGGATCTCTCCCCACAACGATTGTGTCTGTGTGATGGCGCACATGTGACCAGCGCCACAACGTTGGCTGTCGCAACAACATGAACGATGCCAAGTAGTACACAACATCATTAAGCCAGCGGGTACGGAAAGCGGTTCCATGCCCGCACTCGTGCCAGCGTGAGTCACCGGCACCGCCATAGAGAGCGCCATAAACCATAAATGCCGGGAGTGCCCACCAGCTACCCCACGCCACATATGCGAGATAGCCCGAGACTGCCAACAATCCCAACCAAAGCAACGTGTCACGTGCCGCCCGGGAGTTGTTTCGCACTTGCAACTCTCGCAGTCGCTCACTGCTGATTGGCGGGGTGAACCATTGAGCATCTACCAATCCGCGCTCAACAGCGAGGCGGGAATCTGCCCCCGTTAACCCATAGTCACGTTCAAGCGCAAGAGGAGTTGTCTGGGTCATTGAACGCCTAAACCGAGGGTTGAGGCAGAAGACCCAGTTCGGCTTCCGGCCAGACCGGGGCACCCGTGCCGATCACCGTCTGATCCCAGTCGACCACAGCGCCTGTCATCATCCCCGACTCTGCAGTAGCGAGATGCACAATCGTGCGAGCGATCTCGTTCGGCTTAATCAACCTCCCGAAAGGCACCTTGGCCTCCGCTTGCTCAAGCCAATCATCGTCTGCTCCATCAAAGCGGCGTTGAATCACGTCTTCGTTTGGCGTGTCCATCCAACCTGGGCACAACAGGTTGACCCTGATCCGATGTCGCATCAGCGAGAACGCCAGGTTGCGGGTCATCGCCACCAAAGCCCCTTTCGAGGTGGAATAGGGCAGCAGTCGCGGAGGCCCGCCGCGCCCCGCTACCGAGCCAATCAACACCATTGCACCTTCGACGCGCTCTCGTGCCATGATCCGTGCCACTCCACCAGCAAGCAATCCCGGTGCTCGCACGTTGATCGCCAGCATGGCGTCCCACAACTGAGGAGTACTGTCCCAGACAGAACCTCGATGCGTAATGGCAGCGCAGTTTATGAAGGCATTGCAGGTGCCGAAGGTGTCATCAACAGCACTGATGGCCGATTCACAAGCATCACTTGAAGCTAGATCAGCAGAGCAGAACTCGACCTGACACTGATCGTTCCGCAGGCTTGCAGCTGCAGCTTGGCCCTTGTCGACATCACGGGCCACGAGCATCAAGCCCGCCGCTCCCTCATCCGCGAGGCGTTGGGCAACCGCGTAGCCAAGACCTTGTGAGCCCCCGGTGATCAAAGCAACGCCGTCCGCAAATGAAAGCGGTCTGCGAGAAGCTGAAGTGCGTCCCATGCCCTAAAGAACTAGTCGCTGAGCGGCGCGTCCCGCATCGAGAGTCGCTCGAGCCTCACGTACTGACTCTCTATCGCTCACTTCAGGCACACCAACCTCCCAGAACGAACCGCCTTCAGTCCAGCGATGTGGATGTGTCTGAAGCGCTATCACATAGGTTCGATCTGAGCTCCTGGCTCGCTCAATTGCCGATTCGAGCTCACTAATCGAAGTGACAGTCTCGCTGTGACAACCCATCGAGGCGGCGTGTGCTGCGAAATCAACACTCTCGAGACGTTGCACTTTGCAGTCCCGCAACAGATTGTTAAACGATGCACCACCCTGGTTGACCTGTAGACGATCAATCACCGCAAACCCACCATTGTCAGCGACGATCACAATCAACTTGTGACCGCTCAACACGCTGCTATAGAGGTCGCTGTTCATCATCAGATACGAGCCATCGCCTAACAACACAATGATCTCGCGTTCGGGCATCGCCATCTTGGCACCCCAGGCACCCGAAATCTCATATCCCATACACGAATAGCCATATTCGCAATCAAAAGAATGAACCGATGAGGCCCGCCACCCGTTCACCAACTCGCCCGGCAATCCCCCTGCTGCAGCGACCACATACGTGGACTCAACGGCCGCTCGATCAACTGCACCAACGACCTGGGCATATGTCGGCAGGTGCTCATGAGGGTCGTCACTAGCTGTCACCGAAGATCCAAGCGCCACAGGAGCAGCGATCTTGTCAATATAAGCGTGATATTGCACGGTTTCTGATGCGGCTTTGGTCGACCAGTCCGCCGATGCGACATAGCCATCAAGCGCTCTGTCAAGTTCACGAAGCCCCTCACGAGCGTCTGCCACAAGCGGCACGCTCAAGTGTTTAGTCGCATCGAATCGAGCCGTGTTCAAACCAATAATCGTCGCAGACTCATCACCAAAGACAGTCCAAGAACCGGTCGTGAAGTCTTGCAATCTGGTGCCGATAGCAAGGATCACATCAGCGTCGGCTGCCATGGCATTAGCGGAAGTACAGCCGGTCACACCGATCGGGCCACAGTTGAGCCGATGATCGGCAGGCAGCGAAGTGCGACCTGCCGTGGTCTCCACGACCGGAATGTTGTGACGCAAAGCGAACTCGCTCAGCTGCTGTTCGGCAAGCGACCAGCGAACCCCTCCCCCGGCGATGATCAACGGTCGCCTCGCGCCATGAAGTAACGCTGCGGCTCGCTGCAACTCACCTATATCAGGACGGGGACGTCGGATCTGCTGAATCGTCTCGTCAAAGAACCGCGCCGGAAGGTCAAATGCCTCGGCTTGCACATCCTGAGGCAATGCAATGAACGCCGGCCCGCAGTCCGCTGGATCGAGCATCGTGTTCACAGCATTCGGCAGCGATTGCACCACCTGTTCGGGTGTGGTGATGCGATCCCAATACCGCACCACCGGTCTAAAGGCATCGTTGACTGTCGTAGACGGAGACCCAAAATGTTCGACCTGCTGCAGCACCGGGTCAACGATGCGATGGTTGAACGTGTCACCGGCAATCAACAGCAGTGGCAGACGGTTAGCCAACGCTACTGCGGCTGCGGTGACCATGTTGGTGGCACCTGGGCCAATCGAGCTCGTCGCCACCATGATCCGCCGCCGCTTAGCAGCTCGGGCAAATCCACAGGCGGCGAGCGCCATGCCCTGTTCGTTCTGGCCCCTCCAAGTCGGGAGCAAATCTTGGGCCTGCTCAAGTTCATGCCCAAGGCAGGTCACGTTGCCGTGGCCAAATATGGCAAACACACCACCAAACAGCGGAACGGGTGTGCCGTCGATCTCGATCCGCTGCGCAGCAAGGTAGCGCACGATCGCACCCGCTGTTGTGAGCCTCACGGTTTGCACTTTGCGTCTCCCCTAGCCACTAATCGATGCGCACCGAGACGACATCTGTCCAGGCGCCCGTCTGCCAACTCTCAAGTAGCGCAGCCTGCACGCTCACATACTCAACGGCCTGTTGCATGCCAGCTGCGTGTGGCCGCCCTTCTGCCACTGCCTTGAGGAACTCGTGATCCTGGATCGTTACCAGATCTTCAAATCCGATTGAGTTCGCTTCACCGGGCACGAAGTTCGAGTGGAATGGATGAGCCTCACCCGCATAAACGGTGGAATAGCCGAGATCACCGTCGCCCATTTGGAACAAGCGCATCTCGTTCATCGACTCGAGATTCCAGCTGATGGCACCGGCAGTGCCGTGAATGTCAAAAGCCATCTGGCTTTGCGGCCCGACCATCGTACGGCTGACCTCGAAGGTTCCTCGACTGCCGTTAGCAAAGATCGCCATGGCGCCGAAGTAGTCCTCGTTAGTCACAACGCCAACGGGATCATCGGGAGAACCACGGTCGTAGTGGGTGCCCGAACCAGACGGCAGCGGCCGCTGCTTGATGAAAGTCTCACCAGTGCCGATGACGCGCAGGATCGGACCGTTCAGCATCATCGCCAGATCGATCGAGTGGCTCAAAATGTCGGTGGAAACACCATGCCCTGCTTGCTCAAGCAAGAAGCGCCACGACAACAAACCAAGCGGGTCGGCACCGTACATCGAAAAGAATCGGCCCCGATAATTGGTGATCTCGCCCAGTTCCCCCGCCGAGATCATGTTGCGGGCATGCTGCACCAATGGCACGAAGCGGTAGTTGTAGCCAACGCCTGTGATCACACCTGCGTCACGGCAAGCCTTTTCGGCGCGAGCTGTCTGATCAGGGGTGCCCCCCACTGGCTTCTCGCAAAACACATGCTTGCCCGCACTTGCGGCCGCTTCGACAATCTCTGTGTGCAACATGTTCGGTGCACAGATCACGACCACATCCACGTTGGGATCCTCGGTTGCAACACGCCAGTCAGCGGTGACCTTGTCAAATCCGAAGTCGCGCCTAGCTGCCTCACGCCGCTGCGGCAGGGTGTCAGCACAGACCCGTAGTTCGGGCCGGTATGGCAGACCTTCAAAGATCATCGGCAGGCGTGCACATGAGCGAGCATGCGCCTGACCCATCCAGCCGAACCCAATAACGGCAACACCCAGACGATTTGGCACTGTCATCGAAGTGGCTACGGGAGCGGGTCGCGATAGCGACGGTCAACGCCAGGATCAGCCGCCGCAGGATCGAGAAGATGCTCAGGAGTTCCGCCTTTGAGCCAGACAGCGGCTTCGGAGAGCGCCATACCTATCAGGCGCAGCACGCCGACTCGTGTCGATGAGGCGATGTGAGGTGTGATTATCACGTCGTCATGAGCTAGTAGCGGGTGATCAGCGGGCAACGGCTCGGGCTCGGTCACGTCGAGTCCTGCGGCGGCGACCTGTCCAGTCTCGAGGGCCGACTGCAATGCCGTGTGATCGATGAGTGACCCACGGGCGCAGTTAACAATGATCACACCTTTGCGCATCATCGCCAGCGTGTCGGCGTCAACCAGGTGATGCGTTGCTGGTGTGGCAGGCGCATGCAGCGAGATGACATCGCTGCAACGCCATAGCTCTTCGAGATCTACGAACGTCACTGCGCCCCCAAGTTCGGGGCTGAGGCTTGCAACGTCCACATAGGGATCGTGAGCAAGCACCTTCATGCCCAAAGCCGCCCCATATCGCCCGACGCGGCTACCGATTCGCCCAAAGCCCACAAGTCCCAGAGTTGTAGTGTCAAGTTCAAGTGCTTGATGCGTGGCGCGATAGTGCTCAGCGCGCTTGCGCAAGCTCCGCTCGGCCGGCTTGAGTCGCTTAGCGACGGCCAATATCAGCGCCAGAGCATGCTCGGCGGTCGAGACGGTTGGGGCGTCAGGAGCATTGCATGCAGCAACTCCCACCGAGGCACACGAGGACACATCAACGTTGTCATAGCCAATGCCTGCTCGTGCCACCACCTTGAGTTTGGGCAACTTGACACACGCAGCAGCGTCCCAATGGTCGTCAGCACCAATTACCGCGCCATCTGCAAGGTTGACATCGTTGGTCAGTTCGATCCCGTCGGGGATTTCCAGCCCGTCCGGAGGTGGCCGATCGACCCAGACAAGTGACCTCCCGCCGCTTGTGGAACTGTCATGGGAGGTGTTGGTGTCATTCATGCAGCGGCTCCATTAACACCAGTTACAAACGTTGCATCACCAGCAAGCATCATGTCGATCTCAGCTGCCGTCGGCATGGCATGAGAGCAGGCCAACCTTCCCGCAACGATCGCCCCGGCCGCATTCGCACGTTCGACCAACACACGTGGCGCCAATCCAGCAAGCAGACCATCAACAAGAGCACCTCCAAAAGCGTCACCGGCACCTAGTCCACAAACCACATCAACCTTCAGCGGTGGCACGTGCCAGCGTCGGTGCTCAGTAGCCACAAGCACACCTGAGGCACCCATCTTGATGATGGCAAGCCGCACACCACGCTCAAGCAGCAGATCAGCAGCCTCCTCGGGGTCAGCCGACCCAACCGCGATTTCACACTCAGTGCGGTTACCGACTGCGACCGTCACCTGATCGATAGCAGGCCCGATTTGCGCCGCGGCATCGCTCGCCGTCGACCAGAAACTGTCCCGATAATCCAGATCCAACACCGTGTGTTCCACCCGTCCACGCCGCTCAAGCAAAGAACGCACAGCAGAGCGGGACGGTTCTTGGGCAAAGCGTGAACCCGTCACCCACAACACCGGAACTGTCTCAGCCACCGCTGGCATGTCGGCATCACTCAAGTTCATGTCAGGGCCTCGGGGCTCCCGATAGAACAGCAACGGAGGATCCTCCGGCGGGTCAAGAGCACAGAACGCCAGCGCCGTCCGAAGTTCGGGATCAACAGACACATAATCGGTCACAACACCGAACTCAGCTGACAAAGCAGCCCGGATGTAGTCACCAAAGCCATCCGCACCAACCCGCGTGACCACAGCGGCCCGCCGACCGAGACGAGCCGCTGCTACAGCCACATTGGTGGGCGACCCACCGATTGACTTAGCAAACGATGCCACCTCGCTTAGAGGCACTCCGCTCTGTTCGGGGTAGAGGTCAACGCTGACCCGCCCGATGGCTAGTAGTTCTAGGTCGTTCAGTTCTAGATCGCTCACTCGCTACCTGGAGCTAGTTGCGCTTCCTTGCCGACAGCTGCGCCGCTGCCCGCTGCCAGATGGGATTCAAGCAGCGGCGCGCCACCTCAGGTGCCAGCCTGTGCAAGCTCGTGCTGCAACTCCTCCAGCTCGGCACCACCAGCCATGAGCTGAGTCAACTCGCCCTGGCTCAACTCGGACTTGGCCCAGTTGCCCAGTGAGCGACCACGCTTCAAGATCACGAACCGGTCACCCACTGGATAGGCGTGATGCGGGTTGTGCGTGATGAAGATCACAGCGAGCCCACTGTCACGAGCCTCCACGATGCGGCGCAACACCACACCGGACTGCTTCACACCAAGCGCCGAGGTCGGCTCGTCAAGGATCAACACCCGGGCACCGAAGTAGCTCGCCCGAGCGATCGCCACCGACTGGCGCTCACCACCCGAGAGCGTTCCCACGCTCTGTTCGGTGTCGCGGATGTCAATGCCCATCTTGGCCATCTCATCCTTGGCGATCTGCTTGGCCTTATCGATGTCGATCTGACGGAACGGCCAGATGCCCTTCTTGGGTTCCTGACCCAAAAAGAAGTTGCGCCAAACCGACATCAGTGGCACCATCGCCAGATCCTGGTACACGGTTGCGATGCCGTAGCCGAGAGCCTCCCGCGGCGAGTTGAACATCATCGACTTGCCCTCAAGGATGAACTCACCCTCGCTCTGCTGGTGAACACCCGCAAGGATCTTGATGAAAGTCGACTTGCCGGCGCCGTTGTCACCCAACACGCAGGTGACCTCGCCTGGGTTCACGGTGGTCGTCACTCCCTTGAGAGCGATGATGTTGCCGTAATACTTGGAGAGGCCCTTCAGTTCAAGAAACTCAGCCATTGCTTATGCCTCCTTGGGGATCTGTTGTGAGCGAATCCGTAGAACTGTCATCGGATCTTCTCGGCGCGGCTGCGCACGTAGTTGTTGACCAGCACCGCCACGAGCAGCAATGCGCCGAGCACGAGGAATCGCCAGTCGCTGTTCCAGCCGGAGAAGCCGATGCCTTGCTGGATCATGCCCCAGATGAGCGCACCGATCGCCGCTCCGAGCGCTGATCCGTAGCCACCTGTGAGCATGCAACCACCGACAACGGCCACGATGATGTAGCGGAACTCGTTGCCGTCGCCGACGTTGGCCTGCACCGAGTTGAGTCGGAAGGCAATGGTCATGCCGGTGAACCAGGCAGCGCCTGCCACGAGCATGAACAGCGTGGTCTTGGTACGAGCTGCGGGAACACCAACCGAGCGGGCTGCTTCGTTGTTTCCGCCTACCGCGAATATCCAGCTACCGAACTGGGTGCGGCCCAGCATCCAAGCCCCAACAACAGCGAAGATCAAGAAGAACAGGACACCCACACCGAAGCGTGTCTCGGCACGGGTGGCGTCGAGCTCGACCTGGGTGATGAACAGCAGCCTTGCTGCGAGCCCCAGGAGTATGAAGACCACGCCGACCCCCACAACCGAACGACCGATGCCGTTATCGCGGCTAAACAGCAGCCGCACGACGACCCCGACGGCATAGACGCCAAACGCAATCAAGCCACCCTTTGCGATGCCCGTGGCGATGGCGTAAAGGATCCCGTCGCCATCAATCAACTCGATGACTCCAAACACGACCAAACCAGCAAGCCCTGCGTACGAACCGATCCGTGTCCATCCGCTTAGGTCTGATGGTGTCGCAGCTGTAGTGCGCACAGCGCTTAGGTGGCGGGCCAGGGCACTTGCGGCCAACACCAGCGCACCTAGCAATAGCGCTGCAAAGAGCTCAACCCGGATCTTGCGGGAGTCACCTTGGCCTTGGATGAAGAATGCCAGCAACACGATCGCGACTGAGGTGATCATTGAGACTGCGACCGGCAGGCGAGCCCGCTGCGACGCCATGGTCAACAGCCCAATGCCGAGCAGCGCAAGACCGCCGAAAACCACAGCACGGAAGCCTTGAACGGTCATCATGAAGCTGAGAGCGGGCAACAGCGTTATCGCCGAGCTAAGGCCGGCCCAACTGCCCTGGATGCGCCCGAGCACGGCAAGCACGGCAAGCACGCCCGTGGCGCCGACGCCGATTGCGAACACCGTTCGGCCGGCTGCGCCTGGCAAGAAGCCCAACTGATCGGTGTTGTTCGAATCGAGGAGCCAGCCAAGTACAGCTGCCGCAACTACGGCGAGCAGACCGCCGCCGAGCACTCTCGTGAAGTCACTTGACTGGGTTGCCTCGCCGCGCTGGGCCGGTTCGTATCGAGCGATGCACCAGCCGGCAACGCCAACCAGCACACCAGCACCCACCAGAATGGAACCGATCCACTCAGATGATGAGCCCCCTCCGGTAAGCAGCACGATGAAACCCACGACGGCAGCCACGGTTCCGATGAGGCTCGTGACTATGCCGGTGAGGTTGGAGTTGGCGGTGTTTCGGCGCTGGTAGGTCAACTCAAGCACACCGAGCAGCAGCGCTACGCCGCCGAGGATGAGCAACCCTGCCCAGGCCCAGTCGCGACCATCCCAGACGTGGCCATTCCGTATCCACTGGGCACCAAAGATGTTGCGCCAGAAGTCATACGCCTGCGCCTCATCAAGGCCTTCAACGATGACCTTGTTAGTGAACAGTTTGGCGAAACCGAGCTTGCCGCCGATCAGAATGAAATAGGTGCCAAGTGTGACGATAAAGCTCGGTAACGATGTCTTTTCGACCAGTGTCCCGTTGAACCAACCGATCGCTAGCGCAAATGCAAGCGATAGCGGCACTGCTAGGTGAAGGCTAAGCCCGGCACCACCTAGCGTCCCGGTGTCGCTGCTTAACAAAATGACAATGATGGCCGTCGCGCCCGTCATCGAGCCTGAAGACAGGTCGAACTCGCCGCCGATCATCAGCAACGCTACGGGCACGGCCATTAGGCCAAGAACGGCTGCGACATCTAGGAAGTTGGCCGTGCCCCCGACTGTGCCGAAGGGCGCAGAAACAAGCCAGAACAGTAACCAGACACCCGCAGCGCCGAGCAGCGCTCCGATCTCGGGTCGCGTAAGAAGCGTCTGGATCGGCCCTCGATGAGCGAGTCGCTCATCGGCTCCGGTAGTTGCCATGTGAACCCCCAATCCACTCTTGGCTGGTGGGCGAACCAACGGTGCTTGGCGACCGGATCGGTGCGCTAGACCGGCTGGCCCGCCCGGGATTTAATTGCCACCCACTTCGGTGCGTGGCCCCGGCACCAGACTTGAAGGTCCGTGCCGGATGTTGGTTTGTTGATTGCCGCTAGTAGGAGATCCTGCCAGCGGCGAATACGCCGGGGCTAGCCGGCGGGTCACCCCTCCGAGCCAGCCCCGACACAGATTCGTTTAGTTAGTGAGTGCCTACGTGTTTGCTCTTGTGGCCTTTAGCGGGTGCCTTCGGCGACCAGGGCTGCAACCTCAGCTGCGTTGTCTGGTGTGACGAAGCCTGGGCCGGTAAGGATCGGCAGGCCACCACCAGCGGTGTTCTGGTTGGTCGCTTGCAGGTACATCAAAATGACTGGTAGGTAGCCCTGCAGGTACTGCTGCTGGTCAACAGTGAAGGCAACGGTGCCAGCTCCGATGGCCTCAATCAGGTCGCTCGACAGGTCGAAACCACCGATGATGAGATCGCGTCCGGCCTGCTCACCGGCTGTCATTGCTCGCAGCGGGAGGTTCGGGCCAACACCGAGAACGGCGTCAATAGATTCGTCTGAAGTGAGGATCGCTGCGATGGTGTTCTGCTGCTCGTCGGGGTTGGCGTCAAGACCGACAAACTCAGAGGTCACATCGCCCATGAAGGTCTCTGCGAGGCCCTGGCAACGCTCTTCGAGTGCCACGTTCGACTGTTCCTGGCGGGCGCACAGCACGTGCGTTGCACCTAGGTCGTTGAAGAACTTGCCTGCACCGTTACCGGCGACGACTTCGGTCTGTCCGATGTGGGTGACGGCGCCGAGATCCTCGTAGTTGTTCACGCCTGAGTTGAGGGTGTAGAGCGGGATGCCTGCGGCGACCACGTCACGCGCTGCTGCTTCGACGCCTGCGGGGTCGGCGAGCGAGATGGCGATGCCTGAAGAGCCCGCAGCGATTGCGGCCTGGATCTCCTGGGACTGGGCGAGTGCATCGTTGTTGGAGCCGAAGTAGTTGACCTGGCATCCGATAGCGGCTGCAGCGTCTTCGACAGCTGCCTCGACGACCGACCAGAAGGTGCCGGCGTCGCCGTGGGTGATCACGTTAAAGGTGTGGTCGCAGCCCTGGGTCTCGACAACCTCATCGGTTGCTGAGGATGAGTCATCGGCTTCTGCCTCGGCAGCTACCTCAGTATCGGTGTCGGCGGATGAAACCGGCTCGGCATCGCCGTCGTCGTCGCCGCATGCGGCCGCAAACAGCGACACCGCGAATACCACGGCTAGCAGCTTCCATAGTCTTGACATGTAGTTATCCCTCCGGGAATTGATGGTTGTTGTGTGATGATCTGGCGCCCACGGTGGCGGGAACCAGATTGCGCAGGAACTCCAGACTCACATCGGCGTTGTGCCGGAGTCCGGCCACGGCGTGAAGGTCGCCCTCCGCGATCGCAGCATCCTGCTCCAGGACGTACCAAAGGTCACGTCCTGAGTTCTCAAGGCGTGCCACGACTTCGGCGATGGGCACACCTCCCTGGCCTGGTGGTGGAAAGAGTCCTCTTTGCACGGCCTCCATGAGCGAGAGTTGCCCTTGTTGCAGGCGCTCGCCCAGGCCCAGATCGACATCTTTGAGGTGAACGAGACCGACCCGATGCTGGTAGCGATCGAGCAGTTCGGCGAGGTCAGTGCCACCGAGGGTGATGTGCGCGGTGTCGAGCACAAGATCAACCTCTGATCCTTCTAGTACGCGGCGAAGCTCGCCGTCTGTCTCGACGACGGCGCCGACATGAGAGTGGAAGACCTGTTGCAACCCGTACTCAGACACTAGGTGGTTGACGACGCCAAGTGTGTGACACAATTGCCTCCAATTCCGCTCGGTCATCTTATTGTCGCGCCAGTTGTCGTGGGCGCTGACGGCGCAGCACACGAAGAACTGCCCACCACCTGCAGAGATCAGTTGTGCGTAGCGGTGTGCCTCGGCGAGTGTTGTTTGTTCGCGTGTGGGGTCGTGGAGTACCAACGGGACGAAGCCGCCGAGCAGTTTGAGTCCATGATTATCGAGGGTGCGGCGCAGACGTGCTGGATCGGTGGGCAGGAACCCGAGAGCGCCCAACTCGGTGTGTGTGAACCCGGCGTTGGCCATTTCGGTGAGCACTCGGTCTCGGGGAAGTTGGTATCCCCACCCGGGCATCTCACAAACACCCCAAGAAATAGGAGCGGTGGCGACACGCTGCACGAGCGGCGTGTGCGATCGCGCTGTTGGCGCTTGTATCAACTCTTTGGGGCGCGGCCCTGCGGGCGCGGCTGTGCTTGCGTCCGCTGAGACGTTGGTTGGCGCGACGGTGTCTGCGGTGTCTGTGTGCGAGGCACCGACACTGTCGCTTTGGCTGCAGTCCTGCTGATTTCATTCCTCCCGATTGCACGCCGGCTCTTGGTGCTTCAACTGGGCGTCCCTTGTGAGAGTTGCCTTTGCTGTAGCGCAGTGAACCCTGCTTGCCCTTGGATTAGAGCGCTCTAATCTTCTAGCGTACGCGCTGTGCCCTGTCAAGTAATGCCTGCCGCAATTGTAGGTGAGTCGAGCAACGGTGAAGAGAAGGACAGCGCGCCCCGGTGATGTATAAGCCAGACGCCGACAACGCGGTTGCCCCAGTGAACCGGCCAACTATGGAGGATGTGGCCCGCAAGGCAAACGTGTCTCGGGCATTGGTTTCGCTGGTGATGAACGACGCGCCAAACGTGTCCGAGGGCAAGCGACGATCGGTGCTCGAGGCTGCACGACAACTTGGCTACCGCCCGAACCTTGCCGCACGCCAGTTAGCACAGAAGCGAACGCATTCGCTGGGTGTGCTGGTCAACGACCTGCGCAACCCTTTTTTTGGTGAGGTGGTTGACGGCATCGAAGCGGCAGCCAACGAGCACGGCTTTCAGATACTCATTCTCAATGGCCGCCGTGATGTGGAGCATGAACTGGCCGCTGTCGAGACTTTCTTGCAACTGCGAGTTGAGGGACTGTTGCTACTCGGGCCTCGCATTAGCGATGACGACCTTGCACGCTTTGGAGCGATCGCGCCTTGTGTTGTGGTTGCAAGCGGACTGTCGCATCCGGGTGTGGACACGGTGGTGACCGATGGTTTCGTGGGGGCAAAGCTCGCCGTTGAGCACTTGCAAGCCTTGGGCCATCACCGGATCGTTCATATTGATGGTGCGGACAATGCTTCGGCGGCGGAGCGGCGAGACGGCTACTGCGAGGCAATGCATCATGGTGGACTTGACGCCTTGATCGATATTCGCCGCGGGGGTGACGACGAGGTAGACGCTCTCGCAGTCGTAGATGACCTGTTGGCAGAGTCAAGCCGACCGACGGCGATCTTCGCATTCAACGACCTGTTAGCGGCTGGAGCACTTGACCGACTTGACAAAGCGGGACTGCACGTCCCGGGTGATGTCTCCCTGGTGGGATTCGACAACACCTTCATCTCAGGTTTGCGACGTTTCTCGTTGACGACGGTCAACCAGCCGACCGAGGCTTTAGGCCGCCTTGCCGTTCGGACCCTGCTGCAGCGCCTTGGTGACGGTGCCGGCGAGCCGATCCGTCACACACTGCAACCCGAACTAGTAGTTCGCGCCACTACCGCGCAGTTACTTGATGACCAGGGGGCACCTCTTTCCTCGGCGACGGCACGAAGTCATGCTTGATCACGTCTTCACTGACACGATCGGTGCCCTGCGGGACGCTTTCGAAGACGCTTTGCTCGAACGTCAACCGGGAGAGGAACACTTTCAAAGTGACCTGTTGTTGGGTGATGTGTCGTGGGACAACTCGTATGCCTTGCCAGGCGAGGGTCAACCACCCCGCGTTTGTGCCGACATCTCCTGTGTTTGGCCGATCTGGTCACAGGCTGCCTATTTGGGTTGGATGTCGGGTGAGAGCTACGCGGAGCCACCCCGAATCGAGATAAAGATCCTGCTGCGCGCCCAGTGTCTGGCTGGATCGCCTGAGCCTGGGGGAGTCTTGTCAGCCCTGCCGACGTTGAGCCCCGAGATAGGTGCGATGCCGCTGCGCCGCGGCGCACCCCGAGTCGAGGCGATCTATGGAAGTGGCTTTGGCAACGACCTGAGCGACGTTGACATCGACGACGTTGAGTACGCCATCGATGTCAACTACGAAGGCGTATACGAACTGGACGACTCAGCGCTGTCCGACGGCTCCGAAATCGACAACCACTTCAGCGTTCTAGGTGGTTGGGTAGCGTCCCTACTAGTCCGATTAGGAGATCTAAACCTCCAACACAAACCCACCCCAGACCACTAAAAGCCCGAAACGATCTGCCTCTACAGATGATGCTGCTCGCCCGAAGCTGGAACTGGCTGACTTTGCGTTGGTAGTCGCACACCATACGGGGAGGGTCAGCGGTGGCTTCTGCAGGAGCCACCGTGACCTTTTGGGAGAATGCAGGATGCATTGGCTCGCGGCATCGTCTGGGCGCAGAGCTTGACTTGAAGTATTGCTGTCGAGTCGAAAGGAAGTTCGTGACCAGGCCCTAGCCAGTGGAGGCTGTCTGGGGGTGAAAGGGCTAGCCCGCGGTCGAGTCGATCCCAGTCCGACGACACTGATCGAGGGCAACGCTTGGCGATCTCAAACACCCTCGGGCATTCGAAAAGGTGCGTCCCATCTGGTAGTCGTTCAATGGTGAGGATTCCGTGATCCGCCAATTGCGTCGCGGCTCGCAAGACTTGGCGTCTACCTTCGTTTAGATGATGAGCCGCTGCTGCAGCAGTCACCGCGGGATACAATGGCAGCAGATCGATCAGTCGAGAGAGCACACGCCCTCGCCTGCGCGTTGCTGTTCGTCGAACGGCTTCCGCAAAGTCAGCCTGTGCAAATCCGATCCGGCGACGCGTGTTTGCGGCGATGCGCACAGCGTCACCGATGAAGGCCACGACGCTGCCTGCAGCTTGGGCCCGTTCGGCAGCGTCAGGAGCACCTAGGTAGCAGAAGTCAGTGAGCACCTGTATGTAGTTGTCGGGGCGTTGCGAGATTGCCAACCCAACGGGCAGACCTCCGACGCTGGCAAGTAGCGCTGCCCGACCGGTGCGACCGTTGCCGTCTGCAAACGGGTGAATTGCCTCGAACTGCGCGTGGCCCACTGCTGCCATGACGATCTGGTCAGCCGGAGAAGCCGTTGAGGCCTGAGTGCCACAGAACTCCAACCAATCCTCAATCAGCGGTCGGACATCAGGTTCCGGCGGTGGGATGAACCTGGCATGCTCCGGTGTTCTCGTGTCACCGCCGAGCCACGCTTGTTCTGGACGCAACTCACCACCGACATAGGAATTCCGGCTTTGAGCCATCAGCGTGCGGTGAGCTGAAAGCAGACGCCTTAACGTGATCTTGCTGGGTTCTGTCCAAACTTCGGAGAACTTTTCAATCTGGCTAACGGCGGCTCGCACCTGATGGGCGGAGAAACGTTCTCTCGGATCATCGTGTTCTGTGGCAGGTATGGCAGCCGTTCGGGACATGTCCCGAAGGTTGGTGTGGATGCCTTCGATGTGGCTGCTCGCGATGCCTTCACAGCGCCAAGCCATACTGTCAGCAGCAACGTGGTCGGCGGTCGTGTGCCTGTTTGAGTTGACACCCTCGACCGAGTCAGCAGCTATGGCGCACGCCTCTAGCGCAAACTCAGGCAGTTGGCCCGACCAAGTCGAGAGTGGATGCGGATGGTAAGCCTGAAAAGGCACAGACTTAACCGAACCACGTTCCCAGTATGTAAAGATCTCGTCGCTAAGCCACCCCATCACCACCCCCAATCGCGACTCATGCAATACGAGCCTGACAGCCCGAGGATCGCCTGCTAATGCCTATCAGGACGATAGTGGCGCCCAAACGACGCCTTTAGTGCCTACGAGGACATTAGCAGTCACAAGCGATCTGCTCTGGTGCCTATCAGGACATTAGTTGCAGCCGAATGTTCAGCCTGTGTGCCCATCTGGACTAAGGGGACGAAGCGTCGTCGACCAACCAGCCGACACATCATGGTCGCGTCACCGGCATTTACCGGGTGTTCAAGGCGTCCGTTGCCGTATCTGCGGCCTCATGGTATCCACTTCCCTAGGTCTAACCGTGGCTCAGTGGTTCCCTACGTTAAGGGGAGTTGTCTCATCTGGTCTCGATAAACGCCATAAATGTAAGGACCCGTTGACTCGCAGAGTTCTGCGATGGCAGGCAGGTTGTTTAGGAATCGTTCAACCATCTCTTCCGCACTCAAGCTCGCGTCGGTGATACAAAAGCATCGGAGCCGATAGTGCTGCACTAGAGCCCGCTCATGGACATTTCGGCGGATACGTCGATCCTTCATGAACACAATCCAGTTGTTCTTGCCTGCCAACTCCAACCACTCCACGTCGGAGACAAACTGATCAGCGGGCACGCCGTAGTGCTCCGAGAGAGTGATCAGCCTCAAACCAGCTTGCCGCAGTAGGCGCGGCACTTGCTTAGGTCCCAGGCTTCGGTCTAGGAAAACGAGGTCAGGTAACTGGGCGCGAATCGACACGAACTGCGTCTTTGAGCTGCTCGATCGGGATGCCGAACTCGTCCTCTAGTCTCTGGAGACTCTCTCCAGCTTTGAAACGATCGATGACGTCTGCGACGCGCACACCACCGCACTCAAAGATCGGCTGACCGAATGACCTCAGAGGATCTACAACAACGCGAGCACGCACATAGGCCGGAAGTCGGATCAAGCAGGCATAGTTGTCTTCGTCGTAGTCAATGAGCCTGAAGTAGTTCTCAATAGAGCCAACAAATGTGCGCCGATCCCCGCTGGGGATTGCAGATTCACTTCGCGATTGATTGAGTCCCGCTTCTGCAACCTGGTCGTAGAAGTCTCCCAACAGTCTCACTCTGTCGGCGTAGAGCCGCCGAGACGCCAGGGGGTAAGGGATGTCGATTCGCATGCGAAGCTCTTGAATCGCAGGCCGCATTTGAGACAACGGGCCGCCGCTAAGTCTAAGTGCCGTTAGCACCAGTGCTTCGGCAAGTCCGGCAAAGGAAAGTCCTGGGCCCTGAAACTCATCTGACCACAGCCAGGTAAGCAAGGCTCCGCATGACTCCGTACAACGCTTCTGGGTGGCAGAAACCTCGTCACCGGTCCAATTGCGAACCGTCAACTTCGGAACGCCCACAATCTGTGCCGCCTCGCCCAAGGAATAAAGCGGCACATCAAATCGCAGATGATCACTCCACTCGCGAATCGAGAAAGATACATCAGGCACCAGGCCATCGCTCAACGCTCGTGGTCTTGCCAAGATGTCAGACACCGGTACCACCTGCCTCGGATTCCACTCCGTTCCGCCAGCCCAACCCACCAGGCCCTCACGCCCGCCTGCGAAGAAACTAGATTCCAAGATAATCCGCTCACGAGGCGCCAAGACCATGAACGCCGGTGCGGTTTGAGTTGTTGCCCTGTGCCATTTGAGCAACCGGCTCACACCGAGACAGCCGACTGCGACTTCCAGAAGTCAACTGAGACGGACTAACGATGATTTGCGGTGGATGTTGTCCAGTCTCCTTTCCCCAACAAGAAGCTCTCTCGGCACTGAGCAGTTACTACGAGCTGTCTCTGGCCTGAACGGACGACCTTCTGAAAGTGGGCGCTGGCACTTGCTAAGTCCCCCTGCCTGAGCAGAGAGGTGGCATGCAGTGCGACATGTCCGCGGTACACGTTGCGGCGTGCAACAACAACTAACATTGAGGAGGTGCTGACGCTTCGGCAGCTTGAGCGGCATTTGTTTGCAGCTGCCGACATTCTGCGTGGGAAGATGGATGCTTCGGAGTTCAAGGAGTACATCTTCGGTGTTCTGTTCCTGAAGCGCGCCAGCGACGTATTTGAGGTTGAACGCGAGCGTGTGATGCAAGCTCAGCTGCGACGGGGCCGGACCACACTCCAGGCAGAGCAGCGGGCTGACGATCCTGACTCCTATACGGACGCGTTCTTCGTTCCTGAACTTGCTCGCTGGGACTATCTGCGTGACGAAGTCCACCACCAGGTTGGCAATGGTCTGAACAAGGCGTTGGCAGCCCTAGAGGAGGCCAACAACTCACTCAACGGTGTGTTGCAGCACATCGACTTCACAAGACGTGTCGGCAACACAGTCGTCAGTAACACCAAATGGCGGGACTTGGTTGCGCACTTCTCGAAGCACCGGCTGCGCAATGAGGACTTCGAGTTCCCCGATTTGCTCGGTGCGGCCTATGAGTATCTCATCCGAGACTTTGCGGACTCTGCAGGTAAGAAGGGTGGCGAGTTCTATACACCACGCGCTGTTGTGCGCTTGATGGTGCGGCTTGTTGATCCTCAAGAAGGCATGTCGATCTATGATCCGTGCTCGGGCTCAGGTGGCATGTTGATCTACTCGCGCAGTCATGTTGCCGAAAGCGGTGGAGATGCAAGCAACTTGCGACTTGCTGGTCAAGAGAACAACGGCACGACATGGTCGATCTCCAAGATGAACATGCTGTTACATGGCATCCGTGACGCCGAGTTGGAAAATGACGACACGCTTGTGACTCCTAGGCACGTAAAGGGGGGCGAGCTAGTACGCTTTGATCGGATAATTACTAATCCACCCTTCAGCCAGACGTACAGTAAGGCATCACTGGCTCACACAGAGAGATTTTGCTATGGATACACACCCGAAAGGGGTAAGAAAGCCGATTTAATGTTCCTGCAACACATGATTGCTGTCACCAAGAATACCGGCATCGTTGCAACAGTCATGCCGCACGGCGTGCTGTTCCGTGGTGGTGCTGAAGGCAAGATCAGACGCAAGATTATTGAGGACGACCTGCTTGATACGGTGATTGGTCTGGGTCCAAAACTGTTTTATGGCACGAGCATTCCAGCTTCAATTCTGATCTTGAGACACAAGGGTTCCAAGCCAGTTGAGCGCCGAGGCAAGGTGTTGTTCATTAATGCCGACCGAGACTTCGGTGAAGGCAGAGCGCAGAATCACTTGCGCCCGCGTGACGAAGAGAAGATCACTGCCGCCTACAGGAACTTCGAAGATATACCGCGATTCTCAAGAGTGGTGACCCTTGAGGAACTTCGAGAGAACGACTTCAACTGCAACATCCGACGCTATGCCGATAGCTCACCACCACCCGAACCGCAAGATGTCCGCGCTCACATACACGGAGGTGTACCTGAGGCAGAGATTGAGAGTGCTTCAACTTTGCTGAAACTTGCAGGGCTTGACACTCACCTCTTGTTTGCGCTGGGGGGGGGGGCGACGGTTACGCCTCTTGGCGACACAAAGTCACGACTCCCGACGGTCTCTCCGAAGCACGAGCAGTTATTGCCGATGCAGTGGCAAACCGGGAGGCGTCGTGTCCCTGGACGAAGTGGTGGAACAACTTCGAACCGTCTCTACTTTCCATACCAAGCCGCTCCAGTCTCAGCGGTATGCGCCAAGAGACTGTCGACTCGTTCACAACCTGCATGGCACCCGAGTGGATGGATCGATTCGAGGCGGCAGGCATTGCGGCGACCTGGTGGGACGAAATTGCCCACGAACTACAAACTGCAGCTGGCCGCGGCTGGAGATCGGTACTTGAAGCTTGGCTAACCACTGCAGAAGCGCAACTTGGTGAGGACGACAAATCTGATCTAGTTGATCAACCAGCAATTCGCGTACTTGCATGCCGAATGCTGAAGTCACGGCAAGAACTCGCCGACGCCATCTTGGCACTAGACGCTGTAATCCGGTCAGCGAATCCCGTGAGTGGTGCAAAACCACGTGAGCACCAAGTTACAGCCGCCGACATCAAGAAGATGAAGACTGAGCGAGCCAACGCCAAGCGAGATCTCCAGATGCTTGACAACTCTCTTCTACCGACGGCATGCCAAACCCTCAATTCAGTTGATGAGCTTGATGCGCCAACCGTCGTCCTTGCGGAACTCCGTGAACGCCTGAAGGCGCTCATTTCAGATCACTTCAACCAACTAGAGCATCAAGTCAACTCTCGGTTCGGAGAACTCGCAGACAAGTACGCAGCGACGCTCCCAAACCTCAGACTAAGGTGCAAGGCTCTGTCTCTGAACTTTGACACAATCGTTTCGGATCTAGGTCATGGTTGAGTGGAGTCAACCACTTCTTGGCGAGCTATTGAGCCTCAAGAAAGGACGAAAAGTTGAAACCCACAAACGATTTTATCTGAAGTCCGCAACGACTTATTTGGGTGCGTCTGAACTTGAAGGTGGAACGGCAAATCAATTTACATCTGATTCAACCGCGATCAAGTGTAATCCGCAAGATGTCCTAATGCTCTGGGACGGCGAGCGCTCGGGGCTAGTGGGAATCGGTTTAGAGTGTGCGGTCGGATCTACGCTCGCTCGGCTCCGAGTTGATTCTTCAAATATAGATGCTCGCTACCTGTATCACTATCTCCGCAGAGAGTTTGACACAATCCAAGCACTACGTAAGGGTACCGGAGTTCCACATGTGCCCAAGGATCTTGTCAATCTAATGAGAGTATCAGTACCTCTGCTGTCAGAGCAAAGGCAGATCGCCGAAACTCTAGATTCGATAGACAAGACGGTTTCAGCTACCAGAGCGGTCGTCCTGAAGTGTATGCGAATGCGGTCGGGAATACGGCAATCGTTAGTGTGTGAGGCTCAGAGGGAAGATGATGATATTGTTCGCATTAGAGACGTGGGCATCATCATTGGTGGTTCGACCCCATCTCGCGAAGTAGAGAGTTACTGGAACGGTTCAATTCCTTGGCTAACGCCGACTGAGATCACGAACCTACGAAGCAAGTATATCTATAGCACTATCGATTGCATTTCTGCGCGAGGCTTCTCTGAGTCAGGGCTTCGAATTGTGCCCAAGGATTCGCTAGTCATTACTACTCGAGCTTCGATTGGATACTGCGCTCTTGCGGGTACTGAGATGACTACCAATCAAGGTTTCAAGAGTCTGATTCCAAACGATCGAGTTGACCCCTCGTACCTGCTGCACCTTGGTAGGACACTTGGCCCTGAAATGACACGTCGCGCATCGGGTACAACGTTCCTAGAGATCTCTGGCAAGGAGTTCGGTCGCATTGAGGTGAGGGTGCCTCCGATGACGCAGCAGCGAAGGATTGCTGAGATTCTTGACTGTGTTGATGAAGTGATTGCAGCTCATGAGCGGGAGTTGGAGAAGCTCAAGATGTTGCGGGATGGGGTTGCTGATGACCTGTTGACGGGTCGGGTTAGGACGGTTGCGCCATGAGAGCGGGTCCTGAGTGGATGCAGGTTGAGAAGCCGCTACTGGATCATCTCGAAGAACTTGGTTGGGAGACGTTGCTCTGGGAAGAGCGAACGGTGGATCGCCAGGTCGACAGGTCATCCAACCGCGACGTGCTGCTTGAAGCACGACTGTGCGCGGCAATGCGCGGGATCAATCCTGGTCCTGATGGTCAGCCATGGCTTGACGACACGCGGCTGCGTTCGGCAGTTTCGCAGCTGCGTTCAATGCGGGCAGGAACCAAGCTTCTTGAAGCCAACCGAGAGTCCACTCGACTTCTCCATTCGGGCACGACCGTGGCCGGTCACTCCGACTGGCATCAGGGTCGCGATCAGGCCATCAACTACATCGACTGGGACAACCCGGAGGTCAACGACTTCCTTGCGGTGTCGCAGTTCGTCGTCGCAACACCAGGCCAAGGCTCCGACATCCGACCCGATGTGGTGCTATTCGTCAATGGCATTCCATTAGTTGTCATTGAAGCCAAGGCACCTGGATCTCACGGTGGAATCGTCGAAGCCGTTGAGCAACTGCGTCGCTACTCCAACCAACGCGACACAGGCATCGACGAAGGGGCTGAACGGCTCTTCTGGACTAACCAGTTCACGGTTGCCACAACCGGTGGACGTGCGGAGGCAGCGACCTTCACCGCGATGCCCGAGCACTACATGGCTTGGAAGGACACGTCCCCTGCAGGGCAGACCCAGCTACGAGCATCCCGAGGAGACACGACGAGGCCATCAACCCAGCAGGAGTTACTCACAGCCGGGATGCTCGCGCCTCAGCGTCTGCTTGACATTGTACGGCACTTCTGCGTGTTTGTTCACCGCAGTGGTAGTCGTCCGGTCAAGGTCGTCTGCCGCTACCAGCAGTACCGAGCGGTTCACAAGGCGCTGCGTCGACTGATTGAGGGGGACACCCGCGCGATGGACGGTCATGTCGACCGTCGCGGTGGCATCATCTGGCACACCCAAGGGTCGGGGAAGAGCCTCACGATGGTGTTTCTGATCCGTGCCATGCGAAGTCATCCCGACCTGCGGCGCTTCAAAATCGTGCTCGTCACCGACCGCATCGACCTTGAGTCACAGCTCCAGGAGACAGCAAAGCTCACTGGGGAGACTCTCACGGTTGCTCGCAGCTCCGCCGAAGTGCAGCAAGTGCTCAGACGGCCCGGCTCCGGTCTGGTCATGACCATGATCCAGAAGTACCTCGGTGCTGGCGCTAGCGGCGACGTCGGACTCGATGACACAGGAAGCTTTGAGACACTCAATGACTCGGGCGAGATCCTCGTGCTCGTCGATGAAGCACACCGCTCTCACGCGTCGATCTTGCACGCCAATTTGATGAATGCCCTGCCCAACGCTGCCCGGATCGGCTTCACCGGCACACCGATCATCATGGGTCAACGCAAGCAAACCAATGAAGTCTTCGGCAGATACATCGACCGGTACACGTTGCGTCAGTCTGAAGCAGACGGCTCAACCGTGCCTATCTACTACGAGGGTCGCGTCACCGAGACCAGAGTCAAGCAGGCATCGCGGATGGACGACATCTTCCTGCACTGGTTCCAGGGTTTGAGTGAGCCACAGCGTCTGGAACTTCACAAGCGTCACGTGACAGCAACTGACATTCTCGCCTCACCCGAGGTCATCAAGGCGAAGGCCCATGACATGCTCCGCCACTACGTGTCCACGGTGATGCCTGAAGGATTTAAGGGCATGATTGTTGCTAGCAGTAGGCAAGCCTGCTTGACATATCACAAAGCACTCGTTTCAGCGCAGAGAAGTCTCATTCAGGAACTCGAGAAGCGGACTTCTGCCACGAACGACCCGGATGACCTGTTCGAATCCGATTTCGACATCGGCAAAGAAGACGCATGGATGGACGAGGCCACGACACGTTTCAAGTTGATTCGCCAACTGGACTTCACACCAGTAATCTCAGCAAGTCACAACGACCCCTCGGAGTTCACCAAGTGGACTAGCAAGGCCGCTCAGCAAGCTCGAATTGACTACTTTCAGCGTCCACTCGGCGTTGCGAGTGACTCACGCAGCCCGTTGGCGCTACTAATAGTGCAGTCGATGCTGCTGACAGGCTTCGATGCTCCCCGAGCCCAGGTCATCTACCTGGATCGCATGATTCAGGAAGCCGAACTGCTCCAAGCGGTAGCCCGAGTCAATCGCACTGCACCAGACAAGTCTTGTGGAATCGTTGTCGACTACTACGGAGTCTCTACTCAGCTCACGAAAGCCCTAGCCGCTTACACCGCCGATGATGGACGCATTGACTCCGACGCTAAAGATGCCCTGAGACCCTTGACCGAAGAGATCGACAAACTTGACCCACGTCGAGAGCGAGTACGTCAAGTGTTCGTTCGAGAGGGTCTCGAGCCCGCCAACGACGAGCCCACGATTGAGGCGTGTCTTGTTGTCCTTGCTGATGTCGCGACACGTGCGAATTTTGATCTAGTGCTTCGTGAGTTTCTCGACACATTTGACACTGTGTTGCCACGTCCCGAGGCATTGCCCTTTGCGAAGGATGTAACTCTCTTTGGCGAGATACAGATCCGTTGTCGGCGTCGTTACCGGGATACACCTGATGGAGGGTTCGACCCTTATAAGTACAAGGAGAAGGTTCGCGCGTTGCTCAATCGGCACATCACGACGCTTGACCTCAGCACCAAGATCGAACCAGTTCGCATTACCGACTCTGATTACACAAGATTGCTCGCCGGGCTCGCTAACGACAGAGCCAGAGCTTCAGAGATGGAACACGCCATGCGCCATCACATTCGAGAACGCATCGACGATGACCCAATTTACTACAAGAGGCTGTCAGAGCGAATTGACGAGATCCTGGGCAGGCTTAAGGATCATTGGGAGCAGCTCGTCATTGAGTTCACAGACTTGCTCCCTCAGGTCGCTTCCAAGCGCGCCGATAGCGAAGGTACGGGACTCGATCCACACAGCGAATTGCCCTTTCATGATCTATTGGCTCAGGCAGTTGCGACCTCTGCTCCCGATGCCGCATCCCGCACTATCACACTTACTCGTGAGCTCATCGACAAGGTGCGCCTCAAAGCAGACACTGTTGGCTTCTGGGACAACACCACCAAGCAAGATGATCTGCGCAAGACCATTAAGCGGCAACTCGATGACAGCGATCTCTTCGCTTATGAGCACCTCAACGAGCTTGCAATTCGACTACGGGATCTAGCAAGGGTCAAGCGGGATCAGTTGCCGTGACTACGGTGGTTACCGAGACGCCAACAGTCGCACTCAAGAAGTTGAAGTCGCTCAACGTTGACGGTCTTGAACTCGCTGTGATTGAGTCGAATCGCCGCAAAGCACTTGAGGTCATCGTTGAACGAGATGCCTCGCTAACTCTGAGGACCCCAGTGGATGCGAGCGTGGAACGGGCTATGCGATTCGTACGCGCTAAACGCGATTGGATTCACCGCAAGCTCCACGACAAACACGCGCTCGGCAGCGTTCTGGTTCCTAAACAGTTCGTCGAAGGAGAAGGCTTCGCTTATCTCGGGCGCAGCTACCGGCTCAGCCTCACAGCCGACGCCGGTAATCGGGTGCAACTCGTGCGGGGAAGGCTCCGCATGCCCGCCACTCTTATATCCAACGGTCCGATGTTGATGCGCCGTTGGTACACGGTCACGGGACATCGATGGCTCAAGCGGCGTGTCCGTCCGTGGGCGTCCCGGGCCGGACACCCCGATGTGTCAGTTCAGGTACTTGATCTTGGGTACCGGTGGGGCTCGGCGCGGCCCACACAACGACCCCCACGCATCAACATTCACTGGGCGACGCTCCAGTTACCCCCCACCCTGATCGACTATGTGATCGTTCACGAACTAGCGCACTTGCGCGAGGCGAACCACACCGAACAGTTCTGGCGGATTGTGCGGCGGCTGATGCCCGACTACGAACGACACAAAGCCGATCTAGCCAAGTCGGGCCCCTCAATCTGGCTAGGCGCTGTCGCCCACGATTAGTGCCAAAGCGGACATCCGTAGACACAAGACTGGGCAGGGACACCTATGAGGCTTGGCCTGCTTGGTCTGGGGTTATGTGGTTGGCTTGATTGAGCCAGGAGATGAGATCTCTAAGTGAGTCTTGGATGGGGCGGAGTTTGATCCCGGTGTCGGACTCGGTGAATGAGTTGTCGCCTGCGCAGCTTTCAAACATGTACTGCACGGCTTCGGATGTGAGTACTAAATCCCTGCCAAAGCGCCTTGTTAGGTCACCTGCTTTGCCCCACAACCAGAACACTGCCTTGGGGATTGACACCGACTTCAACTCGCGCCCGGTCACGTCACATAACACGTCGTAAAGTTCACTGCTTGTGAGGTAATGGCCGAACATCACATAGCGTTTAGGGCCACGACCTGGTTTCATTGCCACCGAAACAACGGCTGCAATGTCACGGACATCAATGATTGACAGCGTGTACGAATCCGAGACAGGAAACGGCTTGGTCAACCAGAGTTTCGCTGGTTCAATCTGGGTCGATTCACCCCAATCATCAGGCCCGACAACCATCCCGGGATAGATCGTCACAACCGGCTTGTTCGCTGCCTGGTAGCGCCGAGCCACCCGTTCACATTGAGCCTTGCAGCTCCCGTACGCCGACTTTGCGTTACCAACGGGATGATCACCGGTCACAGGATCGGTCTTGAAAGGAAACAGTGCAGCCGCAGTTGACATATGCACTACAGGGATCACAACCAGCGTCAACAGCCGCTCCAAGGACGTTTAGCGCACCCGCAAGATTGTTTGCGGTGATCTCCTCGGAAACACTCGGATCAATCCCAACCACCGCAGCAGTGTGAACAACCGCGTCACAACCCTTAACGGCCGCTTCAACTGCAGCCGCGTCGGTCATGTCACCTTCACATACCTCTAAAGCGTCCGTGTCGACACCGGTACGGGCTGTAACCGAATCAAGTTTGGAAGGCGTGCGCACCAGAACCCGAATCTGGTGCCCACTGCCCTGCAAAGCTGCGCAGACGTGGGAGCCAATGAAGCCCGTCGCTCCAGTTACAAGTACACGCATTTGGATCAGTCTCCCGGTGCGGCTTACGATTTCAACTACCCGGAAGTCAGCGCACTCGTATCTAGCAGACCTGTAAATCCGCTGGCGGCAGTCCCAGGGTCTTTAGCCTCAATCTTGCGGTGCCGAGTTGCAATTTGCTCATCGAATTCTTCATCTGTAAACAGCCAGAACCTGTTCGTGACGATGGCATCAAGCACCATCTCAGCTACCACGTCGGGATTGAGGCCGGAACGGAAGCGATCACGCATCGCTTGACGGATGAGCTCTGCCTCTTCAGTGTCTCGACCTAAGCCCAAGATGCTCGTCTCGACATCGTCCATGTAATGCTCAGGACGGTTGCGTTCAGACTCCAAGATATTTGTCGCCACGACACCGGGACACAGACATGTCACACCAACGCCTGTCTCACTAACAATCATCTCATCACGCAACGTTTCACTCAAAGCAACAACCCCATGCTTAGAGACGGTGTATGGCCCAGTACTCGGTGCCGTTAGGTGACCCAGAATCGAAGCAGTGTTTACGACATGACCTCGGCCACGCTTAACCATCTCGGGAACGAATGTCCTAAGGCCGTGAATCACTCCCCAAAGATTCACACCGAGACACCACTCCCACGACTTCAAAGACAACTCGATCACTGAACCTGAAGCAACGACACCAGCATTGTTGAACAACACATCCACAGAGCCATAGGCAGCGCGAGCGGCGTCCCGCAGTTCCTCAACCGACTGAGCTGACGACACATCACAAACCACTGCGATGGCATCTCCGCCATCCGCACGTATCAGCCGCACGGTCTCACGCAGTGGCGGCTCCTCAATGTCTGCAGCAACAACACGCATCGATTCAGCCGCGAGCCGCCGGGCAACCGCTCGTCCCATACCACTTGCCGCGCCTGTGACAACAGCAACGCCGCCCGCTAGATCCTTCACTAAATCACCTCAAGATCTCAGATTGGGCCAACAACAGCTACCGGGGTGCTAGTGCAGCTAGAGCGTCGTAGTCGACGGCGCCGACGCCGTAACGGGGGTGCAATACCTGGATGCACACCTGAGTTGCGCCCGCTTCTGCGTGTTCTGCAAGGCGTGCCTCAATGTCGGCGACACTGCCCCAGGCCACCATCGCATCGACAAACCGGTCAGCGAGCCCATCAATCTCGTCGTCTGTGAATCCGAGACGCAACCAACACTGCCGGTAGCCCGGCGCTCGGGTGTAGAACTTCATGACCTTTGCACCTGTGCGACGGGCCAGACTTTCATCATCGGTGAGCATGACCTTCTGCTCAACACATAGCTCTGGCCCCTCCCCCATCACCTCACGAGCGAAGGCAGTGTGGGCAGGCGGCGTGTTGTAGGGATGAGCACCCGCAGTCCGCTCTGCCGCAAGCTCAAGCATGCGCGGCCCCAGAGCAGCGAGCAGTACGTCAACGTCCTGTCGAGGTGCCACTGAGGTGTAGCGCGAAGCGTCCATCACGTCGAGATACTGCCGCATGTAGGTAAGAGGCTTGGAGTAAGGGATTCCTCGAATCCGCGACACGATCACCGGGCTTGACACACCCAGACCGAGAGTGAAGCGGCCTCCGGTCTGTTCGGCAACCGTGTAGGCACCCTGCTTCATTGAACCGGCATGGCGGTTGTAAACGTTGGCGATGCCGGTTGCGAGGCGCAGAGTCGAGGTAACCGCCCCGAGATGTGCGGCTTGGGCGAACGGGTCACGGCCGAAGGTTTCCCCTAGCCACAACTGTGAGTAGCCAAGTTGTTCAACTCTGGCCGCAAACTCTGCTAGCTCGGTGGCGTTCAGTCCCTCTGGAGCCGCCCAACATCCACGCTCAACCGTCATATGCAGTTCCCCTTGATCTCGCGTCGCGCCGTACGGTACTCGCAGCGCAACTCAGTACCGGTAACCGTCAGCCTTAAACGGCCCATCCACACCAACACCCAGATAGTCGGCTTGGTTGTCGGTGAGCTTTGTCAAACGGGCCCCAAGCGCTTCGAGATGCAACCTCGCTACCTCCTCATCGAGGTGCCGGGGCAGGGTCTCAACAAAGGTGCCCATGGTGTGGGCTCTCGCATGAAGATCCATCTGAGCCAGCACCTGGTTAGTGAAGCTGCAAGACATCACAAAGCTCGGGTGTCCGGTTGCGTTGCCGAGGTTCAGCAGGCGGCCCTCGGAAAGCACCAGCACAGAATGCCCATCACCAAACACGTACTCATCAACTTGGGGCTTGATGTTGACCCTACGTACATCCGACATTCGGTTGAGAGCTGCCACATCAACCTCGTTGTCGAAGTGTCCAATGTTTCCGACGATGGCCTGGTGCTTCATGCGTGCCATATGTCCGGCGCTAATCACGCCTGCGTTTCCGGTTGCAGTTACGAAAATGTCGGCACGGGATACCACGGACTCGAGGGTGTTCACCTCGTAGCCCTCCATCGCCGCCTGCAGGGCACAGATCGGGTCGATCTCGGTGATGATCACCCTCGCACCCTGTCCACGCAGCGCGGAGGCACAACCTTTACCTACATCGCCGTAACCACACACAACCGCGACCTTGCCGCCGATCATCACGTCGGTGGCCCGGTTGATGCCATCGATCAGGGAGTGGCGGCAGCCATAGTGATTGTCGAACTTCGACTTCGTGACCGAGTCATTCACGTTGATTGCTGGAAACAGCAGCTCATCCCGCTCAAGCATCTGATGTAGCCGCATAACCCCGGTAGTTGTCTCTTCTGAGACACCACGGATCTGAGGCGCTATCCGGCCAAAGAACTCTGAGTCGCTCGCGGCGATCGTGGCGAGCCGATCCAGCACAACCGACCACTCTTCGGAGTCGTCCTCTGAGGCTTGGGGAACAGTTCCGGCTTGCTCGAATTCGAGCCCTTTGTGAATGAACAGGGTGGCGTCGCCACCATCATCGAGGATCAGGTTTGCCCCCGCGCCTGGCCCGCCTGGCCCGCCTGGCCAGCGGAAGATCTGTTCGGTTGCCCACCAGTACTCCTCAAGAGACTCACCCTTCCAGGCAAACACCGGGACACCCTGTGGTTCCTCGACAGTGCCACTCGCGCCGACAGCGACGGCGGCCGCAGCATGATCTTGGGTGGAGAATATGTTGCAGCTGGCCCAGCGAACCTGGGCGCCCAGTGCCACGAGCGTCTCGATCAACACTGCGGTCTGCACCGTCATGTGTAGCGATCCAGCTATGCGAGCGCCCGCTAGGGGCTGTTCGTCGAAATGCTTGGCGCGCAGGGCCATAAGGCCAGGCATCTCATGCTCGGCGAGGCGGATCTCGGCGCGCCCGAACGGCGCTAATGAGAGGTCAGCGACCTTGAAGTCACCACCACTAGCTGCTTGGGTCATGGCACCGCAAGCTAGCGGCGCGCGCTTGTCGACCCTTCGGGAACACTCACACAAAACACGCTGGCGTTGCCCTTCAGTTGCGGGACTTGACCGCCAGCGAATACGAACGCCGAGTCGCCGCTGGTCATTGTCAGATCTTTAGCAGTGACGCTGCCGCTAGTACATAACAGAATTGTTGGGCCAACCTCAGCGCATAGCGTGCCTTCAACGTTGAGGTGTCGAACCTCAAACTCCTCGACAGGCACTCGGTACTCACGCACTCCAGCAATCGCCGCGGGTCGCTGCGTCTGTTGTGGGCCCACAGAGGTGTCGACGACGTCAACGAGAGTGTCAACGTCTGTGTGTTTGCTGGTGAGGCCGGCGCGAACCACATTGTCAGAGGTAGCCATCACCTCCACCGCCAAGCCGCGCACATAGGAGTGAAGCGTTCCAGGTGACACAAAGAGCGCCTCGCCCTCACGCAACACGACGTGGTTCATCAACAAGGCAACAAGGACGGCAGGGTCGTTAGGGAAGCGCTCCCCTAGCTCCACGATCCCCCGTTTAGTTGCTTGCCACTGCTCGGGCCCGGGAGCAGTCCTGCAACAGCGCACCACGGCAGCCACGAGTTCGCCGATGATGCGGGAGTCAAGGGATAGCAGCCAGCGCAGCAACTCACGCCAGCACCGGTCGCCACCGTTACTGGTTACTTCGTGAAGCCGTACCTGCAGTGGCTCAAGAAGTGGCGTGGCGATGGTAGCGAGCAACTGCTGTGTGCTCGCAGGCTCCCGCAACCCGCAGAACGCTTCGAAGCGTCCCAACGCTACCAGCATCTCAGGCTTCGCCCAGCGGTCTTTGAACATCCTCTGCGGTGCACTCACGTCCAGACCACAGCGTTCCTCACGCATGAATCCAGCCTCCGCGAGATGTGCGGGCGGATGAGCTTGCAGCGAGAGGGGCTCATCAGCGGCCAGCAACTTCACCAGAAACGGCAGTTGTCCGAACCGGGAGTGAACCCGAGCACCAAGCAACTCGGGGTGCTGCTCGATCAGTTCGTCGAGTGGTTTGTGTTCCTCGCCGACACTGGCCGGAGCAAGCGGATGTGCCCCAAACCACACTTCGGCTACTGGCTCACTGCTCGCACCTACACCGCAAAGCTCCGGGATGAGGGTGCGGGAACCCCACGAGTAGTGGCGCACCGCGCCGTGCAGCCGCTCTATCTGAGTCGAGCTGTCTGCGATGCCGTCGAAACTCACGGTCTCAGTGACTCTGATTCATGTACTCAGGCCGATGTGGTGCTGGTCATTGCCGTGCTGTTTCGGCGGCGTTGAGCCGCCACAGCAGCAACGGCGTCACCCACGAGCACAAGATCAAGCAACTGCGCCAGCGGACCTCTACCGGCAGCGTCTACTTCGAAGACCGTCGTAGCTCTTGCGCCAAGACCGCTGATGGCCTCACTGACGCCCTCCGGTTCAAAGTCGTGGCGCAGCACCACCGCTGCGGCGCCCGCCGGTAGCAGACGGCCAAGGTTGTCCCATGTTCGCAAGTCGTCACTATCCACCGGAGCCTTGCGTCGCACCGAGGCAACTCCAGCAACATTGTCAAGTTGTTGCACCCACCGCCTCGCAGCGAGTATGCCTAACGCACCGGCGCCACAAACTACGACCATCTGATCACCGATCCCTGCGGCTATCTCGGCGATCCGTCCAGGTGCAGAGTCGATCAACCGCAAGCGAGCGTCGAGCTGAGCAGCAGCCTCAAGTATCAACCGGTTCATGCCCTGAGTGAGCCCGAGTCGCTCAAGCAGCACTAGTGCGGGCACCGTCACAACACCAAGACCCACCGCCGGGCCAGCAGCCGGGTCAAACCGGGCCACTGGAACACCCCAATGCGAACAGGCTGACATCAAGTCGCTACCCGCAGTGATTGCGATCACGCTTGCGCCGGCAGCACGGGCACGACGCGCGGCCGCAACAGTGGCACGGTCGTGGCCCAATTGAGAGAGCGCAAGGGCAACAGACGATTCGCTTAACCACGAAGGGACCTCTACGCCGGTTGTCACGACGGGAACCGAGCAGTGCCGTTCGGCGACCATGGCCACGACATCCGCGGCGACTGCACCAACGCCGCGGCCCAGGATGACCACCTCGCTAATCGAACCCCGGTCTGGTAGTCCTGTGAGATCGGCGGCGGCGATGGCGGCCTCTCGAACCTTTTCGGGAAGGTGCCTAAAGGCCTCGGTCAACCCGCCGCTGGCCATGCCGATCAATCCCCGCCGCTGCGACCACCCGGGGCATCCGAAGCGTCCGACGAATCGAACGTGAAGCTGATGCCTTCCGCTCTGGCCTTATCCATCAGACGCCCATGTTCAGCCGCATCGGAGTGGGTGGCTTCGTCGATCAACATCACTGGGATGCCGTCATCTACCCGGTAGGCAAGTTTGCGCCGAGGGTTGTAGAGCAGGTCGTCATCAGCGAAGTACAGCAGCGGGCCCTTGTCGGCAGGACACGCCAGGATCTCTAGCAGCCTCGAGTCAAGCGTCATGGAGTCTTAGCATCGCACGGATCTCAGACACTCGGACATCGACTGCTGTCGCGTCGGGGGCTTCAAGGTTGAGTCGGAGCAACGGTTCGGTGTTGGAGGGTCGCAGGTTAAACCACCACTCACCGCAGTCCACGGTCAGCCCGTCGAGCCGATCCTGTTTGAAGCCTCGGAACCAGGCTGCCACGGTTTCGATTGCTTTACCAGGGTCGGCGACAGTGGAGTTGATCTCACCTGAAGATGCGAACCGCCGCAGTGGCGCTGCTAGCTGCGACAGCGATCCGCAGTAGCCGCTGAGCGCTTCCATCAACAGCAGCGAGGTGACCATGGAACTCTCGGCGCACCAATTGTCCCGGTAGTAGTAATGGCCGCTGTGTTCACCACCGAACACTGCGCCACTAGTTGCCATGGCTTGTTTCATGAACGAGTGGCCCACCCGGCAACGAACAGGCTTGCCACCCCACTCCAGGATCGCTTCGGGTAGCGCTTTTGAGCAGATCAGGTTGTAGACGATCGACGCTTTAGGTTCACGTTCAAGCATTACTTGAGAGATCAGCGCTGTCAGTAGCGAACCTGGCAGCGAGGTCGCCTGCTCGTCCACTGCGAAGACCCGATCGGCGTCACCATCAAATGCCAGACCTAAGTCGGCTCCAACCTCACGCACACGGTGTTTGAGGTCTTGCTGGTTGGCGGGTTCGAGCGGATCGGCGGGATGGTTCGGGAAGTTTCCGTCGAGTTCGGGGTAGAGATGATCGACCTCGATACCGAGTGACCCAAAGACCGCAGGCACGATCAAGCCGCCCATCCCGTTTGCGCTGTCCACCACAACCCGCAGCGGTTCCAGCCGGTCGGGTTGCACAAACGACGTGACGTGCTCCACGTAGTCATCGAGCAAACCGTGGGTTGTTATCGAGCCTGTGGTGGTTGCGCGAGCAGGGGGCGAGCTTGCGAGAGCCTTAATCTCGGTCAATCCTGAAGTCGAACCGATGGGTGAGGCTCCCGGCCCGCATAGCTTGATGCCGTTGTAGCCGGCCGGGTTGTGTGAGGCAGTGAACATGGCTGCTGGTATCCCCCACAGGCCCGAGGCGAAATAGATCATCTCGGTAGCGCACAAGCCAATGTCGGTGACATCAACCCCTGAGTGCCTAACGCCTTCGACGAAGGCGTGTGCCAGCCGAGGGCCGTCTTCTCGCATATCACGACCCACGGCGACACGGCTTGATCCCTGGCGCTTTACGAAGACACCAAATGCCGAGCCAATCAAGCGACATGTCTGAGCGTCGATCTGCTCGCCTACTACGCCCCTGATGTCATAGGCCTTGAAGATCGCATCGAGGTTGCCCACGGGCTGCGAACCTACTGCCCGTGCCGTCGAACCAGAGCTAGACAGCCTCTTCGCTACGTCTGCGGGTGCGCGTTAGTCCCCACACCGCTGCTGCTAGCCCTACCAGCGTGATCGCCGCAGCGACCCACTGCACAAGATGCCGGCCGTAACTCAGATCAACGTCGTGGCTAGTCGGCACTACAACCATCAGGTTGGGCGTCACCCGGTAGGGCCCGTCAGCGCCAGACACCGACCAATTGGGGAAGTACGAGGTGCGAACCAGCACTGGCGATCCGACGCGATCAACCGAAAACGAGATTGAGTGGTTGTCTCGACGTATGTCAGACACTTGAGTTGGCTCTACCTTCACCCGAGGGGCCTGCTCGGGCAGCAACTGCGACAGTCGACGCATCTCACTAACGCGATCGGCGACAGAAGGGGTCTCGACGCTCGGTGCCTCTAGATCAGCAAGGTCCATGCGAGGCCAACTCTCAGGCCCGTCAAGCGCCAGCATCGGGCCGGCGTGTCCCGCAAGGAAGGAGCCAACAGCCGGCACCATCCAGTCCTCGCCGCTAGACCCGAGTCCCGCAGTTACCACCGGCAACTCGCTCAACCCGCTGACTGGCTCGCTTCCGATTACCTCAAACACCGTCCAAGGCCCCGAAGTCGCCACTTGAACCAGTTCGGGAACGCCACGGGCTTGAGCGAGCGCGCTCTCAGAGAACGCCATGTAGTAACGCACACCCATCATCTGGAGATGCTCCACGCCACGTGCCACATCAAGTCCGCTATAGGGAAGATCCCGTTGTGCATTTGAGGGCGAATCCGAGAGTTCAGATTGCATCAAGAAGTGGAAGGGAACCGTTGCCGAGGCTTCGAAGTACAAACCTTCCATCGACCCGATACAGCCATCCGTCCAATGTGGCAACAACATCGGAGCCATCGGCGTGCCGTAGGTTCCGATGCGCTCAAGCTGATACTCCCACAGCGCCGGCCCGCATCCCAGACTGTCACCGACTGCTGACATCGTGTCGACGAGGTAGCGATACTCGCCGTAGCCACCGCCTGCTTCAGTGGCAATGCGACTCTCGTAACCCTCAAAGTTGTATTGAACCCAGTAGGTGCCCGGGTTGGTTTCCGTTGTGGAAAAGGGGCCCCAGCGGTATGCGCCTGTCTCGTCGATGCCTCCGCCCGGAAGGCCACGAAGCGGAAGTGCGACTAACACAACCAATGCCACTGCTGGTACAACCATGAGAGCAAACACGGTCACCGAGGCCAGCCTCGTGCCGAGTCTCACGATCGGGCGGGAGTCCGCTCCGGAGACGGCTTGTTGGCGCCGAAGTGTTGTGACGAGCGATCTCAAGTAGTGCAGCCCTTTGCCGACCCCTAGGGCAGCGGTCAGGTACACGGTCAGGTAATAGAACGGCAAGATCCGCACGTTCCAGAGTCGCCCTTCGGGCAACAACCAGAAGGCCAGAGCAAATATCGCGGCAGTCACGCTTAGGGCTAGCCAGAGCCGTGTTCCTAAGCCGATCGATGCAACGTCGGCCGGTGTTGTCTTGCCGTTAGTCCCAAGGCGCCGTAGTCGTAAGCGGAAGCGGCCATAAAGCCTGACGGCACCGAACACCAACAGACCTGCTGCTGAGACCGAAACAAATAGTTGCAACGGCGGGTGGTTGGTCAGGAAGCTGTAGTCAAACTCGGATCTTGACCAAAGGGCAGACATGTAGCGTCGCTCTTTGCCCCAGCCCATGTCGTTGAGGTAGCCGCGCTGCCACCAGAACGGCAGTACCCACCAGGCGCTCAATGCAGCAGCCAGCACACCGGTCGTGAAGACCCACTTCAAGCGAGCCCACCACTGTGCACGTTGCCACCCCATGACCAGCAGTAGGGCTGCAGTTGCCGCCAGCGCGAAAAAAGCTGAGAAGAGATGCAGGAGCCCCGTGAGGGCTAGCAATGCACCGGAGAGCACCCGGTCTCGACCAGCTTGCATGCCACGAGCCGCTACACCGATGTAGATGATGGCGCATGCCAGCCCAAGCGAGTAAGCGAACTCACCTGCCATGGTTGACATCAAGTTGCCGCCGTAAATGTTGAATGAGTGGTCGAATAGGAACAGCAGTGACGCAAAGGCAGCCAAACTGCGCCCAACCCTTGGAACTCCGGCACGAGACGCCATTGCCCAAACTGCAGCCGGCAAGACGACCACGCCGCCGATAGCCACCAACTTCAGCGACACTCCATAGGGCAAGTCGGTGAGGAGGAGCGCGAGAACGGCAGCGCCCCCGGCTGCGAGCGGTCGCAGTCTTGGCCGCGACTCCAGCAGCGCCCACGTCCAGGTACCGGCAGCAGCGGGCAACAGGAACGCTGCGAGCGCGCGTTCAACCAACTCTTTGTTGTACTGCAGGTCGCCAAAGGGGCGAAGGCCCCAAATCGACAGTTCGCGGGTGTCGTAGAGCCCCGTCAGCTCAAAGAGCCCCACCGCAACTGCTGCTAGCAGCGCGACGCTCAGCGCACGACTAGCGAGTTTGGCCTCCCGCCAGATGTCACGCACTGCCGGTATGCGCAGCATCCACAGCATGGCACCCGCACATGCCATCCAGGCGAACAGAACGGTGGGTAGGGCGAGACCCACATCAAGGATCACGACCAGTAGCGACGGAACCACCATGTAAAAGGTGAAGGCGGGGAAGCCGGCGTACCAATCGTGCGTCCAGCCCGTGAGCCGGAACTCGCCCAGCAACACGTCACGCAGGTATGCGGGTGCCCACACGTGAGCACCGAGGTCCCCTCCTGTCGGAGTGTTGTCAACGAACCACAAGCCAACCCGGGTGTTCACTACCACAAAGCCCACAACCACCGCCAAAATGGCGGCGCTTAGCAGCCGGCTGCGCATTGGGTGGCTCACTGAGCCTGTGTCTCCGCCATGTCTGTCTCCGCCACGTCTTCGGCTGGTTCCGCCCTCATGCCCAGAAGATCAAGAGGGCGACGGTTACCGAGTTGAAGCCAACGTGAGCCCAGATTGCTGGGCCCAACCGTCCGCTGAAGTGGGTCAGCAAAGCAAAGACCAATCCGATGAGCACCAGGGCCGGAAACTGCACTGGCTGGAAGTGGGTAGCCGCGAATGCAACAGACGAGACGGCAACCGCTGTGATCGTGCCGAAGCGTTCCTTGAGCGCTCCCTGCAGGAGACCCCGAAAGAACGTCTCCTCAACGATGGGTGCGATAACCACTGTCATGACAACAAGCAGGACGTGGTCGAGATTCGAGATCGCCATCTCGACCAGTTCACGTGCCTCTCTCTCTACATCAAGATCAACGAGGCGCAAGATCGGCCAATACAGCAGCGGTACCAGCACCACCTGGCCCACGATTCCGATGCCGAGACCCAGCGGGATGTCTCTAAGACGCATCACAAAACCAACGTGTCTGCGCCAGTCAAGGCCGCGGGTGCGAGCGAGAAGTGGAGTACCAAACAGCCCCAACCACAAAGGCAACTGCAGCAGCGTCAAGGCACCGATCGACAGATCTTCAAGCGAATCGACCGGATCGCCAGTGCCGGTGTCATATCCGATGTAGACGGCTGCTACGACAATGCTCACTACCACGGTCGCAACGAAAGAGATGCACCAACCGACCACTGCCCACTTGAGCCTGGTTGAGGCCGACATCAAAGTAGGCATAGGTGGCAAAGCTAGTGCGCAGCCTCCCAATGTGGCGCGACCGAGCCACCGCTGTTCATACCGCCACGGCTACCGTGACTCGGTGACAGTAGTCTGGCTACGTGGCCGAGACTGAACCCCCTCCCCCGCCGCCACCGGCGCCCACGGGTCCCCAAAGGCCCTCGGGCTCCCAAACAAAGGACCAGGCGCGCAAGAAGCAAGGCTCAACGAGTTCGCAAGATAGCGAGAACTCACGCAGACCTCGCTTGCTGGTGTGGGGAATGCTCGGAGCGATGCTCGCCATCATCATCTTCACGACCACGTTCCCCGGATCAAACGGCGACGAGATTTCCTACAACGAGTTCCTGCTGCGTGTGAGCGACAACGCCATCGTCAGCGCCGAGTATGAGATCGCTACTGGCACCATCAGAGCTACTGATGTATCCGGCGCACAACTCCAATCGAGCGGCCCGACACCACTTCCTGAGGCTCACACCGACCTCGTAAACGAAAAGGTCGGGGAATTCAGTTACCGGCCGCCAAACAACAACTTCTTCCTCTCGATTATCCCGTTGCTGCTGCCTATCGGTTTGCTGATCTTGTTCTTCTGGTGGATGCAGCGACGAGCCCAGGGGCAGATGGGCAACATCATGTCGATCGGTCGCAGCCGCGCCAAGACGTACACCACTGAGCGACCTGGTACAACCTTTGAAGATGTCGCTGGGTATGAAGGTGTCAAGCAAGAGATCACAGAGATCGTCGACTTCTTGAAGACACCCGAGCGATTCGCGGAGATTGGTGCGCGGGTGCCTAAGGGAGTGCTGCTCGTGGGGCCACCCGGAACCGGCAAGACACTGATCGCCAAAGCCGTAGCAGGCGAGGCCGGCGTGCCATTCCTGTCGGTGACCGGTTCTGACTTCATGGAGATGTTTGTAGGGGTCGGTGCTAGCCGGGTTCGTGACCTGTTCGAATCGGCTCGCAAGATGGGCAAAGCGATCATCTTCATTGACGAGGTTGACTCGATCGGTCGCAAGCGCGGTGCTGGGCTCGGTGGAGGCCACGACGAGCGTGAGCAGACACTTAACCAGATGCTCTCGGAGATGGACGGCTTCGAAGGATCCGAAGGCATCGTGATGATGGCGGCGACTAACCGCCCCGACATCCTTGACCCTGCACTACTTCGTCCGGGTCGATTTGACCGCCAGGTGGTTGTGCCACTGCCTGAGTTGTCAGACAGGCAAGCAATCCTTGAAGTTCACGTCAAAGGAAAGCAAACGTCAGACGATCTTGACCTGAATGTGGTGGCTAGAGGCACCCCTGGCATGAGCGGTGCCGACCTTGCCAACCTTGTCAACGAAGCCGCTCTAGTTGCGGTGCGTGAAGGCAAGGACGAGATACAGGCACGCCACATTGAGGTTGCACGCGACCGGGTGATGATGGGCCAAAAGCGCGAATCGCTAGCACTCTCCGATGACGAGAAAGAAGCAATCGCCTATCACGAGGCTGGCCATGCGGTTTGCGCTGCAGTGCTGCCGACCGCTGATCCGCTTCACAAGGTGACGATCATCCCGAGTGGTATGGCACTCGGTGTGACGATGCAGTTGCCTGAGGAGGATCGCCACATCTACCGCACCGATTACATCCTTGATCGATTGGTTGTGATGTTTGGCGGACGAACTGCTGAGGAGTTGGTGTTTGGTATCAGCAGTACGGGCGCCGCTGATGACTTGATGCGAGCCACTGCCCTGGCACGTTCAATGGTGCGTGAATGGGGCATGTCTGATGAGATCGGCCCGATGGCTTGGGGATCCCAGAACCAGGTGTTCCTAGGTGAAGACCTAGTCCAGACACGTGATTACAGCGACGACACGGCCCGCGTCATCGACGAAGAGATCGAACGCATCCTTCGAGAACAGCAGGATCGCTGCCGCCGGACCCTCAGCCGATTCCGGCACGGACTTGACCTAGTTGCCCGAGCACTGCTCGAACACGAGACCATCAGCGGCCAAGAAGTGCAACGCCTAATCAAGGTCTCAACCATCTCAGCCGAACCCGTCCCAAGACCCGTCTAGCATCTGACAACAACCGTCCCAAGACCCGAGAAGTGTTTTGGGTTGAGGTTTCAAAGGCTGAGTTGCAGTTCGAGCGGCGACTTTGTTGATCGATTGTTGTCAAGTGTTGGGTCGTGTGTCGATAGACCGCTGTTTTGATCGTCGACCTGTTCACTGCTAGCTCCCGTGTGTTTCCGAGCGTGGCTGCTTGAACGGCTGCTCAGACCATTTGATGATGTGGAAGAACGCCCGGAGGGTGGGGGTCGGGTGTTGTGTTTGTGTTGGGGTGTTTGGGTTATGGGTGGTTGTGCTCGGGCGGGCCCGTAGTTGGGGCCGTTGGGTGGAATTAGTGAGGGTTTGCCGTCTTGGTGAATTTTACCGGGTTGTTTGGTGGTGTTTTTGTTTGGTTGTTTTTGTTGTGGTTTGAGTGTGGTGGTTGGTTTCGTGTTCGGTGGGTGTGGTGTTTCTGAGGGTGTCATAGATGCGCTGGTGGTTGTACCAGTCAATATATTCGAGGGTGGCTAGTTCGAGGTCTTTGAGTCCGCTCCAGGGTCTTTTGTTGTTGATGAGTTCGGTTTTGTAGAGGCCGATGATGGTTTCGGCTAGGGCGTTGTCGTAGGAGTCACCGCGGGATCCGACTGAGGCGATGACTCCGTTTCGGGCTAAGCGGTTGGTGTATGCGATGGCGAGGTATTGGCTGCCCTTGTCGCTGTGATGGATCAAGCCGGTGAGATCACCGTTGTCGCGTTTGCGGTCCCAGATGGCTTGTTCGAGGGCGTCTAGAGCGATGTTTGCGGTTAGCGATCTGGAGGCTTTGCAGCCGACGATCCGCACATATACGAACCCGGTCTTGGTGCGTACATAGGTGAGATCTGCTACCCACAGGCGGTTCGTGCCACCGCCCCGAACTTGCGATCCAGGAGATCCCTGGGACTCTCCGAAGCCGCGACTGGGGTGGTGGTTTGTTTGGGTTTGCCTCGAGTAGCTCCGCGTATCCCGAGGTCACGCATCAAACGTTCGACGGTGCAACGAGCAACCCTGATGTTTTCGCGGTTGAGTTGAGCCCAAATCTTGGGTGCCCCATAAACACCAAAATTGTCGTGAAAAACGCGGCTGATCTCGATCTTTAACTGCTCATCACGGATCGCGCGAGCAGACGAAGGACGCCGCTTATAAGCCCAATACGTGGAAGGGGCGATCCGCAGTGTTCCACAGATCGGCTCGACCCCGAACTCATCCCGGTGAGCGTCAATGAACTTTACCTGCGACTTTGTGGACGGTCGAGCTCCGCCGCGAAGAAACCCGAAGCCAACTTCAAAATCTCGTTCGCTCTGCGCAACTCGCGATTCTCGCGTTCGGGTTGCTTCAACCGTTCACGATCCTCAGTCTTGAAACCAGGCAACTCACCGTTATCGATCTCGAAGCAGCGAACCCACTTACGAATCGTCTCAAGATTCGGTCCCAGCTTCTCGCCAACCCAACGAACCGCACACCACCGCGAATCACCCTAACGCTCCACCTCCAAAACCACACCAACCGCCCGAACCCGCAACCCCACCAGACACCAACCAACCCAACGCTAAACACCCACAACCCAGCGACCCACCAAAACAAGCCACCAACAAACCCAGCGACCCTCAACCCGGTAAAATTCAGGATTATGTGATGGGCTTGACAGATCGTTGGGGTGGCGCCGCAGCCGATGCAGCCTCGGTCACGTGCTTTGAGTGCTTTGAGTTGGCCAGTCGTGGCGCTGCGTTTCGTGTATCCTTGCCAGAGTGGCACGCCTTTGGAACTGAACAGCAACCCTTTCAGGGTTGAGTTGCACATCAACTCATCCAACACCGAGGGCGGAAGCGGATCACCCCCAACCACCTCAGCCACCAAACGAGATGACTCTTTGTTGAGATGCGCTACGACGCTGATCTCAGCGGGCCCACCAGGTGACAAGACGCAACCATGCTCCGCTGAACCCGAACCTGTTGTTGACACGTCAAGCGCGTCTGCCATGCACTGATCAAAACTGCGACGCTCAAAGCCGCTACTCAAGCCAGCATCGCGTTTGTCGCTGTTGAATGCTCGCTTAGAAACGCGACGCAACCGGTTAGCGATACGGGTACCTGTCACAGGATCAAAACAACCATGCAGATGCGTCATCCCGTCATCATCCTCAAAGAACCGCAAACTCCGACGGCGACGCAACCGCAAATGCAGAGCTTCGCCCTCATCGCCCTGCTGGGCACGGCTCCAACGCTTAGCAACCCGCACAAACTGATCATCAGTCAACGACGCAGCCAAACCCAACAACTCCGAATCAGACTCAACAGCAGCACTGCTAGTCGCACCAGCAGCCTTCACGAGCCGTTCAGCGTTACGAAAACTCACCCGCCCAGACCGAAACTGCCTCACGCAACCGAGGCATCTCCGAAAGTTGCTTAACAGTCTTCGTGTTCCGGCGCGCTTCGCGTCGTGACACTCCTGATGTCTCAACAAGAACACCAGCACCATCATCACCATGACGCTCAACACGAGCAACCAACCGGGCAACCTGAGCGCAATACATCTCACACTTTGCTCGCGCTGACTTCATCTCACTAAGACTCGATCGCACATCACCAAGCGGTGCCCTATGCAAACCCGCAAGCATCTCACTGGCTTCCGCATCGATCCGCCTAACCGACCCCAACAACACAACTACAACACCCCACAGCGAACAAGACTGATGCTCGCCTTGCTCTCTGCAGCACCTGCACGTATCACCTGTACCCACCCCGACCGCTCGTTGGCACTGACATACAAGCCTTCCTGCCGGGCTAAAGCGAACATACGTTCACTATACCCTGGAATTCATGAAACCGCACATCACACACCGAAATCTTGGTCAAGCGGTAAAGACACCTGAAGTTGCCAAGACGACACCTGTGCTACGGACTGGTCATCCCTACGGGACGACAAAGGCGTTTTCGGAGCTGACATCGTTGAGCTAGCCGCGACAGCCGTCCCCAAATCACCACCTAACACTCGCTGATGCTTCAACCGACATCCCTAATGTCCACCCCAGAAGCCGACCAACACCTCCCACGGAAAGCTGGAACCACCCTGACTAGATCGTTCTTCGCAAACCCAGCACTCCCGACAGATCAAACAGCCAGATAGCCACAATCACCGACGGCGAGGAGCAACTCACCAAGGCAGCCAAACTCGAAGCGAGGTCTCGACACGCTGCGATGATCAAAACCTGCGCGCCATCATGTGGCCGACACGGCGCGACGAATCGTGACACGCGCAGTGATGAGTTGAGACCGCTGATCAGTGTCCGCTGTGACTGGCTCCAAGAACGAGCACTCATGTTCGGCTTGACGGAGAGGTCGTTTGATGGTTCCCTCCCGTGACTGAGAGCTGTCCATGACGGCAAAGAGGAGACAGAGTGCGGAGCAAGGCGGGCCCGGAACGAGAGACATTCCTCAACAGGAAGGTCGCACTGCTGTTGAGCAGCGTACTGCCAGTCAAAGCCGAATTTGAAGAAAGGCAAGCAGGCAGCCGGAAACAGATTGACATTTGCGTAGACCTAGACGGCACCGTCATCGCAATCGAAGCTGAGATCAATAGTCGGAGAGGCGCTCTCCAGGATGCACACCAGAGGCTAATTCAAGCGGCATGCTCCGAGGTGAACGTCCAGTTTGCAGTCGCGCTGAGTTACGCGAGACACACCACTGAGAGTGAACTGCGGATCGAAAGCGAAGTCGAAGTCGCACTGCGACCGGAACTGACAGCGGATGAACGGGAACGGGCAAGAAGAGGCAAAAACGTTGACCTTCCCAACGTGAGCTTTCAGAAGTCAGGAGTGGGAGGTCTTGCAGAGCTGATTCTGCAGATCCCTGCACAGGCAGGCAATCCAGAGAAGCAAGTCCGTCATCTTGAAACCGCGCTTGAATTCGCGGCAATGAACCTATCTGAACGCGAACAAATCTGTCTAGCTGCTGAGCTTGATCTACCGATTCGACAGAAGAAAACAGATCGGCTCAAGTCGGCAACGAAACGAGGTCTGTTGGTTGTAGCTGCTGCATCTATGTTTCATGCGCGGCTCACTGCCCTGCTGCCATCTATGCGACCTGAGCGTGATGCGCGAACTGTTAATTCCAAGAATCCAGAAGGGAGTATGTTCAAAGGCAATTGGCCGCCAAAGACTCTCTTGGAGTGCCTAGACTCGGATGATCCTACGAGTGCTCTTTACGATGCCTGGGGTCTAATTCTTGCCATTGACTACCGTCCTATCTTCGAGTCCGGGAGACGCGCGCTAAAGGTACTCTCCGCCTCGCCGAATAGTGCCCAAGCCGTAAAGCGTGTCGCCCGTGCCGGAGCCCGTACCGCCATGAGCAAAGCCTCAAGGGGCCACGACCTCGTTGGCCGCATCTTTCACCGGTTGCTTGAATCCGCGCGCTGCGACGGTTCGTTCTACACGAGTACTGCTGGTGCTGTGTTGCTCGCTGGCATTGCACTAGGGGACGACGACCTTCCCCGCAAGCCCGAGGAGCGCAAGATCATTGACCCAGCATGTGGGACAGGAACACTCCTGATGGCTGTGATGGAGCGAACACTGCGTCTTCGGCACGGCGATACTGAACAACTCTCGGCAAAGCTTGTGGAAGACTCAATCTATGGCCTTGACGTGAACCTAACTGCTTGCCACATGGCGGCTACGACGCTCGGGGTGATCTCACCATCGACATCCTTTAGGCACATGAACATTCACATGATGCCATTTGGAGTCGTACTCGACGATGGGTCACACCACGACGGTCAGACGAAGAGGCAGGACGTCCGAATCGGATCATTGGAACTACTTGCTAGTGGCAGCAAACACAATCAATTGAGCGCTATTCCGTGGTCCGCCGGTCAACAAGTCGACAGTGAACTTGACATCTCAATCGAGCCCAACAGTTTGACCTAGTCATAATGAATCCACCCTACACACGGGACTCGTTACGGCACCGTCAGTTCTCCAACGACGACAAGAAGAGAATGAAGACCCGTGAGAAGACACTAACGAAGGGCAGGGCTGGACACGGGTCATCAGCAGGCACAACGTTCATTGATCTAGGTGAACACCTAACCCGTTTCGATAATGGCTCAACTCTTGCCTTTGTATATCCGTTAGCAGGCAGTGCGGCGCCCTCGGCGCATGAGGTTCGTAAGTTGCTCGCCGACTGGTTCCACATTGAGTGGGTCATCTACAGTCACGATCCAAAGAGGTACTGCTTTTCTGAAAATACAACAATCAGTGAGATGCTCGTCGTTGCAAGGCGTGATGACGCTGAACCAAAGGATCGGCCGCCAACCAAGTTCGTATGCCTACGTCGCAATACTACTAACCCGGCTAGAGCCGCTGTTCTTGCAGAGCAGCTGCGTGCAGGAAATCCAGATGAAGAAATCGCATACATAGTCGAACACTCGTCTGCAGAGATTGCCGACGGGCGGTGGAGACCGCTCGCAATCCAGTCTCAATATCTCGTTCAATGGGCTCGGCGTCTTGTAACTGATGCCCGGCTAGTACCGCTGCAATCGATCTCCGAAGTCGGTCCTGATGGGAGAAGCATCAGGAAAAATTTTGTCAAGAAACCTCATTCTGACCAATCTGGAAGGCGAAGCTTATGGCACAATGACACTGATGCAGTGTCGTCGCTAACAACTGAACCAGACGTCTACATTCATCCCAAGGGTGGCAGACAGCGCCAATGTGACACCTCTTGGGCGAGACGTACTCACCTTCTCTATTGTGACAAAGCACGACTCAACACCGTACGTCTCTTTGCGGCGTTTTGTGAGGAGAGAACGGTGAGCAATCACTGGGTACCTATTTCTCCTGATCAAGACGAGCTCGATGTCAGTAAAGCTCTAGCTGTCTGGCTGAATTCAACTCTGGGAGTCATTGGTGGGCTATCAGTGTCTTCTCCCAATGTTCTCGACCGCGTCAACTTCTCAATAAAGGCAATTGAGAGTATTCCTGCCCCCGCCTTCGCCGGACCGCAACTCTTTGACGCGAAGAAAGTCGCGACCTCGCAAGAGCATTTGAGAAGTGCAAGACCGTACGCATGCCACGGCTAGCAGAGAGAGAGAGAGAGAGAGAGAACGATTTCAGTGCGCGAAGAACTCGACAATGCCGTCGCATCCGTTCTCGACTTCGACCCCGAAGATCTCGCAATTGCACGGCGCGAACTCTCCCGCGAGCCTTCCGTCACCGGCGCAAGGGCTAGAACTGCCCAGATCATGGATCAAGCCCGGCTCAAGGCCCGCAGGGTCCGTACGCCCACGACAGCGCCTTCGCCGGTCGCCCAAGACCCGACATGACCGATATAGCTAACTTTGATATCCAGTACACTGGAAAGCTGACCGTCGGAGATCTCAGTGTTGTCGGTGGCTTCGCATCTTGATTCCTTACTGCGTTCTTGCATTGCATTTGCGGGTACGTGCATTGGCTTGGTTCAGCACTTCGCTAGATGCTGCAGCTCTACCTTCGTCGAAACGGTTGTGTGTTGAACTGCGAGTTAGAGATGAGTTCTACTTTGCAGTTGATGCCAGGTGCGTTTGCAAGCCTGCGATCCGCGGTGAGTAACGGTGTGTTGAGAGCCTCTGCAAGGGCGACATAACACGCGTCGTACGGGGTGATGTTGTTTCTCAACTCCCACACTCGAAAGATCATCGGCTCAATCTCATAGGTCTGAAGCAGCAATTCAAGCAGGTCCGCAATCGCATGTTGTGCTGCTATCGGACTCAATCGCCCGCTTAGGTAGTGTCTTCGGAGCGCGGAAATCACCTCAAGGCGCACAAAGTCTGGTGCGTTCAGAACATCGTGGGACATTCGAGTGCGGTAACGGTCGCCCTTTCGACCGAAATCGGCGAGGGCCGTCACGATTACGGAGGCGTCGAAAACGCTCATCCGAGACCGTCTCGGTGAGCCCGAATCACCCGAACCGCATCTTCGGGACTGAAGCGACTGTTGAGCCCTCGGGCCTCTATGCGTTGAAAGATCTCGGCCGCTGTGGGGCGCGAAACGAGTCGCGCCAGTTCCATGCTCAGATAACACTGCAGCGATTGGCCCCGTGCAGTTGCTCTCTCCACAAGAGCGCCATGAATGTCTTCGGGCACATCACGGATCTGAATGTTCACCATGCATGCACTTTACATGCAGCCCGTCTGGCGAAGATGGCGCAAGGCCCTCAATAGGGGAATCAACCTGGGTTGGAGTACTCGGCTGGTGGTGGCGGAGCTTGGAGAGGGGCAGCTAGGGAGGCTGTCCGGGAGGTTAGGCCTACTAGTTCACGGCCGACCACGACGGGGGCCGATGACTCCACTTCGACTACGAAATGACCCGCACCGAACTCGCCAAGTTGAAGACGGGCACGCCGGGTGGGACCGAGCTCGATAGACCTCACAAGCTCGCCGGAGACAGCAACGTCAACCAGGGCTATGCCATCTTCAGCGGGGTTGAATACCACGATTGCGGAGCTGTCGTCATGCCAGCCGGCGCGAACGTCGGCATCGGTCACATCCACCGGCACCAGCCAACGCCTCGCTGCCGAGTCAGCACCGATCATGGCGGTAGTGCCCGCGACAATCGGCGTCTCAATGGTCACGTCCTCGAAGGGTGAGACACTGCTGATCGACACCGCTATCGGCACCTCATTAATCGAACGAGCGACCACAGAGTAGGAAGCTGCACCTACAAGCCGCTGCTGCTGGGTCAAGTCGACAAGGGCGGTTCGCTCAGGGGACACATCGACCTCAACAGGGGTCAAACTCAGCCACGGATCATCGGCGATGAACTCAAGGTCGACCCGTGCTGTGGTGTCGGCAGACGGGTTAGTGACAGCGATCACGTCTCTGCGTCCAGCCAGCGCAGATCCTGCAATTGGCAAAACCCATGACACCGCACTCCCCTGAACTGCTGGTGACATCCGGGTGCCGCTGCCTGCAGTCGGCCCCTCGATCAACTGGATCCATGAGACGGACAGACGTCCCGCGACGACGTCAACGAAAGCCGTCACCTTCTCGGCTTCGGTCATCGCCTGCGAAACGTCGACGGCAACAACACGGCGTGCGGGAACCACGACTCCCTCAACGGCATCACGTCCGACATCGCCAACCAGATCGATGTCGGCAACGGCAGCGTCGGGATAAGGGTTGAGCAGCATGATCACAAAGCGTTCGCCCTCAACAGCTAGCCGGGTAGCACCGCTGGCAACGATCCAACTGTCGGCTGTGGAAGTAAGGCAGAGCGTGCGTCCAACACCGCCCTCAGGAGTTGTTACTACCTGTTCAACGAGTACTCCCGGACCGCCGATCTCGACCACTGCGCCAACCCACGGCGCTAGGGGCACCATGCTTGACAACTCCAACACCTCACGGGCCCCTGCGGCGATCTCGAGTGACTCGACCACCTCGCCGTCGCCGCCCGAACCGCCTGGCAGCACCGACACGGTCACTGCAACGGCGTCGCTAGCAACACTTGTCAGCTCAAGTGACACTTCGGCTGGACCATCTGACCCGCTACCACCAGGACAGAACCAGGTGTTGGCCGACTCTGTGACTAACTGCAACGAAGACCCGAAGCGTTCGGGTCGTTCGTGACTAGGACGGGGTTGGCGGTCAACCACAAACCCAAGCGCGATCAGTGCCCCGATGGTCGTGATTCCCAGCAATCGCGTGAGCCGCATCAGCCGCGATCCAGCCGCCGGAAGCTGCGTCGGGTCCACAAAAGCAACAGCAGTACCGGCGCGACCAGACCGGCGACCAACCCGGCTTGGCGCCACCGTGGAGGCGAGTACGACAACGTCGCTCCACCCCCCACAGATACGTCATATGCACGAGTCCAGCCGAGAGCTTCGCGCCGCTCAGTTGGCTCTCCATCGAGGGTCAGATCCCAACCCGGACGTGGAGTCTGAGTAACCAGCAACTCCACTCCCGATGGCACGGGGGCGCTCCACGGCGGACCGTCACCAGAAAAGATCGCAGAACCACCACTTAGCGGCCGGGCCAGCAAGTCCCCAACAGAAGTAATGTCACGATCGAAGCCCGCCGCTTGAACCGAACGGGCGGGAACCCAAGCGGTGTTCTCGAATATGTCCACGGCACGATTGGTGCCCTGTCGCAACTCCAGATCGAGTTGGCTACGAAGTGCAGGCACCACCAACGAACTAGGTGACTCGTCACCCGCCGGGCTAAACGGTGCAGGCGACAGGCGATGCACGACCACCACATAACGCACCCCGAGACCAGCCAGAAGACGCCCACCTCGACTCGTCTCCGTCGCGATCAGCGACGACAACACATCCTCGAACAGCTCCGAGGATCCGGCGTCTGCTGGCACCGCACGGTCAATAATGGTGACTTCCTCACCGGAAGTGACAGCCCAGGCGAGGCCGCCGGTCAGGCTGCGACCTTCAACAGGCAAGAACTCTGGCTGCCCGATCCACGCGACCCGGTAGCTGCCCTCAAGTGCCTCAGGCTCGAAGCGCAAAGTCTCGCTGTGGTCTGTAGGCGCCAAACCCCACCGGCCGGTGTCAAGCAGGCCGATGCTTCCACCTAAGAGTCCCAGCGACGCAATCGCCACAACCGGCACCAGAGCCTGGCGCCAACCAAAGTGACTCGACCGCAAGTCGTGTTCGATGCAAAGCACGGTTAGGCCACACAACGCTGCCACCGCGACGGCTGCTGGTGCGAGCAACAACTGGGTGTCAGGCAACCCGAAGCTAAGCACACCCCGCTGGGCAAGCAGCACCAAGGCCCAGGCGGCAATTGCCACGATCCAAAACCTCACTGCCTGCTCGAGTCGCCAGCCGCGACCGAGAACCAGCGGCAAAGCCATGGGCAGCACGAACAGCCAGACGTGGCGACCCGGGACGTGCTCCGGCGTGGTGAACTGCAAGATCTCCGCCAAAGACAACGATCCTGCCGAGCCGTCGCGCCCGTCGGCGAACGTTTCGAGATGCACGCCGGACGCCACCAAATCGACGACGAGCCCGATGTTGAGCAGCGCCATGGTTGGTAGCGCCATGACGCACGCGGCAATAACCCGAGCGGTGCCTCCGGGACGTCCTGCGACCACGCTGCCGACGATTAAGCCCACAACGAAGATGGCGATGAGACCCGCCACAGCGGGCACCGCCATTGCCGCTAGCCCGGCGGCAACCCCAAGCGACACTGCCGCAGCCCATGCGCTGGGGCTGCCTGGTGTGCCTCCATTGCCGCCTCTGCCCCCGTTGTCGCCACGGAACGGTGCGGCCCGCAGCGACCACAGCAGAGCTCGCAATATCCACGGCGCGGCGGCGTAACCCACCATCCCAGGGATCGACCCACCTGCGAGCGAGGCGGGCATGAGCGGCACGACCAGGTAAGCGACCATCGCTGCTGTCTGAGCCCGTCTCGAACCGCTCGCAGCCAGCAGCCGATAGGCACCGAGCAGTCCCACGAAGATTGGCGCTAACACCAGCGACGTGCGCAGCAGACCTATGCTGTTGTTGAGAATCCAACCGGCGATTGCCACGAAGGGGATGGCGGGCAGGTTCGACGATGGCGCCCCTGCGCCACGCTGAGACCAGCCCTGCCACACATCTTGGAACATCTCGAACCCGGAATCCCCGAGAGCGGTGAAGTCGCCGATTGCCGGCACGCCGCTGCTGATCAGATCACGAGAGCCATACAGCACGTACAGAGTCGCCAGGGCCCCGACGATGGCCGCGACCCTCACAGAGCCGGTACGGAAACTGCCGATCACGGTCCTGCCGGCGGCATCGAGCAGCCCGTGACGATCGCCAGAGAAGTGCCGCATCAGATACGACGTCATCCGCAGGCTGCCCTTGTATTGCATCGCTGTTACGTCGGCCTGGCGGATCTTGCGCACCCGCGAGTTAGCACCACGACGACGCACCACAACGTCAAGGCGCGCAAAGTTCCAAGACCAGGCAGACATGGCATTAGCTGCTCGTCGCAGCCTGGCTGTGAAGATGCAGATCAGAACTTCTACGAGTGCCAATAGCAGCGCTAAAGGCACGAAGATGATGAGCGAGATCCGCCCGTGGTTGACCAGCATGGCTCGCAGCGAGTGGCGCAGCTTCAACCGGTGGGTGTCATCGACTCCTCGTCGCTCAACCACACGACCCCGGTGGCGCACAACCGCAGCGCCCACAAAGATGACCCGGGCGCCCGCCATCTGGGCTCGCCAGCAGAAGTCAATGTCTTCGCCATGTCTGAGAACTTCGGCATCGAAGCCGCCGAGCAGGCGAAACAGCGACCGCCGCACCAGCATCACCGCCGATGGCACCGCAAACACGTCTGTGACTCGGTCGTGTTGTTCCTGGTCTAGTTCGCCGGCTGAGGCACGGTCTGCGCCAAACCCGAACCGGTCCACGTCATAGCCGGCTTGGCGGATCACCTCGGGCCTGTCCCAATCAACAAGCTTCGGCGCCACAACCGATGCCCGGCTGCGCAATGCCTCCGCCACGAGGGTGCTCACGACATCTGGTGCTAGGGCAACGTCGTCGTGGCAGATCAACAGATAGTCGGCATCCAAGCCTGCCCCGAACACGGCGTTTGCAGCGTCAGAGAAGCCCCTCGATGATGGCGCATCGATCATGACTGCGTCTGAGACGGTCTGCTTCACGACCGACTCCAGGCCTGTGCCTGCCGCGTCTACTACTGCAATCTTTAGTTCTTCGTAGTCCTGCAACGCCAGGGACTCGAGGGTCTCTTCGAACCAGTCGCCCGGGTTGTGCGCAACGACGACAGCAGCGACGGTCGGGGCCTTGACCTGCTTGCGTGCCGGTGTGGGCCAGCCGCGATCGGTCACTTGGAGTGTCTAGTCACATCGGCGATGAGCCGAGGCTAATGGAGGTACCCGTACTGGACGCGAGACAAGGCCTCTGGGATTTGGGAATTGAGGATTAGCCGGCTCAAGCGTGGTGGGCATTGTGGACAGACCACGCCGAGAGCAGCTCAGATGATGTGGTTGGTGTTGTGACCAATGCAAGACTGTTGGAGATCACAGGGTCTTCATACTCGGCGGGCACCCCGGCGACGGCGTCACGCACCAGCACCACCTGATACCCCAAGTCCACGGCGCTAAGGCACAGTCCCAATACACCGACATTTAGCGACACACCCGTGGCCACGACTGTGGTGACACCGAGGTTGCGCAATGTCTGATCAAGCGCCGTTGAGGTAAACGGCGTCAAACCATGCCAGCGTGACACGATCAGATCACGTGGATCCGGGCCGAGTTCGGTCATCAGCCGCGCACCTACGCTGCCGATCTCGGTGCCGGTTGCTCCACCTGCCCTACGGATCCGATCCGCCATGCCTAGGAGACGGCAGTTGGTGGCACCACCCGCACCGTCACGGCGCGGCTCGAAAGTGCAATGCACTACCCGTGCACCGACAGCGCGGGCCGCTTCACACACGGCTGCTGCTGTTTCAACAATCCCCGTGGCTCGGACGCGTGCCACGAGTTCGGCCATTGCCGACTCGGCGCCTACTACACCCCGCTGCAGTTCCATCGTTAACACGGCGGTCGAGGCGGGATCGACCAACCCGGCAAGCCGCTGTGAAACCCTGCTCTCGCGACTCACCACGGCCTCCTCTTGACCCTGATTGCTTGTAACTGAGGTGCCTTCATGGTCACTGATTCTGGCCTGCGAGGCTCAAAGCCCGCGCGGTGATCGCTGTGAGTCGCCCACATTTCGCTCACCACGTCCACAGCACGCTCGTTCATCTGACACCTGATCCTTACCCCAATGGAAACCCACCACCAACCCGTTGTGGCTGGCGCGGGCGCGCATCATCGAATTTGCCTAATGTTCGCGTTGTGCATCTAGTGGGCGCGCCCGGTGGGCGTGCTTTGGATTTGGTGGTCACACAGGTGGCATGCGAGCACTAGTAACTGGAGCTACTGGCTTCGTGGGCCAGCACCTCGTCTCGCACCTGTGCGCCTCGGGCGACGATGTGATGATTAGCACGGCTGAGATCACAGATCCCCATGCTCTAGCAGTTGACTTCGAGCGCGGCCGCCCAGAAGTTGTCTTTCACCTGGCCGCGCAAGCTGACGTTGCGGCAAGTTTCGCCGACCCGGCAGCAACTCTTCGTACCAACGCTGAGGGAACACTGCGAGTACTTGAGGCGGCCTGTGAAGTGGGGGTGGCACGCGTTGTCGTGGTCAGCAGCGCTGATGTCTACGGCAATGTGGATCCCTGTCATTTGCCCGTGGCCGAATCCGCCCCACTCCGACCAATCACCCCGTACGGGGCGAGCAAGGCGGCTGCCGAGATGGTGTGCCTACAAGCTGCGGCGGCGTACGGGCTTGGCGTTGTGAGGGCTCGTGCGTTCAATCATCTCGGGCCCGGGCAGAGCGATCGTTTTGTTGCAGCAGCTATTGCCGCGCGCATCGCCACCAACGAACGATGCACTGGCGAGGTGATCCGGGTTGGCAACCTTGAAGCCCGCCGCGACTTCACCGACGTGCGTGATGTGGTGCGTGCCTACCGGCTTTTGGCACGGCTCGGCGAGCCGGGTGAGGCCTACAACGTCTGTAGCGGCTTCTCTATTGCCGTGGGTGACCTAGCCGAACGTTTGGTGGCGGGGGCTCACCACCGGATGCGCCTTGAGATTGATGAGAAGTTGCTAAGGCCGGTTGAGGTGGCTGAGATGCGTGGCGATCCCAGCAAGCTCGTCGAGGCAACCGGATGGCATCCTCAGATCCCGCTCTCGACGACTGTGTCAGACCTTCTTGACTATTGGCGCAACTACTTGCGAACTACACAAGCCGCAGGTGTGGCAACTGTGCCTGCGGGGCGGTAGCTACTCGTTGTGGCGAAACGTGCTCTTATCACTGGTATCACCGGCCAGGACGGTTCTTACCTAGCCGAGTTCTTACTCGACAAGGGTTATGAGGTCATCGGCATGGTGCGGCGCTCGAGCATCTTGAACTACGAACGCATCGCACACATCCAGGATCGGATCCTGATCGTCACAGGAGACCTGCTCGATCAGGTTTCAATGATTGAGATCTTGCGCACTTACCGTCCTGACGAGGTGTACAACCTTGCTGCTCAGTCTTTTGTGCAAACCTCGTTTAGCCAGCCAGTACTTACCGGTGAGACAACTGCTTTGAGTGTCACGAGGCTGCTTGATGCGATCCGTCTAGTGGATGGCGACATCCGCTTTTACCAGGCAAGTTCTTCAGAGATGTTTGGCAAGGTGCGTGAAGTGCCACAGCGAGAGACGACGCCGTTTTATCCGAGGAGTCCCTACGGTGTCGCCAAGGTCTATGGGCATTGGATCACAGTCAATTACCGTGAGTCTTACGGGATGCATACCACATCAGGCATCATGTTTAATCATGAAAGTCCACGTCGGGGCATGGAGTTTGTGACCCGCAAGATCAGCCATGCTGCGGCCAGTATCAAACTCGGGCTGAGTGATGAGTTGCGTCTCGGGAACCTCGATTCACATCGTGACTGGGGGTATGCAGCCGATTACACCCAGGCGATGTGGCAGATGCTACAACAAGATGAGCCTGACGATTACGTGATCTGTACCGGCAAGACGCACTCGGTGAGGACTCTTTGTGAGCTCGCTTTTGATCATGTGGGGCTTGACTATCGCGACCACGTAGTGGTTGACGAACAGTTCATGCGCCCTGCTGAAGTTGATCTGCTGGTGGGCGACGCCTCCAAAGCCGAAGCCACGTTTGGCTGGCGTCCACGCACCTCATTTGCTGACCTCGTGCGACTGATGGTCGACGCCGACCTGGCACTGTTGCAACGCCGCTGGTGAGATCGCCAGTCGTTAACTGCCTGGCTGATCCTTACATGAGCCGAGTGAGCGCCTCAACGCTGTGATTGTCGTATTGGCGGGTGGCGTCGGAGCGGCCCGCTACCTCACAGGTCAGCTTCAGGTCACGCCGCCTAGCGATGTCACGGCCATTGTCAACGTTGCCGACGATGTGAACATGCATGGCTTGCACGTAAGCCCTGACATAGACACTGTCATCTACACCCTCTCGGGTGCGATCGATCCAGAACGTGGCTGGGGCCTTAAGGGTGAGACCTGGCGCGCGCTAGAGGCTTTGCGGTCATACGGGATTGATGCGTGGTTCAACCTCGGTGACCGTGACATTGGAACCCACATGTTCCGCACAATGCTGCTGAACTCGGGGGTGTCCCTCAGTGAGGTAACCGAGCGCCTGGCACGGGCTCGTGGCATGGATTGTCGCATCGTGCCAGTCAGCGATGACCCGATCGAGACCCGGGTCACACTGGCGTCGGACGCCATAGCTGGGACCGCCGACTCGCCTCGCTCATACGTGGCGGGTGAGGAGATCGGCTTCCAGGAATACTTCGTGCGGCTCGCACACGACGTTGCAATCTCTGGTGTGCGATTCGCCGGCATTGAGCGAGCTCGGCCGGCCCCAGGCGTGCTAGATGCAATAGCGGACGCTCAAGTTGTGGTGATCGCGCCGTCCAACCCGATCGTGTCAATCGGGCCAATCCTTGCGGTTCCAGGGGTACGCCAAGCCCTCATGGCAAGACGTGAGCGCAACGTTGCGGTGTCTCCAATAGTTGCTGGAGCGACTCTGAAGGGGCCAGCTGACCGCATGATGGATGAACTCGGGTTCGAATCAAGCGTCGCGGGTGTAGCTGAGATCTATCGCGATGTTGCAGGAACGCTTGTGATCGACAACTCCGATGATCGCCTCGCATCGGCAGTAGAGGATCACGGGGTGCGGGCGGTCGTAACCCCAACCGTGATGAGTTCGGCGGATGTCGCCGCGGAGTTGGCCCGAACAACGATTGGAGCGCTTGAGCCTTGAGTGCGGGCGACGGAGCGCGGATCGAGATTCTGCCAATCACGGGTATGCCCGAGGTTCACCCTGGTGACCCGATTGGTGAGATCGTCGTTGAGGCTGCCGGCCCCTCAGGACTGCGAGACCGGGACTGCCTCGTGGTCACCCAGAAGATCGTCTCCAAAGCAGAAAACCGTCTCCGTCAGATCGATCCGAACGATCCGCTCTCACACAAACCCATCGTGATGGAGGAGTCGGTGCGGGTGTTGCGTCGCCGCGGTGACCTAGTCATCTCCGAGACAACGCATGGCTTTGTATGCGCTAATGCAGGTGTCGACTTGAGCAATGTTGAGCACGGCTATGCGGCACTGCTGCCAAGAGACTCTGATCGCTCGGCTCGACGTATTCGCGCCTCGATAGCTGCACTCGCAGGTGTGGATGTGGCGGTGATTGTCTCGGACACGTTCGGCCGACCCTGGCGACGAGGCGTCACCGATGTAGCAATTGGTTGTGCTGGTATCGCTGCGGTTGTTGACTTGCGAGGGAGTAGTGACGCCCTGGGGCGCGAACTCAAGGTGACCGAGGTCGCCGTTGCCGACGAGATCGCCGCAGCGGCCGAACTCGTAATGGGCAAGGCTTCAGGAATCCCCGTAGCAATCGTGCGTGGCCTGAACAGCCACTGGTTCCGGAACGGCTCAGTACAAGACGAGATAATCCGACCACCAGCCGACGACCTATTCCGCTAATTCCTAATTCCGCTAACGCACGGTGCGGTGGTGGTTCCAGTGGTGGGTGAGCATATCTTGGAGTGTGTAATGGGCTTGCCAGTGAAGGTCTTGGTGCGCGCGGGTGCAGTCGGCCCAGCAGGCTGCTACATCGCCGGGGCGCCGCGCCGCTATCTCGTAGCTGATTCGTTGACCAGTTGCGCTGGCGGCAGCCGCTAGCAGCTCGAGGACGCTGGTACCGCGGCCGGTGCCAAGGTTGAAGACGCTACTCGACTGCTCGAGTGGAGCTTGTAGTGCAGCGACGTGACCTGCGGCTATGTCCATGACATGGACATAGTCCCGGACTGCGCTGCCATCGGGTGTGTCGTAGTCGTCACCGAATACCTGCAGTGACCTCCGCTGCCCTGAACCGACTTGCATGACCGCAGGTACGAGGTTCTGCGGGACGCCTGTGGGTATTTCACCGAGCAATGCCGATGGATGCGCACCCACGGGGTTGAAATACCGCAGTAGCACTACCTGCATCGTCTGGGCACTGCTTGCCGCCGCATCCTCAAGGATCCGTTCACACATCAACTTGGATGCTCCATACGGGCTCTCGGGGGCCGTCGGAGCGCCTTCCGCCACGGGCAGCGCCTTCGGTGTGCCGTAGACGGCAGCTGAGGAACTGAATACGAACCGGTTGACTCCATGGGCCAGTGCGGCAGCTGCAACTGAGATGGTTGATCCGAGATTCGTGCGGTAGTAACCAAGCGGATCAGCAACTGACTCGGTCACGCTCTTGCGAGCCGCGAAGTGCATCACTGAATCGATTTTGAAGCTCCCAAAGATGGTCTGTAGCAGCGCCTCATCTGCCGCATCGCCTTCCACGACAGGCACTTGAGCACCAACTAGACCCTCAATCACATTGATTGTGGATCTCGCAGAGTTGGAGAAGTCATCAAGAATCACAACGTCATAGCCGCTAGCGCACAACTCGACGACCGTGTGACTACCTACATAGCCCGCGCCCCCGGTTACGAGAGTCGCCACTAACGACTCGGCACTACACGTGCAGCCGACAGCACCTCACCGGCGTCAACGAGGGCGCCATCTCCAACCACGGATCCATTGGTCACACGGCAACCTTTGGCAAGTTTGGCACGCTCTCCGACGATCGAATCGAGCACTGTCACTTCTGGAGATAGCTCGACACCAGAGTGCAGCACCGAGCCTTTGACCACGCAGCGTGATGCCACCCTTGCGTCGGCCATCACGACACTGCGCTCGATGGCTGCGCTAGCTGCTACGACAGCTTCTGGCGACACTCCTGTTGTGACTGTTACTCCTGTTGTGCCTGGGAGCGACGATGCCTGGGGAGCGATATCGGCCTTGCGATCAAGCAGGTCAAGTTGAACCTGCAGGTAGGACTCGGGTGTGCCAGCGTCGACCCAGTAGCAACTCTGGGGAAAGGCACCGAGCGTCCCTGAGCGGGCCAGTGCGGGAAACACCTGGCGCTCGATAGAGACGCGGCGCGCCGGTTCGATACGTTCGATCACCGAAGGTTCCATCAAGTAGGTGCCTGCGTTGATCCATTGGCTCGGTGGCGGTTCGGGGCCTTGTGGCTTCTCCACAAACGCCGACACTCGCCTGAAGTCGTCGAACACAACCACACCGAAACGTGACGGATCTGGCACCTCGATTAGATGGATCGTTGCTTCCCGAGCAGCACTCTTGTGGGTTTGGAGCATGGCGCCGATATCCACATCGGTTATCACGTCACCGTTGGCTGCAAGGAATGTGCCATCGCTGCGGCTCATCCTCGAAGCCTCATAGGCGAAGCGGATCGCACCAGCAGTGTCAAGTGGCTCAGGCTCGACGGTGCAGCACAACTCGACACCGGCACAGCGTTCATCGGGATAGGCATGGCGGAACACGTCATCCTGGTATCCGAGCGCGAGCACCACGCGTTCAATCCCGTGACGGCCCAGCGCCGCAACTACATGCTCAATCATGGGCCGGTGCAACACCGGCAGCATCTGTTTGGGCCTTGTGAGGGTGAGTGGTCGGAGGCGAGTGCCAAAGCCCCCGACGAGCAGGATCGCCTGCATCGCGATTCGCTCGATCTAACCCTCTTCAGCCTCCGTCTGGGGTCCGGTTGAGATCAGGTTGCCAGCAGATGCACCGAGGGCTAGCTGAAGGCGTTCCTCGGGTGGGGGTGGGATCGTGGCGTTGGCGGGCACCCGAGCGAACGTGAAGGCTTCGAGATCGCTGAGCAAGCGGATGTCACCGAAGTCGTCATCAAACTCTTCGGTGGGCACAAACAGTTCTTGCAACGTCTCGGCATCCGCCACTTGCTCAGCGCCTATTGCACCAAATCGCACTGCTCGGATCACGGTTGGCTCACCGTTGCAATCCGAACCGGCCTCAAGGACGCCAATACCGGGGCCGCTTATCTCGTCGTCGGTGACCCGGGCAAACATCGCTTCAAAGAAGATGTCCATGGTGGCATCTACACCAGCAGCGGAACTGTTCCAGGGGTGGATGTGAACGACACCATCAGAATGCGAGTGGATGCCATCAGGATCGTAGTCACCCTGGAAAGCGGGCAGGAAGCGATCGCAGTCGTAGATGCCGTAAGCGGAATGCCAGTGATCGTTTCCAACACGGGGAGCCGCGGCGGGCTCACGGGTTGAGCGGGAGAACAAGACCAGCGCGATCCCGAGCACGACGACGATTACGAGCGCCGCTGGATATCCCAGCTCGCGTCGTTCTCGTGTGGAGCGTGAAGAAGCCGCGGCCCGAGCGGCACGCTGCACCTTCTTGGAAGAACTCGACCTCGCCACGGGCGGCCACGATATCGGCTAGTTGGGCCTTAGGGCTCGCCAATGGATGCGATGATCGTCACAAGACGCCTCAGCGACGTTGTGCGATGACCTCGCAGAGCAGGTCGTGGTATTGGGCGGCAACGTCTGCGGCTGTAGGGAGGCGCTCGGCAACACTCCGGGCTCGCTGACTCATCGCGGCTCTTGCTGGGACGTCATCTATGAGTGACTCGATCGCTTCGATGAAGGCGGTCGTGTCTTCAGCAGGCACCCACTTGCCGCAGCGTCCCTCTACGAGCACTCGGTACAACTCGGTGCCTCGATCTACCGACGCGACAACCGGACGTCCGGAGGCCAGGATCGTGTACAGCTTTGACGGCACGCTGGAGTGCGCCAACCCGCGGCGTAACAAGATCACATGAAGGTCTGCCGACGCGAGCACCTCAGCGAGCCGTTCCGGAGGTTGAAAGTCCACAAGCACCAGGTTGGGTAGCCCAGCCGCTTGCGCCTCAAGAGCCGGTCGGCCGCTGCCACCACCATTGATGACAAACACCACGTCGTCGCGGCTCTGTAGTGCTTGTGCAGCCGCCACCATCAATTCGAACGGCTGAGACAAGCCGACATTTCCGGCGTACATGACCACGGTGCGATCACCGAGATGGTGCTCAGCCCGGTAACGAGTGTTGCGTGACCGGGGACGCACCTGCAGCGGATCGGCGAAGTTCGGTATCACCCGGATGCGGTTGTGATGCTCGGGGGACGTCTTGGCAGCGATGTTGGTGCGCATGTCTTCGGACAGCACCGTGACCGCGTCGGAGTGCCGGTAGAGCCAGCGCTCCAGGCGGCGCGCCCCGTCAATGAGCCGCTGGTTGTGTACCGCACCGGTTTCGATGGCGGCATCTGGGAAGATGTCCTGGATATTCAAGACGAGCGGCACACGAAATCGTCGAGCCACAACGACGCCGGCAATCCCGAGTGTGATGGGTGGTGACATCACTAGAACAGCTTCCGGTCGGGGCGTGACCAACCCAACCGCGCTAGCGAGGGTGGTGAAGCCGGCGAACCCCGCCAGACGGGCCGCGATGTGAGTCTTGGAGGTGGCAAACGGGTTGACACGGGTGACGCTGATCCCGCCACGCAGCCGGTCAACACGAACCGGTCTTTTACGCCACGCGTCTTCTACACGATGCTCCCGGTACCACGGCAATGACGTGACCACGGAGATCTCGTGCCCTAGGGAAGCGAGTTCCTCTGCGATCGCGGTCATGACGACGCCCGTCGGTGCCACATCCGGCTCAAAGTGGGGGCACAACACTGCCAGTCGCATCAGCCGTCCACTAGTCGCTCAACGTCAGGGCCTGCTGCCAGGCACTCGTCAACTTGCTGGCCGCGTTAGCGGTTGAGAAGATCTCAGCCCGAGCCAGTCCTCGGGCCACCGCAGCCTCGATCCGAGGCGAGCCGTCACGCACCTCAGAGAGAGCATCGATCCAGCCACCAAGGTCGTCGGGATCGACCAGCGTCCCCCCATCGCCAAGCACCTCAGGGATAGCGGTTGCCGATGACGCGACAACGGGGGTGGCCGCTGACATCGCTTCAAGCACCGGCAAGCCAAACCCTTCATAGCGCGAGGGAAACGCAACTGCGGCAGCGTTAGCAACCAGCGAGGCTCGCAACTCTTCGCTTACCCAACCCAGATGTGTAGCGCCGGGTGTCGCAGCGACCCCTTGCATCACCTCGGCATGGGCGCGGCCCTGCTCACCTATCAGTACCAGCAGTGGCTCGCGCCATCGCTCCCAAACGGCGGCGTGTGCAGCCAGCAGGGTTTCGTGATTCTTGTGGGGGTAGGTGGCTGCGGGATACAAGACGAAAGGCAGATCCTGAAGCTCCGGCGGCAGCGCCGACCGAGGCTCTGCAACATCAGGCTTGTCAGTGGTGCTCGATGCGGTGGAATGGACCACACAGATCCGCTCTGGGGGCATCTCGAAGCGCTCAGCCACCCGCGCTGCCACCCATTGCGACGGGACAGTTACCAGCCGGGAACGGCGCACACTGCGAGGCAAGGCTCGCGCCAGATAGGCACGCTTGAGTCTTGAGAAGTTGCCTGGGAGTTCCAGCGACTGGATGTCATGGATGGTCAGCACGGCCGGCGCACCCAGACGTGCAGGTAAGCGCCCCCCGAAGTGGTGAACGAGATCGAACGCTCGCGAGAGCCTGGTCAACCAGCTCGACTCCATCGCAACCCGAACAGCCCGGCTACCTGCAGCAACCGGTGCTTCGTGCCATCTCAAATGCGCTAGCTCATCGTGCGCGCCACGGGTTCCGCGCATCGCAGCAGCCTCAACCTGAGGAGTTGCCACACTGGTGGAGCGTTGCGGGTGGGTGGCTGCTGAGAGCAACCGGGTTGCATAGTGCTCACTACCGCCGACGCGACCTGGCACGATCGAACACAGATTGGCTAGAACACGAGGCTCCGACGTGTCGCTCACGTGGCTGCGTCTCGGTAAGCAGCGACTACCCCACGAGCCGTGTTGCTCCAGGTGAGTTGGTTGGCACGCAGTTGCGCGGCACGCGACCGCCGCCGGTGCTCGTGGTTGTCGAGCACCACAGCATCAATCGCATTTGCAAGAGCGTCAGAGTCTGTGGGATCAACTAGAGACCGCTCATCTGCACACACTTCAGCAGTTGCTGTGCCCGCTGAAGTTACGACAGGAGTTCCCTGTGCCATCGCTTCAAGTACCGGTAACCCGAACCCTTCCATCAAGCTCGGAAACACAAACACATGAGCTGCGGCGTACAGCGCCGGCAGGTCACGGTCCTGGACAAACCCGAGCCACATCACCTCCGAAGTCGTCTCCGCACGTAACTCATTGAGATCTAGTCCCCACCCGGAGGGCCCAGCAAGCACCAGCGGAATCCGGCTCGTTGTGCGACCGGCTGCTCTTAGCAGGCACTCCAAATTCTTGCGTGGCTCCGCGGTGCCGACCCATAGGGCAAACGTCTCCGGCAATCCGAAGCGCTGCCGGACTCTTGCTTCGTCTTCGCTTGTGACCTTGTGTGGGTGAACTCCAAGCATTGCCACTCGCACACGTGATGACTCGACACCATGATCTACCAGATCATTTGCTGTCGCTTGCGATGGTGTGAGCATCACGGCAGCGTGTGAGCGTGCCAACTCGAGTGCTCGTATAGCGAAGCGCACTCCTCGGGGAGTGAACCATTCGGGGTGATGCAGGAAAGCCAAATCGTTGATGGTCACGACCAGTGCGGAGCTGCCCACTGGAGGCACCACTCCCCCGGTCGCATGGACAACGTCGACTCCACCACCAACTCCGGATATCCGTGGCATCCGCAAGTAGTGCCAGGAGTCATACAACACGCGTCTCGGTAGCCGCAGATGGTGAATGTCCAGACCCGCTGGTGGAGCCAGCGACGGTGCTCCACGATGCGCCGCAGCAACCCCGACCAACTCCACATCACCGCGAGCCGCAATGGCCTCGAGGGTGCAAACTGCGGCAACGGCTGTTCCGCCCGGCACCCGATGCCAGCATTGCTCGACCACAGCGGCTACTCGCAGCACCCCCGAAGTGTCGCACCGATCGGGCGGCAACATGGTGCGGCACCCGGCAGTGCTAACTTGCGCGGCTAACTCGAGATGACATCTGAGGGTTTCGCCAAGAGTCGAGTCTTTGTGACCGGCGGCACGGGCTTCTTGGGGCGCGCCGTCATGGCCGCGCTACGTCGCCGTGGTGTGAGCACACTTTGGGCTCCATCAAGCACCGATGTCGACCTGCTTGATAGTCGAGCGGCACACAGGGCGATCCGTGACACCGCTGCCGATGTAGTGATCCATCTGGCAGCCAGGGTTGGTGGTATCGGAGCGAACATGAAGCGTCCCGCCGATCTGTACCTGCAGAACCTGATGCTCGGCACGAATGTCATCGAAGCGGCTCGCCAGGTGGGTGTGTCGAAGACGGTTGTGGTTGGCACGATCTGCTCGTACCCGAAGCACACACCTGTGCCCTTCCGGGAGCAGTCCTTGTGGCAGGGTTATCCCGAAGAAACGAACGCTCCATACGGTGTCGCCAAGCTCGCGCAGCTTGTTCATCTGCAAGCCAATCGAGCCCAGTACGGGCAGCGCAGCGCCTATCTGATGCCCACCAACCTCTATGGGCCCGGCGACAAGTTTCACCCCGACGTGAGCCACGTAATCCCTGCGCTCATCCGCAAGTGCGTCATCGCGGCCGACACCGGTGCCCGTCACATCAATGTTTGGGGCACGGGCTCGGCGACCCGAGAATTCCTATATGTCGATGATGCCGCTGAAGGCATCGTCGACGCAGCCGAGCATTATGACGGGGCTGAGCCTGTCAACCTGGGTTCCCAGCGTGAGATCTCGATTGCCGATCTAGCGCAGTTGATCGCCGAGTTGTGTGACTTTAATGGCGAGATCCGCTGGGATTCGACACGCCCCGATGGCCAGCCACGGCGCGCTGTCGATGCCAGCCGGGCACGGCGTCTGTTCGGGTTTGAGGCGCGGACGGACTTCTATGAAGGCCTAAGCCGCACGATCTCCTGGTACCGGGCCAACCGCCAAGAAGCCGAGGCGAGACGCCAGTAACCACCCGAGACACCCGAGATAACTGCGATCAGCCAGGGTCAAGCGCCCAGGCCGAGCGTCCGGGTAAACCATTCGGCGGTTCGAGACAATCCCTGATCGAGCGCGACACGCGGTGACCAGCCAAGTAGTTGCTTGGCTCGAGAGATGTCTGGACAGCGACGAGCCGGGTCGCCAACCGGCAACTCACCGTAAGTGACCTCTGACTGAGATCCAGTAACGGCCTTGACGATGTCGGTGAGATCCAGCACAGAGATCTCCGCAGGGTTGCCGATGTTTACGGGATCATGGACGCCGCTGTCAAGCAATGCGAGCAGACCAGCCACGGTGTCGTCCACGTAACAGAAGCTGCGGGTCTGGTGGCCGTGTCCGAAGACCTGCATCGGTTCGCCGGAAAGCGCAGCCACCAGGAAGTTCGAGACCACACGTCCGTCATCAGGACGCATACGTGGCCCGTAAGTGTTGAAGATCCGTGCAATTGCCGTGTCGACGCCGTGGTAACGATGATACGCCATCGTTAACGCTTCAGCGAACCGCTTGGCCTCGTCATACACGCCACGGGGGCTAACCGGATCGACATTGCCGCGATAGTGCTCAGGCTGCGGATGCAACAGCGGATCGCCATACACCTCGCTGGTCGATGCCAGCAAAAAGCGGGAGTTCTTGCTGAGGGCAAGACCCAGGGCGTTGTGGGTTCCCAGGCTGCCAACCTTGAGCGTCTGGATCGGCATACGCAGGTAATCACCTGGCGATGCAGGGCTAGCAAAGTGCAACACGGCATCAACCGGGCCGTCAATATCAACAAAGCCCGACACATCGTGGTGCTGGAACGTGAAGCCTGGCTCATCTGAGAGTTCGTTCAGGTTGGATTGGGCTCCCGTGGAGAGGTTGTCCACGCACACAACCTCGTCGCCACGCGCTAACAGGCTGTGACACAGATGCGAACCCAGCAGCCCGGCACCACCGGTGACAACGGCTCTAGCCATCAATCAAACCGGTGCCGCGACCCGGATCGGGCGCCGACATCTGTGTGACGACATCTGTGTGACGACATTCGACATCTAGGACACGCCGACGCCGCTGAAGGTGAACCCGAGCCGCTCAACGCTGTGACGCTTGATGATTCCTCGCGCGTCGATCACATGGTGCTGCCGCATCAACCCCGCCACCCTTTCGAAGTCAAGTTCAGCAAACTCGCCCCACTCGGTGACCACCAGCAATGCATCTGCCGCTTCACACGCCACGTACGGGTCGGCAACTACTTCGAAACCTGCACCAAGACCATCTGCTGCTGCTCCGGAGACCGAGTCAACTGCAGGGTCAAAGGCATTCACCAAAGCGCCCTGCTTCACTAGGCGGCGGGCAATCTCCAAGGCTGGTGAGGAGCGGACATCGTCGGTACCGGCCTTGAAGGCGATCCCCAGCATGGCAACTCGTGCTCCGGGCAGCAATGTCCGCTGGGCAACCTTGTCGACGATTCGCCCGAACTGCTCGTCGTTGACAGCGAGCACACCCCGCAGCAGCGAGAAGTCATAGCCAGCGGCGTCGGCAGCGGAGATGAGCGCACTGGTGTCTTTGGGCAGACACGAGCCACCCCATCCGGGGCCAGGCTTCATGAAGGCGCTGCCGATCCTGGTGTCATAGCCAATCCCGGTGAGCACATCTGAGATGTCAGCCCCTACCGCCTCACACACCGCGGCGATGGCGTTCGTGAAGGACAGCTTTGTTGCCAGGAAGGCGTTAGCTGCGTACTTGATTGTCTCTGCCGATGTGGGATCTGTGATCAACACCGGAGCATCGATGCCCTCGTACAGCAGCGCCACTCGCTGCGACACGGCCGGATCATCTGAGCCGATGACTATGCGATCGGGAGCGAAAAAGTCGTTGATGGCCGATCCTTCACGCAAAAACTCTGGGTTTGAGGCCACTCCAACGTCGCTGCGACCCACGATCTGAGCCACGAACCCGGCGCTGCCCGTCGGCACCGTTGACTTGTTAACCACGATGGCGCCGGGCCTTAGAGAAGGGCCCACTTCCTGGGCCGCCGCCTCCACGTAACGCAGATCAGCGGACCCGTCGGCGCCTTGAGGTGTAGGGACGCACAGGTACACGAAGTCGGCTCGAGACGCTGCCTCGGCCGATCCAACCTCGAAGCTCAGCCTTTCGGAGTCAAGGCCGTCGCGCACCAGAGAGCCAAGCCGAGGCTCATGAATGGGCATGATGCCCTGACCCAATATGGCCACCTTGTCGGCATCAATATCAGTGCAGGTCACGCGATGTCCAAGGTGAGCGAAACAGGCTGCAGCCGTGAGCCCCACGTATCCGGCCCCAACCACCACCACCCTGAAGGGCTGCTTCATCCGCAAGTCTCCCCTTCGGGTGGTCTCCCGGCGATGACTACCTGTTCTTCTTCGGCATCGGCGTTTCCCTGGACGTTGGTGGAAGCGGACGCACCGCTCGAGCCGCCACCTGCAACTGCAGACCCCGACTCAGCGCTGTTACTGCCGGTCGTGCCGTTGTCGAGGCCGGTCACTCCCGGAAGTCCAGCGAGGTCGCCACTCGGCGGAGTCGCTGGCGGTGCGCCGCGCGCAGCAACTGCTACCTCAACATCGGCGAGTGGCTGCTGTAACAGGAAGTTGACCGCCCAGTAATCCTCGCCTAGCGCTACGACAACCCCGTCAAGGCCCGACACCTCCGCCACATAGGGAACAGGGTCGAGGTAGCGAGCCACGGTCATCGCAGCGTTGCGTTGATCTGGGCCATGCAACACAACAGTCTCAGCCAGCGGCGTCGCCGGGCTCGTCGCTACAACATCGAATCCCTCGCTGGACAGCAAAGTTGAAGCGTCAACCCGGTCGGCTTCATCGGCACCGATCACGCTAAGCGACACCCCGGATGGCCTGACCGAATCGGCCACACCTCGGAACACATCCAGCACACCCAAGTTGGAGTCTCGGTAGGCCGCCTCACCTTGATACGTGCCGTCGGGCCACCACAACGTGTAAACGTTGAGCCGATGCCTTTGCAGGTTGTCGGGGTTGAAATCGGCAAATGTCTGACCTATCTCGATCAGCTCTGCGGGCGTGAGATCCTGATCGAGCGTCAGGCTGGCGGCGCCTGCCTCAACAAGGTTGACCATGGTTGAGAGGTTGCGAGCACCGCGATCGATAGCCCGATCGAGAGCCAGCACCAGGAAGTCTTGCTGGCGTTCGATGCGTGCAAAGTCATCACCACCGGTGATTTGCCACTGGTTGTCGATCAACTCGGTGTAGCGGCGGCTGCGCACATACTGCAGCGAGCGCTCCCCATCGAGAACGTGACACCCTGAGGTTGGAACGTGGAGACCCGAAGCAGGGTCACGTGCCGGGTTGTTGAACCACACCGGCACCCCTCCGAGGGTGTCAACCACCTCACGGAAGCCAGCGAGATCTAGTTGAATGTAATGGTTGATCTCCACGTCAAACATCTCGGTAACGGTGGCGACAAGTAGCTCGGGGCCACCGATATAGAGCGCCGAAGTGATGCGGTTGTCCTGTGCTCCAGGGATCTCAGCCCAGAGATCACGTGGTATCGACAGCACCCAGGCCGACCCGGACACGGGATCAAGACGCAACAACATGATGGCGTCGGCGAGGGCACGACCTGTCGGGTCAATGACCCTGTTGTTGAGGACTGCGTCGCCCTCTTCGATGCCAAGAGCGCTGTCGGTGCCCACCAGTAGGAAGTTGACCGGCTCGCCAGGCGGAGTCTCGGTTCGTAGCAGTTGTCGGCCGTACTGGCCGCTGTCAACAATGCGCACCCGGTTGACTTCCTGAAAGACCTCCTCCACGTAGCGCACGGTGCTCGCCGAGAGGACTGCCGCAACGATGACCGCAATCGTGGCAAGCACCACCAGGCGCTGCGGCCAGGTGCGACGCAACAACACCTCGCCGCGGTCGGTCACGGCCCGCAAGCGTACAGTTGCTGCCCACTCGCCCCCGTAGAGCCGGCGTTGCCGCAAACACTCGGCCGGGAGGTGGCTCATTAGCCCTGTGAGTCCTATGAGTGAGGCTGAATGGGGCCGCTCAGGCGTTGCGTAGATGGATCACATCTCCGGCCTCGATGCGATGCATCAAACCCCCCGCATACACGATCAGGCAGCCTCGGTCGTCTACGTCGTGGGCGATACCCACAATCGGGTTCAAGCCGTGGCGCTCCACCCGCACTCGGCTGCCGATTGTTGCTGAGGATCGCCGTATGGCAGTACGCGCCGCTGCGTAATCCCGTCGATACCGCCCCAGCGCTTCAATGATTGCTGCAAGCAGCCGATCACGATCAACATCGGCGCCGGCCTCAGCGAGTGACACCGCACCTTCTACGCCGGGTAGGGGTGACAGGTTGATTCCGATGCCCACGACCACCACGGCAGGCGTAGATGCCACCACATCAGCAAGTACGCCTGCGAGCTTGCCATGGACGCTCGGGGACTCAACTAATAGATCGTTCGGCCATTTGGTCCTCACGACATCGCCTGAGTCGCCGAGTGCCTGCTGACACGCTTCAAGGGCTGCCGCAGACACTGCCGTCACCTCGTTGGCCGCCGCATCGAGTTCGCATGGCAAGCGAAAGCTCACCAGCAGACAACTCGGGTCAGGCCCGCCAGCCGACTCCGGATCCTGGTCAATCCAGCGTCTCGTGAGCCGGCCGCGGCCTGCGCTCTGGTGATCAGCGACCAGCACTGCTGGAAATGTCTGACCTCTTCGAGCCTGGTTTGCTAGGTCGTCATTCGTCGATCCAGTCCAGGCAACATGGCGCAATCGACCGAGTCCGATGATGCGTGCCGCAGCGTCGCTAAGGTGCATCAGAGTCCCAAGTGTCAGACGCCCAACGGTGTGCTGTCACCGCTGCAAATCACCCCTCGAGTGGGCAGCGGGAACACACATCAGGGCCAGTCTGTGCGATCCGGCGCGCGATCGGCTATTTCAATGCCTGTGTTTTCGAAGGTGCTGATAGCCAACCGTGGAGAAATAGCGGTGCGTGTGATACGTGCGTGCCGCGAGATGGGCATCGCTTCGGTGGCTGTGTACTCAGACCTCGACCGTGACGCCCTACACGTGCGTCTAGCCGATGAGGCATACGCACTTGGCGGCTCAACCGCAGCCGAGAGCTACCTGCGAGCCGACGCCATCGTCGAGATTGCCGAGAGCAGCAAAGCTGAGGCGATACATCCTGGGTACGGCTTCCTGAGCGAAAACGCCGACTTCGCGCGTGCGGTGACACGTCGGGGCATCACCTTTGTGGGGCCACCACCGGCTGCCATCGATGTCATGGGTGACAAGCTCTCAGCGCGCTCCGCAGCAGATCGCGCTGGTGTGTCGGGCGTGCCGGGTACGAGCACTCCTACCCAAGATGTCGACGACGTAGCCGCCTTTGGAGCGAGCCACGGCTGGCCGGTGGCCATCAAGGCTGCCTATGGCGGCGGCGGTCGAGGCATGAAAGTTGTCGCAGGACAACACGAGGCGTCCGATGCCCTCGAGTCTGCACGGCGTGAAGCACTCGCCTATTTCGGGCGTGACGAGTTGTATCTCGAGCGATACTTCCCGGCCGCTCGACATGTCGAGGTGCAGGTGCTCGCGGATAGCCACGGCAACTGCATCTATCTGGGGACTCGTGACTGTTCGGCTCAGCGGCGCCACCAGAAACTCATTGAAGAAGCCCCTGCTCCTGATGTCCCTCCCGAAGTGCTCACAGCCATGGGCGAAGCCGCAACCGACGTGGCCCGCGGCTGCGGCTATGTGAATGCGGGCACGGTCGAGTTCCTCTACGCCGAGGGATCGTTCTTCTACCTCGAGATGAACACTCGGCTGCAGGTGGAACATCCGGTCACCGAGATGGTTACCGGCGTTGACCTAGTCGAGCAGCAGTTGCTCATCGCCTCAGGCGAGCCGCTCACGATCACCCAGGACGACGTTGCCATCACCGGCCACGCCATCGAGGTGCGCATCAATGCTGAAGACCCAGCCAACGGCGCTTTCTTGCCATGCCCGGGAACGATTAGCGCTCTGCGTGTGGCGAGCGGCTACGGCACACGCTGGGATGGCGGTTACGAGTCAGGTGACCGGCTTAGCGAGTTCTACGACAACCTCATCGGCAAGCTCATCGTGTGGGGACGGGATCGCCCGAGGGCTATCGGCCGCGCGTTGCGTGCCCTCGACGAGACCGAAGTCACCGGTGTGGCAACCACAATGGGCGCTGCGCAGGCGATCATCGGCCACGACGACTTCGCGACTGTCAATCACACGACTCGCTGGGTAGAAGACAGCCTGGATCTGTCTGGTGTCGCCTCACGAAGTGACGCTGAGACCTCGCCTCATGGCTTGCAACCCGAAAGTGCGTCGAGACGCAAGCTTGATGTTGAGGTTGACGGGAAGCGTTTCGAGGTGGGTGTCTGGGTTCCAGATCAAGCCAGCGCCGCAGTCTCTCCCACCGCGAGACGTGGCGGACCACGGCACGGTTCGCGCAAACCAAACATGGCAGCGGGCGGCTCCGGTGACGTGACAGTGCCAATGCAGGGAACGATCGTCAAGGTGCTCGTGGAGGCCGGCGACACAGTCGAGGCAGGTGACGTGATCGTTGTGCTCGAAGCGATGAAGATGGAAAACAACGTGCTCGCCCCCCGCTCAGGCACCGTCAGCGAAGTCCGCTCCGAGGTTGGAGATTCGGTCGGTGGCGGCGACACGGTCGCAGTCATTTCCTGAATGAGCATTCGTTGGGCGCGAGCGGGTTGGCCGCTCGCAGCGGTGGTCACAGCGGCAGCCGTGGTGGTGCGCTTCGTTGCGCCATCGCCGCTGTGGCTCGACGAGGCCCTGTCCACGAACATCGCGGCGCTTAGCGCTGCTGATGTGATTGCGGCGCTCCGTCATGACGGGCACCCGCCCCTGTACTACCTGCTACTTGGCGTATGGATGGACATCGTGGGAACCTCCGATGCTGGCGCCAGAGCCCTATCGGGGATCTTCTCACTAGGGGCCGCAGTCACCGTCTGGGGTGCTACCCGCTGCCGTTTGGGACCGAGGGTGGCTCGTTTCGCTCTCGTGTTGGCGCTGACGTCGCCTTTCTTGGTGCGCTACGGAGCCGAGGCGCGCATGTATGCACTGGTGGCGCTGATTACGGGCAGTGGCTGGTGGCTCGTGGAAGCGTCGCTTCGCAATCCGCGCCTCGGTCGACTGATCGCGCTCGGGGTGGTAGCAGCCTCTGCTCTCTACACCCACTACTGGATGATCTTCGTGGTGCTTGCGACTCTGGTAGTGGTCAACTACCCGAGTTTTGCACGCCGCCGGAACACCGGTCACACGAGCATCTTTGGAGGGTCGGGCACTTCCTCACGAACCACGCCCTCGCTCGCTCGATCTCCGAGCCGCAACCCGGCCGACCTGCTGACAAGAGCGGAGATCGTGGCGAGCCGGAGGGTGAGCGTTGCGATCGTGCTCGGGGCAGCAAGTTTCGTGTTCTGGTTGCCCGTGTTTGTGAGTCAGGCAACCCACACCGGCACTCCCTGGTCAAAGCGTGCTCGACCCGCCGAGGTAGTAGTTGAGTCCCTGCAGGCCCTCGGTGGTGGCAGACGCTTCGAGCCGGTATTTGTCGGGGTGATTCTTGCTGTAGCGATTGTTGTGGGGGCAACGCTGTGGCGCACCGGTCATGGCTCGGTGTCGCTGCGCTGGCCGCCTCGGCGAAGAGTCGCACCGATCGTGGCCGTCGTAGTTCTGACGCTGGGTGTTGGAGGCGCTGCCGCAACCGTGTCCGGCACGGCATTCGAGGCCCGCTACACGGCCGTTGTTGTGCCGATGCTGCTGGCGATTGCGGCTGGGGGGATCGCTGCATTAGGGCGACACACAGCACCCCTTGTACTTGGGGTGATTGCCCTGTTCTCGCTAGCCGTCGCCATTGACGAAGCCCGCCGGGACCGCACCCAGGGAAGCGAAGTCGCTGCCGCGATTACTGCAGCGATGGCATCAGAAAACACCATGGAGGACACTGGCAGCGGCTCGGCAGGTGAGGTGATCGTGTTCTGCCCGGATCAACTGGCACCGGCTGTGCTGCGCTACCTAAATGAACCTGTCACCGTGCTAACCCTCCCGAGCACCGCCAATCCCGAGTTGATGGACTGGTACGACTACACCGAGCGCATCGAAGCCAGTGACCCCGCCGACATCGCAGCAGCGGCTCTCGAAGCTGCCGGTTCACGGCGGATCTGGCTGGTGGGCGCCTCGGGCTACCGCGGCTTTGAGTCGAACTGTGGTCAGATCGCCGTTGCGCTCGCTGCCGAGCGCACGTCAAGAGGGGTGGTTCCTGCACGGCAGGTGACTGAACACATGACGCTGCGTAGCTACGACGCCGGGGCATGAAACCGTGGATGCCGCCACCCCGAGCAACACGGCCATGTGGAAGGCGGTACTGGGCGCCTTCGTAGAGGCGAGGGTTTACGTCGCAGCCGCTTACATCGTCAGTTCCGCAGTCACCAACCGGCTACAGCCAGCACCTGCTTTCTCACCGCTTAGCGATGGATTGCTGGCCTGGGATGGTCGCTGGTACGAGTTGATCGCTGCTCACGGCTATGGGGATGCCAGCGACCCAGCAGTGCGCTTCTTCCCGCTGTGGCCGATGCTCGGTCGGGCCCTGGCACCCTTGTGGCGAGTCGATCCCGGTATTGCCCTGGTGATCGCGGCAAACCTGCTGGCGCTCTTGGCAGCAGTGTTGCTCTATCGGCTCGTGATTGACGAGACCGACGACCCAGACACTGCAGCATTGGTGGTGCGCCTATTTGCAGTCGCACCTCCCTCGTTCGTGTTGGTGTTTGCCTACTCAGAGGCCCTGTTCGTGACCCTGTCGCTCGTAGTGGTATTGGCTGCTCGCAAGAGCCGCTGGTGGTCGTGCTGCGTCGCTGGTTTCCTCGCTGGACTCACGCGCCCGGTCGGAGCGCTCCTCGCTGTCGCAGTTGCATGTGCTGGCTTCCTTGCGCGCTCACAGTCTCGACTCCAGCCCAAGCGTGCGCGCATCCCGGTAACCGTTGCCATCGTTAGCCCGATCGTGGGAGGCCTCGCTTATCTGTTTTGGGCTGGTGTAGCGCTCGGAGATGCCACCGCACCGATCGATCACCAGCGGGCCCTTCGGGGCGGCGTGCGCGAGCCCGTGAGCCGGCTCATTGGGGCTGGTTACAACGGCATTCGCGGTGACAGCGGCGAGTTGTTGCACTTCCTGTCGGCTGTCATGATCATCGCTTTAGCTGTCGTCGCGCTACGCAAGCTCGGCCCTTCTTTGAGCGTCTATGGCGCGGCCACCGTTGTTGTGTTGCTCGCCGCCGAGAACCTCAACAGCCTTGAGCGTTACGCACTAGCGGCCTTCCCCCTGGTCATCGCCGCCGGAGTCATGTGCCGTCACCGGCTCATCCAGCGCTGGTTGCCACTAGCGGCAGGTCCACCGATGCTGTGTCTAAGCCTGCTCGCCTTCCACGGCGTTTACGTACCCTAGCAAGACTCTCTTGCCGTCGCCGCAACCTGACGAGGGAGTTAGCTCGCTCTAAAGTCAATAGGCACGTTGAACTCGGCCAGTGTGACGATTGGCGATCCGTCGTACGAATAGCTCAGAATCTTCAGCCCGCACCTGACTGGATCTTTACCTCTCTTCAGCGAGGGAATGCCGAGGTCTACGGTGCTGTGCGGTGACACAACCGTCGGAGTTCTTGTACCACCCAAGAATGCATGTGTCCGTGGGGTGAATATGTCCCTTATGAACGTGTTGTGCTCATAGGAAGTCATTTCGTAACTGAGGGTTACGGGATAGTCTGTTGAGTTGACGACGTATGCCCAGATTAAAACGTCTGTCCCGGCGCGGTTGTAGTTACAGGATGTCAATTTGACCGTTACACCGGGAAGCCCCTTGAGCTCTTGAACACTTGGGCCTGTAACTGTGCGGTTCTGGGTTGCTCCCTCGGATCCCCAGCGGAGAAACCCGGCGTACTCTGCGCGTGTTCCTTCCGGGAACACTCGGCGCATGATTGTCACGATGTGCTGATCAGTTAGTTGGGTGTCCGGTCGAAAAGTTCCGTTCGGATATCCGGTGATCCAACCTTGTGAAGCCGCGTATTCGATGTCGGCTCTGTATTCGTGATCGTCGGGGATATCGCTGAACGTGACTTGTGCTATAGCAGCAATTGTGACTCCTGCGGCGATTACCGAGATTATTGAGAGAGCCACCAACGCACGGTGCCTTGTCGCCAGCATTAACGAGCCTCTCGAGAGACGGACGGTCCATACAATTTCGCGAATAGCGCGGAGACCCGCAACTCAAACCCGTCTCGAGATTGCCCGGTAGTGTTCGCCGCGGTGAGGACTACCGGGACGCTTCGCCTGTCGGCGGCCACCCGCGCCGGTGTCATGCTGACTCGAAGTTTCGCCGAGCGTGAAGTCAAGGGCCTATACAAGCGCACCGTGCTGGGCTGGCTGTGGTCGCTGCTCAAGCCCCTCACAACCGTCGCGGTGTACAGCTTGGTGTTCGGTGTGATCTATCGAGCGGCGGCCCCAACCACCGCAAACGGACGAGCCGAGACCTTCGCCCTATACCTGTTCTCCGCTCTTGTGGTTTGGAACGTCTTCACAGGCACAGTCACCGGATCGATGCGCTGGATGCGAGAAGTCGCTGATCTGCGCAAGAAGATCTACTTCCCCACAGAGACGGCCCTCCTTGGTGGTACCGCTGCCACCTTGCTGCAAAGCGGTCTGGAAGCAGTCATCCTGATCGTCATCATGGCGCTGCTGGCCAACATCTCATGGACGTTGGTGTTCCTGCCGGTAGTCATGATCCTCACTGCTGTATTCGGCTTGGGGATCGGGTTCGTGGCCGCGGTCCTCAACGCCCGTTACCGGGACATCGAACACCTCACTAGCATTGTGTTGAACGTCTTGTTCTTTCTGGTGCCAATCGTTTACACCCCCGACCTCGTGCCCGACACCGCTTACGGTTTACCGGTGCGCACCTTTATCGACATCAACCCGCTCAACTCGATGATCACCGTGGCCAGAGACGCCGTGTACTTCTTGCAGCCACCGTCGCTGGCACAGCTTGCTATCGCACTGAGCTACGCAGTGGTCGCCTTTGGGTCCGGCTGGGTGTATTTCCGCAACCGTTCGATGCGTATCAGCGAAGAGCCCTGATGCAGATGGCCCAGCGAGCGTGAGAGCCGGCTGCGCACTCGAGTTGAGTCGAGTCTCCAAACGCTTCCGAGTCGAACTCGACAGACCCAGCTCCCTCAAAGAAGCGGTACTGCGCTTCGGTCGTCGCCGCATCGATGAGTTCTGGGCTTTGCGTGACGTGTCACTTGAAGTCTCGGCAGGTTCGTTCTTCGGGCTCGTCGGTCACAACGGCAGCGGCAAGTCGACGCTGCTGCGGCTCATGGCAGGCATCCACCGTCCCACGAGTGGCGACATCGCTACTCGCGGCCGTCTCTCGGCCATGCTTGAACTCGGTGCTGGCTTCCACCCCGACCTAACCGGCCGTGAGAACGTCTACCTCAACGGCGCCATCCTCGGGTTAGGGCGCAAACAGATGACACGAGCACTAGATGACATCGTCGAATTCAGCGGCATCGGCAGCCTCATCGACGCCCCAGTCAAGATCTACTCCAGCGGCATGTACGCCCGCCTCGGGTTTGCGGTTGCGGTCAATGTCGAACCTGAGATCCTGCTAGTGGATGAGGTCATCGCAGTCGGTGACGACCAGTTCCAGACCCGCTGCCTCGACCATATGGAAGTGCTGCGCTCGGCGGGGACCACGATCGTGCTGGTTTCCCACGACACCGAACTCGTGAAGCGCCTCTGTGACACCGCCGGCTGGCTCGATGGCGGGCACCTGCGTTCAGTAGGGGAACCATCAGAGGTCATAAGCCGCTACCTGAATACGAGCGAGCGCTAGCGTCACCTGCCGTGTCGCAGCCCCGTGCCTGCCTGTCAGTGGTCATGCCTTGTTACAACGAGGAAGCCACCGTCGCCGAGATGGCTGCACGTGTACTAGCAAGTCCTTACACAGCCGAGTTGGTGATCGTTGACGACGGCTCCACCGACGCAAGCCGTGACGTGCTCAAGACCCTCACTGACCTCAGGATCAAAGTCTTCCTGCAGCCACACAACATGGGCAAAGGCGCTGCCCTCAGGCGAGGATTTGCGGAGGTCACCAGCGAATTCGTAGTCGTCCAAGATGCTGACCTCGAGTACAACCCCAACGACTGGAGCTTGCTGCTCGCCCCCTTGTTGAGCGGGGAAGCTGACGTGGTCTATGGATCACGCTTCGTGTCGAGCCGCCCACGCCGGGTGCTGTACTTCTGGCACTCGGTCGGCAACCGGATGCTGACACTGCTCTCAAACGCCTTCACCGACCTGAACCTCACCGACATGGAGACTTGCTACAAGGCCCTGCGGCGAGAAGTCGTCGAGTCGATCACCGTTGAGGAAGACCGTTTCGGATTCGAGCCCGAGATAACCGCCAAGGTTGCCGCCGGCGGATGGCGGGTCTGGGAGGTCGGCATCTCCTATTCGGGACGCACCTATGCAGAGGGGAAGAAGATTGGCTGGCGCGACGGGCTGGCTGCGGTCGCTTGCATAGTGAAGTACGGGGTGCGGGAACGCCGTCGCGCACGTAGAGCCCGCAGGCACGGCTAGCCTTCGCGGCGGTTGGACGGGCGGTCAACCAAGCAACCGAATTAGCCATACCGGCGCGCCAAAGGCAACCAGTTTGATGCAATCTCACCCCGTCCGAAGGGCGATTATCGTCGCCGCCATCGTGGTGGCCATCGCGCTTGGGGGACTCCCAACAACGGCTGGCGCCCACCCGCACGGCCCGACCGAGAGGGTCTTTCTGTTTAGCGGCGGCGGGTGGGGGCACGGCATGGGCATGAGCCAACACGGTGCCTATGGCTGGGCCAAGGCCGGCTATGACCACGCCGAGATCCTCGCGTTCTATTACGACGGCACCGACCTTGTAACAGATGCCAACCTCGTGGCAGATGACGTTGATGTGTTGATTGGTGTCCATCACACAACAGTGTTTGAACCTTCGGGCATGCTGACGGTGAGCGTCGACGGGCAGTTCCTAGACACCACGCTCAACACCCTTACCGTGCATCGAGGCGATGGCGGGTGGCACATCAACTCGAGCAACATCGACTGGTGCCGTGGTTTCTGCAGCGGTAACCGGCTGACCGTCAACTTCACCGAAGGCGAGGTGGTGGGGGTGTCGGGAACACCGAACGGCAGGCAGCGCTACGCCTACGGCGAATTCCAACTGACACCGGCCGCGGCGGATCCTGCGGGACGATGCGGTGCCAGCAGGGCCCACCAGTACTGCTTGGTGATCGGTGACATGACTATGCAGCAGTACCTCTACGGGATTGACGAAATCCCTGCGCTGTGGCCTCTCGAGGCGCACAAGGCTCAGGTGATTGCTGCCCGCACTTTCGCTACCGCACAGATCGTAGACCGGGCCGGGTGGAGCTCTCCCTTTGACCTGTTCAGCAGCACCGCAGATCAGAGATACAGCGGATGGGATCACGAGTCCGAGGTGCTGGAATACGCCACCTTTCATGAAGCGGTCGCCTCCACCGCGGACACCGTGCTGGTGCATTACGACACCGACGACGGCGAGCCCGAGGCCATTTTCGCCTACTACTCATCATCAAACGGCGGCTACACAGCTTCACATGAAGACATCCGGGGCACAGTTGTCAATTACCTGACTTCCAAGCCCGATCCCTACGACTATGCACCCAACGAAGAGGGCGTTCCCCGAAACCCGGTTCACTCATGGCAGCGGACATACAGCTCCGAGCAGGTCAGCAACTGGCTGCGGGACTACACGCTTGCTGACCTTGATGTTGGCGAGATACTTGAGATCCAGATTTCGGGCGTTAGTGCGTCGGGACGTATCAACAATGCTCTTGTGACCCTGGTCGGTTCGGAGCGCATCCTGGAAGTGCGCGATAACGACGGCGATCCGTTTGGGTACCGGTTCCACTTCGCCATCCTGCAGGGCTGCAACGCCACACCGGGCTGCGAACTCCCGCTATCGACCAGAGTCAGCGTCGCCGGGGCCCTTCCCCAGGAGCAGTACACGGCTGACTCGTTGCCGTTCGGCGACGTGGAAGCTGACGCCACCTTTGCGCCCGCCGTTGCCTGGCTACTCAATGCTGAGATCACAGCCGGTACTTCCGAAACGACCTTCTCGCCCCACAAGATGCTGACACGCGCAGAATTCGCAACCCTGCTGTGGCGATTTGCAGGTCGGCCCCACTCCCGCGACGACTCTCGCCTCTTTGCTGACGTGGCTCGTGACAGCTTCGCGGACGAAGCGATCGGCTGGATGGCTCGACAGAACATCACCAACGGCTGTGGCACTGCTACCGACATGCGTTTCTGTGGAGACGAGCCGATCACCACCGCGCATATTGCAGCGTTCCTGTGGCGCTACGCCGGCCAACCCCCGGCGAGTCTCACCGCTGCCTTTGTTGACGTGGCGCCGAACGCCTACTTCGCTCATCCTGCGTATTGGATGATCGAGCACGGTTTGTGGGTAGACGACTTCCTTAATCCGGTTGATGCAGGTGGCGACACGACGCTGTTCAACCCTGATTCATCCCTGACCCGTGCGCGCATGGCCATGTTTCTGTGGCAACTAGCCGGGACACTAGAAGCGTTCGATCCGGATGCCCCAAGGCCGCCTCTAACCCGGCCACGGATGCAGCCGACAGCCGACGACGCTTCGGACCCAGACGACACCGACCAGGGTGACGCCGCGGGATCAGACGACACCACAAACCTCAGCGATCAATAACGCCCAACATGCCAACATGACAGCGCTCCGCAACCTCGGGTTCCGCTACCTGTACGTGGTGGATGCGGTGACGCTGTTCGGGGTGATGATTGCCATTGCCACCGTGCGGTTCGGCTTCTCGTGGCCGACCTACCCGGTGTCGCACTATCTCATCGGGTTTGGGGTTGCCACGGCGATTCATATCGGCGCGTATTACTTCGGGGGTCTCTACGAGTACGAGCAACGGCTCGGGCGCCCGCCATGGCTGCCACGAGCAACCCTGATGACCTTGCTAGCCGTGGGTGCTGTTGCAACCGTCACACTGCTCACCGGTCGCTACCTGATGCCGCGTGGCAACCTGGCAGCCCTTGCCATAACAGCCAGCCTCATAGTTTCGTTCAACCGCTGGCTGGCTCGCCGCGTGCGTTCACGGCGTTTCGGCCGGCCCCAGGTGTTACTGGCCGGCACCGATCGTGACATCGCTTCGGCCACCGAGCACTTGGGCGAGTCCGAGCCAGAGTTAGACATTGTCGGATCGGTCAGCGATGTCAGCGACGTTCTGGTGGCGGTGGCCAGCAGCGGCGCGACGGACGTGTTGCTGCTGTCGAGCCAACCCCTAGAAGACGCCTACCCCGAGCCCGTCGGTGAGTTGCAAGAGCGCAACATTGGTGTGTACCGGCGTATCGCCGCAGCCGACACTTTGCTGGGGTTGCAGCGCACCCGCCAGATCGGCGGCATGCCATTTGTGGTGCTGCGGGCTCACACCTTGCCGGCCTGTCGCCTGCGTTTCAAGCGGCTGCTTGATCTCGTTCACTTGTTGGTGCTCGCCCCGGTGATCTTGCCGTTGTGTGGGTTGGTGGCCACCTATGTGAGGCTGCGAGCGGGGCAGGGCGTGCTGTTTCGCCAATGCCGTGTGGGTCGCCGCGGGCGAGAGTTCGTGATGGTCAAGTTCCGCACCATGCGCATAGATGCTGAGAGCAAAGGCCCTCAACTTGCAACCGCTAACGACCCCAGGGTGGTCGCCGGCATGGCCTGGTTACGGCGCAGCCGCCTAGACGAGTTGCCTCAGCTATGGAACGTGGTGCGGGGATCAATGTCGATCGTGGGGCCGCGTCCCGAACGCCCCGAACGTGTTCGTGAGCTTGAACGCCAGATCCCTGGGTACGGACGCCGCCATGACATCTACCCGGGCATCACCGGTCTTGCCCAGATCCAGGGTCATTACCAGACCGATCCCGCTTACAAGCTCGGACACGACCTGCAGTACGTGGTGAACTGGTCGCCTGTGCTCGATTGGGAGATCATGGCCAAAAGCCTGCTGGTGATGGCACGCCGCTCAGCACGATGAACGGCTCAGCACGATGAACTCTCCAAGGCCAAGCCGCCAGCCTGGAGGCGTGCTGCCTCACGTGTCGATCGTGATCCCTGCTCGCAACTGCGGGCCGCTGCTCAGCGATTGCTTGGAAGCGATCAACCACCAGACCTATAGCGGCCCTGTTGATGTGACGGTTGCGTTGGCACCCAGCACCGGCTCAGATGACAACACCGAAGCGGTCCTGGACTCGGTGTCACTGCGCTGGCCTCTGCAGATCGTGGCGAACCCGGCTGGATCCACACCGGCGGGTCTCAACGCTGCCATTGACGCTTGTGAAGGATCGGTTATCGCACGCGTTGATGCTGGCGCTCGAATCCCCGCCCATTACCTCGAGCGTGCCGTTGCAACAATGGCTTCGACCGGAGCCGCCAACGTTGGCGGGGTGCAGCACCCGGTGGCAAGTGGCGGAACCCAGAGGGTCATTGCCGCTGCGCTCACATCCACGTTTGGAGCGGGTACAGCTCGCTTCCGTCATGGCAGCCATGAGGGGCCTGCCGACACGGTCTACCTAGGGGTTTTCGATCGGGATGCCCTTGAAGACGTTGGTGGATTCGACGAGTCCTTTGAACGCAATCAGGACTACGAACTCAACTGGAGGCTGCGTGACGCGGGCCACACCGTCTGGCTCGATCCGCTGTTGACTGTCAGCTACGTGCCCCGCTCGGATCTTGCTTCATTGGGCCGCCAGTATTTCGAGTACGGCATCTGGAAGCGCCGGATGCTGTTGCGTCACCCACGCTCACTCAAGCCCCGTCAACTGGCGGCTCCGGTGCTCGTGGCGGGGCTGCTGTCGTCGTTTGCCGGGCTGCTGCGAGGCCGCTGCCGAGCCCTGTTGCTACCGGTGACGTATGTGGGGTGCGCGGCGATTGCTGCTGCCCGGTTGCGTACGAAGTTGCCCGAGAGCGGAGATCGGCTTGTGGCGATGCAAGCCTTTGCGGTCATGCATCTCGCTTGGGGAACTGGCTTTCTATTCGGCCACCGGCGCTTGAGGTGCTTCAGGTGCCCTTGGTGGAGGAGACATAAGCACTGACTACATCTGCGGGTTCACCGACGACACGCAGACGTCCGGCATCGAGCCACGCCACCCGGTCACAGAATCGCTCAATCTCACCCATGTTGTGGGTCACCAGCACCACCGAACCTGCTTGAGAGCTGACCTCGTCAATACGCTGAGCGGCGCGGCGGCGAAACTCCTCGTCACCCACAGTGAGCGCCTCATCGATTAGCAGGATCTCAGGCACCCGCGCCGTGGCAATCGCAAAACGCAAGCGAGCTCGCATCCCCGATGAGTAGGTCCTCATCGGCCTGTCGATAGCACCTCGTACTCCAGCAAAGTCGATGATCTCATCCATGCGCTCTTCGATCTCCTTACGAGTGAAGCCCAGAGCGAGACCCCCGATCAGAATATTGCGCCGCCCCGAAAGGGCGGGTCGCAAAGCCGTCGATACACCCAGCAGAGACGGCCTGGCGCGGCCCCGGATACTGCCTGACTCCAGAGGCAACAGCCCTGTCATCGCAGACAGCAAGGTCGTCTTGCCCGAACCGTTAGCCCCGATTAAGCCAAGTGTCTCGCCCGCATAGAGGTCAAGGTTGACCCCGCGCACGGCACGCACCGCCCGGTAATGCCTGCGGATACGACCCCGCGCGAAGCTTTGCTTGAACCCAGCGATCGCCTCTTCATAGACCCGGTAGCTGACATGCACGTCACGCATCTGCACGGTGACCGCAGGCCCACCGGGAGCCACGCTGGTGTCGCCGTCCTCGCTGGTATCAAGGGCCACGCTCAAGCACCGAGCCTGTGTTCGGATCGGTGAAACACCACGAATCCCATGACCGGCATGACCACGCACCACACGATCGTTCCCCACACCACGGATGCCGCGATTGGCTCGCCAACCAGGCACCAGCGGGCGCAACTAATCAGGTCATAGATCGGATTGAGTGCAAACAGACGCCTCCAGGTGTCATCCGTGACGAAGGCGTCGACACTGAAGATCACACCGGAGCCGTAGAACAAGAGCCGGAACAGATGCGGCAAGATCTGGCGTAGGTCTCGGACGCGGGCGCCCAAGCGTGCCACGAACAACGCCGCACCGGAGTTGAAGGCGAACTGGCCCACTAGCACAACCGGCAAGAGCAGCCACCGGAGGTTGGGGCGCTCGCCAGTTGCCAGTGTCGCAAGCAGCGCCAGTGCCAGCGCCGGCACGAACGCTGCGGTCTGACCATTGACCGTCGCCGCGGGTAGCAGGATGCGAGGGAACTGGATCGAGCGGATCAAACCAAGGTTCTGGGAGATCGAAACTGACGCCTCCTGGACTACTCGTTGCGTGAGATGGAACAAGACCACGCCGACGATCAAGAACCCGAGGAAGTTGTCGACGCCTCGGCGGGTGTCAATCACCACTCCAAAGATCAGGAAGTACACAGACACCAGTAGCGCAGGGTTAACCAGATGCCAAAGTTGACCCAGCGCGGTGTCCATGTTCTGGGCACGCAGATCCTGAGCCGGCACGACGATGGCAAACTCCCGCCGGCGCCATGCCTCGCGCAGATATGACATCGGCGAAGGCCGCGATGTCAGATCAATCAGGGGACGTTCGCTTGCCCTGTCCGCAGCCTGATGCACGGCCGCCAATCCTACGATTGCGCTTGTGATGCTCTGGCGCGGTGGTCGGGCACTCAGCACAGCAGCCAATCCCGAACCCGACAGCCCCAAGCTGGTCAGCGTTTCCCAGATGTTCGCTGCTGGCATCATCTTGCTGGTTTTGACCAACGGCCCGGTGTTTTTGGTTGCCAAGGACCTACTGGATGGCCGGGGACATTGGGAGGCTCATGGCGTCTGGCCGTTCTTCGCCGGAGCGGCCTTGCTGTCGGCGCTAATCGCTGTCAGGGTCGCTCAAAGACACACGTGGGGGTCGCGCCTAGAGCAAGGAACACTCGCAGGACAGCCTCGTGTCGGCACGCGCGCTAGCCGGCTAGTGCCGTTCTCTGGATCAGTCGATGAACCAGCGCAGAGACTTGCAGTGGCGGCCATCGTGTGGTTCTCGGGAGTGTCGGTTCTGTCGGCAATCTGGAGCGTCGATTCCAGCGAGACACTGTGGCGTGCCGCTGTCTACGTGGGTCTCGCTTCCCTCGCCTGGGTGATCGCCGTGATGCCACACCGCGAACTGTGTTCGGTCGTCGCTCTTGTCAGCGCGACGGCCGTCGCCGGCAGCATCTTGATGGTCGTGCTCCGACCTGATCTCGGTATCGACACAGACGGCAACTGGAAGGGCTTGTATACCAACCGCAACTCGCTGGCGCCACTTGCCGCCATCGGGCTGATCTGCTCGATACGCCTGGTTTGGGTGCCGCGGAGGGCTACTCGAGTGCTGGGTGTGTTGCTGGCCCTGCTGTCGGTAACAACGATGTTTGCAGCGGCTAGCCGCACCGCTGTGATCGCGGTTGTGGTGGCATTCGCAGTGTCGGCAGAGGTCTTCTGGTTGCGTTGGTATCGGCGGAGAGTCGATCCGGCCGCGGCGAGAGTCGTCACGGCCGCCGCCGCTCTCGCCACACTTGGGGTTGCCATTGCATCTGTGACAGCAACCTGGAACATCGCTACGTTCACCCAACGACGCGCTATCTGGAGTCTCGTGTGGGAGCGGATCCAGCAGCGACCAATTGCGGGGCACGGCTTCTTCACCTTCTGGGACATTGACCATCTCACCCAGCATGTTTTGTTGCGCCGTGGCAGTGCTCACAACAGCCTGGTGGAGGTCGGCTTGGGCTTGGGTGTCATCGGGGCAGTCCCGTTCGTGGTCATCGTTGGGTTGGCCCTGCGCCAATCTCTGCTTGGCTTCTGGCGGGCGCCCGGGCGTGACACGTGGATGTGGTTCTGCGTCGTAGCCTTCCTCGTCGTGGAGAACCTCACCGAAAGCTTCGTGCTGTGGTTTTCCTACAACTGGGTGCTGCTTGCGGCCGCTGCAATGCGCAGCACGAAGCCAGTTCCACCGTCACCCTCCACACTCTCAACAGTGTCTTGAACAAGCCTTCGTCGCCGGTCGGTTCATCGCTGCTGCGTTCGGGGTGGACGGCAGTCGCCGTGTTGTGCCTCGCAGTGTTGGCGATCTGGCTGCCTGATATCAACTTGCCACTCGGTAACAGCGACGACGGTCGCATACTCGGAAGGGTCGGATTACAAGCCCGCAACTTCTGGGAACTCGGGCCAACCGAGTCTCGCTTTGGCGCAAATGTTGAACCATTCATTCGCGCCGAATACGACGTAGCCCCTCGTAGCGAACCGCCCCGCGAGGCGATCACCTACGCGCACCATCCCCCGCTGATCATCTTCTCGGCGATCGCAACAGTGGGAGCGTTCGGCGACAACTTGCCGGCTCTACGAATCGCTCAGTTCCTTATGGGCGCGGCGACGGTCGCTTTCATGGCGAGCCTTTTACGAGTTCGGGGTATGGGATGGACACCTACGCTGCTGGCGCTCGTGGCCATGGTCAGCACTGGCTTCTTCTATGTGTACGCCCGCATCGGAGTTGGCTATTCACTGCTGGTGGCGATAACCGCTGCTGTGGCTTGGCTGCGCCAGTCCGACAACCCGCCACGATGGGCCGTGTGGGGTGTCGGCGCACTAGCAGCACTTTCGGCCATGCAATCCTGGATCGCGCTTGCCACGCTCGGACTGCTGGTGCCCTGGTTGTTCAGCGCTCGCCACAGCACAAGTTATGGCTCCGATTCGGGAACCGATGACAGTGCCAGAGCCCGACTGCATGCTTGGCTGCGTTCGCACTGGTCGCCCGGCCTTACTGCACTGGTAGTTGGGGGGTTCATCGGATCACTTATCACTGCTGCCTGGCTACTCAACGCCACCAACACTGCCGAGCTAGCCGAACGTGTCAGCTTCAGAGTCGGCAACGATGTCAACACCGCCAGCGAGCAGACTGCCTTCAGCTTCGGTGAGTTCCTGTCACGGCAATGGAGTTTCGCGAGCCACGAACTCCTCGCTCCCCTGTGGCTGCGCGTGCTGCTGCTACCTGCGCTGGTGGCGGGCTTCATCGACCGCCGCACACGAGCACCCATGCTCATCACCCTGGCCTTTGCCGCCACCCTGACATTTGGGTTCCAGCAGGGTGCCTGGGTGCATCGCCTCTGGAATTTCCCCTGGCTCGCGCCAGTAACCGTCGGCCTAGCAGCCCTCTTTGATGCGATCCGGCGGATGTTGGCAACTGTCTCACCGCGGCTTCAAAGGCCTGCTGTCGCGGCTGGAGTAGCTCTAGCGGCAGCCACACTTTCGCTCATAGTCACCGGCGGAACACGCGACTATTACCTAACCAATCCCGCGTACGCTGGCGAGGTTCTAGAGCAGTCGGCCCCCCACGTCAATGCTGAAGTCGCCTGGATAACTTCAGGGATTTCAACGGCGAGATGGGTGTCGTACTACCTTGATGCTCCGGTCTTCCGGCTAGACAAACATGAACCTACTGACGTATTCCCATCAGATGTAATACTGGTAAGGACAGGTAACATTCCAGACTACCTTATGGATCCTGAACACTATAGACCCATAGCCTCAAGTGGTGACTATGCGCTTCTATCTCCTATTGCCCCACGCTAATGCGAGTCGAACATCGTGAAGGCTGAGATACCTCCAGCAAACGTGCAAGGCAACATCTGGACATCGCTTAAAGTGCCAGAAGTCGACGAGTTCATACCGAGCTCACCTGTGAGTGTAGTCATTACGTATTTTGAAGCACCAGAGGCACTCAATTTCACGATAGCAGCCCTAGAGAGACAGACGTTTCCTGCCGATCTAACAGAAGTAATAGTCGTAGATGATGGTTCAGCAATACCTCTGCAAGATCCGAAGAACCACCGGCTAAACCTCCGAGTCGTGCATCAGGAGGATCTGGGATTCGGATTGGCACGCGCTCGCAACACCGGAGTCAAGGCATCTTCACATGACATAGTCATCTTTCTGGATTGTGATATGTTGCCTGAACAAGACTGGCTCATGGCCCATGCTCGGTGGCATCACATCGCCTCGGATATCCTCACTCTAGGATTTCGAGCACATGTCAATGTCGATGACATTGAACCAACCGCTATACGCGAGAGATCTGGATCACTTGCGGAACTCTTTAGTGATCGGCCATCGACCCGACCTAGATGGATCGAGAATCACATGTCTCGAACGAATGATCTGACTTCAGATGATGATGACATCTTTCGGGTCGTAACCGGAGGAAATCTGGGCATTTCGAAGCAGTTCTTCAGGGCGGTAGGCGGATACGACGAGTCATTTACTCAGTGGGGGGCTGAAGACACCGAATTCGGATATCGCGCATACACACGAGGTGGTGTGTTGGTGCCCGAGCGATCTGCCATGTGTTGGCACCAAGGCGAGGGGGCCACGCCCAGTGAATCCGAGTCTCAAAGCTTAGAACTTCAACGTGCCAAGATCTCGCAACTCATTGCGCATCGAGGCTTCCGCACCTCGGCAGCCGGTCGTAGTTTTATGACTCCACAGTATGTCGTAACAGTCGGACCGGCTGAGGCATCCCCTGATGCAAAGTTGTCCACTGTGGAGCAGGTGCTCGCGAACAGCATTCACGACCTAGTGGTGTGGATCGAAGAAGCTGCAGATCTCAACGCGATTCAGTCTCGAGAACACGAGAGAATCAGGCGTCTCCTCGCAGGCGACCCTCGAGTTTCTTTTGGAGCCTCTGGAGGTGCAATCGATGCGTTTCCCGGAGCGGCCTTCCATGTATTCATACCCAGCAATGTAGGTGTAGGTATTAATGCCATACGAAGCCTTCGCCACCAGTTAGATACTGCTCCGGCGGCCTCGATAAATATCAAAAATCCGTTTGTTAGTGTCAGCATCTTCCGCGCATGGGTGTTGCATAGAGCGTCCCGGCGAGGCTGTGATGTAACGCATGTTGAGAGAATTACGCAGCTTGAACATGACAGGCTTGACGTCACCCTTGGCAGCACTGTCCTGAAGATCTCGAGCGACGTACATCAGGCCAAGTCCCTTCAAGTGCTGTTACGTCGCACCAGGCGCTATAGGCATCGACTTAGTCGTTATGCACGACGATCCCGAAGTATTGTAATGGCCATCAAGCGAGAGCTCTTTTCGATTCGAAGCCTCAGCGATGTCCGTTATTTCTTGTCATGGTCATATCGCAGTGTTCGGATTGTCGCTGGTATGAGTCCCGATGAGATCAACATTGATCGCAAGAGCGCGAGACGCCGAAATGGGTTCACGCGAGGGCGCCTAGGCAAGATTCCAAGAGATAGACGACTTGCTCAATACCGCTTAGGCCCCGAGATCGCGACTGTCGGGAACATCGCAGAGGCGATCTTTCGCTCAGCTGCCCGCGTTACAGATGCAGCAAATGAGCGGACGCAGGTAACGCTGACTGATGCTACGAATACTGATACTGAAACCGGTCGTCAGAAAGCTCAGAGTAACGGGCTAACCATTAGCGTATCCGATCTGTCGAGACTGACTACCACTCCAGCCTTTGATGTGTTGCAATTCAACCCACGTAGGTGGAGTGCTGAGAGCGTGTCGAAACCTACTGCACTGCCTGCTGCCTCAAGGTGCGAAGACTTGATCCGCAAGCTCAAGCGACTTCGAACTGCCCACCACCTAATTGACTCACCGTCCAACCACAACGACAGTAGATCGCGTGCCGCTCTGCTAGCCGCGGTCACCGCTACAGGGGCTGTGGTCTATGCCGATGACCAGGATTCCGAGTTAGAGGAACTATTGGGATCGGAAATGTTTTCGTTAATCACCAACGATCGAATTAGGACCGCAAACCGCCACCAACGGGAACGTTTCAGCATTGCCATGCGTCGTTGCTCGCTGCGAGATCACACGTTGCGAGCGCGCAGCCGCCAGATCTTTGAGTCAACAAGTCTCTACGTTCCGCCATTACCAACGGTGTCAATCCTGCTAGCAACTAGACGACCTCATCGCCTACGCGACATTCTGGCTGCGATCGAGTCGCAGACTTACCCAGAGCTTGAGTTGGTCCTTGCAGCTCACGGAGACGGCTTCCCGGGATCACATGTTGACGAACTCGTTGACACTATTGAGTGTCCTGCGCGCGTCGTGCGCGTCGACGCTCGCGAGCCTCTTGGTGTGGTACTCAATGCGGCCGCCGAGGCGGCGACGGGATCACTGCTCGCCAAGTTCGACGATGATGACTACTACGGACCGGAGCACATCTGGGATCTCGTGCTGGCGCAGGAGTACTCGCAGGAATGGCTAGTCGGCAAGGCAGCGGAGTACGTCTATCTAGCCAGCTCAGATCAGACCATTCACCGATTCCCTTTCGGTGCAGAGCGTCGATCCAAGTCGATCGCGGGCGGCGCCATGCTGGTCACTCGACACGCCCTAGATGCTGTGGCTGGCTGGCGTCAGGTGCCTTCTCGAGTCGATCAATCTCTGATTGCCGATGTCATCGCCTGCGGCGGTGCCGCATACCGCACTCACGGCCAGGGTTACATGCTCACCCGTCACCACGAAGCCCACACGTGGTCAGTTCCTGACTCATACTTCCTCAAGCAGGCAGCCGAGACACGTGAAGGCTGCGATCTTGACTTCGCAGGTATTGCCTAGCAGTACCGTTTAGCCTTCTGATGATGATTGGTTCGGGCTTGGACCCGAATAGCAATGGTGTCGAGCGAAGCGAGCCGATAAGGGTCGCGCTGGACGTGATGCCTCTATTGGGGCCTCCTACTGGCATTCACCAGGCAACGCTTGGACTATTGAAGTCTCTACTGGCGCATGACAACATCACACCACTTGGTTACGTTCTGGCGCCAAGGACCCGACGGAAGCACTTCAAACCCATCGAGAATCTAGGAATAGAGGTAAAGCGCACCCGAACTCCTATGAGAGTCTGCATCGCAAGTTGGCCAAAGTGGCGCAGACCAAAATTGCGAAAAGTGCTGAGACATGCTGATGTTATTCATGGAACTAACTACACCGCGCCACCTTCGCCACGGTCACTTATCACAGTGCAAGACTTCACCCCTATCACCCACTATGAGCAGTGGTGCGTACCCACGGTCAAACAGATGGGGGAAGCGCTGCTTGGAAGCGTCAAGGCAGGAGCACACGTGCATGTCACGACGAATGCCAACGCCGCGGCGGCGCCTGACGTGCTCGGCGTTCCACCCGAGCGAGTTCACGTCGTTCCGCTGGGACTTCGTGATCTATTGCAGGGTGACAAAGACGTTGCACGTCAAATCGTCGGATCCGAGCGATTCGTGCTCGCTCTTGGCACGACGGAACCTCGCAAGAATCTGACCATCCTGCCAGCAGCCGTGGCAGCCCTGCCGTCCGACGTCAAGCTTGTCGTCGCCGGCCCCGCGGGATCTGATGAGCTGCCGCTGCGACGCGCCGTAAGTGACTGCGGTTTGTCAGACCGCTTCGTGCGTTTAGATCCGGTCAGCGAGAAGCTGAAGTCGGATCTGCTCCATGGGGCAAGCATGCTTGTCTATTCTTCTCTTCTTGAAGGCTTCGGACTTCCACCACTAGAGGCGGTACTAGCTGACACACCTGTGGTAGCTACTGCAGTGGGGGCACTGCCAGAACTTCTTGAGCCCGAGATCCCACTAGTTCCGCCCGGAGACAGCGATGCACTCTCCCAGCGGATAGCTGACACGCTCACACGCCCGCCCACAAACCTGGACTCGGTACGAAGTCGGCTCGCCGCACTCACGTGGGATGGTGCCGCCAACCAGTTCTCTAGCGTTTACCGGACAGTCCTTAAAGCTCTCTAGCAGCTAGTGCGAAATGGAGCGAGTCGTGACGTGTGGCTCGCGATGTTCGCAGGCGCCCTGCTGTCTTACACAACTGGATCATCATCATGGCAGCCGCTCTGAGACCGCCGCTCAGCCGCTCAGCGAGCGATCTCGGTGGGCGGCGTACTGGAGGCGTAGCAGCGCACCGACAGTTGCGGAGCCAGCTAGCACCGCGGAGAGCAGCGACAGCTCAACCCTCAAGAAGGGCTCAAGATCAAAGTAGGCCGTAACGGCAAACGCGATCACGCCAGCACCCCAACCGGCTACGGCAAGGCGGGTGTGCCCGAGCGCCACGAGTCCCAGCGACAGGGACAGCATCAGCATCAGCCCTCCCCCGCTTGCTGCGAGCAAGGCCATATCGAGGCGCCCGATCTCGTCAGCGAACACCAGATCGACAATGCCAGGCCCGATCCATCCCGACACTGCCACCGACGACGCAGCGAGAACGCCCACGGCGCCTGTGATCTTGATCTGCATCGTGCGAAAGGCGGCCAGGTCACCCCGACCCGCAAGATCCGCGAGGCTGGGCAGCAAACTCGCCTTGACAGCCTGGAAGAAGAACAGCGGCACTCGGGCAATGATCATGGCGTCAAGGAACACACCAGGAGCCCCCGGATCGAGGTCATCGCCGCCGGCAACATGTACCGCTACGGGGCCAACATTAAGCATGAATGCCTCACCGATGCTGGCAATCAGCAGCAACCCCAGAGCAGGCGTGAGTTCGGAGTACGAGGCCGCAGGGCCAGGCTTCACGAAGGGTCGCTGTAACACCAGCACAGTGGAGGCGCCAGCGATGAGCGCAAACGGGATCGCCACGCCGTAGGCGCCTACAGCCTTGAGCCCGAGCAGGGCAAGCAGCGCAGCGAAGGCAAACCGGGCGACGCCTTCAACGGCAAAATACCAGCCATAAACCTCAAAGCGATGAAGACCGCTGAGGATCCCCCGCACTAGCTCAGCACTTCCAAAGGATGCAAGTGCCACGATCAGAATCACGAGCAACACGACACTGCCACCGAGTAACGAGTCAAGACCAAGTGGCCAGGCGGCGACCATCAACACCGCCACAAGCAGGATCTGTACGCCGCCGAGCACGGCCGCACGATGCAGCACCGCCGCGCTGCCCTCACCACGGCTAGCACGGTCGGCGGTGGCTCGAGCTACCTCCTGTTCAAGCGGCTGGAATAGTCCGGGCCCGAAGATGTTGACCAGAGCCCACACCACCGCAAAGGTGCCATAACCCTCTTCGCCCATGGCATATTGGGCAACCACCAAGAATCCATAGGTGGCGAGTCCGTTCGCAACCAGCCCCCAACCGATTGCTGAGGTGCCGTGTGGTAGCAGGCGGCGGTTATCGATGCGCTTGCGGAGGTAGCTGGTTGGCTCGCCGATGTCGCTGCCTCCTCTAGGCACAGGTCGGTACCGAGTTTACGGCAACTACAACGTCGGACTAAGCCATTCCGAAACTGCCCCAAGCCTCACCACATCACCGCTTCAGCCCGAATAATGGCGACAACTCGGACCAGCAACTCGCTGCCCGAAAACTCACCAAATGTGCCAGCAATTTAGAACTCATCTCATGCGAATGCAACGTAAAGTTATCAATATAGCATATAATCTCCTAACATCGCTCGCCACAGACCGGCGGACATCAAGATGCCCGAGAGGGCTTCTTGTGACTCCGGAAACCACGTTCGGCGGCCTCAGTACCCACTAAAGGAGGACCGGACTATGGAAGGAGAACTCTTCTTTCAGATCCTTGGACTAATCGGCGCTACCATCGCAGCAGTGGGAGGACTCTTTGCACTGCTGATGAGACCCATCTCAAAGGTGATGACCCACACCTCGGAGCAGGTCGCAAAGGTCGAAACGGCTGTCAAGGAGCTTGAGACAAAGGTCGATGCCAGGTTCGAGAAGTTCGAGACCAAGATCGACGCCAAATTCGCCGAACAGGACGCCAAATTCGCCGAACAGGACACGAAGATCGAGAGACTAGAAACCAAGGTAGATGACCTAATCTCAACAGTCAATGTTCTTTCGCGCAACGTTGCTGTGCTCAACAGCAACGTAGAACTATTGACTAAGGTTGTCTTGCGCGATGGAACTCATGTCGTCGAAGTAGAACAGGAAGCGCTGCCCCGCGAACCGACGCGGGCTTAGGACACGGTTGGCATGCAAAGGCCGTCTAGTTCCCTTACATGGATGCGATCGCGGTTGGCGTGAGTCACTTCGTTGCTGGGATCGACCCTCAGTCTGAACTCCCGGAAGCTCATCTCTAGCGCATCAAACGCAATGAGGCGGCCCCGCAGAGAGTCGCCAACACCGAGGATCAACTTGATCGCTTCAAGCGCCTGAACGCTGCCGACAATCCCAGGTAAGACACCCAGCACACCTGCTTCGGCACAACTCGGTGCCATCTCGGCAGGTGGCGGCTCGGGAAGCATGTCCCGGTAAGTCGGCCCATTGCGGGGATCGAACACAGTGACCTGACCCTCGAAGCGGAAGATCGAGCCGTGAACAACTGGGATGCCTAGCTTGACCGAGGCATCGTTTAGCAAGTAGCGGCTCGGGAAGTTGTCGGCCCCATCAACTACGACGTCGTAGCCGTCGAGGATGGCCATCACATTGTCTGCGCCGAGGCGCACGTCGTAGGTAACGACGTTCACGTCCGGGTTCAGAGCCGTGAGCGTCTTCTTGGCCGAATCCACTTTGCGATCACCGACACGTTCGGTGTTGTGGAGGATCTGGCGTTGCAGGTTGGACTCGTCAACGACATCCATGTCGATGATTCCAAGCGTCCCGACACCTGCTGCGGCGAGGTACATCGCAGCAGGTGAGCCGAGGCCACCGGCGCCGAGCAGTAGCACCTTGGCATCAAGCAGCTTCAACTGCCCGTCCTCGCCGACCTCGGGCACGAGCAAGTGACGCTGGTAGCGGCTGCGCTGCTCCGGTGTGAGCGTGCGAGGCCTGCTCCAGCGGCGCCCCTCGTCCTTCCACCGGTTGAAGCCACCATCCATCGACACCACATTGGTGTAGCCGAGCTGCTCCAGGGTCACCGTGGCGAACGCGGAACGCACTCCACCGGCACACATTGCAACAATCGGTGTGGAGTGATCCGGTACCCGATTCTCGATGGAGGACTCAAGATTGCCCCGAGCGATGTGAATCGAGCCCGGGATCGCTCCCTGCTCGTACTCGTCGGGTTCGCGCACATCAAGCAGTGTCCAACCAGAATCTAGGAGTTGCTCGCCGCCGGCGGTGTCCACCTCTTTGATCTGGGACTTCGCTTGCTGGAGGAGTTCACGAAACGTAGCCATGCGTAAAACCCTACCTGTCTTGTCGGGATTCGGCGCTCCCAACGTGCACACGACTTCTAGAGAGGTTCTAGACCCACAATCTTGGGCAGCACATCGCTGATCGAGCCGCGCACCACAACGTCGGCAACGAAATCAAACTCGGTTGGCTCACCGTTCACGATCACAATGCCAGCACCTGCTTGAGCCGCTATCAGCACGGTGCGATTGATCGGCGAAACAGCAAGAGTCGAGCCCACCGCCAGGAACAGATCGCAATCAAGTGACGCTTGCTCGGCCCGCAGCAGATCTTCAGTGTTGAGACTCTGGCCGAACGACACAGTTGCCGACTTCAGTATGTAGCCGCATTGGGGACACGCAGGATCAGCCTCCCCGGCGCGGACACGGTCGAGCACCACTTCCATCTCGTCGCGGTACTCACAGCCGAGGCATTGCACCTTGCGAGTCGTGCCGTGAACCTCCACAACCAACCGGGGATCACTACCTGCCTGCTGATGCAACTCATCGACGTTCTGGGTGATCAGGAGATGCAACTTCTGTGTGCGTTCAAGATGAACGAGCGCTTCGTGGCCACGATTCGGTGCGACATCGGCCCACATTGAACCCTGGGCACGCATAGCCCAATTGCTGCGACGTACCTCTGCATCGGCCACGTAAACGTTGATGTTTGAGGCACGCTCGGCCGCCGGATTCTTAGTCCACAACCCCTGCGGGCCCCGGAAGTCTGGCAAGCCACTATCGGTAGAGATGCCGGCGCCTGTCAGCACCGTTACTTGCTCGGCAGCCGCAACAAGCCCACGAGCCAAGGCCACCCTGGAACCGTTTTCGGAGCGTGAGCCATTCGGCCCTGCGGTCGGCATCATCCGACATTACCCCAAATTGCCTCTTGACTTGAGATTGAATATGCATTATCAAGATATTTCATTGCTTCCCCTAGCTTTGTCATCATCCTCAAGGAGAACCTCGTGCCCGCAACTGCAGAGCACCCCGCACCCACTACTCAGCCCGATGACCTAAGGCTCATACGCTGGTCCAACGACGACGACCTGACGTTTGGTCACGATCCCCGCTCGACATATGTCGAACATTTCTGGCTGGGGACTCTCGGCCCCACAACAACATGGTTCCTGCGTCACTGTGCGCACCTTCTCGAAGGCAAGGACTCAACAACCATGAACCTTCGCGATGTCGCCAAGGCACTTGGGATTGGCTACAGGGGTGGCAATCGCAGCGCATTGTCACGTACCGTGGCAAGGGCTTGCCGCTTCCGGGCTGCCCGGCCGGTCGGATCCAACACCCTGGCAGTGCGCCTCAAGCTGCCACATCTCAGCCTGAGCCAGCAGCGACGCTTGCCAAAACACCTGCGGCGACTCCACGATCTCTATGTTGCACCTGGTCTCGGCACCGATCCCTTCAGCCACGAGCAAGCACGAGCGCGACAGTTGGCCTTGAGCATGATTAAGTGCGGGGACACTCCCGAGGATGCTGAGATATATCTCGCATGCATGAAGCTGCATCCTGCGATCGTTGCCGAAGCTGTGCGGTGGGCCAAGCAGCGTCGCCGCAACTGCAACAACGGTGCTCCACAGAGGGCCGCTGTGTCCGTTACGTCCTTTACCCCGGACGCTGCCTGAACGCTTGAACTAACTTTGCGCTGTGACTTCAACTGACCACGACGACATCCCGATTCCTGCAGGGATTGAAGACATCGACGACGAGTGGCTATCGACAGCTATGGCCACGCCGGTGCGGATCTCGGATATCAAGAATGTCGGTGAGGGTTACGGGATGGTGTCGAGCCTTTACCGGATCTGGCTCGCAGGTGACGACCCCGGCAGCGTGATCGTGAAACTCCCAAGCCTTGATGAAGCTGCGCAGTTCGCGGCCACGATCTTGCGGCTCAACATTCGCGAGGTTGGCTTCTACCGCGAACTAGCAGCGGATAGCCCGATCCGGGTGCCCCACGCCTACCACGCTGCAGTAAACGACGAGACGCACCAGTTCGTGCTGGTGATCGAAGATCTGATTGCGTGGCGCGCCGTCGATCAGGTGCAAGGCATGAGGCTTGAGGACGCGCAGCGATCGATCGCTGCTCTTGCTAGCTGGCACCTTAAGTGGTGGCAGGCAGCCGCTCCGATCGTTAGCCGAGGCACGGCGATCGCCATCGGTGATCCGATCTACCCGATGATCCTGCCGGCCGTTTTTGCCGAAGGGTGGCAGAAGTTGCTATCTGAGATGAACGTCCCCGCTGCACTCAGGGCCGCAGGTGACCACTGGAGCGATGCACTCCCCGGATTGCTCGAGTCGTTTGCGCAGGAGCCCTCGACGCTGGTGCATGGCGACTATCGAGCCGACAACATGTTCTTTAGCGACACCGGCGAGTTGGCGCTGGTTGACTTCCAGGTGATCGGCGAGAGCACCGCGGTGGGTGATCTTGCCTACTTCGTGACGGCGAGCTTGCCGGCAGAGGTGGCCTCTCGCTCGGAGCAAGATCTCTTCAGCTTGTGGCGTGACACGCTGCTAGCTGGAGGCCGCAAGGAGTCCGAACTCGCCCACATGTGGGAGCTTTACCGCAAGGCGGTGTTCTTCTGTGTTGTCTACGTTGCCGTAGCTGCTCGGGGCATGGACTTACAAGAGGCGCGTCAGCGAGCGTTGCTTGAAGCCGCTTTTGGCCGTTTCGAGCGCGCTGCTGACGAATTGCGGCTAGCTGACCTGTACTAGTTCGAGTTCTCCCAGTCGAGAGCGAGCTGCACCAGCGTGCGGACCCCGAAGCCCGTAGCACCTTTGGGAGTCTCACCATCTTGTGACTCTGCGAATGCAGGGCCCGCAATGTCGAGATGGGCCCATCTGACGCCATCAGCAACAAACTTCTGAAGGATCAAGGCAGCGGTCAAGGCACCGCCGTAACGATCGCCGATGTTCTTCATGTCAGCGACACTCGATTTGATCTGCTTCTCGTAATCGTCGGGAAGCGGCAAGTGCCAGACCCGCTCCCCGCTACTAGCAGCCGCGGCCTTCACGGACTCGACTAGCTGATCATCGTTACCCATCAGACCAGCAATCCGCCGACCGAGGGCCACCATGCAAGCACCGGTGAGGGTGGCAAGGTCGACGATGGCGTCAGGTTCGGCTTCACAAGCCAGCGACAAGGCGTCGGCTAGCACCAGCCTCCCCTCAGCATCGGTGTTAAGCACCTCGATGGTCTTGCCGTTGCGGATCCGCAACACGTCACCAGGTCGGGTGGCATCCCCGCCGAGCATGTTGTCGGTCATGGGCAAGAACCCGAGCACCCGCACGGGCGCCGCCACGGCACGAAGCGCCGACATCGCCGCCAGCACAGCGGCCGCGCCACCCATGTCCATCTTCATCGTCATCATGCCCTGAGCGGTCTTGATGGAGAGGCCACCAGCGTCGAAGGTCAACCCCTTGCCTACGAATGCCAGCGTCGCCTGAGCGTCTTCGGGTTCATAAGCAAGCTGGACGAAGCGGGGCGGCTGGATGCTGCCACGATTTACCCCGAGCAGACCTCCCAAACGTTCACGCTTGATGTCTTCGGTCTTCCAGATGGTGCATTCCAGGCCAGTATCTGCAGCAATCTCTGCTGCCCGAGCTGCAAACACCGGGGCTGTCAGGGAGCCCCCAGGCTCATTAACTAGATCACGGGCAAGACAGACCGCCCCAGCAATGTCGCGGGCGCGCTGCACTGCATCTTCAATACCTTCCCGTGCACTACCTGACGCGTCCGTTATCAGGTCGAGATGGCTCAGTCTCTGGTCATCAGACTCAGCGCTTTTGGAACCGCCAGATCCCCCACCCCCAGACTTGTAGGCCGTGAACCCATAAGAGCCAAGGATCGCTCCCTCAGCCACAGCCTGAAACTGTGCCGGTAACACCTCGGGCTGCCCGCCGTCCTCCGACGAAACTGCGACCTCGGGCAGCCTCACCGCGATGCGCGAGTGACGTTTGAGCGAACGGGCCGCTAGCGCGCCCGCACGCCGCAGGACGCTGCCGTCAAGGGACTTTGCTGAGCCAACACCTACCAGCGCGCTGGTGTGGTCACCAGACGGTTGGCTGTAGAACTGGTCAGCTTTGCCCTTGAAACCAGCGGCGGATAGATGACCCGGATCGAATCCGTCTATCTCTGCCTTGACAGCGTCTGTGGTTACAAGGGTTGCCGTGGCGCTAACGGCCTCGTGCAACGAATCAGCTACGTGAACTCGGATCTTCACGTCGCAGAAGACTAACGGCAGCCCGCGTCGTGCTAGGCGCTGATGGGAGCAGGGAGTTGCTGTCGACGTGTGAGGGTCGGTTCGAAGAGATCACCAAGTTGCTCGACGCGCTCAAGAACGTCGGGAGCACCGAAGATGAGTGGCTCGCCCTCAGCTCCGTCACTCACCTCCTCCCATTGAAGCGGCGTGGAGGCGCTCGGGCGGTCACGGGCTCGCAGCGAATAGGGCGCAATGGTCGTCTTGAAGCGAGCGTTCTGAGCCCAATCGATATACACCTTGCCGCGCCGCAAGCTCTTCGTCATCACCGAGACCACCTCATTGGGGAGGCGGCGTTCCAGGAGTTGAGCCACGGCGCGGGCGAAGGACGCGGCATGGTCGTGGCTGTGCGGTGTGTTCAGGGGCACATACATCTGCAAGCCCTTGCTACCGGAGATCTTGGGCCACGACTGCAATCCCACCGACTCCAGCACCTCACGGATTTCAAGCGCCACACGGCAGCACTCGATGATGGTTGCCGGTGACCCAGGGTCAAGGTCAAACACCAGCATGGTCGGCGTATCGATGTCGGCACAGCGCGCCATCGGGGCATGAATCTCAAGCGAAGCAAGGTTCGCTGACCACGCCAGCGCCGCCACCGAGTTGAGCCGGCAGTAATGGATCGGGCCTCCACGATCACCCGGGCCCAGACAAGTGGGTACCCAATCCGGGCGGTGAGAGGGGCAACGCTTCTCAAAGAAGGATTTGCCGGTGACACCGTCGGGCCAGCGTCGAAGTGTGACCCCACGGTCAGCGACATGGGGCAACATCGTTGGCGCGATGCGCACGTAGTAGTCGATCACCTGAGCTTTCGTGAAACCCAGAAGCGGGTACATGACCTTGTCCAGGTTGCTTAGCGAGAGGTTGCGGTCACCAACCGTTACCTGAACTCGCTTAGATGCAGCCACTACCCGAACCTAATGGCCCGCCGCTACTGCTCAGGGCCGATCATGTACGACTATGTGACTGCAACGTGCTAGTTCAGGCGGACCGCTTGACGCCTCCCGCGACACTGCTTGGTTCCCGCTCGCTATCGGGCGCGTCGGCACTTTCGGTGCTAGCGGCTATGGCAACTCCGGTGACGCTGGGATGGCGGCTTCGTGCTGCCTTGGCTGCTGCGACCGAAGCCTCAAGAGCGGCCATCAAGTCAACCACTGTGTCCGAGGTTGGCCCCGCTGCCGCCACAGGCTCAAGCGCTTCACCGGCCGCCTTCTTCTCGATCAACTCAAGCAAAGCCTCACGATAAGAATCGTGGTAACGGCTCGGATCGAAGTCAGCTTCAAGGGTCTCGATCAATAGACGAGCCATCTCCGTCTCGCGATCATCCACAACCACCGAGGCAACAGCGTCTAGTTTTTGAATCTGGTCTGCGGTCACGATCTCGTCGGGATACAGCATTGTTGACATCATCAAGCACCCGTCCACTGGACGCACCGCTGCGAGATACTGCTTGGAGCGCATCACGAATCTGCAGATCGCTACCTTGCCGGCCGCTTCCATCGCCGCGGCAAGCAAGGCATAAGGCTTTGCCGCTGTTTCATCGGGTACCAGGTGATAGGCGTTGTCGTAGAACACGGGGTCGATGTCCTTGAGTGCCACGAACGCATCAATGTCGATGGTGCGTGCTGCTGCTGGTGCTAGCGAAGCCAGATCAGACTGGCTGATGGTGACATAGTCGCCCGCTGGCAGCTTGTAGCCCTTGACGATCTGGTCGGGCCGTAACTCGGCGCCGTCGGCCTGTGACACCTTCTTGTAGCGCACCTTTGCGCCGTTGCGTGAGTCGATCTGGTTGAAGCGAACCGTCTTGCGTGACACTGCACTGAATAGCTGAACAGGGATTGTGACCAGGCCAAAGCTGATCGCACCCTTCCAGATCGATCTCGGCATCAACCGAGTTTAGGCCCACCGTTGTCGGGGCTAAGGCACAAGCAAGATCCGGGCAACGAGATCCTGGCCTGCGGCGGTGAGCATCGCTAGGTACATGAGCCCGGTCGCTGCCATCACGGCCGAGTATTGCCGTTCACGCAAAGCGGCTCGTGTCACAACCACCAAGCCGATCGTGGTGATCGTGCAAGCCACCCAGAACCAGCCAAGCAGCCCATTGTAGCCGTCGTCGATGCTGCCGTTGAACACCGAGAACATGCCGGTTGGCCACAACAACAGCACCGTCTCAGGGATCCACAACGCAGCTGAGACCCGTACCAGTTGCAGCAGTGGTGCTCGCCTTAGACCTGGTTGCACCAGGTACCAGTGCCCTAGCAACATCGTGTCGGTTAGCGCACCCACAAACAGTGCTCCGCAGACGGTGCGAGCAATCGCAAGCGCCGTGGGACCGTCTGCAACAACCGCACCAATGAGTGTGGCAACAAGACCCAATGCTGCAGCCAGGGCATCAAGCACCGGGGGGAACTCGGGCGCTTCGGAGTCAAAGCGAGGAGTCCTGCGATCGATGCCGGTCATGGCGGTTACCCGAGCTGAACGTCTTGCGGCTTGCTCGCGTTGATGACGCACACCCGCGGATCGCCTCACTACCGACACGACTCCAGCTACTAGCCCAGCAACGACAAAGACCGAGGTCGCTAACTCACGGGGCCAGATGGGGCCAGTAAGCGCCGCCGTAACCAGAGACCCTGCCGCAAGCGCAACGAACAGGGCCCGCATGAGCCAGCCGTAACCAAGACCGACTTCACGGCGTGAGGTGGTGACCCACAAAAATGTCCAGCCTCCCCCAGCCCATCCGACTAGGACGGTGGCCGTATGAAGTTCGATCAAGCGGGCGAACTCTAAGCGACGACGGCTAGGTGATGGTCGACCGTGTTCAATGCATCGGCACCTGTCGATGACGCCACGACGATGTCTTCGATGCGGGCGCCCCAGCGGCCGCCCAGGTAGATCCCGGGCTCAATCGAGAAAGCGTTGCCGGCAACGAGCGGCTCGACGTTGCCTTCCACGATGTATGGATCTTCGTGAGCTTCGGTTCCGATGCCGTGTCCGGTCCGATGAACAAAGTGCTCCCCGAAGCCGGCTCCTGTGATGATCCTGCGAGCCACACGGTCAACCTCTTGGGCAGCAATGCCGACCTCAACCGAAGCCACGGCCGCCGCCTGGGCTTCAAAGAGCACTCCATAGAGCTCGCTGAACTCTGTGGGCGGTTGGCCCGTGTAAACGCAGCGGGTTATGTCTGAGCAGTAGCCCACACCATCGCTGCCGATCATGGTTCCACCGAAATCACACAACACAACCTCGCCGGCTCGGATTACCCGGCTGCCGGGTTCGTGATGGGGGCTTGCTGCGTTGGCTCCGGCTGCAACGATCGCGAAGTTGACCCGGTCATGGCCCTCTTCGAGGATCTGACGCCCGATCTCGTTTGAGACTTGCGCCTCGGTGCGTCCCACCAACTCGATCTCGCCGCTCTGCAAACGTGCCGCGATGCGATCAACTGCCGCACCAGCTTCGCGCAGACGCTCTATCTCTCGGGGCTCCTTGACCGAGCGGATTGGTGCGGTGACCTCCGACGCTCGACTCCACGTCACCCCGGGCAACGACTTGACCAGATCAACTAGAAAGCCAGCCCAGGTCTGATCACCAATGGCCCCATGGCGACACTTGCCGACGCGCTCAGCAACGATCGCAATGGGATCATCCGTCTCATCCCACGCAACCACGTCAAACAAGTCACCGCGCTGTTGAACTCTCGGAGCTTCAAGGCGTGGCACAACCAGGCATGGCTGCGTGTCTACGGGAACGACCAGCATGGTGAGACGCTCAAGAGGCATCGCCTCATACCCGCAAAAGTAAGGCAGGTCAGCGCCAACAGACAGCAACATCACGTCAATGCCACGCTGCGACATGATTGCGTGCATCTTGTCTAGGCGTTGAGCAAACATCGCCAAAGCCTAGGAGACCCCTGCGGTTACGTTCGATGGCGCAACGGAGGCCGAGTCGGCGGCCTGGAGAGCGTGATAACTGGATCGGGTTAGTGGCGACGACTCAACGTGGCTGATCCCCATGTCTTCGCCGATGCGCTTCCAGCGGGCGAAATCCTCGGGAGGCCACCAGCGCGCCACGGGCAGGTGCCGAGCAGTGGGTCGCAGGTACTGACCGATCGTCACGATGTCGGTGCCCGCGTCGTGCAGGTCTTGCAGGGTCTGGATGATCTCGTGATCAGTCTCGCCCATGCCGACGATAATCGAAGACTTAGTGGTCAGTCCTGCGGCTCTAGCACGTGCTAGTACCGACAGGCTGCGGGCATAGGAAGCCGAGGGGCGAACGGCGCGCTGCATGCGTGCGACCGTCTCAATGTTGTGATTCAAGACATCGGGTCGGGCGTCGAACACAGTCCCAAGCGCCTCGCTGTCGCCCTTGAGATCGCTAATGAGGGTCTCGACCCGGGCGTTCGGCAATGCTTGCCTCAATGCCGCGACCGTTTCGGCGACAGCCGTTGCGCCGCCATCAGAGAGGTCGTCACGAGCGACCATCGTTACCACCACGTGACGCAAACCCATCCGTGCAGCCGCCTCAGCAACCCGCTCTGGTTCGTCGCTGTCAACCGCGGTGGGCCGCCTAGTGTCGACCAGGCAAAACCCGCAGGCCCGGGTGCAACGCTCGCCCAGAATCATGAACGTTGCAGTGCCATCGTTCCAGCACTCCGAAATATTCGGGCAGCCAGCCTCCTCGCACACGGTCACAAGGTCAAGGTCACGGATCGTGGATCGCACTTTGCGAAACGTGGTCCCGGTGCGCAGTGGCACCCTCATCCACTCCGGTTTGCGTGTCCTGATCGGCAGGGCCGGTGGCGACGTGTCCCCATCATCTAGAGCCGACTGGGCTTGAGACAACCGTCCGAGCAAGCGAGCCGACGTTCCATCGCTGGCTTGTGCTGCTGCGAGCGTGAACGGCGCCAGGTCGCTCGAGCGGATCTTGTGGGCTACATCGGCACGGTCGATCGGTCGGTCACCGGCCCACAATGCAGCCGCATGCTTGACGACTAGGTCGACCACCTCTCGCATCGACGCGTCGATGCCTTCGGCCTCGAGCGATGTGACCCCGAGCGAGGTAATCCCGCAGGGGACGATGCGCCCGAACCAACTCAAATCAGGGCTCACGTTCAACGCGAAACCGTGCATTGACCGTGCCCGCGACAGCCTCACCCCGATTGCTGCGATCTTGCGAGGACGCAACCCATCAGGATCGATCCACACTCCAGTGTGGCGCTGAACCCGACCCGCCTCAAGCCCTAAATCGGCGAGCACATCGATCAGCAGCTGCTCAATGGAGTGAACGTACGCTGCGGTGTCAGCAAGGCCACCACCACGACGCCCCGGCACGGTGAGTATCGGGTAACCGACGAGCTGTCCGGGGCCGTGATAGGTGACCTCGCCACCCCGGTCGGTATGCACCACCGACCCACCAAGCGCCTCAACATCCACTAGCAGGTGCTCACGACGACCCCGCCGGCCAAGTGTTACCACATGGGGATGCTCAAGCAGCAGCAGATGATTGTCTGGAGAATGAAAGTGGAGTTGCCGTTGCAGTGCTAGGGCATCGTTGTAGTCGACACGGCCGAGCCAGCGAACCCGCAACTGCGGGTTCCGGGAGGGCTGTGGCGCAGGTCTCAGCGGATCTCCGCCTCCCAGTCACGGGTTTGGATTGTGTCCGCCACCCTTCTTAAGAACGCGGCCGCATAGGCACCGTCAAACGCCCGATGATCCCAAGCCAGCGCCAGCACTCCAACCGAATGGATAGCAATCGACTCGTTGCCAAAGGAGTCCGTGACCACCACTGGTTTGCGCGTGACCCCATCGGTGCTGAGGATCGCTACCTGTGGTTGGTTGATGATCGGGAACTGCATCATCGTGCCGTACTGACCGGCGTTGGTGAGCGTGAAAGTGCCCCCAGAGAGGTCATCAATGCTGAGCTTGCGGCTGCGGGCCCGGCGGGCCAGATCACCGATGTCACGAGCGATCTGGCGCAGACGTTTGCCCCCGGCGCCTTGAACCACCGGAGCAAGCAAGCCCTGGAAGTCCAGGTCAACTGCTACTGCCAGGTTGACCTCGGAGTGCAAAACCAGTTCGTTGTCAGCGAAGCTGGCGTTTAGGTGGGGGAACTCCCGCAGAGCATCGATCACTGCCCGGGCAATGAAGGGCAGATAGGTAAGGCTGAAGCCTTCCTCCTCACGCCAGGCCTGCTTGGCAGCACGGCGTACTCTCTCCACGCCTTCATAATCGACCTCCATGGCCGTGAGCACGTGGGGCGCCGAGTTCTTGGACATGACCATGTGATCGGCGGTGCGGCGCCTGATGTTGTTGAGTCGCACCACTTGATCACCGTTGCGAGTGATCACTTTCGGCTTTGAAGCGGCCTTGCGAGCTTTACGTCGGCGCTTGCGTGACCGAGGCGGACGCGGGCGAGCGGAAGCTGAAGGAGTTGAAGGTGCAAGCGCGGCCGTGTCTGGCTCGCCCGACGATGCGGTGGGTTTGGCCGCTGCTTCACGCCTTGCTTGTTTGGCTCGCTGTGCTTGATCGCGAATTGCCTGCTCAACATCGTTGCGGGTGATGCGACCACCCAGACCCGAGCCCACGATGGTGGCGACATCAATGCCGCTCTCGGTAATCAGCCTGCGCACCACCGGTGACAGCACCAGCGAAGCAGGATCACGGCCAGAGTCATCGCTAGCAGCCGGTGCCACGGGAGCCGGAGTAGGCGGTGACGGAGCAGGTGCGGGAGCCGGAGGCGCTGGCCTGGGTGTGGCGGCAGGTTCGGGAGCGGCGGGAGGCGGGGGTGGAGCGGCGGCCGGCTGCGCTGCCTGAGCATCAGCGCTATCGGAAACCCTGGCCAGTACCTGTCCCACCTCAACTAGGTCACCCTCGTTAGCGAGGATCTCTGTAAGCGTCCCTTCAACGGGTGAAGGGACTTCGGTGTCAACTTTGTCGGTCGACACTTCAAAGAGCGCTTCATCTAGTGCGACGGGGTCGCCGATCTGCTTGAACCAGCGCGTAACCGTCCCTTCTGTGACGGTCTCGCCCAGTTGAGGCATCGCTACATCGGCCATCGTCATGCCTCCAATAGCTCGCTAGCCATGCAATCCCCGACCGGTCAGCGACAGCACCGTCTCTCCAAAGAGTTCGCTGAGTGTGGGGTGGGGCTGGATAAGCCTTGCGACCTCGGACACGGTCGCCTCCCAGTTGACCGCTAGATACCCCTGGCCGAGTTGTTCGGTCACCCACGGGCCAGCCATATGGACGCCAAGGATGCGCCCACCTGTGCCGTCGCTTTGGCGTTCGGCAATCACCTTCACGATGCCGTCGGTCTCGCCGATTATCTTGGCTCGACCGTTGCCCATGTGGCGATGCATCGAAGTGACCACGTCATAGCCCGCCGCTATGGCGCTCTGCTCGCTGTGCCCAGCGAAGGCCACCTCGGGATGACAGTAAATGCACCAGGGGGTGCCGTGATAGTCGATCGGGTCGGGATCTTCGCCCAAGATGGCGCCAATCGCCAGCATCCCCTCAGCAAACGCGGTATGAGCAAGCTGCGGCGAGTCAACGACATCACCAACTGCCCACACTCCGGGAACCGATGTCTGACACGTTGCATCTACCTCAATGAAGCCCCGATCAGTGAGCTTCACCCCGGCATCAACCAACCCGAGTTCTTCAGTGCGGGGATAGCGACCGACCGCCACCACCACGAGATCAACATCAACACTTCTACCCTTGCCGAAGCTCACCACGGTGCCGGAACCGTCGGAGCGTGGCTCGTAACCGTGAACCATTACGCCAGCGTGAACCGCGATCCTGCGTTTGCGGAATGAACGCCGCACGACCTTGACGACATCTGTGTCACATCCCGTAAGGATGTTGTCAAGAGCCTCGAGCACCGTGACCTTGACCCCGAGATCACCCATCATTGAGGCGAACTCACAGCCGATGGCACCGCCTCCGATCACTGCGGCCGACGAGGGCAGTTCATCAATAAAGAACAGTTCATCTGAGGTGACAACAACACGGCCGTCAATTTCGAACCCGGGAATGGTTCTGGGACGTGATCCGGATGCCAGGATGATCGCCCCGCTTCGAAGCCACACCGGCGACTCGCCGTCCTTATCGACCCTGACCATTCCGGGATGTCCACCGAGAGAACCGAGACCCTCATACACCGTGACTTTGCGGTGTCGCAGCAACGAGGAAAGCCCGGCAGTGAGCTGGTTGATCACCTTCTGCTTGCGTTTGAGTACCTTCGACCAGTCGATCCCATCGGTACTTGCGAGGACACCGAACTCGCTGGCTCGGCGAACGGTCTGATACACCGACGCCGCTTCGAGGAGTTCCTTGGCGGGGATGCAACCCACATGCAAACAGGTGCCCCCGACTTTTGCGGCCTCTACAACGGCAACATCAAGCCCAGCGGCCGCACCGTAGAGCGCAGCTGCGTAACCGCCAGGGCCACCTCCGATGACGACTACATCGTGTCGTGCGTCTCGCGTATCGCTCAAGGCTCCTCCCACGTCGGATTCGGACCCTACCTATCGTGTTCAGCCTGCGCCCGCAGTCAAATCTCGACGGCAATGTTCGACGGCAATGTTCGGGCGCGCGTCGCTTGAGACAGCGACTACCTGGATAGGCGCGCCAGTTTCCTGGATTGGCGGGCTAAGACCATCTCCGAGTTCGCCGACAGTGTGACCTGTCGCCTAGAGCGCCCAGAGCACCTGGACAGTGAAAGCGATCAGAATCAGCAAACCACATAGCAAAGCGCCGATGATGAGCATGCGGGTGCTCATCGAATGTCGGACGGCTTCAACTCTGGCGCTTGTTCTGCTTCTTCCGGCTCTGCCTGCCCATCACAGCGTTGAGCACGTATCCGGCGAGTGCCGCGACGATTATCACGACCCACAAGGGTCCAGTCATGTCAAGAAATAGCCAACTGAATGCCACTTCATCGCTGTTTTGGACAACGAACAACACCAGCGCCACCACGACCAGCACGGGCGGCAGGATGCGCTTAACTGTAGATTTGCTCTTGCCTGAGGGACTGGGCTCTGAAATGATTGGCTCCTGGTTCACCGCGCCAATAGTAGGCTGCACTGGGAGCCCCGATGCGCATAGCAGTAACTGGATCCTCAGGGTTCATTGGCCGCCCTCTGCAAGCTCGGTTGAAGGCACGGGGCCACGAAGTCATCACGGTGACACGCAACATCGACTCAGCGGCCTCGGGTGCGAGGGGTGGCAGCGATCGCCTGGGTTGGGATCCTGAGGCGGGCCACATAGACGCTGCTGGCTTTGAAGAACTCGACGCAGTAATCCATCTCGCAGGAGAACCGATCGCCGCGAAGCGCTGGTCGGAGGCGCAAAAGCAGCGCATCGCCGATAGCCGCAGCGAGGGCACGACGCTGCTGGCCGCGACGTTGGCAGGCCTCGCTGACCCTCCAGGGGTGCTGATCTCCGGTTCGGCGATTGGCTTCTACGGCAGCCGAGCTGATGAGATCCTTGATGAGAACTCCAGCAGCGGCAGCGACTTCCTCGCGGAGGTTTGCCGCAACTGGGAAGCCGCGGCGGATCCAGCACGAGAAGCTGGGATCCGGGTGGTGCATCCCCGCACGGGAGTGGTGTTGCACCGATCCGGTGGCGCTCTGAAGCCCATGATGTTGCCGTTCCGGTTGGGGCTTGGTGGCAGGATGGGCAATGGCCACCAATACATGAGCTGGATCAGCCTCCATGACCAGGTTGAAGCTCTGATCTGGCTCCTAGACGCTGACGTTCACGGGCCAGTGAACCTGGTGGCTCCTAACCCAGTGACCAACCGCGAGTTTGTGGCCGCCTTAGGCAAGGCGCTGCGGCGACCTACCTTGCTGCCGACTCCTAAGCCTGCGCTGTGGGCTCGGCTAGGTCGTGAGCTTGCCGAGGCTCTCGCCTTTAGCAGCACCCGCGCGGTGCCCTCTGTGCTTGTGGACAACGGCTTTGAGTTCACGCATCCCGACCTTGGCTCAGGTTTACAAGCGGCTCTCGCCGAGATCTAGCCCGCGCGGCCTGCAGTCCCTCGGCGATTGCGCTGATCACGGGCTGCCCCAGACGCAAGCTGATCCGCTATCTCGTTCCACTCATCCCCGGAGTGGCCTTTCACCCAGCGAAACGAGACCTCGGGTAGCCGCTCCAGGTACAACTCGATTAGCGGCTCCCACAGATCGCGGTTCTTGACCGGCTTGCGGTTGGCATTGCGCCAGTTGCGCCGCATCCATCCCGCATACCAGCGATCGCGAAAGCAGTTGACGACGTAGGTCGAGTCTGAGACCACCTCAACGGATCCCGTGATCTCGCGCAACGCCTCCAGCACGGCTCGCAGTTCCATGCGCTGGTTGGTGGTTCGCCGCTCGGCTCCGCATGCCCAGGCTCCTCCGGGAACAGCCCAGGCCCAACCTCCCGGCCCCGGGTTCCCTACGCATGCTCCATCGGTATAGACAACGGTGCGACCTGCTCGGGATTCTGTGATCATCGGCTCATCGTCGCGCACTCACGTTGCAAAGTCGCGCATTCGTGCTTATGGATGCTTTGGGTGCCATCATTGAGCCGATGTCCGACAATTTCCTTCGTCAACTCCCCGACATAGATCCGGCCGAGACTCGCGAGTGGATCGAATCCCTCGACGCAGTTATAGCTGCGAGCGGTCGCGAGCGAGCCCGCTACATAGTTGCCACACTCCTGGAACGCTCCAACCAACAGCAACTGGGTGTCCCACCCACCACCTACACGCCTTACATCAATACGATCCCAGCAGAACAGCAGCCGTTCTTCCCAGGCAACGAGCCGCTCGAACGCAGTATCCGCCGGCTGGTTCGCTGGAACGCCGCCGCCATGGTGATCCGGGCCAACAAGCTGGCCGATGGAATCGGCGGGCACCTCTCAACTTTCGCATCCTCGGCGTCGCTATATGAGGTCGGCTTCAACCATTTCTTTCGTGGTAAAGACGATGGTCTGGTCGGCGATCACGTCTACTTCCAGGGTCATGCCGCTCCCGGTGTCTATGCGCGTGCCTACCTCGAAGGGCGCCTAAGCGAGCGTCACCTAGACAACTTCAGGATGGAGGTGGGCCGGCCCGGTCTCTCGAGCTATCCCCATCCACGCCTGATGCCGGATTTCTGGGAATACCCGACGGTGTCGATGGGCTTAGGGCCGATCAACTCCATCTACCACGCCCGCTTCAACAAGTACCTGCACAACCGCCACATCGATGACACGTCACAGAGCACGATTTGGTGCTTTCTGGGTGACGGCGAGTGTGACGAACCCGAGACGCTTGGTGCGATAGCGCTCGCCGGCCGCAACGATCTCGACAACCTCAAGTGGGTGGTCAACTGCAACCTGCAGCGACTTGACGGCCCGGTGCGCGGCAACGGCAAGATCATCCAGGAGCTAGAGGGCGTGTTCCGGGGTGCAGGCTGGAACGTCATCAAGGTGATCTGGGGCTCGAAGTGGGACGGGCTGCTGATGCGTGACACCAACGGCGCGCTGCTCAACAAGATGGCTGTGACCGTGGATGGTGAGTATCAGCGTTACGCCGTTGAGACGGGCCAATACATCCGGGAGCACTTTTTTGGCCCAGATCCACGGCTCCGCAAGCTCGCCGAGCACCTCTCAGACGACGAACTTCGAACCCTGCCCCGAGGTGGGCACGACTACCAGAAGGTCTACGCAGCCTTTAAAGCCGCAACCGAGGTGCGAGGCCAGCCGACTGTGATCCTGGCCAAGACCATCAAGGGTTGGACGCTCGGAAAGGGGTTCGAGGGGCGCAACGCCACCCATCAAATCAAAAAGATGAGCAAACAACAGCTCATGGAGTTGCGGTCGAGGCTACACATGGAGGACGTGATCGACGAGGACAGCCTCGCCGATGGGACACCTCCCTATTACCGGCCACCTATTGACTCTGAAGAGATCCGCTACATGCTTGACCGTCGCCGCGCACTAGACGGTGCTGTGCCGCGCCGTGTGGTACGGGATCGACGGACTATTTCGGCTCCCAATAGCAGCGTGTTCCGTGACCTGCAGAAGGGTTCGAGCGGGCGTGAAGTGTCCACCACAATGGCGTTCACCGCGCTGCTGCGTGAGCTGCTTCGAGACCAGCAGTTTGGCCGCCGGGTGGTGCCGATTGTGCCCGATGAGGCACGCACGTTCGGCATGGACTCACTCTTCCGGGAGTTCAAGATCTATGCACCGAGGGGTCAGCTCTACGAGCCGGTCGACCATGATCTGCTGTTGAGCTACAGCGAATCGTCAGACGGTCAGATTCTTGAAGAGGGCATCACCGAGTGCGGCTCGCTTGCGAGCTGGCTAGCTGCGGCGACCTCGTATGCGAACCTCGGTGTGCCGATGGTGCCCTTCTACACCTTCTATTCGATGTTCGGCTTTCAGAGGGTGGGAGACTCGATCTGGGCTTCGGCTGATGCTCGAGCGCGCGGGTTCCTAATGGGTGCAACCGCCGGACGCACCACGCTGCCGGGCGAAGGGTTGCAGCACCAGGACGGTCACAGCCATGTTCTGGCGTCAACCGTGCCGTCATGTGAGGCGTACGACCCTGCCTTCGCTTATGAGCTAGCGACCATCATCGGCGACGGTCTGCGCCGCATGTATCCCGACAGTGGCGCTGGCGAAGGTGAAGATGTTTTCTACTACATCACCATCTACAACGAGAACTACGAGCAACCACCGCGACCCGACCATGTCAGCGACGACGACATCACCAGCGGGTTGTATAAGTGGGACGACGGGCCTGGCAACCGCGGCCGTGACGCCACGATCCTGTTCTCGGGGGCTTCGGTAACGGCGGCTCGCGAGGCCCAGCAACTCCTGGCCGAGCACCACGATGTGTCTGCTGAGTTGTGGAGTGCTACCTCGTTTCAGCGGCTCCGGCGTGAGGCTCTCGATGTTGAGCGCCGCAACCGCCTGCACCCTGGCGATGAGCCTGTCACTTCACTTGTGGCCCGAAAGCTTGCCGATTCGGCGGGGCCGATTGTGGCAGTGACGGATTACATGACCCTTGTGCCGGATCAGGTCGCCAGGTTTACGCCACGACCCTTGAACGTTCTCGGTACTGATGGCTTCGGTCGTTCCGATACTCGGGATGCTTTGCGCCGCTTCTTTGAGGTCGATGCTGTCCACATAGTCATTGCCGTGCTATCGGCGTTGATGTCCGAGGGTGAGGCAACACCTGATGAGGTCGCCTTTGCGATGCGCCGCTACGGCATCGAAGCCGACCGTGACGACCCAGGCCATCCCGACACGGGCGCCCGCCTGTTCGGCACAACAGCGTGAATCCGCAGCAGCAAGCGCATCCAGTGACTAGCGCAGATGTTGCGACCGCACCGCTCGCCGGCGACTTGTGGGTCACAGGTAACAGCGAGGCCGATCAACTGCTAAACACCAGCCCCCTGGGGTTGCTGATCGGCATGTTGCTTGATCAACAAGTCCCGCTTGAGTGGGCGTTCCGGGGGCCGTATCGCCTTCAGGAACGACTCGGCACCGAACTGTCAGCGGAGTTGATTGCCCGCTACGACCCTGATGCTCTCGTAGCTCTTGCAGTGACCAAACCGGCGCTGCACCGGTACCCGGCAGCCATGGCAAAGCGGATCATTGCACTGTGCCAGCACGTCATTGACCAATACGAGGGTGACGCAGCGGCCGTTTGGAGAGACGCGGTTACAGGTTCGGAGTTGCGTAAGCGTCTGCGGGCATTGCCCGGGTTCGGCGATGAGAAGTCACGCATCTTCATTGCGGTGCTAGCTAAGCGATTCGGGGTTTGCCCTCCTGGTTGGGAAGAGGCAGCAGGGGCCTTCTCTGACGATCAACCTCGTTCAGTCGCCGACATTGACAGCCACGAGGCACTGGCCCGAGTGAAGGCGTGGAAGAAGGCACAGCGCGCCATGGGCAAGCGCAAGGACGAGTAACTCTCCTCTGAGATTTCACCTGCTGTTAACCAGAGTTCACTACGGGTTAAGTGTCACTGAGTAAAGGCGAAACCTGCCCCTCATAGCTTGAGATCGGCCCGCAGAGGCGGGTCTAGATGCATAGAATAAGAGGGAAGGACCCAACTCAGTGCAGATCTCCGGTCACCGCCTACGCCTGCTGCCAGCGATATTCGCCAGCTTGGTTGTTATGGCTGCCTGTGGCTCAGATGACAGCTCCTCAAGCACCGCAACCGCAAGCAGTTCCGAGAACGCATCTGGTGCCGATTCAGATCTGTCTTCGATTTCAGGCGAAGTGGATATCTCGGGTTCCTCAACTGTGGAGCCGATCTCAATTCGTGTCGCCGAACTGTTTGAAGACATCGCACCGGACGTATCGGTAACGATCGACGGCCCCGGCACCGGCGACGGCTTCAAGCTGTTCTGCGAGGGCGAGACCGACATCTCCGACGCTTCACGTCAGATCAAGCCCGCCGAACATGAGACCTGTATCGACAACGGAATCACCAACATCATCGAACTCAAGGTCGGCATTGACGGAATCGCAGTTTTGACAAATGCCAGCAACGAAGCTGTCGAGTGTCTTACCTTCCCGCAACTGTTTGACATGATCGGGCCCAACGGCGAGGGCACCAGCACATGGGCAGAAGCCTCGCCCGGTTTGCCGGATGCTCCGCTTGACGTGTTCGGCCCAGGGGAAGAGTCGGGCACGTTTGACTCGTTCGTGGAGATCGTGCTTGAGCACCTGGCCGAGGAAGCTGGTGTGGATGCCACAACCCGCACCGATTACAGCCCCTCCGGTGACGACAACGTCATCCTTCAAGGAATCCAATCAAGTGACACCAGCCTGGGTTGGGTCGGCTTTGCTTTTGCTATCTATGCCCAAGGCGTGAGGATGATCCCGATTGACGGTGGCGATGGATGTGTCATCCCCACGGCCGAAACGATCGCTAGCAACGAGTACCCGATCAGCCGTGATCTATGGATCTATGTCAATGCTGACAAGGCCGCCGACAATCCGGCTCTGAGCGCTTACGTTGACTTCTACGTCTCCGACATCCTCTCTCAAGCCGTTAGCGAAGTCGGCTATGTGCCGCTCACGGCTGAGGCTCATACAGAGACAGCCGAACGCTGGGCAAACCGCACAATGATGGGCTAGACAAGCTAAGCAAGTTCAAGCAGTAGCCGTTATGTCTGAGAGGCGATGACTGACACGAGCGCCCCGGCGCCGCAGCAACTGACACCTGAACACCTACAGATTGCGCCCCGGCGTCGCCATCGAGAGATGGTCATCAAGAATCTCTTATTGCTGATGGCACTCGTATCAGTTCTCATTAGCGGGTTGATTGTCTGGAGCCTGTTACGTGAGGCTTGGACGTTTGTTACCGAAGTCGCATGGGCTGACACATGGGGCCAGCGAGGCTGGTTCCCTCGCCGTGGCCTTTATGACTTACCAACGATCATCGTTGCTTCTGCAATCATCACCGGTATTGCCATGGTTGTCGCTGGTCCATTAGGGCTGGGTGCAGCTATCTACCTTTCCGAATATGCGAATGTCCGGGTGCGTGCCTGGCTGAAGCCAGCGCTCGAGATCCTGGCGGGAATCCCCTCTGTTGTGATCGGGTTTTTTGCACTTACCTGGATCGCTCCCAACCTTGTTGGTCGAATTGGCAGACCCGCTTTGCTGTTGATCGGGTTGGTGATTGTGATCGGCTATTCGGCCTTTGCAGCGGTGGTAGCGCGCAGCAAGATCAAGCAATACCGAGAGGGAGCCGCAGACTCCTCGGCGCGCATTGCAGCTGTGGCTTCTATCGCCGTGCTGGTGGCGCTGTTTGCCCTCACTGTGGGCTGGCTTATCAATGTGTGGCTGGATTTCGTGCCCAATGACGCCGGGTCACTGGCTGCTGCGGGTATTGGCGTGGGAATCTTGACTATCCCGCTTGTTGCTTCTATCTCAGAGGATGCAATGGCGGCCGTGCCTAACTCACTGCGAGAAGCATCCGCGGGGCTAGGAGCTCGCAAGATGACCACCGCAACATCGGTTGTAGTGCCTGCTTCGATTTCAGGGATCGTGGCCGCATTCATCGTGGCGATCTCACGCGCAGTTGGCGAGACAATGGTTGTGTTCCTCGCAGCTGGTGCTGCCGATGCTGCCCGCTTCACCGATTCGCCGTTTGAGGGCGGTATGACGATGACAGCAGCGATGGCTTCACTCGCGTCAGGCACGGACAGTGTCGTTGGTGAGGGCCTGACGTTTCAAAGTCTGTACTTCGTGGGGCTGCTGCTGTTCTTGAGCACGCTCAGCCTCAATGTCATCGCAGATCGGTTCGTGTCAAAGGTTCGTGAGGTCTACTAGTGACGGGATTTGGCGCTGCGATTAGAGGTTCGGGTCGATGATCTCCCGCCTGTCTGACGAGAAATCCAGGGCGGCGATCGCCGCATCTATTGAGAGCCGTCGCATAGATGCGCGCGGCGTTTTGTTCAAGACCCTGTTGCAGGCATGTCTGGTGCTGACACTGGCACTGCTGGCAATCATGCTCGTTTCGGTCACCATCAACGGCACCGATCAACTCGGTCGTTTGTGGGACTTCTTGCAAGGAACGCTGCGCTCACAATCCAGCGATGATCGGCTCGGCGTTCACCAGGGGATATACGGCTCAATGTGGATCGCCATCATCGTGGCGATCGGTGCTTTCCCGATTGGTATCGGGGCAGCGGTCTATCTTGAGGAGTACGCCCCCCGTAACCGCCTCACGACGTTCATTGAAGTCAACATTCGCAACCTTGCCGGGGTGCCCTCAGTTGTATATGGCTTGCTGGGGTTGGCCTTGCTGCTCAACGGTCAGGTGTTCGGGCTTGACCGCCTCACTGGCGGCCGCTCCACGTTGTCTGGCGGAATCACTCTGGCAATTCTTGTGTTGCCGATCGTGGTGATCACCTCAAGTGAGGCCTTCCGTGCCGTGCCCGCCGAGTTACGTGAAGGCGCTTACGGCGTTGGTGCCACTAAGTGGGAGATGATCCGTACGCAGGTGTTGCCTTATGCGGCTCCCGGGATCCTTACCGGAACGCTGCTATCGATGGCCAGAGCGGTCGGTGAAGCCGCTCCTTTGATCCTGGTTGGTGCAGTCACGGGACGGCTAGGCAACGACCCGGGTCTGTTTGATGTAAGCGCGCTCACCGATCGTTTCACTGCACTACCCATTGTCATAACGACCTGGACACAACAGGCAGGCCGTGACGGGGGCTTTGCTGCTGCGGCCGCGGCGGCGATCGTCGTGTTGCTGGTATTCGTGTTATTAATGAACTCTGCCGCAATCTTGTTACGCAATCGATTTGAGAAGAAACGAGGCTGATGTGTCAATGACCGACTCTCGGTTTGAGTCATTGGTTGACAGACCGACTAGCGCCGTTGAGCGCCACGAACCCCGTGCGCAGACCGACGGCGAAGACGCCACTTCAACGTCAGGTGACACAGCGCGGAATGTCGTGTTCCGCACCCGCGACGTAAGCGTGTATTACGGCAACTTCTGTGCCGTGAGAGATGTGAATCTCGATGTTCAAGAACACGGGATCATGGCTCTGATCGGCCCCTCAGGATGTGGCAAATCCACGGTGCTGCGCTGCTACAACCGCATGAACGACCTCATCAAGGGTGCGCGCGTCTCCGGCAGTATCACTTACCGGGGCACGAACCTATATGACGAGCGGGTTGATCCTGTTGAAGTCCGACGCCGCATCGGGATGGTCTTTCAGAAGCCAAATCCATTCCCGAAATCGATCTTTGACAACGTTGCATATGGCCCTCGTGTAGCAGGCCAGAAACGAGGTCTCGCCGAAGTCGTTGAGACTTCACTTCGCAAAGCAGCGCTATGGGACGAAGTCAGAGACCGCCTTACCGACTCCGCATTCGGTCTCTCAGGCGGGCAGCAGCAACGGCTCTGTATCGCTCGTGCTATTGCAGTAGATCCAGATGTGCTATTGATGGATGAACCGTGCTCAGCTCTTGATCCCATCGCCACGGCGCGTATCGAGGATCTAATGCAAGAGATCAAGCAGGACTACACGATCATGATTGTTACACACAATATGCAACAAGCTGCAAGGGTCAGTGATGTAACTGCATTTTTTACTGCTGAAGTCCATGATGCAACTGACTCACGAACTGGGACACTCGTCGAGGTCGATTCAACGCAGAAGATCTTTTCCAACCCCTCAGACATCCGCACTGAGAACTACATAACCGGGCGATTTGGTTAGAGATCAGCTATGACCGAGCCGACCCGGAAGACGTATCACGCCGAAATTGATGAGATCAGCGGTCTGATTGTGCAACTCGCAACCCGGGTAGGCGAAGCAGTATCGCGCGCCACTGACGCGCTATTGAGCTATGACCTGACCGCAGCACAACAGATCATTGACGATGATGTCGACATTGACATTGCTGCAATCGAGATTGAGGAGCGCTGCCAGAGCCTGCTAGCGCTGCAGCAACCCATGGCTGGTGACCTGCGTTCGATCCTCGCCGCAATGTGGATCGCTGCGGAGCTAGAGCGCACCGGCAGTCTGGCCAGCAACATCTGCAAGGGTGCTCGCCGCATGTTCCGTGCTGAGATGCCGCCGCGTTTGCGGGGATTGATAGCTGAGATGAACGAGGAAGCGGTGCGGCTAATCCGGCTGTCTGCGGACTCATATGCCGAGCGCGACGTCGGTCTTGCGGGAGCTCTTGACGACATTGACGACCGTTTGGACAGCCTCCACCGGACGTTTGTCCAGACATTGCTTGAAGTCAGCCGGAACCACGAGGTCGATGTTCAACCGGCAATGCAGTTGGCGCTAATAGCCCGCTATTACGAGCGCATTGGTGACCATGCGGTGAATGTGAGCGACAGGGTGCGTTACATGGTCTCGGGAGTCATGCCGTGGCGTGTCAGCGTGGCCCGATATCGAAAGCGGGGCGTGCACACCTCCGAATTAGCCGCTGATTCTCGCGACCTTTCCAGCAACGGTGAGGACTCCAGCTAGCCGGATGAGCTAGCCGCAGCCACTCGCTAGTGACGCTCAACTGATACCAGTGCTGCTGGTGTTGCTGGTCGTTGTCTTGGTGGCGGTCGGCGCTGCTGCAGCAGTCGCTATCGACAGAGCACTGCTGCGTCGCTGGATCCGAAGCCAGAGTTTGGCTGGCACGTCGCAACGCTCCACATCGTCGCCATCTTCGAAGGGGCCTCGAACCGCTGATCAGCGGCAACGGGTGTCGGCCCGCAAGGAGCTACTGGCAACCTGGAAGCGTCTAAAGGCAGCCGAGACGCAAAGGCAGGAGGCACAGCAGGCAGCTAGGCGTGCGGAGTCGTGCCTTGATGCCTTGCGATCGGGCCTGGTGCTGTGTGATCGCAAGGGCCGAGTTGTGGCGCGCAACCAAGCCGCAAACGTGTTTGTGCAGACCCGCTACGGCGAGGCGATGGTCGCTAAGACAATCGATGATCTGCTGCGGCGAGCACGCTCGGGTGAGCGGGTGTCGGCTGTTGTCGATCTGCGGGCCGGTTCACGACGCAGTTACGAGGTTGAGGCGCGGCCTGTGGAGCGCGACGGTGAGACGCTCGGTGCGGTTGCTCTGGTTCATGACACGACCGAGTTGCTGCGCACCGAATCGATACGGCGTGACTTCATCGCCAACGTGAGCCATGAACTCAAGACCCCGATTGGTGCCTTGAGCTTGCTCGTTGACTCTCTCGAAACCAGCAACGAGCCACAGATGCGAGAGCGTTTGACGCAACGCATGCAAGTTGAGGTGCGCCGCGTAGCCGACACCATCGATGACCTGCTGACTCTTGCACGGCTTGAGGATCACCACGGGTTGCGGGTTGAAGAGGTTGCCGTCTGCGACATTGTTCAAGGTGCGGTGGATCGGATATCTGAGACCGCTCAGTTGCATGATGTCAAGGTCACAGTCTCGGGAATAGCGATCGCATCTTTGGTGTGTGGATCTCGTTTCGAGCTTGAATCAGCAGTGTTCAACCTGCTTGACAATGCCGTGAAGTACAGCCCTCGCGACAGCATCGTCAATGTCAACATCAGAAAACAAGACGGTGAGTTGCTGATAGCGGTAAGCGACCGTGGCATCGGGATCCCGGCTAGTGAGCAATCACGTATCTTTGAGCGCTTCTACCGGGTTGACCGAGCCCGCAGCCGCCATACCGGCGGCACAGGTTTGGGTTTAGCGATCGTGCGCCATGCGGTCCTGAATCATGGCGGAGAGGTAAACGTCGTGTCTCGGGAGGGTTTCGGCGCGACCTTCACAATCACTTTGCCAGCCTCCTCGCTCGAAGTGACTGACGCTGGCGCTCCAGCCAGCCCAGCAGCACCGCTACAGCCCGCGGATCGTGGCGCAGATGATGAGCAGCGCCGCTAATGATGCGAAGGTCAGCACCGGCACAGGCATCCGCTATCACCCGAGCATCAAACACTGGCACGGTCTCGTCGTTGCTGCCGTGCAGCAACAGCACTTCACGATCCCCGAGTTTCTCTGCGGCATCCACGGCACGCACCGAGCGGATCTCTGATGCCCATCTATCGAAGCGCTGGGGGAAGTTGGAGTCTCGCACAACCCCGACTTCGCGGGCCCATAGCAGAAGCTTGCGGGGGTTGCGTGCCCAGTCTTCGAAGTCAGCGGGAGCGGCTACAGCTGCCAGGCCGAGCACCCGCTCATCGCGGCTAGCCACAACAATCGCCAACGCTCCCCCGGTGCCGAACCCGATCAGCCACACACCCTCACATTGCACCTCGGATGTGAGGTAGTCGATTGCCCCGGCGAGGTCTTTGCGCCAGCCGTCTAGTGAGAAGTTCCCCTCCGAGTCTTCGACACCGCGAGCTGCATAGGCAAGAGCCGCGAAGCCCGCTTCGGCAGCAATGACATCGGCCAGTGCGGGAAGGGTCTTTGCTGAGTTGATGCCTCCGCCGGCTTCTGTGGGGAACCCGTGGACGACCACCACTCCAAGCTGCAGACCGCCACTGGAACGTGATGAGCGAGCGGGAAGCGCCAGATGGGCGCTAAGGGTGTTGCCCTCAACAACAAAGCTCCGCTGCATAGCGCACAAAAGGTATCCGGGCGTTGTCACCTGGACTCAAATCGCCCAAGGCCTTCTCGACCTATATCACCAGGCGCTTAGTCGACGCTAGACAGTCGCCCGGGTGCCAACGCAGGTGGCAATAGACGCGCACAGGGACGACCCCCAACTCTGGGAGCCGTCCCTGCGACAAGGTTTGCTGGTGTTCCCGACCGGGCCATCTTGGTGCGTGGCGCAATTGCGGCAGGCACCGTGGCGGATGTGACTAGGTCCACCGGACCGGTACGGGGGTGGAGCTGGCGGGGATTCGCCAACTGACCCAGCTAAGCAGCTAGCGGCCAGCCACCTCCAAGGTCACAGGTCGTTTAAAACTCAGTTGGACCACCCCCTTTCTCTTGGTGCGCATAGTCAATCACACCAGGGCTCGGGTTGCATCGCTTTGGCGTCTCAATCACCGCTGCCGCAGCGTCGCCGGCGCAACACCCAGTTCACATAGGTCACTTAGGTCGCTCAGTTGGCTCAGTCATGAGAGTTATCAACGTCAAGAGCGCCGATCGTGTCAAGGTACGCAAGCTGCGCTTCCAAGATGCAGACCACATCCACGGGCTCGGGTCCGCCCTCAGCGAGCGAGCGCGCCACTACCGCGTCGATTGCCGAGTCGGTATCGGCCACCGCAACGGCATCCGCAGCTACCCCTGGATCACCCAGCTCCACCGAACCCGCAGTCGCTAGCCCAACCGTGGAGAACCAGTCAAGATGCCAACCAAGCACCTGCTTCACGTCGCGGTAGCTAACACGCGCCGCCACTTCGGTCGGCAGACACTGCGCCACGTACTCCACGGCATCTTCGAGCCGGTAGAGACTCGGCGCAGACTCACCCTCAAGACGCCCAACGGCAACGCCAACAGCCACAAAGGCGATAGCAGCGATTGCCACAATCCCAACGAGTGCAATCAGGATGACGATCACGAGTCAGCTTGCTAATCCTCAGCTAGGCAATCACTCGCACACCGACGTTACCCAGCTACTCCACCCGGATCGTCGTACCTATAGGCCGATGCGCTGTGCGAGCAGCTCGCGGTGATACGTCGGATCACCAAAGAGCAGCTCAGAACTCTTGGCTCGCTTGAAATACAGGTGTGCTGGATGTTCCCAGGTGAATCCGATCCCGCCGTGGATCTGGATGTTCTCAGCAGCAGCGTGGAAATACGCCTCTGAGCAATAGCTCTTGGCAAGCGAGGCGACCTGTGGCAGTTCGTCATTCATCTCGCCCGCACACCAGGCTGCGTAGTAGGCCGCAGACTTCGCCGACTCAACCTCTAGGAGCATGTCGGCACACTTGTGCTTGATCGCCTGAAACGACCCGATCGGACGCCCAAATTGCACTCGAACTTTGGCGTATTCCACAGACATATCAAGGCACCGCTGCGCACCACCAACCTGTTCGGCAGCTAGGGCCACCGCGGCCAGGTCAAGCACCTTTTCGAGCACGTCCCAACCTGAGCCCTCTTGACCAATCAGGGTCGCTTCCACGTCGCTGAACTCGAGCTTTGCTTGCTTGCGTGTCTGATCCATCGTTGACAGCGCGGTGCGGGTCAGCCCAGATGCCCCAGGATCAACACTGAAGAGCGAGACGCCACCGGGTGTGCGAGCCGCTACCAGGATCAGGTTCGCAGTGTGTCCATCAAGCACATACATCTTCACGCCGTCAAGGCGCCACGAGTCGCCCGAGCGTGTCGCAGACATGGTGATCCCCGGCTCGTCCCAACGGCCGTTCTGTTCGGTAAAGGCCAGCGTGGCACGGGTAACGCCAGAAGCAATTCCAGGCAGGTGAGCTTGTTTGGCTGCTTCGTCGCCGCTGAGCATCAAGGTGTTGGCCGCAAGCACCGCCGAAGAAAAGAACGGTGCACACAACAACGCCCGGCCCATCTCTTCAAGCACCACCACTTGCTCGACCCGCGTGAATCCTTCACCGCCGTATTCCTCGGGGATGGTCAACGCCACCAAACCCAGTTGGTCAGACATTTGTGACCACACGTCAGGATCAAAGCCGCGTTCGGTATCCATCTGCTCACGCACGGCCGATTCAGGAGACTTCTCTTCTAGGAAGCTGCGCACGAACTCCCGCAGCTGTTCCTGCTCGTCTGTGAATGCAAAGTTCACCTGCAATCTCCCTGACCCGCTGATGTCAGCGCAAAGCTATCGGAGTGCCTACGAACCGCGGGCGCGTAGTAACAGCGACAGCCGCAGCCGTAGGATTCGGGGCGTGGCGGCCCCTCCCCTCTTTGAGATCGACGGCCTGCACGCGGTCGCCACTGACGGTGGCCACAAGATCCTCAACGGCGTCGATCTGATCATCGGAAACGGTGAGATGCATGCCTTGATGGGCCCGAACGGGTCGGGTAAGTCCACGCTCGCTGCGACGCTCATGGGAAGTCCCGAGTTTGAGGTGACAGCTGGTTCGATCCGGTTCAAGGGTGAAGACATCACCACCTGGCCTCCTGAGGTGCGTGGCAAGGCGGGCATCTTCCTCGCATTTCAGTATCCCCAGGAGATCCCTGGTGTGTCGCTGCGCAACTTCTTGACCCAGTCGCTGCAGGCTCGCAAGGGCACCGATGTGAGTTCTATCGAGACTTACGTGACAATGCGGGAGTGGATGGATCGCCTAGCTATCGATTCGTCGCTGATGGATCGCTACCTAAATGAGGGCTTCTCGGGCGGGGAAAAGAAGCGGAACGAGATCCTGCAGCTTGCGGTGCTAGAGCCCGAGATGGCAATTCTCGATGAGACAGATACAGGTCTCGATATTGATGCCTTGCGGATCGTGGCTCAGGGCCTCGGCGAGGTGCGCGAGGAGCGACCGCAACTCGGCGTGCTAGCGATCACGCACTTCAAGCGGATACTCACCGCGGGACTAGCTCCCGATCGGGTACATGTCTTGATGGACGGGCGCATTGTTGACAGCGGAGCCGCTGGTCTGGCTGACCGGCTCGAGCGCGAAGGCTATGAACGGTATGTCACGTGACCCCTAGCCGGCTGCGTTCCGGGATCCGTTCGGATTTCCCTTTGCTAGAGCGCTTCGTTCGTGACCGCCCGATCGTGTATCTCGATTCGGCAGCTTCCTCGCAGAAGCCTCGCTGCGTGCTTGAAGCGATGAACAACTACTACGAGACCACCAACGCCAATGTTCATCGTGGCGCCTATGAGATAGCGGCTCAGGCCACCGAATGGATGGAGGAGGCGCGGCGTCGGGTAGCGCAGTTCATCAACGCCCCTTCGCCCGATGAGATTGTCTTCACCAAGAACGTCACCGAAGCAATGAACCTGGTGGCAAGGTCGTGGGGCGGTGCCAATCTGGGGCCCTCCGATGCGGTTGTGATCACCGAGATGGAACACCACGCCAACATCGTGCCCTGGCACATCATGGCGGCCGAGCGTGGCTTCGAATTGCGCTGGATCGGTGTTGGTGCCGACGGTCAACTGGATTTGAGCAACCTCGACAGATTGCTTGACGGAGCCAAAATCCTGGGCGTTACGGCGATGAGCAACGTTTTGGGGACGCTTAACCCGATCCGCCGGCTAGCTGATGCCGCGCATGCTGCGGGTGCATTGATGCTGGTTGATGCGGCTCAATATGTGCCGCACCTGCCCACAGATGTGCAAGCGCTTGGTGCTGACTTTCTTGGCTTTACGGGCCACAAGATGTGTGGGCCTACCGGGATTGGTGTGCTCTGGGCAAGGGCTGAGTTGCTTGAAGCGATGCCGCCGTTTCTTGGTGGCGGCGAGATGATCCTTGATGTTCGCAAGGACGGGTTCCTGCCAAACCACATCCCACACAAGTTCGAGGCTGGTACACCCCCGATCGCTGAGATTGTCGGTTTGGGGGCAGCTGTGGCTTATCTTGACGAGCTCGGGATGGAGAAGGTGCGCGAGCACGAGGTCAGCTTGACGGCGTATGCAATGCGCACCCTCAAGGATCGCTACGGCTCTGACCTGTCGGTGCATGGCCCTTCAGAGCCGGCGTGCCGTGGTGGGGTGCTGTCGATGAGCTATCGGGACATCCACCCGCACGACCTGTCGCAGGTGCTCGATCATCACGGGGTTTGCGTCCGGGCAGGGCATCACTGCGCCAAGCCGTTGATGCGCCATCTCGGGCTGTCAGCAACAACAAGGGCGTCGCTGTACGTGTATAACGACACATCCGATGTCGACGCGCTCGCCGAAGCCATCGGCGCTGCGGGCGACTTCTTCGGCTTCTAGCGCTGATTTCGTGACGCGTAGGGCTTAGGACGCAATGGCCGGACTCGAGGATCTCTACCGGGAGATCATTCTTGATCATTACCGCAACCCACGGAATCGTGGTGAACTGCCGGTGCCACCGGCGGTGCGAGCTGAGGGGTTCAACCCGTTGTGTGGTGATGAGGTTGTGATTTTTGTCGAGGTCGCCGATGGTGTTGTCACTGCGGTGTCGACTGGGGGCCAAGGCTGCTCGATCAGCCAGTCGTCGGCGTCGATGATGTCAGCAGCCATCAAGGGTCGCAGGGTCAACGAAGTGCGGCGCCTGCTGCGGGCGTTCAAGCAAATGATGTCGATTCATGTCAGCGGCATGCGTGGCGCAGGCAACGACGCCGATGATGATGCCGACCCGGTGGTTGGTGTCAAACTCGGTGACCTCGAAGCATTACGTGGCGTAGTGAAGTTCCCAGTACGGATCAAGTGCGCCACCCTCTGCTGGAACACCCTCGCCCAAGCCCTAGACGACGCCTACGCCTAACTGCTAGGACTCCTCCAGGCTTACGGGCGCCGACCCGAACGCTCAACTTCAGCGATCAACTTCAGGATGTCACGAGCATAAGCGGCCAACTTGTGGCGCGGGAAGCCATGCACCGCGAGAAGTTCCTCATGGCTTGCTGGCAAAACACGGGCGATGGCACGCAAAGTCGCATTACTCAACACCATGTGCGGGCGTACGCCATCAGCGCGACTTCGCCGACCTCGCCACGCTTCTAGACGCTCCTTAGCAAAGGCAGCGACGGGCTCCTGAGTCGCATCAATCGGATCAGCAGGATCAAAGATGTCGAGTTCGCCATCATGTGGCGCTCCGTTGATCGGTTGAGTCCTGTGGGCCTGAGACATGTCTCGCCCCTCTGAACCATCACGTTTGACTTCTGCGATCAGCTTCTTGAGGTCGTCACCGTAGGAAGCGAGCCTCACAGGTCCGATGCCGTCGACCGCCAGCAACTCACTGTCGCAAGTCGGAAGTGTCCGGGCGATTGCATTCAGAGTGGCGTTGTTCATCACAACAAATGCGGGAACTTTGTCCTCACGACAGCGTTCGAGACGCCACTCCTTCAGTTGCTTCTCGGCATAGGCGGCAAGAGGTTCCGTCTCGGGGTCAATCTTGTCCGAGGACGCCTTTGTTGTTGCTGTAACGGAGGTCGGTTGGGATGAAGCAGGGCTTTGCTTGCGCTGTGAGGTGATTTCGGGGGGTTTGGGGGCGCGGGTGCGGGTTTCGCCTATGAATGGCGAGGCTGGGCCGCCGGTGACTACTAGCACTGTGTTGGAGCAACGGGTTAGGGCGACGTGGAAGATGCGTCGTTCTTCGCCTATGTCACTGGCTCGCCTGTGGGGCATAAGTTCGTTGTTCGCTCCGAGCACGATCACGTGAGGCCACTGCAGGCCCTTCACCCGATGAATCGTTGACAAGCAGACCTTGTGCCGTGACTCCCGCTCAATGTCGTAACGAACTTGTTGATGGGGCCGCTCAAGTTGCCCGGCCAGCCAACCCTCGAACTCACGTGGATCTTCGCAATGCAGCGCAACTGACTCCAGAGCCCTCAGGTCATCTGTGTGGCTTGAGCGAGATATCACCCGTCGAGAGGCATCAAGTCGCTTGTCCAGGCTGTCGGCGAGGCCCACCTCGTCACCTACCGCCCGTAACAGTCGTTGGGTAGTTGCACCCTTCTTGGCGAGTGCGCGCAGCATCTCAAGGTCGTTCGCGAATCCGGTGACCTTTTGCTGGTCACGTGGCTGGGAGAGCCGCCGAGCAAGACGTCTGATCTCGCGGGTGCTGCGTTGCTCCGCGATCCACTCGACAACACGCGGTGACAAGGCTCGAGGCGGCCGACGTGCCGCGGTTGCTAGAGCCATAGGTGGAAGTGAATGGCCCGGAGCAGTGGCGAGCTGTAACCAACCCAAGGCGGCGGCAACCCCGGTTCGAGCTGAGAAGTTCGGCCCGACAGGGTTCATGCGCTTGATCCCGGCGAGACCAAGCAAGATTTGGGGTACGAGCAACGCACTGTTGACCCCGTGCGAGCACCGCAATGTCAGATTCGTCAGCCCCTGCCTCAAGCAGCAGTTTCACGCGATCAAGCACAGCACTACCGCCGTCGCTGGCCGCCTTCACTTGCACGGCTGCGTCACCCATCATGTCTGGGTGATCTTTGCGAGCCTCGATGTCTTTAGCGATCCGTTGACGGTTGTGGGAGAGCAGGTTGCTCGCGGCCTCAACCACCTTGGGTGGGCATCGGTAATTGACACGCAACTTGTACCTGCGCGCTCTGGGGAAGAAGTGCTCCTAGCGGATTAGCCACTCTGGTGAGGCGCCCGCATACCCGTAGATCGTCTGATCGTCGTCACCTACACCAAACACGTCCGCTGGAGGGCCAGCGAGCAGGCGCAGCATCAGCAGATGTGCAGGCGTTAGGTCTTGGAACTCGTCCACTAGCAGAAGCCCGCAAACCCGTCGTGCTACAGCCCGCGCGTTTGGGTCATCGAGCAATACTTCAATTGCCCGGATGATCTGGTGGTCGAAGTCAACCGCGCGTCGCCGCATCAAAGCTTGCGCATACGCCGGCGCCACGTTCGTGAGTCCCTTGACATCGCGCCCATAGTCGGCTTCGACCTCGGCAGGATCTCGCAGTCGAAGCCGGGTCGCGCTCAAGGCTTCAAGCCACGGCGCGAGCACATCCGTCATTGCCTTTCGTGGCCGCTTGATCTTCAGATCGCGCATCACCTCATCGAGCAGTTGGCGGGCTTGCCACTCGCCGAGTACTTCGACCGGCCCATGGTTGAGGGGACGCGCAAATGGGGCCCGGCCGTTGCAAATCGCTAATGCCAGACTGTTGAGAGTACGCACCTCCAGACCCTTGAGGTCTTGGGTGCGCTCCTGCATCTCACGGCGAGCTCTGCGGTTGTAGGCAACGAGGCACACAGCGGACGGCGCAACTCCAACATCACTCACCAGCCAACGAGCTCGCTCCGTGAGTACCCGGGTCTTGCCGGAACCGGCTGGAGCAACGATGCTCGCTCCCCCACCAAGGTGGCCGACTGCAGCTCGCTGATGTCTGTCGAGATCAGCCTGCGGCTCGCCCACTCGCAACGCTCCCAGATGTCCCACAGCGATGTTCACATCCGGGACGAGGCCTAACCCGCGTAGCTGATCGGCCTCGAAGCACTGCAGGGGTCCGCCATCGCACCAGACCGCTTCACCGTCGACGACCACGTCCCCCATGTCGACTCGAATCCTCGGCACCGGCAGCGATGGCGCGGTCACGCGGAGCGAATCGCAGGTTCGCCGGGTCTCGTGCGTCCACTACGTTCGCCGTCAACAAAAAGTGGACTACCTCGCTTTTGAGTGACAACGACGGCGGCAGTTCCCACCAGTTTCTGCTCAGGGTCGGGGCTGGCTCTGGCAAAGGCCCTTGGACTTCGACGATGAGACGTTGCCGCTGGTGCCAGGCGGTACGCAAGCGCAACCCGGTCGTGCGGTCGACCGCGGAGGTGCGCACCACGATGCGCTCGCAGTCTGACCAAGGAGGTGGCGCAGGCGACCCCGCGGACACAAGCACGCTGCGCCCTAGACAATCCGGTCCGAAGGCTTGCTCAATGCCGTATTCGGGGTCGGACACTGAAGTGCGGCCTAAATCACTTGCAGATGCTGCCGACACGACCCCTGCTACCGGACTCCAAAGCGATTACTCAGACCTCGGTGGGTAGAGCAGTCTCGACGACAATCGCACGTATTACCTCGTTAACCCGTTCGGGTAGGTGGCAACGGCCGTAGTCAAATCTCGCCCGCACACAGATCTCAAGCAACTCGTCGTGTTGAGCGGTTCGCTTCCAAGGCAACGGCAGATAGATGGGCAGCCCGAACTCGCGGAGGCGATCAAGGCTCGTGTAGACCCGTTTCTGGTACCGGTAACGGTCGTCCCAATCCCAGTTGGCAGGCCCGAAACCGGTTCCAGGATCGAGCAACAGTTTGTTTCGGTTGAGACCGAGCGATTCCCAGCGTTGCAATGACTTGGCGAACCATAACCAGATCGTCTCGATCGGGTCACCCGGCACAAAGGTCGAGGCCTTCGGGTCGACGCCCCAGACGAACGGCGCCACGACTGGCACGTCGTATTCGCAAGCGAGCGCCACCATCTCGGGGTTCTGCAGCCCGTCGGCTGCGTTGATCATCGTCGCCCCCGACTCGAGCGCTCGACGCATGATCTCGGGCTGCCAGGAGTCCACCGACAAGTGGGCGCGTCGTTCACCGCACAGTCGCGCCAGAGCCTGCACCTTGCCGTCGAGTCGTTGCCACTCCGTGTCGATGTGGACTCGCTCAGCGAACTGAGTCGATCCGGCGGCTCCGATGTCAATACCGCGGCAGCCTCGATCAAGCAGTGATTGAGCCCGCGCAACCGCAGCCTCGACTGTTGTGGCCACGGAGAAGTCAGCCAGCGAGTCAGGAGAGGCGTTCACAACGCCGTGCAGTTGCATTACGGCTGCATCACAGCGTTTGTTGTGTCAGTGACCTCAGGCCTTAACACTCAAAGCCTCAGTCAGCATCGGCGCCACCTCGGGAACCTTCTCGAATACCGTTCGCCATGAAGCGTTGCGGTTTCCCCTGACCGTTTCAGATCGACATTGCTCGACGGCGTCGGCAATGCTGTGCGAGAACGCTCTTGCGATCGCTCGCTCTCTTGCTACGTCTACTTCGTAGCCATTGAACGCCGCGTCATTGGCATAGTGGTGGATCAGCTGATCTGCGGCTCGCAGATGAGCCCGACAGAGCACGTCAGCGTTTGGGGGCTGCGACTTGAGGTGTCCGATGATTGTGGCTGTCACATCGATGGCCATACGACGTAGACCCCTCGTTGAGTCGTCTGCATGGACCCTCTGATGCTTGTGGTCGTAGCTACGAGCCACCGCCACTTGACAGATCTCGGAGGTATCGCAACGGGCGAAGACATCAGTAAGCACACCAATATCCAATCCCCAGTGACCGGGAATCCGCAGGCCCGCTGCTACGTCTAGATCCATCGCAGTCTCACCAGCTAGCGGGTACCGGAACGCTTCGAGGTACGACAAATAGCGACTTGCTCCGCCCCAATCACGTAACGCATGCAGCAGCGGAGCAACCAGCAACCGGGTTACCCGACCACCAAAGTGACCATGGGTGATACGTGGGTAGTAGCCCTTTGCGAAGCGGTAGCCGAAGGCCGGATGCATAACTGGGTAGGCAAGCCGAGCAACCATCTCTCGCTTGTAGTCAACGATGTCGGCGTCATGCATGACAACCACGTCGGCTCTGGCGTCTGCGAGCAGAGCACCCAGGCAATACCAGACGTTTCGCCCCTTACCACGCAGGCGTGGAGCGAGCCCGTGCTCATACAGACGAGCTTCGACTCGTGACATCAGCGGGCTGTCGTTCCACAACACAGCATGACGTTGGGGCAGTTGCTTGAGCAGGGCGCAAGCCCGGCGCCAATCAGACTCATCGGCGTTGTCGAGGCCCACAACCACGCCCGCAAGCCAGTCAGTGTCAGCAAGTTGTTCGACAATCGTCTTCAGCGAGACAGTGCCGATCTCTGACGCCAGGCAAGGCAACACCAGCACGGTGTGCCGCTGGCTCGACCAACCTCGCAACTCAGCTTCGAGATCGCTGACGGGTCGGTGGCCTAGGTCGTGAAGCGTTGGCACAGAGCCCGCCTGACTGAAGTCGGCCACGCCAGCAGTGTCGCAGTCACAACGCTGGTTGCCACGCCAAGCCTCAAACCCCACAAGACCAACGGTTAGAGTCGCCCACCGTGAGCGACCTGCCGCCAAGCGAACAGCCGCCAAGCGTCCTGCCTCCAGCAGGCTGGTACACCGATCCTGAAGACGGCTCCAAGTACCGCTATTGGAACGGGCAAGAGTGGACTGATCATCGCGCGCCGCGGACGCTTGAGCAGGACGCATCGACGCCCGCACTACCCGTAACAGCCGACACCTACGACGATCTAGTCGACTCTGACGGAGGACAGGTGATCCCTCCCGGGCGACTCGTGGGGACCTCGCTCAAGACGTCACTGCGGTGCTGGAAGACAATCTTGTTGGGGACCGCGGTAGCTGTCGTTGGCGAGGCTGTGCTGGTGTTCTTCGGTTACATCAGTCTCAACCGGATCACCGACTCGCGCCTCGGCGAGATCTTTGATTTCATCGGCGCTGACGGTTTCGATGTCGAATCCCAGGAGACAGAAGACTTCTTCAACTCGATCGACTGGGACTGGTCGCTGCTGAACTTTGCTTCGATCGCTCTCGGCTTGCTTGTGGCGTGGATCGCTTACAACGTGATGCGGGTCACGATCATGCATGCCACGTTGAATCACCTGCTCGCACAGCGTCGATCCGCACGTGAAGTGCTGGGCGGAAGCTTTGCCCGTCTGCCTCGAGTGATGGGGCTTGACATCCAGGTCGCTTTGCTATTGATTGGCGCAACTCTGGTGGTTGTGATGTCGGGTTTCCTGAGTCCCGTATTGATGCTGGTAACGGTCCCGGCCTGGACTGTCGCCATGTTCTATTTCGTCGTACTGACGACTATCGCTTACCCGGTAGCGGCTACGGGGCCGGGAGTGAGTTCTCTACCGTATGTGGCGAGCCTTATCCGAAAGCGATACTGGAAGACATTTGGGCGACTTCTCCTCGTGTGGCTCACCGTGATCGGGATCTTGACTCTGGTGGCGATCATCTTCGGAGTTGGTGCTGAACTGTCCGGGCCAGTTGCGTGGTTATTTGACATCGCGCAAGCAGTCGCTGCTCTTGTCATTGGAGCTGTGCCTCTCGCGGGATCAGTGATTCTTTACCACAGTCTCGGCGGAGAATCCGAGGACCTTCAAGAGCACTAACGCCCCTCGTCAGCCGATTGCGTCTACTTTTTCAACGAATTCACGATCACGTGGACTGAGTCCACCCACATCGTGGCTGGAAATAGCAATCTCGACCCGGTTGTACACATTTGACCACTCGGGATGATGGAACAACCGTTCAGCTATGAGCGCCACATGTGTCATGAAGGAGAATGCGGCGCGAAAGTCGCTGAACACATAAGAGCGCCTCAGCGTCTCGCCATCATGACTCCAGTCGGGGTGCGCCGCGAGCAAGCCGGCTATTTCGGACTCAGTTAGCAGTTTCTTGTCAGCCATAAGCCCAAATGTTATGCGCCAATGACCACAGGTCTAGACAAGTAAGTCCGCGAACGGGTCGCCGAAAGGATCAGTAAACGGAGTACCTGCGTCTTCTGAGTCTTTGTCTGTTGCCGAAGTCCAGCGTTCGTATCCTGTTGCCTCAAGCTCACTCGCAAGTTCTAAACCGCCCGACTCACGAATCCGGCCCCCAGCAAACACATGCACTGCATCAGGCTTGAGGTGATCGAAGACACGACTTGAGTGAGTGATCGCCAACACTCCTAGGCCTTCGCTTTCGGTGGCATGCTCAATACGCCTGCCAACATCACGCAAGGCGTCTACATCCAGCCCCGAATCGAGTTCGTCAATTACTGCGAAGGCGGGGCCGATCACACCGAGCTGTAGTGCTTCGTTACGTTTGCGCTCGCCACCGGAGAGATCAACATTCACCGGTCGTTGCAAGAATCTCTGCGGGAAACCGATCCGTTGAGCTTCGCTGCGCATCAACTGCTCGACCGCTGCCCCAACGGGCGTGCAGACCGATTCGGTGAGCATGTCAAGAAGCGACACACCCGGAACTTCGGTCGGGTATTGCATCGTCAGGAACAACCCAGCCTCAGCACGCCGCCACGCGGGCAGTCCTAGAAGTTCGGTGCCATCGAGCCTTACCGACCCTGCCGTCACGTCATAGCCACGGCGGCCCGCGATCACATGAGCAAGAGTCGACTTCCCCGACCCGTTTGGGCCCATCACCGCGTGAACCTCACCGGCTCTCACTGTGAGGGTGACGCCCGTGAGGATCTCCCGACCCACCACCGAGGCGTGCAGATCCTCTATGACCAGGGTGCTCACGACGCTGACTTGCCGGTGGATCCCAAGCTCAGCACGACCACATCGTCGACGACCGACACCTCATATGTGGGCACCGCCCGGGTGGCTGGCAGCGACAGCGGCTCGCCGGTTTCCAGATCAAACATCGCACCGTGGGCGACACACTCAATCGCACAATCATCGGGGTCAACCCAGCCTTCCGACAGCGATACCTCGGCATGGCTGCATGTGTCACCTATGGCATAGATGTCGTTGCCAATGCGCACAATTGCAATCTCTCGATCGTTTATGACTACTCGTTTGGCTGAGTCTTCTTCGATCTCGGAGAGTACAAACAGCTCATATGACGACATTGGGCTCCTTCATCGGGTCTCGGTTGTGCTGAGGATCGCATCGAGCTTGGCCTTCAACATGCGGCTCATTTCTGGGCGAACTGCTGCGGCGGGCAAGGCGCTGATCACTTCATCGAAGAAGCCGGCGACGATCAGACGCTCCGCTACCGGCGTCGGCACACCCCGACTCTCGAGGTAGAAGACCTGGTCAGCATCGACGGGCCCCACAGCAGAGGCGTGACTGCAGCGCACGTCGTTGTTCTCGATCTCAAGGTTCGGAACAGACTCTGCCCAAGCCCGCTCGCTCAGCTTGAGGTTGCGGTTGGTCTGGAAGGCGTTGACACGCCGAGCATCGGGGCGTACCCGGATTAGTCCCGTGTAGACGCTGCGGGCCGAGTCACCGACGGCGCCCTTATAGAGCAGGTTCGACCTTGTGTCAGGGGCTGCGTGATCTTGATATGTCCTGAAGTCAAGAATCTGACTGCCCGAACCGAGATAGGCGGAGAGGAGATCCCCGTTGGCACCCCGCCCTACCAGACGAGTGTCGGTGCGGGTGCGGGCGTATCCGCCGCCGAGCGCGACCGAGGCCGCCACCAGCGTGGCATCTCGCTCGACCCGAGCCGTGTGCGCCGCGATCTGCCATGTCTGTTCATGATGCTGCTGCAGGTTCAAGTAGCCGAGCCGGGCGGCTGGGCCGACATCGAGTTCGACCACGGGCACTGCGAGGGCGGGACCAGTCGATCGGTCGATGTTGATGATCGTGGCCTCAGCGTCGTAGCCGAGCCTCACTATGAGACGCGGGAAACTTGCGACACCCCCAACACAGCCATGATGTCGCACCACGATCGGTTCTTCGATCGTGACACCGTCTGGCACATCCACAACTACTGCTGTCCCTACAAACGCATCGTTGAGCAGCGTGAAATAGTCGGACGCATCATCTGAAACTGCGCCGATCAATTGTCTGGCTCTTGGTGCTCCCGCTAGTGCCCCGACGTAGAGGTTTGCGGCGAGTTGGGAGTTGCCGTTAGATGAGTTGCGCCAAATGTGGCCATCAGCGACTTCGACAGTTGCCGCTGCCTTGATCCCTGTGAGTTGGGCTCCTAGAGCCTTGGTGTCGAGGTTGGGCGCGGTCGCAGCACCACCACCCTCGGTAGGACGTGCTGCCAAGCGGTAGGCATCGAGTTTGAATTTTCCGATAGGGCTGTAACGCCACTCCTCGGCTGCGGTAGTGGGGACTGTTGCGGCAAGGAACTCCTCCGCCGCGGCGACTCTGCGGCGCACCAGCCAATCAGGACCCGAAAGCCGACGCGCGGCTTCAACATTGAACTCAGTCATGGGTGTCAGTTGCCGTCCCGGTATCGGCGCCGGAACCTCTCGCCAAAGCCCTTCTTGCGGCCCTTGCGCTTCTTCGGCTTGGGTGATTGGCCGCGTGGCCCTTTGCCGCGGGATCCCTTCCCACGACGGGATCCTTTGCCTCGACGCAGCAAGCCTCGACCACGCCGCTTGCGTCGCTCGGCATCCAGATCGGCCATCACATCGGGGGCCGCTGCGTTCACGATGTCTTCGGCGGCATCAAGCAGGGCTCCGATGCTGTCGTCTTTGCCGAGACTGTCTGGCTCGGCGGGCGTTTGGGGCGTGACCAGGCTCCCGTAACTCCAGTTCACGTCAGCAAGCCGGCGGGTGTATTTGGGGCAGTCATCAGGGCAGCGCCAAGGCGCTTCAGGGGCAAGGTCAAGGTCGCACTTTCGTACTGTGTCGCCGTTGGGGTAGGTGCGCGACTCGTAGTACTTGCAGTCCTGACGCATCGGCATGCGAACAGTTTGGCAAGTTCAGCAGCGTTCGCGTCGCGCGGGATTTTTGCAGTCGCTATGCGCGGGCGCGAACCCGCCGGGCTTAGCCGACGCTGCCCTCCATCTGAAGCTCAATGAGCCGACTCCACTCGACGGCGTATTCCATTGGCAGTGTGCGAGTGACCGGCTCGATGAAGCCGTTAACTATTAGACCCATTGCCTGCTCTTCAGTGAGTCCCCTGCTCTGTAGGTAGAACAGTTGGTCGTCGGCAACCTTGGAGACGGTGGCTTCGTGACCGATCACCGCGTCACCCGATCCGACCTCCATATAGGGGTAGGTGTCAGAAACCGAGTCTTCATCGAGGATCAAAGCGTCGCATTGCACGTGGCTCTTGCAACCATAGGAGTCGTCTTCCACTCGCACTAATCCGCGATACGAGGTGCGTCCCCCGCCAGAGGAGATCGACTTGGACACGATCTTGGAGGTTGTTTCGGGTGCAGCGTGGGTCATCTTCGCGCCGGTGTCTTGATGCTGGCCCGGCCCGCCGTAAGCAACCGAGAGCACTTCACCAGAAGCCCGCGGCCCAACCATCACCACTGCTGGATACTTCATCGTCAGCTTTGAGTTATGCACGATGAAACCTTCGGAGACGAAGTTGCCGGTTCCTCCGACCTCAATGTCCCACGTCGGAACAGTCTCGTAGCTATCGCCGACTTCTACGTCGCGGATCTCCACGCTGTCGGGAAGTTCGATCTGTGAGCGTCCAACTCGACGGAAGTAGCGAAGAGCGGGAACTGGCTGTTGCTCCACTGCCTCACGCAACTGAGTCGACACCACCTGCAGGAGCCTCGGGTCAGCCGGAAACTCAAGCCTGTGCGAGCCGCCTGCCGTGGCGACGTGATTCAGGATGCGCACCGACTTTGGCTCTTGGAACTCGGTATAGAGCCGTGACGAGATGCCAAGGCTCGTGAGCACTTCTGCAACATCTTGGAGAAGATCTCGGTTAACGGACTCAATTGAGAGTCCCCGCCTGCCCTTGGGAGCGCAGCCATCGGAGTCCACGTATCCGGCAACAAACGCCAGGCGCTGCGACTCCGGGACGTCCATCACCCACTGCGGTACCCGCTTGTAGGAAGCACCGCTCTCGAAGCCGTTTGCTTCTAGGAGTTCCGCCAACTCGACGCTGTTCCAGGTCACAGCAATGCCGTCGGCTCGCTCGGTCGGAACCGCTTCCGGCATAAGGCCTTGCATGACATCCATCAGACGTCGGCGGGCCCGATCTTCGCGAGGAGTCGAGAAAACGACCTTGGCCCAACGGTGACCATCAGAGGCCGCGGCTCGTGACTCAATGGATCCGTCCCCGGTGAACAGGCCGAATAGCCACATTAGGTCATCAGTCGTGGTTTCACCAACTGTGAGGCGGCTCGAGCGCTTTCTGGTCGACGTGAACGCATCGCTGTGCTGGTTGCTGCCCGTGAACACGGTCGTCGTATCAGGCAACTCCAGTTTGTGCGGCTCGCCGTAGTCGAGGCTCGAGATGGGAACGATCGCCTTATCAAGTTGATCGGCGCGGACGAATGCCAGACGGTAACGCCCGAGCTTGGATGGCCTCGTCGGATCGTAGACGTAGGAGTAGAAGGGATGGTTGTCAGTCACTCGGAGGCGGCGCGAACCCACGCTCACGTCTCGCACGGGCTGCTCACCGGAGTATCGCTTGGCCGTGACTCGACGCCAGCAGAGGCGTCCTGCGGCCTCGTCATAGGACAGAACCTCGTCGCCGGGCATGACCAACTCGATCGGCTTGACTCCGCCGGGAGTCGTGACACGGGAGCCTTCTGCGAGACATCCGATGTTGCCGTCGATCCATTCCATGTGGCCTTCGGCTTCAACACGAGCTCGCTTGGTTACGAGGTTGTAGACGTTGTCTGACCAGTTCTGGATGGTGGTGTAGGTGACCCGAGCGCTGCGTCCCACAACGATCTCGACGACTGCTGAGTGAAGCGAATCGGTGGAGTACGTGGGTGCGGAGCAACCTTCGATGTAATGCACTTGCGAGCCCTCGTCGGCGATGATAAGGGTGCGCTCGAACTGGCCCATGTTCTCGGCGTTGATGCGGAAGTAGGCCTGCAGTGGGGCTTGCACCGTGACGCCGGGTGGCACGTAGATGAACGAGCCGCCCGACCATACGGCCGAGTTAAGGGCAGAAAACTTGTTGTCGTTGGGTGGGATGACAGTGCCGAAGTAGCGCTTGACCAGGTAGGGATACTCACGCAGGGCTGTGTCCATGTCGCAAAACAGCACGCCCTGGGCTTCAAGGTCGGCCCGGTTGCGGTGGTAGACAACTTCGCTCTCGTATTGGGCGGTTACACCGGCGAGGTACTTGCGTTCGGCTTCGGGGATGCCAAGTTTCTCGTATGTGCTCTTGATCGATTCTGGGACCATCTCCCAGTCGTTAGCGAGCGTGTCGGTGGGTTTGATGTAGTAATAGATGTCATCGAAGTCGATGCCACTGGTGTCGCCACCCCAGGTGGGGCGCGGTCTGCGAGCGAAACGCTTGTGCGACTTGAGTCGGAAATTGAGCATCCATGCGGGCTCGCTCTTGAGCCACGACATCTCTGTGATGATGTCATCGTTCAGGCCCTTCTTGGGCTTGAAGACGTAGTCCTCTTCATCGCTCCAGCCAAGCTGGTACCGGCTGAGGTCGACGCCGATATCGGCGGTTGTCATGCGCTGACCTCCAGGTGCGTCATCGCCATGTGGCTATCCACACTAACCGCCCCCACCCCCAACCAAGTACCCCGCCCAACGGCCCTTCCACCCACGCGCCTGGCGCTTGGCTCGCTACGTTCCCGCTCAACCGCAGCGGGCTAAATCGCTCGGTCACTCCGCCACGAATCTTCAGGGGATGTGCCGTCGAAGCAGCGACCCGCAGAGTCATCGCCATCTACAGTCCGAGGTACGGCTGTTGACAGCAAGTCAACTACCCATGAGAGAGCACACTTATGGTGAATTGGGTTAGGAGGTATGCACTTGTCATGGTGCTTTGCGTAGCGGCACTTGCAGTGACAGTGGCGGGAGTCATTCAGTTGCGGAGCAATGAGGTGTACGACTCACAGGTACTTGCGTGTGCCGAAGAGCCAGACCTCGATCGTGCAATTGTTGCGTACATGGTAGAGAGCGCACGCAATACGAGCACGACGCCTCTCGAACCGTCGCATGAAGTGATGGCGAAGATGATTGCTAACCGGGCCGAGAAGTACGGTATTGATCCTGACCTCCTGTGGGAAGCAAGTAGGATCAAGACCGTAGAGGATTACGAAGAGTCCCGACCTGAAGTTAGAGAACTCCTCGTGGCTTCGACACCCACGTGGATCACTGCAGGCAGAGGTACCAAGTTCTCGTTCCACACTGACAGTGGAAGTTGCCACTTCGACTACTCACAGATCAAAACCAACCCTAGATTGACCGAGTCCACTAGCTAGTACCTATTCAGTTAGTGTGAACATATTTCGATAGGTCTTGAGGACAATTCCCGATAGCAATAGCAAGCACACGAGAACTGACCACGGAACTTCAACCGGCTGGGTTCTCTTGATCCAATTCACGGCGACTACGAGCTGACAATGGAGGAGTCATCCCTCCGCTTCAATAATGCCTGCGGATGCAAACCCGTAACGGCAAGCGTATGGCATCACTTGGCCAGTGGGTGCGCTATTTGCGAGATCGAGACTGGTGAGTGCCTTGGCCCCAGGACTAGAGTTCATGGCGTTCCTCCTAGCATCAGGTTATTTGCGCAATGAGACAAGCACACTCGTGGTGAATTGGACTAGGGAGTATTCGCTTGTTGTTTTGCTAGCAGTCGGTGCGCTTGTGGCGACGATGGCCGGGCTTGTGCAGTTGCAAACCACATCCCACAGCGAGAGCGACCAAGTAATGCACCCTGAGGGGAAGCACGATTCTGAGACGCTCAAGTGCGCTGAAGAACTAGAGCTGGATCCTGCTATCGTTGCTTGCCTAATTGAACCCGTCATCGTGGGTACAACTGCTTCTGAGCCTTCAGAGGAACTGAGGGCTTAGATCGTTGCCTACATAGCGGAAGAATACAGCTTTGATCCCGACTTCATTTGGGAAGCAAGCAAGATCAAGACCATTGAGGATAACGAAGGAGCCTCACCCGAAGCCAGAGATGTCTTTATGACATCATCGCCATGGACCGTTGCCGGTTTCGGCACCAGATTCGATATCAGCACTCGCGATCACACCTGCCAGTTCGACTCCTCACGAGAATAGCGATCACCAGTATCTTTGTGGATACACGTCTCAACACGCGTGAGAAGGCCCGGTGTCGGTGAAGTCATAGGCTTAGCTGTGGTTGGTTCGGAGTCGTTGAGATTCGGCTGTCGTGAAGTCTTGGATCGTGTATCGATCGACCGCCACTTAGATTTTCGACTTCTTGACTGTCAGCACTTGCGTGTTTCCGAGCGGGTCTTTTTGATCTAATGTTCGGAGAGTTAGAGCCGGTCGCTTGGTTGGTTAGGCGCTCGAGGTCTTCGCCTTGCGATCGGTTCGGTGGGGGTCGGATGCCGTGGTTGTGCCGGGGTGTTTGGGTTATTGGTTGCTCTGCTCGGGCGGGCCCGTAGTTGGGGCCGTTGGGTGGGATCAATTCTGGTTTGCCGTCTTGGCGGATGATTTGCCAGTTGTGGTGATGGATTTTGTTGTGACACTTCCAGCAGACGAGCACCATGTTGGTGATATCAGTACTCCCGCCTTTGCTCCAGGGCATCACATGATGAGCTTGACACAACGCTGGGTTGATGCCACACCCTATGCATCCTTGGTCACGCGCGGTGAGCGCGTTGATTTGAGCCGGCGTCGCGCTGCGCTTCGAATAGCCCTGCCACAATGGCACACCCTTCGAACCAAACAGCAATCCCTTCAGGGTTGAGTTGCACATCAACTCATCCAACACAGAAGGCGGCAGTGGATCACCACCGACTATTTCGGCCACCAAACCAGATGACTCATCGTTGAGATGCGCCACAACGCTGATCTCAGCGGGCCGGCCCGGTGTTGGCATGCAAGCACTCCTAGCTGAACCCGAACCAGTGGTCAACACATCGAGGGCGTCGGCCATGCACTGATCAAAACTACGACGCTCAAAGGAGCTACTAGCCCCAGCAGCCTTCTTGTCGCTCTTATAGGAGCGTTTAGCCACTTGACGCATCCGGTTAGCGATACGCGCACCCGTCACAGGATCAAAACAACCATGCAGATGTGTCATCCCGTCATCATCCTCAAAGAACCGCAAACTCCGACGGCGACGCAACCGGGCATGCAGAGCTTCACCGTGATCAGGTTGATGAACACGACTCCAACGCTTAGCAACCCGCACAAACTGATCATCAGTCAACGACGCAGCCAAACCCAACAATTCAATATCAGACTCAACAGCAGCACTGCTAGTCGCTCCAGCTGCCTTCGTGAGCCGTTCAGCGTTACGAAAACTCACCCGCCCAGACCGAAACTGCCTCACGCAACCGAGGCATCTCCGAAAGTTGCTTAACAGTCTTCGTGTTCCGGCGCGCTTCGCGTCGTGACACTCCTGATGTCTCAACAAGAACACCAGCACCATCATCACCATGACGCTCAACACGAGCAACCAACCGGGCAACCTGAGCGCAATACATCTCACACTTTGCTCGCGCTGACTTCATCTCACTAAGACTCGATCGCACATCACCAAGCGGTGCCCTATGCAAACCCGCAAGCATCTCACTGGCTTCCGCATCGATCCGCCTAACCGACCCCAACAACACAACTACAACACCCCACAAGCATATGACATCACACCAAACATCTCTGCATATCGTGTTGTGATCACACCACATGGGCGAAGTGCTTGATGCGGCATCTCGACAGGCACAGCATCCCGAAGGCGCATAACCGCAAACTTGCAGACACGTCCGGACTCATCAACAAGCTCTACCCGTGCCTGATCAGAGCCACAATCACCATCAGGCTCACTAGCTACGACCACAAAACCCGGAATCATCTCGACCAGGCCAACCTTGCGGCCCACCACCTGGGCTGACCGAGACGCGAAGTGAGTGTTTGATCCGCCTGCCGCAGCAGTGAACGCGGAGAGAAACCCGACGGGGTAGACGACTTTCTGCAGCAGAGCGAACATACGTTCACTATATCGTAGAATCCATGAAACCACACATCACACACCAACATCTTCGGTGTAGCTGCGCTGCAGTGTTGCCACCAAGGGAACACGTCACATGCATGTCGACGCCATCATCGAGACTCGGCACTCGAACCTGCCTGGCGCAACAGGTGTGTCGTGTTCACGGGAATCCGCTCACCGGCTCGGTCGCTCACGTCAGGTGCGATGGCGCTTATCTCCCAGGTCGCATCATCCAGTACTCCTCACGGTCGTACGCATCGGGTGCTGTAGTTTTGCGGTATGGAAGCAGTCGATGAGCAGATGGAAGGGCCCGCCTTCGCTAGGACCGGCATGATGTTTCCGACGGGCCGGATTACGACCGCTGTCCTGCCCGCTGACATGGCTGACAACGACAACCGGGGCCGGGTGGTTGGGCTGTCGCAGCTAGCTAAGGACTGGGCGACGTTCCCTCACGAACGGGAGAGGATGATCACAACCCCTCCAAGGTGAGCTCGTTGGTGGCATCGATTTACCAGGCGTCGTAACGACCTCGCCCGAATCGCAGCGGTCGTACACGCGCTTTGTGACCGTGACGGCGAACCGATCCCTGACTGGGTGTGGCAACACCGCGCCACGAAACCGGTTTGGATTGACGACGCATCCGTTCGTGACACGCCGTTCGCTCGGATCGCCAAAGCAGAGGCACCAAGCGCGTGCGCCTATCACGATGTGTGGTTCACACCAGCAGACATCGCGGACATCCGTGTTCACGAACCCTTTCGTCTCGGTGAGTCCGTAACAGGATAAGCGAGGAAGACCCGAGGGCCGAAGGCGATAAGCAGTTCAGTCAACGAGAACTCATGAGTTATCTGGCTGATGTCGATCGGCAGTTGCGTATCTCCGCAGCTGAGTCAATCCATCTTCTCGTAGGCGGTGGAGTTGCGATGTTCTCTCGTCGGCCGGGGCGGGTGACCGGTGACATGGATGTGATTTCGGAAGGCATGACCGAAACTTTTCGTCACATCGTCGGCAAGGTCGCGCAGAAACATGGTCTGGCATCGGACTGGATCAACGAAGCGTCCAAGATCTTCAACGTTGCTTTGACGACAACCACTGAGCCTGTGTTTCGAGGGTCTCATCTCATCGTCGATGCCGTGGGTCCTAGGTATCTGCTCGCCATGAAACTGGACTCCCGCCGGCGGAAGGACAGGCAGGACACCATCCAGTTGATTCGGGAGCTCGACATTCGCTCCGCGGATGAACAACGCTCGGTCTAATCGGATTCTGGTTCACCGGCACACGCCAACAGTCCGGACGCGCGAGAGTCACTGTTTCGCGTCTAGGCGAACTCCCCGTTCCAGACCTGCGGAAATGGACAGACCAAGAACTGGATCAAGCAACACAACTGTCTAACGATTACAGGCACAAGAAACTCAAGCCCGCGAACGAAGCCTATCGCGACCCTGTTCGTCAAGATCTTGACCGAGACTTCCTGTGCGGGATTATGCGCCTTCATGACAAAGCGGGCACCGCGGTGGACGACTTCATGGATGCTCTGGGAGTAATCCGACACCAGTGGTGTAACGAGCCTTCAGTTCACGGCGGGAAGAAGACCCGACCAACGGTCCCGCGTCTTGAAGCACGTGAGCAACGCGCACCAGTACCGACTTCAACCAAGACGCAATCCGCCGATTAACCCAATCGAAACCGCCCACCTCGCTTGTCAGCCGAACCGTTCAAACTCGGTGAGTTGTGGCTCGAGCCAACCGTTGATTGTCGGCTAGAGCGCTCGTGTTACACCTGCTTGATCTCGGATTGAGCCCCTACCACCGCTATCAATGGACTGAGGCGGTTGGGCCGCAAAATCGACAAACTCACCGCTCACAGTCGTAGTGCGCGTTGAGACTGAACTTCGCCTGTTGGGAAGTCAAAGGCAACGAGCAGTCTGTTTGCTGCTGGAGTCGACACGAGCGTGTCCTCGAAGTCGCTCATCTTGACTCAACTCACCAGGCAGATGCCCACGGTCACTGCCTAGGTGGCTTCACATAGTGGGCTCCACCCTTTTTGCCGACCATTTGTAGCTTGCCTTGGTCTCGTAGGCGGCGGAGCAGGCGGCTCGCGTTATCTGGTGAAAGTTTGCATAGTTTAATGGCATCTCGCCTCGTGATGGAACCGTGCCGCTCAACGAAGGTGAGCGCCATCTGCTCTTGCTGAATGTCGTCGAATCCCGCAGTTCGTACGTACTCGGCAGACTCCCCGAGTTGTCGATACACGGACGCAGCTAAGTGATAGGCACGGCCCTTCCCACTGCCACGAGCCTCGACGAGTCCCATATCAGTTAGGCGATTGAGCGTGGCACGGGCCTTGTGGTTGTCGACCTGGAATAACTCGGCAGCCCGTGCAGTAGTGATCCGCCGCTCGTGTCTGATCTCATGGAGCGTGAGCAGGTCTTCAAGTTTGAGATCGCGTCCCGTCTGACGGTACTCAGCAATGAAGGCCGCCAGTTCCTTATCGGCAGGCCCTGAACGCACTTGAACTATGACGTCATTGGGAGTGCATCTCGTGTAATCGGGTGCGGGCCTCCCCAAAGCCAACTGACCTACAAAGGCACGGTTTATGCCTCGTCCGGTTCGTTCGACAAACCCTGCTCGCTTGAAGGCGTCAGCTAGGACCGGGTTTCGTGGTCGGGGTGGCGTTGTCAGCAGGTTGGCAATCGTGACACCCACGGGAAGGCCGCCAGGATTCGACACCTCCAGTGCTTCGAGCTTCACTTCAATCAGGGTGGGACCCATAGCGGTGTAGTCGCGATGCACAAGTGCGTTCGCTATGAGTTCTCGGATAGTCGTGCCTGCGAATCGTGGCAACCCGACACGCACCAGACCGATCTCAATCTCCTCTTCTGGATTGCGAGCTCTGACACGGTCAACGATTTCGACCATCGCACGCAGCAGGGGCTTGGGACCGACATCGCGCGTCCTAACTTCAAGACCATCAAGTTCCTGAAATTCTGCCTCATACGCAGGTAGTCGCTCAGAGATTAAGGACGGCGTTCCGAATAGGAGCAGCGCACCAACCGTCAGTTCATCGTGGATAGTGCGCAGGTTTAGGGCCGTCAGGATCTCACTAGCGGAGAGACTTACTAGTGATTCATCCCCGTCTGAACTTGCCAGCTCGCGCAACCGTCCGAACTCCGATTCAGAGAGGTCATCAACGGTCAGTTCGGGGATAACAACACGCGCGTAGTCGTGGGCACCGACGGCTCCGGCACGTGCTACGACTTCGTAAGGCCGCATCGGAAGGCATTGCGGCTCGCCTCTTACGTCAAGGGCTCGTCGCAGGTACTTTCCCTTTGTTGTCGCGATCACACCGCTGGCGTCTTGAACCTCAATCATGACAATGTCACGACCGTCGATTCTCTTGACGCTGCAGTTGGCTTGAAGTGCTGGCTCGGTCTTGCTGGCGACCTGAGCTTCAATTCGTCTCGGATTGGTCGTAGCGCCGTGGCGGGGCGTCACACCATTGATCACCCCATCATCCCTTACGCCCCACAGCAGCGTGCCACCATTACCATTAGCGAGGCATGTAACGGCTTCGACAACCTGGTCAATGTCGGTATGACCGCTCTTGAACTCGACGCTGAACGTCTCGCCCTGTGCAATTAGCTTGCGTACCTCCGGGTCAGCCACATCGCGAGTTTACGCAAACGCTAACGCAATCCAAAAACGGTATACGCAATGCGCAAAAACATACGCACATGCGTAAACAACCCGCCTGCGTAAGCCCCACAACAGCCCAAGACTTAAGGCGAGGCTGCGACGCAGCGAACACCACACGAGCCTGACTGGCTATACGCAGACGCTAACGCAATCCAAAAACGGTATACGCAATGCGCAAAAACATACGCACATGCGTAAACGATGGCATAGGCATGCGCTTCTACCATGCTTGCACGAGCTCGGGGCGGTCACCCCAAGTCCAATCCCGGCGTCTGCCCTCACTGATTGAAGTGTTCTCGACTGAGGCGAGTGCAGGCTGAGGAGTTGGAGGGTTGGGGTGCTACTTGTTGCTTTGGCTAGCGAATAGGCGGTAGGCCTCGAAGACGCTTTCTACGCCCAACACCGATGACAGTACGGAGTCGAGTTGGGATAGGTCGGCTAGTTCGAACTCGAAGTCCATGTGAGCAATGAAGTCGTCGCCCGTTTCTGCGTGCGCAGTCAAAATGCTCAGTTTGTGAGCAGCCAAGACATCGGATATGTCACGCAGCAACCCAGGACGATCAAGAGCATTAACCATGATCGTCGTAGAGAACAGAGCCGCGCCGTCGGTGTCCCACTCGACCTCAATGAGGCGGTCGGCCTGACCCTCACGCAAACCTATGGCGTTAAGACAATCGGCTCGATGAACCGAAACCCCCCGGCCTCGGGTTACGTAGCCGATGATCTCATCTGGCGGCACCGGCGCACAACACCGTGAGACACGGATCATGATGTCGTCGAGTCCCTCGACATGCACGCCCGCCTTGGCATTGGCTCGGTTCCGCTCTGCGCGCCGTCTCGCCGTGGTCGGTAGGTGACGCGAGCCGTCTCCCGGCCCTGTTCTGTCGCGACTCGCCGATACGCCGCCTCGCAGCGTTCTCGCGAAGCGTCCCGCAACCGACGCCGCCGACTGGTGACCCTCACCGATAGCCAGGAACAGCAGATCATGCGAGGTGTAATTCAGTTGCTCAGCGACAGTGTCTAGCATCTTGTCTTTGAGCAACTTGCGTGCCGGCAACCCTTCCCGGCGCAGTGCCTGAAGCAGGTCATCACGACCCTGCTCAATGGCATCTGCACGACGCTCACGCGAGTACCACTGCTTGATCTTGTTGGCTGCACGGCGGCTCGCTACGAACTTCAACCAATCCCGGCTCGGACCGGCGCCCTCGGTTCGGGTCACAAAGATCTCAACTGAATCACCCGAGTTGAGACGCGAGTCGAGCGCCATCAGCCTGCCGTTGACCTTTGCCCCCACGCACGCGTGACCCACATCTGTGTGAATGCTGTAGGCAAAGTCGACAGGCGTCGCGCCAGCGGGCAACTCGATTACCTTCCCAGCGGGCGTGAACACATACACCTCGTCGGTGTCGAGATCCGACTTGAGGTTTGACATGAACTCTGCGGGATCAGAAGTCTCCTGCTGCCAGTCGAGAATGCGATCAAACCAGGCCATGTCCTTGCTAGGTGAACGACCCTTGTACTCCCAATGCGCAGCGACACCGTGCTCGGCGCGCTCATGCATCTCATGGGTACGGATCTGGACCTCCAAGGTCTTTCCTTGAGGCCCAACCACTGTGGTGTGCAGTGACTGGTAAAGGTTGAACTTTGGCATGGCAATGTAATCTTTGAACCGACCCTGAACAGGGCGCCATGTCGCATGGATCGAGCCAAGTGCGGCATAACAATCCCGTACCGAGTCAACGATTACCCGAACACCGACTAGATCAAATATCTCCTCAAAGGTGCGACCCTTTACCACCATTTTCTCATAGATCGACCACATGTGTTTGGGTCGACCCGTCACATCAGCATTGATGCCTAACTGGGAAAGACGATCATTGACGTCACCAATTATCTGCGCAAGATACAGGTCACGCTCGGGGGATCGGACCTGCACCATCTGGTCGATCTCGGCATATCTACGCGGTTCAATCGCAGCGAAAGCAAGGTCTTCAAGTTGTTGCTTGATGTCTTGCATACCCAGGCGATGCGCCAGCGGCGCGTACACGTCAAGCGTCTCGCGGGCGATGTAGGCCTGCTTCTTGGCAGGCAACACCGCGATCGTGCGAAGATTGTGAAGCCGGTCCGCAAGCTTGATTATCAGAACACGCAGATCACGAGCAATTGCCACAATCATCTTGCGGACAGAAGCAGCTTGTTGCTGTTCACGCGTATCGAATTGCACCCGGTCGAGTTTGGTTACCCCATCGACGATGTGGCTTACGTCAGCGCCAAAGTCCGACTGGATTGCCTTGAGGGTCAAACCTGTGTCTTCTACCGCATCGTGAAGCAAAGCAGCAGCGATGGAAACATCGTCAAGCCCCAACTCAGCCACAATCGTTGCAACAGCGACCGGGTGTCGAATGTAAGGCTCACCCGAGAGCCGCATCTGTCCTTCATGAGACTTGGCGGCGATCGTGTAAGCGCGCCTTATGCGATCGGGGTTAGCGCCTCGGTGATGCTTGCGGTAGCACTCAACTAGTGCCGTGATTTCGGCTGCGGTAGGACGTTTAGGTGTGCGACGCCACGGCAACACTCTGGTGACGGTTGGCACGTGACTTGCCTAACACACCTAACGCATAGATGCCCGATGCGGGCGTTCTAGGACTCTCAGCGCCGCTTCCTGCGCTTCTTGCGTGGTCTAGGTGGGATCGCAGACGGTGACGGCCGGCTATGAGTTTGGGGGCGTGGCCGAGAAGCTTGCTGCTGGACTGGAGGAGTTGACTTACAGCTCCGCTTCGCAGCACTTGCGCCGCCGAGGATCGCGTCGTCAGCATCAACGGTGCGGGTAGCGCCGACACTGGCTTTGCCGCGCAACCTGACTCGCTCAGCAATCTCGATGTATCCGGGCTCTTTCTCTTTCATCCGTGCTACTAATGCCGCAGCCACAAACAGCGAAGAGTAAGTGCCCACAATGATGCCCACGAGCAAGGCAATCGAGAACTCTTGAAGAGTGATCGCGCCGAGCACAAACGAGCCGATCACCAGCATCGAAGCAACCGGTAGCACCGATGTGATCGAGGTGTTTATCGACCGCATCAACACCTGATTGAGAGACAGGTTCATCATCTCGGTGTAGGTGTAACGCCCAGTCGCTGAAACTCGCCCCACAACTTCACGAACTTTGTCGTAAACAACGATCGTGTCATACAACGAGTAACCCATAATCGTCAAGAACGCGATCACGGTCGCAGGTGTTATCTCGAACTGGAACAGCGAATAGAAGCCGACCGAGATCAAGATGTCATGAGCCACAGCAGCCAAAGCACCGACGGCCATCTTCCACTCAAGACGCACCGCGATGTACAGCGCCACGAGCGCAAAGAACGCCAGCAGAGCATTCCGTGCTTTTGCGGTGATCTCCTCGCCCCAGGAAGGCCCGACAGTAGTAATGCTTACCTCGTTAGTGGCGACACCCGCTAGATCGGCGAGGATGTCTCGCACCTCATCAACAGCTGCCGTGCCTTCAACATCGGCACGTACCCGGATCGTGTCACCGCCAACGGTCTGAATCTTCGCATCGGCTGCACCCGTGCCCCGCAAGACATCTCGTGTCTCTGACACAGACACTCCTTGCGCGGATACCTCCCAGGCCGTGCCGCCGTTGAACTCGATGCCCAGATCGATTCCCCGGACAAAGAAGCTTCCGATGCTCAACACCAGAGCCACCGCCGAGCCGATCAGTGCATATTTCCACAACCTGGGAAAATCAACCTGTTGCTCGCCGCGATAGAGAATCCCAACGCGCTGCCACACACCGACGCGTGGGCTCTGGTCACTAGCAGCGTTCATCGCTTGCTTCGCTTGCTATTTGACGCCAACCGAGTCGTCGACGCAGATAAGGGCCCAACAGGTGTGAATCCACCGCCATGATCTGCGATCGCTGGTATCCCAAATCGTTTCGGGTTCGTATAGAGGCCCGACACTCGCGCCAGCAACGCAATTAGGGGACCCATAAAGAAATAGGTCGCTACGAGGTCGAGAATCGTTGCAAGACCCAGATACAGAGCAAAACCTCTCACCTGACCAACTGTCAAGAAATACAACACGACCGCCGCAATCAGAGATGCAATGTTGGCCTTGAGAATCGTAGAGAAGGCAACGGGGAATGCTCGATCAACAGAGGAACGAATGGTACGCCCTGAACGGACATCTTCTTTGAGATGCTCGAAATACACCACATTGGAGTCCACCGAAACACCCACCGCAACAATGAGGCCAGTCACACCGGCAAGCGTTAACGCCAATCCCTGAGACTCGCCGAGCCAGGCGATGATTGTCCACAACAACGCCCCGGAAAGCGCCAGGCTCAGAATCGCTACGAGCCCGAGCAACCGGTAGTAGAAGAGCAAGTAGAGCGAAACCAGAATAAGGCCGATGATGCCTGCTAGCACACCTGCTTCTAGAGCATCAGTTCCCAGTGACGCCGAGACAATCCTGCTCTGTTGAGCTTCTAACTCCACTGGCAGGGCGCCATAGTCAAGAACCAGTGCTAGATCTCTGGCTTCCTGCTCGCTGAAGGCACCCGAAATCGTGATGGAGTCCCTCTCAAAGGGAACATAGGCAGGCTCGTTTTCTTGGATAACAGGCGCGCTAACGACCTCGTTGTCAATCTCGATGGCGATGCGCTTACTCGGGCAACTCGGGTCACGGTAGAAGCAGCGTGACCCTACGGCATTGAAGGCGTCAATGCCAGATGCACCTTCCTTGAAGGTAGGTGCCACAAACCAACCGTAGAAGGAGTCAAAGCGAGCTACGGCACCTTCGAGTCCATCGCCGGTGACAGTTGCTGGCCCTAGTAGGTAACGAGTGACGATGTTGCGATCGTCGTCATATTCAGGAAGGACAACCTGATCATTTGCGGCACTCTCGCCTTCAGTCAACGCAAACACCGACACCTGACCGCTATCGCCCACGGCTTCGGTAACTGCGTCACCCGACCCGACCCCGCCTGCATCGGCGGTCTGAGCCTGATAACTGCTCTCAGAGATCGCTTCAAGCACCGGGCGGAAGCGCAGTTCAGCTGTCTGACCCACAAGATCAATTGCGCGCTGTTGATCATCCACACCCGGTAGTTGCACCAAGACGTTGTTGCCCTGTGTGCTTATCTCCGGTTCAGCGACGCCGAGACCATCCACACGGTTGCGGATGATCTCAACCGCTAACTCCAGGTCTTCTGGATCTGGTGTACGGGTGGGTTCCAGAACAACGCTGGCCCCGCCCTGGAGATCCAACCCAAGAAGTGGCTCGTTTCCAGAAGCGACCGTGTAAGTGACCCCAGCGATAGCGATCACAACGATCGCAATCACGTAACTCAGCCGACGGCGCACCGTGTCGCTTTCAGTGTGGCTTCAACTAGGTGACGATTCAGACTTTGAATCGACCCACTCAGGATTGTCTTGAGTCGCTCGCTTCGGAGTCTTCGGCCTCATCGGTATCGTCGGCAGCGTCGACCTTTCCGGCGACGGAGTCGCGATTTACCTTGAGTTCGACGTTGGGTGCTACCTCAAGCCAGACAACGCTGTCTTCTACTTCTGCTATGGCGCCGTGAATCCCGGCGTTCGTGATTACCTCATCGCCGGCTTGTAACGATGCAACCATCGCCCGGCGAGCCTTCTCTCGCTTCTGTTGGGGCCTCAACAGTAGGAAGTACAGCGCCCCAAACATGAGCATGATGATGAAAAAACTCTCCATCCCGAAAGCCTAGGCCCATATTTGTCGATGGCTGCGCCCCGGCCCACGGCTGAGCTCACATTGGTGAGGCACGGTAGTGGTGTGAAGGCCTGCGCCTTCGAGTTCTACGCGGTGCTCCGGGGCTTCGAAGCAGTCCAGACGCTGTGAATGTTGCTTCGCAGTTGCTCAAAGGTGCCAGCATGCAAACTGTCGCGGATCTGTTGCATCAGACGCATTAGCCAGGCGATGTTGTGCAGTGTGAGCAACCGTGCCGCTGTGGGCTCACGAACCGCCAAGAGATGCCTCAGATAGCCCCTTGACCAGCGAGCAACGGGACTTTCGGGGAAGTCAGGATCAACCGGCTCGTCGCTGTTGGCGTGGCGGGCGGCTCCAAGGTTGTACCTACCGGCATCAGTAAGGACAGTCCCGTGACGAGCCAACCTGGCAGGCAATACGCAGTCAAACATGTCAACGCCCCGCGCTACCGACTCAACGATCCCTACGGGGTCACCTAAACCCATGAAGTAGCGAGGACGGTCAGCAGGAAGTTCGCAGACGCAGGCGTCTAGAGCGTCAAACATCGCTGATCGTTCCTCGCCAACCGAGAGGCCACCGACGGCATATCCGTCGAAGCCAATCTCTACGGTTCGCCGAGCCGACTCACGGCGCAGATCGCCGTTAGCACCGCCTTGCACAATGCCGAACTGGCACTGCCTTCGTGGGGCATCCTCGTGCTCCTCGAATGCGAGTCGTGCCCGGCGAGCCCACAACGCAGTACGCCGCACGGCACTCTCGAGCACCGACAGTTCGGCATCTCCCGGTGGGCAGACATCGAGAACCATCGTTATGTCAGCACCAATGCGAGCTTGCTCAAACACCGCATCCTCTGGTGTGAGCCTGCGCCGTGAACCGTCATAGACCGAACGGAAGTCAGCGCCATCATCGTCAACGGACGGCTTCAACGAGAAGATCTGATACCCGCCAGAATCGGTCAGCACATGGCCGTCCCAGCGTGCAAAGCCATGGATCCCACCGAAGCGCTCGATTAGCTGAGACCCGGGCCGCAACATGAGGTGATACGTGTTGGCGAGCACCACCTCGACCCCGAGAGTCTCCAGAGATGCCGAATCAAGGTGCGGCACCGCCCCTCTCGTACCCACGGGCATGAAACAAGGAGTCACAAAGCTGCCTCGCGCAGTGGTGACCCTGCCGGCGCGGGCCGCTGCGGCCGTCGCTGCTTTAGGTGCCTGCACAAATCGTGCCGCAACCATTAGCTGCCAATCCCCATGCTTACAGAATCTCCATGCTGACGCTCCCTCTCCGATACTCCGCTACACCCGGTGAACGAGCATGGCGTCACCAAAGGACAGGAACCGGTAACTCTCCTGCAGAGCTATCTCATACAGCGCCCGCCAGCGTGGGCCGATGAATGCATCAAGCAAACACAGCAGCGATGACTGCGGCAGATGGAAGTTGGTCAGCAACACGTCGATCACCTGCCAGTCAAATGGTCGCCGGATGAACAGGTCGCTGTTGCCTTGCGCCGCCCCGCTTACAGCCCAAGTCTCGAGTGCCCGCACCACCGTTGTACCGATGGCAACAACACGGTGCGCATCAGCGATGGCGTGACGGGCCGATCGAGAGATGTGGTAGTGCTCGGTGTGAATCTGATGCTCGTCGAGATTCCCAGCCACCATCGGTCGAAAGGTGTCTAGGCCGATGGCTAGCTCGACAGCCACCACTCGCGCACCCGCAGCTTCGACATTGGCAAGCAACTCCGGCGTGAAGTGCAGGCCCGCCGTAGGTGCCGCAGCCGATACCGGTCGGCGTGCATAGATCGTCTGGTAGCGCTGAGGATCGTCCAAGGGTTGCGTGATGTACGGCGGCAGCGGTGTAACTCCAGCAGTAGCGAGCAACTCAAGCATGTCTTTGCCCGACCTTTTGCTAGATGCCCTAAGCCGCACAAAACGACGACCCTCGCCAAGGTCGGCGCCTATCTCGGCTTCAAGCCCGACCGGAGCAACGTCGGCATCATCACGTTGTGAAACCACCTCCCCGACACGCAATCGCCGAGAGGGACGTACCAGTGCCTCCCAAGTCCCGTCACCGCGCTCTTTCAGTAACAGAATCTCGACTCTGCCACCTGTGGAGCGTCGCATCAGAAGCCTCGCGGGCAGCACCCGCGTGTCATTAACGACGACAACGTCGCCCGGGCGCAGGTATTCGGGTAGGTCAACGACCCGGCGATGCGCGACATCTCCGTGCCTATCAACAAGAAGACGAGCCTGGTCACGCCGCCCAAGAGGTTGCTGCGCGATGGCACGTTCAGGAAGTTCGTAATCGAGGTCAGACGGTGCTGACGGTGCAGGCTCATCCATCAGCGCGGCCTCGATCGTTGAGGCCGCGAGCGCATCGTCACCAGAAAGCTCAGACACGGAGCAAAGAGTCAACCAAACAGGTCTTGTTGAGCAGCGTAAGTTGGCGGGGGTTCGAGGCCGAGATGATTCCATGCGGTCGGGGTAGCCACCCTCCCCCTAGGCGTCCGCTTGAGCAGGCCCTGCTGGATTAGGTACGGCTCATAGACATCCTCGACTGTTTCTGTTGGCTCGCTCACAGCGATCGCCAACGTTGATAGCCCAACCGGGCCGCCCCCGAAGTTCTCACAGAGCGCTTCAATGACAGCACGTGATGGCCGGTCTAGACCGAGGTTGTCCACACCAAAGAACGACAATCCCTCGTTAGCAATGCGAGCATCGATCGTGCCGTCCCGATGCACCTCCGAGAAGTCACGCACCTGGCGCAGCAACCGGTTAGCGATACGTGGCGTGCCCCTGGATCGGCTGGCTATCTCGACGGCACCTTGTTCATCGATCGTCACACCAAGGATCCCGGCGGTGCGTTTCACAATCTCCACGAGATCCGCTGGGGTATAGAAATCGAGCCTTGCGACTAGTCCAAAGCGGTCACGTAAAGGGCCGGTTATGAGACCGGTGCGGGTGGTGGCACCGACAAGTGTGAATGGTGCGAGCTCTAGCGGGATCGAGCGTGCCGCAGGCCCCTTTCCTAAGACGATGTCGATGCGGAAGTCCTCCATCGCGGGATACAGCACTTCTTCGACTGCTCGGGGCAACCTGTGGATCTCGTCGATGAACAACACATCGCCGGCTTCGACCTTGGTCAGGATCGCTGCGAGGTCACCAGCTCGCTCTAGTGCCGGGCCCGATGTGGGTTGGATCTGCGCTCTGACCTCGTTGGCAACAATGTGCGCCAGCGTCGTCTTTCCCAAGCCCGGAGGCCCAGCAAACAGTAGATGATCGGCAGGCTGGCGGCGTCGCTGCGCGGCTCCGAGAAGCACTTCAAGATGACCCTTGAGTTCGTTCTGGCCAACGAACTCCTCCAGCGTGCGGGGTCGCAAGCCAGCTTCGTTGAGTCGCTCACCGTGGCGGGCTTCTGGCGCCAAAACACCATCGGAGTCCCCACTCTCCCGCTGTGTCACAGAGGTTGTCCGCCGGCTACCCACCGGGTCGGGCCTCGGGTTTGGGAGCGTCGAGTCAGGGCGTGGACGCAACGGCCCCCCGACTGCCAACTTCTCCTCCCGGACCATCTAAAGACAGCTGACCTCTAGGCGCCAGAGGATGCCGTGTTGCCCGCAAGCTGGCGCAATGCCTCTTTGAGCAACTGCGAGGCATCAGCCGTCGCGACAACTTCTGGCGAGAGAGCTCCAACGACATTGCGAGCTTGTTGAGCGCTATAGCCAAGTTCCTGCAAGGCAATTTGCACATCGGCACGCACCCCTGACGGACCGACGCCAGATGCTTGCGGCGTACCGGCAACCGGAGGCGTCTCAACCTCGGGCAAATCGAGGCGCGACTTGAGTTCGACTAGCAGGCGCACTGCGGTCTTGGGGCCAACGCCGTTCACTAAGCAGAGCGAGTCGACGTCGTCGGTAGCGACTGCACGGCGCAATTCGTCAGGCTCATGGATCGCGAGGATCGACCGAGCAAGTGTCGGACCAACACCTCGGGTGCCCACCAATGCCTCAAACGTCTGACGTTGATCGATGGAAGTGAACCCGAACAACAGCTGGGCATCGTCTCGCACCACATGAGACACGTGCAGGAACACTTCACTACCGAGTTCACCAGTGCCGGCTGCCACCTTCGGGGTGGTGACCACCCGGTAACCAACGCCAGCGACCTCAACGAGCAACTCACCATCAGCGCTACGGGCCAACAGTTGCCCTCGCAGCGAACCGATCATCTCTGGCGGATCCCTGCCACAGGTTCACGCAAGTTGGAGTTGGGTGCGGACGCAGCGCGATGGCCATCTCGCTGCCCGAGTCGTTGCGATGGCAGGGCACGAGCACAGTGACAGAGGGCGACCGCAACTGCGTCGGCAGCATCGGCAGGCCGGAGCGGTTCAGGAAGCCCGAGCAACATCTGCACCATGGTTGCCACTTCGTCTTTGCTCGCTCCACCCCAGCCGGCCACTGCCTGCTTGACCTCATTCGGGGAATACTCGACTACCTCGCAACCGGCGGCTGCTGATTCCGCGAGCACCACACCGGTTGCCTGGGCGACTGCCATTGCGGTGGAGGCGTTGCGTTGGAACAGCACGCGCTCGACAGCTACCACATCCGGACGCACTTCTTGGAGGAGTAGGCGTATGTCGGTTTGCAGCTCGGCTAGGCGAGCAGCCCGTGGCTGCGACGCAGGCGTCACCAAGACTCCGGCTGCGTGGGCGCTGGGTCTGCGGGACCCGCTTACGACGCCATATCCGCAACGTGACAGGCCCGGATCGATGCCCAAGACGAACACGGTCTCGTGCTTAGCTAGCAATCTGCTCCATGAGGTTCTCGGGAACGTCAAAGTTGCCGTGAACATCCTGAACATCGTCAATGTCATCTAGCAGGTCAATCAGCCTCAATACCTGCCTAGCAACAGCCGAATCTGTCACCGGAACTGTGCTCGTGGGCAACATCGTGAGATCAGCATCTTGGAACCGGATGCCAGCCTGTTCAAGCGCGGCCGTGACCGAACTGAGATCGCTCGGGTCGGTTGTGACACGCCACGAACCACCGTCTGTGTCGAGGTCTTCCGCCCCGGCATCAAGAGCGATCAGCATGATGTCGTCCTCGCTAATCGTGGCCGCAGGAACCAACACCAGACCCTTGCGTTCAAACTGCCAGGCAACCGAGCCCGGCTCAGCGAGCGTGCCGCCGTTGCGGGTCAGCACGGCCCGAACTTCGCTGCCCGTCCGGTTGCGGTTGTCGGTCAAACACTCGATGTAGAGCGCCACACCTCCAGGTGCATAGGCCTCATACGTTGCTGACTCGTAACTGACCCCTTCAAGTTCGCCCGTGCCTCGTTTGATGGCTCGCTCGATCGTGTCAAGCGGCACAGAGTTGCTTCTCGCCTTCTGGAACATCGTCCGCAACGTCGGGTTTGCCTCGGGGTCACCCCCACCCTGGCGTGCAGCCACCTCAACCTGTTTGATCAACTTGGCGAACAGCTTTCCCCGCTTGGCGTCGGCGGCGCCCTTGCGGTGCTTGATCGTCGCCCACTTGCTGTGACCGCTCATGGACGCGAGGTTACTAGTGGCCGTTAGGTGCGGCCTCTAGTGACCAACCTCAGAAAGTCGGCGTGAATCCGCGGGTCTCCCGAGAGTTCGGGATGAAACGATGCCACTGTGATGGAGTCGTTTCGACACAGAACCGCACGCCCATCATGGGTTGCAAGCACTTCTACATCCGGGCCAACGCGCTCAACAACAGGAGCCCGGATGAACACTGCGTGAAAGTCAGGTTCTAGGTCACGCACCGCGATGTCGGCTTCAAAGCTCTGGATCTGTGTCCCGTATGCGTTGCGTCGAACAGTCATGTCAATCGATCCAAACCAATGCTGATCAGCGCGAGCATCCAATACGTCTGATGACAACAAGATCATGCCGGCGCAAGTACCGAGAGCCGGCATTCCCGCTCGGAGCCGATGCCGCAACGGAGAGAGCAATCCGCTGCGCTCTAGCAGCATTGAGATTGTCGTGGACTCGCCGCCCGGCAGCACAAGTCCATCCACTGCAGCTAGCTGTGCAGGTGTTCGCACCTCAATGACATCGGCTCCAAGATCTTCAAGGATTGACACATGAGCCGCAAACCCGCCCTGCAGAGCGAGTACACCGATTGTTGGATTCGCTGGGCTCACCAGGGGTGGTCAACCTACGCCCAGAATCACCAGCCTCGTTCTGCCAACTTCACTTCAAGATTGGCCATGTCCAAGCCCTTCATGGCACTTCCCAGACCCGAACTGACCTTCACAAGGATGTCAGGATCGCAATAATGGGTAACCGACTCAACTATGGCTTCGGCCATCTTCGCTGGCTCGGAACTCTTGAAGATACCTGACCCTACAAACACGGCCTGAGCGCCAAGTTGCATCACCAGCGAAGCATCTGCTGGTGTTGCTATCCCACCGGCACAAAACAGCGGCACCGGCAGGGTCCCCGCTTGCGCTACTTCTTGAACCAGCGGCAGCGGCGCCCGCAGCTTCTTTGCCCAGTCGAACAATTCCGCTTCGTCTTGCGCGACTGCGATGCGGCGCATATCTCCGACTATTGAACGCAGATGACGGACAGCCTCCACGATGTTGCCAGTGCCAGCCTCGCCTTTGGAGCGAATCAGACACGCTCCTTCCGAGATCCGCCTTAGAGCTTCGCCTAGATTCACCGCGCCACAAACAAAGGGAACCGTGAACGCCCACTTGTCAATGTGATGTGCCTCATCTGCGGGCGTAAGCACCTCAGACTCATCGACATAGTCAACGCCGAGGGCTTGCAGGATCTGAGCTTCAGCGAAGTGGCCAATTCGGGCCTTGGCCATCACCGGGATGCTGACGGTGGCTTGGATCTGCTGGATCATCTCGGGATCCGACATGCGGGAGACGCCGCCATCGGCACGGATGTCGGAGGGCACTCGCTCAAGAGCCATGACTGAGACTGCGCCGGCGTCTTCGGCGATCTTGGCCTGCTCGGGTGTGACCACATCCATGATCACCCCACCCTTGAGCATCTCGGCTAGACCGCGCTTGACTAGTGAGGTTCCTGTGACAGCTTGGGCCTCGACTGCACCGGCAGCCGAAGGGCCCGACGGGGTGGCAGTTTGGGGCATGGGCGGAGTCTATGACTTCTATGGCGATGCTGAGTCGGTGGCATCGGGCTCAGCAGCCGCTCGAGCTTCCGCTAGCAGGGCGGTGGCGTCGGACTCCTGTAGCACTTCGACGCTGGTTACCGGATGCCACCGGTTGGTGTTGCCTACCAGCACCCAGGTAGAGCCGGGTGTGAGACTTAGCGGGGTGCCGGACTCGTCGGTCAACCGGAACCCGGGCTGGTCGGGACTGCGCTCCCAGAATCCCTCATGTACAGCGCCTGCCGTGAGTATCAGCGCATCGCCGGAGCCATATGACTCGGCCTGTGGCGACTCGGGATCGGCCGACGAAGTCACGTAGCGAGTGAAAATGACGACCACGTTTGCTGGCGCCGCTTCTACAACGCCACCCGAGCTGGCTTCGAGGGTGTGTATGTCGCCGCCCTGAATGCGGGCCCAACCTGCCAACGACGGATCCCAGATGTGAGACACGATCGCGTTGGTGCGGGTGTGAAACGTAACGTTGACGCCGGCGGCATCTGGCAGGCCTGGAGGATTGTCCCCTCCGTAGGCGAACAGGGGGGAGACAGATGTCGGAGCGTCCGAGTCGAGTTCGGAGTAGTGAAAGAAGTAGTTGTAGGGACGGCGACGGGTTTCGTCGCGTGTATAGGCGTGTCCAACTCGTAGTCCGCTGATGTCTTGGAGTGTCCCGGCTTGCTGTGCAGCACGCAGCTCAGACACGACGACTGGGTTGGCGCCAGAAGAGGCCAGGAACGGCTGGCCAAGGTCGGCAATCAGATCAACATCTGTGGATCGTGCCGAACGCACCGGACCGATCGAATCGGGGATGTTGGAGTGAAAGACGGCCACAAAGCGGGTCTTGGCGCCTTCGATTAACACTTCATAGACGATGTCTGCTGCTAGCAAGCCACGCTGCGGTCGTGCGTAGATGCTGGCATTGTCAACCTTCACGACGACCGCACGCTGCTCGGACAGCGAGAAGTCACTGGTTAGCAGTCCCGTGAGGGGTGCCGTGGGCCCGGTCTGAAGAGTCGTTGTGGTAGGTGTTTCGTCGCTGCCAGCGGGTTCGGTGCCAGGAGTTGTGTCGGCGACTTCCGCTGATGTTGGGTCTTCAGTTGGGGTGTCACCCGCTGCGCTGCTGGCTCCTACAACTTCGCTTTCGCTGCTGGTGCCTAGCTCGCTGGGCTCGTCCTCGGCTTCGCCAGATGCGCTCCCCGCAGGGCCATCCGATGCGACATCTGTTGAGCCGGTGGCCTCCTCCGCCGTGGCATCGCCGCCATCAGACTCCTGAGCACTTGCGATGCTCGAGTCACTCGTGTCAGAAGAAGAATCCCCGCCGCAAGCCGCACACGCGGCCAGGATCGCTCCTACAGCCAGCGCCACTGGAAACGTTCGCCACCTAGGTCGCAGCGGAGGTGTCGAGCTAGATGAGCCCGGGGTGGCTGATCTGGGCTGAGACACTGATGTAGCGTCCTGCGTGTCGGATGGTGAAGGTTCCATCACACTTCGTTTAGAACATCGAGGCGTTCAGTTTCGGGAGGCTGCAGCCGATCCACACCTGGCGTCTCTGGCGGCACGAACATCCACAGGAATACCGCGGGTTCTGGTGTGTCAACACTCGGTGCCGAAGCACTCGTTGTCAGTGCAGATGCGAGCGCAGGTGGGTAGCAGGTGAGTCGCACCGCCTCGATGTCAAGTTCCATGGCGTGTTGACGGTCAAGTACCCGATCCATGAGGCCAAGTGTCAGACTTCTCAATCCGGGCACTCTGGAAACGCTGACCATGATTGTCAGAGGATCAACACCGCTGCGCATCTGGCTGAGTTGTCGGGCAACCACTGCTTCCAACTGCAGGCGGGCGAGTCGTTCGAGCGCGCCTCGAGTTATCACCAGGTTGCGCTGCTCTGACGCAGTTACGACTGCTGCGTTGACGGCGTCGGAGTCAACGGTGTGCAGTTGAGGAGACCTGAATCCGTGAGTCGTACAAAGTCCATCAACCAGATTCTCGAGTCGCGGATTTGCACCTGAGGTAGCCGCAGTTGAGTCGAGGGCACCGAGGCAGTAGGTGACTGCAGTGATCTTGAGCCAGAGGATCAATCCAGCGGCGACGACGGCACCGATTAGCAGCGCGACCAGTGACGGGATACCGAGTACCGCTGCAACAACCACGACGAGGGAACCAGCGATAACGCCAGGGACCGCCAAGGCTGTTGTGACTGCGGCTTTGGACCTCAAATGGACCTGCCTAGTGGACGGGTTCGTGAACTCAGAGTTGTCGTGGGACATGAAAGTTCTAGCGTCCCACAAGGCACAGTTGGGTCATGCTTATTTGACGGTTCCTTACTGACGACTTCGGGACTGACGACTTCGGGATCTACGTCGGGCTGGTACTGCGATCCGCTCGAACCGCTCAAGATAATGTCGAGCGAGACTTTGCATCGAGAACTCCTTGGCCCGCTGGTAGCCAGACTCCACGAGCGAGTTGGCGAGTTTGGTGTCGCCAAGGATGCGCTGGATTGCATCTGCGAGGGCTCCTGACTCACCAGGTGGCACTAGTAGAGCATCCCGTTCGGGTCGCGCGACGTTGCGGTATCCGGGGATGTCGCCTGCGACCACAGCCGTACCTGCTGCCATCGCTTCAAGTAACACGATGCCAAACGACTCCCCCGCGATTGATGGCGCGCACAGCACGTCGGCGCCCTTGAGACGTGCGACCTTTTCGGTGTCGCTAATGGTGCCCAGCCACTCAATCCTGGCGTCACCCGCAGACCTGGCTCGTAGACCTGCGGTCTCTGGGCCGTCTCCTGCGATCCACAATCTCACCTGCGACGGCAACCGTTTCAGCGCCTCGAGCAAGACACCCAAACCTTTGCGCGGCTCGTGGCGTCCTACAAACAGGATCGTTGGGTTGGTCGATTGCTCTGGTGTGGCACGGCGATAGGTGTCAAGTTCGACACCGTTGAACAGCAGGTCGTAGCTCCCGCCCAGACTGTTTCGAGCCATGTCTCGAGCGTCTGCAGAAACAGCAACTCGATGGTCGAGACGGTTGGCGAGAAACCGAGTTGCGCGAGGCAACAAGTCATAAGCAAGTGACCCTCCCGCGGCGTGAAAGGTGCCGAGCAGCGGCGCCGGTCGTAACAACAGTGCTGTCATGGTTGGCCCCGGTGCCAGTGGTTCGTGTAGGTGGATCACGTCAAATGACTCATCGCGCATCGCTCGAATGGCTCTGAGTTGGCATGCCGGGTCGGGAGCTACGGGCGCTATCGAACCGTTCGCGATTGCAGGGAGGCTGTTGCCAAGCGGCGTGACAAACGAATCGGGGGGTGGCCCATCGCAAGGCCCCAGCACCCGTGTGGCGTACCCCAGCCGTGCGAACGACCTAGCCAATCCCAGAACCTGCATCTGCACGCCCCCAGGACGGGTGAGGCTGTACGGGCAAACAATGCCAATCCGCACACCCGCAGACTATGTCCCCGCACTCCACAAAGTTGGGGCAGACACTTTGGGCACAGGTGAGTGTTCGGAGTGTCCCGCTTATGTATCGCGACTTGCACGCACAAAGTCAACCTGACAATGGCTCACAGTTCTATCATCGCGCTAATGACTGATGACCCCGGACACCTTCCGCGCTTGCGGTCGAGGCGTGCGTACGTCGACTACCTTGAAGGTCACTCACAGATGACCGAAGAGGGCCGCCTTGAGGGCAAGCCGACACCCTTACGCGTCAAGACCTACATGCTCGAGACGGCAAGGCACTCAGCGGCCACAGATCACGGATTCGGCTTTGCAGGCCACGTCCAACTTGAACGACTAGACGACACGATGTACCGAGTTGAGGACAAGCGAACAGATGACGCCATAGTCGGCCTGTTGGAAGTCCTTAACGAACGACACCCGGTTCTCTACACAACGATGAAGGCCGCCGAGTCTCAGACTTGGGTACGTGAGACTATTGATGTCAACCCGTGGTTGGATCGCCTCTGGCTGTCGCCGCCAATTCTCTTCCACCTCTGGCAGAACGTACAAGCAAACACACCGACGCACCGATTCATCCGACTGGTGTTTGAGCATGAAGCCAAATTTCAGGCAGATGAGTCACATCCAGACGATGACTTCGACAGTCAAGACACCTTTGCCGAACGCCGAAGGTCAAGAGTGAACGTTACTGAAAGTGTTTCATTTCTGAAGGATAAGTTGGGTGACCTAATGAAGCTATATCATCCACTGCACTCACTCGTACAACTGCAGATGCCAGGCATGGACAAAGGCGGACATAATCTGTACTTTGATGTCCGAGCAACGAATCTAACGGACTCGTTTGCTGAACACCGCGCTACAATCTCATCCATCATTGACCGCTATCATCGAGTCACTGAGTTGGCTGAAGACAGACTTTGGGTGCACTTTGTGGGCAGACAGAGCAAAGGGCGTTCACATTACCGGTGCCCCACTAACGATTAGGTTCAACCACAAGCTTAAAGGGCACGAGTTTGATGCCTTCATCACAAAGGGATTGCAACGTCGAAACAGCCGACTACGCATTGGTGGTTATGTCACACGCCTTGGACCTACAAAAGCACACGTTGCGGCCATTGACAAACACCTGTGGCAACCATTGTTTCTTGAGATAACGAGCGAACAACTGCTGGCAATTCTTCCTCGAGTTACCTGTGGCAATACGGTCCATCGACTTGTGACGAACATACAACGATGGATAGATCCAAGAGCGGAGGTATGGATAGGTGACGAGCCTTACGCGTCAACCATTGACAATGCATTTGAGGATCAGCTATGATAGGTGATGACTTGCTAGCGAGCGATCCTGTGTTTCAACTCAACACCATGTTGTGGTCCGTAATGAAACAGCCGAGCAGAGAGTCTACGACGCCTGTACTCGCGATGGCGGGATATCATTTCGAAGCGATGGACACAAACTTCTGACGCCGCTGACAGAATCTACCATGACCGCACTTCGCGAGTTACTCGAATCTCGAGACGTATCCGCGACGCGACCAGATCTGTGGCTGTCTCACGAAACCGAACCTGCTCGACCGATAGTTGAACTAAAGTCCCGAGGCTTCTCACACACCTCACTGAAGCCTCGACGTCAAGCCCTAAGGATGCTCGCGTCTGCGATAGACCTGTCGCCGTCGCTCGCGGAGACTTCACTGTGTCCCGGCCACGTCCTGTATGTGACTATTGCGACAGACGCAGTGAAGCTCTCTCGCACACTAACACTACTTGCCGAGTCACTCGTATCTGCCGGCGCGCAGACAGCTCCTTATGCAAGTGCTAGGAATCTCTATCGATCGAGATGGGGTTTGGTTGTCAGCTCCGAAGCCAGAAAGCCTGCCGGTACCTCTACGCAAGACCATGGCGACACCAGTCATTGTGCTCGGTAGGGATGAAGACAATGATCCGCGTCCGTTGTACTTCGTACCGTGGGTACCGGGTATCCATGGCAGCCAGAACGAACAACTCAATTCACAAGGACTGACAGAACTCGGCAACCGAATCCTGAACCTCAACACTTCTCCCGCATCGGGTCCGTTAGTGCGCCATGTGAAGTTTCGCTTAGCGCTTCAGATCTATTGGAAACAGCGACGCTCGGAATCTTCGCCGTTTGGCGGGACACCGACCGGAAGTTATTCGCCGAGACGGTTATTCGACTGATTCTACGGGCATTGCCCAACGACGTAACTGTGCATGAAGATGACCGCTGCAACATTAGGGTTAATCTTCCCGATGATACAACCAAGGATCTAGTCATTAGGTCGATCGAGGATGCCCGAGGCGAGAGTCTAGACACTGAAGTACGCCAACCCAGCTTATTCTAGCCATGTGTTTCATCTGATGGGGGTCGTGGAGCCAGAAAGTAGTTCGCACGAAGACACTAGATGTTTTGGAGGTGTGGGGGAGTTGGTTGGCCTATTGCTTCGTAATCGCTGGGCCAGTTGGGTGACATCAGATGCCACTGTTCTGGAGCTCTTCGTATCAACCCTTCAAGTGCCGCGGCGTAGTCTGCAACAACACGTGACATATCGTCACGTATCCGGCCTCTTCTCCGAGTGTCTAGTGGCGGCAGCGCGATTGCATGGCGAGCACTCCCGCGCCAATACACCGCCGCAGGAATAAGGGGAGCTCCTGTTCGCAACGCGAGTAATGCCGGGCCTGCAGGTAAACGTGTCTTTTCCCTGAAGAACGTTGTGACTATGCCCGTGCCTCCTACATCCCGATCTGATAACAGACACACAACATTGCCCCGTTTAACCGCTGCTGCGAGTAGGGCACCCGCCTTTGACCCGACGGGAATAATCTCCATCCCGAGACGCTGCCGGAAAGACATAAACCAGTCAAAGACTTCAGGCGGTTCGAGGCGTTCAACTACAGCCGTTACGTTCATCTTGGGCACCTGAGCGAGCCACCAAGCTGCCCACTCCCAGCAACCAAGATGAGGCATAACCAGGATTGGTCCGACGCCCGAACGCACTGCGCGCTCAAGAGTCTCTACACCCTCATAGGCGAACCCTCGATCCACATCACTTGCACTTAACTGCGGAAGACAGAAGCTTTCAAAGTAGTAGCGGCCATACCACTCAAACACTCTGGCTGTGTGCCGTCTCGCTTCTGCTTTGTTGACGGGCCGACCGAGCGCTCTTTCTAGATTGCGTTTAACTAACCGCTTGCGATCACCGCTTGTTGTAGCGGCGATACGTGAGCCGAGCCGGACGGCAGCACGTGCCGGGACATCTGGAACTGCTCCGGCAAAGAACTCCGCGGCCCTATAGGCAACCGCTGATGGCACCGATGATCAGGAAGAGCCTCCGGGCCTTTGACGGGTACGCATCCGCATCGCTCCATCACGACGGCGTGTTCTCCTAGGCCTGCTGCGCCTCGCACGCCGGCGTAGCGAATCTGTTGGGGGTGGCGGCTTAGATGCCTGTCGCCACACCTTCACGAAGCGTTGAACTGCCGTGAAAGCGGTCAACACCAACATGACCCACAACGTCCACACCAAGAGACTGTCAAACAACAGTCCGAAGCCAAGCACGATGAAGCGTTCGGCGCGCTCCATAAGACCGCCCTTTGCCACATAACCCAGAGACTCAGCCTTGGCACGCTGGTATGACACCAACATCGCAACGCTCATGATCGCAACCGGCAACATCATTAGATGACCCGGCTCTGTAGCAGCGTAATACCATGCAATTCCACCGAACAACAGAGCGTCTGTTAATCGATCAGATACCGAGTCGAAGAAGGCTCCTCGCTGTGAAGACGTTCCCGAAGCCTTTGCTACTGCGCCATCTAACGCATCGGGAATACCGGTAAGTACCAACATCAAGAACCCGACTTTGAAGTTGCCAAGAGCTATCGCAACTGCTGCGCCGCTTGCCATGACAATCCCTGTGATCGTTACCGCATCGGCACTAACACCTGTTCTACGAAGCGAGACACCAATCGGCGTTAAGCCGCGATCTACGGCGCGTCGCCAGTTCCCGTCAAACATTGTTTGAACTCCTTGCAGTCTTTGCCATTGGGACGCTAGCAGCGCACGTTCGACTGCTGGTTTACCCTAAACCCGTCCAGTCTTCAGGGTTCTGCTCAACGAAACGTCCGACGATCTCGGCGTCGATGCCGTCTACAAGTACCAGCCCCCTCTTGGTCGGCACTGGCTCGTTGGAGTACAGCAAGATCCGCCATGTTGGCCTGCTTCGAACACCACGCCAGGCAAGCTGCGCTGAAGCGTGACCCACCGGGAAACCAACCTCACGTGTGGCTGCCACAAGCGCATCGTTCTCGTCGACTGAGAGATCCCAGCCAGCCTGCAGGCTGTACAGGCCGAACAAAACGAGCGTGATCCCGCCAACGACAATGCCCCCATTGACCAGCACTGCTTGTGCTCCTGCAATGGGCACCAACACTATGGCGAGACCGCCGATGATCAGATACATCACACCTGAGATGCGGCGGCGGCTGTTGTTCGGAAACATGTAAGGCCCAACAAACCCCGACGCATCAAGGTCTTCAGGCAGGCTGTCACGCACCGCCGAGTCACTCGGCACTGTCTCAACATGCTCGCCGCTGTCGGGAAGCGTCGCTTCAGAGCTGTTGGCGTTGGTGGTTGAGTCGGTGTCGTTAGGCACTACTGCACGATACGGCGCCGGCTAGGCAGTCTTCACCGAGCCGGAGTTCTCAGCCAAGAGGCGCAACCGAAAGATGCGAGTCGCACGAGTCATGGCGGGGCACATAGTGTGAGGCAGAACGCGCCGTGTAGTTCAGCGTAGTTCAGCCGACTTCGGAGCTAGGAGGTGACGAGTTTGACCACAACCATCGCTGCTGAATCGAATACCGATCACTGCACCGACCCTGTGATCCGAAACCAGTGGCATGCACTTCTCGCACTAAATGAAATACCGAGAGGCAAGGTGATTCACACAAAGCTGCTTGGTGAACCGATCAGCTATTGGTTAGACGAGCAGCGCAAACCTCACGTACACAGTCACTCACAGAGCGAAGCTACTCCGCTTCCGACGAGGGAACACTACGGCTATTTGTGGACAACCACGGGTGAGCCAAGCGGTGATGTGTTTGCTATTCCGGAAGCCCTTGAAGATGACCGGCGCACGTTCAATGCCGTCACGGTCGGTATTGAGTCGTCTGCCCCTCGTGCAGTCGAGAACTTCCTTGACATGGCGCACTTCCCGTATGTGCATACGGGATTGCTAGGCGACGAACCACACACCGAAGTACCCGCGTATCACGTCCAAGAACAGTCTGGGGAGCTCTGGGCTACCGAGTGCCGGTTCTTTCAGCCTCAAGCAGCTGCCGCATCAACCGAGGCCGTCATGGTCGACTACATCTACCGTGTGCCCCACCCCTATTGCGCGATGCTCTATAAGTCATCACCGGGTGATCTCACTCGCTTGGACGCCATCGGTATCTTCATTCACCCGGTGACCGAGACTCGCATCAATGCTCATTTGTTCTCAAGCCTTCTTGATGATGTCTCCACGATGTCTGAACTCAGACGCTTCCAGCAGTCAGTCCTGTCCCAAGACAAGCCGATTCTTGAGAATCAGAACCCCAAGAGACTTCCGCTTGATCCTCGGGCTGAGACACCTATCCGTGCCGATCGTGCTGCTATTGCATATCGCCGCTGGCTCAGCCAACTAGGCGTCACTTACGGTGTAATACCTGTATGAACGTTGGCTTTCGATAAACCCTAAATCGGCAAGTTTCCCGTAGCACGGCTGATCGAACCCTCATCTTTGTAAGAGGCGATGGCACGCTGCGCTATCCGCATCTGATGCACCTCATCTGAACCATCTGCGATCCGAGCCCAGCGAGCATGTTGATACATGTGAGCCAGCGGCGTGTCGGTGGAGTAGCCGAGGGCACCATGTACCTGGATAGAACGATCGATGACCCGGTTGAGCATGTTGGCCACGAAGTGCTTGGCCATCGACACCTCGGCCTTGAAGTCTTCGCCTTGGTCGATCTTGTGTGCAGCGTGAAGCACCATGAGTTTGGACTGATATAGCTCCATAGTGGAGTCCGCAATCATCCATTGGATGCCTTGCTTTTCTGCAAGCAGGGAGCCGTGTGCGTAACGTTTCAGCGAGCGGTCAACCATCATGTTTAAGGCGGTCTCTGCCTGCGCGATCCAACGCATGCAGTGTGCTAGCCGAGCCGGTCCAAGTCGATACTGGCCGAGCAGATGACCTTTGCCACGACCGCCGAGCATCTGGCTTCGGTGTACACGCAGATCCTTGATTCGGATTTCGCTGTGACCTGTGCTGCCATGCATTGTCTCGATTTGTCTTACCTCATGCCATCCGGACTGAGGGATATCAATGATGAAGGCAGTGTTTGCTGCTTGGGGGATATCGGGGTTGTCTTCGGTGCGGCAGATGAGGATGGCGAAACTTGCTCGGTGGGCATTTGAAACGAACCACTTGTGACCGTTGATTACCCACTCATCACCATCGGGAAAGGCGTACGTCTCAATCAAGGTCGGATCCGACCCAGCGACGTTTGGCTCGGTCATTGCGAAACACGACCAAACCCTGCCTTCACATAGCGGACGCAGATACTTCTCGGCCTGCTGTTGTGTCGCCCAGTGCAACAGCGTGTGCATGTTGCCTTCATCGGGTGCCTGACAATTCAGTACCCATGGCCCGTAGCGGCTACGAGCAGCTTCTGCTTGAACCATCGCAAGCGCCACATGGCCAAGTCCCATGCCGCCCCATTCCTCGGGCATGTGAGGCAACCAAAGACCGGCCTCTCGAGCCTGCCGACGCATACCGATCAGTGCCTCGCGACGCTCCGTTCCCTGAAGACGCTGCTCAGTATCTGAACTGTCGATTCTCCGCTCAATCGGGACGACAGTCTCGCTGATAAAGGTACGTACCCTCGCTCGAATCTCATCAAGTTCAGACGAAAGAGTGAAGTCGATAGCCACACCCCAAGGCTAGGTGCTGTTCGCCACTCAGCGAGACGGCACTGCCTTCTCAAACGATCTTGCGCTTGTAGTCATCTGACGGATGATTTAACGTCTCTACGTTACGTTAAATCCGATTGGCGGAGGCCAATATGTCGACTGGTTCCTGCAGAGTTCACATTTGTTTGCTGGCAACGCTGTCCCTGCTCACTGCACTATTGACACCGGCAAGTGTTGCGGCACAAGGCGCTCAGACTGAATTTGGTGATACTCGCAATCTGAATCGTGAAGCTCAACTTGCGGTTTCCTGCATGACTGGCACGAGCATTATAGAGGGTACCAGTGAGACCACTTTCGCTCCCTCAGTACCCGTCACCAGAGTTGACATGGCGCTGTTCATGGCCCAATTCCTAGAGCTGTTCGACGTACCTGTGGGCAGGCAAGCTGTTCCCCAATTCAGTGATACGTCAGACCTTTCACCTGAAGCTAGATCAGCTATCTCGCGCATTGCTAGGCACGGCATCACGTTGGGTACCTCAGCAAATACCTACTCACCTTTGGACACAGTTAACCGTCAACAAATGGCGTTATTCATCTCGCGTCTAATTCGTGAGACTCACAGACTCTTAGGCAACCGGCTTGGAGTCGTGGCCCATCACCTTGTACCGTCAGGATTTACGGATACGATTGAAATGTCGGATGATTTACAACAGGCAATTCTCTACCTTCAATTGCTAGACATTACTCAGGGGACCTCCGCTTCGAGATTCTCTCCGACGCGAACCGTTAGCCGTCAACAGATGGCGCTCTTTTTGACCCGTACGCTTGCATCGGCAGTTGACCGCTTAAGCATCACTGCGCCGCATGCCTGCGAGGAGTCCGCGGAGACCTATGCCTCAACTGCACGACCTACGAGATTCTCAATTGCTGTGCCCCAAAGCGCATCACTTGGAGAAGATGCCATGGTTACTGTTCAAGCATCTGACTATCACTCATCACCCTTGAGCGGAGTCCAGGTGCAGCTCTGGGTCGACGACAGTCCAGTGTCGGCTGTTTATTTGACTGGAAGTGATGGTTCTGTGTCCCTACCCGTTCCGAGCCGTGAGTCGGCTGGAATTGGCCGTGTCAGCGCGGAACTGAGGACCCTGAGCACATTGCTCAGAACTCGTGAGTATGAGATCATATGGACCGAGCCACGTCCGCAGGAACCGGGTATACATGTGCGCATCAGCGATAGGCAGCCGGTAGTAGGCGAGTTTGTTGATGTCGTAGTCTTTGTAAATGACTCCAATGGTGAGCCGGTTACAAATCAGACTATTCGGGTAAGTATCAATGGAAAGAGGCCTCAAGATCTATTGGCAACAGCAGGGATTGACTCTTCTGACTCTGACTTTCGGGACTTCCCGATCACCGGTGAAGGTCAGACCAACTCGGAAGGTATTTTCTCATTCCGGTATCCCCAGCCTATGACACCTGATCAAAATGGAGGCTATGAATCATTCCAGTTTCGCACGGATTCTCTCTCTTCAGTCCCAGTTGGGATCCATTGGCAAAACCAAGAGTCAGTCGAGATTACTCTCTCAATTGACAACGACACATCCCATACTGGCAATCCTCGAATACTCACGGCAAATGTCCGCGATAGCTCACTGCCGGTACCCAATGAGCGAGTTGAACTATTCATCGACGGTGTATGGCAGCAAGGTGGCGTCACGAACAGCGATGGTGCGGCGACCTTTAGTGTCTCGTCTGCAGTTCATGGACCGTTTGATCTTGCCAAAGTAATTCTCGCCCGTGACTGGAACATCACTAGCAATGAAGTTCTCTTCAGTTGGCCAATGAGAACGCGAGGCGTGGACAGTCGCAACGACTGGCAACTGACCTGGTCAGACGATTTCAATGGTGAGACACTCGATACCGAGAAGTGGCGTGCTGTAGATAACTGCGCGCCTGTCTACCTTGCATGTGAAACCAGCCGAATCGAGAACGTAGAGGTAACCGATGGTTTTCTGTATCTACGCACCTTGAGGGAACCATATTCGGGTATCAATGACTGGGGAGGTGCGGGAGATCAATTCGGACCAACTACCACCTACACGCCGGGCGTGAACCAGACCAAGGATTTCACCGCGGCCCGTGTTGACACTCGAGACAGGATGACACTCACATTCGGTCGGGTCGAGATGCTCGGAAGGCTGCCACAAGGCCACGGCACGTTCTTCGCTTACTGGTTGAGACCAGCCCACAATGCTTACGGCGCAGGTGCATCGTCGGGCGAGATTGACATCGCCGAAGGTGCCAACATTGGCGTCGGTGGTGTTGATGCCCAGCTTCCGGGAAACGGTTGGGGAATCCACCAGGTTGTGCATATGGGATATCCATTCTCGAATCCCCACACCCTGACTCAATTGCCTGTCAACCCGGCGGAGTCATTCCACCTCTACTCAGTCGAGTGGGACACTGATTCAATTCGTTTCTACATCGACGATGAACGTGTCTATGAGGTGCCAAGAGATCAGTGGTTTTCTCATCCCAAAGGAGAGAGTCGGGTAGAGAATGAGAACGCCCCATTCGATCAACCGTTCTATCTAGTCATAAACAACACTGTGGGCAACTGGGCTGTCGAGACACTGCCGGGCAACCGCGTGCCAGACGCGACGATCTTCCCAGCGCAGTTCGTTGTTGACTATGTGCGGATCTACGAGTGCGTGCCCGATGGAGGCAAGCAGTCAGGAGGAAGGGGCTGCGAAACGCCTTGACTTGACCGTCGCTCTTTGTGGCTGGCGGAGAGCTGCGGCCAATAGCAGAACCCAGTTGTATGAGAACCAAAGCACGAAACTCTCGGTCAGGTTCTCGACCAGAAGCACAATCACGACCGCACACCACATCCAGGAATCCGGTGACGGCGCACGCCATGCAGGCGTTAGTGCATTGCGCGCAGCGAACACCACGATCACCACAAAGGGCATCACACCGAGAATGCCTAGACCTAACGCCACCTCAACGAGGCTGTTATGGGCGCTGCCCCGGGTCAGCAGATCATGCGTTGCGACAAGATCAGGCTGATCAAAGAAGGCAAAGAAGCCGTACCCCCCAACGGGCCGTTCCCGTATCCACTCCCAGACAACCTGCCAGATGGTGCGACGCTGAGCGAACGTTGCCGTGTGCCAAAGTGCCATCGTCGCCGCGATCGCTGTGATACCAAGCAAGCCCACTGCAGTCGTTACCAGCCTGCGAGCCGTAGCGATGCCAGAGTGGCGCGCAATCGTGTGATACATCGGTGCGAGCGACGAGATCGCAAGCGAAGCCATTAACGAGACCCACGCCGTGCGGCTACCTGCACCAATGAGCACAACAACCGACGCACCGCACAAGATCGCACCCCCCACCAACCGGCGGCTACGACGTGGTTGCCACTTACGCAGGGATCGATCGCAGACCAATGTCGGCAAGTCTTTGGCTTCACAAACGTTTCGCAACCCGGCGATCACTCCCAGAGCACCAAGTGGAGCGAGCGAGTTGCGGTTGGTGTACATCCCCTGCCAATCGCCGTTGGCATCGACGGCGCCATCAAAGCCCGCCGCGAGTACTGCAAGGCTTCCGAAGACCGCTACGCTTGCGAGCGCGGTGAGCGTCAGGCGAAGTTCACCCTCTTCCGACTGCGAGATGTGAACGGCTAGAAGTGCCAGCCCGACGTAGATAAGCGAACGCCACAACGTCATCACCGGATCAACACTCCACAGAGTCGACGCTGTAGCGATCAGCGTGTAGGCGGCGATGGCCAATAGAGCAGCCGACGCAGGCCTGACACCCGACATACGTTCCCGGAAACTCATTGACAGTACGACTGAGACCGTTGCGGCGCCCGCAAACCAGGAGGCCACAGTCACATGGCTCCACCCCACGGCGTACCCGTTGATCCACTTGGCGATTGCGAATACCGGCCCGTTGCTGAGGACCACTAGCACGCCGGTTGTCACGATGAGCGACCAGCTGCTATTGCCCCGCAGCGAGTCCTTTAGTCTCGGCATCGCTCTCATGTGAAGTTCGGCGAAGCAACGAGCACTGCGGGGTTGCTAAGCAGAGGCGCGCCTCCCTGCTAAACGCTTAGTTGTTTCTAGAGTGACCCGCGTGAGGCGCGCGCGGATCCTGCCGCGTAGTGCCACGACCAAGTCTCGGGCCATGATCTGATCAACGACAACTTTCGGTCCTTCGCCAGGCGTGAAGGCAGCATCAGCAAGTCGCTGGACTTCACGACCGGGCAACACGAACGAATCGCCACACAGCTTGTCGATTACCTTTTGGCGGTTGGATTGCCACTCTTCGAAACTGTAGTCAGTGTCTGAGTTGCCCAGATCCGTCTTGCGGTATAACGAAGTCGTTTCGGCTACGTCAGATACACCCAATAACAATGCAGCTCTGATCAAGAGGTCCCAGTCCTCACAAACGGTTAGCGACTCGTCAAAGCGCAACTCAAAGTGCTTGAGGCACAGTCGAGGAAAGGCAACTGAGCAAATCGGTGTGTCACTTCTGGTGAAGTGGGAAAGATAGTCAAACTTGGCCGGATACGGCTTGGTCTTCGGGCCAATCGGCTGCCGGGGCTCGTTCGACCCTTCCGTTGTCCAATTCTGCAAAGCCGCCTGAGCTCGGATGATCTGACCGGGAGCGGCGGCCGCCCCGCGCGCAAATGCCTCTATCCAGCGCGGTTCGGCAAGATCATCGTCGTCAAGAAACACGACATAGTCCCCGCTTGCTTCCCCGAGAGCTGCATTAAGCGGTCGACTGCGTGTGCCACCCACGGGAACAGCAATGATCTTGAGTTGCTGCGGAACATCTTTCACGGTCGCCAGGTCGCTCTGGACTTCGTCATGTGCGGCCGTATTTCCATGAACTGCGACGATCGTGTCGAACCGTTGATTCACCTGAGCAGCTAGGGAGGCCAAAGCTTCACGCAAGCTGTTGGGACGCAAACCCTGGGTCCGCACTATCGCTGAAAATGTCGGCGCACGCGAAGTTGACGGCACAGCGAGATCAAGCCCAAGGCGCTCAAGCAACTCCCGCAAGGGACTCAGCGGGCCTGACGACGCCACGTGGGACTCGCCGGCTGCCCGAATGCTCACGAACTGGATCCTAGGTTTCCACACACTTGACGCTGGCCCAGGATGACTACGCGGTCAGGCAAACTCGCTGTAAGTGACATCAACGGCACTTCATAGCCCACCCGCCGAGGTGAACTCCACGTTGAGCACACACCTGCCAATACCTCGTAGCGCAATACGCTTGCGGTGGCACTTCACGCCACGCACTCAACGGGAGAAGTTGTGACTGACATGATGCTAAGCCGACCAGGAGAGGTGGCTGGCTGGCCAAAGCTGACCGTGACATACCGGACGGAACCGGACGGCATTGTTGAGTTGCTGCCTCCCGGACTTGAACCGGCCGATCCAGTTGTCACGGTAGGTGTCTATTGCGTGCCCATCCTTGATGAGCCTGAATTCGGAGTGAGCATCAAGGTGCCTGCAAGTTGGCGCGGTACGGCGGGTCAATACAACCTCGGCATGGGCATCGATCAGGAAGCAGCTGTTTCGATCAGCCATGAAACCAACGGTCAGCCCAAGTATCTGTGTGACATTTCATACTTCCGACTCGGTGACCAGATCACAGCAAAGGCCACCCACCAGGGATACACGTTCGTCGAGTTTCACGGCGAGGTGTCTGAGGCCATCAAACCAAGAATGGGTGACTTCACCGAACACGAGTGGTGGATCAAGTACTCGCGTGCCATCGGTGGAGCACCCGGCGAATTTGACTTTGCGCCCCATGTTGTCGACGTGGCTACAACTTTTGAACAGAAGCAAGTTGAGGCCGTGGAAGGTGAGGTAAAGATCCTTGAGAGCCCCTGGGATCCTGTTGCTCGCTACCTGCCCATGGTCGAGCAACTGTCTGCCCGACTGGTAACGCATCAGCCCAAAGCTCGCAACATCACTAACGCCGGGCCACTTGACCCGCAAGCGTTCTGGCCTTACGTAGACACAATTGGCGGTTCTCGTTGGCCTGGCTACCGGGGTGGCCCATTGCCCGACTGAGATTCCAGCTTGCCTACAACCGTCAGCTAGCCTCCTACCTTCTGCACGACAGACCGATACGAGTCTCGAGAACCCTCGCTAAGCCAAGCAGGACCCAAGAGCAGTGCCTAGGCGGCCAGCGGGACGCGCTGGTTTAGGGGGTTCATGCCGGGGCATCCTCTGGCTTGTTCGGGTACGTCGTCGTAGTCGATCCCCGCGGCAACTTCTGCTTTGGTGAGACAGTGGCGGTCTGCTAGAGGCTTGAGCGCTTCCAGATCGAACTTGTAGAGCTTGGCTGCGTTCGTCGTCAGCAAGTGCGTTGCATCGGCTTCAGGCATTCCGCCAAACGTCAACTTCAAGTGCTGTGTGGTGAAGGGGTGCGAACCTTCGGTGTGGGGGTAATCCGAACCCCACATGATCCGATCGATCCCCAACTCAGCGGGCAAGTGTGCTTCAGAGGGACGCAGGAAGCTCGCTCCGATGTAACACTGTCGCTGCCAGTACTCACTCGGCTTCATGGACATGGCAGAGACGGCCGGGCCGCCAAAAATTGCCTCTGAGCCGTATGTCGAGTATTTCATCCGGTGAAAGAACGAGTCGAGGTCCTTCAACACATCAGGAATCCATGCAGTTCCCGTTTCGGTGTTAACGAACTTGAGGTTCGGGTGACGCTCGAAGACACCCGAGAACATCAGGTGCCACAGGGCTCGCTGAGACCACCAGCGCACCTCGAGCAAGAACACCGCTAGCGATGCGGGGAAGTGATTCCCGAACGATGGAGTCGCTCCGCCTGAGTGATGATTGACGGGCATCTCATTTGCCTCGGCCGCTGCCCAGATCGGCTCATATTTGGCCGAGTAGAGGGGTTCAAAAGGCGAATCAGGCGGCGCACCCGGCAACAGAATGCCGCCACGCAAACCATTCTCCGCTGCCCACTCAATCTCGGCCACCGAACCGTCGACATCACCGAGAAAGATCTGCGCTATGCCTGCGCAGCGTTCAGGTGCCTCGCTGACCATGTCAAGTATCCAGCGGTTGTGGGCACGCAAACCGGCCCAACGCTGCTCAAAGTTGTGCGTATACGCCGGAGCTTCAAGAGCCGTCGAAGCAGGGGGTGCGAACGGCGGCAGCGTGTTGGGAAACATCACCTCAGCGATCACACCATCAGCGGTTTGTTCCCTCAAGCGGCGCGTCATTGACCAGTTGCGATCGCCGTCTTTGACCGGATCGCCGTCTACGCCCACATTGCGGGGTGACTTGCGGCCCTTGAATTTGGCGGCCGCGGCTTGTTGGGCACGCTCAACACCGTCGGCCCACTCATCAAATTCGCTGTGGTACTTGGCTTCAAGGTACGGCCGGTAGTCACGGATCTCGGCACCACAGTGAGTGTCCGCAGAGATGACGATGTGATGCTCAGACGAAAGCGTTTCGGTCATGCCTCAGAGGCTAGACCTTGATCGCAGTTCGCCTACCTGTCTTAGCGGCGACGCAACTTGGGGTTCACTAGACGTGACCGTTCGACTCGAAGCGACTTTGGCATCCCGCTCACTATGTCACGACCCCGCACCGTCAACCTCCTACATGAAGGTGCGGCAGGGAGATGATCGCACAACTCCCTGCTGTCGCGGTTCGAGACGAGCAGTGAGTAGTAGCGTCGCATGACGTAGCGAATGTAAGCGTCCGCCTCCGGACCGTCGCGAAGTCTCGCTATTGAGTCCGGCATCTGGACTCGTGAGTCAACCCTCAGCAAGTCAACGCACTCAAACGTTCGCTGAACGTCATCGCCTGTCTCAATCGCAGTGCCAAGAACAGTGACAGAAGGTTCATCAGGAAACTGCTGCATCCATTCAATGGCTCTCGTCGCCATTTCTGAACTGACACGCAATCCGTACTGCATACGAAAGACACGCTGCAGGTATGCCTCGGGAGAGTCCGGTTGGCCAAGCGAGTCGACCGAACTCATAGAGCCAGGGCGGGTTAGCGGAGGTTGTGGCCGGGGGGCATTTCGGATCTTCCTATGGCTTCGGCGCGGCGTTGCAGGAGTTCGACGGTTTCATCGAGATTGTGGGCGATGATGTAGCGGCGCTGTTCGACAGCATCCAAGACGAAGTCACCAAGTTCGTCTAGGTCGGCGATCTCAGGCTCAGTACCACGGATGTCGGCCACCATCTGGAGGTATTCGTCAAAGGTGAGGCTGCGCCGTCCAGTTGCTTGACCGACACGTTGTAGGTGATCGGGACGGTTGCGCTGAGCGTTAAACAGCCCGGTCGGCATCAAGCCACCTGATGGGTAGAACACCGAAGCTCGCAGGTTGGTGCCTTCGGAGATCAAGTTGGCGTTGAGTGCCTCCGTAAAGCAACTCACAGCTGCCTTGGACGAGGCGTAGACCGACGCAGTCGGAACGGGAGCGAAGCCTCCGTCACCTGAAGAGGTGTTGATCACCTGCCCCGGTTGCCCGGATTCGATCATGCGGGTAACGAATGCCCAGGTGCAGATCGCCACGCCAAACACGTTCACGCCAAAGCACCAGCGCCAGTCATTGGGCTCCTGCTGCCAGGGCTTACCCCCTCCGCCGGAAGTCACACCAGCATTGTTGAAGAGCAAGTTGCAACGGCCGTAATGCCCATAGACATGGTCAGCGAGTGCAGTCACCGAATTCTCATCGCTCACATCAGTGCGGTATCCCCCAACGACACCGAGTGACGCGAAATCTTGAACTGTTGCGTCAAGTGCAGCCTGCTCGACATCTGCGATGACCACAGACGCGCCTCTTCGCAGCAGTGCTCCGACAATTCCCTTACCGATGCCGCTAGCGCCGCCAGTTACAACAGCAACCGAATCCTTGATTGACAGTGATTCCACCTAGACCTCCACCATCAGAGTCACGGGCCCGTCATTGGTCAATTCAACAGCCATGTCGGCCCCGAACTGGCCCGTAGAGACACTCGCGCCGAGCCGTCTTAACTCAGCGGTGACCTCCTTGAATAGGGTCTCGGCATGAGTCGGTCGTGCGGCTGCAACGAATGACGGGCGTCGCCCTTTGCGAGCATCTCCACAGAGAGTGAACTGGCTCACCACCAGCAGCTCGCGGCTCGTGTTAGCAACCGACAGGTTCATGTAACCCTTGTCATCAGCGAATATCCGCAGATGCCAAAGCTTGGACGCAAGCTTGAGTGCGTTCGAGAGATCATCGTCGTGAGTGACACCGATCAAGCAACACAATCCTGGCCCGATTTCACCAACAACAATGCCGTCGACAAGGACACGGGCACGTGACACACGCTGCACAAGAGCCCTCACCTGCTCAGCCTAACGAACCCCAAGTCACCGGCTTTCTTTAGGGCGGTACACCCGCAAGAGCACAAGAGTGTGTCCATCTGACTCGACAAGCGCCGGGGCGTCGAGCAATTGCGAGCCGCACCCCCCGAGCCTCCTCCTCGAAGTCACCAATCAACTTCTAGGTCAACGAGCCGGCGAAGAAACCCTGACCCGTGAAGCCAGGGTTCCATAGAAGACACCGCCGACCACCACCACGGCCCCAACCACTGCGGTGGGTCTCGGTAGCTCAGAGAGAAACAGTGCAGCCCAAATTGTGCCTGTGACTGTCTCAATCGGCGTGAATAGCGCAACCTCTGACACTGGAGCAAAGCGCGGTGCGTTGGTATGCGCCAACCGACCGAGAGGATTGAAGCAAAGACCCATTGCGCCAATGGACAGATACGCCCGTGCATCCAGCGAGAACGGCGACACAAAGAAACTGGTCGCGCCAATCACAACGAGCGCGCTAACTGACAGACCTGCGCGCCTGCTCATGTCACTGAACCTTCTCCACATGGTCATGTTGGCGGCAAAGGCAGCAACCGCTAGCAGCGCAAGAAGATCGCCTCGCAACGTCGGCGTGCCAAGCGAACTTGAAACGATCACTGCAATGCCTGCCATCGTGATGGCGATCGCAATCTCGACACGGCGCGATATGCGCTCACCCAAGAACACCCAAGCACACAGCGCAGCTAGCAACGGGGACGCGGACACGATCGCAACTGCGTTAGCGACGCGCGTCTCACCAATGGCAGTTATGAAGCTGATCTGGCTAACGGCCGCAAGCAACCCAACACCAAGCAGCGGCACCGGGTAATAACGCAATGATTGCATCGGCGAGCCCGGGTCGAGCCGGCGTGCATAAGTCCAATACACCACCAAAGAACAGACCGCCACCCAGAACGCGACCTCGGCTGGAGGGGCTTCCGACAGGCGCACCCACAGCGAATCAGTTGAGACGGCCACCATCCCGACAGCCGCTAGCAGCCATCCCAGCGGCCGGCGATCTTCAGTTCGTCCGGGTTGCGTCACTGGTCCGCTGCATGGCAGGTCACCGTGATGCAACCGCTTGTGGTGACATGAGCCAATACGCCGTTTGTGCCAGCCGTCTCGCAGCCGGCAACTCTAGTGCCGGACTATGAAAGCCTTCGGATCTGCCAGAAACGCCTGCCTGCAACCTGCTGCACAGAACCAGTAGTCCTCGCCTTCATGTAGGACGTGATACTTAGCATCGTCAACCAGCACGGTCATGTGACACACGGGATCCACTGCCTCCACGCGCTCCACTGCGGGACGTGTGCCGGTCGCTACGAGTTCTCCTCGTGAGCGTCTCGCAACCAGGTCGGCCATTATCGCTACGGCAATCTCGGGATTGGACAGGGGCCCGAGGTCTAAGCCTGCAGGCGCAACCACCCGGTTGCACTGACACTGCGACAGTCCCCCACTCCGAAGGTGATCAAGCACCGACGCTGCGCGTCTCGACGATGCGACCAAACCTACGTAGCCAGCGTCGGTCGCTAGTGCAGCTTCAAGGGCTATGTCGTCATAGTGACCTTGCGTTGCGACCACTATGGCGGTTGCACCATCAACGATGAGCCCCGATAGATCAAGCTTGTTGCGCACGATGCCAGGCCGAACATGCTCGCTTGGGTCGCCGCCGTCGTCTATGACCGTGGCACCCCAGCCCACCGCGATGGCCAACTCAGCCAAGACATCAACTGCTGGTGAGCGACCGATGACTACCACCTGCGGTGCGGGCTGGTGCGGTTCGAGATACACCTCTAGGGCTCCCTCAGACTCACACGCCATGGCAACGCTGCGCACACCATCACTACAGCGGCCGTCAAGTTCATCTGTCTGACCGAGAAACAGCAATGCCGGCTCACCGGTGCTGAGACAATCACGTGCGTGACATACCACGGTCGGTTCTGCACAGGCACCGCCGAGCCAACCTCGTACCGTCCCGTCGGCAAGGATCACAGCCTTTGACCCTTGCCGACCCGACGATGGCCCCCGCCGCCACACAACGGTTGCCAACACGAAACCCTGGCGCTGCTCAGCCAACTCCACTGCTTCAGCCAGTACTGCGATGTCCATGCGGATGAGCCGCCGGTTGCCGGTGCGCTACGTTCGATAAACGTGAGGTTCGCCTAGCGGCGCCGGAACACGTTTAGCTGTTGGCGCTGTCGATCGCCTCCCAAACCCGGTCGGGTAGGACTGGCATGTCGATGTTGCGTACACCGAGGTGTGCCACCGCATCGATTACCGCGTTAACAAACGCAGCGGGCGAACCAACCGTGGCGGACTCACCAATGCCTTTAGCTCCGATCGGGTGATGCGGCGAAGGAGTAACTGTCTCCAACAGTTCGAATTTCGGCGTCTCCCAGGCCGTGGGGATCAGATAGTCCATGAAGTTGGAACCAATGCAGTTGCCGTCTTCATCAAAGGTGATCCACTGCATTGATGACATTGCGAAGCCTTCGGTGAGGCCACCATGGATCTGTCCTTCAACAATCATCGGATTGATCCGCACGCCACAGTCATCAAGTGCCACCATGCGATTGACTTTCCACACCCCGGTGTCAGCATCAACCTCCACTACGACTACATACGAGCCGTAGGGGAAGGTGAGGTTTGGCGGGTTGTAGTAAGTGACATCTTCAAGGCCGTATTCCATGCCTTCGGGCAGGTTGGTGTATGCCGCGAGAGCAACATCACCAATGGTCTTGTGAACCTCGGGCGAGCCCTTCACAAAGAACTTGCCCGCATCCTGCTCAATGTCTTCAACTGCGGCCTCTAGCAAGTGAGCCGCAATGTGGCGAGCTTTGTCAGCAATCTTGCGCGCTACGACTGCTGTAGCCGCGCCACCAACTGGTGTTGAACGAGAGGCATAGGTGCCGAGCCCATATGGGGTGTCATCGGTGTCCCCGTGAACGACCTTAATGTCATATGCGGGTATACCAGTTTGTTCCGCGACGATCTGCGCAAACGTTGTTTCGTGCCCTTGACCCTGGGTTTTGACGCCAAGCTTGAGGATCGCTTTGCCAGTTGGGTGTACCCGCAACTCAGCGGAGTCAATCATCTTTAGCCCGGCAATGTCATAGGTATGTGCCGGGCCAGCGCCCACAGCCTCAGTGAAGTGCGCGATACCGATACCAACGAGTCGTCCTTCAGCACGAGCCTGTGCTTGTTCGGCACGCAACTCTTCGTACCCGACCTCATCAAGCGCTTTACGCAACGCTGTTGGATAGTCACCGGAGTCATACACAAATCCGGTAGCTGTCTCATATGGGAACTGCTCGGGCTGTATGAAGTTACGCAGCCGTATCTCTGCTGGATCTATGCCTAGTTCGTATGCCGCTGTCTGTACTAGACGCTCAATGAGATAGGACGCTTCGGTAATGCGGAAAGAGCATCGATAAGCGACGCCGCCAGGTGCCTTGTTAGTGAAAGCGCCCCGACACTTGATATGGGCATTTGCAAAGTCGTAACTGCCGGTACACACATGGAACAAGCCCGCCCGGAAGTTTGTTGGTTGAGCGTCGGAAAAGAATGCACCCTGATCAGAGAGCATGTCCACACGCAGCCCCTCAATGCGCCCCTCATTGGATAGAGCGAGTTCTCCGGTCATGTAGTAGTCACGACCGAACCCGGTTGAGATCAAGTTGCCAGTGCGACTCTCAACCCACTTAACCGGTGTACCAAGCAACAAACTGGCCGCTGTCGCCACCACATAGCCCGGATAGATCGGCACCTTGTTGCCGAATCCGCCACCAATGTCGGGGCTCACGATACGGATGTTCTGCTCAGGCAATCCTGCCACCATCGCAAACAAAGTCCGATGCGCGTGAGGCGCCTGTGAGGTCATATAGATGGTTGCCTGACCCGTCACCGAGTTGACATCGGCGACAATCCCGCAGGTCTCCAGCGGTGATGGATGTGAGCGCGGGTAGTGAGTCGTCAACGACACCACACGATCCGCATTAGCAAAGGCAGCTTCGGTGCCCGCCGCATCGCCGGTCTCCCAAGTGTATGCCAGGTTGTCTGTCTGACCCTCCTTTTCGTCTCGGATCAACTCGGCGCCAGGCTCAAGCGACTGCTGGGGTGTCACGATGGCGTCAAGCGGGTCGTAATCGACGTCCACTAGCTCTGCGGCATCAGCAGCAACATAGGGATCGGTAGCGATGACTGCCGCTACCTCCTGGCCCTGATAGCGCACCTTGTCGGTGGCAAGCACCGCCTGGGTGTCGCCTGAGAGTGTTGGCATCCACGCCAGGTTGTGTGCAGCCATCAAGTCACCGGTGACTATGGCTACGACGCCTTCAACAGCGGAGGCCTCTGAAGTGTCGATTCCGCTGATACGCGCATGCGCTAGTGGTGAGCGCACCATCGACATGTAGAGCATGCCAGGCAGCGAGATGTCATCTAGGAAGTTGCCCTGCCCTTCGATCAGGCGAGCATCCTCAACACGTTTGATGCTGTGCCCGATACCACCGATGGACGCAGGAGTTGTGGGGGTTGCTGTGTCAGTCATTGGACGTTCCTCCTAGCTGTCTTCGGTGCCGGTGCCGTCGCCGTTGCCGGATGCAGCCGACACGGCTGAAGCAGCGGCTTGGATTGCCTTAACGATGTTCATGTAGCCCGTGCAGCGGCACAGGTTCCCTGAAATTGCCCAGCGCACTTCATCGTCGCTCGGATCCGGGTTGGTTTCGATTAGCGATGCGCCCACCAGCATCATTGCGGGGGTGCAGAAGCCGCACTGCAACCCATGTTCTTCTTTGAAGGCCTGCTGGATGGGATGCAGTTCGCCCGCCGCCTTCAAGCCCTCCACCGTCGTGATCGAGCGCCCGTTGGCTTGTACGGCAAGCATGGTGCAGGACTTAACGGGAGTCCCGTCAACCAGCACGGTGCAAACGCCACAACTCGTCGTGTCACAACCGATGTGAGTGCCGGTCAGCCCCACGCCAGTGCGGATGTGATCGACTAGCAGCTTGCGGGGCTCGACATCCGATACGTGATCTGTTCCGTTGATGTTGATAGATATCTGCATGACGTTTCTCCTTAGGCTGCGGCTTGGCTGGCTGCGGCTGCAAGAGCCCTTTGCGTGAATGTTGCGACTACTTGTCGCTTCCAGCGAGCGCTGCCTCGCACGTCGTCGCGCGGATCGCTAGCGGCTGCGGCTACGGCTCCTGCTTCGGCGAACAGCTCCGCCCCCGGAGCGTTGCCCACCAGCAGCTCTTCAGCAGCGGTTGCCTTCCGGTTGATTGGCGCTACCGAGGTCATGGCGATGCCCGCTTTGGAGATGGTGCCATTGGCGGCAAGTTCAAGATGAGCGGCGACACCAACAGTGGCGTAATCGCCGACCTTGCGCTCAAGCTTCTGATACGAGCCACCAGATCGTCCCGCAGGCACATCGATGTGTACTGCCGTGACCATCTCGTCGTCGGCGAGGGTGTTGGTGAAGAAGTCCTCAACGAAGTCACCAATGGCGATGCTGCGCTGTCCCCGGGGGCCCCGTGCGATCACCTCTGCGCCGGTTGCGAGGAGCACAGAGTTCCAGTCACCTTCAGGGTCGCAGTGAGCGACCGACCCACACATCGTGCCGAGGTTACGTACGAGTGGGTCAGCTACCCAAGGCGCCGCCGATGCAATCGCGCCAAAGGTGTCGCTACTTGAAGCGATGTCGCTGTGGCGCACTAGCGCACCAACACACAGCTTGCCGTTGTGACGTTCGATGGTGTCGAGCCCACCCACACGGTTGATGTCTATGAGCATCTCCGGTACCGCGAGCCGCAACTTCATCATCGGCAGCAAGCTCTGCCCACCGGCGAGGATCCGCGCTTCATCACCTCCCTCGGCTTTCGCGGCCACGGCTTCGTCTACCGAGGAGACCGCCACATAGTCGAACTGGGCAGGCAGCATTCAGCACCCCCAAAAGGTCGGATCCACACGCTTGGGAACGTGGACTGCTGACACTAGCCCACACTTGCAACCAAGTATTGACTAATCCCGGGAATTCTCGGGTCCGGTCATCGTTGGGAGCCCACAGGTACGCTGACTGATGCCCGCAGGCGCTCCGGCGGGCGGCTCCGGGCGGTTCACAGCTCTAGGCAGCCGCCCTTTTCGAAAGTTGTTCGTCGGCGGGCTGTTCACCTTCTTGACAATGCAGGTTGCGGGAGTGGCCCGAGGGTGGCTGGCGTTCGAGTTGACCGGCACGAACGCGGGTCTTGGCGGGGTGATGCTCGCGTTTGGTCTGTCGAGCATCATTGCAATTCCTTACGGAGGGATGCTTGCTGACCGGTTCTCGAAGCGAAGCGTGCTGGTACTTGCCGGCAGCATCCAGACCTTGACTCCGATCGTGCTAGGGGTCACGGTCGCTACAGACACCGATGCTTACTGGATGCTGCTAGCAGCAAGCGTTGCCCAGGGTGCGGTGATCTCGATACTGGCACCGGCACGGCTGGCATTCATTGCCGATGTTGTGGGTCGCGAGACCATAACCAATGCGATCTTTTTGTCGATGTCAACTGCTCAGGTGGCTCGTGTCGTTGGACCTGCAGCGGCGGGCGCCTTGATCGGCGGAACGTTGTTTGGTCTGGCTGGGGTTTTCTTCGCGGCCGGTGTGCTCGGCGCTATGAGCCTTGCGCTATTGGCCGGGCTGCCTGCGGGGCGGCCTGCCAACCCCTCTGGACGTGGTGCCATCTCCGATATTGCTGACGGGTTGCGTTTCGTGCGCGCCCGTCCCGACATCATGCATCTGCTTGTTGTGTCGTTTTGTGTGGTGCTGTTGGGGTTCCCGTACATGGCGTTCTTGCCGGTAGTCGCCGAGCAGATTCATGGCACTGGCTCGACAGGTTTTGGATTGCTCAACGCAGCCTCTGCTGCAGGCGCCCTGTTGGGATCGGTGTCGCTGGCGAACGTCGAGCGCACACGGTTACGCCCCTGGCAAACACGTAGCGCAGTCCTGTTTGGAGTGACGCTCACCGTGTTTGCGGTCACACCCAATTTCTATGTGGCACTAGCGATCATGGGGCTGGTGGGGGCTGGCTCCAGCGTCTTTCAAGCGCTCAACAACTCGATGGCAATCACGTTGGCGCCGGTGGAGTTTCACGGCCGGGTGCAAAGCCTGCTGATGCTCAGCTTCTCCGGTTTCGCAGTCGCAGCCTTACCGATCGGCATTGTGGCTGACATGGTTGGCATCCAGGCAACGCTGGCTGGCCTTGGGGTGCTCGTTCTGGTCGTGGTGGTGCTGGCCCGCCTGACCGAGCCGCACACCCAAGAGCCGGCGGAACTGTGAACGCTGCGATCACAAAATGCTGCCCGTGGCGTGTGGTCAGATGATGATGGACAGCAAGCCGATGGCCGTGTGATCAGTGGTCATGTGGTCGGTGGTCATGGGGTCGGTGGTCATGGGGTCGGTGGTCATGGGGTCGGTGGTCACCAAGCCAGCATCTGCTGGATACAGGAGGCAAGCACTATGAACGACACAGAAGGTGTCGCAGCTTCCTTAGAAGCTGAGGCCGTTGTAAAGCGCTACTGGACTCGCATCTGGCTTGAGCGCGACCTGGAATGGCTGGGTGAGGTGATCGCCGATCCGGTTGTACGCCACACCGGTGAAAGCAGCGAGACACTGTCATTGGATGACTTGCGAACCCGCCTGGCAGCGACCTTCGAGTCGTTACGCGTGTGCGATGTCAACATCGGCGCGATGGCCTGTGCCGATGACTGCGTGTGGGTTCGCTTGACTGTGCGGGGAGTGAGCCTGGCAACAGCTGCGCCGTTAACACTGGCTTGGATGGCGCAATACCGACTGGCTAAAGGACGAATCGCTGAGATCTGGTCGCTCCAGCGGCCCGGTGCCGAGTGGTCACATTGATGTCAACGAGCCCTGGCGGCCCGATCATCCGCCACAGCGACGATCCCGATATCGCCTGGCAACGGGTGAAGGCTCAACGCAACGCTGATGGCAGCGAGTCATCGGTCTGGGAGAAGTGGTTCGCGTTCAGGGCCGACCCGCCGTATCTGTCGCTGCTGGCCCGCTATGACCCGCACATGGTGATCCGCCGTCACGGTCATCGCTCTCCCCATGTGGTGTTCGTGCTCTCGGGCGAGCTGCTGATCGGCGACGAGTTGTGTACCGCCGGTACCCACATTGAGTTGCCCGCTGGTGAGCAGTTCGGGCCGCTGGTGGCGGGTGAGCAGGGGTGCAGCCTGTTTGAGGTGATGCTCGGTGATCCTCGCAGTTGGAGCGACGACCCTGAGGCGTTTGAGAGCGCCTGCGCGGCTCGCGGGGTGACGCCGCTTGATGATCCTGAGATTGACTTCCCCGAGTGGCTCCAAGACCAGCGAAGCCTCTGGCTTGACGCCAACCAAGAGGCAACAAGCTGAGCAACGCTTGCGACAAGCAAAACAAGCGGCCTCGCGGCGGCGACGGTGACTGAGGGGTGAGCGCAGCAGACCTCACCTTGGTAGCTGTCGCCTCCGGGCTCGCGATGCTCATCAAAGCCGTGACCGGTATGGGTTACCCAGCGCTATTCATCCCGGTGGTTGCCACTGTTATCGGCCTTGAAGCTGCCGTGTCCGTAGTGGTGCTTCCCAACGTGGTCGGCAACTCTTTGATGGCTTGGCGCACCTGGCATGCCCGCTCCGAGACCCGTGACCTGGTCGTTCTGTCCATAGCTGTGATCATTGGAGTAATTGTCGGCACCGTGGTGCTTGTCTCAGTACCGGAAGCCCCACTGCTGTTATTGCTGGTTGTTTGCATCCTTTCATTTGTGGCTAACGAGTGGTGGTTTGGTGGTCTGACGATCTCCCCCACCCGGGCCCGACGCGCATCGCCCGCTGTCGGTGTTGTAGCGGGCCTGCTTCAAGGATCAGTCGGAGTTCCTGGCCCCGTCGTGATCGCTTGGATGTACTCCTACCGCTTGGAGCGTGACGCCCTCATTCTCTCACTCTCGGTGTTATTCGGCGTTGCTGCGCTCATGCAGGCACTAACTCTGGCGCGCCTTGACGCCTACAACGCTGATCGCCTGATCGCTGCCGGTGTCGCGCTCGTGCCTGTACTGGCCGTGTTACCACTCGGAGAACGACTAAGGGATCGCCTTTCAGGCAAACAGTTCAACAACGCCGTCATGGTGATGATGCTGCTAGCCGCAGCCGCCCTGCTAATGAGATTCTTTGAGATCAGCTAGCGCCCATGCTTGTGGAGTTCGGTTCGACGATTTGCTTAGGTTTGGTCTTCTTTGGGCGCGCTGAATCGTTGGAAGAGACGTTGCAAGCTGAATACCGGCTGGTCGTCTTCTTCGGTTGACTTCTGCTCGGGCGGGTGCTCAGACACGACTCTCTCTACGCCTTCATAGACGTCATAGATCTGGTTGGCATTTTCCTGGCCGCTGAGCACGACCACGTTCGGGTAGGCGAATTCGATTGACTCCTCTTCAAAGGCTTGATGGAGTGCAAGAATCACATCGTGGCGAGCAAACCGCTGTGATGGCCTATCGCTTGCATGCCAAAACCTCACGCTGAACTCGATGCTTGAGTCACAAAAGTTGTGGATATAAACCCGAGGCTCGGGATCCTCGAGAGCACGAGGCGCACGCTGGAGTGCTTCGTGAATCGTCTCATAAGCATGACGCAAGTCGGTGCCATAGGTGACATGAACCGCGAGTTTGTTGCGTCGCACTGGCCACTTGGTGAGGTTGATGATGGTTGACGACGTGATCACCGTATTGGGAACTTCAATGTGGGTGCCGTCACGACCTCGCAATTGTGTAGCACGAGAGTCGATGTCTTCAACGACACCTAGATGTCCATCAAGACGAACTGTGTCACCAATGGTGTAGGGCCTGCGACTCTGCAGGACTACCGATGACACAAAGTCTCCGACTGTGTTCTGCAACGCCAGAGCAACGACAAGACCACCGACTCCAAGGGCGCCGATCAACGGACCGACCTCCACCTCAAGGACCCTCAATGCATAGAAGAGTCCGATTAGGAAGACGACGTATGACGCCAGGCGGGAGATAACAATCGCTCCGAAGCCCTGGCCGATCCCTCGAGCGACAACCCGCTTCATTGTGCGAGACACAACCGTGGCGACTATCAGTGACGACACGATCACGATTCCGGCAGTAATCCAGGCGTTGACATCCGGCCATTGCCAACTGGAGTCGTCTGACTGAGTCTCCGCCTGGGCGATGACGAGTAGAGGGGCCAATCCGAGACTGCCGATCACTATTGATTCACCTGCTCAATGTGGAGGAACTACGCCAGGGACTCATCGTCGGGTCGGGTACGGATAGTGCCGCCAACGTTGATCCCTACGTGTCTGAGTCTGCCGCCCCTGAACGGGCGATGGCTTGCTCAGATGTGCCGAGATAGCTGGCAATGACGAGCGGGTCACGGCGAATTTCTGACGGCAGCCCTTCAGCTATCACCGTCCCAGCTTCGAGACAATAGACACGGTCGCTAATGCTCATCACTAGGGGCATGTCGTGTTCGATGACAATCACGGCGGCGTCAAGCTCGCCTTGCACTTGCTTGATGAGCGGCCCGAAGGCTTCGGCCTCGCGCTGCGCTACTCCACCGGTCGGTTCGTCAAGCAGCAACACTCGTGCATCGACAGCCAGCAGGCTCGACAGTTCAACGATCCGGCGCGTTCCGGTCGACAGGGTTGCCACGAAATGGTCTGCGTAGCGGCCCAAGCCTGTGAAGCTGATGATCTCGTCTGCCATGGCACGCTTGGAGCGTTCCGCAGCCGGGGACGGGGGGATTCCCCACATGGAGGGCAGAACCAGAGATTGCTCCTGTGCTTCGAGCGCCACCATCAGTGACTCATGCACCGTTAGGTCGGGATAAAGGCGCGCACCCTGGAACCCTCGACCGATGCCAGCCGCGTGACGGGCAGCCGGACGGCGTGAGGTTATGTCAACGCCATGAACAACAATCCGCCCTTCTGCTGGCACGAACCCGCTCACGGCATTTAGCAGCGTGGACTTTCCGGCACCGTTCGTGCCGATCAAGCCCACAAGTTCGCCGTGGTTGACGTGTACCGACACATCGTCAACGGCCAGGTTGCCTCCAAAACGCACCGAGATGCCTTCGGTTTGCAAGGCCGGCTCGCCGCTCGTCTCCGGGGTTGGGCTGCGCGGTGAGGTGACACTCACACCTTGTGCTCTGGTGCGCGCAGGCCGGTCCACCGAAGTCGGCACCGGTTGGCCCGCTCTGGCTTCGCGGGCTGCAACGCTTTGGAGGCTCGCAGCAGTGGCCACCTCCGCGGTGGCGTCGCTGCGTGCAGCACGTGCCACCAGTTGACGATCCGCACGCGCCAGGAGCTTGTCGCGCAGGGCATAAACGATCTGCATCAGACCGCCTGGGAAATACATCAGCAGAATTAGCAACCCGATGTTGCTGGTGAGCAGCCTCACGAGGTCATCAAGGCTGTCGGGGGTTGCCTGAGGGATGCCTCGCACCCACAATGCCCCAAGAATCGGGCCAGCAACCGTGCCGAGACCACCAATGATGGCCGTGGCAACCACCACAATCGACTCACTCGCCCGAAACAACACATCGGGTTGCAGCGACGGCACCAAGGTGACCAGCAAGCCTCCGGTGTAAGCGGCCAGGCCACCGGCAACCCCGAAGGCAGCCAACTTGATGCGCGTTGGCGACACCGTTGAGGCCGCCGCCATCTCCTCGTTGTCGCGCACCGCTATCCAGCAGCGACCTATGCCAGTGCGTCGCAGGCGAGCGACGACCGCCGCCGCTACCACAAGCGACAGCAAGCACAGGAAGTAGTAGCTCTTTCGTGATGCCCCGAAGTCCACTTCAAACAAACCGAGGTTGAGCACGGGCTTGCTCGGAGGACGCGGCGCAGATGTACCGCCGGTAAAGAAGTCCTGCCTTAACAGCCACGACGCCGATGCGACCGCGAACGCCAGCGTTGTTACCGCCAGGAAGAGCCCCCGGACTCGCAGCGCGGGAAGCCCGACAAGCAGCGCTGCCACCACACCGACCAAGGTCGCGACCAGCATCGCTGCAGCCCAGTTCAGTTGAACCGACAGATCAAACAAGTCAAAGGGCACCGGAATGTCGTTGCCGCTTGTGAGGCCCAGCACCGTCAGGCCGCCGAGCCCTACGAACGCAAACTGTCCGAGAGACAACTGACCAGCCCAGCCCGTCAGAATCGTCAGCGACAGAGCCACCATGGCGAAGGTGACGATGCTCGTCCAGGTGAACAGTGCGCTGTTGGTTGACAGCAACAGCCCGAGCACAGCCAGGAAACCGAACAACACAACGAAGCCGATCGTGTTTAGCCGCCGCACCCACCAGATCTGCTGCAGCCGGCTAGGCACGGCTTGCACCCGAGGTGACAGCGACCACGAGGCACCCTCGTCGGTGTTGCGAACTACGAGCAACACCACAACTAGCACGGCCACGAACAGGTAGACCTCGACGACCGTGCGATTCGACGACTCCACGTTGGCACGAATCAGGTGCTCGACGATGCCCACTGCGATGCCACCAACGAGCGTGGCCGGTAGCGACCGCATCTTGGCCAGCAACGAGACCACCAGCACCCTGAGCAGCAACGGCTCGGCGATGGCCGCGGTTCCGGCCTGCGCCGCGTTGATCCCTTGCAAGGGTGCAAAGAAGATTGCAGTTGCCGCCGCAAATGCACCCGAGATCGTCCACACGATCGTGGATGTGCGTCTCGGCGAAGTGCCATAGACCCGGGCGGTATCGGGATTCGAGGCACAGGCTCGCACCGCTAGACCGAAACGGGTGCGGGCCATGAACCAGGCGAGCACTCCGATCAGGATGGGAACAACGACAAGGACTACGAGTTCTCGGGCTTGCAAGCGGATGTGATCGGTGGGTGTCCAGGTCGCCGAGAACGGTGAAGGAATGGCACCCGGCACGATCACGGAAGGCAAGTTGAACTTGGCAAACACCACGATCTGACCCACTCCGATAGTGGCAATCAGCACCACCAACCGCGGCGACCGGAACAAACGGCGGATCACGACCAACTCAATCGTCATGGCAATAGCCGCGCAAGCGGCAAGGGCAAGCAGGAACGACAGCCAGTAGTTCAAGCCGTATTGGACGAGCAGCAGCACAAACAGCGCAACCCCGAAGGCTCCAACCTCGCCGTGAGCGAAGTTCAACACACCAGTAGATCGGTAGACGAGCACGAAGCCAGCTGCGAAGGCGGCATAGGTGAGCCCTGTGACCAGACCTAGCACCAGGGACTGCTGGCTAATCGTGATGCCGACGATCTCGATCATCCGCCCTCGCCCCCGAGGAACACGGCACGAGCAAGGTCATCACGCTCAGCTAGTTCGGTCGCTGAGCCCTCGAATCGAATCCGTCCCTTCTCCATGAACACGGCCCGATCCGCAAAAGCGAGAGCAACATTGAGTGACTGCTCAACGATCACCATCGTTTGACCACCGTCACGCAGTTGCTCGATCACCTCAAGCAACTGCTGCACGACGAGCGGGGCAAGGCCAAGGCTCAGCTCGTCAATCAGCAGCACCTCGGGCTCATGCATCAGCGCCATCGCCAGTGCCAGCATCTGCTGCTGACCCCCCGATAGGTCACCAGCCCGCACGGCGCGTCGCTCCTGCAACGGCACGAAGTAGTCAAGCGCACGCTCACTTCTGCGTTGAAGCTCCGCGTCGCTCAAGCCAAGCGCCAGCACCGACGCTTTGAGATTGTCTTGCACGCTCAGGGCTTCAAATACACCGGCGCCGCCTCGCAACTGAACGATCCCTGCCGCAAAGCGCGTCTCAGCGTCGGCGTAGGTGATCGTCTTGCCGTTGAGACGCACCACCCCACGATCAACGATGCCGAGGCCACTCACGGCTCGAAGCAGCGTCGATTTGCCCGCACCGTTCGTGCCGAGGAGAGCCACCGTCTCGCCTTTGGCGATTTCCAAGGAAACGTCGAAGAGAACCTGAACGCTGCCGTAGCTGAAATCAAGATTGTGTACTTGCAGCGCGGGTACAGACTCGGGATCGGTTGCAACCCGGAGTTGCTCCTGCTGCTCTTCAAGCATTTCCTCAACAGAGCGGGAGATATCGCCTCGGATGAAGCGGCTCCCGTAGATGATCAATGCTCCGCCGATCAGAGCCGCCGGTGGTGCCGCAATGAGCATGGCAGTTCGCTCGTTGTAGGCATCGGAGAGTTGTCCGACGATTAAGCCACCGAAGAAGCCGCCCATCAAGAACACGAACAGCGGCAATAGGGCGAAGGCTTGAGCGCGTATCCGGTACGGAGCGACCGCCGCGATAATCGGGGGCGAGGCAACAAATGCCATCGAGATCGCGGTTTGAGCTAGTGCCATCGAGAACACCAGCGCGCCGAGGATCTTGATCGGTAAAGCGACCGCGTAGAGCACCCCAGCGGCCACCACCAGCAACCCGGCTAGGCGCATCATCGCTGAAGGGTCACGACGGAATCCCTTGTCAAAGAGTCGCCCTGCCACTGGCAGCGCGACCAGCGACATCACCCAGATCAGTGATTCGGCCACGCCCCTATCGAATGGCCCGAGTGCGTATTTGTCTTCTAGTAGCAGGTTGAACTGGATCGGCACGGCTATCAGCGCAAAGCCGAGAACACCAACACCGCTGGACAGGAAGTAGAAGGTCTTGATCTTGCGTAGCCGGGTGAACGCCGTTCCCATGGAGACGGGTAGCTCTTCAACGTCCACACCCGCATCGCCGTAGACAGCTTGCTTTTCGTAGTGGCCCCGCTCGGGCTCTCGCAGCATCACCAGGCTCACAACGGCTGCGACCAGCGGTGCGGCCGCAATGACCATGAAGGCCGTGCGCCAGCCGTCGACTCCCCCGGCGAGCGCCGCGATGCCACCCACCGCTAGCGGGCCGACAAGTTGACCAAAGGGTCGACCCATGCCTTCTAGGGCATATATCCGGCTGCGTGAGGGGATCGGGTAGGTGTCAGCAAGCAGCGAGTTGGACACCGGAATCCGATACGCCTGACCTAATCCTGTGCCTGCGTTGGTCAAGAACAGCTGGAAAGCATTGACAGTTAGCCCGCTAAGAAAGGACGTGATCGCCCAGAATCCACATGAGATCGGCACGATCGACACGCGCTTGACTCGATCGGCTAGCGACGCCATCGGCACCGTTCCGAGCACCAGCGCCACCCCACCAAAGCCGAGGATGCCGAACAGCACGGTGTCGCTGACGTTGAGCGAGTCCTGGATATCGGGGGCGAGCACCCGGATAGCGCGAGGCAACTCGTCGATCACGGCAAGGATGAACATGACGATCAGCACCGACTTGCCACCGGCAGCGAGGCCCTCACGCAGGGTCATTGCCTCATCGCCGACTCCAGGCAGCAGGTCGTCTGGAAGAACCGTCTCGGCGTCTCGCTCGGCTTGAGCAGCTACCCGGCGCTCCTCCCCTTCGAGGATCGCCGAAGAGAGCTCCGAGACGGTCGCGGGCTGCGACTCCCAGCGGTGCGACAACTCAGAGGCTTCTGTGGAGGCTTGTTGTGCCATCGTCCTCCTTGCGAGCCGCGCCAACTTGACCGGCGACCTTGAGCCGCACCGAACAGTAGTCCGGTTCCGACACTGGCAACGTTGACCGCAAGCCTCAAGCACAGCGCGAGCCCGGAATTGCATCCAGCGACAGTGTCACTTGTACACAGGCTGCGCAGCGGCGAGACTAGGCACGCTCGCCAGAGTGACGGCAATGCGAACGAGCGGCACCAGCCGTTGATGTACGCATGCAGGTCAGGGTTGTGGCATCACAACGGATCCACGGACGGAGGAATCATGAACGCCAGGCTTCGATTGATGGGTGCCCTACTCGCCTGCATGGCACTGCTGGCAGCGGCCTGCGGTGGTGAGGTGACCGACGACGCTGGTGTTGGCAGCGACGTTGCTGCCGAAGACTCTCAAGGTCACACCGCGGCCGCCGAGACCGCAGAGCCCACTGACTCTTCCTCTGACGACATGTCAGGTGACAGCGACGAGGGCTCTGAACCAGGTGCCGACGCCGACTCGAGCGATGACATGGACTCAGCCGGTACTGACGACACCGACGAGGCCAGCACCACCGAGACCGAGACGGGCACAGACTCCGACAGCGACGCAGATGAAGCGACTGAAGGTGAGACTTCCGAAGGCGAAGCGGAAATGAGCGAGCCAGAACCGAACATCTACGACGATCCCCGTGACGGGGTGTTCGATGAGTTCCAGGCAACGATGGATCGTGGCGATCATCCGTTCATGCAACTTGATGCCTTCTGTCACACACACGAGCCAGCAACCAACCGGGTAGCCACCGATCCAGGCATCGAAGCTGACTCAATCTCGCTAGTGCATCTACGCCAGAAGCTTGAGGACTTATCTCAAATCGGATTCTCGGTGCCTGTTGGTGATGTTGCCGAGATGTACGACACCTTCGTGAACGTGGTAAACGAACAGTGCGGCGGTGTGCGCGGGCGGATGCTTGAAACTCACCTCATCGAGATTGATGTCCTAGGTGACGCGGTAGATGAGGGCCGCAACGCGGCTTGCATCGAAGGCACCGAAGACCTCAACGGTGTGATCCTGATGGATTCGAGCGGCTTCGCCGGCTCAGCAAACCTCTGCATCGCTGAGGAGCATGAGACCGCGTTCATTACCGCTTCGGGCCAAAGCGGTGAGTTCATGCGTCGCGGTGAAGGCCGCTTGATAACGGTGTCTCCGACCCTCGAGGAGATGGTGGAGTTCCTGGCTCTCGACCTAGCCGCAAGCGGTGCTCTCGACGGCAAGACTCTCGGTGTTGCCATACCTGATACGCCCGGCAACTACGAGGCAGTTCAAGTTGGGTTGGTTGAGACTCTCGCCAACCAAGGCATTGAAATGGCTGTTGTCGACGTGATCGGCTGCAGCGGCGGTGTCGTGTGTGCTGATGGCGTTATTGAGTCCGTGCAGCGCATGCGAGACAACGGTGTCGACGTGTTCTTCAACGTGCTCAACGTGGTGTCCGCGCCCGGTTACATCCTGGAAATGTCCAATCAGGGATACGAGCCTGGTGACGTGCAGTTCTATGCCTCGGACTTCAACGCTCAAGCAGGCGAGTTGGTGTCATCAAAGATCGTCGCCTTCGGCGGTGAGGCAGCCGGCAACCTCTACAACGGTGCCTTGATCATCGACGACGCCGACACCGGCGCCTACCGACTTGAGGGTTATGAGCCTCGTGTGTTTAACGAGATGTGTAATGACACGTACGGCGCCAACAGCGCTTCTGGTGCCAACCATGAGTCTGAAGACCGGGCGACTGGGTCGTCCGCCTACGGGATGGTTGCAACGGTCTGTGTCATCTTGCGCACTGCGCTTCGGGCCATCTACGACGCTGGCGACAACCCGACCCGAGCCGACATCTACGCCGCACTTGCCTCACTTGGGGCAGTTGACTCCAACGAGATGATCCCGTACTCGCTTACCCCGGGCAAGAGCGCTATGCCTGATGCGATCCACACGCTGCTCTTCGAGTATCCCTGCACCAAGCCGGCACCCTTCGGCGCCGAGAACATCTGCGTTTACCCGATCGACGAGTACCGCTTAGCTCCCCGCTAACTCAGGGAACTACAGCATCAACACACTTTGGGGCCCTGCCCTCACCCTCGAAACACTGGGGTGAGGGCAGGCCAGCTAGCGCTCGGGCTGATGCTTCAGGCTCGGGGGTGAGTGCTGCGATGCACCTCACGCAGCCGCTCGCGGCTCACGTGCGTATAGATCTGGGTAGTTGCGATGTTGGCGTGACCTAGCAGTTCTTGAACTGTCCTTAAGTCCGCACCGCCGTCTAGCAGGTGCGTCGCAAAGGTGTGGCGCAACGCATGAGGATGAGTCGGGACAACGCTGCGACGATCCAGCACCCGGCGCACATCGCGGGGCGTCATCGGCTTGCCTCTGTGGTTCAAGAAGACGGCTTCATCAGGTGAGAGCGGGGTTACGAAGTCGCTACGCCACCGCGTTATCCACAGTCGCAGCGCCGCTACCGCAGGTTCGCTTAGCGGGACTTCCCTTTGCTTAGAACCCTTTCCCCAGACACGGATAGCACCCTGCGCAAGGTCAATGTCTTGATGCGTTAGCGAGCAGAGTTCACTTACGCGGAGTCCGCTGCCGTAGAGCAACTCAATGATGGCAACGTCACGGGAATCACGTGCCAGGTGATCGCCGTTGCTAATGGGCTGATCCAGCAGCGCATCAATCTGGTCATCTTTGAGCACGTTGGGAAGCCGCCGAACACCACTAGGAGCTGTCAAAGTCACTGCTGGGTTTGTGCTGGCTAGTCCTGAGCGGTGTGCCCACACGAAGTAACGGCGCAATACCGACACTTTGCGGGCAACCGTGCGGGCCGCATAACCAGAGTTGACGAGACCCGCAAGGTAGCGACGGAGCACCCTGCGATTGACCGCAGCCGGCTCGGTCGCACCTGCGGTGATGAGCCACTCGACGGCAGCGGACATGTCACGGGCGTACACAGCCCGGGTCGAGTTAGCGACACTGCGCAGAGACCGGGTCCACTCCCCTAATCCCCAGCGGTCCACAGCCAGACTCTAGATCCCGAGGTGTTGTGCTCACCGACGTTGTTGACACCTATGGCTTGCTCGAAGCGGCGCCTAACCGGCTCGCATTACGCGGCCACCTTCACGAGTGCTTGGGACTGGTGAGCCGCTGGTGGTGGCCTAGCCGGCTCGCATTACGCGGCCACCTTCACGAGAGAGCAACCTGGCAGCCTCAAGTTGTTCGGTCGCGGCGAGCACTTCCGGTGCCGCTAACGCCACCCTTGCTACGAGGTGATCTAAGCTCACAGGCCCATCGTCGAGAGCCGCAAGAACCTGCTTCTGTGCTCGGGTGAGTTCTACTTGGGGACCCGCATCATTGCCTTGGCTGCTGGAAGATGGACTTGAGGATTGGACTGGGCCAAAGATGCGACCCTCGGTAGCGAGTCCCAGCGCTACCAGAACGTCTTGAGTCGAGCAGGCAGGCACACAACCCTCGCTGATCAGGAAGTTTGTGCCTTCTGCTGCCGGGTTGCGTACCGATCCTGGCACTGCCATCACCGTCGGACCACGACGAATCGCTTCCGCAACAGTGTGCATGGAGCCACCGTGACGTTTGGACTCCACCACTACCACGACATCAGCGAGGGCTGCTATGAGTCGATTGCGTGCCGGGAAGCGCCAGCGCTCCGGCTCGGCACCAAGTTCGGCTTCACTGAGCAGCGTCCCGCGAGTCGCTACCTGTTCCCATAGAGCCGAGTTGCCACGCGGATACACCACATCGATCCCACTGCCAACAACCCCGACCACCGGTGCCCCGTCGGCTTTGAGCGCACCTTTGTGAGCCGCGCCGTCGATTCCCAAGGCGAGCCCGGACACCACAGTCACACCGGCAGCCGCAAGCCCCGAACCCAACTCAACAGCTACCGAGCGACCCGTCGGAGTGCATCGGCGCGTGCCGACAATCGCCACGGCCGCGGGTTCACAATCGACCGCTCGGCCACGTCGAAATATGACAGGAGCAGGATCGATGTCTTCAGCTAGACGGTCTGGGTGATCTGACTCTCCGATGGTTGTCACCCATACGTCAAGCACTTCGAGTGAGTGCTCGATGTCTGCAAGGTCAACATTGTTGGCGAAACTGCGCCACTTCGAGCGCAGCTGATAGCTCGCTACGGCCTCGCTGAGGTCACCTCCACAGACAGCAGACCACGCCTGTGACGCCGACATCTCAGAAAGCAAACGCGCTAAACGCTTGCTACCAGCACCCGGCAGCGAAGCCAAAGCAGCGGCAAAGACCCCACGGCTGTTGCCTGCAGCCACGCCTGCCGCACCCGACCGCTCATGCCGCTCGGTCATCGTTGCAAGCCAAAGAACAGATGCCGGATCACTTGACGAAAATGCTTGATGGTCGCAGCCTCAACGACAGGGCTGCGTGAATGTCGTCGGCTCTCAACTCCTCACCAGCGTCATCGAGGTCACGGATCGTTCTTGCGACAGTCCGAACCCGCTTGAGACCCCGAGCGCTGAGACGACCTTCCGACAACGCCGAACGCAACACCTCGGTCGCCGCAGGCTTTAGCGGCGCGTAACGATCAAGGCTTGCCCCTCCAAGTTCACTGTTGCAGCGCACACCCCGCTGGCGTGCAAGCTCCCGTACCCGAGCTACTCGTTGCGCCACTACTGAACTCGGTATTGCTGAAGGAGCGTCCAGCAGATCAGCGGGGTCTGGCGGATCCACCCAGATCACCAGATCCAGACGATCGACAAACGGGCCCGACAGCCTCCGCCGATAGCGAGCAAGAGCGGGCGGCGCGCAATTGCATCCGATGCGACCACCGATACCGCACGGACACGGGTTCATGGCTGCAACCAGCGTGAAGCGTGCCGGATGCTCAACCATTCCTTTCGAGCGAGCCACCCTGATGAGCCCCTCCTCAAGTGGCTGGCGTAGGGCGTCAAGCACTGAAGGCGCGAATTCTCCCAGTTCGTCCAGGAACAGCACACCACCCGAAGCCGCACTCACCTCACCGGGTCGAGCCCTGGCACTACCGCCACCAACTAGTGCGGCCATTGATGCTGAGTGGTGCGGAGCCCGGAACGGTGGTCGGGTGATCAAACCATGAGGCAGGCGCAGACCAGCTGCGGAGTGTACCCGGGTGACCTCCAGAGCCTCTTCAGCTGCCAAGTCGGGCATCAAGCCGGTGATGCGGCGGGCCAGCATTGTCTTGCCCGACCCAGGTGGGCCCACAAACAGCAGGTGGTGGCCGCCAGCAGCTGCTACCTCCAGGCCCCAGCGAGCCAGCGGCTGACCAGCCACATCGGCGAGATCAGGCTCCGGTTCACATTGGCGGGTCAGTCTCTTGAGTGGCGGATCCGGCCACGCCGCCTTGCCCGTTAGAGCAGCGAACACCTCTCGCAGTGAGCTGACCGCTCGTACCCGCTCGCCCGCAACAAGTGCCGCTAGCGGAGCATCCTGAGCTGCTACCACAACAGCCGGCTTGTCGATGGCATCCACAAGCGGGAGCGCCCCAGGCACAGATCGAACGGAACCGTCAAGGCCTAACTCGCCAAGCATGCCGACGCCATCAAGCGACACTGGATCCTCGCCGAGTTGTCCGTCGGCCACCAGCACCCCGACGGCCACTGCTAAGTCGAGTCCTGCACCGGCTTTGGGAACATCACCTGGAGCAAGGTTCACGGTGACCCTCTTCATCGGCCACGTCAGGCCGCTTGAGACGATGGCAGCACGCACCCGATCCCGGGCTTCTCGACAGCTCGCATCAGGCAGGCCAACCACCGTGAACGCAGGCAAGCCTCGCGATACGTGAACCTCTACAGCGACGGGATGGCCCCAAACTCCCGCGAGGGTGGGAGAACGCACAGTGGCGAGCATCACAGACTCCGAAGATCTTTAGCTTCAAGAGAGCCGCCACAGCAGGCTGACGGCAAGCCAGCGCTGGCAATCTAGCGCACTGTCAAGCTATTTCATTGCTTGTAAGTCAAAAATGTTCCATGAACTCAGAGAACTCAGAGAACTTCGCGGGTGTACCTCGACACGGCCTCAATCTCAGCTTCGGTGAGAGTCTCCTTGAATGGAGGCATCGCCCGCCTGCCCTCGGCTGTTATAGCAACTTGAGCGGCGATGTCGGGGTAGCGGCGAACCATCGCACCCTCAGAGAGCTTCGAGCCCCGCCCACCTGAGCCGTTGTTGCCATGACAGCTTGCGCAACGTTCCACATAGATCTGCCGACCGGTGACAAGCACCTCGTCACGTGTGCCATCGGCTGCTGCTGGCACCTCAGGAACTCCCTCCGAAGCACAACCAGCGAGCATCACACCGACCACCACCGCCACAAGCCAAACCCGAAATGCCGCGGGTGGCCAAGCAGAGGAACCCTTCAACAAGCACGACCGGAGCGGGAACATCAGCCACGTACACTACTGAGGTCATGGGATTCGATCCCACCAGATCTCACCGCCGCCGATCCACCGATCTGTTGTTTGTGGGCGCTGGATTACTAGTTGTGGCGTTGCTGCTTGCATGGGCGACTTTGGGCTGAGACTGTGGACAATCCTGAACTCTGGGGCCGTCTTGAGGTGCGATTCATGGCCGCCTACCAGTCACCAAAGCCCTACATGTGCCCCGGTTGCAACCACCAGATACCTGCCAGGACAGGCCATTACGTAGTCGTGCCAACTCGCGCTGTCGATCTGCGCCGACACTGGCACCGCGGCTGTTGGGATCGACGATCCCACCGATTGAGGCAAGCGAGCAGGGGAAGCTAGAAGGCGTTCTCGAATACCTCAAGGTTGGTGCCGGTCAGCGTTGCCACATCAAAACGAACATCTACGTGGCTGCCGGTGATGTGCTGGCGAAGCCACTGCGCTGCTAGTGAACGGATTCTAGCTTGCTTGCGATAGTCGACAGCTTCGGCGGCGGCACCAAACCGGTCGGATCGGCGTGCTTTGACCTCACAGAAGACGATCTCGTTGCCTCGGCCGAGCACTAGGTCAAGTTCACCCTGGCGGGTGCGCCAGTTCTGGCTGAGCACCTCATAACCCGCCTTGACATACCAGCGAGCCACCGTGCGCTCGCCCCACGCGCCACGAGCTTGCCTTGAGCGGTCTACCCCATGGGGGTGACGCTTAGGGCCAGTCGAAGCGGCCGAGCCGTTAGCGATAACGCTTTTCTTTGACCTTGGCGGCCTTGCCGACCCGGTCACGTAGGTAATACAGCTTGGCTCGACGCACATCGCCTCGGATCACCCGCTCGATGCGATCTACAACTGGTGCATGCACTGGGAACGTGCGCTCAACCCCTACACCGAAGCTGACCTTACGAACCGTGAACGACTCACGCACACCGCTACCCCGCCGCCGGATGACGACGCCTTCGAATACCTGGGTTCGGGAGCGGTTGCCCTCCACGACTCGCACGTGTACTCGTACGGTATCGCCCGGTTGGAACTCGGGAATGTCGTCTCGAAGGCTCCGCGCGTCAATGAGATCGGTCGGGTTCATCGCTGCTCCGATATCGCTCGGCCACCTTCGGGCGGCTTCTATGAGGGCCAGGCCGGCCGTCGGCGGAGTCTACGGTGAGGCCAGCAAAGCGACACCACACGCTTGAGCTCCGAGGTACTCAGGTGCTCACGTGCTCAGGTGCTCAATTGCTCAAGTATCAAATCAGTCGAATCAACAGATGTGGGGGCTCGCCGAAGGCCCCAAGCACCCAATCAATCGCCGATGTCGAAGTCCAGATCGATGTCGTGCTCGATTAGCAACCTGTGCTCTTGAGCGGTCACACCTCCACGTGCTTCGATGAGATCGGGACGGCGCAGCAGTGTGCGGGCCAGCGACTGGGCACGACGCCAGCGAGCCACCTTGCCATGATCACCGGATGTCAACACCGCTGGTACTTCCCACCCGCGAAACTTGGCTGGTCGTGTGTAATGCGGATACTCAAGCAACCCGTCACTAAACGACTCTTCGGTGAGCGACTCCGCATTGCCCAGCACGCCCGGTACGCAGCGACCCACAGCCTCAAGCACCAGCAACGCTGCGACCTCACCACCTGCTAACACAACATCACCAACAGAGAGTTCCCCGTCTACGAGGTGCAGCGCGATCCGCTCATCGACTCCCTCATACCGGCCGCACAACATCGAAAATCCCGACCCGGTGGCGAGCTTGCGGGCTAGGTGCTGATCGAAGCGCTGACCACCAGCCGAGAGCAAGTACAGCGGACGCTGCGGTTGTGCCTTCTCGACGGCGTCAAACACTGGCTCGGGCTTCATCACCATGCCGGCGCCACCACCGAAGGGAGCATCATCGACGCTGCGATGCCGATCTGTGGCGGACAGACGGATGTCGTGAACCCGGACATCGAGCTTGTTTGCTGCCCGGGCGCGTCCAATCACCGATTCGGAGGCGAAGGCGTCAACCATCGGCGCAAAGATCGTGAAGATGTCCACCCTGAAGCTCACAACTGCGCCGGGCTCACTCAAATAGCCCGTCAGGGACATCTACCTCAATTGGCGACCGACGACCGCGAGAACTGACGAAACGCAGCGGCACGAGGGATCCGTCATCAAGTTCCAGCAGATCACCAGCCGGGTTCGCTACGACCGCAGCGACAACACCCCGGCTCACCCCATGTTGGTCAACGACACTTGATCCGATGAGCTCATGAACCCACAGCTCGTCAGGATCTTCAATCGGCTCAGCCCGAAGCACCTTGCCACGCAACCCCTCGGCAGCGGCCCGATCAGGAATCCCCTCAAACGAAACGATGTAGCGGCGCTGATGCGGGCGGGCTGCAACGACCCGAAGCGTCCCTCCGGAGATGAAGAGAACCGAACCTCGTGCAAGTCGCTCGAGCCGGTTTGATATCAGCGTTACGGTTACCTCGCCGCGTAGCCCGTGCGGTCGACCGATCCGCCCAACTTCTAGCAGCCCCTCAGCGGCCACAGCTGGCGACTCACGCCTAGTCGACGAACTCGACCTCAATTTCTCTGTCATCGCGTGTTCCAGCGGCTCGCACCACGCTGCGGATGGCATTGGCGACCCTGCCGCGCTTGCCGATCACCCGTCCCAGCTCGCCCTGGGCGACCCTGACATCAAGACGAACCACGCTCTCGTTTGTCTCCACCGGACTCACCGACACAGCATCAACATCGGTGACTATCCGTGACACCAAATAGTGGCACACGGCTTCTGCGGTTGGAGCGGGGCTACTCACGCTTCGGACTGTCTTCGGACTGTTCAGCGACTGTCGCCTCCTCAGCGACTGTTGCCTCGGCCTCCACAGAGTCCGTCGCTGCAACTTCGGGCACGGGCGGAACGGGAGTCTTGAACTCATCCCAGGCACCGCTAATGCGCAAGAGTTTCTCGACACGTTCCGATGGTTGAGCGCCATGACGCAACCAATGCACTGCCCGATCGTTGTCGATGCGCACAACAGAAGGATGTGAGCGAGGCTCGTAGAAGCCGACAACCTCGATAAAGCGACCGTTACGGGGCGAGCGAGAATCAGCCGCAACCACCCGGTAGGTGGGTTGCTTCTTCTTCCCCATTCGCATCAAGCGCAGTCTGACTGCCACTGTTGTTCCTCGAACTTTCCTGCGTAGGGCTGAAGGGTCAATTCAATCCCGGCCAGCCACCCTTTTCCAACCCTGGAAGGGTCAGAGGAGGTGTGCGTGCGGGTGCGGGACCCTTAGGCGTGGTACGCCCTCCTTTGCGCCGCCCCGAGCCACGTGCAGCCGGGCGACGAACGCCGCCACGACCCGACTTCGGTGAACGCCGCCGGGGATTGTGTGGTCGGCGTTTGGAGCCGAAACCGCCAAATCCCTTCATTAGAGAGCGCATCTGTTTGAACTGGTCGATGAGTGCCTTCACTTCAGCGGGTCGACAGCCCGATCCGAGCGCGATCCGCTGGCGGCGTGAGGCGTTGATGATGTCAGGCTGGGCTCGTTCCTGGGGAGTCATCGAGTGGATCATCCCGGTAATCCGGTTGATCCGGGAGTCGTCGATCTCAGCCTTGCGCATCTCTCGGGGCATACCCGGCATCATCCCGAGCAGGCTGGAGAGGTTGCCCATCTTCAGCACCTGTTGCATCGTTGAGAGGAAATCGTCGAACGTGAACGAACCCTCTACAAGGCGGGTGGCTGCCTCTTCGGCTTGCTCAGCTTCGAAGGCGGATTCGGCTTTGTCGATGAGCGTCTCGACATCACCCATCCCCAGGATCCGGCTTGCCAGCCGGTCGGGATGGAACGGCTCGAAGTCGTCAACCTTCTCACCGGTTGAGGCGAACGCAATCGGACGGCCGACAACTTCCTTAACAGACAGGGCCGCGCCGCCGCGAGCATCACCATCGAGTTTGGTGAGGATCACCGCGTCAAGCTCCAGCGTCTGATGGAACGTGCGAGCAACCGAGGCTGCATCCTGGCCGGTCATTGCATCGACGACCAGGAATGTGAGATGTGGGTTTGTGGCCTTAGAGATCTTGCGTACCTGAGTCATCATCGTTTTGTCGATGCTCAGGCGACCAGCGGTGTCGATGATCACCACATCGCGACCTGTGCGGGTCGCTTCTCGCAGTCCCGCCGAGGCTGCACGGATCGGGTTGCGAGACCGGCTATAGACCGGCACGCCGATGCCGTTGCCCAGGGTTCGCAACTGCTGAAGGGCCGCAGGCCGCTGCAGATCTGCACCTACGAGCAACGGGTTGCGGCCCTGTCGCAGGAACCACTGAGCCAGCTTGGCGGCGTTTGTGGTCTTACCTGAACCTTGCAGACCTGCCAGCAACACGACCGTTGGAGGCTTGGATGAGTAGGTGATCTTGAAGCTCTCGCCACCGAGACTCGCGGTGAGTTCAGCGAGCACGATCTTGACGACCTGCTGACCCGGGTTCAACGCCCGGGAAAGTTCGTCGCCTAGCGCACGCTTGCGGATACGCGCGGTCAGGTTCTTGACTACATCAAGGTTGACGTCGGCTTCAAGCAGCGCCATGCGAATGTCGCGCAGCGCCGAGTCGACTACGGGGGCTGTGAGTTTGCCTCGACTCCGCAGCCGCTTGAAGACTGCCTCGAAGCGGTCGCCTAACGCCTCAAACATCAACTGCTCACGCTACCGGTGCAGGCGTTGACAGGCTCAGTCACTCAACCGCGGACTCGGTTAGCTCTGCCCCCGACCAACTTAAGCAAATAGCGCATCTACAAACTCTGTTTCGTCAAAGCCAACAAGGTCATCGACGCCCTCACCGACGCCGACCAACTTCACGGGCACCCCCAACTCAGACTGGACTGCCACAACGATGCCTCCCTTAGAGGAGCCGTCGAGTTTGGTCAGCACAACGCCTGTGACCCCAACAGCCTCGGCGAACTGCCTTGCCTGGGCGAGCCCGTTTTGTCCCGTCGTGGCATCCAACACCAGCAAGGTCTCGGTGACCTCGCCCGAGCCCTTACCTGCGACCCGGCGGACCTTGGCTAGTTCGGCCATCAAGTTGCGCTCGGTATGGAGCCGACCGGCGGTGTCGGCCATCACCAAGTCGACATCTCGGGCAGCGGCTGACTCAACCGCGTCGAAAACGACCGAAGCCGGATCGGCTCCCGCCGCACCCCGCACGATCTGAGATCCCGATCGCTCGGCCCAGGTAGTGAGCTGTTCTGCGGCGGCAGCCCGGAAAGTGTCCCCTGCTGCGAGCAGGACGCTTGTACCCGTGTCGGTTTGGTGCTTGGCGAGCTTGCCGATCGTGGTTGTCTTGCCAGAGCCGTTGACACCTACGAACAGCCACACCGACGGGCCCTCTGAGGTGCTGCGACGCTGCAAAGATCGAGCAAAGCCACCTAGACGTTCGCGCAGTTCAGCTTGTAAGGCAGCGAGTGCTGTTGTATCGCTGCCGCTAGCAACCCGGGCTCTTGCGGCTTCGACGATCTCGGTGCTCGCGACAACGCCTACGTCGGCTCGGATCAGAGTTTCGGTTACCTCTGTCCAGGCGTCTTCGGAGACTGAAGACCTGTCGAGCAACGAGCCCAGCGAGCTCCCGAGTGCCGCTCGAGCCTTGCCGAGACGGCTTCGCAGAGACGGTCGTCGGGAACCGGGGGTTGTGTCGAGTCGCTCAAGCCGGTCGGTGACCCGTGCAGCTACATCAGCCGCGCTTGAAGTGTCGGGCCTTAGACCTTGACCGCTACCCGAGCGCTTGCTACGAGTTCGGTAGACACCGACTGAGACTCCGGCAACGATGACGACCGCCACAACGATGGCGACTATGACAAACAGATCCATGAATCACCGAGCGTAACCAAAGCTCAGGCCGTGACCGGAGGTACCGATCGTGGGGCGAGAGTCGGGTGTTCTACTCAAGCACTGCCAGAACGATCGTGGCTATGTAACGCTCGCCATTGCGGTCGATCTCGAGTTCAAGCACCTCACCAGGACGCTTCAGTTTGACGTAAGCCGATAACTCAAGCATGCCCTCGACCCGCTGACCGTCCATCGACAGGATTACATCGCCGACCTCTAGTCCAGCCTCGATCGCTGGAGTGCCCTCGGTCACACCCCTTATCAGAACGCCATATCCGCGCTCGGTGTCATCGCCTCCCTCAATGCCAATGAACCCAAGTTCCAGGGACTCACCATTGACCACACGGGTGGCGATCAACTCAATGACATCGCTAGGCACGGCAAAGCCCAGCCCGATGCTGCCACCAGTAGTTGTCTGGATGAAGGTGTTCATCCCGACAACACGGGCACTCGAGTCAACTAGAGCACCGCCAGAGTTGCCACGGTTGATCGAAGCATCCGTTTGGATCATCTCCACCGCTATGGGATTGGCTGGATCGCCTCCACCAGAGGGGTGGATTCGTACGGCGCTGATTATCCCTGCCGTAACTGTCCCGTCAAGTCCGAACGGGCTACCTATTGCTACGGCGAGTTGGCCGACCTGAACGGACGAGGTCGGTGCAAACACTGCAGGCACTAGGTCAACCCCGTCCGTGTCGACTTGCACAACCGCTACGTCGTGATCGGTAGAACCACCAACGACTTTTCCAGTTGTCACGGTGCCGTCGTAGAAGCCGACAACGACCTCCTCAACACCTTGCACCACGTGCTGGTTCGTGACGATGTAGCCCTGCGAAGCATCCCAGATGATCCCGGATCCGACACCTGCTCCAAAGGTTGACTCAACCTCGATATGAACGACTGAAGGTGCCACCGCCCCAGCAATCTCGATTACCGGTTCGTGTGGCGCCGCGAGCGCGCCGACCCCGGCGCCCTGGTCAAGGGCCACCTCAGCATCGGTCGACTCCTTGTTTGCCTCGCCGACGGCTGCCGTGTCGTTTCCGGCTGCTGGGTCAAAGGCTGCGCCCGCTAGATCGCTGGTGAGCGCATCCGCATTGGCGACATCATTGGGCAGCTTGGCTAGGCCCGGCGTTACCTCACTTGCGTCTTCGGCTGACTGCTCACCGGAGCCTTGTTGCTGGGTTGCCACAGCTTGGTCATCGTCGCCCGGGCCATCGCTGTCGCTGGCATCTGCAACCGGACGCAGACCCGGGGTGGCAACCTGTTCAGTGCCGCTGCCCACAAAGATGGCTGCCGAGATGGCCGTCGCAGCCATCGCCAGCAGCACAAAGATTGACACCACCAGTAGCAGACGCCTGGGTTTGCGAGTCACCTCTTGAGACTCGGGCATTTCTGGGGGCATCGGCGGTGGTGGCAGATGCAGCGCCTGCGGGGAGATCCCGGCCACAACACCGCCAGGCGCGGCATCGACGTGTGGTGAAGACTCTCCGTACTCCGATCCCGAAACTCCCCGGTTGGGTCGCAAGACCGCAGTCGGTTGCGTTACTGCTTGGACGATGTCCGTAGTGTCCTCGGCGTCTTCGGCGGGTTCATCCAAACTGTTTGCCGCAGGCTCTTGTGAGTCTTTTGAAGTGGGCTCCTCTTGATTCATCTCAACTTCAAGCTACGGCAAACGAGTAGCGCACTGGTTAGAGAACGTTGAGAGACCCGACAGCGTGGCGCTTACTCAGACTTGAGTGTCGCAGTAATACGTCCAGGTGCCGCCATATTTGACTCGTTTGATGGGCGCTCTGGAGCGGAGGCTGAGCTTGCCTTCTTTGCCCCACACCTTGAGGTGATTGCCATAAAGACCCTGCTTTCCGTGTACATCACAGAACGGTCGTTCCGGTACTGAGGTGCCTCGATACTTCATGGCATCAAAGATTGTTCCGACCAGAGCCCGATGCAACCGGCGAATCTCCTGAGCAGACAAAGACGAACACAGACGGTCGTGTCGTACTCCAGCCTCAAAGAGAATCTCGTCCGCGTAAATGTTGCCAATCCCTACAACAAACGTGTTATCGGTAAGCGTCGGCTTGAGTTCGCCGCTGCGCTGTAGTAGCGAGCGACCCATGTCAGTCCATGAAACAGGCTTCGCGATGGTGTCAATACCGAAACTGCCGATGTCGGGAACGACCGACTCAAGCTCAGTCCCAGGCACCACATAGAGATCACCGGTGCCGTGTTGATCCACGAAACGCAATTGACCAAATTGCGTGAACGAGATGACAACTTCAGTGCCTTTGACCTTTGGATTCTTGTTGGCGTTTCTGCGTGGTGAACCGGTTGAACCAAGTGAAAGCACAAGCATCGAGTCATTGGTGAGATCGATCACGATGTTCAGGCCAGCCCGGCGCACACGGGCAATCTTTGCGCCCTCTAGCAACGTCCCGAACTGCTTGCGTGTGCGGTAGCGCGACAGACACTTCATGCTGGCCGCGTCAACTGCTTTGATTTTGCGGTTCACAATGTCACGTTCGAGATCTCGCCGCAATATTTCGATCTCAGGAATTTCGAAGTCGAGACCGTCGGCAGGCTTTTGTTTCTTCATCCTGAACCCTGCGATGTAAGGGCCGCGTATACAACCGCGGCAGCGTGCTGTTCTGCGTCTTTTTTGGAGTGTCCCTCTCCGGTGCCGCCCTTGCCGCCCGCACGTGCCCGTGCTTTGAACTGTCGCAGATGCGCAGGGCCGCTGCTTGTGATCTCATACACGGGCGGCTCAAGCCCCAACCGGGCTGCTAACTCCTGCAGTCGAGTCTTGAAGTCAGAACGGCCCGGTGAGCGCGCCTCGGTATCAAGGCGGGCCCCCAGTACGTGATCTACAACAGCGCCGGCCGCTTCGATCCCGCCATCGAGATAGACCGCGCCGATCACGGCTTCCATGGCGTTGGCCAGCAGGGACGACTTCTGGCGACCTCCCGAGGCCTCCTCTCCTCGCCCGAGCCTGAGTTCGTCTCCAAGCCCCAGCGTGCGTCCGACTTCAGCCAGTACCGAGCTATTTACCAGCGAGGCGCGTGTCTTGGCCAGCGCGCCCTCGGCAAGGTCGCCGTATCGCTCATATAAGCGGTGAGCAACCACTAGATCAAGCACCGCATCACCCAGAAACTCGAGGCGCTCGTTGGATGGCGAGTCTGGTTGCTCGGCCGTCCAAGATCGATGCGTTAGCGCAAGTTGCAGTAGATGGGCATCGCTAAAGCGATGCCCGAGGCGTTTCTCTAGAAGCTCCGATCCCGTGAGGGTCGCAGTGGCCCTCAACCGAGCTTCGCCACGACGTAGTCGACGGCGTCTCGCACGGATCGAAGATCCTCAAGATCCTCGTCTTCGATGCGAAAGCCGACGGCCCGCTCGGCTAACTCTTCCTCGATTCCTTCGACCAGCTCGATCAACGCCAGCGAGTCGGCGTCCAGGTCGTCGGCAAACGATGCACTCTCGGCGATTCCGGCTGGGTCGAGCTCCAAGATGTCTGCGAGTCGATCGCGAACCAGGTCGAGAACCTCCAACCGGGTGAGCGGCGACCGCTCTACATGGGTCTCTGCCGGCATCGGCGCCTCCGTGCGTCGGTCAAACAGCGGCTGTGGGAGCTTAGCGTCGCAGGTTTGCCGCGATGCGGCGAGGACCGCGGCGCCGCGCTACGGGCAGCTTTCGCCGCACCGTAGCAGCAATATGGTTGACCATCTCGGCGTTGACCATCTCGCGAGCAACCCCGATGGCATTCATCATCGCAGCTGCGCCACTCGAGCCGTGCGAGATCACACATACACCTCGCACACCGAGCAGCAGCGCACCTCCAACGCTGTCGGGGTGCAGTTCGCGCGACATTGCGTCTAGGGCAGGGGCGAGCATGTCGCCTGCCTTGCGGGTTGTGTCATCGGTGTCCATCGCCACGAGCAGCCGCCCAAACAGCGCCCGAAGCGAGCCTTCAAGCGCCTTGAGGGTGACGTTGCCGGTGAAGCCGTCCGTCACGACGACATCCACGTCGGGGGTCATGATGTCACGACCCTCCACGTTGCCGATCCAGTCGGCGCCTACGTCGCTCGCCCAGGTGCCGTCAGCCAAGAGATCGAACACGGCCTTGGTGAAGTCGTTGCCTTTACGGGCTTCTTCTCCGATCGACAGCAAGCCAACCCGGGGTCTATGGACGCCGAAGCGGTCACGGGCATAAACCGATCCCATTCGTGCAAATTGCACCAGCCACTCCGGTCGGCACTGAACGTTGGCGCCAGAGTCGAGCATCGTGGTGGGATGGGCGCCCGGGGTCGGAATCGGGGTTGCGATAGCGGGGCGAGCGATCCCGCGTATGCGCCCCATCCGCAACAGTGCCGAAGCCATTGCGGCACCAGTGTTTCCCGCGGACACCATCGCCGAAGCCCGCCCATCGCGTACAGCTTCAGCAGCGCGTACCAGCGACGAGTCCTTCATGGTTCGGACACTTGAGCCGGGCTCGGCGTCCATACCTATTACTTGTGCTGCGGGGATGACTTCGAGGTTGCCGGTGTCGCCCATCTCGCCGGGGCGCCCCACTAGCACCACGGGAATACCAAGTTCTTCGGAGGCTCGCCGTGCGCCGGCCACTATTTCTGAGGGAGCCCGATCGCCCCCCATAGCATCAACTGCGACTGGCTTCATGTCTTGCGTGGCCAAGGCGGATGGCACAGATGGCATCTAGGCGAGTTCGGTGGCGGTTGCGGATCGGCAGCACCAACCCGTCAGTTCCACAGCAGGCTCCGAAACTCCATGACTAGCAACTATGGCACTACTCGATGTCGATGGCTTGTCGACCGCCATAGAAGCCACAGTTGCCACAAACTCGATGTGGCCGCTTGACGCTGCCGCATCGGCTACAGGTGCTGCGGGCCGTGGGTCGCAGATTCCAGGATGAGGCCCTGCGACTGCGGCTTTTCGCCTTGGATGTCTTCTTCTTGGGAACAGCCATGGATGGAACCGGCTCCTCGATGCCCTAGCGCGTTTGCGCCCGGACAATTTGGTGCCGGGCAAGTTTGCAGTCTAGTCAGCCTGAGTTCTCTACACGTGTGGCGGCGGGCCCTGTCGGGAAGCGAGATGGTGCCGGTCCGGCGCAGTCCGGGGAGCACAAAGCGGCAAGGGGTAGGGCAAGCATCGCCGCCTCACGTACCGCGGGCATGAGGTCGATTCGTTGATCGGAGATGGGCCAGGTCTCGCCCTCGGATGGTTCCCACTCAAAGACTTCATCAAGGCGGACTTGCAACGCGCCCCGGACCTCTTCAAGGCAGCGGCGACACTCCGAGACCCACTCTGCGTTCAGGTCGCCAGTCACGACCAGTGATTGCCCTGCCGCCTTTACTATCACGTCGACCCTGACACGTCCGGCAGCAACCCGTGAGGACGCTACTTCGGCCTCCTCCACTGACGCAGATCGCTGAACTGCAATGTTGTCAATTGCACCGGCAGTTAGGCGAACGCAATCGATAACCAGGGCACCGCTGAGCTGGGCCGTGCGCCTGCGCTCACGCAACTTGGGTTGCCTGCGGGTGTGCCGCCGATGCTGGCCGGTAGCACGAGGATGCCTGCGGGTTCGCCCCACTTTGCCTCCGCTATAGATAGACGCGGACTTCGCGACCGGGCAACCTATCTGAGCCGCGGCCTCTCAGCCGAGATCCTGGTCGAAGAATCCGTCGCGCAACGCTGCGGGGCGGGGTTCGGCTTCAGGCGGTCGGTCTGTGCGAGTGTCCTGTAACTTCCTGCGTCCGGCCGCAACCGTTCTCATTGTCTTTTGCAGTGCCGACTCGAAAGCAGCAAGACGCTTGTCGCACCAGTCTTCGGTCTCAAGCCTTAGTTGGGCGGCGTGCTCCTCAGCATTGCTTGTGGTTCGCCTGGCATGCATCTCCGCGGTCTTGACGACTTCGCTGCGCTGCACCATGCGTTCTGCTTGGGCCCGAGCACGCGCCACAAGCTCACTGCCCTCACGCTCGGCCCGCATCTTTATCTGCTCGCGCTCCTTTAGAACCCAGCGAGCCGCCTTCACTTCATCGGGAAGAGCGGCAAGTGCTCGTTGCAACAGCGCAACAAGCTCTTCCCCGTTAATCATCACAGAAGTTGAGAACGGCATCGGCCGGGATCGCTGAATCGAGTGCAGGGCTTGGTTGAGCAGCCCTTCCACGATGAAGCGCCGTGAGTCCATTGACTGTGCAGTCTGTGGTGACTGGGCCGTGTGCTGCGTGGTTTGAGGTGCGGTTTGGTGCGACGACGGCACTTCAGTGTGCGTGTTGGTGCGCTCGGTATGGCGAGAGCGTGGCGGCTGGGTACTCACGAGGATCTGTCGAATCGTAGAGCGAGTTGCTCCTGCACGGAAGTCGGAACCATCGACGACACATCACCGCCGAGGCGGGCCACTTCCCGGATCAGCTTTGAAGCCATAAATGACCACTTGCTAGCCGAAGGGATGAAGACAGTGTGGACTCCCGCGAGTGCCAGATTCATCTGTGCCATCTGCAGTTCGTTCTCGAAGTCTGAGACAGCTCGCAAGCCCTTGACAATGAAGTTCGCTCCGACATCCTGAGCGAGTTTCACCACGAGACTTGAGAAGGTAGCCACCGACACATTCGGCAGGTGCGCACACGCCTTTTCGATCATCTGTTTGCGCTCGTCTAGGTCGAATAGGCCATTGCCCTTCTGGGGATTCCGCATAGGAGCGACGATCACTTCTGCAAATAGCTCGGCGATGGTCTCGATCATCTCTAGGTGGCCGTAGTGAATCGGATCAAAAGACCCGGGGTACAACACTCTGGTCACTAAATGTCTCCGGACAGCTAGGCGCCGCTATCTGCGGCGAAGGCGAACGTGACAACGGTACCGCCGTGGCGCTGCCGATTGTGGAACCTCAAATCTGGGCCCAATTCGATGCGCCGATTGGACTCAATAACATACAATTCGGCAGGTGTGCGAGCTAGCAATTGCGGCCATCGATCAAACGAATAAGGAGGATCGATGAGGGCTAGATCGAACCGAGCTGCGCGTTGATTTAGGTCATCTAGCGCTTTTTTAACATCAATTGCCATAATCTCAGAGCGCTCTTGTAGCCGAGTTGTGCGCAGATTGGCGCGCAGGGCCTTGAGTGCGTTGCGGTGACGTTCCACGAAGGTCACATGCTCTGCGCCACGGCTTAGCGCCTCGATTCCTAGGGCACCAGAACCTGCATAGAGATCGAGCACACGCGCACCCGCAATTGCGCCGAGTGAGTAGAGCGAGTTGAAGACTGCTTCGCGTGCCCGGTTGGCGGTCGGTCGGGTGGCATTGCCGGGCGGGGCAAACAGCCGCAGCCCTCCCGCACTCCCTGCCACAACCCGTAAGGACATCAACTCACACGCAATGATGTGACGGCAACGTGGCGGCCATCATGAATATTGCGGCAATGTGGCGGCCATCATGATCATGAGAGAGTCACAGTGATCAACCCTTGAGCAGGAACTCGGCGTCGGTGTCGCCGAGCATCAACTCGATCTCATCGGCTAACTCCCGGTGAGCACCAAGATCCGGATCTTCGGTGATGATCGCGGTCGCCACGGAGCGAGCCTCGGTCACCCACTTCTTGTCACGGCGCAGAGACGCCAGCCTCAGATCGTTGCGGCCCTTCTGGCGCTCGCCCATGATCGTTCCCTCACCTCGCAACTCGAGGTCTCGCTCGGCAAGTTCGAACCCGTCATTAGATGCCTCAAGGGCTAGCAGTCTCTGTTCCGCGTCAGGGGTGGATGCCTCTCCCACCAAGAAACATCTTGACTCAATGTCGGAGCGTCCGACCCGGCCCCGCAACTGATGCAGTTGTGCGATGCCAAAACGGCCAGCGTCGAGCACCACCATCACGGTGGCGTTGGGAACGTCGACTCCGACCTCGATCACGGTCGTCGAGACCAGCACATCAAGTGAGCCTCCACGGAACAGCTCCATCGTCGCTTCCTTTTCGGCGGGGCCAACCCGGCCGTGGAGCAGTCCAACCCGCAAACCATGCAGTTCACCACCTTGTCGTGTGAGAGCCTCGTAGGTTTCTGTGGCTGACCGCACGTCGAGATTGTCTGACTCCTCGATGACGGGGCAAACGACGTATGCCTGCCTGCTGGCCGAGACCTCTTCTCGTACGACCTGCCAGACGGCGGCTTCCTCGGTTGGGTCCTTAGCCCATGATGTCGCGACTGGGATGCGACCGGCTGGTAGCTCGTCGAGGACTGACACGTCAAGGTCGCCATACACGGTCATTGCGGCGGTGCGAGGGATCGGCGTGGCTGTCATCACGAGCAAATCCGGTGTGGCCGAGCCAGGCCCCCGGTTACGCAGGGCGGCGCGCTGTTCAACGCCAAAGCGATGTTGCTCGTCGATGACCACAACCCCTAGTGCCTGGTATTTGACACTCTCGGATATCAGCGCGTGGGTACCGACAACGATGTCAACCTGACCCGAGGCCAGGCCGCCAGTGATGCGGCGCCGCGCTGGGGCAGAGCGAGTACCGGTAAGGAGTTCGACCCGTAGCGGTCGTTCCATTTCTACGCGCAACTGTCCCTCGCCCGACGATCTGTTGCTGTCCGTGATACTCAGGTTGCCAAGTAGCCCAGCGACCGTCTTGTAGTGCTGCTCTGCAAGTACCTCTGTTGGTGCCATCAAGGCTCCCTGAAGTCGTCCCTGCACCGCAACCAGCAAGGCGCATAGAGCGACCACTGTCTTGCCTGCGCCAACATCACCTTGCATCAAACGATGCATCGGATGCGGGCGGCCTAGGTCGTCGCTTATCTCCGCGATGGTTCGCTGCTGGGCACCTGTCAAGGTGAACGGCAACGAAGCGAGGAAACTATCGACCAGCGTGCCGCCGGTTGCATGAGTAAGTCCCACGGTTGTGCGCTCGAGGTGACTCTTGCGACGCACCAACTCAAGTTGCACCTGCAAGAGTTCATCGAACACGAGCCTGCGCCTCGCCAGTTGAGACTCCCTGATGCTGGAGGGCCGGTGAATCCAGTTAAGCGCGGTGTGACGATCGATGAGCTTGAGATGTCGTCGTATCCGGGCGGGCACCGGGTCGGCAATACCTCGGGCTTCACATCGGTTGAGAGCCTCTGTCACGCTGCTCGAAATGTCTGATGTCCGTACACCGGCGCGCTGTGACTGCGGGTAAACAGAAATGAAGCGGCCTGTGCGATTACCCACGGTGTCGACTACGGGGTTGGTCATCTGCAGCTGTCCACGGAAGTAGCTCGGTTTGCCATGCACCACTACATCCCGATCCGGCGTCAGTTGCCGTTCCCGCCAGCGCTGGTTGAAGAATGACAGTTTGAGGCGGCCCGTGTTGTCAGCCAGAACCACATCGGTAAGAGTCTTGCGGTTACGAGTCCTGCGGGTTGAAGATCGGACTACGCGACCTACTACGGTCGCAGGTTCATCGACACGCAACTCCGCAATCTGAGCCTGACGGGTGCGATCGAGATAACGGCGCGGGTAGTAATGCAGCAGGTCAAGCACGCTGCCAATCCCCAACTCGGCGTACGCGGATCGTCGCCTCGAGCCAACGCGCACGAGTCGCAAGACGCTGATGTTGTGCAGGTCGCGGTAAGTCAGCGGCGGATCACCTAATGCCATGATGTTCCAGGTTTGCGGGATTCAGGAGGCCGGTAGCTACTCCAGACCGAACAGGTAGGGGTACAACGGCTGGCCGCCGCTGGTCACCTCCACCTCAACATGGCTATGGCACTCGTCAATGTGAGCTTCGATAGCTGAAGTGATTGCGGCGCTAGCTCCTTCACCCTCAATCACGGTGAGAAGTTCGTGATCGTCTGTCATGAACGAGTCAAGCAATGCAGTCGCTGCAGGCTGTGGCTCCTGGGTTATGACGGCGATCCCCTCGGGGCCGATCCCAAGCCAATCGCCGGTGCGTATGGGACCGGCGCTGCTTGACGCAGGACGCACCGCCTGAGTGAGCTCTAGAGCTATGACTTCTGTAGCTGCGTCCGACATGGCTTGCAGGTTCTGCTCGGCCGTCGCAGCCCCCGAGAATGCAAGAAGGCTGGCAATGCCGCCGACGACGCTTCGGGTGGGAACTACCCGCACTGTGCGCTCGGACTCGCCGTCCACCTGGTTAGCCACGGCAATGATGTTCTTGTTGTTGGGCAGCACCATCACGTGACCGGTCGGCAAGGAGTCGACAGCAGCCAACAACTCGGCAGTCGAAGGGTTCATCGACTGACCGCCCGAGACAACCCTGGCAACGCCCATCGACTCAAACAGTGCGTGTACGCCAGCGCCAGCGCCGACCGCTACGACAGCACAAGCCTCAGCCTCGGTGATCTCAACAGGACCATCGCCCACATCCGCTGCCTGTTCATTGGCCTGCGCGGAATGGTCAGGTGCTTTGTCTGCTTTGTGGTGTGGCGCGCCGGGCGAAAGATCCGACTGGGACTGGGTAGCTGACTGTGTGTGGCTGAAGGCGTCGGAGTGCTCAGCGGCCTGATCGAGCAGGTCGGTTACTTGGATCCGATGGGGTCGGCCCACGTCGATCGCGGCCTCGATCGAGGCGCCAATGTCGTCGCTGTGAATGTGACAGTTCCACAACCCGTCGCCACCAACAACGACGATTGAGTCGCCAATCCGAGACCAGGCTTGCTTGAACCCCTCAATCGCGGCATCCGGCGCATCAAGCAGGAACATGACCTCGTAGCGAAGATCTGCGATCGATGCTTCTCGATCGCCGTCGGTGCCGTGATCTGCGGCCGTCGCCTGGCCATGACCATGACCAGCCGTGACCTGCATCGATGCCGGGGGCGGCGGAGCTTCAGGAGGCTCGGGCATTGCACGGCCATCGACCACGCTGAGGCACGCATCAAATAGCAGCATCAGCCCGGCACCACCCGCATCAACGACATTCGCTTCAGCGAGAACTGCGAGCATCTCAGGTGTTCGTTCCAGAGCGTCATAGCCACGCTCGCGGGCAGCCTCGAGCACTTCTAGTAGTGACGCTCCCGTATCGGCTGCATCTGTGGCCGCTTCGGACGCTTCCCGCACGACCGTCAAGATCGTGCCTTCAACAGGGCGGGCCACCGCCCCATACGCGCCGGCGCTCGCAGCACTCAGAGCTCGGGCGAAAACTTCGGGACCCAGCAACGAGCCGTCATTTGCAGCTTCGCTCAAGGTCGATGACAGGCCCCGCATGATCTGCGCCAGGATCACCCCGGAGTTGCCCCTAGCCCCCATCAATGCGCCATGTGCGATGGCCTTGCAGTACGCCTTGATCTCCGCTTCTACGCCATCGAGCCCATCCGCGACCGAGTCCATGGTTGCGCTCATATTTGCGCCTGTGTCACCGTCGGGCACTGGGTAGACGTTGAGGTTGTCGATGACCTGCCTGTGGGCCCTCAGCCCATCACGAAAGCAGCCAATTACACGACGGATCGCTGCAGCGTCAAGGGCCTGCGGTGCCATGTGAGGATCATAACTTCACGCCCCGGTCGGCCTTAGATCCGAAGCGTTACGCTTGCGAGCCGTGCAGGGTGTCATTAAGAGCTACGACCCGGTCACCGGCGACGGTGTGTTGATCAGCGAGGCCGACCTCAGCGACATCGACCTGGCAGCAGATGCCCTAGAGGGCTCGCTGTTTCGCATGCTGCGTCAAGGTCAGCGCGTGCAATTTGATCTTGACGCCACGGGTCGGGCGACACGCCTGCGGCTGGGGTCCGAAGTCGATATGGGCACACCAGATCTGTAAGTGCCGCCCATCCGGGTGGCTACATCACTTCCCGGATACCAAGCGACTCGTAGCCCTGCTCCCGGTAATGAACTCGGAACATCGCACGCAGTGATATGGCGGCCAAGTCATAGGCCTCGGTGTCGGCCCAAGTGGCACGAGGATCAAGAATGGTGTTGTCGACACCAACGCATGCGACCGGCATTCGCAGGCCCAGGATCGGATGCTTCACCGTAGGCGCATCATCGAAGTGGCCGCCGAGTGCGGCGTCAAGAAGTGCCCTGGTCACGCTCAACGACATGCGGTTACCGACTCCATAACCACCACCGGTCCAGCCGGTGTTCAACAGCACGCACCGGGCTTTGTGCTGGCGCATCCGCTGACGTAACAGTTGTGCGTAGACATGGGGCTGTCGAGCCATGAACGGTGACCCAAAGCATGCTGAGAACGTCGCTTGTGGCTCTGTAACGCCAACCTCGGTTCCTGCGAGCTTCGACGTGAAGCCCATTACGAAGTGATACATCACTTCTTCGTCGTCGAGGATCGAGACAGGTGGCAATACACCAAAGGCATCAGCCGTTAGCAGCACGATGGTCGCTGGGTGAGGCCCACGGGCCCCCAGAGCGACATTGGGATTGCACTCCAGGGGGTAAGCAAAGCGAGTATTCTCGGTGATCGAACGGTCACTCAAGTTGAGATCTTGCGGATGCGTTTGCGACAGATCCCGTGTTGGGTGCCTGGGAACGTTCTCGACAAGCGTGCCCTTCATCGACAGTGCCGCGGCAATAACGGGCTCGGCATGTTTGTCGAGATCAATGAGTTTGGCGTAACAACCCGCTTCAAAGTTAGCGATGCCTGCGTCTGTCCAGACATGTTCGTCATCGCCAATTAGCTCACGATGCGGATCTGCCGACAGCGTTGTCTTGCCTGTACCAGATAACCCAAAGAGGATCGCACTGTCCGCATCAGGCCCAACATTGGCTGCGCAATGCATCGACAGTTGACCCTTGTCAGGCAGCACATAGTTCATGATCGTGAACATGGTCTTCTTGTTGACACCGCAATAGTCGGCCCGTCCTAGCACGAGTGCAAGACGACGCTCAAGGTCAATGATCGCTGCACGATCTGATCTTGTGCCATCCCTTGCGGGTTCACAATGAAACGACGGAACATTTAGCAATGTCCACCGGTGGTTGCGCCCCTGCTCGGGCGTGGCGTGGCGTGGACTTACATCTGCAGGAAACATGATGTTGCAGAAGTAGGCGTGGGAAGCGTACTCACCGACGAACCTGCAAGACTCGGCGAATTGCGGGTCGGCGCCACAAAACACATCTGTCACATAAAGCCGCGCAGACCCACTGTTCAGGTGAGCCACGACACGCTGTGTGAGCTCATCAAAGCCCTGGGGATCAAAGCGACTAAAGCCCTGCTTCCACCAGATGTCTGACTCGACGGACGGGCGCGCCGTGCAGTACGTGTCGTTCGTGGGACGGCCGGTACATGTCGGATCCGAGTAGAAGACGAGTGGGCCGCCGCGCCCCAGCGCTGTCGAGTACGCCTTGTGCTCATCATCACGACCACCGAGCCGCACACGGCCGCGATCCCCATTGATGGCGGCCACAAAGAGGTCGTCCTGGCTCAACCCGTAACGGACACTTACCTTGCTCAAGCCGAGCGAGGACGCAAGCTCGCGCGCCACATCGCTACCGCGCACACCAAAGTTCATTGATCTGTCTCCGACGCCGTTGTCGTAGCGCGAACGCTATAGCAGGCACCCACAAAAGTGGCGGATCTGAAACAAGCCAATCTGGTCTGCCGTAGCGGATAGATAGGAGAGATAACTGCGACGGCTACATGCCGCTAATGCCAGACGGCGCTCTTAGGTGACGGAGTCGAGAATCACAGCTCGGATGCCTAAACCCATCAAGAACAGTCCTGTGCAGCCGTACAACAACCAAACACGGTCTCGGAGTTGCTGACGATAGCTATAGGCGATGCCGACGGCTATGAGCGCTGAGAAGCCGTAGAGGGCATGCAGGTCAGGAGCGGCTCGACCCTCGCGAGCAATTAGCCACGAACCGATCCCGGCTTGAACGAAGACTGTGGTCTGCGCGGCCGCAGTTATCAACCAGAGCCAGCGCTTCTGGAGCCGAGGCAAACGATGAGCAGCCAGCGCCAGAATCCCTGCCAACGCGTTGGAGAAGATGACTACCCAGGAGAACCAGTCATGGACGTTTGGCACACCGACAACGCTTAAGGTTCCACAGCCGCGTTTCTGAGCGGAGCGAACAGGTCATCACCAAGCATGCCGTCAATCGTGGTTCGGGTACCCGCTCCGTAACGGATATACCACTCGGTGCCGAAAGCCATCTCAAAGGCAGCATCCGGCAAGGCCACCATCATCGAGTCGGCAGGAATCTGTGAGCGGTGTGCTCGCATCGCTTGTCGCTTCTCGGCTGCCACTGTTCGCACATCAATACAGTGAGTAAGTCGATCTGCGGAAACTCCTATAGCGCCGCTGTCAAGCGCAGCTTCCCACTCGTCAAAGTCTGCGTCGTGCGCCGATTCAGGATTGACCTCTTTTGCAATGCGAATCATTTGCTTCATGGAATCACGGAATTGTTGGCGATTGATGGTGGCCTCGTATACGAGCTCAACGCCCGCAAGTTCAGCGGCAAGTACACCTACCCGATGCACCTTTATGTGATCTGGATGACCGTAATTGCCGTTTGAGTCATAGCAAGTGAGCACCTTGGCTTGTTCATCTGTAAGGATGCGAGCGAGGCGTCTTGATGCCTCTTCTGTGTCTGCTTGCCAGAAACTCTCGGGATGGTCATTAGCCGGATCACCATCCATACCTGAGTCTCGATAACCAAGCATTACTACTTGGTGAACACCTAGAACCTCGGCCGCTGTTAGCAACTCTGCGTGACGTACTGCGGCTAGATCAATGCCGTCGGACTCTTCATCGCTGAGACCGGGCGTCTCGCCTACCGATCCGTCAGTTGCACAGACCAGCACAACCCGGTGACCTGCTCTAGAGGCGAGCAGCATCGTCCCGCCTGTTGCTATTGCCTCATCATCGGGGTGGGCGTGAAAGAAAACCGCTGTTGCCATAAGGGTGTGCGGCTAGGCCACTGCACCTGCTTGACGCAGTGCTGAAATCTCAGAATCAGTCATTCCCATCTCGGCAAGTACTTCATCAGTGTGTTGACCTGCGTGTGGCGGTGGACGTCTGATAGTTGCCGGTGTACGACTAAAGCGTGGCGCCGGTCCAGGTTGAACAACTCCTGAGACGCTCGTGAATGTTTGACGCTGCTGGTTGTGAGAGTGTTCAGGAGCCTCTGCTAGCGACAAGACCGGTGCAAAACACGTGTCGGTGCCCTCGAGCAATTCGCACCACTCATCACGGGTTCGTTTGGCGACGATGGCGGCAAGTTTGGCTTTGAGAGTTGGCCATGCGTTGCGGTCATGTTGGGCATCCCACTCCGAACCGTCAAGGCCCAGAATCTGGCGCAGTCTGGCATAAAACTGTGGTTCGATGGGCCCAAGTGAGATGTAGCGACCGTCCTTAGTCTCGTACACGTCATAGAAGTGAGCGCCACTGTCAAGCATGTTGGTGCCCCGTTCTTCAGTCCAGAATCCTGAAGCCGCCATACCAAAGAACGGCGTCATTAACGACGCTGCACCATCGACCATGGCCGCATCAATCACCTGACCTTGCCCGGACGCCCTCGCTTCAAGCAGCGCGCAGACAACACCAAAGGCGAGATACATGCCACCTCCCCCGAAGTCACCCACCAGGTTCAAGGGTGGAACGGGTGCCCCCCCAGCGCGTCCGATCGGATGAAGCGCACCGGCGAGTGCTATGTAATTGATGTCGTGACCGGCAGTCGATGCATAGGGACCCTGTTGCCCCCATCCCGTCATGCGGCCGTAGACGAGACTTTCGTTACGCCTCAGGCAATCTTCGGGGCCGATGCCGAGACGCTCGGCCACACCTGGCCGAAAACCCTCAATCAACACGTCGGCTGATTCAACGAGTGCTAGCACCGTCTCGACGCCTTGGGGTGACTTCAAATCCACCCCGACCGAACGCCTACCCCGACCCAGCAGATCGAGCGGCGGTTTGGCTGGATCTCCACCGACGACAGAGCTGGCACGATCAATACGGATCGTCTCCGCTCCCATGTCGGTGAGCATCATGGCGCAAAACGGTGCCGGCCCGATACCAGCTATCTCAACCACCCGGGTTCCAGTCAGCGGCCCCACATCATCGCCTCTCGTGCCCCGTCAACATGGGGCAAGAGAGTACCTTTGGGCTTCGTCACTCCCCGATTGGGTTTGACTGGCTCTGGAGCGACATGCAGATAGCAGATATGGGACTAACCGAATCAATGCCTACCAACGTGGCGACTGTTCAACGACGAACGCTGCTGGTTCTCATGGGTTCGGTCATCCCCGCGAGCGCTGCCATGGCCTCATCGTTTGCCGCATCGGCTGTACTCGCCGAGGACATCACGGGCAGCGAGACGCTGGCGACGCTGGCCGCCGGATCAATGTCGCTAGGAAGCATGGCCGCAGCCGTGCCGCTAGCTCGCAGGATGGCACGACTCGGCAGGCGCCGGGGCCTCGTGGGCGGCTGGACGATCGGCTTCTTTGGGGCTTTTCTGGCACTGATCGCAGCCCTCGCCGACCTCTACCCTCTCGTCGTCATCGGGATTATCGGTGTGGGTGCCGGTAACGCCACCAACCTTGCAGCGCGCTTCGCGGTTGCCGACCTCGCTACAGAAGACAGGCGTGCGCGTGCTATCGGAATGCTGGTCTGGGCATCGACGTTTGGGGCCGCAGCCGGCCCGACCATCGCCTTGGGTCCAATGTCAGACTTTGCGGGACTGCTGGGACTACCGGAATTGTCTGGCCCTTACATCCTGAGCTCGCTGATGTTCCTCAGCGGACTCATGCTCACCCACTCGATGCTTAGGCCGGATCCGCTCGAAGTGCTCGGCACCATCGGTTCCGAGGCAGATAAGCCGCTATCACCTCAAAAGATCGTGCGCCGCATCCTTTCAGTGCCTACGGCACGCCTCGCTCTTGTCGCCATGCTCATCGGCCAGACCGTCATGGTCGCGGTTATGACTGCCACCCCGCTTCACATGACAGGCGGTGGGCAAGACCTCGCGGTTGTTGGCCAAGTCATCTCGCTGCACATAGTTGGCATGTATGCGTTCTCGCCGATCGTGGGATGGCTGGTTGACCGGCTCGGGCCAAACACAGTGATCATGCTCGGCGGGATGTTGCTGTTCATTGGTGCAGAGCTTGCAGGTCACACCGATCCCGAGCACAGCGCAGGTCTCTTTAGTGGGCTAACACTCATCGGAATTGGTTGGAGTTGCGGACTGATAGCGGGAAGCGCGCTGCTGACCAGTTCATTTCCTGCTCATCAACGTGTTGAGGTACAAGGCGGAGCGGACTTCGTCATGACAACGGGCGGCGCCATCGGGGGTATCTCCTCGGGTGCGCTCGTGGAGTTGCTGGGTTTCGCCAATCTGAGCCACTACTCCGGCATCGCCGCTCTCGTGCTTGTGGCCGCGGCACTAGCGGCTTGGTACACGTCTCGTACTCCGGCACGTGTCACTGCGCGTGGCTGACCTGCACGACTGCTTGGGGATCGATGTGGTACCTCAAGTAGTCGCCTGGCGTTGCCGGTCGCCGATCACGCACGACCAACTCAACCGCACCCGGATCCGTCTTTAGAGTCAACTCGTAGCGGTCGCCACGGAAGCGGCACTTCATCACTGTCGCCTGAACGATGTTCGCGGGCGGCACCGTTGTTGGGCTTGTCTGGCTAGCACGAGTGAAGGCATCGCTGCGGATCACGGACGTTCCCTCGTCTGTGCTGATGGAACCCCACGGCACGCGTCCGCCTTGACCGATGTCGATGAAGTTCGTATGCCGCAGGAAGCGTGCAACGTCAGCACGGCGGGGATCGTGCCAGACATCTGCGGGTGTACCAATCCGAGCGATACGTCCGGCCTGCATCACCGCGACACGGTCAGCGATCTCAAATGCCTCGTCGTGGTCGTGTGTCACATAGAGAACTGTGACACCCACATCTCGCAGCAGACTCCGCAACTCTGCCGTTAAGGCTTCCCGGCGCGGGCGATCAAGCGAACCCAGCGGCTCGTCAAGCATCAACAGCCTCGGCTCTGGGGCTAGCGAACGCGCCAGCGCGACCCGCTGCGCCTCGCCGCCCGACAGTGTCGCCACCTCACGGGGCCCGTATCCCTGCAACCCAACGAGGGCCAGAACCTCAGTTACCCGGTGACGGCGTCGAGCAGTTGGCATCTTTTGCATTCGAAGACCGAACGCAACGTTTGCAGCCACATCCCGGTGCGAGAAGAGCGCGTGCTCCTGGAACATGAGACCGAAGTCACGCTTGTGTACCGGCACACTTTCAAGATCGTTGCCATCCCACAGGACTGCACCTTCGGTGAGTGGTTGAAGCCCCGCGATAGCCCGTAACAGGGTGCTCTTGCCGCACCCACTAGGGCCGAGAATCGCGACGACCTCACCGTGACCAACGTCTAGGTCAATGCGGTCAATCGCTTTGTGGCCTCCAAACGACACCGACACACCGCTGACGCTCAACATGGCGTTCCGCCTTAGATCCCGCCGCGACGAGCGTCGCCCCAGATGTCCATGATGAAGACTGCCACAGCAGTGAGGATCATCAGCGCTACGGCAAGGGCCATCGCCTGACCGCGCAGCGCGTCCCCAGGTGTGCCCAGGAGACGGAACAGCGCGAGCGGGGCTGTGAGAGTCTCGGGACGGCGCGGGATGAACGATGTAGCCCCGAACTCCCCGACCGATACAGCGAACGCGAAGCCAGCACCTACGGCGAGTCCCCGGGCAGCAAGCCTGAAGTCGACCTCACGCCTGACCGTTCGTGGCGACGCTCCAAGTACGGCGGCTGCCTCGCGGATTCTTGGGTTGATCGACCTCAGCATTGGAACAAGCGTGCGTACCACAAACGGGATCCCGACGACTGCATGAGCGATTGGCACGATGATGACCGAGGTGCGCAGGTCGACCACTCCCCGGTTCAGCACCAGCAGGTAGCCGAGCCCGATTGTCACGGCTGAGGTGCCCAAAGGCAGCGTCAAGCCAACATCAAAGATCCTTGCGCTAGCCGAGCCCGTGTCACCTAAGCGAGTCGTTGGCCGCAAGACCGCCAGGGTGGCTGCACCGCCAACAACCACTGCGATCGCAGCCGCGGGCAACGCAAAGGTGACCGAGTTGATAAGTGCCGACAATGCGCTTGCGGGCAACAGGTTCACTCGCTCAGCCAAGGCCGCAAAGTTGGCAAACGAGTAACCCCCGTCACGTCCTGCCGACAGCGAGCGTTCCACCAACGCAGCCAGCGGCAGACCCAGCAGCCCCGCCATGATCGCGAGGTTTGCCACCAGGAAGGGGCCCTGGCGCCTCGGTACGGACGCCGCTACGGAGGCCGCTGGCTCTAGCGCGTTCCGACGGCGCTCTAGCACGTTCGAGACGACAACGAGCACCACGACCGCAACCAACTGGACAACGGCAAGAGCGGCGGCGGTGTTGAGGTCGAGTCGCACGACGGCGTACCGGTAGATCTCGGTTTCGATGGTGGCCCTCGCCGGCCCCCCAAGGATCAGCACCACACCGAAAGACGTAAACGAGAAGAGGAACACGATTGCTGAGGCCGCGGCTAGAGACGGCGCCAACCTGGGTAGGACAACCCGTGCAAACACCTGCATTCGATCGGCTCCCAGCATGCGTGCCTGGTCTTCGATCCGGGCATCCATTCCGGCCCAGTAAGCACCGACGGTGCGCAAAACCACCGCGTAGTTGAAGAACACGTGAGCTGCGAGGATTGCCCAAACGCTGTGACGCAAGCTCAGCCCGCCGCCACTGCCGGCCAGGCCGAAACGATCAAAGACCCCCTCAAACGCGGCGGCTACCACCACTGTTGGCAACACGAAGGGCACTGTTGCCACGGCACGAACGATCCGCTGTCCTCTGAAACGCAGGCGTGCTACGGCAGCAGCACCCGGCAAGGCAACCAGCACAGTGAGGATGGTCGATACTGCGGCCTGCCAGATGGTGAACCAGATGATCCCGAGATTCGAAGAAGACGTCACGACCTTGAGCAACGGTGCGAACGCGCTGGCAAAGCCTTGGCCGCCTAAGCCACGCCAGATGACACCAGCAATTGGCCACACGAAGAACAGCAGCATGAACGCACCAGCAATGGCACTTGGTGCGGCCCGGGCGACACGTCTCATGCTCAGATGACCTGTTTCAACGGCAGGCTCACGTGGAATCTGAGCTTTTGATCGTGACAAGACCCGGGCGGCGTGACTCAGGAATTAGCGATTTAGCGCAAAACGATCTGCACCCAGCGGTCAGTCCAGTCATTGCGATGTGCCTCGACCTCAGCGGGATCAAGCATGTGCGGATCATCGGCAAGTTGAGCATGTTCGACGAACTCACCGGGGAGCGAAGCAGAGTCAGCTACAGGGAAAACAAACATGTTGAGTGGAACATCGTTCTGGAACGTGGGAGTGAGCATGAAATCCACCAACGCCCTTGCGCCCGCTGGATTCGCAGCACCCTTGAGGACTCCTGCGAACTCGATCTGGCGGTAACAGCTTTCAGTCACAACTCCGGTTGGGGGTGTATCGACCGGAGGGTCTGCGTAAATCACTTCCGCAGGGGGGCTCGAAGCATATGACACGACCAGCGAACGCTCACCGCCACCGGCAGCGAACTCGCCGTAGTAAGCGTCCTCCCAACCTGCAGTGACCGATAGATCGTTAGCCCTCAACTCAGACCAGTACTTCTCCCAACCGTCACCGAAGTGAGCGATTGTGGCGAGCAAAAAGGCAAGACCAGGCGAGGAAGTCTCGGGACTCTGCACCACCAGCATGCCGGCGTAACGAGAATCAGTTAGATCCTCCAGTGATGTCGGCGGTGGCAAGGTTTCGTCGAAGGCATCAATCCAGTAGTTGAGGCAAACGTCACCGAAGTCGATCGGTGTGACCCGATGGAGATCATCAAGTTCGAAGTGGTCGGCGACGTCAGCAAGTCCTGGCGATTCATACGCCTCGAACAAATCGCAATCAAGACCGCGTTGCAGAAATGTGTTGTCAATCCCGAAAAGCACATCACCGAGAGGCTCGCCTGCCGTGAGGCAAGCTTGACTCACCAATGCTCCGGCATCTCCCATCCCGAGCAACTCAACCGTTACCCCTGTTGACTCGGTGAAGACTGCGAGTGTCTCCGGGGACAGGCTGAACGAGTCATGTGTAAGGAGGGTGACAGTTGTCCCCGCCAGGCTCTCGGATTGTGAGTCATTGCTCTCACTCCCAGATCCTCCAATACATGCGGCAGCTATGAGACCAACAGCAACCGCGACCGTCGATGCCTTGATGCTGTGAGCTAACCGTCGAGGCTTGCTGAGCGAACGGTGGACTGCCGCTTGGTTAACGACGTGGTTGCTCTTCGCCGATGAGATCTGAGGTGTCATGCTTCCTCCGCTGGCATTATCCAGATCAGGTCTTGCGGGTCGACACCGCCGTAATGCGGGTGCCCTCTCAGCCCGGCTGTCCCGAGCTCCCCGGTTGATTTGAAGGAGAGGCTAACTCAGATCACAACAGTGTCGCCACGAAAGTGTCGCCAGACATGGGGCGTCTCAATCTTTGGGTGGTCGCGTAGCGTTCGCCGGGATGCGGGTATCGGTGATAGTCCCGACCTACAACGAAGTTGACAACATCGTTGAGGTCATTGACCGTCTACGTCGCACTCTCAGCGGGCAAACGCACGAGATCATCGTGGTTGACGACAACAGTCCCGACTTCACATGGCAGCTAGCGCGCCAACATGGCGCCCATGATCCATCCGTCAAGGTCATCCGTCGGATCGGCAAGCGTGGCTTAGCTTCTGCCGTGCTTGATGGCATGGCAGCTGCATCGGGAGAGTCGCTGGCAGTCATCGACGGTGACCTGCAACATGACGAGACAGTGCTCGGGGTCATGGTCGCATCAGTCATAGACGACGGCGCCGACATTTGTATAGGCACCCGAATGGGTGACGGTGGGTCGCAGGGTCAAAGAACCAAGACACGCCGCCGGGTAACTACTGCAGGAGACGCCATCGCTCGCAAGATCCTGCCACCGTTACGTCGTACATCCGATCCCTTGAGTGGGTTCTTCGTGGTGAGTAGACACCTCTATGAGCAGGCGGCCCCACAGATGAACCGGAACCTGCGTGAATACAAGGTTCTTTGGATGTTCCTTGCGCACCAACACGACATCAAGGTGACAGAAGTCGGCTATGTGTTTCGACCCCGAGTTGGAGGAGAAACCAAGCTAAGTGGCGGGGTTCTTCTAGATGATCTCATCAGCGCACTCGCACTAAGGATCGGGCGGAACGTCTCGCCACTGTTTATCAAGTACTGCCTGGTCGGGGCTAGCGGTGTGGCAGTCAGCCTGATCGTGTATGCACTAGGCGAACTAGCCAATCTCCCAGCATTCAACCTTGGCATCACACCAGACCTGAATCCGATATACCTTTCGGCGCTACTCGGAATACAAGCGAGCATCATTACCAATTTCCTAGCAAACAATTACTTCACGTTCTATGACAGACGCTACCGAGGTTGGAGTTTATTGGGAGGATTCTCGCTGTTTCAGTTGGTGTCGGTAGTCGGTGTGTTCGTGCAGTTGTCCGTGTTCCAGTTGCTGCATCGCAACGGTTTCCCGACCAGTTCCGCAAGCCCCGACATTGCTGCCGCAATCAACAATGGAGTGGGCCTTGCTCTAGCGTCGGTAACGAACTTCTTTCTCAACGTTTCGATCACCTGGAATCGCCGCCAAGTCTGAACGCGACCTGCTCAAGCCGAGAGGACAACAACGCAGCCGCCTTTGGGCTCTAGGGGTTCTCTAACCCCACCCAAGCTCGTGAAGTCGAGGGTCATCAATGCCGAAGTGATGAGCAATCTCGTGGACAACAGTTACTCCGACTTCATCAATCACATCTTGCTCAGTCTCGCAAGCCGCGCAGATTGGAAGACGAAACAGTCGCACCATGTCGGGCATTACCAGACCGCCGTAGTCGTGGCGTTCGGTGAGAGGAATGCCTTCATATAGGCCTAACAACCTCGAGTCTTCACCGAAGTCCTCGACGACCACGACAACGTTGCTCATCAGACTCCCGATTTCGGGGGGCAGCGAGTCGAGCGCCTCGGCAACTAACTGCTCAAACCGCGACTCGTCAACGACAAACATTGCCGTGAGAACCTAGGTCATCGGGGCCATGAAGCGGCCGGCGTACAGTCAGGGAGTGGCCGAGACCCCTGATCGGCTGCTCGCCGGGCTCACAACTGAGCAAAGAGACGCCGTGACGACTCGCGTCTCGCCACTTTGCATAATCGCTGGTGCCGGGTCGGGAAAGACTCGCGTGTTGACCACCAGAATCGCTTGGCAAGCCCAGCAGGGGCGCGCCGACCCTCGCCGCATGCTTGCGGTGACCTTCACCCGAGCCGCGGCTCACGAGTTACGGGATCGGGTACGTAAACACGGCCTTCGTGACGCAGTGAAGGCTGGCACGTTCCATGCGGTGGCACTCGCACAGCTCTGTCGCAACGCTGCTGATTCGTCACGACGGCCCCCGCAGATCCTCACTAACCCTCACCGTCTCATCAGCCAACTGCGGCCTCGCACCGATCAGGCGCGCATTACGTCCTACGTAAACGAAATCAACTGGGCACGCTCGCAACTCGTAACGCCTGACGGTTACGTGCAAGCAGCGCGCGCGCACCGCCGCAACGTTCCGCAGGCTCACAGCGGAGGATTCGCAAGGCTCTACGCCGACTACGAGACGGCAAAGATCAAGCGTCGACTGCATGACTTCAACGATGTGTTGACTGACGCTCTCGACCTGATGACCAGCGACCGCAAATACGCGTCTGCGTGGCGCTGGCTCCACCAGCACTTGCTCGTGGACGAGTTCCATGACATCAATCCACTGCAGTTCGCGCTGTTGAAGTCATGGCTCGGACCCGAGTCGACGCTGGTAGTCGTTGGCGACCCCGACCAGGCGATTTATGGCTGGAACGGAGCCGATCCTGAACTCATCAATGAAGTCCGCTCCCACTTCAGCGGCTGTGTAGTGATGCGGCTGCGAAGCAACTTCCGCTCGACACCCGAAGTGCTCTTGACAGCTGCGGCGGCTCTTGGCAAGCAGCCACAACCTGCAGTGCGGCCCGCCGGAGCGCAGACGCGCTTTACAGTTTGTGACGGCAACGAAGAGGCTGCAGTGCTGGCACGGGCAATTCGAGAACATCACCGGCCCGGTGCTTCCTGGGGTCATCAGGCGGTGCTAGCGCGCACCAACGACCACCTCGACGCACTGGCCCTCGAGTTGCCGCGCTACAACATTGATGTACGGATGCCCACGGGAGCGACCGTTCGCGACCTGCAAGCCTCTCTAGGCGAGATGGCTGACGCATGGCGTGACACCGACCGGCTCTCGTTTGCACTTGCTGATACCCGCCACCGCCTAGCGCCCTCCGACGATCAAGCTGGCGAGGTCACGCATCAGTCTTCCACAAGCGGTGGCCCTGCGACGCCTAGCGCTAGAGACGTGGAGGCGCGCCTCGCCAGTGTGGATCTCGTCTTGCGGCTTGGGATGGATCACTTGGCGCTTGATCCCACAGCCACCGTTGCGGACTTCTGGTCAGCTCTGAGGACAGGCCGGCGTGAGGTGGCTGGCGCAGACGAAACCGAGGGCGTACACATGATGACCTTCCATGCCGCTAAGGGCCTTGAGTGGCCGGTCGTGCATCTCGTCGGTATTGAGGAGGGGTTTGTGCCCATCGCTCGTGCTCGCAGTCGTGCGTCGATCGCCGAAGAACGCAGGCTGCTCTACGTCGCCATGACAAGGGCTCGGTCACACTTACATCTGCTTTGGTGCAACCGGCGCACAATCGGAGGTGAGAGCCTCGAGCGCTCACCGTCCCGTTGGATCGCAGGACTCATCGATGGCTCGAAGGGCTCACCGTTCGCGACTGCCGAGGAGCAAGGAGATCAAGGAGATACCAGCCGCTTCAAGATGCAACGAGAACTGAACCTCAAGGGCATCGCCCGGGCCCGCCAAGCGCTATCGGGCGAAGCGTTCTAGTAACCAGACGGAATCTGTGGCGTAGCGGGCCCTAGAGGTCCAAGTCCACGAAAACAGGGGCGTGATCACTTGGTGGGTCGTTTCTGGGACCTTTGCGCTCGTTGCGATCGATCAGCGCATACGTCAATGCATCTGCGACCACGTGTGATCCCAATAGCAGATCGATGCGCATGCCCTTTCGCTTGTGAAAGTCGCCTGCGCGATAGTCCCACCAACTGAACAGGCCTGCTTCCTCGTAACGCAACCGGAATAGGTCTGACAGTCCCCAGTCCAGCACGTTCTCCAGTGCCTCACGCTCCGGAGCACTGGTATGTGTTGTATCGGTGAAGGCCATCGGGTCATAGACATCACGGTCTTCGGGTGCGACATTGAAGTCACCGCACACGATTGTCGGTGTCTGCGGATCAGCTTGGCCCTCAAGCGACGCTCTCAGCCGAGCCAGCCAACTCAACTTGTAGTGATAGTGATCGTGTCCCAGAGAGCGCCCGTTGGGCACATAGCAACACGCGATCCTCACCCCACCGCAGGTCGCCCACACGAGCCGAGCGTCACGATCGGGTTCGATCCCTTCACCAAAGCCCGCTACGCACTCTTCCAAACCGACCCGGCTGAGAATCGCTACACCGTTCCAGCGACCTTCACCATGGTGAACCGACTCATATCCGAGTGCCTGGAATTCCAACGGGCCAAAGGCGCTATCAGCCAGCTTGGTCTCTTGTAAACAAAGGACATCGGGGGCAAACGTTTCAATCCATCGCTCAACCCGCCCACGGCGCGCCCGCAACGAATTGACATTCCAGGTGACCACTCGCACGGGCTGACCCTAGTCCTGCGCCGTTCTAGTATCGGCAACGATGAACAATCAACAACGCCACAACCTCGCTAATGCTCTTGGCCCAAACGCCTGGATCATCGACGAGATGCGCGAACGGTGGCTGGAGGATCCCGAGTCGGTAGATGCCGACTGGCGAGTGGCCTTTGAGGGCTCAGACGTAATCCCCCACACCGAAGACGCTCCTGCGACGGCTGCGGCAGCTTCACTCTCAAGCGCTTCCGTTGCTACGCCGACTCAGCCGCAGCCGCAGCCGCGGCCGCGGTCGCAAACACCGGTCCCGCATCGTGGCGCAGAAACCGCGGCGCCTCCCCGGGCACCGAAGCCTCAAACTGCTGGCGCAACAAGAGCCGCCTCGCCACGTGTTGCGAAGCCGCGCGCCCGACGGGCTCCCAACCGAACTACCACTGCCCAGGTGTCTGATCACTCCCCCACAGGTGAAGTAATCCGCGGGGTTGGTGCTCGAATCGTTGCCAACATGGAAGCAAGCCTTGGTGTGCCAACGGCAACGAGTTTCCGGGATGTACCTGCACGCCTGCTCGAGGTGAATCGGAAGATCATCAACGGATACCTGGGGCGCAAACTCGGGGGCAAGGTTTCGTTCACTCACATCATTGGTTATGCGGTCGTTCGCGCTATCGCCGACACGGTTAATGCGATGAATAACACATTCATCACCGATGCTGACGGCCTACCTCGAGTCATCCGGCCCGAACATGTGGGATTAGGGATTGCGGTTGATCTTCCCAAGCGTGACGGTGGTCGCTCTTTGATGGTGCCTTGCATTCACGATGCCGACACTCTCAGTTTCCGAGAGTTCATTGACACCTACGAAACCCAGGTCGCAAAAGTGCGGGAAGGACGGGTCACTGCTGATGACCTACGTGGCGTGACAGTCACCCTCACGAATCCCGGAACTCTTGGAACACGCCAGTCGGTGCCGCGCTTGATGTCGGGGCAAGGAACCATCGTGGGTGTTGGTGCGCTTGCATACCCGACTGAGTATGAAGCTGCAGATCCGACGGTGCTCGCTGACCTTGGTGTTAGCAAGCTTGTGACGATCACTTCCACGTATGACCATCGCGTAATCCAGGGTGCAGAGTCAGGCTTGTTCCTGCGCCAGATGCACGATTTACTTCTCGGCGCGGATGACTTTTATGTCAAGATATTCCGTTCGCTACACATCCCCTATGAGGCAGTGAAGTGGCGGCGAGACTTCAACCCGGTTGATCGTGAATCGACCATGCTTGAAAAGCAAGCGAAGGTCAACCAGTTGATCAACCAATACCGGGTGCGTGGGCATCTAATTGCAGACCTCGATCCACTGCGTGATGAAGCACCCGAGATGCATTCCGAACTTGATCCGGCCACCTATGGCCTAACAATCTGGGATCTCGATCGGCAGTTCCTAACCGGCAGTTCTACGGGCATTTATGCAACGGTTGGCGGCAATCAGCGCATGAAGCTCGGTGATCTTCTTGGGGTTTTGCGTGATGCCTACTGTCGCACCATTGGTGTCGAGTACATGCACATTCAAGAACCGGACGAGAAGCGTTGGATTCAAGAACAGATCGAAGGCTCTGACACTTCTCTAAAGCACGAAGACCAGCAACGCATTCTCACCATGCTCAACGCTGCTGAGGCACTGAGCACCTTCCTGGGAACCAAATACGTCGGGCAGAAACGATTCGGCATAGAGGGAGCCGAGTCGGTCATTCCTCTGCTGGACGCGCTGCTGACTGCGGCAGCAGATGAACCACTGGCTGAGGTGGTAATGGGCATGGCCCATCGCGGCAGGCTCAATGTTCTGGTGAATCTTGTCGGAAAGTCTTATCAGGAGTTGTTCAAAGAGTTCGAGGGCGCCATCACTGAAGATCAGATACAGGGCAGCGGAGACGTCAAGTATCACCTTGGCCAGGTCGGTGCCTATGAGAGCCCCTCGGGTCGACACCTGCTAGTTGAGCTTGCTGCTAACCCGTCTCACCTTGAAGCAGTCGACCCTGTGGTCGTAGGCATGGCTCGAGCCCGGATGGACAACATCCCCCCTGACGGCGGCTATGGCCCTTACCCGGTCATGCCTCTGCTGGTACATGGAGATGCGGCATTTGCCGGCCAGGGTGTTGTAGCCGAGACGTTTAACTTGAGCCTGATTAAGGGCTACCGGGTGGGAGGCACGATCCATGTAATCATCAACAACCAACTCGGGTTTACCACAACACCTGACGCTGCACGATCAACGCAGTACTCAACAGATGTAGCCAAGATGGTTGGTGCACCGATCTTTCACGTCAATGGTGATGACCCTGAAGCTTGTGTGCGGGTAGCGCGACTGGCGTTTGCTTATCGCCAGAAGTTCAACAAAGACGCCGTTATTGACATGATTTGTTACCGGCGACATGGCCACAACGAAGGTGACGATCCCAGTTACACCCTGCCGGAGATGTACCGCCGCATTGATGCCAAACCCACTGTTCGGCGCCAGTACACCGACTCACTCATGGTCCGAGGTGATCTGTCTCAGGCACAAGCTGATGCCTCACTAGCCGAATACAGAGCGGAACTTCAGTCGGCACTAGACGAGACTCGTGACAACAAGCCTGGTGATCACATCCGTGCACAGCGACCACCCACTCCGATGGGTGTTCTGCCCCATGTTCGCACTGCGGTTGATTCGGTGACTGTTGACCGCATATTCCGGGCGCTAAACGCAGTTCCCGAGGGATTCACTGTGCATCCCAAGCTTGCTCGACAATTCGATCAGCGCGACAAGATGTTCCGTGACGGTGAGGTGGACTGGGGACTTGGTGAAGCCATGGCATTCGGCTCACTCCTTATGGAGGGAACTTCGGTTCGGCTTAGCGGCCAAGACAGCCGTCGAGGAACGTTCTCCCACCGTCACTCTGTGCTAGTGGATTACCTTACAAATGAGCAATACACGCCTCTCGCGTCGCTTTGTACTCAAGATAGCGTTCTCTGGATTTATGACTCGTTGCTCTCGGAATATGCAGTTCTCGGTTTCGAGTACGGATACTCCGTGGCGAAACCAGAAGCCTTGGTTATGTGGGAAGCGCAGTTTGGAGACTTCGCTAACGGTGCTCAGATCATCATCGACCAGTTTGTTGTGGCTGCTGAAGACAAATGGCAGCAGAGATGTGGCATTGTGATGCTGTTGCCCCATGGTATGGAGGGCCAAGGTCCTGAACACTCCTCGGCTCGCATCGAGCGATTCATGACACTTGCAGCCGAAGACAACATGCATGTTTGCCAACCCACGACTGCCTCACAGTATTTCCATCTGCTACGCCGCCAGATGATTCATCAAGTGCGTAAACCGCTAGTGGTATTTACCCCCAAGTCGCTGTTGCGCCGTCGATCTGCTCGATCAAGAGTAACTGAGTTGATGTCGGGCACATTCGAGGAGATTCTCGGAGACACCGCCGTAGTAGCAGGAACCGTTGATCCTGAGACCGTGAAGCGAGTCATCTTGTGCAGTGGGAAAGTTGCATACGACGCCGCTGAGTTGCGAGATGCCCATGGCGCGCCGGTGGCAATTTGCCGGGTGGAACAGTTGTTCCCCTGGCCATATTCGGCTCTCGATCACGAACTGAGGCGCTACCGGAACGCCAAGGAACTCGTCTGGCTTCAAGAAGAACCGGAGAATATGGGTGCCTGGGACGGTGTCAAGGGTCGGATGTTTGAGGCACACGAGTCGACACATCAGATACGGCGGGTTAGCCGGCCCGAGTCGGGCAGTCCTGCGGGAGGGAGTCCACGCGTGCACGCCCAGGAGCAACAGGACTTGCTAGAAGCCGCAGTCTTGCAATAGCGGCAATCTGGCTAGGCACAGTCAATCCTTGATGTCAATGTCAATGTCAATGTCGACTCCGACTTCATCCTCAGATTCAGAATCAGTTCTCGCATGCGAGTCTGACCATCTGCTTGCTAGCGATTTGGCAACGCGGGCTGGTCAGTTGCTCGTGAGTCTTCGGCAGCAACTCAACGCCGAGCACGCACCGGCGGCTGTGATCAAGGCCGAAGGCGACGCCGCAGCCGAGAAGTTCATCGCTCAAGAACTCGTCGCCGCACGGCCTGATGATGGCGTCCTGTCTGAAGAAGCCATCGACGATCGCCGGCGCCTCAGCTTCGAACGTGTCTGGGTCATTGACCCCCTCGATGGCACCCGCGAATTCTCCGAAGCCGGCCGCACCGATTGGGCAGTGCATGTAGCTCTGGCCATCAACGGACGGCCCTGTGTCGGCGCCGTTGCGCTACCTGCTGCAGCGCAAACTTTCACGACCGCCGAGCCCACGCAGCTCCTGTCCATGTCTTCGGATCGCCTGCGGATCGTGGTGTCTCGCTCGCGTCCACCAGAACAAGCACGGTCAGTGGCACACGCCCTGGACGCCGAGTTGGTGCCGTTAGGTTCCGCTGGGGCGAAGACCATGGCAGTCGTGCGGGGGGATGCCGAGGTGTACCTGCACTCGGGCGGCCAATACGAATGGGACTCCTGTGCGCCCGTCGCGGTTGCTCTCGCTTCGGGGTTTGCGGCAAGCCGCCTTGACGGTCGAGACCTGCTCTACAACCAACCCAACCCCTACCTACCTGACCTCGTCGTTTGCCGCCCCGAGCTGCACGCCTCCGTGCTCGCGGCGCTCTAGAGCGGGCGGCCATCATGGGGTTATGCGACTCGTAATCGCGCGCTGCACGGTCGACTACACAGGTCGCGTCCGAGCACATCTGCCCTCAGCGGTTCGCCTGATCATGGTTAAGGCCGACGGGTGCGTCGCAGTTCACGCCGACGGCGGTGCCTACAAGCCGCTCAACTGGATGAATGCCCCGAACCGCCTAGTAATCGACGAAGCGAGGAGCACCTGGCGAGTCACCGCACCCGGCCGTAAGGACAGCCTCAACATCTTCATCGAAGAAGTCCTCCACGACTACACACACGAACTCGGAGACGATCCTGGCCTGCAGAAGGATGGTGTCGAGTCACAGATGCAGAAGCTGCTTGCCGAAAATCCCGAGAGCATCGCCGACGGGCTGCGGTTGGTGAGGCGTGAGCACCCCACGGCGATCGGCCCGGTCGACTTGCTGTGCCGGGACTCGGCAGGCAGGACTGTTGCCGTGGAGGTGAAGCGCAAGGGCGAGATTGATGCCGTCGAGCAGTTGACCCGCTATCTCAAGTACCTGAACTCCGATCCGATGCTGGCACCTGCCCGTGGCGTTCTGGTTGCGAGCTCGATCAAGCGTCAAGCGAAGGTGCTGGCATTGGATCGCAGCATTGAGTGTGTTGAGGTTGATTACGACGAACTCAAGGGGATCGAGTCACGCGAGTTACGACTGTTCTAGACGTCGGAGCATGACGAGAACATGAAGAACATGACGAAACGGGACGCCTCTAGCTTCCTGATGTGACAGTCGCTCGCTCGGGGTCATGTGACTAACCAATCAAGGGTGACGGGTACCCTCACCTAGTGCCGCGACTTTCTGCATCCACGAAGCGGGCGGTAGTTCGGAGCCGGCGCAGCGGATGGTTCTGGCCCGGGGTCATCATCGCCCTAACTGTCGCGGTCGCAGTTGTTGTTGTTTGGCAGGTCGAAGAATCTCGCAGGAGCAGCTCTATCCGCCCCGGCGCAACTGTGTCGGGAGTCGATATAGGCGGACTAGAACCCGAGGAGGCTGTAGAGGCACTCGAGACTGTTCAAGCAGATCTCGATAGCACAGTTGTTGAACTGCGACTCGGTGACCAGAGCATCACAGTCACCGCCGAAGAACTCGGGATCACACTTGACACCGACGAGGTGATTTCACAGGCTGACGAGCCTCCACCTGCCGTTGTAAGACCCGCTGCCTGGCTATATGACCTCTTTGCATCACGTGAAGTCGACGTGGTAGTCACCGCCGATATTGAACGACTTGAGGGCGCGATGACGCCTTACGTCGATCCCGAGACACCTCGCATAGTCCTCGTTGATGGTGTCTTCATGCCCTTGGCTGTCACCGAAGTCCCTGACCCGGATATGGCTGCACTAGCAACGCTGCTTGAGACGTCCATTGTCGAAGCTGTGGGTGGCTCAATAACGGTTGACGTACCGACCCGAGGGATGGTGCCAGCAGATCCAGCCGCTTTTGAGTTAGCAGTGGCACTAGCTACCCATGCAAATGAGATAACTGAGGGAGGTGTCATTGTCCGACTGCAGGGCACAATTGAACAGGCTGTCATCGATGAGCAACATTTGCGTAACCACATATTGCTTGAGGGACTAGGGCGAGATGCTCACATCACTCTGCATCCAGCAATTCATAACACTATTGAGAGTGTGCTAGCGGGATTCGGGCGTAACGGTGAGGTAGCAACGATCACTCTTGATGCTGAGGGTACAGCCTCCATCAGTGGTGGTGAGCCCGGGTTTAGATGTTGCGAAGCTCACGCCTCCGATGTCTTGTTGCAAGGAATGTTGAACGGTAGCGAAGAGATCGTAATGCCAGCACAGATTGTTCCACACCCAAAGGGTCGAGAATGGGCTCAGTCACTAGGCATTACAGAGCTAGTATCTGAGTTTACTACATACTTCACCGCTGGACAGCAGAGGGTCAAGAACATCGCACTCATTGCTGAGATGACACAGGGAGTGATTATCGAACGTGGCGAACGTTTCTCCGTGAATGACTACATTGGCAAGAGAACCAGCGAAAAGGGTTTTGTGCCCGCCGGCATGATATTGAACGGCGTCTTTGTGCAATCAGTAGGCGGAGGGATATCTCAATATGCAACGACTCTCTTTAATGCTGCTTTCTTCGCCGGGCTTGACTTCATCGAGTATCAGAGTCACACCATCTACCTGAGTCGTTATCCGTATGGGCGTGAGGCAACTGTCTCTTACCCCATTCCAGATCTTGTGCTTGAGAACAATACACCTCATGCTGTGATGCTCTGGCCAAGTACCACAGCAAACTCGATCACTGTGAAGATCTACTCGACCAAGTCGGTTGAGGTGCAGCAAACTGATCAGCAGACCCGCACGATCGGGACTTCCTGCACACATGTCACTACCAAACGGACACGCACGTGGCTTGCAGATAATCGCAGGCAGACCGACTCGTTCTATGCGCAGTACCGACCAGAGGGTCTCCTGTGTGACGGCTCACCAAGCGTGTCTACAACTACGACTGTTCCGGAAGACACTTCGCCAGAAGTAGATGACACTGATGGCGATCCCGACGACACGACAACCGATCCAGATGATAATGGCGAGTCACCAACCGATGGCCCTGACACCCCCGATGACAGCGACACTCCCAATGACAGCGAGACTTCACCTGACGAACCGAGCGACTCACCGGCCGATGACCCGTCCGGCTCGAACGGCGATGATGGAGACAAAGACAGCGATGACTCCGATGAGGGTGATGACGGTGTTGAACCAGCCGATCCTGATGACCCGCCCTCTGATGAGGAACCCAGCGAGACCCTCCCCATAGGTGACCATGACACGGATTCGCAGAAAGGTCCTCGCCAGCCCACGCTGAGCCCGCCATGAGCAAGAATCCAGTTTCGCTCGCTAATGACACTGAGGCCCGTGACTCTCGTCCGACGTCGCTGTGGCAGCTAGTTGACCAGGTCGACGATGCTATCGACGAGTACTGGGAGCGGTGGCGGGATGATCCAAGGCTCGATCGTCTGTTCTATGCGGCTTCGGAGGCCGCCAACCATTCGAGGCTCTGGCATGCGCTTGGCCTGCTACAGGCTGTTGTGCGCCGAGACAAGCGCGGCGCCATTGAACTCAGTGTCGTGCTCGCCGCCGAGTCGGCAATAGTGAACGGTGGTGTCAAGTCATTGTTTAGGCGGTCTCGACCCAGCCATTCCAAGCCCCGGCCTCACAAGTTGCGCCGGCCTCTAACGACAAGCTTTCCCAGTGGACATGCCAGTGCTGCGATGCTCGCTGCGACGATGTTGTCGAGACGAAGCAAGCGAGTGGCTCCTTGGTATGCGTTGGCCCTGCTTGTGGCGGTCAGTCGCATTCATGTCCGGCTTCATCACGCCAGTGACGTGATCGCGGGAATCGCAGTCGGTGTTGCGTTAGGGGCGCTAGCCCGACGCATCCTGCGCTAGCTCTAGCTCTCGCATTAGTCACGCCGCCACAACGCCGCGCCCCACCTCCCGTCTAGCGTTGACCGCGGCGCCGGTAATCAACTCGCATTAGTCACGCCGCCACAACGCCGCGCCCCACTATGGTCGGCGCGTGGAACTTCGAGGAGCAATAGCTGTTGTCACCGGTGCCGCTAGCGGGATCGGGCGAGCACTAGCTAAGGCACTGGCTAGCGACGGCGGCTGTGTGGTGGTTGCAGTTGACACCAACGAGGCTGGCGTATCTGAGTTAATCGGTGAGATCGCTCGCGAGTCCAACGCCGCGGGTCCCGAGGGATTTGCCGCCCACCTTGATGTCACTGACGAAGCCTCGGTGGTCGCGCTCATTGAACGGGTTGAGAGCGAACTCGGCCACATTGAGTTGTGGTGCGGGAATGCTGGCATCGCTGATCCCGGCGGGCTTGAACGTCCTGATGACACCTGGAACCGGCTCTGGGATGTGAATGTGATGGCGCATGTCATCGCAGGCCGTCACCTGATACCGCGTTGGGTGGATCGAGGTTCAGGTCACCTATTGATTACCGCGTCGGCCGCTGGTCTATTGACGAATCTGGGCACCGCGTCGTATGCAGTTACCAAACACGCTGCTGTGGCACTCGCAGAGTGGATTGCCATTACTCATGGTGATGAAGGTGTGAGGGTGTCATGCCTTTGCCCGCAAGGTGTGAGAACACCGATGACGGAAACTGAGGGTCAATTGGGAATCAGCCAGGTACATCGTCTTGGCATGATCGAACCCGAAGAAGCCGCTTCAGTAACCTTAGATGCGCTTAGGGAAGATCGATTTCTGATCCTGCCTCATCCTGAAGTTGCGACCTATGAGCAGCGCAGAGCCGCCGACCGGCATCGCTGGCTCAATGGCATGCGCAGGATGCAGAGATTCCTTACTGAGAGTGCTAATTCGGAGATAGATCCCGGATGAACTCAAAGGTGTCGACTCCCGGAACCGGTATCACCATCGGCACGGGACATGTCACACCATTGTCTGTGTAGCGATCAATCTGCGCCCTACAGTCATCAGGATTTCCATGAACCAGCAGTTCATCCACAACCTGTTCTGGGATCTTCGCTAGCGAGGCTCGGCGATCACCAGCGTCCCATTGAGCGAAGTGTTCGCCCAATACGTCGCCACGACCGAGCCACTCATTAAACGCCCGGTAAACAGGAACATTGAGGTATGCCGCCAGGATGAAACGACCCCTTGCAATTGCTTCTGCTCGGTTCGCTGAAGGCATCACAAAGATGCGCGCCACTACCTCTGCATCCGCATTCTGCGATGTCACAATCGCCGACACTCGCGCAGCGTCGCTTGGAGATAACCAGTTGATGATGGCACCTTGTGCTTCGCGTCCCGCGAGACGCAACATCCTCTCACGCAATGCGGCAACAAAAATCGGGACGCTCTCAGAAACCTCAACACCAAGCCTGAAGCCACGCACCGAGAACGTGTCATAGGTCTCCGTAACCTTTTCGCCACTCAAGGCAGCTTGAAGGAATCTAATCGTGTCACGAACCCGGCTATAGGGCTTGTCAAACTCCATCGCATTCCAACGTCCCACAATCACATCAGAAGACGATCCAATACCCAACACGAAACGGCCGGGCGCTGCTGAAGCCATCGACGCAACCGACTGCGCTAGCAGTGCCGGCCCACGCGTAAAGACAGGCAAAATCGCTGTCCCCAAGCGCAGTTCGGGTGCCCACACCGAGGCCAGCGCCAGCGTCGTGAGTCCATCATGGCCATCTGCTTCAGATGACCACACATCGGTATAACCCAGCTCCGACAACTCCTCAAAGCGCTCCCGCTGAGCATGCAGTGGCCCAGAAAACGGGACAGTGATCCCAAAACGCCCACTCCTGCGACCAACCATGTCACACCCCCTCGCGATGATGTTGCCATGACCGATCAGCTCTCACTCATCGACCTGGGCAGCCAAGCCTCACGTGAGGCCGAACGCGCTGTCCGAGGCAACGACAGATTTGCAACTCCCGACCGTAATTCGTTTGCGTGGCAACTCGACGCCAAAACTTGCGAAACCGGCCGCCTAGGCGTCGCCCGTGCCCGAGCGGCACTAGCCGCAGCGGGATGCCCTGGCCGCAGCGCTACCGTCGATGGTCGCGACCTGCCGACAGCGGCTTGATCGTCGCTGCTCATCGGTGGGCCCAGGCAGGTCAACCACGCCCAGAACCCACCCAAGTCATGCCTCGCCAAAAGGGACGACAGATTTGACAGGTCTAAGACCACCGCGGCTCTGCGTTGTGCGCAGCAGGATCCTTGCTGCGTCCACAGCAGCCACGATCGCTGTTTGGATACTCGTATTCGGGACTGCCTGTAGCAACAATGATCTTGAGATAGCTCCAGGCCGGACTCCCGAGTGGACACCTAATGCGGCAGTTGAGGCCGTTGTTGACGGCGACACGATCGTCGCCACCATCGCTGGAGCGTCCCACATCATTCGACTAATCGGGATCGACACGCCCGAAACAGTGGCGCCGCAGCGTCCCGTGGAGTGCTTCGGACCTCAGGCATCTCAATACTTGACTGAGCTTCTTCCACCGGGCACCGAAGTCACGATCGTCCGAGATGTCCAAGCGCGAGATGCTTACGATCGTCTGCTTGGGTACGTGATCAGATCCTCGGACGGCCTCTTCGTCAACCTTGAGCTTCTAGCTGGTGGCTACGCCGCAACACTCAATTTCCCACCGAACGAGAAGTTCACGCGGGCATTTGAGCAGGCACAGTCTGCTGCTCGGGCAGGTGGCGCGGGCTTGTGGGGAACGTGCGGCGGCCCCAACACGCCCCTACTGTGATGCTCATGTGCATGTTTGGCTACGGGTTAGCGGTGCGATGAGGTAGCGGTGAGATACCGTCGGCATGTGCAGTCGCTCCCGGAGCGTCTCGGACACCGGCCAGACGCCAAGCTCGTGATCATCAGCGCTGATCGGATCGGCACCACGCACTCAAGTACTGCTGGTGGTTACGCAGCGCTGCGAGATGGTGTGGCAACGACCGGCACGATTGTGATGCCAGGCGTGTGGGCACGACACGCCGCTGAGTTGTACCGCGGCGAGGACCTCGGTGTGCAGCTGACTCTCAACTCCGAGCTGGATTGTTTCCGCTGGGGGCCGATTACGAACGCTCCGAGCCTGCTAGATGGCGACGGTGGATTTCCTCGCACGCTCGAAGATCTGTGGGATCACGCAGACCTAGACGAGGTACGTCGCGAGTGCCGGGCTCAGCTTGAGCGCGCTGTGTTGTGGGGCTTTGACGTGTCGCATCTGACGACTCACATGGCTGCTCTACAGCAACGCCCCGAGTTCTTTGATGTTTTTGTTGATCTAGCGGCGAGGTTCGACTTGCCGATCCGTCTCGAAGGTCATCGAGCTGAGATCAACGCTGGGTTTCCTTTCCGTTCACTCGCGATCGAGCGGGGAGTCCTGTTTCCCGACCACTTCACGTTGAAGCGCGGCCAGACACGTTCACATGTTCTTGAACAGCTAGATGGCCTGGCTCCAGGAGTTACCGAAGTGGCTTTGAATCCGGCACTGGACGAGCCCGAGATTCATGCCATCGATCCTTCGGCGGCTGGCAAGGTGGCTGACTTGACAGTGGCACTGGCACAAGACACGGCTCAACTGATTGAGCAGGCTGGTGCTTCGCTGATCGGTTACCGCGAACTACGAGCCGCTCAGCGCCGAGCCCATCACCGCATCTAGTAGGAGCCGTACTGTTTTAGGTTGTTTAGGTGTTAGCTGGGTGACGGAATTGAGCAATCAACGCACGCCAACCGTCAAATAGCAGCACTTGGTCACCCTGCAGCTTCACTCGACCGGACATGTAGCCGACCTCCACAGGTAGGTCACCTGCGAGGCATGCCTTCAGGTCGGCCAGTTTCCAGCTCAGCACCATGTCCGGGCTCTTGTGACGACCGGCTGTAATGCTCACTGAGCCAGCGGAGACGCACAAGTGAAATGAGCGTGCCGCTCCCTTGGCCCCGGTTACCGCGAATTGGGCTACCCCGTCGGGCGCACCGGGTTGATGCATGCCTGCGACAACCGCTTCGATCTGCTCGTACAAGTCTGAGGAGCTGGTCACAGCGGTGCTAGGCACTTGAACGCAAGCCCTCAAAGAGGTCACGCTCGGGCTTGCTCGTCGGGCTCGGCCCACGGGCCAGCACGTAGTCGTCGTAGGGGTGAATGGAGTTCTCTACGTCGGGCGGCAGGCCGAACCAGAATGGTGACTCTGGATCTATCTGGCTTGCGTGCGCAAGCAACCCTGCGGTGCGAGCATCCGTGAATCCCTCAACGGGCACCTGGGTTGTGATGTGATGATCGGTTGAGTCCCGCTTGAACCACCACTCACCGTATGGCGACTCAAGGCCCCGGTCGATGAATGCTTTGTGGCGTTCTTCGATGCGTTTGCGTGACCACAGCGTGTAATATAGCTTGGATGGGCTCCAGGGTTCACCGAGGTCAGGACGGTAATCGGGGTCACCAGCAGCCTCGAAGGCTGGTATGGAGATGTCATGTACCCGGACGTGATCCGGGTGCTGGTAAGTGCTTTGATCTTCCGGATACGTGACGATGACTTGCGGCCGGCATCGCCGGATGATCTTCACGAGCCGCGCAACTGCTTCATCTAGGTCGGCTTGTGCGAAGCAATCTGGATGTTCGTTTGAGTCTGAGCCCTTCATTCCCGAGTCTCGATAGCCGAGCTTGACGACTTCGTCATAGCCAATCACTGAGGCTGCTCGTGCTAGTTCTGCGGCTCTGACCTCGGCAAGTTCCTCTGCCTTGTAAGCCAGCGCAGGGTTGAGGACTTCGCCCTCCTCGCCGCCGGTACAACAAACCAACACCGTACGAATACCTTCGGCGTGGTACCTAGCGATTGTCGGCGCACCTTTGGACGCTTCGTCGTCGGGGTGGGCATGCACTGTCAGAAGGCATAGCCGCTCGGGCATGACCGCTGACGCTACCGCCCCATCCCCCCTCCCGCGCCCCCACAACTCAGCCGAGCGCGGGAGCGCATGAGCCCACCTCAGATTCCAAGAAACCGGCAAGCACACGGCTACGGCCCGCTTTCGGGGGCTGACTATCTTTTGATTGCTGGTGATCGCCTAGGGCGCTGACGGTTGGAGTGGGACTAGCGCTGAGAAGTCAGGTTCGCTGAAGTCGTCTTCATCGTTGCGTAGTTCCCAACCACAGATCTCAGCAAGGCGAGCGCGGCCTTCATCGGGTCCGTGGGCTATCAGAGCATCCCCGCTACGTAACTGCTCCTGACCTCGTGGCCGGTACCGGTACTGGCCGCCACGTCTGATGGCCAACACGACAAAGCCAGGGTCGACGTTAAGCCGCAACTGTCTCAGCGTCGACGCTTCAGCCTGTGAACCAGCTGCTACCGGCACGTGGGCCACAACGTCATCGCTGTCACCCAACGCGACACCAAGGATCGGATGGATCTCTTCTTGACGTTCAATGATCCACACCATCTGCTGCGCCTGATCACCGAGATCCTCGGCCGCTTGCGACAGGTGAAGCAGGCCACGAAGCGAACGCAACTGCGACTCCCTCACTCCTTGTGAAGCCCGCAGAACCCACATTTCCAGCCGATCCTTCATCTCATCAAGACGGTCTTCAAGGTGACAAACCTCAGCTGCCAAGCTCAGATCCCGCAGAGCTAATGACGAGTAGGCGAGACCGACGGCGACCTCCGACAGGTTCTTCATCTCGACGAGCACATCCACAGCCCGGTCGAGATCGGTAGCGACTGGGCCATCCGGTTTGGTTGGCGGAGACCACCCCGGAGAGCCTGCCAGAGTCCGCAACACCTTGATCCCATCTGGTGAGCCGCGCAGGAACAAGACATCGTCAGGAACGATGACTGTGTCTCCACCAACATCGGTGATCCAGTCACGCTCTCGACGGATCGCCATGACCCGCATGCCCATATGCACCGGCATCTCAAGATCGGCAAGATGCCGGTGAGCCAGCCGCGAACCTTCCGAGACTCTCAGGCGATGCGACACCTCCTCCGCTGCACTCAGATCGGCCACCAACTCGACTGGGATGCCAACCCGGTGAGTAACGATGCGAGCCACATCAACCGCGTCGTTAGCGATGCGTTCGATCGCAGAGATGACCTGCAACACCGACGCCATTCCTTCGGCATCACGAGGATGACGCACCGCCAGGATGCACACGGCGCGCATGTCTTGCACTAGATGGCTCATGCGCTCCTCAAGCTCGCCAACCTCTTCGGCCATATCGGGGTCACCGAAATACAGGGCGGCATACGCTAGGTCAACCATCAACTCTGATGTGTCTTTTGCCTCGGCAAGCATCTCACGCAGATTGCGCGGCCTGTCACGAGTTCGGTCGTCCATCAGTCCCCCCAGAAGGGTCTAGGCATCATAGTCAGCCTCGTTCGCGGCCTGCTTGCAGACGGGTGGCTCCCAGTCCGGCGTTCACCCCACGTCTCATGCCTGCACGGATTGACCTCACGGTTACGCATCGACCTCACGGTTACGCAACCCCCACGGCAACGACCGCAACAATCAGCGTGAATGCTCCAGCAAGATCAAGCGAAGACGTGACCATAGGGATCCCGTAGGTGTCTGGATCCAGTCCGAAGCGAACCGCCGCAAGAGTCCCGTAATAGCAAACGATCACCACGAGCAAAGCAGCCATCGCACCACCGAGCACGGCCACCGCTACGAGCTCAGCGACGCCCGGCCCAGCATGACCCCAAAGCGATCCTGCAACTGCGGCGACCGCCCCGAGCAACGCAAACACCGGCACCGACAGCACATATCCCGTGACCAGGTCGCTTCGAGCCAGCCCCATGGGCACCATCGACGGCTGAGCCAACCCCAGGTGCAACTTCGTTGAGAGCCGACTTGAAATGACTCCGCCCATCGCCCCAGCGGTGCTGAGGTAGCCGGGCAGCAACACCAGCAGCACGGGAAAGGCGATGAAGTCATCGATTCGCTTCTCGATGGTGATCCCGGCCACTAAGTCAAGCAGTCCCGCCAACACCAGAACAGGCACTGACTCCCGCATGATCCGGCGCAGGTCACGCTGGCGACTTCTTATGGCCCACACGGCACCGAGCACCCCCGACAACACTAAAGCCCAAGCCAGTACCGGCGTGAACACATCGAAGCCCGTTAGCTCGGCCGCAATTACTAGAGACGGCAGCGTGACCACGTCGCCGGTCGCTGTCACGAGCGGTGCAACCAAATTGTCGGGATCCCAGCCAAAGCGCACGGCGCCTGCTGTTGTGGCCAGCGTGATCGCCAGCACTACGACGGCCGCGATCAAGCACCCGAACGCCGAGATCACCACGAAGTCGGTGAGGCTCATGGTGGGCGTGACGTTGAATGCCAGCGCGGTCGCCTTGGCCATAACTGCTAGTGCCAGACCCAAGAGCAGGCTTAGAACGATCGAGGCGATCGTGTTCTGTACGACCACGGATTCCCTGCCGCGAGCGATGCCGAACGTGCCCGCGTGAATGGCAGTGCCGAGCCGGCTACCTACTGCCCCAAAGATGTTGCCTTTGACAGCGATGGCAGCGGGCACAAGCAGCAGCAAACCTGGCAACTCTTCAAGTGTTTGGGTGATCGAAGCAAGGATGAGCCCTGCGACCAAGCTCGCAAGTGCGGCAAGCACTAGCGCTCCAAACGCACCGCGCGCCGCTAGCAGATCACTTGCCCAGCGAGATAGGAGACGCACGCTCGGCCTTCGAACGACGGGCACCATCGCCACCAAGTCTGCTATTTCTAGGCGCCACTTCGCCTTCCGTGCCGATATACCGGGTAGCCATGACACCTGAACCCGACACCGCTGCAGGGCCTATCGACTCTCGCCTAGACCGGTTGCTCTATTCGGGGGGCTCCTCAACCATCCTTAAGGCACTGCTGGTACTGGTGATCCTGCTATGGCTGTGTCGCAGAGCCCGCAGGCACTGAGCGCCTACTAGCTCTAGCTAGCGAGGCGCAACAGTGATGCCTCTTCAGCGGTTCGCAACGCCACCCTTCGCTCCACTTCGACCCGGCCCTCATCACAGTGAGATGCGAACGCGCAGTATTCGCACAATGGACCGGTTCTTGGCGCGAAAGTGTCGTTTGCGCAGGACTCGGCAATGTTGTCCCAAGTCTCTGAGAACTGATCAACTGCGCCGTTGATTTCGCTTGCCGTGACGTGCGTCGAGACAATCCGCTGACCCAGATACAACAATTGCGCTCGAACCGGTAGTTCGCCTCGAGACTCAGCCACAGCTGCCGCATACAACAGCACCTGCTGTAAGCGTGCTGACGCATAGTACGCAGACGGGGCCCGACCGGACTTGTAATCAGTGACAACTAGCCCATCTGCAGCTCGATCGAGCCGATCAACCACACCACGAAACGGCACAGCCCGCAGCGTCGCCGTGAGATGCTCTTCAGTCGACTCGACACACACATCAGTCGGGTCTTCCAGATTCCACAGACCGTCAATCGCACGCCAGGCTCGTATCCGAAACTCGAGACCCTCCTTCGGCGAGAGTTGCAGATCCCGGTACTCCTCACACTCCTCCATCTCTGGCCAGATTGAGCGGGCAAGGTGACGGGCTTGGCTCTTGGTGCGCCGGATCTCGACCTGCTGCATCAGCAGTTCGAGCACCCGATGAGCAAAGGTTCCCACGAGTGCGTCGATGCCGGGAGGATCGTCGAGACGCTCGATGTAGCGAAAGCGCCACCGGCGCGGGCACTGCTCATAGGTCGAAGCTCCCGAGGGCGACAGGCTTGACGGTGGGATGGGACGCCCGTCTGCATCGATGCGCTTTGCGCCTTCAGCACTGTCGCCGTTGTGGGTCTGGTGAGCGTCGCTCACTACAAGCTCGATCTGCATGCGAATACTTCTAGCCCATCAGTGTGACACGGCCGGTGATTGTCTGTGGATAACCGCCGTTGGGACGCGGCGGTGGATCACTCGGCGAAGTTGCCGACAGTGCACTGCGAATTGACTGACCGAACCCTGCATCTAGATATCAAGCGTCGCTTCGTCTACGAGGGACGAGTGACGCACCAGATACTCGCGACGACGTGACACGTCACCACCCATCAATACCTCAAACATTGTCGCCGCGGCTTCAGCGGCAGCTGCATCAGCCATTGTCAGACGCCTCAACGTACGGGTCTTGGGATCAAGTGCGCAGTGGCGCAGTTCGCTGGTGTTCATCTCACCGAGTCCCTTGAAGCGTTGCCAGCGGATACTTGACGGTTTGCGCCGACCCCGGCACAACGTGGCGGTAATCCGGTCACGTTCGTCTTCAGAGAACGCCCGATAAGTCTTGTCTGCCACCCGAGCGGTGAATAGAGGCGGTTGTGCGGCATAAACGCGACCTTGTTCAAGCATCGGTCTCATGTAGCGATGGATCAATGTGAGCAACAGGCAGCGAATGTGGCTGCCGTCAACATCGGCGTCACAAAGGATCACGATGCGCCCATATCGGGCCGCGGAAGCGTCGAAGTCACGTCCAACTCCAGCACCCAATGCAGTAAAGATCGCTTGCGCTTCGGCGTTGTCAATTACTTGGGTAGCACGGGCCTTAGCGGCGTTAACGATCTTGCCGCGCAGTGGCAAGATGGCCATGAAGCGTGAGTCCCTGCCCCGTTTAGCGGGCCCTGCAGCTGAGTCTCCCTCAACAAGAACTAGTTCAGCGTCAGGCCCATGAACCCGGCAGTCAGCCAGCTTGGGTGGCATACTCATCGAACCGAAGCGCGCTGCTTTGCGCCGGTTAGCAAGCATCTGTTTGGACATCACCCGGTCTGCCACCGCGGTGGTCAACTTGTCCGAGAGTGCCTTGACTTGAGTTCTCGGCCCACCGCCAACCTCAAACCAGGCCTTCAGTTGCTCATAAGTGATTCGTGCGACAATGCCCTCAACGGCGGGCGTTCCTAGCTCTTGTTTGGTCTGACCACGGAACTGCGGCTCAGCAAAGGTCACCTTGACGGCTGCAACAAGACCTTCACGAACATCGTCCTTAGTTGCGCTAATGCGGCGAGACTTGGCGCGACGGGCAAGACTTGCAAGTTTGCGGTTGTCCTTCAGCAATACGTTATTGATGACTCTGGTTAGGGATCTGTCGAACCCTGAGAGATGTGTTCCTCCTACGGGAGTTGGAATTGTATTGACAAACGACATGACATCGCTGTCATATCCCGATGTCCAGCGCATAGCTATGTCGACGCGACACTCACGTTCAACATCGGTGATCTTGCCATGAACAGGCACACGTTCACTGAAAGTTTCTAGGGCACTAACTGCGATTACTGATGTCACCTGGTCGCCATTTGAGCGCTCCTTGACTAAATCAGCCAGACCACCACGACTGATGAATTCAAAAGTCTCAGCGGTCTCGGGGACCTCGGTAGCGGTACCGGCAATGACTCGCTTGTCTTGAAGAGTTACCCTCATCCCGGGTACCAGGAAACAGGATTCCCTCAATCGTCTACGCACATCGCTCGCATCAATGTGCGCATCCGGGTGGAACAACTCAGAATCAGGCCAGAAGCGGACCCGTGTGCCTGTAAGTCGTGTGCGCTTGCGAGAGACACGCAGCTTGCTCCCTGGCTTGAACTGCTGTCCAGAAAACAGACCTGGTTTTTGTGCCTTGAAGTGGAGTTCGTGGAGCTTGCCTTCCCTTAGTACCTCAACCTCTACACGCTCAGACAGTGCATTGACTACAGCAGCTCCTACACCGTGTAACCCACCTGAGACCTTGTAGGCACTGTCATTGAACTTGCCACCAGCATGCAACTCGGTAAAGACGACCTCGAGAGCGGAAACATCGCGGCTCGGGTGAATACCAACAGGAATGCCACGCCCGTCGTCTACTACTTCTACGCAACCATCGGCATGCAGGATCACGTCTACACGTGAAGCAAACCCAGCTGCTGCCTCATCTACAGCATTGTCGATGATCTCCCAAACCAGATGCATCAAGCCATCCGAGCCAGTCCCACCAACATACATCGCCGGCCGTTTGCGAACGGCCTCAAGACCTTCGAGTGTCTCTATCGACTCAGCGCTGTATGCCTTGAATGCATCTCCGCCTGTTCTGGCCGCTCCGTTTCCGTTTGCACGTACCGACAAACCTGGAGACTGCAACGACACTGTGGGGTCTGCTGTACTGCGTTTACTCATAGGCACTCACGCTGTTTGTTCATCGGTGCCTCACAGTCCATCGCACATCGTATGAATGCCACTAGAGCCACTGCCACCGAGCCGGTGCCAGCGCATGAATCCGCCTGTCGCCCGGCGTAGCAGCCCGGTATCGGGGTGTCGGATTCTCGCGCACAACTACCGGTTGAGGATCGATCAAGTGAGGCTTATCTTCACGCCCTCTAAGTACCAGTAGCGGTGTATCTGCACCAACTGTTGCGAGCACAACTACATCGCCCTCGGCAAGTCTCGCTACTAGCACACCCTGACCCCCGCGCCCCCGTGCAGGAATCTCGCTGCAGTTGGTGGACTTGAGCCCACCCGAAGCTGTCGCCTGCAGCAACACCGAAGAGTCATCGACAACACCAGCGCCAATGACACAGGCATCAGATACGAGCTTCATCCCGACCACTGCAGCTCTGTTCAAGTTGTGTAGCCGGATCACGCTTGAACTCATCCGCATCGCCCGACCGTCACTTGCGGCAATCACAAACTCAGCACCCTCGGAAGGCACCCCCAACGCTGCAACAAGTTGTTGATCTTCTTCCAGAGGCAACAGCTGTGAACCCGCGGAAACATCAAGCAGCGTCGCGACTTCGATTCGTTTAACTGCACCCTCCGAAGTAACAAGAACTGCACTGTCTGAATCACTGGAATCTGCAGATTGGGAAGGGGAAAGAGAGCTAAACAACCCAACTAACTGCTCCGGTGGCTCCAACTCAAAGACACCAGCAGCCTTAGCTCCCCGGATCCTGTTTGTTGCCCGAGTCAACTCACCTGCGCTCATCGAAAAACAGCGACCTGCCGACGTAACAGCGGCCACCATTGATGCGGTAGAGGATTCAGTTCTGGCAGCAATGAGATCGTGTCGTCCCAAAACCGAGCGGCGAGTTCCACCAGTGGGCATCCTCCCGATGTTTCCCGTGGTTGAGAGCGTCACTATGCAAGCTTCATCGGGCTGGCTTGTCGCAGAAGACGGTGCCCCCGCCGGGCTGTCACCACCATCCGCTCGCATTGTGATGCGCCGTCCGCCATTTGCCGAAGGATCAAGGATTTCGGCTCGTCGCGCGTCGGCATGCTCCTTAACCAGACGGCGGAGTTCCCGCCGCAAGATGTTGCGCTGCTTGCGTTCGCTGGCAAGTACACCACGATGTTCGTCAATCTCTGCGCGCAACTCTGTTGCTTCGGTCGCGAGCTTCTTGCCTTCTAGCGCCGTGAGGCGTCGCAGCGCCATGTCCAGGATGTGTCTGGCCTGACGCTCGGAGAGATCGAAGCGGGTCATTAGTGCCGACCGAGCCGCCCGGGCGTCACGTGAACCCCGAAGCATTGCCACTACTTCGTCGATGTTGTCAAGTGCGACGAGCAGACCCTCAACCACTTCCAAGCGCTTCTCGGCACGCAACACCCGATGGCGAGTACGGCGAACGATGACCTCGAGCCGGTGCGCCACAAAGTGTTCACACAGGTCACGCAAACCGACCGTCGACGGCACACCATCTACGAGCACCACGTTGTTAACGCTCAGGTTCTCTTCGAGGGGCGTCAGGCGGAACAGGTCGACGAGCGCAGTCCCAGCATCAACATCTAGCTTCAGGTCGATCTGCAAACGCAGACCATCCACACCCGACAGATCCACCACACCCGCCACGTTGGGCAGCCGACCGGCAGCCGCAAGGCTTGAGATCTTGGAGACGACACGCTCGGGGCCGACCAGGTGTGGCAACTCGGTGACGACGATGGCTTGGCGTCGTGGCGTCAGTTGCCTTACGGCAGTGCGTGCCCGAACCCGCACCGAGCCGCGGCCCGTTTCATAAGCACGCCGCAACGCCTCGTCGACAACCACGATCCCACCTGAAGCAAAGTCGGGGCCGGGAACCACCTTCATTAGCTCATCAGTTGTGGGACGGCGTTTGCCCCTTGACGGGTACGACTTCAGCACCAACTCAATGGCTGCGGCGACCTCACCAAGATTGTGGGGCAGCATCGACGTAGCCATGCCCACGGCAATGCCCGAAATGCCGTTGACCAGCAAGTTAGGCAACGCGGCTGGCAGTACCACCGGCTCGGTGTCCTCACCGTCATATGTGGGCCGGAAGTCAACCGTGTCCTCATCGAGTTCGCCGACCATCTCCATCGCAGCGGTCGTGAGGCGGCACTCGGTGTAGCGGGCGGCTGCTGGGGGATCGTCGAGGCTGCCGAAATTGCCCTGCGGATCGACCATCGGGATCATGCGACTAAACGTCTGACCCATCCGCACCAGGGCGTCGTATATGGCTGCGTCGCCATGTGGGTGGTAGCGGCCCATGGTGTCGCCCACGATGCGAGCGCACTTGCGGTAAGGCGTGCCCGGCCGAACCCCCATCTGCAGCATTGACCACAACACCCGGCGCTGCACCGGCTTGAGCCCGTCACGTACATCAGGTATGGCTCGGGAGGTGATTACCGACAGGGCGTACGCCAGGAACGAGTCGCTCATCTCCTCAGCAACGGGCACCTCATCGACGCGGCGCGCCTTCACAGGATCGAAAGACGCGGGAATTAGCTGCTGCTGTGGTGACAAGGTGCTCTCCATAGCGCTTGCGGTGCGGCGATGCGCGAGTGCGGCTCGGGGCTGCCGTTTCAAAACGGTAGTCCGCGGCGCTACTCACGCCGGACAGGGTCAAACTGTCGGACTGTTGAGGCTGCTAAGGCGAGGCTCCCCGACTCTGCTAGCTGCCAGTCATCTCAGACGCCCCCGTACCACCGGACGGACGACGGTGATGTCGTATGCGGCTGCCTATCGTGATGCGATGAACTTGCAAGAGCTGAGCGATCGAGCCGAGATTAGCGACCTGCTGGCTCGTTACGCCCGAGCCGTTGATCGTCAGGACTGGAAGCTATACCGCAGCCTGTTCACCGCCGATGCGCAGATCGACTACACCTCCGTCGGCGGGGTCGCGGGCGGCGTTGAAGAGGTTGTGGCTTTTTTGGCCGGAGCCATGTCCATGTTTGAGAGCATCCAACACCTGATCTCAAACGTCGAGATTGAGATTGAAGGCGACACCGCCAGCGTTACGGCAATGGTGTACAACCCACTCAAGCTGCCAGGGAGCCCGGTGTGGGCGACCGGTGGCTGGTATCACCACAAACTGGTGCGTACTAGCGACGGCTGGCGCAGCCGCTCACTGGTTGAGGAAGCAAGCTGGTTTGACGGAGTGCCTGAGCCGCCCAAACCTGCGGATGACTGATCAGTCAGTTGACTCGGCCCTTACCTAAGGCCGTGACCCAAGCTGAGGCGGCTGCGGCGACACCGAAACGGAGCGGGCCGATGCAGGGCATCCGCATCGTGGAGATGAGCGTCGCGGTCACTGGCCCCCTAGCTGTGGCCATGCTTGTAGATCAAGGCGCAGAGGCCATCAAGATCGAACCGCCCGCTAGCGGCGATCAGGGTCGCTACCTCGGAGTTGTCGGTGGCAGCGTTTCGAGCTTGTTTCAGGTGTGCAACCGGGGCAAACGGTCAGTTGCTTTGGACTGCCGAGACCCCAGGGGGCGCAAAGCGATCTTCGAGTTGTGTGCCGATGCTGACGTGTTCGTGCAGAACATGCGCCCCGGTGTGATCGACCGACTAGGGCTTGGATACGAAGTCGTGTCCGAGCAGAACCCAGGCATCGTCTATGCCTCCTTGTCGGGCTTCGGGCCCGATGGCCCGTATTCGCACCGCCGTGTCTATGACTCTGTGATCCAAGCAGAGTCGGGGCTCGTGGCCAGCCAGACCAGCATCCGTGATGTTCGGCCCCGCTTCTTGCGTCAAGCCATTTGTGACAAGGTCACCGCCTACACAGCTGCCCAAGCCATAACCGCAGCGCTGTTCGCACGGGAGCGGGGAGCTTCGGGCCAGCACATTGAACTTTCCATGCTTGACGCGTCGGTCGCCTTCTTGTTTGCGGACTCCGCTGCCCACGAGATCGTCCCTGACAACAACCAGCGTCACCTGCCACAGTCGTTCCTTGCCCGCCAGAAAGCAATCGCATTTGCTGACGGGCACGCAGTAGTTGCAGCGGTTACGGACGCGGAGTTTCACGGCATGGCTCGCGCCTTTGATGTGGACACTTCCGACCCTCGCGTTGCCACGATTGCTGACCGTGCCCGTAATCGCGACCAAGCTCGCCAGATCTTCCGCGACGTGCATGCCGCCGCTGCAAAGATGCCCATCACCGAGGCTGTGAAGCGCCTAGACGACAACCGGGTTCCCTTTGGTGTGGTGTCAGACGTTTCAGAAGTTGCCAACGACGCTCAGGTGCAACACAACGAGTTGTTCTTTGAACATGAGCATCCCGATTTGGGCAGGGTCCGCCAGCCACGCCCGCCGGCACGCTTCTCTGAGACTCCCACCGCTTGGAGCGAGCCATCGGCCCCTGCGTTAGGACAGCACACCGCCGAGGTACTCGCCGAGATCGGTTGGGCCGATCGCATAGGCGAACTCAGAGCAGATGGCGTGATCAGATGAGCAGCCCGCCGCAGCACGAACCTCCGTCAGCTGCCTCAGGGACAAACGCTTCCCAGGGAGGCCCCGGGAGCGAGCATCGCCCGGCTGCCACAGGAACAGTTGCCGCAGGAACGGATGCCACAGGAACGGCTGCCACTGCTTACGAGCGGGAGATCGTGCTCTTTGATGTCTGGCAACAGCAACTGGAACGCGACGGCGAGGCTGCGGCGATTCCCGCAGCCACTGTCGTGCTCTTGCGTGACGGGCCAGGTGGTTTGGAGTCGCTCATGTTGCGTCGCAACTCACGTATCGCGTTTGGTGGGATGTGGGTCTTCCCGGGTGGGCGCATCGATCCTGGTGACTATGACGAGACTGGTGATTTGATCGCAGCGGCCCGCCGTGCAGCCGTTCGGGAGGCACACGAAGAAGCAGCCGTGTCACTTGATCCGGCCCGTCTTGTCCAGTTCTCATATTGGATCCCTCCACCTATTGCTCCCAAGCGCTTCGCCACGTGGTTCTTCGCTGCTGCCGCTCCGGCATCAGAAATCACGATCGATGATGGCGAGATCATTAATCACGAGTGGATGACGCCAGCAGACGCGATGCGTCGCCGTGACGCTGCTGAGATCGAGTTGATTGCGCCGACATGGGTGACGCTGCACACGGTCGGACGTTTCAGAACTGTCGCTGATGCGCTCGATGGGTTGGCACGCCGCAAACCCCGGAGGTATTTGACCCGCATGGCAAAGGGCACTCAAGGCCCGATCTCAATGTGGCACGGCGACGCTGGTTATGAGACCTCTGATCCTTCCGTACGGGGGCCGCGCCACCGTCTTGAGATCACCCCAAACGGGTATGAATTCGACGAATCCGGCTACCGCGACCCGAACTAGTCGTTCAGATTGGCCGTGCTAGCAACTGCTCGATAAGAGACGCCAACTCCAGGGGCTTGTCACCCTGAATCGAATGGCCCGCACCCTCAACTACCTCATATGAAGACTGGGGCAACCGCCTCCGCCACTCCGCCACATCGTCATCATCGACCACGCTCCAGGCACCGGCACGCCAAAGGGCTGTGGGAGCGGTTATGCGGCTGACCTTTTCCCACAATCCGCCATAGGCGACGCCAGTTGTGCCATCACTCTGATCGGTCTGATCTTGAACTTCAGGGTCTTGCTCATCGGAATCGTCGCGCTGCAGACCCCGGATCCGGTCGTAGTTCCACGTCCAGCGGCCATCAGGTAACTCATGAGCATTGTGAAGCACTCCCCGACGCAGCGACACTTCACTGCGGCCCGGGTTGTGTTTGATGGTGCGCTCGAGGATCTCTTCGAAGCTCTCGAAATACTGCGGGCCATCAATGAACGAGATCACCGGTTCGGCCTTGCGCCGGTCTGTGCCGGGAGTCACATCTGCAATGCCCAGGCGTCGCACCAACCCGGGGTGCTCTGCCGCGAGACAGATCGCTGCTAGTCCACCCAAAGACATGCCCACGACCGCCTCTGCGTTTGGGGCGAGTTGGCCAATTGCCACGGCGAGGTCGTCGGCAAGCGACTGGGGTGGGTATGCGTGCGAGGGACGATGATCGGATCGCCCATGACCCGGCATGTCGAGTGCCACCAGAGGCCTGTTGAGTGCCAACGCAACGGTGTCCCAAGTATGAGCGTTCTGGGCTCCGCCATGAATCAACACGACCTCGGGCTCGGTGTCTCCCCACACCAGAGCCGACACTCGGAGACCCGACTTGAGCTTCACGTACTCACGTCGCACGGTCGGTGGACCCGACCAATCGATTCCATACTCGGCTGCGTTCTCGTGAAAGAACCCGAACTCGTCGTAGATCACCGGGCGATGCTACGTCCGACCAATCGCTGCCCCGCTGCGCCCACCTGTCAAGCCTGCATCTGTGGTTAGGTTGACCTAGTGGTCTCGATAGCCGACATCAGACACATTGCATTGAGGTTGCCAGGTGCCTACGAGCACCCGTCCTATGGAGGTCGGCCTTCCTGGCGCACGAAACCTCGGATGTTTGCTTGGGTGCGTGAGAAGCCTGAAGCCTTGGTCGTGTGGGTCGACTCGATCGGTGAACGAGACGCCAGGATCGCTGCCGAGCCTCACAAGTTCTTCAAGACGCCGCACTACGAACGTCACCCGATCTTGCTCGTGCATCTTGACCATGTCGACGAGATCGAAGTCACCGAACTGATCGGCGAGTCCTGGACGATCCGGGCACCCGAACTAGCGCAGCACTAACGGATTAGATACCTCCTTAGCCGCGAGCCGATGCCCGCCGCCGTGATCGGCCACCTGGAGTCGGTGTTTCCCAGTTGAACCGTCGAGATGCAATGGCGGTCCCGATCACAAACCAGGCCATCAAGACTGCTAGGCGTTGCCATTCAATGGCTGGTGCGTCCGAGAACGGACTCATGGCCTCACCAAATGCGAGACCGAAGTGTTTCAGTGGGAACAAGTCTCCGATGATCTCAAGAAATCTGGGAGCCTGGTCGCCAAAAGGGATGAAGATATTGGAGACAAACGCCATGGGGAGCAGTGTTGCGTTGGCGATTGGTGACGCTGCTGACACCGTTTTTGCCACGGAAGCAAGTGCTAATCCAAGGGACGCAAAGCAAGCTGTACCGACCACAAACGTCACAATCATCGCCGGCAATTTCGCCGCCTCAACATTGACGCCGTAAGCGACAACACCAAGAGCGACCATCACAATCACACCAAGCGCCGCAATCCACACAGCAGAGAGCACGACTCCACTCAGATAGGCCCACGGTGGCAGCGGTGTTGAACGTACCCGCTTGAGAATGCCGAGTTCACGACGGCTGGCGAGGTTGATGCCGATACCGGTGTATGTGGACGACGCCGCCGCGAACACTGCTAATCCCGGTGTGTAGAACTGGCTACTCCTAACCCGACCGTAGGGAGTGTCAAAGGCGTCATTGCCAAACACTGCAGTAAACAAGACGAGCATCAAGATCGGGAAGATGAGCGTGAAGAAAGCGGCAACCGGTGTCCGCCAGAAGAGACGGTTCTGGTGCCGGATGCATTGCCAGAGCATGCGTCTTGCAGTCATGGCTGGCTATTGCTGTCTACAAGCGCCAGATACACATCTTCAAGGCTGGGTCTCGACACGCTCAGGTCGTTCAGTTCCACATCATGATGAGTTGCCCACCGCGTTACGTGATACAGGTCAGCCGTCGGTGCTTCGGTATTGATCTCGATGTGGTAGCCACGGCCGATCACCTCACCTGATACCAGACCCAGCAGCGCCTCGATGGGTTCTTCGACTCGTGGCAGAGCGAAACGGATCAACGCAGAACCTGCACGGGCACGAAGCTCATCTGGAGTGCCCTCCGCAACGATGTGTCCCTTCGCAAGTACAGCGACACGGTCCGCGAGATGCTCTGCCTCGTCGAGGTAGTGAGTTGTAAGCAGCACAGCCCGATCCTGTGAGGCAAGCCGCTCCACGAGCTGCCAGCCCCGACGCCGAGCGGCCGGGTCGAATCCGGTGGTGGGCTCATCTAGGAACACCACGTCGGGATCGCCGACTAATCCGAGCGCCAGGTCGATACGTCTTGCCTGCCCGCCCGAGAGCGTGTTGATCCGCGAATCTGCTTTGTCGGTCAATTCGACAAGCTCTATGACTTCGGAGGTAGGTCGGCGTCTCGAGTAGCTAGAGCCGTAAAAGTCGATCGCTTCACGCACGGTGAGTTCGGGATCAATGCCCGATGATTGCAAGACAATGCCGATGCGATCCCGGAAGTCTGGGCCGGCGTTTGCGGGGTCGGTTCCGAGGACGCTGACGGTGCCCGAGGTGCGGCTGCGATGACCCTCAAGGATCTCAACCACCGTCGACTTGCCGGCACCGTTCGGCCCGAGCAGTGCGAACACCTCGCCACGCTCGATCTCAAATGACACTCCTGCAACCGCGCGCAGCGATCCGTAGTCCTTCACAAGCGAAGAAACAGTCACTGCCGCTGACACGGGGAGAGAATCTACTAAGGGCTGTTACGCGACGATGTAACGCAGCTTCTGGTGGCGAAGGGACTCAAGGTCTGACTGTTGCCCCTGCATGCCCGCTCGCACGTTGCGCCAGGGCCGGGCACACTGAACAAGTGAGGCCGCTACCGGGCATGGTTCCCATTGCGACATATGCGACCCGCTGGGAGGCGAACGTGGCACACGCCCGCCTAGCAAACGCTGGGTTCGAGGCCGCAGTCCTAGTCGATCCCGCCACAGACGTCGCACCACACCATGTGACCGAGCGTCGAGCCGTGCTTGTGGTGAGGGCCGAAGCGGTAACTGCGGCAAGCGGCGTGCTCGGCGTCGACCACCCCGATCTGCAAGCGGAGGCTCTTGACGCAGTCTTCTACCGCAAGCGCTTTCGAGACCGTCCCGCATGGGTTCGCTACTCGACATGGATATTGGTCATCGCCATACCAGGCCCGATTGCAGTAGTTGGCTTGTGGTTGGTCTGGGAACTGCTGAGCGGTCTGTTCCCGTGACCCGTGCCCACTGACTCAACTTGCGAAGATGCCTGTGAAGCGACTGGGGCTGGCTCGACAGACAGCAAAGCGGCGCGAGGCGGCAGAGTGATTGCAGAGAGATTGCGCAAAGCTGACATAGCATGATGGCGATGATCCAAGCTGTTGATCCCCGGCCCCTGGACATTCTCGACGGTGACTTCTATGTGAACGATCCGTACTCTCGGTATGAGTGGCTGCGTGAGAACTCCCCGTGTCACTGGGACGCCATCAACGAACTGTGGGTAATCACCCGCTACGACGACATCGTCGCTATCGAGAAGAACAAGCGGCTCTTCATCAACTCTGATCAACACAAGGGCGGTTACCGGCCCAATCTCGCGGCCGACCAGTCGATTATCGGTACGGATGATCCCTTGCATCAGGCACGTCGATCATTGGTCTCTCGCCGCTTTACGCCACGTGCCGTGCAGCAAATGCGCCCGCTCATCACAGCAAAGGTTGACTCACTGATTGAGCCAGTGATAGAGCGCGGCCGAGGCGAGATTGTCTCGGAGCTAGCCGCTCCCCTACCAGCGAAAATGATCGGTCATCTGCTTGGATTCCGCGACCATCTATGGCCAAAGCTAAAGCACTGGTCGGAAGCCACTATCGCTATGGGCGGAGGGCCCCGATACCACAGTCATGAAGGCACCGAAGCGGTGCTGGAGTTTGTGATCGCCTGCACCGACCTCTACGAAGAGAAGCAGGGATGCCCAGCAGGTGACGTGATGTCACGTTGGATTGAGGTTGAGCGTGACCGAGATGGTGTGGTCGGTGGTGCCGACTTCGGGATCGATCAGATCATCTCTGATTGCTTGCTGTTGCTTGACGGAGGTGCTGAAACAACCCGAACAGTGATCGCTCGTACTCTGGTCGAGTTGGCGGATCGACCAGAAGCATGGTCACTACTAAAGGATGGTGCTGATCTTGCGACCGCGGTTGAAGAGTTCATCCGCTGGGTTACCCCAATTCACAACATGTGCAGGGTCGCTTCTGCTGACACCGAGTTGCATGGTCAGCAGATTCGCAAAGGTCAGCAACTCGTGTTGATGTACCCGTCAGCCAACCGTGACCCTCGCCACTTTGTTGACCCTGAGACATTTGATGTAACCCGTGACCCCAACCACCACATTGCCTTTGGGTTCGGCACGCACTTCTGTTTGGGTGCAGCGCTGGCGCGCCTTGAGATACAGGTGTTCTTTGAGCGGCTGCTGGAACAGTGCTCGCAGATCAAGCGTGTGCAGGACTCTCCCCCGGTAGAGATGCCAAACGCTTTCGTCTTCGGCTTGCGTGAGGCTCACCTATTGTTCGAGGCCGCCTAGCGCGGCGGTGGCGTCGGTCGGCATGCCGTAGGGGATGCCAGTGCATAGCTGGATCCAAGGTGGATCAGCAATCAGACCTTCATCAATGAGCCGGATAGCGAGCCAGAGGTGTCCGGTGTCGAAGACCTCAAGCTCAGGCTTGACGCCGCCACTCGTGATCGTCTCACCATAAGCTTGCACACTCGAAGTGTTTGACATCAGACATAAATATTTGTCAGACATTTATATAACAGCATTCTGCTTTAAACGTCTCATCAATCAGGTTAATGACATGTAATGGATCAGCTATGGTTTCAACCGTTCAATCCACTCGCCTAGATGGCGAATGACACCAAAGGAGAACCCATGAGACCAAGGCGATACCTGAGTGCGGTCCTTGTATTGATAGTGGCCGTAATCGGCGCTACAATCAGTGGCTATCCGCGACTGACATGCTAACTGATTGCTCCGGTGACGAGTTGGTTTCGTCGGTACCCTACGACAGTTGCGCTCGCGATCGGATTGAGTCTCGGTGCGTGCAAGTTGAGTAATCCGGATCTTTCTCTGGACTCACACTCACCGACGGATAGAGTAGCGGAGTTAGTTGCTGAGATTATTGGATCGCCGTTTATTGCAAATCCTGAGTTACACTCGCGCTTAGCAACGCTTGAATTCGTGGGATTGCCTTATCGGGATCTGTCAGCGTTGATGGACGAGATTGAGCATGAGATCCAGAGTTGCATGGCGCGACATGGACTGATGTATCGTCCTGTTCCCGGAACGCTTGCAGCTATTCCGGTGCTCTCCATCGGAGTTTCGTCTACAACGGCGGGTTACTTTCCATTTGAACGATCCGAAGTTGACGAGATCCTTACTGGTGCGTTCGAGCAGGCACAGATGCTGTCAATGCGTGAGCGAGGGGAAAACTCGCAAGAGTACTTTCAGTTACTTCACGGTCGTGACCCGACCAAGCCAGGTGGCTGTTCAGGAAAGGCACTCGTTGGCTTGGGAGACTTCGCCTTCGACGACGCTCTCCACGGTGCATCTCGTCGACTTCAAGAGAAGCTTGGGACAGAACAAGTCGCGATTGAGGCAATTCGAGACTTCGAGGCGTGTCTTGGATCAGATCGTGATTCTCACATTCTGAGCCTTGAGTCAGAACTTAGGAGGACTGTCGAAATTGGCGGCCATGCCAGCCTGATCAAGAAGTACTCTAGAGTTGAATTGACCTGCATTCAGGCCACATTGCGGAGTACTGACGCCAACATACGGAATCTAGCAACAGAACACTTGTCTAGAGATCAAGTCCTAAAGGACCAGATGCGCAAACTAGCTAGCAGTCTGCGCTGGTCTGTGTCCAACGCTACAGCTTCCCGGTAAGGCTTTTTCTGATTGGTGGGCACTAGGTTCGCTGCGAGATGCGACCCAAACTTCACGCAGTTCACGCGGCCGCCGGCAAGCGGCTAGATGACGGCGTTGAGATGTGTCGGCCAGGGATGGTTGCCTAATGGGAGTAGTTGCACTTGGCAGTTACCTTCCGGGGTCTTCTGATCCGGATGAACTACTTGATGCATTTATCGAATGGTCGTTTGATGCGGGTCTGGAACTCTATGAGCATCAGGAAGATGCGGTGTTGCGTCTGCTCGCAGGTGAGAACGTTGTGCTATCGACACCTACTGGTTCGGGTAAGTCTTTGGTGGCCATGGCAGGGGCTTTCGCTATGTTGGCTGCCGGGCGAACAGCCACGTATACGGCTCCGATCAAGGCACTCGTAAGTGAGAAGTTTTTCGAACTGACATCGGCATTCGGGCCCGCCAATGTAGGAATGATCACCGGTGACGCTTCCGTGAATCCAGAGGCGCCGATCATCGCCTGTACAGCTGAGATCCTTGCGCAACGGGCGTTACACGATGGAGCCGACACACCCACCGACCTAGTGGTGATGGACGAGTTCCACTATTACGCCGACCGGGATCGGGGCTGGGCATGGCAGGTGCCACTACTTGAGTTACCAAATGCTCAATTCCTGTTGATGTCGGCCACGCTCGGCAACACTTCGGCACTGAGACGTGACCTAACCGCTCGGACTGAACGTCAAACAGCCCTGGTTTCCTCGGCTAGCCGACCCGTGCCTCTTGATGTTGAGTATCGCGAAACACCTCTGCATGTCTCTGTTGAGCAGGCCCTCAAGAGCGGTCATGCACCGGTGTACATCGTGCACTTCACACAGAAAGCGGCAACCGCACGAGCTCAAAGCCTGACAAGCCTCAAGGTGCTCGGGCCCACTGCCAAGGCCGCTGTGAAGGAAGCCATCGGCGGGTTTCGCTTCGACACTCCGATCGGCAAAGACTTGCGCCGGTTCGTGTTGGCCGGCATCGGTGTTCACCATGCGGGAATGTTGCCGAAGTACCGGCTGCTAGTTGAGAAATTGGCTCAACAGGGGCATCTTCGCTTGATTTGTGGCACCGACACTCTCGGTGTTGGTGTGAACATCCCGATCCGTACGGTGCTGTTCACTCAGTTGTACAAATACGACGGGCGCAAGACCCGAGTGCTTTCGGTTAGGGACTTTCAACAGGTTGCTGGTCGTGCTGGTCGGCGTGGCTTTGACACGTCTGGAAGCGTTTGGGTGCAGGCACCCGAGCATGCCGTAGCGAACAAACGTGCGGTGATGCGTGCCGGTGGTGACCCAAAGAAACTGCGCAAGATCCATCGAAAGAAGCCACCCGCTCGGGGCTATGCACATTACGACGACAAGACGCTTACCCGCTTGTGGGATGGTGTCCCAGAGACGTTGCAGTCAAGCTTTGATGTCACTCACGCCATGATGCTCAATGTCTTGGATCGGCCGGGTGATGGTTGCGCAGCCATGAAGAAACTGCTGACAGACAATCACGAGCCGAGAAACCGCCAACGACGGCACATTCGCAAGGCCATCGGTGTTTATCGCTCACTTCTTGATGCCGACATAGTCGAGATACTGGATGTGCCTGATGAAGTAGGTCGCCAAGTTCGTGTGAACCTTGACCTGCAAGACGAGTTTCGCTTGAACCAGCCTCTAAGTCTGTTCGTGGTAGAAGCGATGGAGGCTCTTGACATTGAAGCAACCGACTACCACTTGCAAGCCCTGAGTGTCGTGGAGTCGGTGCTTGAGAATCCGATGGCCGTCTTGCTGGCACAGCGTGACCGTGCGCGCGACGAATTGATGGCCGAGATGAAAGCCGAGGGTGTCGAGTATGAGGAACGCATGAGACGACTCGCCGAAGTGAGTTGGCCAAAACCAGAGGCAGAGTTCATCGAACCTGCCTTTGAGGTCTTCGCCCGCCATCATCCCTGGGTTGGCTATCACCGTGTCAGCCCCAAGTCGGTGGTGCGTGACATGTTTGAGCACGTCGACACGTTCAACCAGTTCGTGTCTCGTCAAGGACTCAAGCGTTCAGAGGGCCTGGTGCTGCGCTACATGTCGGACTGTTACAAGACACTCGTACAAACCGTCCCGGCAGCAGCACTCAACGACCAACTCGCAGAGCTAACCGAGTGGCTAGGCGACCTAGTCCGAGGAGTCGACTCCAGCCTCCTAGATGAATGGGAACGCCTCCGCACCCTCTAACCCCAATACAATCCATCTTCCTGATGATCCATCTCATCTGATATGCTCACTAGATCTTGATACTTAATGGCCTATTCTGTGCTTGATACAGATATCATGGAGATCGTGTCTAACCCATCCGATGACAGTCAATTCGCTCAGCTATATCTTGAGAGCTGCACAATCCATAACTTCCGCGGCCTCATGAACTGCCACCTGGAGTTCGAGAGAGATCTCACTCTCCTAGTCGGCCGCAACAACGCAGGCAAGACGCGCATCTTGAGGGCGTTGGAAGTTGCTTTCGGGCACCCCGTGAGGCTCGACGACCTGACCGTAGGCAGTCTCGAACCCGCGACGATCGAGATAGTCATCGCGCCCGCGCATAGCCGTGAAGGGTCAGAAGACGAAGAATTCGATGAGTCTGTCGTGGAGCTTCTAGGGCGGGGGGCGATGCACGATCTGGGTGAGACGCGGACACGCGAACGGTTCGCATGGCGAACCACCGCCCGAAAGTCTGATGAGGGCCTAGGCGCTCAGACTGTGTCCGAACTACTCAACTTCAATCATCGAAGCGGAAATTGGGAACTCCAAGAGAGTCCACTCAGACTAAGTCGACGCCAGAGTCGTTTGTTCTCAGCAAACTTAGTACGCGAGAGTCGAGACTTGGGGCGCGACCTCTCCCAACGTGGTTCCGCGATTCGGCGTATACTTAGCGATCTCGAGATTGATGAAGCACAACGAAGTACATTCGAGAGTCAACTTGAGAAGCTCAGCAAGTCAATCAGCCGAGAGAGCGATGTCCTACAGGACGTGCTGATTTCATTGAAGGAACTCGAAACACTCGTAGGCACAATGGGGAGCCCCGAGATTAATCCCCTGCCATCACGCTTGGAAGAATTGTTTAGGTCGGTCGCTATTGATCTCGACACAGGAAACGGTGCCCTTCCGATTCGTTTACACGGAGCCGGTGCGCGCAGTCTCGCGTCCCTTCAGATTCAGGGCGTCAACTATCGATGGCGACTTGGTCGCGATGGACCCTCAATTAGACCCTTCCCGATCACGTTGGTCGAGGAACCAGAAGCCCACCTCCACCCCCAAGCTGAGCTTGAGTTAGGCGAACTGCTCGCGCCTCTACCCGGTCAGGTAATCGCAAGCACTCACTCTGTCCACCTTGTCACTTCAGTGGACGGTCGATGCATTCGGTTACTACGGCAAGAGATGGGTGCCACTCGGATTATTGATCTAGAACCCGATCAGCGGTCCGGACATCGGCTCAAGCGGCCGGTGACACACGGTGAGGAGATCGAGAAGCTCAAGCGGCTCGTCGAGCGACCGTTCGGCGAACTGTTGTTTGCGAACGCAGTAGTAATGGGGGACGGAGCTACGGAGAGAGCATTCCTTCCAGCTTTGTTACGCCATGCGCTCGGCGCACGTGCACATGGCGTGTGTGTGATTGATCCTGGAAGCCTAGGAACTGAGATGGCTCGTGCAGTCGCGAAATTCGCAGACCTGGTGAATATTCCGTGTCACATTTACGCTGACAGTGACAAAGATGGGCGAGGTGCAGTCGGGAACATTATGGAACAGGTTTCTCTCATACGCAGACCTCGCGTCACATGGATCGGCGGCAGCAAGGATGCGAACGTCGCCTTTGAGAAGATGATGGTGACCTTTGACAAGCAGTTGTGCCTTCGAGCCGTTCAAGACGTTCGACCTGACCTAAAAGCAGGTAAGCCGCTCAAACTTATGACAGGGCTCAAGGGATCGGTCGGAGTTGCTCTAGCAAGGCGGCTCATCGATAAGTATTCGGATCTTGACGAATGGCCGGACTCACTCAAGGAACTGATCAACCACCTCAAGGAAGACTTGGACGGATCCCGCAAGACGAGACAGGCTTCAGACTCACCATGACTCAAAGCTTTGACTTCGATCTGAGCGATGAGCAACAAGCGGTCGTAGAGAGCAACGCACCCGCGATTTCAGTTGTAGCTAGTGCAGGTAGCGGCAAGACTGAAGTTATAGCGCGTCGACTAGAGCGGCTTATACGAGACTCGCCGCACAGCCACTTTCGTGTGCTAGCTCTGTCCTACACCGTCAAGGCAGCCAACGAGTTAGGCAATCGGCTGCGGGAACGTCTTGGTTCTGCCTACGAACGAGTAGATGCTGAAACGATCCATGGCTTTGCTCACTCGCTCATACGTCAGCACGGCACCAGGGTCGGACTTCCGCTAGATCCAGAGGTGATCGTTCGCGATGAGGACCGAGCTGAACTTCTAGCAAGATTCATATCAAAAAAGGGCAAGACAGTTCCTCCGCAACTTGATGACTTGTTGCGAGTTCTTGATCTCAAGCGAGCAAGAGGAGAGTCTTCGACTCGCATTGATGAGTGGCACAGAGCCCTAATGGATCTAGGTGCTGTCGATTACCCATCCATGTTAGTACGCGCTCACGAAATACTTCAGTTCAGATCAACGCGTCGATTACTTTCGCGCGTTTACAGGCATGTTATTATCGATGAAGCGCAAAACCTTACTAATGCGCAGTATTCGCTGCTTTGCGCGGTCTTCGGTGAGCCAGGCACTCAACACAATGGCAAAGTTAACACAATGCTGGTGGGTGATGCCAAGCAGTCAATCATTGGATTCGCGGGTGCAGATCCGGAGTTGATTCGCAAATTTGAACGTCAGTACAAGGCCAAACGTTTCACACTGACCAAGAATTTCCGGTCTGCATCCAGGATAGTACGATTGGGCAATTGCGTATCTCGAGAACTCAATCGAAGCGAGCCGGTTCAACCCGTTTATGGCATCTCTGACTACGCCGCTCAAGGAATCATACGGATGAAGTGTACGCCCGATGAGGCTATCGAAGGACGATTCGTAGCATCGTGGGCACTTGATCTCGTCTTAAAAGGGCTCCCAAGTGAATCAATCCCGAGTGGTGAGCAGGCGAAAGTACGACCTGAGGACATAGCGATACTGGGCAGAACCGGTAGTGCATTGAGATGGGTCGCGGCGGCTCTCCGAGACGCGCGCCATGAGCCGGCCGTATCAAGCCTGCCGGACGACTGGCTTGGCTCGACAGTCGGCAAGGTTGCATACGAAGTAGCTGCGTACGGAAACTCAAAACCTCACCAGTCGACCAAGTGGCAGTTGATTCGGTTGCTGGATTTGAGCTATGACACTTCTCTTGAGAAGCCCGCTGACCTCATCGCGGTGCTCGAAGCTCGCGATGAACAAGGTCTCACACAACTCGCGTCACTCATTGAGATTGATGATCCCAGTAAGTTCGTTGATGGTCTCGCGGAAATAGAACTTGATCCCGAGAGTCCCGAACTCGCTGCGTGGGAGGCTGATTCTGGACTCATTGCAGACACATGGACGTCTTTTGAACGTGAGACTAGCCCTCTGGCTCGAACGTGGTCTAACTTCAGATTCTACGCCTCCCAGCGGGTACGCGGGAGTGATTTGTCTCCGGGGATCAGGCTTCAGACGGTACATAAGGCTCAAGGTCGTGGGTACCGGGCGGTTGCGATTGTGGGCATGAATCAGGGACAGTTTCCTGACTTTCGTGCGACGTCGGAGAAAGCACAAAGAGAAGAACTGCGTGCCTTTTATGTGGCGGTTACCCGGGCGCGTCGCGCACTACTTCTGACGCGGTCTGAGCAGCGGATGACACGCTATGGGCCTTGGCAAACCGAGCCATCTGAGTTCTTGCGACTGGTGACGCCCGACTGACTCTTTCACGGCACTGCCGGAGCCGACTCCTGAATGAGTGGTCCGTCAATCGGCTATTGCCAGAGGGGGGATAGGGAACTGAAGTCGGGGCCTCTTCTTAGGGAGTGGCCTCCGTCTATGTTGATGGATGTGCCTGTGATCCAGCGGGATTCGTCGGAAATCAGGAAGCGCACGAGGGCCGCTACGTCTTCTGGTTGGCCTACTCCTCCGAGCGGTGTGTTGTTGATGTAGCTCGCATAGATCTCAGAATCTTTGGGGATGAGTTCCATTATCTCGGTGGCGATAAACCCCGGTCGTATTGCATTGAAACGCACGCCTGAAGGGCCGTACTCGTCAGCCGCGTTACGGATAATGGCTTCGATACCAGCCTTTCCCGGCGTATACGCACCGAAATAGGGATGCGTCACGTGAGACGCGATAGAAGACATGGCAACGAATGAGCCCCGCGTAGCTTTCAGGTGCTCAACTGTGTGTTTGATCGTCAGCATCGTGCCAACGACGTTTAGCTCAAGCACTCTCCTGAACTCATCAGTGTCCAGCAAGTGATACGGCCCCATCCCGCCACCACCGCCTGCGTTGGCTACCACGCCGTGCAAACCGCCTGTCGCCGCGGCTGTCTCAACGGCAGCGATTACCTGAGGCTCAGATGTGACATCAGCGACGCAGTACTGAATCGACCCGCCATCTGCACACGCAATGCTCTCGGCAGCGTTAACCAGCGTTTGCTTGGTGCGGCCACAGATTGTGACATGCGCTCCCTCACCAACAAGACGCTCAGCACAAGCACGACCGATACCAGTACCACCACCCGTAACCAAGACCGACTTGCCCCGCAATTCACCAACACGTCTTGAAACTGTCATCACGTCTGTCCTCCCCGCTACGCGGCCGCTTTACCTAACAGAGCTCAAGTCCCTCAGAAACACGACCGGAAGTGAATTCGAAGATGCGCATCACTCCTGCGGAATCCGAGGATCACCGACCGATTTGCTATTGCGAACTGCTTGACGGTGAACGTTGACCGAGGTGGCTGGCAAGGTGCAACAGGTTTGGGCAGCCTTCAATCTTGGCGAACTTGCGGTCAACGTACAACAACGTCACGAATATGAGCAAGAAAGCGACCACGAAGTTGGTGGCCTGGCGTGTGATCAAGAAGAAGTTGACTCCGGCAGCATTGTAGAGCCAGATGTCCCAGATGGACGAACCAACCTCATAGATCGTGATGACCCAGGTGACATTGCGCAACGTGGTAACGAAGTCTGGATGATTCTGAACCGAATCTGGAAGTGCCAAAAATCGGCGTGCTACCCACACCATGAACGGCCTTCCCACAATGACCGTCACTGCCGCAGCGATACCGACCATCATCTTCGTCCCAATGCCAATACCGAAGTAGACAGCCTCGGCGCTCACTCCGAAATCAACGATTTCACGCTCGACTGCGATACTGATAGCGGCGCGCACCAGCAAGTAACCAGTGATCACCGGCAGCCATGTACCGATTGGCAAACCACGACGTTTCCTGCTGAACGCCGCCTTTACCGACCAGGCTGTAGCTGCCAGCACAGCTATCTCAGTGCTTAGCCAGTTGTAGAACACCAGGAACAACACGACAGGCATGAACTGATCAAGATTGCTGCGCCACCCCCAAGCTGCCTGTCGCGATGTCCGAGCTAACTCGCGGGTGTCAGATTGTGGGGCATCGTCCGAAACGTCTGACTGCGACATGTCGGCCGCCGGAGCCAGGCTATCGGTGCTCGTCATGTCGCTCGGCCGTTCGGATCCGAGTCGGCTCGGTGCCGATTCCTTGGAGGTAGCGCTGCCGGTCACGGAGCTAGCGATGTCCAGGCTCGTGCCGTCTTTGCGTCGCCGACAACTGATAGGGAAGGATCGTCAAGGGGCAGGCGGTTCCACATCGCCAAGAAGAGCGCACCACCGGGCCCGCGAATTGCAGCATCACCCTTGATGTGGGCGTGCTCGAAGTGAACGACATCGCCTTCGACCTTCACATACCACTCGCCGTCACCGTCAGTGCGGTGCAAGTGAAGGCTGCCCTCCGGAATGTCACGGGGACGACGCTTCTGGGCGTTCGGCAGCACAAACTCAAAGAACTCATCAACACCATCACGCCCGAAGTCTCCATCCACCGGGCCAGCCTCACCGACAGCGTTCTCAGCATCCCAGCGATGAACTGCGGTCTCGTGCAACATTCGACGCAAATAGAAACCAGCATCCTCACGAGGCGACCAATTCCAAACCGGCTCCTCAGGATCGATACCCCTTAGCGCATCCAAGACCTTCTCAAGAGACTCAGTTGCAAAGTCGACAACAGAGTCGTCGTCTGGCGTGACCGGCATCTGCTCACGAGACAGGGGCTCAGTCGCACGAAGTGCCACATAGGTGCCCACAAGGCCATGCACCCAACCCATGTGACCCACAAGGTCACGCATCTTCCACTCACCACAACTCGGCACGGGAGCGTCTAGGTCGGAACGGCCAACCTCGATTAGGCGTCGACCGTCTTGCTCGATCTGGTGGCAGATGGAGTCTGACATTTCATTGGCTGCGGAGTTTGAAGTCACACTCACAGTCTGGCCTCCACAAGTGGTGTTGGCCCACAATTCATGACGAGTCCATCCCGACTCTGTGCTGTGAGCCCACCTGTCAAGCCAAGATAGTGACATGGGAACCTTTGCGATCACTGGATCGGCTTCGGGAATGGGAGCGGCAACTCGCCGACGATTGGAGTCAGCAGGACACCGGGTCATCGGAATTGATCTGCGTGAGGCTGAAGTCGTAGCTGATCTGGCGACAGACGGAGGCCGCTCCCACGCTGTTAAGGCCACAATCAGAGCAAGCGATGGGGTGCTTGATGGGCTCGTGTCGGCAGCTGGTGTGGGGCCGCCCACAGCAGGTGAGTTGATTGCCAGTGTCAACTATTTCGGATCGCAGGCGATTCTCGAAGGGCTTCGCCCCGCACTCGCGGCCTCGGATGGCGCTCAGGTTGTGCAGTTCGGATCGAACTCCGCCACCATCACCCCGAACCTGCCCGTTGAACTCATCGATGCTTATCTCGAGAATCGAGAGTCTGACGCTCGATCACTGATCTCTGAGATGGACGCTGTAATGGCTTCTGGTGTTGCCTACGGGGCAGCAAAGCTCGCAATCACACGCTGGTGTAGGCGTGCTTCGGTTACCCCGGAGTGGGTAGGTGAGGGCATCCGTTTGAATGTGATCGCTCCAGGACCTGTTCAAACTCCACTGCTAGAGGCCACTCAGCAACATGCGGTGTATGGAGCGTTCATGAAGGACTTCCCGCTGCCAATTGGCGAGATACCCGATGCCGAAGCCATCACAGACTGGGTTGAGTTCATGTTGTCACCTGCTGGACGTGTCATGTGTGGTTCGGTGATTTTCGTTGATGGGGGCACGGATGCATTGCTGCGACCCGACGACGCGCCGAGCCGCTGGGAGCTATAGACAACAGCTCTTTTCGATTGACACCACTCGCGGCCGACCCATGTCAAACTCGAAGCCGACCGTCACAGACGCTCGTAGAGCTGCGCAACTAGATCATAGATTTCAGCTGCACAGCGATGAAATGTTTCCTGGTCACCACCTGCTGGATCGACGACCTCTTCCCACGATTCTGGGGTCAATGACTCAAGACCAAGGCTTTCGACTCGTTGAGTGAGGCTCTGACCAGCCGATGAATCCGAGGAAGGCAGTTGCTTTGCAAGTCGGGGCAACGAACCTGTCTTTGAAGCGGCATCAGGAAACCTAAGGCGCATCCAACGAAGATGCAGCGGCTCCATTACAACGATCAAGTCTGCTTCTTTTGCGTCACGTGCTCGGAACTGACGTGAGCGATGGGCATGATCCACTAGTCCAAAGTGCTCAAGCGCGAAACGTGTGCGAATCCCCATGGGGTGCCCCTCCAAAACCAGAGTTCCAGCACTGCGCACGTCAAAGCAATTGCCCTCATCAAGCACTCGTAGCATGGCAGTCGCCATAGGCGAGCGAGCAGCATTTCCTGTACAAACCATGTAGATAACGGCTGTTACAGGATGCTCAATGAGCTCTTCTTCAGTTGATGTCTGATTAGATGGCCTCAACTCGCGGTCATCTATAGACATCCAGTTAGGGAGTTGAATTCGTGTCAGCGGAACTCTGCCTTGCGGATTCCGCGCGGATCGATGACCTCTCTAATCAGCTCAAGTTCGTGGTCGCTTGGCAGACGGCTCACCGGGACCTCATCGGGCACCACAAGTTCAAATGCTGTTGCTGACTCAACGTCCTCGAGTGTGACGCCCGGATGAATCGTACGCAAACGCATTGAGTTGTCCGGCGTCTCAAAGTCATACGTTCCTAGGTTGGTGACCACGCGACGGATCTCATGAAATCTCCGGATCTGTTCTCCTAGTTCAACAACACGGTCATAGCCGGGACCAGAGACCACATCCACCTGGGTCACAAACGTACGAGCCTGGTTTGGAATCCAGTAACTCGTAGCGTGGTTGATGAGGTTCCCAGGCGCTCCTCGGAAACCGAGTAGTTGCGCCTTCGGTTGACGGTAATCGCCAATCGCAGCAAAGTTCTGATTGCCGAAACGATCCATCTGGCTAGCACCCATAACCACATGACGTCGACCCGACCATGCAATATCAAACACAGTCCGGAAGGGAACATAACCCTCTACACCAACACCGACAGCGCCGGTATTGCCCGTGGCAGGGTCAACAACCGAACCGAAGGGGCAGGCACCAGTTATCGCAAATGCCATCGTGTCTGTCAGCATAAGGTCAGGTTCGAAACTTGCCCTTGCCAGCCGGCCAGCGATCACCGGCAGCGGACCCATCGGATGACAGAGCAGTTCACCGTCACCTCGAAATGCCTCTGCAAGAGCTACAACACAGATTTCATCAATAGTCGCGCTATGGCTCTGTGTTGATTGCACGGCACTCATACTGTTGCTCCTGTGCCTGTGTCGCGTTGAGCCGACAACCGCTCCCGATAAGCATCATGAGATGGCAAGTCAAGCCAGTCAGTGCGGAACCGGTTCCATGCATCACGGCTTCGAACCGTTGCGGCATACTGCCTCTGAAATGCCTCATCTCGGCCATAGTCAGGGAGACACTCTGTGAAGTGAGCACCACCAGGTGCCTCAACCACACCGTCTGTGTACAACCGCGAGATCTTTAAGGTGTGAAACGACCCTTCATCAAGGAGTTCGTCAGTAGGAACGATCCGCTCGCATGACATGAAACACCGGCGTGCAGCCATCGCAAAGAGATCATCGAAATACAGATCAGGCCCAAGAAACTGACCATTGCCCGAGGCATCGGCCCGGTTCATATGAATTAGCGATACATCAATGTCGAATGCGGGAATAGCCACCAGTTCAGTCGCATCGTCATAGGGACTCGTAACCATGCGCAGATCGGGGCTATAGGTCAACATGTCTGACCCCAGCCCTGCACGGGTCGGGTAAAACGGCACTCGGTGAGCAGCAGCTAGCAAACCGAGATAGAAGGCCCCCTCATCAAACTCCCGAACCTCAACACTGCCACTCTGGCGCGCAAGCCGGAAGTGAGGTTCAAGAGGGATTGAATCAAGCGAAACGAAGCCATAAGTGACACGCCGCACCTTCTTGGCGGCACAAAGCAGACCAACATCTGGCCCCCCGTATGTGACCACATGAAGGTCACACAAGTCGCTGCGCAAGATGGCACGCACCAAAGACATCGGCTTGCGGCGAGAACCCCAGCCGCCAATCCCGACCGTCATGCCATTTTGAAGCTCAGAGACCACCTCGTCTTCGGTCATACGTTTGTCGGGCACCTCCGCACCGTAGGCGCATCGCAACAGCCTCGCTACCGCCCCACCTATCCCGAGCCGTCAATACGCTTGCGGATGCGGCCCTGTGGCGTCCAGCAAAGCGAGGTAGCAACTTGAGCACCAATCCGCTTGACATGACGGGTCGCACTGTGATCGTCACCGGCGCCACGATGGGCCTCGGACGGGTGATCGCAGAGACGTTCCTTGATCGCGGAGCCACAGTTGTGATCTGTGCGCGGCGTGAGCCCCGTGAGCCGGTGGCAACGCCTGAGAGACAAGCTCACTTCGTTGCAGCAGACGTGCGTGACCCGAAACAGATCGCAGGAGTCAGAGACGAGGCGCTACGCCTCGGCGGACGCATTGATGTGCTCGTCAACAATGCGGGTGGAGCACCGCCGTCTGACACTGCGACAGTGTCACCTCGCTTCAACGAGAAGATCATCGCGTTGAACCTGCTTGCCCCGCTGACGTTCGCTCAAGCTGTACATCCTGTGATGAATGATCAACCCGATGGCGGTGTCATCATCAACATCTCGTCGGTGTCGGGCAGCCGAGCCAACCCGCATGGCGCCGCCTACGGAGCTGCCAAGGCTGGGCTTGCAAACCTGACCGAGACCCTGGCCCATGAGTGGGGCCCCAGAATCCGAGTGCTCAACCTTGTGGTCGGTCTCATCATCACCGGACAAGCCCACCTCTACTACGGCGACCAATCAGGCATCGACGCGATCGGTTCGGCGCTGGCACTCGGACGTCTTGGCAACCCCGCAGAGGTAGCAAATGTCGTACTCTTTTGCGCTTCACCTCTCGCGTCATATGTGTCAGGGGCTTCGATTCCGGTGCATGGCGGCGGGGAGTCACCGGCCTACCTGAACGCTTCCACTGCTTCGCTCGCTCGCGAGACGCCTCAACAAGGGAAACCGTAGGAATGCAGGCGAACACGGTGAGAGCCTCGCAGTCGGCTCCGCTGCGCCGCCATCAACTATTCGCACTCGCAGCCGTTTGTCTGATCGCAACGGTTGCACCCTTCGCTCTGTTCACATCTCCTGCGAGCGCACAACACGAAGGCCATGACCATGATGTGGAGCACATTGAGAGTCCGGACTCTCAAGACTCTCATGAAGGTCATGATCACGTTGAGAGTCCCGATCCTGCGGATACGCATGAGAGCCACGACACCACCGAACAGATCCCGACCAATCCAGGCACGAGTCCGGACGGATTCCAGCAGGTGCCAACAGGTGCCGAGCGGATCATCGGCTCCCCTGACCCGGGCCCAGATCCTCTCCACTCAGGCGACAGGGGAGGTTCGCTGCAACTCATGACCATGGGTACAGTCGCCGCTGCTGTCGCCTTCATAATGTGGCGCATCACTCGTGCCGCCCGGCGAGCTGCTCGCTTCCGCAACACCTCGGCAGCGCAATCGGGAGCGCCGTCCGCAACCGAATCCTAATCCCGACAAATCCGATCAGAATTATTGCATTTTGGGACGAGGCGGTTGTAGCCTCGCTCTAATCCCGACCAGTCTTATCAGAATTGTCAGGTTTAGTGAGCGTTACACACAACCCAACCCGATCTCTCATCACCTACCCGGTGAACCTCTGTCTCGCCGGTCAACATGTCCTCGTCGTCGGAGGCGGCCCTGTGGCGGCTCGCAAGGTCTCTGGACTACTTGAGGCATCGGCACGAGTCACCGTCATCGCACCCTGCGCCGCCGATGAGATCTCACACAATCCCAACATCACGTGGCTAAAGCGTCGGTATGAGTCCGGTGATGCTCGCAACTACCGGCTGATCATTACCGCAACGCAAGACCCCGAGGTCAACGCGGCAGTCGCCCGAGATGCCGGCGCAGCAAACGTCTTTGTCAACTCGGCAGACGATCCCGCCAACTGCACGTTCACCTTGCCCGCCGTGGCACGGCAAGGCGACATCACAGTGGCCGTGTCGACAGGGGGCCGCAGCCCCGCGATGGCTCGCTGGCTGCGTCAGCGCTTCGAACGTGAGATCGACCCTGCACACGGCGAGCTGCTTGAGTTGGTGTCAGATGCAAGAGTCCGGCTCAAATCGGAGCGTGGAACCTCCGAAGTTGCCGGCTGGGGCTCCGCTCTGTCGGAGAGGCTGGTCGAGCTAGTCCGCTCGGGCCAGACACAAGCAGCCCGGCAACTGCTTGCCGATTGCCTCGGGCTCACAACACACAAGGCATTGGCGTCATGACGGTTCACCTTGTCGGTGCAGGGCCAGGCGACCCCGGGTTACTGACGCTGAGGGCAGCTGAGCTGTTGCGACAAGCCGATGTGGTCGTGCATGACCGGCTCATCGAACAAAGCGTGCTTGATCTCATCCCGATTTGGGCCGAGCGCATCAGTGTCGGCAAGACACCCGGCAGGCCAAGCATCTCCCAAGAGCAGATCAACGCACTGCTCATTGATCGCGCGGGCCGCTACGGCTGCGTGGTGCGCCTCAAAGGTGGCGACCCGTTTGTGTTCGGGCGTGGTGGCGAGGAAGCGGTGGCGCTGCGACAGGCCGGGGTCGATGTTGAGGTTGTCCCCGGGATTACCTCAGCTGTGAGTGCGCCCGCCGCGGCAGGTGTGGCAGTCACGATGCGAGGTGTCTCGAGCGGCTTCACAGTCGTGACCGCTCACCAAGACCCTCACACCGATCGCAAGCTCGATTGGGATGCACTCGCTCGCGGGGGGACAACCCTGGTGATCCTCATGGGGGTCGGCCGTAGAGCGCAGATCGCCGAGCGCCTACAAGCCGCGGGCATGCCGGCGGACACACCGGTAGCAGTGATCAGGGCCGCATCCACGCCTCGCCAGCAGATCCAGCGCTGCGACCTTGCGGGCCTGCCAGAGATCCGAACCGCGCCCCCCGCAACGATCGTGATCGGAGCAGTCGCCGCCTCGGATGTGTTGCACGGCTCAACTGACACAACGACACCGGTCGAACTGCCCGGCGAACTGTTGAAAGCGCGAGAACAAGCAATCGCCCGACACCCATCAACCCTGACAGCCCAACCACTCACCCGGGTGGGACTCGCCACCAACGCAGTCATCCACTCCGGAATTGTCGACACATGAGGAACCCACTGTGACCCTGCTAGCGCCTACCTACCCCACGACTAACGCACCTACTCACATTTCCAGTCCCCCAGTCGGCGGCCCGATTGATCCGACAATTCAGGCTGACATAGACAAGTTCGTCGAGATGCTCTCCCGCTACGAAGCAGGCGAGATCAGTGAGGACGTGTTTAAGGTGTTCCGGCTCAATAACGGCATCTATGGACAACGCCAGGGCGGAACCAACCACATGGTGAGGGTCAAGGTGCCGTATGGGTCGATCCGCCCTGAACAACTAGAGATGCTCGGCTGGCTCGTCGAGAACTACAGCCGTGGATGGGGTCACATCACGACCCGCCAGAACATCCAGTTCCACTATGCGCAGCTAGAGCAGATTCCGGACGTGCTTGGTCATCTGGCGTCGGTGGGGCTCACGACCCGGGAGGCGTGCGGCGACACGGTTCGTAATGTCGCTGGATGTCACCTGGCAGGCGCCTGCCCTTACGAGAAGATCGACATCAGCGCCTGGGCTGAAGCGACGTACCGTCACTTCGTTCGCAATCCGATCAGCCAGCGTCTACCGCGCAAGTTCAAGATCAACTTCTCAGGATGTGAAACCGACTGCGGACAGGCCATGTTCAACGATGTTGGAGTGATCGGTGTCGTGCGCCAGCGTGAGGACGGCACATCTGAACGTGGCTTCAGGGTTTACATCGCCGGTGGTCTGGGCACCACGCCACATCCTGCTCTGGCATTGGAGGAGTTCACCGCTCGCGAGGATCTGCTACCAACGATCGAGTCGTGCCTGCGGGTGTTTGACCAGGCTGGCAACCGCGACAACAAGCTGCGCGCGAGGATGAAATGGCTTGTCAAGACCCTCGGATATGACGAGGTCAAGCGCCGGATTCTGGCGCAACGTCGGCTGCTCGTGGCATCGTCTTCTTGGCCAGGTGGGATTCCCGTTGAGGTTCAACTTGATGGCGACGACCCGGCTGGCATCAGCGACATCACTCCAGCAAGCGCTATGGGTCAAGGCACCGCTGTCACTATTGGTCGCGGTTCGCCCTTTGACCGCTGGCAGCGTGTCAACGTTGTCCGAGGCGTGCGTGACGGCACAGTTTCGGTGTACGCACAAGCACCGTTGGGTGACATCACCGGCGAGCAGTTCAGGGCTCTCGCGTCGCTCCAGAGAAGCCTCGGAGCCGACGTACGTCTGACGAATCGCCAGAACGTCGTGTTCCGGGGCGTGGAGGAAAGGGCTCTACGTTTCGTGTTCGCTCACCTTGAGGCTGCCGGAATGGCTCGCCCCGGTGCCGAACTCGCACGTGACATCGTTGCTTGCCCGGGCGCTGACACCTGCAATCTTGCTGTCACCCAGAGTCGGGGTCTCGCTAAGGAAATCGAGGATCGCCTCGAGTCTGAGGGGCTTGCCGACGTTGCTGGGTTGAGGATCAACATCTCCGGCTGCCCTAACTCGTGCGGTCAGCATCACGCAGCCGACATCGGTTTCTTTGGGGCCGAACGTAGAGCGCACGGCCAAAGCGCGCCGGGTTACCAGATGCTTCTCGGCGGCTTCATCGGCGACGAGCAAGCCCACTTCGGCAAGCGAGTACTGCGACTTCCTGCACGAGTGGTTCCTGAGGCCACGGTGCGAGTCACACGGCGTTTCGTTGCTGGAAGGCGTGCAGGAGAGTCGTTTCACGAGTGGTTGAAGCGCAGCGGCGGAGCGCGAGTCGTGGCAGCCGAACTGAAAGAACTGAATGTGATCCCGAGCCCCGAGATCGACCCGTCGTTCTATGTCGACTTCGACGAGGCAAGCCCCTTCGCTGTAACTGTCGGCGCCTCGGAATGCGCCACCTAGATCTCACGGCAGGTGACCTAAACGGTCAAGCGGGATGTCAGCGACGCCTTACCGGATGGTGACAAGCGACATAGTGATCAGTATCACCGACCCTTTCGGTTTGAGGCTCGACTTGCTGACAGACTTCGGTCGCGTGCGGGCAGCGGGTGTGGAAGCGACAGCCTTTCGGCGGGTCGGTCGCTGAGGGCAACTCGCCTTCGATGTTGCCCTCGTCCACATCGACTGTCGGCGCTGGCTCAGGAATCGAAGCGAGCAGCGCCCTCGTGTAGGGGTGAACGGGGCGTTCATGGAGTTCTTGTGTTGATCCGATCTCGCAGACCTTGCCGAGATACATCACCACGAGCCGGTCACTGACGTTCTTCACAACGGATAGGTCATGTGAAATAAACAGCATTGTCAGGCCATAACGCTGCTTCATTTCCTCTAACAGATTCAGGATCTGAGCCTGGATTGAAACGTCCAACGATGACACCGGCTCGTCACAGATCAACAGTTTCGGGTCAAGGGCAAGCGCTCTAGCAATACCGATTCGCTGGCATTGCCCACCCGAAAACTCGTGCGGGCGTCGATCGCCGTATCGAGCCTCAACGCCAACGGCTTCCATCAACTCATCGATGCGGGCTCGACTCCACGACCCTTGCGAGTCGCCCCAGATTGCAAGACCTTCACTGATCACATCACGCACCTTGCGCCTCGGATTCAGCGATGAGATCGGATCCTGAAAGATCATCTGCAACTGCGGACGTATCTTGCGCAGTTCCTCGCCTTCTAGCTGAGCGATGTCAACATCGCCGTAGCGCACTTCGCCCGCTGCCACGTCAACGAGTCGGATGATTGCTCGCGCAACCGTGGATTTTCCGCAACCCGACTCACCGACAATGCCAAGCGTCTCGCCTTCAACAACATCAAACGTGACCCCAGAAACTGCATGCACGACACGCTTGCGGCCAGCGGGAAACTCAACCACGAGATCCTTGACCGCAAGCAACAGATCATCGCGATCACGTAACTGTGCTTGCCCCGAACCTGCCATCAGGGCCCTCCGACTCGAGACTCGGTTAGCGACAATCCGGCCGCAGTAACCCCGGATGTCTGATTCGTCGCCAATGCGACCCGACCTCTCTCAGTGCCGGTTGGATGCGCACACGCGAAACGGTGCAGCCCTGCAAGCCCACTTAGTGGCGGTATCGCTTCGAGGCAGTCGGGCTGTGCGTATGCACAGCGAGGTGAGAAGGCACAGGCATCTGGTGGATCGATCAACTCCGGTGGGCGCCCCGGGATCGGATCAAGCCGCTGATGAACCGGATCAGCTATCCGTGGAATCGAGCGCAAGAGTGCTTCGGTATATGGATGCCTCATATCGGAGAACACGGTCTGAGCATCAGCTAGTTCCACGATCCGACCGGCATACATGACGGCCACGTCATCGGCACGACCCTTCGCCACCCCTAGATCATGTGTTATCAGAATCATCGACATTCCCCGCTCGGCTCGAAGTCTGTCAAGCAGATCAAGCAGGTGCTTCTGGACTGTTACATCAACAGCCGTAGTTGGCTCATCGGCAATCAACAAGCGGGGCTGACATGCCAGCGCCATAGCAATAACAACCCGCTGTCGCAAGCCACCAGACAACTCGTGGGGATATTGAGACACTCGACGGCCCGGCTCGGGAACACCAACCTGTCGAAGCAGATCCTCGGCTTCTTCAAGTGCTTCACGGCGCTTGCGGCCTAGGTGATAACGAAGGGTTTCGGCGACTTGCTCACCAACACGCTTGACCGGGTTTAGCGAAGTCATGGGATCTTGAAACACCATCGTCATCTCGACACCAAAGAAGTGCTTGGTGTGAGACTCAGCGATCTTCCTTACGTCACGACCGTCATAGGTGACTTCGCCGCTCACCTTGGCGGTTCGTGGCAGCAGGTTCATCACTGTCTTTGCTGTGACTGACTTGCCTGAACCGGACTCCCCGACAACAGCAAGCGTCTTTCCCTCATACAGATCGAAACTCAAGCCATTTACCGCGTTGACTGTGCCTCTCTCAGTAGGGAACCTCACCCGTAGATCACGAACAGAAAGCAACGGCGAACCCGCGGGCTTGCCAATGTTGGAAAAATCAGAGCCAACCATTAGAACGCAAGTTCTTTCACATCGAAATACTGCCGGATGCGGTCACCTGCGAGGTTGAGTGACAATACGGTCACGAACATCATTGCGATTGGGAACATGGCGACGTGTGTGGAGTTCTGCAGGTCACGCACGCCGGCTCCGTCCACAATCATCTTGCCCCATGAGATTGCATCATCACCGGATACTGAGAGTCCGAGAAACGCTAGGGAGCCCTCTGCTACCACAGCGATTGCCATCCCCAGCAGAGTGAGCGCACCCATCGGGATGACGACGTTTGGCAGTAGTTCACGCACAATGATGCGCCCGTGGCGCGCGCCTAACACTCTCGCAGCAGCCACGAACTCTCGTTCAGCGAACACAAGTGTCGAGGCTCGAGCGAGCAGTCCCACCGGAGCGATCGCCAGAATTCCGATCGTCAAGCTCACAACTAGCAAACTGCGTTCAAGAGTTGCAGTAATCAAGATCGCAAGCACAAGTGCGGGAAACGACAGCAACACGAAGAACACAAACCCGACAAACTGATCGAGACGGCTGCGGAAATAACCGGCAAGGATTCCTAGACCGCCTCCTACAACCATGCCAAACACAATGGCAAATCCGCCCACGGCAAGGCTGATCCGAGCGCCGTAAATCGTACGTGAGAACACGTCACGGCCAAGCGCATCCGTTCCGAAGAAGGCTTCACGAGATGGAGACTCGCGTGGTCCTCCAAAGGCAACCTCCGTCGGGTCGGCTAACGGCAGCAGTGGCGCAGAGATGGCAACAACGACCATGATTGCCAGCCAACTGACAGCCAGCCAGAAACTCACACCCAGGCGTCGACGTACGACCGGTACTACAAGATCCTCCGCATCGGCTTCGCTGCGCTTGTCGGCGCGTGCCATCCGCACTATCCGGAACCTGCGCAACAATCTCTGGCGCGGTGTCTTGCCCTCTTGCTTCACATTGACGTCCCGTCGGGGCACAACGCCAACATCATCGCGTCCGCACTCGCGGATCAAGCCACGTGTAGAAGAGGTCAACTAGGAAGTTGATGACCACGAAACCGATGGCAATCACAACCACCATTGCGAGCACCACTGGGAAGTCATCTCTCACGACTGCAGTAACGATCTCACGGCCCATCCCGGGAATTCCAAATATCTGCTCGACGACCAACGAGCCACCGATCAGCGACCCGGTGCTCACCCCGAACACTGTCACAACCGAAAACAACGAAGGCCGCAGAGCATGGCGGAACATGATCCACAGCGCAGGCATGCCTTTGGCTCTGGCCATGTGGACATAGTCCTCTTGCAGGGTCGTAATCAGGTCTGTGCGGAGAAGCCGTTGATAACTCGACGCTAAAGGCAAACCCAGAGTCACAGCAGGCAGGATCATCGAGAACAACAGTCCGCCGACGCTGTTTGACTCATAGGCAGACGGGAATATCTGCCATCTCAGAGCGAACAGGTAGAGCAGCACAACACCCATCGCAAAGTTAGGTATCGAGATCAGCCCGAACGACACAAAGGTTGAAGTGCGATCCAGTGCCCTGTTTGCGCGATACGCAGCGATCACACCCCACGGGATTGCGATGCCAAGCGACACCACTTGCGCCATACCTAGCAAAATCAGTGTCTCGGGCATCTTCTCACGGATAATGGTGCTTACCGGCTGCTCATTCTGGAACGACTTTCCGAAGTTGCCGGTTGCGATGTCACCGAGCCATAGCACGTAACGCACTGGCACGGCTCTATCGAGGTGATAGGTCGCTCGCGCCTCGGCGACCGTCTCACAGTCGTTACTTGCGACATCAACGGAGAGATCACCAGCAGTACCAGCGGCGATCTCGTCGCAGTCAATCTCCGCGAGCGGCCCGACCACGTTGACAAGCGGATCCCCTAGCAAGTTCATTGCTGAGAAGCCCAGGAACGTAACCGCGAAGAGAACCGCAATCAGTAGCACTAACCGGCGTAGCAGATACCTACCCATTGTGCGGTGAGACGCGAACTACGGCTCGAGTAGAAAGGCGTTAGACACGTGTAGTCGCGCCGGGCCGGTCAGGTGATCTAGTCTGATCAACACTGACCGGCGTCGGCGCTACTCGTTAGGCCTACTGACTCAACCAGACCTGGTGTAGTTGCACACGCCCCTGGTTGTTGCAGAACAACTCGGTGCCATCTGCAGGTGCTGTTTGACCACAGATCTGATGCACGTTGTCGCGGGCACCGATTGTCCAGTTGGCATGATTGAAGAAGATGTACGTATAGGAATCCCGGATGTTCTCCTGGATCTCATGCCAGATCTCCACCCTGCGTTCCAGATCGCCTGTCGCACGCTGTTCATACATCAGAGCATCACGCTCAGGATCACAGTCACGAGGCCAGTTCAGTGAAATGAAACTTATGGCGCGACACTCAAGCCACAACACATCGTTGTCAGGGTCCACTGCCCCAAACTGGCGCCAGGTCACAACGTTGAATGACCCTAAAGCCACTTCAATAATGTGGTCGTCTTGGAGGAGTTCCTGCTGCGTGACGTTGAAGAAGTCTTCCCAGCCGTCAATCAGGAGTTCGGCAATGCGAGTCTGAGCAACAGACGGTCCTGAGTATTGAAGTTCTATGTTGATCTTGCCGTCAGAGCAGTTTTCAGGAGAGTCGGCGCAATAGGCATCAACAAGTGGCCCTGCCTTCTCGGGACTGTTGACTTCCTGCTTGACAGTGGGATTGTGCCAAATCAAGTCAGGATGGAACATCGTGTCCGCTGCCGGAGAAACTCCCTGACGGATCAACGCAACATAGGCGTCACGATCGGTTGCGTGTGTCAAGGCTTGCCTTGCCCGGATGTCGTCAAATGGCGGATTCTGCGTGTTCATCATCGCAAAGTCCTCACTTGAACGTATGTTCTCAATCGTCACAACTCCCTCGGCCTCGCGCAGAGTGAGGATCGCGTCAGAGTTGCTCGTCACGATCAAGTCAATATCACCGGCAGCCACTCGCTCAGCGGCAATTGCGGTGTCAGGGATCGGATAGATCTCAATGCGATCAAGGTAGATGTCAGTTAGATCTGCGGCCCAGTAATCGGGATTGCGAACCAACACAGTTACTTCATCTTGTGTGCGGCTCTCAAGCATGAACGGGCCAGTCCCTACCGGCGCCTGGTTGAGTGTGGGGTCATCTAGCGCTCGGCTGAGCCACTCCGAAGGCAACGCCATACCTAGCTGGCTTGTAATCCACTGCGGGAAGTGAGCGGTCGGTTCCACCATGTTGAACTGCACCGTGAGATCATCAATCTTCTCAACCGGGTTGTCCGGGTCTGTGGCAGGCTTGACGGCTAGTTTAATAATCGGATCAGCTAGCTGGGCATTAAAGGTTGCAACGATGTCATCGGCATCAAGTTCGGTTCCGTCATGGAAGCGCACACCCTCGCGCAACGTCACCTGCCAACTAGAAGTGTCGCCTACCGGGACGAGTGACTCGGCGAGGTATGGGATCCAGCGACCATTCACGTCCCAGTAGACCAGCGGATCAAACATCGGATAGGCGATCACGTAGGCCGACACCGCAAAGCTGTTGGCGGCAGGATTGATGCCATCGCTTTCGGCTTCAACGGCTACCCGTAGCGTCCCGCCGAACTGCGGTTCCGGAGCGGCCGGCTCCTCAGGCATCTCTTCGCCCTCTTCTTCGTCCGGCGGCGTAGTTGTGGTGGTCGTGTCAACCGGCGCTACTAGGGGCTCATCGGGGGTTTCTTCAACCGGAGCCTCAGCGTCATCGGGCGCGGCGGCCGCATCATCGTCCGGGTCGGATTCGGCCGGCGCAGCGGTCTCGGTGGTCTCGACCTGCTCCGCCTCGGCCGGCGCTGCGTCTTCGTCGTCGTCTCCCCCGCACGCTCCGGCTAGCAAAGCGAACACGGCTAACGCCGCAATCAAGCTTCTGTGCTTCCGGCGATTTAGTCGAGCAAACATGGGTATGGCCTCCGTGTATGTGGGAAGAAGTTCCGTGGCGCCAACCCGTTGGTGTGACACCTCGATTGATCGGACTACTTTGCCACACAGCACACCGCATTGCCCGCAACGGCTGCCGCAAGCACCAGCGAGCAGCGCCGATTAGCTCGCGTCGCGCAGCCCCATCGTGCAGATGATCGATGGCTCGGATCGCCTCCCATCCGCTGGGACAGGCACGCACAGCTGGTGGTACTTGTGCAGATCAACCACCAAGGCCGCCAGATCGTCCAGGGTGCGCTCACGAAGGGCCGCAGCAAGGTTGTGGGTTGCGCTCTCCCGCAGTGGTCGGTCGTTTATGGCGTCATGCGCGGCTTCAAGATCGTGTCGGGTGAAAAGCAGATTGTCCTCAAATGTGTCCATGTGGTCGTGCAGCCTCTTCCACACCTTGCCTCGGACTCCTTGCAGCGCCCCGGTAGCCCGGCCCGGAGGCCGGCGGAGCGGGCCGCCTAGCGCAGTCGCCGTCAACTCGTGATGATCGCCCAATCGCGGTACCGGTTTAGTGTCGGGTGCACACTCTGCGATACGCAGGGCTTCTTGGGGAGTCAAGCGCCGGGCTTCACCATTCGGGCGCACGAATGCAAAGGCGTCAGTTGCCGTGTCGGTGTAGGTGTGAACAAGGACACCGCTCTTGGGCGAGGCTCTTGAGATCTGCTTTGTCGAGAGCACGACGTTTGGTAGGTCTCTAGCTCGTTCAGCAAGATCTGGGTGTTCCTTTTCCGCGTGTCGCCAGATCTCATATGCCATCGAGACAGGGTCGACTTCGTCGACTCCTGAGGGGTGACTTTCGGAGTATTCGTCATAGACCCCCTCAACGAACCTGCGTTCAGTCGAGTCACCAAAGAAGCTCTCATCAGAGCCCAACAGTAGGGCGTTTTCGCCTAAGCGTTTGCGGATCCGATCACGCAAGGCAATCTCTTGTTCGACGGATGCTGCGGGCAGCAGTGAGTAGACAAGAACTTTAGGTGCTGTCTGTCCGATCCGGTCGACTCGCCCGGCACGCTGAACGAGCTTGACTATCGCCCACGGCAGATCGTAGTTGACAACGATGTGTGCATCTTGGAGGTTCTGACCTTCTGACAGCACATCGGTAGAGATCAGTATCCGTAATTCCTTATCTTTCTTGCGTCGCTGAAGGGCGATGTTCGACCTGGGTGAGAAGCGACGCGCCAGTGAAGCCGGATCTTCAGAGTCACCAGTCACGACGCCGACCGCTTCAATGCCTCGCCGAAGCAACTCGTCGGCGACGTACCGAGCTGTGTCAGCGGCCTCCGTGAAGATCAGGACTTTGTCGTCGGGGAACCTGTCTGTGACGAGTTCCTCAAGCGCCGCGATCTTGCCGTCGTTGTCAGCTTCCCAGATGCCGAAGCGGTCAAGCATCTGAGTGATGACATCAGCGTCGTGATGTAAGTCCTCTTGGAGGGCGGGCGTGAACATCAGATGTGGTGCCCAACTAATGGCTTTGGGACGTTTCTCCCGCAACTTCTTGTACGCGCTCGCAGCAGGTGCCTCGGTCTCCGTGAGGGTTTCGAATCCTGCTAGTTCGCCCGTGTCCTCAGGCTCTCCATCCACCTCTTTCGCCCACAGGGCGTTGTCGACAGAGCCGATCGGGACGGGTAAGTCGTGCTCAAGCGCAAACGCAGTTACAAGGTTGCGCAGCCGATGCCTCTTCAAGGTGTTCAGGAACGCAGGGCCCGATGACGAGAGCCGCTTGAACATAGTGATCCTGGTGAAGCCAGCCAGATTGCCTTGAGTCGACTGAACCAAGTTGTCTCGAAGGTCGCGCTCTTTCTTGTTCGCGGGCATGTAGTGATCGCTGAGATAGTCACCGAGCCGGTAGCGAGGAAGCATGAGGTCGCGTATCGAGTCAAGAGTCTCATCTGAGGCCATCTGATACGCAGGATCGTCCGCTGTCAGATTCCGGTCTAAGGGATGCGCCTCACGTTTGGGGAAATAGAAACGCTTGCCGCTCCCAAACTGAAGGTACCTTCCACGCTTGTCTCTCTCGGTGTAGTTGTCTTCAACGAAACGCCTAGTACGACGAACGAGATACTGCGACATGAGTGACTGCCAGTCCTCAAGGTGTATCGAGCGCCTGAACGCCTTAAGGGATGATGTGCGACCATCACAGCGAGCTTCAAGCGCTGCCTCTCCTATTTCTGCAATTGCGAGTTCTGGTCGGATTCCTAGGTCGTCATCTGGTCTGATGAAGAGGCCCAGTTGAGAGGCGAGATCTGCATACTCTTTGTTGTAGGGCGTAGCAGTCAATAGGAGCGTTCGCGAGTCGTTGTTGGCGATGTAGTCGCGCAACACCATGTGATCTCGACGCTTATCGCTTCGGAGGTTGTGAGCCTCATCTACGATCACTAGCCGGTGTCGGCGGAAGTCTGGGAGTTCCTTGTGGACCATCGACAGCGACTTCACAGTGCCTCGCACCTCGTAAGTGTGAAGGTAGTCCTCCCACATGTTCACAAGGTTCTTGGGACAGACCACCAGGGTCTCAAAGCCCTGCTCTTCCTGTAGCAAGCGTGCCACCGCAGTGCCCACAAGAGTCTTGCCAAGCCCGACAACATCGCCAATCATGGCGCCACCCTTTTGCATGACAATCCGCGCTGCAATCTTCACGGCTGCTGCCTGAAAGTCGAGGAGGATGTCACGCATCGAAGCAGGCAACCCGTACTCGATCAAACCTTCTCGAGCCTCCCGTGAGAGGTGGTAGGCAATCTTGAGATAGATGAGATACGGGTCGAGTTGTGTCTCAGATGCCCACGACTGTTCGATGCAGTCAATCAGTTCGGGTACTGCTGGAAGTGTCAGTCGGTCATTCCAGCGATCCTCAAACCAGCGAGCCAACTTCGCTGTTGCATCGCCATCAACTACATCAACGTTCAGTTCCCCCTGCTCTTGCAATCCTGCCTTCGTCAGGTTGGACGAGCCAACGTAGGCAACGCGAGGTGCCGCCGTGTCATCACGATGACACAGGTACAACTTCGCGTGGAGACGGTGTGCGAGGAAGACACGCACATCTACATGCCCGGCCCTCATCTGATGGAGAAGTGCTCTCAGCGCCTCTTCGTCGTCATCATTCGGAGTCCCGACCTGCAACTGCGCTTGGTACTCGTCAGTGACCTGCTTGCGTGTCGCCTCGGCTTGCTTGTTGTCCATTCGCCGAGTGCGAGTTGTCGATGCCAGTCGTCGCATCTCCGTTTGCGGGTCTTCCTGAATGCCCACAAGTATCCGAGCTTTAGGCTTGCCAAGACGTTCAGGTAAGCCATCAATCGCTTCAGCTAGGAGCCTCCACCCTCGCAGGTTGAAGTAGCCAATTGCTGCATCAAGTCGGTAAGACGATCCGAGTGTCTCAAGCAATTCAGTGTCGGTTTGCTGAACAATGTTGTCGAGAATCTTCGGCATCTCTCTAGTCCTTGCTTCCGAACGTCATACGATCACGAAGATTCCCGGCAGCCTCGTAAGCGTCCTCAATCCCCCAAAGCTTCGCAAGCAAGAGATCAGCCTCATCAGTCAGATACCGCAGCTTCCGCATGTTGTACCGACCCACATCAACCCCTGCGTGGCGTTTCCAACTCAGATGATTGGGCATCTCGGTCTGGAGGGTTCTTGACAGGCTTACTAAGCTCTGGACGCGTTCGACGTCAGGCGTAGAAGGCTCGTCGGCCACCAACCCACCGGGAATCGCGCAAAGCCGTTCCACGTCACCCGGAAACGCGGCTAGCGTGGTGCGGGTGACGTGGAACGCGTCCGAAAAAACCGACCACCATAGGTAGACCCATCGACTCGCAAGGATGATGAGAGCTAAGTCCCGCTGAAGGGGCTGCCTAAACGCGAACCACCCGGTGCGATTGCTTTTTGGCCTTTTGGGCTGACGAGTAACCGGATCTACAGTCGGTGGTTCCGTAGTATAGATGCCAAGGTAATATAGAGCAGTAGTCTTGTATCCAACGCGAAAGTCACCGAGACCGTATAGCGCGCTTGACAACGGCAGTTGAGTCGATACGAGCCGACCAAATGCATCAACAAGTGTGTTGTCGTCAATAAATGGCCACTGCTTCACGCCACCGCAAGTCAATAGGAGTTGACCCGGATTCGAGTATTCCAATTTCTCAAAGAGAGAACTCTGAGATTCAGATTTCCAACGCAAGTATCTTGTCGTTAGTACTGAACAATCCTTCTCAGAGAACTTAGTGAGAGCAATCGAGTTGCGAACAGCTGCACCTCTAAAGAGACCGCCTGGACTTCGGCCATATGACGACACCCAGATTGCTGAGGACTTCTTTGAAAGTAGATCTCGGAGAGATTTATATAGGCGACTAAAGCAAAGGTTGTGCATTACTATCATTGCAAAGCGCCCCGAGTCATTGACTAGTTCTGCAGCACGCTCAACACACACTGCGTATAGATTGGGGCACTTTTCTGTCCCGTATCCTTGCCAGGTGTAGCCCTTCACTGCCGCCTTTCCGATGTACGGAGGGTTGCCTATGACTACGTCGAAGCCGCCGTTTCTCCAGGCGCTGGGGAACTCGACGAACCAGTGGAAGGGTTTGTGGGACTGCTTCCACTCGTCAATGGGAACTTGCTCATTGCGCAGGCTCCACAGGAGATCATCGGCTCGCGTTCGAGCCTCAGTGAGTTTCGCTCGGAGTTGGCGCTTAGCTACCGAGTAATCGTGCCCACCTTGATCGGAGTCTTGGCCTTCAATGAAGCTCTCGTAGCTGCGTGCCACTTGATTGGCAAGACTCTCGATTTTGCCAATCTCACCTCCTAGATCTAAACGGCCCTTCCCTAATCGCTCTACGGCGTCATGCTTGTCTGCAATCCCAACCAGCAGGTTGCCGCACTTGATGTTGAAGTCAAGGTCAGGCAACGGTTCTAGATCATCCACGTGGTCAATCTGTGCAGCAAGCTTCAGGAATAGCCTCAACTTGGCAATCTCAGGTGCTTCCGACATCAGATCGACACCGAACAGGTTGTTCAAGCAGATGGTCTTGAGAGTCCAGTAGCGCTGACTTGAGTGTCGCTCCGATTCTTCGAGACACCTGGCAACCGCACCCGAACGGTTGCGGAGTTCAGCGGCGCGGCCAAGTACCTCCTCATAGAGAGGGAAGAGAACTTCAAGCGCCGCGAATAGAAACGCACCAGAACCGACCGTGGGATCACAAACCGTGAGCGACCGCAGGACGTCGAAGGCTTTGTCGCACTCCTCGGCAGTGACGAGTTGGGTGAGATAGTCCGCAAGAAGAGCTTGGAGATCCAGATTCTCAGTGATCGCATCATCAATTGTCCAGGTACGTGTCTTGTCCGAAAGCATGCTTCGGAGATGAGCACATCGCTTCCGACGGTGAGTGACCTCGCACCATCGTTCACCGGGCAGGGCTAACTTTTCGGATGGACCGTCGGTGTCCTCCGCCCAGGCGTCAGGCAAGCGCTCATCGACTCCATGGACGATGCTGTCGTGAATGTAGATGTCTCCGGAATCGGTAAGCAGAAGGGCCGGATCATCTAGTCCCGATTTCACGAGACGATCAACAATCGCCGGAATGATGGAACTGGTAGCCATGTAACCCGTGACATCGGGCTTTGTGTAGTAGGCCCCCCGTTCCTTCTGCCCCTTGTCGGTAAAGTTTATGTATTGCTCGAAGATAAAGCCGAGAATGTCGGGGTTGATCTCATTCTGCGCCGAAGCCCCCCCCCCCGGGAGATTCATCTAGGTGCCAACGCCACTGATCAAAAAAGTCGAACAATTCTTCAAAGGCCTTATCGTGAATGTCGATGTGATTCTGAGACTCGAGTCGGTGTTGTTCGAATATCCCACCGTTTACGAAAGGTACATGCCCGATAATCTGGCTGACCTGTGAGTCATACCGATTGGTCGCACTCCCAAGTCCTTCCTGGAATAGGGGTGTGAGGAACCTGCGGTAGAACGCGTAGAAGTTGTTCTTGCCGAAGTGTTCACGCACGAGTTGAAGTCTGTTACGCAAGTAGTTCTGATCGCCGTCCAGGAATCCCTTCTGCTGAATGAAGTAAACAAACATCAGGCGATTCAGTAGCACGGATGTGTACCATCGCTTCTCGTTAATTCTCGTAATGCCTTCGACCCTCGCTACAAAGCATTTGTGGTGCTTCTGGAATTCTCGGTAGAACGACCTCGTGACCTTGTCGGAATTGAATGATCGCCTTACTCGCGACAGGACTGAACTCGAAGTCAATCCTGCCTCCTCCGCAAGCGTGAACGATGCACGCTCAAGGCGTTGCAGCAACGCAGTATTCGGCTGGCCAGCCAGATATTCGTGGTCAACAAGTCGGTAGCGGGCACCGCTGAACCGCTGTTCGGGCCAGAGCCACAGATGTCTGTCTGGTGCCACAAACACGATTAACTGATCACGGCTCAGGAGCTTCAGTCGTCTGACCACTCGACGCTGCTCGGATCGCTGAGGCAGGCCAGTCGGACAGTTCACGACCCAAGCAACCACACCCCGCTTGTCCGCAACCCGCCGCGGCCTCAACCTGCTGTCAGGCACTAGTACGGGTTCGTCACGCTCCGGGTAGTCCCAACCCATCCAGTTGAAGAGCGCTTCAAAGTCACCCTCAGACAGCAGTTTCCTCAGTTGGTCTTGCACAGTTCCTCGCGAGATCGCCTCTCAAGTTGCGAACGGCAACACTACGTGAGCGGTATGACAGGCTCCGCAGCCAAAGACAACTCCGAGAACAACGGAACTAACGAGACGCTCAAAGATGCCTGGACGCGCCGTGACCGGCAGGTCACCACTGCGCGCGTGAGGCTGGGAAATCAGGACGACCGCCGAGTCGCCTGAAACGGCCTCGCGGGTCTCGACCCGGACGGGCTAGATGGTTAGGAGGGCGGCGGGGATTACACCAATGCCGTCGGTGCGACGGTATGCCTCGGTTCCTGTCGTGATGACAGCAGCGTCTAGCAGCCTGGTTCCCAATCGTCCCTTGAGCCAATGTAAATGTCTCACATCGCGGTCGCTAACGAGCGGTGAGAGCTTGACCTCAAAGGCTGCCACGCAACCATCGTCACGCTCGACAATCAGGTCAACCTCATGCTCCCCAGCACGTGTACGGAGGTGAAACACATTCGCTTCGCTTGCCTGCGCATACACACGCATCGACTGCGTTACCAGCGATTCGAAAAGCGCCCCGAAGAGGATCCCATCTCGAGGCATGGAAACTCGCCCCTCAGCTCCGCGTACGAGAGCACCGACACCAACACCAAGGAGGCGAGCTGCTAAGCCCGGATCAGCCAACTGATGTACAGGTGATAAGGCCAAGCGCCTGAGCCGGACACCGGTCGGCCGCCAGGCCGGCACCTCTTCGATCAGCCAGGTGCGCTCAAGCGTGCTGCGGTACGCAAGCGTGGTTGACTGCGCTGGCTTGACTTCTTCCCCCGCTGTCGCTGCGTCTCTAATCTTCGTGTAGCTCGCAGTCGTTGAACTAGCTGCTGCAAAGGCCATCAGCCATCTCATCAGTGCAGACCGATCTCGGACGCTCCTTCCTTGCTCGAAGAAGTCGTGCTCGGTCACGAGGTTGAGGTAACCATCGATTTGCGCACGGAGCAGCCGTTTGGAGTATCGACGAACCGCCGGAAACCCGGTGCGCACAATCTCAGCTGCATAGTCCTGAAGTTGCACCGAAGTTGTGCCCTCAAGGCTGGACTGACTTCCGTCCAGCAGAGCGGCCAGGCTCACTGATGCCTCTCCCAGTTGACGCTCGGCGAGCGACATCGGACGCATCCGCACCGTCACGATTCGACCTGCACCCGAGTGCGTCGGCGGTTGGATTGGTGCAGCGGAACCTGTCAGCACAAACCGGCCAGGTGACGGATCTTGATCCACGGCTCGACGAACTAGGTCCCACGACTGTGGCAGGCGCTGCCACTCATCTATGAGGATCGGTGGCTCACCTGTGAGCATCCGCCGAGGCTCGGCCTGGAGAATCTCAAGCTGAGCACTGTCATCAAGACGGTGAACCGTCTTTGCCAACCGAAGAGCCGTCTCGGTCTTGCCCACTGCACGAGGACCCTCAATAGTCACAGCCGGAAGACCGTCGATCAGTTGACGCAACTCGTCATCAAGAACTCGATTGAGATAGTTGCGCATCTACTTCAGGCTATAGGTCGACAATTCTACGCTCCATTTCGGACGCGCTCTACACTACGTTTCGGACGCGTCTCAAGAGTCGTTTCGGACGCGTTCTGTGCTTCGTTTTGGTCGCTTCCTACACTACGTTTCGGACGCGCTTTAAGCTTCGTTTCGGACGCGTTCTACACTCCGATTTGGACGCGGTCTAGACTCCGTTTCGGACGCTTTCTGCACTTCGAATTGGACACGGTCTACGCTCCATTTTGGACGGACTCTACACTACGTTTTGGACGTGCTTTAGGCTTCGTTTCGGACGCGTCTTAGACTACGTTTTGGACGGACTCTACACTACGTTTTGGACGCGGTTTACGCTGCGATTTAGACGGTTAGGTCCTGGGGCGTTAGGGGTGTTGGCTGCTTACTGAGACGACCTCTCCGGTCATGTAGCTTGAGAGGTCGCTCGCTAGGAACACCATCACGTTCGCAACTTCCCAGAGCTCAGCCGAACGCCCAAACGCTTCACGCTTGACCAGTTCGCCAAGCAGATTCTCGTCGGCCGAGCGAGCCAGGAACGGATGCCAAGCCAGGCTCGGTGCCACGCAGTTGACACGAATGTTGTGCTCTGCTGCCTCCATCGCAGCACAGCGCGTAAGCGCCATCACGCCTGCCTTAGCAGCTGCGTAGTGAGCCTGTTCCTTCTGGGCTCGCCAACCCACCACCGAAGCGTTGTTTACGATCGCGCCACCACTGCCCTGGCGGATCATCATGCGCAAAGCCGCACGGGTGCAGCGCATCGTGCCATCGAGAGTCACACCCAGCACTGCAGACCACTGTTCATCGGTCATCTCAACAAGGCGCACCGAGCCACCAAGACCCGCATTGTTGATCATCACATCAAGCCCACCGAGATGCTCAAGCGCTGCCACCATAAGCGCCTCAACATCGGCTTCGACCTGTACATCACATCGCGCAACCGCCGGCCGGCTGCCCGTCTCTTCCTCAAGCCGAAGAGCCGTCTCCGACAGCCTTCGCTCGTGGATGTCTGAGATCAACACCGTGGCGCCCTCGATCAGTGAGCGCCGTGCCACCGCGGAGCCGATACCAGCTCCTGCAGCGGCCGTGACAACGACGCGCTTGCCCTCTAGGAGACCTCGTCCCGGGGGCTCCGGTGGTGGAACGCTCACACTGGCCTACGAAACTCGGGCAATCAAGCCACCAACTGCTCGGCTACCACTTAGCGCTGCGACATCTCGGCCATTCGCCGCTCAAGATCGGCAATCATGAAGTTCGGTTCTTGACCGATCTGAGCAGGCAGCTGCTCGGCGATCTCCGCAGTCGTCCAACGGTCGCCATCGGCAAGCATTGAGCGCAACTCGACTGGCTGGTTCCACACCGAGATGCGCTTTCCGACCACGGTGTAGGTCTGAGCGTTGATGTGGCGACCGGCATCACTCATCAGATACACGGCCATCGGAGCGACCGCTTCTGGAGCACCCGTCTCGAAGTCAAATGGCACGTTCTCACTCATCCGAGTTCGAGCAACTGGCGCTATGCAGTTGGCGTTAATCGGGGGCCCACCGCGCAACTTGATCGAAGCGGCTGTCATCGCGGCGGAGCGAGTCAGGCTAATGATCCCGCCCTTAGCTGCCGAGTAATTGGCCTGAGCGGTCGATGCGACAAACGCCCCCGAGGTGAACCCCACAAGTGAGCCGCCCGAGGGCTGCTTGCGCATCCGTGCAAGCGCAGCCCTGTAGACGGTGAAATGCCCTTTGAGGTGGACAGCCACCACGTGATCCCACTCCTGTTCGGACATGTTGAACAGCATCCGCTCTCGCAACACGCCCGCCGGACAGACCACTCCGTCGATCGAGCCCCAACGCTCAACCGAGGTCTCAACGACCCGAGTTCCTACATCGAAACGTGACACGTCGCCTGCGACGGCAACAGCGTCACCGCCCTGACCACGAATCTCCTCTACGACAGCGTCGGCAACGTCACTCGACGGATCCGACCCGTCAAGCGCCACGCCGTAGTCGGCGACAACCACATTGGCGCCCTCGTTAGCACACACCAGCGAGATGGCTCGGCCTATGCCACCGCCACCGCCTGTCACGGCGATGCTCCTGCCTGCCAGATAACCCGTCACAGCCAGTTGCCCCTCACAGGTGACACCTGCATCAACACGAAGCGCTCAGATCAGCCGTTGTTCTCCTCGGTCTTCTTGCGCAACGAAGCAAGAATGTCGACGCCGGTAGCAGCCTCAATCTGTTCAGTCATCGAAACGAGCGAAGCTGGGAGCTGGCTCATCAGAGACGGGATGCCGCCTCGATTAGCACCGCTGCCGCTGCCCCCGCCGTTACCTCCAGGCCCCGTGTCCACAACCGCGACCCGGTCGATGCTCACATTCGCAACCGTTGAGACGATCTTGTCGATCAAGTCCGGCAGCATGTTGAGCACCAACACGTCATGGCCATCCGAACCGGCAGCCTGGTATTGATCGGTGAGACGCTTGAAGACTTCAACCTGGGCCCGGCCGTCTTCGACGATGGTGGCCGCCTCCGCACGAGCCTGCAACCTGCGAGCCTCAAGATCAGCACGTGCCGGAACCACGACATCGGCCTCGGTGCGGCGTCGCTCCAACTCAATGCGCTGCGTCTCAAGCTCCTGGCTAGCAACCGCCTTGGCTGTCTCGCCGGCGACTAAGGCCTCTTCTTCTCGAGCTCTAGAAATCGCTTCAAGTTGTGCCGTGCGCACCCGCAGTGCGTTCTGCTCTTCGACGATGACTTTGTCGGCTTCGATCTGAGCAACCTGCGCAGCCCTGCGTGCTGCAGCCTCGGCCTGCTCAGACTCGGCCGTGCGGTTTGCTTCTGCAACTCTCGCGTCACGAATCACTTCAGCCGTCAAACGACGCCCGACCGACTCGAGATATTGAACATCGTCGGTGACGTTCTGGATCTTCAACACATCTAGCTCAAGACCCAGAGTCTTGATGTCGTCATCTGCCTCATCAATGAGTTGCTGGCTGAACTTGAGACGATCCTCGTTGACTTCCTCGGGCGACAACGTCGCTAGCACACCTCGCAGGTTCGCCTCGAGAGTCTCCTTCGCGATCTGGCCAATCTGGGGACTACCAACATGCAAGAAGCGCTCACATGCGTTCTCCAGCAGACCCTCAGCACTAGACACCTTCACATTGGCAATGCCCTGCACGTTTAGCGGGATCGCACCGAGCGAATAGGCGTTCCGTACCGAGACCTCGAGCGGGATGGTGTTGAGATCCATCCAGGCAACCTTCTCAATCAGGGGTATCCGGAGAGTCCGGCCTCCCTTGAGGATGCGATATCCGACAGTTCGACCATCAGATAGCACACGCTTGCGCCCCGAGATCACCGCCACCCGGTTCGGGGGGCAGATGACAATCAGCCATCGCACGATCAGCATCAAGACGATGACCGCTAAGGCAATGGCAAACCCCGACAGCAAGGCCGAGATAATCGGTTCCATAGTTACTCCTTATGTTCTATTAGGTGATATTTTGGCTACTCGGTGTAGCGAGATGCATGCTGTTACAAGTTAGCGGGGAGGTGTGACACGGCGGACACGCCGCTATTCGAGCTCAGGGTCGAGCCGTGTAACGAGAGCGACCCCGCCCTCAACACGAACGACAATGACCCGCGCTCCGGGCTCAATCGGCTTGTCGGCTTCCACAAAATCGACAGGAGCAGCCGTCATCTGGCTGCGAGCCCCTCCTACTGTCAACACGATTCGACCACGGTGTTCGCTCGAGACCGGAAGCGCAACTCGACCGATTGTCCCCTCTATCTCGCGGTCGCTGACATCACTCGAGGCCTCCGAGCCCCTCAAGAATCCAAACACGACGCTGTTCAACGCCCCCGTGATCACGCCGACCACTAGCGCGAGCAGCAACACCAGCGCAGGGTTGACTCCGAGCAACGTAGCCACAAGCCCGATGCCGCCAAAGAATGTGGCAAACATCGCCAATGTGCTGATCGGAACAACAGAGAACACGTCCGCTAACGCGCCCGAATCACCCCCGCCGATCTCGGCCCCTCCGTCAACGTCGGCTTCACCACCTGCAAAGGCAAACCACAACAACAGTGGTGCTCCGGCAGCAAGCATGAAGGCATACAGCCAGGTCATGGCTTTGGCTCCATAGTCAATCGTTAATATGCCCCGCGCCAACCCGTCTGGCAACCCCCATGGCTAAGTGGGCGATTTTGGAGGTGTCATGAGCTTCAGTGACTCGTTCTACTCGATGAGACGTGAGGTTCGCAACTGGGGTAGGTGGGGTACCGACGACCGGCTCGGAACCCTGAACCTCATCACCGATGATGCGGTCGCTCATGCAGCCTCGCTGGTGCGCACGGGCCAGCGAGTCTCTTGTGCGTTGCCGTTGAAACACACCGGTGGTGTGCAGATCGGGCAGATGCATGGGCGCATCAACCCGCTGCATGCCATGGTCAAGATCAACAGCCCCGACCTTGGCGATGCTGACGGCAAGGGCCTGGTGCCGCACTTCTCCGATGACATCGTGACCATGCCTCTACAGGCTGCGACGCACTGGGACGGCTTGTCACATGTGAGCTACGACAACACCCTCTACAACGGCGTTGGTATTTCGTCTGTCCAAGCGATGGGTGGCGCGACAGTGCTCGGGATCGAAAATGTCAGTCATCTCACAGGTCGAGGCGTGCTGCTTGATGTCTGTGCAGCCAAGGGAATCGAGCGTCTAGACAGTTCTCACGAGATCACTCCTGATGATCTAGACGAGACCGCCGAGCATTGCGGTGTGGAGATGCGCTCGGGTGACATCGTGTTGCTGCGGACGGGTCGCATCCAGGTGTTTCACGAGATGGGTGCAATGGCATATGTGACCGGCCCTGACGGTGACGGCACAAGCCCCGGGCCTGGCCTCAACGCGGTGCGCTGGTTCCACCACCACAACGTGGCCGCTATTGCCGACGACACCTACATCTTTGAGGTGTTTCCCGGGGCGAGTTGGGATGATGCTCTTGCGGTGCATTGCTTGCATGTAGTGGACATGGGTCTCACGCAGGGCCAGAACTGGGATCTAGAAGCGCTCGCAGCAGCGTGCGCCGAAGAGGGTCGCTATGAGTTCTTGTTGCAAGCAAGCCCCGAGCCGTTCGTTGGCGGCTGTGGATCGCCTGTAAATCCGGTGGCCGTGCTCTAACTCCCGGACGGTCGCCGGATTGCTACCGTAATTCGCTGGATCGACACACTTGCCGGTGCAGATACTTAACTATTCAATGAACCCGATGATTGTTGATTACTTTGATGAGACTCGGCGCACATGACCCGAGAGGTGTGACAGATTCCACAGTTGATTTTGGGCTCTGGACATCAATTTAGCGTTAGAACACTCCGCATCCGACCGTGCTTAGCAGAAGCAGCGGTGACATTCGTTGACCACGACACGGCGGCAGAAGTGCAAGGAGAGTTAGATGGCGTTGGAGCAGAAACTGGCAGAGATTGACTTCTTCTCGACATTGTCGAAGCGTGAACTCAGGCGGGTTGCGACCCTGGTAACTCCCGTGCGTGTCCCAAGTGGGCGAGTCCTCGCTGAGGAAGGCACTCCGGGTCGCGAGTTCATGATCATCTCAAGGGGCACGGCGACTGTCTCACGCGATGGTCACGGGCTAGCACAACTCGGCCCAGGCGACTTCTTTGGCGAAGTTGCACTCGTGTTGGGCACGTTGCGCACTGCAACCGTGACAGCAGACACGGAGATGGTTGTGAACGCTCTCAACCGGCGTGAGTTTGCCACCCTGTTGGATGAGAGTCCCGAGTTGACAAAGCGGATCTTGCTGGATGCGATGCGGCGCCTATACAAACTCGACGAGAGTCGTTTCAACTGAGCCGTTGACAGCTTCGACGTAGACCCGCGGTGACTCCGACGCAGTGAGCTGAGGGGCTAACCGACTGCAACCAAGACAGAGTTCAATGCGACAATGCGACTCTGTCCAAGGATCCGGGCGCACCGACAGTGAGACGGGCACGTGAAGTCAACGGAATCTTGAGGTGACTCATCGACCCGTGTCACGCGAAACTGAGTATGTGAACGATCCTGAGATGGTGGTTGTGGGTTCGGCCAACCTTGACCTGGTGGTGACGGTGCCACGCATCCCACTGGCTGGTGAGACGATTCTTGGTGGTGACCTTCAGCAGATTCCCGGCGGCAAGGGAGCCAATCAAGCTGTCGCAGCGGCTCGTCTCGGACGGAGTGTTTCGATGGTTGGTCGCGTCGGTGACGACGATGCAGCGAGACTGCTTCGGTCTGCGATCCAAGACGCAGGGGTTGAAGCGTCGTGTCTGACTTCCACTGCGGGAGTGCCGAGTGGAACGGCGCTCATCTCCGTGGCGAGCGATGGCGAGAACTCGATTGTCGTGAGCCCCGGTGCTAACGCCCGGGTGTCCGCCGAAGATGTCGTGGCGGCGTCTCCGTTTTTAAATTCTGCGGCACTCGTTCTGTTGCAACTCGAAGTACCGGTCGAAGCGGTCGTCGAGGCGGCTAGCCAAGCGGCGGGCACTGTCGTCGTCAATCCGGCGCCTGCACCGGCGGGCACGCTCCCAGAGGCACTGCTTGAGCGCACAGACGTGCTTGTTCCCAATCAGAGCGAACTTGCGACACTTGCCTCGCTGCATGGTGGTCTGACAATTGACCCTCATCACAACCAGCCGGAAACCCTCGGAATCGACGACGCAGTATCTATGGCTCGCTCCCTGCCGTGCGAGACCGTGGTGGTGACACTTGGTTCACAGGGAGCTGTCGTCGTCAGAGGGCGGTACGCAACTCACATTGCCGCCCCGGTGGTCACACCGGTTGACACCACAGCTGCCGGTGACGCCTTCTGCGCGGGTCTAAGCGACGCTCTCATCGCAGGGGCCGATCACGTTGAGGCGACAAGGTGGGCGGTGCGTGTTGGTGCTGCAGCAACACTGCGGGCCGGTGCTCAACCTTCGCTTCCGACACGGCGACAAGTGAGCCAACTGCTGAGTCGGTAGCTAACGGCCCGACGCGTTTAAGCTCACACCATGGTCGCCGAAACTAGCCAGAACAAGTTGCGGATCGTGCTTGACTGCGATCCCGGACTTGATGATTCCATTGCCATTCTCACCGCTGCTCACCACGGAGAACTCGTCGGGATCACCACTGTCAGCGGCAACGTCGGTATCGACAACACCACCACCAATGCTCTGCTGACTGCCCAGATTGCGGAGCTTGATGTGCCGGTACATAGAGGGGCCGAACGTCCTCTGATCTCCGCGACGATGGACGCAGCACGGATTCACGGCGCCAGTGGTCTCGGCGATGTCGAGTTGCCGCCACTTGAGCGCACAGCGGAGTCAAGCGATGCCGCGGGTTACCTGTGCGACATCGCTCGCACCGTAAGCGACCTGCATCTCATCGCAGTCGGCCCGCTCACGAACGTGGCACTCGCGCTCCGGCGCGATCCCGATCTTCCGAAGCGCTTCGCGTCGATCACGATCATGGGTGGCGGCGCGCACACCGGCAATGTCACAGCGGCCGCTGAGTTCAATGTGTGGGCCGACCCCGAGGCCGCAGCCATGTTGTTTACAGAAGCCGCGCCAATAACCATGGTTGGTCTTGATGTGACTCAGCGTGTCCTGCTCGGAGGGGACGAGTCAGCGCAGATGCGCAAGGCCGGAACAGCCAAAGCTAACTTCGCGGCCGGTCTGCTCGATTACGCCTATGACCGATGCCGCGAATACGGGCTTGAAGCAGCACCGGTACATGACGCCACCGCCGTGATTGCAGTCACGCATCCGCACCTGTTCCGCAAGTCGCGCCACCCCGTAGCCGTGGAGCTTCATGGGGAACACACGAGGGGGATGACTCTCACCGACGTTCGCCCACCAGCCGCTCATGACGAATCCGCACCACCACTACACGATGTGGTCTGGGACGCCGACGCCCAAGCCGTAATTGACCTGATCATCGAGGCAGTAGTCAGCCCCTAGTCGAGAGCAGCGAACTCTGGGTTAGGGGTGGTGGATTTCGGCTAGCCAGTGGTCGTCTATTCGTATGGGGCAGAGGGCTTGGCAGGCGGCGACCATCCACTTGAGGATGTCTCTGTCTGAGGTGCCGATTGCCGGGTGCGCGACGATTCCGTTCTTGGCGTGATCCTGGACTTTGTGCCAACCCGCAGGAAGTGGCACACCGGCTTCCCGTAGACGATCCAACGCCTTGGGGCCAGTTCCGTGGGCGATGCCGACGGCGGAGGCACCCCCAACGCCCGAGCCGAGCTTCGCTCTCGGGGGACTCCAGGTGGCCATCGGAATGATCGGACCTCGTCCAGAGAACCACCGACCTACCGCACTCGGAACTGGCAAGCGCTCAATCTGATCATTACGCAAAGCGGGACCGACATTGATCCATCCCGAGCCGTCACCATGATCTGATAGCCGGCGCATCTGCGTGACTACGGGCTCCAGATTGTGAGAGTCAAACTCGACAAACTTCGTTTGGAACCGACCCACACCGGTGACAGTACTGTTCTGGGTCATGCATGACCGGAAGTGGGGATTCCGAACCCGTGCCTTGCACGCCGGAGCCGTACCCGATCCCACGACCGGGGCCAGGGCTGTACCGATCTACCAGTCGACGAGCTTCGTCTTTGAAGACACTGCTGACGCCGCCGACCTGTTCGCACTCCAGAAGTACGGCACGATCTACACCCGCATTTCCAACCCGACCACTGCGGCGTTCGAAGAGCGGATGGCAAGCCTTGAAGGTGGCATCGGTGCCGTGGCGACGGCGAGCGGGCAGGCCGCTGAGTTCCTGACGGTTACCGCACTAGCTGGTGCAGGTGACCACGTTGTCTCCTCCACCGGTCTCTACGGAGGCACCTACACCCAGTTTGATGTCACACTCAGGCGACTCGGCATCGACACGACGTTCGTGGACGGCACCGATGCTGACGCATTTGCATCACAAATCACCGCAGACACCAAGTTGCTCTATACCGAGATCATCGCTAACCCGTCCGGTTCGATTGCCGACATACCGCGGCTCGCCGAAGTCGCTAAAGCACATGACATTCCATTGGTTGTCGACTCAACGTTTGCCACTCCGTATTTGTGCCGACCCATCGAACATGGGGCGGACATTGTGATTCACTCGGCTACGAAGTTCATCGGTGGACATGGCACGTCAATAGGTGGCGTGATCGTGGAAGCCGGCAGATTTGACTGGGGCTCGGGACGATTCGATCACCTCACCGAACCTGTATCGACCTATAACGGGTTGCGATGGTGGGAGAACTTTGGTGAGTACGCCTTCTGCACCAAGGTCCGCTCCGAGCAATTGCGAGATGTCGGGGCCTGCTTATCGCCGTTCAACGCTTTCTTGTTGCTGCAAGGGCTTGAGACACTGCCGCTGCGGATGAAGGCTCACCTGCAGAACACTCACACTGTCGCAGCGTGGCTCGAAGCTGACAGCCGTGTGAGTTGGGTCAAGTGGGCCGGACTATCGAACCATCCTGATCATGAGTTAGCTCGCCGACTCTTGCCGGACGGACCGGGAGCAGTGTTCTCGTTTGGAGTGTTGGGTGGTCGCGCTGCGGCTGCTCGGTTTATCGAGTCGTTACAGATGGTGTCGCACTTAGCAAATGTGGGTGACGCCAAGACATTGGTGATACATCCTGCATCCACAACTCATCAGCAACTCTCCGACGCCGAACTTGTTGCAGGCGGGATCTCAGCTGACATGGTGAGAATCTCAGTTGGGCTCGAAGATGTGCAAGACATCATCTGGGATCTAGATCAGGCACTAGATCAAGCAACAGGTCGATTCGATGACTGACTGGACTCCGCCCACAGCACGTCAACGCCGTGACATCCTTGCGCGTGCAAAGTCCATTGCTGTTGTTGGCGCATCGACCAACCCATCCCGGGCTAGCTACTTCGTGCTCACCTACCTGCTGTCATCATCGGCAAATTATGATGTGTTTCCAGTCAATCCACGTGCAGCTGGACAACAGATTCTAGGACGAACCGTCTACCCTTCGCTGGCTGATTTGCCGGTGACTCCGGACATAGTTGACGTGTTCCGTCGCAACGAAGACTTGCCCGGTGTTGCAGATGAAGCGATCGTTGTCGATGCCAAAGTGTTCTGGGCACAGCTAGGACTCTGGAACATGACGGCGGCCCAACGCTGCGTCACGGCTGGCCTTGATGTGGTCATGGACCGGTGCCTCAAGATTGAACACGCCCGCTTCCACGGCGGATTACACCTTGCCGGTTTTGATACCGGTGTGATCTCCTCACGACGACGTCTTTCACGGTGAGCAGCGATACACGGCTGCCACCTATCCTGCCTGATGGCCCCACCTCAATACCGATGACCCGAAGGAGTCCGCCGTGACGATTCTCATCAAAGGCGGAACGGTCGTAACCACCACTGGTGCCGACAAAGCAGAGGTATTAATCGACGGCGAGCAGATCGCTGCGGTGCTCCAGCCTGGCAGCACCATCGCAACTAGCGCAGAACAGAGTGCCGAGGTGATTGTTGCCACCAACCGGTTGGTGGTACCGGGCGGTGTTGATGTTCACACCCACATGGACCTTCCGATGGGCCCAACTGTCGCAAGTGATGACTTCGAGACTGGTACCCGTGCAACTGCCTGGGGCGGAACAACCACGATTGTCGATTTCGCCGGTCAACCACTCGGTGAAACAGTACGCAGTGGCCTTGACACCTGGTTCGCGAAGGCTGAAGGACGCTGCGCGATCGACTATGGCTTCCACATGTCATTGGGTGACGTCAACAATGACTCGCTCAAGGAGATGGACCTGCTTGTCAATGAAGGCATAACCAGCTTCAAGCTGTTTATGGCCTATCCCGGTGTCTATTACTCAGACGATGGCCAAATCCTGTTAGCTATGCAGCAAGCTGCAAGCAACGGCGGCTTGATCATGATGCACGCCGAGAACGGAATCGCCATCGATGTGCTGGCCCAACAGGCGATAGAGCGTGGCGACTCTGACCCCGTCAATCATGGACTAGTCCGACGCCCTGAACTGGAAGCAGAGGCGACGCATAGAGCGATACAACTCGCCAAAGTTGGTGCAGCACCGCTGTACATCGTGCATCTTTCAGCCAAAGAAGCCTTGGAACAAGTTGCAATTGCTCGCAACAAGGCCATGAACGTCTTCGCAGAGACGTGTCCCCAATATCTGTATCTCAGCCTCGAAGAACACCTCGCTCGACCGGGAATCGAAGGAGCGGCATATGTCTGCTCTCCACCGTTGCGTTCCCGTCATCAACATCACAGCGAGGAACTATGGAAGGGTCTTCGTAGCAATGATCTAGCGGTCGTCGCTACCGATCATTGCCCGTTCTGCAAGAAGGATCAGAAGTCGCTCGGGCTTGATGACTTCCGTGCAATACCCAACGGACTTGGCGGTGTTGAGCATCGCATGGATCTGATATTCCAGGGAGTAGTCAACGGTGAGATCACACTGGCTCGCTGGGTTGAGCTATGTGCAACGACGCCAGCGAGAATGATGGGCCTCTACCCCCGAAAAGGGATAATCGCACCTGGCTCGGATGCTGACATAGTCATTTACGATCCCAACAAGCGCTGGACGATCAGCGTGGACAACCATCACATGAACATCGACTACTCGGCCTATGAAGGCATTGACATGACTGGTCATGTCGACACCGTGTTCTCACGCGGCAACAAGATCATTGACGATGGTCGCTACCTCGGCCGGGCAGGGCATGGAAAGTACCTGCGGCGAGGCCTCTGCCAGTACTTGCAATAGGCAAGGAGACAAACATGAACATGATTCAACATCTCGTTGACGGAGCAGATCTGGCCTGTGAGTCGGGTCGCAGTCAGCCTGTGTTCAACCCGGCTACTGGTGAACAGTCAGCCGATGTTGGCTTGGCGAGCGTCTCCGAAGTGGACGCCGCTGTTGCGTCGGCAGCCGCTGCGTTCGAGGAGTGGCGAGAGACATCACTCGCGAGGCGTACAAAGCTGATGTTCTCGTTCAGGAGCCTTGTTCAAGCAAACGCAGATGAGATCGCTTGGCGCCTCACATCAGAGCACGGCAAAGTTCGTGATGACGCTTATGGCGAGGTAATGCGAGGACTCGAAAACATCGAGTTCGCATGTGGACTTGCTGAGTTACTCAAAGGTAGCTACAGCGGTCAAGCCTCCTCTGGCATAGATGTATTCACAGTGCGCCAGCCACTTGGAGTAGTGGCTGGCGTCACACCGTTCAACTTCCCGGCGATGGTTCCGCTTTGGATGTTTCCAAATGCAATCGCCTGCGGCAACACATTCGTGCTGAAGCCCTCCGAGCGTGATCCCTCAGCACCACGATTCGTGGCGGAACTATTCCATGAAGTTGGATTTCCTCCTGGTGTTCTCAATGTTGTCAACGGTGACAAGGTAGCAGTAGATCGTCTACTCGTACATCCCGATGTCAAAGCAGTCAGCTTTGTCGGATCCACTCCAATCGCGCGGTACGTCTACGAAACAGCAACAGCGCAAGGCAAGCGTGTACAAGCGCTAGGCGGGGCTAAGAACCACATGGTCGTGCTGCCAGATGCTGACATTGATCTGGCAGCTGATGCTGCGGTGTCTGCCGCGTATGGCTCCGCAGGCGAACGGTGTATGGCTATCTCGGTAGTTGTGGCCGTAGGTGACTCGGGCGATCCACTAGTTGACGCAATCCGAGTGAGGATGGACAAGCTGCGGATAGGGCCTGGGGATGATCCCGAGTCCGAGATGGGCCCGCTCATCACACGCGAACACCGAGATCGTGTTGCCGGATATGTCGGGATTGGTAACGACGAAGGCGCCTCCGTGATCGTTGACGGGCGAGAAGCCAACTTCGATGGTGACGGTTTCTTCCTAGGAGTGTCGCTGCTTGACAATGTGACACCAGACATGTCGGTGTATCGCGATGAGATTTTTGGGCCTGTGTTATGCGTTGTGCGCGCCGACACATACCACGAGGCTGTCAGCCTCATTGAGAACAATCCATGGGGCAACGGTGCGGCAATCTTCACGCGTGACGGTGGCGCTGCACGCCAGTTCCAAATCGACGCAGATGCAGGGATGGTCGGCATCAACGTGCCCATCCCTGTACCAGTTGGTTACCACTCGTTTGGTGGGTGGAAGCAGTCGCTGTTCGGGGACAGCCACATGTATGGGCCCGAAGGGATCCACTTCTTTACCAAGGCCAAAGCCATAACATCTCGCTGGCCCGACCCGGCCGATAGTGCAGTCGATCTGGGATTCCCACGTAATCGGTAAGGTCGCTAACGCACCAGTGTGAGGTGAAGCTGATAGCTTGCCCAGTTATCAGCCAGATTTCCCTCAAATGTCGCTCAAAGACACTAGAAGAGCCGGCCCTCTAGCTCATTCGGTGAGTTGCCCTTCAGAGTTAGAACTGCGGAGACAGTCGATACACCAAACAGACCACTGCCGTCACTAGCGAAAGGGGCTGCGTCATGTACTCGTCACTAGGCCGGTGGTGTTATCGCCATCCATGGCGCGTCATCCTCGGATGGGTCCTTGTCATCGTTATCGGTGCAGTTACGGCCGGAACAATCGGTGCCTCGTACTCCGCGAATCCGTCCTTGCCAGACAGTGACAGTCGTAAGGGAACGGACATCCTGAACGAGTACTTCGTTGGGTTTGCTAGCCGTATCGGCGGAACGATCGTGTTCCGAGCGGATGCAGGCATTGACGATCCTGAAGTACAGGCAGCCATGACGGATCTGTTGAACCAGATCCATCTCATTGATGGGGTGGGTGTGGTTAATCCTTACACGGGCCCGAATTTCTATGAGCAACAGGTAGCGCGTCGAGGCCCAGATGCAGGCTACATCGCCTACGCCCAAGTCAACCTTGATCCCGAATTCGACGCTAGCGACGCAGCGGACATCGGTGAACAAATCAATGAGTTGATCGAATCCAGCGGAGTGCGCGACATCGCAGGGCTTCAGGTTGAGGTCGGGAGTGGATGGTTTGCTGGCGGCGAACCACCCGAGTCTGAGGCAATCGGCCTTGCGTTTTCGGTATTCGTGCTGATCATGGCGGTTGGTTCTGTTGTTGCGATGGGCATGACTGTCACAACAGCATTGATGGGAGTCGCAGCCGGAGTCGTCGGCATCGTTCTGGTCAGCAACATTGCCACAGTCCCCGAGTTTGCAACAACGCTTGGCGTGATGATCGGCATCGGTGTCGGAATTGACTATGCGTTGTTCATCGTCAACCGCTACCGCGAGTGGTTACACCTCGGATACTCACCTGAAGACTCAGTAGCGGCTGCGTTGGATTCTGCAGGGCGATCAGTTGTGTTTGCAGGTGCCACGGTGGTGATTTCGCTGCTGGGACTGTTGCCTATCGGTCTGTCATTCGTAGCCGGACTCGGTGTCTCGGCTGCAGTGACAGTCACCATGGTGCTGATTGGTGCAATGACCCTCATTCCAGCAATCATCGGGCTGGTCGGTGATCGGATCACCGTCACGCATGTGAAGGGCGTTGTTGCGTCGGTACTGATTGCGTTGGCGCTGTTCGGTGTCGGTGCCGGAATACCAGTGCTATTGATTGGACTTCCGGTAGCGATTGTGGTGTTGATCGCCGGTTCGTTTGGTGGCGGGAGAAACCGCCTCCGGCGGGTCGTGCAACGCAAGCCAACCAAGCCTCTTAGGGAGACTGGCTGGTACCGACTCAGTCGGGTTGTTCAATCGAGGCCATGGCTCTTTTCGCTCGGCGGTGCTGGCCTATTGGTCATATTGGCGCTGCCGGTGTTCTCGCTGCGACTTGGGTTCTCTGATGAGGGCAACTTTCCTGAAGACACGACAACTCGCAAGGCATATGACCTGCTATCTGAAGGTTTCGGACCAGGAGCGAACGGCCCATTGATCATCACAACCACCGACACCAGTACTGAGGATTTCGTAACACTCAACGAACTCTCGGATGTGCTCAATCGCACCGATGGGGTCGCCTTTGCAACAATTCCGACCGCCAATCAATACGTGGACGCTGCTCTGATCCGGGTTGAACCAACCACGGGGCCCCAGGACGAAGCGACGGAGCAACTCGTACACAAGATGCGTAACGAAGTGATCCCTTCGGTGGTAGCAGGCACAGGTGTTGAGGCCTTCGTGACCGGTGGTGTGGCATCAAACATCGACTTCTCCGACTATCTCGCGAGCCGTATGCCGATCTTCCTTGGCATCGTGTTGGGAGCATCATTCCTGCTCTTGATGGCTGTGTTCCGCTCAGTGCTAGTGCCGATTAAAGCTGTGATTGTGAACATGCTCTCGATTGGAGCGGCATACGGAGTCGCCGTCGCTGTCTTCCAGTGGGGTTGGCTTGGCGGCATCTTGGGAGTGGAACCGGCACCAATTGAGCCGTTCATTCCGATAATGCTGTTCGCCATCGTCTTTGGATTGTCGATGGACTACGAAGTGTTCCTGCTCTCGAGGATCAAAGAAGAGTATGAACGCACAGGAGATTCTGCCGACTCTGTTGCGGACGGGCTTGCCGCGACCGCGAGAGTTATCACTGCTGCCGCAGCGATCATGGTTTTTGTCTTTGGCAGCTTTGTTCTCGAAGACAACAGGATCGTGCGTCTGTTCGGTCTGGGTCTCGCAACTGCGATTGCGATAGATGCATCTATTGTGCGAGTGCTCATCGTGCCGTCCACGATGGAGTTGCTTGGTGCGCGCAACTGGTGGCTCCCCCGCTGGCTAGATCGCATAATCCCCAACCTGCGTGTAGAAGGCGAACTACCCCAAAGAACCCCAGTCACCACAAGTCAGCCGAGCTCGTAGCCACGGTTAAGGAAAAGTTCTTTACTTGAGGCTGAGCTTATTTGAGGTTCGGGGCTGAACGTTAATTAACGGGGGTTGATTTCCCGGGATGCCGCTACCAGCGGGCTTGTGGGTCATAGTCCAGAACCTCACGCATGCGTGACATCAGCGGAGCGAAGTGGGGCGACCGGGTGGTGCGGCGGTTCTGTGTGCCTTGCTCCGAGAAGTCGATGATCACACCGAAGCGCTCACGGATTGCCTGCTTCAGCGGTTTGGCAAGGCTCGCCATGGAGCCGGAACACACAGCCTGAGCTATGGCCATGCTCTCGCCGGCTGGAGGTTCGCACAACCCGGCAACGAGCGGGGCCAGCTCATCCACACCCGCAACGATGCGCTGGCGAGCATCGTCAACCTCCAGTAGCCGGTCGAGCAGCGCATCAGCGTGCATGCGATGGTATGCCTCTTCCCGCATCGCCCGTTCGGCTACAACTGACAAGCCGGGGAGAGACGACTCCGCCACAAGTTGCCAGCGCATCTGCTCGAACGTGTCGTAGATCCAGTGACGTACCAGTGCCAGAGTCCAATCGGTCGTAGTGAATTCCACTAGGTGACACGACCGGTAGTTGTCATCGAAACGGTTGTAAGCCAGAGCATCAATCGTCTCGTCGCTGGACTCAACGCCATCAAGTTCGAGAACCAGTTCATACAGCAGAGCCGCATGGCCAAGTTCGTCCTGGCCAATGCTGGAGAACGCCAGGTCTTCCTCAAGAAAGGGAGCTACACCGATCCACTCGGTGTGTTGCTGACCGATGAGGTGTTCATCATCGGCAAATGCAAGCAGGAACTCACGGACTCCGGCGGGTTCAACCGCCCAAGGCGGAACAGGTTGATCCACTCGATTCGCTACCTCTTGTAGCGGCGGGCACGCTGCGATTCACGCAACGCTTTGCGCCGTGCCGCAACGGCGGCTCCATCGTGATGACGGTGAGGCTTGTCAGCGTTGGGCGACACGAAATCATCGGGTGCAACGATGATGTTGTCACGGCGAACGACCCAGAGCCGATCACCTTCAGCACGCCGGGCATAAGCCTCCCTTGCCATGACGAGTGCAAGTTGATCGTTTGCAGCATCAATGGAGCCGGCGTGACGAAACTCTTGGCGACCGCCGCGCTTGAGAAAGACCTCGTACGTATTCATGCTCAGATGGCTTGGCAGAAGTCCGACCTTATGCGGCAGCAGCATCGAGAGCGGCACGAACCCAGGCACTACGACGCCAGTTGCGAGCCGCGTCACCGATACGGCGAGCCGAGTCAGGCCCTCCTTGCGCCAGGGTGCGCTTCAGCGGCTCCCAATCGATCGGGCCAACCTCCCAACGGCGCGCTGACTCGTCCCAGCGAAGATCCGGAGCCGGGATCTCAAAGCCATACCCCTGAAGCATCGGCACAAACTTTTGCACCCACCGGTCGCGCAAAACTTCATTGCGCTGCGACTTGATATGCCAACGCAGCAACTCGTCATCTGGTTTGGAGTCGGGGCCGAACAATTGAAGAGCCGGCCAGAACCAGCGGTTGAGTGACTCTTGAAACATCTGGCGTTGACGCTTAGTGCCCTGGGCAATGCGCATCATGCGATCTTCACCGAGCCGCATGTGAAAGCCCTCTTCGGCGATGATGCGACGCAAGATGCGTTTGTAAGGCCCGTAGGAACACTTCTTGAACACGGCTTGCTGGCTGATGAGCGCCGCAGCGTCCACCAAGAACGCAATAGCAACCTGATCGCCCCAGGTCACAGCCCGATAATGAAACACGTTATGGAACCGGCTACGCCCTGCGAAGAGATCTTCGAGCATCTCGGTACGGGTCTTTATCCCTAGATCCGCCGCGACCATGTACAACAGGTGTCCGTGGCCAATCTCGTCCTGAGTCTTGGCAATCACTGCCATCTTGTGACGCAAACCCGGAGTCTTGGGTATCCAGTCTCGCTCCGTGAGACCACCCATTAGTTCGCTATTGGCGTGCATCTCAATAAAGGCAAAGACAGCTCTGCGGTAAGCATCTGGCATGTCGTCATCGACTTCAACGATGCCGCCCGAGTCGAGGAATGACTCGAAGGCTTCCATCGTGTCCCATGACCTAGGCATCGGATCAGAAGCTAACGCCCATTGACACCGGCAGCGTTAGCAACCATCGTCAACACGTCATAGACAGCGTTTACCTCACCGAGCTGGTTGATGACTTTTGTATCCCAGGCGACCTCGCCATATCCGCGACCGTCGAGCTGCTTCTTGCGCTTACATGTGAGCACGACATGAATCTCGTCACCGGGATAGGTTGGTTTAGCAAACCGCAATCGGTCGATGCCGTAGTTGGCAAGTACGGGCCCTTCGTCAGGCCAGACAAATAGACCGGCAGCGAACGACAAGACGAGATACCCGTGTGCTACAAGTCCATTGAAGATTGGACTCCGACTGGCCGCTTCTTCATCCATGTGAGCGTAGAACTTGTCACCAGTGCTCTCGGCAAATGTGGCGATGTCATTACGTGTGACAAGGCGAGAGGCGGTGGTGATTGAGTCACCAACCTCAAGGTCATCAAATGTCAACTTGAATGGGTGACCCTTGTGGCTCTCTCGGGATGACCCTTCGATGTGTTCGCCTGTAAGCGCGGTCAAGACATCCGGAGAGCCTTGAATGGCTGTGCGTTGCATGTGGGAGAACACGGAACGCATTCCTGCCATTTCCTCGCCGCCGCCAGCACGACCAGGCCCTCCATGCACCAATGGAGGAAGTGGTGAGCCGTGACCGGTATTAGCTGCTGACATGGCAGCGTCTATAGCAAGTACACGGCCGTGATGTGATGCGATTCCTAGGGTGAGTTTGGCGACCTGCTCAGGGTCATCGCCGAAAACCGAGGCGACGAGGCTGCCACCGCCCGCTGCTACAAGATCGATGGCTTCCTGCAGATCGCGGTAGCCGATGAGTGTGCAAACAGGTCCGAACGCTTCAATGTTGTGAACAACATCGTCGAACGGATCGATCGCTTTGAGGAGAGTTGGCGCGATGAATGCGCCAGTATCGAGCGAAGCGTCTATATGAGAGTCAGTGCTCACTGGCGTCGTGGAGTTCGCGCCAACAATCGTTTCTGTGACGCTCTTCAACTTCTGGAGAGCTGCGTTGACCTCGTGACGTTGCCTGAGGCTCACCAAGGGACCCATCTGCGTCGAAGAGTCTCTGGGATCTCCGATCGTGACGCCGTTGAGCGCGGCTTCAAGTGCGCCAGCCACGTCATCAAGACACTCGATTGGCACAAGAGCACGCCGGATTGCGGTGCACTTCTGACCAGACTTGACTGTCATCTCCTTGGTGACTTCAGCAACGAACAGGTCGAACTCTGCAGATCCGACACCAGCACATGGAGCCAGTACCGCAGCGTTAAGGGAGTCTGCTTCGATGTTGAGACGAGCAGCTCGTTCTGTAACGGCTGGATGCCTACGAAGTCTGTCCGCAGTTCCTGCCGACCCAGTAAAGGCGATGCTGTCTTGCCCACCAAGTCCATCAAGAACACCTTGGATGCTGGCCGCAGGACCACAGATCAACTGCAGAGAACCTTCTGGCAATAACCCACTTTCAATGATGACCTTGACCGCAGCTTCCGCGAGATACGCCGTGGGTGACGCTGGCTTGACAATTGTGGGCATGCCCGCAAGAAATGCAGCAGCAAACTTCTCTAACATTCCCCAAACTGGGAAGTTAAAGGCATTGATTTGCAATTCAATGCCCTCACGTGACGTGAGGATATGAACCGCAGAGAACGAGTTGTCTCGTGACAGTGGTTCGGTCGCTCCGTCGATCGCAACCGTCGAATTGGGAAGTTCACGGCGTGCTTTGCTGGCAAATGACAGGAGCGCTCCTGCACCACCGTCGATGTCGAACCATGAGTCCGAGCGAGTGGCACCCGTGCAATAGGAGAGGTCATACAGGCGCTCTTTGACACCAGCTTCAAGCAGCAGTTTGCCGACGTTTCGCAGGATGGTTGCCCGCTGATGAAACGTCAGAGCGCGAAGTTCCGGGCCACCAACAGCGCGGCCGAACTCAACCGCAGCGAGTCCAAGCCCGATGTCAGGTGACGACAACTCTGCTACGACTGAACCTGTCGACGCGTCTCGCAGCGTCTGCCCACCGTGATTAGGGCGATGCCAGGAACCTGCTGCGTAGCTCTCAATCCGATGCATCTACAACTCCATGAGGTTCGCCAAGGCCAGTCCCGAGCTGGTGCCCTGACGAGGTTACGGGCGAGAGGCGGTCGGCAGGCTTGGAGCGTGAGCGAGTGTTCGAGTGATGAAGGCAGCCATCTGAGCACGCGTAACGGCAACGTTGGGCCTGAAGGTGCCATCTCCGTAGCCACGTGTGATTTCCAACAGGTAGGCGGCTTCAGCTGCAGGCGAGGCAGTATCAGGAAAGCCGTTGTCAGGCTCCTTTGGTGGCGGTGACTCAAAGCTGATACCGCCGTTGGGCGTTCTGTGGACTCCACTTCGTGTGGATGTAGCCAGCAGGTTGATCAGCATCTCAACCATGTCGGCACGGGTCACAAGGTTGTCACCCCGGAACGTTTGATCGGGATACAGCCTCATGATTCCTTTAGTTAGCACGACCGCAATAGCTGCTTGAGCCTCAGGTGACTCACTGTCGTAATCGGCGGGATGCGGAAAGCCGGCGACAGTAATGATGTCGCTGATCATTGCGGAGGCTCGGGAAAGAAACAGTGCCATCTGCCTGCGATTCACTGTCCGACCTGGGCGGAATGTGCCATCGCCGTAGCCGATCGTGATGCGAAGTTGAGCGATACAGCTAATGGCATCGCTATGTGTGTGGTCAAGCGGCACATCTACGAATTGATGCGCAGAAGATTCGGTCGAACCACACATAGCCGTCGCAGAATGGCGATGAGGCTGCGAGTCCGTGTCAACGGCAACCACGGGCGTAACTGTTGCGAGCAACCCAAGGCTCACACTCAAGAGCCCGACCGTCATTACCTGCATCAACCGTCTCACGAAATCCGACCCTACCAACCGCCCCCTGATGACACCGAATGTCCGTAGCTCTACACGAATCTTGACCTGGAAAAATTCGTGGATCAGCAACCGAGACCCTTGACGCCTTCGGTAGTGTCTCATCGAGGTTGCGAAGATTAGGGAGAGAGTCTTTGGCACCGAGTCGCAAAGACATCGTCACTGCAGCCCTCGCGGCAGGAGGTTCAGAAGCTGCACTGGACGTAATCCGGCTTCAGAGTCTCGTGTTTCTGATCGACGAAGTGGTCTCCGAGCGGATCGGAGGGCCGTTCTTTAGCTTTGAGCCTTATCACTATGGCCCCTTCGACCACCAGATAATTGCAGTGATCTCGGCAATGGTGACCGAGGGCGACGCTTGCATTGATGCGTCGGGCACCACTCTCACCAGAGCCGGGCGTCATCAAGGTGACGCCATGCTGTGTTCGTTTCCTGAACCAGTGGCCGACTACTTTCAGCGTGCAGCAAGATGGGTACGGTTCGTGCCGCTCCGTCCCATGCTTGCTGCCATCGACCGGGAGTTTCCCGAGATGACAGCAAACAACAAGATCCGTCTCTCCAGAGCTCGTCGACCGACCCGTTCTGTGCATCCGTTTGTCTTGGGGATGGCTCAAGCACTTAATCCGCCAGATGCACTACTTCACTTGTCCGAGTCACACACAAGCGTTGTCTCGGACGAAGAAGCCATAGCAGACATTTGGCATTCAGTAGGTGACGACGTTGAGGCCGCCCTGATCCGACTTGCACAGACCGAACGACTCTGGTGAGCAGCTCTCAACGGGCCGGAGAGAATTCATCCGAGAGCGAGAGGTCAGCAGACAAGGGAAATCTCATGGTGCCTGCTGGTTCTGAAGACTACGAATTGCCATCAACGCCGGACCAAGTATCGCCTGCTCCCGACGTAGAGCGACGAGTCGAGGTCGCTGACACCCTTCAAGTGTCTTTCTCGTCTGTGCCCCTACCTCCACCCGAGCACCTCGAGGCCTACGAGCACACCCTTCCGGGAGTTGCAGACCGCCTTCTTGCGATGGCGGAGTCGCAACAACAGCATCGCCACTCGCAGGAGAAGCAGCGGAATGCCGCCAATGTGAAGCTTCAGTCCCGCGGGCAATGGATGGCTTTCGGGTTCTCGGTTTTGGCGCTTCTCTGCGCCGTAGTCCTCCTGTATTACGACAAGCCGGTTGGAGGGCTCGTAGCCATCGTCACATCGTTCGCACCGATCATCACGATCTTCATTTCAACAAGGCAAGCCAAGACGCGCTCTTCACGCACAGATCAGGCTTCGTCTGAGTCCCGGTCTGCTATTGAACTTCCGGAGGCGCCTGACTAGTGCGGAATTTGGGTTTGGGACAGTTGGCGCTTAAAAGTCCGACAATTCCGCTTACCTAACGCCTCACCGAACCGACCTTGTCAAATCCCCCTCTAACCGCATCTAACTGCAGTAAATGGAACATCTTAACCCGATGTTCACTCAATAGCAGACGCCTATTCGCACTGGGTCAAGCTCCGGTGGTAGGCTGCTTTCTCCGAGGACCCGAATAGTAGGTCCTTTACTTGAAGCTTCAGAAAGACAGCAACAAATGAGGTCCCCCCCCCCGGCGACATAACAGACTTCCAGCGGCGCCGGTAACACGACGCTTCTGGCATCTCCGCCGCAGGCACTGGCTCGCCATGCTCATGGTGATGGCCCTCGCGGCCTCCGGCGCGTCCGTCGCTTCCGCTCAGGGTGAAGATGAGGAGGACGAGCCCGTAGAGGAGGTCGAGCTCAACCACGTCTTCACGGTTGTGGACAAGTACGGGACAGTGACGATGACGACGACGGCCATGGCGGGCGGCGTCCAACTCGAGTGGGACGCCGGTGATATGTACCCCGACGCCGTCTTCCACCTCTGTGTCGACACGCCGATCTATGGCCACCCTGCCAATGACTCGAACGACTGCTATGGTTACGAGGACTCAGGCAGACGCATGTGGATACCGCCGAAGGTCATCAAGAACATCGAGAGCCCTTACTTCTACGAGAGCGAGCACTGCGTTCCCCACCGCTTCGTGTTGATGGTCCAACCCTACGGGGCCGACAACGGCAACATGGTTTACGGCCCAGCGACCGATTATGAGGCCATCCACCACTGGGGCCCCTACTGGGGTACCGAAACGCTCCAATTCTTGGGTGCGCCGGGAGCGGCCCTCCCGCCGGAGCCTGGTTCGGTCGGCCGGGCGATTCCCGAGTGGACGATCGAGGTGAAGGCAGCCCCGGATGCCGACTTCCGGACGGGCGTGCTCGTCGATTGGATGGGTCATAACACCTGGATTCATTCCGAAGGCTACGTACCAGATGAGGACTTCACTTATTCAAACTGGCCGCTGTTCGACTACGACCGCCCGGACTGCTACGCCACATATGAGATCGACTACGCCGAGCCCGTTTCCGATGACCCCTTTAACCAGCACTACGAAGAGAGGCCCTACAGTGAAACCCCGACGATCTTGCACGACCCACTCGATAACCGCCTCAAGAACGAGCGCGGTTGGGACGGCTTCGGCACGATCATCGGGGGCGACGAGGACGACGGGAAACGGTTCCAGGCAGGCAACTGGGTCACGTTCCGCATTCGCGAGATCCTGAATAAGGTCGTGGGCCCTTGGTCCCGCGACTACCGCGTCCAGGTCCGCTCCTGCAACTGCCCCCATCGCGACGATTCCAGCTCGTCGCTCCCAGGTCAGGGGCCGGATCAAAGTAAAGGGCCTCGCACCAATCCGCTCAGTCCGAGGGAGACCCTTCCAGATCCCGGTCCCCCCGAGACAGATCCCTCGCCGCCAGAGGAGATAGAGCTACCGAGAGATGACCTCATACCTCCTGGAACTGACCCACGACTTCCCGTGAAGGACCCAGATCCCGGCATAGATCCCATCCCATCGCCGCCGCGGTAACGCGACACATCCCCTCGGCTGCGTAGAAACGAAGGAAACGGGAGCCGGTCCGCCGATGGGGACCGGCTCCCGTTTCGTTAGCAACAGGTCAAGCTCTCATGTGCGTGGTAGCGGTCGGCTAGGTCTTTTGATCCTCTGTCATGTGGCGGTAAGCGTTGCGGGTTTGCGGGAGTTTCATCTCGAGAATTCGCGAGGCGACGACTGTTCGTAGGATCTGGGCAGTGCCACCGCCGATGGTGAACATTCTCACGTCGCGGTACATGCGTTCTAGGGGGTTGTTTCGGCTGTAACCAGCTGCACCAAATGCTTGTAGAGCGTCACTGACTACCGAAATTGCTGATTCTGACGCAAAGATCTTTGCCTGCGCAGCGAGCGTTGGATCGGGAAAGTCGCTTCCGCCAGGCCCTTGAGACGCTGCTGCCCTATAAATCAAACTGCGGGCTGCTTCTAGCTTGACCGACATGTCGGCGAGCATCCACTGGAGTCCTTGAAACTCGGCGATTGGTCTGCCGAATTGCTCACGCTTCTTCACAAACTTGAGCGCAAGTTCGTAGGCGCCCGTAGCTATGCCTAAAGCGACAGTTGCTGCACCGACACGTTGAGTGTTGTAAGCATTCATCAGGTCAGCAAAGCCTCGGCGGAAACCCGAAGGAGGCTGCAGTGCCATTTCCGAGGGCACAATCGCATCTTCAAGTGAAATAACTGTCTCAGGAATACCACGCAATCCCATTGTTGGCTCTCGTAGACCGACAACAAGACCTGGAGTAGTTCCTCTAAACGCTAAGAAACCGCCTATGCCTTCCTCGTTGCCATGCTCATCAAACACACGGGCAAAAACAAGATGAAGGCGTGACACTCCCCCGCCTGTAATCCAGTGTTTCGTGCCGTTCAACACATAGACATCTCCACGCCGATCGGCGCGGGTTGTCATCTCTGAAGCAGCGCTGCCGGCGTCTGGTTCGGTTATGCAGATCGCTGGCTTGTCGCCTTCAAGTACAAGGCGCGCAGTTCGCTCACGTTGCAAATCGGTGCCGTAAGCCATCACGGCAGGCAGCGCACCCATGTTGCACTCCACTGCAATTCGGCCAGTTACCCCACACGCCTTGGCCATCTCCTCTACAACAAGCACGGCATCAAGCAAGGAACTTCCAGGGCCACCGAACTTCTTGGGCACGGTCATGCCGGTAAAGCGCGCCTGCTGGAGTATCCCGACGTTGTTCCACGGATACTTCTCGCTGCGATCAACTTCGGCTGCCCGTGGAGCGATGAATGTCTCAGCGAGGTGGCGGGCAACTTCCTGGATCTCGAGTTGCCTAGACGTCAACGCCCAACTCATGCTGCGGCGCCCGATCGTGTTGCGGCGTCGGCGAATGTCATTGAGATCAGGTCACGCTGAGCAATGCTCCCACCGAGACGGCTGGTCGTGTCCCCTAACACTTCAACCTGCTGGCAGAAACCGGCGTAGTCGTGCTGACCTAAGCCAACGAAAGCGTCAACTAGCGGTACGACAACCTGAGCGAACGTCTCATCGTTTTCGGTGCCTTGCCTCCGGCGAGATCGCAACCCTTCAAGCCAACGTTTAGCGCCACCGTGGTCGGGACGACGTGCCCAGACCAACCCGGCATGAACATCAAGAAACCCGCAAGTGTGGCGTTCGGTCACATCTGACCAACTGTCGGCCAAGCCGTCCCAACGATCGCCACCATCGAGCCCCTGTAACTCCAACCGCCACAGCAACGAGGTTTGATCACAGAGCTGAAATGGTGTGCTCGCTTGTGACGCACGATCATCAAACACTGCTAATGCCCCATCGAGGTCACCCGCGGCCAGCATCCTCAGCGCCAAATGCCACCACATGTGGTTCGCGAGCAACTCTTGAGAGTCCCAACGCTCCAGCGATGATTGCAACAGGTTGATGCCAGCCACCGAGTCATCCGCTGACTCGAATACGTGCGCAAGCGCATGGCGCGCCCATAGATCATCAGCATCTAACTCAAGGGCGATCTCGCCTAAGCGTTGCGCCTCGCGAAGTTGTCCAGCCTCCTCGAGCGAGAAGGCATGCATGCCCGCCACGAAGCCCCAGCCGCGCATGCCGCTCCACGATTCGATTGCGTGCGCGGTTGAAGCAGCACGCCTCCGCACATCACCTACATGAAGGAAGATGTCGTGCGCGAAACGCAACGCCGCAAAGTCAGGTGAGGTGTCGGCATCGAGATGACTCCAGGCACGAGCTGCAGCTGTGAACTCACCGGCCACCAGCAGATCAAGAGCTGCCACATGGGCTCGATCACGTTCGGTCGCTTCGATGGCTCCCTGCCTCGCGGCGCTCACATCAGCAGCGAGATCACCATCATCTAACGGCGAGCCGGCTAGCACCCGATACACCGAGGCAAACACTGCACCCATGACAAACGACGGATCCCGCCTTGACGCCTCAGATGCCGCCGTCAGCGGATCACCCCGGAAGTGCAAATACTGGCCCCAGATGTTCGACCAAGCCTTCCGGCTTGAGCGCTTGCCACTGACCTCCGCTAGCTCTACGAGAGCCACTAGCCGGTTACTTCCACTTCAAGATGCTCTAGACCGTTGACGAAGTTCGAGTCGACATACACGGGCTCGGAGGTGAGCCTTAGAGTTAAGCGACGGGCCAGTATCTCATCGATCAACACAGCGAGTTCAAGACGAGCTAGTGGAGCCCCCAAACAGAAGTGAGCGCCACCACCTCCAAAGGCAACATTGGGCGGTCGCAAAGGCCGCTTCACGTCAAAACGCAGAGGATCTTCAAAGACGCTTTCATCAAAGTTCGCTGCCGCGTACCACATAACAACCTTGTCACCGGTGCGCAGTTGTGTGCCTTGCAACACAGTGTCTTGGGTCAAAGTCCGCCGGAAGTACAAGATGGGTGACGAGTAACGGATGGCTTCCTCGGCTGCTTGTGCGAGCAGCGACCGATCAGCAGCAACAATCTCAAACTGATCGGCGAACTCAACTAGGTGCAAGGCGAGATGAGCCATGGATGCTCTGGTCGTCTCGTTACCTGCAAAGATCATCAGCCTGAAGAAGTTTGTGAACTCCGAGTCGCTGAGACGCTCACCGTCTACTTGAGCGTGGATGAGCTTTGTGACTAGATCATCCTGTGGGTCTTGTCTTCGTTTGTTGCCAAGCGCCCGCGCATACTCATTAATGCCATGAGCCGCAGGACTGTTGAAAGGAAGCAAGCGCAACTCTGTTGTGTTGCCGTAAGCGGTCGGTTCCAGTGGCTTACTCGAGGTGCCCGCTACGAGATGATCTGACAGTTCGATCATGTAATCATGATCTGCTTCAGGCACGCCCATGATGTCACAGATCACACCAATGGGGATCGGCGCGGCTATGGCCTCAACCCAATCTCCCCCACCAGCGTCACATAGCGCGTCGAGACGTGAAGCAATGCGACTCCTCACTGCGGTTCTATATGACTGAACGTGGCGCGGCGTGAAGGCTGAACTGACAAGCCGTCTTAGCCTCGTGTGTACAGGCGGATCCAAGTCGATCATCGATGCTCTTGGTGCGAGTGCATCCTCATCGATGTCATACATCTGAATGTGACCTACCGCAGAGGAATAGAGCCTGGAATTGCGAGACACTTCACACGTAGTTGCATGACGCGTTATCGACCAGAAACCCGAGAGATCTCCTCCACTCGGTGGTGACCAGCTCAGATGCTCTCGAGCGCGCATCTCCGCGAAAGCATCCTGGGGTATTCCCTGAGAGAAAGTGACTGGATCTGAGAGATCAACAGGAGCGAGATCACGCTCACTCAACCTCAAGCTAGTCATGAGATAACTCTCATCCGAGCACAAAGGGATCTCGGGTAGCACCAGTTAGCTCAACCCACACCGTCTTCGTGTTGAGGTAACCGTCAAGCGCTTCGCGACCGTTGTCTTTTCCATAACCGGATTGCTTGAAACCACCAAATGGTGCCACATAGCTAAACGTTCGGTAAGTGTTGATCCACACCGTTCCTGCGGTCAACGCACGGGCCACTCGATGGGCTCGCCTGATATCTAATGTCCAGACCCCGGCAGCCAGACCAAAGTCAGAGTCGTTAGCCAACTCGACTACTTCATCTTCGTCCTTGAAGCTCATCATTGCTAGCACCGGCCCGAACACTTCCTGGCGCACTATCGATGTTGAGTTGGTGACACCGGTGATGACCGTAGGTCGCACGAAACGACCACCGAGAACACGATCAACCACACCGCCTGCTGCAACCGTCGCACCCTCGTCTTGTGCCTCACGCACCATCTCGAGAATGCGGTCACGCTGATCATCCGAGGCCGCTGGACCCATCTCGATTGCTGGATCCGAAGGGTCACCAAGCACGAATTGGCCCGCACGGGTTGTGATCCTGTCGATGATGTCGTCGGCAATGGACTCCTGAACATAGGCACGAGAACCAGCCACACATGTCTGGCCACTTGCGGCGAATATGCCCGCAAGCAGGCCGTTCGCTGCGGCATCTGGATCTGCATCATCAAAGATGATTTGTGGGGACTTGCCACCTAACTCAAGGACAGTTGGCACGAGATTGCCCGCAGCCGCTCGAGCTACATGACGTGCGGTATCACCGCCACCCGTGAAGGTGATCTTGTCGATACCAGGATGTGACGTAAGCGCGGCACCTACCCCAGCGCCACCTGTGACCACGTTGATCACGCCGGATGGGAAACCTGCTTCGGCTGCTCGCTCCGCTAGCAGCAGCGCCGTTACGGGAGTGATCTCCGAGGGCTTGACCACGGTCGTGCAACCCGCAGCAAGCAGGGGAGCAAGCTTCCAAACAAGCAGCATCAACGGTGAGTTCCATGGGATAATAGCCCCGACTACACCAACCGGCACCTTTTCGGTGTACACAAGGAAGTTGGGTGACGGTGACGGGATCTGTTCACCACAGATCTTGTCGGCCATGCCAGCGAAGTAGTCAAAATAGCTTTGCAGGCTGTGAACTTGCGCGGAAGTCTCTCGGATGATCTTGCCGTTGTCGCGAGTCTCAATGGCAGCAAGTTCGTCGGCGTCGCGGGTCAGTATCTCGCCAAGTCGCCGCATCAATCGAGCTCGCTCGGATGCGGGCATAGTTGCCCATGGACCTGATTCAAATGCTCTGCGAGCAGCAACTACGGCAGAGTCAACAGCTGCTGGGTCATCTGCGACTTCGGCCCAGACCTCGCCAGTAAACGGATTCGTGCTCCGCATTCGTAGGGAGTCCGATCTAACGAAACCCCCATCAATCCAGTTGTCGTAGATCTCCACAATGTCCCCCGCTGTCTGCCCACACAGATTACCGAATAACTGCTCTTTGCAGCATTTCGATCAAGTTAGATGACTCTTGGGTAGCACTTGCCTAGTGCATGTACCTCAAACTAATCTCTGGCTCTACTCACGGCCCCTTCTGAGGCACAAAGCAAATGGATATTACTCTCGGCGTTGAAGAAGAGTGTTTTCTTGTTGACCCTGAGTCACTTGACCTACTCGCAGACCCAGATCCCGCAATCTTCAAAGCACTTGAGGAGCATCCAGGGCCCCACGACTTCGTTCACGAACTGCTCCGCACGCAGGTTGAGACCAACACCAGGGTTTGCGAGTCGGTTGCCGAGGTTCGTGAAGCGGTGATTGAGTGCAGGCAGACAGTTTCTGAGGTTGCTGCCGAATACGGAGCAGTGGTGATGGCTGCCTCTACTCATCCCTTTGCGAAGTGGCAGTCGCAGATGATTACTCCCAAGGAGCGCTACCAGAAGTTCTCGGTGGTGTATCAGGAAACACTGAGGCGCTTCTTGATTGGCGGCATGCACATTCATGCTGGTTTCGGTGACCTTGACACGCGTGTTCGTGTGATGACAGCGCTACGACGTTTCATCCCGGTCTTTAATGCACTGTCTGCTTCATCACCGTTTGACAGCAATCGCCAGACCGGCTTCAAGTCGTGGCGTTTGAATATTGTCGGTTCGTTGCCACGAACCGGTGTCCCAGAGGCGTATCACTCAGCGAGCGAGTTTCAAGAACTACTTTCGGAATACCAGCGGTGGAACTTCATCAAAGACGGTACAGAGTTGTGGTGGGATATCCGTCCCTCGCATCGCTACCCAACAGTGGAATTGCGCGTCTGTGATGTCTGCACACTGGTCGAAGATACAGTCTGTCTTGTAGCGCTATACGCGTCACTAATCTCTTGGCTAGAGCGCAAAGACCGAAAGGGTCAACTTCCTTACGACCTGCGCAGCGAGATCATCCGGGAGAACCGGTGGCAAGCAGCAAGATACGGGATGTTTGCCTTTCTGGCTGATCCCGTCAGCGGCGAACGTGTCGACATATACGAGCAGGTTGCAGAGTTAGTTGACACGCTCTCCGAGGATGCGCGTCACCTAGGTTGTGAGAGCGAGTTGAACCACGCTCTAGAGATTCTCCGCTTAGGTACCGGGGCCGATCGTCAGCTTGATCACTATCGCTCGTGCCGTCTCGACGGTGCTACACATGATGAAGCGCTTCGTTCCGTAGTGAAACTAATCCTCTCCGAGACCACGAAGGGCTTTCACTCAGCCAGCACAGATTAGACAATCGAAATTGCGGCACTGGGGCAGCGATCCACAGCCTCAAGCGCCCTGTTCAATGGCAGGGTTCCCGGGCTCATGACACTGGAGACGCACGCATCATCGTCCAACACGAACACTTCTGACTCCAACATCTCACAAATACCACTGCCGATGCAAGTGTCATGATCGACGCTCACCGATACTAATTCTTGAGACACCTTCGACACACCCTCCATCAGTTGAGACTCACGGGTGCCATCGGCACTGAGAGCACACCATGCACAAAGTTTGATGCGACCCGTTCGGGTTCACCGAACTGCGTCAGGCCCAGCCCACGTGAAGCCATCTCATCAAGCAGTGTTGTGATTTCGAGACGGGCGAGGTAGGCGCCGAGACACAGGTGCGGGCCTCCTCCACCAAAGGCGAAGTGATCGTTACGGCCGCGCTCGACATTGAATTCAAACGGTTCCACAAACACCTCGGGGTCACGGTTCGCAGCGCCATACCACATCACGACCTTTTGGCCTGATGAGATGGCCGTTCCTGCGAGCTCGCAGTCATGCCTTGCCGTGCGACGCATATGCAGTACAGGGGTTGCCCAGCGGATTATCTCCTCAGTCGCCGACGACACAAGAGAACGATCGGCGACTACTCGCTGCCATTGCTCTGGGTTCTCCGCTAGAGCCATCGCACCATGTGTTAGCGCCGTGCGGGTTGTCTCGTTGCCTGCAAACACGAGCAAGTGAAAGAGGTTGCGGTATTCGCGTCTAGTGATCCGGCCACCGTCTCGCTCGGCCTTAACCATGTGAGTAACGAGGTCGTCACGAGGATCGTCACTTCGCTTGCTGCGCATCTCGTCGCCATACATGAACAGCGCATGACTCGCAGGACTATTGAACGGCAAAAGCCTCAATCCTGTTGTGTTTCCGAACGCGTCAGGCGGGATTGACTGCTCGTGACTTGTTCCTTCAACAAGATAGTTGGACAGTTCGACTAGATAGTCGGCGTCTGATTCAGGGACACCAAGCATGGCCAGAATCACCCGGATCGGTAGAGGCGCAGCTACTGCTTCCACCCAATCGCCACCGTCACTCTGCTCAAATGCGTCAAGCAACTCAACCGTTATCTCATGAACCACTTGCTGCCACTTGCGAACGTTTTTGGGGGTGAACGCACCAGCAATCAGACGCCTCAGCCGAGTGTGATCGGGAGCATCGGTATCAATCAGTGAACGCCTTGCCTCAAGAGCATCAGCTTCCAGATCCCACAGGTTGGTGTGACCAATCGCAGACGAGAACGACTTTGGGTTCCGTGAAACGAGTCGTACATCGCTATGGCGAGTCACGACCCAGAAGCCATTGTCCTCCCAGGGGTGCCACATCAAGCCGTAGTGCTCACGGATCCGAGAAAGACGTTCGTGAGGTATGCCGTTGAGGTAAAGACGTGGATCGGCGATATCTGGTGCGATGGCTGCACCCGAGGGCACAGCAGCACGCTGATCTCGAGTTAGATCTGCGCGCACAGTCTTTAGCAGTGAGCGGCGAAGCGTTCACGCTCCCAGTCGTTGACATCGTCAGGATCAGGAGAATGTTCTTCACTAAGGGCGAGTTCGTGGCGTGCAGTACACACGAAGTTGGTTGAGAATTCCTCACCGAGTTGATCTGCGAGTTCAGATCCCTCAAAGGCTTCAATTGCATCAGACAGCGTTGCAGGTAGCGGCGTGCAATCGCCCGGATTGCTGTACATATCGCCCGAACTCATAGCGGGCGGTTCAAGCGAACGCTCGAGACCATCACAACCCGCAGCCAAGACCCCTGCGATCATCACATACGGATTCGCATCAGCCCCCGCAGACCGGTACTCGACTCGGTTTGCAGCCGAACCTGGTTCAGCAATGCAACGGGCTAGCACTGTGCGGTTATCAAGACCCCAATGCACATGAGTGGGTGCAAATGTGTATGGCCTCACTCGTTTGGCACCGTTCTCAGTCGGGCAGCCAAGCAAGCTAAGCGCCGTAGCGTGATGCAGCAAACCAGCTAGCCACTTTGACATCAATTCGTTGGGCAACCCGTTCGAGTCGGCAAAAGCATTACTCCCACCAGCGTTAAGGCTTGTGTGTACATGCATTCCGGAGCCCGATTGGTCGGCCCATGGCTTTGGCATGAACGTTGCAAGTAGACCATGCCGCACCGCTACCTGTTTGAGGATGCTCTTGTAGAGGACTGTCTCATCCGCTGCAGTCATCGCATCGGAGTAAGACACGTTGATCTCAACTTGACCAGGGCCGTATTCGGCATTTGATGACTCGACATCAAGCCCTGCGCCAAGCAAGCCCGCGCGCATCTCACCGATGCAATCTTCAAGTTCAACTGCATCGGTGAGCGACGAGTATTTGATGTGATTCTGAACCGGTGTCCAGCCAGGCCCACACAGATAGATCTCTAGTTCGGTTGCAGCAATTGGATCGAAACCAAGGCTTCTGCATCGCTCAATCTGTCTGGCAAGCAAGCGGCGTGGCGCTAGCGGGTGAGCAGATCCGTGCTCATCAAATGAGTCGGACAGCACGATCGCATAGCCGGGGCGATGAGACAGCAGACGTCCTGTCGAGATGTCAGGAATCAACTTGCAGTCGAGGTATCCCGAGTCCATGTTTATGTATGGATTGTCGGTCAGGTCGTCCTGTGCGTCCATGATGTAGATCGCATCAGCAATGGCGACACCTGACTTGGCAACCGTTGCAAAAAAGCGGTCAACAGGTACGCGCTTGCCACGCAGATGACCCTGAGTGTCAGGAGTTGCAACCTCAACGGTGTGAATGCCTGCATTGGTACATTGACTGGCGAAGTCATCCTTGGTGATCACTGTCTGTCCCCTTCCTGTGTCTCATTTGTAGGTTGAGCCAGCACCTGTGTGTCTCATGTCTGCGAGTCGGTGCTCTCGGGAGAAACCGTGAGCACCATCCGTCCAGATACTGCACCGGCTCGTAACCGATCGTGTGCAAGTTGCGCATCACGAAGAGGCAGTGTCTCGACGGGTGCCACTACTTGGGGCTCACGACGTGCTAGCTCGAGCAGGTCATCAAGTTGTGCGCGCGATCCCCAGACACTGCTCATGAACCTCGTCTCGTGCGGGACAGCTCCGAAACCGAATGGCACCCGGCCTCCCCACAATCCAACAACAACCACGAGACCTCGACGAGCTACTACTTCGACGGCTGCGCCCAAAGTTGTGTCGGCTCCAATGAAGTCAACGATCACGTCACACGGAGGCAGTTCCGAGTGATTCGTTACCGCCCCATGCGCGCCCATCTCTAAGGCAGTGGCGCACTTTGATTCAGACAGATCGAGTGCATACACCTCAGCGTCGGTCAGTAGCCGCAGATAGCGCAGCGCGAACTGACCGAGCCCTCCCGCTCCGATGACCAGTGCCCGGCGCGGTCTTGAACCCTGTCGCCGGAGATCAACTAACCCATGCTGAACGGCTCGATATGCCGTTAGACCACCACACGCGAGAGGAGCACTAGCGATCGGATCAAGTCCGTCAATTAACGATAGATACCTGCGATCCCGGATCCACATCTGCTCGGCATAGCCGCCGTCACTAAAGATGCCGGCTTCGCTTGCATCCGGGCAGATCATCTCGAACCCGTCACCACACTGCTCGCAGCGCCCGCAACCCCACGGGGCATAAACCATCACAGGGCCTAGCTCGTGATGCATTCCAGTGACCTCGTGACCAAGAACTCTCGGATACTCGATCTTGAATTCACCGTCAGCAACATGTAGGTCAGAGTGACAAACGCCACAGGCGGTGACATCGATCACCTCGGACTGCGAGAGGTCACTATTCCCCGTTGACTGGCATGTGACAGGGTCAGGAAAGTCGGGATCGAACTCCAGTGCCGTCCCCGGTTCTCTAAGTACTACTGCCTGCACTACTTGCTGGCCCTCAATAGCTCTTCGGCAGCGACAAACACTTCTGCGCAAGAAATGCAAGCACAAGATTGTTGTTCACTGGTGCAACCTGGTAAAGCCTTGTCTCTCGCAGCTTGCGTTCGATGTCGTACTCGACTGCGAAACCGAAACCGCCATGAGTATCTAACGCAGCGTTGCCGGCCTCCCAGGAGGCTTCGGATGCCAGCATCTTGGCCATGTTTGCCTCGACACCACAGGGCTCCCCGCGATCAAACATTCGCGCTGCCTGCCAGCGCATCAAATCAGCTGCTTGGAGGTGTGCATAGGCCTTGGCAAGCGGAAACTGCACACCCTGGTTCATACCAATCGGTCGACCAAAGACGTGGCGCTGGCGCGCATACTCGCTCGCTCGATCCAGAAAGAACCGGCCATCTCCAATGCACTCGGCAGCAATCAGGATCCGCTCGGCGTTCATTCCATCGAGAATGTGTGAGAATCCTCGCCCCTCTGTACCGATGAGAGCATCGGCACTCACCACAACATCATCAAAGAACACCTCGGTGGTGTTGTGATTCATCATCGTGGGTATCGGATTGATTGTCAGGCCCGGAACTAGTTCACCATGAGCATCCCGCAACTCGATTATGAACACCGACAGACCGTCGGACTTGCGAGCACCTTCAGCAGGTTCCGATGTGCGAGCGAGAAGGATCATCAGATCGGAGTGCAGCGCTCGTGATGTCCATATCTTTTGCCCGGTGACTCGCCAGACATCACCATCACGGCGAGCCCGGGTACGGATCGCCGCAGTCTCAGAACCAGCCGTCGGTTCTGTTACACCAAATGCCTGAAGTCGTAGCGCTCCGGCGGCAATCTTCGGCAAGTAACGCTGCTTCTGGTCATCAGATCCGTGACGTAGCAACGTGCCCATTACGTACATCTGAGCGTGACAGGCGCTTGGATTCCCGCCGCTCGCGGAGATCTCTTCAAGAATCACGGACGCACCAGCGAGGCTGAGACCACCACCGCCGTATTCTTCGGGAATCAAGGCACCAAGCCAGCCTTGCGCGGTGAGTTCCTTTACAAACTCCGTCGGGTAACGGTCAGGTTCAAGGTCACGCCAGTAACTGGTGCCATAGCTGTCGCAGAGCCGACGCACCTCACTGCGGATCATCTCAATGTCAGCAGCATCTTCGGTGGCTGTGGACATTGAGCTGGCCGGAATTGGCATCATAAAGTTGCCCCTCAGGAGGTGCCGTTGTCCCAGTAACCCTGGCGTTGCAAGAACCTTGCCGCGGCAAGGCCACTCTCGTGCAAATGTCTCTCCATAGCCAGCCGGGCGCCTTCGGAGTCACGCTGCTTGATCGCCTCAAGGATTGCCTCGTGATGTTGAACGGCTTGAGAGTCCCAGCCATCAATGAACTCGTAATAGCGGGCGGGCACTGAACGAACTAGGAGGCGCAACAACCAGCGGGTACGCCTCGGTGCAGCGGAGTTGATAACCCGATGAAACTCGTTGTTGAGAGCAGCAAGATCTTCCTCGTTGTGTTTCTCGAAACGCTCGTGAATCTCAGTTAATTCATCGATTTTGGTGTCATCAAGTGATGTTGCTGCGATAGCAGCTGCACGTCCCGCTACAACACCAAACAACTCATAATGATCGACAATGTCCTCGCTCGTGAGTGCTGCTACAGATGCACCGCGGCGAGGCGTGACTTCCACGAGACCCTCACGCCCAAGGATCACTAGTGCTTCGCGGATCGGGCTGCGACTGACTCCCAACGCAGAACTAACTGCCTCTTGGTCAATCTTTGTGCCCGGTCGCAGCGAGCCTGCAAGTATCAGGTCACGCACATAGGTGACTGCCTCATCGGCGAGGCTGGTGCGCCGCTGTCGGCGTCGCGCTGGTGGGTACTGCGAATTCACGCCTTCTCGACCTCGCCCGCAGTCTCGCCCAGCAGTCTCAGCAGTCTCACCCATGTATGCCGCACGAACTCCGGGATCGCTCTGGACCTCTGCGGGAGTGCCGTGAGCAATGACCCTGCCCCTGTCAAAGCAGTAGATCCGGTCACAGATGCCGGTAATGAAGTTCAGATCATGATCGATCACCATTACGCCCGCGCCGATGGTTGCCGCCATGGCCCGCACCTGTTCAATCATTGACATCGACTCGGTGTCGTTCATGCCTGATGTCGGCTCATCAAGCAACAAGAATGCAGGAGACGTAGCCGCTGCGCGTGCTAGTTCGAGGCGGCGAGAGTTGCCATAGTCAAGCTCTCGGGCTCGGGTGTGTCGCAGATCCCATAGCCCTGCCGCGGCCAGCAATCCATCTACATCAATCTCGGGACGACTCTGGTGTTTGGCGGCAGCGACTAATGCTGAGACCTCGACATTTTCTCGCACAGTTAGCGACTCGAAGAGACGCAGATTCTGGAACATTCGTGCTAACCCGGCGCGCCCGATCACGTAACTGGGAGCTGCCGTTAGGTCACTTCCGTTGAGAGACACCGATCCGACATCTGGTGTAACCATCCCCGTGATCACATTCAGCAAAGTTGTCTTGCCGGCGCCGTTCGGCCCGATTATCCCGACGACTTCGCCACCGCGAACAGTGATACCCGCGTCGGATAAGGCCTGGAATCCGCCAAAGCTGACATCGACATCAGTGACTACAAGCTCAGACGAAGAGTCAAAGCCGGTCGCTGCGGGAGGTGGTGGTGAAGGCTTTGGCTTGCGGCGATGCAGTTTCGCATGAACCCATTCATCAAGTTCCCAGTCTGCTAGTAATCCTCCGGGTCGCCAGATCATGAACCCGAGCATGGCGAGCCCCAAGAAAACTGTCTGCAGGTTCTCCCTAAAGATCCACTCAAGAGGAGCCGTGTCAAGCCCCAGGCCGAAGAACTCGAACCCGTCCTGGCCGAGCTTTCGAGCTAACTCCCGCCCAGCAGTCATCACCGCAACACCAACAAGAGCACCCGTGACACTGTTGCGGCCCCCAACTATGAGCATCGCTAATGTCAGCAGCGTGTAGTTGAAGAAGAAGTTGTCGGGCAGGATCGAGCCGTACTGATAGACACGCAAGCTGGCCCCGACAGACACGATCGCTACCGACATCAGCAACGCAATCATCTGTTGCACGAGCGGATTGACTCCCATAGCCCGTGCAGCCAGATTGTCTTCACGCGCTGCTTTGGCGAGCCGACCGCTGCGACTTTGCGCAAACAGTCGCGCCACAACGATGGCAGCAAACAGCATCACATAGATCGGTATGCGGCTGTTAAGCGAACTACCGACTCGGAATGTGAGTCCCGCTCTGTCGCCGCCAGTTAGATCAGGCCAGTTTCGCGCTACTTCATGAGTCACAAAAAGCAGCGCCAGTGTGATCACAGTTGCTGCAACTGCCCCGGATTCAGCACCCGAGCGTGCCAGTCCGATGCCAATTATCACTGCTGCGACAACTGTCACAACAACGGCAGCGATCACAGCAAGTGCGGGGCTCAGCTGGATCTCATCTAAACCAAATGGGGCATCTGGAATGCGCTTGAGTTTCTCGGAGGGAGCGATGGCAGTAACTGCAAAGGCGTAACCAGCAATGGCACCAAAACCGATGTGCCCAAACGACAGCACGCCAGTGTTACCAACATATACCTGAATGCCCAGCACAATGATTGCATCAATGAGCATGACTGTGACCAGACGTTCCGCAGCACCTGCGAGAAGGCTCTGATAGATGAGACCGGCGACTACTAGCGAGGCACCAAGAACAACCGAACTCGCTACCGGGTAGGCAACATCTCGGCCGAATTGTGGGAACATCAGACCCGTTCGGCGTGTGCCACAGTCACAAGACCCTGCGGCCGGAAGATAAACAACAAGGCAATCAACACAAAGACCACGCCTTCGGTGAGACTTGCCACACCGTCGGGCAGCCGGGAGCGCAACAGCACCTCGGCGAGCCCGAGTGCTAGCCCGCCCAACACAGCACCCCGGAGGCTGCCAAGGCCCCCGATCAAGGCGGCAAGCACACCTTTAAGCATGGGGTCGATACCGGCTGACGGGTAGGCACTGCCTGCGCGCATCAACCAGAAGACACCGGCAATCCCTGCTAGCAAGCCAGACAATGCAAAGGCGCCACGGATGACCGAATTCGAAGGCACACCCATTAGCCGAGCCGTATCGAAGTCCGCCGCAGCTGCTCGCAATGCAAGTCCAAACATTGTGCGTTGGAGCAACAGTGTCGTGCCCACAAGCGTCACTGCCGTAACGCCAATCACTAACGTGTCAAACACTTCCACCTTGAGCGGACCCAAAGAATAGGTATTGGCAACCCACCCCGGACGCGGGAATGTCTTTACCGATGCCGACACATACATGAGAAACACTGCTGACACCACAAAATGCACCCCGAAAGAGGTCAGCAGCAGCGTGAAATCAGACGCACCACGAACTCTGCTAAAGGCGACGCGTTCAATCACCAGCGAAGTCACCACAGCTGTGACGATGATCATTGGTGCAACGACCCACCAAGACCATCCCTGACTAAGCGTCCAGAACGCCACATAACCCGACACTGTGATTAACTCACCGTGCGCGAAGTTGAGCAGGTGCATGACACCGAAGATCACTGCTACACCAAGCGCTAACAGCGCATAGATGCTTCCTCGGCCCAGCCCGTCAATAAGGTTCTGTGCAAGTTCTGTCATGTGACACCACCGCTCACGAACGTGTCAAACAGATCGTCACGACCCAACAACTCTGAACCACTTCCTGTGGCGACGATCTCACCGCTCCGCAATACATAGGCCCGGTCGGCAACTTCAAGCATCCGGTTCGCGTTTTGCTCAACTACTAGCAAAGTGCGACCTTCGGCCCGGAGAGACTCAATCAACTCGAACGCCACATCTACAAGCACTGGAGACAATCCGAGCGATGGTTCATCCATCATCAACAGCCGAGGGCGAGACATCAATGCACGAGCGATAGCTAGTTGTTGTGCTTCGCCGCCTGACAGATAACCCGCCGAGGTAGTCCACTTCTCGCGCAGCACCGCGAAGCGCTCCGCCGTTTCCTCTAACAACTCCTCACGCTCAGAGCCCTTAACGGTGATCCCACCAATCTTGAGATTCTCTTCCACGGTGAGATCGGCAAAGATGCGCCGGTGTTCGGGTACCAGCGCCAGGCCGGATCGCAGCAACTTCTCGGGGGGGTGCCCCGTCACGTCGCGACCCTCGAAGCGAATGGTGCCAGCACTTGGTGACAGCAAACCGGCCACTGTCGACAAGAGGGTGGTCTTTCCTGCTCCGTTGGGGCCAATAAGCCCCACGACCTCGCCGGCAGAGACCGTGAGGGTGGCGTCGCGAAGCGCCGAGATTGATCCGTACCTGGTGGTTAGGCCGGTCAGTTCAAGCATGGCAACGGCAAGGCGTCAGTGACCCTGTTGGCCTGAGAACTTGAGTTGAGCCTGACCGACCCGAACCACCTAGGCACCTAGATTGCTAGCCGATTGTGGCAACCAGGACGTCTTCGCCGTCAACGATCTGGTTGATCGGCACAGCCTTTGGCGGGATGCCGTTGGTACCCGCGTAGGTGATCACGCCAGAGAGACCCTCAAAGCCCTCAATCTGCTTGACGGCCTCGCCGATGGCAGCCGAGTCGGTGCAGCCACAGTCCAGGATTCCCTGGATGCCGAGCAACATGGAGTCGACATATAGCGCCATGAAGCCACGGCTCTCGAGTGCCTCACCCTTGGCTGCTTCGTAATCGGCGAGCAGCGTGTCGATTGCGTCGCCGGGGCTGATGCTGGTGTGGGGAGTGTGGACAATCCCCTCGTTGTTTGCCTCGTACTGAATGCCGGTGGCGTCAAGAGCATCGGTGCCGGCATAGGTCAGACCATCAAGGCCTTGGCCTTCAAGCTGGCCCCGCAATGCCGTTACCTGGAATCCCAAAGCAGCCGAGAAGACAATTTCGTTGTTCTCGGAAATGCCGGCGATCTCGTTGACCTGTGCCGAGAAGTCGGTGTCGGCAGCCCAGACGTAGGTCTGCGTGCTGACGACTTCACCGCCACCCTCTACGAACGCCTTAGCGAATGCGTCAGGGTTGACGCCCGTATAGGGGATGCCCTCGCCTTCGGTGAAGACAATTGCGCGGGTGATGCCCTGATCGAGTGCCCACTGGGCCGCAGCACCCGACATCTGATGGTCGTCGAAGGTGACCAGGTACGAGTTAATCGAAGCGTCAGCAAGGGTTGGCTCGGTTGAAGCAGCAACAAACAGCGGTACCTGCCCGCCGGTTGCCTGCAGGATCGGTAGCGCGAAGTCGGCAAATGGTGGACCGATCAAGAAGTGCGCGCCGAAATCGAGAAGCTCTTGAGTTGCGAGCGCAGCATCGTCACCAACCTCAGCGACCCTCACCTCGACCGGGCTGCCGTTGAACCCGCCACGGCAGTTGACCAATTCTGCGACGTAAGGCACGAGTTGCGAGCCTGGGATGTCCACGAAACCAACAACATCGCTGAAGTCCATGGCCATGCCGACACGGATCGGCTCACCGGTCGGTGCGGCCTCGCAGTTGCTCAGATCAGCACTGAGGATGTGAGAGATATCGATGCTTGACATGGTCGTCATCGTCATGTCTTCTTCGCTGCCCATGTCGGTCTCTTCGTCATGGTCGGCGTCATCACCATCATCGTCCATGGGAGCCTCTGACATGTCGTCGCTGCTCTCAGACGATTCCTCAGACATCGTCATGTCTTCCTGTGACGTGTCCTCAGCGGGTGCCGCGTCGGAATCTTCGTCGTCACCGCATGCCGCAGCAAGCAACGACACAATGGCCACAAGCGCGGCCAGGTACCTGAATTTCATGTGGATGGACCTCCTCCTCCATAAGGGAACTGCGGCGTAACTTAGGCGAGGAACCCCACTCGCGCAAATATTGTATTCAAAATTACAAATGCAATATAAGAAATCCGGGCGTCAACCCCCCGGAGTCTCAGTCAGGAGTGCGAACAGATCGCTGTAGTTGGTGCAGCAAGGGAACTCATCGAAGTCGTCAATCACGTTTGGCGGTGCCCTAAAGAGCACACCTCTGTCGGCTGCCTGCAGCATGGTGATGTCGTTGTATGAGTCGCCCGCGGCACTGACACGGAAGTTGAGCGAGCGGAAAGCCAACACAGCTTGGCGCTTCTGGTCGTCGAGCCGCAGCCGGTAGTCGACGATTCGATCGGCCTCAACTACAAGGGAGTGACACAACAACAACGGTTCACCTAGCTGCTCCATGAAGTGGCGGCCGAACTGCTCGAAAGTGTCTGACAACAAAACGACGGGCAGCTGCGATCGCAATTCGTCGAGAAACTGTCGTGCTCCCGGCAATGGCGACAATCCCCGTATCACCTCAAGAATCGTGGACATCTTGATGCCATGGCGATCGAGGGCCGCGATACGGCTCTTCATCAAGACGTCGTAGTCGGGTTCATCGCGGGTAGTACGCCGGAAGAAGTCGATGCCAGTGTGTTCGGCGACTGCTATCCAGACCTCGGGTGTGAGCACGCCCTCGACATCGAGCGCCACGAGCGACTGCTCGCTTCGGGCTTGGCTCACGAACCGCTCACATATCCCTGGATGCGATCCCGCTCCCTTGCCTGTTCACTACGTTGTGACGCCTCGCCCCAGCCGCCACCACCTGGTAACTCCAGCACCAGATGCCGACCTGCTGGAACTAGCTGCTTGCCCTTCGACCCGAAGGGTGATCCATCATCGAGATAGACCCGACCGGGTGCCCCTTCGCTGCCGCCGCTACGCCCACGAGCAGGGTGGTTGATGCGATCAAACATGGCACTGAACTGGAGTTCGTAACCGTCGGCTGCACTGAGTTCGATCACCTGACCGAGCCCGCCCCGGAACTCGCCGGAGCCGCCCGAGTCGGGGCGCAATTCCTTGCGCCACACGATGAACGGCCCAACCTGCTCGGTTGCCTCAACCGACATCGTGCGCACACCGCTAGGAAAGGCAGTGGCGTTGAGCCCATCGAGGGTGGGCCTCGCACCGGTGCCGCCGGAGTTGAACATCAAGATCTCGGCTGAACGCACTCGAGTTGAGGGCTCGTTGGAAGAGCCCGCACCGTTGCTGCTGACTCCTGGAGGCGATGCAGCGTTGGCCGTGCTGGGCTGGCGCGCCAGGCGGACACCGGCCTGGAAGTTCCAGAGGGCGCCCGACCCCTCGGCAGGCACCACATCAGGCAACGCTTCGGCCAGAGCACCTAGACACAGATCAGCAACAAAGTGACCGATCACGTGGCGGATCGCTACCGGATCAGGATGGCGAGCATTGAGAATGCAACCCTCGGGCGCGCTGACGGTGAAAGGTGCCAGCGAGGCTGCGTTGTTAGGGAGCCCCGGCGAAAGGGCACACAAGAGCCCATAGGTCAGATACGCCTGGGCATAGGTCAATGGCACGTTGACACCAAAGGAACTCACCGGGGAGGTGCCGGAGAAATCGCCGTGAATCCCGGTGTTGCTCACATCCAGGGTTACCGCAAGCGTCACGGCAGCGTCGTAGCCGTCAACGGTCATGGTGTTCGTGTAGGTGCCGGCAGGGACGTTCGCGATAGCAGCCAGCGTCGCTGCCTGAGTTCGCTCGAATACGAAACGCCCCACCCCGTCAAGGGAGTCCTCACCGAACTCGTCGAGCATGTCGTGCAGCCGGGCGATGCCCGTTTCGTTGCACGCCTCAAGCGAATGCACGTCACCGACCACCTGATCGGGCTCGCGCACATTGGCCCGGATCATCTCGATCAGAGTCTGATTGAGACGACCACGCTCGGCGAGCTTCATTACCGGGATGCGAAGGCCCTCTTCGTAGACCTCGCTGGCGTCCGGCCCGAAACCACGACCCCCGATGTCGACAACATGGGCGGTGCTGCCGAAATACCCGATCAGCTCACTATTCCGGAACACGGGCGTGACCACAGTGATGTCATGGAGGTGACCGGTGCCCTTCCAAGGGTCGTTCGTTATGTAGGTGTCGCCTTCATAGATGCGATGCAAGCCGATGTCTTCGATAAACCAACCAACCGCGGCAGCCATGGTGTTGACGTGACCTGGGGTACCAGTCACGGCTTGAGCGATCATGCGGCCTTCGGTGTCGAAGACCCCGGCTGAGAGGTCACCGGCCTCACGGACGCTGGTGCTAAAGGCGGTGCGTACAAGCGTGATGGCCTGCTCCTCCACCACCGAGATCAACCGGTTCCACATGACCTGATAGCGCAGCGCACTGCGGAGATCGGAAGTATTTGCGGCGGCGTTGGAGTCTCTAGCAGCGACGGGCGAAGTAGAGGGGGCGGGGGCAGGGGCAGACGGCGTGCTCATGATGCATTCACGGTGGCGGCTGGCGTTTGGGGGCGCAGCAGCAGGCATCCGTCGGATTGGGTGATCGCTTCATGTGTGGAGGCGATCACTGTGGTGGTCTGATCCTCGACAACCACCGCTGGCCCCAACACTCTCACCCCAGGCTCAAGTGCCGATCGTTCAACGACGCTCGCTGACCGCATGTCCATAGCCGCTGTGTCATACACATCACGCAAACCTGCAGATCGCGCCTCGTCAACGACTTCTGCGGAGACGACATCCGCGCCACGAGGCTGCGCTACTGAGGCTCGAACCGACCAGCCGACAGTCTCAATTGCCAGCCCTTCGATGGCTCGTCCGAAAAACTCCTCGTACGCCTTGGTGAACTCCACACCGAGCAACTCGCTGTTAGCAAAGTCGAGATGGTCGCCACTGAGCTCCACCGGGATCTCCCATCCCTGCCCCGCATACCGCATATAGACCCAGCGCTCAATCAACATCTCGGATTCAGCCCGCTGCCCTTGGCTGCCCGAGTCACTCGATTGGGAGGTCTGCACCGCTTCATGCACGAATGACTGCGCTACCTCGGTCAACTCCGCAAGCAACGCCCTGATCTCGGCCGTGTTGAAATTATCGAGCCGTGCATAGTGGCTGCGAACGGCCTCGTACGCGAAGGGCGCTCTTAGGAATCCGATCGCTGACCCGACACCGGCGCCCGGCGGCACCAACACTTCGTCGATGCCGAGCTTTGAGGCGAGCCGGGAGGCATGGGCGGGGGCTGCTCCCCCGAAGGCAATCATCGTGAACCCGTCGAGTACCTTGCCGCTCTCGACCGCGTGAACCCTCGCCGCGTTAGCCATGTTCTCGTCCACGACTTCGGACACGCCAACAGCGGCCGAATGGGCATCCAACCCGAGGCCATCCCCCACCGAGGCAGCCAGTGCGGTTGCCGCAGCTGTGACATCCAAGTCGATCTGTGAAGCGCCAAATGTGTCTGGCGACAGTCGACCCAGCACAGCGTCAGCATCGGTAACAGTGGGATTGCCGCCGCCGAGGCCATAACACGCAGGGCCAGGATCAGAGCCGGCACTACGCGGCCCCACCCGGATCTGCTCGAGCGTGTCAACCGAAGCGATCGAACCACCACCTGCGCCTATCTCGATCATCTCGATCACAGGTATCGAGATCGACATGCCGCTGCCTTTGGTGAAGCGGGTCGTGCGTGCCACCTCGAAGGTCTTGGCGGTTCGTGGCGTGCTGTTCTCGATCAAACAAATCTTGGCGGTCGTGCCACCCATGTCATAGCTGAGCACCCGTCGCAGTCCATAGCGAGCAGCGATGTCAGCCGCAAAGATGGCACCGCCGGCAGGGCCAGACTCGACAAGGCGCACCGGGAGCTCGGCAGCGCTTTCGAGGCTCATGAGCCCGCCACCGGCGTGGATCATGTACACCGGGCAACCGGCTCCGAGTTCGATGAGCCCGTCACGCAGGCGGTGCAGGTAAGAGGCGATCGCCGGCTGCACGTAGGCGTTCGCACAGACTGTGTTGAACCGCTCAAGTTCACGCATCTGCGGCGATACCTCTGATGAGATCGACACCGTGACATGAGGCATCGCCCGCCGCAGCAGATCTCGGAAGCGGTGTTCGTGCTGCGGGTTGCGGTAGCTGTGCAGAAACCCGATAGCGATCGACTCGTAGCCTTCGACGGCCAGCTTCTCGATGAGTTCTTGAGCCTGGCTCTCATCAAGAGGAACGAGCACGTTGCCGTGGGCGTCGATCCGCTCGTCCACGACGTATCGGTGGCGGCGTTCAACTAGAGGTGTCGGCAAACACAGGTTGAGGTCGTACTGATCGAAACGGCTCTCAGTGCGGGTCTCGACCACATCTCGGAACCCCGCAGTCGTGACGAAGGCACAGAAGGCTCCGCTCCGCTCGATCAGAGCGTTGGTGGCAAGCGTGGTGCCATGCACGACACAGCTGAGATCAGCTGCTGAGGCACCCGTTGCTGCCAGCACCGATCGCACCCCTTCAAGCACCCCGATCTCGGGTGCCTGACGTGTGGTGAGAACTTTTGTGGAGGTGAACCCGCTCGGGTCGCCCGCTACAGAGTGTTGTGATCCCGGGGTTGCCTCCAGCACCACATCGGTAAAGGTGCCTCCTACGTCAACCCCGAGGCGCATCAGATCGCTACGGGTTAGTCACCCATGGCTTCAGCTGCACGCTGAGCCATCTCGTCGACGTCTACTTCTTCGAGGTGGGTCATTACCGACCAGCGATGTCCCCACGGATCAAGGAACGTGCCCGAGCGATCACCATAGAACTGATCGGCTACGGGGCTGAGTTCAGTTGCACCTGCTGCAATGGCCGCTGCAAATGTGACATCAACATCTTCGACGTAAACACCGAGCGACACGGCTGTTCCACCCAGGGACTTGGGGCCCACAACACCCATCTCGGGGTATTCATCTGAGAGCATCAGCACCGACTCGCCGATAGCGAGTTCAAGGTGGCCGATCTTGCCATCGTTTTCGAAACGCATCCTCTCGGTTGCGCCCAGCACCGACTTGTAGAACTCGACAGCCTCAGCAGCACCGTCAATGCATATGTAAGGCGACATCGTTGGGTAGTTGTCAGGCTTGAAAGCGACCATTCTGACCAGTCCTTCCTTGAGATTACTTCGCTTCTTCTAGCTTCTAGCAACCCAACCCGTTAACGCAACACCCTGTTGGCTGGCTCGACACTGCGCCGAGCGGGGTCTCGGTGTCGGTATCAGGTTGCTAACCGGGCACCATGGCGATCAGTTCGGAATCGGGCGGGATCTCCACGCCCGGCAGGTAATAGGTGTACAGCTCGGCGATTATCTCAGCGATGTCGGCGTCGGTGTCGCCACCATCGCCAGACACCTCGGCCCCCCCGGATCTTGCAGCCCCAGTCTCGGGATCCCGTAACTCGGCGGTCACCATCGACCCGTGGATATGAACGGCGGCAATCTTGTTGGTGGCAAGCATCCGCCGGGCTAGCTCATCCGCAGGCCGGCTCCCGATTATCTCGCGGCCCAGGTAGTAGCGCTCATGACCCATACCTGTGAGCGTGCGGTTCAACTCAAAGCGAACTATGCCAGGCCTAGGTGAGGCTGTCCGCAGGAAGGTAACGGGCTGTCCCATGGCGGCCAAAGGCTACCACCGCACCCCCGGTGGCGATCGCGGCCACCGTGGGCGCCGCGGTCAGGCCGCAGCTGTGCTTCTGGCAGGCTCGCTTCCTCTGACATGCTCGCTGGGTCAAACAAGCGCAACTGCGTGTCGGATAGGGCTGTAGTGATGCGGGGCACACCAGTCCAGCGCAAGTCATCCATAAACACCCAGCGCCTGCGATGGATCGCTGTCGGCCCCCACTCGGCAAGTGACGCCACATGGCGCGGGCACGGATAACCCTTGTTGGACGCGAACCAGTAGCCGGGGTAGCGCTCAGCCGCTGCGACCATGAGACGGTCACGAGTGACCTTGGCAATGATCGATGCCGCCGCAATCGACAGACACTTTGCGTCGCCTCGAATCATCTTGGTCACGGGAATCGGGCGCACCTCGATACGACCTTCCCGCTTGAGGATCTCACCCTCATCTCTCGCGTGTCTCACGTCGCGGCCATCAACACCGGCACCGTCGACAGCTTGAGGACTGTGTGGAGCACTGTGGCTAACAGCACGGGATCGATCGTTCAAGAAGTCCCAGGTGCCGTCGACCACTACATGATCGACGCTCAATCCCAGACCCGCGATAGCTCGCCTGGCAGCAAGCCGTTGAGCATCTGCCATCCCCAAGTCGGTGCATTCTGTTACGGAGGCGTGCCCCACAGCGAACGCTCGAGCCCAGGAGCAAATCCGCGCATAGAGCGACTCACGCTCGTCGATCGTGAGCATCTTGGAGTCGCGCACCTTGTAGATGCGCCGCTGGCGGGCTGCGACGACCGCGCCAACCGTGAGCGGGCCGGCCCACGCACCTCGACCGACCTCATCGACACCAGCTACGACATCGACTCCTTCAGCCCAGAGCTTGCGCTCGGTTTTGAGCCGGGGTGCGTTTCCTTGGAGGGCGCGCCGCATACGCGCGCCCACTTATGTCACCTGTTGGGCAACAGCGGGGCCCGGCGCGAGGGGAGGCACGCCGGACCCCGCGGGATCCGACCCGGTCCGCCTAGAGCGTCCAGGTGGAAAGAACGAGTGCCCTCTCGCGCCAAGCCTGGATGTTGGCGTCGAGTACATCAAGTGGGTTGAACGGGATGACGCCTTCCATGACATCGTCTTCACGCATGCCGTAAAGGGCGCCCATAGCGAAGCGACAGCAGTAAACGGTGGCGCCTTCGTTGATGAGAACCTGGAGCTGGCGGTTGTAACCGAGGTTGCCCGGGAAGCCCTCCTGGCCTACTGCGGGATAACCACGAGCGGCGTTTGCCATGAGCACGGCCGGGCCATAAAGCACGAACGTCAGCTTGAAGCCCTTGCGCTGCAACCGGGTTGCGGTGAGCATGTTGACGAGGCCAACCGAGCCCTCAAAGGGAACCGTATGCATGAACACATACGCGCTGTCACCCTCATCGGCCTTGTAATCGGGGAAAATCTTTTCCTCGATGTTGTGCATGACATCGCCCTCTTTGGGCGGGGGAATTGTCACTGTCTTTGGCATTGCTGTTGCTTGCCTCCTTGTATTTGTGGAGATCCTCCGGCGAGACCGGATGGTGTGATCTTTGGGTTGTTCGGGCTATTCGTTCTTGGACTTGGTACCTGGACTGTTACGTGACGGCGTTCAGACGGCTGGGCCGGGCGGCCTACCCGATGCTCGCGGCCAATCGCGCCGATGCGAACCTGGCATGGCGCTAATCACCCGCTTGCGAACGCCCCACGGCAATAGACGGTAGACGGGGGTAAAGACATTTCTCCAGAACCGCTCACGTAAGCCGCGAGGGTTGGTTGGCAGCCGGGAGTTGTACCTGGTGCCGATGCGGCGCTGGGCGTCGATCAGCAGGTAGTGCTCGGAGTTGGAGCGGAGCCACCGGGAAAATCCCATCTCGTTGACCTCGCTACCCGCTACAGCCCGGCAAGCAGGTTTTGGGCGGCCATAGCGATCGGTTCGCCGAGCGCTCCGATGGCCGGTGAGTAAACGTTTTCCATGGTGGCCAACTCTTCCACCACCAGACCGACACGCACCGCCATTGCCAGGAAGTCGGCACGCTCCTTGATGCCTTCGCCACCAACCATCTGGGCACCAATCAACCGCAACGAGTCAGGATCGGCGAGCAGCTTCACAGTGATGGGTCGCACGCCCGGGTAGTAGCGGGCCCGGGTGATGCCCCCAGATTTGCCGACCACGTGATCGACGCCTAGGGCCGTAGCAAGCGTCTCACCAAACGAAACGCCGCCGATCATCCACTCACCTGCAAGCAATCCCCAAGGCACGAACACGGGCCGGTAGTGACGGTCGCCACCAGCGGCATTGGTGCCAGCGATCTTGCCCTGCGCATAGGCATGTGAACCCGACAGGCCCTGTAGCGGGATGTTGGTGATCCCATGGGGGATCTCGGTGCAATCGCCTGCTGCGAAGATGTTGGGATCCGAAGTCTGCAGCCTGGAGTCGACTACCAAGCCTCCGGTCGACCCGAGCTTGAGTCCTGCCGCTGCGGCCAGCGGGTTGTTGGGCACCTTGTGAGTACCAATTACGGCGATGTCGGCTTCGATGTCGCCATGGGTTGTGCTGACACCACGGATGGTGTCGTCACCGAGGAACGCGGTAACCCGGTTGCCCCACTGCATGTCAACGCCGCCGTCTTCCCAGGCCTGACGAACCGGCTCGACAATGTCGGGATCGATGACATCGGCCATCGGCCACGGTGCAGGATCAACAACGGTGACCTTGATGCCACGATGCAGCAGCGCTGCGACCATCTCAAGAGCGATCAGACCAGCGTCTACAACCACTGCGGTCTTGCACTCATCAAGGCGCTTATCCCACTCCATCGCCTTGCGGATGTACTTGACGGAGTAGATGCCATCGAGATCGGCACCTGGCACATTGACCGGCGCGTAGTTCCAACCAGCAGCGATCACTAGCCGGTCATAGCTTGCCTCACCCTCGCCCGCCACGGTGAGCGTGCGTGATTTGGGATCAATGGCTTCCACCATCGTCTCGTAATGCACATCGATGCCGGACTTGACGTATTGCTCTTTGGTGGCGAGAAACAGTCGCTGGAACGAGTCGATCTCACGTCCATGCACGTAAGGGATGCCACAGGGGCTGTATGCCACATCGGTGTCGGCCGTGTAGACGGTGACATCGATATTTTGGTCGACGCCCTTGGCGGCACCGGCGGCTCCAAGGCCTGCTGCTCCTCCCCCGATCACTGCGATCCGCATCGTCGCCCTCTCCTTGTGGCACTTGCCTCTGTAGCTGTATGTGTCTGCTGTTGTGTCATCTGCACCGATGCTGGCTTAGCCTTGCGGGCGTTTCGTATCGGACATCTACGTATCGGAACATAAACCCCGGACCCGCTCTCGTCAAACCGTTGTAAGCACCCGAGCTCAAACTGCACGCAGCACGATCTCGGGCGTGTTGCGGATCGTATTAGTGACATAGCAGACCCGCGCTGCCGCTGCAATTAACTTTTCCTTAACTGCATCGTCACAACCTGCGTCCACCACAATCTCTAATGCTCGATAGCGAGGGTCGTCATAGGTGCCAGTTACTTTGACATCGAGGTGTGACAATTCGATACTTCGCTTGCCGGCTGCATGTGCGAACGCCAGCGTGAAACACGACGACACCGCAGCGAGCAACAACTCGGTCGGCTGGGGGCCTTCGTTGCTTCCACCGACACTCACGGGCTCATCGACAGGGATCGTAAAGTCACCTGCGGTGACATCGCAGCGGTACGCCCCGAGCCACTTGGATGAGACCGACCTTGTCAGCGGCGCACTACCACTCATGGCAACTCATCGTTAGGCAGTTCCTTTGGTTCGGGTGGGTGGTTGGCTGCGGTGCGTAGCCGGGTCGGTGGTGTGTTGTAGCGTTTTTTGGCTGGCGAGGTTGTCATCAGGCGACCGCCTAGCCAACTATACGGCGGGCTGCTAGGGCAGGCCGGAGCCAACACCAGCGGAAAGCGGGCAAGCTTCAGACAGCTCACCGGGGAGGCAGACACCGATGCCCAGCGATGATCTCAAGTCGGTCGTCAACTCGATCGGCCCCAAGGTGCGCCGCTTGCGCAAGCGCTGGAACCTATCGCTGCAACAACTCGCCGACCGCTCCAATGTTTCTACTGCGGCCATTCACAAGGTTGAGCAGGGAACGATGGTGCCGACGATCACCACGCTGTTGAAGCTGGCGGCGGCGTTGGAGAGGCCAGTGTCGTTTTTCGTGGACGAAGAGGAGGGAAGCGAGTCGTTTGTGGTGTTCACGCCGGCTTCGGAGCGTCGTTCGATTTACACACCCCATGAGGGGCTCTCGCTCAAGGGGGTCTCGGGCCCTTATGGCCAGTATTTCGTTGCGACTGCGGTGGCGGAGGTCGCACCTGGGGCAGCAAGTGGCGAGTCCCCGCTGCGACATGCTGGTGAGGAACTGATTCACATGCTGGCGGGCAGGCTTGATGTGGAGGTTGGTGATCTGTCATTCCGGCTGCGCAAGGGCGACACGATCCACTTCCGCACGGATCATCCCCACAAGTGGCACAACCCCACGAAGCGCCCCTCACGTGCCATCTGGACTGCCTTACGCCCAGCCTGATTGAATCGTCCGCCGTTTGCTCGCGGCAGCTCCTCGGGTTGCCCGCGGCTCCTCTGGCTCTCGCAGGCTTTAGGTCTCTAGGGCTCTAGTACCCAGTCTCAGACTTGTGCGGTGTAGCGCCCGGCAAGGTCGCTGAGGGCTTCGACGAAGCACTCGATCGGGGCATGGGCCACACCGGCGCCCACTTGGCCCGAGCCGTCGGAGATATGCACGATGCCGGTGTTCACAGCTGGTGTGATCGAACTCTCAACCACGTGTCGCACATCAACTCCTAGCGGTGTGCCGACATTGTCGAGGAAGGGCAGGCGCAGCCGGGTGCTAGTGCCTGCACAGATCCGCCGCATCGCTTCGGTGACTACGAGAGCATCTGACATGCGGCCACCGAGGAACCCAGCGACTGCGGGTGAGTTGGCCGCCGCCGATCCGCCTAAGCCCACAAGCTCAAGCACTGCGCTGTCACCGATATCGGGTGCGCTTGTGTGGGGGCCTTGGCCCGGGTAGTAAAGGGCGTCCTGCACGGGCGGGGCATCGGCGACGAACCACTTGCTGAGGCGACCTGCTAAGCGGATGCCGTAGTTAGTGCCGTCACGACACATCGAAGTCACGATGCTTGCGCCCCGCACCTCAGCTGCCCACTCTGTGAGGGCACGTGCGCCGGCCATGGCGATGTTGAGGAACATCAGGTGGTTGGTGCTTAAGAAGTCGGCTACCGCGCCGATGTGGCTGGCTTCGGATCGCACCAACCAGGGCAGCAAGTCACGCAACAACAGGTTGGTGGTTGCCTGAACACGCATGTGAACGTCGTCGCCCATCGCCACGCCTTGAGCAGCGAGCGAAAAGACATCGATGGGGCCGATCTGGCGCAGAGCCTTGGCTAACTCGGGGCCCACAGCGTCTCGCAAGAACCTGAGGCGCTCGATGGCGTCATCTGAGTCAACACCGAACCATGCCACCGCCCCAGAACCCTGGTTGATGCTCGAGAAGGCCGTGGTTGAGCCCTGCTCGACCGAGACCACGTACACGGGTGCAGACGGGCCAATCGCGCTGGCCATCGGCACGACTGTGCGGTGCTCGTTGGCTGGCTTGATGCGGATCTCGCGGCTCGCAAGCATCTTCGTTGCGGTTGTTCGGTTATCGGCCCAACCTTCGGCTACGACTGCGGCTCTCACCGAGCGTCGCAGCGGGTCACACATCGACTCCCAGTCGACACCAGGGCCGCAGCACAAGATCGTCCCGTCCACAAAGCCGTCGATCACGTGGGCCGCGGTCTCAACTGCCACCAGGTTCGCCACACCGGTGTCCAAGCGTTGAACCACCTCACGGTTGGCCCGGTCGATGTCGGAAGCGGCTGGACCCAGGGTTGTTGCCAGCGCCGCCACGGCTTCGCTATCGCCTGCTGCTGGTATGCGCCAGTCAATGCCGAGCGCTTCGGCACCCTGATCTCTGATGGCCGCTTCAAAGCGCTCTAGGCCAACGTTGATGACCTGAACACGCTCCGGTAGTTCAATCACGCTCATCTACATCAACCTTTTCTCGCGTTCCTGCAACTGGCCTCGGGCAATGCGCACGTGACCAAGGCTCCGGGATCAACCAAACGTCTAGGCCATCGTGACGAGCAGCGGGCTGGGAGCGTCCCTGGCGGCGGGAAGGCGCAGGTGAGCATCTAGGGGAATGTCGCTCTCGGTAAGACGGCGCGCCTCGGAGAGTTGGAAGGTCATCGGTTGGTGAGGCAAGCCGTAGTAATCCATCTCGCCGCCGTTGTGTTTCCAGCCGAGACGCTCGAAGAACGACACGTTCTGCAACTGCACGAAGGCGTCCATCACATCGCCACCCGCGATGGCGGCCGTTGACACGGCGAAGCGCACGAGCCTCATCCCTACGATGCCGGCGCGGAATCCTGGCAGTACCGCTAGCCGGTCGCCCTTCCAGCGGCCTGCAGCATCGGTGCGATAGAGCCGCACAGTGCCGACAGCTATCGAACCTCGACCCGCTACGACGTGGATCGTGTGGGGATCACGATCCCATTCATCCACATCCGTGAAGGGGATGACCCGCTGCTCCTCGACGAAGACACGATGGCGGATGCTCATGTGCCAGCTCAGCGAACGTTCGGTAACAGCCCTCCAGCAGACGATGCGTCCCCGTGAAACCAAGCGGTCAACCTGCGACTCTCAGCGGGATGAGCTTGCGCGATGTGGTTGACCCCGACGACATGGACATCGGGGACGGAGCGATTTCGCGTTCCATGGCGCCCACAGGTGAACACGCTTGACAGCGCGCACAACCTGCTGTCACCTTGTCGGCAGTCAGCCCCCGCTCAACTAGGTATGGCGCCACTTTGCGGGCCACACCTTCGACATAGTCCGAGGGCGGTGGCAACCAATCAGCCATTAACGATCCCGGCACTGGCCGCAACGGCACGATGAACGGGTAGACGCCTATGTCAACAGCTCGGCGGCAACCTTTCACGATCAAATCCGGGTCTTCACCCATGCCGAGGATCACATACGTGGTGACCTGACCCTCGCCGAAGCGCTCCACGGCGTATTCCCAGGTTTCGAAGTAGCGCTCTATGCCAGTGCGGAACTTCGGAGGGGCCACCCACTCGAGCACCGCTGGATCGAAGGTCTCAACGTGGATCCCGACCGAGTCGACGCCACGGTCAGCTACCTGATCGATGACCGATAGGTCATCGGGTGGCTCAAACTGCACCTCGACCGGTAGCCCAGACGCATCCTTCATGGCCTCAGCGCATTTGGAGACGTAAAGCGCGCCCTTGTCTCGGCCGTAGGTGGAACCCGTCGTCAAGGTGATGTCAACCGCGCCATCAAGTTCCTTGGCTGCGACGGCTACGTCGGCGAGTTGGGCGGGTCGCTTGACCAGCACGGTGCTGCCGGAGTCGAGCGAGACTCCGATCCCACAGAAGCGACACTGGTCGTCGTTGCCCCAGTAGGCACAGGTCTGCAGCACTGTGCTCGCTAGCGAGTCCAGATGCATTAGCGCTAGATGCCAATAGGGCACCCCGTCGGCGGTCTTGAGGTCGTAATAACGGGGCCGATCCGCTGGTGCTGCAGTGGCGATGCGGACTCCGTCGCTGTAGATGCCGAATCCTGCATCTTCGGCCTCAAGCGCATAGGGCGATTGAGCGACGAATGGTGCGTCCACGGGCACTGTTACAGCTGTGCCTTCGATCCAGATCATCCCGGCATCTGAAGGCCCGGCACCGCCGGGCCGGCGTTCGAAGGGAGCGTTGACACGAAGTCCCTTGAACTGCAAGTCGATGATCAGTTCAGACAGCTCCACGTATCACTCCTACCACGAAGTGGGTCCTATCACGAGGGAGCCACGGTCGCGCAGCCCCCTCGTGTGCCTGAGATGGAACGTCGGAGTCGGAACTCCGCCGCGTCATGCTCGCAGCTAAGGGATCTCGTTGTGGTTAAGGGATCTCGTTGTGGTTAAGGGATCTCGTTGCCGGTTGCGAGGATGAGTGCGGGCACCCAGAACGTGTAAATGGCAGTGCCAGCCAGGATGAGACCCAGCAGCTTCGCTTGCATCTTGCCGTAGGTGGTAAGGGCAACCGAACCGAAGGCCACCAGCCAGACAATCAGGATCGACCGGAGCATCCAATCTCCAGGAAGTGCGTCCCACCAAAAGAGCGGAAGTATCGCCACGGGTACCGCCAGATTCCCTACGACCCGCAGGTCGCCGCCGGTGCTTTCGGCCTTACCTAGCACCACGAAGAAGAGACCGTAGAACACGACCAACCCGGCAAGTACTACGGATGCATCATCGAGCGGGCGCGCCCACATGATGTAGACGGCCTGAACCAGGTTCAACAAACCCACAACAAGAGTCGCATGCCCAATGCCAACCAACGGTTTGGATCCATTCTGGTCGTCGGCACCTACTCCGAGGAAGTAGAGGGCATTGAGCCAGACCACCAGCCCTGTTGCTATGAAGACGATCGTGATTGGAGGCATTGTTGTTCCCTTCTTTACATCTACATCTCCGATGAGATGTAGATGTCTCCGATACTAGACGCGCGTTGGCCCGAGACTCAAACCCGGTGAGCGTTTTGGTGGCGGCTCGCCTCGAGAACTCCTATAGTGATCTGTTTTGATTAGGTGGAGCTGTCAACTGAAGTGTTCGAGTGAAGTGTTCGAGATCCCAGTCGTCATCCCCGGTGATGGTGATGATCATGGTCGTGGTGATGATCATGGTCGTGGTGATGATCATGATGATGGTGAGGGTCATCGTGATCGTGACGATGGTCATGTCCCGCGGGTCTGCTCAGGTACTGCTCGGCGCGGCCGATCACATCGCCGGAGGCGACAACATCAAGGTCGTTGACGATCGACTCAAGAGCTTCCTGCCACCGCTCGTAATAGCGATACTCCCCAACTGGCGCCGCTTCCCAGCGCTTCACCGCAGCGATTAGGTGATCACGGAACTCGTCCCAGCTGAAATAGCCATCGGTCGCGAGCGACATCGCTATGGCAAAGCTGCGACTCTCCCACGGCTCCTCAAACACCAGCTCGCCGTTCAGCCGGGGTGGAGCGGCTGGTCCTTCGATGTCAAGGGCAAGCGACACAGGCGACACCGATCGAGTCAGCTAGTAGCCGGCTTAGCGACACCCACCATGGCGTCACGACTCACAAGACCCGCTAGTTCATCTTCGGAGAGATCCTCGGTGCCCTCAGGACGCTGCGGCAAAACCAGATAGCGGTTCTCAGCGCTGGAGTCCCAGACCCGCACATCCACGTCTTCATCGAGTTCAAGGCCCATCTCGGAGAGCAGCGTCCTGGGCTCACGCACCATGCGACTGCGATACGCCGGGTCTTTGTACCACTCGGGCGGCAGACCAAGCACAGGCCACGGGTAACACGAACAGAGCGTGCAGACGACGACGTTGTGAACCTCATCGGAGTTCTCGACTACGACAACGTGCTCGCCTTGTGGTCCGGCGAAACCCATTTCACCGATCGCGGCGGTGCCATCTGAGAGCAGCCGGTCTCGGTAGTCGCTATCAACCCAAGCCTTCGCTACGACTTTGGCACCGTTCATCGGGCCCACATCGTTGACATAGCGGTTGATGAACCCATCAAGCACAGCCGTCTTGACAAGGCCACGCTCGGTTAGCAGCGACTCAAGCGCTTCGGCACGTATCGGCGCCGCTGGCCTACCTGGTGTGTTGTAACGGTCGGTCATCTAATTCGCCTCCAGGTAACTCTCGAAGAGATCAATAAGCAAGGTTGCCGACTCGGCGTCGGGCCCCCACAACTCAGCCGAGTCAAACTCGACTGTGTAGACGTGCTGAGGGTTCTCCCCCACAAAGTGGGCGTTGGTGTCGGGCAACAGGGCGGCTGGGCGTACTGCCACGATGGTGCCGCTGCGACCCCTCACATAAGAGGGCATGCGGGTGTGTCCACTGGTGCGCAGTTCCTTTGCACGCACGCTCTGACCCACCTCGAACGCCACCGGATCGTCGATCTGGCGCAGCGAACCCGGCCCTCCACGCTCAAACACCGGCTTGTTTGGCTCTACATCGGCAGGTTCGTCGACTTCTTCACCCATCAGATTGCGGGCACGTGCCTCAACAGCTCCGGGGGCCAGCACACCACTGTCAGTCAAGAGCAACTCGGCACATGCGAGCCAGCGGCCGTAGTAGCCGTCGCTCAGATAGTCGTAGGGATGCAGGCGCTCCAGGGCGTGGCGGAAAGCATCCAGATTCGTTCCCGAGAGACCCATCGACATGACCCCCATGGCAAAAGCCCGGCTGTGCCAGTTCTCTCGGAAGACAGGCTCGTCGGGATCAATGGTGACAGTGCCAAAGCCCTGCATGCCACCCATGTCGTGTATGCCATCCATCAAAGCCTCCCAATGCTGGTTCGGGGATCGTGGCGGGTACCGGGGTTCGGCCCTCGGCGACCACTATATGACGCGCCTGTGTCACGGTAGAAGTGCGAACCGGTACTCATTCGGGTGACGCCAATGCTGTTGCCTGTTCGATGAGGGCACGCTCGGAGTCTTTGTAGCGACGCTGCTCGGAGTGTGCTCGCTTACGCAGGCGGGTCGCGTGTTCAGCGAAATCACGAGCCATGGAACGCACTTCGCCGGGAGCTGCTCCACCGGCAGCTTTGCGGGTGGCGACTATGTGGCGAGGATGTAGCGCCTTTGCCAGATCCTCTGGGTCAAGACCCAAGGAGGTGCCACAAACTTCAGTGGCTGCGTTTTCAAGCATCGCAGTGCTTATGTCAACACCGCATAGCCCCTGACGGCTGGCTGCTCTCACGGCACGCCCGACGATGTTGTAGGCGCTGCGGTAGTCGACGCCTGCGCTGACCATCACATACTCGGCCAGGTCGGTCGCCTGAGCGAATCCTCGCAGGAGTTCTGACCACATTCGCTCGGTGTTCACTGTCATGGTGCGCACTACGCCGGTGGTGAGAGCGCTCACCCGGGTGGTGAAATCGAGCGCCCTCGGGATCTCGCCGTAAGCAAATATCAAGTTGTCGCTGCGTGCCGAGGGACTCTTGACAACGGCGAGGAAGCCGCTGAGCCTGCCAATGATGACGCCACTTGCACCTCGGATTATCGACAGCGAGTAGGGGTTGCGCTTCTGAGGCATCAACACCGATGCCCTGGTGAACCCACCTGCTAGTTCGATGTAGTCGAACTCCTGGCTTGACCAGATCTCAAGGTCTTCGGCCAGCTTTGCCTGATTGGCGATCATGCTTGCTGACGTGGCGAGCAGGTCGATGAACACGTCCGTTTGCCACATAGCATCACGGGTGTGGGTGATCACTCCATCAAATCCCAGAGAGCGTGAGATTGTGTCTCGATCTTGCAGCAGCCGGCTGCCGTTGACGCAGCCTGCCCCGCCGGGACTCTTGTTGATTTGCTCAAGTGCTGCACAGAAGCGCTCGCCGTCACGCAGAGCGGGGGGCACGAACGCCAGCAGGTAATGGCCGAATGTAGACGGTTGAGCTTGCTGGAGATACGTCTGATCTCCCATGAACGTCTCTGCATGGCGCTCGGCTACCTCGGCAGAGGTGCTGGCAAATTCAGCGCCTACGTCGATGAGGCGCGCCGTTTGGGAACGCAGCAGTAGTCGCAGTGCCACGCGGGCTGCCTCACGGCGCGGGCGCCCAGCGTGCAGCCAGCCGGCAGCATCTCCGATACGAGCCACAAAGTGGCATTCACGGGAGTTGTAGACCTCACCGGACGCGGCGTCGTAGGGGAAGTCTTCGGGGCTTGTGTGATAGGCGTCAAGCAGCACTCGCAGCAGTTCCGCTGTCGCCTCGGGGGGGATCAGTCCACGGGCCCGCAGATCGAGAACGTGGCCAATGTCGGCCAGATTCAAGCCGTGGTGTAACAGCGGAGCATCAGCGATCTCCCAGGCAAACCCTGCCTGTACCAGCTCGGGTGCCGGGGCCTCCTTGGACGGCCCCGCGATCCGGCGGGGACGTTGTGATGAGCGGGCAGCAACCGCTGGGCCGTCACTCACTGCTCAACCAATCGTCGGTCTCCCAGCAGCGACGCTCGGCTGCGGCTGCTACAACCGCGTCGATCATCGCAGCCGCCGAGCCGGTGGCTGGTTTGTCGAGGCCCGCTAGGTCAAGGCCGTCTAGAGCTCTGCCATCTACCATCCCGGCGAGCGCCTCGGTAAGGGCGACACCGTGCTGGCGCGCATCTCGGTACGCCTGTTGCAATACGTCATTGGCACGGTGTTTACCAAGCCGCTGTGACAGCCGGCGCAGAAGTTCCTGGGAACCGAAGTCGCCCATCGTCGCAAGGTTGGCTGCCATTGCTTCGGCGTTGACTTCGATGCTCGCAACCAGTTCTCGTGCCAAGGCGAGTTGTGCCAGCAGGTAGTGGCATAGTTCAGGCAACAACACCCACTCGGTTTTCCAGGTGCGACCGTCACGCTCGTGGTCACCCACCATGGTCTCGGTGAACACACCGCTAGCGGAGCGAATGAGTCGGGCCAGCGTTACAACCTGCTCGCTGCGCTCCGGGTTGCGCTTATGGGGCATGGTGATGCTGCCCATGGTGTGAGGTGAGGCAGCCTCAGCAAGTTCACCGATCTCACGCCGCTGCAGGTTGTACACCTCATTGGCAACACGCGCCAGCGTCGCTGACACCAGCGCCGCGTTGGACGCAAACTCAGCGAGGCGGTCACGTGCCGTGAGCCACGAGATCGCAGGTTCCGCCAGCCCGAGACGCTCACAAAAGTTGCTACGCAGCTGCGGCCCTCGCTCGGCGTAGAAACCCAGCACCCCGACCGCTCCAGCCAATTGTCCGACAACAACACGTGAACGGCTTTGCTGCCAGCGTTGGATATGGCGCGACATTTCATCGGCCCAGGAAGCGGCCTTGAAGCCAAAGGTCACCGGCGCGCCCGGTTGACCATGCGTCCGGCCCAGCATCGGCGTGTCACGGTGGCGTGCCGCCAGATCCAGCAGCGACTTCTCGATGGCACGCAAGTCACGCCACATAAGCCGGCCAACCTCGCGGATTTCTATGGCTGCGGCGTTGTCTGAGATGTCTTGAACCGTGGCGCCGTAGTAGACGTGCTCGCGGGCTGACTCAGGAAGTAACGGCCCGAGTTCGCGGGCGATACCGATCGTCGAATGAGATGTGCGCCTGACATGGGCTCCCAGAGCCACCGGCTCGAGGGAATCGTCATCTAGAGCTGCAATTGCCTCTGCGGAGGACGCGGGGATGATGCCGACATCGGCCTGAGCACCTGCTAATGCCTTGAGGATGCCAAGCCACCGGGACAGGCGAGCCTTCTCGACAAAGATGGCGTGAGATTCCGCTGTCGACCAGGAGTGTCCGTAGACCGCTGAGTCGATCAGGTGAGCGTCCAGCGTGACTCCTTCGTTTCGCTCAGGGCCACTAGCGCCTTGTGTACTTCGGCGAGCGTGGCTCCCCACGGCACGATCATGGTGTCGCCGGTTCGTTCAAACCCTTCTGAAAGCAGGCAGCAACGGATCAACTTGAGGCCCGGCGAACCAGCCGTCGCGGCGGGTGTGTCCGGGATCAGCCTTCGCGGACACCAATCGACGATCCGGGGAGGATCGTCGCCATAGAACCACCTGTGGATTTGCTGAGATCGCTTACACCCGAGCAAGGTCGCACCCGCCTGAGGGGGTCGCTCGTCAAGATGTGACGTCTCAACGCCGTCAACAGTGATCCCGCCACCGCGACAGGGCACTGTGAGCCCCCCTTCGAGTGAGACCGAAGTCTCCTGAGTCTCCGTTGACTCAGCTAGCAGCGAGCGACTATCAACGATGTGCTCAGTAATGACAGTCGGAGGGAGGCCTTCATCAAAGTCAAGCACTCGGGCGACTTGGTCGGCGAGCTTGGAGGGTCGTGGAGGTACTACATCTAACAGCGTTATCTCGACTGGCTCGGGGTTTAGCAGGAAGCTGACGTGGTGATAGCGACCCTCTACAACGACGCAACGCTTTGCAGGGAATCGCTGTGCTACTGCCGCCATATGTGAAGCAATGCCAATGTCAACACTGCCGTCGTGCACAAAGACACAGTCGTGAGCGCTCGCGATTACCCGCACACCAATTGGAACTGAGAAGAGGTCACGTGAACCGTCGCGGGCTAACTCAACGAGAGCACACTCTTGGGTGTCGCGGCTGTCTTTTTTGGTGAACGCCACCACAAACTTGGTGTGCCTGAAAGCCTCCCGGCCGCTGAAGTAAGCCATCAAGTGGTCATCGGACAGGCTTCCAACGTTTGCGACGGACACCTTCCGGTAGCGGCGGGGCATGATGTTTGGCGCAAGTGGATCAAGTTCAAACACCTGCGACCGTATTGGGTCTGACGGGTTGAGGATCTCAGTCATCTCGGCTACCTCCAAGATCTCAGTCATTGCCGATTGCCACGATCGTCTCGACCCTCAGTGGGTGTTCCGACCACGGCGTTGTGCTCGCTAGCACATCCGCCAACAGCAGCCACTCGCTGCATCGTGTCGGAACGCAGCCCCTGGCGCAACGCTTCTAGGGCTAGCACGTCGGTCGGAGCTATGTTGCCGAGATTGACGTTGCAGCCAAGTTGGTTGATTAACCAGGCCTGCTGTTTGCGCAACGGCGCCTCAAATATCACTGCGACGCTGCCCCCAAGCGCGCCCAACGCGTCCACCAGTTCGGCTCTAATCGCGCCATCTCGCTCATACAGCCCGACGGTGCCACTGTCGCGCCCTTCGGCAACCAGCCATGCCGCACCTGCTGCGACATCGGCGCGGGCTTCGCTCACCCAAGCCCCCGCTATGGCAGGCTCGTCAGGATCCTTGCTCCCGATCTCTGAGAACACCTCGAATCCGTGGCGATGAGCGGAACGGATCAATGCCTGCTTCGAGTCAGGCGACATGCCTGAAGCACCGCGCGACACCTCAACGCAATCAAACCCGGTACGCAACGCCCAATCAAAGAAGCGCTCAGATCGCCCCTGGGCCCAAGCAGCCTCAAGCAGCGTCCCGCCAGGGCAAGCCTTCACCTGATGCGTCTTCACGGCATCGACCTTGGTAGCGATGCGCGGATCAAGGTAAGCCGTCCCAAAGCCGAACTTCCAGACATCAACAAAGCAACCATAGGAAGTCAGCAACCACCAAAGGTTGCGTAGCGGTACACCCGAGTCGATGACATGGGTGACACCCCGGCTTCGGGGCTTGGTCGGCCTAGAAGGGGTATCGAGGAACCCAGGTGAACCCGAGCCCGTCATGACTTGATTCGCTACCTCTTTAACTGGTTGATCTGGTTGATCTAACTGAACGACGACCTCGTGTCACGCCACGGCGCGCCGCGATGCATGCTTGCCAGCAGGCGGCAAGAACTCACACGCAGTTGCCATACCCGCGAGCACGCCCCCACCGGAACTACTCCCAACCGCCGCTAGCGATACACCTGCCGCTCGCATAGCCGTGACATCTCCCGCGGCCGCGGCGTGCAGCCATTGATGCGCCGGCTCGATGCACTGACCTTCCGCTGCGCAACGGATGAAGGCACCGCTGAAGCGAGTAGTGGGGATTGCGCTTGCAAGTTGGCGCAACATGGGGCGACGTGCCGGATCGATAGCAGCCACCAGAAAGATGCCTATGAGAACATCATCGCCGAGAGGCGTGAAGCCCGACCCTCGACCAGCTAGGAGACTCGTGACCTCGGGCAGGTCTGCGCGAGCGAGAGCATGCACAACTGCACCCCACACTGGCACTAGATCAGCTGGGGCTACGACAGCGTCCGAGTGACGGAAGATCCGCCGATCGTTTCCGAGACTGTGAGGCAAGGTGGGTGTCCATCTCTGGCATCCTTCAAGGCTGATCGACAGCCGTCCTACTTGCAGTTTCTCTGTGTAGATACTCACACGATCGTTGGGTGCAGGCCGAGCAGGCAGTCCCGAAGTTACGAGGATGAGCGGGCCAGGAAAGCAGCCGTGGTCCATCACGGCGAAGAAATTGCCATTGCGGGTGACCACCAAGAACCCGTCCTTGTACACCGCCGTCACAAGACCGGTGACGTTGGCAGCCGTGGCCTCAAGAACGCCCGGGCCTGCGAAGACTCCCTCGACCATTAGCGGTTTCTCGCCTCCGATACCGTGCGGCCGTGGCCTCCGACGCCGTCTTATCATCGCGCCACCTTGAACGGCTCGCCCGAGCGATTCGGCGACACCCTGGGCTTCAAGCCAAAGCTGCAATAGCGGCCGTGCGGGGGGTGATGGACTCGCCCGACGCCTTCGGCGGGCCGGGAGACGACGGCGCTGTGGTGACTATCGAGTCGGGGGGAGCCGTCGTGGTGTGTGGCGAAGCGCTGTACCCACCGTTCGTGGCGGCGGATCCCTTCGCTGCCGGTATCTCTGCCGTGCTCGCCAATGTCAACGACCTTGCGGCCATGGGTGCTGTGCCTCGTGGCATCGTCAACACTGTGGTCGCATCTAGAGAAATGGCCGCTCAAGCTCTCAATGGTATGGCAGCTGCAGCGAAGATTTATGCGATTGATGTCGTGGGCGGCCACATCAGCGAACACGACGGGGAACCCGCTCTCTCCGCGTTTGCTATCGGTGAGGTCGATGCGGTGCTGTCGGCAACCAATGCCCGGCCCGACCAGCAACTTGTGTTTGCTTGCTTCCTTGATGGTGAGATGCGCGCTGACTTTGACTTCTTCTCGACGTTGCGTGGCCAAGCGGCACGCCTCGCTAACGACATCGGCTTGCTTGCCAAGGTCGCCCGCCGCGGACTTGCCGTTGCCGCTAAGGACGTCTCGATGGCGGGGTCGATCGGTTCGCTGGCAATGCTGCTCGAGCCCAACCGTCTGGGTGCTGAAGTCGATCTGGATGCCCTGCCCGTCCCACACGGCGTAGGTATGAAGCAGTGGCTTACTTGCTTCCCGTCCTATGCATTCTGGTTGTGCGGCGACCATGGGCACGAGTGCGTCGAGCTGTTCCGCTCGGCCGGCGTTGCTGCTGCAAGAGTCGGCAAGATCACCGGCAGCGGCCAGGTCAACTTGAGCAGTGCTGGCGCGACCCGTACCGTCTTTGACTTGCAACGAGAATCGATCACGGGACTGTGGTCCTAGATGAGCGCTCATATGGCAGCCAACCTCATGTCAGCGACACGGCGCCGCATCGCTTCGCGGTTGGCCTCAAACAGCGCCTGATCGTCAGTTTCCATGTCGCCAAACGATGCTGCGTTTACACCTGAAGGCTGACCCGTGCCTTCATCCATGTTCAGCACCTGAACCACGTATCGCGGTGTCATCGTGGACGCATCTCGCTCGACGCTGCTAACAACAGCGAGACCGCTTGCCAGATGCAGTTCCACACAAACATAGGGATCGACGAGGCCGGATTCGAGGCTGCCCGTCTCATGGATCGTGGCCCAACTCTGCCCAGCCCGCTCGGCTTCAGCGATCCGCTTCCGCTGCCGTTGCTCGGCAATCTCTGCCAACAACTCACGCCGTCGCATGGCAAACCCGGCACCCGCTACCACGCTGGTGCCTAACACGTACGCGACCCGCTCACCGGTAACACCGACGACCTCATCGACTATGGCTGACCGCTGCTCCCAGCGCTGCACCAGACCCTCAAGGGTGGACACATCTGCGAGCGTGTCAGCGACTGCACGCACGATCCTTACTGCCGATTCGTAAGCCTCGGTGTTGGTCGTAGCGACCGGGTAGAGACGCCGCTCGCTCTCGCCCCAGTGCGCGGCTAAGACCGACGTGGGATCCGTGTCACTTGGGCCGTTCGTCATCCTCTTCGGCTCCTCGCCCTGCCCGCTGAATTGCAGTTTCACGCGAAACGCTGCTTTGTGTAAAGGCCTAGCCTCATCTACTATAGGAAAGCCGGTTCTGCTATTGGTAGATGGGGATCGGTCGCCGGGCAGCGTTCGGTGTCACATGATTAAACACTGGGAGTGTGACATGACCGAGACGGCAGTCCTCGCTCTGGGAGGCAACGCTTTGATCCGCGAAGATCAAAGCGGCACGCTCGAAGAGCAGTACGCCAATGCCGTGTCGATGGCACGCTCAGTTCGCTCGTTGCTTCGAAGCGGCTGGAGAGTCGTCATCCTTCACGGCAACGGCCCCCAGGTAGGCAACCTGGCCATCCAGCAAGAGTGCGCATCAGAGATCGTCCCCGCACTCCCACTGTCCACGCTTGGTGCTATGACCCAGGGACAACTTGGCAGTTTGATCTGCCTTGCGCTCAACGAAGTGTGCGCAGCGGAGACCGCTGGCGCCGTATCGGTTGTCACCCATGTCGAGATTGATCCTGAAGATCCAGCATTGTCGAGGCCAACCAAGCCGATCGGGCCGTTCTTTACCGAAAGCGAAGTGCCAACCTTGCGGGCCGAGCGGGGTTGGACGATGGTCGAGGACGCGGGACGTGGCTACCGGCGTGTCGTACCGTCACCGAGACCGCGACTTGCTATAGAAGCCTCAGCTATTGCGGCCCTGGTAGATCTTGGTTATCTCGTGGTTGCTGGTGGAGGTGGCGGCATCCCGGTGGTGCGCTCGGGTTGCGGAAACGCATTCAGCGGCGTTGATGCCGTAATCGACAAGGACTTTGCGGCAGAGCGGATCGCTGACGCGGTCGACGCAGTTGCACTGGTGATGGTGACGGGTGTGGATGCGGTCAAGCTCGACTTTGGGACGCCTCAAGAACGTGCAGTGGTTGACATGAGCGCCTCAGAGGCACGCCGCCACTTGGCAACTGGCCAGTTCCCGCCGGGGAGCATGGGCCCCAAGGTGCAAGCCGCCATAGAGTTCATTGAATGTCCCGGACGGGTCGCTGCCATCACTTCGCCCGAGTTGGTGTTAGCGACCATGAACGAGCCGTCAAACGCGGTCGTAGGTCGGCGCGGCACCCGGATCATGCCCGACGCCTCTCCCGTTGGTGCCTGAGCGTCACTGGCACGATTGGCGCTACTGGGCGAGACTGTGACTAGACAAAGAGAGAACTAGCCAACCGATGCGAAGCAGAGCCGAGGTTGTTTCCGACTCCTATGTAGACAGTGTGCGGTTGCTAGAAGCGACCCGCGCCATGCGAGAGGCCTCCGGGATCGACTGGGCTTGGGCCGTCATGGGTACACCCGCAAACCTCGAGATCCTGGCAGAGGAGGGGCTGGCGGCGGAAACGACGCCTGGGCTTGAGGGCGCCTCAGCGAACGACCTTGTACTAGCAGTCCGAGGAAACGAGGGACTCGCTGCGGCATTGGCCGCAGGTCTAGAAACCGTCTTTGGTGAAGTAGCCGACACCTCAAGCAATCCAGAAGCGTCCGACGCCCGGCCGGCGAGCCTGGAGCAGGCCGCCGAGCACCTAGAAGGCGCCAACGTTGCAATCGTGTCGGTTCCCGGGCCGTTTGCTGCGCTCGAAGCCCACAAGGCGCTCTCGCTTGGGCTCAATGTCTTGTTGTTCAGCGACAACGTCGCCGTGCAAGACGAGATTGAGCTAAAGCAGCGGGGTTGTGATCTCGGCAAGTTGGTCATGGGGCCAGGTGCGGGAACCGCCGCACTTGCGGGCATCGGCTTGGGTTTCTCGAACCGTGTCGCACCCGGTCCTGTAGGCGTGGTTTCTGCTGCTGGCACGGGTGCTCAAGAGTCGATGACACTGCTGCACCGCTGGGGAGTCGGAGTCTCCCATGTGATCGGCGTTGGTGGCCGCGACCTCTCCGAGCGGGTCGGGGGGCTCATGGCAGAGGCCGCCATTGAGGCACTTGATAACCACGACGACACCGAACTGATCCTGCTGGTCTCCAAACCCCCAGCACCACACATCGCTGAGAAGCTGCTCGGGCCGGGCACTACAAAGCCCCTGGTCGCAGCACTTATCGGGCTTGACGAACCGGTAGCTGTAGCGCCTGGCACCGCGGTGTGTAACACGTTGGAGCAGGGCGTGGTTGAGGCGTTGACGCTGCTGGGGCGTACCGGCGCCGACCCGATTGGGGCGCTCGACACCGAGGTAGCTGCCCGCATCACCAGCCTGGATCCGCAGCGGCGTCGCCTAGTTGGGTTGTTCAGTGGCGGGACACTCGCCTACGAAGCGATGACCATCGCTAGCCGTCACATCGGCGGCATCTACTCCAACACTCCCCTGCAGCCGTCGCTCACTCTGCCTGCCCCTGCGGATTCACATGTCTGCCTTGATCTCGGTGAAGAAGAGTTCACGCAGGGTCGTCCCCACCCAATGATCGATCCCGAGGCACGGGTGGAGATACTGCTTGAGCAGGCGGCCGATCCGGGTGTGGCTGTGGTGTTGCTTGACCTGGTGATCGGCGACGGATCGCATCACGATCCTGCATCTGTGCTCGCCCCTGCAGTCGCTGAACTAACTGCTGCAGGTGTTGCCGTCGTGACCTATGTGCTGGGAACCGACCTCGACCCGCAAGGTTTTGCGTGGCAGCAAAGCGAGATGCGGCGTGCAGGTTCCATCGTGTCAGACACTGCTGCGCGGGCTGCCCTGGCTGCCGCCGCGATCGTTAACCGCGACCCTGCGCTAGTGCATCTTGACCTATCGGTGAAACTGACAAAGTGAAGCCCGCGACACGGGTCGCCATTGCCACATATTCGGTTAAGCCCCGTGGCGGGGCGGTTCACAGTGTTGAGTTAGCCGAGGCTCTAGGCGCTGAGGGCATTGATGTGTCTCTCGTTGCCCTCGGTGACCCGGAGGTCGGTTTCTTTAGGCCGGTGAGAGTGCCCACGCACATCATCGAGGCTCCCCAGCGGGCTCCGACTCTGACCGAGCGTGTCTTCGATCACATCGATGCCATGACAACTGGCCTCGAAGAGATGGCAGATCGCTTCGACATCGTTCACACACAGGACTGCATCTCGGCACGAGCCGCTGCCCGGGTACGTGATGGCGGTGCTGGGTTCGTTGTGTTGCGAACGGTGCATCACATCGACAATTTCACGACCCCGGCGCTGATTAATTGCCAGGACGCAGCGATTGTTGAACCCGACCGGGTGCTCGTAGTAAGCGAGCCGTGGCGAAAGCGACTAGCTGATGACTATGCAGTGACCGCCGATGTTGTGACCAACGGTGTGCGCAGTGAGCGCTTTGCTGCTAATCGCAAGACGGTGGCGGCACGCACCCGATTGCGAACTGAGATCGGCGCAGGTGACCGGCACGTGTTCTTGACGGTTGGAGGGATCGAACCTCGCAAGGGATCGCGTTACCTGATCGAAGCGCTCGGGATGCTCAAGGACGGTGGCACTGCGGCGATGCTTGTTGTCGTTGGGGGACACTCGTTTCAGGACTACAGCGACTATCGAGGCGCAGTGCTCAGGTCGCTACCCGATCATGGATTACGTCTGGGGGATGATGTCGTGGCGGTGGGAACAGTTGCTGATGACGAGTTGCCGGCATGGTTTCACGCAGCTGACAGCTTCGTGTTCCCGTCAGTGAGTGAAGGCTGGGGTTTGGTGATCTTGGAGGCACAGGCGGCTGGGCTTCCCGTCGTTGCCTCAGACATTGATGTCTTCCGTCGCTTCTTGATCCACGAGCACAATGCTCTTCTCACGGAAGTCAAGAACCCGGTGTCGCTTGCCGATGGAATGCGCCGTGTCTGCTACGACGCTGAGTTGGTGAGCCGACTGCGAAACGGAGGCCTCGAGACGGCTGAGCGCTACTCGTGGCGCAACACCGCACGCCAACACATCGCCATCTACGACTCGCTTTAGTCTTAGTCCCCGTCTTTTCCCGACTTCCTAGCTACAGCGCACCACCGGCGACCTGTTGACCAACTTCCTGACTCCTGTCGTACTACGCCACAGTTGCGGGGACGGGCGACGCGGCTAGCGAACGGGTCAGCAGGCTGCCTGTGACTAATCCCAACATTGCCCAAGCTGATGCGAGCCCTCCGAGTGATGCCAACCGGAAGCGCCATACAAGTTCAGCAGGTGCTTCCACCAGTGGTGTTACGTCGGGAAGTATTAGCAACATGGCAGCGAGGCCGGCGCCATAGATCGCCGCTGTCGCCCATGCTCGCGGCACGGCTTGCAGGCTGGTCGACCGGCAGAACGTCCAGACGGCCAAAGTCAGCAAGATCGATCCTGCAAGCAGCGCAAAGTAGAGCAGTGTGCGCTCGTTGATCGTGTCGGGATCTGAGACGCCTGGTGTGTTTGGCGGGTACTTGATGAATGGGACAACCACGATCGTGATGAACCCGGCAAGGGCTAACCGCAGCGATGCTCCCATCGGACTTGTCGCACCGGTGCGTGACCCGACCGCCGCGAGCACCACCGCAAAGATCACTCCTAACCCAACACCAAAGACAATGAGGCCGACCGCTCCACCGAGTTCTTGCACACCACCACTGAACAGTTCATCATGATGCGCCATGCCCGACTCGTGGCTGGCTTCCTCCTCAAAGGCAATCGCGTCAAGGGTCGGCCCGCGACCCACCGTGGCAGCAAACAGCGCGGCGGCTGCACCAGCAGCAAGCCCGGCAAACAGCCCGGCGATCAAGAACCGCTTCAAAGTGACTGCGCCCCTGTGGGTAGAACTAGCTCGCTCTGTCCCCGGGGAGTTAGTTGACAGGCGTGATCAGTGACAGGGAACCCCTACAAAGTGACGACCGTGGTGGAAGAACTCATGCAACGTTTCGGCAGCTCCGGCCAGCAAGGCACCGTTCTCAAGCATGATGAAGTAGGAGGCCGCAGCCGCGAACACCACAAGCAACCATGCCCAGACGGGGACATCGACTTTGGGTACGGCGGGTGCTGCAGCAGCTACGGCGTGAGTTTGCATGGCTGTAAGTGTCGCACAGAGGGAGGCCATGATCCAACCTTGCTAGGCAAGAAGCGCCTCGCCCGAGAGTTCACGGGTTTGCCAACCTGAGTCGAGCCCGCACAGCAGTTTTGGCTTAGTGCGAGAGGCTGGCTTGTTGCTGAGTTCCCAAAGCAGGGCTGGTCGTGTCCCGTGCCAGCGCAGCGAATATGACAGCCGTCCATGACGGGTCATGAGCGAGCGAACGTCGATCGAACCTCCAATCCAGTTGGGTGCAAGGGCGGGAGCCAGCACCAGCGAGTCGCTTCGTTCGGTAACCAGACACCCGAGCAGGGCTTCAAGTCCGTGCATGCCATCTCCCCCGATGGCGATGCTCTCGGCGAGGATCTGGGCTAACCCGCGCTCCTCGTGCTGCGGGTTGTCTGCTCCGGATCGCTCCGGTCGCAAGAGTGGTTCGCTGTCGTCACGGCCGGAGGCAACGCTGCGAGCGGAAGCTCTGGCATCGGCGAGGTTGAGTTCATCGAACAGTTCACGAGCGTCACCTGCAGTAGCGGGCGACTCAATGTCGAGAACAGATGTCAGTTGTTCGATCGTTGCAACATCAAGGTGATCGGACGCCGCCTCCACGAGCGGTCCCGCGAGTTCGCCTAGGCCCGAATCCCGGCCTGCCCGCAGCCGCCTCGACGCGAGGGCGCGCAAGGTCGCTACAGCCAGTGCGGGGGACTTGAGCGTCTGGCCAATTCGTTCAAACACAATTGCCCGGGCCCGGTCGGCCTCATCAGCGAGTCCTACGCAATCGAGCAGCACCGCCGCTTTAGGTGCGGTTCTCAGCGAATCGTGCCCAGCAGCCAAGATCGCTGCTGCGATCCCTCGTCGCCAGGCGCGCCCCGCTGTCTCGTCAGGCAGTTGCACCTCTGCACCTGTTCCAGTTACAGCAAGCCAGCCACGAACCACCTGACTGCTTTCGCGCGGCCCGACCGCCTGACCATCAAGACCATCGAGTAGAAGCACAACATGTAGCGAAGTTCCGCCTACAAGTGGTGTGATCGCAGCGACGCTGGCAGTTGCTTTGGCATCGCTGGCATGGATTTCGATGTCGCCCCGTGGGGGCTCGTTGCGTACAGCCTCCCAGATGCCCGCAGCAGAGGCTGACGCAGCGGTGCCACCGGGAACCGTGGGCAGATGTGCGACGACTTCACCGTTGGCGGATATCCGTTGGCCTTGCATTTGAGCCTGCGCAAGACCGCCACCACGTCGCGATGGAGTTCTCCAGGGGCCGAGCAGAAAACGCCTGACGTTGCGGCTCTGCTGAGGCGGTTGAGCAAGGATGGCAATTGCCAGACTGACCGCCTCGTTCGACTTGTTGGAGTATTCAAGAACTAGCGCACGCTTCGAGCCGCTCTCGGCCGTAGCCGTAACGGTTTGCACCACGTCTCCGCTGCCAACTCGCATAGCCGTCGACACGACCGGCATGTCTTCCATCAGCCGTGTTCGCACCGCGACTTGTTCGCTGGCAACGTGCCAGCGGCGACCCACACCGACACCCCAGCTCGTAGTCCAGCCAGCACCAAGTGGTGCCACGGTGCCATCGGCATACACGCTCGCAAGGGGACCGCTTAGGTCGCCGACAAGCTCGCTAGCTAGCTCTGGGGTGCTAGGCGGTGTGTTCAGCGCCGATACTCACATGTCGGTGGGCGATCCAGCAGTGCCCGGTATGCCTGCCGTGCTGGGCGGCCGTCTTCTACAACGGCTCTCACTTCGGAAGCAATCGGCATGTCAACTCCGAGCGAACGCGCTAGCGCCACCACTACCGGCACGGTCTTGACACCCTCGGCGACCTGATCCATCGAAGCGACGATGTCGTCGATGTGTTCACCTCGCCCGAGGCGTTCACCAACATGGCGGTTGCGGCTCTTCTTGCTGACACACGTAACAACGATGTCACCAATGCCGGCTAAGCCCGCGAATGTCATCGGGTGCCCGCCCATGGCGACACCCAAGCGGGTCACCTCACTGAGGCCTCTCGTAATCAGCGCAGCCATGAGGTTGTCGCCGGCTTGCAGACCATCAGCGATCCCAGCCGCAAGCGCGATCACGTTCTTGGTGGCACCCGCGATCTCAGAACCAACAACATCGGAGTTGGTGTATACCCGGAAGTCACGGATACACATCACATCGCGCAGCCCCTCAGCGACCGTTTGATGTTCAGGGTCCATCGCAAGTACAGCAGCTGCAGCCTGACCGCCCAGGATCTCTCGGGCAAGGTTCGGCCCGGTCAGAACCCCGACAGGGCGACCAGGCAACAACTCAGCAATCACCTCGCTCATGCGTTTGTTGGTGTCACGCTCAAGTCCCTTGGTGAGCGAGACGACCGGCACTCGGTCACTGATGTGTGGGCGCAGCAACTCAAGCGTGCTGCGAAAACCATGGGACGGCACACCCATAACCACAGCGTCGACCCCGACCACGGCCTCCGCGATGTCAGCCGTCGCCCGCAACGACGAGTGCAACTCAAAGTCAGGCAGATAGCGATTGTTCTGCGAATGTTTGTTGATGATGCTCGCGACACGCTCATCGCGGGCATACAGCACCACTTCGGAATTGTGGGCACACAGGTGCGCCACGGTTGTTCCCCACGACCCGGCACCGATCACCGCCATCCGGAGGCTCACCGGCACAACCCTAGATGTCTTGGCGTATACATCGGTGGTATCTGAGTTTCAGGAAACCGACTTGCTCAATCCTCGCCGCCCGTCGGCTAACCGATGAAGCCGGTCACCTCCACCAAAAGGCTCGGTGATCTCTAGCCAAGCGCCCGCTTCCACTTCACAAACGGAAGCTCAACTATTTCAGTTCTAATTCGCTGAATTGTCCCACCCTCTGAGCCCCACAGAGCTACGAATTCAGCTCCGGGTTGGCCTTGACCTCGGGGTACACGTGCAAACGAGATCACACGACGCATAGAGGGGCTATAGCTCACACTCGTAGCACAACCGGCTGGTTGATCACCTTGAACAAGTGGCACAGCAATTGGCGACAAGACGTGGGGAAGCCGCAGTGGTGCCGGCGAGGGCGCGTCATCAAACAACGCCGCATAGGAAGCGATCACATCAGAGGAATCCCACACGATACCGACGAAGTCCCAGCGGGTTGTTCCCTCAGCTACTTCGGCTGCCAACGCCTCCTGTTCGATAAAGGCGGCAGAATCAAGGTGAACGAAGTGTCCAAGGTTTAGCTCATATGGAGAGCAGTGATGTTCACTCGGATCCATCTGTGCATGTCGTTGGAAGCCCGGAACATCGTCATGAGCCGGATGATAGTCAAAGTGCAAGAGACTCAATCCAGCTTCAACACGGGTCATGCGTGACGCGTAGTTGCCGAGATATCCCATCCCGAGCGGCTCTCCGGCCTCCACAATTGCGTCCCACAACTCAACTGCGTGCTCAACAGTTGTACACAGCTCATAGCCCTGCTCGCCGGTGAAACCCTGACGCAGAACCTCCACGTCAAACCCACCAATTTGGGTGTATAGCAGTCGAGAAAACTTAACATCACTCCAGGAGCACCCAGTTAACTGCTCCATAATGTCCATTGACCGAGGTCCTTGAATGCTGTACAAGCAAGTGTCTGCTCGCACATCATCAATAGTGACCGAGAGTCCACTGATTTCTTGTGCATGAGCAAGCCAGCGAGTCATGGTGTCGGTCGTCCAGCGGAACCGCTCGTCGTCGAGCCTCACGACGAGGTTGTCACCAACTAACTGGCCGTTTTCGTTGGTCATAGGTGCGTACATGCATTGACCGATTGAAAGCGAACTCAAGTCCCGTGTGCTGATGTAATCGGTAAACCGGTGAGCGTCTGGCCCCGAGATCACGTACTTCGCTAGTGGCGACCAATCACCGAGCGTCGCCGTGGTTCTTAGGGTGAGTGCTTCGTCGTACCAGTGTGTGTGTACTCATCGGCAAGCAGGAACGGCCCAAATGCCGACCACTTGTGGTTGACACTTACTTTCTCTTGACGCGCTGCGGCTGGTGTCAGTGCAAAACCACGCTCAAGACCCAACGGCTGCTCATAGTCAACTGATCGTCGATAGATCTCACGGACCCTTGCTGCGTCGTCCATTTACATCACCTCCAGGTCGCTGCTTCAAGATGCTAGCTACGACTCCCGTGCTCTTTCACTTTTACCAAATTGCTACATGCATCGCCCGATTGCGATAGAGATTCGCCCAAAGTTTTGGGGCGAGAAACGGCTACAGCAAGCGATACAGAGACGACCGAGCCGGCTACCGATGCCGAGCCCTAACACGAAACGGAAGCACCTGCCGAGGAAGCGGAAGCCACGCCCGAGGATGAGCCTGCTGACCCCGAGATGACAGAGATGGACGAACCACCAGCGGTTGGTATGGCGCTTCCAACAGCCTCAAATGACGGTGGTTTCAGTCAGTCCTACTACATGGGCCTACTCGCAGCTGAAGAGACCCACGGAGTCACTATCGCGTTCCAAGAAAACGTAGGTGACCCGGAGGTGACGGTTGACGCGCTACGAAACCTGGCAGATGTCAGTGACCTAGTTATTGGTGTCGGAGCGCAGTTCGCCGAGGCCGGCACCATCGTTGCGCCAGAGTTCCCCGAGGTGAGTTTCGCCATAGTCAACGGTCAGCCAACTGATGACCCAAACCATCACGTCTACTTCATACGCCAGGGTGTCCCCGCGTATGTCGCAGGAATCCTCGCTGCCGATCTCACACAGTCAAACAAGATCGGTTTTATCGGTGGTCTTGAGATTCCACCCACTTGGCAGTCCGATGATGCATTCTCTGGCGGAGCACACTCCATTGATCCGTCAATAGAGACAGTGTCGACGGTCGTGGGTGACTTCGAGGACGTCGCGGGAGCCAAGGAGGCTGCTGCAGCCCAGATTGCCGCCGGTGCCGACGTGTTATTTGCGTTTGTCAACTCGGGCCTTGAGGGTGTGTTGCAAGCGGTTGACGAGAGCGGCCAAGACGTAAAGATCTTCAGTGTGATCTTCCCGCAGTGCGATCGGTCACCACAGCTTGTTGGTACTGCGACACTTAGCTCGATAGCGCAAGTCGACCAGATCATCGGAGCCTTCGTCGCCGGTTCGATGCCAACCGAGACCACCCTGTGGGGTGTCGAGAATCCAGACATCCAGTCATTCGTGCTGTGTCCCGCATTACGCCTCAGCGGAAGCTGAAACGACCGTCGCCGAGACGCTGGCCGGAATCAATGACGGGACGATCGCACTGCCTGAGGGTGTCTAGCACTATCCCGCTCACAAGTGGGCGGTGAACGTGAACCAGAACAACTAGGCCGCTCCCGCTCACGAGTGGGCGGCCAACCCGGAACCACTCGACAACCAGCGGTTGTACGAGCCGAGGGCATTCGCAAGAGTTACGGCAACCTCGTCGCCTGCTCAGATATCGACTTTGATGTCCGAGCAGGCGAGGTTCACGCCGTGCTCGGAGAGAACGGTGCGGGCAAGAGCACCCTGATGAAGGTGCTATTCGGGTTAGTCCAACCTGAAGCGGGCCGGATCTGGATTCATGGCGAGCAAGTTCGGCTGCGCAGTCCACGTCATGCCCGGGCTGCGGGGATCGGCATGGTCTTCCAGCATTTCGAACTCGTCGACAATCTCACTGTCGCCGAAAACGTTGCCTTGGGGATTAGCTGGTGGCGACCTTCGCGACTTCGCCAATTGGCCCGCGAGCTTGCGGCCTTTTCAGTTCGGCACAATCTTGAGGTTGACCCCGATGCCGTTGTAGGTGACCTACCGATCGGACTCCAGCAGCGTGTGGAGATCGTAAAGGCGCTGTTCGGAGGTGCAGAGGTCCTCATCATGGACGAGCCCACCGCAGTGCTGTCGCCCGTGGAGTGGACTGGCCTGCAGAAGGTCATCCGTTCACTGGCCGACGAAGGGCGGGCCATCATCTTCATCGGCCACAAATTGCACGAAGCCCTCGCCATCGCAGATCGCTGCACCGTGCTGCGCAATGGCGAAAGGATCGGCACCATCGACGCAGAGCAGGCCGATCGCACCACGCTCGCAACCATGATGATCGGTAGAGATGTCAACCTGCGCTCAAGGAGTGCCGCCGGGCAGCCCGGATCCGCGGTGCTGGAGTTACGAGATGTCTCGGCTCGAGCTAGGTCTCACGATGCCGACCTGTCGGATCTGTCGCTAACGGTTCGTCAGGGCGAGATTTTTGGAGTGGCGGGTATCGAAGGTAACGGTCAGCAGACGCTGTTGGATCTGCTATCAGGGCTCATCACTCCGACCCAAGGCTCGGTGGAACAACCAGGTGAGCACGCGTCGATGACCAAGGGCATCATTCCCGCTGACCGTCACGGAGCTGGCAGCGCACTCGACCTGCCGCTGCGCGACAACCTGATCTTCCGCAACTTCCGTTCCCGGCCACTGGCACGCCGGGGACTTCTGCAGTTTGGCGCCATCGACCGGCACTGTGGCGATCTTGTCGAACAATTCGATATCAGGGCGCCCGGCTTGGGAGCCACGTTTGACAATCTGTCAGGCGGTAATCAACAAAAGGCCGTAATCGCTCGAGAACTACACGCAAACCCCGCCTTGCTTGTAGCCGCACACCCGACCCGGGGCCTTGACGTTGGTGCCATCGAGTTCGTGTACGAAGTGATCCGCTCCTACCGCGCCTCGGGTGGGGCTGTCTTGTTGATCTCGGGAGAACTCGACGAGATCCTGGCTTTAGCAGACCGATTCGTCGTCTTGCTAGGTGGTCGCGCAAGTTCCATCATGCACCCAACTGAGACATCACTCACCGACATCGGGCTGGCCATGACCGGCGCTGCTCGATGAGATGACTGGCGCGCCTCGATGATCAACTCAACTCGATGATCGGCTCGCAGATCCCGGGGTGGGCGCGGCCACTTCTCGCGTCCGTTGTTGCGCTTATCGGAGCTGTCGTCACCTCTGCGGTGATCCTTGTGGTGACCGGCAACGACCTTGGATCCGTTGTAGGCGCAATCTTTCAGGGTGCTTTCGGCAGTTCGAGATCAGCGGCGTCGACTCTCAGCAAGCTGATCCCGATCACGCTCACGGCTACCGGCTGGATAGTTGCCTTCCGTGTCAAGCGGATCAACATTGGTCTTGAAGGCCAGATGATTGCTGGGGGGCTCACCGCAGCCTGGGTCGGCATCAACATCGACCTACCGCTCGGGCCAGCGCTACTGGTGTTGGCCGTTGCCGCCGGGATCCTCGGAGGTGCCCTGTATGCAGGCATTGCCGCTTGGATGTGGGCTCGAGCAGGAGCGAGCGAGATCCTCACAACCCTAATGCTGAACCTGATCGCAATTCAGGTGCTGGCTTGGATGATCCGGGGGCCGATGCAAGATAAAGTGAGCGGCTTCGCTCGTAGCGAGAGCGTCAAGGACTCTGCTCAATGGCCGGAGTTGTTTGCCGGCACGGCGCTGCACACCGATGTCGTGCTCGTAGTGGTGCTGATCTGTTGCACCTGGTTCATGCTCGCAAGAACCACCCTCGGCTTCCGGTTGAGCATGGTTGGTGCTAACCCGACCCTGGCTCGACACATGGAGGTGTCGCCGAAGCGTTATGGGGTAATCGCCCTGCTGATCTCTGGTGGGCTCGCCGGTCTCGCGGGTAGCTCGCGGATTCTCGCAGGCGAGGTGACCACAGTGTCAGACAACTTCAGCGCCAACTTTGGCTTTGACGGGATCGTGGTCGCGCTCTTGGCTCGCAACTCCATACCAGGGGTGGTTCCCGCAGCACTGCTGATGGCGATACTGCGCCAGGGTGGTGGAGCGTTGCAGTCGCGGGCCGGAGTCTCCTCTGAGATTGTGCTGATTGTTCAGGGTCTCGTCATACTCTTTGTGGCAGCGAACGTGTTGCTGGAGCGCCTCTGGTCTCGATCGGCTCAGCAAGTCGAACAACAGCGATCTAGGTCCGTGGCTGCCTGATGGACCCCTTTGACGCCTTGTGGTTGGCGGCTGCCGTTCGCCTGTCGATTCCACTGTTGATCGCCGCTACCGGTGAGTTGATCTCGGAACGAGCGGGAGTCTTGAATCTGGGACTTGAAGGGATGATGCTGACCGGTGCCTTCGCCGGTTACTGGGCGGCGGAAGGATCCGGAAGCCTCGCGGTGGGTACCATCGCCGCCATCGCTGCGGGCACATTCTGGGGCGTGTTGATGGCCATCATCTCTGTGGGATTGCGCGCCGATCAGGTTGTGGTTGGTATCGGCTTGAACATCTTGGCTCTCGGCGCGACGAACTACGGCTTCGATCAGGCATTCCCGCAGGTGCCCCCGCCCATCGACCGTCTCGAACCTCTAGCAATCCCACTGTTGAGCGACATTCCCCTGATTGGTTCTGCGCTGTTCAACCAGAACGTCATCGCTTACGCAGCCTTCATCCTCATCGGCGTTGTCGCCGTTGTCTTTGTGCGCACTGGCTTCGGATTGTCGGTTCGTGCTACAGGCCAGAGCCCCACCGCAGCGAGTGCCGCCGGGGTAAACCCGGTTGCTATCCAGTGCATTTCCACCACAATCGCGGGCGCGTTCGCAGGTCTTGCTGGCGCTTACTTATCCATAGGATCGGTCGGCGTGTTTAGGGAAGCTATGACCTCGGGACGTGGCTTTATCGCAATTGCGATCCTCGTGTTCGGTCGCTGGCGTCCAATGGGGGTGCTGATCGGTGCACTGATCTTCGGTGCCGCCGACGCCTTGCAGTTGCGGCTGCAAGCTGAGAGTTTCGTACCAGCAAGTGTCTGGCTGGTGGTAGGCGTCATCGCGGCCCTTGTGCTGGCACATCTATACCGGCGTGGCCGCTGCAGTACTCGCACGGCGCTAATGCTCGGTGCCGCAGCTTTGGTAGCACTAGCTTTCGCTGTCATCGAACCCGAATTCTCACTACCGAGCCAGATCTGGCTCGCAGCTCAGTACATCGTTGCGCTAGTGGCGCTGATGGTGGGGAGCCGACAGACAAACCTGCCACGCTTTCTGGCGACTCCGATCCCGAGACACTAGTTGTTGTGACATCTCTAGACGATCACGCCGCCAAGACCGGTCGTGTCAACGGCTACGTGGACGATTCGCCGGAAGCTGCCATCGGTCTCCAGTCGCTCGCAGACGAGGAAGTTGCCACGTCCGACACGGCCACTACCCGAACAGCCGTTGTGGTTCCGATCCGCTCGTTTGATGGCGCGCTCTCAAGGCTTTCTTCGGTGCTAGACGCTGCACAGCGAGAACACTTGATGCGTCTCATGGCTCAGCTTGTGATCGACTCGGCTCACCCGATGCCGATCTACGTTGCCAGCGATGACGAAGCGGTCGCGTGTTGGGCAGGGCGGGCCGGAGCGGGTGTGTTGCGCGCGGGTCATCCAGGCCTGACGTTTGCCGTGACGTCTGCGATCAAGGCGCTAGCGAGCCAAGGAGTAGAACGAGTAGTTGTGGCTCATGCGGATCTGGCCCGTGCTCGGTCACTGCAAACCGCGGTAGGAAGAGGTCTGACAATTGTTCCTGACCGCTACTGTGACGGCTCAAACGTGGTTTGCGTACCAACTAACTCGGGATTTCGGTTTGCCTACGGTCCGGGGTCGTTCAAGCGTCACCTGCGAGAAGCGCAACGCCTGGGCTTGGAGGTAACCGTCGTGGATGATCCCGATCTCGCCGCCGACATTGACTCACCGGGTGACCTCGAACTGTTGCCGCAATCACTGCGCACTGCACTAGGACTTGACCCGGTGGCAATTCATCGATGAGAACAGTTGATCTTGCGACACCCGAACGGGCGCTAGCAATCGGCGCCCATCCCGATGACATCGAGTTCGGCTGTGGTGCCACGCTCGTCAAGTGGGCCAGGGCGGGCTGTGAAGTGAGCTTGCTGGTATGTACTGACGGCTCCAAGGGAACCTGGGATGCCAACGCTGACATTCCAGCATTGATCCGGCGCCGTCGGGCCGAACAGGACGAGTCGGCTCGACGCCTGGGTGCTACCGGCGAGGTGCGCTTCCTCGGTGAAGTCGACGGTGAACTCGAAGTCACCATGCAACTGCGCAGCCGCATGGCTCGCATCATTCGCGAGTTGCGACCCGGAGTGGTGTTCGGCCATGACCCCTGGAAACGCTGGCGGTTGCACCCCGATCACCGCGCTGCGGGCTTCTTGTGTATGGATGCCGTGGTGGCAGCACGCGATCCACACTTCTACAAGGACCATGGCATCCCCCATCACCGCCCCGACGAGTTGCTGCTGTTCGAGGGCGAGCAACCGAACCACACCGAAGCCGTGAGAGCCTCACACATTGGTGCCAAGACTGCTGCCCTGCTAGCCCACGAGAGTCAGTTCGAAAGCACCCACAAGATCGGCCCTGATGATGACGGCAGCAACCTTGAGAACTTCAAGCGGCGCGTCCTTGAGGGGTGCAGGGTTGCTGGCCGGCGGGCTGGGCTGCAATTCGGTGAAGCGTTTAGACGCATTGAGAACGTCTAGATCCACCACAACGACAACATGGCATCAGATAGCGAACCTGGCACGGCAGTGCTGAGTCCCCCCCAAGGCCTAAGCGCCGAACAGGTACGCAGCCGAGTTCGCCAGGGCCTCGTAAATGATGTGCCGGTGGCCCCGGTTCGCACGGTTGGCCAGATCGTGCGCAACAACGTGCTCACGCCAGTTAACGGGATCATCGGCGCCATGTTCGTGCTCATCTTGGTTGCCGGATTCCCGGGGGATGCTCTGTTCGCAGGCGTCGTTGTGTCAAACAGTGTGATCGGCATCGTCCAGGAACTAAAGGCCCGCCACACACTCAACCGGCTGGCTGTGCTCTCTGCGCCCCGAGCCCGGGTGGTGCGTGACGGCGTCACCTCAGAAGTGGATGTCGGTGAGGTCGTGAGCGATGAGGTGCTCGAGTTGCGACCCGGGGATCAGGTGATCGTCGACGGTGATGTACTTGCGAGCCGAGGACTCGAGATAGACGAGTCACTGCTAACAGGTGAGAGCGATCCGATCGCCAAGTCGGGTGGCGATCCGGTGATGTCGGGTTCGTTCGTGAATGCGGGTGCCGGCTGGTATCAGGCGACTGCTATCGGCGCAGATTGCTATGCGGCCCGCCTCGCCTCCCAAGCACGAAGGTTCAAGCTTGCGGGCAGCGAACTTCGGGGCGGCGTAAATGTGATCTTGCGCTGGTTGACGGTGATCATCCCGCCCGCGGGATTGCTGCTGCTGCTGCGTCTGCTCGGCAACGACGACGGCTGGGAGGAGGCACTACGGGGCACGGTGGCAGCGGCCGTGGCGATGGTGCCCGACGGGCTGGTGCTGCTTACAAGCCTGTCATTCATCACAGGCGTGGTGGCACTGGCAAGGCGTGGCGCTCTAGCGAGGGAACTCGCCTCGGTGGAGTTGCTCGCCCGGGTCGACACTTTGTGCCTCGACAAGACCGGCACCATAACAACCGGCGAGATCTCGTTCTCTCATCTTGATCCTCTAGGCGCGGTCAGCGAACACGAGGCCCGAGAGGCATTGTTCGCAGTGGTGACGGCTGACCCAGCGCCAAACGCAACGCTTGAGGCTGTCGCTTCAGGTGTCGGCTCGACTACTTCGAATGGTTGGCACCTACGTAGCGCTGTGCCCTTCTCATCGGCACGAAAGTGGGCTGCTACCAGCTTCGAAGGGCGTGGCACCTACCATCTCGGCGCGGGTGACATCTTGCTGGGTGACTCCGATGCTTTCGAGGAGGCCCGGATGCGTGCCGAGGTGGCTGCACAGGCAGGCAACCGGGTATTGGTACTGACCCATAGCGATGTTCCAGATGCCAGCACTCGCGGTCTTCCCGAGCAGCGTGAACCGATCTGCCTGGTGTGTCTCAACGACACGATCCGGCCTGATGCGCCAGAGATCTTTAGCTACTTCCGCAATCAGGGAGTGGACCTGAAGGTGATCTCAGGGGATCATCCTGCCACGGTTGCAGCCGTGGCCCGCCGAGCCGGGATCATCAACACCAGCCAAGACGGAGGCGTGTCCCAGCGCACTAATGCGGGTGATGAAAGCATTAATGACAGGGTTGTCGTTAGCGCTAGAGACTTGCCGGAAGACGCCGATCAACTGGCCGACACTCTGCAGGGAGCGACCGTGTTTGGGAGGGTCAACCCTCACCAGAAGCGGGCCATGGTGCATGCACTTCAGTCACGGGGTCACACCGTCGCGATGACCGGCGACGGCGTCAACGATGTGCTCGCTCTCAAGGACGCCGACATGGGAATCGCCATGGGCACAGGATCATCGGCTGCTCGTGCCGTAGCGCAGTTGGTCTTGCTTGACAATCGCTTTGCAACCCTGCCGCGGGTGCTCGCCGAGGGTCGGCGGGTGATCAACAACATCGAACGGGTTGCCAACCTGTTCATCGTCAAGGCCGCCTATGCAGTACTTTTGACATTACTGGTGGGCATCGCCGGATCGCCCTTTCCGTTCCTGCCACGACACCTCACCCTCATCGGGACGTTCTCGGTTGGCGTTCCTGGGTTCTTCCTGGCACTTGCCGCAGCCGACAGGATCGTTGAACGGGGCTTTCTTGGGCGGGTGCTGCGCTTCGCGCTGCCGACAGGTGCAGTCGCAGGGGTGGCTACCTTCGTGCTGTATGAGGTTGTGCGGCGGCTAGGCGATGTCAGCCTGGACGAGGCACGCACGAGCGCCACGGTCACGTTGCTTGGTATCAGCCTTGTGATCCTGGTACTCGTGAGCCGACCATTACGTGCCTGGAAAGTGGCGCTGGCAGGTTCAATGGGCGCCTCCTACGCACTCACCATGATCTGGTCACTTCCTCGTGACATCTTCAGCTTGCACCCGCCGAGCCTTACGACATGGCTCTGGATAGCGGGCGCGATCGCAGTCGGCGGCGTTGCGTCTTGGCTTGCAACGGAGGTGCGCTGGCTGATCGGCGAACCGCGCAAGTGAGCCACTAGCTGCGGTGACGGTGTTGAAGGATCGGCGGGTACTCGTTGTCGGTGCGGGCTCACCTGCCGAGGCGATCGCTGGTGAACTCTCCGGCGATGTTTGCCACTCAGCAGCTAGCGCATCTGATATCGACGACAGCTACGTCGACCGTCTCGTTGCCCAGGGAGTCTTGACAGCAGGTGGGCTGGATCTTGTCGTGCATGCTGCGTACCCGGCGGAGAGTCGTAGGGCGACGCCGATCGAGGAGTTGTCGGCCGCAAAGTGGCACTCAGCGTGCGACTTAGCTATAGAAGCCGGGATTCGGCTTACTCGAAGCTCTTTCGTCCACTTGCAGGCACGGCGGGGCACGATCGTGTACTGCGTCCCACTTGTGGGCTCTACAGGCGCAACCGGATTCTGTGCCCTGGCTGCAGTGTCGGAGGGATTGCGAGTACTGGCTCGTTCGCTCGCTAGAGGCTGGGGACGCTCGGGTGTCAGAGCCCATGCCTTAAGCCTTCATCCCGAGCTATTCGTAGACGCGGAACACCTAGAGGCGGCGACTGAAGCCACGGCGATGCATGAGGCGTCATTGGGTCATACACCTTCGATTTCAGAGATCGCCGCCGTGATCGATCAACTCGCAGGGCCCGACACGACCGCCCTTACCGGCACCACCGTGGTGATGGACGGCGGCCACTGGATGGCCGGATGAGCGAGTTCGCCTTGAGTGGGATGGGATCCAGATCCCTGGAGGGGCAGGTGGCTCTAGTCACTGGTTCTGGTCAGGGTGTTGGTGCTGGAATCGCTCATGCGCTTGCCGCGGCCGGTGCGGCTGTGATCGTGGCAACCCGTCGAGCCAGCAACGGCGAAGCGTCAGCTGCGTCGATCAGAACCCGCGGTGGCGACGCGGTGTTCATGCGGTGCGATGTGACCGTGGCCAAAGACGTTGAGGATGCTGTTGCTGAGGCCGTGAAGCGCTTTGGTGGGCTCGATGTGTTGGTTCACAACGCAGTGTCACGGCCCGGGCCGCCGCGCCCTATCCAGGAGACCGAGGATCACGTCATCGATAGCCAGATCGCGACCACCACAACTGCGACCTACCTGTGTGCTTGCGCGGGACTGCCACACCTTGGCAAGCGTCCCGGCACGTTCATCTTGCTCACATCACCAGCCGGTGTTGAGGGATCTGCCAACCTTCCCGTATACGCCACCGTCAAGGCAGCACAGCGCGGCATCCTCAAGAGCCTTGCGCGTGAGTGGGGGCCATACGGGATTCGAGTGAACGCCATCGCTCCTGTTGCTCGAACACCCGCTATGGATGCCGCCATCGAGGCAAACCCACAACTAGCCGAAGGCATCATCGGCCGTACCGCTCTTCGCCGCATCGGCGACCCTGGCGCAGACATTGGCCCGGTCGCTGTCTTCCTCGCATCATCACAAGCCCGCTACATAACCGGCCAAACAATCGTCGCCGACGGCGGAGGCTTCCTCGGCCTCTAACCGCCGAGCCCACGCCCCAAGATCCCTAGCCACCGCCCAATCGCGGTGACACAATGCCCAAGAACCCGTGAACGAGCGAAAGGAAGATCAGTGCTCGCTCCGGTGCATGTTTTGGTGAGTCCGACTGGGGGGCGGGGTAAGGCGGCGGCTGCTTCGAAGACTGTGTTTGCAGTCATCAGGGAGGCTGGTTTCGAGGTTGTTGATATCAGCGGGTCAACGGCTAGCAAATCGGAGCAAGCTGCGCGAGACGCTGTTGAGGCTGGAGCGACACGGATCGTCACTGTTGGCGGTGATGGCACGCTTCATCTTGGTGTTCAAGGTGTTGCGGGCACCGATGCAATCCTCGGAGTTGTTCCTGTGGGCACTGGAAACGACTTTGCTCGCACGTTTGGCCTACACGAACTGGATGTTGAGGAGGCAACACGTCGAGCACTCGGGCCATCCAGAAGAATTGACGCCATCCGAGCAACCCCGGTTGACCGGTGGGTGGCATTCAACGTGACGGGCGGCTTCACCACCGACGTGAACAACCGTGCTTCGCGGCTCCGCTTCCCGAAGGGACCGAGCCGCTACACGGTCGCAACCCTGCTGACACTGCCCGTATTGCGCCACCGAGACATCGTGGTCACCCTTGATGACACTCGCATTGAATGCACCTCAGCGATGATCGCAGTGGCCAACACGCCCACGTTCGGAGGTGGCATGGCGATCTGTCCTGACGCCACCGCGGACGACGGCATGCTTGATGTCGCAATTGTTGGGCCGACAAGTCGAACCACGCTGCTGCGTCTTCTCCCCAAGGTGTTCAACGGAGGCCACGTCGGTCACCCCATGGTCGAGATCGTGCGCGGACGTGAGGTCACCATTGCCGGAGAGCCCATGTCTCTAGTAGCCGACGGCGAAGACCTATGCGACTCGCCTGTGAAACTTGAGGTTGTCCCTAAGGCATTGCGGGTTGCCGGCATCTGAGGGTCGTGGATGCCACCGGTCGCTGTTGATGGCGTCGCTCGGGACTAATCGCTACTAGGAGTGGCGCTGCCAGAACGCTTGCCAGGACGGATCGCTGTGGGGGATGGAGCCTCTGCCGACCTGACTGCGTGGCCACTTAGCTGGCTCCTGGTCGAGCGGAGAAACCCACCTGGGTGTGCCGTACCAGAGCAGGTGACGACGGCGTGCGAACAACCACTGCCCACCGACTCGCACATAGCTGTCCTCATACTTGATGAGTTGCTCGATGAATCCTTCCTGGTGATCATCCACCAAGCCGAGGCACCACACCGACCCGCTAGCACTACGTGAGCCGGTGTCTCCAGCTGCATCTGACTCCGCTGGGCTAGCCGCGCCCGGGCCTGTTGACGGCGCGCCGGAGGCGCTACCAGCGTCTACAAGCCTATCAAGTCGAACAGGCTCATCGACATCGAAGTCGATGATGTGGTTGGCTACAAGTAACACCGCTACGCCTACTTGTGACAGTGACTCCTCGCTCAGCTTGCGGCACGCTTCGGCACCAGTTCCGTAACTCCCGAAGCGAGCATCGGGCGCAAACAACGACACCATCAAATCGATATCTCGGCGATCCACCGCATCGGCATACCGGTAAGCAAGTTGACGGATCTCGTCTCGGGCCACAACCCGCTCAAGCGGAGTCACAGCCGTTCCTCACTCCTCGTCTTCAGCTATGGCTAGGCACGGGGCAGGCTGAACTCGAGCAACTCAGACGCAAAGTCCGGTCTGCAAACCGCGAATCCATGAGTCAAAGTCGAAGGCCTGTTGAATCGCGGAAGCTGACCGGTTCCGTCGACAACAACGCATCCCGCTGCCCGCGCAACCGCAGTGGGTCCGCAAATGTCCCACTCGGAGAGCCCGTATCGGTGAAAGTAGGCGTCCGCGTCACCACGTATCACCATCATCGCCTTGTAACCCGCAGAGCCCTTGCCGATCACCTCTGCATCCAGGAAGTTGCCCAGAAACAGTTGCTCTTCGTATTCCAATGACCAGGAGACCGCGATGCGGCGACGCTCGCCGGGTCGCCGGCCGGGGAGCGTCTCAGGGGGATCCGTTACGAACGTCCGCCCCCAGTCGGGCACGGCCACAGCGCCAACGGTCGCACGACCTTTCTCGCTCAGCCCCACATGTACCGCCCAGGTAGATCTAAAGCCAAAGTTGGCTGTGCCATCTAGCGGATCGACGATCCACACTCTTTCGTCCCCAAGCCGCAGATCCCAATTGTCGTGTCCTTCTTCTGAAAGCACGACGTCCTGAGGGCGATGCCGACGAAGCTCACCTACGAGAAACTCATGCGCTAACTGGTCACCTCGCTGCTGGATAACCCAGGGAGCAGCACGCCCCGCCTGCGACCTCCACTCCTTCAGCAATTCGCCGGCTTCGTGTGCCAGCCTCGCCGCTAGCTCGTGATCGTTCGCTGTCACCTGCTGCCTCGTATCAATCTCATCTCAATCCGATCTAGCGGTACAGGGTGGAGCCAAGCAGGTGCAGTGTGCTAGCCGAGCCGACCTGACGTGTCATCCTTGACGATCTAGCGAACCTGGCCGGCATCGGCTCTGTCGGGAGCGCGGTGAACTGACACCGCGTAGTGGCCGCCTCGGTAGGGCTCGCGTTCCCAGGTTGACCAGCGATGTTCAAGCTGCAATCCCGCATTGCGAGCAAAGCCGTCATAGCCACCGAGAGTCATCAGCGTGAACCCGAGTTGGAACCCTGCAATGAGCCGGCCGCCGGGCTCCAGATGACGTGCCAAATTAGAAACGATGGCTGCCTCCGTGCCCGGCTCCACAAACAGCATCACATTGCCTGCCATCACGACTACATCAAACTGCTGGATGACTCCAGATCCGGGATCACGCTCGTCCGGCTCGGCTGGCTGGCGCAACCCGCCGTCTTCCTTAGCTTTATGAGCGATCGACAAGTTGATGCTCACGCTGCTGATGTCACCGAGAACCCACGGCACGTCGGGTTCCTTGGTGCGAGCCGAGTCAAGCATGGCTTCATCAATGTCGACACCAACCGAGTAGATCCCGCGGCGATGCAACTCGGCAGCGACCCGCCCCGTGCCACAGCCCGCATCCAACACACTCGCCGGGCCGAACCACTCGACCAGATCGGCCTCACCATGCACCCACTCACCACGCTGGCGCATCCGTTGCCAACGTTCGTCATAGGTGCCGGTGTCGGAGCGACCGTCACGAGCCCACCATCTGCTCACCGCGGCGACGCTAACCCGATTGCTGTGGATCGCGGAGAGCCGACCAATCGCGGCGCCAGTGCAAGGAGCGGTTGCCGATACATCCCATGGCGCGCTTGTCTCCCGTTAGCCTCGCGCTCACTTACGACCCGAGATAGTCAACGTCGGCTGTCAAGGGGGCTGCAGGCCTTCAGGGCACTCGAACGAGGAGGGATCATGGAGTTCGGCATCTTTCAAAATGGTTACCTGCCCGGCCCCTCAGCCCACATTCCCGAACATGAACACCTGATGTTGATGCGGGAGGCGTCGTTCCCGATCCTTGCCGACAAGCACAACTGGAAGTTCGCTTGGTTCGGTGAGCATCACTGCCTCACCGAATACAGCCACATGTCGGCACCAGAGGTGATGATCGGCTGGATCGCAGCACAGACCGACTACATACATCTCGGCACTGCCATCACCAGCCTGCCGACCACCAAAGAGCATCCCGCCCGGATCGCCGAGCGGGCAGCCATGCTTGATCACTTCTGTGAAGGTCGCTTCGAGTTCGGGACAGGTCGAGGTGCCGGCAGCCACGAAGTTGCGACGTTCAACGGCACGCTCACGTCGGAGACCAAGTCCATGTGGCGAGAGGTCATCGACGAGATCCCCAAGATGTGGGCACAGCGTGACTACTCGTTTGAGGGTGAACACTTCAAGATCCCACCAAACCACAACATCCTCCCCAAGCCATATCAGGGAACTCATCCACCGCTTTGGGTGGCTTGTGGCAACCTCGCCACGTTCGCTACGGCCGGAGCTATGGGCATCGGCGCTATCGCCTTCAACTTTGAGCCGGCACCTGCCCTGAAGGGCCGCATCGATAGCTACAAGGAAGCGCTAGCTACGTGTGAGGAACCGCACGGTTCGTTCATGAACGACAACGTGATGATGACAAACTCGCTGATCTGTCTCGAAGACCGCGACCGTGCCCGTGAGATAGCCCTGCTAAACGGCAGGGGTTACCTGTATTCGATGGTGTGCCTGTATCACGACACCATTCCTAAGCGACCGGGTGCGCCGACATGGCCAGAACCACCGACCGGTCTTGGTAGTGAGGAAGTCCTCGACTTTGCGATAGACGCCGGTTACATGCTGTGTGGGACACCTGAAGAAGTCTGTGAACAACTTGAGAAGTCTTATGTGGCAGTTGGCACCGATCAGTTGGTATTCGGCATGCCAAATGAAGGCTTTGAGTACGAAGAGATCCTTGAGATGATCGAGATATTCGGTGATCAAGTCATCCCTGAGTTTGACAAAGACCGGACTCACTCAACCGAGCATTACCGGGCCAAAGCGGTGCGCAAATACCCAGAATGGAACGCAGAGCCGCCTAGATTCGATGTGACATTGCCACCGAGCGCCTCTCTACCTATCCCCTACAACGGCTGAACTCCAAGTCTTGGTGAGCTACTCGTAACAGAGTCGGCCAAGGAATGAGTCGGAACCGTCTAGTTGCCTAAGACTTGATGAGTTCGGCGATTTCCTGACACTGAGCCGGCGTTCGGGCGTTGACGTTAAGCATCGTCACGGGCGACTCCTCCCAAGCTTGTAGGCGATCACGTATGTGTTCGGCGGGCCCGACTAGGGAGATCTCGTCTGCGAACTCCTGAGGTACGGCTGCTATTGCCTCTTTACGGTGTCCTTGAAGGAATAGATCCTGAACTTTGTAGGCGGCTTCCTCAAATCCCATCCGGGCCATCAACTTCGTGTGATAGTTCTGACCCTTGGCACCCATACCACCGACATAGAACCCGAGACTGGCACGCACCGGCCACAACGCCTGCTCAATGTCACTTGATTTACACTGCTTGACCGACACATTGACTGCGATCTCGAAATCGTCGGGAGCACTAACGAGCTGTGACGCATACACCTCGGTGCGTAGCGGTGAGTAATAGAGCGGTAACCATCCGTCCGCTATCTCCGCAGTCTGTGTCACGTTGAGGGGGCCCTCCGCGCCGATCCAGATCGGAATGTGTCGCAGCGGGTGGGTCATGATCTTGAGTGGCTTACCCAGTCCAACAGCGCCTGTTCCACGAAACGGATGTTGGAAGTGGTCACCTTCGTATTGCAGCGGACCTTCGCGAGCGAACACTCTGCGCAAGATCTCCACATACTCACGGGTGCGCGCCAGTGGACGTCTTGAGGGTTGGCCATACCAGCCTTCCACCACCTGAGGACCCGACACGCCCAGGCCGAGGATGGCCCGGCCTGCTGAGATGTGATCGAGCGAGACGGCGTGCATCGCCGTGGCGGTCGGGGTGCGAGCCGAGATCTGCACGACACCGGTGCCGAGCCGGATGCGCTCGGTGACACCCGCCATAAGCACCAGCGGCGAGAAAGCATCGGAACCCCACGCTTCGGCAGTCCAGGCCGCATCAAACCCTGCCCGCTCCGCTGCAACCGCCAGATCTGTGAGACCTGCGGGCATGGAACGGCCCCAATAGCCGAGCGACAATCCGAGTTGCATCGACTCAAGCTAACGGCTGATAACGTGGCCGGCGTTGGTGGCGGGCGAATCCCAACAAATGCGCACAACTGACCCCAAATTCAACTCTTTAGCCCGCACCGGTAGGCGATTTGCATCGCTTGCCGTTGCACTCGCGGTCGCCGTCCTTGCTGCGCCGGGCGGCACGACCACTGCTGGAGCCCAGAGCAACGATGAGATCATCCGGCAAAGCGAGCAGACAATTAATGAGAGCAGGCAGCGCATTGCCGAGCGCGAGCGTGAGCGCGAAGAACTCCGCGAGGAAGCCAATGCCGCGACAGCGTCCCTCGACATAGCTCAGGCAACGGCCGATGACTTAGTCGCCGCCCTTGAGGCCGTAAGAGCGTCCGTCAACGCCCAGCATGAAGCCTGGGCCAACGCGGAGCGGGCCTTGCTCGAGTCCGAACAGGAGCTACGCGAGGCGCAAGTTCAGGTCGACCAACTCGAAGCCGAGATTGAGCAAGCGAAGGTGCGGCTGCACGACTCGCTGGTCGACTCATATGTGAACTTGCAATCGCCAGAAGGCTCACTGAACGTGTTGGGCGACGACCTGTGGGAGAACTCTCGCCAGCAAGCCCTGACCGGGTTCGCCACCGGCACTCGGATTGACCACATCGACGAGCTGCGCAGACTCGGTGCCGAACTGGAACGCTGGCGGCTCATCGCCGAGCAAGTGACCACCGACGCCGCCGATCAACGAGCCAGTGAAGCGGAACTGCTGGAGCAACTCCAGATTGCGCAGGACCGCGAATACGAGCTGATGCTGGAAGCTGAGGCGCGCCTCGAGATGCGCCTCTATGAGGTTCAGACGCTCAAGGAACTCGATGCGACATTTGCGGCTCAGATCGAACGCGAAGAACGGCGCGTAGCCGACGCGCTATCACGCCAGCGAGCAGCCGAAGAGGCGAAGAAACGAGCCGAGGAACAAGCTCGCCTGGCGGCGCAGGCCCCGACTCAACCAGCCAACTCCGACTTCACGCTGGTCTGGGTGAGCACCTACTCTGAACATCAAAAGGCCATCCAGGTCAACACCGATATTGCTGAGGGACTACGAGGCTTGCTTGCGGCCATGGAAGCGGAGGGCTTCTCGCTTGGAGGCTGGGGCTACCGCACGCATCAAGCGCAGATCAATCTGCGCAGGTCGTATTGCGGAACCTCGGAATATGCGATCTGGCAGATGCCTTCAAGCCAATGCAGACCCAACGTTGCTCGACCCGGACGCAGCAACCATGAGCGAGGCCTTGCCGTCGACTTCACCCTCAACGGACGCGTAATCGGTTCGCGCTCAAGTGCGGTGTTTCAAGCTTTGCAGCGCCTTGCTCCCCAGTACGGGCTCCACAACCTGCCGAGCGAACCCTGGCACTGGTCAATCAACGGCAGGTGACGGTTGGCGCTCCCCGCTGAGTGAGGGCGCCGCTGCTTAGCCCGTGTGAGTCCAGACGGGGCGGCGCTTCTCAATGAACGCCTTGGGCCACTCGGCCCCGTCACCACGAGCCGCATGGGTTGCCATCACATCAATGGCGTACTTGTAGGCATCTACGATCGGCATATCCATCTGGGCGTAGAGGGTCTGTTTGCCAACTCCCTTCGCGTAACGGCTACCCCGGGTAGCTCGCGACAGCAGGTCAAAGGTCGCAGCATCCAGTTCGTCGTGAGGGACAACACGGTTCACGAGGCCCCACTCCAGCGCAGTGTTGGCATCGATGGCATCGCCGGTCATGGCAAGTTCCACAGCACGCTTACGACCCAGCGGGCGAGCAACCGCCACCATCGGCGTGTGACAGAACAAGCCGCCCTTGCCTCCTGGAGTCGAGAACGCGGCTTGCTCGCTTGCCACGATCAGATCGGCACTAGCCGCCAGTTGTGCTCCTGCTGCAGTGGCAAGGGCATGAACTTTGGCTACGACTACCTGTGGCACTTCGGCCATGGCCATCATCGTGGCGGTGCAGGCGCTAAAGAGTCCGTGAAGTGCTGCTTCGTCCATCTTGGCCATTTCTGCAAGGTCATGGCCTGAGGAGAACACCGGTCCCTTGGCAGCCAATACGACCCCTGCGATCTCACCGTCATCGCCAGTGCGACGCAAAGCGTCCTCCAGTTCCCCCAGCAACTCCCCCGACAAACAGTTACGCCGCTCGGGGCGGTTCAAGGTAATCGTCACAAACCGTCCATCACGTTCATACAACAAATTGCGATAATCCACGCCAATCTCCTCCCGCTTCTGCGGCGGTTCAAAGGCTAGGCGACGCTCTAGTCGCGCGACTCAATCAACCAACAGTGTCACAGAGCAGCGCTTTCCGGACGCGCGCGCCATTCGAGCGTCAGTGGTAATTATGGGACACTTCCGCGCCTCGGCCAATGCTACGTAGCTCGCGTCGTAGGCAGTGAGATTGTGGCGTAGCTCCCACATCCTCGTGATGAGATCCTCCATAGCGATCCGGGATACTCCCTGTTGCATCCAATCGCTGATCGCCCGCTGCGCCCTCTCACCCTCAATTTCACCATGAAACGTCATCCTGCGCATCGTATGCAATACCTCGACATCTATCAGATGTGGCGCGATCAGAATCCCGTCCATGTAGCGCCGACACTCGCCATCGTTTAGCAGCGCGGCTACTGCGGCAGAAGCGTCAAGGACGATCATCCGCGAGACGCGCGGCCCTCATCAAGGGCTGCCAGAATCTGAGCGGGCGTAACTCCTTCGTGCGGGGCGTCGCGTAGTACTGCGGCGTTGCCCAGCCAGCACGTCGACTCTTCTAGCTGCTTCAAGACAGTTGCCGACACTGACAGGTTGAGACGACTCGCTAGCTCCTCGATGCGGTTCATCAACTCGTCGGGGACGTTGTCCACATGTAGCGTCGCCATGGCGGGAGGCTAGCAGATTGCTCTCACATTTCATGCAATCTTGGAGACACTCTGGCCCACCGATTAGCCGAGCAGTTAGGTGGTCGGGGTTAGTTGGGGGAGGACTTGTTCGGCCGTTAAGTGGACGCTTGACCAGGCCTCATCGATCGGCATGCCACCCACGAGGGGATGCAGCGCCAAGGAATCGTTGACCCGAGCTAGATCAACTGCTTCAGCAGGAGTCAACACCTGGTAGATCCCCTCGGCCCGCAACTCATCCACAGTCGTTGCCTTGGAAGTAACGGCCGAGGAGTGGCCGGGTGGTTGCCAGTCCTTGTAGGTCATCGCTTCACGCATGAAACAGTCACCGTGCTCTGCCCAGACCCGGTCAGGATCATCGGCGACATGGGCCATCACGACGTTGTCGGGCATGATGCAAAAGCCCTGCGTGCCGTGCCGCGCGCACTCGGCGTAGTAGAACGCTTCGACCTCCTCGAACTTGCCAGACAGCTGCATCGGCAGACCAAGGCGTGCAGCCCGGCGACCCGCTGCCTTCGATGAGCCACCAATGAGCAGCATCGGGTGCGGGCGGGTGTAGGGCATCGGCAGCACCTGCACCATCTCGCCGTTGTGTTCAAATGGCTCGCCCTTCCAGGCCTTGAGCATCACCTCAAGTGCCTCGTCAAGCACCCTGCCCCGTCGCTTCCACGATTTACCAGCCGCTGCGTACTCGATCGGGCGGTAACCCAGGCCGCTGACGATCACTAGCCGACCCTTGCTCACCAGGTCGATCACTGCGATGTCTTCGGCCGCCCGCAGCGGATCATGCAGCGGCACCAGCAGCGCCGAGATTGTCACCATCAGGTTGGAGGTGCTTGAGAGGATCATTGCTGCGTTAAGCAACGGGGTTGGGCTCCATGCCAGCTCCGAGCAGTGATGCTCTTCGAGCGAGACGACATTGAAGCCGTGCTTGTCGGCATAGCGAGCGATCTCGAGACCCGCCCGGTAGCGATCACTCATCGCTTCGGCGTCAGTGGGGTCGGGAGAGGCGAAGTTGAATCGGATCAGGGAGAGGGCCATGGCCCTATTCTGCCGTGGGTGAGCAGCAAGCAGGGCTAGCGGTTGAGCTTGAGGAAGTTGGCTAGGACGTTTTGGGTGATGATCTCACATTGGGCGTCGGCAGTTGCTAGGGCGTGGCACCATTCGGTGGTGCCGGCGCAGAAGACTTCGCCTTTGCCTTTGTGCATCGAGGTCATTACGGCGCTGCCGTAGCGGAGGCGATCCCTGTTCTCGTGAGTGTCGGCGCCGTAGATCGCTTCGGCCGCAAACGCGAGATCCCCATCGGCGATGGAGATCAGGTTGCCGGCCTGGCCGTGATCTTCTTCGACGAGGGTGACCGGGGTTAGTGCCAGAATCTCCAAGTCGTCTGGCGCACCGTCGTTGCCGGTGGGGTAGGGGAGGCCCTGCCGGAACGTGTAGTCGACACCATCGGTCTCATATCCGACCACCGGAACCGAGGCACCGATTACATCGCCGTAGTAAACATCGGCATCCTTGAACGCCCAGTGCTCTGGTCGGTAGACGATGAATCCGCCAGCCCCACGAGGCGACAGTCCACCCATGCGCGAGTAGACGCCCCTGAGCCCGTTCGCACCAAAGGTCGATACTGGTGGCCAGTCGATGTAGTTGGCCTCAAACGCACCGGAGCGCATGTCGATGTTGTCGCTGTGCCGCAGCGGGTCGGCGTGTGCCGCGTACTTGTAACAGACCTGTGTCGTGAGGTCATCTTCCATGCGGACCTGCCACACGATGTTGCCGCCCAGCCGGGCGTAACGGCCGCCGCCTTCAATGAAGCGGTCAAGGGTTCGGCGTCCCGCTGCCGTCCAGTATTCGTCATGGCCGGTCGTAACCACCACCCGGTAGCCGTCGAGCACCGACGGATCACGGTCGAGATCCCATTGTGAGAGCAGATCGGGCTGGTAGCCGTTGGCCTCCAACCAGCGGAACGTCAAGGCGTCGTAGCGGGCCCAACCAGCCGCAACGCTCCACAGCGAGTAGCCGTTGCTGACCGCCCACTCGGTTGCTGGTATGGACACCGCTGCACCGACGGGTGGCGGCGGTTGAGCCACGCGGGGCACACCGACAGGAGTCCGGATCAGTCCCCGTGACCAGGGACGGTGAAAGCTCAAGCGAGCCTTGAAGCTCTTCTCGCGTACCTCAAGCGGCCCGGCCGAGTGGTCAACGTATTCGTCTGAGAAGTAGCCGCAGCCACCACCCCAGTCGTTGTACTCCTGCCATGTATAGGTAGCCGCGATCATTGCCAGTTTGGAGGTCGGGCTAGGCGACGTGCTCGTGCCCGTGCCCGGTCGCAGCACGAAGAAGGCGTCCTGGGTGGCATGCGCGCCGCCCGCCGCGGCACGCAGTACCACGATGTAGCCGCCGCTGCACCAGGAGTCCGGGATCACAAACGAGGCGGCAACCGGCCAGCCACACCCCGCAGCAACGACATCATCACCGACATCGTGATACGCGCCCACAAGGTTGTGTTGTTCATGGACCTTCTCGAAGCGTGCGCCGTCTCGCCACACCTCAAATCCCCAGCTCGGCACAGAGGTCGACACATGCAGGTGCACCGTTTCACCAGGGGCGTAGCTTGGCTTGCCTGTGTAGCCCCAGATCTGCAGCGCTGAAGGATCTTCGCTTAGGCCTTCGGCCGTGATCCGTTCAATCCAACTCAACCACTGACCCTCGGAGCTACCACGTTCCAAAGTCATGGCAGCATCACGATTCTGAAGTGCGCCAGCCTCGCACTCCGAATGACGTAGGAAACTCGACTGTCACGGCAACACCATGACCTTGCACTCATCGGTAGGCGTCCGCAGCGCTTCAAACGCAGCCGGCAGTTCATCAAGTCCGATGCGATGTGAGATCAGAGGCGCCGGGTCGATGCGACCCGTGGCGATCATCTCCAGGATGAACTCGTTCTCGGCGCGTGTGTAGGTGCGTGCGGTGCGGATCTCTGGTTCCTTGTAATAGGCGAGCAAGTGGTCGAACGAGTCCGGCTCCATGCACACCCCAGCCGTCACCACCCGGCCTTGAGGTCTCACGGCCTCGATCGCTGCACCGAGCATTCCCGGGCGACCCACCGCTTCGATCACGACATCTGGAGCCGCACCCGTGAGCGCCGTGAATTGCTCGCCGACTGGGGTCGGCAGACAGGCATCCACAGTTGCAGTCGCACCGAGGCACCTCGCCAACTCGCGCCGGTGCGCGACACGTTCCGAAACCACCACGCTGCGAGCACCCAGGAACCTCGCCCACAGGGTGGCCGTCAACCCGATCGGACCTCCACCAAGAATCAGCACCCGGTCACCGATACGCAAGCCGGCCCGCTGCAGACACATGAGACCCGTCGCCAAAGGCTCACAGAGAGCGGCCACATCCAAACCAACCCCTTCAGGCACCCTCAGAAGATCGGTCTCGGACGCAAGCAAGTACTCGGCGTAGGCGCCGTCAGGTTCGTCGGCACCAAGGGCTCCAAAACTTGACTGAGTTGGGCAGGCTTCCGGCCTGAGCAGCAAACACTGCGGGCAGCGGCCGCATGACCCGATCGGCATCACAAACACCCGGTCACCAACTGCGAAGCGCCCCGAGAGATCAGACCCCAGCTCAGCAATCTCACCGGCTGTCTCATGGCCAAGCACCCCTCCGCAGCGAGCGATGCCGCTGCCGGGCGTGGTCGCGTGAAGATCCGAGCCGCACACTCCGCAGGCACCGACACGGACTATTACTTGATGGGGCCCGGGGCGCGGGTCGGCGACGTTGGTAACGCGCAGCGGCTGACCAGGTGCGTCGTAAACAGCGGCCCTCATGTTTGGGCTTCCTCTAAGCGGCCAAACGTTCCCTCACTTGAACGAGGTTGCCGCTGGGTTCGCGCAGATACCCAGTCCGTGCTGCGATGCGTTCATCGAATGCAGGGGCGGCTACCTCGCCGAACCCCGCACTAACCGCATCTCGCCAGGCCGCATCCACATCGCCTGCCTGATACAAGACGCTGGATATGACAGGCCCGTGTCGCTCCATCAGATCACGCTCGGCATCCGTCGAAGGGGTCGCCAGCACGTTCACACACTTCCGTCCTTCGTAGCTGTGATCGGCCAGGTAAACGAGGCCATCGTTGGAACTGCGCGCATCTAAAATGATGCGCTGTCCCAAGACGTCGGTGTACCACTCGACCTGTGCATCAAGGTCACGGCAAAGCTGCACCACACCCAGGGTCTGTAACCCTGGATGCCCCACGGGGCGGAACTCAACATCGGGCGTCTTGAATTCGCCCACATATTCCATGATCTCAACCCAACGCCCCTCAGGATCAATGGCAACAAAGCCGTTGTAGGTGCCCCCAAACTCTTCGTAAGGCATGGCAACGTGAGCACCGTTGGACTGCAGGTGATCGACGGTGTCATAGGCGTTTGGCACAATCCAGCAGATGTGGTTGATCCCCGAGTCGTGCCTTGCAAACCAGCGGCGCTCGTACTCAAACTGGTACGGCGGCGCCTCTAGCTGCATCTGGAATGGCCCGCCGCAGGCAAGAAATGTGTAGTCGACGCCACCTTCGCCGGTGTGGTGCAAGTCCGGCAGCCCTTCCCAGTAGTAGGCCGGTATGGCGTGATACCAGCGCAGCCAATTCCACATCGCCTCGCGAGGCTGCTTCTCGAAGATGCATAGGTGATGCAGTTGATACGTCGGAGCGGTCATCCATCCTCCCAATCCGTGTGGCGACGCAACCGAACGGCGCCGGTGTGATCGTCAAACATGCAAGGGGATGCTATTTCTGTTGCGACTTCGCCTCAGAATCCACCGCCAGAGCGCCACCGACGAGCGCCCGGATCGCTGAGAGTTAGCCATTTGGATGCAAGCGCGCGGTTACGCTCGCTCCGTGCCCTTAGTCGAGACGCAGGCGCTAACGCAGCGCTTCGGATCAACTCTCGCACTCGACTCCTTGGACTTGAAGATGAGTTCCGGGGTGACCGGGCTCGTTGGAGCTAACGGTGCCGGCAAGACCACCCTGCTCAACGCCATGCTGGGATTGCGAGTACCAACATCTGGATCGGTGCGGGTCATGGGCCTCGATCCACTCGCCCAAGGTGGGCAACTGCGTGCGATAGTCGGATTTGCCCCAGAGCGCAACGTGTTGCCGGATGAGATGCGAGCCGTCGACTTCGTACGCCATCTTGCTGAGGTGCAAGGACTGCCCCGGGGTGAGGCTCGCAACCGAGCCTCAGACACGCTGTGGCTTGTCGGGCTGGGCGAGGAGCGAGCCCGCCCCCTGGGGACAATGTCGACCGGTCAGCGACAGCGGGTCAAACTGGCTCAGGCGATCGCCTCCGATCCCAAGCTCGTGCTGCTTGATGAACCGACCGACGGTTTAGATCCGGTTCAGCGAAGCGAGATGCTGGATTTGATCGGACAGATAAGCCGTGACTTCTCGATCAATGTGGTTCTTGCATCGCACTTGCTTGATGAAGTCGAGAGGGTGTGCGACAACGTGGTTGCCATTGATGCCGGCCGCCTCGTTGCTTGCGGTTCCATTGACGACTTGATCGGCGACACCGACGTGTTGACGTTGGAACTTGTCGAAATCCGTGATCCGGCTGGTTCTGTAGACGCGGTTGAGACCGCCTTGCGCGCTAGGGGCGTTTCGTTGAAGAGGAGCATGGCGACGATGCACCTCTCGGGCAAGAGCTTTGACGAGTTATGTGACGAAGCCCGTGACGCTGTGCATTACGCGCAGGCGCGGGTCCGACGTATGGAGGTCGGACGGCGCACCCTAGAGGACCTCTTCTGAAATGTCTGACCCTGAAGTGCCTGACGGGTTAAGGCCGTGACCGCCCCGAATCAGCCGTCAAGGCCGTCCGGCTTACCTGCACCCACGGGGCCCGCCAACAGCGAAATGGGTACACCAGTGGAAGAGTCGCGGATCATGGATCGCGGCTACCGCTCCTATGAGGGCCCTCGCACCGGCCTGTCGGGCGCTATCCGCTCGGTGGTTCGCTACTCGGTGCGCCACACTCTCGGGCTTGGCCGGGCGGCGAGGCACAAAGTCCTGCCGACGATCGCAATTGCGCTTGCCATCATCCCAGCCGTCGTCTATGTCGGCCTTGCTGTGATCATTGATGTTGACCTGATCACCGAGCAGATCCTGCCCGACTATCACGAGTACTACGGGTTCATCACGACTTCGCTGTGGCTGTTTTGCGGGATTGTCGTGCCCGACATCCTGGTAGCGGATCGCCGCAACGGGATGCTGCCGCTCTACCTATCCACGCCTCTGCGGCGCAGCACCTACCTGCTGTCCAAGGCCTTGGCCGTGATGGTGACGCTGGCGATCATCACGGTAGGCCCCGTGCTGTTCCTGCTGGTGGCTTACACCCTGGAGGGATCAGGCCCTGACGGGCTTATTGAGTGGATCAAGATCTTGCTTCGCATACTCGCCTCGGGAGCTGCGATTTCCGCAGCGTTCACGGCCGCGAGCCTGGCCGCGGCAAGTCTTACCGAGCGCCGGGCCTTTGCCGCCATTGGCGTGGTGCTGTTGCTGATCGTGAGCAGTGCGACCGTCAACATTGTTGTCCAGGAAGCCGATGTGGACGCTCGCCTGCACGCACTTGATCTTGGCGGTATCTCTAATGAACTCAAAAACAGGATCTTTGCGGTTGAACCCGAAGAGCCTGAGGGCTTCGAGTTTGGAAGCTCTCAAGGGACGGTGTCCGTGGAGAGCGCACCCCTGGCACCCATCGATGCCCCTCCGGTGGGAGAAGTGTCGGACTTCGACTCTGGCCCCTCGCCAACGTATGTCGAAGATCCGATGATGGGCGACGCGGACATGATGTTTGAGGACGACATGTATGAGCCACCTGAGCCGATGGAGCCTGAGCCGGTCCGATCTGAGTTCGCTGGGGCGGTTGAGGGGATCGACTCGCTGTCGACCTGGTTTGTGGTTCTTGCGAACCTCGCATGGGTGACGCTGGGATGCTCAGTCGTGTGGTTGCGCTACCGGCGCCTGGCTCTAGCACGATGAACACGAAGCCCCCGATGCCGCCTAGCGCGCCCAGCGACGCCATGGTGGTCGTTGATCGCGTCAGCAAGGTCTTCGGCGATGTAGTCGCAGTCTCGGACGTCTCGTTCTCAGTACGCGCCGGCGTTACGGCGCTGCTCGGCCCCAACGGCGCGGGCAAGTCAACCTTATTCAGGGTGATGTGCGGGTTGACGCCGCCTTCAAGCGGCAAGGTGCGGGTGCTAGGAGCCGATGCACGACGTGACATCCATGTGCGTGGCCGGATCGGTCTCGTACCTCAGCAAGACGGACTGTTCGACCGCCTCGACGGCCTGAGCTTCGTCCGATTTGCGGCCGCTACCCAGGGGATAGCGCAGCCGAAGGCTGCTGCCCGTGCCGCCTTGCAGACGGTTGAGCTCGATCCCGACGACACAAGAGCCGTGTCGGGCTACTCCAAAGGCATGCGCCAGCGCGTCAAACTCGCTGCCGCTCTGGTTCACGATCCTGAGGTGTTGATCTTCGATGAACCGCTAAACGGTCTCGACCCCATACAGAGGCGTCGCATGATCAAGCTGTTTCATGGGCTGGGGGAGCAGGGCCGGTGTGTGCTCGTGTCGAGTCATGTGCTGGAGGAGGTCGCCCGCCTCGGGTCTCGCATCCTCGTTATCGCACAGGGCCGGCTCGCTGCCGCGGGCGATTATCACGCTCTGCGTGAAGCTATGGACGACAGGCCGCATCGCATCCGCATCAGTGTCGAACGCCCAAGATCTTTCGCGGCTGCGCTTGTGGAATCAGGAACTGCGGTAGGTGTCAGTGTTTCTGAGCACGCTTTGATTGTCGATACGCGAGATGTCGACCGTCTGGGTCGCGAGATAGCCCCATTAGCTAAACGTCTCGGGTCGCGTCTCACCCGTGTCACACCGATCGATGAAGACCTCGAGTCGGTGTTCCGTTATCTCGTGGAGCGGCGATGATGAGCAACGGGCTAGGTGTGAGCACCCGTCGCAGTGTCTCGCATCTCACAGCAACTGCATTGACGTATCGGGTTCTTGTCCGCCAGGTCATTACCCCGGCACGGCTCATTGCCCTGGGGTTGCTCGGAGCCTTGATGGTCGTCGTTGGCTGGGTCGTGCGAGCGGCCGCTGATCCGGAATACGGTGACTTTGGTCGTCTAGAAGAGGCTGCGCTGTTCGCTGACGGCTTCGGGCTCATCATCGTCGTTCCGATTGTCTCTCTGGTGTTTGGTTCGTCAGTGCTGGGCGAGACTCGCGAAGACGGCACGCTCGTGTATCTGTGGCTGCGGCCGATGGCACGCGGTCCGGTGGTTGTGGGCGCAGCTGCTGCTGCGATCAGCGTGGCGCTGCCGTTCACTGTGATCCCGACGGTTGTAGCGGCATGGATAGCTGCGGGTTCAGGTGATCAAGCCTTAGACCTGATCTTTGCCACACTGGTGGCTTCCGGCGTGGGGACTATCGCTTATTCGTGCGGGTTCGTGCTGGTCGGTTTGGTGCTGCGTCGAGCGATCATGTGGGGGATCGTCTACATCCTGGCTTGGGAAGGTTTGGCGGCTTCTCTGGGTGAATTTGCGGCCCAGCTCTCGCTCAGGGGCTACACACGTTCGTTGCTGTCTCGCATCGTGGACATAGATCTGGGGATTGACGCAAACACAACGTCAAGTGCTCTGATCGTGTTGGTCGTAGTGACGATTGCCAGCCTATTTCTGTCGTCAATTCGGCTCTCAAGACTGGACGTCGACTAACTCGACTGATTCGACTCAGTCAACCAGTTGGACGCTCCCGCTGTTGCGAGCATCGCGCTAGTGACCAGTGAAGACAGCTTTGCCGGGACCTCGGTTCAAGAAACTGGCTACACCGATCGTGACATCGTCAGTGTCAAAGCACGCGCCGAAGTCTTCAATTTCGAACTCAAGAGCTGACGCTAGAGGCAACTCCATGCCATCCATGATCGCCCGCTTGGCCATACGCAAAGCAGCGGGACCCGACGCGAATCCGGCTGCCATCTCTACTGCTGCGTCATATGTGCGTTCTGGGGGATGAACTGACGAAACTAGGCCAATTTCTTTGGCTTCTTCGGCATACACATTGCGGCCCGAATAGATGATCTCTTTGGCTTTGGTGATGCCCACTAGGCGCGGCAGGCGTTGTGTGCCACCACCACCGGGTATTAGTCCGAGCAAGATCTCGGGCTGCCCCAATACAGCATTGCTGGCAGCGACCCGGAAATCAGTAGCCATGGCAAGTTCCATGCCGCCTCCGAGAGCAAAGCCGTTGACCGCTGAGACCGAAATCTGAGGCAGGTTCTCTATGGCAAGGAATGCATCGTTGAACTTGCGAGACAGCTTGCGGGCACCCTCTGCGCTGACCGTGAACTCTGGTCGTTCGCTCTTGTCGAGCAGCAGAATTTCACGAGACAGTGACTTCGCCGCGGCTGGTTCGAGTACTGAGAATGCTGTGATGTCCGCGCCAGCGGCAAAGATGTGAGGGCCGCCCCAGACGACCACTGCTCGCACGTCGGAGTCTGCGGCGATCGCCTCGCTGGCCTCAAGAATCCCATCGAGAATCTCAATGTTGATGGCGTTCATCTTGGGCCGGTCAATGCGGATCGTGGCGATACCTCCACCTTTCTCGACGCGTACTACCTCTCCCATTACCTCTCAACTCCAGCGACTGTGTTGCTTCCAAAGTGCCTACGGGCAAAGGTCCACATTAGCTAACAAATGCTGAACGACCTGAGGGAAGGAACCCACCAATGAACGCCTTGACACCCCCGGCTCTGGCACCGTCGATCGTGCGCCTAGATGATCGCATCGCCGTTGTGACTGGGGCGGGTCGTGGCATCGGTGCGGCGACCGCTGTCGCATTAGCTCGCTTTGGTGCAGATGTAGCGATATTCGACATGGATCCATCGGGTGTCGATCCCACGGCTGAGATGATCAGAGACGCGGGTCGCCGCTGTGTTTCTGGCGTGTTGGATGCCCGTGACAGCGATGCCGTAGCTGAATTCATGGAACGAGTCCGAACTGAATTAGGTCGCATTGATGTGCTTGTGAACAACGCTGGGGGCACTTTTTGGGCTCAGTTCAGCGATACATCACCCAACGGCGAGCAAGCGCTCATGCGGGAGAACTTTGGAACTGTTACCAACTGTGTTCGCCACGGCGTACCACACATGTCAGATGGCGCGTCGATCGTCAATGTCACCTCAGTCGAGGCGTATCACTCGGCACCGGGATTTGGTGTCTATGCCGCGATGAAAGCTGCAGTTCAACAGTTCACCAAGACACTTGCCGTGGAGTTAGGCAGCCGTTCGATCCGGGTCAATTGCGTGGCCCCAGACATGGTCCCCACGCCCGGCGATGCTGACTTGGCACAGGATTCGCTGCACATGATTGACGGGCTGTTTCCGACACCTCTTCGCCGCATGGGTGATGTCAACGAGTGCGCAGCAGTGATTGTGTTTCTCGCCTCGGATATGGCGAGTTTCGTTAACGGCTCGTCAATCCCAGTAGATGGTGGAACAGTTGCCGCTGGAGCCTGGAAGACCCGCTTTGACGGGACTTTCTGTATGTGACTGGAGTTGCCCGGCGCTTGACCTCAGCCGATCTTGTGCCTCAGCAACCTCAGCTACCTCAGCCGACGACGTTTGGCAGCGGCAGCCCTTGCGCTTCACACAGTGCGTAGTAGGCGGCTAGAACTCGCGCGCCGTCAGTCACCGATTCGACGTTTCCGCTGCTGTCGAGGTTGAGGTTGGCACCATGAATCTGGAACCACACATCGGTCACCTCGGTGTTGCTATCGGGCACGGTCAAGGTGTGGGTGCTGCCGGCAGGCTCGAACAGGAACGATCCGGCCCGGTTGACCTCGGGGTACTCGGCGTACTTCCAGGAACCACTAAGAGTGTGGGCATAGACGGGCCCGGTGTGAGTGTGTGTTTGCACGACAACACCGGGCTCGAAGCGGTTGCGGATAATCCAAAGTCCCTCATCAGGGCGCACCATCAGCACCTTCAGTTCAACGCCGCCGCCTGTGTTGACCCAAGGCAGGTCGCTGTCGCCTCGGTGAACGGCACTCGGAGCCCCGTCTGGTTGCGTGACTGATTGCCCGGCTTCCGCAGACACACTCCCGGCGTCAGGGCTCTCATTAGCGCTCATTCGATGTTGCCTTTGCGGCGCAGCAGGCGCTCAAACTCGGCACCTATGTCTTCAGGACTAGGGACACTTTGCTCGGCGCGCGCGTCGGCACGTGCTTCGAGCCGGCGGACATAGCGCACCACGTCCTCATCCGCGTTCATGGCTTCGTTGACCCGCTGTTCCCACTGCTCTGCAGCCTCGTCGAGTTCGGCCCAGCCGGTGCTAAGGCCTGTCACGCGCTCGAAGCGTTCAAGCAAAGCCCGCGATCCCTTCGGGTTCGGTGCGCCCGACACGTAGTGCGGCACCGCAGCTCGCAGTGACACGGCCGGAACGCCCAGAGTCTCGAAGCGTTCATGCATCACACCGACCAAACCAGTCGGGCCTTCGTAGCTGGGCTTGTCCAAGCGCCAAGTGGCAGCGATGCCTACATCTGCTGTCGAGCCGGTCACTGCGAACGGGCGGGTGTGAGGAATGTCCGCAATGTGCGCCCCGAGTGTTATGAGCAGTGAGATCTCGCAACGCTGCGCAATCTCAACGAGGATGTCCGTGAAGGTTCGCCACCGCAGATGAGGCTCGGCGCCGACTGCCAACACGAGATCGTGATCACTGTTGGCCGGATGCAACGTGTAAATGTCTGTAGTTGGCCAACCGATCTCACGCCGGCCATCCCGGAGTTGAACTGTGGGACGCTGCTCGCTGAAGTCGAAGAACTCTTCGCAGTCGATGTAAGCACACTTGGCTGAGTCGTTGCGTTCGCTAAGCCATTCGAGTGCGCCTGTTGCAGCGCCCCCAACGTCAAACCAGCCCTTGAATGCCGTTACGAGGATGGGCGAGCGTAGCTGCGGCGGAGTTGACTCCCAGACGAGATGACTCACGCCTAAAGGATGGCACCTAGATCACCAACCACACACCTGCGGTAACCACTAATCGCGCTCGGTTGGGTGTTTGAACAGTGGCGGGGTAGCGGTTAGCGTTGCGGCCAGTGACAGCAGCCCGCAACCTCCTTCTTCTCGTGTAGGCGAGCACCACATATCGGTGCTCGCCGAATCCCCTCGTCGCCCTATCGCTAGGGCCGGGGGGATTTTGTCGTTTCTAGGCGACAAACAGGCAACGGGCACACCAACCCACACTGACACCAACCAATCAGTAACCGAACATCACGACAAGAGACAAAGACATCAAGACAAGGGGAACAACTCAGATGCCTACGCAAACCAAGACAATGCCCTTCATCAAATACCGGCCTTACCCGACGGTCGAGCTTCGTGATCGCACCTGGCCGGACCGGCGCATTGAGAAGGCGCCGTTGTGGTGTTCGGTTGATCTGCGAGACGGCAACCAGGCGCTGGTTGAACCTATGGGTATTCCTCGTAAGCAGCGCATGTTCGACCATCTCGTGCGGATGGGATTCAAAGAGATTGAGGTCGGCTTTCCTGCAGCTTCTCAACCCGACTTTGACTTCTGCCGCAAGCTCGTTGAAGAAGACCTGATCCCAGACGATGTAACGATCCAGGTTCTCACCCAGGCCCGAGACGAACAGATTGAACGCACATTCAAGGCTGTAGCTGGTGCTTCGAGGGCGATCGTGCATCTCTATAACTCCACATCGATCACGCAACGCCGTGTCGTGTTCCGTACCGATCGGGCCGGCATCCGCGATATCGCGGTAAACGGGGCACAGAAATGTATGAAAGGCCTTGAGGCAGCTCGCCGTGCCGGGGGTGGAGACGGCGTCCGCTTTGAGTATTCCCCTGAGAGTTACACCGGCACTGAGCCCGACTTTGTGATTGAAGTTTGTGAGGCCGTCATGGACGTGATTGCCCCAACACCGGATTGGCCACTGATCTTGAACTTGCCTGCAACTGTGGAGATGTCATCGGCAAATCTCTATGGCGACATGATCGAGAGTTTCCATCGAAACATCCGTGACAGGGACTCGATTGTGCTGTCGCTTCACCCTCACAACGATCGTGGGACTGCAGTTGCTGCAACCGAGTTCGGGATAATGGCTGGAGCAGACCGGGTCGAGGGAACATTGTTTGGTAATGGTGAACGCACCGGCAATGTTGATGTGGTGACCATTGCGCTGAACATGTTCACTCAGGGCGTTGACCCTGAACTCGACATCAGCGACATTGAAGAAGCACGCCGGGTATTCGAATATGCCAACCGGATGGACATACCGAAACGTCACCCTTATGTGGGCGATCTCGTGTATACGGCATTCTCGGGAAGCCACCAGGATGCGATCAAAAAAGGCATGGCAGCGATCTATGACGTGGCTCCGGGCGCGGCGCTGACTGGTGACTATGACGTGTGGGATGTGCCCTACCTGCCGATTGATCCCCATCACGTAGGTCGTGGTTACGAGGCCGTGGTGCGAGTCAATAGCCAGTCGGGTAAGGGCGGTTCCGCCTATGTGTTGCTACACGAATATGGGTTGGATCTGCCTCGAGACTTGCAGGTTGACTTCTCCAAACATGTCCAGACTGTTACCGAAGACACCGGCACTGAGATCACCTCTTATGAGATCCATCGCCTCTTCACGTCGACCTATATCGAGCAGCCAAAGACTCATGTTGAGTTGATCGGTCATCGGGCAACAACCGACACAATTTCAGGGTCACGTACCGACCTTGATGCTCGCTTGCGCATAGGTGAAAGCACTGAGACGATCTCGGGGAGCGGTAATGGCCCGATTGATGCGTTTGTGTCGGCGTTGCAGGCACGGGGCCTGTTCGCAGGCAAGCTCGTGGACTATAAGGAACACGCCATCGGTGCCGGCAGTGACGCCACGGCTGCTGCCTATGTTGCAGTTGACACTGGCAACCGCAATACCACTTGGGGAGTCGGCTTGCACGAGTCGATCGTGTCGGCCTCGCTGCGAGCAGTCATCAGCACAGTCAACCGCATGCACGAAGCTGGGATCCTCGAGACCTAGCCCCAGCGTGCGGTAGTCAGGTTAAGCCGGAGAGCGAGCGCGAGCGGGTGCGTTACAGGCCGACTGAGATTGAGCCTCGTTGGCAGGAGTACTGGCTTGAGTCCGGTGCTTATGAGGTTGACAACGATGATTCGCTGCCCAAGAGTTACGTGCTTTGCATGTATCCGTATCCGAGTGGGCCGGCTCATCAAGGTCATGTGCGAAATTACACGTTTGGTGATCTGCTTACCCGTTACTGGACTATGCGGGGCGAAGCGGTGTTATCCCCGATGGGTTTCGACAGTTTCGGTTTGCCAGCCGAGAATGCGGCGATCCTTACTGGTACTCATCCCAGGGTTTACACCGAGGAACGCATTAGCGAGTTAGTTTCGTCTTTGCGTCGGATCGGGGCGAGTTACGACTGGCGGAGGGTGATCCGCAGCCACGATCCCGCCTACATCCGTTGGACTCAGTGGATCTTCTTGCGGTTCCTGGAGTCGGGTCTTGTGTATCGGGCAGCGGCCTCGGTGAATTGGTGTCCGGGTTGTCAAACAGTCTTGGCTAATGAGCAGGTTCACAGCGATGGTCGTTGCGACCGTTCCGGTGACATCGTTGAGCGTCGTGAAATGCAACAATGGATGTTTCGGATCACTGCTTATGCCCAGCAGTTGCTCGATGATGTGGATGATCTTGAGTGGCCCGAGAACGTCAAGACCATGCAACGCAACTGGATCGGCCGTTCTGAGGGCACTGAGTTCTCGCTTGCGGTGGTGCGCTGATGGTGTAGCACGCACCGACATCGCACCAGTCAGGGTGTATACGACACGTCCCGAAACGAGTTTCGGTATGACATTTGCTGTGATGTCACCGGAACACGAACTGGTTGACGCCGTGACCACATCTGAGCAGGCATCAGCGGTTGCAGCGTTCTGCAAAGAAGTGTCTCGGCGTTCTGAGATCGAACGCCTTAGTACTCGAGCACCATCGCGTAAGCGGGGCGTGTTTACCGGGTCGAATGTGATCAATCCGTTCACTGGCGAAGCAGTGCCGCTGTATCTCGCGGACTATGTGCTAACTACCTATGGAACTGGCGCGATCATGGCTGTTCCTGGTGAGGATCAGCGGGATTGGGACTTTGCTGTTGGCTTCGGGCTTGACATCATCCGCACAGTTCAACCCCCCAATGACTGGAAAGGCCAGGCATACACCGGTGACGGTGTTGTGATCAACAGCGACTGGTTGAACGATCTAAGTATCAGCGAAGCTACGGCAGCGGCCATCGATTGGTTGGAAGAGCAAGGCCTTGGAGAGCCAAGAGTCAACTACCGGCTTCGTGACTGGTTGGTGTCAAGGCAGCGCTTCTGGGGTTGCCCTATCCCTGTCGTTTACTGCGATAACTGTGGAGTTGTTGGTGTTCACGAATCTGATCTTCCTGTGTTGGCGCCCGATGATGTGACGTTTGTGCCGACCGGTCAGTCTCCTCTCGCTAGTCATGAGGGCTTCTTGTGTGTGAATTGTCCTCAATGTGGACGGCAGGCCCGCCGTGAAACCGACACTATGGACACGTTTGTTGACTCGTCCTGGTACTTCCTCCGATTCGCTGATCCCTGGAACGACAACGCTCCGTTCAACCCGGAAGTCATTGAGCGCTGGCTGCCCGTCGATCAATACATCGGTGGTGTAGAACACGCCATCTTGCACCTTCTCTATGCCCGGTTCTTCACCAAAGCATTGTCAGATATGGGGATCGTGCCAGCGTCACTGCGTGAACCGTTCCAGCGGCTCTTCACTCAGGGCATGGTGCGTCTCGGCGGAACCCGGATGTCAAAGTCGAAGGGCAACGTGGTCGCGCCCGAAGAAACAATCGACACTGACGGCGCCGACACACTCCGCCTAGCCCATCTGCAAGTGAAACCACCAAGCGAAGATGTCGACTGGGAAGACATGGGCCTAGATGGCTGTGCCCGCTTCCTGGCGCGGGTGTGGCGCCTCGCTCGCACTGACAGCGACCTGGTGCGATCGTTCCGCACCGGGCCGCTCCAAGAGATCGACATTGAGGTCGACACGGCAACGCATTGCTTCGTGCAGCGGGTAACCGACGCCTATGACCGGTGGTCCTACAACACTGCGGTGGCGGCGTTCATGGAGCGCACCAACACGCTGTATCGCTACGTGCAGGGAGCCGAGGGTGTTCACGCAGACACGCTTCGTGAAGCGATCGACGCGCTGTTGTTGGTCATGGCGCCAGCCGTTCCACACATCACTGCTGAGTTGTGGGCACACCGCCACAATGGATCACACATACACGACGAGCCTTGGCCATCAGCGGATCCAGCCAAACTCGTCGTCGACCGGACCACCATGATCCTCCAAGTCAACGGCAAAGTCCGAGACCGCATCAACGTCAACACGACCATCACCGAAGACCAAGCTCAAAAGATCGCCCTGTCATCGGATCGAGTGCAGGCCTACCTTAAAGGCAACAAACCCAACAGATCGATCATTCGAGTCCCCAAACTCGTCAACATCGTCTGCTAACACGCAACGTCTTCATGGAGAATGAGCTGAACGCCTAGTTTCGTCAATTGCCTCTGTTACATGGCTCGGCGACCGGGGCCAAGGGCGTGAGGTGCAACCTCAACCGAGTGTGATGACAGCCTCTAACTTAAGCTAGGCTTCTATCAGATACCAATTAGTTTCAGTGCTTTTGTGGTGGTGTCACACAGCTTCAGTGATACGGTACCGCCTATGGCTTCGCTGACGGGTCTTCGCCTCAACGACTCCGACACCGCCTATTCGCGTCAAGACAAGTGCTGGAACTGTTGACCGATGATGCGGCGCTACACCGATGCCGAACTCGCAAGTCTCCGCCTGCTGCCCAAACAGGTGGTCAACCCAGGCGCCCGTTGGTCCGAAAAGCCGGCAGACCGTCCCGTTGAGAAACAGCGTGTCTTCCGGGCAAGAGCGACATCCGTAGACGGACAAGACCATTGGTTCTTGGTCTATCAACGATTGAATATTCGGGACCGATCAAACTATTCGTGTGGAGTTGTCTACCTACCAACGGGGGCACCCAAGCTCACTCTGGCTCGCTATAACGGATCTAGCCACCGACATGGTGACATCTCTTACAAGACTCACATTCACAGGGCTACGGAGGCGGCCATTGCCGCAGGGAGGAAGCCGGAGAGCGAGGCCGATGTGACCACCCGATACAACACTTGTGACGGCGCGTTTAGATGCCTGATCCAAGACTTCAACTTGTCTGGAGTGCGCACCCCACCGGATCAACCAAGTCTGTTCGATGTCGATCCGAACTGACGAACTCCAACGACGGCTCTACGACCAACTCTGCGCGACTGTTCGCATTGAGCGTCGTCCGGATGGCGAGATGATGCTTACCTCGGGATTTGAGTTCCCGGATGGAGACCGATTCCCGATCTACCTTCGGGAGTCAAGAGGAGCTCTCCGCCTATCGGATAGAGGCGACACGCTCATGCGGATCAGCTACGACCGCGATCTCGACACTTTTCTCAACGGGAGCCGAGGGGAACTTGTCGAGCGGATTTTGGGAGAAGAGCAGGTCGAACAAGACCGGGGAGTCTTCTACGTCGACGCGCCTATCGACGGCCTGGGCGATGCCCTGTTCCGGTACGGGCGCGCCATCACCCGGATCTACGACTTGACACTTCGGTCACATTCGAGGATTGCCTCAACCTTTTACGACGACCTAGCAAACTTGATCTCTAAGACGGTAAGGAAGTGTCAGATCCAGCGAGACCACACCTTGCCTAACATTCCGAACTCCGAGGCCTATCCCATTGACTATCGATTGCAGGGAAGGGGAGGCGGACAACTCTTCGTATACGGAGTTCCGAATCGTGACAAGGCACGGTTGACCACAATCACGCTCTCTTATTTCCATCGGATGCGCTTGGACTTCGATTCGATATTGGTATTCAGCGACCAGGCCAAGATCCCACCCATGGACTTGGCCAGACTCTCGGACGTGGGCGGGGACATGGTCTCATCATTGGCGTCGACTGAGGACTTTCGGCGAAAGATGAAGCGACGGATCGCTCAATTGAGCTAACTCGAGACTTGACAGAGTGTGGCGCGTTCTACACATATTTCGGGATGTCTGACAACTCCGCATGTGCGATGTGTTGGGCGGATTCGCTACCAGTTGTCCGGGCTCAGATCACGTAGTTTCAGTACTTTTGGTGGTTGAGTCGCACAGGTTCGGTGATATGGTGCTGAACATGGCTTCGCTGACGGGTCTTAGCCTCAACGACTCCGACACCGCCCTTCTCAAGCACTTGACCGCCTACTACGGCAGCAGAGCCAAAGCTCTGCGGATCGGGTTGCGCTTTCTCTCGAGAACGCATCGCAACCAAGAAAGACTGCGCGAACTTCTCGCCGAATGGGCAGAGGAAGATGGCTACTCGCCGACACAAGACGAAATGGACGCGACAGCCAAGTCCTAACGACTTGTGATCCTCGACGCAGGAGTGCTGATCTCTATCGATCGACGAGGCAATACATCGCTGCAAGAGCTGTGGGTAGATCCCGGCACGAACATTGAGTTCCATACCACCGCACCGGTTGTGGCTCAGGTGTGGCGTGACGGTAGTCGGCAGGCCCGTTTGGCTCGGTTTCTTAAGTCTTGTCAAATCCATGACTTTGTCGATGGTCGGCGCATCGGAGAGTTGCTGGCTGCGTCAGGCACATCCGATGTTGTAGACGCGCATCTTGTTCTGTGTGCAGCTGAACTTGGCTGCGGAGTCATCACCAGCGATCTTGATGACATCTCACACCTAGCATCATTTGTTGTCCTCCGTCCGCCGCAGTGTTACATCTGGCCCCCCAGACCCCAAAGGGCGCCACAAAGCCAAGCGTAGACGTGGTTAGGACTTGATTTAGTCTGATGTGTCCTACATTTGGTTCGAGGGGTTCTGACGGTTCAGCGATGTGGTACGGCATATGAGTTCTCGGACAATTCTTTGGCTCAACAAGTCCGATACGGCGCTGCTCAAGGAACTTGCACCCGTTCATGGGAGCAAGGCTGAAGCACTGCGAGTTGGGTTGCGTGCTCTCGCGGAACGGCACCTAAATCATGAGAAGTATTGCGAGATGCTCGCCAGGTGGGACAAGAGAAGTGGCTACACGCCCTCACAAGAGGAACTCGACGCTAGGGCAAAACCTCTTGGCCTTGATTTGTGATTGCGTTCACCATTGAGATCTAGTCGGGGGTGAGGGATTGGACGCCTAGGTAGCTGGCGTCTAGTAGGGCACGGTCCGCGAGCAAGTCAGATGCACGGCCGCTGATGACTAGATCGCCGTGGTTTAGGACGTAGCCACGGTCGGCTACTTCTAGTGCGAGATCAACGTGTTGCTCTACTAGCAACACTCCTGCTCCGGTTTCGTCGGCGATTCGGCGGACGACTGGCATCAGTTCTTCATAGATGACAGGTGCAAGGCCCAGGCTCATCTCATCAACGAGCAACAATGCTGGTTCGGCTGCTATGGCGCGGCCTAGGGCGAGCATTTGCTGTTCACCACCGCTCAACAATCCAGCACGACGCTGCATCAACGGACCGAGGGCTGGGAAGTAGTTCACTGCAAGATCAAGATCGACCTTGCCACGGGTCTTGGCGAGTTGCAGGTTCTCGCGTACCGTCAAACCGAATAGCACCCCACGATTCTCAGGAACGTGAAACACACCCCAGCGGGCAAGCCGGTGAGCTTGACGCAACTTGGGCACGGCCCTACCCACAACCGTGACCGAGCCCGCGATTACCTCAACCATTCCTGAGATCGTCATCAGCGTGGTTGTCTTGCCGGCACCGTTAGGCCCCAACAACGCGACTACCTCACCGGCGTCGACATGCAGGTCAAGGTCGCGAACCACGGCTACACCGTCGTAACCGGCACTAAGGCCAGCGATTGTCAATAGGCGTTCACTCATGAGTGCCTCACGGTGTCACACCGGAGCCTGGCTGAGCACAAGCGAGCGCTCACCACAGCGAGACGCTCCGGCTTTCGGGGGATCGCCTGGCATGGCCACAGCAGTCGCTAGCTGCAGGGAGGGCCTCGCCTAGGTGCGCACCCACACATCGGCAATGGCGCGACAGAGTGGTCATGAGAGGGAGGCTGACTTGCCGAGGTAGGCGCCGATAACTTCGGGGTCGTTGCGCATCTGTTCGGGTGTCCCCGACGCCACCATCTCACCGAATACAAGCATGTGGATGTGATCACAGACGCTGAGCACGAGACCCATGTCGTGATCGACTAGCAGCATCGTGTAGCCCTCATCGACCAAGCGCCTCAACTGCGCACCGAACCACTGGGTTTCGGCCTTGTCAAGACCTGCCGCGGGTTCATCGAGCAACAAGATCTTGGAGGACTCTGCCACGAGCGCCCGCCCGACCCCCACAAGCTTGCGTTGACCCTGTGAAAGTTCACGTGGTTGACGCTCGGCGATTTCAGCAAGATTGAGCAACTCCAACACGTCATCGACACGCTCGCTTCGCCTGCGCCTCCCCCAGTAGTCAGATAGAGCACCCCTCCAGGTCAGTCGCCGGCTCGCAACATCAAGATTCGAACGCACAGTTATGTCGTCAAATAGCTCCAGTGTCTGCCAAGTGCGTGTCAACCCGGTGTGAGACAACTGATGCGGGGATAGCCCAAATACCTCGCTGCCTTCAAGCTTCACCGAACCCGAAGCGTTGTGAGGCAAGAAGCCTGTGACAGCGTCAATGAACGTCGTCTTGCCGGCACCGTTTGGGCCGATCAACCCCGTCAACTGCCCTCGCCGACACGTCAACGACACTTTGTTGAGTGCCACAAGCCCACCAAAGCGCACTGTCAATCCGTCGGTGGACAGAACCATCGGCTCCTGCCCGGGACGAGCTTCAGTCGAGCTCATCGCACGGCCGCCTTCTCGCGTTTCTTGCGAGCCAACCAGGCGCCTAACTGATGGAATTGCTTGCGCTGGAACCCGTCGATGCCTTCGTTGTTGTAGACCGCCGTGCCGATCAAGAAGAACCCAGCCACATATGCGGTGTAGGGGCCCACATCGATGAACCACTCGTTGGTCACAACAATGCCGATGCCCTCGGAGAACAAGGTGCCAGCTGTGATGGCACCACTGACGGTGCTGATACCGCCCAGATATGCAAAAGCGAGCACCGTAAGCGAAGTGAATATCCCGAACGAGTCAGGGCCGTAGGTACCTAGGTTGAAGGCGATCAGCGCACCACCCAAAGCAGCAAAGAAACTTGAGATCGCAAACGCCGAAAGCTTGATTGCCGCCACGTTGATACCCGCCGCCGCCGCAGCGCGCTCATTGGCGCGCACCGCCAGCATCTGCTCGCCGAGGCGTGATCGACGCAGACGCATCACCGAAATGCAACAGGCAGCAGCAATTACGAACACGAACAGGCCATAAGCACCAGTTGGGATCTTTCCGTCTCCGAAGATGAAGCTGCTGTTGGGCCCAAACTCCAGACCGAAGATTGAGGGAGGATCCGAGGTCTTGACAGTGCGATCGAGACCGAACCATCCGGGCCGTTGAAAGAAGATTTCACCGATCGCTAAGCCGCTCGCCAGAGTGACGATGGCCAGGCTCGCACCGCGGGTCCGAAGAGACGGCAGCGCCGCTATCAACCCGAAGCCAACCCCGGCTGCAACGGCGGATGGCAAGGCAACCAGCAGGGGCAGCCCAGCCGAAGTGCCGAGAGAGCCAACGGCAAAGGCTCCAATGCCAGCCAGCGCCATCTGCATCAGCGAGATCTGACCCACATAACCGGTCACAACCACCAGCGACAGTGCCAACACGACACCGATCATTGAGTTCTGCATGCCAGCTCGGTACTGGAACGGCGCGAACATCGTCAATGCCAACGCCACTGCGCACAACACCACATAGCCGATAACCCGACCCCGGGTGATGCGCGGTGCCACTGCTTCGGGCATGCGCGCAAGCGTTAGCGCACCCCGCGAGGGCAGAGACTCGCCCCGGGCAACCATGGCCAAGGCGATCACCACGAACGGCAGGGCACGGCGAATGCCGATGTCAGGGATCCAGGCCCACTCCAACTCAAGGCGGAACAACTCCTGATCAACCACCCCAAGCATGAGCCCCGCAATGGCAGCGATCACAAACGATGACATCCGGCCCAGCAACGCCGCACCAAGCGACGAGATCAACAGCACCGTAAAGAAGTTGGGCGTCACACCCGTGATGGGAGCAACGAGGATGCCTACGAGCCCGGCCAGAACCGAAGCCATCACCCAGCTAACGCCTGCCTGCAGATCGGCATTGAACCCCAGCAGCGTTGTGAAGCGCTCGTTCTCAGCGCCGGCCCGGGTAGCGATACCAAAGCGGGTGTACTTGAACAGCAGCCACAGGCCGGCCGTGATCACCGTTACCGTTGCAAGCACCCACAACCGATCCTGACCCACACGGGTACCCAAGATGTCGACGGGGTCGTTAGGAAAGATCGGCTCCGTGGCCTTAGCACGAGCCCCGAAACGCAACACCACAGCCGCCTGCAGGAACAACATGATGCCCACCGAAGCGACAACTTTGGCTAGCACCGGTGCATATCGCAGCGGCCGGAAGATGGCGAAGTGCGCTATGAGTCCGAGGGCTGCAGCTGTTGCGAGGGCAATCACCATCGCGGGCGCCTTACCCATGGAGTCACCAAAGCTCACAAACGTGGGGAAGTCGATGATCTCGATCCCGGCAATGCCTTCAACAGGTGCGAAAGGGTTCGGTATTGGCGGCACGGGATACTGGCCGGTGCCCACCAGCGACACATACACATATGTCGTGTAGGTGGCGATGGCACCGTGTCCGAAGTTGATCACTCCCGATGCCCGGAAGGCCACTACCAAGCCGATGGCGAGGGCAGCGATAATCGCTCCCGAGCCGAGCCCAAACAGCACAGGGTCAAAGAACAGGTCGCTTCGTACGAACGCTCCGATGATCCAAGCAAGTGCCAGGGCAGCTAGCCCCGCGGCACCGAGCCGCTCAGCTCGTGTGAGTTGCGCCATCGTTAGCGGAACCTAGTTCGCCGAGTCCTCACGCCCGAGAGCGGGCACTGCGAATCCCAAACAGACAGACACCGAAAGGCCGGAGCCTGATCGGAGTGCTGCCATCAAGCTGCGGCAAGACCCCGATCAGGCCCCAGGAGGGTTATGCGAGTTACGTGGCGTTAGCCCTCGAGCAGGAAGTTGAGCTGCGAGAAGTCCAGGAACGTGAAGCCATCAGGTGCGGTCATCTGACCATCGACAACTGTGACCATCAGCGGCGACGTGTTGCAGGCGCCTGCCCATGGATCCGGGCCAGGGCAACTGACCGACGGGTAGCCCGGCAGATCACTGCTCGAGTACGTACTCAGAGCTTCAAGCACCGACGCATCCGTGGCATCCACACCGCCACCTGCAATCAGCAGGTCACGTGCGATAACCATGTTGGCTATTGCCCAACCAGTGAGGCCAGCCGTCTGGACTCCATCACCGTAGGTCTCAAGCACACGGTTGATCTCATCAACCTCAGCTCCGCCATCCACGGTTGGGGCGCTTGAGACGATCGGGACCCCCCAGCCGTCGATCGCACCGGACTCGACCACGTCCTGGCCCGCACACAGATCGTTGGCGAAGAGGTGCCCGCTGTAGCCGACCGTGGCGACGCCGTTTGCGGCGGCGATGCACTGGGCTCCGTCCACCAGAACAAACAACCAGCCGTCATTTGACGTGTCGGCCGCCGATACCGGCCCGGTCAAGTCAGGTTCGAAGCCGAGGCGGATGACCTCGTTGACATCAATGCCGTTGCTCGCACCGATCGCCTCGAGTGCGGGGACAAACGGTTCGATGGCCGGGTCATCCGCAACAAAGAGGGTCATAGTCGACACGTCACGCCGCTCAGCGGCAAACACGAAGAAGACCTGCGCGAGTCCCGGCAAGCCTGGATCGAAGTTGTAGAGGTTGGGAGTTAGGTAGTCGATGAAGTCATTACCGAGGCCAAGGTTGGCGATACCGGCGTCGGCAAGCGTTGTGCCCGAGGCGATGCTGTTGGCCAGGAAGCCGCTGTTGACGACAACGTGAACATCATCGGCGTTGACGAACTGCTGAGCGCAGGCGATGTGTGACTCGACGGCGTCGCCGGCACCGCACACCTCAAGTTGAACGGGGTGGCCGTTGATGCCGCCTAGCTCGGTATTGAAGTAGTCGACATAGGCCTGTGCGGCCGCCGGTACCTCCGGGAATGCCATCAACTCTTCGATCTGGGCGATAAGCCCGATCTTGATGGGTGCCATCGAGTCATCAGCCGCTGGTGACACTTCTGCATCACCACCGTCGGCCGGCTCTTCCATGGGCTCCTCCATGGCCGGCTCGTCAACGGCCTGTTCGCTTGCCGTGTCTTCGGGCTCGGCCTGCGCGTCGTCGGCAGGCTGTTCGTCCTCAGCGGGCTGGGTCATCTCAGCGTCGTCGCTAGAGCCGCTAGCCGCTGGTGCCTCTTCGGCATCGTCGCTGCCGCACGCGGCCGCAACAATCGTGAACGTCATCACGACCGCCAGTGTGCGCCACAACTTCACAAACGTCCGATTCATGTCTGGCTTCCTCTCTATGATCTCAATAGGAGCCTGATTAGCCCATAATTTCACAAGTATAAGCGACAGGGTCGAATCCAATTTGATTGTGCACACGGCAGTTCACAAGCAAATCTCTCGCAATGCAGCCCCAAGTCAACAGTTTCTAAGGCGGATTGGGTCGGTGACCTCATTGACCATTGGCTAGGTCGGCGCCTAGGTGATGCATTACTTCGGGGCTGTAGCCGACGGAGATGCCGTCGTGGCAGCCAACGAGCGAGCCAGTAAGCGTGACACTTGCGTCACTCACTAGGAAGTGAAACACCGGTGCCAACTCAGCAGGATCTCGCAGGATCCCATTGGCAGTCATACGACGGATCAGCTCAAGTGAGGGTGCTGACTCGGAGTCCATCTCGGTGGCGACGATGCCGGGTAACACCGCGTTGACCCGCACTTGGCGGGCCCCGAGTTCCAGCGCCCATACCCGCACCAGATGATCAAGTGCCGCCTTTGAGGCCGCATATGCAGCCATACCGGGAGCAGCGATCGAGCCTGCAGGCGAGCTGGTGACAATCACCGAACCATGGTCTCGCACCATGTTGACGCCAACCGCCAGCGAGCGCACCACACCAAAGGTGTTCACATCAAAGACACGCTCCGCTGCGGCGACATCCAAAGAACCGATCTCACCGTGATACTCGTCGATACCGGCGTTGAGGATCAAAGCATCAAGTTGCGAGAAACGATCTGCGATCTGCTCGAATCCCCGCTGCACCGAGTCGGTGTCGGCAACGTCCATCTGCACGAAGCTCGCTCCAATATCGGCTGCAATGGCAGCGCCTTCGCGGCGACGCCCGCAGATCACTACATGCGCCTCACAGCGCGCCAAATGCGAGGCGGCAGCGAGCCCGATCCCGGCGGTGCCGCCGACAATCACCACCCGCCGCCCGGTCACGTCAAACACATCAAGCTTGTTGTTCACCACGCTCAGCAGCATTAGCGATCATCGAGACCCACAACAACTCCGCCCTTAGCTCGTAGAGTCCGGCTTCAGTCAGTACATAAGGACACAGGCCCGCAGCGGCCCTTCCCCAGGAGATCATGGTGACTACCTCCACAATCCCCGCCACAACTGTGGCTGCCCGTGCCGTGGCAGCCTCCAAGATCTACGGCTCAGGTGACACAAAAGTTCGTGCCCTCGACGCCATCGACGTGTCTTTCGGCCGTGGTCAGTTCACGGCAATCATGGGCCCTTCTGGCTCCGGCAAGTCCACGCTCATGCATTGCATGGCCGGACTCGACACCCTCACTTCCGGCCAGGTGTTTATCGGAGACACCGACCTCACAACGCTTTCGGAGAAGGAACTCACCCTGCTGCGGCGAGACAACGTCGGCTTCGTGTTCCAGGCGTTCAACCTAGTGCCAACTCTCACTGCGATCGAAAACATCCGGCTACCGATGGATCTCGCCGGTTCCAAGGGTGACAAGGCCTGGATCACCGAAGTGGTAGAGGCCACGGGTCTGACCGATCGTGTGAAGCATCGTCCCAACGAACTATCCGGTGGTCAGCAACAACGTGTTGCGGTAGCCCGTGCTCTTGCCGGCAAGCCACAGATCATCTTCGCTGATGAGCCGACCGGCAATGTCGATTCGAACACCGCAGCGGAAATCCTCGGGTTCATGCGCAGCGCTGTTGATGAGATGAATCAGACAATTGTCATGGTGACTCACGACCCGGTTGCTGCCTCATACGCTGACTGTGTCGAGTTCCTCGTGGACGGCAAGATCGTGGATGAACTCTGGGATCCGACACCGGTCACCATCCACGAACACATGATCCGGCTCGGCGCTTAAGGGTGGCTTTGGAGCGAATCCGCTACACCCGAGTCCGCAACCCCCAAATCTGAGAGATCCGCACCAGCGATGTTGCGTCTAGCGCTCAAATCCGTCCTCGCGAACAAGATCCGCTTCGCCCTTACTGCCCTAGCGGTGGTCGTTGGGGTGGGGTTCGTTGTGGCGGCCTTTGTGACCGCCGACTCGTTGCGTTCAACATTTGGCGACCTTGCGACTGACATAAGCGAAGGCGCCGACTTCACTGTCAGGGGTGAATTGGCGTTCGGTGACCTGACTAACACTGTCGCCCCTGCAGTTCCCGAGAGTGTCCTTGACGAGGTGCGCTCAGTTGAGGGGGTCGTCGCCGCTGAAGGCGCTTTCTTTGTTAACGGAGTGTTCCCGGTTGACGGTTCGGGTGAAACGCCGTCAGGACTCGGCGGCCCGGTTGCCGGCACCAACTGGAGCCCCGATGAGACTCTGTTCCAGTTGTTCCTGATCGAAGGCGAGCGGCCGATGGGTCCCTCGGAGTTCGCAGTCGACACTGAGACCTACGCCAACTTTGACTTCACTCTGGGCAACGCCTATCAGGTGATCACGCCCACTGGGCCAAAGGAGTTCACCCTCGCAGGTGTAATGCAATTTGGCTTCCCCGAGAACGCTGGAGTCGGCGCAGTGTTCACTGTGTTCGACACCGAGACTGCTCAGACAGTGCTGGGTTTGCCAGGTTCGTTTAACCAGATCTCAGTGCGCGCAGAGCCCGGTAGTGACATTGAAGCGCTACGTCAACAAATCGCTGAAGTGTTGCCCGCGGGTGTCGAGGTGATCACGGCTGCAGACGTTGTCGAGGAATTCACTGACGCTTTCGAATCGTTCATCGGCGTGTTCCAGACGGTGCTATTGACATTCGCATTCATCGTTCTGTTTGTTAGTGCGTTCATTATCTCCAACACCTTCAACATCATCCTCGGTCAACGGGTTCGTGAACTCTCACTGCTGCGGGCTGTAGGCGCGACGCCTTCGCAGGTACGCCGCTCGGTTCTTATTGAGTCGGTTGTGATTGGCGTCCTAGCGACTGCCCTCGGGCTTGGCTTGGGGATGTTGGGAGCACTGGGTCTGAAGGGACTGTTCTCGGTTCTTGGCGCGACACTCCCTGATGGGCCGCTGCCGCTCAACGGCCGCACCATCTTGTGGGCCGCTGTGATGGGGATCGGTCTCACCGTTGTTGCATCGTTGATCCCCGCCTCCAAAGCCTCCCGCATCTCGCCTGTGGTGGGACTGGGAGATCACGGCATTACGACCCGCCGCCGGGGCTTGCTGTGGCGTGGCATTGCTGGTGGACTAATGGCTGCGTTGGGCCTGATGCTTACCGGCCTGGGGCTCTACGGGGAGTTTGACAGCACCACCGCCCAGTTGGTGTCACTCGGAGCGGGCGCAGCGATCGTGTTCGTAGCAGTTGCCGTGTTGAGCCCGCTCATCGCTGGCCCGGTTGTTGCGGCTCTGGCACGGCCGTTGCGTTACGTGCTTGGCACTGCTGGACGCCTCGCCGGTGACAACGCTTCGCGCAGCCCGAGACGCACTGCGGCAACTGCTGTGGCACTGACTATCGGGCTTGCGCTCGTGTCAATGGTGTCTGTAGTTGGTCAGTCGCTGCGGGTGACCTTTATCGACAACCTCTCGAGCGCAGTTGAGGCCGATTATCTGATCAGCATTGAGAGTCCCGCGGGAATGCCCAAGACAGTGGCGAGCGATCTGCAAGCCGCAGACGTGGGCTCGGTGGTGGCGTTTGACTCGGATCTAGTTGTTCTCTCTAGTGAGGCTGACCCTGCTCTGCAGGATGAGACCGCTATAACGATCACCGATCTCAATCTGATTGAAGATGTCGTCAATCTCGACATTTCGGCCGGCTCCATCGACGGCATTGATCCCAACCGAGACGTGTTGGTGCAAGCTGACACGGCAGAGGAGTGGGGACTTGCGGTCGGCGATGAGGTGACGCTGGAGTTTCTTAGTGGCAATGCGCTATCGCTGCGGGTTGCTGCCATTTTTGTCCAGGATGCTTTCTGGGAGAACTGGCTAATTGACCGCTCGCTCTACCAGCAGTTCGTGACTTCGAGTTTCGATGTTCTGGTTACGGTCAAAACCGACATTGATGACCCTGCTATCGCACGATCACGGATAGAACAGACGCTCGCCAACTACCCGCAGCTCGACCTCGAAGACCGTCAAGAGTTCCAGCAGAACACCGAGGACCAACTGAACAACCTATTGGTGCTCGTGAATGTCTTTTTGCTGTTTGCACTTCTAATCGCGCTTGTTGGCATCATCAACACCCTGACTCTGTCGGTGTTTGAACGCACACGTGAGATCGGCCTGTTGCGTGCTGTTGGCATGACTCGCCGGCAGTTGCGTCGCATGATCCGTTGGGAAGCTGCCGCGATCTCGCTCTATGGCGGTGTGATTGGCGTGGGGCTTGGTCTTGCTTTCGGGGTTGCGACCGCGATAGCGATCCCCGACAACATCGTCAACCAAGCATCAATACCCGTGGTGCAACTGTTGTTGTTTGTTGCTGCTTCGGTGATGGCGGGGCTGCTAGCAGCGATCTTCCCGGCCTTTAGAGCAGGCCGCATGAACGTGCTTGAGGCCATCGCTACCGAATAGCGCTGGGAGTAGTTCAACTCGATGCTCAAGCTCGCTTACCGGAGCCTGATCGACAAGAAACTGCGTTTCGCCCTTACCACTCTCGTGGTGGTCGTGGGTGTGATGTTCGTAGTTGGCTCCTTCACAGTAACCGACAGTCTGCGATCCACATTTGCTGGTCTCGCCGAAGACATCGCCCAGGGTGCGGATCTGACGGTGCGCGCTCAGCAAGAGTTCGGCAACGACTTCGACCGGCCGACTATCTCCGAACCTGTCGCCGACCAGATCGCGGAAGTCGACGGTGTCGAAACAGTGCGACCCGAGGTTGCGACTTTCAACGTGATCATCGTTGATGGTGAAGGCAACCCGATCGAGCCACCTGGCCCGCCCGCGCTCGGGTTTAGCTTCAACCCGTCGGTGTTCTTCCTTACGGAAGGACGCGCACCCGGTGCGCAGGGTGAGTTCGCAGCGGACTCAGACACCGCATCAGGTCGTGACCTCCAAGTCGGCCAAACGTATGACATCAACGGCCCGCTCAACGTCGAGCCCTTTGAACTTGTCGGCATCTTCAACTTCGGTGACCCCGACTCGCACACTGGCCTCGGCCAGACAATGGCTGCCTTTGAACTTGACGAGGCTCAACGATTCCTCGGCTTTGACGACACCTATCTCGAAATCGGCATCTTGGTGGAGTCTGGCGAGGACATCGCCTTGGTGCAACAACGTCTTCAGACCGAACTCGGCGACGACTACGAGGTAATCACTCAGGAAGCTGCGGCCGCTGAGCAGGAGGCTGACTTCAACGAGGTCGTCGACATCTTCAACACGATCCTGCTCGTGTTTGCGTTCATCGCTGTGTTCGTCTCGGCGTTCATTATCAACAACACCTTCCAGATCGTGTTGGGGCAGCGTGTGCGAGAACTCGGCTTGTGGCGTGCCATCGGTGCGACTCCCCAGCAGGTGAGCCGGTCGGTAGTCACCGAGTCCGCAATAGTTGGCATCCTCAGCACGATCATCGGGATCGGTATGGGCCTGGTGCTCGCAATTGCACTACGTGCCATCCTCAACGGGGCAGGTATCTCTTTGCCGCCCGGTTCGCTGGAGTTGCGCTTGCGGACGGTCTTGCTCGCTGTACTTGTCGGGCTCGGCGTGACGATGGTGTCTTCGATCGGCCCTGCCATCAAGGCTCGCCGTATCTCGCCTATTGCGGCGCTCTCTCATGACTTCAGCATCGAGCCAACCGCCTTCACCCGCCGCCTCATCGTCGGGGGCGCAGTAACTGCCGCCGGAGTAACCGCGCTAGCCGTCGGCATGACTGCGGGACTAGAGACGGTCCCCACTTTCGTGCTCTTGGGAGTTGGAGCGCTGCTTGCCTTTGTGGGCATCAACATGGTGAGTCCCTCCTTCGCGGCGCCTGTCGCACGACTCTTGGGTCGTCCTGCGAGTGACATGTTCAGGGTTCCTGGGCGCCTGGCTCGAGATAACGCGGCCCGCAACCCGCGGCGCACTGCATCGACGGCCGGAGCGTTGATGATCGGGTTGGCGCTGATGGGCCTGGTTGCGGTGGTCGGCGAGTCGATCAAGAAGACGTTCGTCAACATCATTGAGAACGCTGTTGAGGCTGACTACTTCATCCAGTCCACACAGGCGGGATTCAACCCGGCAGCGGGGTTCCCGGCCTCGGTAGCAGACGACATTGAGGCATTAGACGAGATCGAGAGCGTCGTGAGGATCCAGTTCGCTTTCGGTGCCTTAAGTGTTGACGGGATTCCCCGGGATCTGGTTGCGACCGATATGGGCCTTGCTGAGACGCACTTTGACGGGAAGGTTCACTCCGGCGACATGGCAGGAGGGAGCCCGCTCACTGCACTTGCGTTGCACACTGATTCCGCTGAAGACCTCGCTGTTGGTGTGGGCAACCAGGTGGAGGTGACATTTCCCGACAACGAGACCGAGACGCTCACCGTCGTTGCCATCTACGACGACGCCGCGATTTACGGAAACTGGGTGATTGACGTAGCGCTGTGGAGTGAGCACTTCAATCGCAATGACCTGGCGTTTGCCAGTGCGAGGATCAGGGGTCTAGATGACGACCTCACGGCGACTCAACAAGCCGAGTTGCTTGAGCAAAGCCGAGCAGCTATCGACGGTGTGCTTGACCGTTACCCCACTGTCTTGGTTGAGAACCGTGCTGAGTTCCGTGAGAGCCAGGAGGCTCAACTGTCTCAGTTCTTGCAGGTCATCGAAATACTGGTGCTTCTGTCGTTCTTCATCGCGCTAATCGGGATAATCAACACTCTCAGCCTGTCGATCTTTGAACGCACCCGTGAGATTGGCCTGCTGCGTTCCATCGGGATGTCGCGCCGGCAGTTGCGTGGGTCGATCTTTTGCGAGTCGATCATCGTGGCGGTGTTCGGTGGACTGCTTGGTGTCGCGGTCGGGACTGTGTTTGGTGTCGCTGCAACGCTCGCTTTGCCAGACTCGATTGTGCAAGACCTGGCTATCCCTGTGTCAAGCCTGATGCGTTATGTGGTGATCTCGGCACTTGCGGGCCTGCTAGCTGCAGTTTTGCCTGCGCTCAGGGCCGGGCGGATGAACATCCTGCGAGCCATCGCCCACGAGTAGAGCCCAAGTCACCGCAAGCTCGTGGTGAGCTTTGGGGGCGCTCATTAGCGAGCCCTACAGCTCGCGGCCGAGCTGGCGTCAGGGTGCTGGCGAATAGACGACTCCGAGGTCCTCAGGAAGTTGCGACACGGGGCGGATGTAACAAAGATCGGCCGTTCGCAGGCCCAAATTCCAGCACGCAGCCTGGGCTTCAGCGGGTGTTGTAAATGGCCCGAGCGAGACAATCCAGTACCCCGGATTGAGGCTTGCGAAGTCGTCGGTGTTGAGGATGTGCAGCGTCGTGTCAAGCTCATCATCGAGACGATCACGAGTCTCGATTGCCTCGCCTTGTCCTCCCGATACCGAGGCCAGCACACCAACAAAGTTGCGTTCGCTAGTCGTGTCGTTCCCGTTGTTCCCATTGTTGGACTCAGGTGGTTGATTCTCTGTCTCGCTGCCCTCGCCTGGGCCTTCACCCTCGGGATCTTCGACTACGGGGTCAGAAGTGCCCAACTCGCCGTCGTCAACTCCAGCTGCCTCACCGGATGTCTCTGAGTTACCGGTGTCGTCATTGGACGGATCGGGCGTGTCAACGGTGCCCGTGGCATCGTCGGTGTTTGGAGCAGGGCTGGTCGTAGCACCAGTTCCATCCGGGGCTGAGACTTCGGTGCCGCTGCCGGCCGTAACGACCGGTTCGATCACAGCGTCGGGCTCGCTGCCTGTCTCCCCCAGCTGCGAGTCCTGGGGCCCAGCGTCCGAACCGTTGCCCTCGGCAGCTACCCTGTCAGCGTCCTCGGATGCTTCATCGTTCGCGACCGCGGTGGTTGTAGTCGCTGCGGTCTCCTCGTCATCTGTCAAGCGGGCGTTCCAATCGCCGCCTAAGCCAACGAGCAGTAACACGACGACAATCAAGATCCATACGAGACGTCGCCTGGCGCGGCGTCGTGTCCGCGCCAGAAAGTCGCTTCGTGGCAGGATCGGGCCTTGCTCAGATGCGCTTTGCAAGTTTGTCAACCTTGCCGGAGCCTGCCGGAGACTGAGCCGACACTGGGGTGTGCGGAGGACTCAACGGTGAACCAGTCGCCCGCGATCACGCGAGCCACGACTCACCGGATCGAGATGTTATCGGCCCGATAGTCGCCAACCGGGGACCCCTAGGTGTTCTAAGCCCTATAGAGCATGCCTCGGTATGAATGGGTGAATCCGGCAGCCTCCAGGCGCCCGGCGAACGACATCTCACGGATCGGGGTGCCGTTGACCTTGGCAATCTCGAGCTTGGGCAAGCGACCGTCTTTGACCAAGCTCATGAGAGCGTCGATCCAGGAGTCGTTTGACTCCGACCCCGCGAAGGTGACCAGCGACCTGGCCCCACGCTCAAGTTCAACGAGCAAAGCGCCGCCCGATAGCACGACGTAGGCACCCGCACTACGAGAAGCGCGCCCATCCGATGCTGGCCAGCTCAAAGCGGCTCCGTATGGCTGTGCTGGGTCGGTCGCTGCCAACACTACTGCAGGTTCATCCTCGGGAGTATCACGAGTTGAGCGAAGCCGGTCTACAGCACCTGGCAAAGCGAATTGCGCGGCCCCGAGACCTGCCACGAAGTAGCCACGCCGCACCTCACCACGTTCCTCAAGTGCCTTGAGCACCGGGTAAACGCCAGCGAACCCGCCTTGTTGGCCTTCACCGAGAGCCGACTCGCGGGTCACTACCCCGTAGCGATCAAGCAGCTGGTGTGCTCGCGCTAGTGCCGCTGCCGTGGCTGCAGGCACGGGTTGGCGCAACGACTCAACCAGCGACCACCGACCAGCTGCGGAGGGCGGGCCTGCCGCGCTCAAACCACCAAGGCGCAACCTGCGACGCCGTGCCACGCTTCTTCGTGTTGCTACCCGGTGCTTCGAGCCTCGCCGATGCCGCGCTGATACCCGGGCACGCAATGGTGCAAGCGAGTCGTTAGTGACCTCCCCGGCCCACACCAGATCCCAGAGTGCAGCAAGCACAGTCTCGGTGTCATAGGGCAACGACGCCGCCTGAGCGGCTGCCACCAACTGAGGCCAGAACGACGCTCCGCCGTCACGCAAACGCTGGCGCAAGGCGTCATGAACCGGCCCTTCCACTGCATCGGCACTCTCGCGCAACAGCATCGGCGCTTGATCACGAAACACCAGCCTCACACGACCGTCTGTGGCACCAAGCGGGCCCGCTCCAACCCACACAACCTCACCAGAGGTACACAACTCGTCAAGATCTGCTGGCTTGAAGGCCGCCATCCGTGCGCTTAGCACATCTGTCTCAAGCACTGAAGCCACGATCGGGGCACCTTGAAGTTGCGCCACGATGTCGGCGAGCGCGTCAACGCCTCGCCGGCGGCTGCCTACTCCTTGCCACGCCGGCAGGAACCTTGCCAGTGCCTCGGCTGGAACCGGCTCAACCTCGTGGCGCAACACGGCAAGACAGCGCCGCCTGATCCGCCGCAGCACTTCTGGGTCACAGAACTCGCGCTCAAACCCGTTGGGATGGAACTCCCCTCGCAGCAACCGACCATGCGCTACCAGCGAAGCGAGGCTGCGACCAGACCTCTGCTCGCTGACACCGAGCCAGCGCGCAATGTCACGAGCAACGAAAGGCCCGTGACTTCGAGCAAACCGCAAGCAGAGATCGCCGAGAGGATCTTCGACTGCATCGGTAGCCGACGCAGGTAGCCCTACCGGCAGGGCAACACCCGCGGCATCACGCAAGCGGGCCGCGTCGGCGACATCGGCAACAACCTTGCGGCCTGCGACCCGCACAAACATGGCGCGCCGCTGGCCTTCGAGTTGGCGCAACCAGGCGTTCACCTGCTCGATCGCTGCCGACTCCCCATTACCTGCATCTGAAACCGACCGTGCTGCCAGCTCGTCGACCGTGAGCGGGCCGAGTACACGCAACAAGTCGTGAGCTTCGTCGGCGTCGCGTGCCCTGCGCCGCCCGGTCAAGCGCTGCAACTCAAGCTCGATGTCTGCGATCACACCGCTGTCAAGCAGTTCACGCAACTCTTCGGCGCCTAACAGGTCACGCAGCAAGTCACGGTCGAGCGCCAACGCCGCAGCCCGTCGCTCAGCCAGAGGAGCATCTCCCTCGTACATGAACATCGAGATCCACGAGAACATGAGCGACTGTGCGAATGGTGACGCTTGAGGTGTATCGACGGCCACCAGCCTCACCCGGCGGCTGCGGAGGTTGGTCATCAACTCCACCAGCGCGGGAAGGTCAAACACATCGTTGACGCACTCCCTCGTGGCTTCGAGCAGGATCGGGAACGAAGGGAACTTGGCCGCAGTCGACAGCAGATCGGCAGCGCGACGGCGTTGCTGCCAAAGCGGTGTTCGCTGCCCGGGTCGGCGCCTGGGCAACAGCAAAGCCCGAGCCGCACATTCACGGAAACGAGACGCGAACATCGCCGTCTCGGGAAGCCGCGTCACGACAACGTCAGCAACCTCATCAGGGTCAAACAGCAGGTCGTCGATGGCGATCTCGTCGACTGCTTCGGGCAGCCTCATGACGATGCCATCGTCTGCCCACATCACATCAACATCGACACCCCATGCCTCGGCGAGCCGTGTCTGCAAAGCCATCCCCCACGGCGCATGAACCTGCGCTCCAAAGGGCGACAGCACGCACACTCGCCAGTCACCGATCTCGTCACGGAACCGCTCGACCACGATCGTGCGATCATCGGGCACCACACCGGTTGCCTCAGCCTGATCTTCAATGAATGCGGCCAGATTTGAGGCCGCCGTTTCATCTAACCCGCACCGCCACTTCAATCTTTCCTCGGCACGTGTCGCATCGGAACGCAGCTCACGCACCAACTCTCCAATGGCCGCTCCCAATTCGACAGGGCGGCCCGGTCCGTCGCCGTGCCAGAACGGCATCTTGCCGAGCTCGCCGGGTGCTGGTGTCACCACGACACGCTCGAAGGTGATGTCCACGATCCGCCAGGTGGTGGCACCCAGCAGGAACACCTCACCTACCCGGCTCTCATACACCATCTCTTCGTCGAGTTCCCCGACCCGGGTGCCATCGGGCAGGAACACTCCAAACAGACCCCGATCTGGGATCGTGCCTGCGTTTGTTGCGGCAAGCCGTTGCGCACCGGCGCGGCCCGAGATGACACCCGATGCCCTGTCCCACACAACACGTGGTCGCAACTCGGAGAACTCTTCGGCCGGGTAGGTACCTGAGAGCAGCTCCAGGATGCTTGTGAGAACCTCGTCGGAGAGTTCCGCAAAGGGAGCGCTGCGGCGCAGTAAGGCAGCCATGCTCTCCAGCGGCCATTCGTCCATGGCACACATCGCCACGATCTGCTGGGCTGCTACATCTATGGCGTTGCGTGGGTAATGCGTGCGCTCTACCTCGCCGAGATGCATCCGCTCGACAACCGCTGCAGCTTCAAGCAGATCGGCCCGATGCTTAGGGAAGATGCGACCCCGACTCGGCTCCCCGACTCGATGGCCTGCCCGGCCGATCCGCTGCATCGCTGACGCCACCGATGTTGGAGATGCCACCTGCACAACCAGATCAACCGCACCCATGTCGATCCCCAACTCGAGGGTGGAGGTTGCTACCAGGCCACGAAGTTCGCCGCGCTTGAGTTCATCTTCAATCAGCAGGCGACGCTGGCGCGACAGCGAACCGTGGTGAGCCTTGACCAACTCGAAGCCATCGGTTGATCCAGTGCCGACCTGCTCGTCACCAGCAGCAACTAGCGCTGCAACAGGATCAATCCGTGACGGCCCTCGACCCTCGGAACTCGCGACTCCCGCAGCAGCGTCGCTAGTAGCTGCATCTGCGGACGTGATGGGGCCGGAAACCGAGTCAGTACGAGTCTCCACTGCGTCCTCGTCCGTCGCAGCGACTTGAGCGTCGGCATACATCTCGTTCAAACGGGCGGCTAGCCGTTCCGACAACCGGCGAGCGTTGGAAAAGATCAGGGTTGACTGGTGTGAGAGAACTAGCTCGAGTAGCCGGGGGTGGATGGCGGGCCAGATGCTGCGCCGCAGAGGCGCAGCCGCAGCACCGGCAGACGCTGGAGCCTCGACCATCTCTCCCAGAGACGACATGTCAGCAACCGGCACCACGACCTGCACATCAAGTTCTTTGCGTGCCGCCGGCTTGATCACGGTTACCGGCCGGGGCACCGCCACGCCATCGCCGCCCGCGACAAATCCACCCAAGAAGCGAGCAATTTCCGACAGCGGACGCTGCGTCGCCGATAATGCAATGCGCTGAGGTGAGCGGGCCGTGAGCTCTTCCAGACGCTCAAGTGAGACCATCAGATGCGTTCCGCGTTTGGTAGCGGCTACGGCGTGGATCTCGTCGATGATCACATGCTCGACGGTGGCGAGGGTCTCACGGGCACGGCTGGTGAGCATCAAGAACAGCGACTCGGGGGTCGTGATCAAGATGTTGGGGGGACGGCGGATCAGTTTGCGACGCTCGTCGGTGGAAGTGTCACCGGTACGCACACCGACCGTGGGCTCATGTACAGACGCGCCCAAACGTTCGGCCGCAAACCCGATGCCGGCCAGCGGCGCACGCAGGTTCTTCTGAACATCCACCGCAAGCGCCCGCAGCGGGGACACATACAGGACACGTGTGCCCAGCGGGGACGCCGGTAACGCTGGGGGTCCCGGTGACTTTGAAGCACCGGAACCCCCAGTCCACCCGCCGTCTCTAGATTTGCCGCCGGTCATGAGCCGGTCAATTGCCCATAAGAAAGCTGCGAGCGTCTTGCCGGTACCGGTCGGGGCGCAGATCAGGGTGTGATCTCCGGCAGCAATGGCAGGCCATCCCTCGGCCTGGGGTGGCGTAGCTTCTACAAAGGTCGACTGGAACCACACACGGGTGGGCTCAGAGAAGGCAGCAAGTGGATCGACCATCAACGGCTCACCGTACTTGTGCCCTGTGACACCAGCCCCTCTGGCACGAGTCTTTGGCACTTGTGCCAGCCACAGCCGCCATACACCACACGACGCCGTCCCTGACGGGCAGCATCGCAGCCAGTGCAATAACGTAAGGCTTGATGTCATCCACGACGGCCACCGCCGACCGCCAAACATCGTCGGCACCTGAGCCCGAGACGCCTTATGAGTCTCCCGAGTGGCATCCCGCGTTCGAGGAGTACTGCGAGACCATCTTCGAACTTGCTGAGGATGACCTTGATGTCATTCAGGCTCGCATCGCCGATCGACTCGACATATCAAGACCAGCCGTGTCGGAGATGATCCGCAAGATGCAGACCGAGGGCCTCGTCAAGAAAGGTCGGGGCACCATCAAGCTGACCACCGCGGGCCACTCGCTGGCCGAAACAGTCGTGCGGCGTCACCGCATCGCCGAATGCTTCCTGACAGACGTGCTCGGGCTGTCGTGGGCCGACGCTCACCAGGAAGCCGGCAAATGGGAACACATCATCTCGCCTCGAGTCGAGCAAGCCATGCTCAGGGTGCTTGAGGATCCCACCACGTGCCCGCATGGCAATCCAATCCCAGGTTCGGGATATGACCCACCCGAGATGGTCTCCCTGAGTTCGCTCAAGGTCAGCAAGCGTTTCACAGTGCAGCGCATCCCTGAGGAACTGGAGTTTCAGCCCGGGATGTTGGACTTCTTAGAAGAAGCCAATGTGGTACCCGGTGCGACCGGCAACGTAGTTGCACGCTCTCCCGATGGCACGATCACACTTGAGGTTGCTGGTAGCCCGGTCGGGCTGAGCGACTACGCCGCCTCACGGATCCTGGTTTCAGCGCCAAGCACGTAGAGCCGAACACCTGGCCCCGGGCAAGCCCGCGCCTCCGTCAGGCTTGCCCGGCAACGCTCGGTGCCAAGCCACGCGCCCCACAACGCCAGGAGCAGGTTGAAGCGCTTTGGCCTGCCCCGCAATTGCTGTGGTACTTTGACCACATCAAAGTACCGGCCGTCGTGACACATCACGGCCGCGGGCTGTCGACGGAGTCGACAAGGAGGGACCCACATGCCAGCAAACCAATTCTCTAGACGTACGTTCCTCGGCGGTACAGCAGCCGGGGCTGGGTTACTCCTGGGAGGCAGCAGCCTGCTCGCTGCCTGCTCAGGCGCGGACGAGCCCACCGAGGCCGCCTTGACGCCTGTCAACTTCCAGTTGAGTTGGTTCGACTCGGTTCAGTTTGGTGGCTCATACCTCGCCCACGAGCGGGGCTACTACGAGCGCTACGGCCTTGATGTGTCACTGGTTCCCGGTGGCCCGGGAGTCTCACCAGACGCCGCGGTCGCAGCTGGACAGGCGCTGATGGGCATTTCGGCCGCGAACTTTGCCGGCCAGTCCGTGGCCGATGGCGCACCCTTCAAGATCGTTGGAGTCGCCATGCAGCGCAACCCCTTCGTGATCGCCTCGCTAAGCGACAACCCTGTGAATGAACCAAGGGACCTGGAAGGCACAAGGCTCGGGATGGCGTTCAACAACCAGCTCGACCTTGAGTTGCTTGCTTCGCTCAACGGTGTTGACTTGTCCCAGGTTGAGGTCATCACAAGCGACTACGACCCTGCACCTCTAGTTAACGGTGAAGTTGACAGCCTGTTGTGCTGGCTAACGGATCTGCCGGTGGCGATGACGGTTCAGGGCATCGACAACACAACGATGCTCTTTGCCGATTTCGGCTACGCGGTTCATAGCCAGACCTACATCGTTACCGAAGACAGTCTCGCAAATCACAGGGATCAGATCGTTGGCCTGCTCAAGGGTGAGATCCTCGGTTGGCAGGATCACAGGGCCGAACCCGAGGTCTCGGCGCAGGTCACGGTCGATCGCTTCCCCGACGCTGGCATGGATCTTGAGACGGAGACGGTCAAGGCTTCTGAGTTCACCAAGCTCATGTTTAGCGATGTGACCGATGCATCTGGATTCCTTTGGTGGACCGACTCATCGGTGCAAGACAACATTCGTGTGTTGAAGGCGCTCGGTGTAGAGGTGACCGAAGATCTGTGGGATCGTTCTCTGCTTGAAGAGATCTACGCGGACGGTACTGTCCTGGCGTGACGGCGAGCCTGAACGGCCTGATCAGCGTTACAACCTAGATGCCCCGCCGCGGGGTGCCGGTGCGAGTCACCGGTGTCGGCCGCACATTCAGCCTTGGCGCTGACGAGATCGTCGCTTTGGATGAGCTCGACATGGACGTGGCACCCGGTGGGTTCACGGCGCTGATCGGCCCGTCAGGATGTGGCAAGTCAACAGCGCTGCGGTTGATGGCCGGTCTGGACAGCCCCGATAGGGGCAGCATCGACATGAACGGTTCGTCGCCCGACGAGATGCGCCGAGGTCAGCGAATTGGAATCGCGTTTCAGGACGCGTCACTGTTGCCGTGGCGCACCGTGTCGACAAACATCCGTCTGGCTCTTGAACTCGTCGGTCGGCGCGGCGAGACTGCCGCGGTAGACGAACTGATCGAACTTGTCGGCTTACAGCGCTTTGAGAAGGCTCGACCGGCGCAGCTATCAGGTGGCATGCGCCAGCGAGTTGCGATTGCACGTTCGCTGGTCACCGAACCCGACTTGCTGTTGCTGGATGAACCGTTTGGCGCACTTGATGCGCTGACACGCCAGCAACTCAACGACGAGTTGCAACGGATCTGGACTGCCCGTGGCACGACCACCTTGCTGGTAACCCACTCGATCCCTGAGGCGGTGTACGTGGCTGACGAGGTGCTGGTGATGTCACCCCGCCCGGGCCGGGTGGTATCGCGCCACATCATCAATTTCGAGAGACCGCGCACACGTGAGCTGCTGCTTAGTGACGCGTTCCACGCCGAGGTTCAGCAAGTGTCGGACAGCCTGTATCGATCCGAAGGCCAGGTAGTACGACTCGGCTCGACATCCGGCTAGCTGCCGACTAACGCCAAGTGGGAGCGACATCCCAGCCAAGAGCACGATCACAAGCTTCTTCTAGCCTGCTGAGCGTAGGCGTCGCTGTCGGGTTCCTTGTCGTCTGGGAGTTGGCAGCACGAACCATCTTCGCAGGTTCGTACCGACTGTCTCCTCCCACAGCCGTGGTGGTCGAGTTCTTTGAGTTCCCCGGGCTCTACCTGCGCAACTTGTGGCACTCGACACGCACGGCGTTGTGGGGGTTCCTGTGGGGCAACATTGCAGCGATAACGCTGGCAGCGGTGTCGTCTCTGGTGCCTCCGCTGCGCCGCAGCATCTCGGCAATCTCACTGACGACGTTTTGTCTTCCGTTTATCGCGGTAGCGCCGATCCTTCGGTTGATCACCGGCCCCGGAAACGGCACACCGATCGCTCTTTCGGCGTTGGCAGTGTTCTTCACTACTTACGTCGCAGCCTTGCTCGGGTTCGACATGGCTCCCTCAAGTGCGCTTGATGTGGTGCGTTCCTATGGCCGCGGGCGTATGGCCGCCTTCACAACAGTCCGGTTGCGGGCCTCGCTTCCAGCCATGTTTGCAGGTCTGCAGATCGCTGCCCCTGCAGCGTTTCTCGGGGCTGTTGTTGGCGAGTTCACCGGCGCTCATCGAGGCCTGGGAATACTCACCGTGCGAGCACTTGGCGCTCTGCAAACAGACCGCATCTGGGTGGTCGCAGTGATGTCCACGATCGTGGCGACAGGCGGCTACATCCTCGTTGGCGCGCTAGGGCGCCGTCTGTGTCCCTGGGCGCCACCAATCGACATCGGGATGGCAACTACAGAGAAACAGGAACCAGGAGTTCTCAACCGGACGCTGGCCCTGGCAGCGCCGATAGTTGTGGTCTTTGCCTTCTGGTACGCGTTCTTGTGGGTGTTCTCGATCAAGCCCTACTTTGCGAAGACGCCCCTGGATGTGTGGGCGGAACTGTTCACCAATGCCGACTCTGAAGAGACTCGCTCGGCCGTGTTCGGGGCGCTAGGCACGACCCTGTGGACGACCTCACTCGGTTACGTGGTAGGACTCGTTGGTGCTCTGGTTGTAGCGGTCGTGTTCATCGTCGTGCCGTGGCTTGAACGTGCGTTGATGCCCCTAGCAGTCGCGCTGCGTTCGATCCCAATCATCGTGACGACGCCTGTGATCATCTTGTTTGTGGGCCGCAACGTCTTGACCACCACAGCGATTGTGGCCGTGATGTCGTTCTTCCCGACTCTGGTCAACTGCTATGCCGCCATGCGGCGGACGCCGCAGGGAGTGCTTGATGTTCTCAAGAGCTACCACGCCGGATCCGCGGCCTACGTGCGCAACGCTTATCTACCTTCGGCAGTACCGGCGCTACTTGCTTCGGCGCGCATTGCCGTTCCCACATCGCTGCTCGGAGCAACCGTGGCCGAGTGGCTAGCAACGGGCGACGGGATCGGTGCCGTCATGGTGATCGCATTTACACGTAACGACTACAACGTGTTGTGGGTATCGGTTGCAGTGCTGACGATCGTGGCGGTGATCGGATACTGGTTGGTGGCAGCCGTTGAGGTGCGGACCATCAACCGAATGGCACCTGGGGTATCTCGATGACCGCTACCACACGTGACCTTGCGGAGTCGGTGTCCGCTATATCCCGTTCATCTATATCTCGTACATCCCACGCTGTGCTTGATCGATACGACGAACTCGCAACCCTTGTGACTGATGTTGCGAGGCGACCGCGATGCGATCCGCACGCAACTTCAGCCGCATCGGCAGTGATCCTGCTCGAGGCTCGCCTGCTTGACGCCGGACGTTTTGCAGATTGGCTTGAATTGTGGAGCGACGAGGCAGTCTTGTGGGTGCCGCTGAGCGCACCGGCACATCCCGGTACCGATCAGTCGTTGCTGTTGGATGACCGGCGACGCCTGGTTGAGCGAGTCGCCTGGCGCCTTGACGAGTCCGCTTGGGGACAGCAGCCCCCATCACTCACCACCCGCATCATCGGTGGAATCGAGGCATGGCCAACAAGCACGGGCATCATCGCACGCTCGTCACTACTGATCGCCGAGCAGCGTCACGGTCGACACCAGCAACTTGCCGGTCACCAGATCCACGAATTTGTGGGGAGCACGCTGCGTGTTCGCAGCAAGATCCTGTTGATGCCCGCTTTGAGCACCGGCGTTCGTAACCCGAGCTTCCTGCTGTGATGCCTCGACTGAACGCAAGCCACCTCGCTACGGATTTCAACTACCTGGTGCAGCCGCATCGGGTGCATCGCCGCATCTACACCGACCCGGCGATCTTCGGGCTCGAGATGACAAGGGTGTTCGCGGCCTCATGGTGCTACGTCGGTCACACCAGCGAAATCCCCAAGCCGGGCGACTATCGCACATTGACGCTGGGCGGTCGGCCGGTGATGCTTGTTCGAGGGCGAGATCGTTCAGTGAACGTGCTGCTCAACCGTTGTGCGCATCGCGGCACTGTGGTTGCTGCGGAAGCACACGGTTGCGCCAAGCGATTCGTCTGCCCTTATCACGGCTGGAGTTACGGCACCGATGGACATCTGCTAGCCATCCCATTCCCCGGCGATCATCCAGTCAAGGACTACTCGACCCTGTCATTAGGACGGCTAGAAGTTGCCGAGTATCGAGGCTTTGTCTTTGCGACCCTCAACGCCGACCCCGAACCGCTTGAGGATTGGCTGGGCGATGCTCGTGAGGCACTCGATCTGATCATTAACCGCCACCCAGAGGGCGAGTTGGCCGTGATGGGATCGCCTCAAATACTGGAGTTCGCAGGCAACTGGAAGCTGTCATGGGACAACGCCGCCGACGGTCTGCACGCAACCTTCGCGCATCACTCCTACAACACACTCGGCGAGACAGTTGATGTGGAAACGGTGCTCGCCCGTGATCCGGGCTCAACACCAATGGTGTCCAAAGCGCTTCCTAATGGTCACATGGTCGTCGACCAGCGACCCGGCATCCCCCAAGGCCCCTGGGCGACCATGCGCAAGGTGCCGTTCCGCGAACCTCTCGAATCGGAGTTGATACGCACTGGTCACGCCGATCGACTGGATCTAGCCACCGGCAGCATGGTGAACCTGTCGCTGTTCCCGAACCTGATCTTCGTGGGCAACCAACTGTTGGTCGTGGAACCCGTTGCCTATGACCGCACCCGGTTGCATCTGTGGCTCACCTCAGCCCCCAAAGCTCCGCCGGAAGTTGACCTGCTGCGCCTACGGGTTGACGAAGACTTCGTCAACTTTGGAACACCCGACGATCTCGACATGTTTGAACGAGTCCAGCGGGGTCTGTCGATCCCTGAGATGGAGTGGATCGACATGAGCCGCGGGCTGCCAGACACCAACGGCGACTCGGCCTCCGCTCACATCGGTTCGGGGGAAACACCCACTGCGGCAGGCGGGGCGATCACAGGTCCGATCACGTCTGAAGCGCCGCAGCGCCGATACCTGGCGCATTACGCCAAGTTGATGACAACACCAGCCGAAACCCGTGCCCGCTGAGCCGAAACTGGCCCAGGCCATGTCTGTATCCGCTCTTGTTGATCCGTGCTCAGACTCCGGCTCCACGTCGCACAACGGGAGTCGCAGAGAGCAGTTCGTTAGGGACGGTGCCGTCGTGGTGCCGGGACTAATTGAAGAGCATCGGTGTGAGCGTCTACGCAATGCGATCGCACGCTGTCAAGACACCCCGAGCCGCTTCTACGGAGTGTTGTCGCCCGAGGGTGATGCCAAGGTCGATAGCGACCTGTTTCGATGGTTCGACGACCCCGACATCGCCGCAGTGACACATCACGGTTCGTTACCTGCGCTCGGGGCCGAGCTATGTGGTGCCGACAAAACCGTGCTGATCGAAGACCAGTGGTTCTGTTCCGAGCCGGGCGCGGTCTCCCGCAGTCCCTGGCATCAAGATCACCCCTACTACAACCTCGATAGGCCTTTCGTGACCGTGTGGGTGACACTTGATGACGTCTCGGCCGATGCGGCCCTGAGGGTTGTACTCGGATCTCACGCCACTGGGGTGACCTACGCACCAATCGAGTTTTCCTCCTCAAGCACCACCATCGGAAGCGCATCACAACTCGAGCCAGTTCCTGACATCGACGCTCAGCCAGACCTCTTCCCGCTAACCACCTGGGACCTCAGAGCCGGCGACGCTATAGCCATCGACTCCAGAATGTTGCACTCCACCGGTATCCGCGAGATAGCTGACAGGCCATTTCGCAGGCTGTCAACACGTTATGCACACCCCGACACCCGCTACCTCGATCTAGGCGAGCAGGCCGCCGTGTTCTGGAAGATGCTCCCTCACGGGCTGACGACTGGCGACCTGGTGGCGGGCGAAGTCTTCCCTCTCATCACCCCCTAGCCGGCACGGCAAGCGCCACCGGGCATCCACTCGATACCCATGTTGCCCTGCCGCTTGCGCACCACCGGGTGTGCTGGTAATAGAACTTGTGACGTGGTGGCCGTGGTTGGTCTACTGTTGCGCCGTCTTTAAAAGAAGACTGCCTGGAGAGGAGGCTCTAATGATTAGAAGGAGATCGCGGTTCGTTTCCGCGACTGGAGTGCTGGGTGCCATCTTGGCGTTCGCTCTAATAGCGGCTGCGTGTGGTGATGATGACTCAGCTGACACCGCAGCATCTGATGCGGAGGTAGCCGCCGCAGAACAAGCTGCCGCAGATGCTGCGCAAGAGGCAGCGGACGCACAAGCCGCACTTGACGCTGCTATGGCCGACGACGAGGCAAGCGCTGAGATGCTCGCTGAACTTGAGGCTCAGCTAGCAGAGGCCGAAGCAGCCGCAGCTGAAGCCGCTGAGGCAGCCGAAGCGGTCATGGAAGAGCCAATGGAAGAACCAGCGATGGAGGCGGGTCCGTTCTCTTACACGTTGGCGATCTTCTCCGCACCCACCACCGATAATCCGTGGGCCGCGTCCGACACCGAAGCAGACGTCTGGAATAGCTACGTGATTCCGGGTCAAGGTGGCCTGTACGGCTATCAGGGTCCCACGTATTCGTTGGTACCGAATCTTGCTTCCGACCCAGAGCCCCCCCCCGTAGTAGCTGACGGTGACGGGTACTCCGTAACCGTGAATCTCGATCCCAATGTGCTCTGGTCTGACGGCACACCCAAGAACGCTCACGACGTCGTCTTCACCTATGACACGCTCGTCAAGTACAACGGCTTGGGCGGCAACTTCCTTAGCACCTGGCCACTGGCACGACCCGACGATCCCGAGACTGAAGAAGAAGACGGTACCGATGGTGTCTCAGGCGTAGAGGCGCTTGATGACCACACGGTCAAGATCTCGTTCAACTTTGAACCCGGCCTGGCGATCTGGCCGTACTCGGTGGGCACCGCACCCGTGTATCAAGCAGCCTTCTGGGGTCCCCATGTTGATGCTTCAGATGACTCCGAAACCTTGTATGCGGTCGGAGGTCTCGGTTCGCCTAACGGTGGTGCATTCAACTCTGCTGAATGGGAGCCTGGTGCTTTCTGGCGCAACGAGGCGATCAGTGACTATTACGACGCTGGAAGCCACTTGACTGTTTATGACTCCGGTGTTGTTGAGTACACAAGTCCCGCCGGAGACGCCGAGGTCTGGGGTGGAGAAGTTAGCGGTGATGTCGTCGCTGACTACGTCACGGGCCCCTACGCCAGCGAGGCGATCTACTCCATCTATAGCGACCAGAACGCAGCAGTTCTAGCCCTTACGGAGGGCGAGGTTGACTTCTTGTTGAACCCGCTCGGCCTGCAGGCTGGTCTGCGTAACGAGGTTCTCGCCGCAGGAAACCTGGAGATCGCAGTCAATGAGCAGAACGGCTTCAGGTATCTGGCCTACAACACCCGCAAGTTCCCGATGAGTGAGCAGTCGTTCCGCCATGCGATTGGCTGCATGATTGACAAGGACTTCATGGCTAACACCGTGCTCGGTGGTACTGCGATACCGTCGAACTCGCTGGTGCCGCCTGGTCAGGGCTACTGGCACAATCCCGATGTTGCAGCGCCGTGCGCGGGTATGAGCGCTCAGGAACGTTTTGAGGCTGCAGTAGCAACCCTTAAGGACGCTGGCTGGACTTGGGACGTTGAACCTGGATGGGACGAAGCCAATCGTGACGTGATCCCCAAGGGTGAAGGCTTGAGGGGCCCCGATGGCACTGAGGTTCAGGACTTGACACTGCTGTCACCCGGGCCGGGCTATGACCCGATGCGCGCCACTTACTCTCTGTTCATTGAGGAGTGGGCAAACGACCTGGGCATCCCGGTCACTGCGGAGCCAACCGGATTCTCGGTCATTGTCGACAAGGTGTTCCCACCTGCTGACCCGTTGGGATTCGACATGTACATCCTGGGATGGGGACTGACACCATTCCCCGATCACGTGTTTGACTTCTTCATCTCAGCTAATGACTCAGCAGCTGGCGGATACAACACGCCTGGGTACAACAATCCCGAATTTGATGCACTTGGTGAGCAATTCACGCGGGCAAAGACACTGTCGGAGGCGCGTGACTTGATCTTCCAGGCCGAAGCCATCATCGCGGAGGACCTGCCCTACGTGGTGCTGTTCACCACACCGATTATCGAGGCCTATTCGAACAGCCTTGCCTTCCCCTTCACTGTGACCCTTGATGGTCTGCAGAACTGGGGCGGCCTGATCGGATCCGTTGACCTGATCCTGTAAGTAATTGATTGTCGAGGGGGAGTCGTCGGATGGTGCGACTCCCCCTCGACACAAAGTCTTTGGGGGCAAGAGCTCGCTGAGTATCTCGGAATAAAGCTGGTTTTGTAACGTGGTTCGATATCTGACGAAGCGCATCATCCAGATGATTGTGCTGTTCCTAGTTTTCTTGACAGTCACCTGGTTCTTGCTGTACTTGCTGCCTGCCGACCTAGTAGCTCAGCGATATGCGGGCAACCCCAACATCCCGCCCGAAGCTCGCGAGGTGGCTCTAGAACGGCTTGGTCTAGACAAGCCGGTGCTAGCGCAGTATTTCGACTACATGGTCAACTTCTTCCAGGGTGACCTAGGAGTGTCGTTCAGCCAGTATCCGAGACCAGTAATGGACATTATTCTTGAACGTCTCCCGAGGACGCTGGTACTGTTTACAGCTGTCCTCATCGCCCAATATTGGCTTGGGTACATTGCCGGTAAGTTTCTTGCTTGGCGACGTGGGAACCGAGGTGACCTCGCCATCACGGTGACCGGGGTTGCGCTGTATTCAACGTTCTTGCCCTGGTTTGCGCTGCTAATGATCTGGTTCTTCGGAGTGTTTCTTGACATATTGCCGATTTCGAAGTTCCTTGACCCTGAACAGTGGCGTAACGCTCCATACTCAGCCAATTACGTGTTCATGACCATGTTCTTTGTTACCTTGATCGCCTCGCTGCTGATCTTTGTGGCCAGTTACGTTGCAATGAAGGGATCGGGTAGAAGCTGGGAGCGTTACGTACGCTGGGGCGGTGCATCCTTTGCGGTGTTGGCTTTCTTGTTCTTCTGGTTCGTGTATGGCCAGGGCCAGGTGCTGCGACCTTACGCCAGAGACTTAGCGTTCCATATGATCTTGCCCGTGTTGACGCTTGCTCTCATTGGTTTTGCAGGCGTAATGCTGCTAACTCGAAGTTCTATGCTTGAGACGTTACGTGAGGACTACATACTCACGGCCCGCGCCAAGGGATTGCGGGATAGCACTGTGCGAGACCGCCACGCGGCACGAACGGCGTTGCTGCCGGTGATGACATCACTGGTGCTCGCTGTCGCAACTGTCATTGACGGTGGTGTCATTACCGAAACAGTCTTTTCGTGGCCAGGTATGGGCCAGATTCTGGTTGGTTCAGTACAACAAGAAGACATACCTCTAGCGGTCGGCGCGTTTTCGTTTATTGGCGTCCTAGCACTGATCGGTCACCTCATTGTGGATGTCATGTACGGCATTCTTGATCCACGCATTCGCGTCACAGAGCACGGGTAGCGACATGACGAGTAACGAAGTGAACGCCGGCAACCAGCTCAAAGCCCAGCCCGAGGGCTTACAAGACGACTTTCAGTTCGAGGAGGCAGATGTTGGGTCGCGTTGGAAGACACGAATAGCGCAAGCAAAGCAAACCTCGGCTGAAAACTGGCAGATCTTCCGCCGTACGAAGATCGGCGTAATTGGTTTGATCATCATCCTGTTTTGGGCGTTGATGGCCATCATGCCAACAGTGTTCTTTGCTACAGGTTTCTGGAGTCGGGCCGTGTATGACCCGGTCACAGGCATAGAACTTGATCCACCAACACGCACAATGACGATGGTTGAGCGCATTACCGATCCGGAAACACAGATAGATCAACGCTCGGTGCTGCTCGACAATCGGATCCCGGATGACCTGCGGATTGGCGAGACCTACGAGATGGCGATTCAGCCCGCTCCTCCCGACAGCAGGCATTGGCTCGGCACTGATCCACTTGGGCGTGACGTGCTATCCCAGTTGATGCACGGAGCCCGAGCCTCGTTCTTTCTTGGCCTGCTAGCAGCCACCATTACGGTTGTGATCGCCACAGGCGTCGGCTCAGTCGCTGCATATAAGGGCGGCTGGATTGATGCTCTACTGATGCGCTTCGCTGATCTCATTATCTTGATTCCGGGTCTAGCGATATTGATCATCGTCGGAGCGATATACACATTGGGCATTTGGCATCTGGCAGTTGTGATTGGTCTGTTGTCAGGATTTGGTGGCACTGCGATTATTCTGAAGTCACAAGCTCTTTCGGTCAAGGTCAAGCCATTCATCGACGCGGCAAGAGTTGCGGGCGGATCAACCAGCCACATTATTCTTTATCATCTGGTGCCCAATGTGATGCCGCTAAGTGTTGTCTTTATGATGTTCTCGGTAGTTGGAGCTATCCAATCAGAGGCAGTGTTGTCATTCCTGGGATTGTTCAATGCCGATACGTCTTGGGGTCTAATGCTTCACCTGACCCGAAGTCAGGGATATGCCTTACAAGCAGTGGACTATTGGTGGCTTGTACTGCCGCCCGGTCTGGCTCTCACACTGCTAGCTACAGCGTTCATGCTTGTAGGCCGCGGTGTGGATGAGATTGTGAATCCAAGGTTGCGTAAGCGATGAGCAGCAGTCAGCCGAATTCGGTGATGAACAGAGGAAACGCTCCGATCTTGGAGGTTGACCGTCTTGTAATGAATTACGAGACGTTGAAGAATCCAGTGTCTGCAGTTGCCGATGTGAGCTTCTCCATTGATCGCGGCGAGGCAATGGGGCTGGTTGGGGAATCTGGCTGCGGCAAGACTTCAATGGCACTGTCACTGCTGAGGCTCGCACCCGACAATGCACGCTATGAGTCTGGCGAGATCCGTTGGCACGGCGCCGACATTTTGTCGCTCTCTGACGAGGAGATGCGGCGGCTGAGATGGGCGAAGATTGCCATGGTCTTCCAAGGCGCGATGAATGCCTGGACTCCCGTCTACCGGGTTGGCCATCAGATTCGTGAAGCGATTGATGCACATACTGAACCGCGCCCCTCTGTTGAAGTTGTCCGCGAACGGATAGGTCAGTTGCTGACCCTCGTTGGGCTTGATGCATCAATTCAGAACCGGTACCCACACGAGTTGTCCGGTGGAATGCGCCAGCGCGCTGTAATCGCCATGGCACTGGCTTGTGATCCCGAATTGATCATCGCCGATGAACCAACAACAGCACTTGATGTCATCGTGCAGGCGCAGATCCTTGATGAGTTGCGCCTTATCAGGGAGCGACTCGGGTTAGCGATCCTCTACATCAGTCACGACATCGCGGTTATAGCTCAAGTCACCGACACCATGGGTGTCATGTACGCGGGCAAACTCGTGGAGTTTGGTCCAACAACTGAAGTATTTGCCCGGCCTCGTCACCCATACACATATCTGCTGCTGTCTTCGATCCCATCTGTAACCGGCCCTCGCAGGAGACCAGTGTCGCTGGAGGGATCACCCCCGGACTTAACGGACCCACCATCTGGATGTCGCTTCCACCCTCGTTGTCCCTGGGCGACGGATCAATGCCGAACCGAAGATCCAGTCACAGTCGAATTGGGGCGGTCGCATTCAGTGGCCTGCTGGAACCATGAACAGGTACCCGACATAGCGGAACTACTCAAATGACGCTCGTAAAGGTTGAACAACTGCGCCGCTGGTTCCCAATCTCGGCGGGACTCTTTAGACGCAGCACGGGCAACGTTCATGCAGTGGATGATGTTGACTTTGAGATCGCAGAGGGCGAGAGTCTCGGTCTGGTTGGAGAATCGGGCTGTGGCAAATCAACGATGGGCCGCCTGCTGGTAAGCCTTGATAACCCTGACAGTGGCAGGATCTTGCTTAAGGCCAAGGACGGGCGTGAGTTGGATCTCAACGAACTCAAATCGGATGATCTATCGGAACTCCGGCGCACAGTGCAGATGGTGTTCCAGGATCCGTATGAGTCACTGAACGCTCGCCGCACCGTCTATGAGTCCGTTGCGGAGCCGCTGAGAGTCAACAACATCGGCGATCTTGCATCTAGGGAACGAGCGGTAACATTGATGCTGTCCCGAGTCGGACTGGCACCAGCTAGGTCGTTCCTACCGAGATTTCCCCACGAACTCTCGGGTGGGCAGCGCCAGCGGGTAGCCATTGCACGGGCGTTGGTGTTGCAGCCTCGCTTGGTGGTTGCGGACGAGCCAACGTCAATGCTTGATGTCAGTATCCGTATCTCGATCATGGAGTTGATGTCACGCCTCGCCAAAGACTTGGGCGTGGCTTTTCTCTACATCACGCACGACCTTGCGGTTGCGCGTTACATGTGCGATCGGATTGCGGTCATGTATCTGGGCAAGATCGTCGAGGTTGCTCAGACCGAAAAGCTCCTAAGCGATCCCCTGCACCCCTACACCAAAGCGCTGCTATCGGCCGTACCAATTCCCGATCCAAAGGGAGCCGCACCAGAGGTACTGATCAAGGGCGGTATCGGCAAAGCAATAAATCCGCCGCCGCAGTGTCGCTTCCTAGATCGCTGTCCCGAATCTGTAGAGCAATGCCACAACTCCGATCATCCACCACTGGAAGACAAAGGCAACTCCAGAATGGTCTCCTGCTATCTAGTCCCCCGCAACTAACCGTTAGTCGGTAGCGCCTCGTCACTTCTCCTCAGGCGGCGAGAGCAGGTGGTAGAGCCTCGTAAGGTGTTCCATGACTTTGGCATTGTCTTCGTGCATCTGCCGCGCAAAGTCGTCCATGCGCCCATCTAGGCGATCCATCCGCTGCTCTAGGCGATTCATGCGCCCATCTAGGCGATCCATCCGCTGCTCTAGCTGATTCATCCGCTGTTCCAAACCGTCAATACGTGTCGACTGAGCAGCAAATTGGGTATTGACGACGGTTTGAAAGTCCTCCAAACGTTTATCAAGGGTGTGTGAAACCAAGCGCGTCATTCGCCACATCATCCCAAACATTGCGGCCAACACTGCAACCATTAGCGCAAACATCGCCCAGTCCATCTAACCTCCCTTCAGCGATGTGTAGACAATAGCAACACTCATCGGATTCACAGCAAGGGCCTACGAGCAGCTTCGCCTGCAGCCAGGCGCGAGCCTAGATGGGGGTGGAGATGTGGATGAAGCGGGTTGTGTTGGAGCCTAGGTGTTGCCAGCGGTGTCTTGTTGCTGTTGAGTAAATCATTGTGTCGCCAGCAGCGAGGCGGTGTGAGACAATGCCGCCGGAGCCGTCATCAAGTTCAACAGCGAGCATGCCTTGAGTTACATGAATCATCTCACGGCCCTCTGAAGCGAAGAAACCACCGAGACGAGAACCGGGTTCAACCACATACTCCGCTGCACTAAAAGGCTCATCTAGACCAGAGAGTTGGCGGCGGAACGCTGTCTGTGCGGCGTCCGTTATGTCATAGCGCTGACCTTCGTCTTGATGTGTGATTACCACATCAGCTGACACCGGCCCGGCTAGCAGTCGCTCGGGTGTGGTTTGCAGCACGCGAGCAATTGCAAACAACGATGTCAGCGAGGGGGCAGCAAAGCTTGTTTCGACCTGGCTCAAGAACGGCACCGACAAACCCGCCTGCTCCGATACTTGGCTCAACGTCAAGCCAAGCCGCTTGCGGCGGCTGCGCACCGCCTGGCCAAGTTCTTCGAGCGCACGTGTCTCACGGATCTGAGCCTCACGGCCGTGGTGCAACGACCATGCCGGCTGGCGCTGCGGAGAAGCTGAACTAGAGGCGGCCACCTGCGAAGTGTGCCGCAATCTACGGGAGTCGCGACCCGTGAACTTTCAGGACCCTTCTGCAGCGGCGCTGCGACCCGACTCGTGCTCGGGGAACAACTCGGCGTAAGTGTCGCCCTGCCGGTAGGGATGGGCAGCGAGCTTCTGCTCATCAACCTCCACACCGAGACCCGGGCCGGTCGGCGCAACAATGTGGCCGCCGTCAAGGTCGGTCAATGCCAGACCAGGATTGTTACCAATGTCGGTGATCATCGGCTGATGCGGATCAATGTCGTACTCGCAGAGTTGCACTCTCGCCGCCGTCGCCCAATGCAAGTTCGCTGCCAGGCCCACAACTGTCGGCCCGCCAACATGGGGGATCACCTCAATTGAGTTCCGAGCAGCTATCTCAGCAATCTGCATGCAGTTGATGATCCCTCCCGTAAGTGATGCGTCAGGCTCAAAGACTCGAGCCGCATCACGGCGAGCCAGTTCCGCATACATCCGGGGCGAATAGACACGCTCCCCCACCGCAACTCGCACCGCCGAGTTGTGCTGTAGTCGCTCGAGGCCTTCGATCTGATACTGCGGCACGGGCTCTTCAAAGAAGTGGATCCCATACGGCGCAATCCGGCGTGCCAGTTCGATCGCCGAGTCGGGATCGTGGAACCAGTACGAGTCGACACCCATCAACTTGTCAGGCCCTATGTGCTCACGAACGGTGGCTACAGCTTCGACATCACCGTCGATCGTGCGTCCTAGGCGCACTTTCACACCTGCAAAGCCCAGATCCATGCATTGATCGAAGTAGTGCGCATGCCACTGCGCGCTCTCCTCAAACATGGTCGTACCCGTGCCATACAGCGGGATCTCATAGGCACTGCCACCCAGCAGTTGATGAATCGCAGCACCGAGGGTCTTGCCAGCAATGTCCCACAAGGCGATCTCGATCGCACCAATCGTCTGGCTAGTCAGACCTTCCCAACCGAGATAGCCATCGAGAGCCACTCGCAAATCGGCAACCCGATCCCTGATAGCTAGAGCGTCACGGCCTTCAAGATGGCGAGCACACACATCGTCCACTACCGCTCGAAACACGGTCGGGTACGAGTGACCCCAGTTTGTGGAGGACTCCCCCCAGCCGACCGTCCCGTCTTCAGTCTCGATGCGCACCAGCGCAAAGCTGCGTTCCATGTCTGGATCGATCTTGCGGTAACCCGCAAGCACGGCTCGAACATTGACAATTCTCACGACACTCCTCTTCTGTTCACGTTGTTCACGTATCGGGGAGCCTTAGCACTCGCTTAAGGCAGCACCTAAGCGCCAAGTCGGACTGTTCGTCGTGGCCAGACGTTTCGTCTCAAGGTCTCAAGCTGCGGCTCAACTGCCCGCAACGACATCGAGTTTGTCCCACAGCTCAGCGGGAATCCGTCGCCGCAACGTGGCCAAATTCTCGGCGACCTCGCTCGGAGCAGCCATACCCACGACCACTGACGTGACCCCAGGGTTGGTCAGCGGGAAGTTGACCGCTGCCTCTCGCAATGCCACACCGTGGCCCTCACAAACAGATGACATTGCTTGGGCTTTCTTGAGCAACTCCGGTGCAACCGGGCCGTAGTCATACCAGGCTCCTGGCTCCGGTCTCGCTAGTACCCCGCTGTTGAATACTCCCGCCGCGAGATACCCGACACCCTGCTTGCTGCATGCCTCAATAAGCGACGCTGCACTGCGATCAAGAAGCGTGTATCGACCTGCCACCAGCATGCAATCAAGATCAGCACGCTCCAGGAACGTGCGCCCGACCGACACCGTGTTGGTTCCAAGCGAAACCGCTCCAATTGCACCTTCATCGCGCAGCGCAACCAGTGCGGGGAACGTCTCCGAAACAGCCTCATCAATGTGATCATCTGGATCGTGGATGTGCACGATGTCAACACGGTCAACACCGAGCCGCTCCAAGCTTGCCTCCACAACACGATTCACGGCGTCGTAGCTGAAATCGAAGAATACATCTGCAGAGCCATCAGGTGTGGTGGTGAGTGTTCGACCGACCTTCGTAGCGATGGTGACCTGTGACGGCGCGCTAGCTAGGGCGCGCCCGAGACGGCGCTCTGCTTCACCGAGCCCGTAGAAGGGTGCCGTGTCGAAGAAACGCACACCGAACTCAAGCGCCTTGGCAACGGTCGCTTCTGCAGTGGCGGCGTCATTGCCCCAATAGATCGATGCAAGCGGCGCAGTTCCCATGGCCAACCTCGGCACTCGCAGCCCGCTCCGCCCGAGGTCGACGTATTGAAGAGGTTCACTCATGGAGCGTGTTTGATCGTATCAAAGTCCTGTGATTGTCTGAAGACGATGGAACGCGCCAAACCGACCGTTGCGGAGCTACTCGCAGGTAAGGGCAAGCGTCAACTGACTGACATTTTCGTGCTGTCGACCGAAGAGGTACAAGCGGTCGAAGAGGCAGGGCTCGACATGATGTGTCTGCCTGATGACATGATGAGCCACGAGATCAGGCAGATGGCGCCCACCACCTTCATCATCGCCGCGCTTGCCTACGGAGTTCACGCCACAGCCGATGACTATCTGCGCAAGGCGTTCGAGATGTACCGATTCGGTGCTGATGCGGTGTATTGCGCAGCCGGGCTTGACACTGTTGCTCGCCTGGCAGACGAGGGACTCGCCGTGGTGGGTCACATCGGGTTCATCCCCACGCATCGCAGTTGGTATGGCGGTTACCGGGCAGTAGCCAAGTCGGCGCAAAGTGCCATGAAGGTGTGGCGCCAAGCAAGAGCGCTAGAGCAGGCAGGAGCATTTGCGGCCGAGATCGAGTTGGTTCCCGAACCCGTAGCTGCGGTCATCTCGCAACGATCATCCCTGTTTCTGATCTCGATGGGCTCTGGAGCTCGCTGCGATGCTCAGTACCTGTTCAGCATGGACATCCTGGGTTCCAACACTGGCCACTACCCGCGACACTCGAAGCGTTACCGGGACTTCCGGGCCGAGTTCGAGCGCTTGCATCGAGAGCGGGTGGCTGCCTACTCGGAGTATCGACAGGATGTAGCGTCGGGCGCTTATCCGGCGGCGAACCACAAAGTTGCAATCGCAGATGAAGAGTTGACAGCGTTCCTTTCGGAACTCGCCGAAGATGAAGCTGTTGACTTTAAAACCCAGCCGACACCCACGGGAGGTGTGCCATGGATGGAGATAGCCAGACCGCCACGATGACTACCGACGCCAACCCCAACGCCGCTGCTCAGGAGCAAGTCTCGTACCTCGTTGAGGGCACCGTCGTAACGATGGATCCTGAGCGGCGAGTGATCAACGATGGTGCGGTTGCGATTGCGGGCGAACGCATCGTTGCTATCGGCACCGCTGCTGAGTTGCGACAGTTACACCCTGAGGCTCGCCGCATCGGGGGTCGCCGTCGCTATGTGATCCCGGGGTTGATCGATTGTCACAACCACATAGCCCAGGCACTGTGCCGGGAAAGCACAGTCGAGGACTTCCCCAACATCTACCGCATCTACATCCCTGCCGAGGGCATACAGAGCACCGATGACGTGCGGGTTAGTGCTCAGGTTGCGTTCGCTCAACTGCTGCGTGCCGGGGTCACCACCATGACCGAAACCACCTGCACCCGTGAACACGAGGAACCGATAGCGGAGACGGTCATGGAGACCGGTATCCGTTGCGCTCTAGCACGTGGGCAGTGGGATCGCGAGTCGCATCTCGCTAGCAACTACGAACAGATCACCGAGAAGTCCTGGTACAAGGATGACCCTTCCGCGGTTGCCGACGAGCTTGCCTACACCGAGGAGTTCTTCGCTCGCTGGTTCGAGCGGGGCAAGGGCAGGCTGCGACCCTGGCTTCACAACCTTGGTTTGCCGTCTTGTTCCGATGAGCGTTTTGTTGCCGGTAACGAGCTGGCCCGCAAGTGGGGCACGGGCGTGATGAGCCACATCAACCGTGACCGTGAAGAGATCGAGTTGAGTGTCTCGTTGTTTGGGCACCGGCCCCTGGAACATCTGGCGTCGCTCGGAGCTTTGACCGAGCGGTTCGTGGCGATCCATGCGATGCTCACGACCGATCGTGAGATCGAACTGATGGCGGCTGCCGGAGCCAAGCTGGCGCACGCCCCTGTTGTCTGCACTGACATCATGTCGGCGGTCACAAGAGTTCCGCTGATGCGAGCCCGCGGTATCACCGTAGGTCTCGGTTGCGACACGATTATCAACGATGTTTTGAAGCTGATGCGTATCGCCCACATCATGCATAACCAGGCGGCGATGCCACTGTTTGACCCTTACGGTTTCTCGTGTGCTGATGCCTTCGAGATGGGGACAATCGATGCCGCCAAGTTGTTGATGTGGGACGACGAGATCGGCTCGCTGGAAGTCGGCAAAGCAGCTGACATCACGGTCATCGATGCCCGCAATGTGCGGCTGACACCATCCACTGACCCAGTAGCGACACTGGTTCGCTACGGCGTCGGTACCGACACCGAGTCGGTGCTTGTGGCGGGGCAGTTGGTCGTGCATGAAGGCGAGTTGCTCACCATTGACGAGCAGGCGCTGTTGGATGAAGCCGAGGCCCTAGGGGCGCGCATGATCTCTGAGATGGCACCTCGGCGTTACGTGCAACTCGGCACAAACGTCAACTACCTGTAACGGGCCCGGCACGCCTGTGGGACACGAGCAAGCATCCACCGCATCCACCGCATCCACCGCATCAACGGCATCCACCGCATCCACCGCATCAAGCACTGCGAATACCATGAGCAATGCGGAGTTGCTGGTCAAGGGCGCGACTATCTGTGATGTCAGCGGCCCCCTGACAGAGGGCGACATTCGCTGTGTTGACGGGCAGATTGCTGAGGTAGGCAAGAACCTTCGGGCTGCTGGTGACGCCGAGGTTGTCGATGCCCATGGCCTGGTAGCTGTGCCCGGGCTGATCAATTCTCACACTCACTCGGGTCAGAACCTCGACCGAGGCATGGCACCAAACCTGCCACTTGATCTGTGGCTCATGTGGGTCGTGTTTGGCAACATCTCGATTAGCGCCGATGACCGATACACGCTGGCGATGGCCGGCGCGATCGAAATGCTCGAATCCGGGTGCACTGCGGTGCTCGACCATGGCTGGGTACCACCGTGGGACTTTGAGACCTACTCCGAAGCCATCATGAGCGCGTATGCGGACGCCGGCGTCCGGGCAGGCCTCGCACCAATGATCGGCGATCTCGACATCTTCGACACGATGTCCTTTGAGGGCATCACGACGTCCAAACCGGCACCCCTCGGCGACCCGTTCGAGGCGGCCGGCCTGCTCGAGTCGATGACAGCGTTCTTCGATCGCTGGCAACATCGACACCCGAGACTCACCCCGATGGTGGGGCCTTCGGCACCGCAGCGCTGCTCTCACGAGTTGATGGTCGGGTTGGCTGAGCTAGCGGGCGAGCGGGACGCTCTGTTCCACACACACGTGCTCGAAACTAAGACTCAGATCGAAGCGAACCTGCAACGCTATGGCCGATCAAGTGTCAGCTATCTGGATGACCTCGGACTACTGACCAAGGCCTCAAGCCTGGCTCATTGCGTGTGGATGAACCCCCAGGAGTTTGCGCAAGTGCGTGATCGGCGAGCAACGATCGTGCATAACCCAGTCTCGAACCTGCGGTGCGGCTCCGGATTGCTGCCGGTCGCTGACTTGCTCGAAGGCGGCGTCAGCGTAGCACTCGGAGCCGACGGTGCTGCCTCTAACGACAACCAGAACATGTTTGAAGCGATCAAGTTCGCTTCACTAATTCAGACACTTCACGGATCGCATCAACGTTGGCCCCAGCCACGCACTATCTGGCAGATGTGTCTGCGTGGCGGGGCCGCAGCATTAGGTCAACCTCTCGGTTCTCTCGCTCCTGGATGTGCGGCTGACATTGTGCTGTTAAACACCGAGCGCCACGTGCCAATACATAGCGAGAGCTTTGTTGCGAGTCTGGTGCTTGCAGAACATGGCGAGTCGGTTGAGATCGTCATTGTGAACGGCGCGGTCGTGGTGTCGGACGGTGCGGTCACTCGAGTCGATCGTGCCGAGATGGGTCGTCGTTCCCGTGAGTTGCAGCGGCGCATCCACGAAGGCGTGGGCGAGCGTCAAGCGTTCTATGACCGCTACGTCGACGTACTCACCGAGGTTCACGAATACAGCGAAAGCCAAGATGTCGGGATCCAGCGTCTCGCCGAGATCACTCCTGCGTTCGGCACCTAGCAGAGATTAGAAGGGCTAATACTGCCATGAACTCCGCCAGTAGCGTTCGAGGTGCTTCGGGGTCCACGGTCGACCATCAGGGCTGGATTGACAATGAGCATCCAGCACTGCAACATTGCTGGCATCCCGTCGCCCTGAGCAGCGACGTCGGCGATGATCCCGTTTCGGTTGAGTTGCTGGGCGAGCGGTGGTGTCTGGTGCGACTCGGTGGAGAACTTGCAGCGCTGCGTGACGTGTGTCCGCACCGCTTCTCACCATTGAGTGCAGGATCGGTGGTGGGTGACACGCTGCGCTGTGCATATCACGGGTTCCGGTTCCGTGCCGATGGCACTTGCGTGGAGATCCCCGCAGTTGAGCCGCACTTACCCATACCAACACGTGCCTGCGCAACATCGGCTGCCGGGGTTGCTGAGGCGCTCGACCTGGTGTGGATCGCCCCGCAAGAACCCGTCACGCCTCTACCCGAAGTGCCCGAACACAACGACGAGAGCTTCGTCAACTGCCCTTTGCCACCACTTGATTGGAATGCTGGCGCCGCGCAAATGGCAGACAATTTCCTTGACCTCGGTCACTTGCCGTTTGTACACCTAGCGACCTTTGGTGACGCCGACGACAAGCTGGTTCGCGACTATGCGATGGAGCGCGACGGTTGGCGCTTCACCGCCCGCCATCGACACTTCACTAAGCCACTAGCAGAGTCGATGAACGCCGACGCCGAATACAAGCCAGTGGAGCGTGAGTTGCTGTTCGTGTTTACAGCGCCACATCACGTCTACTTGCGCATCGGTTACCCCGAAGAAGGGGTCGTGTTGACAATCAGTTTCTGTCATCAACCCGTCAATGCGACCACAACTCGTCTGTATTGCACCGATTACCGCAACGACATCCCTAATGATCCCCAAGAGATCGCCGACGCCGTCGGGTTCCAGTTGGCAGTTGCAGCCGAAGACAAGACGCTGCTTGAGCGGATCCAGACCAAAGCCGTACCGCTAGTGGCCTCGGCCGAGTATCACTCCAAAGCGGATCGGATCACTCTGGAGATGCGTCGTATGCTCGCCGATCTAGTCGCCCAGGCCGCCAGCCGCTAAACGCGCCTACAGCGCGACTGTGGGTGTTCCATTGTGTGACAGCCGCACGTTGCTGCCCGAGCTGAACTGTGGCGCTCCGGTGGCACGGCTTCGCATCAACTGACCGTCGCTTCGGCGCACGTAATAGAGCGTGTCGTGACCGAAAAACTCAACATGCTCGACAACCCCGTCAGCACCCGGGCCGTGTTCAGTGATCAGCACGTCTTCGGGCCGCACTAGCACGTCGACATCGCCACGTGTATGCACCCGCAAACTGAGGTCTCCGAGAACAGTTCGGGCGATGTCACCCAGTGCACGTGCGGGCATGATCTCGGCTTCCCCAACGAATCCGGCAACCCAGCGATCAGCGGGACGTTCGTATAGCAGTGCTGGAGGTGCCTGTTGCACCACTACACCGTCTCGCATCACCGCTACCTCGTCACCCACGACGAACGCCTCGTCCTGGTCGTGGGTCACAAAGACGCAGGTCACTTCGAGTTCACGCAACAACATGGCTACCTCGGCGCGCACTTCGATCCGCAACGAGGTGTCAAGACTCGAGAATGGCTCATCCAGCAGCAACACCGACGGTTCCGGTGCCAAGGCACGAGCCAGCGCCACGCGTTGCTGCTGACCACCCGATAGCGACGCAGGGAACCTGTCGTCAAAGCCACCTAGGCCCACGAGTTCAAGCAACTCAGTTACCCGCCTCGACGCCGGCCGTCGCATGATCCTGTGGCGGGGGCGCTGCGAGCGGGGCAGACCAAAAGCGGCATTTGCCGCGACGCTCAGATGCGGGAACAGTGACCAGTCCTGAAAGACCATCCCCACGCCTCGTGACTCCGAACGCACATGCATGCCATCGCTGGCAACGACCCTGTCACCAAGCACGACCCGACCCGAGTCGATCTGCTGCAGGCCTGCAAGCACCCGCAGCAGGGTTGTCTTGCCGCTACCGCTAGGCCCGAGAATGACAAGGCTCTTGCCCCTAGGAGCCGAAATCGACGCTTTGCGCAATATGGGCTGGCCACCGAGCGAGACACACACGTCTTCGACAGCGATGCCACACGCCATTGAGTTGGTGGCGGTGCCAGCGGGAGCCGTATGGACTGTGTGGCCATTGACCGATGTGAAACGGTTGCCCCGCGCGACCGGCAAGCCACGTGTGGCTCTCCGGCTGTCAAGCATTCCTTACACGTTAGTGCCGGAAAGCCTCACCTCTTCAACCAAGCATCCATGGGGCAACTCGGCAAGCACCTCCGGTAGAGGCTCGGCATGGATCACGCTGATCCGTTTGGTTGCTCTCGTTAGTGCTACGTAGAGCGACCGCACGCCTTGCCACTCCTCGGCCACGATCCTGGCGGGTTCCACGACGATGGCCGCGTCAACTTCGAGACCCTTCACGAGGCGCACCGGCACGAGGGCAACTTGTTGGTCAAGTTCGGCTCTGCTCGTTCCCCCAAGGTTGATCCCTTGCTCGTGCAACCCTTCACGCACCAGCTGATGCAGCGAGTGCGGCACGATCACCGCCACATTGCCTTCACCCACGGCCTGGCGTTCTGTGATGATCAACTCAGCAAGCGCTTGCGCGAGCGTGGCGCTGAGACCGCTCGACGCAGTTTGATCACCCGATGACGTAGCCGGCGGCGATTTGACCGACACGACTCGTGGGGCGTCACCGATCGTGCGCACCGTCTCGGGAGCGCTGGCACCTGGAACCGCATACGGCAAGACCTTGCTGGCTAGAGCCATAGCAGGCGCCGGGATGCGGTAGCCGACCGTCAACTCAACACGGCGAGGCTCACGGCGGTTTGGCAGGCCTCGCACGATCGAATCCCAGTCATCATGGGCCCATGAACCCGTCGCTTGAGCAATGTCGCCCACCACCGTCATCGATCCGTTAAGGCTGCGCCGGGCGATCATGCGCAACTCCATCGGCGAGAGATCTTGAGCTTCGTCTACCACGATGTGTCCATAGGTGAGCACCGTGTCGGCCTCACGATGACTGGGCCGGTAACCCAGCAACGCTCTCGCCTCGTCTAGCAGGGGTACATCCTGGAATGACCACCTGACGTCGGCCGCGTGGCGTGACCGAGGGCGATACAGCAGTTCAACCTCGTGGGGCTTGAGCCGGCGTCCAGCCGCCGAACGCAACAGCGCCCTTGAGCCATAGAGATCGTTGAGAAGGTGCGCTGGTGTGAGCACCGGCCACATCCACTCAAGCGCTTCACGTACCTCAAGGCTGCCCTCAAAGTACTCACGCACATCTGCAGGATCAGTTGCATGGCGGGCGCTGTGGGCCAGTGCCAGATACACGGCCTCCTCGACGTATCGGCGGCCCAGGTTGTGCTTGCGTACCCGACGTGCCACGTCCTTGACGATCTGTCGGGAACGCTCGACGGTCAGTCTCAGTCGTTGCAACCCGTATCCGAGCACCAGATCGTTGCGCAAACCCCGGCGACGATCACGCACCGCCTTCCTGATGACCCGCGACATGCGTGGATCGCCCTTGACACGGCCTGTGGGTTCGTCATCGAGGCCCGAGACATGAACCGACGGGCTCAACAGGTCGGCAAGAACAGCTTGATCGACACCAACCTCGCCCAGCGACGGCAGCACTTGCTCGATATAGGCAAGGAACAAGCGGTTCGGCCCCACCACGAGCACTCCCTGGCTCTCAAGCGGGAAGCGGTGTGTGTACAGCAGGTAGGCAGCACGATGCAGCGCCACGACCGTCTTGCCAGTGCCAGGCCCGCCCTGTACCACCAGCACGCCTGGCATCGGCGAGCGGATGACCTTGTCTTGTTCGACCTGGATGGTGGCGACAATGTCCCCGAGCCGCCCCGTACGAGCTGCCTCAAGGGAGGCGATGAGTGCTTGTGAGGGTCGCGATGATGTGTCGTTCGAAGTAGGGCTGGTGGTGGACGCTGGGTCGCCACCTGGGGCTCCGTTGCCGGGAGCACTTGTGTCGCCGAAGTTGTCGGTGTGGGTGTCGCTGTCGGCAAGGTCGAGACCGATAGCCGCTTGCGCACCGAAGAACTGGTCTTCGATGCCCAACAGGGTGCTACCCCGGGAAGCGAAGTGGCGCCTGCGTGCCAGACCGAGGGGTTCGAGTCCGGTGGCACGGTAGAAGGGCTCAGCGACGGGTGCGCGCCAGTCGACCAGGATCGGGTCGTGGTTGGCATCCCACAAGCCGACCCTGCCGATGTAAAAGCGATCACCACTAGCGGCCTCATCGATGCGTCCAAACACCAGCGAGCGTTCACCGATGTTGAGCCGTGTTAGGCGTGCCAGTGCTGCGTCGAGCATGGCGTCACGCTCAACTCGAGCTTGCATCGTGCCGCCACGTCCCGTGCGAAACGACCAGGTCGCCATCGCAGCACGCTCACGGGCAGTGTCAAGGTGCGCGTGCGCGAGGTCGAAGTAGGCCTGTTCGGAGTCGAGGTCGGGGTGGCGATTACTCACGAACATCCCTCCCGGCAGGGAACTATTGATTCTATCGCTCGTAGGCTCGCGCCATGAGCGACAGCGACAGCTCAGCCCAACATGCCCAGGTGTCGGTCGGCTTGGTACTTGGAGCGGGAGGCATCCGAGCCCAAGCATGGCACGGAGGCGTGCTAGCCGCACTACAGGACGCTACGGGATGGGATGCCAGGGACGCTGATCTGATTGCGGGCACCTCGGCCGGTTCGATCTCAGGCTTGTGTCTGCGGGCGGGGGTCTCACCCGCAGACATGTTTGCGATGCAGCGAGGTGATGCGCTAAGCGAAGCCGGTGAAGCGATCCTGGCTCGAGTCGTTACGCCTTACGTCGAGGGTCATAACGCCCGGGCTTGGACAGAGAACTGCCCACAATCGCCGTGGATGTCAGCACGTGCGTTGTGGCCGCCGTGGCAGGCACGGCCAGTTCATGCTGCTGTGGGTCTCATGCCACGGGGTACTGCCACTACCGAGACTTTCGGGCAGCGGCTATCGGAACTGCACCCCTCATCTTGGACAGACAAATCGTTCTGGGTGCCTGCGGTGCGATTGTCAGACGGATCAAGGGTCGTGTTCGGTCGTGACGACATCGAGGCAACCGTTGCCGAAGCGGTCAGGGCAAGTTGCGCTGTGCCTGGACGGTTTGCACCTGTGACGGTTGGTGAGCATCGCTACGTGGACGGTGGTGTGCATTCCGCAACCAACGCCGACCTGCTCGGGCCACCAGCATTTGACGTGGTTGTGGTGTCATCGGTGATGAGTGGCGAACCGGGCTGGTCGGCGGTCAATGCAGGTTTGAAGCGTGCCTGGTCGAGCGTCGCGGGCGGACTCGGTTTGGGGGCGCCTCGGCGTTCGGGTCCCGCTCGTGACTGGTTGACCGAGGCCATGTCTGAGGCGTGGTCACAGGGTCGGGCTGTGCGAGCCGGACGGCGCCAGTGGATGGATGAACGGCTGCGTGAAGAGTTGGAGAACTTGCGACGCCGGGGTATCAAGGTGCTTGTCGTGGAACCCGATGCTGCTGCTGTTGCGCTACTAGACGGCACATCTCGTGGCGAGCCGTCCAGCAGCGGGGACAACGCCGACGACGATGCCGGGTCGAGCGCCAGGGATCACCAAAGTGATGCCGGAGACGATGCCAGAGCTGATGACAGCAACAACGAAGTGGAAACTCCTGATCGCTCCCGAATCGCGCAAATGGCCTACCGCACCACTATGACAGCCATTACTTCTGAGGCCGAAGAGACGCCTAGACGCTTAAGCGTTGCTGATCTGTTGAACCGGGCAGCCGCCTGACTCTCTCGACTCTCCCGACTCTCTCGCTCCCAAGTTGAACGGCCGACCCCTTTAAGTGAGCGCCTCTGCTACCTCGTCGCGGTTCGCTACTAGCAACTTCATTCGCGCCTGCCGTAACCAGCCACACGACCGGGTGCCGGTGTGGTTCATGCGGCAAGCAGGCCGATCATTGCCGGAGTACCGAGCCATCAGGGGAACCGGATCGATACTTGACGCGATAGCGGACCCCGATCGAGCAGCGGAGATCACGCTTCAACCGATCCGTCGGTACGGAGTAGACGCAGCAATCCTGTTTAACGACATTGTGGTCCCAGCCCATGCGATCGGGTTCGGGGTGAAGGTGGTTCCAGGTGTTGGCCCTGTCATCGAGGAGCCGTTCGGATCGTCCGATGACCTTGAGCGGCTCCGGCCACTTGATCCCAACTCCGACGCCCCTTATCTCGCCAAGACAATCAGGCTGCTGACCCGCGAGCTCGATGTTCCCTTGATCGGATTCGCAGGAGCGCCATTCACCGTCGCCTCATATCTCATTGAGGGAGGGCCATCACGGAACCTGGCACGTACCAAGGCCTTGATGGTGAGCGATCCGGGCCTGTGGCACAGCCTCATGGATCGTCTCGCCGACCTCGCGAGCACCTGGTTGCTGGCACAGATCAGCGAAGGAGCCGCGGCCGTGCAATTGTTTGACAGTTGGGCCGGGTCGCTCTCGCCTGCTCTATACAGACGTTTCGTTGCACCACACTCGGGGCGTGTCCTCGACTCGGTAGCCGAAGCGACAGACTCCACAGTGCCCCGGATCCACTTCGGTGTGGGCACAGGTGAGTTGCTGTCGCAGATGGCCGCTTGTGCTGATGTCATCGGCGTTGACTTCCGGGTGCCTCTTGATGTGGCACGCCGGCGTGTGGGTGCGGGCAAGGCATTGCAAGGCAACCTTGATCCGGCCATCGTGCTCGCAGGCACCCAAGCTGCTAGTAGCGCAGCCCGAGAGGTGCTCGCTAGCAACGACGGCGATCCCGGATTCATCTTCAACCTCGGCCACGGTGTGTTGCCCGCAACCGACCCCGAAGTGCTGGCTCGCATCGTGGAGCTAGTACACGACGAGGGCATCGTCAGGAACAGATAACCGATGCCTAGGAGTCAGCGGGCATTGGTATGCGAAGCCGCTAGCGCTCGCAGCCAGCTACCGCGACGAGTGGCCGTGATTGGGGCTGGAATCACGGGATTGGCAGCCGCTTTCGAACTCCGATGCCTCGGTGGTGATGTGGTCGTGTTGGAGTCATCGGATCGCTGCGGGGGCAAGGTCGCGGCCGCTCGCTTCGGACAGGGTGACCACTGCGGTAACGGTGGCCCGGTCACGTCCGTAGATAGCGGCCCGGATGGCTTTATTGCTCGCGACCCGGCTGCCGCGGATCTGTGTCGCCGGGTCGGGCTGGGATCCGATGTTGTGGAGGCTCAAAGCCGTGGAGCACTGCTGTGGATTGGCGATGCTCTCGTGCCATTCCCGGAGCGCACTGTGCTCGGTGTTCCATATGACCCTGGATCACCGGCCGATCCGCAGACGTTGGCAGCTAGTGGCATCGTTTCGTCTGATGGATTGGGCGCGTTGCGTCGAGGCCTCGCATGGGATGCGCCGGGACTCGCTGGCGATGCTTCGATAGGCGAAGTGCTTCGACCCCGACTCGGTGATGAGGTCTTCGAACGTCTTGTCGATCCGCTGCTTGGCGGCATCAACGCAGGCTCACCCGATGAGATGAGCATCAAAGCTTGCGCTCCGGCCTTGTATCAGGCTGCCAAAGTTCCCGGGCCGTTCGCCCAATCTCTCCGCAAAATCGCAAGCGGTTCGACGCCGACATTTGAGAGCGTCGATGGTGGTGTGACAAGACTGGTCGACGCTCTTGAGTCGGTGCTAGGAGCCGCAATCCACCTCGACACACCTGTGACTCGGCTCAAACGCGGCCCGGATCGACCGGGTCAGGCACCAAGCTGGGAAGTAGTGACACCGCAGGGTTCGCTCACGGTTGATGGTGTAATCGTTGCCGCTCCGGCTTGGCAGGCTGCTCGTCTGCTTGACGAACACACACCTGAAGCGAGCGTCATCCTGTGGGACATTGAATACGCCGACGTGGTCCTGATGATCGTCGTTGCCAGTGGAGAAGCCCTAGGGCCTACGCTCCTAACTCACGCTGGGACTAGCGAGCCCTCACCGGCAACCCGACATGCGGCCTCTCGCTGCCGGCGAGCTCGAAGTGGTTTCCTGGTACCACGAACCGAAGGACTGCTGATGACAGCATGCTCTTGGTCATCAGCGAAGTGGCGCCACTACCAGTGTGACCGGTACGTGCTGCGAGTCTCAGCAGGACGAACCGACGACACCCGCTGGCAAGACATGCAAGCCACCGAACTCAAGGCAACACTCATCGAGGAACTCATCACCACAGGGGTGTTGCGCCATGTGTGCCAGACGCGACAAGACGATCTACTTGAGTGCAAGGTGGTCGAGTGGCGACGGTCGCTACCCCAGTACCGCCCAGGTCACCTCGAACGGGTCGCCCACCTAGAAGAGTGCCTCAGGTCGCAAACGCCCGGAGTTGTGGTAACCGGTGCGGCAATGCGAAGTCTCGGCCTGCCTGCATGCATCCGCCAGGGCCAAAACGCTGCACACGCGCTAATGGACACTCACGCCTAATGGACACAGGCATGGCCAGTGACTAACCCAAGCGAGCAGAGCAACCCAGTCCTTGCTCCACTGGTCGCATTTGACACCGGCCCGGCTCGTGACTGGGCCGAAGCCGGTTCCGAAAGTAGCGTCGCCCGCCCCGACGAACTGCCCGAAGGCGAGTCACATCTCAGTGTCACACGCACCTTCTGCTTTGCTGACCTAAGCGGTTTCACTGCCTATACCCGTGCCCATGGCCCACATGCTGCGGCGGTCATGTTGTCCGAGTTCCGCCGAGTGACACGCAACATCGCTGCTAAGCGTGGAGTCCGGGTTGCCAAATGGCTAGGCGACGGGGCGATGCTCGTCGCCACAAACACAGCACCTGTAATCGCCCTGGGCGCACACCTGATCCACTACTTCTCCAATCATGGCGTGCAGATGCGGGTGGGCGCCGCGACCGGCGAGGCGCTGCTGTTTGAAGGTGACGATTACATTGGTGAAGCCGTCAACCTTGCCGCCAAACTCTGTGCCGTGGCACCCGCCGGTGAGATGTATGCAGTGGTGGACGAACTTGAGTTGCCCGGCTGGGTTGTGTGCCGGGGTGACATCGAAGTTCAGATCAGCGGTGTGGGCCGGATCGGAGGAATCCATCGTCTCCAACCCGCTTTAAGCGCAAGGAGTTAGCCGTTGCTGAGAGGCAAGCCGTGGCTACGGGCGCTGGTTGCAGGCCTGCTACTTGCTGCTTCGGTGCCGCCGTGGGGCTTCTGGCCGCTCGCTTTTGTGGGCATGGCGTTGTGGGTGGAACTACTCGCTGCCAAGACCTTTTACCTTCGAGCCGGCCTTTCGGCGCTCGTGAGTGTCGCCTGGATGGCTCCGGCGACAGTCTGGATGCTGGATCTGAGCGCAGTTGGTTGGCCGCTTGCCGTCATCGGTTTCGCTCTTATGCATGCCGCAGCAGGTGCCATCGTGGTTCCGGATCGGCGTCTGTTGGCATTCCCGGCTGCATTTGCCCTAGCCGAGTTCTTGCGCTGGAGTTGGCCTTTTGGAGGTGTGCCGCTGGCCACTATGGCCATGGCGCAAGTGTCGGGTCCTCTGGCTTCAGCCGTACGTATCGGCGGCCCACTGCTGCTGAGCGGTCTTACTGCCGTTGGCGGTGTTGCTCTGGCGGCCCTTGTCGGACGCAAGTTTCGAGAGGCTGCGATCGGTGTGGCACTGGTCGTGGGGGCAGCGCTGCTGGGATCGGTTGCACCAGCTGGTGAGGTGCTTCCCGCTTCCGCTAGTGCCACTGGGAGTTCAAGCATCGTCGCGGCAGTGGTACAAGGCGGCGGGCCGCAAAACACCCGCGCAAACATCTGTGAGCAGCGTGACGTCTTTGAGCGTCACATCGAAGCTACGTACTCTCAGGTTCAAACACCTGTCGATCTTGTGTTGTGGCCCGAAGATGTAGTGCATCCCCGCCCCGACAGCGAGACCGAACGCCGCATCTGTACCGATCCTCTGTTGACCCACAGCGAGGCACGCTCACGCCTCGGCGACCTTGCATCATCACTTGACGCAGTCGTAGTTGCGGGCTTCTTTGAGCGCACCGCCGATGGTGAAGCCAACCGCAACTACGTATCCGTGTTCGACTCGAGTGGGATCGAGGTCGACACCTACGACAAGGTTCGCCTCGTTCCTTTCGGTGAGTTCGTGCCGTTGCGTTCCACAGCCGAGCGTTTCAGCGACGAGCTCCCCGGACGAGATGTCCGTCCCGGCTCCTCCGAAGAAGCAGCCGCGCTAGACACGCCTATCGGATCGCTCGGTGTCGTCATCTCCTGGGAGGTGTTCTTCGAGAACCGGGCCCGCAGCGCAATCGGTGACGGCGACGGGTTGCTGCTCATGAATCCGACCAATGGCTCGAGTTACTGGCTGACGGTTGTGCAGTCGCAACAGATTGCTTCGAGCCGTCTACGAGCACTCGAGACGGGTCGTTGGGTGCTCCAGGCCGCGCCTACTGGCTTTTCCGCTGTGATTGACCCTCACGGCAATGTGATCGAGCGAACGGGAACTTCTGAGTCCCGGGTGATACAGAGCACTGTCGAGCTACGTCGTGGCGATACGCTTGCCGTCCGGCTGGGACCGTGGCCCGCGGCAGTGGCAGCGGCCCTGACCGTTGCGATGTCGCTCGGTGCGGGGCGTCTCGTTTCTCGACGCAAGCCAGGGGGAAAGCCTTAGCGCCATGCCCGCTAAAGCGGACCCTCAAGGATCGCTTCGCATCGCGATTCTCTGTTACCGGGGCAAGCCACATGTGGGCGGCCAGGGCGTCTATGTGAGTCGCCTCTCTGCCGCGCTGGCCGATCTCGGCCATCACGTGACAGTTCTCGGGGGCCCTCCGTATCCCGAACTTGACCCAAGAGTGCCACTAGTGCGTCTGGGCGGTCTCGACATCTGGGCACCGCCGCATCCCATGCGCAAACCCAGAGCCTGGGAACTCAAGGACTGGATCGATGTTGCCGAACATGTCTCGTTTGTGACGGGCAACTTCAGCGAGCCGATGGCGTTTAGCTTGCGGGCCTGGCGTCACCTGAGACCTCGCCGTGCAAGCTTCGACATCGTGCATGACAACCAGACGCTCGGGTGGGGAATCCTTGCGCTGCACAAGAGTGGATGGCCGCTGCTTGAGACGATCCATCATCCGATCACGGTGGATCGCCGCCTTGAACTCGCCCACGCTCGTGGCTGGCGGGAACAGCTGGGGAAGCGTCGCTGGTACGCCTTCACGAAGATGCAAACGCAGGTGTCACGCCGCTTGCCTCGAGTGCTCACCGTGTCCGAGTCATCGAAGGCGGACATCAGCCGTGACCATGGAGTTGCGCGGGAACACATTCATGTGGTGCCAGTTGGTGTCGACCCCGACGTGTTCGCCCCGGTTGAGGGTATTGATGGTCAGCCAGGGCACCTGATCACCACTGCAAGTGCTGATGTCACCATGAAGGGCTTGAGCTTCCTGCTTGAAGCGGTTGCCAAGCTGCGAACCGAACGCCACATTTCGCTGACTGTTATCGGCAAGCCTGTGCCCGACTCTGCCGCGAGCCGTGCCATTGCCAGACTCGGGCTAGACGATGTAGTGCAATTCGTTTCCGGCGTTTCGGACCGCCGCATTGTGGAGTTGTACGCCGAGGCCGAACTCGCTGTGGTGCCGTCGCTGTATGAAGGATTCTCGCTGCCCGCGATAGAAGCCATGTCCTGTGGTGTGCCCCTGGTGGCTACCACAGGCGGCGCTCTACCTGAAGTCGCCGGAACTCACAACGAGACATGCTTCCTGACCGAGCCGGGTGACTCTGAGGCTCTTGCCGGGGTGCTGCGAACTGCCCTAGAGAATCCCGAGGCGCGGGCTCGTGTAGGCGAGGCCGGCCGGCAACGAGTGATGAGGCAGTGGTCTTGGCGCATCACCGCTGAGCGCACTGTCGAGCAGTACCGGGCCGTGCTCGCGGATACTGGTTCCTTACTGCGGAACTGATGCTCACCGTCAACTATTCAGTGTTCGGTCTTCGGTCGGGCGAGCGGCTACTGGATCTAGGGTGCGGGTTCGGTCGGCACTCCTATGAAGCACTCAAGCGAGGTGCTGAGGTTGTCGCCTGTGATCTGGCTCGCCCAGAGGTGGAGCAGGTGCGGAATCTGGTTCGCCTTCTGATCGCTGACGGCGACGTGGCTCCCTCGGTGCTCGCTAGTGCTGTGCAGGGCGATGCGACGCGCCTTCCTTTTGATGATGAGTCATTCGACAGGGTGATCGCGTCTGAGGTACTCGAGCACATACCTGATGACAACACGGCTCTTGTGGAGTTGGCTCGGGTACTCAAACCAGGTGGGCGCTTAGCGGTGACGATCCCTTCGTGGTTTCCCGAAAAGCTTTGCTGGAAGTTGTCAAGCGATTACCACGCGCCCGCGGCACCCGGTGGCCACGTGCGCATCTACCGGTTGCGTGAAATGCAACGCAAGCTTGGTGCTGCTGGATTTGAGCCAGGACGCTGGCATCGTGCCCATGCCTTGCACTCACCGTATTGGTGGCTGCGCTGTGCCGTGGGCCCCAACAGGGATGTGGGAGATAACCGTCTGGTGAAGGCTTACAACCGGTTCCTTGAGTGGGACATCATGAAGGCACCAAAAGTCACCCGTATTGCCGAGCGGCTACTCAACCCGCTGCTAGGCAAGAGTCTCGTGGTGTATGCCGACAAGACAGTGTCGGCAGCGGGTGATTCAGACCTGGATGCCAGCGGGCGTTTGGAGTTGACTCATGCTGGCTGACACCAACGGTTCCAAACCATCTAATGCCAGGACTTCCCAAACTTACCGCTCTGTTGCTCCCCGACTGGGAGCAACTCCTCGGGATACAGAGCTAGAGCAATCGCTGCGAGGCGATTTTTTTGCCCCACAAGTGCCCGGCGTGTTGAGCAGTCAGCAAGCCGATCAGACTGCTCAATCCATTGCTGAGTGTCAGCTGTCGAATGGCATGATCCCGAGGTTTGTTGGGGGTGTGTCAGATCCGTGGAACCATGTTGAAGCGGCCATGGCGCTTGTTGTGGCGGGGCGCCGTGCCGAGGCCGAAGCGGCATATGGATGGCTTGCTCGGATGCAACGCCATGATGGTTCCTGGCATCAGTACTACACGGCTAAGGGTGTCGATAAACATAAACTCGACACCAACACGATTGCCTATATCGCTACTGGTGTGTGGCATCACTGGCTGCGATTTGGTGATCGGTCATTCGTTACCGAAATGTGGCCTGTCGTCGAGAGAGCCATCGATTTTGTGCTGGCGTTGCAGACCCCTCGAGGTGAGATCGTCTGGGCTTGCCGGGCCACCGAGCGGCCCTGGTCTTTCGCCTTGCTTACCGGTTCTTCGTCAATCAGTCACAGTTTGAGATGTGCACTCGCTATCGCTGATCTTGTTGGTAAACAGCGTCCCAGTTGGGAGTTAGCTGTGGGTCGCCTTGTTCATACCATCAAGCATCACCGCAGTGATGCTTTTGCGCAAAAGGACCGCTGGGCAATGGATTGGTATTACCCGGTTCTCGCCGGAGCAATGAGTTCTATTGAAGGTCGTGAGTTACTAGCTACTCGGCGCGAAGTGTTTGTGCATGAGGGTCGCGGTGTGCGATGTGTGAGTGACCACGATTGGGTAACGACGGCTGAGACTTGTGAGTGCTCTATGGCTTATCTTGCGGCCGGTGACCGTGAAACCGCATTGAACCTCTTCACATGGATACAACAATTGCGACAACCCGATGGCAGCTATCTGACAGGTTGGGCCTTCCCTGACAATGTCAGTTACCCAGATCGTGAATGCACCACATACTCATCAGCAGCCATGCTCCTAGCTGCTGACGCGCTAGACGGTTCCAACCCAACGTCCGCCTTATTCGCTCACCAAGATGCCCTCCCCGCACCTCTACACCTAACCTCAAACCCCCAACAACACCCCGCGCTCAACTAACCCAGAAGCCACGGCAACCGGCTACCTTCTATTCGCCTCCAATGATGCTGTTGGCCGCCATTTCGAGAAGTCCAGGGTGTGTGCTTTGGATTGATCCATGTTGTGGCGACGAGATCACTCGCTTGTCAATGAGTCGCCTGCGATAGACGTTCACATACTGGGACGACTTTCCGAGTCGACGGGCGACGTCTCGCGTCTTGGTCATCTCGCTGTCGACGCTCATTGCGACCATGAAGCGTTTCTCAACATCTGATAGGTCGCGCCAGATCGGAGCGAGCACATTCTCCTTAAATGTCTCGTCCGCCTGCTCACACGCACTCTCAAGAATCTGACGTGTCACGGTGCCTTTGCTCGTCGAACCGGAATGCATGTCATCCCAAGCGTGCCATCCAACCAGTTGAAGAAAGTATGGGGAGCCTGCGGACTTCTTGATGACAACATCCAGCGCGTTCGGCTCGATTTGGAGACCACGATCGTCAAACACCACACTCAGCGCTCGTTCAGAGTCAGCATCGCCGAGTGGATCCACCGACCATCGATCCAGTCGTCTCAAGAACGTTGCGCCCGGATCCTCCAGGATCGTGTGCAGCATCTCTGGCAGACCGGCACCGATCACCGCAAGCGGCAGACGCTTGCGTCTTGATGCCAACTGAAACGCATGACCGAGTGTCCGTGCGGCCAACAGGTCGATGTTCTGTATCTCATCGATTGTGAACAGAACACCAGCGCACTTCTTGGAGCGGGCACACAACTCCCCCACTCGCAGCATCGCAGCTTCAAGTGACGGACTCGGGGTGAGTTCCTGCTCATCCTCAAAGGTGACATGTCCTATTGCCGCGACTCCTACCGACTTGACCTGCCTGCGAGAACGACGTCGTCGCGGTTCCTTTCGAGAGCGTTTCGCGCGGCGGTCACAAGCGTCGTCAAACTTGTAGATCAGCCGGTCAATCACGCTGGCTCCTGAACTGTCGACTGACGCATGTTCAGAGATTGCGAACCAGCCCAGCCGTCTAGCCTCGGCCTCCAACTCGGTGAGAAGTACGGTCTTGCCTTCGCCGCGTGCTCCGACTAGGAGCCCACTTGAGTACCGGTGCGATGGCCCACACTCAAACGCCAACCGGAAAGAGTCAAGGATCTGGTCGCGGCCCGCAAGATAGGGCGGTGACTCACCGAAGCCTGGAACGAACGGATTAGCGCCTCGACCTAGTCTTTTTTGCACGTTTATAATATAAACGAACAAAAACGGATAGCTATGGGACGTCCAGTTTGTTGGGTGGGCTGAGGTCTGGGGCTACTAGGGGGGAACGCTCGCCGGCCCTGGCCCGCTCGGCGGCCCGCTCAAGGAATCCCATGATCCAACTGAGCTGTAGCGAAATCTTCAGATAGTTCTCTGCAAGGTCCTCGTGCCGTGCCTCAAGTTTGGACATCCTTGCTTCAACGTCATCCATGCGTTGCTCTAGACGCTCCAGACGCTGCTCAATGAGCTCTAGGCGAGCCTTCATCGCTGCCTGATCCTCACGCAGCAACCTGAGTTCCGCGGTGAACTCTTCTCGCATCGCAGCGTTGTCGGCGCTGAACTCTTCTCGCATCGCAGCGTTGTCGGCGCGGAACTCTTCTCGCATCGCAGCGTTGTCGGCGGTGAACCGAGGCGATGTCCTCGCGGACTTCTTTGCGTAGCGCAGCGTTGTCCTCGCGGAACTCCTTGCGTAGCCCGTTGATGCTGTGCTGCTGGTGCCAGATGATCGACACCACGGCAGCCACTAGCGCACCTAGCTGCACCCAGATCGATAGATCTCCCATCACCACCTCCGTATCGCCGAGCCTACTTGGAATCGAAGCTGCGAAGTGATGATGCAACTGGCCATACACCAGCATGAATACATGAAACATAACGAGGAGCATAGAGGGTGTACGTCACAATGAGCGCTACTTCATGAATGCATCTGCCCTCTGGTTCCTTTTGAGCTATTACCGCTGATGCTGAGCGCGCTCAGGCGCGCATGCGTTCACCGGCGGGATCCCAAAGGCAGCCCGAGATCCGCGACGCTGATCTTCGCTCGCCGATGATTTCAATCTCAAAGTCGCCTGCTGAGTCAGCGAGTTCTGCAGGCACGTATCCCAAAGCAACCGATGCGTCGCTGAAGTGCGCGTAACCGCCCGATGTAACCCAGCCGGCCACTTCACTGTTATGCCAGATCGGTTCGTCGCCGATCACATCGAATCCGGATCTTCCGGTGTCAGCATCAACGACCCAACTACATAGTTTCAACGCAGAGCCGGGACAATCAGGCCCATACTTGTGCACTAAAGCATCACGACCGATGAAGTCTCGTTCCAGGCGAACAAAGCGACCAAGACCTGCCTCAAAGGGATCGTAGATCGGCCGGTACTCCCGTGCCCAGGAACCGAAACCCTTGTCGAGACGCAAAGAATTCAAGGCATGGAGACCAAACAACTCTAGGCCAAAGGAACGCCCAACATCGCGCAATAGATCAAACACGTATCGCTGGTAACGCGCTGGCATCCACAACTCATAGCCGAGATCACCGGTGTAACTCAGGCGTCCACACCACACGGGCGCAAGTCCGACATCAATTGACTTGAAGTCCATGAAGCGCATTCCGAAGGCTGACACATCCGCGTTAGCTACTTCTTCAAGCAAGGATCGAGATACGGGCCCGGCAAGAGCCAATCCACACATCTCCCAACCAAGACTCCGGTAGTGCACCGAGCCATCTGTTGGCAGGTTTTGATCGAACCAGCGCTCGTAGTAACGCTCAGCGACGCCCGAACCAAACAACACAAACCGTTCGAGGTCACCAGTATTGCCAGTGACACCACCAGTGACGGTTCCAAAGGGGCCTGCCGCTCGTCCCCGGCTCGGAGCAAGACAAGCCACCGTCAAATCGCCAATCAGATTGCCACGATCATTCGTCATTGGAGCTAAAGCCATCCGGCCTGGAGCAGGCACCCGCCCGGCTAGCACCCTATTGAGCCAGGCCCGCGCACCGGTGCCTTCAAAGAGGAACTTCGCGAAGCCGGTTGTCTCCATCATCCCCACACCGGAACGCACCGCAAGTGTCTCAGCACGCACCCGATCCCAAGCATTGGATCGCCCGAAAGTGACCTCTTCTACCGGTTCAAGTCCCGGCTCCTGGAACCACAAAGCCGACTCCAACCCGAACGAATCGCCAAACACAGCGTTGGCATCGACTAGGCGGTCATAGATCGGTGAAGTCTGAACCCCACGGCCTTTATCCAGGAACTCGTTAGGGAACGTGATCCTGAAGCGACGTGAGTAGTTCTCGCGCACCTTGTCGTTGGTGTAAGTGAGATTGGCATAGTCGCCGAAACGAGCCACATCCATGGCCCAGATGTCAAAGCCAGGGTCACCTGTTGTGATCCAGTTAGCAAGTGACAGCCCGACACCACCACCTTGTGAGAGCCCAGCCATCACACCGCAAGCCGTCCAATACCCAGGCAAGCCTCGGATCGGGCCAACTAGCGGATTTCCATCGGGTGCGAACGTAAATGGTCCGTTGACTACTCGCTGTATCCCAGCATCAGCGAACACAGGAAAGTGTTTGAAGCCCAACTCAAGCGAGGGTGCTATCCGATCAAGGTCGGGCGGTAGTAATTTCATTGAGAAGTCCCAGGGAGTGTCACGCGGAGACCAAGGCACACACGCCTGTTCATATGTGCCCAGTAGCAGACTCTCACCCTCCTGGCGCAGGTAGATCTCGCCACTGAAGTCAATCACCATCATCATCCGGCGACCGGTGTGTTCGTTGTAGTCACGAACCACATCAAGTGGTTCGGTGATCATGTAGGTGTGCTCCATGGCCAACACCGGCAACTCGATCCCGACCATGCGGCCAACCTCACGGGCCCACAGACCACCGCAGTTGACAACATGATCGCAGGAGATCTCGCCCAGGTCTTCGCCACTCGCTGTGTCATAGACCCGCACTAGCCAGCCATCACCACGACGCTCGATTGCTCTGGCCCAGCACTGCCGGTAAACCTCGGCTCCAGCCATACGAGCGCACTTTGCATAAGCATGAGTCACGCCTGAAGGATCCACATCACCTTCGTGTGCGTCCACAAGGGCGCCGAGGAAATACTTGGGCTCAAACAGCGGCACCAACTCTGCGGCCTCGCGCACCGAGATCATCTCGGTCTGCATGCCCAAGTAACGCCCCCGAGCATGGGTCAATTTGAGCCAGTCAAGACGCTCGGGAGTGTCAGCGAGCATGATCCCGCCGGGCATGTGAATGCCACAATCCTGGCCGGAAGCCTTCTCGATTTTGGCATACAACTCGGTCGTGTAACGCTGCAACTTGGACACATTCGGGTCGCCATTGAGCGTGTGCATGCCCCCAGCGGCATGCCAGGTAGAACCGGCGGTTAACTCGGTGCGTTCAACGAGCACCACGTCACTCCAACCCGCTTGGGTGAGGTGATACAGCACGCTTGCACCGATCACACCTCCGCCGATCACCACTACTTGGGCTTGTGTTTTCAAGGGACTAGCTCTGATCGATAGCTGCGGGAACAGGGTTGGCGCCCGCCCCGAAACGCTCGGCTGCCTCGGGCCCGTCACCTGGCGGCACACCGAAACCGTCCGTTACATCCGTGGCGGTCATCAGCGTCGCAACCATGTTCTGGAAGCGGTGCAATGGCTCCTCAAAGCGAGGTGATAGCGGCCCAGGAGCGATTGAACCCGCGGAGAGACCACGCTGGGAACGCTCGCAGATGTCGATGTCTTCGGAGTTGATCTCGATCCAAAACTTCAGAGTCTCCTGAAGCGCCTCCTCGGAAGCGTCCGAGGAGGTATCGGTCGGCACTAGCAGCGCGCAGTGTTCACGAGTGCGGTTCGCGGAGACCGGCTCAAGGCGGATCGTGAAGGCATGCCCCGGCAAGATCGAAAGCAACAGGTTGGGAAAGACTGCCATGAAGCGGCCGCTCAGCGAATCCGAGTGATCCAGACCCCTCACTGGTGGCAGCACCACCCAGTCGTCACGCTCATCGGATGAGACCGGTGTCGTTGTTTGGCCGCAGTACATGCCCGGCCCCTGAAACCGGTAGTGATCACGCACCCGTGACACCCGGGCTAGCTCAGGATGCACCCAGGGCAGGTGGTAATACTCCTGGAAATTCTCGGTGAGCAGCTTCCAGTTTGCGGCAACATCAAACGTCAGATGTTGATCGATTCGCCAGCCCTCAAGTCCGTACTCGCCCAGACGCTCCGGTAGATCCCCGAGCCAATGCTCAAGGGTTGGGGTTGTGTCGTTTGCACAAGCGAACACGTGAGCACCCCAAGTCGCCACTCGCACCGGGATCAACGGGTAGTCGCTCCGGTCAAACCCGGGTCGAGGCACGGTCTCAAACAGTGGAGTCGCCACTAGGGATCCCTCAAGGGTGTATGACCAGCGGTGATACGGGCAGCGGATCAAATTGCGCACACTGCAGTCACTGGCGGCAAGTTCGGTGCCCCGGTGTCGACATGAGTTGACGAAGCCTCGCAGTACCCCATCACGGCCCCGCACAACCAGGATCGAAGTGTCACCCACCCGACGCACCAATACCCGTCGGGGTTCGGCCACTTCGGATGCTTCAGCCACTGCCACCCAGGAGCGCCCGAACAGACGCTGCTGCTCAATTGCAAAGAAGTCCTCGTCACAGTATGCAGCCGGAGGCAAGCCTGTTGCTTGTTCCATGACCTGCCTGGTGCCGACCCAGAAGTCTTGTGAGGTGAAGTCCACGGAGGGCCGGTATCGAAGATCGTTGCTAGTCATCCACTACCACCAATTCTTAACGTGAGAAACCACACATTGCGTGCAAAACTACAACAAGAATTGACATTCAGAAGATAGTTAGAAGTCTGTGTAAACGCCACCTTCGGTGATGCGCCGGTCGGTGAAGTCATCTAATTCGGCAAGCACATCATCGGCGAGTTTGGGAGGCTCATAAGCCTCAAGGAGTTCGTTGACGAGACGCTCGGCATGGTCAAGAGCGGTCGGTGACCCGGCTTCTGCCCAGGTCTCATAGTTGCGCCAATCCGAGACCATCGGCTTGTAGAACGCGTTGCGGTAGCGCGCCAGTGTGTGAGCAGCACCAAAGAAGTGACCACCTGGGCCGACTTCGGTGATGGCATCAACGGCAAGGGAGTCGCGATCGGTAGCTAGGGGTGCCAGGAAGGCACCGACCATCCCCAACAAGTCGGCGTCGATGACCATCTTCTCATAACAGGCCTGCAATCCGCCTTCCATCCAGCCCGCGCCGTGCAACACCAGGTTGGCTCCGCCCGTGACGGCTGCCCACAGCGAGAACACGCTCTCATAGGCAGCTTGAGCGTCAACAGCGTTCGCTGCGCACACGTTCGATGAGCGATACGGGATGCCGTAACGGCGTGCCAGTTGACCGCCTAGTAGCACCGCTTGCATGTACTCGGGAGTGCCGAACGCCGGCGCACCCGACTGCATGTCGACATTTGATGTAAAGCCGCCATACATAACTGGAGAGCCTGGTCGCACCAGTTGAGTGAGAGCGATCCCAGCAAGCGCCTCCGCGTTTTGTTGAACTACCGCACCCGCAATTGTGACCGGCGCCATCGCGCCAGCCAGCGTGAATGGTGTGAGAACAACCACCTGGTTCCGAGAGGAGTACTGCAGGATCCCTTCAAGCATTGGCGTGTCGAGACGCAGTGGTGAACTGCAGTTGATCACCGTGAAGATCGATGGTTGAACATCGAGTTCTTCGTGGCTGATGCCGCGCACGATCCGCACCATCTCGAGGCAATCCTGGTTGCGCTCTGCTCCTAGTGAATAGCAGTGGACAGCCTTGCCGGTGAGCGTCAGCATGTCACGGGTCGCTACGAGGTGCCTGACTGAGGAATGCACATCAATGGGTTCGACCGGGTAGCCGCCAACGAGCGAGACGGTGTTGAGTACCTCGGCGAGCATTATCAGTCGCCGGTAGTCGTCGTGGTTACCGGCGCGGCGTCCACCCTGCCGACCTGCCACGTTCGGTGGGCTCGCAACCGCTGAGAACGTCACGTTCGGCCCGCCCATCGGCAAGTGGCGGGCTGGGTCGGGGGCATGGAGCACGAACTCAGACGGTGCTCTTGCCACGAGCTCGGTGACCATCTCGGGATCGAACCGCACTCTTGTCTCGTCGACGTCGGCGCCGGCTTGGGCGAGCATCCGCCGAGCCTTGGGATGCAGGAAGTCCATGCCGATGTCTCGGAGCACTTCTAGGGACGCTTGGTGTATGGCTTCGAGTTCGTCTTCGCTAACGATCCGGGTCGGCTCGAAGTGTCTCTGATGTACCCGCCACTCAGGCTGTTGCGGCCCAGCAGGCTTCTTGCTTGGGGCGGCCTTTCGTGTTCGGCGTCGGCGGCGGCTCACGGGCTTAGGCACATCCGAACCTGCCTGTAGCGCCAAGTTCTGCGAGCTGATCGGCGTCGCCGAGTTGGGATTCACTAGCAGCAAGGCCTGCTTCGCTCAACCGCACCGCCTGCCAGCATGACGACATCTCTGCGGACACAAAGCCCTCTAGGTCGTCTCCATAAACGACATAGGGCTCAAAGCAGTGCTCATCAACCAGCTCCTGCTGTGCCCCCAAACCCTCAAGGAGTTCCGCGCGGCGTTGCTCAAACGGTCGCTGATCGTTTGGATCGGCAATGAACCTGGTCGGACATTTATGCCATCCGCTGTCGTACGCGTAACCCCACGAATCGAAGATGTTGATGTGGCCAAGCTGAGACATTTCCCGCAGGCGATCCTTGTACTCCGACATCAAGCACTCAAGTGAACCCTGCAGGTCACGAGATGGCCAACCTATGTGAGACATCTGCGTGTTGCAGTGATAGATGCCGGTTCGCAGGTAGCGCTCGCTGCCCGCGACACCCAGATAGCACCAGTGCAACGCCTCTTTCACCACGGGAGTGAACTGGGGCCAGATGCGTGACGACTCGGGGCCGTAGTACAGCGGCAGCCACTCAAGGAACACCTCGTTCGAGTCAGGCCAGCGTGGCGGTGCATCGGGAGCATCATCGACCGTGTATTTGACAGTTCCCGCACACTCTGCGGGCAGGGCGACGACTTGGCTCCGCTTCTCTGCTGTGCCAGCGATGTCGTCTATGAGCGCGTGGGCATCGGCAAGATTGCCGTCAGCTTCGTCGTAAGTAGCAACAGTGCTGACATCGCAACCTGTATCGGAGACGTGTACCCCGTTAATCGAGATCCACTTGATGGGTGCGCACGGCTCCGTGCTGTTACATGCCACGGCGGGGTCAACGTCGCCTGCGGACTCTGTGGCACTGGCTTCGGGGGCCTCCTCGGACTCCGTCGACTCGGTCGCATCGGTCGTGGAAGCAGACTCATCCGTAACAGAGGCAGGTTCTGCTGTAGCACTGTCAATTTCGACATCGCCAACTCCTGACTCAGATGTCTCTATCTGCTCACTTGTCGATGCATCGTCCTCAGACACCGGAGACACGTCCTCGGCGGCATCGACAGTCGACTCGGCTGCTGAATCAAAAGTCGTCGGCGCCCGCTCGCCCGCGTTGTCGACAGCTTCGGTCGTGTCACTCCCAGAGTCACCGCATGACAGAGCCACAAACACAACGACGGCCAGCAAACTAGCGACGCGCCGGAGCGGGCCGAAGGTCCGAGCCGGCGCAGACGCTCGCGGATGTTCCTGCTGATAATTCACAACCACGATGATCCAAACTAGAACATCAGCAGCGCGTGCCGAGCCGCCAAAGACAACAAGTGGCGCGGTCCGGTCGTCCTGGCTCTTGGCCACAATCTGGTTGCACAGTTCCTCTTCACAGATTCACAAATCTGGCGTATTGTGCCGTGTCCCTCGCTCTCGCCGTGGCGGCCGGAGCAGGCGTCCAGATTGACAATCCTTAGGAGGATCCGCTGTCATGTCGAGTTTGGCCAGTGACCTGGTGATCGAGTTGGAAAACAAACCCGGGGAGCTGGCCAAAGTGGCAACAGCGATTAGTGATGCCGGCGTCAACATTGCCGCAGCCACATGTCTAGGCAACGGACAGAAGACCGAACTACACATTTTGGTACCCCACAGCGAGCCCGTGTACCGGGCGCTCGCCAACACTCACGGGCCAGTCGTTACTCGTGAGCGAGAAGTGGTGGTCGTGCAGGCACATGACCGCCCCGGCGAGCTCGCCGAGCTAGCCCGCAAAGTCTCGGTCGCAGGCATCAACCTCGACATCGTCTACGTCGCTACGAACTCTCGTGTTGTGCTCGGTTCCGAAGACATCGACTCCCTCAAACAGGTGCTTGACGGCTTCTCGTTTTGAGACAGCCCCTAATCAGCCCCTGAACAGCCTCTAGGCAGCCACCTCAAGCCTCTGGGCGCGCCAGAGAGAGCGGTAGTTCGGCCAGCAGGCTCTGGCTGGCAGGTATCCGTCTTCTTCGAGCGCGCTGTGAAGCCTCGGCAGGTTTCGGGCCGGGATGCCCGAATCAACATGATGGGCCAAGTGGTAGCCGACGTTGTATGGCACCAGCAGCATCCTTGCCAGCAAGCTCTGGCGCACATGATGGGTGGTGTTGCGCCTGTCGGAACTGCGGGTCATGCCGCCATGTTCGGCAACGGCCCGCAGTCGGTTGACCACCTGGTAGTAGCTGACATAAGGCAACAGCCACAGCAGCGCATAGAGCCACGGGTGCCCTGCTGCCCAGAACGCCGCTAGCACCAGTGCTTGACCGGCCAGGAATCGCAAGCTCAACTTCAAGAACTTTGGCTTGACCAGCCCGGTGAAGCGTGGCTTGAGGATCCGGTAGGCGGAGACACCCAGCAGATCACGGGTCAGCTTGCGTCGCATTGAAGCCCGTGACACCGGGTAGAAGGCGTAGAGCAAGAAATCAGGCTCCTTCGGCCCGAACTCGTCACGGTGATGGTTTGTGTGAACCCGCCTGTACTGATGAGTGCCGGTGCCAAAGGCCAACCAACCGAGCAGCGAGATCCCGATGAGGTCATTGATCCGACGTTTCGAGAACAACAACCGGTGAGCGCCCTCGTGATGCAAGATGAACATCCGCAACTGCAGCGCTCCCATGACCGGAATCGCGACAATCGTTGCCAGCGGATGAGCGAGGGCGATGACCGCCGCTACCACCGCCACGGGTGCCGCAAACGCCCCAACCACGGTGAAGGCGTTTCGCGCATTGGGGATCTTGCGCAACTCCTGGCGGAACTCTGGCCGAGGTCGACCGTCCGGACGCAGCCTCTCCGATCCCTCAAACGGCGCCAGATCATCGCGCACCATGCCAGCTGTCATCGCTTTCACACGGTCGTCGTGTGACATGTGAGCGACAGACTTCACTCCCGCAACCTTATGCAGATCTGGCGACCTAACGGCTGTGACTTAACACTTCTCAAGCTCATCAATGACTGCACCCGAGACGCTCGGTGGTATGCCCACGACCTTGATGGTCACGCCACCCGAGCTGATCCGCTCCAGCAACCGGCGCAATGCCACCGCACCGGAGTAGTCAAGGCGACCCACCCCGGACAGGTCGATCACGACAGCTGTCAGGCCTCGCTCAGCTGCCAGTTCCTCGCGCACGACCCGCTCAACTTGGGGCACGGTAGCGAACCACATCACACCCTGAGCATGAACAACCAGGGTGCGACCACGGCGCTCGCTCTCGGCCGTAACACGTAGCTCCCGGTAGAAGTGAATCGCTAGCGCGAGCCCGATCCCGATCAGCACGCCCCGCTCAACTCGAGGGGCTAACAGGATGGTTCCGAGGGTGGTACCTGCACCGACCAGAGCCTGCGGTACCGAACCAAACGGCAGTCTCACAATGGCTTTAACGTCGACGAGCCCGACCACAGCCACGATCACAACCGCCCCAAGTACCGCGTCGGGCAAGTCCTCTAGCAAGGGCGTCAACGGCAAAACCACCAAAATGAACGCACCGGTAATGGCACCTCCCCAGGCGCTAGTGGCACCGGCCATCCGGTTGAGCGCGCTGCGAGAGAAAGATCCGCCTACCGGGAAGCCGCTCGAAACCGCGGATGCGAGGTTGGCAACACCCTGGCTGATCATCTCACGGTGCGGATTCCAGGGCAAGCGATCCGCAGCGGCATATGTTCTGGCGATAGCAGCCGGCTCAGCAAACCCGATCAGGGCAATGACGGCTGCTGGAACTACCAGATCAGGCACCTGTGACCACGGGAAACCCAAGGTGAACGGGATGAAGCCACCACCCAGATCGCCCACCGTTGAACCTTCGTACAGGCCGCTGCGCACCAGCAAAACGCCTGCGACCATGGCTACGAGGACACCAGGAAAGAGTCTGTGAACATGCCGGCTTGTCGCAACCAGCAACACCGTGACAGCTGCTAGCGAGAGTGCTTGCAGCTTCCACTCTCCGGTCGCTCCTAGGGCGGAAATGGCGGCGGCTATCACGTCACCTTCGCCGGATACGTCAAGAATCCTCGGCACCTGTGAAGACACGATCACGACGGCCGCGCCTGCGGTGAACCCTGTCACAACCGGTTCCGAGAGTAGGTACGCAACATGGCCCAACTTCACAAGACCGAGCAGCAGGCGCATGGCACCGACTAGCAGGGCCAACAGTGCCGCGCTTGCGATGTAGTTGCTGTCGCCAGGAGCACCCAGCGAGGTGAGCGCCCCGAAAGTTAGGAGCGCGGTGAGAGCAACGGGGCCGGTTTGCAGGTAGCGAGACGAAACGAACACGGCCGCCAACAACGACGGAAGAGCGGTTGCGTACAACCCGTACTGAGGTGGCAGCCCTGCAAGTTCCGCATAAGCAAGCGACTGTGGGATTGCAACGAGAGCAACCGAGACACCGGCGACAATGTCGCCAGTGCTTGGAGGATTCACTCGATCAGACTAGAGGGCGAGCAGAGCACAGCTATCGTGCCGACGGTGCAAGGTGACACCCATGACAGCCCCGGCCAGGAAGACTGCGTGCCTCAGTTGCTGACGCCAGAGTGGCTCAAATGGCTAGGTGAGCGGCTGTCCGATCACGAGGTTGATCCTGACATTGATCTTGTCTTGCAACATCGTGTAGTTGAACAAGACAATCGTGAGTTCTGCTGGCATATCCGCTTTGAAAACGGCTCTGTAAGCGTTGCGGAAGGTTTGTTCCATGCCAATGAGACGCACGACCGAACGGTGACTTTCATTTCAGATCCCGAAACAGTCGCCGAAGTCATCACGCAAACAACATCAGTTCAACAAGCCGTCCTCCAAGGCCGAATACGCATCACTGGCAATCCCATGCTCCTAACAGCCGCCCTACCCGGACTCAAACAACTCGCCCTCGCCGCTGCCCCCTCCTGACGAGGATTTAGCCATAGGTCGATAGGTCGATTGCGATTACTTGAGGAAGCGGCTGGTGGTGTTGTTGGCTAGGACTTTGCCGCGGGTTTGGCACCGAGGGCAATAGGCGACTCGGTACTTGCGGTAGGTCACGGCACGGATGGTGTCGCCGCAGGCAGGGCAGTCCTTACCTACCCGGTGGTAGACGTCGCTCGGGCGGTCTTTGGAGCGACCCATGTCTTTGAGGTTGCGTTCGGCTGCAAGCGCTCGTTGCATGACCGACCCGATCGCTTGATGCAGCCGTGCTACTGCAGTGTCACTGAGCCTGGAAGTGATCGCAAAGGGCGAGATCCGTGCCGCGTGAAGCACCTCGTTAGACAGGAGTCGCCCGATTCCCGCGAGATTCCGCTGGTTGCGCAGAAAGCCGTGAATGCGCTTGCTTTGAGCCGCAAGCCGTTGAGCGAGTTCGGCTAGTGAGATCGAATCTGCATCCGGGCCGAGGCGCGACAACGGCTCAACCTCGTTCGGGTCACCGGCAACAGTCCAAATCCCAGCCTTGCGCTCGCTACCTGCTTCGGTGAACAGAAGTGTTTCGCCGCTCACGAAAATCCAGCGGGCAAGCGACCCTCGTGGCTTGCGAACCCCGGTGCTGTCAACTCGCAACCTGCCAGCATTCATCAGATGGATCACGAACGTCACGGGCTCTGCAGCGACTTCGGCCTCGAACCGGAGCAGCAAGTACTTGCCGCGGTTACCGACGTTTGCGAGCGTTCTTGAGTGTGCGGTTGAGGGTCGCGGGGCGAATGTCTTGAGTACGGCTGGATGAAGAGGCAGGAACCGCTTTAGTTGCTCGCCTTGCAGCGCCGCGTTCAACCGCTCAGTGTGAGCTTTGACCTCAGGCAACTCCGGCACAACGACTACGAAGCAGGCGACAGCAAGCCCGTGCGGCTTGGTGGCATCGGTAGCGCCAGGGCATACCGACTACCGCAGAGACTCAGGATTCGAATCTGCAAGCGCACGACCTACGGCCGCTCCTCGACGGCTAGAGCAGACCTAACGACACCACCGTGTCGCGCTCGCTGGCGAGTTCGGCGACAGAGGCGTCGATGCGAGATCGTGAGAAGGGGTCGATCTCAAGACCTTGCACGATCTCATAAGAGCCCTGCGCGCAAGTCACCGGGAATGACGAGATGAGTCCCTCGGGAACGCCGTAGCTGCCGTCGGATCGAACCGCCATGGACACCCAGTCACCGTCAGCAGTGCCAAGCATCCAGTCACGCACATGATCAACTGCTGCATTGGCCGCTGACGCAGCCGATGAGGCACCTCGAGCGTTGATGATCGCCGCACCACGCTGCTGTACGGTCGGGATGAAGTCGTCCTCGAGCCACTGCTGGTCATCAACGAGCGCCGCGGCGTTCTGGCAATTGACTCCGCAGTGGAACACGTCGGGATATTGCGTTGCGGAGTGATTCCCCCAGATCGTCATGCGAGACACATCGTTGACGCTTACGCTCAGACGAGCTGCTAGCTGAGCCTTGGCCCTGTTGTGATCGAGGCGGGTCATCGCCGAGAAGCGATCCGCAGGCACGCCTGCTGCGTTATTCATGGCGATCAGGCAGTTGGTGTTCGCTGGGTTACCAACGACCAGCACTCTCACGTCCGCAGCGGCTGTGGCTGCGATCGCGGTGCCTTGCGCACTGAAGATCTGGGCGTTTACCTCTAGCAACTCGCTGCGCTCCATGCCCTTGCCCCGAGGCCGAGAGCCCACAAGCAGTGCCAGGTTCGCGCCCGCGAACGCCTCCTGAGGGTCATCGCTGAGCACCATGCCTTCAAGCAGCCCGAAGGCACAGTCGTCGAGTTCCATTGCCACACCCGCAAGAGCATCCATGGCGGGCGGGATCTCCAGCATCTGCAGCATGATCGGCTGATCGGGGCCAAGCATCGACCCCGAGGCGATACGGAACAGCAAGCTATAGCCAATCTGGCCGGCTGCGCCGGTAACAGTTACCCGTAGAGGTTGCTTCATGGCCGTCACGGTACCGGCTGGCCTCGGCGGACATTGCCGACCCACGACTCGTGCAGGCGGCTGTAGACACCTCCAGCAGCTACCAGGTCGGCGTGAGTTCCCTGCTCAACGACCCGACCCTCGTCAAAGACAAGGACTAGATCGGCTCGCTCGGCTGTGGTCAAGCGATGTGCCACCGACACGATTGTTCGTCCCACGCTGAGGTGTGCCATCGCCGCCGCAAGCGCTTCTTCGGTTTCGGGATCCACAGCCGAGGTGGCTTCATCGAGTAGCAAGAGCCCCGGGTCTGCAACTTGCGCTCTTGCCAGAGCTACCAACTGGCGTTCGCCTACCGATAGGCGGCCGCCGCGCTGGCCAACTTGGGTAGCCATTCCCGCTGGCAAGCGTTGGATCCACGACCGCAATCCCAGCGCATCAATCGCTCGTTCAGCATCTTCGGCGGTGGCACCCGGCCGACCGAAACAGATGTTCTCGGAGATGCTCGCAGCAAACAGGAAACCGTCCTGGGGAACCATGCGGATGCAGCCGCGCCGTGACATCGGTGCTACTTGGCGCAGGTCGACCCCTCCGACCTCGACGCTTCCGGTGACGGGATCAGCTAGCCGGGCCAGCAGGCGCACAAACGTTGTCTTGCCTGAACCCGTCTCGCCCACCACAGCGACATTGGCATCAGAAGGTATGTCAACTGTCACGGAGCGCAGCACCAAACCGTCGCGACGGTAAGCGAAGTCGACATCACGTGCAGCCACGCCTAGGGGCCCGGTGGGTAGCGAAAGAGCGTCATCGGGCGGTGGCTCTTCAACGTCGACGGGCATGTCCATCACATTGAGGATCTTCCACCAGGCTGCTAGAGCCGCTTGGGTGCCATCGAACACCTCACCGATCTCAGAGATCGGCCGGATCAGCAGGCGCACCAGAAAGATGAACGCAACAAGGCTGCCGGCGCCGATGCCGAGCTCGTCACGCCACACAACCCCGGCAACGATCGCGGCAGCCAGCGCAACAGATGATGCAAGGTCAACGGCAGGCGAAAGGAAGGCGAACCACTTGAACGCCGAGAGTTGAGCGTCGTATTGGCGGTCGACTGCGGAATCGAGACGCTTGCGGATCCGTTCCCGGTAACCGTAAGCCCGGATCACTGCAGCACCCGACACGGCCTCGCTCGTGTGTCCCATCGTGTCGGCTACACGGTCACGCACCAGGGCATAAGCCGCGATCTGGCGCTGCTGCACCCAGCGAAGAAACGGCAGCAGCGGCAGGTGAAGGGCCACAACCAGCAGCGTCAGCTGCCAGCTGTAGATGCACATGACCGCCAGGGTGGTCACGATCAGCACTGGGTTGATGAGCCACGCCATGGCTCCCCATTGCATGAACATTGCCATGGCTTCGACGTCGCTGGTGACGCGGGCCACAAGCACACCCCGGCGTGAGTCTGTGTGTGTGGCGAGGCTCAGTTTGTGGATGTGCTCGAAGGCTCGAACCCGCAGGTCAAGTAGTACCGATTCGGCGGTGCGAACCAGCCGGATGTAGGCGCCGCGAGCCGCAGCTGCCACGGCCACGACCGCCACTAGGGCTATCAGTGACATGGCCCAAACCACGGCCGGGCGGTATCCCGCCTCGCCGATCACGCCATGATCGAGCACGAGTTGCACCAGGATCGGCACAATCAGACGCCCGATAGCGGCGAGCAGTGCCACCGCAGCCGTGACCAGCCAGCCCTTGCGCAGGGTCTTGCTGTCGTTGAGCCCTCGACGCAACACAGATAGGGCTTTGACCTGGGCGTTTACTTCTAGTTGTGGGTCGCTGACCCCGTCGCTCAGGCCTTCACTCCTCGCTTGGGAGCCATTCGTGCCGCCAATTTGCGGTTGGGGCGGAGTTGGATTGGGCGCGGCGTCCCCCGGCTCGCTCACCGGTTTGCCGCCTGCTCATATGCCGAGACCAGAGAGCGATAGTCGTCACGTTCAAGTAGCTGCTTGTGGGTGCCCGTGGCAACAATGCGACCACCTTTCAGGTAGGCCACACGATCAGCTAGCTCGATGGTGGACACACGCTGTGCGACGACAACCACGGTGGTGTTGAGGCTGTAGCGCAAGTTGTCGAGGATCTCGCTTTCGACTGCCGGATCCACGGCGCTGGTTGCATCATCAAGCAACAGCAACCGAGTCGATCCTGCTAGGGCACGCGCTAGAGCGACTCGCTGACGTTGACCGCCCGAAAGGGTTACTCCTCGCTCGCCTACCACAGTGTTGGTGCCTGCGCTGAGCGCGTCAACGAACCCGCTCGCCGCCGCAACCTCAAGCGCATCACTCACTCCTGTTCCGTTTCCGTTTCTGGAGCGATGCAGATCGACGTTTTCGGTAATCGAGTCAGCAAACAGAAACGCCTCCTGGAAGACCAGGGCCACAGCGTCGTGCAATTCTGCGGGAGTGATCGTGTCGATGTCACGACCAGATAGGCGGATCGATCCCGCCCAGGGCTCGTTGAGCCCCGCAATCGTCTCAAGCATCGTCGACTTGCCTGAACCGGTAGCGCCAACGAGCGCCACAGTCTCACCGGAGCCGACGTTCAGTGTCACGCCGTCGAGCACGAGCCGGCTGCCGTATCCAGCCGAGAGTTCCGTGATCTCTAGAGAGAGCGGAACCTGTGGCAACGTCAGCCGGTCGCTCTCGTGATCTATCCCGGCGGCGAGTGGGCGTTTCAGCACCCCGTCGACACGCTCAAGCGACACCACCGACCTTGGAAGCTCCTCCAAGAAGAAGCCCACAACCATTAGAGGCAGCGCTAGCAGCGAGAACAACGTTGCTGCGAGCACCAGATCTCCCGGCGTTGCCGATCCTCGGTCAACCAACCAAGCACCAACCAACACCAGAAAGATTGCACCAACGGTAGGTAGGGCGTCGATTGCAGGTTCGAAGGTGCCACGGATCCTGCCAACGCGGATTCGCTCATCACGTAAGCGTTGCGATGCGGCACGCATTCGTTCGGTTTCGAGTTGCTCTCGCCCAAGCGTTTTGACGACTACTGCGCCGTCGAAGCTCTCGTGTGCAACCGCTGAGACTTCGCCGACACGGCGCTGCACTTCTGCTGAGGGCTTCTCGATCATGCGGGTGTAGATCCGGCTGATCGCCGCCAAAGCCGGGAACACCACGGCTGCAATCAGGGCAAGCAGCGGATGCGCCATAAACAGCGCGATCATCGTGACAATTACAAGAAATACGACGCTCACAGCAAATGCCAGAGGTTTGAGCACCATCGTGGCTGTGTTGACATCAGAGTCTGCGTGTGCGAGCAGCGTTCCGGGGGCTTGCTCACGATGGAACCCCATTGGCAGATCCAGGTAGCGGTGCAGCAGCGCCCGACGCCAATCGCGCTGAGTTCGCAACTCGGCCATCGCCAGGAACCAGCGGCGCATCCCCACTGAGATCCCACTCCCAAGCGACACCGCAATCACCAATCCCGCCGCCATGGCAACCGAGGCGCGGTCGGCTTCGGTGGCGATGATCACCCTGTCGGTGATCCAGCCAAGCATCCATGCACTACCCACTGTCGCTGCCACAAACCCGAGAGCACCCGCAAACGCCAGCGAATGCGGAACCGGATGTGCGCGTACCGAACGCATGATCAACCTTGCACCCCTGCGAGCGATGCCATCGGTGCGCTCACTCACTGTCGATCACTCCTGTCACAGGCATCCGCCGCGCTAGCCCGTGTCTGTAAGAGCCCCCGGCCGCCACACGGCGAGCCAGGTGAGTTCCGGTGGGACGTAGCAGTCGCGAGACGGTCGCGTTAGAGGCGATCAATGATGGCGGAGGCGAACTCCGAACACTTGACCTCGGTAGCGCCTTCGGTGAGGCGGGCGAAGTCGTAAGTGACGATGCCCTCGCTGATCGTTGCTTCAAGTGCCGTGACGATGTCATCGGCAACGTCCTGCCAGCCGATGTGTTCAAGCATCAACACGCCTGAAAGCAACACTGAAGACGGATTGACCTTGTCTTGGCCGGCGTAGCGTGGGGCTGTGCCATGCGTCGCCTCAAACACACCATGGCCGGTCACGTAGTTGATGTTGGCTCCCGGGGCGATGCCGATACCACCTACCTGGGCGGCTAGAGCATCCGAGATGTAGTCACCATTTAGGTTCATGGTGGCGATCACGTCAAATTCCGCGGGCCTCGTCAGCACCTGCTGCAAGGCAATATCAGCAATCGTGTCTTGCACCAGGATCCTTGAGCCCGGATCACCGCCACAGTCGTCCCATCCAACGGCCACATCGGCAAACTCTGAGCGAACCAACTCATAGCCCCATGCTCTGAAGGCACCTTCGGTGTACTTCATGATGTTGCCCTTGTGTATCCAGTGAACCCGCTTGCGACCGCTACGAACCGCGTAATTCAGGGCGGCACGCTGCAAGCGCTGCGACCCGGTTTTTGACACGGGCTTGATACCCACACCAGCGTCGGAGCGGATCTCCCAACCGAAAGCATCGTGGAGCAACTCAATGAGCTTGCCGGCCTCAGGTGAACCCGAGCGAACCTCAAGGCCCGCATAGATGTCTTCGGTGTTCTCCCTGAAGATCACCATGTCAACGAGCTGGGGCTCTCGCACCGGCGACGGCACGCCTTTGAACCAGCGCACCGGGCGCAGGCACACATACAGGTCCATGATCTGGCGGATGACCACATTGAGACTGCGGAACCCGCCACCCACGGGTGTGGTGAGTGGGCCCTTAATGCCGATCAGGTGCTCGTCGAATGCGGTGATCGTCTCGGTTGGCAACCAGTCGCCCGTGTTGTTGTAGGCCTTCTCACCGGCGAGCACTTCAAGCCATTCGATCCGGTGGCCGTGCTTTGCGGCGGCAGCGTCAAGCACCGACCGGGCTGCGGGCCAGATATCGATCCCGATCCCGTCACCCTCCACGAATGGGATGATTGGCTCGTTGGGGACGATCAGATTGCCGTCTGGGCCCAGTGTGATCTTGGCAGCCATATGGAGCGAGGCTAGCGGCGCCCCCTAGCGGGCTAGGGCTTGTGCCTCATCGAAGACTTGCTGCAGTTTCTGGCGCACCTGCTCGGAGAAAGCGGTCATCTGAGGTCGGCTCATGCGACCCACGGGTGCGGGAATCGGGGGGCCCGCCACCAGGGCAACCCGTACCCGTCTCGGCAGCTTGGTGCCCGCACCCATGGCCTCCTCAGTGCCGGCAATGCCAATGGGCACGATCGAAGCACCAGTTCGTGAGGCGAGATAGCTCATCCCGTCAAACACCTTGGCAACCTTGTCGCCTGTCTGACGGGTGCCTTCGGGAAATACGAGGATCTGCTCACCCGCTTTGAGGATCGCAATTGCGGCACGCAGCGCTTCGATGTCTGCCTTGCTACGGCGCACCGGAAACGCTCCGAGTGACGAGAGGAACGCTCCAAAGAATCGGTTCTTGAAGAGGGACTCCTTGGATAGCGCCCGCACTTGCCGCTTGCCCATGCCTCCGATGAGGGGCGTGTCGAGATTTGACCTGTGAACTGGGGCAACGATCACGGGACCCTCAATGTTGAGGTGCTCACGGCCGCTGAGTCGCACCCTGAAGTAGGGGTAGAGGATCAAGATGATGGCGCGACGCACCGCACGGTAGACCCACTTCGAGCTGCGCTTAGCAGCGATGCGCTGAGCCCGTTGTTGAAGGTCCTCCACGTGTGTCCTGACTCCACTCCATCGCATTGTCGGCAGACCGCGGTGCCAAGTGTGTCAGCCAGCGCCGTGCCCTGCTACCGGCACTACGTACTCTCACTCTCATTCTCACGACGCAGCAAAAGGCCCGAGGGAGGCAGCGATGGGACAGCTTGACGGAAAGACTGCGGTCGTCACTGGTGCCGGGGAGGGCATCGGTAGGGCCGTAGCACGGGCGTTTATTGCCGAAGGTGCTTGCGTGACGGTTGCTGAGATCAGTGAACGTCTGGGACAAGAGGCAGTCGACGAGTTCGGTGAGCGCAGCCACTTCGTGCAAGTCGATGTGGGCGAGCGCGCCGCGGTCGAGGCCATGGTTGACGACACGGTGAAGCGATGGGGATCGGTCGACATTCTGGTTAACAATGCTTGGGGCGGTGGTGTGATTAGCCGGGTTGAGCACAAGACGCCTGATGGAATGAGGCGAGCGTTGGATGTCGGTTTCTTGGGACCGTTCTGGGCGATGGCCGCTGCGCTACCAGTTATGAAGGAACGCAGGTGGGGTCGCGTCATCAACATGTGCTCGCTCAACGGTGTGAACGCTCACATGGGAACTGTTGAGTACAACTCGGCGAAGGAGGCTCTGCGATCCGCCACACGAACGGCGGCTCGCGAGTGGGCGGCTTGGGGGATCACCGCCAACGTGGTGTGCCCAGCCGCCAAGTCGGCAAGCTTCAAGCGGGTCATGTCTGCCCACCCGGACCTGCTTGCCGCCGCGGATGCGTCGAACCCGATGGGGCGCATCGGTGACCCCGACACTGACATCGCACCCGTGGTTGTGTTTCTTGCCAGCGACGCCAGCCGTTACGTCACCGGCAACACACTCTTTGTAGACGGCGGAGGCCACATCAACGGCTCACAATGGCGTCCCGATCTTCCAGACTGACGCGCCGGCGCCCATGTCGCCCGGCGCCATTGCGTCAGCGTCAGGTCGCAATGGCGTCAGGTAATGCCAAGCGCCGAGTGGACTCTCTTTAGTGCGGCTACGGCGTCGCTGCGGTGATGCCAGATGTCGCTGACACCTGCAGCTCTAAGTTCGTCGCATCGCTCTGGGGTGGGCTCGCGTTCGAAGACGATCGATACAAAAGCGGCGCCTGAGTCCCGTAATGCGCTTGCCGTCGCTGCAGCGCGTAACCGGTAGGACACATCGGAGCCGGTGATCACCGCTCCTTCAAGGCCCGACGCGGCGAAGGCTGCCGCCGCAGCTATCGGTGAGTCGAGACATTCAACAGAGTGGCTTGCGGCGTCGGCGTCGGCGTCGGCCAATGCTTCGACCGCCTCGATGCCACCTGCAGCTAGCAGGTTTCGCGCCCAACCGGTAGGCGATGAGTGGCTTGCCTGCTGCCCTAAGGCAGCTATCCACACTGCAGGGCTAACACTGGCGGTGGCCCTGTGACGATCCGCAGCATCCCTGAGGTCTTCGAATGGCTGCGACAACCTGCGGACAGGCAAACCCGAGTTCGGGGTAGCGGCTTGGGGTGCCGAAGCGCCAGTCGGAGCAACTGTCGTGGCTTCGTCGAAGTCAGGAAAATTGCTGACACCGATGACAGGCTCATTGCGGGTCACAAGCCCAGCAAGGCGCCTCTCCCAGGAGCGATCGATAGCTGCTGCTATCGAACCATCGCCGATTGCGCGAACGATCCCGCCTGATTCCTCAACTTCTTGCAAGATCTGCCAACCCACCGAGGCCAACTCCCGTGTCAGCGTCTCGAGGTAGTACGACCCCCCACCCGGATCGGTTGAACGACCCAGATGAGACTCTTGAATCAGCAACAGTTGTGTGTTGCGAGCCAGGCGTCGACCCATTGAGCTATCTGAAGCCTCCGAGGTGGCGTCTTCCAAGTTTGATCCTGCGTCGAAAGGTGTCACCGTTACCGCGTCAGCCCCTCCAACTCCCGCAGCTAGTGCAGCCGTGCAGCCGCGCAACAGGTTCACCCAGGGATCACGCCGGCTGTAGGTGTGCTGTGCAGTCACGGCATGTTGCGATTGCCGTGCAACGTCCATGCCGCCACCGCTCGCTGTCACGATCCGGTGCCACATGATCCGTGCTGCTCGCAGCGCCGCCATCGTCACAAACACGTCAGCAGTTGCCGGCAGTCGAAAGCTGATTAACTCGGATGCTTGCGAAACAGTCAACCCGGCATCGGTGAGAGCTCGCAGGTAGCAGACACCTGTAGCAGTGGCCCATCCAAGCACCTGAGCTTCGGTGGCTCCAGCATCGGCGTAACCAAGAGCGTCAACCGTAAACGCAGCGACGTTAGAGCCTTTGTCAGCAAGAGCCTCAACCGCAAGACCCACTGAAGCGGTGATGTCGCCGAAGATGCCGCTACGACCCCACTGACCGACCGGGTCGAGTCCTAGCGACCCCGCTGGCGCCACGCGACCTCCAGACTCGCTCAGAAACTCAAGCAACACCCCAGCATTCGCAAGCTCACTGTGAGGCGCATACGAGACAGCGATGCGCGCGGTGTCGGCATCACCAAGGATCTCGGCAAACGTGTCAGGGCTCACCGAGGTCACGCACTCGAACTCAAACGATGTAGCTCCACCTGCTAGGTCATCGGCGACATCTCGGGCAACCTGCGCATCCAGTCGATTCGCATCACCAATCCGGTGAGTGACCCGGACGTCCCAACCTTGCTCGCAGCGACGTGGCGCCGCAACAGTCGCTGCCTCAGCCAAGGGCGCCGGGCGTTGCGGACCTTGCGAGTACAGCGCCGCGACCTCGATACCGTCTCGTGTCTCGCTCGAAAGGTCTGACACACTGCGTCCCCGCAAACTTCGTTGGGCAAGCTTCAGCCAGTCACTCTCCGAGATCTCCTGCTGCCAACTGAGTGCAGCGCTCACAGAGTCCCTCTCGCCGAGGTTAGGCAACCCAAAGCAACACCTGGGTTCACATCGTGAAACGCAAGTTACGTGCCGCCTGCTCACCCCAATGATCGTCACCCGACCACGAGATCGAGCCGTCATCAATCTTGATCTGCGGGTCGATGCGACCACATGCGAGCATGATGAACGTCGTCGAGTCGGCCGTCAGCACGACATCAGGCGTTTCGATGGATGCTGGATCGACTGCGTTGGCCCGCCCTTTGACCACAACTCCAAGCTGCCGCTCAACAGGCCCTGTCAGGTCAACACGGAGGCTCATGCCGTCGGGCAACCCAACCTTTTTGCCCATGATGTAGCCCATAGATCGTTCAACCTGATCGAGCGTCATCTCAGCGGCAGCGCCACCATCGCTGCTGGAGCGGCCCAGCGGGATGGTGCAGTCCCGGACGTGTACCCACAAATCAAAAACACGGATTGCAAGGAAATCGCCATACGTTTGCACACCAATGGGCGTGAACGACGGAAGAGCAATGTCATCGTCGCTGAGATTGGCTAGTTCGGCGCGGCGGCCATCAAAGATCTCGTTGACCCGTGCCCCGAACTCAGAAGCTGACATCTGAGAAGAAGCATCCGTGAGTTGCTGCATCTTCTGGAATGGCGGCATGTTGGTGGTGCTGACTTCCCAACCCAAGATCACGTCTTCCACACCGACGGCGTGGCCGAGTGCTTGTCGTACCGTCCATGCCGGGCAGAGCGACTGCACGCTCCACTCCTCGTCGGATAGGTCTTCACACAGGCCGGTAATCTCAGCGAAGCAGTATTCGGTGGTGTCGAGCAGTAGTTGGCGAGAGTATGAGTGCATCCGCCAAGCATGACGCCAACCGGGCAGTGCCCGCAACGCCCCAGGAGGAGAACCGCCAATGACCGCCGCCGGAGCCCGAACAAGCGCCACAGATCAGACTCGCAAGGTAGAAGCCGCAATTGAGGCACTGCTCGCTGAGCACGATCCCACCTCCGAAGGCCGGGTTGAGTTCCGGGGACACCGCTTCGACGCTGGGCTTGCCTGGGTTCACTATCCGGTGGGCTTTGGTGGTCTTGGCGTGTCCCGGCAACTTAATCGTTTGGTTGAGCGCCGTTTGCGTGCTGCGGGAGCCGCTCCGGCTGATCCCTCGACTTTCTTCATGTCACTGATTGGTCCGACAATCGTTACTCACGGCACCGATGAGCAGAAACGGCGCTACTTGCGTCCGATGTTCGCTGGTGAGGAGCGCTGGTGTCAGTTGTTCAGCGAGCCGGGTTCGGGATCGGACTTTGCTGGCCTCGCCACGCGGGCTGTGCGTGACGGTGACGAGTGGATCGTCAACGGACAGAAGGTCTGGAACACGCTGGCTCATGTCGCCGACTTGGGGATGCTCGTAACTCGCACCAACCCCGACCTGCCGAAACACAAGGGCCTGACGTATTTCGCTCTGGATATGCATGCGGCCGGGGTTGAAGTGCGACCGTTGCGTCAAATCACCGGCGAAGCTGAGTTCAACGAGGTTTATATGACCGATGTGCGGGTGCCCGACTCGGCACGCATCGGCGCAGTCGGTGAGGGCTGGCGCGTCTCGCTGACCACCCTGATGAATGAGCGCACTGCAATCGGGGGCGCTACCAGTGATGCTGGGGGAACCCGCGAAGGCCCCGCGGCGAGTGCCATAGCCGCATACCAGAACATGGATCCTTCGGCTCGAACCAAGGCGCACCGTGAAGAGGTCATGCAGTTGTGGGTGCGCGGCGAGGCGCTGCGGCTCAACAACGCCCGGGCGGCACAGAATGCCCGGGCTGGCAACCCGGGGCCTGAGGGTTCGATTAGCAAGCTGATGCTCGCCGAGTTCAACAAGGATCTCACGGCCAAGGTGATTGACCTTGAGGGGCCCGCGGGCATGGTCGATTACGACTACGAGTTCCGCCGACCGACCGCTGTCACGCTTGACAACAAGGCGAGGGGAACGCACCACAGCTTCTTGCGGGCTCGCGCTAACTCAATTGAGGGTGGAACCAGCGAGATCATGCGCAACATCCTCGGTGAGCAGGTGCTGGGATTGCCCCGAGAACCACGGGTCGACAAAGAGATTGCCTGGCGAGAGGTTGCTCGCAACTAGCACTCGGTTTCACGCAGCGTCCTTCGACCTAACAGGAGCAACAACTGATGACGATGCCAACCGATGTGGGGATTATCGACACGATGATCGGTTTTCCCGCCAAAGACTTCGCGCACTACGAGTTCATCCGCAACCAACTCAAAGACGCAGAGTCGGCCGAGTTTGACTTCCCGGTTGAGTACATGTTCAAGGCTGTTCCCAAAGAAAAATATGGGGCCGATGATCCGATCGGGTTGACACTCGGCGAGATGGATGACCTTGGTATTGAGATCGGAATGATCGGGTGTGAAGGCGAGATCAATCAGAAGGCATTAGCCGACTACCCCGACCGTTTCGTCGGGACTTGTCAGGTAGATGGCAACGACGTGATGGGCGCGGTTCGCAAGATCCGTCGCTTCAAGGATGAGTTTGACATCCGGGCGGTTGGCACATTCCCAGCTGGATGTTTCCCTCAAGTGCCGATAGACGATGCCAAGTGGTACCCGACATATGCGACCTGTTGTGAGCTAGATATCCCGATCTTTGTGTGCGCCGGTGTGCCGGGGCCAAGACTTCCGATGGACTGTCAGCATGTGGAGCGCCTAGACCGGGTCATGTATGACTTTCCGGAGTTAACTCTGGTAACGCGACATGGTTGTGAGCCTTGGGAAGCGCTCGCTGTGAAGTTGATGTTGAAGTGGCCCGGTCTGCACTACTCCACCTCCGCGTTTGCCCCCAAGCACTACCCCAAGGCGATCATCGCCTACGCCAACACTCGAGGCGCCAACAAGATCATTTACGCCGGTTACTTCCCGATGGGTTTATCTCTTCGCAGGATCATGGCAGAGATGCCTGGAGTCGGCTTCCGTGACAATGTCTGGCCGAAGTTCCTACGTGAGAATGCGGCTAGAGTCCTAAAGATTAGCTAGCCATCAACCATTTGTCATTTTGTTGGTGTCGAAACCGAGAGTTCGCTCGCTAGATGCGGGTGGTGCGATCTTGCCAGTACTCGTCACGCAATAGACGCTTGTAGAGCTTGCCTGTTTCTGTCCTAGGCAGATCAGCGCGAAAATCTACACTTCGTGGACACTTCACAGAAGCGAGGCTCTGGCGACAATAGTCAATCAGTTGACGTTCTAGTGCGGCTCGCTCAGGGTCACTCTGTGGCATTTCCATTGGTTGAACAACAGCCTTGACAACCTCACCAAGGTCATCGTCAGGTACACCAATAACTGCAACATCGAGCACCGCCGGGTGCATTGTCAGCAGGTTCTCGGCCTCCTGCGGATAGATATTCACACCACCTGAGATGATCATGTAAGCCTTGCGGTCAGTCAGGTATAAGAAGCCGTCGCTATCAACATGGCCGATGTCACCGAGAGTCGACCATCCATTGGCAAGATGCGAGCCTCGGGTCTTCTCGTCGTCCTTGTGGTACACGAACGTGTTGCCACCACTGAAGTAGACAACACCGTCGGTTCCAGCAGGCAACTCTGTTCCGGTAGCTTCATCGACAATGTGAACTTCACAATTGAGTGGTGCGCCAACTGTTCCTGGGTGCGCCAACCACTGATCACTGTTGCAATAGGTGAACCCATTGCCTTCGGTACCGGCGTAGTACTCAGAAATGATCGGCCCCCACCAATCGATCATCTGTCTTTTGGCATCTACCGGGCAGGGAGCTGCTGCGTGAAGTGCGCTAGTGAGAGATGACAAGTCGTAAGCGTTTCTGCGTTTTTCGGGGAGCTTGAGCATTCTCACAAACATGGTTGGAACGACCTGAGTGTGCGTGACCGACCAGCGTTGCACTGCGGCTAGGAACGACTCAGCATCAAAGCGTTCCATAACAATCACGGTTGCACCCACGACGTGCATCGCCATCGAGAACCGCAACGGTGCCGCGTGATACAAGGGGGCTGGAGAGAGGTACACCGACTCTGTCGTGGTGCCCAACAACAGCGAACACATAGCTGCGACTGAGGAGTTGGCCTCCTCCAGTGGCAACGGCTCCTGGCGAGACAACACACCCTTTGGGAATCCAGTAGTGCCTGAGCTATACGGCATGTCGGAGCCTGCGACCCGCGCAGGAAGTGGCTCAGCGGATGCTGCCGCAACGGCATCCTCATAGGAGTCGTAACCGTCAATTGTGTTGCCCATCATCAGATACAAATCGACTTTTTGGACCTGGTCGACGA